>NZ_CP096406.1:172500-3889512 GCF_053903245.1 Bacillus sp. K7
GCCGCGTGAGTGATGAAGGTTTTCGGATCGTAAAGCTCTGTTGTTAGGGAAGAACAAGTGCCGTTCAAATAGGGCGGCACCTTGACGGTACCTAACCAGAAAGCCACGGCTAACTACGTGCCAGCAGCCGCGGTAATACGTAGGTGGCAAGCGTTGTCCGGAATTATTGGGCGTAAAGGGCTCGCAGGCGGTTTCTTAAGTCTGATGTGAAAGCCCCCGGCTCAACCGGGGAGGGTCATTGGAAACTGGGGAACTTGAGTGCAGAAGAGGAGAGTGGAATTCCACGTGTAGCGGTGAAATGCGTAGAGATGTGGAGGAACACCAGTGGCGAAGGCGACTCTCTGGTCTGTAACTGACGCTGAGGAGCGAAAGCGTGGGGAGCGAACAGGATTAGATACCCTGGTAGTCCACGCCGTAAACGATGAGTGCTAAGTGTTAGGGGGTTTCCGCCCCTTAGTGCTGCAGCTAACGCATTAAGCACTCCGCCTGGGGAGTACGGTCGCAAGACTGAAACTCAAAGGAATTGACGGGGGCCCGCACAAGCGGTGGAGCATGTGGTTTAATTCGAAGCAACGCGAAGAACCTTACCAGGTCTTGACATCCTCTGACAATCCTAGAGATAGGACGTCCCCTTCGGGGGCAGAGTGACAGGTGGTGCATGGTTGTCGTCAGCTCGTGTCGTGAGATGTTGGGTTAAGTCCCGCAACGAGCGCAACCCTTGATCTTAGTTGCCAGCATTCAGTTGGGCACTCTAAGGTGACTGCCGGTGACAAACCGGAGGAAGGTGGGGATGACGTCAAATCATCATGCCCCTTATGACCTGGGCTACACACGTGCTACAATGGACAGAACAAAGGGCAGCGAAACCGCGAGGTTAAGCCAATCCCACAAATCTGTTCTCAGTTCGGATCGCAGTCTGCAACTCGACTGCGTGAAGCTGGAATCGCTAGTAATCGCGGATCAGCATGCCGCGGTGAATACGTTCCCGGGCCTTGTACACACCGCCCGTCACACCACGAGAGTTTGTAACACCCGAAGTCGGTGAGGTAACCTTTTAGGAGCCAGCCGCCGAAGGTGGGACAGATGATTGGGGTGAAGTCGTAACAAGGTAGCCGTATCGGAAGGTGCGGCTGGATCACCTCCTTTCTAAGGATATATTACGGAATATAAGACCTTGGGTCTTATAAACAGAACGTTCCCTGTCTTGTTTAGTTTTGAAGGATCATTCCTTCGAAACGTGTTCTTTGAAAACTAGATAACAGTAGACATCACATTCAATTAGTAAGACAAGATATCACATAGTGATACTTTTTAACGGTTAAGTTAGAAAGGGCGCACGGTGGATGCCTTGGCACTAGGAGCCGATGAAGGACGGGACGAACACCGATATGCTTCGGGGAGCTGTAAGCAAGCTTTGATCCGGAGATTTCCGAATGGGGAAACCCACCACTCGTAATGGAGTGGTATCCATATCTGAATTCATAGGATATGAGAAGGCAGACCCGGGGAACTGAAACATCTAAGTACCCGGAGGAAGAGAAAGCAAATGCGATTCCCTGAGTAGCGGCGAGCGAAACGGGATTAGCCCAAACCAAGAGGCTTGCCTCTTGGGGTTGTAGGACACTCTGTACGGAGTTACAAAGGAACGAGGTAGATGAAGAGGTCTGGAAAGGCCCGCCATAGGAGGTAACAGCCCTGTAGTCAAAACTTCGTTCTCTCCTGAGTGGATCCTGAGTACGGCGGAACACGTGAAATTCCGTCGGAATCCGGGAGGACCATCTCCCAAGGCTAAATACTCCCTAGTGACCGATAGTGAACCAGTACCGTGAGGGAAAGGTGAAAAGCACCCCGGAAGGGGAGTGAAAGAGATCCTGAAACCGTGTGCCTACAAGTAGTCAGAGCCCGTTAACGGGTGATGGCGTGCCTTTTGTAGAATGAACCGGCGAGTTACGATCCCGTGCAAGGTTAAGCAGAAGATGCGGAGCCGCAGCGAAAGCGAGTCTGAATAGGGCGCATGAGTACGTGGTCGTAGACCCGAAACCAGGTGATCTACCCATGTCCAGGGTGAAGTTCAGGTAACACTGAATGGAGGCCCGAACCCACGCACGTTGAAAAGTGCGGGGATGAGGTGTGGGTAGGGGTGAAATGCCAATCGAACCTGGAGATAGCTGGTTCTCTCCGAAATAGCTTTAGGGCTAGCCTCAAGGTAAGAGTCTTGGAGGTAGAGCACTGATTGGACTAGGGGCCCCTACCGGGTTACCGAATTCAGTCAAACTCCGAATGCCAATGACTTATCCTTGGGAGTCAGACTGCGAGTGATAAGATCCGTAGTCGAAAGGGAAACAGCCCAGACCGCCAGCTAAGGTCCCAAAGTATACGTTAAGTGGAAAAGGATGTGGAGTTGCTTAGACAACCAGGATGTTGGCTTAGAAGCAGCCACCATTTAAAGAGTGCGTAATAGCTCACTGGTCGAGTGACTCTGCGCCGAAAATGTACCGGGGCTAAACGTATCACCGAAGCTGCGGACTGTTCTTCGAACAGTGGTAGGAGAGCGTTCTAAGGGCTGTGAAGCCAGACCGGAAGGACTGGTGGAGCGCTTAGAAGTGAGAATGCCGGTATGAGTAGCGAAAGAGGGGTGAGAATCCCCTCCACCGAATGCCTAAGGTTTCCTGAGGAAGGCTCGTCCGCTCAGGGTTAGTCGGGACCTAAGCCGAGGCCGAAAGGCGTAGGCGATGGACAACAGGTTGATATTCCTGTACCACCTCCTCACCATTTGAGCAATGGGGGGACGCAGGAGGATAGGGTAAGCGCGGTATTGGATATCCGCGTCCAAGCAGTTAGGCTGGGAAATAGGCAAATCCGTTTCCCATAAGGCTGAGCTGTGATGGCGAGCGAAATATAGTAGCGAAGTTCCTGATTCCACACTGCCAAGAAAAGCCTCTAGCGAGGTGAGAGGTGCCCGTACCGCAAACCGACACAGGTAGGCGAGGAGAGAATCCTAAGGTGATCGAGAGAACTCTCGTTAAGGAACTCGGCAAAATGACCCCGTAACTTCGGGAGAAGGGGTGCTCTGTTAGGGTGCAAGCCCGAGAGAGCCGCAGTGAATAGGCCCAGGCGACTGTTTAGCAAAAACACAGGTCTCTGCGAAGCCGTAAGGCGAAGTATAGGGGCTGACGCCTGCCCGGTGCTGGAAGGTTAAGAGGAGCGCTTAGCGTAAGCGAAGGTGCGAATTGAAGCCCCAGTAAACGGCGGCCGTAACTATAACGGTCCTAAGGTAGCGAAATTCCTTGTCGGGTAAGTTCCGACCCGCACGAAAGGCGCAACGATCTGGGCACTGTCTCAACGAGAGACTCGGTGAAATTATAGTACCTGTGAAGATGCAGGTTACCCGCGACAGGACGGAAAGACCCCGTGGAGCTTTACTGCAGCCTGATATTGAATGTTGGTACAGCTTGTACAGGATAGGTAGGAGCCTTGGAAACCGGAGCGCCAGCTTCGGTGGAGGCATCGGTGGGATACTACCCTGGCTGTATTGACCTTCTAACCCGCCGCCCTTATCGGGCGGGGAGACAGTGTCAGGTGGGCAGTTTGACTGGGGCGGTCGCCTCCTAAAAGGTAACGGAGGCGCCCAAAGGTTCCCTCAGAATGGTTGGAAATCATTCGCAGAGTGTAAAGGCACAAGGGAGCTTGACTGCGAGACCTACAAGTCGAGCAGGGACGAAAGTCGGGCTTAGTGATCCGGTGGTTCCGCATGGAAGGGCCATCGCTCAACGGATAAAAGCTACCCCGGGGATAACAGGCTTATCTCCCCCAAGAGTCCACATCGACGGGGAGGTTTGGCACCTCGATGTCGGCTCATCGCATCCTGGGGCTGTAGTCGGTCCCAAGGGTTGGGCTGTTCGCCCATTAAAGCGGTACGCGAGCTGGGTTCAGAACGTCGTGAGACAGTTCGGTCCCTATCCGTCGCGGGCGCAGGAAATTTGAGAGGAGCTGTCCTTAGTACGAGAGGACCGGGATGGACGCACCGCTGGTGTACCAGTTGTTCTGCCAAGGGCATCGCTGGGTAGCTATGTGCGGACGGGATAAGTGCTGAAAGCATCTAAGCATGAAGCCCCCCTCAAGATGAGATTTCCCATTCCGCAAGGAAGTAAGATCCCTGAAAGATGATCAGGTTGATAGGTCTGAGGTGGAAGTGTGGCGACACATGGAGCTGACAGATACTAATCGATCGAGGACTTAACCACATTTTGATTGATGTCATATCTGTTATCTAGTTTTGAGAGAACATCTCTCTAAAAGGCGGAAAGAAACTCCGCTAAGGGCTCTCACATCCTGTGAGAAACGCCCAGTACCTTCATCCTGAAGGCATTTGTTTGGTGGCGATAGCGAAGAGGTCACACCCGTTCCCATGCCGAACACGGAAGTTAAGCTCTTCAGCGCCGATGGTAGTCGGGGGTTTCCCCCTGTGAGAGTAGGACGCCGCCAAGCAGTTGCACGCTAGTGTAATTAAATAAGAAAAAGTTGTTGACTTTGAAGAAGCAACGTTATATACTAATAAAGTTGCTTTAACAAAGCGCACAAAAAAATGATCTTTGAAAACTAAACAAGACAAAACGTACCTGTTAATTCATTTTTATAAATCGCACAGCAATGTGCGTAGTCAGTCAAACTTTTATCGGAGAGTTTGATCCTGGCTCAGGACGAACGCTGGCGGCGTGCCTAATACATGCAAGTCGAGCGGACAGATGGGAGCTTGCTCCCTGATGTTAGCGGCGGACGGGTGAGTAACACGTGGGTAACCTGCCTGTAAGACTGGGATAACTCCGGGAAACCGGGGCTAATACCGGATGCTTGTTTGAACCGCATGGTTCAAACATAAAAGGTGGCTTCGGCTACCACTTACAGATGGACCCGCGGCGCATTAGCTAGTTGGTGAGGTAATGGCTCACCAAGGCAACGATGCGTAGCCGACCTGAGAGGGTGATCGGCCACACTGGGACTGAGACACGGCCCAGACTCCTACGGGAGGCAGCAGTAGGGAATCTTCCGCAATGGACGAAAGTCTGACGGAGCAACGCCGCGTGAGTGATGAAGGTTTTCGGATCGTAAAGCTCTGTTGTTAGGGAAGAACAAGTGCCGTTCAAATAGGGCGGCACCTTGACGGTACCTAACCAGAAAGCCACGGCTAACTACGTGCCAGCAGCCGCGGTAATACGTAGGTGGCAAGCGTTGTCCGGAATTATTGGGCGTAAAGGGCTCGCAGGCGGTTTCTTAAGTCTGATGTGAAAGCCCCCGGCTCAACCGGGGAGGGTCATTGGAAACTGGGGAACTTGAGTGCAGAAGAGGAGAGTGGAATTCCACGTGTAGCGGTGAAATGCGTAGAGATGTGGAGGAACACCAGTGGCGAAGGCGACTCTCTGGTCTGTAACTGACGCTGAGGAGCGAAAGCGTGGGGAGCGAACAGGATTAGATACCCTGGTAGTCCACGCCGTAAACGATGAGTGCTAAGTGTTAGGGGGTTTCCGCCCCTTAGTGCTGCAGCTAACGCATTAAGCACTCCGCCTGGGGAGTACGGTCGCAAGACTGAAACTCAAAGGAATTGACGGGGGCCCGCACAAGCGGTGGAGCATGTGGTTTAATTCGAAGCAACGCGAAGAACCTTACCAGGTCTTGACATCCTCTGACAATCCTAGAGATAGGACGTCCCCTTCGGGGGCAGAGTGACAGGTGGTGCATGGTTGTCGTCAGCTCGTGTCGTGAGATGTTGGGTTAAGTCCCGCAACGAGCGCAACCCTTGATCTTAGTTGCCAGCATTCAGTTGGGCACTCTAAGGTGACTGCCGGTGACAAACCGGAGGAAGGTGGGGATGACGTCAAATCATCATGCCCCTTATGACCTGGGCTACACACGTGCTACAATGGACAGAACAAAGGGCAGCGAAACCGCGAGGTTAAGCCAATCCCACAAATCTGTTCTCAGTTCGGATCGCAGTCTGCAACTCGACTGCGTGAAGCTGGAATCGCTAGTAATCGCGGATCAGCATGCCGCGGTGAATACGTTCCCGGGCCTTGTACACACCGCCCGTCACACCACGAGAGTTTGTAACACCCGAAGTCGGTGAGGTAACCTTTTAGGAGCCAGCCGCCGAAGGTGGGACAGATGATTGGGGTGAAGTCGTAACAAGGTAGCCGTATCGGAAGGTGCGGCTGGATCACCTCCTTTCTAAGGATATATTACGGAATATAAGACCTTGGGTCTTATAAACAGAACGTTCCCTGTCTTGTTTAGTTTTGAAGGATCATTCCTTCGAAACGTGTTCTTTGAAAACTAGATAACAGTAGACATCACATTCAATTAGTAAGACAAGATATCACATAGTGATACTTTTTAACGGTTAAGTTAGAAAGGGCGCACGGTGGATGCCTTGGCACTAGGAGCCGATGAAGGACGGGACGAACACCGATATGCTTCGGGGAGCTGTAAGCAAGCTTTGATCCGGAGATTTCCGAATGGGGAAACCCACCACTCGTAATGGAGTGGTATCCATATCTGAATTCATAGGATATGAGAAGGCAGACCCGGGGAACTGAAACATCTAAGTACCCGGAGGAAGAGAAAGCAAATGCGATTCCCTGAGTAGCGGCGAGCGAAACGGGATTAGCCCAAACCAAGAGGCTTGCCTCTTGGGGTTGTAGGACACTCTGTACGGAGTTACAAAGGAACGAGGTAGATGAAGAGGTCTGGAAAGGCCCGCCATAGGAGGTAACAGCCCTGTAGTCAAAACTTCGTTCTCTCCTGAGTGGATCCTGAGTACGGCGGAACACGTGAAATTCCGTCGGAATCCGGGAGGACCATCTCCCAAGGCTAAATACTCCCTAGTGACCGATAGTGAACCAGTACCGTGAGGGAAAGGTGAAAAGCACCCCGGAAGGGGAGTGAAAGAGATCCTGAAACCGTGTGCCTACAAGTAGTCAGAGCCCGTTAACGGGTGATGGCGTGCCTTTTGTAGAATGAACCGGCGAGTTACGATCCCGTGCAAGGTTAAGCAGAAGATGCGGAGCCGCAGCGAAAGCGAGTCTGAATAGGGCGCATGAGTACGTGGTCGTAGACCCGAAACCAGGTGATCTACCCATGTCCAGGGTGAAGTTCAGGTAACACTGAATGGAGGCCCGAACCCACGCACGTTGAAAAGTGCGGGGATGAGGTGTGGGTAGGGGTGAAATGCCAATCGAACCTGGAGATAGCTGGTTCTCTCCGAAATAGCTTTAGGGCTAGCCTCAAGGTAAGAGTCTTGGAGGTAGAGCACTGATTGGACTAGGGGCCCCTACCGGGTTACCGAATTCAGTCAAACTCCGAATGCCAATGACTTATCCTTGGGAGTCAGACTGCGAGTGATAAGATCCGTAGTCGAAAGGGAAACAGCCCAGACCGCCAGCTAAGGTCCCAAAGTATACGTTAAGTGGAAAAGGATGTGGAGTTGCTTAGACAACCAGGATGTTGGCTTAGAAGCAGCCACCATTTAAAGAGTGCGTAATAGCTCACTGGTCGAGTGACTCTGCGCCGAAAATGTACCGGGGCTAAACGTATCACCGAAGCTGCGGACTGTTCTTCGAACAGTGGTAGGAGAGCGTTCTAAGGGCTGTGAAGCCAGACCGGAAGGACTGGTGGAGCGCTTAGAAGTGAGAATGCCGGTATGAGTAGCGAAAGAGGGGTGAGAATCCCCTCCACCGAATGCCTAAGGTTTCCTGAGGAAGGCTCGTCCGCTCAGGGTTAGTCGGGACCTAAGCCGAGGCCGAAAGGCGTAGGCGATGGACAACAGGTTGATATTCCTGTACCACCTCCTCACCATTTGAGCAATGGGGGGACGCAGGAGGATAGGGTAAGCGCGGTATTGGATATCCGCGTCCAAGCAGTTAGGCTGGGAAATAGGCAAATCCGTTTCCCATAAGGCTGAGCTGTGATGGCGAGCGAAATATAGTAGCGAAGTTCCTGATTCCACACTGCCAAGAAAAGCCTCTAGCGAGGTGAGAGGTGCCCGTACCGCAAACCGACACAGGTAGGCGAGGAGAGAATCCTAAGGTGATCGAGAGAACTCTCGTTAAGGAACTCGGCAAAATGACCCCGTAACTTCGGGAGAAGGGGTGCTCTGTTAGGGTGCAAGCCCGAGAGAGCCGCAGTGAATAGGCCCAGGCGACTGTTTAGCAAAAACACAGGTCTCTGCGAAGCCGTAAGGCGAAGTATAGGGGCTGACGCCTGCCCGGTGCTGGAAGGTTAAGAGGAGCGCTTAGCGTAAGCGAAGGTGCGAATTGAAGCCCCAGTAAACGGCGGCCGTAACTATAACGGTCCTAAGGTAGCGAAATTCCTTGTCGGGTAAGTTCCGACCCGCACGAAAGGCGCAACGATCTGGGCACTGTCTCAACGAGAGACTCGGTGAAATTATAGTACCTGTGAAGATGCAGGTTACCCGCGACAGGACGGAAAGACCCCGTGGAGCTTTACTGCAGCCTGATATTGAATGTTGGTACAGCTTGTACAGGATAGGTAGGAGCCTTGGAAACCGGAGCGCCAGCTTCGGTGGAGGCATCGGTGGGATACTACCCTGGCTGTATTGACCTTCTAACCCGCCGCCCTTATCGGGCGGGGAGACAGTGTCAGGTGGGCAGTTTGACTGGGGCGGTCGCCTCCTAAAAGGTAACGGAGGCGCCCAAAGGTTCCCTCAGAATGGTTGGAAATCATTCGCAGAGTGTAAAGGCACAAGGGAGCTTGACTGCGAGACCTACAAGTCGAGCAGGGACGAAAGTCGGGCTTAGTGATCCGGTGGTTCCGCATGGAAGGGCCATCGCTCAACGGATAAAAGCTACCCCGGGGATAACAGGCTTATCTCCCCCAAGAGTCCACATCGACGGGGAGGTTTGGCACCTCGATGTCGGCTCATCGCATCCTGGGGCTGTAGTCGGTCCCAAGGGTTGGGCTGTTCGCCCATTAAAGCGGTACGCGAGCTGGGTTCAGAACGTCGTGAGACAGTTCGGTCCCTATCCGTCGCGGGCGCAGGAAATTTGAGAGGAGCTGTCCTTAGTACGAGAGGACCGGGATGGACGCACCGCTGGTGTACCAGTTGTTCTGCCAAGGGCATCGCTGGGTAGCTATGTGCGGACGGGATAAGTGCTGAAAGCATCTAAGCATGAAGCCCCCCTCAAGATGAGATTTCCCATTCCGCAAGGAAGTAAGATCCCTGAAAGATGATCAGGTTGATAGGTCTGAGGTGGAAGTGTGGCGACACATGGAGCTGACAGATACTAATCGATCGAGGACTTAACCACATTTTGATTGATGTCATATCTGTTATCTAGTTTTGAGAGAACATCTCTCTAAAAGGCGGAAAGAAACTCCGCTAAGGGCTCTCACATCCTGTGAGAAACGCCCAGTACCTTCATCCTGAAGGCATTTGTTTGGTGGCGATAGCGAAGAGGTCACACCCGTTCCCATGCCGAACACGGAAGTTAAGCTCTTCAGCGCCGATGGTAGTCGGGGGTTTCCCCCTGTGAGAGTAGGACGCCGCTAAGCAAGGTAAAACCCAGCTCATTGAGCTGGGTTTTTTGTTTCATATTTGTACTGATTTGTTTTTTGATGAAACAATTTTGACGGATCTTGGCTGCAGTAACCAGCAGTCGTGCGACGCTGCGTTAACGAAGGAGCTGCATCAAAAGCTGTTTGATTAAATTCGCTGGGACAAACAGAAAAGGATTAACCTGTTATTGTAAAACGTGGGATTAGGGGTACATGGCCCATTTGCCGATTATGACGTAGACGAGGACTGTTTTATGTATAATTCCAAAAATAATATGAATCGGAATGAGCCACTTAAATTGAGCTGTTTTCCTGTGTATTAAACGTGATAGAGCAGGCTGCAACGGGCTGCAAGAAAACCCGATGATGTAGAGGCCGATTAGGGTATGCATTTGCTGTGATCTATGACACGATTGATAATCAACTTTATTGGGCATATTTGTTAATTAATGAGGGTAGAAGGCTTGTGTCCATAGGGTTTGATGATACGCATGAGGTGAAAATCAGCTCATATTAGCTGCTTTCGCATGGCGTACAATTGTTGAAATCCGAGAGGCTCACCAGATTATGGAGGATGCCGTATCATGTGTCGTGGATATGCCTCAGCTTACTGAACTGATTGGAAAAAATCTCGCTTGATAACTATGAGGCTGCGATCCAAGAACTAATGAGAAGAGATCCGTTGTCTAAATGAGAGAACATTTCTTACTGCTATTCAGATGATTCTTGTTTTTCATCCAGATATGATATCATTCAAAAATGGCTCAAAAGTTAGTGTAAGTCATTATTTCTTCAGCATTCATCTTGCGTAATTGATTAAAATTTATTATGATACTCTTTGTATGGCAACTCCTTGCCTCAATTCAATATACTCAACGTTTCCCCTTTTTCTCCGGTCGTTTACCTTTTCTTTTTCTTCCGTAAAATAAAGAAAGCTTCCAGCATAACAGATACGGTGCGGATTTATTTTTTTAAAAAAGGAGTCGTTATATTTGAATAATAGTTTTACATTAAAGCAGCAATGGTTCGGAAATATCCGAAAAGACATACTTGCTGGCATTTTAGTTGCTTTAGCATTAATACCTGAAGCGATTGGCTTCTCGATTATAGCCGGTGTTGACCCGATGGTCGGTCTTTATGCGTCATTTTGTATAGCCATTATCATCTCTATTTTTGGCGGCAGACCTGGCATGATTTCAGCTGCTACTGGCTCAATGGCGGTTGTGATGGTATCGTTGGTTGCAGATCACGGGCTTCAGTATTTATTTGCGGCTACGATTTTGACAGGAATTATTCAGGTGATTTTAGGTATCAGTAAAATTGCGAGATTAATGAAATTTATTCCGCGTTCTGTGATGATCGGTTTTGTGAATGCGCTGGCGATCCTTATTTTCTCAGCGCAGCTTCCTCAGTTTGAAGGTGCTTCTTGGAGCATGTATGCGATGCTTGCCGGATCGTTGGTTATTATTTATGTATTGCCGAGGTTTACAAATGCGGTTCCTTCTCCGCTTGTTGCGATTGTTGTGATGACGATTATTGCGGTCATATTTCATGTGGATGTGCGGACCGTAGGCGATATGGGCAATATATCTAGTTCGTTGCCTCATTTCTTAATCCCTGATGTCCCATATACGTTTGAAACACTGCAAATCATTTTTCCTTATTCGATTGCTTTAGCGTTTGTCGGATTACTTGAATCTTTGCTGACAGCACAGATTATTGATGAAATGACGGATACGGACAGTGATAAAAATAAAGAGAGCCGCGGACAGGGAATTGCGAATATCGTGACTGGATTCTTTGGCGGCATGGCAGGCTGCGCTATGATCGGACAATCTGTCATTAATACAAAAGCTGGCGGGCGCGGGCGCTTATCAGCATTTGTTGCCGGTGCTTTTCTGATGTTTTTAATTGCCGTCTTGAGTACTGTCGTCATGAAAATTCCAATGGCTGCGTTAGTGGCCGTTATGGTTATGGTTTCTGTCGGTACATTTGATTGGTCTTCTTTAAAAGGCCTCAAGAAAGCGCCGCTCACTGACTCTATTGTCATGATTGTGACTGTTATTACGGTTGTGGTGACGGATGACTTATCTAAAGGTGTATTCGTCGGCGTTATCTTAAGTGCGGTGTTCTTTGTGGCGAAAATCTCAAAGCTGAAAATCGTTTCTCATGCAGAGGATCAAAAGCTGAGAACGTATCGAGTAAAGGGACAAATCTTTTTTGCCTCAGTGACTGATCTTACGAATGCTTTTATTTACCAAGAGGATATTGAGCGAGTCGTGATTGACTTAACTGAGGCTCACGTATGGGATGATTCAGGAGCGGCGGCGCTTGATAAGATTGTTGCGAAGTTTAAAGAGCAAGGAATTGAAGCTGAAGTAAAGGGTTTAAATAAAGCTAGTAAAGCTCTTATGAAGCAAATGACATAAAGTGTGAAAGTCCAGATTGATGAGATCTGGGCTTTTTTATATAACATACGGCTGAACAGCATTGATATAATAGAGAGAAAAGAAATGTAAATAGGGGACTTGCGTATGATGCTTCAGAAGCTTAACCGTATATTGGGGAGGGTGATGCCGCTTTTAACGCCGACTAGCGTGGTGCTGGGCGTGCTGCTGGCTCAATTTTTAAATGGGTATGAAAGCGCTGTGCCCTGGATCTTTGCTTTTATTACGTTTGCAGGCAGTTTGAGCGCTAACTTTCAATCATTGAGGCACGCATTGTCACATCCCCTTCCTATGATTCTTGCATTATTTGTTCTTCATATTTTTATGCCGCTTTTTGCTTGGGGCAGCGGCCATCTTATCTTTAAAGGCGATCCTTTGACGATCACCGGCTTAACATTGGCTGTTGTGATTCCTACGGGGATTACAAGCTTGATTTGGGCAGCGATGTACAAAGGGAATGTCGGATTGACGCTTTCAATTATCTTAGTTGATACGGTACTGTCTCCGTTGATCGTTCCGCTGAGCCTTTCATTGCTAGCAGGCGCTCAGGTTCATATGGATGTGTGGGGAATGATGAAAGGGTTGATTGTGATGGTCGTGATTCCTTCTTTTCTGGGTATGCTGTTTAATCAGATGTCATCTCCAGAAAGAACTGCATCTATGAGCAGTATGCTGTCTCCTTTTTCAAAACTTTGCCTGATGGCAGTGATTGCGATTAACAGTGCTGCGATTGCCCCTTATTTCAAAGCCGTTGATTGGAGATTCGTAGGAATAGCGGCGACGGTTTTCTTTATCGCGTTAACAGGCTATGCTGTTGCTTGGCTGATCGGAAAAATGATGAAAAGGCGCCAGGAGGAAATTGTATCTCTTATTTTTACGGGAGGCATGAGAAATATTAGTGCCGGCGCAGTTCTTGCCGTTACGTTCTTTCCGTCTCAGGTTGCCGTTCCGGTGGTGATCGGCATGTTGTTTCAGCAGATTCTGGCTGCTTTGTTTGGCTATATGCTGAATCGTTTTGAGTTAAAACCTGTATTGCAGAAAGCATGAAAAACCCGCTCAATTGTGTGAGCGGGTTTTTCCGTATAGCCATTCGAGCGCGATGATGAACTGTTCGGAGAAGTACTTGTGGTGGTGCACTGCCCCTTTTTCTATTGAAAGACACAGCTGATCTTCAGTGAAGCCTTTTTCTTTTAAACTTTGATGCACTTGCTTTGTATTCTGTAGCATATGTCGCTGAATGGATTGTTTTTCACGGCCTTCTTCACTGCCGACAGACATAAAGACACGTGCAGTGCCGGGTTTTAAAGAAGATGAACGAATGGTTTCCACTGTGTTCTCATACCAATAGGAGCCTGAGATAGAGCCTATCTTTTCAAACACTGACGCATGCTTTAATAAAGCGAACATTAAGATGAGGCCTCCTAATGAGGAGCCGATCAACCCTCTAGATTCTCTGCTAACGTTCCAGTTGGCTTCAATAAATGGAATGAGCCGGTTTATGATGTCAGACAGATAGTGATAACCCATGCCTCCGAAGTCTGGGAACCGATCACTAAGCGAAGCAGCTGGCCAAGGGGTGTATTCATCCAGCCGGTTTTCAGGTTCGATACCAATCAGGACGAGTTCTGGGAGCGTTCGCTGTTGAAATGCGCTTTCTAATACTTTGATTTGGTCTTGAAATAAAGAATTTCCATCCTGCACGTAAACAGGAGGAAATCTTCTGCTGTTTGGGTTGTAGGAAGGAGGGAGGTACAAATTGAACCTCCTTTTGCCGGCTTTGTGTTCTGAGAGGGATCCGTTCAAGCATTCCCCCCCTTTTTTTGCTTGAAAAGCAGATATAAGAAATAAGGAACACCGAGGATCGCCAAAATGATTCCTGCGGGCACTTCCGCTGGCTGAAAAAACAGCTTTCCGGCAAAGTCTGCACTTATGACTAGCAGCATGCCGATTACACCGCTCAGCGGCAGGATGTCACGATGTTCGACACCAGCCAGTCTCCTTGAAATATGAGGAGCAATTAAGCCGACAAACGCCATGCTTCCCGCTACGGAGACACAGGCGCTGATGATTGCTACACAGGCGACGAGCAGGATGGTTTTTTCCCTATTTGATGAAATACCGAGGCTTCTGACTGTGTCTTCATCAAAACGAATGGTGTCCAGCAAGCGGGACTTCCCGATAAGAATAGGGATAAACAGCAGCATCCATGGGAGGACGGCTGTGATGTAAGTCCAATTGGCAGACCAGATGCTTCCGTTTTTCCACACCATGGCCATTTGATAGTCTTGCGGGTCCATTTTTAATGATAAAAACAAAGACAGGGCGCTGAATCCAGAATTGATCGCGATTCCCACTAGAATAATTCTTCCTGAATCTAGGTTGCCTCTATGCCATGCAAATATGTAAATCAGGATCGCTGCAATCAGTCCGCCTAACAATCCGAAGATCGGCATTCCCATCGCCGCAGCTAAGGATGTCACTTCTTTTTGGCCTTGGAACAAGAGCATAAACGCGACTATCCCAGCTCCCGCCCCCGCGTTGATCCCGAGTATTCCAGGGTCTGCGAGGCCGTTACGTGTGATGGCTTGGATGACGGCGCCCGCAATGCCCAGACCGAGTCCAATAATGGCCGCCATGACAATTCGCGGCAGTCTTAAATCGAACAGCAAAATTTCATACTGCGGATTCGGATCAATCTGAAAAAGAGTGGAGAGCAGCTCAGCCGGACGAACGGAAAATGATCCGCTCGTTAAGCTGAAATAGCTGACAACGAGAATCAAAGCAATGAATACGGCATATTTTTTAGCCATTTTGCTCCCCTCCTTTTCGTTTAATCAAATAAAGGAAGAAAGGCACGCCGATTATGGATGTCACGACTTCAATCGGTGTTTCAAACGGATAATTGATAAATCTGCTTGCGAGATCACACAAGGTTAAAAAGACTCCGCCCAAAATGCATGAACACGGAATCAGCCTGCTGTAATCTGAGCCAACAAGAAATCTTGTGATATGCGGAACAACCAATCCGACAAACGCAATTTTACCGGCGAGCGCTACGGCACTGCCGGTTAAAATGATGACAGAAAGCATCGCCATGATCTTAATGGTTTTTTTCTTTTGTCCCAGGCTTTTAGAAATGTCTTCGCCTAATGATACAGCGGTCACCTTTTTGCTGAGAGAAACGGCTATCACGATGCCAATTAGGAAAAACGGAGCGGCTAGCTTCAGGAAATCCGGACTCATTTGATGAAGTCTGGCACTGTACCAGAAACTGAGATCCTGTGAAATTTGAAAATAAATTGACATGGCCGCTGATAAACTGCTGAGCAGCATGCTTGTGACTGTGCCGATGATGGCAAGCTGTACGGGGGAAAACCCGTTAGGCATCAAGGCGGCAAGGCTGAATACTAACACAGCTCCTAATGCTGAGCCGATAAAAGAGTAAATGATCATTTCAAACGAAGACGATTGCGGGAGCAGAACCATACAAAGCGTGATAATAAACGCAGAACCATCTGAAACGCCCATAATAGAAGGCGAAGCTAAATAATTTCGTGTAATGCCTTGCATAAGCGCTCCAGAAACAGCAAGGGCTGCCCCTATGAGCAGAGCGCCGGCAGCCCTTGGAATCCGGGAATGCCATATAATTTGATGGTCTGTGTTTCCCGGATCGAAATAAATAAGAGATGTAAAAACAATATCTGTGTTTAGATGCTTTGCGCCGTATAGGATCGAAAGCAACAGCGATAGTGCGATAGCAAATGGAGAAGTAATCAATATGATACGTGTCCACTGTTTTGAATACATACAAAAAACCTACTCTGAATTAGTTTTGTGTCAATTTTTCAGCAGCCGCTTTCAGGAAGCGGACTTTGCTCCACGCTGTGCCGCCTTGTGCGAGAGGATCCACTGAGTTGACGTACACATGATCTTCTTTGACTGCTTTAAGGCTTTTCCAGATTGGATTCTTCTTTAAATCTTCTAACGCTCCAGGTTTGTCTGCATTTTCATCATCAGAAAATTGGACGAAGATATGGTCCGGGTCCATTTCGCTTAATTTTTCTAACGAAATCAACTCCTGCGCTTTTGCCGCTTTTACTTCGTCCGGCGCTTTAAGGCCTAAGTCACCATAAAGAGTGGAGTTGAAGTACACCTGTTCAGGATAAATGTAAATGTTGCCTTGTCTGATTCTGATGACAAGCGCTTTTGAATCTTTTGCTTTATCGCTGATTTTTGTTTTTGTTTCTTTTAGATCCTGTTCATAGTCTGCAATGATTGTTTTCGCCTTTTTCTCTTTTCCAGTCAGCTGGGCAAGCAGCATCATGTTTTCTTTCCAGTTTGAAGAGATATGAGAGACCGGGATTGTCGTCCCGGCTGTGCTGATTTTTTGCAGTGTTTTTTCCGGGAACTTTGTTGAAGCAAGGATGACATCTGGCTTCATTTCAAGAATTTTTTCAATGTTTGGCTCCATTTTTTCTCCGGTTGGTTGGGCATTATCAGTGATATCTTTGTACATATCAGGGAACTTGCCGGAAAATGAAATCGCGCCTTGCGGATGAACGTCAAGCAGTTTCGCGTCTTCCATTGATTCGACGCTTCCCGTAATGGCAATTTTGTCTGTTGGTACAGATACTTCATAGGTTTTATCCAGGTATTCAATTTTCTTCTTCTCAGATGCTGAACCGCTTGCCTTGCTGGCAGTCGATTCGTTTTTGCTGCCGCAAGCTGCCGCCGTTAGCGCGAGAAGCAAGATTAATAAGGTAAGAGAAATCTTTTTCATCTATAGAGCCTCCTGTTCAATTGATAACTATTATCAATTGGAATTATAGAGAATGAACGGATATAACACCATGGATAAAATTCATATTTATCATGGACTTTCACCGGATAGTAAAGAAATGGCTTGCTTTACGATCCGTTCGTGCCCGAAAGCCGAGTATTCATTCCAAGGGTCGAAGGATAGAAGATAAACTCGTTTGTTACGCACCGCGCTTAGGTTTTGCCACACTTCTGTCTTCTGTAATTGCTTGAAGTAAGCGATGGTTTCAGGCTCTTTAAATAGAAAAAGCATGATGCAGTCAGCTTCGCAGTTTGCGATATTTTCTAACGGAATCGCTTGCTCTGAAGGCGTGTCTGCTGTTAATGCGGAGTTGAATCCTAAATCTCCAAAAAAGACTTCACGGACGCTTCGATGATGTGCCGGATAGAAGTTTTGCTTGTGCAGCCTCAGAAACAGAAAACGCAGGCCTTGGGTGTGGTGAAGTATTTTCTTTGCAGTCTCCGTTTGCTGGTCATAAGCCGCAAGCCACTTTTCTGCTTCGGACTCTTCCCTTAAGAATAAGGAAGTTTGCAGAAAGTGATTTCTCCAGCTTTCTTCTGAAGGAAGATATATGACTTTTGCGATGCGATTGAGCTTATTTTGTTCTTCTGGAGAAATGGAATCCATGCTGAAAACCACATCGGGTTCAGCCTGAGCTAACGTCTGCAGGTTTTCTTCCCATTTTTCATTAGACCGGTATGCGCTGAGATGGACGGGTATATCTGCCGAATAATGCTGATAGTAGTAAGACGTCCACTTCGGATGGAGTGCGGCCGCAATCGGTATGTGATTCAGTGGGATGAGATGGCCCATTGTGCCCTTTCCGTATGCGGCAATTTTTTTTCGGCGTTTTTTCATATAGCTTGTAGGTGAACAGCCTGTATGCTTTTTAAAGATTCTGCTGAAATAAAACTCATCTTGATAGCCTGTTTGATGAGCGATTTCTTTTAATTTGCAGTTTGATCTTGCCATGAGCCGTTTTGCTCGGGTGATTCGCGTTTTTGTGATGAATTCTGTTACGCTCTGGCCTGTCCGTTTTTTAAAGGTTTCGCTGTAGTGTTTGGCGCTGATTCCCGCCATTTGCGACAACTGGGCAAGAGTTATTTTTGTATGGGCATGGGTTTCGATGTATTGCTTTGTTTTTTCGATGGCTGAATGTGTATCCGTCTGATCAGATAAACTGGCAGTGAAGAGGTCATAAATCAGGCTTTGTACTTCAATCACACATTTTAACTGAGAAAGATGAGACGACTCACTCCACAGCGCTGCAAGCTCATGAAGCCGGGCTGCTAGGTTTTCGATAGGTGAAACATTCACATGCTTCAGTTTGGCTAGTTCCGTATCTGTATATGGCGTTAAGAGATCTTGTCTGGAATGCTGGATATAGCTTTGAAGCCTGATCAGACAAGTATCTATATCTCCCTCGGCTGAAGGTGAAAAGCCGAAGGTCTCATTAGGCGGACAAACATAAAGTGTCTTTTTTTGCAGAGGGTTGATACTTGTTCCGATCGAAATATGACCGTTTCCTCTTAAATGAAAGATCAGCACGAATGAATCGGCTAATTGCTGTTCTGAGAAGAGATCGCTTGTTTTTTTGAGATATTCAATTTGTATCGGATGATAAATGACTGTATTTTGCAAGAGTAGACCACCTTTTCAGAAACATTCAATTGATAATCATTTTCAATAGAATTGTACCAAATAAATGAAAGTTTTCCTATATAAAGCGGGTGGGTTTTTGTCATGAAAAAACCCTTACTTTCGTTTGAACGTAAGGGTCTTTTGTTCAGTAGAAAATGTTACACGTGTAACATACGATGCTTACGTCTTAATAGATGAGATATTTTTTTCTTGTTTTGCTGAATTGTTTGAGTGGTTTTTCATAGCGATCTATGATGTCTTCTATAGAAGTGCCATTTACAATTTCTGTTTTGATCCAGCCGTTGCCTGCCAGTTTATCAAATGAACCTGTTGAAAGGAACTCAAAATCCTCAGGATAGAGATCATGTAGGGTTTTAATGAGTGACAGACCTGTTCTGGTCGCTTCAAACGTTTCTCTGTCTGTCACATAGAGCTGCACACCATGGCAAAGCGTTCCCTGATATTTAGAAAACGTCGGTGTGAATGAAGCTGCCCTGAATGTCACGCCAGGCAGATTGAGACTGTTCAATATTTCTTCAAGCTTTGTACTTTTGATAAAGGGAGCTCCAATGAATTCGAATGGCTTTGTGGTACCCCGCCCTTCGGAGATATTTGTTCCTTCAATCAGACCGGTTGCGGGATAAACAAATGTACTTTCCACAGTCGGCATGTTCGGTGAAGGGAGGACGAAAGGCAGTCGGGTATCGTTGAAATCCATTTTTCGTTTCCAATGTTTCATTTTCACTACTGTGAGATCGGCACCAATGTCAAATTCTTTGTTGAACAGTACAGCCAATTCACCTATGGTCATTCCGTGCTTTAGCGGAATGGGATACAGTCCGACAAATGAAGCGTATTCAGGTTCTAAGACTGGCCCTTCAATATGTTTTCCGCCTTGAGGATTGGGGCGGTCCAGCACCATAAAAGGAATGTCATTTTCTTTAGCGGCTTCCATGGCGTAGGCCATTGTATAAATGTACGTGTAGTAACGGGTCCCGACATCCTGAATGTCAAACATAAGAACATCGACATTTCTCAGCATCTCTGGTGTCGGTTTTTTCGTTTCCCCGTAAAGGCTATATACGGGAATCCCGGTTTTTTCATCAATGTAAGAGCCAATTTCGTCTCCCGCCTGAGCGTCGCCGCGGACGCCGTGCTCAGGGCCGAATAACGCTGTCAGTTTGATATCTGGGTTTTCATAAAGAATATCGACACTGCTTTTCAAAGATACATTTATGCCTGTTGGATTGGTGATGAATCCGACTCTTTTTCCTTTGAGCTGTTTTTTATAAGCTGGCAAAAGCGTATCTATACCGGTCTGGACTTTAGGTTTTTTAACTGTTTGATTCTTGGAATCGGGTGATGCTGAGGCAGCCGTTATCGTTCCAAACATAATGAACCCTGTGAGAAATGCGAATATTGTTTTTCTCATGTGTCCCTCCTTATTAGAGCGGTTTTCCCGTTTTGATATTTAATCCGTAGCCATATGGATACAGGATGTCTCCCGGTTTCGTGACTGACAGAATGTCGACTGGAAGTGTACCTTTAGGTTTTGCCTGGCCGAATATCGCCATAACTCCGGCGGGAATATTGGGTTGTAGATAACGGCCATTCGCGTACCCTTTAAATCCATAGACAGCTATGAGCGCCTTAGATTCTTCAAAATTGGCTGCATCATATGGGTTGCGCAGGCTCATTAAGACAAATGGTTTGTTGTGCTGCAGTGCAGTCTTCATGACAGCTCTCGGAAATACGGTGGCCCATTTGCTTGAATCCGATATGGTGTCGTCGATGACACCGTCGTTGACGACAGGGTCATTTTTCACGACATAAGATCCGGTTATGATATAATCAGCCTCTTTTACTTGTTTTTCATGCTCGGCATTAAATACTTGGTTGGCAAATTTCATTTTGCTGAGGGACACGGGTTTGATTTTCTTTCGCTTGACGAGATCGTGAATGGTTTGTTCAATCGAAGCCGTTTGTTCTTCGTAAGGCGCGACAATTAAGATTTGGCTGCCTTTTTTAGGCTTGAACGGCAAGATATGCTGTTCATTTTTCAAAACGGTCACAGCTTTTTCAGCTATTTTTTTCTCCGCTTTCAGGTGATGCTTACTTCCTACGATTTTCTGGGCTTTTTCTATTTTTTCTTTTATGCTGTCATCGTTTCGAGCTGGATACATACCGCGTTTTATTTTCAGGGAAATGATTCTTTCAACTGATTTGTTGATTTGATGTTCAGGAATGTCTCCGTTTTTCACTGCTTCTTTTAACGCTTGAATAACACGTGCGAATTTCTGTTCTTCTTTCAGAGAAGTAACTGAGGCGGGCATTAAGGCAATATCGACGCCCGCTTTTACAGCCATGACCACAGCCTCTTCCTGGCCGAAATGATCTGTGATTGCTTTCATATTGAGGGCATCGGTAACAATGACGCCGTCAAAGCCCATTTCCTGACGAAGAAGACCGGTCATCACCTTTTTCGAGAGTGTCGCCGGAACCAGAATGTCCGATCCATCGAGTTTGCTTTTGTACGTGGTGTCATCAAAGGCAGGAAATTGAACGTGAGCTGTCATCACCATATCAGCACCGGCATCAATAGCTCTTTGAAAGGGATAGAGCTCGATCTCACGAAGGCGTTCTTGACTATGGGAAACAAGAGGCAGTCCGTAATGGCTGTCAACGTCCGTGTCTCCATGTCCCGGGAAATGTTTGAGGGCAGAGGCGATATCTTGCCGCTGCAGCCCTTTCATCGTATATAAACCGAGTCGTGCTGTCAGGTTCCGATTCGAGCTGAATGACCGTACGCCAATCACCGGATTATCAGGATTATTATTAATGTCCATGACAGGGCTGAAATTTGTATTAATGCCTAAGGCAGAAAGCTCTTTCCCAATGATGGTGCCAGTCTGGTAGGCATTGATTCTGCTTCTGGCAGCACCCAGTGCCATATTCCCTGGGAAATTAGTCCCCTCCCCTAATCTCGTAACAATGCCGCCTTCCTGATCAATACTCAGAATGAGCGGGATGTTGGGGCTGGCCCTTTGGTAAGCGTCTGTCAATTGAACGGTTTGCTTTGTTGTTTTTACGTTTTCTGCAAAAAGGATCACGCCGCCGAAATGATATTTGTTGATAAGACTAGCGACTTCTTCATTCATTTCTGTAAAGGCTTGAGGAGAAGAAACGCCTTCTTTTTGCCAATTTCTAAAATCCGGCATCAACATCTGGCCGAGTTTTTCATCTAACGTCATGCGATTGACAAGCTGCTTGGCGTCAGCTGAGCTGCTGGCTGAAGCAGCTTTTGTCTGGCTGGCGCCGAGAAAACATGATAGAAAGAGAACGGTTGAAAGGATAAGCGGAAATACGGTTTTCATAGAAAGCTTCCTCCTATCGTCGAATCATTCATTCCATCGCTTTATAGATCGCGGTAATGACGCTTCCATAACTGCCTGTTGGAAATTGATCGCCCTCAAACCCATTTGGATTTTCCTCTGGATCAGCAACTGGTGAATGCTTTTTGTTTGTTAACAATGCGATGCCTAAATTGTAAGTAGGATCAATGATTGTAACTGTCCCTGTCCATCCGGTATGTCCATAAGCATGTTCGCTGGCGTAAGGGCCAAACATCCATTCCATGCTTTTATTTCCGTTTCGCCGCCAGCCAAGAGCGTATGTTGGATCTGTTGCTGAAGAGGCTGTAAACAGGTCGGCTGTGTACTGATCAAATAAAGAAACGTTTCGGTATGATCCTTTGTTTAACATGACCTGTAGCAGAATAGCCATATCATCAGCATTTGAGAACAATCCAGCATGGCCGGACACGCCTCCCATTGAGTAAAACGCTTTTTCGTCGTGCACTTCTCCTTGCAGCGTGTTTGTGCGGATGTTAGGGAAATGAATAACGCCGTCCCGCGTGTTGCCCATACGTTCAGTCGCTGCGAACTGCTTCGGTTTGAAGCCTTTTTGCAACGGATTGTATAAGGTATGTTTGAGTCCCAACGGTCTGTAAAGTTCTTGCTCAGCGTAGACATCAAGCGGTTTTCCGGTGAGCTTTTCGACAATACAGCCGAGGATCATGTATCCGATGTCACTGTATACGTGTTTTGTCCCTGTTTGATAATCGAGCGGAATTTTCGACAGATATTTAATTGTTTTGTCCCGCTCCTGAGAAAAGTACATACCGGCTTTTTCCGGCGTGTAAAAGTAAAAGCTTGCGGGGAGCCCTGATTGGTGCTGGAGAACATCAATGACACGAATCTTGTCTTTTCCTTTCATAAGGTCTCCTGGCTGATCTTTGAAATCAGGCAAATATGCAGAAACCATTTCATAGACGTCGAGCTTTCCTTGGCTGACTAAACGCTGCAATGCGAAATTAGTTGCGTACATTTTCGTATTTGAGGCTAAGTCAAACATCGTGCGGGTTCTCATTTTAACCGGACGGCGCAACAGCTCTGATTCTTCGTACTTTTTACTGTAGCCGTACGCTTCTTTTTTAATGATGCGGCCGTCCTTCACGATGACAAGAACAGCGCCAGGAAATCCTGCTTCAACATCGCGTTCTATCATCCGATCAACCTTCCTTAGTTTCTTCGACGAGAATTGTGCAATTTCTGTATTGATGGTTTTCGGCTCAATCTGGTTATCTGCTGTTTGCGCGAAGGTTTCGTTGGGCGCCAGTATAGATAGAATGAATATGGCACTGAATAAGGAAAGTGTCTTTGTTTTCATAGGTTTGCTCCTTTCCTTGCGTTTATCCTGTTTACTATCCCTAAAACAGAAACCATTTAATCGAACTGAGAAGCCATTTCATCTTTATAGCCAAACGCGTACGTTAATAAAAAGCCGGCCGCGTAGGAAATAAAGAGTCCGATGATATACAGAATGATTTGCGAAGATAGGACGAGAAAGGAAAGCGGCAGTCCGGAGACACCAATCGCAATGGTAGCTATCTGAAAATAAGCTTGAAAGGCGCCGCCGATTCCGGCTCCTAAGCAGGCTGTTAGAAACGGGCGTCCAAGTGGCAGCGTGACCCCGAAGATCAGCGGTTCACCAATGCCGAGCAGCCCCGAAGGCAGTCCTCCGGCGATCGCTTTTCTCAATGTTGTTTTTTTCGTTTTGATAAAGATGGCAAAGGCCGCGCCTACCTGTCCCGCCCCTCCCATAGCCAAAATAGGGAGCAGAGGATCATTTCCGATTGAATGGATCAGTTCCATGTGCACAGGCGTCAAGCCTTGATGCAGTCCGGTCACGACGAGGGGAAGAAAGGCAGCGCCCAGAATAAAGCCTGCAGCGATGCCGCCGATATTCAAGATGGACAGAAGGCCGTCTGTAATAGCATCAGAAATGAAGCCGCCTAAAGGCATAAATACGACATACGTTACGATTCCGGTGATTAACAGTGAAACGGTTGGGGTGACAATGATATCAAGTGATTGAGGAATAAAACGGCGGATACTTTGTTCAGTGTAAGCAATGAATATGGCTGCGAAAAGAACTCCGATCAGACCTCCCCTGCCCGGAAGAAGCTGTTCTCCGAATAAACTGATCTTTGCGATCTCCGGATTCATAATCAAGATCCCTGCCAGAGCTCCAAGAGCGGGTGTCCCGCCAAATTCTTTCGATGCGTTAATGCCGACAAGAATGCCGAGATAAGTGAACAACCCTGAGCCGATGACTGTCAGGATAACAGCGACTTGTGATTCTGCAGAGAGCCAGCCAGCTTGAATGATTGCCTTGGTAATCCCGGTGATTAAACCGGAAGCGACGAGTGCGGGAATAAGAGGGATGAAGATGCTGGCCATTTTACGTAAGAAACGTTTAAAAGGAGTGGCGTTTTTTCGGTTTATGTCGGCTTTCTTTTTGGCTGCTGCATCTTTGACGTCGATACCTTCTTCAGCTGACACGAGCTTCGAGAAAGCGGCTGAGACATGATTGACGACTCCGGTTCCGAGAATGATTTGTAAGGTTTCAGCTTCAACGACACCCAATACGCCGTCAAGCTTTCTTAAAGCATGGGCATCTGCTTTGCTTTTGTCGTAAGGCGTAATCCGGAGACGCGTCATGCAATGCGTATACGAGGAAATATTGCCCCTTCCTCCGCATAGCTCAAGGATTTTCTTTGCGAGATGATGATAGTTCTTTTCTTTGCTCATCAAAACCCTCCTCTTCTAGCTGCCTTATTTTTTTCTCAAAGATTGTATGGCTGCTCTTGTTTTATCGATATAGCCGGTTGTTTCTTCGTACCGCTCAGCCGCCATGCCTAAAAACAAAACATCCATCATAAAAAGCTGGGCGAGGCGGGAGGAAGTGGCTGCACTTCGAATCAGGGCTTCGTTGGAATATGCTGTGTGCAATGGGACGTCAGCCAGCGCGGAGACGGATGTCTGACTGAATTGTGTGAGGCTGATCGTTTTGATGCCTTGTTTCTTAGCCATCGTGAGCGATTCAATGATTTCCTGCGTCTCTCCTGAAAACGAAATGGCGAATGCGATATCATCCTTATCTGCATTTGCGATTAATGATGCCACAAGGTGAGTGTCTGTGAACGCGGTTGCTTGTTTATGAATCCGAAGCCACTTTTGCTGGGCGTCCTTGGCGACAATGCCGGAAGCCCCGAGGCCGATAAAATGCACGGTATGAGCTTTGAGAAGCAGAGACACCGCTTGTTCCAGCTTTTTGTAGTCCATCAGGCCTGAAGTATCCTGAATGGCCTGAATGGCATTGCCGGCCGCTTTTTCAGAAATGGAGGACAGCGGTTCGTGGGGCGAAATGTCCCGGTAGCCTTGTGTAGCAGGCTTTGCCAGATCGCCTGCCACTCTCATTTTTAAATCTTGAAAGCCCTTTAGTCCGAGTGATTTGCAGAGCCTGATGACGGCAGCGTCACTTGAATTGGCTAAGACGCTAATTTCGCTGACAGTGCTTTCGATTGCTTTGTGGGGATGAGTTAGGATGTAATCTGCAAGTTTACGCTCCGATGGAGGGAGCTTGTGCTTCATTGATTGGATGATCGCTATACCGCCTGTTGCCATGCTCGTTCTCTCCTTATCCTGAATGGTGATTTTCGATAGCTTTGTCTATAAAACCATTTGCTTCATCAAGCAATGTTTTAGCTTGCTCCTGATCGGTGCTTGTTTTGAGCATGACGATTGCCGTTTTGACGTGATGATCGGCTTGTTCCAGAGTTTGTCTGGCTGTGTCGTATGAAGCGTTTGTAAAGCTTTGGATGATATTGATGGCGCGTTCTTTTAGTTTTTTGTTGCTGACGTTGACGTCTACCATCAAGTTTTCGTAAACCTTGCCGATTTTGACCATGACAGCGGTGGATATCATGTTTAGAATCATTTTATGAGCAGATGCGGCTTTCATACGTGTTGATCCGGTTATAGCCTCAGGTCCGACGACAACCTCAATGCTGTGATCAGCTTCCTTGCTGATGGCGGAATTTTCATTACTGGTAAGGGCGATGGTGTGTGCTCCGACTTTACGGGCGTATGTGAGGGCGCCTGCGGCGTAAGGTGTGCGGCCGCTTGCTGCGATGGCAATGACGGTATCGTTTGATGTAAGCTGTATGTTTTTTAAATCTTCGGCTCCTGCTTCTTCACTGTCTTCAATACCCTCTGCTGCCTGCAAAAATGCTTTGGGGCCTCCAGCCATAATTCCAATGACCTGATCTGAGCTTACGCTAAAGGTGGGAGGACATTCAACAGCATCCATGACACCGAGTCTGCCGCTTGTGCCGGCGCCTGTGTATATGAGCCGGCCCCCATTTTGAAACGAGTCGCAGGCGCAGTCTACAGCTGTTTTGATTTTAGGGAGAACCTGCTGAACGGCGGCTGCGACTTTCAAATCTTCGTTGTTGATCATTTTGAGGATGCCGAGTGTGTTTGCTTTATGGATGTCAGCTGTTTGGCTATTGCGTGATTCCGTTGTGAGACGGTGAAGGTTTAATGGTTCTGACATGAGGATGCCCCCTGTTTCAATATAATGTATCTCAATATTCAGTATATTCATTTCTGTCATTGTATTTCAACTCTGTTTTTTATTTTTGAAATTTTATTTCATCTGAGACTATAAGAAATAATGAAGAATCAGCTGTTCTCCTAGCGGCCCGATTCTTCTCCGTCCTTTATCCAGGAATCCGCTTTTCATGTAAAGTTGTTTTGCGCGTGTGTTTAGGTAATTGACGGCCAAAATGATTTCATCACACCATGGAAAATAACCGCTCACAAACGAGGGTAGCTGAAGCATTGCTTTTTTTGCATAGCCTTTTCCATGATGTGCAGCGTTTACAGACAGGGAACTGAGCAGTAAAGCAAATGGATTGTTAGTATAGGGAGCAAGTGTTTCTTTTGATGTATATAGAATGAAAAAGCCGACCGGCAGATCGTTTTTTAGAATGACAACCGGATATCGGTCTTTTACGCCTAAGGTCTGAGTCAGCACCTCATTGGGAAGAGAGGTAAAGCGTTTGTCATCGTTGTTTAACGTGAATGATTGAAGTTCCTGCAAATGTTCAGGTTTATAGAATGATAAAGATATGTCTAGAGTCATGTAGCGGCCTCCTTACAATATGTCGTCTAGCTGATTTTCTGAAATGACGCGGTAGCCTGCTTGTATTAATAGTGCGGCGGTCACTCCCCTGCCGGCGATTTTTCTGCTAGAGAATGTGCCATTATAAATAAAATTGCTTCCGCATGACGGACTGTTTTCTTTTAATATGACGGCAGAAGCATTGATTTCTGTTGCGTAAGCTAATGTTTTAGCGGCGCCTTTCATATATAATTCTGTTACATCTTCTCCTGAAGCCGTCATGATTTTCGCGGTTCCATTGAGTACATCCTCGCCAGTGCCTCCGATGATTTCTGCAGGCTCACGGGGCGTGCAGAAGCCGCCGAGAAGCTCAGGGCAAGCCATGACTGCTTTCTTTTCATCGACTAGTTTTCTGATTTTCTCTGATGCGGCGTGAGAGCCGTTGTATCGGCATTCAATGCCGCCAAGACAAGAACTGACTAGAATCATTTTGGTTACTCCTCCCTCGGATTCGCTTATTTCTATCATAAAATAAATGACTAATGTTGGTAGGCTTTTTCACTTAAAAAAGGGGTTAAAAAGTTTGAAAATAAAAAATTCAATTTTTCTCTTTACAAATGGGGGTCAACCTGTATATAATAACTTTTGTCAGCTCGACGAGAACACAAACGGCCCGTTGGTCAAGCGGTTAAGACACCGCCCTTTCACGGCGGTAACACGGGTTCGAATCCCGTACGGGTCACCATTTGGAGGATTAGCTCAGCTGGGAGAGCATCTGCCTTACAAGCAGAGGGTCGGCGGTTCGAGCCCGTCATCCTCCACCATCTTGCCGGTGTAGCTCAATTGGTAGAGCAACTGACTTGTAATCAGTAGGTTGGGGGTTCAAGTCCTCTTGCCGGCACTGTTTTTTCAAAATTTTATGTGGAGGGGTAGCGAAGTGGCTAAACGCGGCGGACTGTAAATCCGCTCCCTCAGGGTTCGGCAGTTCGAATCTGCCCCCCTCCACCATTATTGGGCTATAGCCAAGCGGTAAGGCAACGGACTTTGACTCCGTCATGCGTTGGTTCGAATCCAGCTAGCCCAGTCACAGACACCTTTGACCAAAAGGTGTCTTTTTTCTTTTGTGATGATTATTCCAACTTCTAACTGTTCAGTCTGTATAATAATTTTAATCATATGTTAAGGTAGTTTATTGGCGAATTACCATCTACACCCTGCCAAAAATTTGTTAAACTTATTTTATAAAAAATTGAAACCTTTTCAAACGAAGCTCGTATACATACAGACCGGTGAAGGCAGAGGTTAGATAAATATGGAAATGATGATTAAAAAGAGAATTAAGCAAGTCAAAAAAGGCGACCAAAATGCATTTGCGGACATCGTTGATATTTACAAGGATAAAATTTATCAGCTTTGCTACCGTATGCTCGGCAATGTGCATGAGGCGGAGGATATTGCACAGGAGGCTTTCATCAGGGCGTACGTTAATATCGACAGTTTTGATACAAACCGGAAATTTTCAACTTGGCTTTATCGAATTGCGACCAATTTGACGATTGACCGCATTCGCAAAAAGAAGCCGGATTATTACCTCGATGCAGAGGTGGCTGGTACGGAAGGCTTGACCATGTATTCACAAATCGCCGCAGACGGAGTTTTGCCAGAAGATGCAATAGTGTCGCTGGAGCTATCAAACACGATTCAACAGAAAATTTTAAAGCTTCCTGACAAATACAGAACAGTAATCGTATTAAAGTATATTGACGAACTCTCATTAATTGAAATCGGCGAGATTCTGAACATTCCTGTGGGGACTGTGAAAACGCGGATTCACAGAGGGAGAGAGGCTCTTCGAAAACAATTAAGGGATCTTTAAGTGGGGTGATGAAATGAGCTGTCCTGAACAAATTGTGCAGCTTATGCATATGCATCTTGATGGAGATATCCTTCCGAAAGATGAACACGTATTAAATGAACATCTTGAGACATGCGAGAAATGCAGAAAGCATTTTTATGAGATGGAAAAATCTATAGCGCTCGTGCGGAGCACATCGCATGTCGAAGCCCCTGCGGATTTTACCGCTAATGTCATGGCGAAATTGCCTAAGGAGAAGAAAAGAGCTTCTGTGAAAAGATGGTTCAGAACCCATCCTGTTATCGCAGCTGCTGCGGTATTCATCATTTTGATGGGCGGGGGGTTTTTAAACAGCTGGCATAATGACCACAACTTCAGCGTGTCCAAGCAGCCGAATCTTGTGGTGCAGAATCATACTGTAATCGTGCCTGAAGGTGAGACGGTTAAAGGTGATGTGACTGTCAAAAACGGCAAGCTCATTATTAAAGGCAAAATAGACGGGGATGTAACCGTTGTAAATGGCGAAAAGTATATGGCCTCTGCTGGACAAGTCACCGGTCAGATTGATGAAATCAACCAATTATTCGACTGGACATGGTACAAATTGAAGTCCACGGGGAAAAGTGTACTCAATGCATTAAAACCGAATGACAAAGAGTAAAGCGTGTCGCCGCTTTGCTCTTTTTTTACGGGCTGAAAGAGCTGGCGCATTTCACTTGCCAAATCGAAATGTGGTATAATGGGCTCGCTATGTTAAGTACATATGCGCAACACGTTAAACACAAAATACGAAATGACTGAAATCTTGGAGGACGAGGAAATGGCTTTTGAGGATATCCCTTTTTTGCAGTACCTCGGCAATGCCGTTGATATTCTCCTTGTTTGGTATGTGATATATAAGCTTATTATGGTCATACGCGGCACGAAAGCGGTTCAGCTGTTAAAAGGAATTGTCGTGATCGTGCTTGTTCGTATGGCAAGCCAATATTTGGGCCTCGGTACGCTTCAATGGCTGATGGACCAAGCGATAACATGGGGATTTTTAGCAATTATTATTATTTTTCAGCCTGAGCTGAGAAGAGCGCTTGAGCAGCTTGGCCGCGGCCGCTTTTTCTCAAGGAGCGGCACGCCTGTGGAGGAAGCCCAACAGAAAACGATTGAGGCCATCACAAAGGCGATCAATTATATGGCGAAACGACGTATAGGAGCCCTGCTGACCATTGAGCGGGACACTGGAATGGGCGATTATATAGAGACTGGCATCCCGTTGAATGCCAAAGTCAGCTCCGAGCTGCTGATCAATATTTTTATTCCGAACACTCCGCTGCATGACGGTGCGGTGATTATGAAGAATAATGAAATTGCCGCTGCCGCCTGTTATCTGCCGCTTTCTGAAAGCCCGTTTATTTCAAAAGAACTGGGCACGCGGCATAGAGCGGCTGTCGGCATCAGTGAAGTGACAGACAGTTTGACGATTATTGTGTCGGAAGAGACCGGCGGCGTCAGTGTGGCAAAGAACGGCGACCTTCACAGAGAACTGACTGAAGAAGCGCTGAAAGAAATGCTTGAAGCCGAGTTTAAGAAAAACACCAGAGACACTTCTTCTAACCGCTGGTATTGGAGGGGCAAGAAAAATGGATAAATTCTTAAACAACCGCTGGGCTGTAAAAATCATTGCTCTGCTTTTCGCGCTCTTGCTTTATGTGGCGGTTAACAGCAATCAAGCACCGACTCCGAAAAAACCAGGTGAATCTTTTTTTCCGACATCAACGATTGATGAGGCAACACTGACCGACATTCCGGTTAAAGCGTATTACGATGATGAAAACTACGTCGTGACAGGTGTTCCGCAAACAGTGAATGTCACAATAAAAGGTTCGACAAGCGCCGTGAAAAAGGCCAGACAGACAAAGAACTTTGAAATATATGCCGACATGGAGGACTTGAAAACCGGCACACATAAGGTCGAGCTTAGGGCCAAAAACGTGTCGGATGGACTCACAATCTCGATTAATCCATCGGTTACGACGGTTACAATTCAAGAACGAACGACCAAAAGCTTTCCTGTAGAAGTGGAGTATTATAATAAAAGCAAGATGAAAAAAGGCTATTCTCCGGAGCAACCGATTGTCAGCCCGAAAAATGTGCAGATCACCGGATCTAAAGATGTGATTGATCATATTTCTCTTGTGAAAGCTTCGGTGAATCTGGAAAAAGCAGATGAAACGATCGAAAAGGAAGCGAAAGTGACTGTCTATGATAAAGACGGAAACGCGCTTCCTGTGGACGTGGAGCCCTCGGTCATCAAGATTACCGTTCCGGTGACAAGCCCAAGTAAAAAAGTGCCCTTTAAAATTGAACGGACAGGAAGCCTTCCTGACGGTGTCAGCATAGCGAATATTGAATCCAGCCCCAGTGAGGTAACGGTTTACGGCTCGCAGGATGTGTTGGATTCTCTTGAATTTATTGACGGCGTCAGCTTAGATTTAAGCAAAATCAACAAGGATTCAGATATCGAGGCAGATATTCCGCTTCCCGACGGCGTCAAAAAAATCTCGCCGTCAAAGGTGACGTTGCATATAGAGGTTGATAGTGAAGCGGATCAGAATTTTGAAAATGTCCCTATTAAGACTGTAGGGCTGAACAGCTCGCAAACCATTGAATTTCTTGATCCTGAATCGCAAGCCATAGACGTGACGGCTAAAGGTTCTCCCGGCAATATAAAAAAGCTGAAAAAATCAGATATAGAATTGTATGTGAATGTTTCAGATTTAGATGACGGGGAGCATAGCGTGAAGCTTGAAGTAAACGGGCCTCAGAATGTAACCTGGTCCTTGGGGCAAAAAAGCGCCAAAATCAAGCTGACGTCTAAAAAAAGCAATACATCAACTCATGACAACAGCAATACATCAGGGAACCAGGATGGCACAGATAAACAAACGAATGATCAAAATCAGCAAGAAGATACAACGAACAGTAATAAAAACAGCAATGATCAAAAACAAGACGTAAATAAAGACCAAAACCAAGATCAGGATGAGGACGAATCCGCTGCGGATTCACAATCTTCATCAGAATAAAAAAGGAGCGATTATAAAATGGGCAAGTATTTTGGAACAGATGGTGTAAGAGGTGTCGCCAATAGTGAGCTTACACCTGAGCTGGCCTTTAAAGTCGGGCGTTTCGGCGGGTATGTGCTGACAAAAGATAAACAACGTCCAAAAGTACTGATAGGCCGCGATACACGGATCTCCGGCCATATGCTGGAGGGGGCCCTTGTCGCCGGACTTTTATCTATTGGCGCAGAAGTCATGCGTCTGGGTGTCATTTCTACACCTGGTGTATCCTATTTAACAAAAGCGATGGATGCAGAGGCAGGCGTCATGATTTCTGCTTCTCATAACCCAGTACAGGATAATGGCATCAAGTTCTTTGGGGGAGACGGATTTAAGCTTTCTGATGAACAGGAGGCTGAAATTGAAGGCCTGATGGACGAACCGGAGGATAAGCTGCCAAGACCGGTTGGAGCTGATCTAGGGCTTGTAAATGACTATTTTGAAGGCGGCCAAAAATATCTGCAATTCTTAAAACAGACAGCTGATGAAGATTTCACAGGCATTCATGTGGCGCTTGACTGTGCCCATGGCGCAACATCGTCCTTGGCGACACACCTGTTTGCGGATTTAGATGCAGATGTTTCAACTATGGGAACATCTCCGAACGGATTAAATATTAATGACGGCGTCGGATCGACACATCCAGAAGCGCTCAGCGCGTTTGTCAAAGAGAAAAACGCCGATCTTGGTCTTGCATTTGACGGTGATGGTGACCGACTGATCGCTGTCGATGAAAAAGGAAATATCGTTGACGGCGACCAAATCATGTACATATGCTCAAAATACTTGAAATCAGAGGGCCGTTTAAAGGATGATACAGTCGTTTCAACTGTGATGAGCAACCTTGGTTTTTATAAGGCGCTTGAACAAGAAGGCATCAAAAGCGTACAGACAGCTGTCGGTGACCGCTATGTAGTGGAAGCGATGAAAAATGACGGCTATAATGTCGGCGGAGAGCAGTCAGGACATCTGATTTTCCTTGATTACAACACGACAGGGGACGGATTATTGTCAGCTATTATGCTGATGAACACATTGAAGGCGACAGGCAAGCCGCTGTCAGAGCTTGCGGCTGAAATGCAGAAGTTCCCGCAGCTGTTAGTCAATGTAAGAGTAACTGATAAATATAAAGTCGAAGAAAACGATAAAGTAAAAGCTGTTATTTCTGAAGTTGAAAAAGAAATGAATGGAGACGGCCGGATTTTGGTGCGCCCTTCAGGCACTGAACCGCTCGTGCGCGTTATGGCTGAAGCGAAGACGAAGGAGCTGTGCGATGAGTATGTGAATCGCATTGCTGAAGTTGTGCGGTCAGAAATGGGATTGGAGTAACGAAGTCTATCATCAGAGAGCGAACAAGACAAGCGAGGTTTACATATGATAATTGTGAGACATGTGGGAAAGTTGTTTAAAAAACAATTGACCGTTCATGGCACATGCTGTAAAATCAAGCTTGTCTTGTTTTTATTTTCTCTGAGGAAGAAAAGACGGGATAATTGCTTCACTTATAATGATAGCGCCCGGACTAAGCGCCCGAAAAAAGGCTTAGTTGACGAGGATGGAGGTTATCGAATTTTCGGCGGATGCCTCCCGGCTGACTATGCAGATCACAGCCGTAAGGATTTCTTCAAACCAAGGGGGTGACTCCTTGAACAAAGAGAAATTACATGATCTTCCAAAAACATGTAGGAGGGGACGATTGAAAGTCCCCTTGAAATTTGACTTTCTTCGTCTCCTTTTACAATCTTAGGAGGAAGAAAAATATGTGTGGAATCGTAGGTTATATCGGTCAGCTTGATGCGAAGGAAATTTTGTTGAAAGGGTTAGAAAAGCTTGAGTACCGCGGATATGACTCTGCGGGTATCGCTGTTGCCAACGAACAGGGAGTCCATGTGTTCAAAGAAAAAGGACGCATTGCTGATCTTCGTGAAGTTGTGGATGCCAATGCAGAAGCGAAAGCTGGAATTGGCCATACTCGCTGGGCAACGCACGGCGAACCAAGCTATCTGAACGCTCACCCGCATCAAAGCGCACTGGGCCGCTTTACACTTGTTCATAACGGCGTGATCGAGAACTATGTTCAGCTGAAACAAGAGTATTTGCAAGATGTTGAGCTCAAAAGTGACACCGATACAGAGGTAGTTGTTCAAGTAATCGAGCAATTTGTAAACGGAGGACTTGAAACAGAAGAAGCGTTCCGCAAAACACTTACACTGTTAAAAGGCTCTTATGCAATTGCTTTATTCGACAACGAAAACAGAGAAACGATTTTTGTAGCGAAAAACAAAAGCCCTCTATTAGTCGGTCTTGGAGATACATTCAACGTTGTAGCATCTGATGCGATGGCGATGCTTCAAGTAACCAATGAATACGTAGAGCTGATGGATAAAGAAATGGTCATCGTCACTGATGATCAAGTTGTCATCAAGAATCTTGATGGTGACGTCATTACACGTGCTTCTTATATCGCTGAGCTGGATGCCAGTGATATCGAAAAAGGCACGTACCCTCACTACATGTTGAAAGAAACGGATGAGCAGCCTGTTGTCATGCGCAAAATCATCCAAACGTACCAAGATGAAAACGGCAAACTGTCAGTGCCTGGCGATATCGCTGCCGCGGTAGCGGAAGCGGACCGCATCTATATCATTGGCTGCGGAACAAGCTACCATGCAGGACTTGTCGGTAAACAATATATTGAAATGTGGGCAAACGTGCCGGTTGAAGTGCATGTAGCGAGTGAATTCTCTTACAACATGCCGCTTCTGTCTAAGAAACCGCTCTTTATTTTCCTTTCTCAAAGCGGAGAAACAGCAGACAGCCGCGCGGTTCTTGTCCAAGTCAAAGCGCTCGGGCACAAAGCGCTGACAATCACAAACGTACCGGGATCAACGCTTTCTCGTGAAGCTGATTACACATTGCTGCTTCATGCGGGCCCTGAAATCGCTGTTGCGTCAACGAAAGCATACACTGCACAAATCGCAGTTCTTGCGGTTCTGGCATCTGTAGCTGCTGAGAAAAACGGCATTGATATCGGATTTGACCTCGTTCAAGAACTCGGTATCGCGGCGAATGCAATGGAAGCCCTTTGCGACCAGAAAGACGAAATGGAAATGATCGCCTGTGAATACCTGACTGTATCCAGAAACGCTTTCTTCATTGGACGCGGCCTTGACTACTTCGTATGTGTTGAAGGCTCACTGAAGCTGAAAGAGATTTCTTACATCCAGGCAGAAGGCTTTGCCGGCGGAGAGCTGAAGCACGGGACGATTGCCTTGATCGAGCAAGGTACACCAGTAATCGCACTGGCAACACAAGAGCACGTAAACCTAAGTATCCGCGGAAACGTCAAAGAAGTTGCCGCTCGCGGAGCAAACACATGCATCATCTCACTGAAAGGCCTAGACGATGCGGATGACAGATTCGTACTGCCGGAAGTAAACCCAGCGCTTGCTCCGTTGGTTTCTGTTGTTCCACTGCAGCTGATCGCTTACTATGCTGCACTGCATCGCGGCTGTGATGTTGATAAGCCTCGTAACCTTGCGAAGAGTGTTACTGTGGAGTAATAAATGTTTAACCCCTTTGGTTATAAGCCCAAAGGGGTTTTTTCTGCTAGAATGAACTGTTTTGAGCTTTTACTTAATTGTATAGCTACTTTTCCATTGCTAAAAAGATGGTTCCTTTGAAGAAAATTATATAACAATACGGAAAACGAAGAAGCTATGAATGTACAGTAAATGGTTCCGTTGGCATTTCTCCTCCCTCTCTGTAACTTTGTCGGAGTCTACATTCCCCTAAAGTAATTAAGGTCGACCTACCAAGTTTAAGCAAGATACAAACAATAAAAAAACAAAAACCGCTGCTATTTTAGACATTTTATCGATACGAATACAGAAGAAACGCTAGAACATTCTTAAAAGATGAATCAAATAAACAAAAACAACGAATAGTAATGGGAGGCTAACTTGCGTTAATGACCGATACTAAATGATTTAACGAAGAAGGAGTTTGACTTATGAGTAATAAAGACTTGTTGTTTGAAAAAGTGACTTTAGGTAGTACATCAATAGACAATCGGGTAGGCGTAGCCCCAATGACACGTACGAGCGCCACGCCGGATGGGTATGTAACCGAACAAATGGTTTCGTATTATACATCATTTGCCCGTGGTGGGTTTGGGCTGATTATTACAGAAGGAATTTATCCGGATGATCAGTATAGTCAAGGATATTTGAATCAGCCTGGTATTGTCTACGAAGAACAAATAAAGGCATGGAAGAAAGTGGTGGATTCCGTTCACCGAGCTGGAGCTAGAATATTTGCGCAGCTCATGCACGCAGGGGCACTGTCACAAGGAAATCGTTTTGTGAATGAAACGATTGCGCCTTCTTCTGTTCAGCCAAAAGGAGAACAGATGGAGTTTTATGGAGGTAAAGGGCCATTCTCGATACCAAGAGAAGTGACAAAAGAAGACATAACAGAAGTGATCAAGGGGTTTGTCAATGCGGCTAAAAAAGCCAAAACAGCTGGTTTTGATGGGGTTGAAATTCATGGAGCGAATGGTTATTTATTAGATCAATTCCTAACAGATTACACCAATCATCGTACAGATGAATATGGCGGTTCTGCTGAAAATCGTGTGCGTTTACTGGTGGAAGTCTCAAAAGCTGTTCGGGAAGCTGTTGGACAGGATTTCACCGTTGGGATCCGAATTTCACAAGGGAAAGTGAATGACTACACACACAAATGGCAGGGTAAAGATAAGGATGCTGAAATAATCTTTGGTCAGTTAGGCCAAGCTGGTCTCGATTTTATCCATGTCACGGAATATGAAGCATGGCAACCAGCATTTCCGGAAGGGGAAGGGACGACTGCAACCGACTCAGCTTTTGGTGATGGTGGGTCCTCAATGGCTCGTTTAGCAAAAACATATAGTAACTTGCCCGTAATTGCCAATGGTCATCTTGAGGATCCTGCCAAGGCTAGAGAAATTATTGAAAAAGGGGAGGCGGATGTAATTACTTTAGGTAAAGGTGCTCTTGCGAACCATGACTGGGTAGAAAAAGTGAAAAACGGGGAGCGTTTAGCAGAGTTCCAGCCTGAGAAAGTATTAAGCCCGAATGCTAAAATTAAAGAATTTGAAACAGAAGAATTCGAATAAACGATAGACATCGGCTTTATTTAATATCCTTCCGATCCGCTTCGAACAAGATATGATGAAAATCAGGCGATTTTAAAAGAAAGAGCCTTTGCAGTTGGGACAGATAATCAGTCGAGATTCTTTAATTTCTGAGTTAATGGGTAAGAATGAGTGAAGGCGCATAAAAAGAAAAAAATAAGGGAGAGGAGAATAAGATGAACGAAATGTTTGACTTAAGTGGCAAAGCAGCCATCATTACAGGAGCTGGGAGAGGTATTGGAAGAACACTTGCTGAAGGTTTGGCTAACGCTGGAGCAGATGTTGTCCTAGTTGCTCGAACAGAAGAAGAAGTGAATAATGCGGCAAATGAAATATCTAAAAACACAGGTCGTAAAACACTAGCATTGGTTTGTGATGTTACTGATGCAGAGGCTGTGAATGATACCGTGAGCACGGCGTATGAGCATTTTGGACATCTTGATATTTTAGTTAATAATGCGGGGATTAGTGTCCGTGAAACAACATTTGATTTATCAGAAGAAAACTGGGATAAAGTCATGGACGTTAACTTTAAGTCAGTTTTCTTGATGTCCAAAGCCGTTGGAAGATATATGATGAAACAAAATTCAGGAAGAGTCATAAATGTAGCCTCAGTGGCATCTACATTGACGTTATCATCGGGAACACCATACGGACCAAGCAAAGCAGGTGTCGTTCAATTAACTCGCCAAATGGCAAATGAGTGGGCAACACAAGGAATTACGGTTAATGCGATAAGCCCTTGGTTTTTTAAAACATCATTAAATGCAAAAGCGTTAGAAAACGAGGAATTCCGAAGTCTATTAGAAAGCAGGACACCGATGAAACGCCTTGGTCAATTAGAAGAAGTTATTGCTCCTGTTGTCATGTTTTGTTCTGATCATGCAAGTTATATTACTGGTCAAAATCTTTTTATTGACGGTGGAGTAACTAATTATGCGTTTTAACACCAAAGAATGGCTAGGCGTGTTTTTATTATAGCGAAGTGAATGCTTATACACGAGAATTCTATCTATCGGTTGGACTAGCTGTTATCGAAATAATTGTGTATCAAAAAGGCTATAAGCAGGAACTGTATACATTATTTGACCGGTCGGTTATGTATATATTTTTTCTTGGGTTTCTAAAAAATTAAGACAAGCTTTAGTTAAAAACTCAGGATATCATTCCAAAGGGAAAGAGGATGTAAACCTTCTTTCCTGTTCCAATCATCAATTAATAAGAGTATGAGTTTGTGTTGACAATGTTTCAATTTTATCATATCTTATACATAACTAAATTAATCGGTATAGATGTTTATTTTTGCCCTTTTGGATCATTAGGTCTTTAGCATTCTTTTAATATTAACTTTTAATCTTGACGGGATGAAAAAGTATTCTAATATAAAAAGGGAAGAATAACATTAATCGATTTAATCTATAATCAACGAACTACATTAAAATCGTAACGATAATTCCTTTAGAGGAAATGAAAACATAGCATATAGAAAATGACCAATAATAAGGTAGCTCTTCAAAAAACTTCGGCTGAAGTTAGTTGAAGTGAAGCCGACAATTTTCAAGATTCAATGACTAACATCATCATTGAATCTTGAAGTTGTCGGTTTTTTTATTGGGAAAAAATAGAGAATAATAAAAGTTGTAATACATGATAGAAAAATATGATCTGATATAAAGGTCTTTTGAACAATATCAACATTTAAAAAGGGAGAAGTTAGAAATGTTCGTTTCGTCATCATTATTAACATTATTTTTTATGATGCTTATTGCTTCTGGGATAAGTGGACTAGTGTTTTTACATCCACGCGTACCTTTGAGTTATGTTCGCATTCATATTGGTATCTTGGCTTTGCCGCCGTTGGTTTCCTTAGTGATTCTTGCCAATCGCAGTGTGGGTGGAACTCTTGGCCCTTGGCACTTAGATTCCTTAGCTTGGTTAATGGCATTCTTTGTTTTGGCAATTGGTCTAATCATTCAGCGTTTTTCTGTACGTTACTTAATGGGGGATCGATCTTATCGAAAATATTTTCCGCTTTTCACTTTCACGACAGGTGCTGCTTCGATTGCATGGTTAAGTGGTGATCTTCGCTTGATGGTTATATGTTGGGGAGCAACTCTTGTCGGTTTAACCTTGCTTATACGGTTAAACAGTGCTTGGCAAGTGGCTGGTGAAGCGGCCAAGGTTTCTGGCCGATTATTTTTGTTAAGTTGGTTTTCGTTGTTTGTCGCGATGATCTGGCTTTTTCAAGTTACAGGCCAATGGCAGCTATCATTGGCTTTAACACATGATAGCTTAGCTCAGCTGGAGGTATGGGAGAGAACAGGGATTCAATTATTGATTGTATTAGCAGTGATCATTCCTGCGGCTCAATGGCCATTCCAAAGATGGTTAATTGAGTCTATTGTTGCTCCAACTCCTGTTTCTGCGATTATGCACGCTGGTTTAGTCAATGCAGGCGGGATTATACTAGCCCGATTTTCACCTCTATTTAATGGAGGTATAGCTTCGATTATTTTACTTTTGATTGCGGGCATCTCTGTGTTGATTGGAACTGGTATTAGTTTGGTTCAGGTTGACTATAAACGCCAGTTAGTAGGCTCCACGATTGGTCAAATGGGGTTTATGCTCATTCAGTGTGCATTAGGCGCCTATATCGCAGCCATTATTCATCTTATTTTACATGGTTTATTCAAAGCTACGTTGTTTTTACAAGCTGGTTCAGCAGTACGGTCTCATAAAATATCAAGTCGTGCTCATGAAGGAACATCCTATCTATGGATCATAGCTGGCTGGATTTTATCCTTAGTTATAGGTGTTTCTTTTTGGCTCACGGCTCCTGGTGAGGGGTATCGATTCATTAGTGCGCTAATCTTGGGGTGGTCATTGTCCGTTTCTTGGACTCAGCTCGTAGCTTTTGGAGAGGGGAGACTTGGCCGAATTGTAGGTTTAACATGTTTAGGAGGAGCAGCTCTCGTATATTTTATCATTCATCATCTCTTCTATGAGTGGTTGCATACAATTGCTTTTCAAAGTGTTCAGCCTCCAATGTCAGCTGTCATCATTGTCGTATCTCTCTTACTATTCGGCAGTGTTATGGGTACGTGGATTGCCCGTCATCGTTCTTCAGTTTTCTCCGCAGTTGTCTACCTTTGGTTAGTACGATTAGGTGAAGCAAAACCAAAGACAGTAGAGAGTCATCCAGACTACCTTAAACAATATTTATCATAAGGAGGTCATCAATGATGGGCATTACATCCGTATTAACGAAAGAAAATGTAAAAGAAATCGATCTTGATGTTCAAGAAAAAGATATTCGCGTTTTCATTGAATCCGCCAGCCGAGTGATTGCGCCGCTTTGGCCTATTTCTACCTTTGCTGCACGTAATCCTTGGATGGGTCTAGAAAACCAATCTTTTGATCAGATTGCAAGGTGGTTGAAAAATACTCGCGATGTTGATATATACCCAAGTGCATCTATGATCCGTTCAGCAAAGAATAAAGGTGAGATTGATGAAGATTTTGTGGAAATGGGGCTGCAGCGTTGGCTTGATTCACAATCCTTTAACATCCCGCGGGACGTGGCAGAACGATTTTGTCGAGCTGGATTAACATTAGACCCGCTGCCATCCGATCTTTTATCATCACACAAGCTGAAGGAATTGGAACATACATGTAGTGAACTGAATCGTATCGAGAATGTTTTTATGCAGCCAATCAGTTCAAATATAGAGAATCAAGAAGGTGAAAGGTTAGTCAATATACTAGATCATCATGTCATTAAGTGGTGTAAATTATATCTCGATGATTCTCAAGCAGGTTGGAAAATGCCTAATCGTGAGGAAGGTTTCTATCGTGCTTGGCAGCATCTCATTCAATATGATCCAGCACTTAGTAAAAAGCAGCGTGAGAGGTTGAAAGGTTTGCCGCAAGAGGCACATTTGGCTTTACAGGAAGCGTTATTTGCACTAGAAGTTCCGGAAGCAGACATCCAGACTTATCTTGAAGGCCATTTGCTTTCCTTGCCTGGATGGGCAGGAATGATGCTTTGGCGCTCCCAACAATCGAGCCATGAACATGCACTCCTAACAGAATATTTAGCGGTTCGAATATCCATGGAGTGGGCCCTTATACAGCCATATTTGCCTTTGGCTCATGAGCAAAAACAAATGTCGATTGCTCCCCTTTTAGCAGCTTGGATTCATTGGGGAGGCCTTACATTAGAGGAATGGTCTCAGATGTCGGACGCAGTACAAAACGAATATGTATCATTTGCCTATCGTTTTGATGAGAAACTTCGCAAGAAACTTTGGCTAGAAGCTTGGGAACACACACACACAGATCGATTAAGCCAGAAGATCATCTCGAAACAACGTAAAACCAAGGATGAAAAATCTGCATTGGCTCAATTGGCATTCTGCATCGATGTCCGATCAGAACCTTTTCGCCGCCACCTTGAAAAAGAAGGTCCGTTTGAAACGATTGGTATGGCTGGTTTCTTCGGGATGCCGATTGCAACTTGTGAACTTGGCAGCAAACACAGTCATGCCTCCTTGCCGGTCATCCTAAAACCGCAACATCAAATAAAAGAGTTCGCAGATGAAGATATACTCGAAAAATACAATCAACGCAAGCAGGCAGTTCATTCCGTAAGCGAGACATTTAAAAAGATGAAACAGAATGTACTGACGAGCTTACTTCTGCCTGAGCTAAGCGGGCCTTGGCTTAGTCTGCAAATGGTAGCGCGCAGCTTTGTGCCAAGCAGATCAGATCGTTTCATTCGTCATCTTCGTGAGACTTGGTTGCGCAAACCCGATACAACACTCTCGCTACATCATGAGTATGACACAGTGGCAGATATACCTGTTGGTTTTTCTGAAGAAGAAAAAGTGACCTATGCTCGCCAAGCTTTAAAAATGATGGGGTTAACGGAGAATATCGCACCATTGGTCGTGATATGCGGACATGGCAGTCAAAGTGCGAATAATCCTTATGCCGCGGCTCTTGACTGCGGTGCCTGCGGTGGAGCGGCCGGTGGATTCAATGCGCGAGTTTTAGCTGCTTTATGTAATCTTCCTGAGGTAAGAGAAGCTCTTGCAACTGAAGGAATGATCATTCCTGAAGATACGGTTTTTGCCGCCGCTGAACATCATACAACGGTGGATGAATTACATTGGCTTTATGTGCCAGAGCTTTCTGAAGCTGCTCAAGAAGCATTTGAACGTATCGAAGCTATTATGCCGACGGTGAGACATCGTGTAAATGCAGAACGTCTAGCCCAATTACCGAATGTCCAAGAAAGACTTAAAAACCCGAAGGCAGAGGCAAACCGATTTGCGGAGGATTGGAGTGAGATCCGTCCCGAATGGGGACTGGCTCGTAATGCCTCTTTTATTATCGGCCAACGTGAACTCACTCAGGATTGTGATTTGGAAGGAAGAGCCTTTCTTCATAATTATGATTGGAAGCAGGATGAAAGCGGTGAACTCCTAGCAAATATTATTGCAGGGCCTGGAACTGTGGCCCAATGGATTAATTTACAATATTACGCATCAACGGTAGCACCTCATTATTATGGAAGCGGAAATAAAGCCACTCAAACCGTTACTGCAGGTCTTGGCGTTATGCAGGGGAATGCAAGTGACTTATTAGCCGGACTGCCTTGGCAATCCGTTATGCAATCAGATCATGAGGCTTATCATTCTCCTCTTCGTTTGCTGATTGTCATTCAAGCACCTAGAGAACATGTAGAACGATTATTAAATAAAGACTCAGTATTTCTGCAAAAAGTTCAAAATGGATGGGTTCGACTGGCTAGTGTTGATCCAGAAGGGCATTGGGAAAACTGGTAACTTTTATATAAACAATGATCAGATAGATTTGGTGCTCAATATAAAATGATAAACATATAGAAGAGGTGTGCTGTATGAATGTAAATAAAAAAGTATTATGTTTGACAGACATTGAAAACGGCTTAGAGCCTATTTTACTAGAAGCGACGAACACTTCAGCAGGAAATATGCTGACTCTACAAAGCTATGGTGCCGCTATCTCACATCCTTATGGAGAAATCATGAGGTCTGTTATCATTGCCATTTATCAGGAAGATGTTGAAGAGATTTTTGTTGTAGGAACAAAAGATAAGAAATCTTCCACAGGCTATGTACGAACTCAACTTGAAATAATGAAAGATAAAATACAAACATTGGATTATCTTTTTCAACATTGCAAGCCTGAATTTTTTGGCGGTACCGTCGATGAATGGCTAGATGGAAATAGCAATGGCGCTATTGAAAAAAGTGTTGAAATCATTCGCAATCATCCACTAGTGCCGTCCTATGTGAAAGTGAGAGGTTTAATCGTGAATCCAAAGGATGGAACATCTTCAATTGTGGATGTTCCTGTGACCAAAACAGATCAAGTATACCCTGATCATTGCTTGTCACGATAAACGGAAGGGTTAACTTCTCAGTACTCATATATGAAAAAACAGTTTTAAGGAGAACGTATGGCCTCGAATGTAACTGATTTTGTAACCAAAACAATAGAGGAAATGAGTCCGTTTGATCGTGAAAATATGGAAGATATGAAAAAAATAATAAGAAAAGCAATTGATTATTATCATATGCAATCTTATGAAGAGGTTGAGGAAACCCATTTAGGAAGCATTCGATTTTTGCATATACACTCCATGATGGAAGAAAATATGTTATCCAAAATGGTAGTGGTCACAAGGAACGGAAAAACTGATTTGGTTATTGAAGATGTATATGAAGGATATGTTGTAAGAGAATATTAATGAGACGAAATCACAAAATAGAATATGCAATTTTTGTTGCTCAGGAGAGGTTTTATATATGAAAAAATCGAAAGGTTCTTTTGAATCAGAGATCAGTAAGTCCATTACTCAATGGGAAAAGGATTATCTTGGGCGAGGGTCTGTATCTGTTAAGACTGATATCTTGCGTGACATGATCATTGTTAATTTAAAAGGAATTTTAACACCGGCTGAATATGCAGTTTGTGAATCAAAAGAGGGGCTGTTATCTATCAAACAAACTCGTTCGGAGTTAGTTGAGTCTGGGGTAGAAGGCCTTAAGGATATTATCCTCACGATAACCGGAGAAGAAGTGAAAAGCTTTCATACTGATTTAAGCTCTCGGACAGGTGAACGGGTGATGGTGTTTAAATTATGTAATGATCTAGAGAAAAGTCTTTAAGATATAGAAATGGAAAGGTTCTAACCCCTTTGGTTATAATAGCCAAAGGGGTTTTTCATATGGTTATTTAATTGGAGGGAGGCTGCGAAATTGGTAAACATGTTATCAAGGTGAAAGCTGCTAGGCATACAAGCCACATATTGAGGTTTACCTTTAGTGGAAAGAGAAGTGTTGAAGTTTTAAATGTGGAGGTCCAATCCGGGGATGAGCGTTGCTTTTGGCGCTTTTATCAGTTCTAGGCAGTCGTTGAAAATGATCTGTTTATCAAGAAGAAAATGAACTGAATATCGCAGCATGATGTTGTGGAAAAGAATCGATAAAACCGACAGCCTTCTCAATGTCTTGCTTCTTGGAGAAGGCTCGTATCTGAAGTTCTCGTCTGTCTATTTTCCTAATTTGTCCGAGAAACTACATATTCCTTAATTAACTTCCACCTGTCACGTGGATTCATGATAAACCCTGATGCGATCGCTACAACCAGGTCATTCTCCGGAACACAGCAAATCACATTCCCGCCATCACCCAGAGCTGAGTATGAAAAAACACTGTCCTCATCACGAAGCCACCATAGATAACCATAGTGATTGGCGTTCATCTTTGTTGATTCGTCAATCCATGATCTTGGAATAATGCGTTGATTGTCCCAAGTACCATGATTCAAATAAAGATAACCAAACCGAGCCATATCCCGCGGAGTCAGCGTAAGCCCCCATCCTCCGGTTGAGTTTCCGTCCGGATCATTTACCCATCCCTTCACATCTTTTCCGAAAAGGTCGTCAAAGCCGAATGATTTCATTTCATAATGCGGAATTTCTTTCATGCCGATTGGTTTAAATAAGTGCTCGTTAGCAAATTCGCGGGCGCTCTTGCCTGTGGTGCGGGTGATGATGGCTGACAGCAGGTGTGCACCTGCGGTGGAGTATTTAAAAGTGCCGATTGTGCCTCCTTGGCCCAGCATATCGAGTGTATAGATGATCCAATCAGGCTGTACGCACATTTTGTCGAGCGGTTCGTGCCAGTCTTCAAATGGATAGGGAGCTGTCATTGTGAGGAGGTGGCGTATGGTGATGTTTTGTTTTTGTTGATTATAAGGATCAGGGACGTATTCCGGGAAAAAGTCGAGCACGTTTTGATCGACACTTTTGATATATCCTCCATGTATCGCAATTCCAATGAGAGCCGATATAATACTTTTGGTTACTGATGCTACATGATGCGTATCATTCGGGCCATAGCCATGATTATATCGCTCATAAGCGATGTATCCATTTTTCACAACCACCATACCGTTTATATTGCTGTATTCGGATTTGATTTTTAGGTCAAGCTCAGACAGTTTTTCAGCGTCTATGCCCAAGGCTGCCGGGGCTGCAGTTGGCCAGTCGTTTCTTTTCATGATAGTTACCTCTCTTTTTTCTTGATTGGAAAATACACTTCGGTCACAATATCCTCTGGCACAGGGGCTTGCTGGTGATCGGTTACATACACTTCATATGGTGATTGGGCTAATTCATAGCCCTCATCTTCGACCCACTCTCTCAGCTTAGCGTATATCGAGGTCAATTCTGCATAGGGGCCCTTTAATACAGACTTTGCACAAAGCCCACCGGGCAAATCTCTTGTTCCCTTTACCGTCTCCTCTATTGGAATCGCAAACTCTGTATCATTGCCGGCAGGGTTGAACTCAGGGCTGTGATAAATTGTCATGGGCGTGGCTAGTAGAGTGAGTTTTTCAACGGCAATTCTTTCATAGAGTCTGCTAAAATACTTCTCATATCCTAAGGCGTAGTCTTCACTGCTCAGCATTTGGCGTATGTAAAGGATGTTCCTTGTCTGGGTATCGGAAAGCTCTACTTCTATATCGTCAAACCATGACCTCATTGATTTGCCCATCTCTGCACGCAAAATATCTTGGTTCATTTTTGTAAGCGTATATTCATATGCACTTATTTTTGCGTGAACTTCTTGTCTTTTTCGCTGAAGGGCTAAACCAAGCATTTCTTCCGCCTGATCCTCTTCTGCATTGAGAATGGTTTTAATTTCCTCCAGAGAAAAATGATACGACTTGAAACGGTTAATCAAGAGCATTTCTTTCAGCTGCTTGATAGAATAATATCGATATCCACTTTCAGGATGAATGTCTTCGGGGTGAAGTAATCCGATTTCATCGTAGTATCGAAGTGTTTTTGTTGATACTTTGCATATCTTTGAAAATTCACCGATCGACAGCAAGCGATCACCTCCATGCTTTCAATGTACACCTTTCCGTAAGGGCAAAGTCAAATGTCAAAATAAAATCTTTCCAAAGTTAATCAGAAATTTATTTTCTTATCGTATCCTTTCCGTATCACGTGAAAGGAGCATCATATGAAAACATTATGGAACGTCCTAAAGATTGTTTTTGGCTGCTTGGCTGCTTTGGTTTTGCTTGTATCCGTCTCGGTATTTATATATCACCACTATCAATTAAATAAGGAAGCGGCACTGCTGAAAGGTAAAGGCACAGTAGTCGATGTTGATGGGAAAAAGATGAATGTGTATGAAGAGGGAAGCGGGAATGATACGTTTGTGTTTATGTCCGGCTCGGGGATTGCTGCGCCTGCTTATGAGATGAAAGGTTTGTACAGCAAATTTTCAAAAGAAAATAAGATTGCTGTTGTTGATCGGGCAGGTTATGGATACAGTGATGTGTCTAACGATGACAGAGATATTGATACGGTTCTGGAACAGACAAGGAAAGCGCTTATGAAAAGCGGGAATAAGCCTCCTTATATTTTAATGCCTCATTCCATATCCGGGATCGAGGCGATGTATTGGGCACAGAAATATCCTAAAGAAATCAAGGCCATTATTGCGATGGATATTGGCTTGCCTCAGCAGTATGTCACGTATAAGTTGAGCGGGATCAACAGACTGAAAGTGAGAGGATTCCATCTGTTAACGTCGATTGGTTTTCATCGATTTATGCCTTCCGCTGTATATAACCCTGAGGTGATTCGTCAGTCGTTTTTAACCGATAAAGAAAAAGAAATCTATAAAGCCATTAACCTTAAGCAATTTTTTAATGCTGATATGGAGCATGAGCTTTTACAGTCTTACCAAAACGGGAGCAAATCTGTGAATCTGCCGGCCCCAAAAGAAACTCCTGTCTTATTGTTAGATGCGGTCTCTGACCAAAATAGAAACTCAAAATATGCCATACAAAACAGAAAAGATTATGAGGCATTCGCGGCTCAATTCAATACAGCCGATATAAAGGAACTGAGGGGTACACACAGTATTTATTTATATCAGCCTGATCAAATATATAAACTTTCCATGGAGTTTATGAGAAAGGTTCGCTAGGATGAAGGGTTATCATATTTTAATCGTGGAAGACGATGTGATGATTGGCGGTCTGCTGCAAAAGATTTTGCAGCGTGAGGGCTATCATGTGATGTGGAAAACCGATGGAGCGGAAGTGCTTTCGGTCATACAGAAGGTGGATTTGGTCATTATGGATGTGATGCTGCCGGGTGAAGACGGGTATCAAATGTCTGCAAAAATCAAAAAGCTGGGACTGCGTATTCCGGTCATTTTTCTTTCGGCCCGCAATGACATGGACAGCAAACTCCAAGGGTTGAAAATCGGCGAGGATTATATGTTGAAGCCCTTTGATCCGAGAGAGCTGCTGTTGAGGATGCAGAATATGCTTGAGCATCATTATGGAACCTTTACGCAAATCAAGCACTTGTATATTAATGCTGAAACCAAAAAAGTGTTCAATGAAAGCCTGCATGAAGAGGTGTTGTTTACTGCGATTGAGCGGAAAATTTTCTTTTACTTATATGAAAATAGGGACAGCACCCTGACAAAGGAACATTTCTTTGAATATCTGTGGCAGCTCGAAGACAGAAACCCGAATATCGTCAATGTGCACATTAAAAAAATCAGAGCCAAAATCAACGATCAAGCGGGTGAAATTATTGAAAATATATATGGAGAAGGGTATCGGCTGAATACCATTGTGAGGAAATGAAGTTAAAGACAAAATATATGTTGTTATTATGTACGGCTGTCATTAGTGTGCCGGTGCTATTGCTGGCGGTTAGTATTTTGATGTCTGTCATTTATGACAACGTGTTTAAATCAATGAATCACGGTATACCTTTTCATAGGTCGTTTGCGTATCCGGCAATGCTCATTGTATTTTTGTTATCACTCTTATTGTTAGCTTTTTTATTTTCGAAGTCAATTCATTCTCTGCTGCATAAAATCAATCTATTACATCATACCATTCGGCATCTGGCGAGTGATCAAAAGGTGCCGGATAAAATAGAAGTGAAACACGTTGATGAAATCGGGGAGCTGATCAAGTCTGTCAATTTGTTAATTGAACGGACGACATATCGTGAACTGGAACTGAAACAGCAGGAGGAAATCAAAAAGGAGCTTTTGCAAAAACTGCGTCATGACATTAACACACCTTTAACAGCTCTCAGGCTGCAGTTGTTTTATTTGGAAGGCCAGTATCATGATCAGGCCGTATTCGAATCGTTGTATCAGCAAATCGAATATATCTCGGAATTAACCAATGAATTCAATCTATATTCCGCCGAGACGCTAGAAAGTTCTTATATCGTAAATGAAGAAGTGCGTCTTAACGAGCTGTTAGAAACAGCGGTGAAAAAGTGGGATTATTTATATAGTGTGAATGGGATTGAATTGCGCTTTAAACCGGCAGATCAAGATGTGATATGGATGAGCAACGTGTTATGGATGCAAAGGCTGTTTGATAATATTTTTCAAAATACGTTAAAGCATTCAAAAGCTAAAAAAATGGAAGTCATGATTGAAAATGGCACTGTTTCTATTCGCGATGATGGTATTGGATTTGATCAGAATGAGAACAGTGAGGGGCTTGGGTTAAAGATTATTGAGGATATATGCAGGCTGCTCGCGATGACTTATGTGCTGCAGACAAATGAGAATGGAACGGGATTCTTGTTTTCAAAAGAGTGACCCCGCTGAAGTTTTTCTTTCTCCTATTAACTATATATAATAGGAGAAAGAAAAGGGGTGATCAGCATATGTTTAAAAAAATCATTAAAACGATCAAGCGCCTCTCAAGCAGCTCGAGTGATCGCTATCGCAGACATCGGCATTACAGCAGCAGCCGGCGCAGATATCACCGCAGCTACAGCAGCAGCTCAGGCAAAAGAAGACACTACGATCGATATGGCGGCAGTCATCGCTACAAGCGCCGGAGCTACAGCAGCAGTTAATCTCAAAAAAGTTCTTGTTCCGTCTTGGGACAAGGGTTTTTTTATGAGACCGATTGAATGGCGCGGTTTAGGTCTTCGCGAATGAGAGCGGTGTGCAGGTACTCTTCATCAATGCCCAATAATTTTTTCAGCAGCAAGGTTACTTCTTTTGTCAGCGTTAGTTCCTCCAGCCAAGTGCCGTTTTTCTTCTTTTTTCCTTTATATTGAGAGTACAGCAGGAACAATAGCGTTTCTCCTAGATCGAAGAAGTCATCCTGTTTTCTCACCTGTGCCTCCTCCGTTTCTTCGGGAGTCAATTGCTTTGCAAGGCCGAAATCGATGAGGCTGAGCTTGCCTTGATTGATGATGATATTAGGCGTTCTGATGTCACTGTGAAAAATCAGGCGCGCATGCAAGTATTCTACAATCTCAAGCAGCTGCGAAATCAGCTGTAAAGCCATGAGCTCTGTAAACGGCTGTTTTTGAAAAAACAATAACTCTTCTATATTTTCTCCCTCGATGAACTGCATGACAAAATAAGCCTGTCCGTCTATGATGAAATCTTCTATAAAGGCTGGAATGTGCGGGTGGTGAATGCTTTTGAGCAGCTTCATTTCCTGCTGGAACCGGGCTCTTTCTTTTTCCTTTATCGCTTTTGTCTGCCGCAGCTGTTTTAAGACATAGGGTGTTTGCGTACGGACATCGGTGCACAAATAAACTAGGCCATACCCGCCCATGCCGAGGCATTCTTCGATTTTGTATTGGTTGTTCAGGATCACGCCGTCCTTTAGAGGGCGGTCAAATAACAGTTTTTTCAGCTGTTTTAATGCCATGTCTGCACTTCCCTTGGTTGTACTGACTATAGTTTACCTTTTAGGCTAAGAATAAAAAAGAGCCGGCTCAAGGAATTTGAACCAGCTCAGTATGAATTAAAATTGCTTTGTGACATCGTATTCATAATCTATTTTTGCTTTGACATTACTCATCGTCGATCTGGCTGTCGCTAAAGTATTATATTTAAAACTCCATACTTTTGCGACACTGAGTTGATCTGACAATGATATATCATAAGACCCTGACGTCGAGCTGTTTACAAGAGCACGGCGCCATTCGTTGTTTTCGCTTGTCATGATCAGATGGCGTGTATTTCCCTGGCTTGGTGTTTGAGTGGCTGTTGTTTGTACTCTAGTGACAATGGCATCGCGTGGTATTCCGGCTTGGTTTGTTAAATCAACCTTGATCACGCTGGAGTCAGAACCTGAGGGGCTAAGGGCAGTGTTTCCTTTATTTTCAGCAACGCCGCTGAATGGGAACGTTCCGCTGCCGGATTTGATTCGATTTTCAATTGAAAGTGTGAAATACATGTTCCCGGTATAGGAGCCGCGTGACACTTTTACATAGAAGGTATCCGTCGTGTTTTGGGCGTCAGCATTGGCATAAATAAAAGAAGAGTACGTATTAGGATTAATGACTTCAGTGCCTTGTGAAACAGGTACTCTGTTTCTATCGTAAATTTCAATTTTCATCCCTGTGTACGCGCTTTGATATGTACTTCTCACATAGACTTTTTCTCCCTTATTAGCTGTAAACGTGAAATAGGCTTCATCCTGCCCAGCTTCCAAAATTGTTGTATCGATATTCTTATATTTCCAATAACCGATTGGCGCTGCGGTATCGAATGAATTGTTTCCTGTAATCGCAGTAACCCCGGCGGCTGATGCCGAATAAGTAAAGGTGAATAAGACAGACAGTATCAACGCGAATGAGATAAGCCATTTTTTTGTCATACAAACAACCTCCTTTTATTTCCATCATACATAATAATGTTCACTGTGTAAATAAATGTTTTTATAGGTTAATATATACATTGGGTTTGCCGATAAAAAAGAGTAAGAGAAAATTGTTCAGGAGGGAATCCAATGCGTCTGAATCGGCAATTTATCCGCACACAGCTGATGGCACAGAACATATTGAATAGGAATGTGGCTGGTACACGCGAGAATACGTCTGAAAAAACAGCAGCGGTGCTGGAGAAGGCATACAGCAGGCTCGAGTCACGATCTTATAATGAGGGGATTAATCAGATTAATTATTCGAAAACCAGTGTGGCGGGAAACAGCGGGACTTTCAGCAAAGTGTATCGATCAGCGAATGAACGAACAGTGAGGGACACAGGGGAGGAAACAGTGATTCAATCCAATAACCCCTATGAGTCTGAGAGTGATATCAGAATCAAGATACTAGATGAAAAATACAGCAGGATCAATGCGATTAACAAAATGAAGTCTGATCCATTAGGCTATATCAAGGATAAGTACCAAAATGCAAAGTCTCCTTATTTCAGAAGTGATCTGTCTGCTGCGGAAAGACAGGCTGCTTATGATAATGAAACAGAATGGCTATTCAAAGGGAAGGCGCAAAACTATAACTTGCAGGATGCCGCATTTCGCCATGTCACGTTTCATGGAGAAGTGGAGGATGAGAATGCAAAGGTGTATCAGCGAAGCCAGGTTAACCAGCAGCTGCAAGTGCTGTTGAACCGAAACCATATTCACATTCCGCAGGGGACAGAGCTGACGTTTACGATTACGCCGATTGACTATAAGGTCCAGGTGAGCGGGACAGACGATCAGGCACTGATTGAGCAAATTGAGCAAGTGCTGCAATCTGGAGACAACAGCAAAGAGCTATTTTTACATATCATGAAAAGCCTAAGCAGTGATTCAACACAATTTTCCGAAGAGGCATATCAAAAGTATCAAGCTGCTCGTGAGATGTACGATGTCACAGGCTATCGGTTGAAGGATTTAGAAGTGATAGACGGGCGGTACATAACACCTGATGGACGTGACGTAATAGACGTTTATAAAGAAGAGCTTGAAAAAGATCCTGTCCAAAAACAAACGGCTCCCTATGCTATATCCCACTATCGTTTGGCGCTTAGTAAACTGGCGGAAGCCGGGTATGATGCCATCCCGGATTTCATCCTTTCAATTGATTACAGCAATGGATCTTTGAGAGATGCAGGGCAAAGCAAGAGCTATGGCACCGGAGATACCGAGTGGCTTGAAATATTAAAGCGTCAAACGGGCGTGCATTATTAGGTGAGCTGTTCATTGGGAACAGCTCTTTTTTTATGAAAAGAAAAGGAATTATAAAATTCAAATAATTTAATTATATTTATATAAAAAAATTAAAATGAAGTGTTGATGAAAAACTCTGACTAAAAGTGTTTGCCTGAAAAAAACAATTGTATTTTCCAGAGAAATTTATTATGATGAAATAAGTAATTTTAGAGATTATATAACAATATTCCGTTTGAATTTTCAGATTGTTACAGAGGGAGATTTCGAGAATTTTATTAAGAGGAGGAAGAGAAGTGGCAAATCAAGAATTAAAGAGGGGATTAGGCGCTCGTCACATTCAAATGATCGCCTTGGGCGGCACGATTGGTGTTGGCTTGTTTATGGGTTCTGCCAGCACGATTTCATGGACTGGGCCGTCTGTCCTTTTGGCTTATGCAATATGTGGGATTTTTATCTTTTTTATCATGCGCGCGATGGGTGAAATGCTGTATGTCGAACCGAGCACGGGTTCTTTTGCAACATTCGGCCATAACTATATTCATCCGCTGGCAGGTTATATGACAGCATGGAGCAACTGGTTTCAGTGGGTTATCGTCGGCATGTCAGAAATTATCGCTGTCGGTTCCTACATGAAGTATTGGTTCCCGGATTTGCCCGCTTGGATACCTGGTATCGTGGCAATGGTGATTCTCGGTGCGGCGAATTTAATTTCTGTTAAGTCATTTGGCGAGTTTGAGTTTTGGTTTGCGATGATTAAAATCGTGACGATTATTTTGATGATTATTGCGGGAATCGGGATTATTTTCTTCGGATTCGGCAACGGCGGAGATCCGATCGGATTGTCGAATCTGTGGTCCCACGGAGGATTCTTTACTAACGGCTTCTCTGGCTTCTTCTTTGCGCTTTCTCTTGTTATTGCGGCTTATCAAGGGGTTGAGCTGATCGGGATTACAGCCGGTGAAGCAAAAGACCCGAAAAACACGCTAAGAAGTGCGATTCAAAGTATTATTTGGCGCATTTTGATTTTCTATATTGGTGCTATTTTTGTGATTGTGACAGTGTATCCTTGGGATGAGCTCAATTCACTTGGAAGTCCGTTCGTGTCTACGTTCGCGAAAATTGGTGTTACAGCAGCTGCCGGCATTATTAACTTTGTCGTGATTACAGCGGCAATGTCCGGCTGTAATAGCGGTATTTTCAGTGCAGGACGCATGCTTTATACACTGGGGGTAAATGGACAAGCACCAAAATTCTTTACGAAGATTTCACGCAATGGGGTGCCGCTCTACGGCACAATTGCTGTAATGATCGGTTTGGCTGTTGGTGTTGTGCTGAACTATATCGCGCCGCCGAAGATTTTTGTATATGTTTACAGCGCCAGCGTGCTGCCTGGTATGATTCCATGGTTTGTCATCTTGATCAGCCACATCGGATTCAGAAAAGCGAAGGGCGCTGCATTAGATAAACATCCATTCAAAATGCCGTTTGCGCCTTTCACAAACTATGTGACGATTGCTTTCTTGCTGATGGTTCTTGTCGGCATGTGGTTCAATGATGATACTCGTATCTCTCTGGTTGTCGGTGTGATTTTCTTAGCGCTTGTGGTCATTAGTTATTATGTGTTTGGGATTGGCAAGCGTTCGCAGGCCAATTTGGCAAAAAGCGATCAATCGGTTGAATAACATGGAAAAAGAGACATTCACGGATGTCTCTTTTTTTATTTTTGGCGTATGGAATTTTCCTGTTTCCGCAAGCTATAGGGTAAAGATAGCGGAAGGAAAGGTGTTCATAACATGGATGTTACACTCGGTTATTTGCGTGAATCACTTTCGAACCACCTTGAAAATGAAGTCTGCCAGCGGATTTGCAAGAAGATGCTGGCGAAGCGTTATGTGAATGAAGAGGAATTTGTAAAAGATTTGGATGACAATGAAATGTCTTTTTTGAACCATGTATTAGAAAAAGAAATTAAGTATGCGCAGAATGAACAGGATCAAAAACGGGCCAAGGAATTAAACGAGGTGTATGAATTACTGCTTTGAAAGGCGGGTAAGAAATGGGAGCAATTGAACGAAACGGATATACATTTCAGCCGGAGTTTAGTGTTATCCGACAAAACGGAGCCATCCATGTATACCATCAAGGCGAATTTGTGGAAGAAATTGAATTTGAATGTAACGGAGAATATCCAGATCACGATTTGATTGAAGAGCTTGTGAATCATTATTGTTTCGAGCATGAGATTTAGAGCCCTGCCCATTATGCAGGGCTCCTTTCATTTAGGATGTGATCAGGCCGTATTTTTTCAGGATATTCACTGTAATGTTTTTGGCTTTTGTGCCGGAATCATCGACATTGGTGACAAAAATATACGAACCATGCTCTGTTTTGATGAATCCGACAAACCAGCCTAATCCCATATCTGTCAAGCGGGTTCCGGTTTTCCCAAAGAGCGTGTAATGATCTCCTTCCTCTTGAATCATCATGCGCTTGACGGTTTTCATCACTGATTGATCAAAGGGAAGTGTCTCATGAAAAAGTTTCTTCACAAAGGCTTCTTGTTCCAGCGGAGAAATTGCAAGCGAGCTCTGCAGCCAAAATTGGTCGATGCCGCCGCTGATATCCTCGTTGCCGTACGACAAAGTATGGAGCCAGACCTTCATCCTTTTTTCGCCGATATCCCTCGCCAGTTCCTGATAATACCAGATTGCCGATTCACGCATGGCCGATCCAAGCGTGTGGTCGCGGTTCCATGAATCGAACTCACGCTTGACCCCGTCCCACCGTTTGACATCGTATTCATCTCGAACAGCTTTTACTTGCAAACCGATTAAGGCATTTACGACCTTGAAGGTGGACTGCGGAGTTTGTCTTTTGTTTGCACGTTTTCTGTTGTATATAAAGGTCTTGTCCTTTTGCACATCGTGAAGAATGAAGGTTCCATCCGTATCTTTGAATTCGTTATCGACTTTCATTTGGCTGACATTCAGATGCTTTTCATGGGCAGACGATGATGCGTAAACGGAAAAACCGACGATCCCTGCAATACTCAGCACAAGCACAACATATGTCCATTTCTTCATTTGGTTCTCCCCTTTGCTTTGGTCAATTATCTTTTCTCTATTTCTTTTGTACTTCCTTTTAAAAGAATGCGTAAATTTGGTTTTGAAAACAAATACTGTAATTGGGTTTATCTGCGGGTGATAACGTGAAAAAAGAGGGTAAAAAGGAAGGCAGGGTTGCAGGATGAATGAGCATATTCCACATGACAAAAGCCTTGATAACAGTCTGGCTTTGATGCGGGAAGGATATTTGTTTATAAAGAACAGAAAAGAGCATTACCAGTCGGGTTTGTTTCAGGCACGTTTGCTTGGAAAAACATTTATTTGTATGAGCGGCGCGGAGGCCGCGAAGGTATTCTATGATACGGAGCGATTTCAGCGGCAGGGGGCTCTCCCGAAACGAGTGCAGAAATCGCTGTTTGGGGTGAATGCGATCCAGACAATGGATGGTGAAGCTCATCTTCATCGGAAGCTGCTTTTTCTGTCATTAATGACGCCGCCGCATCAAAAGCGTTTGGCTGAACTGATGACAGAGGAGTGGGAAGCGGCAGTCACAAGATGGGAGAAGGCAGATCAGGTTGTGTTATTTGAGGAAGCAAAAGAAATCCTGTGCAGGGTGGCGTGCTATTGGGCAGGTGTTCCGCTGAAGGAAACGGAAGTGAAAGAGAGAGCGGATGATTTCATCGATATGGTTGACGCGTTTGGTGCCGTGGGGCCGAGGCATTGGAAGGGAAGAAGAGCGAGGCCGCGTGCGGAAGAGTGGATTGAAAGAATGATTGAAGATGTTCGTGCCGGCTTGTTGAAGACACCTGCCGGAACAGCGCTGCATGAAATGGCGTTTCACACGCAAGAAGATGGCAACCAGCTGGATTCCAGGATGGCCGCCATCGAGCTGATTAATGTACTGCGGCCGATTGTTGCGATTTCTTACTTTCTTGTGTTTTCAGCTTTGGCGCTTCATGAGAATCCTGCGTATAGAGAATGGCTGCGTTCTGGAAGCAGCCGGGAAAGAGAAATGTTTGTGCAGGAGGTCCGCCGATATTACCCATTTGGCCCGTTTTTAGGGGCGCTTGTTAAAAAGGATTTTGAATGGAATAACTGTCAGTTTAAGAAGGGTACATCGGTATTGCTTGATGTATATGGAACGAATCACGATCCCCGCTTATGGGACAATCCTGATGAATTTCGGCCTGAACGATTTGAGGAGCGCGAGGAAAATCCGTTTGATTTGATTCCCCAAGGCGGGGGCCACGCGGAGAAAGGCCATCGCTGTCCAGGGGAAGGGATAACAATTGAAGTCATGAAAGCAAGCCTGGATTTTCTTGTGAATAAGGTAGAATACAACGTCCCGGAACAATCGCTGCATTACAGTCTTGCCAGAATGCCATCATTGCCTGAAAGCGGATTTGTGATGAGCGGAATCAGACGGAAAGGGTAAATGCAAAAGCTCTCTTCCTTATCGAAGAGAGCTTTTAGATTACTTCTTTTTTTCATCATAATATTGGACGGGGTACATGGAGCCTTCGGATACCATTTTATTGTCCTCAATATCTTGCGGGTGCGGGTGGCCGGCTTTATCGACTGGGAACTTTTCCATTTCAGGTTGTTTTGTCATTTTCATTTTCATGCTGTGAATGAATTCTCGTGCTTTTTGGCGATTTGACGGGTCTTTTAATAGATAAGAAGTGATGCCGACAGTTGAAACAGCGAGACCTGAAAGTAACAGCTTTTGTTTCATGGTGATACTCCTTTCTATTGTAAGAGTAGTGTTTCCTATATCATTCCCGTTCTCATGATCACTAAACCTTGCCGGTTGTCTTAGGAGAACTGTAAAGAGGGTGCTTGTTTCAGTATAGAGAAAGCTGGAGAAGGAAAGAATAATGCCCATGATAAAACCTTGTGATGATGTAAGATTTTTGTAGTCGATTGGTCATGTTCATCGCGGAATATTACACGAATGTAAACCTGAAATAGGACCATAAGGCTGATTGTTAAGTTATTGTAAATTCAGCGGTTGTTTTATTTACAACCAATTGAACTTGAAACATAATCGAAGTGAGTTTGCTGAATAATGTCTAAATAGAGGTGAACATGTTGGCGATTGATTTACAAACATTACTGTTCGAATTTCTCGGGGGTCTCGGTATTTTCCTGATTGGGATTAAGTTCATGGGAGAGGGACTTCAGAAATCGGCTGGAGATAGATTAAGAAATATTTTAGACCGTTTTACAAGCAATCCGCTGATGGGTGTATTGGCGGGGATCATTGTGACGGTTTTGATTCAGAGCAGTTCCGGAACAACGGTGATCACCGTTGGGCTTGTCAGTGCGGGCTTTATGACGCTTCGCCAGGCCATCGGCGTTATTATGGGGGCCAATATTGGAACAACGGTTACCGCATTTATTATTGGAATCGACATAGGGGCCTATGCCTTGCCGATTATTGCCGCCGGCGGATTTTTACTGTTCTTCTTTAAACATAAAAATGTGCAGAATGCTGGCCAGATTGTGTTTGGATTCGGGGCCCTGTTTTATGGGTTGGAGTTAATGAGCGGCGGCATGAAACCGCTCCGTTCACTTGAAGCGTTTCATGATTTAACGGTTAGTATGAGCACCAATCCGGTTCTAGGTGTTGTCATTGGGACATTGTTTACGGTACTCGTGCAAAGCTCCAGCGCCACGATCGGTATCCTGCAAGGATTATTTTCAGATGGTCTCATTGATATTAACGGCGCACTTCCGGTGTTATTCGGGGACAATATCGGAACGACGATCACCGCGATTCTTGCGTCTCTCGGGGCATCTGTTGCCGCGAGACGTGCTGCGGCTACTCATGTGCTGTTTAACCTTATCGGGACAGCGATTTTCCTGATTTTGCTTAAGCCGTTTACTTCTTTGATCTTATGGTTGCAGGCTTCAATGGGGCTTGATCCTAAAATGACAATTGCCTTTGCGCATGGAATCTTTAATACGTCCAATACACTCATACAGCTTCCTTTTGTGGGGATATTGGCTTTGATCGTAACAAAACTGATTCCGGGCAAGGATTCAATGGTGGAATACAAGTCGCATCTTGATCCGATTTTTATTGAGCAATCTCCATCTATTGCTCTCGGACAAGCAAAAGAAGAAGTTCTGCAAATGGGGAACTTTGCGGTACAGGGGCTGGAGGTCACAAAACAGTTCATGGTCACAAAACAGCCGAAATATGCGGCAAGTGCCTACCAGCTAGAGGATGCAGTTAACAATCTTGACCGAAAAATTACTGATTATTTGATTGAGCTTTCTTCAAGCTCTCTTTCAGAGCACGAGTCTGAAGAGCATCATATGCTGATGGATACAGTCAGAGACATTGAAAGAATCGGGGATCACTTCGAAAACGTGAATGAACTGATTGAATATCAGCAGGCGCATCGTGTGGTTCTTACTGAATCTGCCATGGAGGATTTAACCAAAATGATGGATTTGACGATTTCTACTGTGAAGGCGTCCATGGATGCTTTGCACCACAATGATGTGAAGATCGCTGAACAAGTTATTGAAAAAGAAGATGAGATTGACAAAATGGAACGGAAGCTTCGCAAAAAGCATATTATCCGTCTGAATGAAGGGCTGTGCACTGGACAAGCGGGCATTGTCTTTGTCGATATGATCAGCAACCTGGAGCGTATCGGTGATCATGCGGTCAATATTGCTGAAGCAGTTATTGGTGAAAATCAATAAGAAAAACGCTGAGAATCTTAGGTTCTCAGCGTTTTTTGTAGTCTTTTTTAACGTGCTGGAAGACATCAGGGTAATTTGTGAACACTCCTGTCGCTCCCCAGTCAAGCAGACGGCGCATATCTGCTTCCGTATTGACTGTGTAAGGATGAAGCAGGAGGCCGTGACTGCGGATCATGCGGACGTTTTCTTGATTTAAGGCTTTATAACTCGGTCCCGCACCGACAGCGTATGTTTTGATGTCCTCTAGGCCAGCATCTGTCATGGACGCCATTTGTTTGGCATCCAGTAATTGTACGGTAGGCAGGTTTGGCTGTAATTGATGGACTTTTACCAGGCTTTCTTTGCTGAACGATTGAATGATCACTTGGCCGCGTTTAGCATGTTTGCCCAGTAATTTATGTTTCTGCAAAGAAGCGAGCAGTTTTTCTTCCATACCTGGATAAGTGTCGGGCGATTTTGTTTCAATGTAGTAGTTCGCGTGTTTTCCAAAACGGTCTAATACTTCGTCTAATGTAGGAACTGTCAGACCGGCGTACCATGGTTTTGCTTTTTCCGGATAGGCTTCATTAAACCATGAACCGGCGTCAAGTTTCTTAATGTCTGCAAGCGTATGGTCTTTCACCCAGCCTGTTCCGTTTGTGGTACGGTCCAGTTTTTCATCGTGCATGGCAATCAATTTGCCGTCTTTTGTCATTTGCAGATCCAATTCAATATAATCTGCTTTCATTCTCTGAGCGGTTTCGTAAGACAGGATCGTATGTTCAGGCACATATCCGGAAGCCCCTCTATGCGCAACCGTCAGGATACGGTCAGGTGACAGCAGGTTTCCTTTTGACGCTGCCGACACTGGGGTTACCATAAATGAGAGTAAGCCGAGCGACAGAAGAACCAAGGCTAGTATTCTATTTTTCCTCATGATTTCTCCTCCTTATCAATAACTGTCTTTCATATTAAAAAACAGATGTAAACGTCGTATTGGAAAATGATTAATCTTTTATGTTTCTTTCTTAAACGTGCTCCGCCCGTTTTCCTGTATTCCATGTCAGGGCCAAGAAGACGATGGCGAGAATGCAGGAAGAGACCAACATGATAAAGCCGCCGTTCCAATCATATCGGTCAACAACAAAGCCCATAATGGCGTTTGCGAAAGCAGATCCGCCGATGTATCCAAAGAATCCGGTCAAACCGGCCGCGGTTCCGGCTGCTTTTTTCGGCGCGAGATCAATCGCTTGCAGGCCGATCAGCATAACCGGTCCATAGATTAAGAAGCCAATGCTGATCAGGGCGATGTTGTCGACGAGCGGATGGCCGGCCGGATTCAGCCAGTACACCAATACGGCAATGAAAACGCCCGCCATAAACAAAACGCCTGCCGGTGCCCGGCGGCTTCTGAAAAATCGGTCACTGATCCAACCGCACAGGATCGTTCCCGGTATGCCGGCGTATTCGTACAGAAAATACGACCAACGCGAGTCCTCAGGAGAAAAGCCTTTGGCTTCAGTTAAGTAAGTAGGCGCCCAGTCAACCACGCCGTATCGCACAAAATAGACAAATACATTGGCAAACGCGATGAACCATAGAAATTTGTTGTTCAGCACATATTGAAAAAGGATTTCTTTTGTTGTTAATTCTTTTTCTTGATTTTTAAAAGCGTGTGTCGGGTAGTCATTCCGATACTCTTCAATTGGCGGGAGGCCGCAAGATTGAGGCGTATCGCGAACCAATAAAACAATTAAAAATGAAATGATAATGGCAATGATGGCTGGGAAGAAAAATACGCTTTTCCAAGTCACAAACATCGCAATGCCAAGAGTGACAAGCGGAGCCAGGATACCGCCGCCTATGTTATGGGCAACATTCCAGATTGACATTTTTGTGCCTCGTTCACTAATAGAAAACCAGTGGGCCATTGTCCTGCCGCATGGCGGCCAGCCCATTCCCTGAAACCATCCGTTGATAAACATAAAAATAAACATGATGGTAACGCTTGAAGTCACCCAAGGCATTGAAACGAAAAGAATATTAACGATTGCTGATAAAAACAGGCCTGTCGCGAGGAAATATCTCGGATTGCAGCGGTCAGACACCATCCCCATAATGAATTTGCTGAAGCCGTATGCAATGGACACAGCGGCCAGCACCAAGCCCAGTTCCGTTTTTGAAAATCCCTGTTCCTGCAGATAAGGAATGGCAAAGGCAAAGTTTTTCCGCAGCAGGTAGTAGCCCGCGTAACCGACGAAAATACCAATGAATACTTGGAGCCTAAGCCGTTTATAAGCCTCATCCGTCTTTGAATCATCCAGTCTCTCAATGTGAGGAGCCGGTTTAAAGATGTGAAACATCAAAATCATCCCCCTTTGCTGTATGTGCCGGATGTGTGGCGTGCCTCCTTTCTGAAAAACAAAAAGAGCCAGAAACTCCCCTTGTATAAAAGGGGTTAGATTCCTGGCTCTCCTCATCTCCATCCAAGCTATTAACTTATTATGATAGCGCTTTCTTAAATTATCATAGTCAGAAGTGAATGTAAACGGTTAATTTTAAAACTGGATTTTTCGAAAAGTGAATAATACCCTTTTACTTATTGTGGTTATGTTTTTTTGCAAGCAGCATAAAAATCTGGAGGGAGGCTGTTGCAGATGGATGAATTAGAACTCGCATTCGGTATTTTGCCGTTAGGAATTATCATGTTATCGGTTGCCGGGACTTGTGTTTGTCAAAACGTATATCTGATGCCGATGATTAGTTTGGTGATTTCGCTAGTGCTCACGTTTACCGTTTTTAATCCATCATTTTTGGGATGGGTTGTTGTCTATACTCTGATTTCAGCTGCTATATCGTATATCACACTAATTGTGGTCAGGAAAAGGAAAGCATCAAAAAAATGAAATGCCCACTTTCTAAGATATCGTTGACTATGGCAACTATGTTTGGTTATAATTGCCTTAATCAACGATACAAGAAAGTGGGGATTGATTTGAAAACCAGTGAGACATCTGTCGGATTAAAATTCAGAAAGTTCAATCGATTTTATACGAATGTCCTTGGCTTCCTAAATGAGCACATTTACGACAGCCCGTTTTCCTTAACAGAAACACGGATTTTATTTGAAATCTATAATACGCCGAATTGTACGGCCAAAGCCCTTCAGGATAAGCTAGGGCTTGATCGGGGTTATGTCAGCAGGATGTTGAAACAGTTTGAAAAAGAACAATTAATCTATAAACAAAAGAGCAAAGATGACGCCCGCCATCATTATATTTATGTCACGGAAACAGGAAAAACGATTTATAAAAAGCTGGAAGAGAAAGCGAACGAACAAGTAGAACGGATGCTCAAAGAAATTGACCAAAAGGACCAGCGAAAGCTTGCGGAGGCGATGGCAGAAATTGAAGCGATCCTCTCACAGTCGCTTTCTTCCAGAACGTCAGACATATCGATTAGAGATTATTTTCTTTCGGATGATCTCCAGCTTCTCATCGAAAAACAGAGACAATTTTATGCGGAGGCCCATGGCTGGGACGACACGTTTTTAGCTTATCTTCATGAGACCTTTGATGCTGAAATTGAAACCATATGGATTGCGGAAAGCGGCGGGAAATTTGCCGGCTCTGTCGGGTTGGTCAAACATGATGAAAAGATCGTGCAGCTTAGGTGGTTCCTAGTTGATGACGCTTTTCGAGGCAGGGGGCTGGGCACACAATTGCTGGAGCATCTGGTTGCATATTGCAGGGATATGGGGTTTGAACGCATTTTTCTTTGGACGGTGAGCACCATGGCTGAGGCTCGTCCGCTCTATGAAAAATTTGGTTTCAGAGTAAGTGAAGTGAAAGAAGAAGCGCCATTATGGGGCCAGCGTCTGACAGAAGAACGGTGGGATTTGGAGCTGTCATGAAAAGACTGCACTACGCGTGGATCATCGTTTCCGTCACCTTTTTGATCTTATTGGCCGTTCAGGGGGTGCGCCTGTCGTTTGGAGCGTTTGTGGAGCCATGGGAACGGCAGTTTTCAATGGATCGAGGCGCCATCTCGCTGATTTCTACAATAAGTTTTATTGTCTATGGCATATCTCAGCCTGTGATTGGGCGGCTTGTGGACAAATGGGGTGCCCGGGCTGTTTTGTCATGGAGTGCGCTGCTGACAGGGATAAGCATTTTCTTAACATGCTTTGTCTCTTCGCCTTGGCAGCTGTTTCTGCTTTATGGATTAGGTGTCTCGCTTGGAGTTGGGGGAGCATCGAATGTGGCAGCAAGTGTGTTGGTCGTCAATTGGTTCAGCAAAAAGCGGGGACTAGCCTTTGGGATCATGGAAGCAGGTTTTGGAGCGGGGCAAATGCTTCTCGTTCCAGGCTCACTCATGCTGATCCATTGGTTTAGCTGGAAGCTGACGGTGGTGGTATTGGGCTTGCTGTTAATCGTGATTGTTTTTCCGGCTGCACTGCTGATGCTGCGGAACAATCCTTCAGAAAAGAATGCAGAGCCGATAGGCGGATTGACTGCTGCAGAAAAAGAAACAGCGCCCAACACAACTGCTCTTTCAGTGACTGGAATGTTTCGGATGAGGCAATTCTGGTTTTTGATTTTGCCGTTTTTGATCTGCGGGTTTACGACCGTGGGACTGATGGATACCCATTTGATTCCGTTTTCTCACGATCACGGCTTTTCCACGACAGTCACAAGTGCCGCTGTCAGTCTGCTTGCCGGCTTTAATATCGCTGGCATCTTACTGTCCGGAATGGTAGCGGACCGGTGGAGCAGCCGGAAAATCCTGTGCTTTTTATATGCGGTACGCGCGCTTTCGATTGTGATTCTGATTTACAGCCACGAACCCTACTTGCTTCTAGGTTTTGCAATTCTGTTTGGATTAGTGGACTTCGCTACCGTTGCGCCGACTCAAATGCTCGCCACCCAATACTTTCAAAACTACTCGATCGGCCTTATGATCGGCTGGCTGTCGCTCGCCCATCAAATCGGCTCGGCACTCGGCGCGTATATCCCTGGCGTCATCTATACGGTAACGGGTGAGTATACAATGGCTTTTTATTTGTCGATTGGGATGCTTGTGCTGGCAAGTGTGATGAATGTGATGCTGAGGGAGCCCGCGGAGGTCACGAGTGACAGTGCGGCTATGGCGGAGAAGGTGTAAGAGAGAAGGAGCATCTCTGATGATGGCATTATTCAGAGATGCTTTTTTTGTATTTTTGTTCTAATACGAAGTCAATCATGCCGACAATACGGGCGTTTTCGGATTTTTGTTTGAAGCGGTCAGAGATTTGAACTTTTCTTGAGAATGGAAAAACAACAAAAACCCAAAAAAGGCCGATCAAGGCAAAAAACATTTGTACAGATAATTGTATTAATTCATTAAAACGAGTGCTGAAAAAATAAATATATAAAGTTACGAATGTAACGAAACAAACGATTTTGACGGTGTGTTTGAATGTGAGTTGCGGTTCGCTAAAGAATACTTTTAATTGATTAAGCATGATGGAGTCATGTTTGTTTAGGAAAATCAAAAGTTCTTTATCATCTTTTGCATGTTCTAAAATAAACTTCGCTGCTATTTCGGTTTCTTTATATGTGTGTAGGTCTACATTCAATACATACATCTCCTAATTATAAAAATTGCGTATTTCTTTTCTTAATTCAAGTTGAAACAAAACTAAAGAATTTTTTTGTTATATCTTTCAGTTAGAATAAAATCTATAACTCCTTTCATTCGCAAATATTCGGCTCTCTGCACAAAGTGCAGAACAGTATGTAATTGTCCTTTTCTGGAAATATTTAAAAGCTTTATCAAATCAATAAGGATTTTCAAAAAAATGATGAATAAAAGATAGATAAACATATCTGGTATGTCAATGTAATTAATTTGTCCTGAAAATAGAGTAGTTGCATAAATGACAATTATACTTCCGCAAAACATTAAACTCATATAATGTGAAAGGGAAAATGGACGAGCAGAAAAATATGCTTTTAATTGGTTTAGCACAGCAATATCTTTTGTATCTAAGTAGGCCAAAAGCTCTTTATCATTTTTACTAATTGTAAGTACATGGTTCAATACAGCATGTAAATTCATTGAATCTTCTTTATCAGAGGCAGTTGGTTCATTTGCTTGTATGTTTTGTTGATCCACTTTATATTTTTTATAAAGTATTGTATGAATTAACTTGTTTTTCTCATAGAATTTAGATTGTTGAATAAGGGATGCTTCTCCTTTGTTTTTATATCCTCTTTTTATGACGTTGGTATAAGTCATAAACATACATATGACTGTAAAAATAGAAAAAACTGCAGGTGAAATATTTGATAATGTAGGATTGATGAAGACTTCTTTTGCTTGAATAAAAAAGAAAGAAGCTAAAGCCATAGATATAAACATGCATAAAACTGCTTCTTTCACTAGAAAATGAAGCGGAAGGAAAGGTTCAGAATAATATTGCTTCAACTGGTTGAGTGTAAGAGAATCTTGGCGAAAAAGATAATCTATTTTCTCCTGTTGATTTTGCATCTGATCGATATCATGAGCGATGGTCCTTGTTTTTTCAAAAACGATTTGATCATTCTTCATTTTTGATAAACCTCCAAAAGATCATAAATAAACTAAAAAACTGCATGAGCATATTTTAACTTATGTTCATGCAGTTTTGTATAGCTGTATAATAACAAAAATAGCTAAATAATTTAGTAGAAGTGCAGCTACTGTTTTTTTATGAGATTTATAAGAGGCCTGAAAATAGTTAAAAAATTTAAAGCTTTCCATATTCCTCAATAATAGCTTTCTCTGCACAATGCTCATAGAAATTTTCTATTAATTGATCAACATCTTGCTTACGGGCTATTTTAGCTAACCAATCCTCTGGAATTCCGTCCATCTTATAATACATTCCTGCTATCGATCCTGTTATTGATGCTACCGTATCAGTATCTTCTCCTAGGTTTACTGCAGTAAGTACTGCTTCGGTAAATGAAGTTGTAGTGCCAAAACACCATATTGCAGCTTCTAAAGTATGAACGGCATATCCGTCTGATTGAATTTCTTCTCTTGGTGTATTCAAAAAACGTTTGTCAAAAATTCTTTCATAATGGGTTAGCTCTTTATGGTATATATGTTCCTTTGCAAAATTCTCATCGAAAAGCTCTTTCACTTCTCTTAAAGATGTATCAATTGAATTGTTATAGTATAGCCTTAGTAATAGCTCAACATAAATAATGGAACCAACTATAGCACGCGGATGGGCATGGGTTATTTCAGTGTATTTCTTGATCATCTCCGCTTTTTTTACAAAATCAAATTCTTTATGCAAAATAAACACTAATGGTGAAATTCTCATTAATGCTCCATTTCCGTTATCAAACTCTGACTGACCGCCGCATTCTTCTGGCAAAACACCTTTCCTAAATCGGGTAATCGCTTCGGCAGTCGTCCTTCCAATGTCAAACATTTCACCATACGGCGTCCAATAGCCTTCGTCTTGATACTGTTTAAATTTCTGCATCAAATTGTTGGTGCTTCCTTCTTCAACTACATTCTCAACCAGACATAAAGTCAGCGATGTATCGTCAGACCAGGTTCCGGGAGGTTGATTATATGTGCCGTATCCAACTATATCCTGTATATGAAATTCTCCTCTTGTTTTAAATTCAACTGGAACTCCTAACATATCTCCAACAATGCCACCGTATATTGTTGGAAGTACTTTATTTTTTATATTCAGTTTAAGGAAGCTCTTATTGTCATCTTCCCATCTATCTATCATTCTTCTGCCTCTCATTTTTTCACCCACTTAAATTAAGTCTAAAACAATATGTAACTTATTGCTGCTGTCAACATGTGCGCTTTTAATTACCATCTCTTGTCCAAAATTTAAAAGTAACTCAGCTTCATTAGGGAAATGACTTATCTTTCCGAGATAAGCTGCATGAGCTCCTGCTGGAACATTTATTTCCCACGAGACTTTCATGTGTTCAAAGGGTGATTCTTTAACAATTGCAGTACTTACAAAACCGTTGTCTCTAAAAGTCTTCCCAATTAGTGATTCAGCATTAATGTCTCCATATTTGTCAACTTCAATTAATGACTCTAAAGGTCTGAGGTCTGTCCCTCTATAAACTTGTAAGTTGTGTGGAACTCTCGCTTTATCCAACCCATTCTTTATATTATAGATTGTATCTAAATCAATGCCATCTAAAGAATCATTAATTCCTCTTAAATAATCATTTATTATCTTATAATCGTCGCCAGTATATTGCTTAATAGCATGTTGTTCACGTGGAGTTAATGAATTAATCCAATCGTCATAATACTTGCTTCCCCATTGGTGTGCTTGTTCTACTGTATTAATATCACGTGTAATTTTAGAATTTTCGATTGGTCCTACGCCACCTGATTTGCTTTGAGCGCTACCATTAATATTGACAAAGTTTTCATGTTTTTTATCAAAATTCTTCTCAAGTTTCGATATAGGGTTTTCGATATTCCCAGCGCCCTGTATTGCAGGTTCTAGATGATTGTTATTTGGCAATGTGAAATAAGGTTTCGCTTTATCAGTAATGTTCTTTGCTAAAGATTTATGATCGTTCACAAAAGCTTTTGTTTCCTTTGTCACGAATTTTCCGGCTTTTGTTGCTGATGACACTTTTCCGAGTCCTTTTGCTCCAAAAAGGGAAGCAAGTGCGTAGGTGATGTAATGGGAGCGGCTATATGCATCACCATGAACCATATTGTCGTTCCAAGATGTTTTGAATGAATCGACCATATATTCAAAAGTCTCGGGCGCGCTATAAATCACATTTTGGAGTTCCTGTCCGGCTTTGACTTGTTCCTCGATGCCCATCTTACCCTGCGCTCTATAAGACCATACAGCAAGATCGTAAGCGCCGACTGCGAGGTCGCATGCCCCGGTGACGATGTCTTTTCCGGCTTCCCAGAGCCCGACAATTACACCCTTTGCGCCTTCGACAAGCATTTTTCCTGTTTCTTGTTGTGCCTTCATTTGAACAATGCTTGAATAATATTGTAATTGCTCAGCGTTCAGGTTGTCAGTGCCAATCTTGTCTGCAATTTTCAAGTATTCCTCAGGATCAGTAGTTTTGTGGAGCTCACCTGCATTCTTATGAAAAAATCTCTGTTGCAAGCTCATGATGATTTCTAATTTCGTCTTTTTGAATAAAAATTTATTTTTCAAATATTTCAGTTATAATGGTTGGGAAATAGATAGGAGGGGCAAAGATGTATCAATCAAAGAAGGTTTTGTTGTTAGGTTCAGGTGAGTTAGGAAAAGAGGTAGTGATTGAAGCTCAGCGTCTAGGGGTGCAGACGGCGGCAGTTGACAGTTATGAGCACGCTCCGGCGATGCAGGTCGCGCACAATAGTTATGTCGTTGATATGCTGGATCGCGAGCAGATCAGAACCATTATTGAGAAAGAAAAGCCGGATTTGATTGTGCCTGAGGTTGAGGCGATCGCGACGGATGAATTGCTGAAGCTAGAGGAGGAAGGGTTTCACGTCATCCCGAATGCGCGTGCTGCAAAGCTAACGATGGATCGGGAAGGGATCAGGCGGCTTGCGGCGGAAACGCTCGAACTTCCAACGGCTGGCTATGAGTTTGCGAATACATATGACGAATTTGTACAAGCGGCAGCTCAGATCGGCTTTCCTTGTGTCGTTAAACCATTGATGAGTTCTTCTGGAAAAGGCCAGAGCGTATGCCGCTCTGAAGCAGATGTAAAGAGCTGCTGGGAGACAGCCATGGAAGGCGGACGTGTGAAAAATGGGCGCGTGATCGTTGAGGAGTTCATCCCGTTCGAATCAGAAATTACGCTCTTAACCGTACGAGCGGTAAACGGCACGGCATTTTGCGAGCCGATCGGTCATGTGCAAAAGGACGGAGACTATATCGAATCATGGCAGCCGCATCATATGACAGGGCAGCAAATGGAAGAAGCGAAGCATATTGCGAAAGCCATTACGGATGAGCTTGGCGGATACGGCCTGTTTGGCGTTGAGCTTTTCCTTGCGAAAGATAAGGTGTATTTCAGTGAGGTTTCTCCTCGTCCGCATGATACGGGCCTGGTCACGCTGGTGACGCAAAATTTGTCAGAGTTCGCGCTGCATGTCCGGGCGATTCTCGGTTTTCCGATTACAGAAATCACACAGCTTTCTCCTGGCGCCAGCCGGCCCCTCAAAGCACCGGAAGAATCAGCGGATTACACAGTTGAAGGACTGGAAAACGCACTGGCAGTACCGAAAACACAAGTTCGCGTCTTTGGTAAGCCGATAACGAAAGCCGGACGCCGTATGGCGGTTGCGCTATCTGCGGCTGATACAGTTGAAACAGCGAGAAATAACGCAAAGAAAGCGTTGGATCAGCTATCTATAACATAGAGCGAAAGCAGGCCTTGTCAGGGTACAAGGCCTTTTTTCATTCCTGATAAAAGTTTTATCATAAGAATCAGAAACGTGATTATAATGTAAAAGTCTTCCACTGTTAAGGGTGGTTGACACAAAGGGAGGGAGATGACAAAATGAAATTAGTTCCAACATTCAGAAAAAAGTGGTTCGTTTACTTAACGGTTTTATGTCTGGCATTAGCAGCGTCGGTATCTTTCGGCGCACCGGCAAAAGCGGAGGAGAACCCGCAAATGTCTGTATCGAATACGGGTAAAGAAGCTGATGCTACAAAAAACCAAACGTCAAAAGAAGAACAGGTTTCCGCTCCTTATGAGGGAACCGGGAAAACAAGTAAATCGCTATACGGCCAAAAGGAACTGGAAAAAAACATTCAAGCCTTACAGCCTTCGAGTATCATCGGAACCGATGAACGCACCAGAATCTCCAGCACTACATCTTTTCCTTACAGAGCAACTGTCCAACTTTCAATCAAGTATCCCAACACCTCAAGCACATATGGCTGCACCGGGTTTTTAGTCAATGCCAATACAGTCGTAACGGCTGGACATTGTGTGTACAGCCAGGATCATGGCTGGGCTTCAACGATAACAGCCGCGCCGGGCCGCAACGGTTCGTCATATCCATATGGAACTTATTCAGGCACGATGTTTTACTCTGTTAAAGGATGGACGGAAAGCAATAACACCAATTATGATTACGGAGCTATAAAATTAAACGGTTCTCCCGGAAACACGGTTGGCTGGTACGGCTACCGGACAACAAACAGCAGCAGTCCTGTGGGCCTTTCCTCGTCAGTGACAGGATTCCCATGTGACAAAACATTTGGCACAATGTGGTCTGGTACAAAGCCGATTCGATCCGCTGAAACATATAAGCTAACCTATACAACCGATACGTATGGCTGCCAAAGCGGCTCACCTGTTTATCGAAACTACAGTGATACAGGCCAGACAGCTATTGCAATTCACACGAACGGAGGATCGTCATACAACTTGGGAACAAGGGTGACGAATGATGTATTCAACAATATTCAATATTGGGCAAATCAATAAGTACAGCAAATTAGCCATTTTCATGTTTATTTTGTTTTTATGCGGGTGCGGTTCACCGACCCAATCTGCTCAGAAAGAAACAACGATTCCTGTCACTCTTCATGTGGAGGATGCCGAGGGGCTGCCGGTTGAAGGGGTGCAAGTGACGATTGTCGCAGCACCGGCCTCAGATCAAGAGCCGAGTATAGAGATTGGCGAGATACTCGGCAAAACAGATAAAAATGGAGACATCAAATGGGATACCGGCAAAAAAGGTGACTACTCAGTCGCATTGACGAAGGATGAAAAGTCAGTAACCCATCACATCTCATTAACAGAGGATCAGAAAGATAAGGCCATTTCATTAGCCTTCAAAGAATAGGCGGTTTCCTTGGTTTCAAGGGGAAACGGCCTTTTTTTATTTATCCGGGAAGTCAAACTATATACTGGAAATTTAGAATGTGAGATAATGATAAATAGGTATTTTTTCTTATGAGATAAAAGGAGCATTATCCTTAATTTTATATCAATCAAACCCGGAGGAAAAAGAAGAAGATGACACAAGATTCGATGCAGCTTGCCTCGGCTGAAAGCGGTCTTCGCTTTTGCCAGGCATATGATCACAGCCTTTCTTTGTGGCCGATTGAGCCGGAATCATTCTATGTTTCTACTCGTTTTGGCAAAACACATATCATGGCAAAAGGGCCAAAGGACGCACCTTCACTCGTATTGCTTCACAGGGGACTCTTCAGCTCTGTTATGTGGTATCCGAATATCGCGGCGTGGAGCAGTCAATTTCGTACATATGCGGTCGATATAATAGGAGACAAAAATAAAAGTATACCGTCAGCTGCTCTGGATACGAGAGCAGATTCCGCAGAATGGCTGAAAGACGTCTTAGATTCGCTTGAACTTGAGAGCGCCCACCTGGCCGGCCTCTCGCTGGGTGGATCCTATATCGTAAATTTCTTGCTTCAAGCACCCGAAAGAGTAAAGCGGGCAATTGTGATGAGCCCTGCTGAAGCCTTTATATCTTATGATCCAGATGTCTATAAATTTACTGCGGGACTTACAGGAGCAAGAGGAGCTGAGGCTTATATCGAGTGGATCACGGCTAGCCGTTATGATCTGCATCCTGTGCTGCGAAAACAAATTGTGGCGGGTGTGGAATGGCGGGATGAACAAAGAAGCCTGAAACCGACAGAAAACGGCTTTCCGTACGTGTTCACAGACCGGGAATTGAAATCGGTTTCGGTCCCGATGCTGCTGATGTTTGGCGAGCACGAAGTCATGTATCATCAGCAAATGGCTTTAGAGCGTGCTTCCATATTGGTACCGGGAATTCAGGCTGAAATCGTGAAGAACGCCGGACATCTGTTATCTCTGGAGCAGCCGGAATACGTCAATCAACGCGTCTTGTCCTTTTTGAGCGGAGAATAAAAATTGTCAGAAACAAGAAAAGAATGGCATTCATTTTTCAAAAGGTAACAAATGTTGTATAATAATAGAATTTGAGTGCTGCTTTTTGTCGGGCCTTTTATGTTATTATGCTTAATAGAGAAAATTTTTCCTGTAACGCTATTCGGCCTATAACGTCGAATAATGATAGATGGTTTTACAATTGGAGGTTTGGTTACACTGTGAATTATATCCCCTGTATGATTACAATAGGAAATTTTATTTGCGGCCTGCTGGCGATTCATTCCTTGTTATATCATAACATTCATGCAGCAGTGCTTTTCATTTTTACCGGCATGCTTCTCGACCTTTTTGACGGGATGGCTGCACGTAAGCTAAATGCCGTTTCTGATATGGGCAAAGAACTGGATTCGTTTGCCGACCTGGTGACGTTTGGTGTGGCTCCTTCCATGCTTGCTTACAGTGTCGCATTATATTCCCTGCCATTTATCGGGATTTTATGCGCATTGACGTACAGCATTTGCGGAATGCTTCGCCTCTCTAAATTTAACATTGAACAAAGTAAGCTTCCGACATTTATCGGAATGCCGATTCCATTTGCGGGTATGTGTCTTGTGCTTCTCAGCTTTACCTATCACCCGATCCTGCTGGCAATCGGAGCTTGCGGACTTTCATATTTAATGGTGAGTAAAATCAAATTCCCTCATTTTAAAAAACATGCGGCAGAAAACCTGGAGTCCGGGAGATGGAATTAGTTCAGGATCTCATAGCGGATTACGGTTATCTCGCTATTTTTTTGATGCTGGTATTAGGGATTGTTGGATTGCCGATTCCAGATGAAGTGATGATGACTGTTGTCGGCTACTTCACAAATACGGACGTGCTGAATTATGAGCTTTCAATATTCATCAGCTTTGTCGGAGCTTTGTCAGGTATGCTGATCAGCTACATGATCGGCAGAAAAGCCGGCCGCCCGTTTATCGACAAGTACGGCAAGTGGGTCGGATTAAAAGAAAAGAGAATGATCAAAGTGGAAAAATGGATGAAGAAATACGGTCCATATTCGCTCATTTTTGGTTATTTCATACCCGGCGTCAGACATATGACGTGCTACTTTTCAGGAATCGGCAAAATGGAGCTGAAAACGTATATTGTGTTTGCGGCAGTCGGCGCCTTTTTATGGTGCTTTATTTTTATTACAATCGGAAGGGTAATAGGGATTATTCATGTTTAACACAGCTGTAAAGATTCTGTATCGTTCATTGATAGAGCTGACAAATCATCGTCTGTCTTCCTATCTGATTAAAAGATTTTGCGAGTCTAACATGAGCAAACCGGTCATTCCGCTTTTCTCAAAACATTTTCGGATCAACTGGGACGATGTAGGTGGCTCGGCCGCTGATTACGGCTCGCTTTCCGAATTGTTCATTCGGCATATTAATTTGGAGCGGCGCCCTGTTTCAAAAGAGGCGGACGCGGTGGTCAGCCCTGTTGACGGTGTGGTTCAGACGATAGGAACAATTAATCCAAACCAGACCTTTACGGTAAAGGGAAAAGATTACTCATTCGCTGAGCTGACCGGCTGTAAAAGCGCGGACCATCAATATAACGGCGGATACTTCATCGTACTGTATCTAAGCCCGCGGCATTATCACCGTTTCCATTCCCCGATCAGCTGCACGTATCAAAAGCTGGCCGAGCTCGGAAATCGCTCATATCCGGTCAATCAATTAGGGTTACAATACGGAAAAGATGTGCTTTCGAAAAATTACCGGTTTGTGTACGAGTTGAATGGCGGCACCCGAAGTGTCCTGATGATTCCTGTCGGCGCGATGAATATTAACTCTATCGTGCAGACGAGCACCCGGGGTGAATTGAAGATCGGCGAGGAGCTTGGATACTTTTCATTCGGCTCAACCGTCATTTTGATTTTTGAAAAAGACGCGTTCCAGCCGGCCGCCCATTTAACAGAAGGCCAAGAAGTCCAAGTCGGAGAACTGATAGGGTACGAAGAATAAAAAGAGGAGCTCGCATAAACGCAGCGCCTCTTTTTTTGAAGAAAGGGGAACCTCATGGAGAAACAAATCATTAGCTGGATCACAGATTATCAGACAACCGGAGATAGAGCTGTCCTGCGGCAAGTGCGGGAAGCGTGCTGGTCAATTGTTGAAGCGGTTCTGCAAGAGAAGGCGACGGATGAAGAGCAAGCGAGTGATTTGCGCGTGAAAGGAATCGAGCGGTTTCCGTTCATCATCAGCAAATACCAAACGGATGTGCAGCTTCCGGTTGACACATTTTTACGAAATACGTATCGGTTTTATTTTCATCAAGTGATGAGAGAATCCAGTGAAAGCTTCTTGGAATAGAGAAGCTTTTTTTGATATGAAAAAAGGAAACTTTTTCTATATCGATCTCGTAATTACTAGAGAATCTAACAGATAAGGAGAGATCGAATTGAAACGAATGATTGTCAAAATGGCTTTGCCGCTGCTGGTTGTCTGTCTTGTGTTTGCTTCTTTTTCAGCCTCCTCCGCCCGTGCTGCTTCTGAAGCAAAGCATTGGGAGCGCTGGATTCAGCGCCATGCACATCCACTGGATTCCTCCGATGCCTCAAACAAAGACCTTCGATTTCTGAAGAAGGCGCTAAAGGGAAAACGAATTGTTCAATTAGGAGAAACCACACACGGCGCTGGCGAAATCAATGCAACAAAGGTCCGTATGATCAAATACCTCCACGAAGAACTGGGGTACGATGTATTGGCCTTTGAGTCTGGCTTTACCGATACAAATGCATCCTACCTTAATATGGACCAACTTACCTCTAAGAGCACGATGAAAAAATCCATTTTTCCCGTTTGGCATACAGAAGATGTTGTTGAGCTGTTTGCTTACATGAAAGAGCAAAAAGAGAAAGGCGATCCGCTTATCCTTACGGGTTTTGATATTCAAAGCATGAAGAATTCATTCAATGATGCTGCAAACCAATGGGTAAATGCGGTGGACCCTGAAAAAGCAGAGCTGCTCTCCCAATCAGAAAATGACTTTTCAACATTGGTGACTAACAGCAACACGTTTGATGAATTTGCGCAAAAGAAAGAAACGCTTGTGAAAAACTATCAGGAGCTGATCAAGTTCGCTGAAGCACATGCTTCAGAGCTAAAAGCACACCTTCCAAAAGAGCCGAAAGCTTATGAGATGTTTATGCACTCCCTTCAGCTGAGAATTGACGTCATGGAAACGTACATGCTAGAAGAAATGAAAGAAAAACTAAAGGATTATCCGGAGAACATTGAGGATTTTACATTCTATATGAGAGACCGCATGATGGCAGAACAATTTCAGTGGGTTGCGGAAACCCTCTATCCAAAAAAGAAGATCATTGTATGGGCCCACAATTACCATATCCGCAAACAGAATACCAAAATGATAAAGGACTGGGTAGAGCTAAACGGACCTAATATGGGTGATTATTTGCCGGAGCGGCTGAAAAAACAGACATATACGATTGGCATTTATGCATATTCAGGCGCCAGTCTTGATAGCTCAGATAATAAGACCGTTACGCCGGTCACAAGCCCGCCGCCGACTGGAAGTCTTGAAGCTTTGCTGAAAGCTGCAGATCATCCAGCTGTCTTTGTTGATGTTCTCCATACCAAAAACAAGAAAGGCACTTCGTGGATGTATACCCCGCGGACAGCACTCTATTGGGGGTTCATGGAAGAGCAGATGATCCTGAAGGAACAATATGACGGTGTCATTTGGCTGGAGCATATCACGCCATCTGTCATTATCAAGTGAGCGGTGTCCCCTGTGGTAAACAGGGGATTTTTACATATCGCAAAAATCATCAAAACATGGAGGCCGGGATCTATTATTCTATAACAGAAAGGAGATTGAAGTGTGAAATGTATTATGAAAAAGCTGTCCAGAAAACAATCGATTGGATTGAATGCAATTTACATGAGCAAATAGCAAGTGAGGATATTGTAAACGTTTCAGGCTTTTCAAAATTCCATTTTCATCGGATCTTTCAGAAAGAAGTCGGCATGTCGGTTGCTTCTTATATTCGGTTAAGGCGTCTTGCGACAGCAGCGACGGCTTTGCTTTATACCGATTTTCGTATTATGGATATTGCTTTGTATTATCAGTTTGAATCTCAAGAGTCATTTACGAGGACGTTCAAAAAGCTGTATCACATGCCGCCTGGGACATATCGAACATTTATGAAGCAATTGACTTCAAAAAAGGAGGAATCTCGCATGGGGAAAAAAATGAAGGGCTGGCTATTGAACGGGAGCCATCCGTTCCAATACGAAATGGGTGTTGACCGGGAAAATGTACATCAGGGAAAGGCTTCAGGGTATTTAAAATCAACGATGGTGCAGGGCAACGGTGAATTTGCGACGATGATGCAGCAATTTAAGGCAGATCGCTATCTAGGAAAAAGGCTTCGGCTATCAAGTTTTATCAAAACAAAAGGAGTGCAGCATTTTGCCTCACTTTGGATGCGGGTTGACAGTGCTGCTGATGATGTTCTCCAATTTGATAATATGAGCAACAGGCCTATTACCGGCACAACCAATTGGAATCATTATACTATTGTTTTAGATGTCCCTGAAAATAGTGCTGTGATATCCTTTGGTGTCCTATTATCTGGGCCGGGTCAGATGTGGATGGATCATGTTGTTTTTGAAGAGGTAGATGAGAGCGTTCCTTCAACAAACCTTGAAATGCCGGGAGAACTTTTAGATGAGCCGATGAATTTATCTTTTGAAGAGGAATTATAAGATAGTTTTCAGATAACTATATTAATTAGTGAGTTATTGGAAGATATCATTCCTGATGGATAAACCCTTGTGTCGCATGAGTTTGTAAGAGATTGGATATTTTTATCAGTCTGTGCGGATATGTTCATCTTTGAGGCATTTTCCTGTATGATATAGTAAGAGTGTGCATAGCAACTAACTATAATTGAACAGGGTGTTTAAATCATGGAAAAACAATACAGAGTATTACTTTACTATAAATATGTTCCGATTGAAGATCCAGAGGCGTTTAGAGAGCAGCATCTGGCTTTTTGTAAGGAGCTTGGTTTGCTAGGCCGTATCCTTGTTTCTTCTGAAGGAATTAACGGTACGGTATCAGGTACGGTTGAGCAGACTGAAAAATATATGGAAACAATGAAAGCTGATTCTCGTTTTGCGGATATGGTATTTAAAATTGATGAGGAAGAAGGCCATGCGTTCAAGAAAATCTTCGTCCGCCATAAGGAAGAGCTTGTAACGCTTCGTCTTGAAGATGATGTGGATCCGAATGAAACAACGGGACAGCATTTGAAGCCTGCGGAATTTTACGAGAAAATGCAGGACCCAAACACAATTGTGATCGACGCGCGTAACGATTACGAGTATGATCTTGGCCATTTCAGAGGCGCTGTCCGTCCTGATATCGAAGCCTTCCGTGAATTGCCTGAGTGGATCGAAGAAAACAAAGACATGCTTGAAGGCAAACAGATTTTAACGTACTGCACAGGCGGCGTGCGCTGTGAAAAATTCTCAGGTTGGCTGATGAAACAAGGTTTTGAAGATGTATCACAGCTTGACGGCGGAATCGTGACATACGGAAAAGATCCTGAGGTGCAAGGCAAGCTTTGGGACGGCCAGTGCTACGTATTCGATGAAAGAATCAGCGTGCCTGTCAACCGTGTCGAGCATGTGATTGTCGGAAAAGACCACTTTACAGGTGAACCGTGTGAGCGTTATGTGAACTGCGCAAATCCATCTTGCAACAAAAAAATGATATGCACACCGGAAAATGAGTATAAGTATATGCGCAGCTGCAGCCACGAATGCCGCACGAACTCAAGAAACCTGTATGTCAAAGAGCACAATATGACAGAAGAAGAAGTAAACGCAAGACTGGCAGCGATTGAAAAAGAAGATCACGCTGCTGCTGAATAATAGATAGTGCACCTTGTTTTTAAGGTGTTGTTAGATTGTTGACAAAATCCTAAAAGTTTCGTTTTGGGATTTTGTCTTTTTTATTGTGGCGATGTTTTCATACTTGAACGAAAAAATCCCCCGTAGAGGGGGTTTTTTTTACTTTATTTGAATGTGCTTCATCTCTTCCTCAGATGCATTTGTGAAAATAATCGGTGTTACAGCTGAAGCGGCATGCTGTTTGATGGTTTCGAGATCAAATGTGAGAAGCAGTTCACCTTGTTTGACGGCTTGTCCGCTCGTCACATGTGCTTCAAAGCCTTCCCCGTTTAATTTGACCGTATCAATGCCAACATGGATCAAGATTTCGGTGCCGCCGGCGCTCTTAAAGCCTATAGCGTGCTTCGTCGGAAAAATGGAGACGATTTCGCCGTCTGCTGGGGCAATGACTTTTCCTTCCGATGGATCAATCGCAAACCCCTCGCCCATCATTTTTTCTGAAAAAACTGGATCAGGCACGTCTGTTAAAGAGACTGTTTCTCCTTTGAGCGGATAAATAAAGGTTTCTTCGGGATCGGTTTTCTGCCGGATGTCAGCCTCTGAATCCAGCGCGGCGGCATCAGGTACGCCCCCAGCCATGATCGTTTTGATGTCGTCTTTTAAGGCATCGGATTTTGTCCCGAATATCGCCTGGAAATTGTTGTTGACTTCCAGCACACCTACTGCGCCAAGCTGTTTTAATGCATCCTTGCTGACTTGGCTTGGCTGATGAACAGTCACACGAAGCCTTGTGATACACGCGTCCAGGTTTGCGATATTTTGCTGTCCGCCTAAGGCCTGAAGCACTTGAAAGGCTAGCTGGCCTTTTGCAACAGGCGCTTTTGCCTCATTCTGATCAGCTTCATCTGTTTCACGGCCCGGAGTTTTTAAATTCCATCTCAAAATCGCAAATCGGAACAAATAATAATAAATGATAGCAAATACAATCCCGACAGGAATGACAACCCAGCCATTTGTCGACAGTCCATAGTTTAAAACGTAATCAATACCGCCGCCCGAGAACGTATAGCCATGGCGGACATGGAATAAATCACAAACGACAAAGATGACGCCGGCGAGAATCGAGTTAATCAAATAGAGCACGGGCGCAACGAACAAGAAAGAGAATTCAACCGGCTCTGTAATACCCGTCAGCATAGATGTGAGCGCCGCAGAAATCATCACGCCGGAGATCATTTTTTTCTTTTCAGGACGTGCGGTATGGATAATGGCAAGTGCAACTGCCGGCAGACAGAAAATCATGTAAGGGAAATCTCCCATCATAAAGCGCCCGGCAGTCGGGTCTCCCGCAAAAAACCTTGTCAGGTCGCCGGTTACGGTGCTGCCTGTTGACGGGTCTGTGTATTCTCCCATCATAAAATAGAAAGGTGTATAAAAAATATGATGCAGGCCAAAAGGAATCAGCAAACGATAGATCGTTGCATAAAAGAACAGGCCGACCGTTGAATCGGCAATTAAACTGCTGGCTGCGTTAATTCCGTTTTGGATCAGCGGCCAAACAAATGAGAAAATGACGCCGATCACCAATGAACTGATGGAAGTGATAATCGGGACAAATCGTTTTCCAGAGAAAAATCCAAGGACCGGATGCAGTTCAATTGTTGAAAAACGTTTATATAAATAGGCGGCGAGAAGCCCGATGATGATGCCTCCGAATACGCCCATATCAATCAGGTGCTCGGCGCCTTCATACGGAGGCTGGAGGCCGAGTAATTTCCCCATGTTGTCGAGGGTGACGGTTAAAATTAAGTACCCGATGACAGCGGCAAGTCCGGCTACACCTTCGCCTGCGGCTAAACCGATCGCAACCCCCACGGCGAAAATCAGCGGGAGGTTATCGAATACAACGCCGCCCGCATCCTTAATAATAGGGTTATTCAGCAAATCCTTGTCACCGAAACGGAGCAACAGACCGGCTGCCGGCAGGACGGCAACGGGAGTCATCAATGCGCGTCCAAGCTGCTGCAGAATTTGAAATGCCTTTTTAAACATGACAGTCTCCTTTTATTGAGTTATGTGTATGATGCAATCTTTAATTTTTGGGCTGCTTTTTGGTCTGCGATAACGGTTACTAGATGATGTTTTTGAAGAATGGAGGCCGGTACATCTGTCGTGACAGGGCCTTCAGCCATCTTCTGAATGGCATCTGCTTTTTCCTCACCGCTCGCTAAAAGCACAATATGTTTGCTGAATTCCAGGATGGTTTGAATGCCCATTGAAATGGCAAGTCTCGGGACCAGTACAGGATCGCCGCCAAAGAATCTCGCATTTGCCTGTATTGTGCTTTCTGACAGCTTGACAATTCGTGTTCGATCCTCAAAATCAGAGCCCGGTTCATTAAAGCCGATGTGGCCATTGGCGCCGATGCCGAGAATTTGAATATCAATCCCTCCCGCCCGGCGGATGAGATCCTCGTATACTTTGCATTCAGCCTCAAGCTGCGGATTGTCTCCTTGCGGGATATGAATATGGCCAGGCTGCATATTGATATGCTGAAAGAGATACTCGTGCATAAAATGGTTATAACTTTGCGGATGAGACGGAGAGAGACCTGCATATTCATCCAAATTAAATGTAGTAACCTTTGAAAAATCAATTTCACCTGACTGATAGTCTGAAATCAGCTGCTTGTACAAGCCGACCGGCGTGCTTCCAGTTGCCAAGCCGAGAACGGCATCTTTCTTTTCCTGTACGTGTTTCTTAACAATGTTAGCGCTTAACTTACAGAGCTCTTCATAGTGATCGGCGACAATAATCCTCATGCGACACCCCCCTCATAGATAAACAAGCACCACATTTGTTATAATCAATTTATAATAGTTGTCATTACGAATTTAGCACCGACATCATGAAACTGTCAATATTATTTTCTGAAAATTTGTTATAAAAGGACAGTGCAAATCTTTCATATAGAAAAGGCAAGTGGTATGATGGTCTCAATAAAAAAGAACGGATTGCATACAGAATGGGGGGGAGATGAAATGACAGCTTTATATTCTGTTATCAAGTTTAAAGTCATTGAATTAATCAAGTCTGGCAAATATCAGGCGAATGATCAGCTGCCGACGGAAAGCGAGTTTTGCGAACAATTTGATGTCAGCAGAACAACGGTGAGACTGGCCCTGCAGCAGCTTGAGCTTGAAGGGTATATTAAACGGATTCAAGGAAAAGGAACATTTGTATCAGCCGCAAAAATACAAACACCGATCCCGCATAAGATTACGAGCTTCGCAGAACAAATGAGAGGTCTGCGTTCTGAATCAAAAGTGCTTGAACTGGTTGTGATTCCTGCTGATCACTCCATTGCCGAGCTTTTGAAAGTGAAAGAGGGTGAACCTGTCAATAAGCTGATCAGAGTCAGATACGCCGAGGGGGAACCCTTGCAGTATCACACCTCATATATTCCTTGGAAAGCGGCACCCGGGCTGGCACAGGAAGAGTGCACCGGCTCGCTTTTTGAACTATTAAGGACAAAATACAATATAGAAATCAGCAGGGGCACGGAATCGATCGAACCGATTTTAACGGATGAAACGATCAGCGGCCACTTATTAACCAATGTCGGAGCGCCAGCGTTTTTCTCAGAATCCCTCACCTATGATAAAAATGAAGAGATAGTGGAATATGCGCAAATGATTACGCGGGGAGACCGAACGAAATTCACCGTAGAACAGTCATATGATTCATAAAGAATACGTGTTGAAGAAAGGAATGGTGGTTCTATGTTTCTTTTGACGAATGGAAAAGTGCTGTGGGGGTCTGTCATTGCTGCTTTCATCCTTTCAATCGTGTGTTATCCGTTTCTTCCGGCGGAGATGCCGATTCATTATGATGCAACAAACAGCCCGGATATGACGGTTCACAAGCTGGCGGGGACAGTGATACTGCCTGTCATGATGTTGGTGTTTGCATGGGCGCGGAAGGTCAATTGGCAATTTGTGATCGCAGTGTATATTTTGCTGATTTGTCATCTTGTCATCCTGTATTTAGCGGTCTAATGTCACAGCCGGATTGAATCTGGCTGTTTTTCTTTTATTTCATCTTCATTTGACAATGAATGTGGTGTATAATAGCTCATGATCATAAAGAATATTCTGAAATTTATAGGTTGGAAGCGGCGTATCATGAAAGAAGCGGCTGTGTTTTTTGTAATTTTAAAAAGACTGAATATTTAAATAACTACGGAAGGTGTGCTAAGATTGAATAAGCTTATTGAACGAGAAAAAATGGCATTTCATAAGGAAAAGCCCGACCCGTCATCATTGGAATTCGGAAAATATTTTACGGATTATATGTTTGTGATGGATTATGAGGAGGGAATGGGCTGGCATCATCCGAGAATTGCACCGTATGCGCCGCTTACGCTTGATCCTTCTTCATCTGTATTTCATTACGGCCAGGCTGTGTTTGAAGGATTAAAAGCGTATAGGACAGAAGATGGCAGAGTGCTGCTGTTCCGGCCTGACCAAAATATCAAACGGCTGAACAGGTCGTGTGAGCGCATGAGTATGCCCCCTTTAGATGAAGAGCTGGTGCTTGAAGCATTGACGCAATTAATTGAACTGGAGAAAGATTGGGTTCCAAAGGAAAAGGGAACGTCATTGTATATTCGTCCCTTTGTTATCGCCACAGAACCGAGTCTCGGGGTGAAGGCATCCAAAAGCTATACATTTATGATCGTGCTTTCGCCTGTCGGATCCTATTATGGCGATCAGCTGAAGCCGGTTAGAATTTACGTCGAAGATGAGTACGTGCGGGCGGTGAATGGCGGAGTCGGATGTGCAAAAACATCGGGAAATTACGCGGCCAGCCTTCAAGCGCAGCGAAAAGCGAATGAGCGGGGCTATGACCAGGTGCTGTGGCTTGACGCTATTGAAAAGAAATATGTGGAAGAAGTCGGAAGCATGAACATCTTTTTTGTCATCAATGGGGAAGCTGTCACCCCGGCTTTAAACGGAAGCATTTTAAGCGGGGTTACACGGGCGTCTGCCATTGAACTGATTCGCAGCTGGGGCATTCCGGTTCGTGAAGATAGAATTTCAATTGATGACATTTATGCGGCGTCTGTACGCGGGGAATTGACGGAGGTCTTCGGCACGGGCACGGCAGCTGTGGTTACGCCTGTCGGTGAACTCAATATTCATGGAAAAACGGTGATTGTAGGCGACGGACAAATCGGGGACATATCGAAAAAACTGTATGAAACGATAACAGATATTCAGCTTGGCAAAGTGAAATGTCCGTTTAACTGGATAGTGGAAGTGTGAAGTATGAAAAAAGAACCTGCTCGGAGGCAGGTTCTTTTTACTTTGAATAAGTCATATCAGATGGCTGCTTGCTTTTCCGGTTTTTCGCATAATACACAGCATAGCAGACGGCCATAAACGGAATGCCGCAATACAGTGCGATTCTTTGATTCGGATCAAAGGCTATGCCGGTGACGGAAGCCAGACATAAGAGGAACGCGGCAATCGGGACGAACGGATACCAAGGGGTCTGGTATTTTAAATCGGCGACCTTGTTTCCCGCTTCGATATAACGTTTTCTGAACATAAATTGAGAAGCGGAGATACCCATCCACACAACAACGACCGCAAAACCAGAAACCGACACGAGCACAACGTATACAGTGTCTGGCGCAAATACGCCGGACAGCAATGACAGAATGCCGCCGATCATGCTGAACATTAGCGCGTTAAACGGAGTTCCTTTTGACGTCAGCTTTGCAAATGCCGGGTGAAGCGTCTTTTCTTTTGATAAAGACCACAGCATCCGGGAAGAGGCGTAGAGTCCTGAATTAGCCGCTGACAGGATCGCTGTCAGAATGACAAAATTCATAATATCGGCTGCGTACGGCACACCGACTCTGTCAAAGACAGCGACAAACGGGCTTTTGATGACGCCAGCTTCTTGAATTGGAATCAGCCCTGACAGGACAAAAATCGTTCCGATAAAGAAGAGTGACAGACGCCAGACCGTTGTTTTTATCGCTTTTGGTATCGTTTTGTCGGGATCGACGCTTTCTCCGGCGGCAATCCCGATCAGCTCAGTTCCCGAAAAGGCAAAGTTGACGGCCAGCATTGTCATCAAAATCGGGACAAATCCATTCGGAAAGAGACCGTCTTCCGCTGTGAAGTTGGACAGCATCGGAGCGGCTTCTCCGCCTTGAATCGGGATGATGCCGAACATGGCAGAGCCGCCTAAAAGAATAAACATAATAATGGCTAATACTTTGATGCTGGAAAACCAAAATTCTGATTCAGCGAAAAACTTGACTGAAAATGCATTCAGCAAGAAAATCAACAGCGCAAAGACGGCGCTCCACATCCAAACGGATGTATGGGGAAACCAGCGCTGCATTAACAGGCCTGCTGCTGTGAATTCTGATCCCAATGCCACAGTCCATGTCAGCCAGTACAGCCAAGCGACCGTAAATCCGGTGCCCGGCCCTATGTATGTGGCCGCATACGTGTGAAAGGCGCCTGTTACAGGCATCGCCACCGACAGCTCACCGAGGCACAGCATAACCAAATAGACAATTCCGGCGCCGACTAAGTAGGCGAGTATCGTTCCCGCCGGGCCTGCCTGCTGAATGGTATAGCCAGAGCTTAAAAACAGCCCGGTTCCGATGACACCCCCTAAGGAAAGCATAAAGAGGTGCCGGCTTTTCATACTTCTCTGAAAGTTTGTCTCATTCTTGTTGTGAACAGATTTCATCTTTTTCCAACTTTCTATCGGCGATTTATTTCCTTCCTAATAAAAAATCTCATGTCAGCGAGTGACACGAGATTCCGGCGAACCGGCTTTTAGATAGAATATACAAATAATTCCGATAAGTCAAGTTGTTTTTAAAGAGCGCGCCCAAGACGCAATTTCTTTGATATCTTCTGGTGTTGTCCGGCAGCAGCCTCCTATCAGCTTCGCCCCTTTTTCATGCCACGTGCGGGCGCTTGTTCCGTAAGGTTCTGCGCATCCTGCGCCGTTCCACGTTTTTGTCTTGGGGTCGTATTGCTCGCCTGAATTCGGGTAGACAATGATCGGTTTTGATGAGTGCTTTTTTAACTCCTCTATTAAAAAAGGGATATGCTGAAGCGGCGTGCAGTTGATGCCGAGCGCCGCAATTTGGCGGTGCTCATCAAGCCATGACGCGCAGTCAGCGGCAGGTGTTCCGTCACTGATATGCTGGCTGTCTTTTGCGCTGAAGCTGATCCACGCATACGCTTCGGGAAATTCCTTCAGCAGCCGCGCAATCGCTTTTGCTTCGCTCAGACACGGGATCGTTTCGCATGCCAAAACATCAGCTCCGGCTTCGATCAGCGCCTTCATGCGGGGGCGATGGAATTCAACAAGTTCATCCTCTGAGATTCCGTAGTGGCCACGATACTCAGAACCGTCCGCAAGATAGGCGCCATAAGGGCCTACAGAAGCTGCGATGATCGGTTTCGGACGATTCAGGCGGTTTTCTTCAAACGCCCAAAATTCATCACGTGCTTCTGCTGCGATGCTGACGGACATCTCGATCAGACGGCGTGCTTCGGCTTCGCTCAGCCCGCGTGCGGCAAAGCCTTCAAACGTAGATTGATAGCTGGCGGTGATCGCACAGTCGGCGCCTGCCGCGAAATAATCAGTATGCACTTGTTTGATCAGCTCCGGCTCTTCCATCAGGATTTTGGCTGACCAGAGACTGTCGTTCAAATCACAGCCTTTGCGTTCAAGCTCAGTCGCCATGGCGCCGTCTAGCACAATAAGCGGGTATGTATCTAGTATGTGTTGGATAGGATTCATAGAATGTACCGATGCCTTCTTTCAGATTTTTTAAAAAAGATATGAAAATCGTAATGGAGGCTTGCGTGTTTGTCAATAAACGAAAAGGGAAAGGTGTTCAGCCCGTCTATCTGAACATCCTTTTTTTACGATATTTGTTTGTTGTGCGTGTCAGTCTGTGTGTCAGAAATCGGCCAGCATTCAATGCCATTGTGGTTTTTAAGCACATTTTTATAAAAGACTGGGTCTTTGCCCGCTTTTTTCTGGCGTGTATAGTCGTGCAGCGCCGCAAAAACGACCTTTGATAAAAAGAAAATCGCAATTAAATTCACGACGACCATCAAGCCCATAAACATATCAGCCAGATCCCAGACGAGCTGGACTTTGGCAACACAGCCAAATACAATCATCCCCAGCACGCCAATACGGTAGACAAAAATCAGTTTTTTGCTTTTGTTTAAAAAACCGATATTGGTTTCGCCATAATAATAGTTTCCGATTAAAGCACAGAATCCGAATAGCAAAATCAGAATGGCGAGAAAGCCTGATGCCCACGATCCAACATGGGAGCTGAGAGAGGCTTGTGTCAACGCGATTCCGCTTAGTCCCGGAGTTTGATAGGCATCCGAAAACAGGATGATAAAGGCGGTGCTTGTACAAATAACTAGCGTATCTGACAGCACACCAAGCGCTTGAATCAGCCCTTGTTTGACAGGATGGCTTGTCGTTGCGGTGGCAGCAGCATTCGGTGCGCTCCCCATTCCCGCTTCGTTCGAAAAGATTCCCCGTCTGACACCCTGCATTAGCGCCGCTCCCAAGGCGCCGCCAGCGGCCTGATCAAAACCAAACGCGTTTTTCACGATAAGCGCAAGCACGCCCGGCAGCTGCGTAATGTTGGTGAAAATCACGAAAAACGCAACTCCGATATACAGGACAGCCAATACGACGACTATGGATTCAGCCAGTTTCGCAATCCGCTTTACACCGCCGAAAATAATCGTGCCGAACACAGCAATTAAAATGAGTCCCAAAGTAAGGCGGTTTGTGCCGAATGCGTTTTCGAAGGCGAGGCTGATTGTATTTGATTGAACCGAGTTAAAGACGATACCGAACGATAAGGTGATTAATACGGCAAACAGCGCGCCCATCCACCTTTTGTTCAGCCCTTTTTCCATATAATAAGCCGGCCCGCCGCGGAAGCCGTTTACATCTTTTACTTTATAAATCTGAGCCAGTGTGCTTTCCACAAAGCTTGATGCTGATCCGATAATGGCGATCATCCACATCCAGAAGATTGCACCGGGCCCGCCGAGCGCAATAGCGATGGCAATGCCCGTAATATTTCCCGTGCCGACACGGGCTGCCATGCTGATGCAAAAGGCTTGAAACGGAGAAATACTGTTTTTCGACCGGGAAGCAGCGCCTTCTCTTAATACTTTGACCATTTCTTTCAGCATGCGAACCTGCAAAAACTTAAGCCTGAACGTAAAATAGATTCCCAGCGAAAGGAGCAATACAATTAATAGCTTTGACCACAAAAGATCATTTGCGATACCAACGATATGTTCCAGGATTTGCTGCATACAATCACCTCTTGTTTTATGGTTAAAAAATACTAAGCTCCCACTCTTGCGCCATGTGTTTTAGCAGCATACCGCCAGTGAGGCTGTTGCCGTATTCATCAATGGCCGGCCCGTAAATGCCGATGCCGCACCCGGATGGAAAAGGCCGATCTTTTCGGGCGCTCGGAGGAACCAGTGCCATGATGCCGCCGGAGACGCCGCTTTTAGCCGGCACACCGACAAACGCAGCATATTTGCCTGAAGCGTTGTACATGCCACAAGTCAGCATTAACGCCTTTGCCAATTTCGCTACGTCCTTTGGAATCACTTGCTGGCGGTGAATCGGATGATAGCCGTCATAGGCAAGGATCAGGCCGATCAACGCAATATCTTCAGTGGTGCTCTCCATGGCGCACTGCTTTAAGTAAACCTCGAGCGTTTCTTCTACATGTGCTTCTAAAAAATTTGTTTCCTTTAAGTAGTAGGCCAGTGCTCTGTTGCGGTGAGCGGTTTCCCATTCAGACCGGAACACTTCCTCATGAATTCTCGGCCGCTTTCCTATTAAGGTTTCCATCACCGAGTAAAGAAACTCGAGCTTATCGTGTGCCGACTCTCCGGGAAGAAGCGAGGCGATGGTGAGGGCACCTGCGTTGATCATAGGATTAAACGGCTTTCCCGGCTTGTTGATTTCGAGCCGAATGATGGAATTAAAGGCGTCGCCTGTCGGCTCGACATCTACGCGGTCGAGCACATAGGGTATGTTGCGGCTCATGCAGGCGGCGATAAAGCTGATCACTTTTGAAATGCTTTGCAGGGTAAATGGGACGTTCCAGTCGCCGGCGTGTATCATCGTTCCGTCAGGCTCCAATATACAAATGCCGAGCTGTGAATCATTGACTTTTCCTAAAGCGGGGATATAATTCGCACTTTGACCATTGGCGGCAAAGGGGCGATAGTGCTCCACCCAATCATGCAGCTGGGACGCCGGGTCTATTTCTATCAGGGGCTCTTTTATCGATTCTTTCATCAAATTCCTCCTCACTGTTTTCTTCTTTAAGGGCTGTAGTTTATCAAAACGAAGGCTGAAGAGGCATTAATCGCTTTCATAAAAGCGGAAGGTATATTTACTGTATAATGGCGACTACAGAATCATACAAAATACGACAAAAATGTTTTAAAAATAAGCCGTAAGATTTATAAAAACCTCATTTTCTGGGTCAAAAGAAATTTGCGGGTTCTCTGCCGTTTCCCCAAAATAAAAGCGAGGATGTGATCGTCATAAAACTGGAGCGTTTTTTTGAAAAAGACGGATATATACTGGCTCTCATGCTGATTACGGTGCCGCTGGCCGGTGAACTGAAATTCTATCCTCTAAATGAAGAGTTCCGGATCAGCTTTGGCACATCGGTTTTTTTCTTCTTTTTATCGTTGCTGCGTCATGTGCCCGCTGTGCTGCCGGGGTTTCTGACTGGAGCGGCAGTTTTTGTTTTTCGTGTCTTTCTGGAGTTATGGCGCGGGGGACACGATGGACTGACTGCGATTCTGTTTGACCAAGCGTCTGGCTTTTTCTTCTATATGACTTACGCCTGCTTGTTTTTCATATTGAAGGCCAATCGTTTCTGCGAACGGCCTGTTATGCTCGGTTTTATCGGATTTATTATTGAAATTGTGTCAGACTGTGTCGAGCTGGTTGTGCAGTTTCTCATGTTCCATACGGTTGTCACGCCAGAGGTAATTACCGATCTCGCGGTGATTGCAATTTCTCACACATTTATTGTGATCAGCTTTTTTACTGTGCTGAAGCTGTATGAAACACAATCGAGAGAAAAGCAGACAAGGCATCAGCATGAGCATATGCTGATGATCGTATCGAATTTATATGAAGAGACGGTGCATCTAAAAAAGACGCTGAAAACGACAGAGAAAGTGACAAACGATTCGTATCAGCTCTATCGGGAAGTGAAGGGCAAGGATGATCAGCTGAGCGGCAGAATCCTGAGGCTGGCCGGAGAAATTCATGAAGTGAAGAAGGACAACCAGCGGATATTCGCTGGGCTTTCAAAACTGATTTTGAATGAGAGCTTAAGAGATTATATGAGGGCGTCTGATTTGCTGCAGCTGGTGGTTCGCATGAATGAAAAGTACGCTGAAGCGCTGGGAAAGCAGATTGACTTTCAATGCTCGATAGAGGGGGAGCATGCCGATTATCACGTATTTACCGTGCTTTCGATCATTAATAATCTAACGGCAAACGCGGTAGAGGCTTTGGGGGGAAAAGGTGTGATCAGCCTGAGGCTTCGTAAGCCAAATGAGAGTATGGCAGAATTCCAGGTGGAAGACAATGGCCCCGGTATTTCTGAAAAAATAGGAGACATTGTGTTCGATCCGGGCTTTACTTCAAAATATGACGAATTGGGCACGCCATCTACGGGAATCGGACTTTCCTACGTGAAGGAAATAGTGACTGAACTAGATGGGAATATCGCATTTCATAATCAGCAGCGGGGAGTGGTGTTTGCCATCAGGCTGCCTGTCCGGCATTTGATTCAGAAAGGGTGAACCGAAAGCTATGCGTTTTTTTATCGCTGATGACGACCGTGCAGTACGGTCGATTTTAAGGCAGATCATTGAAGATGAGGATCTCGGGGAAGCTGCTGGTGAAGCGGACGACGGAATCCAGGTGGAAGGCCATATGCTGCAATTCAAACAGGTTGATATTTTATTAATCGATCTGCTAATGCCGGGAAGAGACGGTATTGAGACGATTCGCCAGCTCCAGAATACGTACTTCGGCAAAATCGTGATGATCTCTCAAGTGGAAGCGAAGGAAATGGTCGGAGAAGCGTACTCGCTCGGCATCGAATATTTTATCCATAAGCCGATTAACCGAATTGAGATTGTCACGGTTCTCCAAAAGGTGAAGGAACGGATCGAGCTTGAGCACTCGATTGGGGTTATTCAGCACTCTCTCAGCCGGCTTGTCGACCGGACTGAACGGAAAGCGCGCCCTCAGCAAAATAGTGACAGCGGCTTGAAAGAAGCAGGAACATTCCTATTGTCCGAGCTTGGCATGATGGGGGAAGGCGGCGCGCATGATCTCGTGGCTGTGCTGCAGTACTTATCGGAACATGAGCAATCTGAGACGTTCGAGAACCATAGCCCTTCGCTCAAACAGATCTTCACCAAAGTCGCGGAACGGAAGCTGGGGGCGGGAGCATCCGAAACGGAAGTCAATCGCGAAATGAAAGCCTCGGAGCAGCGTATTCGCAGAGCGATTATCCATTCACTGCACCATTTTGCTTCGCTAGGCACAACTGATTTCTCGAATCCGACATTTGAAACCTATGCATCAAAATTCTTTGATTTTCCTGTAGTCAGCCAGAAAATGAAAGAACTCCAATCCAAGGATGCAAAGCCTCTCGCCCCTGTGAGAGTCAATATGAAAAAATTCATTCACGTGTTCTTTTTGGAAGCGAAGCTTTTGCACGACACAAGGAAACAGAGACCTATATAAACAAAAACAGCCGTCCTGGCTGTTTTTTTTGCTGTGCAGAAATACTGGCCGGACAGCGTTTTGCGGATTTTTTGGAAAATATCAGAAAATAAAGATATTGACTTATTGTTTATTTGTCTTACAATTAAACAAAAGGATAGAGGAAGGAGCGGGTGTTAAACCAAACTAACAATAAAAGCGCTTTCAGATAGGAGCTGTATACACAACTAACAGGAGGTTATGTGGATGAACCGAATCAGAAAAGCACCCACTGGCATTTTAGGTTTTCCGGTTGCGCCTTTTAACACACAAGGACAACTGGAGGAAGAAGCTCTTTTTCAAAACATTGAGTTTTTGCTGGAAGAAGGCTTGGAAGCTATTTTTATCGCTTGCGGATCAGGTGAATTTCAATCTCTCAGCCAGAAGGAATACGAGCAAATGGTCGAAGTTGCAGTCTCGGCAGCCGAAGGAAAGGTGCCGGTTTACACGGGGGTTGGCGGTAACCTCAGCACGGCGCTGGAATGGGCGCGCCTGTCGGAGAAAAAAGGCGCCGACGGCTACTTGATCCTCCCGCCGTATTTGGTGCATGGCGAACAGGAGGGGCTGTACCAGTATGCGAAAACGATTATTGAAAGCACTGACCTGAATGCGATTCTTTACCAGCGCGATAACGCCGTTCTTTCTCTTGAACAGATTAAGCGGCTGACCGAATGTGAACAGCTTGTCGGTGTGAAGGACGGGGTGGGGAATATGGATTTGAATATTAACCTCGTCTATACGCTCGGCGACCGTTTAGGATGGCTCAACGGAATGCCGATGGCTGAAGTGACGATGCCGGCTTACCTGCCGATCGGGTTTCACTCTTATTCTTCAGCGATTTCAAATTATATCCCGCATATTTCCCGAATGTTCTATGACGCATTGAAAAACGGAAATGACGAGCTGGTGAAGGAGCTCTATCAGCATGTGATTCTGCCGATCAACGACATTCGCAAACAACGGAAAGGATACGCTGTATCTTTGATTAAAGCGGGCATGGAGATTATGGGGTTAAATGTGAGAAACACAGCAAGACCGCCTGTCGGCCCGGTTGAAAAAGAACACTATCAGCAATTAGAAGCGATTTTGAAGCAGGCGGCTGACCGTTTTCCGAAAAAAGCCGCGACGGTTTGATGAACAGAAAAAACATGAAAGGGGCAATGGGCATGTCTGTAATCACGGAACAAAACACGTATCTCAACTTTATTAACGGAGAGTGGGTGAAGTCTGAGTCAGGCGATATGGTCAAGGTTGAAAACCCTGCGGATGTGAATGATATTGTCGGCTATGTACAGAATTCAACAGCTGATGATGTGGAACGGGCAGTCGCCGCCGCCAATAAAGCCAAAAGGGCTTGGAGAAAGCTGACGGGGGCCGAGCGGGGCCAATACTTATACAAAACGGCGGATATCATGGAACAGCGCTTGGAGGAAATCGCCGCCTGCGCAACGCGTGAAATGGGAAAAACACTGCCGGAAGCGAAAGGAGAAACGGCTCGGGGTATTGCGATTCTGCGCTATTATGCCGGAGAGGGCATGCGCAAAACGGGTGACGTCATTCCGCCTACTGACAAAGACGCGCTCATGTTCACAACCCGTGTTCCGCTCGGTGTGGTCGGCGTGATCGCTCCGTGGAACTTCCCGGTCGCGATTCCGATTTGGAAAATGGCCCCGGCATTGGTATACGGCAATACCGTTGTCATCAAACCGGCGACAGAAACAGCCGTTACATGCGCAAAAATCATTGCCTGCTTTGAAGAAGCCGGGCTCCCGGCAGGAGTCATCAATTTGGTGACAGGCCCGGGTTCTGTTGTCGGGCAGGGACTTGCTGAGCATGACGGTGTTAACGCTGTTACGTTTACCGGATCAAATCAGGTCGGGAAAATCATTGGGCAGGCCGCTTTAGCGAGAGGAGCCAAATACCAGCTTGAAATGGGCGGCAAAAACCCGGTCATCGTAGCTAATGACGCTGATCTGGAAGCTGCGGCTGAAGCTGTCGTTACGGGTGCCTTCCGTTCAACCGGCCAGAAGTGCACTGCGACAAGCCGCGTCATCGTGCAAAGCGGAATTTACGACCGTTTTAAAGAAAAACTGTTCCAGCGCACAAAGGATATTACGATCGGAGACAGCTTACAAGAGGATGTCTGGATGGGACCGATCGCCAGCAAGAATCAGCTTGATAACTGCCTGTCGTACATTGAGAAAGGCAAACAGGAAGGCGCTACTCTTTTGATCGGAGGAGAAAAGCTGGAGGACGGAAAGTATCAAAACGGCTATTATGTTCAGCCTGCCATTTTTGACAATGTGACATCTGAGATGACGATTGCCCAAGAGGAAATCTTCGGCCCAGTGATTGCCCTGATCAAGGTGGACACGATGGGGGAGGCACTGGACATTGCCAATGATGTAAAGTTCGGCTTAAGCGCTTCCATTTTTACGCAAAATATCGGCCGAATGCTTTCATTCGTTGATGAAATTGACGCCGGGCTTGTCCGGGTCAACGCGGAAAGCGCGGGAGTAGAGCTTCAGGCGCCTTTTGGCGGCATGAAGCAGTCGAGCTCCCACTCCCGTGAACAGGGCGAGGCAGCGAAGGACTTTTTCACGGCGATCAAAACCGTTTTTGTGAAGCCGTAATGATGCTGGAAAGAGGCTAACGTCTCTTTCCCAGCTTTCTCACAGCCAGCATATGATTCTCTACTTTGAAAAGGAGAAGATACTATGAAAAAAGACTATGCGAATGTTTCACCGGCGGGCAAAAAAACGTCTGTACGCTGGTTCATCGTTTTTATGCTGTTTCTTGTGACCTCAATCAACTACGCGGATCGGGCGACACTTTCTATCACGGGAGATTCCGTCCAGCATGATTTGGGGTTGGACTCGGTCGCCATGGGATATGTCTTTTCTGCTTTTGGCTGGGCCTATGTTATCGGGCAGCTTCCGGGCGGCTGGCTGCTTGACCGGTTTGGTTCAAAGACTGTCATAGCGTTAAGCATCTTTTTCTGGTCGTTTTTTACGCTGCTGCAAGGGGCGATTGGTTTTTTCTCCGCCGGCACAGCGATTATCCTGCTGTTTGCCCTGCGTTTTCTGGTCGGCTTATCCGAAGCGCCCTCATTTCCCGGAAACGGCAGAGTTGTTGCCTCATGGTTCCCAAGCTCCGAGCGCGGGACAGCTTCAGCCTTTTTTAATTCAGCTCAATACTTCGCAATCGTCATTTTTTCTCCTTTAATGGGCTGGCTCACCCACTCTTTCGGCTGGCATTCCGTCTTTGTTGTCATGGGTGCAGCGGGCATTCTTCTGGCTGTCGTCTGGCTAAAAACGGTATATGAACCAAAAAAACATCCGCAGGTGAATGAAGCCGAGCTTGCGTATATCGAACAGGGCGGCGGGTTGATTTCCATGGATGACAGCAAAAGCAAGCAAGAAACAGAATCGAAATGGCCGTATATCAAACAGCTGTTAACGAACCGCATGCTGATTGGCGTATACATCGCGCAATATTGCATTACGACTCTCACCTATTTCTTTCTCACATGGTTTCCGGTATATTTGGTTCAGGCCCGCGGCATGTCTATTCTTGAAGCTGGGTTTGTCGCTTCTCTTCCGGCGCTGTGCGGATTTGCCGGCGGCGTGCTTGGGGGCATCGTGTCAGACATCTTGCTCAAAAAAGGCCGTTCGCTGACCTTTGCAAGAAAAGCGCCGATCATTGTCGGCATGCTGCTGTCTTGCAGTATGATCATCTGTAACTATACAGATTCAGCGTGGCTCGTCGTCGTCATTATGTCACTTGCGTTTTTCGGAAAAGGATTCGGCGCATTGGGGTGGGCTGTCGTGTCGGACACGTCTCCGAAAGAGTGTGCAGGATTAAGCGGCGGTTTGTTCAACACGTTTGGGAATATTGCCTCGATTACAACACCGATTATCATCGGCTATATCGTAAGTGCCACAGGATCTTTTAATGGCGCGCTCGTGTTTGTCGGCGCGAACGCGGTTGCGGCGATCCTTAGCTATTTGCTGCTGGTCGGGCCAATCAAACGGGTCGTGTTAAAGAAACAAGAGCAGGGCCCCGATCAATCATTGCCTATCTAACATTTATGAAAGCGCTTTATAAGAGGAGGAAAATAGATGAGTTCATCACTACAAGAGCAGGTTCAAAAAGAAAAGAGATCAAATATTCCTTCAATTTGTGCGATGAAGGTGATCCCTGTTGCGGGACATGACAGTATGCTGCTGAATTTGAGCGGCGCGCATAGCCCATTTTTCACCCGAAATATTGTGATCTTAACTGACACCAGCGGAAATCAAGGTGTCGGCGAGGTGCCCGGCGGAGAACAGATTCGCCGCACACTGGAGCTGGCGGAACCGCTTGTTGTCGGAAAATCCATTGGCGCGTACCAGTCGATATTGCAAACGGTCAGAAAGCAGTTTGCCGACCAGGACAGAGGAGGACGCGGCATCCAGACGTTTGATTTGCGCACCACGGTACATGCCGTCACAGCGCTTGAAGCGGCTTTATTAGATTTGCTCGGAACGTTTCTTCAGGAACCGGTCGCAGCTTTGCTGGGTGAAGGAAAACAGCGTGATGAAGTGAAAATGCTCGGCTACCTCTTTTACATCGGCGATCGAAAGCGGACGACCCTGCCATATCAAAGCGATGAGCAGTCAGATTGCGGGTGGTTCCGTCTCCGCCATGAGGAAGCGCTGACCCCAGAGGCCATTGTACGTCTTGCTGAATCCGCGCAGGAGCGCTACGGCTTTCAGGATTTTAAGCTGAAAGGCGGGGTGCTGCGGGGGGAGGAAGAAATCGAAGCTGTCACAGCATTGGCGAAACGTTTTCCAGAGTCAAGGATCACCCTTGATCCGAACGGGGCGTGGTCATTAGAGGATGCGATTGCATTATGCAAAGGCAAGCATGATGTGCTCGCGTATGCGGAAGATCCGTGCGGGGATGAAAACGGCTATTCCGCCCGAGAAGTAATGGCTGAATTCCGCCGCGCGACAGGCCTTCCAACTGCGACAAATATGATTGCGACCGACTGGAGGGAAATGGGACACGCGATCCAGCTTCACGCGGTGGATATTCCGTTGGCTGATCCCCATTTCTGGACGATGCAGGGTTCGGTGCGGGTTGCGCAAATGTGCCATGATTGGGGTTTGACATGGGGCTCCCACTCCAACAACCACTTTGATATCTCCCTTGCGATGTTTACCCATGTGGCAGCAGCGGCTCCGGGACGCATCACGGCGATTGATACCCATTGGATCTGGCAGGACGGGCAGCGGTTGACGAAACAGCCTTTTGAGATTGCCGATGGCTGTGTGAAGGTGCCGAATAAGCCCGGTCTTGGTGTTGACATTGATATGGAACAAGTGGAAAAAGCGCATGAGCTCTATCGAAAAATGAATTTGGGCGCCCGGAATGATGCGATCCCTATGCAGTATCTGATCAGCAACTGGGAGTTCGATCGGAAACGCCCGTGTCTTGTGCGATAAGTTTGATTGCAAATATTGTCATACCGACTATTTTGTCTTACAATTGAACAACTGAAGGGAGAGTTGTTCGTGTACGAAGGTTTAGAAGATCTGAAAGTCGATACAGTCAATCGGAAAACATTAGCCAAGCAGGTCATTGAACGGATTGTCCATTTATTATCGAGCGGACAGTTAAAGGCAGGAGACAAATTGCCGACAGAAATGGAACTGATGGACATTTTGCATGTCAGCAGGCCGGTGCTTCGGGAGGCGCTAAGTTCACTTGAAACGCTGGGCGTCATTACGAGAAAAACCCGCGGCGGCACGTATTTCAACGACAAAATTGGCATGCAGCCATTTTCCGTCATGCTTGCCTTGGCCACTGATAATCTTCCGGCTATCATTGAAGCGCGGATGGCGTTAGAACTCGGGCTCGTGACGATTGCCGCCGAAAAAATCAATGAGGATGAGCTTCAGCGTTTGCAGAAGACAATCGACGACATCGCCAACAGCACTGACAATCTTTATGGTGAAGCAGATAAAGAATTCCATCGAATTATTGCATTAAGTGCCAATAACCCCGTTGTTGAAGGGATGATTCAGTCCCTCTTGATCACCCACGCGAAAATTGACAGCCAAATTCCTTACAGGGAGAGAGATGTAACGGTCGATTATCACAAAAAAATCTACGATGCACTTGCTGAAAGAGACCCTTACAAAGCGCATTACCACATGTATGAGCATCTGAAATTTGTCCGTGACAAAATTTTGAAAGGCATGAATGAGAAATAATTGTAGAGACAGCCGCAGTTGAACCGAAAAAGCTGCGGTTTTTTTGAACCGGTTTAGAAAACGCTTACTATGATATGAGGAGTGATTTCATATGGCGATGAACCTCAGACAGAATCAAGCGCCCCTTTACATCAAAGTGAATGAAACAGATAACACGGCGATTATTGTCAATGATGGAGGACTGTCAAAGGGCACTGTTTTTTCATGCGGGCTCATACTTGAAGAAGATGTCCCTCAAGGCCATAAGGTGGCCTTAACCGACCTGAATCAAGGAGATGAGATCGTGCGGTACGGGGAGGTGATCGGATTTGCCGATGAGACGATCAAACGCGGGAGCTGGATAAGGGAAGCCCTCGTAAGAATGCCCGCTCCTCCGGCTTTAGATGATCTTCCTCTCGCAAACAGAGTGCCGAAGCCGCTGCCGTCACTTGAAGGCTACACGTTTGAAGGGTATCGAAATGCAGACGGCAGTGCCGGGACGAAAAATATTCTCGGTATCACCACAAGTGTTCAATGTGTCGTTGGCGTTTTGGATTATGCGGTTAAACGGATCAAAGAAGAGCTGCTGCCGAACTATCCAAACGTCGATGATGTTGTGCCGCTGCATCATCAATACGGATGCGGCGTGGCGATCAATGCGCCCGATGCTGTCATTCCGATCCGCACAATTCAAAATCTGGCGAAGCATCCGAACTTCGGCGGCGAAGTGATGGTCATCGGATTAGGATGTGAAAAGCTTCTCCCGGCAAGAATCGCTTCTGAGAATCCTGATGACATCCTCTCACTCCAAAATCACCAAGGTTTTGCGGCAATGATTCAATCCATTTTGGATATGGCGGAGGAACGGTTAATCAGGCTGAACAGCAGAACCCGTGTGACCTGTCCTGCTTCTGATCTGGTCATTGGCCTGCAATGCGGCGGCAGTGACGCGTTTTCAGGCGTGACAGCGAACCCTGCCGTAGGGTATGCGGCTGATTTATTGGTTCGAGCAGGTGCGACGGTCTTATTTTCTGAGGTGACAGAGGTGCGGGATGCCATTCATTTGTTAACGCCGCGGGCGGTCAGCGAAGAGGTCGGACAATCGCTGATCAAAGAGATGAAGTGGTATGACAGCTATCTCCAGCGGGGAGACGCAGATCGAAGCGCAAACCCTTCACCAGGCAATAAAAAAGGCGGGTTATCCAATGTGGTGGAAAAAGCGTTAGGCTCGGTAGCCAAATCGGGCACAAGCTCCATCTCCGGCGTGCTCGGACCAGGTGAAAAGGCGGAGCAAAAAGGCCTGCTGTTCGCGGCGACACCGGCAAGCGATTTCGTGTGCGGTACCCTCCAGCTGGCGGCAGGCATGAATCTGCAGGTTTTTACGACAGGAAGAGGAACACCGTACGGCCTGGCCGCTGCTCCGGTGCTGAAAGTATCGACGCGGCATTCATTATCAGAGCATTGGGCGGATTTAATCGATATCAATGCCGGACGAATCGCGACAGGAGAGGCCAGTATTGAAGACGTAGGCTGGGAAATCTTCAGAACGATTCTGGAGGTGGCTAGCGGCCGCAAACAAACGTGGGCGGACCGTTGGGGTCTTCATAATGATTTGTGCTTGTTTAACCCTGCTCCAGTGACTTAATTCATTTTTTTAAAGTGGAATAATGTAAAAAATAGTGACTGGTATAAAAATAGCGAAGGGGTCCATGATGGGCCAAAAACGAAATCGGAGCACAGCAAGCCGCCGGCATAACAGTGGGAGAGCCTGCCTTGACATCTCGATGACAGGCTTCACTTATTCAAGGCATTGGTTGCGAGCAAGTCTTCATTTTCATAACAGGTATGGGATATAGAAAAAAAGGAAAAGTTAATAATTTTTGCAAATCACACACGTTTTTCCATTACAATATGTGTAATCACGTGTGTGTTTTTTGATTTTGCAAAGGTTAGGTGAGAAGATGCAGCGCATATTGCTTGTGGAGGACGACCATTCCATCAGTGAAATGGTGGATCATTATTTAACAAAAGAAGGCTTTGAGATGGTGCATGCTTTCGACGGAGAAGAAGGCATCCGGCTGTTTCGCCAGGACTCATATGATTTAATTCTCCTTGATATCATGCTCCCGAAGCTGAACGGCATGGATTTTCTGAAAATCATTCGGGAAAAAAGCAACATTCCGGTGTTGATGATTTCTGCAAAAGACGGAGAGGTGGACAAGGCATTGGGACTGGGGTTTGGGGCGGATGATTATATCGCCAAACCGTTTTCGATGATTGAGCTGACAGCCAGAATAAAGGCTGCGATACGGCGGGCGACGCAATATTCGACGGAGGAACCGGCTCAGAATAAGATGATCCGGATTCACCAGCTTGCGATCGATACAGACAATGTCTCAGTTTTGAAAAATGGGCAGCCGCTTCAGCTGACGTCAACAGAATGGCAGCTGCTGTGCCTATTTGCGGCAAATCCTAAAAAAGTGTTTACGAAAGAACAAATCTACCGTTCTATCTGGAATGAAGAGTACTTTGGCGATCAAAACATCATTAACGTACATATGCGGCGGCTTAGAGAAAAGATTGAAGATGACCCCTCTTCACCTCAATATATTAAAACGTTATGGGGCATTGGTTATAAATTAGGAGAGTTTTAGCATGACAGTGTTATGGATAGCCGCTGCTATCGTTCTGGCGTGTCTGAATGTGATTCAATTTATGATGAAAAAGAGGCGGGATGGGAATCTGGCATACACGGCAGAACAGCTTGGCGTCCTGCTCAATCGGGATTCGGCAGAGCAAATTTTGCTTCAAACAGACGATCAGGCGCTCAAAGACCTGCTTGTCAACATCAACCTGTTTGTTGAGAATCGTCAGCAGATCAGCGCCCGGTTTGCCAAAACAGAGCAATCTATGAAGCGGATGCTGACCAATATGTCGCACGACCTGAAAACACCGTTAACAGTCATCCTCGGCTATATCGAAACCATTCAAAGTGACCCGGACATGCCTACCGAAGAGCGGGAAAGATTGCAGGGGAAGCTCCGACAGAAAACAAATGAACTCATTCAGATGATCAACTCTTTTTTTGATTTAGCAAAATTAGAATCTGAAGATCAAGACATCCCGATCACCAAAATCCATATGAACGACATATGCAAACGAAATATCCTGCACTATTATGACGCCGTTCAGTCAAAAGGCTTTCAAGCTGCCATCGACATTCCGGATACGCCAGTGTATGCCCACGCAAATGAAGAGGCATTAGACAGAATCCTGCAAAACTTATTATCCAATGCGATTCAATATGGCGCGGCCGGCAAGTTTATCGGCATGGAGCTGTTCTATGATGAAACGAGCGTTGCCATCACTGTATGGGATCGCGGTAAAGGAATCAGTGAGACCGGCCAGCAGCGTGTGTTTGAGAGGCTGTACACACTTGAAGAATCCAGAAATAAAGCATTTCAAGGAAGCGGTCTCGGATTAACCATCACGAAACGGCTCACAGAAAAAATGGGAGGGTCTATATCCGTTCAAAGCAAGCCTTACGAACGGACGTCATTTACGATTACATTGAAACGCATGACCTATTAACAAACGTAAGAATTTCTTAAGATATTAGAAATAAAAATGACAGGGCTCACCGCTACAATAGAAAACAGAAAAAGAGAAGGAAGGAGAAACAAAGTTGACTTATATCGTACAAACAAACGGACTGACCAAAACGTACCAGGGCAAAGAAGTTGTATCCAATGTCAGCATGTATATAAAAAAAGGCGAGATCTATGGCTTTCTCGGCCCGAACGGCGCGGGGAAAACAACCATTATGAAAATGCTGACGAACCTTGTCAAACCGACAAGCGGTGAGATCAGCATCCTAGGGAACAAGCTCACCCGCACATCATACGAGGTGCTGGGGAACATTGGCAGCATGATCGAATATCCGATATTTTATGAAAACCTGACAGCCGCAGAAAATTTAGACCTGCATTGTGAATACATGGGATACCACAATAAAAAAGCTATTCAAGAAGTGCTGGATATGGTGAATCTAAAACAAATCGACAAGAAGCCAGTTAAAACATTTTCGCTTGGTATGAAGCAGCGCCTTGGGATTGCGCGTGCCATTCTCACGAAGCCGGATTTGCTCATTTTGGATGAGCCGGTGAATGGTCTTGATCCTCTCGGTATCAAAAAGATCAGGCAGCTGTTTCAAGTGCTGAGCAAAGAGTACGGTATGACGCTGCTGATCTCAAGCCACTTGCTGAGTGAAATCGAACAAATTGCGGACACGATCGGCGTTATTCGGGACGGCAGGCTGCTTGAAGAGGTGTCAATGGAAGATGTCAGAGGCCAGAACACTGAATACATCGAGCTTGTCACACCGAATCAGACAAGGGCCTGCTTTGTGCTGGAAAAAGAACTGCATGTAACCAACTTTAAAATGTTAAACGAGAAAACGATTCGGATTTACGAGGCTGAAGTCTCTCAGTCTTCCATTACTAAAGCGCTGATTTTACATGATGTAGACATTGCATCAATGAACAAAAAGTATACATCGCTGGAGGATTATTTTATTAACTTGATTAACGGCAATAGCATCAGTGCGTAAAGGAGGAGAGACGAGTTGCTGAATTTGATTAGAATTGAATTAAGAAAAATGAAAATGGGCTGGTATGTCAGAGGCGTCCTCATTGCCAATCTGATCATCATGGGCTTTATGTGGCTGATCAGTTATTCAGAAAAAGTTGATGGCGAGGTTTCGTTCCAAAGCATAGAGGAAGCGTTTCTTATCATCGGCACCTTCGTCAGAGCGGTATTTATCGTTTTTGGTGCAGTGCTGATCACAAAATTGGTGATTTCGGAATATAAAAACAAAACCATTCTTGTCTTGTTCACGTACCCAATCAGCCGGAAAAAGCTGCTCACTGCTAAGCTCATGATTGCGGGCGGACTGACGTTTATCACGATTCTACTATCAAATATACTCATAGCCGCCGGGTTCTTTTGGCTGAACTCGATCTATCATTTCATACCGGGAGAGCTTACGTCAGAAATCATGTCTCAGCAGGCGGTAAAAATGGCGGTTTTCGCTTTTGGCGCCGCTGGAACCAGTTTAGTTCCCATCTTTTTTGGGATGCGTAAACACTCGGTTCCGGCAACCATCATTTCATCTGTAGTGATTGTGATGCTCATCAGTTCAACAAGTCCGGGCTTCTCCATTTCGTCTGTTGTGTATATCCCATTATCTTTGGCAGCTTTCGGTTTGTTTTTTTCCTACATGGCAATCAGGAACGCAGACAAGCAGGATGCGTAAACAAAGGCGCCCCTTATAAAAGGCCGATGCTATCAGCACCGGCCTTTCGATTATGAATCTGTTCTTGTTTCAAGATAATGCTTCTTGCCAATCTCTTTGCTCATCATATAGAAATGGAAGCAATATTCACCGATTGCCATAGCGACCGCGGCAAATAAAGCCGCCAATGCAACTTCACCGCCAGTCATACCCATAGAGAGCGGCATGCCCATCAGCCAAATGACGAGAAAAGCCAGACCAAAATCAGCTAACGTTGCAATCATATTATTCCATCTCGGCAAGATATAAAGATCGCCCAGCAAATAAGAAATAATCCCTAACACAAGTGTTATTAAGAGCGTATCACCAAACGTGTAACCAAAACCCAGACCCAGCACGAGATACAACACAATGATTGTCATAATACCTTTAATCGCGAGTGCTTTCACATGTGTCATTCCAAAAGACCTCCTTCTATATTTTGATTTTGTTATGTATGATTCCTCAAATGCAGAAAGTTAAACCATAAATTGCGTTTTACAGTCCATATAAGGGAGTGAATGTTTTTATGAAGGGAAAAGTGATGACCATTTTGCTGACGTGTATGTTTTTCGGAGGCGGGTGCAAGTCTGCTGAAGAACCCGCATCATCTGCTCAATCATCTCGGCTGCCTGCTTCTTCTAAAAACAAAGCTTACGATATTCATGAGGGTTTTGTTGAAGCAGAGCGTTCATTCGGATTCGATTTGTTCAGAAATATGTCAGACCATGGCAGGTTAATGGATAATCTGCTGATTTCTCCATACAGCATACAGCAGGTGCTGATGATGACAGCAAATGGAGCGGCTGGAGATACAGCAAAAGAAATGAAAGCTGCCCTATACTTGTCGGACATTCAAGACAGCGTTATAAATGAGTCATCGTTTGCGCTCTTGAAAAGGTTCGAATCTTTGCCTAAAGGTGATCTGCTGACTGCTAATTCCGTATGGTCAAGGCTTGAAGCTAAGCCAGACTTTAAACAAACGATTAAACAATTCTTCTCAGGCAGTGTCTTTAAAATGGCTGATAATATTCACACCGCAAAAAACTCGATCAATCAGTGGACGGCTCACCAAACAAAGGGACATATTGACGATATAGCGGATCGTCTTTCACCGGAGGCTGTTTCGCTTTTGATAAACGCCGTCTATTTTCAAGAAAAGTGGTCGCTGCCGTTTGACCGGCACGTGACCGCTGAGGAGCTGTTTTTTCTGCCTGACGGCTCGAGCAAAAAACTGCTGATGATGAAGCAGACTGCGCGCCTTGCTTACTTAGAAAATGAACTGTTTCAAGCAGTCAAGCTTCCATATGAAGATCAACACCTATCTTTCACTTTATTTCTGCCAAAGAAAAAACCGGCTTCTTTCATGTCTTTATTTTCAAATCAAAGTGTAAAAGAATGGGACAATTCATTTCAGCCCAAAGCAGTGAAATTGAGTATGCCCCGGTTCACATTGAATGGGAGTTATCAGATAAAACAGGCTCTTCGCGAGATGGGGATGGAATCCGTCTTTTCCGCTGCTGACTTTTCCAACATGTTTACTGAAGGCCGCGGGGTAACAATTGATGATGTGAATCACCATACTTTTATCAAGGTGGATGAATCAGGAACCGAAGCCGCGGCTGCCTCTTCAGTGGAAGTTATTGAGAGGGGACTGGCCCCAGACGTTACCTTGAGGGCCGACCGCCCATTTTTCTTTGCCATTACTGATGAACAAACAACAAGTCTTTTGTTTTTAGGCTTTGTCGCGAATCCGAATGAATAAATTTACAAACTTCTCCTGTCCCTCCGTCATCACTTTTGAAGTCATGAAATATGATGAAAGGAGATCAAGGGGAGGTGACGTGATGGCGGTCGTAAGAGCAACGAGCGAGGATATCGATTTGCTGGCAAGGCTGCTCAGAGCTGAAGCGGAAGGCGAAGGCAAGCAGGGAATGCTGCTTGTCGGCAATGTGGGAATTAATCGGCTGCGGGCAAATTGCTCAGATTTTAAAGGCCTCCGCACCATCAGGCAGATGATTTTTCAGCCGCACGCATTTGAGGCGGTGACGCATGGATATTTTTATCAAAGGGCACGGGAGAGCGAGAAAAGCCTTGCACGCCGGTCGATTAATGGCGAAAGGATCTGGCCTGCAAAATTTAGTTTGTGGTACTTCAGACCGGAGGGGGACTGTCCGCCCCAGTGGTATAATCAACCATTTGTAGCCAGATACAAGTCACACTGCTTTTATCAGCCGACTGGGGAAACGTGTGAAAATGTATATAACACATTTTAGAGACAGGGCGCCGTTCAAATCGAACGGTGTCTTTTATTTGAAAAATATACAATGGAAAATATTCCTGTGAGATAATGAAATAAAAACGGAGATGACAGAATGGCAACAATAGACCTGCAAAAGAAAAGCGTAAAGATCGTACTGGAGAAAAAGCAATTAACGAAGGTGACGGCCCGTGTCGGACTGGTGCTTGATATCACGGGGTCCATGAGAGCGCTCTATAAAAACGGAACGGTTCAAAACGTGGTGGAACGGATATTGGCAGTGGCCGATCAATTTGATGATAACGGCTTACTGGATGTATGGGTGTATGATAACGAATTCTCCCGATTAAAGCCAGTTTCTGAAAAGGATTTTTCAGGCTATGTCGATCGTGAAATTTTACATAATGACCGCTTGCATAAATTCGGCAGAAATGATGAGCCGCCGGTCATGAAGGACGTGCTGCGCAAATACGTTGCAGAGGAACCGAGTTCTTATCCCGCTTTCGTCGTTTTTATTAATGACGGAGGCTGTAAAAAGTCGATCAAACCAATTATTGCAGCCTCTTCTGACAAGCCGGTGTTTTGGCAGTTTGTCGGCATTGGAAACGGAAACTTCGATTTTCTTAATAAACTGGATACGTTAGAAGGACGCGCTGTTGATAATACGAATTTCCTGCGTATTGAAGAAATCGACCGCATTTCTGATGATGAGCTTTATGATGCTCTGCTTACTGAATTTCCATTTTGGCTGAAAGAAGCGAGGCAAAAAGGAATTGTAAGAGAACAAGAGCCTCCTGCTGAAAAGCCGAAAAAGAAGGGTTTTTTCAGCAGATTGTTTTCAAAATAACACTGATACGGCACTGAGTCATTCTGCGAAATGGCTCGGTGTTTTTGTTTTTTTAAGATCCTGTGAAGAAAAATAGTTCGAATGGGCGGCTTGCAATCGACAGGATAAGCGGAAAAAGCGCCATTAAGCCAGCTTTCGATACGAATCAGCAGCAGGTTTGTGAGCGAAGACCTGTTTTTGATGTTCAACGCTTACAATCGGTTCATACTTCTTCACAGCCGTTTAACAATGATTTCCTATAATGGAGGCGATCAATGAGAAGAGAGGGGATCTTGAATGGCACACGACAATCGTTTTGATGAATGGGTACAGAAACTGAAAGAGGAAAGCTTTCAAAACAATACGTTTGACCGCCGCAAATTTATTCAAGGTGCGGGGAAGATTGCAGGGCTTTCGCTTGGATTAACCATCGCTCAGTCAATCGGTGCATTTGAAGTCAATGCTGCGCCTAGGTTCTCTAGCTATCCGTTTACGTTAGGGGTCGCGTCTGGAGATCCGCTTTCTGACAGTGTCGTACTTTGGACGCGTCTTGCGCCAGATCCGCTGAACGGCGGGGGAATGCCGAAACAGGCGGTCCCGGTCAAATGGGAGGTTGCAAAGGATGAACATTTCCGCAAGATTGTGAGAAAGGGCACCGAGATGGCCAAACCGAACCTCGCCCACTCTGTTCACGTTGAGGCGGACGGGCTTGAGCCGAACAAAGTGTACTATTACCGTTTCAAAACCGGACATGAACTAAGCCCTGTCGGAAAAACAAAAACGCTGCCTGCCCCGGGCGCCAATGTGCCGCAGATGACTTTTGCGTTCGCTTCCTGTCAGCAATATGAGCATGGATATTATACGGCCTACAAGCATATGGCGAAGGAAAAGCTTGATCTTGTCTTCCATCTCGGTGATTACATCTATGAATATGGCCCAAATGAATATGTTTCAAAAACAGGCAATGTCCGCACGCACAACAGCGCGGAAATCATTACGCTGGAAGACTATCGGAACCGCCATGCCCAATACCGCTCTGATGCTAATTTAAAAGCTGCGCATGCGGCGTTCCCTTGGGTTGTGACGTGGGATGACCACGAAGTCGAAAATAACTATGCCAATAAAATACCGGAAAAAGGACAGTCGGTTGAAGCATTCGTACTCCGCCGTGCGGCTGCGTATCAGGCGTACTATGAACATATGCCGCTTCGCATCTCCTCTCTGCCGAATGGCCCTGATATGCAGCTGTACCGTCACTTTACGTACGGAAACCTGGCGTCCTTCAATGTTCTTGATACCCGCCAGTACAGGGATGACCAAGCCAATAACGACGGCAATAAGCCGCCTTCTGATGAATCGCGCAATCCAAATCGGACCCTTTTAGGAAAAGAACAGGAGCAGTGGCTCTTCAACAATTTGAGCAGCTCGACCGCGCACTGGAATGTGCTGGCGCAGCAGATTTTCTTTGCGAAGTGGAATTTTGGGACAAGCGCAAGCCCAATCTACAGCATGGATTCGTGGGACGGCTACCCTGCCCAGCGCGAACGGGTTATCAATTTTATTAAAAGCAAAAACCTGAATAACGTTGTTGTGCTGACAGGTGATGTACACGCAAGCTGGGCATCGAATTTGCATGTCGACTTTGAGAAAACAAGTTCAAACATTTTCGGGGCTGAATTTGTCGGAACCTCGATCACTTCTGGAGGAAACGGCGCGGATAAGCGGGCGGACACAGACAAAATTTTAAAAGAAAATCCGCATATCAAGTTCTTTAATGACTATCGCGGATATGTCCGCTGTACTGTGACGCCTCACCAGTGGAAAGCCGATTATCGGGTGATGCCGTTTGTGACAGAGCCTGGCGCAGCCGTTTCAACAAGGGCTTCATTCGTTTATCAAAAGGACCAAACCGGGTTAAGAAAGGTTTCCTCCACAACCATCCAAGGCGGCGTGAAGCAATCTGATGAAGTCGAAGAGGACCGTTTCTTTGCGCACAACACAGCCCATGAAAAACAAATGATGAAAAAACGGGCAAAAATCACGAATTAAGGAGTGAAAAAGTATGTTTTCAAACATTGGGATACCGGGCTTGATTCTGATCTTTGTCATCGCCCTCATTATTTTTGGCCCTTCAAAGCTGCCCGAAATCGGACGAGCTGCCGGACGGACACTGCTGGAATTTAAAAGCGCCACAAAATCACTTGTGTCTGGTGATGAAAAAGAAGAAAAATCGGCTGAGCTGACAGCGGTCAAGCAGGACAAAAACGCGGGCTGAGTGCTGATGAGGCAGACACCGGGTCTGCCTCTTTTTTTATAAAAGGGAGGGCTTTTTTGAATGGATAAAAAAGAAACCCATCTGATCGGGCATTTAGAAGAGCTTCGCCGCCGGATTATCGCGACTCTCGCGGTATTTCTTCTATTTCTCATCACGGCTTTTTTGTTTGTGCAGGATATTTATGACTGGCTGATCAGGGATTTGGATGGGAAGCTGGCTGTACTTGGGCCGAGTGAAATCCTCTGGGTGTATATGATGCTTGCCGGCATTTGTGCCATTGCGGCTTCCATCCCTGTTGCCGCATACCAGCTGTGGCGTTTCGTTGCCCCGGCTTTGACAAAAACGGAGCGCAAGGTGACGCTCATGTACATACCCGGGTTGTTTGCGTTGTTTTTGGCGGGGATCTCTTTCGGATACTTTGTCTTGTTTCCGATCGTACTCAGTTTTTTGACTCATTTGTCTTCCGGCCATTTTGAAACGATGTTTACAGCTGACCGTTATTTCAGGTTTATGGTGAATTTGAGCCTGCCGTTTGGCTTTCTGTTTGAGATGCCTTTAGTGGTGATGTTCTTAACAAGGCTGGGCGTCCTCAATCCCTATCGGCTGGCCAAAGCGAGAAAGCTGTCCTATTTTTTGCTGATCGTCGTGTCCGTATTGATTACACCGCCTGATTTCATTTCTGATTTTCTCGTCATGATTCCGCTGCTTGTCCTGTTTGAAGTGAGTGTCACCTTATCGGCGTTTGTTTACAAAAAGAGACTGACAAGCGAAACGGCGGCCGCTTAGTGCAGCGTACCGCCGGGTGACTTCAAATCCTCATCATATTGTGCGGCCGTAACAGCGGCGATTCTCAATGCCCGGACAATCGTGTCCAGGCTGAGGCTCGGCGCTGTTTTGTCGATGGTCTGTTCAGGAATGAAAGGAATATGAATAAATCCGCCGCGAATGTGTGAAGATGTCCGGCTAATGTGATCCATTAACCCGTAGAACAAATAGTTGCATACAAATGTGCCCGCCGTATGAGAAACAGCGGCTGGTATGCCGTTTTCCTTCATTTTCTCAGTCATCCTTTTCACGGGAAGCCCGGTCCAGTATGCGGCAGGCCCGCCTGGAGAAATCTCTTCATCAATCGGCTGCTGGCCTTCATTATCGGGGATGCGCGCGTCTGCGAGATTGATCGCGACCCGTTCCGGCGTGATCTGCATCCGTCCGCCGGCTTGGCCAACGCAGATCACGATATCCGGCTGATGCTTCTGAATAGCTTGCCGCAGAGTGTCCAAAGCGGTTTTAAAGACAGTCGGAATTTGTGCTGCTGTGATGATGGCTTCATCTGTCTCGAAGCCATTCAGCTGTTTCGCCGCTTCCCATGATGGATTGACTTTTTCTTTGTCAAAAGGGTCAAAGCCTGTGATCAGCACTTTTTTTCTCATCTTCCCATCTCCTTTTTTCTTTTATTCTATTGTTTATTTTTGGGTTTTTCACCAAAATAATAGAAAGGAGTGAATCACAATGGAGCATTTGCCGCAGCAGTATCGCCAGCTGTTCCCAACTGTGCAGACACATACGATGCTTGCCAGCTGTTCTCAGAGCGCGTTGGCAGAGCCTGTGTCAAGGGCGATCAAAGACTATCATGACAGCCTGTTGCTTATGGGAACGAACTGGAATGAAGCAATCGAAAAAACAGAGAGTGCGAGAAACGAGTTTGCAAAGCTGATAGGGGCTGGACCGGATGAAATTGCGATTGTGCCGTCAGTTTCTGATGCGCTGGTCTCTGTCGCATCGTCTTTATCTGGTTTTCGAAAGAAGCATGTTGTGTATACGGAGATGGATTTTCCGGCGGTGTCCCATGTTTGGCAGGCGCAATCCGATTATACCGTATCTGTCATTCCAACAATAGACGGTAGATTGCACCCCAAACAATATGAAAAAGATATCACAGATGAAACAGTGCTGACGTGTGTTCCGCACGTTCATTATCGGGACGGCTTTGTTCAGGATGTAAAAGCGATCGCAGAGATGTCTAAGAAAAAGGGTTCTTTGTTATTTGTGGATGCTTATCAATCAGCGGGGCACATTCCCATTGATGTGAAGGAGTGGGGCGTAGATATGCTGGCGGCGGGCACCCGGAAGTATTTGCTCGGCATACCGGGAATGGCATTTCTTTATGTGAGAAAGGAGCTTGCGGACGCACTGAAGCCGAAGTCATCAGCTTGGTTTGGCAGGAACGGATTTGATGCGGCTTATGCCACAGGCGCGCGTCGTTTTCAAACAGGCACTCCTGCTTTTATCAGTGTATACGCCGCGGCATCGGCTTTATCACTGCTGAACCATATCGGAGTTTCCCGCATCCGGGAGCATGTGAAAACGATCTGTGCTGATGCATGTCAATATGCTGCTGATAAAGGCCTGCAGCTGGCGGCGGCACCAGCGGGGGATCAGCCGGGTATAGTCGCGATCTGGGATGAGCGGGCATCTGAAACGGCGGCGCTGCTAAAGAAGAAAAAAGTGATTTGCGCGCCGCGGGACACTCTCATTCGTCTCGCTCCCCACTTTTACAACACGAAGGATGAATTGCGCCATGCGATTGATGAAATCGCGGCGGTTTTCTCCGCGCGCTGATTGCGGCACATGTAAACAAACAAAAGCCCCTGACCTTGAGATCAGGGGCTTTCCATATTAATGATCAACTTTCACCCGCTTCAAAAAGAAAGCGCCAATTAAACCGATAATCGCCACAATCATCGCAAACACAAACGCGTGCTGTATGCCCGCTGTCAAAGCCTGCGGGATGACTGCCGGATCGGCGGGATTTTTGACTGTGCTCATATAATCATGCTGGCCCGCAGCCATAATGCTGACCGCAACAGCTGTTCCGATAGCGCCCGCCATTTGCTGGAGCGTATTCATGATGGCGGTGCCGTCTGGATAAAACTCAGGCGGAAGCTGGTTTAAACCATTTGTCTGCGCAGGCATCATGATCATAGAGATTCCGATCATCAAGCAGGTGTGCAAGATGATAATCATCACAGCCGTTGAAGTGGTTGTGATGTTTGAGAAGAACCAAAGGACAACAGTCACAATCACAAATCCCGGGATGACAAGCCATTTCGGTCCGTATTTGTCGAACAGACGGCCTGTAACAGGGGACATAAATCCGTTTAAAATGCCGCCCGGCAAGAGAATAAGGCCAGAGGCAAATGCCGTCAGGACTAAGCCGCCTTGCAAATACATCGGCAGAAGCAGCATAGAGGACAGGATGACCATCATGCAAATGAACACCATGAGCACGCCCAAAATAAACATCGGATATTTGAACGCACGGAGGTTGATCATTGGCTGCTTCATCGTCAGCTGGCGGATTGAAAACAGGATAAGACCGACAACGCCGACAATCAGCGAGACGATAACAGTCGGGCTGGACCATCCGCCGGAGCCTTCACCCGCGTTGCTGAATCCAAACACGATGCCGCCAAAACCAATCGTGGACAGGATGATAGACAATATATCAATTTTCGGCTTTGTAATCTCAGATACATTTTGCATGTATGCGAGACCGAAAACAAGGGCCAGCACAAGGAACGGAAGAGAGATCCAGAAAATCCAGTGCCAGTTGAGATGCTCCAGAACCAATCCGGAGAAAGTCGGGCCGATGGCGGGTGCAAACATAATGACAAGTCCGATCGTCCCCATCGCCGCGCCTCGTTTATGAGGCGGGAAAATCACCAAAATCGTGTTAAACATCAGCGGCAATAAAAGCCCCGTTCCAATAGCCTGAACGATCCTCGCCGCTAATAAAAACGGGAAGCTGGGCGCAAGCGCCGCGATCAAGGTGCCTGCAATTGAAAAGATCAGTGACACGGTAAAAAGCTGTCTTGTTGTGAACCACTGCAAGAGCAGGCCTGATACAGGAACGAGGATACCAAGCACTAGCAGGTAGCCTGTCGTCAACCATTGAACGGTTGCTGCTGTAATATTTAATTCCTTCATAAGATCGGTTAACGCGATATTCAGTGCCGTTTCACTGAACATGCCGATAAAACCGGCCAACAGCAAGGAAGTCATAATCGGCATCACTTTGTATTGCGGAGATGCTTTAGCTGCTGTTTCCAAAATCATTTCCCCTCTCTGTCAGCTGAATGTATTCATTCGGCTTATATAAGTATGTCTCTTTTTATCTCTTCAGCAGGGCGGGTATGCGGTTGGAGATATGAAGGAGCGGTGTGCTGTTTTTTGCCGTCAATGATAGAAGGATACCGCCTTCAATCATCGCGTTAATCACGGTGCTGGCTTCCTTAGCATGGCTCTCGCTGCAGCCCGCCTTCCGCAGTTTTTCCTCATACACAGAGGCCCACTCTTTGTAGGCTTCATGGCAGGCTTCCCTCAATGATTCGCTTTTCAATGACGTCTCAGCCGCAAGCAAGCCGACAGGCAAGCCTTCAATGTCTTCCGTACATGAAAATTGGCAGGAGAGCTCCTTCAAAAAGGATTGAATGCCTTCCGCCGGATCGGTGCAGGCTTCCATGCAGTCCGCGATTTTCTGACGGATATAGTCCTTCATCTCATTCACCGCTTCGATCGCGAGTTGTTCTTTACCGCCCGGAAAGTGGTAATAAAGAGAGCCTTTAGGCGCGCCGCTTTCCTTTATAATCTGGCTCAGCCCCGTGCCGTAATACCCCTGCAGCTGAAATAGCCGGGTAGCTGCTGAAAGAATTTTCTCACGGGAATCTCCATAACTCATCACATTCCCACCTCACTGAATTGCAATCAAAAATAAAAATATAGTGACTGGTCTATTATCTTGATTCAATCATCAGTTGTCAAGAGAAATTGACTGTATGAAAAACAAAAATTAAAGGGTCTCTGGGTCCTTTTAGCTTTCTTTATCTTTGAATTTGCTAATGATAAAATGATGTAAGAAACCGATAAGGGAGGTCTCCCTCATTTGCGATTCAATAGATATACAATGATCCTCATCCTTCTTGCCGCAGCATCTCATGTCATTTCAATATACGTATTTCACCAAGGGATTCTAGCTTATCTACTTGCCATTGTCTTTTTATTAGCAGCTGGATACTCCACGAAATGAACGAAACCCAAAGACGAAAATCAAACCAAATCAAAAAGAGAAAAGGATTATTCTCCTTCTCTCTTTTTTTTATGCCTGTTCCACACACCATCAAAAATGAAAGCTGCTGTCATCACAACAACTAAAACGATGATTGTCACTGTGAAAGAAAAATGTTCTTTTATATTTGCCATGAATAACGCCCCTAAAGCCCCAAACACAAAACCCTTTAGTATATTCAACGAGAAGTTCAAACCTTTCTTCATTTGATTGGTCGTGAGTACAAAAATGAATGACCTCAAAAACGGCAATGAGATTGTCAATATTTATATTTTAAAACGAAAATAGGAAAATATTCTCTCTCCGAACCTTAAAATCTCTTTAAAAATAAGGTAAAATTACCCTTTACCTAACTAATTTGGTAACGTAATATAATTGAAGAATTTGTTACAAAAAAAGGAGGAAATTATGAAATTTGTAAAAAGTAAGTTCGTTGCACTTGTAACAATTTTGGCGCTGTCAGTTACATCGCTGTTTGCGGTGCAGCCGTCAGCAAAGGCTGCTGAACACAATCCTGTTGTTATGGTACATGGTATTGGAGGAGCATCATACAATTTTTCGGGAATCAAGAGTTATCTTGTCTCTCAAGGCTGGTCACGAAGCAAGCTGTATGCAGTTGATTTTTGGGACAAGACAGGCACGAATTATAACAATGGCCCTGTATTATCACGTTTTGTGAAAAAGGTGTTGGACGAAACAGGTGCGAAAAAAGTGGATATTGTCGCTCACAGCATGGGGGGCGCGAACACACTTTATTACATAAAAAATCTGGACGGCGGAAATAAAATTGAAAACGTCGTAACGCTTGGCGGAGCGAATCGTTTGACGACAGGCAAGGCGCTTCCGGGAACAGATCCTAATCAAAAGATTTTGTACACATCCATTTACAGCAGTGCCGATATGATTGTCATGAATTACTTGTCAAAATTAGACGGTGCCAAAAACGTTCAAATTCATGGTGTTGGCCACATCGGGCTTCTATACAGCAGCCAAGTCAACAGCCTGATTAAAGAAGGGCTCAACGGCGGGGGCCAAAATACGAACTAATAAGAAACATAACCTTGAAGAATGTCTATTCTTCAAGGTTATTCTGCTTTCAGCACAATGGTTTTCGCAGCCATATCATGAACGGCTTGTTTTTTCTTCGTAAAGGCGGCTGTTAAATAGATCAGGCGGGAGAACACATGCACCCAAGCGATCATATAACGGGCAATAGCCTGTGGGAGGGTGATTTTCTCGTAGGTTTCGTCCCTCACAATTTGCAGCCCGATGATTTTTTTTCCGAGTGTACCCTTCCAATTTGTCAGCGGCATCAGCAATGGATACACAAGCAACACCAATATGGCGGTAACAATGACGCCGGCGGACCCATCGTCAAACGTAAATCCGGATGCCACAATCACTGCGGCTGCTATGATCACATCAAGTAGTAAAGCGCAGGCGCGCAGCATAAAACCAGCTGGTTCCAACATAAACACTTCCTTACATTTTGATAAACACCTAATGATTGTAAAAAAGAAGGGCCTTTAGATGGAATAGGTTATAAGTCTTAAATCACGAAAAATAGTTAAAATATCATAGGTGAATAGACATGATCGCCAAGCTTTTCATATTACCAAATTCTTTTTTAGTCCGAAACCAAGCCCTCAGAAGTTATTTTTGTTAAAATAGAAAAGTTACAACAGAATTCGGAGGGTTTATTGTGGGAAAAGTGAAACGAAATGCTCCTTGCCCTTGTGGCAGCGGCAAGAAATATAAAAAATGCTGCGGAAGTAAAGTTGTCGACTTCCCGACAGAACTAGCGGCAAAAGAAGCAAAACAAATTCAGGAAGACCTAGTGGAGTTTGCCTTCACAGTACATAGAGAAAGCATGTCAGGATTTATCAACCAGCATGAATTTCTTTCTGCTATGGACAGACAGACGAAAGATATCAGCGTATTTAATTTAGGGATCTGGGGAATCTTCTTCCACCCTCTTGCTGGTGAAAAGACCATTTTCGAAGATTATCTTCAGAAAGAAGGCGATTCGATCACTCGTCCGAAAACGCGTGACATCGTGGAATCATGGAAGAGCATGACGCCTGCGTTATTGCTGCTGCAAGACTTGAAAGAAGGTGTCATTCACTTTGAGGATGTCATTACGACAAAACAATTCGAAGTAGAAATGGACGCCAACAATCAAGACTTACCGCCAGTGGGAAGCCTGATTCTCGGATACCCAATCCATGAGGCCGAAAAAGCGGAATTCTTCATGCAGTTCACGATCTTCCCGGTGAAGAGAACCGAAGCGCTGATCAGCAAGGTGAAGAAATATGCGGATGCCGCTGTGAAAAGTGGCAAAACGCCTGAGGACTTCATGAAGCAAGAATTCAACAGCGTTCTATTCGCGCTGTTAGCGGAGAAGGATGAAGAGCCGCAAGCAGAGGCAGCGGCAGAAAGCAATGTTGAGTGGGCAAACGACTTGGAGAAAGAAACAGCTGCGGCTATCGAAGAAGGCATGAGCGGAGATGAGTATCCGACTGAACTAATTCCGGCTGTTATTGACATTTGGAAAACATTCTGCGAGAAAAAATCACCGGTCATCAGAAAGCCGGAAGCTTTTGCAGCGGCAGTTGAATATTATGTGAATGCGATTTCTCTTAACGGCGTGTCCGTATCTCAAGCCAAATTGGCGAAAAAATACGGCGTCAGCGCATCAACGATTTCCAGCCGCTACAAAGAAATTGAAAGCACGTTGCAAGATGAAGCGGATCGTTTTGCGCAAGCATTATCATCTTAACGAAAAAACCTTGAAAAGCCGGGCTTTTCAAGGTTTTTTTATTTCTGGAACGGAATCTTGATCTCTAACCGGAAGACAGGGTGGCGGTAGGTAAAATCCAATTTGCCGGAAGCGCTTTTCACCAGTTTTTGAATGATATACGTGCCCATGCCTTTATGAGCGCCGCTTTTCGTTGAACGGCCAAATGATTGATACAGTGTGTCGAGCACTTTTTGGTCCATGCCGGGCGTGCTGTTTTCACAAATGAGCACATAAAGCCCGCTGCGCAGCGAGGTTTCCAGCTTAATCTCCGCTTTTTCTCGGGCCTCCGCCGCGCTGTCGAGCGCATTTTCCAATACGTTCCCGATCATGCTGACTTGATCAGCGGATGAAAATGGAAGTGAAGAAAGCGGTGTATGCATATGCAGCGAAACCTTCACGCCTGAAGCATGTGCGTTTTCAAGAAAATCATATAGCACCCCTGCAACATACGCATTCTCTCCTTTCAAAAAACGGTCATATTGACTGTACTGGTTCGACCAGATTTGGATATATGCTTGTGTATCTGCATGAGACTTCGCTGAACGGATCGCTGCTATATGCTTCATCGTGTCGTGATTCCGGCTTCTGACATCCATCAGCATTCGATTGGCGTGCTGTTCAGCTTGCGTCAGTTTATCAATTTGATCAGAAAGCCCAGCCAACGAGGCAGACTGTTCGATACGGACCGCCTCACACGCTGCAAATATCACAATCAAAAACAATATCGGCAGTATGGGAGCGCCGATCAGCACAGCTGCCGCTGACATCACCTGAATCACGGCAATCCACGAACAAAGCTGGAGAGAACAGCGATTCCACATCCGCTTCGTTTTCCAGAGGTACAAACCTGCCGCCGCCGCGCCTAAAGCAGCTGAGAGCAAAGAGACAGCCATACTGTTCGATAGAGCAGCAGCTCCCAGATAAAATATGAAACTAAATGAAAACAAGCAAAGACATTGAAAGAAGGTAATCACGTTCCGAACTCCTCAAAAATAGTAGTTTTGAAAATAATCAAGCTGCTGCTTGGTGATCATCGCTTTTTTAGGCGTTCCCTCAAAAGCAACCGTAAACGAATGCTTTGTATAAGCCGAAAAATGCTTTATGTAATGAATGTTGATAATAAAGGAACGGTGTGAACGGAGAAAATCTTTTTCAGGCAGGTCGCCTTTAATATCATTTAATGTTTGATATGTCTGCACCTCTTCGGCGGTTGTCACAATCGTCGTCGAGCGTCCTGTCCGTTCTGCGAAAATGATATCCTTCTTTTGCAGGACGTGCATCTCAGATTTTTGCTTGATCAAAATCCGCCCATTCAAGCTCGTTTCCGTTTTCTTTTTCGCATAACGGTCGAAAGAAGCCTTCAGCCTGTCGGCGTGGTACGGCTTCATAATATAATCATGGACGTTCAGGTCAAAGGCGTGGACTGCATAGCCGCCGTTTCCGGTCACGAAAATCACATCCACATCAAGCGAATGGGATCTGATCAAATCAGCAAGCTCGTAACCAGACATATGAGGCATCTCGATATCGGCAAGCAGCAGATCAATGTCTCCGTTCTTCACCCGCCTGTAGGCCTCCTCCGCTGAATCGGTCGAAAAGACCATTTCGACATCCTGTATTCTAGATACGATCGCTTCCAGTTTCTCTAAATCTACTCGATAATCATCGACAAGTCCGACTTTTACCATTATCATTCCCCTAGTTACATAGAATCATCTTTATTCTATCCCATTTCACGACATAAAAAGAACTCTTCGCGACAACTTTATCCAACAAATCCATCATTTCGTATATAGTCATTACTAGAAATAACGAAAAGGGAGATCATGACATGATTACACTGACCGATTGCAGCCGCAGGTTTCATGATAAGAAAAAAGTAGTCAAAGCGGTGCGAGATGTAAGCTTAACCATTCAAAAAGGAGAAGTCGTCGGGATTCTCGGGGAAAACGGTGCCGGCAAAACCACGATGCTGAGAATGATTGCTGCCTTGCTTGAACCATCACAGGGCGCTATCACTGTAGCCGGCTTTGACACGGTCAAGCAGCCGGCCGAGGTAAAAAAAAGAATCGGCGTCTTATTCGGAGGGGAAACCGGACTTTACGACCGGATGACCGCTAAAGAAAACTTGCAATATTTCGGCCGGCTGTACGGGTTAAACCGCCATGAAATCAAAGCAAGAATAGAAGATTTATCGAAACGGTTCGGCATGCGCGATTATATGAACAGGAGAGTGGGCGGTTTTTCGAAAGGCATGAGGCAGAAAGTTGCCATTGCCAGAGCACTGATTCACGATCCGGACATCATTTTATTTGATGAGCCGACAACAGGGCTTGATATTACATCAAGCAACATCTTCCGCGAATTCATCCAGCAGCTGAAAAGAGAACAAAAAACCATTCTGTTTTCAAGCCACATTATGGAGGAAGTGCAGGCGCTCTGTGACAGTGTCATCATGATTCACAGCGGAGAGGTAATTTACCGGGGAACGCTTGAATCTTTATACGAGAGCGAGCGGAGCAAGGATTTGAATTACATCTTTATGTCTAAGCTTGTCAGGGGGATTTCTTAAATGCTGAGCCATATTTATAAAAAAGAAATGATCGACGCTTTTCGCGACAGAAAAACGCTTTTACTCACAATCTTAGTGCCGATGATTACGATGCTTGGGCTTGTCTTCTTTTATGAAAGCATACTGTCCGACAAAGGAGAGGAGTACACGCTGGCTGTCGGCCATGCGCTGCCGCCAGCACTGGAAAGCAAGCTTAATGCAATTGACGAGATCAGCGTAAAAACGTTTCCAAAGGCTGAAGAGGCGGTTGATGACGGAAAAGCAGATGTGTACCTGAACGTCCCGAAAGAGTTCGACTCATATGTCAACAGCATGACACCTTTTAAGATCGATATTTACGGCAATTCAATCGATCAAGGCTCGTTAAGTGCCATGCAGCTTGTGCAGTCTGCTTTAGATCAGTACAAAAATGAAATTGTGCAGAAACGTTTAACAAATAAGCGCATTGATCAATCGGTGATTCAGCCATTTACGATTCAGCAAAAGGAAGCGGATGAGGAGAAAGGGGATTCCGCTATTATGATTTCTGCCATTCTGCCCATGCTGATCCTTACATCTATTGTTTCTGGCGCAATGCCGATTGCTCTTGATATCATGGCTGGGGAAAAGGATCGGAAATCGATTGAGGCGCTGCTGTTGACGCCAGTCAGCAGAAACAAAGTGCTGGTCGGCAAGTGGCTGGCGGTTTCCACTTTTGGAATTGCTTCAGGCGTATTATCTCTGGTGTTTTTGATTTTGTCCTCCGTGTTATTTACAGAAAATTTAAGAACCGCCTTCCAGTTGGGAGATCATATGTGGGTCGTGCTCGGCGCTTCTGCCATAATCATCGTGCTTTCTGCATTGCTGATCTCTGCGCTGGAGCTTTTTATCAGCATTGTTTCCAGCTCGGTAAAAGAAGCGCAAAGCTATATGTCTCTCGTCGTCTTTCTGCCTGTGTTCCCGATGTTCTTCATCTTCAGCAAGGCACCGAACCAATTTGATTTACCATACTTTGTCATCCCGTTTCTGAACCTGCACGCTTTATTCAAACAGCTTTTATTCGGGGTAATTGACCCAGCTGCCATTCTATACACGGCAGGAACCATCGCCGTGCTCATCGCCATATTCTTTTTACTGGCCAGAGCCTTCTTCTTGAAGGATAAATGGGTTCTGCCAAAATAAACTTGCAAAAGGAGAAATACACTTTCTCCTTTTTGTATATCCTGAAAAAAGAAGGAAAATAGAAAAAGGATATCTAATACAGAAAGTGACCCTGCCCTATTTTTCATCAAAATTGGTTTCAAAGGAGAAGGAACAATGGATCAAACACGTACACTTGGCAAGACGAAGCTGCAGGTGAAGCGGATCGGATTCGGCGCGAATGCGGTCGGCGGGCATAATCTATTTCCAAATCTGAATGATGAGACAGGGAAAGATTTGGTGCGCACAGCATTGGATGGCGGCGTCAACTTTATCGATACCGCCTTTATATACGGATTGGGGCGTTCTGAAGAATTAATCGGCGAAGTTGTGCAGTCACGCGGCGTGCGGAATGAGCTCATCATTGCCACTAAAGGGGCCCATAAAGAAGCGGGTGGCAGCATTGAATTAGACAACAGCCGTGAGTTTCTGCGCGGCGAAGTGGAAAAGAGCCTGAAGCGGCTGAAAACAGACTGCATTGATTTGTATTATGTTCATTTCCCTGATGGCAAAACCCCTCTCGCTGAGGTGGCAGGCACGCTGAAGGAGTTGAAGGATGAGGGCAAAATCAAAGCGATCGGCGCTTCGAACCTCGATGATCAGCAGCTGCAGGAATTTAATGCAGACGGCTATTTGGAGGTCTTCCAGGCAGAATACTCTCTCATTCAGCGTGATGCTGAGAAGGGGATTCTTCCATACTGTGAAAAACACGGCATTTCCTTTATTCCTTATTTTCCGCTCGCGTCCGGACTGCTGACAGGTAAATTCACGAAGGATACGGTCTTTCATGACTTCAGAAAGGATAAGCCGGAATTTCAGGGGGAAACGTTTATTCACAATCTTAGAAAAGTAGAAAAGCTGAAAGCGGTGGCGGAGGAAAAACAAGCGGAGACGGCACATGTCGCCTTGGCGTGGCTGTTAACGAGACCAGCGATAGACGCCATCATTCCAGGCGCTAAACATCCGGAGCAGTTGAAAGATAACTTGGAAACCTTGAACATTGAACTGACTGAAGATGAAGTGGAATTTATCAGCAGGATATTCACATAAAAAAGGAAATAGCCGCGATGGCTATTTCCTTTGGTGTTTTATTCTTTGATGAATGCTTCGACTAATTCCGCTGCTCTGTAGTCGTCCAAATCAAGCTGCCATTGGTCGATGTCATTTTTCTTCATTTTCACTTCAACCGTTTTTTCAGATGAAGCTGGCCCAAGCTTTTTGAATTCCTCGGGATATACTTGAAGCGCGTATTTCACAGCATCCTCATAGCTTGCGCCAGTATTTTTGCTGTAGTAGTCTTTCACTTTGTCTTCGATGCGGTCTGAAAGAGAAGATGCATCTACAGGTTTAACTGTGGCTTCAACAATCGCTTCGTCTTTTGAGATTGAAGTTGTTTTTGCCTGAATGGAAGAGTTTTTGCTTAATCCCGCTTTAATGCCGTTTACGATATTATCAAGCGCTTTGCTGTCCGCATATGTGCTGGAAAGGCCGGAAGCTGAGAGATACCCGTCTTTGGCTGATTCGTTGAAATCATTTACAATTTCATTTTTGTTGGCACCGGTGATTTTTTCGAAATCAGCGTTGTCTTTACCGAAAAGAAGGACATCAACATAAGCCGATAGTGCTTTGGCAGAGTCTTGGAGCTGGTCTGCTGTCGCAAGGATTTTTTTGTCTTTTCCATTAATTTTGAAAGTAATTGATTTTGGCTTTTTATCACCGTAAGATTCCGGCGTATAGTTAAGCTCGTATTTCTCGCCTTTATCTACCACAAAGAAAAGGCTTCCTTCAACTGATTTATCAGCGTTAATCGTGCTGCTGCGCAGCTTTTCGTTATAGTCTTCAGGGTCTGTGTCAGACATTTTGGTATCATCTTGGTACAAAGTGAAATCCATGCTGTCTACATTCAGCGGTTCTTTCCCTGTGTTTTTCACAGCGACATTGACCTTTAACACGAGCTGGCCATCCGAAGTGGACTTATCATACTTAGACGGCAGTGTATAAGAGACATCTTTGACTTTCACTTGAGCTATATCTGAGCTTTTTTCTGTTTCTGACTCTTTCTTTTCTGCGCTTGTTTTGCTTCCGGAACAAGCTGCTGTAAACAACATCAGCAGAAGAATTAAGAAAACAGCGTACGTTTTTTTCTGAAACATTCTTTTTCCTCCTTAAATCGTTTAGGGCGGGAGAGTCTTTTGTCTTTGAGAAATGGATCTTTTTGAATGGAATAGCATTTTATAACCAAAAAAATCAGTTCTTTTCTCACGGTTTTCACCGGATTTTTTGGAAACTCCGCCCTTCTTTGTTATAAATGGACCTATAAAAAGTTACAACGTGATTAATTTTAAGATTATTGGCTTTGATATTGAATAGGTTCATCAACCTATTTTTGGTGAAAAATGTTCTGGTAAAACTGGTAAACTCAGAAATTTGTGTATTTTAGACTATTACTTTCAGATCATTCAGAGAGTGATATTCGAACGAAGAAAGGGGTTGTCTTGGTGAGAAAAGAGCAATTAAAACAAAAAGCACTGGAAATAGGTCGTGTGCCGCAGCAGTATAAACTGGAAATTGAAGACTATGGAGATGAACAGAAAAGGGCGTATTTTTGCTGGATAGATCCGCAGGATGAAAACAAAGGGATCATCGTAGAGCTTGGACCCGACGGACAGCTGGAAGGACTTTCTCGAGATGTTGAGCTTGAAAGCGATGAGAAGCTGTCTGAAGACCAAATAGAAAATATCTTGATTCAGTTCGTGAACTTTCATTATGCGGAGGCTCCGAATGCTTTCGTCCGTCAAGAAAACGATGAGGCATATGATGATAAAGTAAGGTTTTCATATGTTCAAATGGAAGACGGGATGCCGCTTCCTATGAGCGGTTTTATGGCTGATGTCTCCTTATCAGGGGAGGTGGTGTACTTTCGGTATTACGGGAAAGCGGGGAACATAATGAAACCGGAACGGGTCGCAGATGAAAAAGAAGCACTGGCTTATTTCAAGAAAAGTGCAGATGTCACTCTCCTGTTTGAGGTTCTCCATCGCTCTGTCTACAAAAACGGAGACGATCAGCCGCATTTGGTGTATGAGCCTGAATGCAGAGCCATCACCGTACCCGCGGATTTGGTTCTAGAAGAACGGGCGATTGATGACGATGACAGGGAGCGTGAAAGTTTTCCCCTCCCTTTATTCGAAGGCATTTACGAAAAGGCTGATCTCGGCAGCATGATCGGCATCGAAAAAGAGTTTGTCAAAGAGCGGGAAGCCGATTTGGGAGACGGGAGAATCGGAACCGTTTGGCGGAATCCGGCTGATCCTGTATATGAGCCGGCGGATAAAAGCATGGACAGCTGGTTTCGAGGCCGGTTTCATCAAATGCTGAAAACCATCCATAACAAAGAGACCGGAAAACTCGAAGGTGTCATGTCGTTTATGGAGAGAAAAGGGCCGTTGACAGTACCTGAGGCAGAGTGCGAAAAAATCGCGATTCGCTTCCTATTTGCTTTATTTCCGAATGCCGATCAATATTTTAAGATCAGGTACGACGAACCGGATGAAGAGGAAAACGCAGTCGCTGGTTTTACATTTGATGCGCACTGTCATGGAGTGCCGCTCCGGTTTGGGCAGACCAGAATCTGCGTCAGCCGCCAGACAGGACACATTACCGCTTATATGGCGCCGGATATTGACCCGAAGGAGCTGGAACCCATTCAACTGGTTCCGGCCATTTCAGCAGAACAGGCGAAGGCAATCTTCTGGCAGCATTTTAAAGTTGAGCTTGGCTGGGAGAGGGAATACCGAGATGATGAAGAAAACAGCTACCGGCTCGTCTACAAGCCGATGTATCCGCGTTTTATCGAAGCCCATACAGGAGAGCCAGTGATGAGTTTATGGTAAAACAGTGAAAAGCCGCACAAATGCCGCATATATAGAAGATGAAGTGTGATGAAAGTAACAGAAAGAATCTTCGAGAATAAAGACAATAATAGAAAAGGACCTTTCTTCACTTTAAATGAAGAAGGGTCCTTTTATATAATAAACAGGATTCTCTTTGTCGTAGACTCTTTTGAAAGGATGACTTCATTGGTGAATAAACAGCTGAAAAAGAAGGCGCAAGAGATCGGGAATGTACCGCCGCATTATGATCTTGAGATAGAAGATTACGGCCAAAAGAAAAAGGGGCAGGCGTACTTCATCTGGAAGGACCCTGAAGATCCTGAAAAGCATATTACAATCGAACTTGGAAATGACGGCGCTTTGCTCACCTTTTCAACAACCGTTCGCTCCGAGGCGGACAAAAAGCTCCCGGATGCCGAGCTGAAGCTGATGGCTCTTCAATTTGCTGCTGCCAACCATCCCGGCACCTTTATGACATTTCATTTTCAGGGCAAGGAAGAACGGGGGCAGTACATCCGTTTTATATATGCCAAAATGGAAATGGGGCTACCGCTTCCCAATTCAGGCTTTTTGATTGATATGACACGAAGCGGACAGATTGTCCATTTTTTATATTATGGAGAAGAGCATAAAGCCAAAGTCCCTAAGGAATTTGTAGCAAAAGAGAAGGTTGTGTCGCATTACGTAAATACAATGTCCCTGCAGCTGATGTACGATGTCATAGACGGCGAACAGGCACCAAGGTTATTGTATGAACCGATTCTGCCAGGGTACAGCTATCCCGCCGATGTTGACGAAATCGTTCCCGACCAGCATATCGCTGATGAGAGAATAGAAAACGGGGCGCCCCTGCCGCCGCTTCAGAACACGGGCGAAATCGATATATACACCATGCTCGGCTTCACCTCTGATATGCAGAAAGTCAGTGAAAAGGACTTTGGGGAAGAAATGGGAAGCACATGGCGCAAAGGAGACGCGCCGGAGCGGAAGGATTTAAGCATAGGGAGTTATTTTGAGACGAGAAATAAAAACACAATCAAAATAAAAACGGATAAAAGAACAGGAAAATTAAAAGCAGCGATCTCTTTTATGGAACAGCGGACCACACGCCAATGCTCAATAGAAGAATGCCAAAGGACAGCGCTTCAATTTTTGTATGCGCTCTATCCTAGAGCGGCTGAGTTTTTCAAAGCGAATCCCGTCCTCATTGATGAAAGAGGGAGAGTCCGAAACCATTTCTCTGTCTGGTATAAAGGAGTGCCGCTGAGGTTCGGCGCTGCCCGGATCATTGTCAATCCGGAAACTGGAATGATAGATGCTTTTATGGCGCCGGATATTGATCCTGAACAATTACAAACAATCAATCACAGGCCGGATGTGTCAGCCCAAGAAGCGAGAGAAACATTTTTAGCCGCTTTTGATGTGAAGCTGGTATGGCAGCCTGATTTTACAGCAGGCAGTGTGCAGCATTACAAGCTTGTATATCAACCGGTTTATCCTTCCTATATTGATGCGAACATAAGGAAAAAGAAAAGGCTGTGAGGGTGTCTAGTCAGGAATCATCTGCAAGTGGGGATAGTCTTTGAATCGTTTCCAGTCCCCGCCCCACTCAAAACCGAGCTTTTTGGCAATCTCGACAACCTCCAGCCAATCTGATTGACCGTTTTGATTGCCGTCATATTCTATATCCCAAATGATGCTGCCATCCTTTTTTCGCAGGGCGAAATCGATGGCTAAACCATAGTTATGATACGATTCCCCTCCTCTTGCATAGGTGACAATATTCCCTTTTTTTGTGCGTCCCTGTTTATATAATTCGTCTTGTTCCTCAAAGGACCTAAATCCTTCTGTAATGACAATGTGAATGCCTTTATTCGCTGCTGCGGCCTTGAGGGCCTCGGCATTTTGTTTCACAATCGGATGAAGATCCGAAGGGACAGGCATATCCTGGAGAGCGTTTTGAGAATGCCATTCGTTTCGTATATAGCTAAAACACAGATCAAGAAGAAACAGAATACATAAGATAACAGAAATTTTTGCGGATAATTTCATATCGGTCTCACTTTCTCATGATGTGCTGAATGTTTTCGCTTTTAAGCGATTGACTCTCTCTAAAAGAGAACAGCTATGATAAAATATAACATAAATAGTATCTGGAGGAAGGAGGCAGACCGATGAGAGCAAAAATTCCATCTGAGGAAGTAGCAGTAAAGCTAAACGAATGGTACAAGCTCATTCGCGCATTTGAAGCAGATCAAGCAGAAGTGTTAAAGCAGGAGATCGAATACGATTTAGAAGACATGGAAGAAAATCAGGACTTGCTATTATATTTTTCTTTGATGGAATTCCGGCATCGAATCATGCTGGATAAGCTGATGCCGGTGAAAGACAGCGACACCAAGCCTCCGTTCTCTGATATGCTGAACGAAATTGAAAGCAATCAGCAAAAACTCACAGGCTTATTGGAATACTACTTTTATTATTTCAGAGGGATGTACGAATTTAAGCAGAAAAATTTTATCATAGCCATTGACCATTACAAACATGCCGAGGAAAAGCTCGAGTATGTCGAGGATGAAATCGAAAAAGCCGAGTTTCTTTTTAAGGTTGCAGAAGTGTATTATCACATCAAACAAACGTATTTTTCCATGAATTATGCAAGCCAGGCGCTTGATATCTATACGAAATATGAGCTGTACGGCCGCCGCCGCGTACAGTGTGAGTTCATTATCGCCGGAAATCTGACAGACGTCTATCATTATGAAAAGGCGCTCACACACTTGTGCAGTGCCTTAGATCATGCAAGGCAGCTTGAAGAAGCGTATATGATCGCTGCAGCCCATTATAATGTCGGAAACTGTAAGTACAGTCTAGGAGATTTTAATGAAGCGGAGGGCTATATCAAAACAGCCGCCGCCATTTTTGAGGAGCACAGCTTTCAGCAGGCCGTTCAATCCGTTTTTTCACTAACCCATATCTACTGTAAACAGGGGAAATACGGAAAAGCGACAGAGGCGTATGACCGCGGGATCAAGAGCGCTGCTGAATGGGAAGATGACATGTACTTGACGAAATTCCGCCTTATTCATGAGCTCTATCTTGGCAGCGGCGACCGGAACGTGCTTGAAGAATGCTTTGACCTGCTGGAATCCCGCCAGCTTCTTGCAGATGCAGAAGAACTGCTGCATGATACAGCGGAACATTTCAATCAGCAAGAACGTTATGAGTCTGCCGCTTTCTTTTACCGCAGATTGATGGATATTAAAAAGAAGCTTGCTGAGCAGCGTTTTCAATAGAAAAGGCAGAGAACATTTCTGTTCTCTGCTTTTTTTATGCTGTTTTCAACCCGGAAAAATAGGGTATTTTCCACTGCATAATAGAAAATCAGGGGAGGATATCGTTTATGTTTAAAGATTTAACCGGAAAAACAGCGATTGTGACAGGTTCTTCAAAAGGCATCGGAAAAGCCATTGCGGAACGGTTTGGACTGGAGAAAATGAATGTTGTTGTGAACTACCACAGTGACCCTTCTGGTGCCGATGAAACGGTGGACATCATTAAGGATAACGGAGGGAAAGCTGTCGCAGTTGAGGCGGATGTGTCAAAAGAAGAAGGGATTCAGGCGCTCATGGACACCGCTTTAGAACATTTCGGCACGCTCGATGTCATGGTGAACAACTCGGGTTTTAACGGCACGGAGGCTATGCCGCATGAGATGAGTCTTGAAGATTGGCAAAGAGTCATTGATGTCAACGTTACAGGAACCTTTCTGGGAGCCAAAGCAGCGCTTAGCCACATGATGAAAAACAACATCAAAGGCAATGTACTGAATATCTCGAGCGTTCACCAGCAGATCCCGCGCCCCGTAAACGTTCAGTATTCCACATCCAAAGGCGGCATCAAGATGATGACAGAAACGCTGGCACTCAATTATGCGGATAAAGGAATCCGCGTCAACGCGATAGCGCCCGGCACTATAGCGACAGAATCAAATATTGATACAAAAGAAGAGGAAAACAGGCAAAAACAGCTGAAAAAAATTCCGATGAACACTTTCGGAAAGCCGGAAGAAGTGGCGGCAGCAGCGGCTTGGCTCGTATCTGAGGAAGCGAGTTATGTAACGGGCACCACACTCTTCGTCGACGGCGGGATGACACTCTATCCGTCTCAGTTTGAATAGAACAAAACAGGGGGATTGCGGGATGAAAACAGACTGGTGGAAGGATGCGGTGGTCTATCAAATTTATCCGAGAAGCTTTCAAGACAGCAATGGAGATGGAATTGGGGACTTGCGGGGATTGATTTCCCGCCTTGATTACATAAAGGAACTCGGAGCAGACGTGATTTGGATTTGCCCGATTTATCCTTCTCCTAATGTTGATTTCGGCTATGATGTGACGGACCATAGGACGATTATGGATTCATACGGAACGATGGACGATTTTCACGAGCTGCTTGATCAGGTGCACCAGCGCGGATTAAAGCTGGTGATGGATTTTGTGTTAAATCATACTTCGGTGGAGCATCCTTGGTTTAAAGAAGCTGAGCTGGACAAAAACAGCAAATACCGCAGCTATTACTATTGGCGCCCCGGCATAAAGAACGGCCCGCCGACGGACTGGGTGTCTGACTACGGATGCCCGGTCTGGCAATACGAGGAGCATACGGGAGAATATTATCTCCACATGAATGCCGTCAAACAAGCTGATTTAAATTGGGAACATCCCGAGGTGCGCCAAGCGGTGTTTGACATGATGAGATTTTGGCTCGATAAAGGGGTCGACGGGTTGCGCATTGATCAGCTCCATCTCATTTCGAAGAAAGAATATCTTCCTTCGTATGAGGACTATCTCAAACAGCAGGCAGAGCCGAAGCCTTTCCAGCCAAATGGCGAACGAATTCATGACTATTTAAAAGAAATGACAGATGAAGTATTTTCCCGGTACGATGTGATGTCTGTCGGGGAGGTTGGCAGTGTCACACCGGAGGAAGGACTGAAATATACGGGGACTGATGAGCATGAGCTGAATATGATTTTTCACTTTCAGCATATGGAGCTTGACCAGCAGCCCGGAAAAGAACATTGGGATCTGAAGCCCCTTGAGCTTTCTGATTTAAAGTCGGTTTTGACCACATGGCAAAAGAAGCTTGAACATGAAGGCTGGAATACTTTGTATTGGTGCAACCATGACCAGCCCCGGATTGTGTCCAGATTCGGAGACGATGGGGAATACCGTAAAGCATCTGCGAAAATGCTCGCCACCGTTCTTTATCTCATGAAGGGAACGCCGTATATTTATCAGGGAGAAGAAATCGGGATGACAAACGCGCCGTTTACCCGGATTGAGGATTACAAAGATATCCAAACGATCAATATGTATCATAAACGGGTGTTTGAACAAGGCAATGATCAAGAAGAAGTGATGAGGTCAATTTTAGCCAAAAGCCGGGATCACGCCCGGACGCCAATGCAGTGGAGCAGCGGCAAAAATGCCGGATTTACTGACGGCACGCCTTGGCTGAAGGTCAACCCGAACTTTGCGTCCATCAATGTGGAGGAAGCCCAGGCAGACCCTGATTCCATCTTAACCTATTATAAAAGGCTGATCAGCCTGAGAAAGCAGTACGCCGATCTCATCAAAGGAAGCTATGAACTTTTGCTTCCGGATGATCCGCAGCTGTTTGTGTACATGAGAGAAAATGGCAAACAACAGCTCTTGTCGGTGAATAACTTTTCAAAAGAGCAAGCTGTTTTCAGGTGGCCTAAGAGCTGCGGCAAGTTTCAGGCCTCCCTGCTTCTCAGCAACTATAAAAACAACGGTGACCTTGCTGATGAAATGGTGTTTCAGCCTTATGAAAGCAGGGTGTATCTTCTGGACAATTCAATCAAATGACTCAGCCCGGCATTTTCAGCCGGGTTTTTTACGTACATATAGTAGCGCTATAGACGGAAAGAATAACATCAAAATGAAATTTACGCTTGCAAAACGGAATGACTTCGGTTTATTATGATAGAGGATTACAAAATCGTTATCATTTTGATTTAAAGTTACTGAAAAAGAGGGGATATAAGATATGTTTAAAAAATGGAGCGGCTTGTTTGTGATGGCAGCATGCTTTTTATTGGTAGCAGCATGCGGCAATACCTCGTCATCAAAAGGGGCGGAGGATTCAAAGAGTGATAAACTGCACATTGCCACAACCTTCTACCCGATGTATGATTTTACAAAACAAATCGTAAAAGACAAAGCTGAGGTTGACTTGCTCATTCCATCATCCATTGAACCGCATGATTGGGAACCGACACCGAAAGACATTGCCAACATTCAGGATGCTGATTTGTTCGTTTATAATAGTGAATACATGGAAACTTGGGTTCCGTCCGCTGAAAAAAGCATGGGCCAAGACCATGCCGTTTTCGTTAATGCGAGCAAAGGCATTGATTTAATGGAAGGCTCTGAAGAAGAACACGAAGAGCATGAAGAGCATGGTGAGCACGAAGAGCACGGAGACCACGAGGAGCATGAGCACAGCCACAGCCATGAAATGGACCCTCACGTATGGCTCAGCCCTGTTCTTGCGCAGCAAGAAGTAAAAAATATTACGGCGCAAATTGTCAAGCAGGACCCGGATAACAAAGAATACTATGAGAAAAATAGTAAAGAATATATTGCAAAACTGCAGGATCTTGATAAACTATATCGTACAACCGTAAAAAAAGCGGCGAAGAAAGAATTCATCACACAGCATACAGCTTTTAGCTATTTGGCAAAAGAATACGGTTTGAAGCAGGTTCCGATTGCAGGCCTTTCGCCTAACCAAGAACCGAGCGCAGCCGACTTAGCGAAATTAAAAACGTATGCCAAAGAACATGACATCAATGTCATTTACTTTGAAGAGGCTGCATCCTCCAAAGTAGCAGATACGCTGGCCAATGAACTTGGCGCGAAGACTGAAGTGTTGAATACACTGGAAGGCTTAAGCAAGGAAGAACAAGATAAAGGGTTAGGGTATATCGACATTATGAAACAAAACCTCGATGCCCTGAAAGATTCACTATTAGATTAATCATAAGATAGTGTGCGCCGGAGGGTGCACACTATTTCTTTGTGAGAAAGGAAGATTGACATGAATCTCGTCTCATTGAAAGATATCGTTTTCGGCTATTCCCATACGCCTGTTTTGGATAAAGTATCACTTGATATAGAAAGCGGTGAGTTTGTCGGCATAACGGGCCCAAACGGCGCCGCTAAATCGACGCTTATGAAAGTAATGCTCGGCATGCTGAAACCGTGGGAAGGCACAGTGACGATCAGCAAAAAGAATGCAGAAGGAAAACGCCTAACCATCGGGTATGTGCCGCAGCAAATTTCCTCATTTAATGCCGGCTTTCCGAGCACGGTGCTGGAGCTTGTGCAGTCAGGCCGCTATACAAAAGGGAAATGGTTCAAACGTTTAAATGAAGAAGATCATATCGAAGTGGAAAAAGCATTGAAAATGGTGGAAATGTGGGAGCTGCGCTATCGGAAAATCGGCGACCTATCAGGCGGACAGAAGCAGAAAATCTGTATTGCGAGAATGCTTGCCAGCAATCCGGATCTCTTAATGCTGGACGAACCGACAACAGCCGTTGACTACGACAGCAGAAAAGGATTTTACGAATTTATGCACCATCTCGTGAAAAATCACAATCGCACAGTGGTAATGGTTACTCACGAACAAAATGAAGTACAGCAATTTTTAGATAAAGTGATTCGATTAGAGAGAGGAGAAAAAGGCGGATGGAAATGTTTGACTTGGAATTCATGCGACGAGCTTTTCTAGCAGGCGGCATGATCGCCATCATGGCTCCGATACTAGGAGTGTATCTCGTTCTCAGAAGACAGGCCTTAATGGCTGACACACTTTCACATATTTCATTGTCGGGTGTGGCCATCGGCTTTTTCCTTAGCACCAATATTACCGCGGCGAGCATCGTCGTCGTAACCATCGGCGCAATCGGAATCGAATACATGCGGCGGGCGTACCGGACATATTCAGAAGTGTCCATTGCCATCTTAATGGCGGCTGGTTTGTCCTTCGCAATGTTTTTAATCAGCCTTTCAAAAGGCGCCGCCACTATGAGCATCGATCAATACCTATTTGGATCGCTCGTGACAGTCAACCAGCAGCAGGTCTATATTATCGGCATCATTACACTGCTGATCCTGCTTTATTTTATCGTACTCAAAAGGCCGCTCTACCTGCTGACGTTTGATGAAGCAACAGCAAAAACATCAGGAATCAATACAAACGTTCTGTCGATGTCATTCAGTATCGTGACAGGGCTTGCGATTTCGGTCATTATTCCGATCATTGGGGTCCTTCTTGTATCAGCCCTGCTCGTATTGCCGGCAGCATTCGCTATCAGAATTGCAAAAGGCTTCAAGTGGGTATTTATTACGGCGGTGCTCATTTCGTTATTCAGCGTATTTATGGGACTGACATCATCTTATCAGCTCGGAACGCCGCCAGGGCCGTCTATTACCCTGCTTTTGATCGTTCTGCTTTTGATTGGATTTGTGGTTCAGGGCGTTTGGATGTTTATGAAAAAAGAAACCCTGCGCAAAAAAAGCCGCGGGTAACGCAAAAAGCAGTTTTTCCATCGGGAAAACTGCTTTTTTTAGAGAAACAGCCCGGCAAGCCGCTCATATGATTCCTTTTTTGCCTCGAAATCAAACACATTGCACAGAACCATGATTTCATTTGTTTCATAGCGGTCTGTAAGCTCTAAAAGCTGCTGTTTGACAGTGTTTGGGGAACCGATCACCATTCGCTTTCTGTTTTCTTCTATGAGCTTTTTATCGGACTCTGTGTAGGAATGCGTTTTTGCTTCCTCGATGCTCGGCACGCGGCTGTCCAAGCCTTTTCCGACGCGAAGTAGCCATAAATCCTGGCTTAACGCCAGCTCTTCTGCCTCTTCATCTGTTTTTGCGCAAATGACAAAAATCGTAAACAGTGCGGCCGGAGACGAGAAGTGAGCTGACGGCCGAAAGCTTTCCCGATAGATGTGAAACGCATTTTCTCCTCGCTCGGGATTAATGAAATGCCCAAATACATATCCAATCCCCTGATGCGCCGCGCGCCTTGCGCTGTTTTCTCCGAGACCGAGCACCCATAGCTCCGGTGCGGTGTCAACAAGGGGCGCTGCTTTGATTCCGGCATACGGATGCCCGCCAGGAAGCGAATCTGTGAGAAAATAAGAGACATCCTGCAGCTGTCTGTTGAAATCGGTTAAGCTTTTTTTCACCCCGTCCGTTAGCGCAAGACGGGTTTTTGTCGTGCCTCCGGGAGAACGCCCGACACCGAGGTCAATCCGGTTTGGATACAGTGCTTCAAGCTGGCGAAAGGTTTCGGCCACCTTAAACGGGCTGTACTGGGGCAGCAGCACGCCGCCTGATCCGACACGAATCGTGTTTGTCTGTGCCGCGATGCGGGCGATCATGATTTCAGGCGCTGTGCTTGCCAGTCCTTTCGTGCTGTGATGTTCGGCAAACCAATAACGCTTATATCCCCACTGTTCGCTTAATCCGGCCAGCTCAACCGAATGCTGAAGAGTTGTCACAGGGCTTTCTCCTTTAGAAACAGGTGCCTGGTCAAGTATGCTGAAATGAATCAAAAGGCCGCTTCCTTTCTGTCTGTTTTTTAGAATGTGACACAAGAATAGGCAAAATGACTCGCTCACGTCAAATGGTTTGTTTTAGAATCACAATTCATATGATTTGCAAAAAACACATCAAATATGGAAGTTTTTTTCGAGGATTTTCGTCAATTATTCTTAACTTTTATGAAACTTTGCTATAATAACAAACGTATCTATTAATAATTTACGGCATACTCATCTTCCCTTTGTACGTAAAAATAAATGTGACTATATTCACATCTTGATGATTAGGAGTGAATCGTGTGGCGATTTCTTTAGAAAAAGGTCAGCGTATTGATTTAACAAAAGGAAAAGCGGGCTTATCAAAATTGATGGTCGGTCTCGGCTGGGACCCGGTTTCATCCGGCGGAGGCGGTTTTTTCGGAAAGCTGCTCGGCGGGGGCGGACCCAATATCGACTGTGACGCTTCAGTATTGATGCTGGAAAACGGCAAATTCACCGATAAGAAAAATATCATCTATTTCGGCAACCTGAAAAGCCGCTGCGGCGGTGTCAAACACACAGGCGATAACCTGACAGGCGACGGTGCGGGTGATGACGAACAAATTATGATAGATTTGGGGAAAGTGCCTGCAAATATCGACAGGCTTGTATTTGTCGTTAATATTTACGATTGTGTCAGAAGAAAACAAGATTTCGGCATGATTCAAAATGCGTTTATCCGTGTGGTCAATCAATCTAAAAATGAAGAAATGCTCAAATACAATTTAAAAGACAACTATGCCGGCAGAACAAGCCTGATTACGGCTGAAATCTACCGCCAGGACGGCGAGTGGAAATTCGCGGCGATCGGTGAAGGCACAAACGATACGAGATTAGAAGATATTATCAGCCGATACGTATAAAAGAAAAAAGGAGTGGATGAAACATGGCAATTTCATTGGCAAAAGGACAAAAAGTAGATTTAACAAAAACAAATCCGGGACTTTCAAAGGTCGTTGTCGGTTTAGGCTGGGATACGAATAAGTATGACGGCGGACATGACTTCGACCTTGACTCTAGTGTGTTTCTGTTAGACGCTGCGGGCAAATGCGCGTCTCCAAATGATTTTATTTTCTACAACCAGCTTGAAGGCGGCAATGGTTCAGTCGTCCATTCAGGCGATAACCTGACAGGTGCTGGAGAAGGCGACGACGAGAATGTCAAAGTGAATCTCGGCGCTGTGCCCGCTAATATTGAAAAAATCTCATTTGTGATCACCATTCACGAAGCGGAAGCGCGCAGCCAAAACTTTGGACAAGTATCAAACGCGTTCGTTCGCATCGTAAATGAAGAAACAAATGAAGAGCTCATCCGTTACGACCTTGCGGAAGATTTCTCTATTGAAACAGCAATCATTGCAGGGGAGCTTTACAGACATAACGGCGAGTGGAAATTTTCGGCGATCGGCTCAGGCTACCAAGGCGGCCTTGCCCGCATCGCAACAGACTACGGTTTGCAAATCGGTTAAGACAAATACGAAGAGCAGAAAGGAGAGAGGCAGTATGGCCATTCAATTATCAAAAGGACAGCGCATTGACTTAACGAAAACAAATCCGGGACTCGCAAAAGCGGTGATCGGCTTAGGCTGGGACACAAACAAGTACTCCGGCGGACACGATTTTGACCTGGATGCTTCAGCTTTTTTAGTTGATGCGCATGACAACTGCGTGAATGATCTCGATTTCGTCTTCTATAATAACCTTGAGCATCCGAGCGGCGGTGTCATCCATACGGGTGACAACCGCACGGGTGAGGGTGACGGAGATGATGAGCAGATTATCGTTGATTTTTCAAAAATCCCTGCTCACATTGAGAAAATCGGGATCACAGTGACCATCCACGACGCCGAAGCACGCAGCCAAAACTTTGGACAAGTTTCCAATGCATTTGTGCGCATTGTGGACGAGGAGACGCAGAATGAACTTCTTCGCTTCGATTTGGGAGAGGATTTTTCTATTGAAACAGCTGTTGTCGTTTGTGAGCTTTACAGACACGGCGGCGAGTGGAAATTCAATGCGATCGGCAGCGGTTTTTCCGGCGGGCTGGCTGCGTTGTGCCGGAATTACGGTTTGCAAGTGTAAGCGAGTGACAAATAGAGACGTCACCGTTTTCAATTAATAGGAGGAAAAAACTTGGACTTTTTACATCATATCATGTCTACGTATGCTTCATTTTTCGATTGGAAAATGTGGGGGGAAGTGCTGTCAGATCCTGTTTCCTGGGGTCTGATCGGTTCCCTTGTTGTTTTGGAAGGCCTCTTGTCGGCCGATAATGCGCTTGTTCTTGCGGTGATGGTCAAGCACCTGCCGGAAAAACAGCGAAAAAAAGCGTTAACGTATGGTTTATTTGGAGCTTATATATTCAGGTTTATTTTTATCGGGCTCGGTATGCTCCTCATTAAGTTTTGGTGGATCAAGGTGCTCGGCGCGCTTTATCTCGCTTGGCTCGTCATTAAGCATTTCTGGATCGGTGAAAAAGAAGATGAAACGGACGGCATGAAGAAAAATTCTTGGATGGTCCGCACGTTCGGTATCTTCTGGGCGACTGTTATTTCAGTTGAATTGATGGATCTTGCCTTCTCTGTGGACAGCATCCTGGCCGCGTTTGCGGTTTCAGAAAAAGTATGGGTGCTTTTGGTTGGCGGTATGCTTGGTATTTTAATGATGCGTACAGTGGCAAAAGTCTTCCTTGTACTGATTGATAAAATTCCTGAGCTGGAAAATACAGCATTCGTATTAATCGGTATTATCGCGCTGAAAATGGCGGGGAGTGCCTTCCATTATGAAATGCCGCACTCTGTATTCTTCATTATCATTATCGCTGCTTTTGCCATTACATTCATCATTCACTATATCAACAAACAAAAGCAAGTGCGCGAACAAACAGCCGCGTCAAAAGAAGAATAAAACAAAACAAGGAGGGAGGTTGATGTCCTTCCTTTTTTGTTACAGAAAAGAGGTGACGTGTGTGCGGTATTTTCACTATTTATCAACACATCAAGAAGAAAATGTATTTTATCAAGCGCCGAAACAGGTCACGAAAGAGTCGCCTAAGAAGCTACTTGAGCACGCACTGGGGGCCGTATTATATATGCCGGCAACCCGCCCGGACATAGCGGCGGTGATAACAAAGCGCAAATATGAGGATATATCATCTATTGTTTTCTGTCTGGAGGATGCGATTGGAGATCATGAGGTCAAGCGGGCTGAACATAATGTGAGCCATCAATTAAGGTTGATCGAGCAGGCGATCCAGCACCGCACGATAAAGGCGGACCATCTCCCGTTTATGTTTGTGCGCGTACGGTCTCCGAAACAGATGGTGCAATTAGCCGATACCCTAAGGCCTGCACTCCATTTGTTAACCGGATTTGTGTTCCCAAAATTCTCAGCAAAAAACGCCAGTGACTATGTTGAAGCACTTGAAGACATATCGAGTCGCATGACGGTGCCGCTTTACGGCATGCCGATATTGGAAACACCCGATTTGTTAATGAAAGAGACTAGAGCTGCTGCTTTGTCTGAACTGAGTATGGTTTTGCATCAGCATCAGGATTTGATCTTAAATGTGCGGATCGGTGCGACTGATTTATGCGGATTATACGGCATCAGAAGAAAGCCGAAGCAAACGATTTATGATATCCGCATGATTGCGGACTTTATGTCAGATATCATCAATTACTTCGGCCGGGAGTTCGTCATTTCTGGCCCTGTATGGGAGTATTTTCAGGCACCGCAAAAGCCGCATCTGCTTTCGGCACACCAGCCAGTTGAGCTGAATGATTATATAAAAGGTTTGGTGAAAGAGACCGAACTTGACATCGCCAACGGCATCCACGGAAAAACGGTCATCCATCCGACCCATCTCAAAATTGTGAACAGCCTGTATGTCGTAACAAAGGAAGACTATCTCGATGCGTCAAGCATTATTCATCACGGAAACGGTTCAATCGGCGTGATGAAAAGCCATTTTTCTAACAAAATGAATGAAATCAAGCCTCATATGAAATGGGCTGAAAAAATCTTATTAAAATCAGAAATTTATGGGGTGTATCATGAAAACCGATCTTTCACCGATTTGCTCAATGAACAGCAAAACCCTTCAAATATTGGACAATATGGCGGTTGATCTGTCGGTCACAGACAACCCGCTTTTCATACCTGAACAAGCATTATTTGAGATGGCCGCCAGAGTGAATAAAAAAAGGGGCTTTTTATTTGTCAGCAAAGTGCTGGGCAAACATATTCCGGTTCACCCGCTGAAGCCGCTTTTAGCGTCCGGGCTGCTTGCTTTGGAGTACGCCGAACGGAAAACCGGACAGGAGATAAAGGAAAAAAACGAGATTTTGAACGGATTTCTTTCAGAAGAGGAAAGCAAGCTTCAAGCTGCTTATCAAACGCTGCAAAAGCACCGTGTTACATTGAACGAAGCACCGCTTGTTATCGGGTTTGCGGAAACGGCGACGGCGCTTGGACACGCGGTTTATGATTGCATTGAACATGCGTCATTTGTCCATACGACCCGTGAACAGATTCGAAACACAGAGCCTTCGATCACATTTGTGGAAGAGCATTCCCATGCCACTGATCAGCTGTGTTACGCAGAGCCTGATATGATAAACAACAGCTGTCCGATTCTTCTTGTAGATGATGAAATCACGACAGGAAAAACCGCATTACATATGATTCGGGATATCCAATCCAAATTTCCGCGCAAAGAATACGCTGTCCTGTCTTTATTGGACTGGAGGACGGAGGAGCATAAGAAGGCATATGCAGAGGCTGAACGAGAATTAGGCGTCACGATTTCAACCGTTGCTTTATTATCAGGGCGGATTTCCTTTAAGGGTGTGCCATTGTCCGAGTCCTCCTACAACTACAGCCCGAAGCTGCAAGGAACTGCGATAAACAGAACGAACATTGATCTATCGGGTTTCTTCACATCCGTTCCTTATCAGCCGGAACTATCCGCAAACACTCATTCTTACGTGAAAGAAACAGGGCGATTCGGTGTAAAACCGTCTGAGCGAAAGGCTGTTCACGAAGCCTGCCGACAAGCAGCGCTTTACATGGAACAATATCGGAAGGGCAAAAGAACGCTCGTGCTTGGAACGGGAGAGCTGATGTATCTGCCAATGAAAATCGCCTCAACACTTGGCGGTTCGGTTTCCTATCACTCTACCACGCGCAGCCCGATTCACCCGGTTGCGAAACAAGGCTATGCCGTGCAAAACGGTTATTCATTTATGAATCCGGAAGATGAAGAGGTCCGCCATTTTGTCTATAACCTTCCTGCCGGAGCGTATGACGAAGTCTTTTTCTGTCTGGAGAAGGACGTTTCGGATGAGGCGTTACAGCCGATTTTTGATATGTTTAAAGAAAAAGAAGTGCCTCATATCCACATTGTCACTTTCTCAGGAAAGGCGTGATCTGATTTGAAAGATGTTATTGAACGTATTGGGAGCTATCCGGAAGAAGATGTGACCTTTCTATTAAAAGACTTGTCCGCTGTATCCATCGAAAAAAGCACGGAAGAACGGGAGAAGTCAATTCAAAGCGGCATCCATTATTCAGAAATGCTGCCAATCGAATACAAGCCGACAGATGAATATATGAAACTGTTTTATGCCTCGCTGGAAGACAGCAAACAGAAGGTCGCATTAGCAGCGGGAGTCGTTGCGGAGCAGATTTATAAAAAAAGCGGGAAAGATGCGGTTTTGTGCAGTTTGGCTAGAGCAGGCACGCCGATTGGTGTTTTGATCAAACGTTATATCAAGATGAAGTACCATGTCTCGCTGCCGCATTACAGCATCTCTATCATTCGGGACAGGGGAATTGATGAAAATGCGTTGCATTATCTATTGAAGCATCATCCGGAGGGCAAGATTGCGTTTATCGACGGATGGACAGGCAAAGGCGCCATCACGAAAGAACTGATTCGTTCTGTAGAACGGTTTAATCAACGCTTCGGAGAAAGGCTGTCCTCTGAAATTGCGGTGCTCGCCGATCCGGGGCATTGCGCGGACATCTATGGAACGAAGGAAGACTTTCTGATTCCGAGCGCTTGCTTGAATTCTACTGTATCAGGACTTGTCAGCCGCACAGTTCTAAATGACACGTGGATCGGGCCGTCTGACTTTCACGGGGCGAAATATTACAAAGAGCTCAGCGAAGAGGATGTCACGAATATCTACATTGAAACAATAGCGGAGCAATTTCCGTCTATTTATAACGAAGCGGAACGTTTGGTGCTTAGGTTGCAAAACGATCGTGTGAAACCAGATTGGAGCGGTCTAGCTTCCATTGAGACCATCCAAAAGCAATTCGGCATCAGCAACACAAACCTGATTAAGCCGGGTGTTGGGGAAACGACTCGCGTGCTTTTGCGAAGGGTGCCTTGGAAAATACTCATTCAGCCGGGTTCTGAGGAAGCATTGCGGCATATTTTATTGCTTGCGAAGGATCGAGGCGTGCCTGTGGAAGAATACAAGGGTATGTCCTATCGCTGCTGCGGGCTGATTCGGCCGGCGGAGAAAAGTTTATGAACGCATTCGCCAGTGATTTAGACAGAACATTAATATACTCAAGGCGCATGATCGGCATTCCAGATAAGGAAGCGGGAGTTGAGCTGATCGAAACATTGAACGGCCGTGACCTCTCTTACATCTCGGGAGTGACAAAAGAACATTTAAGGCAAATTCAAAAGGATCACTATTTTATTCCTGTCACCACACGCACAAATGAGCAGTACAAGAGAATTGTTTGTTTTCAGCAGGACATTGTGCCCGAATATGCTGTAACTACGAATGGCGGCTGTATTTTAAAGGATGGCCAGCCTCTGAAAGAGTGGGACGAGTTCATAAAAGAGCAGCTCGCATCGTGTCTGCCGATTGAGGCTATGTTGAGAGAAATCGCAAGTCTGTCTGTAGCGCAAGCGGTTGAAAGAACCCGAACGGCACATCATTATTTTGTTTATCTTATCTTGAACGAAGCGAAAATAGCCCGAATCGATCCCGCCGCTGTGAAGGAGTGGGGGGCTGAAAGAGGCTGGCAAGTATCCCTGCAGGGGCGAAAGCTGTACTTTATTCCGAAGCCGCTTAATAAATGGAAGGCGGTCGAATATCTGAAATCGAAGCTTTCAATTGATGAAATCTATACAGCGGGAGATTCGCTGCTGGATCTTGAACTGATTCAGGAAGCTGATTTCGGCATCGCACCCGCTCATGGGGAGGTGCTGTGCCACTGTCCGGAATTACGCAAAACGGAAGCAAGCGGCATGATGGCAGGTGAAGAAATCACAGCAGCTGTTTTATCCCGAATCACCCGAATAAAACAAGTATAGTGCATACAAACAAACCAGAAAGGAGGATATGATGAGACAAGAAGAACTCACCATTCATAAAGCGTTTCCAGATGATAGGGATTGGAAAAGCGTGCTGTTTCAGCCATTGCCGGAGCGTGAGCACTTTAAAACAGGCCAAGGCCTTTCGTTTTCCCGCCTTGCCGGGCAAATACTGGGCACTCCAATTGATGAGACGGACTACTATAACGAGTTGTATGAACTGTCCGTAAACAATCGCATTGCCATTCTGAGTGAAACGCTTGATAAAACAATCGCGCCGGAAACGTTTCAGGCGCTTCAGCATATTCATTCTATCAACCAGAAAGAAAAAGGACTGTCGGTCAGCCGCTTTGTAGCCTTTTTGGACGGGGAGCAGCTGATTGCGAAGCATTCGAATCCGCTCATGCACCGCCATTTGAGAAAAGCATTGATGACGCTTTTACATATCTTTGCAGACAATCATGAGCAGGGGCTGAATCATCCTGATTTTCGCAGAGTGCTGCTTGATGTCTCGAAGTTTTCGTTGAATCACCTGAATCCTTGGCTGGAAAAAACCGATATAGAACGGGAGATGCCAAAAGTTGTTTGGTACGGAGACGCAACGAAGAGCCAGCTCTATTTTTTATATTATCTGATGTTAGTCGGCTGCGATGTCCTATTGTTCCATCCGGCGGGAACCGATCAGCTGGCGCTTGTCGATCCGAAGCAGGAGCTTAGCTTTACGGAAAAACTCCCAGATGTTTCGGAGCTTCAGCCGTTTCCGAAAGAAAAACCAGACCGGAAATCAACAGTAGCCTACCGCTCAACAAAGGAATTTGAACATGTGCTGAATCACGAGGAATCCATGTTGTACAAGCCGTGGCAGTTCAGGGATCACACACCGATGTCTGTTACGCTGAAAACGACCTATGATGAATTGTTTTTAATCGCGAAAGAGCGCGCCTTTATTCGGCCAAATTTCAAAGCCGATAAACATTCCATCGAGATTCCAAATGTATTCGCCAAAATCATGGGCGTGTCGAAAGACAATAAAGAATATTGGAACAGGCTTCATACATTAGCCGATTATCAGGAAACAGAAATGATCAGAAGCTTTCCGTTTACAGAAGACATCAAATCGAACTATCAATTTCATTACAGCCACGCCCTTGACCATGAAGGGAACATTGATCCGGACAAGCTGATGGCAAGCAATGTGTGGCAGTACAAGCAGCTTCCGGCGGGCGTTCAGGCCGCCATTGCCAAAACGATTTCGAGAATGTGCAGGCACCCGCGGCTTAAGGCTATGCATCAAGAACAAGTCAAGGATGTTCAAATTTACTTGTTTAAACAAACAACAAACTTGCCTGCCAAGCTGCTGAAATTGATTCAAACGTTCGACTATGCGCAAACCGTTCCGAAACTTGTTGTATATCATACGGAAATGAGCGGCGGGCTCACGCGTTCAGATGCCGCGGCCCTGCTGTTTCTGAATGAAATCGGAATCGATATCATCATGTATAATCCTCCCGGCCACCAAGACATTGAGCATTTTATTGAAGAGGATCAGTATGATATCCACTGGCTGGATGACATGGTGTTTCAGCAGGAGTATAAGGAGCCTTCCCTAGTCAAAAGGCTGTTCAGAACGATTACCCAAAAGTAAGGAGAGAAGAAAAGCATGACAACAGATAACCATAACCCGCTTGTTCTCGATAAAAACGAAGAAATTTCCCAGCAAAAAGCTGACGATATCCGTCTCCAGCTCCGCCAGGAACCAGAGGTGAGGCGGCTAGTCCAACAAATTGACGTGAAAAATCAAATGGAGCTGCTTGAGTATGGAAAGGAGCCGGCCGTTGAAATTTCCAAGTTCTCCGACCGCATCTTAGGGATGATGAAAACAACAAGCGTGACAGACTCAGGCACGATGCTGACCCAGCTTGGAAAAATCATGGACCGTTTTGACAAAAACGATTTTGACGAGCCAAAGGGACTAATGGCTAAAATTTTCAAACGCGGCGGCAGCATGATTGAGAAAATCTTTAAAAAGTACCAGACGCTCGGCGGAGAAATTGAAAAAATCAACGTTGAGATTTCTAAATATAAAGATGAGATGACTAAAACAAACTATACGCTTGATGAAATGTATGAAAACAATATTAATTACTATATGGAGCTTGAAAAGTACGTTGTTGCCGGACAAATGAAGCTGGAAGAAATGCAGTCCATTCTCCCTTCATATGAAGAAAAAGCGGCCAGCGGAAATCAGCTTGCGCAGATGCAGCTTGATACGCTCCGCAACGGCATTCAGGCGCTTGAAGAGCGGGTATACGACCTTGATATGGCGCGAATGGTGGCGCTTCAAACTGCGCCGCAAATCCGTCTTCTTCAGCGCGGTAATGCGAAGCTGATCGGAAAAATCAACTCCGCTTTCATCATCACCATTCCGATTTTCAAAAATGGCATTATTCAGGCTGTCACCGTGAAACGCCAAAAACTTGTGGCTGACTCCATGAGCGAGCTTGACCGCCGGACAAACGAGATGCTGAAACGAAATGCGGAAAACATTTCGAGCCAGAGTGTTGAAATAGCCAGAATGGCCGGCAGACCAAGCATTGATATTGAAACGATCGAATCGTCTTGGAATACGATCGTCAGCGGCATGCAGGAAACAAAACAAATCGAAGAAGAAAACAAACGCCTCCGCGAAGATGGTGCAAGACGAATTGCCGAGCTTCAGCATAATATTAAAAAAGCAGCATTGCAGCAATAAAAAGCCCCCCGCTTGTGAAATATAAGCGGGGATTTTTCTTTTACATCAATTAAATAATGACAATGTGTAAAGACAGGTGTAAACTTAAACGGTAATGATTTTGCATATCAGAGGTGTTGGCAATGGGAAAACAACAGCCTATATCCCAGCGAAAACTGCTGGGCGTCGCCGGTTTGGGGTGGCTGTTTGATGCAATGGATGTCGGAATATTATCGTTTATTATCGCTGCGCTTCACGTGGAGTGGAATTTGTCGCCCGAAGAAATGAAATGGATCGGAAGCGTCAATTCCATCGGCATGGCTGCGGGTGCGTTTTTATTTGGGCTGCTGGCTGATCGAATTGGCCGAAAAAAAGTGTTTATCATTACCCTTTTGTGCTTTTCCATCGGAAGCGGCATTTCAGCTTTTGTGACAAGCTTATCGGCATTTCTCATTCTGCGTTTTGTTATTGGAATGGGGCTTGGCGGCGAACTGCCAGTCGCTTCAACACTTGTGTCCGAAGCGGTTGCGCCTGAAAAGCGGGGCAGAGTGATTGTGCTTCTGGAAAGCTTTTGGGCAGTAGGGTGGCTCGTAGCAGCACTCATTTCTTACTTTGTGATCCCGAGCTTCGGCTGGCAGGCCGCCCTGCTGTTGACGTCACTGACGGCTTTTTACGCTCTGTACCTGCGGACGAGTCTGCCTGATTCGCCAAAATATGAGTCGCTTTCAGCCAAAAAGACATCGGTATGGGAGAATGTAAAAAGCGTTTGGGCAAAACGGTATATACGGTCGACCGTGATGCTGTCGATCGTTTGGTTTTGCGTGGTGTTTTCTTATTACGGCATGTTCCTATGGCTGCCGAGTGTCATGCTGCTCAAAGGTTTCAGCATGATTGAAAGCTTTGAATATGTCCTTCTGATGACGCTGGCTCAGCTTCCAGGCTATTTTTCTGCCGCGTGGCTGATTGAAAAAGCGGGACGGAAGTGGATACTGGTCTTTTACCTGATTGGAACAGCAGGAAGCGCCTATTTCTTTGGCACGGCGGATTCCTTAGGCCTTCTGCTTGCAGCCGGAATGCTGTTATCGTTTTTCAATCTTGGTGCGTGGGGCGTCCTGTATGCCTATACCCCAGAGCAATACCCGACAGCGATTCGCGCCACAGGTTCAGGAACGACAGCGGCATTTGGAAGAATCGGGGGCATCCTCGGGCCGCTGCTCGTTGGAACGCTCGCAGCCCGCCATATTTCCTTTTCGGTCATCTTTACAATCTTTTGCATTGCAATCTTACTCGCGGTTGCTTGTATTTTGATTATGGGAAAAGAAACGAAACAAACTGAGCTTGAATAGGAAAAGCACCTCGCGACTGAGGTGCTTTTTTACATTTCCGTCCGGGCTGCGGAGGGGCGTTTAACCTCTTTCCTGTTGTCTGGCAGCTAGAAAAAATGCTGTATGTTTTGATTGATGGTTCCTAGCCGCATTGCCACAATGAAACACATATGCGTTGAGAAATCCTATTTCGCCTACCAATTTTTCCGAGGTCCGTTCACTCCGCCTCACATGGGGATGATGCTGTGTTTTTAACAATACTGCATGCATACGTCAGCGAGTTCTTTTCCGTTGCAATCAAGCGTACGAATAATAACATGTCTCGATTCATCAGACAGCATTTTACTGTTTCTCGTCTTGAAACTGCAAACCAATCAACTTATTTTTCCAATCAGAGTGTCATAAGTCATGAAATAAAAAACAAAATAAATTTACTGAAAGCGCTTAATAGTAGAAAAAGCCTGAATTTTATCTGCAATAGGCACTAATTAACAAGGATTAAAGAGTATTTAGGAGTATTCATAAGGTCAAAGAGCTATAATAAAGAATATAAAGAAATGATACAGAATAAAAGAGTATATGCTGTTTGTATGAAATGTTACATAAATGTTACGGTTATAAAGATTGCTTAATATGGAGGGAAAATATGAGTGTAGATGAGAAACCAATTAAGATAAAAGTTGAGAAAGTATCTAAAATTTTTGGGAAACAAACAAAGAAAGCAGCTCAAATGCTTGCCAACGGAAAGACAAAAAAAGAGATCCTGAAAGCGACTGGATCAACCGTTGGGGTAAATCAGGCAGATTTTGATGTGTATGATGGTGAGATATTTGTCATCATGGGTCTATCAGGGAGCGGTAAATCAACATTAGTGCGGCTGCTAAACCGTTTGATTGAACCGACTGCCGGAAACATTTACATTGATGGTGACATGATAACAAATATGTCTAAAGAACAGCTCCGGGAAGTCCGACGGAAAAAAATCAGCATGGTCTTCCAAAAGTTCGCTCTATTCCCGCACAGAACGATACTTGAAAACACGGAATACGGGCTGGAGCTTCAAGGTATAGACAAACAAGAGCGTCAGCAAAAAGCGCTTGAGTCCCTTAAGCTTGTCGGGCTTGAAGGATTTGAACAGCAATATCCTGACCAGCTTTCCGGCGGAATGCAGCAGCGTGTCGGCCTTGCCCGCGCGTTGACGAATGATCCGGACATCCTTCTGATGGACGAAGCGTTTAGTGCGCTTGATCCTTTGATTCGTAAAGATATGCAGGATGAGCTCCTTGATCTTCACGATAATGTCGGAAAAACGATTATCTTTATTACGCACGACTTGGACGAAGCGTTGCGGATCGGCGACAGAATTGTTCTCATGAAGGATGGTAACATTGTTCAAATCGGGACGCCTGAAGAAATCCTGATGAATCCATCTAACGAATATGTTGAGAAATTCGTCGAGGATGTTGATTTATCTAAAGTCCTCACAGCAGGCCACATTATGAAACGTGCTGAAACGGTGCGGATTGATAAAGGGCCTCGCGTAGCTTTGACACTGATGAAAAATCTCGGCATCTCCTCGATTTACGCAGTGGATAAACAAAAGAAATTGTTAGGTGTTATCTATGCGTCTGATGCGAAAAAAGCGGCTGAGTCTGATTTGTCACTTCAAGATATCTTGAATACAGAATTTACGACTGTGCCAGAAGATACGTATCTGACAGAGATTTTCGATGTGGTTTCTGACGCAAATATTCCAATTGCGGTAACAGATGAGAAGCAAAGAATGAAAGGGATTGTCGTAAAAGGCGCACTGATTGGCGCACTTGCTGGCAATAACGAGTATATCAATGCTGAAGGCACTGACGAACAAACACAAGATCCTTCTGTACAGGAGGTGAAGTAAGATGGATAGACTGCCTAGAATACCTTTAGCAGATATCATTGACCGTTTTGTTGACTGGATTACGATGACGTTTGGCGGATTCTTCGACGGCATCTCAAACGGACTTGCCGCTTTTGTAAATGGAATTGTCAGCGGACTTGGATTTATCCCATCTATTTTGTTAACGATTATTTTCGCCGCACTTGCGTGGTGGATCAGCACAAGGGGAATTGCGTTATTTACCTTAATTGGTTTCCTCTTGATTGATTATTTAGGATATTGGGACCCAATGCTTCAAACATTGGCGCTTGTTCTGACATCGGTCATTATTTCGATTGTGGTCGGGGTTCCGATCGGAGTTTGGGCGTCCCAGAAAGAAACGGTTCGCCGTATTGTAACACCTATTCTTGATTTAATGCAGACAATGCCTGCTTTCGTATATCTATTGCCGGCGATTTTCTTCTTCAACATCGGTGTTGTGCCGGGTGTTGTTGCATCTGTTATCTTCGCGATGCCGCCGACAATCCGCATGACTGTTCTCGGTATCAAGCAAGTGCCGGCAGACTTGATTGAAGCAACTGAGGCGTTCGGTTCTACGACAGCTCAGCGTTTGTTTAAAGTTCAGCTTCCGCTAGCGACAAAAACCATTCTGGCCGGGATCAACCAAAGCATCATGCTTGCGTTATCAATGGTTGTTATCGCCGCAATGGTCGGTGCACCGGGACTTGGTTCTGAAGTGTACAGTGCCGTTACACAGCTGAAAACCGGGGTCGGCGTAGAGGCCGGTATCGCCATCGTGATTGTTGCCATTACGCTGGACCGCATTACTCAAAATATTAAAGTGAAGAAGAAAAGCAGGGGGAATGCCTGATGTTTAAAAAAATCATCGGTATCGGCGTTTCCGCCATGCTGGCGCTCTCACTTGCGGCTTGCGGTTCAGAAAGTGATGAAAATGCAACCGCGGCTCAACAGGTGAATAAGACCGTCATCGGGATTGATCCCGGTTCAGGGATTATGGCCCTGACCGACAACGCGATGAAGGATTATGACCTGAACGACTGGACATTGATTACGGCGTCAAGCGCCGCGATGACCGCGACACTCAAAAAGTCATACGACCGTAAGAAACCGATTATCATTACAGGATGGACACCGCACTGGATGTTCTCCAGATATAAGCTGAAATATCTCGATGATCCGAAACAATCTTATGGCAGCGCAGAGGAAATCCATACGATCACACGCAAAGGCTTCAGTAAGGAACAGCCGAATGCGGCTAAGCTTCTGAGCCAGTTTCACTGGACGCAAGACGACATGGGTGAAGTCATGATCAAGGTGGAAGAAGGCGAGAAACCTGCCAAAGCCGCTGCTGAGTATGTGAAGAACCACAAAGATCAAATTGCGGAGTGGACAAAAGGCGTTCAAAAGGTGAAGGGAGACAAAATCAACCTTGCCTATGTGGCGTGGGACAGTGAGATTGCAAGTACAAACGTGGTTGGCAAAGTCTTTGAAGACTTGGGCTATGACGTAACGTATACTCAGGTAGAGGCTGGCCCGATGTGGACCGCGATTGCGACGGGAAGCGCGGATGCATCCCTTTCCGCATGGCTGCCGAATACCCATAAAGCATACGCTGCCAAGTATAAGGGCAAATATGACGATATTGGCACCAGTATGACTGGCGTGAAGATGGGCCTTGTAGTGCCTCAATATATGAAAAACGTTAACTCAATTGAAGATTTGAAGAAGTAAAGACAATGAAGGCTGCCGAGTAAATCTCGACAGCCTTCCATTTTTTCCTTCAGAAAAAAGAGAGAAGTGAGAATGTAAAAAGGCTATGATGACATAGTCACTTATCACTTTTTCCTAATCCAAATGGTCATTCGGTTTTTCTTTATGCTTTCTATCTTTCACTTCCGTAAATATATTATTTGCAGATGTTGCGGATTCGTTGGAGGGTTTAGAATGGTGCGATTCAATCAGCGATTTTAGCATTTGAATATCTTCTTTCGTGGCGTACTGTTTTTCAGATTTTAACATATAACCTAACTGGCCGTTGGATTCAATTGTAGCCCATTGTAAATCAGCGAAGTGCTGAATATTTTGTTGTCTCAGTCTTACTTCAAGCATATCAACCGTTAATCGCAGCTTTTTTAAATTCCTTTCATTCACTTTTCCGTTTTCGACTACGATCAATGATTTTCCATAAATAAACGTCTCAAGGGCATCTGATTTCATAACGATAGATTCAATAAAAAGAAGCGTGAGCACCATTAAAAACGTAATCAGCATGGTAATCCAAATGTTCCTGTTGCCAACAGGTTGAATAATTAATGATCCAACAGCGATCATCATGACAGTCTGAGCTACCGTAAGCTGAGAAACGGATTTTCTCCCAGCTAACCGCAAAATAATAACTCCTCCTGCCACAACCACTATAGATTTCCATATGAAATTTAAATCCAAAAAACATCCCCTCTTTTCAACCAATCAATATCTTCCTGCGCTGTTTTTATTGTGGGTTATATTTTTTATTCTATTCTTCATCGTCTCAAGCGGAATCCACATGCAGCAAGCTGCTTTATTTCTGCCAGTCTGTCTAAGACTTCTTTTTCTTTTCAACATTCTTAATGGTTTCTCCGTGAGGAATATGATATAACCTGCTCTTAGGCTCGTATATTTTTTGTGAAGGCCATAGTCCATGGTGTCCTGAACATATATAACTCACGATACAAGCAACAAAAAAGTATTCCAGCCCCTTTCCGTGAAACATCTCCATTGCCAATAGGAAGGCTGCTAAAGGGGTATTGGCACCTCCGCAAAAAACAGCGATTAATCCCAATGCAGCGAGAAATGACATAGGTAAATCCATGAATGTGTGTATGGTGTTTCCTAATGTTGCCCCCATGAAAAATAAAGGTATGGCTTCTCCGCCAACAAAGCCGGTTCCAAGCGTAACCGCTGTAAAAACCAGTTTGGCGAGGAAGGCAAAAGGAGGCACTTCTTCTTTAAAGGATTGTTGCAGCATGTCTAATCCGCGGCCATTATAATCTTGAGAACCTGCTATTAGCGTTAAGGCCACAATGATGATTCCGCCAACAAAGGCTCTCTTCATATGGTTTTTATTGAAGAGCTTCTCAGAAAATGTTTGTATACCGTGTCTCATTTGGCAGTATAAAACACTTAATAAACTGAAGATAACAGCTGCGAGAATCACTTTAATAAACGTCATAACAGATAGCTGCGGCACACTTTGTATCATAAATTCTTCGTGTTTATGCCCCCAGGCTGCTGTAGTCATAAAGTGACCGGCAAAGCTGGCCGCCAGGCAAGGAACAAGCGCTTCGAATTTGAGCTTTCCTAATGCAGCCATTTCCATTCCGAAAACAGTACCTGTTATGGGAGCTCCAAAGGCGGCGCCAAATCCGGCGCTTATGCCGCTCATGATGAACATTTTACTGTCGAATATGTTTAAACGAAAAAACTTGTGTACTGCTGCGGCGATGCTTCCTCCCATTTGGACAGCCGCCCCTTCTCTTCCTGTAGACCCGCCAAAAAAGACTGTTATGAAGGTTCCCAAATAGACGATAGGTCCCATTCTCCGCGGGACCACTTTCTTGCCATGAACCCCGTCTATCACTAGATTGTTCAATTCAGCAGTGTCATGTAATGTGTGATTCAGCCATACCTTTCCATAGTTCATATAGATGTATCCTAAGATCACTCCCCCTAAAGGGAGAAGGAAAATAAGCCAATCCCTTTTTTCCCGCACTTCTCCTAGATAATCGTTTGTCTCTAAAAGGAAAGTTGTTGTCGAGCCCACAATGATGCCAATAAGGCTTCCGAACATGATCCATCGAACAAGAGTGGAAAAAAAGTTTTTATACTTTAGTATGATTTCAGTCATCCATTACCCTCTTTTCACAGTTCTAGCTGTATAACTTATGTCTATTTTGATGCGCTTACCTTTGCGATTGTTGGTTACATGTTTGATTTGTCAGCATGTAAAAAAGTGGCTGTTTGAACCTATTGTTGCCCATTGGCCATAAATTGATGAGCGAAATGTTAACGCAAAAAAGGATGCTTCTAAATGACCCAGCTCTTACAAAGGGTGGGAATGGTGAAGCATCCGGCTGAAGGCCGCAGCCAATGATGCTGTGCGTGCGGCAAGCGGGGTTTCGTATGGGAAGCGGCTTCAGTATACTGCCGCTCACCCTGATTCGGCTTGCCTTGACTAGGGGACTGGCTCGTGCGGCGGGCTTTTGATTTATTCATTGCAGAAGCACAGGCTGTTATTGTAAGATGTAAGCCAAAGCCATTCGTAAAAGTGCGGGAGGAAGGTCATGAATAATCTGCGTAATAGACTTTCAGGCGTGAATGGGAAAAATAAGAGAGTAAAAGAAAAAGAACAAAAAATCTGGTCGGAGATTGGGATGATTGCGGGGTCGTTTGCGCTCCTTGATGTGATCATCCGCGGCATTATGTTTCAATTTCCGTTTAAGGAATGGGCTGCAAGTCTTGTGTTTTTGTTCCTCATCATCTTATATTACTGCATCAAGGCAGGAGCGTCGGGAATGCTCATGCCGAGAATAGACACCGAAGAAGAACTGCAAAAACGGGTGAAGCAGCAGCGTATAGATTCAATTGCGGTTGCCTTTGCGGTAGTGGTGCTTATGATGTACGACAGGGGGATTCCCCATACATTCTTCGCTTGGCTGAAAATGATCCTTCTTTTTATCGTTTGCGGCGGTGTACTGTTTCTTCTTCGGTATCTCATTGTGAAGTGGTCATACAGAAGAGCGGTAAAAGAAGAGATAGAGAAGAAATCATCTTAGGTAGATGGTTTCTTTTTTTGTTTGAACACGGCGTTCCGTCCCAGGTTTTCTAGCTGGATAGGCACATTGATTTGAATTCGCGCTACTGCGTTGTTTTGATAGAGTGATTGTGATAATTTTAAATGTAAGCGTTAACAAAATTATCCAGTCTTCACATTAGTTTGAAAGGAGGAAGCGGAAGATTTGTAAGAGGGGTTTTTGACTCCGCCGTAAGTTTATAAAAACCATATAAGGAGTGTCATGAATGTTTGAAAAACGATTCAAAACCTCTTTTCTGCCGTTATTCGCTGGATTTTTGCTGCTGTTTCAGTTGGTTCTGGCAGGACCGGCGGCTGCAAATGCTGTAACAGCGACCAAATCGAATGAGCTTACAGCACCATCGGTCAAGGACGGAACCATACTTCATGCCTGGAATTGGTCGTTCAATACGTTAAAACACAATATGAAGGATATTCATGAAGCAGGATATACAGCCATCCAGACGTCTCCGATCAACCAAGTGAAGGAAGGGAACCAAGGAAACAAAAGCATGTCGAATTGGTATTGGCTGTATCAGCCGACATCGTACCAAATCGGCAACCGTTATTTAGGTACTGAACAAGAATTTAAAGAAATGTGCGCAGCGGCTGAAGAATACGGCGTAAAGGTCATTGTTGACGCGGTCATCAACCATACCACCAGCGATTATGCCGCAATTTCCAACGAGATAAAGAGTATTCCGAATTGGACACATGGAAATACACAAATTAAAAACTGGTCCGATCGATGGGATGTTACGCAGAATTCATTGCTCGGGCTGTATGATTGGAATACACAGAATACACAAGTGCAGTCCTATCTGAAACGTTTCTTAGAAAGAGCATTGAATGACGGTGCAGACGGCTTTCGTTTTGATGCCGCCAAACATATAGAGCTTCCGGATGACGGGAGTTACGGCAGTCAATTTTGGCCGAATCTCACAAATACATCTGCCGAGTTCCAATACGGAGAAATCCTGCAAGATAGTGCCTCCAGAGATGCTGCATATGCGAATTATATGAATGTGACAGCATCGAACTATGGACATTCCATAAGGTCTGCTTTAAGAAACCGTAATCTGAGCGAGTCGAATATCTCCCATTATGCATCTGATGTGTCTGCGGACAAGTTAGTTACATGGGTGGAATCGCATGATACGTATGCCAATGATGAGGAAGAGTCCACATGGATGAGCGATGACGATATTCGGTTAGGCTGGGCGGTGATTGCTTCCCGCTCAGGCAGTACGCCTCTCTTCTTTTCCAGGCCTGAGGGCGGCGGGAATGGCGTAAGATTCCCGGGGAAAAGCCAAATAGGCGATCGCGGGAGTGCTTTGTTTGAAGACCAGGCTATCGTTGCGGTCAATACTTTTCACAATGTAATGGCTGGACAGCCTGAGGAACTTTCGAATCCGAATGGAAACAATCAGGTATTCATGAATCAGCGCGGCTCACAGGGCGTTGTGCTGGCAAATGCAGGTTCATCTTCTGTCACCATCAATACGCCAACGAAATTACCTGATGGCAGCTATGATAATAAAGCTGGGGCCGGTGCATTTCAAGTTACGAATGGTAAATTGACAGGCACGATCAATGCCAGATCTGTGGCTGTTCTTTATCCTGACGATATCGCAAACGGTCCTCACGTCTTCCTTGAGAATGTCAAAACAGGGGTTACACATTCTTTCAATGATCAACTGACGATCACCCTGCGTGCAAATGCGAATACGGCAAAAGCCGTGTATCAAATGAATAATGGGCAAGAAACTGCGTTCAAAGATGGGGATCAGCTAACGATCGGAAAGGGAGATCCGTTTGGCAAGACATACAATATCACGTTAACAGGGACGAACAGTGATGGTGTAACGAAGACGCAGAAATACACTTTTATAAAAAGAGATCCGTCTTTGGCTAATACAATCGGCTATCAAAATCCGAATCATTGGGGCCAAGTAAATGCTTATATCTATAAACAGGATGGAGGCCGGACAATCGAATTGACCGGATCTTGGCCGGGAAAGGCAATGGCTAGGAATGCGGATGGAATTTACACGCTGACGCTTCCTGCAGATACGGATACAACGAACGCCAAAGTGATGTTTAATAATGGCAGCGCCCAAGTGCCCGGCCAAAACCAGCCCGGATTTGATTATGTGCAAAATGGTGTATATAACAACTCGGGCTTAAGCGGTTCTCTTCCTTATTGAGGGAAAGCGAGGGGAGAATCTCATAGAAAACCAACATGGATCATTTCTCAGCGTGTCGACAAACCCTCGCATTCGATGTCAGGTCTGCCCGTCGATGCTCGTCCTTCCTAGATTTCAAGGGTATTTACATCACGCTGAAAAGATGCCAAAATCCTAAAATGATAGACCGTTTTAAGGATTTTGGCATCATCTGAGAAACCATCCTCGATGGTTTCTTTTTTTGTTCATAAATCAGACAAAACTTTTCTCTTGCAATAGTTTGTGAAATATTGCACAATATAAATGTGAAATACTTCACAAATAAACATCAAAGAAAAACATACCCTTGGAAGGATGATTAATGATGAACAAACATGTAAATAAAGTAGCTTTAATCGGAGCGGGTTTTGTTGGAAGCAGTTATGCATTTGCGTTATTGAACCAAGCGATCACAGATGAGCTTGTGGTCATTGATTTAAATAAAGAAAAAGCAATGGGCGATGTAATGGATTTAAACCACGGAAAAGCGTTTGCGCCGCAATCGGTCAAAACATCTTACGGAACATATGAAGACTGCAAGGATGCTGATATTGTCTGCATCTGCGCGGGAGCAAACCAAAAACCTGGTGAGACACGCCTTGAATTAGTAGAAAAGAATATAAAGATTTTCAAAGGAATCGTCAGTGAAGTGATGGCGAGCGGATTTGACGGCATCTTCTTAATCGCGACAAATCCGGTTGATATTCTGACTTACGCGACATGGAAATTCAGCGGCCTGCCAAAAGAGCGGGTGATCGGAAGCGGCACAACACTAGATTCTGCGAGATTCCGTTACATGCTGAGCGAATACTTTGGCGCAGCGCCTCAAAACGTGCACGCGCATATTATCGGCGAGCACGGCGACACAGAGCTTCCTGTCTGGAGCCACGCGAATATCGGCGGTATGCCGGTTAGTGAACTTGTTGAAAAAAATGCTGCGTATAAACAAGAGGAGCTTGACCAGATCGTAGATGACGTGAAAAACGCCGCTTACCATATTATTGAGAAAAAAGGTGCGACTTATTACGGTGTTGCGATGAGTCTTGCCCGTATTACGAAAGCCATTCTTCATAATGAAAACAGCATTTTAACTGTCAGCACATATCTGGACGGGCAATACGGCGCAGATGACGTGTACATCGGTGTTCCTGCTGTTGTCAACCGCGGAGGTATTGCAGGCATTACTGAGCTGAACTTAAATGAGAAAGAAAAAGAACAGTTCCTTCACAGCGCAGACGTCCTTCAAAACATTTTAAAGCCGCATTTTGCAAAACAAAACGTCAACTAGAATCAACTTCAAAGTAAAGGGCTGATTGTCAATGTGGGAGCAGCTGTATAATCCGTTTGGAAACGAGTATGTGAGCGCACTTGTGGCGCTCACTCCAATTCTCTTTTTTCTCTTGGCTTTAACTGTTTTTAAAATGAAAGGCATTCTCGCGGCATTTCTTACCTTAGCCGTCAGTTTCATCGTCTCCGTTCTGGCATTTCATATGCCGGTTGAAAAAGCCATTTCTTCTGTTTTGTTAGGAATCGGGAGCGGCCTGTGGCCGATTGGCTATATCGTCCTGATGGCGGTGTGGCTGTATAAAATCGCTGTGAAAACCGGAAAGTTCACGATTATTCGTTCCAGCATTGCCGGCATTTCGCCAGACCAACGAATACAGCTATTATTAATAGGTTTTTGTTTTAACGCGTTTTTGGAAGGCGCGGCCGGCTTTGGTGTTCCGATTGCGATTAGTGCGGCGCTGCTCGTCGAACTCGGTTTTAAACCGTTAAAAGCGGCAGCGCTCTGCTTGATTGCGAACGCAGCCTCCGGAGCCTTCGGGGCGATCGGAATTCCTGTCATTACAGGGGCGCAGATAGGTGATTTGTCCGCTCTTGAACTGTCACGGACATTGATGTGGACATTGCCGATGATCACATTTTTCATTCCGTTTCTGCTCGTCTTCCTTTTAGACCGAATGAAAGGAATCAAACAGACTTGGCCTGCCCTGTTGGTTGTGAGCGGTGTGTATACAGCGGTTCAGACATTGACAATGGCGGTGCTAGGGCCGGAATTAGCAAACATTTTGGCTTCCTTATTCAGCATGGGCGGGCTTGCGCTCTTCCTCCGCAAATGGCAGCCGAAAGAGATGTACCGGGAGGAAGGAGCCGGCGAGGCTGGTGAGAAAAAGGCTTACAGTGCCGCTGACATTGCGAAAGCGTGGTCTCCTTTCTACATTTTAACCGCGGCGATCACAATCTGGAGCCTTCCTGCCTTCAAGGCGCTTTTCCAAGAAGGCGGACTGTTGTATCAAACAACACTTCTTTTTAAAATGCCTTTTCTGCACCAGCAAATAATGAAAATGCCGCCGATTGCGCCATCTGCCATGCCGTTGGATGCAGTCTTTAAAGTCGATCTGCTGTCAGCGACAGGTACAGCGATTTTAGCGGCGGTCATCGTGACAGGGCTGTTCAGCAAAAAGTTCTCTTATCGGGATGGTTTTGTTGCCTTGAAGGAGACAGGAAAAGAGCTGTGGGTGCCGATTATGACGATCTGCTTTGTGATGGGGTTTGCCAATTTGGCCAACTTCGCGGGGCTCAGCTCTTCAATTGGGTTAGCACTGGCGAAAACAGGAGACTTGTTCCCGTTTGTCAGTCCTGTTCTCGGCTGGATCGGCGTGTTCATCACCGGTTCTGTTGTCAGCAATAACGCTTTGTTCGGACATTTGCAAGTTGTCACTGGAGCGCAGATCGGTGCGGGTTCTGATTTGCTGTTGGCCGCAAATACGGCGGGCGGGGTGATGGCGAAACTCGTTTCTCCTCAGTCTATCGCCATCGCCGCGGCAGCGGTCGGCCAGACAGGCAAGGAATCTAAACTGTTTAAGCGGACAGTGGCGTACAGCCTGATTCTGTTATTGATCATTTGTATATGGACATTTATCCTAGCAAGATTAGGAGTGTAATCAAAAAAGCAGTACATGCCAGCCATGTACTGCTTTTTCGTGTTAATTTGCTTTCTTCGCCATTTCCGCTGTTGTTTTCACTCTGGTTTTTCCCATAAACAAAATGGTGACCGCCGCAAGGACAATTGGAATCAAAGCGAGCAAAAAGACATACGTGATACTTGCGGACATCGCATCAATGATGCGATTCAGTATCGCTTCAGGAATCTGAGAACGTGTTCCTGCTTGGAAAATTTCTTGCGGATCGCCGATATTTTGCGGGGCGCCTGATCCCGCTGAGCCTTTCATGCCGCTGAAGGCGTCGCTCAGCTTGTTTGTGAACACGTTTGTTTGCACCGTCCCGAAAATCGTGACGCCCAGAGTCATGCCGAATGACCGCAAAAACGAATTGGTCGAGTTGGCCGTTCCCCGGAAACGAGGCTCAAGATCGTTCATCGATGCCGCTGGCAGAAGCGAGAAGTTAAAGCCCACACCAAAGCCTGTCACCATCATAAAGACTGTCAGCCATACGCGTGCCGTCTCCGGTGTCATATTTGATAAAAGCAGCATGCCGATAAAGAACGCCGTAACAGAAATCAGCATCAGGTTGCGGAAGCTTGCCTTCGTTTGAAAGATCCCGCCGATCATGCTCCCGATGACTGATCCAATCATCATCGGCGTCAAAATAAAGCCCGCGCTTGTCGCAGAGCTGCCGTACACCGCCTGAACGAAAATCGGAATAAATACCGCTAAAATAATGAATGTTCCGCCATACAGGAAAGCGAGAATCTGCGCAGTGGCAAACAACCGGTTTTTAAACATCCAGAACGAAATGATTGGCTCTTCCGCTTTTCTCTCCACAATAAAAAAGGCAATGAAGAAAACGGCGAAGACAATAAACAAGCCGATGATCTGAATGGAATTCCAATCGTATGTTTTGCCGCCGAGCTCAAGGGCGAACATCAGGCATACAATCGATACGACCAAGGTAACCGCGCCGCCCCAGTCGATTTTCTGCTTTCTGTGCTCCAGAGATTCTTTGTAATAGCGAATAATGAAAAACAATGACAATGCGCCGATCGGCACATTGATGTAAAACACCCAGTGCCAGCTGATCGCGTCTGTAATGATCGCGCCTAAAAGCGGCCCGAGAACACTGGATAATCCAAATACAGCGCCGAACATGCCGGACATCTTTCCGCGTTTTTCCGGCGGAAACAAATCAAAGATAATGGTAAAGGCAATTGGCAGGAGCGCACCGCCTCCAATACCCTGAATGGCCCGGTAGATGATCAGCTGATTCATCGTCTGGGCAATCCCGCATAAAGCCGATCCGATTAAGAAAAAAATAAGTCCAAACAGGAAAAAGCGTTTTCGGCCGTACATATCGGAAAGCTTGCCGTAAATCGGCATGCCAGCCATGACTGCCACCATATAGGATGCCGTCACCCAAGCAAATTTATCGAAGCTTCCAAGATCGGCTACGATGCTGCCCATCGCGGTGGCAACAATCGTATTGTCCATTGCAGACATCAAGATCCCCAGCAGGAGACCGAGGACCACAAATTTGGTGGAAGCCTGTTTTGCTAATGTTGAGTCCATTTGTTCTACCTCCTCTTACTTTTCTGTGTAAGTTTTGATAAGATGATAATAGTTTATCTATCGAATATCTTGATTATCGAGATAAATTTGATTTTATAGGGAGGACTGTCAGTTGTCAACAAGAAATTCTAGAAGTGAGTTGGAAAAGACTGCCGTTCAGCTTTTTCGGAAATTGGGCACACGAACGGTTCTGTTTCACCAGGCAGCCGCTCAAGCTCTCGGTCTGTTTCCCACCGATTTGAAATCAGCTGACATCTTAAATGAAGCAGGGCCGATGACTGCCGGGGAGCTGGGGAAAAAGACAGGCCTCAGCACGGGTTCAGTCACGGCGCTTGTTGACCGGCTGGAAAAAGCGGGGTATGTGGCTCGTGAAAAGGACCCGGATGACCGCAGAAGAGTCATGATCGTCCCATTGACCGCTTCAAAAAAACATGTAAAGGATTTGTTCCGTTCCCTGTCAGAATCGACGATGGATTTATGCCGCGACTATACCGAAGAAGAACTGGAACTTATTTTCAGTTTCGTAGACAAAGCCGCCGATATCATGGAGGAAGAGCTAAAACGTCTGAAACAGTAAGCGAATTTTGTGCATAGCTTGGCCCGTTCTCGAATAAATTGTACAAGTTACGTAAGAGAAGGGAGTACGGGCCGGTGAACATTTTTTTGAGCTATATTGTGCTTGGACTGTCCTTGTCTGCGCCTGTGGGACCAGTGAACGCGGCGCAAATAGACAAAGGAATTAAAAACGGTTTTTGGCATGCGTGGGTTTTTGGTTTAGGCGCTATGACAGCGGACGGACTGTACATGCTTTTTATTTATTTCGGGCTGTCACAGTTTTTGACCGCTCCATTTGTGAAAACGTTTTTGTGGCTCTTCGGCTTTTTTGTTCTGACCTATACTGGAATTGAAACGCTGAAAAATGTCAGAGAGCCGATGGATGTGCGAAGCTCACGAGGAAAAGCGTCGTACCAGAAAACATTCGCTTCGGGTTTTCTCATTTCACTGTCAAATCCATTGAGCATTCTGTTTTGGCTTGGGATTTACGGCAGCATACTGGCGAAAACAGCAGAGGCCTACGATATGAATCAGCTTCTGATCTATAGCTCCGGCATCATGATCGGCATTTTAATCTGGGATTTTTGCATGGCGATCACAGCCAGCATGTTCAGAAATCTGCTTCATGAAAAGCTATTAAGAGGATTGACCGGAATCGCTGGTGTGTCCCTCCTTGTATTTGGATGTTACTTCGGTTATCAAGGCATCAAACAGTTATTGGGCTGATTCATCAAGGACAGTCACCTGCCGCTTCCAGTTTTAATATAGTATCCAGATGATACTGGAGGTGGATCAATGTGGCTGGGATGTACACCAAAAGTTTTCTGGAACGTAATCAAGAAGAGCTTCTTGAATGGCAGAGAATCGCTTTTGAGCTTCTGGCAGAAACTGTGGCGGATGACGCGGATACGTTTCCATGCATTCCCGGACGGCAGGCGTTTCTGACTGACCAGCTCCGCATTGCGTTTGCCGGAGATCCGCGGGAAAATAGTACGGAGGAGGAACTGGCTCCATTGCTTGCGGAGTACGGAAGGATTTCGCGGGACACTGGAAAATACGCTTCTCTCGTTGTGTTGTTTGACACACCGGAAGATTTGGCTGAGCACTATTCGATTGAAGCGTATGAAGAGCTGTTTTGGAGCTTTTTAAATAGACTGAGCCATCAAGACAAAAAAGAATGGCCGGAAGACATTCCGGCCGATCCAGAGCATTACAAATGGGAGTTTTGTTTTGACGGCGAGCCGTACTTTATTCTGTGCGCCACACCTGGGCATGAGGCGAGAAGGAGCCGGAGCTTTCCCTTTTTCATGATCACGTTTCAGCCAAGGTGGGTGTTTGAAGAGTTAAATGGATCAACCCCATTTGGCCGCAACATGAGCAGGCTCATCCGCTCTCGTTTGAAAGCCTATGATCAAGCTCCGATTCATCCGCATTTAGGCTGGTACGGAGGGAAAGACAATCGCGAATGGAAACAGTATTTCCTCCGTGATGATGAAAAGCAGGTATCGAAGTGCCCGTTTTCTTATTTAAAGAACATGTTCAACAAAATGAAATAATATCACGAGCTGGCAGGGCGGTTTTTATGTCCCTGCTTTTTTTGATAGATCACGGTAACGACGGCAATGATCGCGAGAAACCCGATACTCACAAAAAAACCGGGCCGGCTTGATTTTTCAAACAATGTGCCGGATACAGCCGCAGCAATCAGAATCATCGCTAAATAAATTTGCGTTTTCCCCATGCCCTCGGGATCGGTCAGCTTTTTGCTGGAGAACAGGATAAACAGCCAAGTGTACAAAAGCATCAGCCCCGCTGCTGTGGTCATGTGCTCATAAATATTTTTGGGAAGCACTAATGACAGAATGATGGATAAAATAAGCCCGGCAAACGTCAGCCCCAGCGCCGGCCAGCATATTTTTTTGCCTTCCTTTAAGGTAAAGCATTTCGGCGCGTCGCCGTCATCAGCCATCGTACAAAGCAATGTCGTGACCGCAAATAAGGAAGCGACGAGGGTCGAGAACCCGGCGATAATGAAAATCCCGTTAAAAATGTCGAGGATGATCTTAAGGTTATATCCCTTTAACGACGTAATGAACGGGCTGTTCTGCTCAGAAAACGCGTCTAATGGAACCAGCAGCAAAGCCAGCCCGATCGAAATGACATAAATAACCGCCAGTGTCGCCAGCATGAGTTTCCCTGATTTAGACGCTTCTTCTGGTTTTTTTAAGTGAACCGCCATCAGCCCCATGACCTCAATTCCGCCAAAGGCGTAAAACGCGTAGATTAAACCTGTCCACAGCCCCATGGCGCCGTATGGGAAAAACTCACTCGTCTGATTTGGAACCTGTACATCATGCTTTCCGCCGGACAGGATTCCGCATAATGCCAGAATGGCAATGACAATAAACATCAAAATAGCGGCTGTTTTGATAACTGCCAGTACGTTTTCGGTCTTCTCAAACACAGACAGCCCGGTGAAAATAATCAGAAGCCCGAGCACCGCATAGATGGAAGCAAATACCCATAGCGGCACTTGTGGAAACCAATGCTTCGTAAATAGCGAAATGGCTGTCAGCTGGCTTCCGGTAATCAGCATTTCTGATGACCAATACACCCAGCCGTTGCTGAACCCGGCCCATCTGCCGAATGCTTTTCTTGCATACGCGCAAAACGAGCCTTTTTCCGGCTGCTTTGCCGACAGCTTGGCAAGCTGCTCGAATACAAAATATGTGCCGATTGCCCCAATCAGAAATGAAAGCAGAACAGAAAAACCGCTTTTCACGATGGCGATGCTGGAACCGAGAAAAAATCCTGTTCCGATTGTGCATCCTATACCGATTAGTGACAGCTGCCACCAAGCCAAATTTCCTTTTTGCTGGTCTTTTTTTGTTTGACTCATCAATTTCAACCCCTTTTATCTAAGGTTAGATTGCGACCCGCCCGAAGCTTATATACATCGGATTTTTGCCTCTTTTTACATGGGGAAGGCGGCGAACGCCCATACTAATGAAAAAAGGAGCGAAGCCATGACACAGCAATATATCGTTGAACCGAAGAAAGGGCTTGGCCTGAAGCTGAAAAAAGGGCAGATGTTGAAGGTGGTGGATGTAGAAGGGCAGCAGGTAGCAGATTTTGTCGCGTACCATGCCAAGGATTTCTATGAGCACCTTGATCAGGGAGCGACCATTGACGCCAATCATTCCATTCATGTGAAGGTCAATGACCATCTCTACTCCAATTTGTACAAACCGATGCTGACGCTGATTGAAGATACGGTCGGCAAGCATGATCTGCTGCTTCCCGCCTGCCGCCCTGATATGAACAGGCTGTTATACGGCAAGCAAAAGGATGAGTTTCAGGATACGTGCTATGACAATATGAACCGCGCGCTTGAGCAGTTTGGCGTGCCGAAGCCCCACATGCATTACCCGTTTGCGATTTTTATGAATACGGTTCTTGATGAAAAAGGGAATCTGTCTGTGGAAACACCGCTTTCGAATGCCGGAGATTACGTGAGGCTGCGGGCGGAAATGGATTTGATTGTCGCGTTTTCCTCTTGTCCGATTGAAAAAGGAAAGTGCAATGGCGACAGTGTAACGTCTATACGGGTGGAAGTCAGCTGATCTCTCTTAATTCACTGTAAATGAAAACCTGTGCTATATTTAATAGGGATACATAACGATCATGATTCATTTCCATTCATTTAGGGAAATGATCAAATAAGAATCAGTGATTGTACAGGAGGAATGAGTAGGATGAGTGTGCAGGAAACAATTATGCGTGAATTACATGTGAAGCCTTCAATTGATCCAGAGCAAGAAATTGAGGACCGAGTCAACTTTTTAAAACAGTATATTAAGAAAACAGGCGCTAAAGGCTTTGTATTGGGAATTAGCGGCGGACAGGATTCAACTCTAGCGGGGCGCCTTGCCCAGCTTGCTGTGGAAAGCATTCGCGAAGAGGGCGGAGACGCTCAATTTATCGCGGTCCGTCTTCCGCACGGCACACAGCAGGATGAGGACGATGCCCAGCTTGCTTTGAAGTTCATTAAGCCGGATAAATCGTGGAAGTTCGACATTAAGTCGATAGTCAGCGCATTTTCTGACCAGTATCAGCAGGAAACCGGCGATCAGCTGACTGACTTTAATAAAGGAAACGTAAAAGCAAGAACAAGAATGATCGCTCAATACGCGATCGGCGGGCAGGAAGGCCTTCTTGTCATCGGCACGGATCACGCGGCCGAGGCTGTTACAGGTTTCTTTACAAAGTATGGTGACGGGGGAGCGGATCTCCTGCCGCTGACCGGCTTGACGAAGCGTCAGGGAAGAAGCCTGCTGAAAGAACTGGGCGCACCTGAACGCCTATACTTAAAAGAACCAACTGCCGATTTGCTCGACGAAAAACCGCAGCAGGCGGATGAAACAGAGCTTGGCATTTCCTACGAGGAGATTGACGATTATCTTGAAGGAAAAGAAGTATCAGCGAAAGTGTCAGAAGCGCTGGAAAAACGCTACAGCATGACTGAACATAAACGCCAGGTACCGGCATCTATGTTTGATAACTGGTGGAAATAAAACCAAGAAAGCCCGCTCTCGGAGCGGGCTTTTGTCATGCGCATAATACATTCGGAGAAACACAATAAAGGCTGTGAAGTTGAAAGGATTTAATGCTTTTTTGCGTCAAAGTATTAAAATATCTCTAAAAATGTTGTACAATGAATGACATTCAGGCAAAAGCGCTTAAAGGACGGGCAAGCAGGTATCTATATAAATATTCGTAAAATGAGCATATAATGAATATAAAATTTCATTCCTTAGGAGGATTTCGCCGAAGATGAACGCAAAACGAGCCATCCCAGTAAGAGAAAGAAATATCGTCCTGATCGGATTCATGGGTGTAGGAAAAACGACAATCGGCCAATTGGTCGCTAAAAAATTATATAGAGATTTTATCGATATTGACCAAGAGATTGAAAAAGATTTCAATATGTCGATCCCTGAGATATTTGAGAAAAAGGGCGAAGACTTTTTCCGGAAAACGGAGAAGGAATATATTTTAGACATTTGCCACCATAAACGATTCAAAATCGTCTCTCTGGGCGGCGGTTCTTTTAAACAAGAGGAAATCAGAACGTGCTGTCTGGAAAACTGTCTTGTGCTTCACCTAGACCTGTCATGGGAGAACTGGAAGCAGCGAGCGGACTTATTGATCGAGAGCCGCCCTGTTCTGCATAACCGTTCAATGGATGACATGGAACAGCTGTTTAATGAAAGAAAAGCCATTTACGACAAACACAATTCAAAAGTCGCAACAGACAACCTTTCTCCTGAAGAGGTCGCCGATTATATTGCGGAGACATTGAAAATCGGCTGGGACCTTTATCAGCCAATGTGAAAGCCATGCGGAGCGCACGGCTTTTTTATTATTTTACGCCTTGAATGAAAATCGCTTTTAAGCAAAAGGAATCGGGCTGCCCATTTTGATTCCATTTGATACAGAACATGTCACGTACATCGTCTGATATGTCATGCAGGTGGGCGATGATTTGCTTTTCCCGGTCGGCAGGTGTTCCGCCTCGCTGGATCCAGCTTTCGTATTGAATCGGCAAATTCCACTTTTGGACTTCTTGATAGCCCAGCTGATGAGCGGTGAACATCGACTGCCATTCTGATAATGAGCTTTCCCGCACGTGGGAAGGGTCTCGGAGCCGGTTCAGGTGATTGACAAACTCATCAAGAACGAGGTCTTCAGGCGCGTAATGATCGACCAAGAGGAAACGTCCGTCCTTTTTCAACACACGTGCAACTTCGCTGACGGCTTTACGGATATCTGAAAAATGGTGGGCCGCGTATCGACAGGTGATGATATCAAATGATTCGTCAGGGAAGGGGAGCGATTCTGCCGTTCCTTGCTGAAAGAGCACGTTTCCCGCTCCTTTTTCCTGCGCAAAGGAGGACGCAACCTCTACCATCTCTTTCGTCGCATCAATGCCGACGCATTCCTGTACATATGGGGAAAAGGCCAGCGCCGTATGGCCGGCTCCCGCTCCGATATCCAGCACCCGATCATCAGCCCGGCATTCCGCCGTTTTCATCATCAGTCCCAAATCTTCCCCCTCGGCAAATACCTTCTCATCCCGATACATCTCGGCGTTTTTCGAAAACGGTGTTTCATTTGTCATCTAAAACCAGCCCCTTCTTTTGTAAATGATGATATGGATTATGTTAGCAATTTCTGTTATGATTCGTCCAAGATATAAAAATGATAGAGACGATAGGTTTAACCTATGGAGGCTGGAATGGATATTAAAGTGATGGAATACGCAGCTGAAATCGCTCGGCGCCAAAGCTTTACAAAGGCGGCGGAGCATCTTCATATCGCCCAGCCATCTCTCAGCCAGCAAATCAAAAAGCTTGAGGCTGAGCTTGGGCTTGCCCTTTTCCACAGATCCCACGGCGCTGTTACCCTGACACCCCACGGCCGGCGTTTCATTGAAAAAGCCGAGGACATCATTCGTTCCAGAGATGACTTGCTCCGGGAGATGCAGGAGCGGTCGCAGGGGCTCGGGCACAAGCTTTCCATTGGGATTCCCGCTGTCACGGGGAGATATCTCTTTCCGCCCCTGCTGAGGAAATTTTTGGCGCGCTATCCTCATGTAGAGGTTCAGCTTGTTGAAAAAGACCCTGCTTCATTAGAGGACATGACGGCAAAGGGAGAGGTTGACCTTTCTGTTTTGTCCTTGCCGATCGAGGATGAACGGCTCTCCATTACACCTTTGCTTACGGAACCGATTGTTCTCGCGGTGCCGAAGGAAAAACAAAGGTGGATGCCGCCGGAAATGACCGCGTTGATTGAGAAAGCGCTGGAAGGAGAGGCGAACCGGGAGCTGTGTGTGCCCCTTGAAATGGTCAGGGATGTGCCGTTTATTCTGTTAAAAGAGGGCTTCGGATTTCGCAGGACCGTTCTCGATCTCTGTGCGGAAAGCGGCTTTAAACCGAATGCCGCCTTTAAGACGAGCCATATTGAAACCGCGCAATCTCTTGTGGCCAACGGCTTAGGTGTGACAATGGCGCCGAATATGGTCAGAAGGGATAAGGACCCGGGTGTGATCTATTTATCCATCCAATCCGCGCCATCCCGAACCCTTGTCTTTGTATATTTAAAGAGCCGATACGTTAGTCTGACGGCTCAGGCTTTTATGGAAATGAGCCGGGAAAGTTTTAAACAAACGTTTGATGAAGAGTGTTTGGGAAACAAGAATGAAAATATGTAGAAAACGTGGTACTATAGGAACACAAACTAAATCTAACAAAACAAAGGGGGATAATCGGAAATGCAACTATTCGATATGCCGCTCGACCAATTGCAAACGTATAAGCCTGAAAAAACAGCGCCGAAAGATTTTTCTGAGTTTTGGAAATCGTCTTTGGACGAACTTGCAAAAGTCCAAGCAGCACCTGATTTACAGCTGGTTGATTATCCTGCTGATGGAGTCAAGGTCTACCGCCTTACGTATAAAAGCTTCGGAAACGCCCGCATTGCCGGATGGTACGCGGTGCCTGACAAGGAGGGACCGCATCCGGCGATTGTCAAATATCACGGCTATAACGCAAGCTACGATGGTGAAATTCATGAAATGGTAAACTGGGCGCTCCACGGATACGCCGCATTCGGCATGCTTGTCCGCGGGCAGCAGGGCAGCGAAGACACGAGTATTTCTCCGCATGGCCACGCTTTAGGCTGGATGACGAAAGGAATCCTTGATAAAGATACATACTATTACCGTGGCGTTTATTTGGACGCCGTTCGCGCGCTTGAAGTCATCAGCCGTTTTGAGGAAGTCGACGAAACAAGAATCGGTGTGACAGGCGGAAGCCAAGGCGGCGGCTTAACGATTGCCGCGGCAGCTCTGTCAGACATTCCGAAAGCCGCGGCAGCCGATTATCCTTATTTAAGCAACTTTGAACGGGCCATTGATGTGGCGCTTGAACAGCCGTACCTTGAAATCAATTCCTTCTTTAGAAGAAATGGCAGCCCGGAAACAGAGGAACAGGCAATGCAGACACTTTCATATTTTGATATTATGAATCTTGCTGATCGAGTGAAGGTGCCTGTCCTGATGTCGATCGGCCTGATTGACAAGGTCACGCCGCCGTCCACCGTGTTTGCCGCGTACAATCACTTGGAGACAGAGAAAGAGCTGAAGGTGTATCGCTACTTCGGACATGAATATATCCCTGCCTTTCAAACGGAAAAACTAGCTTTCTTTAAGCAGCATCTGAAAGGCTGATAAACTTGAAAAGCCGCCGCACCTCATCAGGCGGTTTTTTTCTGCAAACTGCCGGAATGAAACCAGACTGGAGACGAATAGATATGAAACAAAGGATCATTGATGAATTAAAACGAATCGAACAGTCATACGGAGTTAAAATCGTATATGCCGTTGAATCAGGAAGCCGCGCCTGGGGATTCCCATCCCAGGACAGTGACTACGATGTCCGCTTTATTTATGTGCCGAAAAAGGAATGGTATTTTTCAATTGAGCAGGAGCGGGATGTCATTGAGGAACCGATTCACGATTTGCTGGATATCAGCGGCTGGGAGCTGAGAAAGACGCTGCGCCTTTTCAAAAAATCAAACCCGCCGCTCCTTGAATGGCTGTCCTCAGACATTGTGTATTACGAAGCATTTACAACTGCAGAGCAGCTCAGAAAGCTGCGGACAGAGGCATTTAAACCCGAAGCGAGCGTGTATCACTATATCAATATGGCGAGAAGGAACGTCAAGGATTACCTTCAAGGGCAAGAGGTCAAAATCAAAAAGTATTTCTACGTGCTTCGGCCTATCTTGGCTTGCAAATGGATTGAAAAGCACGGAACCATTCCGCCAATGGATTTTACTGTGTTGATGAATGAACTTGTTACTGATTCTGAGCTGAAGGCGGAAATGGAAACCTTGCTTGAACGGAAAAGAAGAGGCGAAGAGCTGGATCTTGAAGCGCGAATCCATGTCATTCACCAATTCATCGAAACGGAAATTGAAAGAATCATGGAAGCGGCAAAAACGATGAAAGCAGAACAGAAGGATATGACGCCTGAACTGAATCGTTTGCTTTTGAATACGGTTGAAGAAGTGTGGAAGGATGGAGGAAGCTGATGTTTTTTGTCGCTTCCTTTTCCCCTTTATTCGACACGATTCCCCGACTTTCTAACTATCTGATTGTGGCAAATCCACAAAAATAATCAGAATCTTTGTATTTTGAGAATATTGTGAACGCCGGTTTTGTCCATTTACAATAAACTCATACAAATACTTCTTAGATTGCGGGGTGTTGAGGTTGGAAGTGATCACAAGAGATTTTTTCTTATTTTTATCCAAAAGCGGCTTTCTCAATAAAATGGCGAAGAACTGGGGAAGCCGGGTAGCAGCGGGTAAAATTATCGGAGGGAATGATTTTAACAGTTCAATCCCGACCATTCGACAGCTAAACAGCCAAGGCTTGTCAGTTACTGTCGATCATTTAGGAGAATTTGTGAACAACGCCGAGGTCGCGCGGGAGCGTACGGAAGAGTGCATTCAAACCATTGCGACGATTGCGGATCAACAGCTAAACTCACACGTTTCTTTAAAAATGACGTCTTTAGGTCTCGATATAGATATGGATCTGGTCTATGAAAATATGACGAAAATCCTGCAGACGGCCGAAAAGCATAAAATCATGGTCACCATTGATATGGAAGATGAGGTCAGATGCCAGAAAACACTTGATGTTTTCAAGGATTTCAGAAAGAAATACGAGTATGTGAGCACAGTGCTGCAAGCCTATCTGTACCGAACGGAAAGTGACATTGACGATTTGGATTCTTTACAACCGTTCCTTCGCCTTGTAAAAGGAGCTTATAAAGAATCGGAAAAAGTAGCTTTCCCGGAGAAAAGCGATGTCGATGAAAATTACAAAAAAATCATCCGGAAGCAGCTCTTAAACGGTCACTATACAGCGATTGCCACGCATGACGACAAAATGATCGATTATACAAAGCAGCTAGCCAAAGACAATGGCATCGCCAATGACCAGTTTGAATTTCAGATGCTGTACGGCATGCGGTCGCAAACCCAGCTCAACCTCGTAAAAGAAGGTTATAACATGAGAGTCTACCTGCCATACGGCGAAGATTGGTACGGCTACTTTATGAGACGCTTAGCAGAACGTCCGTCAAACATTGCATTTGCTTTTAAAGGAATGACAAAGAAGTAAAAAAAGGAGAGATTATCATGACAACACCTTACAAACACGAACCATTCACAAATTTCCAAGATCAAAACAACGTGGAAGCGTTTAAAAAAGCGCTTGCGACAGTAAGCGAATATTTAGGAAAGGACTATCCGCTTGTCATTAACGGCGAGAGAGTCGAAACAGAAGCGAAAATCGTGTCGATCAACCCAGCTGATAAAGAAGAAGTCGTCGGCAGAGTGTCAAAAGCTTCTCAAGAGCACGCAGAGCAAGCCATTGAAGCTGCCGCGAAAGCATTCGAAGAGTGGAGATACACGTCTCCGGAAGAAAGAGCGGCTGTCCTGTTCCGCGCTGCTGCCAAAGTCCGCAGAAGAAAACATGAATTCTCCGCTTTGCTTGTCAAAGAAGCAGGGAAGCCATGGAACGAGGCGGATGCTGATACGGCTGAAGCGATCGACTTCATGGAATATTATGCGCGCCAAATGATCGAACTGGCAAAAGGCAAACCGGTCAACAGCCGTGAAGGCGAGAAAAACCAATATGTATACACGCCGACTGGTGTAACAGTTGTCATTCCGCCTTGGAACTTCTTGTTTGCGATCATGGCGGGAACAACAGTGGCGCCGATCGTTACTGGAAATACCGTTGTTCTTAAACCTGCGAGCGCTACGCCTGTCATTGCTGCGAAATTCGTTGAGGTGCTTGAAGAGTCTGGATTGCCGAAAGGCGTAGTCAACTTCGTTCCTGGCAGCGGGGCGGAAGTTGGTGATTACCTTGTTGACCATCCGAAAACAAGCCTGATCACTTTTACGGGATCAAGAGAAGTTGGCACGAGAATTTTCGAACGTGCGTCTAAAGTCCAGCCGGGCCAGCAGCACTTAAAACGTGTGATTGCTGAAATGGGCGGAAAAGATACAGTTGTCGTTTGTGAAGATGCAGATGTTGAACTTGCCGCACAATCGATCTTCCAGTCAGCGTTCGGCTTTGCGGGACAAAAATGTTCTGCAGGTTCACGTGCAGTTGTCCATGAAAAAGTGTATGATCAAGTATTGAAGCGTGTCATTGAGATTACGGAATCAAAAGTTACGGCAAAACCTGACAGCGCGGATGTTTATATGGGACCTGTTATTGACCAAGGTTCTTATGATAAAATTATGAGCTATATTGAGATCGGAAAACAGGAAGGGCGTTTAGTAAGCGGCGGCACTGGTGACGATTCAAAAGGATACTTCATCAAACCGACGATCTTCGCAGATCTTGATCCGAAAGCAAGACTCATGCAGGAAGAAATTTTCGGGCCTGTCGTTGCATTTTCTAAAGTGTCAAACTTTGACGAAGCTTTAGAAGTGGCAAACAATACTGAATACGGTTTGACAGGCGCGGTTATTACAAACAACCGCAAGTACATCGAGCGTGCGAAACAGGAATTCCATGTCGGAAACCTGTACTTCAACCGCAACTGTACGGGCGCTATCGTCGGCTACCATCCGTTTGGCGGCTTCAAAATGTCCGGAACGGATTCAAAAGCAGGCGGTCCGGATTACCTGGCACTGCACATGCAGGCTAAAACAATCAGTGAAATGTTCTAAAGCGGGACTAAATGGGCATCCTCCCTGCGGGGATGTCCATTTCATCCATATACCATAAAAAAGAGGAGGAAGTGCCATAGAAAACACACAGCTGATTATTTCGATTTGTATTTATATGGCGGGGATGATGCTGATCGGCTACTTCGCTTACAAGCGCACGTCGAATCTGACGGATTACATGCTTGGAGGACGCTCTTTAGGTCCGGCCGTAACCGCTCTCAGTGCGGGCGCTGCCGATATGAGCGGCTGGCTGCTGATGGGGCTCCCGGGTGCCATGTTCTCAACAGGTCTGAGCGGGATTTGGATTGTGTTCGGACTTTGCCTCGGAGCATGGGCGAACTGGCTCTATGTTGCGCCGCGGCTGAGAACCTATACTGAACAAGCGGGGAACTCCATCACAATTCCCGGGTTTCTTGAGAATCGCTTCGGAGACCATTCGAAGCTGCTGAGACTGTTTTCAGGGATTGTGATTTTAGTCTTCTTCACATTTTATGTTTCGTCCGGAATGGTATCCGGCGGCGTTTTATTCAACAGTATTTTGGGGATGGATTATCATACAGGCTTATGGGTTGTAACTGGTGTTGTTGTGGTTTATACCTTATTTGGCGGCTTTTTGGCAGTCAGCTGGACGGATTTTGTTCAGGGGATCATTATGTTTGCCGCACTCATCCTTGTTCCAATCGTTACGTTTTTCCATACGGGGGGAGCAAGTGAAACAGTTACTGAAATCCGGTCTGTTGATCCAGATATGTTTGATATTTTTAAAGGAACAAGCGTCCTTGGCATTATTTCTTTGTTTGCCTGGGGTTTGGGATACTTTGGACAGCCGCATATCATTGTGCGCTTTATGGCGATAACGTCTGTCAAAGAGATCAAAAGAGCGCGCAGGATCGGAATGGGATGGATGATGCTGTCTGCAGTCGGCGCTGTGCTGACCGGTTTGGGCGGACTCGCTTATTACCATCAGAATGGCATGACACTGAAGGACCCAGAGACGATTTTTATTCAATTAGGGAATATCTTGTTCCATCCGATTATCACAGGCTTTCTCATTTCAGCGATTTTGGCCGCGATTATGAGTACAATTTCTTCCCAGCTGCTTGTGACATCAAGCTCTCTGGTGGAAGATTTGTATAAGTCGATGTTCAGGCGCTCGGCTTCTGATAAAGAGCTGGTGTTTTTGGGCCGTTTGGCTGTCCTTGTGATTTCTGTCATCGCGTTATTCCTTGCTTGGGAGAAAAATAATACGATCCTTGGATTGGTAAGCTACGCGTGGGCGGGCTTCGGTGCATCATTCGGGCCGGTTGTGCTGCTCAGTCTGTTTTGGAAACGAATGACCAAATGGGGGGCACTCGCCGGCATGATTGTGGGAGCAGCAACTGTAATCATTTGGGCGAATGCCGGTCTTTCGGACTTTCTGTATGAAATCATACCTGGTTTTGCTGCGAGTCTATTATCTGTCTATATCGTCAGTATATTGACGCGGGCTCCGTCACAAGCTGTTGCAGACCAGTTTAAAGACTACCAAGATACAATGTCACAATGAAGATTGAAAGGAGGAGGAAGGGGCTGTCCCTTTTTCCTCTTTTCCCCTTTTAAACGGCCGTTTTTTTCTTTTGGAAATGAACGTATTTTTTTCTATACAAATAGACCCGGTATGGATATGATTAAAGTAAAAAAAGTATAGGAGAAAAAGGTATGGAAGAGCTTTTAGAGAGAGTTTTTTCATTTTCAGATGTTGATAAGCTGATTGACTTTATCAGTTATGAACTGCAAAAACCAGTCATACTGGAAAGCGCGGATTTCTTTTTGTTAGCCTATAATTCTTACTATATTAACCATTTTGACTCTGCCAATCAGCAGACTATTTTTTCAAAAAAATGTCCGGTTCAGATTTTTGAGAGGTTTCTAAAGGATGGAGTCATTGAAAAGCTGAAAACAGAACCTGAGCCTTTTCGCGTCAATAAAATTGAAAGCATTGGGTTAAACCAGAGAGTGGTCGTGAGCGCAAAGCACAAAGGGGACGTCATGGGCTACATCTGGGTTCAGGAGCTGGACGAAAATCTGACGGAAGAAGAACTCGACTTTTTGTATGAGACCTCTTTCCATGTCGGGAAAATCATTTATAAAACCAATAAGCTGAAACAGGAGAAGGAAGAACAAGCAGAAGATCTGATCAAACGGGCGATCTATGAGCAATTCACATCTGAGAAGGAACTCAGACGGGAAGCCGAAAGAATCAACACCGTGCTGCCTTCCATGTTTTCAGTTGTCATCCTGCACGCCGCGAATGGAGATGGAGAAGCGGTTGAGGATTTAAAGGAAAATATCAGGTCGTATTTAAATTTAAGGGATAAAGTCAGTCATGTCTTAACGATCGATTCAAATATTGTCATCGTCGTAGCGAGTTTTTCCCAAAAAAGCTCCGTCTCCTCGGCAGCTTCTGAATTTATTAACAAGCTGTTAACACATTTTCACTTTCAAAAAATTCCCACCCCTATTTATATCGGTATCGGAAACGAATATGATCACCTTTTAAAACTTGGCAAGAGCTACACAGAAGCGCTTGAAGTAATAAAAGCAGCGGAGATCACCGGCAATCAAGAAAATATTCCATATGAATATGCAAAACTCGGCATTTACCGTTATTTAGAGAGCATTGAACAGAAAAATCAATTTTTAGAATACGAGAATAAGGATTTGGCTTTATTAAAAGCAAAAGACCAAGAAAGCAGCACCGAACTGCTGAAAACGCTGGAAATCTATCTCCTCAACAACTGCAAAACAAAACCAGCAGCAGAACAGCTGTTTATTCACCAAAATACATTGAATTACCGCATTAAACAGATTACTGAAATGACGTCGATTAATTTAAGCGATTTTAGGACACGATGCCAGCTTTATCTTGATTTGATGCTGATGAAAAAGAAATAAAAAAGAAACCAGTACATGTACTGGTTTCGTCTTCACTTAAAATCCTCTGTAAACATAAGGATCATCAGGCTTTTTAATGGTGTTCCAGTCGGTCACTTTCACGACAGGGAGAGTTGACTTGAATGGCTGATAATATTCTGAGGCCAGCGTGCCTTTAATATGAATCCATTCATCATCCTTGATGTTCATGTCCTTCGGAAACTCCACAAGCATCCCGTACACGCCGGAATCAGCGATACAGTGAATGATGCCAAACCTCAACACGAACAGCTGGTTTTTGTTAATCGCATTTCCTTTATACGCAAATCCATGAAATTCAATCGTCCGTCCGAGAAATTCACCCGGGTAGTTATAAATGGTTTCCATTCCTTTTAGGAAATCATCATCAGTCAGAGAAATCTCTTTTTTGCCGGAATACTTATCAAACAGCTGTTTCATCTGTTTGTCATAGCTGTCTTGCGCGTAATAAAGGCTGGCATCAGGCCGCAAATACTGTGTTTGCGAATAATGGTCTCCGCTCTCCATCGCTTTAAACGAGAACCCTTTTGTTTTGACAATGGATGAGTCAAGCGTCGCAATCGGGAAGAAAATACCTGACACCAAAGGAAAAAGAAAAACAACATAAATCAAATAACGCTGATAAAACGGCTTGTTTTGTTCATGGTCATGCTCGTGATCGTGGCCACATCCGCACCCGCAATCATGATCATGGTGATGCCCGCCTTTATCAGGCGATTTGATAAATACATATGCTTGAACGGCTGTCAGAATGGCCAACAGGAAGATCGCAATAAAGGAAAGATAGGAATATTTCATATTGATATATTTTGTAAGATTTCCTGAGGCATGCAGATGATAAAAGAAAAACGTAAATCCCATCAGCACCAATAGACGAAACATCCAATCACCCCTTTACCAGTAGTGATCCCGCTAAGACGAGCACGACAATGTACGTAATCAGCAGGAAAACAAATCGTTTTTTGAAGGCCGCAAGCATCATCAATAGATTCTTAATATCCACCATCGCCCCAAATACGAGAAAGGCGATGAGCGATCCTAATGAAAATGTGCTGCTGAAGGAAGACGCGATGAACGCATCGACTTCTGAACAGAGCGACAAGACAAACGCCAGCCCCATCATCACAAGGGAAGAAGATACATCATTTTGCCCGATCGCAAGCAGAGTGGATGTTTTGACATACGTCTGCATAGCGGCTGCGATAAAGGCGCCGATGATTAAGTATTTCCCCACGGAGAAAAATTCATCAATGGCATGCCGCAAGGTCCCTCCCAGCTTTTGTAGCAGGGTGTGGTGATGATGGTGGTGATGCCCGGGTTCCTCAGGATTTAAAAGCTGGTTATCCTTAAATTGATAGGATAAGATGATTCCAATGATCAACGAAACGGCAAGCGCCAGTCCGCCTCGATAAAAGACAACGCTCCATCTATTCCCGAACGCAATAAAAGTAGAAAATAAGACGATAGGATTGATGATAGGCGCGGTCAGCATGAAAGCAACGCCCGCATGCAGAGGAACCCCCTTTAACAGCAGACGCCTCGTTATTGGGATAATGCCGCATTCACAGGCGGGAAATAAAACGCCGGCCAGCGCGCCGAATAAAACAGCGAGAAAGCGGTTCTTTGGCATGATTCTTGCAATCATTTCTTCAGAAACAAACATTTGAATGATTCCGGAAAGGATGACGCCGATCAGAATAAACGGAATGGCTTCTATTAAAATGCTGATAAAAATTGAATTCAGCTGAAGAAAAGATGATTGTGCTGTCACAATAAAACCTCCGCTCATGTTAAGCTGCCTTTTATCATATCAGAAAAAAAAGCACTGCTTGTTTGACGGAGGAGGAGGAAAAATTGTTTCACTTTGTTTAGGATTCTAAAAATTCGAATATGATTCTATCTGTTTCAGCAGCGTCTTTCCCGAGCCAAATCAGGTGCCCCCATGAGTGAAGCAAACAGAGAACAGCGCCAGGAATGTGTTTTTTAGCATGATGGGCATGTGACTTGTCGATAAAACCATCATAAACACTTTGCATAATCAATACGGGGCATGAGATGGCCTGCAGCTCCTTTGAAGAGATAGCGGCGGTTTGTGACAAGTCTAGCAGAAAGCCGTCACCGGAGCGCTGCCGGCTGTTCATTTTCCGAAATGCTTCAATGTCTTTTTCGTCCATCATGGTCTTGATTCTCTGAAACGAAAGCGTGCTGAATTGCGGGCTCATGGCTTTGAACATCAAACGCGGGAAGGCGTTATTCAGAGAAGAAATCAGCTTCCATATCCACTTTTCCACAGGCGGGCGGAAGAGGATTTTTCCCATTCTATATTCAGCGTCTTTTGGGGTGAGCCATTCTTTGGTCACCGCGGATTGCAGGGTCAGAGTGATTACCCTTTCAGGATAATGTGAAGCAAAACTTATGCCGCTCGGGCCTCCTGCTGAGATGGCCATCACATGCACACTGTCAATTTGCAGATGATCTAATAGCTTTACATAGAAACGGCAGGCCTCAGCAAGACTTTTTCCGATCTCTTTTGACGTCTGTCCGTAACCGGGCCTTGAAGGCGTGATGATGGAATACCCCTGTTCAATCAGTCCTGTGTACCCGAACTCCTCGTAACAATTTGAATGTCCGCCATGCATGACAAGAATGGGGGTTCCCTTGCCCGCAACGGAATATTCAAGCGTATGTCCTTCAATAGTGATCGTTTCGACTCGTCTTTTCATCTGTTTCTCCCATTTGTTTTCTGCCTATTATAGGGCTTTCAACCATTTACCACAAGGAGGAGAAATGAATAAACACAAGTCATGAAATATGATATACTTTGTATTGATATTCATTCTCAATTAAAGTGGTTTTGATATAGATGTGAACGGGAGGCAGGACGGATGGCTGAGAATCAAGAGGTATATGACGTTACGGTGATAGGCGGGGGGCCGATCGGGCTGTTTACGGCTTTTTACTGCGGGATGCGGGAGCTGAAAACGAAAGTGATCGAATTTTTGCCGCGGCTCGGAGGCAAAGTGTCTTTATTCTTTCCTGAGAAAATCATACGCGATATCGGCGGAATACCGGGGATTGCGGGAAAGCAGCTGATCGAGCAGCTGAAGGAGCAGGCGGCGACGTTTGATCCCGACATCGTGCTGAATCAGCGTGTGACCGGATTTGAACGCCTGGAAGACGGCACCATTGTGCTGACAGGTTCTGAAGGAGAAAAGCATTATACTCGTACCGTGATTTTAGCTGTTGGCATGGGAACGCTTGAGGTCAATGAGTTTGACAGTGAGGATGCGACCCGGTATGCGGGCAAAAATCTTCATTATGGAGTGGAGAAGCTTGATGCCTTTAAAGGCAAGCGGGTCGTGATATCAGGCGGCGGTGATACTGCAGTCGATTGGGCCAATGAGCTGGAACCGATTGCGGCGTCTGTGACTGTTGTTCACCGGCGCGAGGAATTCGGCGGAATGGAAAGCAGCGTGACGAAAATGAAGCAATCATCGGTGCGGGTGCTCACGCCCTATCGTCTGGAGCAGCTACGCGGCGATGAGGAGCGCATCCAAAGCGTGACTGTTTGTCATACTGCGTCAGGCCAGAGGGAAGACATAGAGGTTGACGAGCTGATCATTAATCATGGTTTTAAAATTGATCTCGGACCGATGAAGGAGTGGGGGCTGGAGATTGAAGAAGGCAGGGTAAAAGCGGACACACATATGCGGACGAACCTTCCGGGCGTGTTTGTGGCGGGTGACGCGGCTTTTTATGAAAGCAAGCTGAAATTGATTGCCGGCGGCTTTGCAGAAGGCCCTACAGCGGTCAACAGCGCGAAGGCTTATTTGGACCCTAAGGCTGAGAATATGGCGATGTATTCAACCCATCACAAAAAATTGGTGCATAAATAAAACAGCCCTTGAGAAAAGGGCTGCTCAGATTGTTGACAAAGTCATAAAACGGTTTTCGTTTTATGACTTTGTCATCTTTTCAGCGTGATTGAAAACCCTTGAAGTCTAGGAAGGACGAGCATTGGAGCACAGCGAATGCAGCAATTCGTGAGCACCAACGCGCAGGACTGACAACGAATGCGAGGGTTTGTCGACACGCTAAACAGCCCTTTAAGGAAAGGGCTGTGAGCAATCAGCTGTGAAGAAGCTTTTTTTCCGCCTGTTGATTCTGAATCAAAGCAAACAATTCATCCTGTTCTTGAACAACGGTGAATCCATAAGCGCCGGCAACTGAGTCATCACCTATACAGACGATGGGAGGCCGGTTCGCTGATGGTTCCGGTGAAATGCCGATTTGTTCGCCTGTGCTGATCAATTGCTGAACGGACGGTTTGCTCGGACAGATGATCATGTGCAGCGGAGATTCATTGACGGTTCGCTGAATCATGTGGGTGAACCGGTCATCTATGACGTTTTCATGGGTGATATAAAACGAACAGGACTCATGCTTCTGCATGTTTTCCACTGAATGACGGCTCCCGACCACAAGACGTTTTTCTGAATCTGGCTGAACGAACGAGACGAGAAAACCCCGTTTCTCAAGCTCCGTCTCTGCATGTTCAGATGCCGCACTTAGTCGGGCTGTCAGCTGGCGGATGTCGATTTTCTTGGATGCCAGCGCTTGGAAAAATGCACAAACCGCATGGCGCGATGTGAAAAAAATGTCTTCAAAGGTGCCGATTTTTCGAAGAATCTCTTCATTGACAGGCATGTTCTCAATCCGCCATTTCGGCCATTCGATGACATCGGCACCGGAAGCACGCAGCTTGTCTGCAAGCGGGTCTTCATCTTCGCCATGAGTGACCACCATCATATGCTGTCCGATGAGCGGTTTGCTTTCAAACCAGCTGTGTGTTTGAAAATTGACGATATCCCCGATGACGATAATCGCAGGGTTTGTAATCTGGTGTTCCTGTACTTTTTGCTGAATGTTCTCAAGCGATCCTTTCACGCTCCGCTGGCGGCCCCATGTTCCCCATTGGACCACAATGACAGGGACAGAAGGCGATTTTCCGTATGCGATGAGCTGCTGGCAAATATAAGATAAATTCTTGATGCCCATGTAAAAGACAAGGGTTTGAACGCTTCGGGCAAGCCCCTCCCAGTCCAGATTCGGGGTTCCTTTTAATGATTTGTCATGCGCGGTAATCATGGCAAAAGACGATGCGAAATCCCGATGCGTGACGGGGATGCCGGCATATAACGGCGCTGCAATTCCGGAGGTGATGCCCGGCACCATTTCATAGCGGATGCCATGCTCATGGAGAGCATCTGCTTCCTCGCCTACTCTGCCGAATACACTCGGATCTCCGCCTTTCAAACGGACGACGGTTAATCCCTTTGATGCTTCTTCAACCAGCAGGGCATTAATGTCTCTTTGTTTCATAAAATGGCGGTCTGGCAGTTTTCCGCAATAAATAAATTGGCAGTCTGATGATGCGAATTCGAGCAGCTTCGGGTTGGCGAGCCGGTCATATAAAATGACATCCGCTTCCTTCAGCGCCTGCTTCCCTTTAATGGTGAGCAGCCCGGGATCGCCGGGGCCCGCTCCCACGAAATATACGATTCCGTTCTTCATGATCATGTCATCCTTCCGTCACTGTGAAAAATGAAGGGTCACTTGAAAAGTGATCCAAAGCGTGTCAACAAGCTCTTGCATTCGTTATCAGGCTCGCGCATTGGCGCTCGCTCAAAAAGGCGAGCGGCTACAAGCGTCCTGCACGAGCGCCGCTGTCACCGAATGATGCGGAAGTCTGCGCCCATGCTCGGCCGTCCTGAACTCAAGGGTTTTCAACACTGAAAAGAGGACAACATCCTAAAACCTTAACCCGCTTTAGGATGTTGTCAACAATCTGGGAATCACTTGAAAAGCGATTCGGTGGTTTGGTTAATATAAAAGATAAACATGTTCTCCTTCGACCAGCGTTTCGTATGTTTTGACACATCCGTGATCTGGTTCTTGGACGATTCCATCTTCTAAAGAGATTTTCCAGTCGTGCATCGGGCAGAAAACATATTCGCCGCTGACGATGCCTTCCGCCAGGACGCCGCCCTTGTGCGGACAGCGATTTTCGATGGCCCGGATGCTTCCGTTTGAAAGCTTAAAAACCGCGAGCTCCTTATCTTCAATATACACTGTTTTGCCTAATTGTTCAGGTAATTCTTCAATTTTACTGATCCATACTTTTGTTACGCCTTTGTTTACCATGTCCATTCCTCCTTCATGTTTGTTTTTTGTCATTATGATGTGGTCACGACGTTTTGAAATAATTCATTAGAACTTTGTTTGTTTTCCAAAAAGCCCTTCCATGGATCCTTGTGGACAGAGAGTGTTTCGTTCATTCGGCCGTTTAGCTCCTGCCGTTTTTCCGGATCGTTTAATACGGATTGGACATGGGATAAACCGACGCGCTCAAGCCATGCGGAAGTACGCTCCAGATAGTTTGCGGTTTCCCGGTAATATTGCAGGTAGGCGCCTGCGTATTCTAAGACTTCTTCATTTGTTTTCACCTTCATCAGCAAATCACCGGCGCGTAAATGGGTTCCGCCGTTTCCTCCGACGTAAAGCTCCCAGCCTCCGTCGATGCCGACAACGCCAAGGTCCTTAATGCCGGACTCTGCACAGTTTCGCGGGCAGGCAGATACGGCCATTTTCACTTTGTGTGGCGTGTTGAGTCCTTCAAATTTTTTCTCAAGGTCGATGCCTAATGCCATGGAGTCTTGCGTGCCGAAGCGGCAGAATTGCTGGCCTACACATGTTTTTACTGTGCGCAGTGTCTTTCCGTACGCGTAGCCTGACGGCATATCAAGATCTTCCCATACCTTCGGAAGGTCTTCTTTTTTCACGCCGATGAGATCAATCCGCTGGCCGCCGGTCATTTTCACGAGCGGGATCTCATACTTATCGACGACATCGGCGATCTTGCGCAAATCTGTGGAGTTGGTCACGCCGCCGTACATCCGAGGCACGACTGAATATGTTCCGTCTTTTTGAATATTGGCGTGCATTCGTTCGTTCACAAAGCGGGAAGTCCGATCATCCTCGTATTTGGTTGGATTGATCATGCCTAGGTAATAGTTCAGGGCCGGCCGGCATTTGGAACAGCCTTCTGGCGTTTTCCAGCCGAGTACGTTCATGATTTCTCTTGTATGTGACAGCCCTTTGGCCTTGATTTGTTCTACGACTTCATCTCTTGACAATGTGGTGCAGCTGCAAATCGCTTCTTTTTGCGCTGACGCATCAAAGTCTGATCCGAGCGTATGTTGGAGGATTTCTTCTACGAGCGGCTTACAGCCTCCGCATGAACGGGATGCACCGGTGCATGCTTTGATCTCGTCCGTTGACGAGCAGCCCTTTTCCTGTATGGCTAGAATGATGTCACCTTTTGACACGCCGTTACAGCCGCAGATGATTTCATCATCGCTCATCGCTGCGGTAATGCTTGTGCCGGCTTCTTGGTTGAGAGGCTGTAAGATTGAGATTTTAGAGGTTTCAGTGATATCGGCTTCTTTTTGAATCATAGAAAACAGGCGGTTGCCCTCGCTGCTGTCGCCGAATAAAACAGCACCGACAATTTGATTGCCTCTCAAGACGATTTTTTTATAGATGCCATCCTGTTCATCGAAGACTTTAATCGCTTTTTTCTCCTCTGATTCATCAAAGTCACCGGCGGAGAAAACCTCGACGCCTGATACCTTTAACTGAGTAGAGAGGACGGAACCTTCATACGGTTTTGTTTCGATGCCGCATATATGCTTCGCCAGCACTTTTGCCTGTTCATAAAGCGGCGCCACGAGCCCGTAAGCGATTCCCCGGTGCTCAGCGCATTCGCCGACCGCATAAATATGGGGGATTTCAGTTTCCATATAATCGTTGACAATGATTCCGCGGTTCACCGGAATGCCGCTTTCCGCGCCAAGCTGTGTATTCGGGCGGATGCCGACAGCCATGACGACTAAATCCGCTTCAATGCTTGTGCCGTCTTTGAAGCGGAGGCCTTCGACACGGCCATCACCGATAATTTCTTCGGTTTGTTTTTCAAGTAAAAATGTCATTCCTTGTTTTTCTAATTCGTTTTGCAGCAGGCGCCCCGCCGTTGCATCAAGCTGCCGTTCCATCAGAAATGGGGCAAGGTGGATGACAGAGACCTCCATGCCGAGATTCAAGAGCCCGCGTGCGGCTTCCAAACCAAGCAGGCCTCCGCCGATGACGGCTGCTTTTTTATATTGTTTTGACGCGGCGAGCATCGTGTCTGTATCTTTTATGTCCCGGAAAGCTGTGACGCCTTTTTTGTCTGCGCCCGGAATCGGAAGGATAAAAGGGACAGATCCGGTTGCCAGGATCAATTCGTCATAAGGCTGGATTCTGTCTGCATCTGTGATGATTGTTTTGTTTTCCGTGTCCACTTTGATGACTGTTTCATTTGTATACAATTGAATATGGTTTTCTTCGTACCAGTCCCAATCGTTTAACGTAATATCTTTAATGTCTGTATCGCCTTGAAGCACTTTTGACAACAGGATTCGGTTATAGTTGGGATGCGGTTCGGCACCGAAAATTGTGATCTGAAACTCGTCTTTTGCAACACTCAGTATCTCTTCAATGGCCCTTACCCCGGCCATTCCGTTTCCAACAAGAACTAGCTGTTTTTTTCCCATCAGATGATCCGCTCCTTATCAATGTTTTTTCCAGCGTAGCACAGCAAAAAGAAATATTTAAGATGCATGTTATAAAATGTAACAAAATATACGAAAAGTTCTAAAAATTTTATGAAAAATTTAAATAGGCCTGATTCGGACGGCGCACACCTTAAAACCGGGCATTTTGCAGACTGGATCTAAGGTCTCGCCGATTAAATCATTCACATTTTGAGCATCTGCCCAATGGATGGGAACAAAAACGGTGTCTTTTCTGATTTGATCTGATAATTTGCTGCGGACGGTGATGCTCCCCCGCGGCGATTCTATTTTTACGAGCACACGGTCTTCAATTTGAAAGGACGCTGCTGTTTGCGGATGGATTTCCATAAATGATTCAAAATGTCTCGCGGCAAGGGCGGCGCTTTTTCTCGTTTGGACGCCTGTTAAGTAGTGAGCCATGACTCGGCCTGTCGTTAAATAAAGCGGGTAATCGGCTGTCGGCTTCTCTTTTGGAACTGCCGGGTCGTTTGGAATGACACTTAGTGCCGCTTTTTGATCCGGATGTGCGAATGAGTCCGCAAACAAGCGCCCGGTTCCGGGGTGATCAGCTTCCGGACACGGCCAATGAATGCCGCCTTCACGTCTGAGCCTGTCGTATGTGATGCCCGAATAATCGGCAATCCCGCCCCGGCTCGCTTCTCTCAACTCATGAAAAATTTCCTCAGCTGACGCGTAAGAAAAATAACGGCCTTTCCCGAGCGCGGATGCGATCTCGCAAATGATCTGCCAATCATGCTTTGCCTCACCGGGACATGGGCGGGTTGCTTCTCTTAATGTCACGCGGCCTTCGACATTTGTCATGGTGCCCTCATCTTCTAAATAAGAGGAGGCGGGCAAAATCACATCTGCGTATGTCGCCGTCTCAGACATAAACATATCGATTGCGACAAAGAATGTCAGTTTTCTCAGCGCTTTTTTCACGAGATTGGCATTTGGGCTGGAGACAGCAGGGTTGGAGCACATGAGGAACAGCCCTTTGATATCGCCGCCGTTGATTTTTTCCATCATTTCATAGGCTGAGACTCCTTTTCGCGGGAGTTCATCCTGATGGATTCCCCACACTCTCGCAATATGCGCCCGGTGTTCTTCATTTTCGATAGAACGGTAGCCCGGGAGCTGATCGGCTTTTTGGCCATGCTCTCTGGCGCCTTGCCCGTTGCCTTGTCCGGTGATCGCCCCATAGCCCGAGTAAGGTTTGCCGATTTTTCCTGTGATGAGCACCATGTTTAAGAAGCCTTTTACAGCCGCCGTTCCATCGGTTTGCTGTTCGATCCCGCGCGCTGTAAACAGCATGCCGGACGTTTCCTTGGCAAACTTTACAGCGGCTTTTCGCAGGTGCGCCAGCGGGAGACTTGTTTGATCAGCGATATCATTCAGGCTCAACGTGTCAGTATGCTGTTTTAGCTCTTTGAATCCATTTGTTCGTGATCGAATGAAGTCAGTGTTTACGAGCTGTTCGTCGATGATGATTTTGACGAGACCGTTGGCAAGGGCGGCGTCTGTGCCGGGTTTGATTTTCAGATGAAGATCGGCGATTTTCGTTGTCGCTGTCTCGCGGGGATCAATGGCAATGATGTAAGCGCCGTTTTCTTTCGCTTTTTCAAAATACGGCATCATCGTAGGCTGGCATTCCGCAATATTGGTGCCGGCCAAAATGATCACACGGGTGTGGGGGATGTCTGCTAAGGGATTCGTTAAACCTCTGTCCGCACCGAATGTTTGATTGGCTGCGGTTGCAGCGGCGGACATACAAAATCTCCCATTGTAGTCGATGTATTTTGTCTGTAAGCCCACCCGTGCGAACTTCCCTAACAAGTATGCCTCTTCATTCGTAATTGAGGCGCTTCCGTATACCGCCATGGCGTCATGGCCGTGTTCGTGTTGAATCATTGTCACTCGGTCTTTGATGTGATTCAGTGCTTCTTCCCAGGAAACAGGCATAAATTCGCCGTTTTTCTTGAGCAGCGGCCGGGTGACGCGGGAGGCGTTCAGTGCATGCTGGTGGGCGTTCATGCCCTTCATGCATAATCGGCCCTGTGTCGTAGGATGATTAATCCCGATCGCTGTGAACTTTTTTCGTGTGACGATGGTTTGTTCCACGAGCTGCATTTTGCACTGCATGCTGCAAAACGGGCATTGGGTGTCATACGTTTTTTCTGATTGGATGTCTTGCTGTTTATCGCGGAAATATCTAAGCAGTCGTTCAGTCAAAATGCCTCATCCTTTCTTATGTGAGCCTGCCTGTATGGGCGGGTTTTGAATCATCGACAGGTCTGTTTGAAGACTTTCCAGCAGCTGCGTCCTAAGGTCTTCTTCCAATAGCACTTCTCTGATGTGCACAATTCCGAGACGGTCGATCCACTGATGAACGGCTTCTAAGTAATGCGCCGTCTCACGATAATATTGGATCAGCCCTTTGATCATGCCGGCAGTGCTGTCTGTGTTGTCTGTCACGAAAAACAGGGATCCGGAACGGGCGTGAGTTCCCCGGACCCCGCCGATATAAATGTCCCAGCCAGCGTGCGTCCGAATCGCGCCGACATCTTGTATGGCGGCATCGGTACAGTCTGTTTCACATGATAGACTGACAGAAATGGAAGCGGGCATGGAAAGCCCCTCAAGTTGCCTCTCGATTTGAGCTGCCAGCTGCTGAATCGATCGGTTTTGTCCGCATGTACATGCTTTGACACTTTGCAGCGTGCGGCGGTGTTCGTTTGAGCGAGCGGGCATTTTCAGGTGTTTTCTGATGTTCGGGAGATCCGCGGGTTTGATCCCGGAAAGCTTCAATCTTTGGCTGTGAGTGAACGATACGTCTGGGATGCTGTATGCCTCGATGATGTTGGCGATGTCTCTTAACTGCTCCGCGGTTGCGCGTCCGCCGTACATTTGCGGAATCAGGATGCACGTATCTTCGGCCTCTGGTTCAGACTGAACAAAATCGGGCTGCAGCTTTTCCATGTAGTATTGAATCGCCGGAACACATTTGTGGCAGCCGTCTTTTGTTTTCCAGCCAAGCTGGCTCATGACTTCCGCCGGATCGGTGAATGGTCTGCGTTGAAGCTCAGCGATGATGCCGTCTTCTGTTACATCAGTGCAGCCGCAAAACGTAGGTGTGCCGGCGGGCTCTGCATATTCGCTGCTGGCCATGTACCTCAAAAGGTTTTCCACGAGCGGCTTGCATCCTCCGCAGGAGCCGGATGCTTTGGTACAGTGCTTGACTTCCTCGACAGTGGTTAAGCCTTTCGTGTGTACCGTGTCTTCAATCGCGCCTTTCGTCACTGAGTTGCATTGGCAAATCGTTTCACTGGAAGACATAGAATCAAATAACGTGCCGTTTTCCTTCGGTTCGAATAGCTGCTTTTTCACGATCGAGATGTCTCTTTGTTTGAGCAGGCTGTCGAGAAAACGCTGCTTGTCACGCGTGTCTCCGATTAAAATAACGCCGGCCAGTTTCTCATCCTCAAAGAGTGCTTTTTTATAGATGCCTGCTTGTTCATCGCAAATGTTGATGCTCGTCGTGCGTTCATCCTCATGAACCTTTCCGGCTGACCACACATCAATTCCGGCTATTTTTAAAGCCGTGGATGGTGCCGAGGCTTGATATCCCTCACATAGATCGCCGCAAATATGTCTGGCGAGAACTTTTCCCTGCTCATAAAGCGGCGGTACCAAACCGTATATTGTTCCGTTATGCTCGGCACATTCCCCGATGGCATATACATTCGGTTCGCTCGTCTGCATGCAGTCATTCACGATGATCCCGCGGTTGACTGCGATTCCCCCTGATACAGCCAATTCAATATTCGGCCTTACGCCAGCCGCCATTACAACCAAGTCTGCCTTCAGTGAAGAGCCGTCTTTAAAACAAATGCCGTCAGCCCGCGAGGCCCCAGAAATGGATACGGTGTCTTTCTCCAAAAGAAAGGTTAAGCCTTTCCGCTCCAGCTCCGTCTGCAGCAGCCTCGATGCCGTTTGATCGAGCTGTTTTTGCATAATGCCGGCGGCGTGGTGAATGACGCTGACATCCATGCCGAGGTGCTGTAACCCGACTGCGGCTTCCAGTCCTAATAATCCAGCTCCGATTACCGCTGCCTTTAGATTGTATTCTGACATGCTCATCAATGCTTGGCAGTCTTCTATTGTTCGAAATCCATAGACGCCTTTTTTGTCCGCCCCGGGGATGGGGAGAATATATGGGGAGGAGCCTGTTGCCACAATCAATTTGTCATAAAACAGGGTGCGTTTCCGGTCCGTGCTGACCCGCTGCTGATCTGTATCAATGTGAACAACCGTTTCGCCTGTATAAAGGGTAATCCCGTGCTTGTCGTACCAATCCTTACTGTTCAGTGTAATGTCATCGAGTGACGCCTCACCCTGCAAAACAGAGGATAAGAGAATGCGATTATAGTTGGGATGCGGTTCGCTTCCGAAAATGACAATCTCAAACATTTGGCGATTTAGCTTTAAAATTTCTTCAATACAGCGGATGCCAGCCATTCCGTTCCCTGCTAACACCAACCTTTGTTTCTTCATGTGCCAGACCTCCTTTGGCGCAGCAAATAAGTGTTCCTTTCAAAAATTATGTCACAATGCATGGTCAACGCATTAAACGTGTCACAAAAACTGACACAAGTCTTTTCCAGAAAAAGATGGTCATATATCCTTTATTCAGAAAATTTAAAATAATGGAGAGTCAAGAAAGGGGAATCTTATGAAGCTGTCAGAGCTGAAAACTAGCGGCCATCCACTCACTTTGCTCTGTTCTTTTTTATACTTTGATGTGAGTTTTATGATATGGGTGATGCTTGGGGCGCTTGGTGTTTATATTTCTCAGGATTTTGGCTTGTCTCCTGTTGAGAAAGGGCTTGTCGTGGCTGTGCCGATTTTATCAGGATCTGTGTTTCGTATCATTTTAGGTGTGTTCACGGACAGAATCGGGCCGAAAAAAACGGCAATGCTCGGAATGCTGGTGACAATGGTTCCGCTGCTGTGGGGGACATTTGGCGGCCGCTCGCTCCCTGAGCTGTATGCCATCGGGATTCTGCTTGGTGTGGCGGGGGCAAGCTTTGCCGTAGCGCTGCCTATGGCAAGCCGGTGGTATCCCCCTCATTTGCAAGGCTTGGCGATGGGGATTGCCGGCGCGGGGAACAGCGGCACTCTGTTTGCAACGCTGTTTGGCCCGCGTTTTGCAGAGCAGTTCGGCTGGCATATTGTCATGGGAATTGCGCTCATTCCTTTATTGATCGTCTTTGTTTTATTTGTATCCATGGCAAAGGATTCTCCCGCACAGCCGGCGCCGCAGCCGCTCAAAAGTTATCTGCATGTGTTCGGGCAAAAGGAAACATGGTTCTTCTGCCTGCTGTACAGCGTTACATTCGGGGGATTTGTGGGGCTTTCAAGCTTTTTATCTATTTTCTTCGTCGATCAATACCAGCTGTCAAAAATTCACGCGGGAGATTTCGTTACATTATGTGTGGCGGCGGGAAGCTTTTTTCGGCCTGTCGGGGGCTGGATTTCCGATCGTGTCGGCGGGACAAAAGTGCTTTCTGTCTTGTTTGTCATCGTGGCCTTGTGTATGGCTGGAGTCAGCAGCCTGCCGTCTCTCTCAATGGTCATCGTATTGTTGTTTGTCGGAATGATGGGGCTCGGAATGGGGAACGGAGCCGTATTCCAGCTCGTGCCGCAGCGCTTCCGCAAAGAAATCGGCATGGTGACGGGAATTGTCGGTGCGGCCGGCGGGATCGGAGGGTTTTTCCTGCCGAATATCTTAGGATCGTTAAAACAGATGACAGGCACATATGCTATCGGTTTTATCACGTTTTCCTGTATCGCGCTGCTGGCATTTGCACTCGTGCTTGCCGCAGGCTATTACTGGAGGAAAAGCTGGAGCGTAAAAAGCAGCCCGGCGGATGTATAGGTTTTCAAGGACATGCTTCGTGCGTGTCTTTTTTATTTTCTCTTGATTTTCATCGATGAAGCGATCAGAATAAATAGTAATAATTACGATTTAATAATGAGAGGAGTTTTCTGATTGAATCAACACACGCTGCTGCCGGAAAAACCGGAGCGTCTTCAATATTTTGGGTCGGTCAGTCCGCTGAAAGGCGATAAACCTGTAGAAAAAGAAAAAATGACGGATCTGCAAAACATCAGGAAAGATTATTTTTTTGACATTCAGCATGTAGGTGTCGCTAACGTGTCCCATCCGGTCACAATCACTTCTGCCATGGCGCCTGCTAAGCAAACAACGGCCGCAAACTTTACAATGACTTGTGATTTGCGGAGAAATCAAAAGGGAATTAACATGAGCCGGTTAACAGAGCTGCTTCAAGCCTATCATCAAAACGGCTGGATTCTCTCATTTTCCACACTTCAGCAATTTACGAAAGAGCTTGCGGAAAACATGGGCCAGTCCTCCGCATCAGTCGAAGTGCGGTTTCCATGGTTTTTCGAACGAAAAAGCCCGAAGCTTGAGAAAGCGGGCCTGATGCATGCTGACATATGGATGTCTGTCACCTATCGCGAAGATCAGCCGTTTGAACAGCGTGCCGGCATCTCAGCGAAAGTAACGACCCTGTGCCCTTGCTCCAAGGAAATCAGTGAATACAGCGCCCATAATCAGAGGGGAACGGTCAGCATTTGGGCTGACATTCATCCGGCCGCATCGCTGCCAAGTGATGTTAAAGCCGATTTGCTTCATGCAGCGGAATCAAATGCCTCCGCTAGACTGCACCCGGTGTTGAAGCGCCCTGATGAAAAAGCCGTAACAGAAACGGCATATGAAAACCCGAGATTTGTGGAGGATCTCGTCCGGCTGATCGCTGCCGATTTGTATGAGCTTGAATGGGTGACAGCTTTTGAGATTGAATGCCGCAATGAAGAATCGATCCATCTTCACGACGCCTATGCAAAGCTGCGTTTCTCGAAACAGGAGGATCGAATATGAAACTCTTATTATTATTTGTTGCAGTTCTTGTGCCGGCCAGCCTGCTGTCGGCCTGCTCTGGCCATGCGGAAGAACACGCAAATGCCGATACAAAGAAAACGGAAGAACACACAAGCGCTGATAAGAAGAAAACGGCAGATCACGCAACGTCCGACCAAAAGACAGAAGAAACCAGCATTGATTGGACAAAGCCTTCAGGCGGTGAATACCCGAATATCAAGGAGAAGCTTGTCTGGATTGATGTGGATGTGAAAGGCCAGAAGGCTTACATTAAAGAAGGAAGCAAAACCTTATATACAATGATTGTCTCGTCAGGACTGGATCAAACAAAAGATGACGCTACGCCAAAGGGCACCTTTTATATAGAGCCTGAACGGGGAGAATGGTTTTTCTCTGAAGGGTATCAGGAAGGCGCGGAATACTGGGTCTCATGGAAGAACCATGGCGAATTTCTATTTCACAGTGTACCGATGACAAAGGATAAAAAGGTCATCGAAAAAGAAGCAAAAAAACTAGGGATGAAGGCATCTCATGGATGTATCAGACTGGCCATCCCAGATGCGAAATGGATATATGAAAACATCCCTCAACATACAAAAGTTGTGATTGGCTGAATGGAAAAGCAGTTGACAAAAAGGATAAAAGAACATACTATTTAAATCGTAACAATTACGTTTTGTAGAGAGAGGAGATTCTCCTATGTATAAATGGCTGATCATTGGCGGCGGCATCCAAGGCTCAACCTTGGCTGTGCATCTTGTGAAAAGCGGAAGGGCATCGATTGAGGAAATGGCTGTCATTGATCCCCATGAACGGCCTCTTGAATGCTGGAAACGAAACACAAGCCGCATTCAGATGAAATACTTACGCTCTCCTTCGGTTCATCACGTAGACACAGAGCCGTTCAGCCTGCAAACGTATGCGGATAAAAGCCAATGGCCGGAAGTGTTCCTTGGAAGATATAAAAGGCCCTCGCTGTCGCTCTTCAATCAGCACTGTGAGACGGTGCTGGACGAGATACAGATTGATCAAGCATGGAAAAGGGGCATGGTGACAAATCTGAGAAGGGAAGATGGATTGTGGGTAGCGGAGATAGATGGCGCCGGAACACTCACGGGTGAACGAGCGGTTTTAGCCATGAGTTTTTCCCATCAGCCCTTTTGGCCGGAGTGGGCAAAACCATTTCAGTATGACGGCGTTTATCATGTCTTTGACAAAGATGTGCACGGTGTAAGCAATAAAAGGGTGCAAATGGCAGTTGTCGGCGGGGGGATAACGGCGGCTCATTATGCCGTAAAGCTCGCAGATGACGGCCATGATGTAACGATGCTGGCGAGGCACCCGTTTCGGATCTATGACTTCGATAGTGATCCGGGGTGGCTTGGTCCGAAATATATGAAAGCATTCAGCAAAACGTCTGACTACCAACAGAGAAGGCAATGGATTACAAGCGCCAGACACCGCGGCTCATTTCCAAAGGACATGTCAAGAAAGCTTGCTGTCTATAGGGAAGAGGGCAGAATAAAAGTCATTCAGGATGAAATTGAGTCTTGCCAAAAAACAGATGACGGCAAGCTAATGATACACGGAAAAGCCAGCCAATCGCCATATGAATACGAGCGTATCGCACTGGCAACAGGTTTTACTTCAGACATCAGCCGGTTCGATTGGGTACAGAGAGCAGCGCAAGCGGAGCAATTGCCTTATGCAGGCTGCGGTTTTCCGATCGTTGGCAAGGATTTGGAATGGGGAAAAGGATTATATGTGATGGGAGCCTTTGCTGAATTAGAAATCGGGCCGACAGCGAGAAATATTTCCGGAGCGCGAAAAGCTGCTTACACCATTACATATACGGCGAGCATACAAGTTAAATCGTAATGATTCTATTTTGTCAGGGGGACATTCATATGAAAAAAATTCCGGTTACCGTACTGAGCGGTTATCTTGGCGCGGGAAAAACAACATTGCTGAACAGCATTCTGCAAAATCGTGAAGGCTTAAAAATAGCCGTCATCGTCAACGATATGAGCGAGGTGAACATTGACGCGGGATTGGTTAAGCAGGAAGGCGGCCTTTCCAGAACAGATGAAAAGCTTGTGGAAATGTCAAACGGCTGCATTTGCTGCACGCTTCGTGAGGATTTATTAATTGAAGTCGAGAAACTGGTAAAGGAAGGGCGGTTTGATTATATCGTAATCGAATCGACGGGAATCAGCGAACCGATCCCGGTGGCCCAGACTTTTTCTTATATCGACGAAGAGATGGGGATCGATCTTACAAAATTCTGTCAGCTGGATACGATGGTGACAGTGGTTGATGCCAACCGTTTTTGGCATGATTATCAGTCAGGCGATAGCCTTCTGGACCGCAAAGAAGCATTAGGGGAAGAAGATGAAAGAGACATTGCCGACCTCTTGATCGATCAAATCGAGTTTTGCGATGTTCTGATCTTAAATAAATGTGATTTGGTCAGTGAGCAAGAACTCGAACAGCTTGAAAAAGTCCTTCGCAAACTGCAGCGAAGGGCCAAATTCATACGTTCCGTCAAAGGAAATGTTAAACCGCAGGAGATATTGCATACAGGGTTATTTAACTTTGAGGAAGCGAGCGGATCAGCCGGCTGGATTCAAGAGCTGACGGCAGGCCATGCGGAACACACCCCGGAAACAGAAGAATACGGCATTTCTTCATTTGTGTATAAGAGACGTTTGCCGTTTCATTCTACACGGTTTTATCGCTGGATGGATCAAATGCCAAAGAATGTGGTTCGTGCCAAAGGAATCGTCTGGTGCGCCTCGCATAACAATCTCGCTTTGCTGATGTCACAAGCTGGGCCGTCGGTAACGATTGAGCCTGTATCGTATTGGGTGGCGGCACTTCCAAATCTTGAACAGGAGCAAGTCAAACAGCAGGAGCCGGAAATTTTGGAGGACTGGGATCCGGAATTCGGCGACCGGCTGACGCAGCTGGTGTTTATCGGAACCAACTTGGATGAAGAAGCGATCACGAAAGAGCTTGATCAATGCCTGCTGACTGAGTATGAATTTGATTCCGACTGGTCGCTGTTTGAGGACCCGTTCAAGTGGAAGCTGAATCAATAGGAAAAAAGCCGTCTCCTGAGGAGCGGCTTTTTTAATGAAACGTTTGTTTAAACATAATGAGCGTATTTTTTCTCAAGAATATTCTGAAGTGCGGCCGCTGCTGAGCAGATGGCCCAATAAATGAGAGCGGTCAGAATATACATGGTCATGTAATCAAACTCTCTGCCGCCGATGATTTTCGCATGCTGGAGCAATTCCGGCACTGTGATCATCGCAGCGAGAGAGGACGCTTTGATTAAGTCGAGCAATACGTTGGCAAGCGGAGGGAGCGCAATACGGACCGATTGCGGCAAAATGATACCCCTCATTGTCTGCCAATAGGAAAGGCCGAGAGAGGATGCGGCTTCCCACTGTCCTTTTTCAACGGATGAAATCGCTGAACGGTTAATTTCCGCAATGTAGGCTGCGCTGTTCAGGCTAAAGCCGATTAGAGCGGCAGTGACTGCGGAAAATTCAATGCCGATATAAGGAAATCCGAAATAAAGGATAAATAAGATCACTAAAATCGGAACGCCCCGCATAAAGGAAATATAGAGCTTCGCCGGCCATCTTAACAAGGCGAGTGTAGACATTCTGGCAAGTGATATGAATAGGCCGAGCACCGTTCCCGCAAACATGCTCACAAATGAGATGAGCAGTGTATATCCAATCCCTTGTATGACATAAGGAAACGAGTCAATCGCCAGCTTTGTGTTGAAAATATATTCCCACTGAATGCTATTGATCATGGCGTCCGATTACAAATCAACGTCCTGAACGTCGACTTCCAGTTTCTTTGATACATCTGCTTTATTGAAAAATTGTTTCGAGAGCTTAGCCAAAGTGCCATCCTTGCTCATCTCTTTCAATGTTTCGTTCATCTTTTTCTGAAGTGCCGCATTGCTTTTTTTCATGACAAGCGCCTGTTTGTTCGGCATATACTTAATGTCAGGATGGATCGTAATATTGAGATCCGGGAATGCTGCGAGCGCAAGTGTCTGCAGGTAATAGTCATTTAAAATGACATCAGTGCGTCCGTTGGCGACATCTTTTAAATACTGCTCATTGGTCGCATTATCATAAATGACTTCTTTGGCGCCGTATTTTCTCGCTACATCCATGTAGACTGTCGTAGCTGCGCCAGCCGCTTTCTTCCCTTTTAAATCTTTAAGCGTTTTAATTCCTGATAAATCGTCTTTTCGGACAATTGCTGTGCCGTATGAGTATTTATATGGAGTGGAAAACGCGAATTTCTTCTCGCGGTCCTTTGTCACATCGATGTCATTTGCGGCTGCGTCAACCTGGCCGCTGTTCACCGCTGTCAGCATCCCGTCAATTCCCATCTCCTTGAACTCAACCTTTAGCCCCAGGCGTTTTGCCGCTTCACGAACGACTTCAACCTCATAGCCCGTCAGCTTATCGGAACCAGAATCGGTATCGTGGTAAGAAGTGGGATAAAGCGTGCCCGATGTAGCGACAACGATTTTTCCTTTGTCTTTGATCTGATCCCAGCCTGTATCCTTGGAATCGGCTTCATTTTTGCCGGAACAGGCTGCCAATATGAGAAAGAAAGCCATTGTGAAACTGAATATAACGGCTTTTGATTGCATGAATGATTTCACCTTTGTTTCCCCCAATCTGTTAATCAACTAAAAAGATAGCATTGAACATAAGGGGTTGCAATATGTTGAGCTCGTTTTCAAAAAGTTAGAATTGTGTAGACAAATGCGTGTGCACGTTTAAAAGCTGCTATGAAGGGAAGGAGTGATAAAAAAGGAGTTGTCCATGGATGAAAGCATTGACATACCAAGGAAAAGAGCATGTTGAAGTGAAGGATGCAGCTGATCCAGGGATTCAACACGATAAGGATGCCATAATCCGTATTACCGCAACAGGCATTTGCGGCTCCGATCTTCACCTGTATAAAAACGGGATTCCGGCCGCTCCGGATTATATCATCGGTCATGAACCAATGGGAATCGTTGAAGAAGTCGGAAATGAAGTCAAAACGCTAAAAAAGGGTGACCGTGTCGTTATTCCATTTAACATCGGCTGCGGCGAATGCTTCTACTGCAAGCATCAGATGGAGAGCCAATGTGATGAATCAAATCCAAACCCGCATACCGATGCCGGCGGCTTATTCGGTTTCTCCGAATTCAACGGAAATTTTCCGGGTGGACAGGCTGAATACCTTCGTGTCCCTTACGCTGACTTTTCTTCCTTTAAGGTGCCGGCAGACAGCGACCTTGAGGATGAACAAGTATTACTTCTATCGGATGTCATGCCGACAGCTTTTTGGAGCGTGGAGCACAGCGGTGTGAAAAAAGGTGATACCGTCCTGATTCTCGGATCGGGGCCAATTGGCTTGATGGCGCAAAAATTTGCTTGGATGAAAGGGGCAAAACGTGTCATCTCCGTTGACCAAGTCCCGCATCGGCTTGAACACGCTAAACGGACAAACGGGGCGGAAACGTTTAATTTTTCGGAACACGATGAGATCGGACAGCTTCTTTATCATGAAACAAACGGCGGAGCAGATGTTGTCATTGATTGTGTGGGAATGGACGGAACGCCGCTTTCTCAAGAAAATACGTCTGAAAAGCCGAATCAATTCGGTACGATCAGTCCGATCCTCACCGCTTCTGAAGCCGTCAGAAAGTTTGGCACAGTCCAGCTGACAGGAGCATATATCTCTCAAGCGGACGGTTTTCCGCTCGGAGATTTCTTTACCCGAAATGTATCAATCAAAATGGGCCAGGCGCCCGTCATTCACCTGATGCCAATGCTATATGAAATGGTGAAGCAGAAAGAAATCGATCCAACCGACATTATTACGCATAAATTAAGTCTTGCTGATGCCCCTAAGGCATATGATATATTCGATAAGAAAGAAGATGGAAACATCAAAGCGATATTGAAACCATAATGGGGGAGTCAAATGAATATTTACAAACCAGCCGGATTCTGGATCAGACTGGGAGCTTCATTGTTGGATTATATTATAGTCTCTGTTCCTCTATTGCTGATCTATTGGCTGATTACAGGAAACGACCCGAACGACAGCATGTTCATTAGCTTGATTGTTCTGCTGTATTCTATTTTGCTGCCGGTGTTTTGGAACGGCTACGTTATCGGAAAAAGAATCTGCGGTATCAGAATCGTAAAAAAAGACGGATCACAGGTCAGCCTGTTAACGATGTTTTTGCGGGTTATTGTTGCCGGCCTGGTTTACACATTAACATTCGGCCTAGGCTTAATCGCCAGCCTGATTATGATCGCCGTGCGGGAAGACAAACGGACACTGCATGATGTAATTGCAGGAACGTATGTCACTTACGCGTCTCCGGGTGAAGCAGAACTTTATACTGACGAACAGATCAGAAAGAGCGAATAATGGTTCGCTCTTTTTATTTTGCATGCATAAAAAATGAAATACAGCAAAACATATGGAAAAATGCAAAGGAGGAATAAATTGGATGAAACGAATGAAAATAAATATCATCATTTTGTTCTTAGCCGCAGCTGTCGGTTCTCTGACAGGCACAGCTGAAGCCTCTGAAAAACAGCAGCAGCCACCCGCAAATGTAACATTGACAGATCAGCAAAAGAAAGAAATTGAACAGCTTGAAGCAGACATACTGAAAAAGCGCAAAGACGTAGTCTCGAAGTATGTGGAATATGGTGTTCTGCCTAAAGAAAGAGGAGAACACATCAAAAACCATATGGACAAACACTTTGAAATGATGAAACAAAATGGCTTTGTTCCAAAGCCTCACCCCCATCCGCATAAATTTGAAAAAAGACATTAAAACGGTAAGCATCCAATGGGAATTGGGTGCTTTTATCATGTGAATAAGCTGCTAGTAACAAATAAGTGAAACTTGAGAAAAAATATCGTATTGTTATTTTATATCGTATAATAAGATATAAAAGGGGTGTGTACGATGGAATTGGATTTCATAACTAAGTTAAATCAGCAGTGGACAGATATTTATTATTTATTACATTACAAACATAAAGACAATATTTCTCACCAGGCAATACGGCTCATGCAGCATATTGAAAAGCGAGGCGAAGCAACAATAGGGGCTTTGGCTGAATACTTGTCTGTCTCTCACAATACAGCGTCAGAGCATACTAAACGTTTAATTCAAAAGGGATTTGCGGCTAAACGGCGAAGTCACCAAGATGAACGAAAGGTTTTCGTTTTCTTAACACAAGAAGGAAGAGCTGTTCTTGAACAGCATACACAGCTAGATAAAGAGAAATTAAAACAAATCATTGAACGAATGAGCACATCAGAAAAGGATTTACTTGAACAGGCCTTTGAACTTTTAAGTAAGGAAGCTAAACAATGGCAGTCCTAAGCAAAGTGATCATCTCTGCGTTGATTATTGGTTTTGTAACTGAAATATCAAAAAGACATCCGACCTATGGAGGAATCATAGCCGCTTTACCCTTGGTCAGTTTATTAAGCCTTTTTTGGATGCGAATGGAGGGTGAAAAAACAGCTCAATTAAGCCAATTTGCATCAGGTGTGCTTAGAGGAATCCCTGCTACAGTTTTTTTGCTTGCTATTTTGGCGTTTTTGCTGAAAATTCATGTGCCATTCTGGTTGGCGGTATGCTTTGGATTACTAGGATGGGCTATGTTTTTATACATACAGAAGATTTTCCTCAATATATTATGTAACTGAAAGGAGATGCTATGTTTTTAAAAAAGGTTACTCTTCTTCGAGATAAGATTTCGGACTTTGGCAGGTTTCCTTTTTCTATCCCGGCTATCAGCCAATTACATGACATTTTATTTACTAGCCAAGTAACTTTTTTTGTAGGAGAAAATGGATCCGGTAAATCTACTTTGCTTGAAGCGATAGCACATAAATGTGAATTCAATACAGCGGGTGGAAGCCGAAATAATGTCTATGAATTACAGGAGTCAGATTCTCACTTAGGCGATTACATACGCTTGTCTTGGCTTCCAAAAGTAACAAATGGCTTCTTTTTAAGAGCTGAATCGTTTTATCATCTTTCTCTTCATCTGGATAAGATGGAATTAGATGCTCCTCAGCCATACCTTTCTTATGGCGGGAGGCCGCTGCACGAGCAATCACATGGAGAATCCTTTATGTCTCTGTTCCGTCATCGTTTTAATGAAAAAGCGATTTATCTTTTAGATGAGCCGGAAGCGGCACTTTCTCCAGCCAAGCAGTTGGCTTTTTTGAGGTTAATACATGATTTGGTGAAGGGTGGAAATGTGCAGATGATCATTGCGACTCACTCCCCGATCCTCCTGGGCTATCCCAATGCAAATATTTTAAGCTTTGATGGTGGAAGGTTACATCATACAGATTATGAGGAAACAGAACATGTTCAATTAACACGATATTTTCTTGGACACAGAGAAAAAATATTGAATGAGCTGTTCCGAGATTGATATCGAGTTGATATAAAACGCGTTTCATAGCCTATGAAAGGTTTATCAAATATTTCTGGAGTGATAACACACTATGATCCGCCAGCATCCATACAAATCCGTATCTTTTTTGGTAGCCGTTCAGCCAGCTTAACAGATATGTCAATCGAGATGAGGAAAATACACATGATTTAAAACGCTTGAAGAAAAAAGTTTTTATTGGTATCAGGATGTAAGTAAGACAAACGGAGAGAGTTTATAAAGAGTCCCTGAGAGTCATGCTCTCAGGGCTTTTTCATTACACAGAAACAGCATCAATAATATAAGTGTCGGCGTGCAGATCTGACATCTCAGCCGGCACAGTCCAGCATGTCAATTGATAGTCTCCTTTAGGAAGATCAAAGGACAGCCTTTTAGACATAATGCTTTCAATTTCAATTCCGTTTTCTGTGACTTGAAAAGGAACAGTCACTTTCTTTTTGTAGGAGTTTACAGTTTCTGAACTGTTCAGTCGCAAAAGAATAAAGGCCTTTGTATTTCTCTGTGCTTCAAATGAAATCGCTCCGTCCGCCGCAGCAAATCCTTTTTCGATCGCTTCGTCAGTCCAATCCATAACAGGAGGTGCAGAATCCTTTTGAAATACAGTAAATTGATGATATGAAATCGACAGTTCTTGTGGCTTCCATGACTTGATCAATGTGCTGTTCCTCCTCTAACTGTTTACTGAATGGTGAATAAAACCTTTGTGCCGTCTGGATAATCGGTAAGCTGATGCCCGACCCAGGAGCCTGCACCGCGGTTGTCTGCGGGAGAAATATATTCTACTGAAGCTCCCTCACCGCCTTCTTTGCACATGGCCATTGGCCATTCATCTCTGTCATACCCCGTTTTAGGAGGTACGTCTTTTAATGATTGCTCGCGGCGTTCCTCAGCGCCGTCTCTGTCGATGGTGCATACATCTGAGTGCCCCTCATTTATCGCATCCTCAATATGTTTTGCCGTTTCGGGATAACGGTCCGAAGGGAGGGCGATTGTTTCGTCATATTCATTCGTTTGAGACGTTTTTTGATCAGCTGAGAAAAAGTCTCCCTTGATCAGGCCGACAGCTGCAGCTGCTATGACGACGATGACGAGAAGTATCGTTTTTATGATGTCCATCGTGATGTTCACCTCCCGCTTTTAGCAACGTTAAAACTGACCCAAGAGTAATCCAGAAAACGTTTGGTGTAAAGGTTAAAACATTTTGTTTTACACTCGTTTTATTGCTGATATCGTAATTTTAGAAGAGCGAAATATTTGTTTTTAGTAAAACACTGTTTCTAAATTTCAATAATGACACTGAGTCATCAGTCGATTTCAGGTTGATCAATCATTTTAAATTGGCTTATGATACCGGTAAGCTCCTCAGCTAATTGAGATAGCGTTTCAGAAGCTGCAGTAATCTCTTCCATAGCAGCAAATTGCTCTTCTGTTAGTGCGGCAGCCTGCCGGGTATTTTCTGTGGATTCCTTTATGTCGTCCGTATTGGCTGCAAAAGAGTTGTTTATTTGGTGTGCAGTAGCTGAAATGTTTGATACAGATGATGATAAATCACTAATCTCGGCACTGATTTCACCTGTTGCGGCTGCAATTTCCTTAAATGCATTTCGGGTGCGCTGGATCATAGTGACACCTTCCGCAGCCTCTGTTTTCACATGGTCAACAGATCTAGCAGAAAGGTTCATATCTTTTTGTATTTCTGTAACCAGTTTTGAAATCTGTCCCGCAGATTGTTGAGATTCTTCCGCTAATTTACGTACTTCATCGGCAACAACTGCAAAGCCTTTGCCATGTTCACCGGCTCTGGCAGCTTCAATCGCTGCATTGAGCGCCAGGAGATTTGTCTGATCGGCAATTTGGGTGATGACGGATAAAATTTGTTCAATTTGTTTTGAGCGGCCGTCCAGCTGCTGTATGATTTCCCCGCTTTTCTGAATCGACTGGTGTATCGCATCCATTTGTGCCTGTACATTTAGTACTTCCTTTTGCCCAATGTCGGCTTTTGTTTGTGCAAGCTTTCCTTTGTCAGCAATTGCGGCAGTATTTGAAGAAATATCTTGGATGTCTGCTGAAGCTTGTTTTAGTGAGCTTTCACTGTCTTCAATTCGATTGATCTGATGCTGGGCCCCATTTGCAATCTGCTGTACAGCTTCTGTGATCTTTTCTGAAGCTTGATTTGTTTCCTCTGCACCTGCTGAGAGCTGCTGAGAGGCTGACGCAAGCTGAAGGGCTGATTGCTGTACGGTCTGGATGGTATCGTTCAGTTTCATTCGCATTTTATTGTAATAGAAGCTGAGTTCTGATAGCTCGTCACCGGATTTGTCTGACACCTCTATTGTCATATCTCCGTTTCCGGCACTTTCAAAGGCGCATTTTAAAGCGTTCAGCCGCTTATTGATTCTTCTAGTGAAAAACAGGACAAGGATGACTGATACAATAATGACAATAACAAGAACGATAGCGAATTGAATGAGAAGTGATTGCGTAAGTGATGTTAAAGTGTTTTGATTGGCTCCTGTATACAGCATGCCGATGATATTCCCATTTTGATCTTTTAAAGGCATGTATGCCGTCTGATGAGAAGAGCCTGCTACGTCTGCTTGTCCGTAAAATCGTTTTCCATTCTTTAAAACAGCGTCAGTCACTTCAGAAGAAGCCTGAGTGCCTACAGCTCTTTCGCCATTCTTCATGACATTGGTTGCTACACGAGTATTCCCTTGAAAAATTGTAACGGTATCGCCTGTTTTTTCGCCAAGCAGATCAACGATATCTTCATTACCGTTGATTTGGGTTTGGCCTTTATACAATTTGTTGTTTTTAACCTCCCAATCCCCTGAAATAACATCGTCGATATAAGCGCTGCTTAAAGCGAGATCGCCTTTCGCTTTTTCAGTCGCCATTTGTTTCATGCTGTCTGTAATATCCTTAAGCATCACAGTGCCAACTGATGCTGAAAACATAAGAATAATCACGAAAACCAGGCAGAGAATTTTAGTTCCCAGCTTAAGCCTTAGTCGGTTTATCAACATAATTCCTCCTTTTTATGATTTTGTAGGTCATATTACTTATCGGTTTTTAGGTTTAAAGTTTTATTTTGGCAATTTAAAAACCGGCCTGATCTTCAGGCCGGTCGTGTGACGCTATTCAAGGTTTGCGTGGTGGGTGAACATGGTTTCGGAATTGAGTCCTTTTTTCTCCATGAGTTTTAAAATCACCGCATCATAGAATAGCAGCAAAGTTTGCTCAAATAATGAACCCATTGGCTGTATGGTTTTATCGCTTCCGTTTGACCGGTCTTTAGGAGAACCGGGCATTTTGACGATGAGATCCGCTTGTTTGCCAATGCTTGATTCCGGGTTGATGGTTAAAGCGGCAACAACCCCGTGTAAGCTTTTTGCTTTGGCTGCTGTATGGATCAGGCTCTTTGTCTCGCCTGATCCTGAGCCGAGAATGACGAGATCACCTTCGCGAAGCGGCGGAGTAAGAATCTCGCCAACGATATGAGCGTTAAAGCCCATGTGCGCCAATCTCATTGCGAAGGATTTTGCCATTAGGCCAGACCGCCCCGCTCCCGCAGTGAAAACTTGATTGGACGAGAGAATGTGGTCGGCGAGCTGATCCGCTTCTTCATCAGAAATATAAGCCGCTGAACGGTGTAACTCATTCAGAATTTCCGTTACGTATTCAGTCGTTTTCATTTCGTTATCCTTGGGCAATAAGCTGTTTCATTTTTGAAGCTGTTTCGGCTTTATCGGCTGCGCTTGTAATGCCGCCCCCAACAATGACAAGGTCGGGCTTTTGTTTGATCACTTCTGGCAGTGTATCAAGCTTAATTCCACCCGCAATTGCGGTTTTTGCGTTTTTTACGGCATTTTTGATTGTCGTTAATTCTTCGAAAGAGTTTTTGCCCTCTGCTTGAAGATCATATCCAGTATGGACGCAGATGTAATCAACACCGAGTGCGTCAATTTCTTTCGCGCGTGATTCAATATCTTTCACGTTAATCATGTCGACTAAGATTTTCTTCTTTTGTTTTTTGGCTTCTTCTACTGCGCCTTTAATTGTTGCATCGTCTGTAGCCCCTAAAACGGTGATGATGTCAGCGCCTGCTTCCGACGCTTTCATGATCTCGTATCCGCCGGCATCCATGATTTTCAGGTCTGCTAGAACCTTCAATTGCGGAAATGCTTCTTTTACTTCTTTAACGGCTCTGAGGCCTTCATTGATGACAACGGGTGTTCCGATTTCAACCACGTCGACGTATTGTTCCACTTCTTTGACGAGCTCGATGGCCTCCGGAATATTGACGAGGTCTAATGCTAATTGTAATTCCATTATTGATCCACTCCCTTTTCGAATTATTTTTCATTCTATAGGCTCCCACTTTTCATGAGAAGTAGGCACTTTAAAGTCAACTAGTTACTTGGAGGATACTGTGAGAAGAGGCAATCAGATTTCTTTCGCTTGGTTTTATGAGTGAGTATAATAAAAAGGAGTCTGCAAAAAAGTAAGTAAGTGACGATACGTATCTAACATACAAAAAATATGCTAAGGGGGATTTCTATTGAGCCGGATGGACGACAAAAGGTTTAATTGTGAGAAGGAATTAACGCTTGCAGTGATCGGCGGAAAATGGAAAATGCTCATTTTGTGGCATTTGGGGAAAGAAGGAACAAAACGGTTCAATGAATTAAAAACTTTGATTCCTGATATCACGCAGAAAATCCTGGTGAATCAGCTGAGAGAGCTTGAGCAGGATTTGATTGTTCACAGGGAAGTGTATCCGGTTGTCCCGCCGAAGGTTGAATATTCCTTGACCCCGCAAGGAGAAAGCCTGATGCCTATTCTGGATGCCATGTATGAGTGGGGGAAGGGCTATATGGAATTGATTGATGTCGACAAAAAAATCATAAAGGAATCGTTGTAAGACGCTCTTCACAAGGGTGTCTTTTTTTGTTTGTTTTTCGGTTTTTGCGAGGTAACAGGTGCGATGTAAAGATTGTAAATGGCTTTCAACAATCAAAGGGATAGAAAGGAACGGTTTGACTTAAAGATTTTTATTTTTCTGTAAATAATGTTTAGTGGAAATTGTTGCGGCATCCCGCAAAAATATCCCAGTAAATAAACTGGAATCTTTCGGTATCCCGCATGAAACTTTTCACCCATTTTTCGGTGATAAAAACACTTTTTTCATTTAAAGTGAACGATAGCAAGGTAAAAAATATTGAAAACAATGAATAAATAGCCAAAATTGTTTTGTATTGGGATGAAGAGTCTTGCGGTCTTTATCTGCTTGTGGTATACGCCGCGAAGATGATGGATGGCAGCCGTTTTGATAGCGGCAATCCGTTTTTTTGTTTAGATGCACTGGTTTTTAGTGTAGTTCTTTTGGCTTTTTTGGCTGTTAGTCCATAAGTATTAAAAGCTTATATGGATAAGAAAGGGAAATGCATTGCGCATGTTCACTGCTTATTGAAGATTAGGGGAGGTATGACGATATGGAAATAACTTTTTACCCTTTAACGGATGCACAAAAACGAATTTGGTATACAGAAAAATTTTATCCTCATACAAGTATTTCAAATCTTGCGGGGATTGGCAAGCTGGTTTCAACGGAGAAGGTTGACTGGGTGCTAGTTGAGGAAGCGATACAAACGTTTATCCGCAGAAATGACGCCATGCGCCTTCGTTTGCGGCTCGATGAAAACGGTGAGCCCGTACAATATATAAGCGAGTATCGGCCTGTTGATATAAAACATACTGACACCACTGGAGATCCGAATGCGATAGAGTTTATTTCACAATGGAGCCGGGAGGAAACAAAAAAGCCTTTGCCGCTGTACGAGTGTGACTTATTCCGTTTTTCCATCTTCACCATAAAGGAAAATGAAGTGTGGTTTTACGCAAATGTTCATCATGTGATTTCTGATGGAATTTCTATGAATATTCTCGGAAATGCGATTATGCACATTTATTTAGAATTAGCGGGCGGCTCAGAAACAAACGAAGGGATCTCGCATTCATTTATCGATCATGTTTTATCTGAACAGGACTATGCTCAATCAAAGCGGTTTGAAAAGGACAAGGCGTTTTGGAACAAGCAATTTGAAACGGTGCCTGAGCTTGTTTCTCTTAAACGGAATGCTTCAGGCGGAGGGAGTTTAGATGCTGAGAGGTTCTCTAAGGATGTGCCTGAAGCGCTTCATCAGCAAATCCTATCGTTTTGTGAGGCAAACAAGGTCAGTGTTCTTTCAGTGTTTCAATCGGTGCTTGCCGCCTATTTGTACAGAGTCAGCGGCCAGAATGATGTCGTGACGGGAACCTTTATGGGCAATCGGACAAATGCGAAAGAGAAGCAGATGCTTGGCATGTTTGTTTCGACAGTTCCGCTTCGTACAAACGTAGACGGCGGACAGGCATTCTTAGATTTTGTCAAAGACCGAATGAAGGATCTCATGAAGACGCTGCGTCACCAAAAGTACCCGTATAACCTTCTGATAAACGATTTGCGTGAAACAAAGAGCTCTCTGACCAAGCTGTTTACGGTTTCTCTTGAATATCAGGTCATGCAGTGGCAGAAAGAAGAGGATCTTGCCTTTTTGACTGAGCCGATTTTCAGCGGAAGCGGATTGAATGATGTTTCGATTCATGTAAAGGATCGATGGGATACTGGGAAGCTCACCATTGATTTTGATTACCGCACCGATTTATTTTCGCGTGAAGAAATCAACACTGTTTGTGAGCGCATGATTACGATGATTGAGAACGCGTTAACGCATCCGGATCATACAATTGATGAATTAACGCTGATTTCTGAAGCGGAAAAAGAGAAGCTGCTTGAGAGGGCCGGTGGTGAATCTGTCAGCTACCGCAAGGATATGACGATTCCAGAGCTGTTCCAAGAAAAGGCTGAGCTGCTTGCTGATCAGCCAGCGGTTGTGTTTGAAGATCGCACATTGTCCTATCAAACGTTACATGAACAATCTTCGCGCATCGCTAATCTATTGAAACAGAAAGGCGTTGGTCCGGACAGTCCTGTCGCGGTTCTGCTTGATCGCTCTGAACGGATGATTACGTCGATCATGGGAATTTTAAAAGCGGGCGGAGCCTATGTGCCGATTGATCCCGCGTTTCCGGCGGAACGCATCCAATATATTTTGGAGGACTGCGGTGCGGACTTTATTCTGACTGAATCGAAGGTTGCGGCTCCTATGTCCGATGCGGAGCTGATTGATTTTGATCAGGCGATTGCCGAAGGTGCAGTCGATAGTCCGAATCCAGATGTGAACGCACGGAACCTTGCTTACATTATTTACACATCGGGAACAACCGGACGTCCGAAAGGCGTGATGATCGAGCATCGCCAGGTTCATCATTTGGTTGAATCTTTGCAGCAGGCGATTTATCAAAGCGGCAGCCAAACACTGCGGATGGCATTGCTTGCGCCGTTCCACTTTGATGCGTCAGTGAAGCAGATTTTCGCGTCGCTTCTATTGGGACAAACCCTTTTTATAGTACCGAAGAAAACCGTGACAAACGGAGCTGCCCTTGCTGCATATTATCGCAGGCACAGCATCGAAGCGACGGACGGAACACCAGCCCATCTGCAAATGCTGGTCGCGGCGGGCGATTTTGAAGGCCTCAAGCTGAAGCATTTGCTGATCGGAGGAGAAGGCCTGTCGTCTGTTGTTGCGGACAAGCTGCTGAAGCTGTTTAAAGAAGCAGGCACAGCGCCGCGTTTGACCAATGTGTACGGGCCGACTGAAACGTGTGTTGACGCGTCCGTTCATCCGGTGATCCCGGAAAGTGCCGTTCAATCAGCATATGTACCGATTGGGAAAGCACTGGGAAATAACCGCCTATATATTTTGGATCAAAAAGGCCGGCTGCAGCCTGAAGGTGTGGCGGGCGAGCTTTATATCGCCGGTGATGGTGTTGGCCGGGGCTATTTGCATCTGCCTGAATTGACGGCTGAGAAGTTTTTGCAAGATCCATTCGTGCCAGGCGATCGCATGTACCGGACCGGAGATGTTGTGCGCTGGCTTCCAGATGGAACAATTGAATATTTAGGCAGAGAGGATGACCAGGTCAAAGTTCGCGGATACCGGATTGAGCTCGGAGAAATTGAAGCCGTGATCCAACACGCGCCAGACGTTGAGAAAGCTGTTGTTTTGGCACGCCCTGACGAACAAGCAAATCTTGAGGTTTCCGCATATGTTGTGCAAAAGACTGGCAGCGAATTTGCGCCGGCCAGCCTGCGGGAGCATGCGGCCAGACAGCTTCCTGACTATATGGTCCCGGCTTACTTTACAGAAGTGGCAGAAATTCCGCTCACGCCAAGCGGCAAAGTAGACCGCCGCAAGCTGTTTGCGCTGGAGGTGAAGGCGGTCAGCGGAACGGCCTATACGGCGCCGCGAAATGAGACGGAAAAAGCAATCGCAGCCATTTGGCAGGATGTGCTGAATGTTGAGAAGGCAGGGATCTTTGATAATTTCTTTGAAACGGGCGGGCATTCATTGAAGGCCATGACGCTTTTAACAAAGATTCATAAGCAAACAGGCGCCCATATTCCCCTTCAATACTTATTTGAGAATCCGACGATCGCGGCTCTTGCAGAGGAAGCCGAACACAGAGAAAGCCGGGCATTTACAGCGATTGAACCTGCTGAAAAACAGGAGCATTACCCGCTTTCGCTGGCACAGCAGCGAACATATATCGTCAGCCAGTTCGAGGATGCGGGAGTCGGCTACAATATGCCGGCGGCAGCGATTTTGGAAGGGCCTTTAGAGATTCAAAAGCTGGAGCTCGCATTCCAAGAGCTAATCCGCCGCCACGAGTCGTTGAGAACGTCATTTATTCTTGAAAACAGCACGCCGAGACAGAACATTCATGACAGCGTCAATTTCGACATCGAGATGATTGATAGAGGCAGCCGCTCCGATGAGACGGTTATGACGTCATTCGTCCGGAGATTTGACTTGGCGAAAGCGCCGCTGTTCAGAATTGGCTTGATGGAGCTTGGAGAGAACCGTCATATGCTGCTGTTTGACATGCACCATTTGATTTCTGACGGTGTGTCCATCGGCATTATATTGGAGGAGTTAGCACGGATATACAAAGGCGAACAGCTTCCTGAGCCTCGCCTTCAATATAAGGATTACGCTGTGTGGCAAAGCGTCCAGGCTGCTGAAGGGTACCAGAAGGACCGGGCGTATTGGAAGGAAGTCTTTGCGGGCGAGCTTCCGGTGCTTCAGCTTCTGTCCGATTATCCGAGACCGCCTGTTCAAAGCTTTGAAGGGGACCGGGTGTCAATCAAGCTGGATGCGGGATTAAAGGATCGCTTACATCGTTTGGCTGAACAAAATGGCGCCACGCTGTATATGGTGATGCTGTCCGCTTACTATACGCTTTTATCAAAGTATACGGGACAAGATGACATCATTGTCGGCACGCCGTCAGCGGGCCGAAACCACTCTGATACAGAGGGCATTGTCGGGATGTTCGTCAATACGCTCGCGATTCGCAGTGAAGTGAAGCAGGATGAGACGTTTACCCAGTTGATCGCGCGTGTCCGCAAACAGGTGCTGGATGCCTTTTCTCATCAGGACTATCCGTTTGAGTGGCTTGTAGAAGATTTGAACATCCCGCGTGATGTAAGCAGACATCCGCTGTTTGACACGATGTTCAGTCTTCAAAATGCGACAGAGGGCATTCCGGCTGTCGGCGATCTGTCCTTGTCTGTTCATGAGACCAATTTCAAGATTGCAAAATTTGATTTGACGGTGCAGGCGAGAGAAACCGATGAAGGCATTGAGCTTGATTTGGACTACAGCACGAAGCTGTTTAAACAAAGCACGGCTGACAGGCTGCTCAATCATTTTGCGCGTTTGCTTGATGATGCTGCGGCTGAGCCTGAGAAACAGATTTCTGAGTACAAACTTCTTTCTAAAGAGGAGGCTGCTGCGCAAATTCAGCAGTTTAACCCGGGAAAAACACCTTATCCGAAAGGCAAAACGATTGTTCAGCTGTTTGAAGAGCAAGCGGCGAAAACGCCAGACCAGCCGGCACTTCAATATGAAGGCAAATCACTTACTTATCGTGAGCTGAATGAACGGGCCAATCGGTTGGCGCGCGGCATTCTTTCTCTAGGGGCAGGTGAAGGCAAAACGGCGGCAGTCTTATGCGAGCGGTCAATGGACATGATTGTGTCGATCCTCGCCGTTTTAAAAGCTGGCTCGGCTTATGTGCCGATTGATCCGGAACATCCGATTCAGCGGATGCAGCATTTCTTCCGTGACAGCGGAGCGAAGGTGCTTCTTACTCAGAAAAAATTAAAGGCTTTAGCAGAAGAAGCAGCATTTAGCGGTGTTATCGTGCTTGCGGATGAGGAAGAAAGCTATCATGCCGATACGCAAAATCTCGCATTGCCTCTTGACTCCGCGGCGGTCGCCAATCTGACGTATACGTCCGGAACGACAGGAACACCAAAGGGAAATATCGTGACACATGCCAATATTCTGCGCACGATGAAGGAAACGAATTATCTCAGCATTACAGAACAGGATACGATCCTGGGCCTTTCCAATTACGTATTTGACGCATTCATGTTTGATATGTTCGGTTCTTTGTTAAATGGTGCCAAGCTTGTGCTGATACCGAAAGAAACTGTTTTGGATATGGCTCGCCTGTCTCGGGTCATAGAGCGGGAGAATATCAGCATTCTCATGATTACAACCGCTTTGTTCCACCTGCTTGTGGACTTGAATCCGGCGTGCTTGTCAACGCTGCGCAAGATTATGTTTGGCGGGGAGCGGGCTTCGGTTGAGCATGTCAGAAAAGCTTTGCAAACGGTTGGAAAAGGCAAACTCCTTCACATGTACGGGCCGTCTGAAAGCACGGTTTTCGCGACGTATCATCCGGTTGATGAATTGGAGGAGGACACGCTGTCTGTTCCGATTGGAAAACCGGTCAGCAACACGGAAGTATACATCCTTGACCGGGCTGGACACGTACAGCCTGCCGGGATTGCCGGGGAGCTTTGCGTGAGCGGCGAAGGACTCGTGAAAGGCTATTACAACCGCCCAGAACTGACTGAGGAGAAGTTCGTTCCGCATCCGTTTACGTCCGGTGAACGCATGTATAAAACGGGTGACCTTGCCAGATGGCTGCCGAATGGCGACATCGAATTTATCGGGCGGATCGATCATCAGGTGAAAATCCGCGGACAGCGCATCGAGCTTGGAGAAATCGAGCATCAGCTGCAAACCCACGACCGCGTGCAGGAGACTGTCGTGCTTGCTGTTGATCAAGGAGCGGGAGACAAGCTGCTCTGCGCGTACTTTGTCGGAGAGGGAGACATCTCATCTCAAGAGCTGAGAGAACATGCGGCGAAGGATCTGCCGGCTTATATGGTTCCTGCGGTGTTTATCCAAATGGACGAGCTGCCGCTGACCGGCAACGGAAAAATCGACCGGAGAGCACTGCCGCTTCCTGATGCCAACGTCTCAACAGGTGTTTCATATGTTGCGCCTCGCAATGAAACGGAACAAAAACTCGCGGACATTTGGGCGCAGGTGCTTCAGGTTCAACAGGTCGGCGCTTATGACCACTTCTTTGACATCGGCGGACATTCATTAGCAGGCATGAAGATGCTTGCCTTGGTTCATCAGGAACTGGACGTTGAGCTGTCACTCAAAGATCTCTTCCAGTCACCTACGGTTGAGGGTTTGGCACAGGTGATAGCCTCTTCTGAAAAAGGGACAGCCATCAGCATCAGCCCGGCAAAGAAACAAGATACGTATCCTGTTTCCTCACCGCAAAAACGGATGTATGTGCTCCAGCAGCTTGAAGGAGCGCAAACGAGCTATAACATGCCGGCGGTTCTGCGCCTTACAGGTGAGCTTGATGTTGAAAGGCTTAACAGCGTCATGCAGCAGTTAATGCAGCGTCATGAGGCCTTTAGAACCACGTTTGAAATGAAAGATGGAGAAACGGTGCAGCGGATTTGGGAAGAAGCTGAGTGCGAGATGGCCTATTTCGAAGCTGCAGAAGAGGAGACAGAGCGGATCGTTTCCGAGTTTATCAAACCTTTCAGAATTGATCGGCTTCCGTTATTCAGGATGGGGCTGATCAAGCATTCAGACACCGAGCATGTTCTGCTGTTCGATATGCACCATATTATTTCTGACGGTGCGTCTGTCGGTGTGCTGATTGAGGAGCTTTCGAAGCTGTACGACGGAGAAATCCTTGAGCCGCTCCGCATTCAATATAAGGATTACGCCGTGTGGCAGCAGCAGTTCATCCAGTCTGAGCTTTATAAGAAGCAAGAGGAGCATTGGCTGAAGGAGCTGGAAGGAGAGCTGCCGGTGCTGACGCTTCCGACTGACTATAGCCGGCCTGCGGTTCAAACATTTGCGGGAGACCGTATTGCATTTTCATTAGAAGCAGGGAAAATCGATGCGCTGCGCAGACTTGCAAAAGAAACGGATTCCACACTGTACATGGTGCTACTGGCATCATACAGTGCGTTTTTATCAAAACTGAGCGGGCAGCATGATATCATCGTCGGTTCACCTATAGCCGGACGCTCTCAAGCGGACGTCAGCCGCGTCATCGGAATGTTCGTCAATACATTGGCGCTGCGCACGTATCCGAAGGGTGAAAAGACGTTTTCTGGCTATCTGAGTGAAGTGAAAGAAACGGCACTCAGCGCTTTTCGTGCGCAGGATTACCCGCTTGAGGACCTGATCGGAAACCTGCAGGTTCAGCGTGACACGAGCAGAAATCCGTTATTCGACGCCGTTTTTTCGATGCAAAATGCGAATATCAAGGATCTGGCGATGAAAGGGATTCAGCTTGAGCCGGATCCGTTTGAACGGAAAACGGCCAAGTTTGATATCACGCTGACGGCTGACGAAACCGATGGCGGGCTTACGTTTGTGCTTGAATACAATACAGCGCTGTTTAAGCCTGAAACAATCGAACGATGGAAGCAATACTGGATGCAGCTTCTAGATGAAGTCACCGGCAATCCGAACCAGCCGCTCTCCAGCCTGTCACTTGTCACGGAACCAGAAAAACAAACGCTTCTTGAGGCATGGAAGGGCAAAACGCTCCCTGTGCCGACAGACAAAACCGTTCATCAACTATTCGAAGAAACGGCTCAGCGCCACAAAGACCGCCCGGCTGTCACCTACAACGGCCAGACATGGACGTACGGCGAGCTGAATGCGAAGGCGAATCGCCTTGCCCGAATTCTGATCGACTGCGGCATCAGCGCGGATGAGCGCGTCGGCGTTCTCACGAAGCCATCGCTGGAAATGGCTGCCGCGGTGCTCGGCGTCTTAAAGGCGGGAGCGGCGTTTGTGCCGATTGATCCTGACTATCCGGATCAGCGGATTGACTATATTTTGCAGGACAGCGGCGCGAGGCTTCTCTTGAAACAGGAGGGCATTTCAGTGCCGGATAGCTTCTCGGGAGACGTCATTCTTCTTGATGGCAACCGCACGATTCTAAGCCTGCCGCTTGATGAAAACGATGAGGAAAATCCAGAGACGGATGTAAATGCAGAAAACCTCGCGTACATGATTTACACGTCCGGAACGACCGGACAGCCGAAGGGTGTCATGGTCGAGCACCATGCGCTTGTGAACCTGTGCTTCTGGCACCATGACGCGTTCAATATGACAGCGGAGGACCGCAGTGCGAAGTACGCGGGCTTTGGATTCGACGCCTCCATTTGGGAAATGTTCCCGACGTGGACAATCGGAGCCGAGCTTCACGTCATTGATGAAGCGATCCGCCTCGATATCGTCCGTCTGAACGATTATTTCGAAACGCATGGCGTGACGATCACGTTCTTGCCGACACAGCTGGCGGAACAGTTCATGGAGCTTGAGAATACGTCACTGCGCGTATTGCTGACAGGCGGAGACAAGCTGAAGCGTGCGGTGAAACAGCCGTACAAGCTCATCAACAATTACGGGCCGACTGAAAACACAGTCGTTGCCACAAGCACAGAGATCAATCCGGAGGAAGGCTCGCTTTCTATCGGGCAGGCGATCGCCAATACGAGAGTATACATTCTCGGCGAAGGCAATCAGGTGCAGCCGGAAGGCGTAGCCGGAGAGCTCTGTGTAGCGGGACGCGGATTGGCGCGCGGCTATCTGAATAAGGAAGACGAAACCGCGAAGCGGTTTGTCGCTGATCCGTTTGTCTCGGGTGAACGCATGTACCGCACCGGCGATTTGGTGAAATGGGTGAACGGCGGCATCGAATACATCGGCCGGATCGACCAGCAGGTCAAGGTTCGCGGCTACCGGATCGAGCTGTCAGAAATCGAAGTCCAGCTCGCCCAGCTTTCTGAGGTGCAGGATGCGGCGGTCACAGCTGTCAAAGATAAAGGCGGCAATACAGCGATCGCGGCGTATGTCACACCGGAAACAGCTGACATAGAAGCACTGAAATCAGCACTGAAGGAAACCTTGCCGGACTACATGGTCCCGGCATTCTGGGTGACGCTGAACGAACTTCCGGTTACCGCAAACGGGAAGGTTGACCGCAAAGCCTTGCCTGAGCCGGACATCGAAGCGGGAAGCGGAGAATACAAAGCGCCGACAACGGATATGGAAGAGCTGCTTGCCGGCATCTGGCAGGACGTGCTCGGCATTTCTGAAGTCGGTGTCAGCGACAATTTCTTCTCGCTCGGCGGAGACTCCATCAAAGGAATCCAAATGGCGAGCCGCTTGAACCAGTACGGCTGGAAGCTGGAAATGAAAGACCTCTTCCAGCACCCGACAATCGAAGAGCTGACCCAATACGTGGAGCGTGCCGAAGGCAAACAGGCGGACCAAGGCCCGGTGGAGGGTGAAGTCATCCTGACGCCAATCCAGCGCTGGTTCTTTGAAAAGAACTTCACGAACAAGCACCATTGGAACCAATCGGTGATGCTTCACGCCGCGAAGGGCTTTGACCCTGAATGGGTGGAGAAAACATTGCAGGTATTGATCGAGCATCATGACGCACTTCGCATGGTGTACCGTGAGGAGCCGAAAGATGTCGTTCAATATAACAGAGGACTTGAAGCTGCTTCAGCCCAATTGGAGATCATCCACATTGAGGGGCAAGCGAAAGATCATGAAGACCGCATAGAGAGAGAAGCGGAGCGTTTGCAAAGCAGCATCGACTTGCAGGAAGGCGGCTTGTTAAAAGCAGGTCTGTTCCAAGCGGAAGACGGAGACCACTTGCTTCTAGCCATTCACCACTTAGTGGTTGACGGCGTGTCGTGGCGGATTTTACTGGAGGATTTCGCCGCGGTTTATACACAGCTTGAGCAAGACAATGAACCGGTTCTCCCCCAGAAAACACATTCATTTGCGGAGTATGCAGAGAGATTGCAAGACTTCGCGAACTCCAAAGCCTTTTTGAAAGAAAAAGAGTATTGGAGACAGCTTGAAGAACAAACAGTCGCGGCAAAGCTTCCGAAAGATCGCGAATCTGGTGATCAGCGAATGAAACATACAAAGACAATCGAATTTTCGCTGACTGCTGAAGAGACAGAACAGCTCACCACAAAGGCGCATGAGGCATATCACACAGAAATGAATGATATGTTGCTTACGGCATTCGGATTGGCGATGAAGGAGTGGACAGGTCAGGATCGAGTAAGTGTTCATTTAGAGGGGCATGGACGTGAAGAAATCATAGAAGACCTGGTCATTTCCCGCACAGTCGGCTGGTTTACGAGTATGTACCCGATGGTGCTCGATATGAAGCATGCGGATGATCTGGGCTACCAGCTGAAGAAAATGAAAGAAGATATCAGACATGTACCGAATAAGGGAGTCGGATACGGCATTCTCCGCTATTTGACGGCGCCGGAACATAAAGAAGATGTGGCGTTTTCGATTCAGCCGGATGTCAGCTTTAACTACTTAGGACAGTTTGATGACATGTCGGATGCAGGCTTGTTCAAGAGATCAGAGCTGCCGTCAGGACAGTCGTTAAGCCCGGAAACAGAAAAACCGAACGCGCTCGATGTTGTCGGATACATTGAAAACGGAAAACTGACGATGTCACTGGCCTATCATTCTCTTGAATTTCATGAAAAAACGATACAAACATTCAGCGACAGCTTTAAAGCCCATCTGCTCAGAATCATACAACATTGCCTATCTCAAGATGGAACGGAATTGACGCCGAGCGACCTTGGCGACGACGATTTGACGCTGGATGAACTGGATAAATTAATGGAAATTTTCTAATAGAGGTGGCATATGAGCAAAAAATCGATTCAAAAGGTGTACGCACTGACACCGATGCAGGAGGGAATGCTGTATCATGCGATGCTTGATCCGCATTCTTCCTCGTACTTCACACAATTAGAGCTTGGGATTCACGGTGCTTTTGATCTTGAAATCTTTGAGAAAAGCGTCAATGAACTGATTCGGTCATACGATATTCTCCGTACGGTATTTGTGCACCAGCAGCTGCAAAAACCGCGTCAGGTCGTGCTAGCGGAACGCAAAACAAAGGTGCATTATGAGGATATCAGTCATGCGGACGCAGACCGCCAAAAAGAGCACATTGAGCGTTATAAACAAGATGTGCAGCGCCAAGGCTTTAACCTGGCAAAAGACATATTGTTCAAGGTAGCGGTTTTCCGTCTTGGTGCAGATCAGCTGTATCTAGTCTGGAGCAATCATCATATTATGATGGACGGCTGGAGCATGGGCGTGCTCATGAAAAGCCTGTTCCAAAACTACGAAGCGCTCAGAGCGGGCCGGACTCCGGCAAACGGTCAGGGCAAGCCTTATTCTGACTACATCAAGTGGCTTGGGAAACAGGACAGTGAAGAAGCGGAGAGCTACTGGAGCGAACGCTTGGCGGGTTTTGAACAGCCGAGCGTGCTCCCGGGCCGTCTGCCTGAGAAAAAAGACGAATACGTTAACAAAGAATATTCATTTACATGGGACGAAAAACTGGTTGCCCGCATTCAACAAACCGCAAACCGCCATCAAGTGACAGGGCCCAACCTGTTTCAGGCCGTTTGGGGCATTGTTCTCAGCAAATACAACTTTGCGAATGACGTTGTCTTCGGCACGGTCGTATCAGGCCGGCCGTCTGAAATCAACGGGATTGAAACGATGGCGGGGCTGTTTATCAACACCATTCCGGTGCGGGTCAAGGTTGATCGTGATGCTGCTTTCGCTGATATTTTCTCAGCTGTTCAGCAGCATGCAGTAGAGGCGGAGCGTTACGATTACGTGCCGCTCTATGAGATTCAAAAACGCTCGGCTCTTGATGGCAATCTATTGAACCATCTGGTCGCGTTTGAAAATTATCCGCTTGACCAAGAGCTTGAAAATGGCAGCATGGAAGAACGCCTCGGGTTCTCTATCAAGGTAGAAAGCGCATTTGAACAAACGAGCTTCGATTTCAACCTGATTGTGTATCCAGGCAAAACGTGGACCGTCAAAATCAAATATAACGGTGCCGCCTTTGATTCCGATTTTATCGAACGGACAGCGGAGCACCTTACCCGCATGATGGAAGCGGCTGTTGATCAGCCGGACGCTGTTGTGCGTGAGTACGGGCTTGTGGGAGGCGAAGAACAGCGGCAAATTGTCGAGGTGTTTAACGAGACGAAAGCCGAACTTCCTGAAGGCATGGCCGTTCATCAAGTGTTTGAAGAGCAAGCGCAACGGACACCAGCGAGCACTGCTGTCGTATATGAAGGAGCTGAGCTGACGTACCGTGAGCTGAATAGAGCGGCTAACCGTCTGGCGAGAAAGCTTGTCGAACAAGGTCTTCAAAAAGGGGAAACAGCTGCGATTATGAATGACCGCTCAACAGAAACCGTTATCGGCATGCTGGCTGTGTTAAAAGCAGGAGCCGCCTATGTGCCGCTTGATCCAGCGCTTCCTGAAGACCGTCTTCGTTTCATGGCGGAGGACAGCTCAATTCGAATGGTATTGGCCGGAAAGGCGTATGCAGATCAGGCGCATCAGCTGCAAGTGCCGGTTCATACCCTGGACAGCGGCTTTGAAGAGAGCGAAGAGGCTGGCAATCTCAATCTGCCATCCGCCCCGGATGATTTGGCATACATCATGTATACATCTGGTTCGACGGGCAAACCGAAAGGCGTCATGATTGAACATAAAAGCATCTTGCGCCTCGTCAAAAATGCCGGGTACGTTCCTGTTACTGAAGAAGACCGCATGGCGCAGACGGGAGCTGTCAGCTTTGATGCCGGCACGTTTGAGGTATTCGGCGCGCTGCTGAATGGCGCAGCGCTTTATCCGGTCAAAAAAGAGACGCTGCTTGATGCGAAACCATTTGCGGCATTCCTGCGTGAGCAGAGAATCACGACCATGTGGCTGACATCCCCTTTATTCAACCAGCTTGCAGCAAAGGATGCCGGCATGTTCGGCACACTGCGCCATGTCATCATCGGCGGAGACGCACTCGTGCCGCATATTGTAAACAAAGTGAGACAGGCATCACCGTCGCTTTCGTTATGGAACGGGTACGGCCCGACAGAAAACACGACGTTTTCGACAAGTTTTCTGATCGATCGTGAGTATAGCGGTTCTATTCCAATCGGGAAGCCTATCGGACATTCGACTGCCTACATCATGGATGAGCAGCAGCGTCTGCAGCCAATTGGCGCGCCCGGCGAGCTTTGCGTCGGCGGAATCGGTGTAGCGCGAGGGTATGTCAATCTCCCTGAGCTGACCGAGAAGCAATTTCTTGAAGACCCGTTCAGACCGGGGGAAAGAATTTACCGCACTGGCGACTTGGCGAGATGGCTGCCAGACGGCAATATTGAATTTTTAGGAAGAATCGACAACCAAGTGAAGGTGCGCGGCTTCCGAATTGAGCTTGGCGAAATTGAAACAAAACTGAACATGGCAGAGCATGTGACAGAAGCTGCGGTAATCATCCGGAAGAACAAAGCGGATGAAAATGAAATGTGCGCATACTTTACGGCAGACCGTGAAGTGTCTGTGAACGGGCTGAGAAAAACGCTGTCTCAAACGCTGCCTGACTATATGGTTCCTGCCCATTTCATTCAGCTAGATAGCCTGCCGCTCACGCCAAACGGCAAAATCAACAAAAAAGAGCTGCCTGCGCCGCAATCAGAAGCTGTGCAGCCGGAGTACACAGCACCTGAGACAGAGAGTGAAAAGAAATTAGCGGAGATCTGGGAAGGGATTCTAGGCGTCAAAGCAGGCGTTACCGATAACTTCTTTATGATCGGCGGCCATTCTTTAAAAGCGATGATGATGACGGCAAAAATCCAAGAGCATTTCCATAAGGAAGTACCGATTAAAGTGCTTTTTGAAAAGCCGACTATTCAAGAATTAGCGCTGTATTTAGACGAGAACGAAAGCAAGGAGGAGCAGACGTTTGAACCGATCAGGCAAGCACCTTATCAGCAGCATTATCCTGTATCCCCAGCCCAGCGGAGAATGTATATCCTCAATCAGCTTGGACAAGCAAACACAAGCTACAACGTCCCCGCTGTACTTTTGCTGGAGGGAGAAGTAGATAAAGACCGGCTTGAAAACGCGATTCAGCAATTAATCAACCGGCACGAAATTCTCCGTACATCGTTTGACATGATTGACGGAGAAGTGGTGCAAACCGTTCATAAAAATATATCGTTCCGGCTGGAGGCTGCCAAGGGACGGGAAGAAGACGCGGAGGACATGATCAAAGCGTTCATTCAGCCGTTTGAATTAAACCGCGCGCCGCTCGTCCGTTCGAAGCTTGTCAAGCTTGAAGAAAAACGCCACCTGCTGCTGATTGATCTGCACCATATCATCACTGACGGCAGTTCAACAGGCATTCTGATCGGTGATCTCGCCAAAATGTATCAAGGCGCCGATCTTGAGCTGCCGCGGATTCACTATAAAGATTACGCTGTCTGGCACAAGGAGCATGCCGATCATCAAAAGGATGAAGCATTCTGGCTCGATACCTTTAAAGGCGAGCTGCCGATTCTTGATCTTCCGGCTGATTACGAGCGGCCTGCTGAACGGAGCTTTGCGGGAGAGCGCGTGATGTTTGGGCTTGATAAACATATCACGGCTCAAATCAAATCACTCTTGGCAGAGACAGATACGACCATGTACATGTTTTTGCTGGCAGCGTTCAAAGTGCTCCTTTCTAAGTACGCGTCACAGGAGGACATCATTGTCGGTTCGCCGACTGCGGGAAGAACACATCCTGATCTGCAAGGTGTGCCGGGCATGTTTGTCAACACGGTGGCATTAAGAACGGCGCCTGTGGGAGATAAAACGTTTGCGCACTTCCTTGAAGAAGTCAAAACAGCCAGTCTTCAAGCATTCGAGCATCAGGGCTATCCGCTTGAGGAGCTGATTGAAAAGCTTCCGCTTACAAGGGACACAAGCCGAAGTCCGCTGTTCAGCGTGATGTTCAACATGCAGAACATGGAGATTCCATCATTGAGACTGGGAGATTTGAAGATTTCTTCGTATTCCATGCTTCATCACGTGGCGAAATTTGATCTTTCCTTGGAAGCGGTCGAGCGAGAAGAGGACATTGGCCTAAGCTTTGACTATGCGACTGCCCTGTTTAAGGATGAAACAATCCGCCGCTGGAGCAGCCACTTTGTCAATATCATCAAAGCGGCCGCGGCCAATCCGAGCGTTCGGCTGTCTGATGTCGACCTGCTTTCTCCAGCAGAAACGGCTGCTTTGCTTGAAGAAAGACATATGACCCAAATCACTGAAGCGACCTTTGCCACCCTATTCGAAAAACAGGCACAGCAAACACCTGATCATCCTGCGGTGAGGTCTGGCGGACATCTGCTGACCTATCGCGAACTTGATGAACAGGCGAACCAGCTGGCACATCATCTTCGCGCGCAAGGGGCAGGAAGTGAAGACATCGTAGCAATTGTCATGGACCGGTCAGCTGAGGTTATGGTATCGATTCTTGGCGTCATGAAAGCGGGAGCAGCTTTCCTGTCGATTGATCCTGATACCCCTGAAGAACGAATCCGCTATTCATTAGAGGACAGCGGAGCGAAAATTGCGGTCGTGAACGAAAGAAACATGACGGCCATCGGGCAATATGAAGGGACAATCGTCAACCTTGATGACGTGAAATGGAGAAATGAAAGTAAGGAACGCCTCCCTTCAATCTCAGGATCTCGCAGTCTGGCATACGTCATTTATACGTCCGGTACGACCGGGAAGCCGAAGGGCGTGCAGATCGAGCATCGCAATCTGACAAACTATGTTTCTTGGTTTAGTGAAGAGGCGGGCCTGACGGGATCCGATAAGTCTGTATTGCTTTCATCTTACGCATTCGATCTCGGATATACGAGCGTGTTCCCTGTTCTTTTGGCAGGGGGCGAGCTCCACATCGTGCCGAAGGAAACCTATACGGCACCGGATGAAATTGGGCGTTATATCAATGAACACGGGATCACCTATATCAAACTGACGCCGTCTCTGTTCCATACGATGGTGAACACAGCTAGCTTTACAAAAGAGCCAAACTTTAAATCCTTGCGCTTGATCGTCTTGGGAGGGGAAAAAATCATCCCGGCCGATGTTCTCACCTTCCGCAAGGTGTATGGACATACCGAATTTATCAATCACTACGGCCCGACAGAAGCAACGATCGGCGCCATCGCCGGACGGGTTGATCTGTCTGAACCGGAGGCATTCGCGCAACGCCCGACAATCGGACAGCCGATTGCGAATGCCGGCGCGCTTGTGTTGAATGAGGCTTTGAAACTAGTGCCTCCGGGAGCGAGCGGCCAGCTTTATATCACGGGACATGGGCTTGCGAGAGGATATCTCAACAGGCCTCAGCTGACAGCCGAGAGATTTGTTGAAAATCCATATTCACCGGGCAGTCTCATGTACAAAACCGGAGATGTCGTGCGGACACTTTCTGACGGTTCGCTTGAATTTATCGGACGGGCTGATGATCAGGTGAAAATCCGCGGCTACCGCATTGAGCCGAAAGAAATTGAAACGGTCATGCTCAGTCTCAGCGGCATTCAAGAAGCCGTTGTGCTGGCCGTTTCCGAGGGTGGGCTTCAAGAGCTTTGCGCGTATTACACGGCAGAGCAAGCCGTTGAAAAAGCAGCGCTCCGGAACCAGCTTTCACAAACACTGCCGTCTCATATGATTCCTGCTTTCTTTGTGCAGGTGGACGCGATTCCGCTGACGGCAAACGGGAAAACCGACAGAAACGCATTGCCAAAGCCGAACGCGGCACAATCAGGACACATGGACTCAGCCGCACCAGAAACAGCACTTGAAGAGAGCCTATGCCGCATTTGGCAGAAAACGCTTGGCATAGACGCGATCGGCATCGATGACAATTTCTTCGATTTAGGCGGCCATTCCTTAAAAGGAATGATGCTCATTGCCAACATTCAGGCCGAGTTGGAGAAAACCGTACCGCTTAAAGCGTTGTTTGAGCAGCCGACTGTTCGCCAGCTGGCGGCTTACATGGAGGCAGCGGCAGTTTCAGGCGGCCATTACGTGCTCAAACCGGCTGACAAACAGGAGATGTACCCGTTGTCATCCGCGCAGAAACGGATGTATGTACTGAATCAGCTCGATAAGCAGACGATCAGCTACAACATGCCATCTGTTCTTCTGATGGAAGGCGAGCTTGATCTTTCGCGTCTGCGCGACTCACTCAATCAGCTTGTGAACCGCCACGAGTCACTGCGGACGTCATTTGCAGAAGCAAATGGTGAGCCTGTTCAGCGCATTTTAGATGAGGCGGCGATTAATCTTCATGTGCTTGAAGCGAAAGAAGACGAAGCGGAACAAAAGATCAAGGAGTTTATCCGGCCATTCGACTTGAACGATGCACCGCTCATTCGCGCGGCATTGCTTCGAATAGAAGCAAAAAAACATTTGCTGCTTTTGGATATGCATCACATCATCGCAGACGGCGTATCAAGAGGCATTTTTGTAAAAGAATTGGCGTTGCTTTACAAAGGAGAACAGCTTCCAGAGCCGGCGCTTCATTATAAGGATTTCGCCGTTTGGCAACATGAAGCTGAGCAAAAGGAACGGATGAAGGAGCATGAGGCGTACTGGCTCTCGGTTCTTTCAGGCGAGCTGCCTGAGCTTGATCTGCCGCTCGATTACGCCCGTCCGCCTGTGCAAAGCTTTAAAGGGGATACGGTCCGTTTCTGTACGGGAAGCGAGACGGCAAAGGCGGTAGAGAAACTGCTCGCAGAAACCGGAACGACTTTGCACATGGTGCTTCACGCTGTTTTCCACGTCTTTTTAAGCAAAATATCCGGACAGCGGGATATCGTCATCGGATCCGTTACTGCCGGCCGTACGAATGCCGATGTCCAAGACATGCCGGGAATGTTCGTCAATACGCTTGCCTTACGAATGGAAGCGCAAGAACAGCACACCTTTGCAGAGCTGCTGGAGAAAGCGAAGCAGACGAACTTGTCAGCGCTTGAACATCAGGAATATCCGTTTGAGGACTTGGTCAATCAGCTTGATCTTCCTCGGGATATGAGCCGAAATCCATTGTTTAACGTAATGGTGACGACAGAAAATCCTGATAAAGAACAGCTTACATTAGACAAACTAAGCATTTCACCTTACGAGGCCCATCAGGGAACGTCTAAGTTTGATCTGACATTAGGCGGATTTACTGATGAAAACGGCATCGGCCTGCAGCTCGAATATGCGACTGATCTGTTCTCAAAAGAAACGGCTGAGAAATGGAGCGAATACGTTCTGCGTTTATTAAAAGCTGTCGCAGAAAATCCGAACCAGCCGCTTTCCAGCCTGTCTCTCGTCACTGAACCAGAAAAACAAACGCTTCTTGAGGCATGGAAGGGCAAAACGCTCCCTGTGCCGACAGACAAAACCGTTCATCAGCTATTCGAAGAAACGGCTCAGCGCCACAAAGACCGCTCGGCTGTCACCTACAACGGCCAGTCATGGACGTACGGCGAGCTGAATGCGAAGGCGAATCGCCTTGCCCGAATTCTGATCGACTGCGGCATCAGCGCGGATGAGCGCGTCGGCGTTCTCACGAAGCCATCGCTGGAAATGGCTGCCGCGGTGCTCGGCGTCTTAAAGGCGGGAGCGGCGTTTGTGCCGATTGATCCTGACTATCCGGATCAGCGGATTGACTATATTTTGCAGGACAGCGGCGCGAAGCTTCTCTTGAAACAGGAGGGCATTTCAGTGCCGGATAGCTTCTCGGGAGAGGTCATTCTTCTTGATGGCAACCGCACGATTCTAAGCCTGCCGCTTGATGAAAACGATGAGGAAAATCCGCTTACAGCTACAAAAGCGGAGAATCTCGCGTACATGATTTACACGTCTGGAACGACCGGGCAGCCGAAGGGTGTCATGGTCGAGCACCATGCGCTTGTGAACCTGTGCTTCTGGCACCATGACGCGTTTAATATGACAGCGGAGGACCGCAGTGCGAAGTACGCGGGCTTTGGATTCGACGCCTCCATTTGGGAAATGTTCCCGACGTGGACAATCGGAGCCGAGCTTCATGTCATTGATGAAGCGATCCGCCTCGATATCGTCCGTCTGAACGATTATTTCGAAACGCATGGCGTGACGATCACGTTCTTGCCGACACAGCTGGCGGAACAGTTCATGGAGCTTGAGAATACGTCACTGCGCGTATTGCTGACAGGCGGAGACAAGCTGAAGCGTGCGGTGAAACAGCCGTACAAGCTCATCAACAATTACGGGCCGACTGAAAACACAGTCGTTGCCACCAGTACAGAGATCAATCCGGAGGAAGGCTCGCTTTCCATCGGGAAGGCGATCGCCAATACGAGAGTATACATTCTCGGCGAAGGCAATCAGGTGCAGCCGGAAGGCGTAGCCGGAGAGCTCTGTGTAGCGGGACGCGGATTGGCGCGCGGCTATCTGAATAAGGAAGACGAAACCGCGAAGCGGTTTGTCGCTGATCCGTTTGTCCCGGGTGAACGCATGTACCGCACCGGCGATTTGGTGAAATGGGTGAACGGCGGCATTGAATACATCGGCCGGATCGACCAGCAGGTCAAGGTTCGCGGCTACCGGATCGAGCTGTCAGAAATCGAAGTCCAGCTCGCCCAGCTTTCTGAGGTGCAGGATGCGGCGGTCACAGCTGTCAAAGATAAAGGCGGCAATACAGCGATCGCGGCGTATGTCACACCGGAAACAGCTGACATAGAAGCGTTAAAGTCTTCACTGAAAGAAACCTTGCCGGACTACATGATCCCGGCGTTCTGGGTAACGCTGAACGAACTTCCGGTTACCGCAAACGGGAAGGTTGACCGCAAAGCCTTGCCTGAGCCGGACATCGAAGCGGGAAGCGAAGAATACAAAGCGCCGACGACCGACATGGAAGAGCTGCTTGCCGGCATCTGGCAGGACGTGCTCGGCATTTCTGAAGTCGGTGTCAGCGACAATTTCTTCTCGCTCGGCGGAGACTCCATCAAAGGAATCCAAATGGCGAGCCGCTTGAACCAGCACGGCTGGAAGCTGGAAATGAAAGACCTTTTCCAGCACCCGACAATCGAAGAGCTGACCCAATACGTGGAGCGTGCCGAAGGCAAACAGGCGGACCAAGGCCCGGTGGAGGGTGAAGTCATCCTGACGCCGATTCAGCGCTGGTTCTTTGAAAAGAACTTCACGAACAAGCACCACTGGAACCAATCAGTGATGCTTCATGCGAAGAAGGGCTTTGATCCTGAACGGGTGGAGAAAACATTACAGGCGCTGATCGAACATCATGATGCGCTTCGCATGGTTTACCGTGAGGAAACCGGAGAGATCATTCAAGCATATAAATCGATCAGCGAAAGCAAGATCAGCTTCGATATCGTGGACCTATACGGCTCCGATGAAGAGATGCTGAAAAGCCAGATCAAGATTCTAGCGGACAGGCTGCAAAGCAGTCTCGATCTGCAAAACGGACCGCTTCTCAAGGCGGAGCAATACCGGACGGAAGCTGGGGACCACCTGCTTATCGCTGTACACCATCTCGTGGTCGACGGCGTATCATGGCGGATTTTGCTTGAAGATTTTGCATCAGGCTACATGCAGGCTGAGAAAGAAGAGAACATTATCTTCCCGCAAAAAACAAACTCATTCAAGGACTGGGCGGAAGAACTGTCGGCATTCAGCCAATCAGCACACCTTTTGCAACAGGCTGAATACTGGGCGCAAATGGACGCTGAACAGGTTTCTCCTGTGCCGAAGGACTACGAAACAGAGCAGCGGATCGTCAAGCATACATCATCTGTCCTTTGTGAATTAACGGAAGAAGACACTAAACATCTCTTAACGGATGTTCATCAGCCATATGGAACAGAAATCAATGATATTCTTCTCAGCGCGCTCGGTTTGACAATGAAGCAATGGACAGGCGATGCCAAAATCGGCATGAACCTAGAGGGGCACGGACGGGAGGACATCATTCCGAATGTGAATATCTCCAGAACGGTCGGCTGGTTTACGGCGCAATATCCTGTTGTGCTCGACATGTCTGAAGCGGATGCATCAGCCGTGATCAAAACAGTCAAAGAAAACCTGCGCCGCATTCCGGACAAAGGTGTTGGCTACGGCATTCTTCGTTATGTCACAGAAACAGCGGCTACAAAGGGCTTCACGCCAGAGATCAGCTTCAACTATTTAGGCCAGTTCGACAGCGAAGTGAAAACCGACTTCTTTGAGCCGTCCGCTTTCGATATGGGGCGCCAAGTAAGTGAAGAATCAGAAGCACTGTACGCCCTGAGCTTTAGCGGCATGATCAGAAACGGCCGGTTTGTGCTTTCTTGCTCCTACAACGAGAAGGAGTTTGAAAGAACCACAGTCGAGGGGCAAATGAACCGGTTTAAAGAAAATCTCCTGATGCTGATCCGCCATTGTACGGAAAAAGAAGAGAAGGAATTCACGCCAAGCGACTTCAGCGCTGAAGACCTTGGAATGGACGAGATGGGCGATATCTTTGACATGCTTGAGGAGAATTTAAAATAAAACGCAAGGGAATTACAGAAGGCGGGAGCGAAGCATATGAGTCAATTTAGCAAGGATCAGGTTCAAGATATGTATTACCTATCGCCGATGCAGGAGGGGATGCTGTTTCATACCATCCTGAATCCCGGCCAGAGCTTTTACCTTGAACAAATCACGATGAAAGTAAAAGGCAGCTTGAATATCACATGCCTTGAAGAAGGCATGAATGTGATCATGGACCGGTACGATGTATTTCGTACCGTGTTCATTCACGAAAAAGTAAAAAGGCCTGTCCAAGTCGTATTGAAAAAACGCCAGTTTCATATAGAAGAAATTGATCTGACACATTTAACGGACAGCGAGCAAACAGCCAAAATCAATGAATACAAGGAACAGGATAAGATCAAAGGCTTTGATTTGACGCGGGATATTCCCATGCGCGCAGCCATTTTCAAAAAAGCTGAAGAAAGCTTTGAATGGGTATGGAGCTACCACCACATCATTTTGGACGGCTGGTGCTTCGGTATTGTCGTGCAGGATCTGTTCAAGGTATACAATGCCCTGCGCGAACAAAAGCCGTACAGCCTTCCACCTGTCAAACCGTATAAGGACTATGTCAAGTGGCTCGAAAAACAGGATAAACAAGCGTCACTGCGTTACTGGCGCGAGTACTTAGAGGATTTTGAAGGACAAACGACGTTTGCAGAGCAAAGAAAGAAACAAACGGACGGCTACGAGCCGAAAGAACTGCTCTTCTCATTGCCGGAGGCGGAAACAAAGGCCTTTGCCGAGCTTGCAAAATCGCAGCATACCACTTTAAGTACGGCGCTGCAGGCAGTCTGGAGCGTATTGATCAGCCGCTATCAGCAGTCTGGCGATTTGACTTTCGGCACAGTCGTTTCCGGGCGTCCCGCGGAAATCAAAGGCGTTGAACATATGGTCGGGCTGTTTATCAACGTTATCCCGAGACGGGTGAAACTGTCTGAGGATATCACATTTAACGGTTTGCTCAAGCAGCTGCAGGAGCAATCACTTCAGTCTGAGCCGCATCAATATATGCCGCTCTATGACATCCAAACCGAGGCCGATCAGCCAAAACTGATTGACCACATCATTGTCTTTGAAAATTATCCGCTTCAGGATGCAAAGAATGACGAAAACAGTGAAAACGGCTTTGAGATGGAGGATGTCCATGTTTTTGAAAAGTCGAATTATGATCTTAACCTGATGGCTTCCCCGGGGGATGAGATGCTGATTAAGCTTGCCTATAACGAGAATGTGTTTGATGAAGCGTTTATTCTGCGCTTAAAATCTCAGCTTCTCACAGCGATTCAGCAGCTTATCGAGAAGCCGGATCAGCCTGTCAGCACGATCAATCTCGTTGACGATAAGGAGAGAGAGCTTCTGCTTACCGGCTTAAACCCGCCGGCTCAAACTCATGAAGCAAAGCCTCTGACAGAGTGGTTCAAGGAAGCAGTGAACGTTAATCCGGGTGCACCGGCGCTGACGTATTCCGGCCAGACGCTTTCCTATCGCGAATTAGATGAGGAAGCAAACCGCCTTGCACGCCGGTTGCAAAAGCAAGGCGCGGGCAAAGGCTCCGTTGTAGCGTTGTACACGAAGCGTTCGCTTGAGCTGGTGATCGGCATTCTCGGCGTATTAAAAGCGGGAGCGGCTTATCTGCCGGTTGATCCAAAGCTGCCGGAGGACCGAATGTCGTATATGCTGACTGACAGCGCGGCAGCCTGTCTGCTGACACATCAAGAGATGAAGGGAAAAGCGGCTCAGCTGCCGTATACAGGGACAACGCTCTTCATTGATGATCAAACACGGTTTGCAGAACAGGCAAGTGACCTTGAAATCTCGATTGAACCCGATGATCCGGCATATATCATGTACACGTCCGGCACAACCGGAAAGCCGAAGGGCAATATCACCACCCATGCGAATATTCAAGGTTTGGTCAAGCATGTAGACTACATGAGATTTTCTGAAACAGATACGTTCTTATCTGTTTCGAATTACGCCTTTGACGCCTTTACCTTTGATTTCTACGCTTCCATATTAAATGCGGCAAGGCTGATCATTGCAGATGAACAAACGCTGTTGGATACAGAATCTCTCACCAATTTGATTCAGCAAGAAAATGTCAATGTCATGTTTGCGACAACCGCACTATTTAATCTTCTCACAGATGCGGGAGAAGAATGGATGAAAGGGCTTCGCTGCGTGTTATTTGGCGGAGAACGGGCATCTGTGCCTCACGTCAGAAAAGCGCTGCGAATTATGGGGCCGGGTAAGCTGATTAACTGCTATGGGCCGACTGAGGGAACGGTGTTTGCGACAGCTCACGTCGTGCATGATCTACCGGATTCCACCACCTCATTGCCAATCGGCAAGCCGATCAGCAATGCCAGTGTTTATATTCTCAATGAGCAAAACGAGCTTCAGCCATTCGGAGCGGTTGGTGAACTGTGCATCAGCGGAATGGGCGTTTCAAAAGGGTATCTAAACCGCCATGACTTGACGAAGCAAAAGTTTATCGCGAATCCGTTCAAGCCGGGAGAGACGCTTTACCGCACAGGGGATTTAGCACGTTGGCTGCCAGACGGAACAATTGAATACGCCGGCAGGATTGACGACCAGGTCAAAATACGCGGGCACCGGATTGAACTTGAGGAAATCGAAAAGCAGCTGCAGGAATATCCGGGTGTGAAAGATGCGGTCGTTGTGGCAGAACGCCATGCGTCTGGAGATGCGTCCATTAACGCCTATCTTGTGAACCGGACGCAGCTTTCAGCTGAAGACGTAAAGGCGCGCCTGAAAAAACAGCTTCCTGCATACATGGTGCCGCAAACCTTTACTTTCTTGGACGAACTTCCTTTAACAACAAATGGAAAGGTCAATAAACGGCTCCTTCCAAAACCGGATCAGGATCAGCTGGCGGAAGAATGGATCGGGCCCCGAGACGAGACGGAAGAAACGATCGCCCAAATCTGGTCTGAAGTTCTCGGCAGACAGCAGATCGGCATTCATGACGATTTCTTTGCGCTCGGCGGGCACTCCTTAAAGGCAATGACCGCCGCGTCCCGCATCAAAAAAGAGCTCGCGATTGATCTGCCGGTAAAGCTTTTGTTTGAAGAGCCGACGATCGCCGGCATTTCAGCGTATTTGAAAAACGGGGGCTCAGATGGATTGCAGGATGTAACGGTCATGAATCCCGATCAGGAAGATCAGATCATTTTCGCATTCCCGCCGGTCTTGGGCTATGGCCTCATGTACCAAAATCTTGCCAGCCGCCTGTCGTCATACAAGCTGTGCGCCTTTGATTTCATTGAGGAGGAAAACCGGCTTGACCGCTATGCCGATTTGATTCAGAAACTTCAGCCGGAAGGGCCTTTGACACTGTTCGGGTATTCAGCGGGATGCAGCCTGGCGTTTGAAGCGGCCAAAAAGCTTGAGGGACAAGGACGCATTGTGGAGCGGATCATCATGGTGGATTCCTATAAAAAACAGGGTGTCAGTGATCTGGACGGGCGCACGGTAGAGAGTGATGTCGAGGCGTTGATGAATGTCAACCGGGATAATGAAGCGCTCAACAGCGAAGCCGTCAAACAAGGCCTCAAGCAAAAAACACACGCCTTCTACTCATACTACGTCAACCTGATTAGCACAGGCCAGGTGAAAGCGGATATTGATGTCCTGACATCTGGCGCTGATTTTGACATGCCGGAATGGCTTGCATCGTGGGAAGAGGCCACAACAGGTGCTTACCGTGTGAAAAGAGGCTTTGGAACACACGCTGACATGCTGCAGGGGGAAGCGCTAGACAGGAATGCCGGAATTTTGCTCGAATTTCTTAATACACAAACCGTAACGGTTTCTTAAATGAAGTGATGAAAGGAGGAGACGGCCAATGAGCCAGCTCTTCAAATCATTTGATGCGTCGGAAAAAACGCAGCTCATCTGTTTTCCGTTTGCGGGCGGCTACTCGGCATCGTTTCGCCCTCTCCATGCTTATTTGCAAGGAGAGTGTGAGATGCTCGCTGCCGAGCCGCCGGGACACGGCACGAATCAAACGTCAGCCGTTGAGGATCTTGAAAAGCTGACCGATTTGTACAAACAAGAATTAAACCTCCGCCCTGATCGGCCGTTTGTGCTGTTTGGACACAGCATGGGCGGAATGATTACCTTCAGGCTGGCGCAAAAGCTGGAGCGGGAAGGCATCTTTCCGCAGGCTGTTATCATTTCTGCGATACAGCCGCCGCATATTCAGCGGAAGAAAGTGTCCCATCTGCCGGATGATCAGTTTCTTGATCATATTATCAAATTAGGCGGGATGCCCGCTGAGCTTGTTGAAAACAAGGAAGTCATGTCCTTTTTCCTGCCTTCCTTTCGATCAGATTACCGGGCTCTTGAACAATTTGAGCTTCACGATGTAGCCCCGATCCAATCGCCTGTTCATGTCTTTAACGGACTTGGTGATGAAAAATGCATTCGGGATGCGGAAGGCTGGAAGAAATGGGCGAAAGACGCCACATTTCATGAATTTGACGGCGGGCACATGTTTCTGTTGTCACATACGGAAGAAGTGGCAGAACGAATTTTTGCGATCTTGAATCAGCATCCGATCATTCAATCGTGACCATAAGCGGACAGCACTGGCTGTTCCGCTTTTTTATGTGGAATGACCATTTTTACATGATATAATAGTCGGAATATACTCAATTAAAGGCAGGTCGGAGCATGCGCGCGTCTCCTCAGATGAAATGGTTTATATTGCTGTTTCCATTTGTATTCGCCATCGGAATGAACTCATTCAGAAATTCCTTTCCATTTTCTGTTGTTGTGTGCATCGTGTTTGTAGGTGTATCGGCTGGAATCGAGCTGGTGCCGTTTTTAGATAAACAGAAGGCAAAAGAAACGCAGCAATCATTATAAAAGGACCAGCACTATCAGCGCTGATCCTTTTTAAATTTCACTTTTTTTGTCTCACTATTTTTAAGGATAATGGCTCGGAACCTATTCATTTCCTCTTTAGAATGAAAAAAATGTTTTGGTATCGCAATATATTGGCTGCTGGATGTATTGATCCGGAAGACATTCTTATATTCGAGAACAGACGTGATTTCATTCCAATGAAAAATGAGGTCCTCCTTTTTAGAGCATATACGGATTCCATCTTGATTGAGGGTATACGTTCTTTTGGATTGAATCCGTTCATTCTTCTTGTATGCTCTGAAAAACTTTACATACAGAAGAAGGAGGAGCAGCAGTGTAAACAGAACAGACATGACGATAATGAAAATACTATTCATAATTAAGTTAAGCGCTTCGCTGCCATAAACGAGACGGGGCTGTCCGTTAATGAAATGAACTGCAGCAAAAATGGCGCAAAACAACAGAAAGTAAAAGAATGACATTTTTGCAACTTGATAAAAAAAGATTTCTCTTACATCTTTAAACGTAATTTCTCCTGGAAGATTGATGCTTTCACTAGCATATTGAATCATACGTACACTTACACCTCGAACCATGTTTTTCCTATCAGTCTAGCATAATTTCTCATTTTTTTGCAGAGACCCTATGGTGATATGTCTTTTTCTGCACATTGATATTGCTCCCCACCACGCCAATCATAATACAAACAGCTCCGGCTAGATGATACCAGGCGAGTGTTTCGTTTAGAATCACCACTCCCGCTATCATTGTCACGATGGTAGACACGTGATTGAAGGCGCTCATTTTAAACGCCTCAATCCTCGAAAGTGTATAGTTGGACAGAAACGAAGTGACGAGTGAAGATAGCACGCCCAGATACACAATGGCAAGAACAAAGCCCGGCTCCCGGAATGGCTGAAAATAAGTGCCGACAGTTCCCGCCGCGCTGTGGCGAACAAGGGCGATGGCGTTGAAGGCGGCAAAGCCGATCGCTGACATGATGTAAGTGAGCTCGGTCAGCTTGAACCGCTGCGTCATTTTTCTGGCGGCGGTATTGTACATCGCGGAAGACAAAGCGGACAAAAGGATCAGCAAAGATCCTGTTAAGCTGGCTGATTCCACTTCGATCCCTTTCATCACAAAAATAAATATGACGCCGGCAACGGATAAAACCGTGAAACCCTTCTGCATCCACGTGGAGCGTTCCTTTAATAGATAACTGGCTAAGACCATTGTGAAAATCGGAATGGCAGCCTGTATAATTCCCGCTTCAGAGGAGGACGAGTACACAAGGCCGAATGCCTGAAAGCTGAAAAACAACGCCGGATACAGCAGGGCGAGCGGCAAGATGGCAATGACGTCCTTTACACGAATTGATAGCTTTACCCAGCCGAATAAGACCGGTACAGTGGCAGCGGCAAACGCAATGGTGAACCGGTGCGCCAGAATATCAAACGGTTCTGCTGTTTGCAGCGCGATTTTTACGAATAGAAACGATAAACCGATAATGAATGAATATAAGATAGCCGCCATATAAGCGGGGGCTTGCTGATGTTTACCCATAATGGAAGGTGCTCCTTTACCTGATTTGCAGCGCCGGTCGCTCCCTTTTATTGTATGGCTGTGAGCAGAAGGGTACAATGAGAAAAACAATGAACTGTACCGGTACAAAACAGGGGGAGAAAGCATGGAGAAATATATGAGTCTATTGACGAGGATAGAGGAGATGATACAAAGCAGCGCCTATCAGGAAGGAGACAGGCTTCCATCCATCCGACAGCTGTCCATCCGCTATCAAGTCAGCAAAAGCACAGTGATCCGCGCGCTGCGGGAGCTGGAAAAGCGCCATCTCATCTACTCCGTTCCGAAAAGCGGCTATTATATTGTGAAAAAAACGGGCACACCAAAAAGCGGACAGCCGGGGCTCATCGACTTTGCCACATCTGCGCCAGATCCCGACGTATTTCCGTATCTTGATTTTCAGCACTGCATCAACAAAGCCATTGATACATACAAAAACGATTTGTTTATTTATGGGACGCCAAAGGGGCTTCCGTCGCTCATCCGTGTTCTCCGAAAGCTGCTCGCCAATCAGCAGGTATTTGCGGACGAACGGCACATTTTCATTACATCAGGTGTCCAGCAGGCGTTATCCCTGCTTTGCGCCATGCCGTTTCCAAATGGGAAAGAGAAGATCGCCATTGAGCAGCCGGGCTATCATTTGATGATTGAACAGCTTGAGACGCTTGGGATTCCTGCCATCGGAGTAAAACGAACGGAAGAGGGGCTTGATATGAACGAGATTGAGCGGCTGTTTCAGACGGAATCGATCAAATGGTTTTATACAATGCCCCGCTTCCATAACCCGCTAGGCTGCTCTTTGTCAGAGCGTGATAAACAGGAACTTGTAAGACTGGCGGAAACGTATGATGTCTATCTCGTTGAGGATGATTATCTCGGTGATTTGGAGGAAAATAAAAAGGCAGATCCGCTGTACGCATATGATCTGTCCTCGCATGTCATTTATTTGAAAAGCTTCTCAAAAATGATGTTTCCCGGCCTTCGCGTGGGGGCCGCTGTTTTGCCGGATGCGCTGGCTGACACGTTTCACACGTACAAAAAGCTAAACGATATCGACAGTTCTGTGATTTCTCAAGCGGCGTTGGAAATCTATTTGAAAAGCGGCATGTATGGCAGGCATAAGGAGAAAATCCGCTCATCCTATAAGGAACGGTCACTGAGGCTTCATCAGGCCATTCAAACACATAGAAGTCTAGGAAGCGGCCGCTTTGCGTTCTCCAGCGGACAGGCGCCCTGCATGCATACCCATCTGGTGCTCCCTCGGGATTTGCAGGCCTCAAGGGTAATGCAAAAGCTGAAAAAACAAGGGGTTCTCCTTGAGGCGATAGACCGTCATTATTTATCAGATTATCCAAGAGAAAATCTATTAAAAATCAATATTTCCAATGTGAAAACGGAAGATATTGAACACGGCGTCAAGCTGCTGATGAGCCATTTATAAAAGCGCATCGTATGAGACCATTGTGATATCCTTGGGGAAATCAGGGTGCGCGGCGCATACGGCCATTTTGTAGCTCGGATCTACTTCATATGTTTTGATATAACAGGGGGAATGGCTGTCCGGAAGCTCAATGGTTACTTGTCCGTCCTGATGCAGGCGCACCGAAAAGGAGTCAAGCGGAAGCGATAAGCCTTTGCCTTCCTGCTTGATAAAGCTTTCTTTCATTGACCATAGATGATAAAAATAGTCTGTCTGTTCGTCGATGTTTTTGGCTATAAGGTCGTTGTACTCTGTTTTTGAAAAGAAGCGTTTGGCGATATCGAGGCTGATCGGTTTCATTTTTTCAATATCGATGCCGATCGGCTGTGAATCAAACGCGCAAATGACCCAGCGGCCGGAGTGGGAAATATTGAAATGGGCGTCAGGAAGATCAGGGATGCAAGGCTTCCCGTATTCCTGCGCGCTGAAGCGGATCTCGGCTTTGTCCAGCTGATATTGCCCGCTGATAACAGAGCGAACGAGCACATCTCCCAGCAGGGTGCGGTGAGCATCTTCTTTATGATAAAATCTCCGGCATTTCTCCCGTTTTTCAGGCGATATGAAAGACATTAACCGTTCAGTCTCCTCCTGTGAAAGCGGGCGGTCCATATACATTCCGTAAATCTTCATTCTAGATCCTCCGTCTGCAAAAGATTGTCAAAACCATCCTATCATATTTTGTTTTACTTCGGAGTAAGATCCTCAATAATCTCGTATACGTAGGGATTTTTTGGTGTACTAATTGTTTGCATATGTGTGACGGATACGATCGGAAGCTGTTCGCCGTTCTTATTAAATACAGTCAGTTTTCCGGTGGTCTGAACCCACTCGCCTTCCTTTATATCATGTTTTTCTGAGAAAGAAGCCGGCAGTCCGTATACCGCAGCATCTGCAATACAGCAGGATATGCCGTAACGTCCAACGATATAGCGACCCAGCTGTTCATCAAAATAGACAAATCCTTTCATGTCGATCTCTTTTCCTGCATACGCTTCTGCATGTTCCAGCAATAGATTGACAATGGGCACATAATACTTGTCTGAAATCGGAATGACATTCATCCCTTCCAGCTCCCGAGAAAGTTCTTTTTCATAACCGCTGGGCAGGACTGCGGCCGTTCCTGCTTCATGAGAGGATTCCGCCTGAGTATTAGATTTCTTTTGTTCCGGGCTTTTGGCACTGTTTGCTGAGAAGATTCTGTTCTGTGCCACTTCCTTTGTCAGCACATGGTCAGGGAAAAGGAAACCGGTAACAATAGGAATCAGAAAAAAACTGTACAGCCATGGGTGAGACGGAGAATGTGTTTGACCGCCGGCACATGCACAGCAGGTATGCTGACTGTCTTGTTTTCTCCAGATCAATGACAGTATGCCAAGCGCAAATGCAGCGACGATAAAAAACTTCGCAAACCAAAGCATCCGCGGAGAAATGAAATGCAAAATATGCCCTGTCAGATAAAGTTTAAAGATCATTAAAGCAAAGCCGACCAATAGAAGCCCCCGGACAACAGCATCAAAAGAATACGGTTTATTTTGTTTCAATTCACTCATCCTTTATGAGGTAATCAAACCATAAAGCCAAGCTATTGCAAGAACTGAAGCGGAAATCACAACAAAAAATACAAACACAAAGCGTTTTTTAAAAAATGAAGCATACACAAACGTGTTTTTTACATCTAACATTGAGCCGTACAGCATGAAGGAGAGGAGGGAAGCGTGAGAATAGGTGCCTGAAAAAGTAGACGCGACAAACGCATCCGCATGTGAGCAAAGTGACAGGACAAATGCCAGTCCCATCATGACAGCGGAACCAGACAGGTCGCTTGTCCCCAGCTCTGCGAGAGCCCCGCGATTTAGAAACGTTTGAAACAGGCTGGCGATACATGCGCCCATGATCAAATAGCGGCCCATATCGAAAAATTCTTCTACAGCATGGGTGACGATAGGTTTCAAGCGTTTTCCGTGCTGCTGATGACTGTGTTCCGGCAAGGCAGCTGTTTTATGCGGTTTCAGCATGTTTTTGTTTCCGAATATCCAATACATCAGGAGCCCGATTATGATACAAATAACGACGGAGAGCCCAATCCGCGCGTACACAAGTTCCAAATGCTTGCTGAAGGCATAGTAGGTGGAGAGGATGACAATCGGATTTAAGATGGGCGCTCCAACTAAGATAACCGCGCCAACATGCAGAGGGAGCCCTTTTTGAATGAGACGGCGCACCACCGGAATGACTGCACACTCACATACAGGGGAGAGAATACTGATGGCGACAGCGGACCCTATTGCGCCATAAGGGTTTTTGACGATCCATTTGGCCATCCATTCATCTGAGACAAAGAATTCAATGCACGAAGAAAAAAAGATGCCGAGCATGATAAATGGAATGGATTCAAGCAAAATACTCAGGAAAATGGTATTCACATTTAGCAGTGAATCTGGAATAGCAAAAGACAGTTTTGAAGGTTCAAGCAGAATAAAACAATACAGTAAAAAGAAAAAGAGCAATATGCTGAAGGAGCGTCTTGCAAAGTGTTGGAGAGCTTCCATCATGATACCTTCCGATTCTAGTATTTCTCTTACTCAGAGATAGTACCAATCTATGAGACAAGCCTGCCAAACATGAGTGAAAACAAAAAAACGGGCCATTGAAATGGTCCGTTTTTCTTTGACAAAAGATTAGTGCAGAGGCGGAGATGCTTTCACAGCGGCTGTCCGCCTTGCCACCGCATAATTCAGCAGCTGGATTGACTGCGGCAATGAAAAGCGCAGAATGAGTCCGGTGAGAATGGCAGTCAAAATGGTACCAAAACCGATCGGACCGCCCATGCCCCATGCCGCCAACAAAATGATGATTTCCATGCCGTTCCGCACCCATTGCACATTCCAGCCGGTTTTTTCTGTAATCAGCATCATCAGTGAATCACGCGGCCCCGCGCCAAGGCCTGCCGATACATAAACACCGACGCCGTAGCCGATCATGACCACGCCAAGAGAGAAGACGATGACGGAGCCTGTATAAGTGGAGGGGGCAGGCAGAAGAAAATTGAAAAAATCTATAAAAACACCAATGAGTACCATGTTCAGGATCGCCCCAATTTTTGGCCAAGCCTTCGTAAACAATGACGTTAATCCAACGATGAGCGCGCCAATCATGATGGACCACTGGCCGACGGTAAAACCGAAATGCTGAAACAGGCTGTAATGAAATGCATCCCACGGGCTAATGCCGAGCGCTTTCCCTTCAATCGTCAGGGATACACCAAAAGCCAATATGATTAAACCGGAAAAATAAAATGTCCAACGCAGCACAAGTTCTCGCTTCACGTGAGGTCCCTTCTTTCGTAAAAATCAGTCGAGTGTCATTGTAGCACATCTGACAAAAGGGCGGAATAGGCGAAAGGGGCTCAACAAAAAAACAGGGCTGCCGCAGCCCTGTTTCAGCGTATTGGCAAACCCTTGCATTCGTTGTCAGGCCTGCGCTTCGGTGCTCACGAATTTAACATTCGCTGTGCTCCAATGCTCGCCCTTCCTAGACTTCAAAGGTTTTCAATCACGCTGAAAATGACAAAATCCTAAAACGAAAATCGTTTTAGGATTTTGTCAACAATCTGAAACAGGGCACTGACGCCCTGTTTTTCTTTTTACAACGGGTTCAAAATCCGGTTCAAGAACCGCTGTGTCCGTTCTTCTTTTGGTGCGGAGAAGATTTGCTCCGGCGGTCCCTGTTCCACGATGACGCCGCCGTCAATGAAGACGACTTCGTCCGCCACATCCTGGGCGAATTTGATTTCGTGGGTTACAACGACCATGGTCCAGCCTTCATTGGCCAAATCCTTGATCACCTTCAGCACCTCTCCGACAAGTTCGGGGTCAAGAGCTGAGGTCGGTTCGTCAAACAGCATGAGTTCAGGCTGAATCGCAAGAGCGCGGGCGATGCCGACGCGCTGCTGCTGTCCTCCGGAAAGCTGGAACGGATATAAATTCATTTTGTCCTTCAGTCCGACTTTCTCAAGTAGCTGAATCGCTTCTTTTCTGACTTCCTCTTTGTTTCGTTTTTGCACCTGAACAGGGCCCTCCATCACGTTCTCAAGGGCTGTGCGGTGCGGGAACAGGTGATAGGCCTGAAACACCATTCCGGATTTCCGGCGAAGCTTTAGGATATCTGCCTGTTTCACCTTTTTAGAGAAATCAATGGAGAAATCGTCAAATGCAAGCTCCCCGCGATTGGGGATCTCGAGCGCGTTCAGGCAGCGGAGCAGCGTCGTTTTCCCTGAACCTGAGGGCCCAAGTATGGCGATGACTTTCCCTTTTTCAATCTTCATATCTATCTTTTTTAAAATTTCATTTTCACCGAATGATTTGTTTAATCCTGTTACGGTAAGCATACCCGGAACCTCCTTATTTGGCCACGTAGCGGTCAAGACGCCGTTCGATGACATGCTGGACGAGTGAAAGCAGGAAGCAGATCATCCAATAAATAAAGGCTGCTTCAATATAGATCACTAAAATCTGGTCAAGATTCCGCGCGCCGATTTCTTGGGCTTTTCTGAACAGTTCAGCGACCAGAATTTGAGAGGCGAGGGATGTATCTTTGATCAGGCTGATAAAGGTATTGGATAATGGCGGGATCGACACACGAAACGCCTGCGGCAAAATGACGCGGAACAGCGTTTTCTGATGGGTCATGCCAATTGTATAGCTGGCTTCCCACTGTCCTTTCGGCACGGATAAAATAGATGCCCGGATGATTTCAGATGCATAGGCGCCGACGTTAAGTGAAAAGGCGATCACTGCGCTTGGAAATGGATCTAATGTGATATTAAAGGCCGGGAACAGATAGAAAATGATGAACAATTGAACGAGAAGAGGAGTGCCGCGTATCGCGGATACGTATACGCTGAACACCCATCTCAAAGGTTTCATTTTCGACATTCTGGCAAGCGCTGTAATCAGCGCGATGATCATCCCAAATAGGAAGGAAAGAATCGTAAGGGGAATCGTATAGTAGATTCCCCCTGAAAGGATCGGCCAGAATGACTGCTGCACCAGATCCCACGGGATCGCCGTGCCAAGCGTCAATGCCGGCAGATTATTTAGAAACATCTTCGCCGAACCATTTTTTCGAAATGCTAGAAAGAGTCCCGTCCTCTTTCATTTCTTTTAATGCTTTGTTGACTTGATCCACAACCTCGCCGCTTCCTTTGCGGAATGCGAAATAGGTGAACTGCGGATCGCCTGTTTCAAAAGCGATTTTTACGTTTTTGTTGTCTGATGTTTTTAAGTAGTTCAATACAGCAAGCTTATCGTTGTATGTCATATCGACGCGGCCTTGCTGGATGAGCTGAAGGGATTGTGCCAAGCCTTCTACGCCTTCAACTTTCGCGCCTGCATCTGTAGCTAATTTGTTGTAATTGCTTGTCAGTGATTGTGCCGATGTTTTTCCTTTTACATCTGCTTCAGACTGAATATCGTTGTTGTCTTTTTTCGTCACGACAACGGCTCTTGAAGTTGTATATTTATCAGAGAAATCGTATTTGTCTTCACGGTCTGTTTTTCCGACTTGGTTGGCAATAACGTCAAACCGTTTGGAATTCAGGCCGGCAAACATACTATCCCATTGTGTTTCCTTAAAATCGACTTTCAGACCTAGGCGTTTTGCGGCTTCTGTAATGACTTCCACATCATAACCAGTCAGCTTATCAGTGTCTTTGTCGTGGAAAGTGAACGGTTCATATGTTCCTTCCGTACCGACTGTCAGCACACCTTTTTTCTTAATTGAAGCCCAAAGATCGCCGTCTTTGGCGTTGTCTTTTGACTGATTGTCATTTCCTGCTCCGCAAGCTGCGAGCACTGCAATGCTTACGATCATGAATAAAGCCAAAAATGCTTTTTTCATCATATTCCCCACTTTTCTGGTTGATTTTATTGAAATAAAAAATTAGCTTACAAATCTAAAGGATAACTTTTTTTTAGTATGAGTCAAGTAATTGGTTTTCATAAGGCGATTTCTCTTAAAATAAATCCAAAAATTGCTGTACCGGTTTTGGCAAATAACTGTCCGTTCTCCACATCACAGCCGGTTTCATGATAAAGGGATTGTTTTCGATACGAATGGTATGAACGTGGTTCCTCATATGAACAGGAATCATTGTGACGGGCAGAATAGAAGCGCCAAATCCGGATGAGACGAGGCTGAGCAAAGTTGCGGAATCGTGGCATTCACAAACAGTACGCGGCTCCAGATTCAAACGCTGAAATTCATTCATGACCTGATTATAGACGCCTTTTCCATTGACAGGCCGCAGCAGAATCAGCGGAAAGGAAGGGATGTCTTCCATTTTAATGGTGTCCCCGCACGGATATCCTGCTTCTTCTGAAAGCACAAGTACACATGGAATGTCATCAAGCTGTTTGAATTGGACCGTGTCGCTTTTGATCTGCGTCGTCGTGACCGCCGCATCGATTTGTCGGCTTTCCAGAAGTTCTAACAGTGTCGCGGGCTCATTTTCCCAAATGTTAAAGGTGAGGTGCGGGTATTTCTCTTTCATCTGTGTGACTTTTTCAAGCATCAGAGCGGCGCAATAAATCGTTGACCCCACAGCCAGCGTGCCGGCAACTTCCTCCTTCAGCTCTTGTACCTCGATGACGGCATCTTCAAATCTGTGCAGAATCTCTTTGGCTCTTTTCAGAAAAACAGTTCCTTCATATGTAAGCGTCATTTGTTTTTTCTTATTCCGGTCAAAGAGAATGACACCTAGCTCGTCCTCCAGCTGTTTCAGCTGTCTGCTTAAAGGCGGCTGTGCCATGTGGAGTTTTTTGGCGGCGGATGTGATTTTTTGTTCTTGGGCGATGGTAATAAAATATCGAAGCTGGCGAATGTCCAAAAAAAGCGCCTCCTCAGTATACCTTTTAGGTATGAAATATAGATTTTAGAGATATTTTTCATATGGATATATCAGGAGTATGATGGAAATGAAAGCGGAATTCAAGCGTAAAGGAGGGGGCAAAAATGAAACTCGTTGTCGGAATGACAGGGGCAACAGGGGCCATTTTCGGAGTCAGGCTGCTGGAGTGGCTGAAAGCGGCCGGAGTGGAAACCCATCTCGTTGTGTCTCCTTGGGCGAACGTCACGATCAAACACGAAACAGGTTATACCTTAAAACAAGTGGAACAGCTGGCTACATACACATATTCGCATAAGGATCAGGCTGCAGCCATTTCTAGCGGATCGTTTGATACCGATGGAATGATTGTCGCGCCATGCAGCATGAAATCTCTCGCAAGCATTCGCACCGGGATGGCGGATAATCTGCTGACACGTGCGGCGGATGTCATGCTCAAGGAGAGGAAAAAACTCGTCCTCTTAACGAGGGAGACGCCTTTGAACCAGATTCATCTCGAAAATATGCTAGCGCTTACGAAAATGGGCGCCATCATTCTTCCTCCAATGCCGGCCTTCTATAACCAGCCCGGCAGCTTAGAGGAAATGGTCGACCATATTGTATTCAGAACATTGGACCAATTCGGCACTCGCCTTCCTGAAGCGAAACGCTGGAATGGGATTGAAAAGCAAAAAGGAGGAGCTTGATCATGGCTTATCAAGATTTCAGAGAATTTCTCACTGCCCTTGAAAAAGAAGGGCAGCTGCTGACAGTGAAGGAAGAGGTAAAGCCGGAGCCTGATTTAGGGGCCGCGGCACGAGCAGCCAGCAATCTTGGAGATAAAAGCCCCGCGCTTTTATTTAACAACATTTACGGCTATCACAATGCACAAATTGCGATGAATGTAATCGGTTCCTGGCCGAACCATGCAATGATGCTCGGCATGCCGAAAGACACGCCAGTAAAAGAACAGTTTTTTGAATTCGCCAAGCGTTATGAACAGTTCCCAATGCCGGTCAAACGTGAGGAAACAGCGCCGTTTCATGAAAATGAAATCACAGAAGACATCAATTTGTTCGATATCCTGCCTCTTTTCAGGATTAACCAAGGGGACGGCGGCTACTATTTAGATAAAGCATGTGTCATTTCCCGCGATCTTGAAGACCCTGAGAATTTCGGCAAACAAAACGTCGGCATTTACAGAATGCAGGTCAAAGGAAAAGACCGCCTTGGCATTCAGCCTGTGCCGCAGCACGATATTGCGATCCATTTGCGTCAAGCTGAAGAACGCGGCATCAATCTTCCAGTCACGATTGCGCTGGGCTGTGAGCCGGTTATTACAACGGCGGCGTCGACTCCGCTTCTCTATGATCAATCAGAATACGAAATGGCAGGCGCAATTCAAGGCGAGCCGTATCGCATCGTCAAATCTAAGCTGTCTGATCTTGATGTTCCATGGGGCGCTGAAGTTGTGCTTGAAGGTGAAATCGTGGCCGGAGAACGTGAATATGAAGGCCCGTTTGGTGAATTCACAGGCCACTATTCCGGCGGACGCAGCATGCCAATTATCAAAATTAAACGCGTATATCATAGAAACAATCCAATTTTTGAACATTTATACTTAGGCATGCCTTGGACAGAATGCGATTACATGATCGGCATTAACACTTGTGTGCCGCTTTATCAGCAGTTAAAAGAAGCGTATCCGAATGAAATTGTCGCTGTGAACGCCATGTACACACACGGTTTAATCGCGATTGTTTCCACAAAAACCCGCTATGGCGGATTTGCAAAAGCAGTCGGTATGCGCGCACTCACAACACCGCACGGACTCGGCTACTGCAAAATGGTCATTGTTGTTGACGAGGATGTCGACCCATTCAATCTGCCGCAGGTCATGTGGGCGCTTTCGACTAAAATGCATCCAAAACACGACGCGGTCATCATTCCAGACTTATCTGTCCTGCCGCTTGACCCTGGATCTAATCCATCAGGGATCACTCACAAAATGATTCTGGACGCCACTACGCCGGTTGCGCCGGAAACAAGAGGCCATTATTCACAGCCGCTTGATTCACCATTAACAACGAAAGAATGGGAACAAAAATTAATGGACTTGATGAATAAATAAGGAAAGGATGATCGATATGCATACATGTCCTCGATGCAATTCAAAAAAGGGAGAAGTCATGAGCAAATCGCCCGTAGAAGGCGCCTGGGAAGTTTATCAGTGCCAAACATGCTTTTTTACATGGAGATCCTGTGAGCCGGATAGCATTACAAACCCGGCGAAATACAATCCGGCGTTTAAAATTGATCCGAGTGAAACAGAAACAGCAGTTGAAGTTCCGGCTGTGCCGGAACGAAAGGCTTGATCAGCGTGAACTGTCTATCAGACCGCCTGTTTGAGCTGCTTGACGGGAATCGCTTGGATGAGAAGCAGCATGAGGCTTTCGTTCTGCAAACGGTATCGGATGATGGCTGGCCGCATGCCGCCATGATTAGCGTGGGTGAAATCATCGCTCTCAGCCGAACAGAAATTCGAATCGCTCTGTGGAAAAACACAGCGACTGCAGCCAACATCCGTCGCAGAGGAAAAGCGCAGTTTATGGCATGGTGGAAGGGAGCCGCCCATTATGTGAAGCTGCAATGCGAGCCTTTGCCGTCTTTGAAAGAATCCGAATATGACAGAGACCGTTTTGCCTGCCGCATCGTTTCGGTGAAGGAGGATGTGGCGAAATATGCAGATTTGACTTCCGGTGTCCGAATCCAGCTTCACAGCCCTGAAGAGGTGCTGAAAAGATGGGAAAAGACACGAAAGGAATTGAAACGGTAATATGACAGAGCCTGACGCCATACGTCTAGCTTTTATTTTTAATAAAAATGAAATGGGGGCCGCGCGTAGAAGATTGTCTTGTTAAGGTCGCCACATATTTACAATGAATCTCTCCTTTTGGAGGGATTTTTTCATTACTATAGATGAAGGTGTTTTCACCAATATGCCGATTATTGAAGAATGATGGGGGCATACATTTGCCCAGCTCGATCTTGTTGAGCGGTTATCTGATGTTCAAGTACCGGTTTACATCGATTTAGGAAGATATGATTATCTGGTTGGGCCTGTTACATTGTGGGATGCTGTTGACGGTTTATATGCCCATGTGAAGAAGGTTGTTTTTGAGGGTAGCGGCCATCAGCCGGTGCTGGAAGAACCGCAAGCCTTTGATCAAAGCTCAGCAAATGGATGGAAAAATAAAAAAACAGCCCGTGGGATCAAAAATCCGCGGGCTGTTTTCTTATTATAAGACCCCTTTCATCGCACGCTTGATAATTGGCGAAAGCAGCAGCAGAATGCCGCCGAGCACGATAGAAATCAAGCCGATGGTACCGAAGTAAGTTGTTTCAGGAATTTTATCAAACAATCCGGCTACTTGGGCATTGATTGCTTGGGCGGCTGCGTTAGTCAAAAACCACATGCTCATTGTTTGTGCAGAGAATGCAGCTGGCGCCAGTTTCGTTGTGACGGATAAACCGACTGGAGACAGGCACAGCTCTCCAAGCACGACAAGCAGGAAGCTGAGAACGAGCCAAAGCGGGCTTACGAGTGCATCTTTCCCTTGCATAGCCGGGAATACCATAATGATAAATGACAGTCCGGCTAGAATAATTCCGATTGAGAATTTAACTGGTGTGGACGGCTGGCGTTTGCCAAGCTTCATCCATAACCAAGCGAAAATTGGCGCGAAAATGACGACAAACAATGGATTTAATGATTGGAACCAAGATGACTGAAGTTCTAATCCGCCCAATGAAAGCTTTATGCGTTCATCAGCGTAAACCGCAAGAATGGTTGCTCCCTGTTCCTGAATGGCCCAGAACATGACAGCGCCGATAAATAAAGGAATGTAAGCGGCAAGACGAGATTTTTCAGTTTTGTCCGCTTTTTTGCTAGTAAACATGATGATGAAATAAACAATAGGGATCAGAATACCGAGAATACTCACAAGGTCGATGAAACGATTGATCGTCAGCACGCCTGTTTGTACAGAGACCATCACTGCGATCGCTAAAATGATAATACCGATTCCAGTGCCAATCGCAGATTTTTTAGACAGCGGATTCGGCACATTTGAGCCTGCAAGCCCTAGGTTTTTCTTTCTTGTTACAGCATATACGATAAGTCCGAGAAGCATTCCGACTGCGGCCACTCCGAAGCCAAGATGATAGTTGTACTTCTGTCCGAGTGTTCCGACAATTAACGGCGCGAGCAAACCGCCGAGGTTAATCCCCATGTAGAAAATACTAAAACCTGAGTCGCGGCGCGGGTCTTCTTTCGTGTAAAGATCTCCAACCACGCTTGAAACGTTTGGTTTTAATAAGCCTGTTCCGATAATGATAAGCGCCATGCTGATATAGAATGCTGTCGCGCTGCCCGGAAAGGCGAGTGCAATGTGGCCGAACATAATGAATATGCCGCCGTAAAACACGGTGTTTGCGGTTCCGAATACCCGGTCAGCAAGCCATCCGCCTATAATAGTCGACATGTATACGAGAGATCCGTAAATTGACATAATGGCTACCGCTGTGCCTTTGTCAAAGCCAAGCCCTCCGTTTACCGTCTCTGTATACAAATAGTAAAGTAAGATTGCTCTCATTCCATAGTAAGAGAAACGTTCCCAAAATTCGGTGAAAAAGAGCGTAAATAGTCCCCTCGGGTGACCAAAGAACCCTTTTTGCGGGACGCTTTTAATGATACTTTCGTTATCAATTGAAGCCATGTCAGCCAAACCCTTTCTTAAAAAAGTGTATTATAAAAATCATATTCTTATATAATACTTGTGTCAATATAATTTATACGCATTTCAAATAGTTCCATAATGGAAAAATTGTAACAGTATAAAAATAGTGATTTTATCCTAATGATTAAGTCCTTTTTCCGTAAGATTTTCTAACAAAACGATTCCTTTATATTTTTTCAATAAAATTTTAGAAAAATGTACAAGCGGATCGGGCCGTTATGCGTATCATGATAGTATCATGAAGAAGGAGGCTCGCAATTGGCTGAATTCATATTAAATGCGGCTGATTTCGGTGTTTCAGGAGATGGCACAACGGATTCAACAGAAATGATTAATCAATGCCTCAGTACCGCTGTTTTGAAAGGATATCATACGGTCTGGTTTCCAAAGGGAACATATCTAATAGACGGAACGCTTGGAGGTGATCCCAATCAGAGGTTTCGAAACGCGGGGATAAAGGTTCCTGCCAACCTTGAGATTGTGATGGACCCCGAGTGTATCATGAAAGTCATTCCGAACAGTTCGTGGGGTTATTCCGCATTTTATGTAGGCAAGCAAGAGAATATAACCATTTCCGGAGGACAAATCATCGGCGATCGCGATGAGCATACGTATGCGTCCGCGGGCATCAGGTCAACCCATGAATGGGGCTTCGGCATATGTATTGAAGGATGTTCGAATGTTGTGATTGATGATGTCAAAATTTCTGATTTTACCGGAGACGGGATCATTGTCAGTCCGAGAGGATTAAAGACAAATGATGATTATCGAACGTCAGAGCATGTCACCATCAGCCGCTGTGAGGTTCGGCGGTCGAGAAGGAATAACATTTCCATTACCGGATGTGACATGGTCACAGTGGAGGGATGCTTGATTGAGGACGCCGGAACGGGAAATGGAACAGCGCCTAAGTTCGGAATTGACCTAGAAGGATATGGCGAAGGTGATATTGATTATGAAGAACCGGTCAATGTATCCATTCGCAATAACCATTTTACGGGGAATGTTTCGAGTTCTGTGACCAACTTTAACGGGTACGGCATTTCAATAGAAGGTAACCACTCAGACAATACGATCAGCTATGGGTATGGAACGCAAACGGTGATCAAAGGAAATATTCTCAGATGGGAGAAAGACGCGGCTGCCGCGCCTAGAGTCGGGATTACGGGACTCGGTGTGTCACAAGGAAAAGAGAGCAGTGATGCGGTCATCGCCGGCAACCTCATTACCGGGTTTTCAACAGGGATTGATGTCAGGGGAAAGAGCGTGCTTGTCACGAACAACAAAATCAGCAACTTTCAAAACACAGGCATATTGGTTTATCAGTCTTCCGACGTAAAGGTGGATGGCAACCAGATTCAAAACGGATTGTCTGAAACAAGGCGCAGCACCGGCCTTCGCGCAGTGCTGTCAGATGATACCGCATTTTTGAATAACTGCCTCATTCAAGTCATTGACGGCGTGAACATTTCCGGCGGCGATATGATCATAAAAGATAATGTGATGAGAAAATTCAGCCGGGGGATCTGGATCGCTCAAGGAAACGCCGTGATTGAAGGAAATACAATGATCCCCGATGCGTTTGAAGGCGCCTTGGAGTCGTATACCATTTCCGTCACGAACAATGCGAGCGCTATTATCAAAAACAACACATGTAAAGCGTTTAAAAACTACCCGATCTACTGTTCAACAAGGGCGAAAACCTCAATTATCGGCAACCATTTTGAGAGATCTCCGCTTTTGGTCACCATCTATATCAACGCTGGTGTGCATGAGATTTTTGATAATACCATTTCAGTCAACAGAACAGCTGGAAATCCGATTGTGATATATGTTAACGATTCAGCAGGCTCTATCATCTCTGGAAACACCATCAATAACCTCTCCGCAGGCACGGCGACAGCCATCCAAACAAACACCTCAACCAATTCCAAAATCATCGGCAACCACATTTTCAAAGGAACCATCAGCAAACATAGCAGTGATACCACAGACGGCAATATCATCGCCTAAAATTAGCGCCCCGCCTTGGGGTTCTTTTTTTTCGACTTATACATCAAGAATATTTCTCTGCTCAATTCCAAAGTGAAAAATAAAATCACGATCGATTCAGCAAACGTTGTCATCTTAAAGCTGGATATATTGTTGAATAGGGATTTTGTCAAACTGAATCCTTGCAGCGTGTCCATGAATACAGAAATAAATAACAGACAAAACAATAAAAGCGCTGTCACGCCTAATATCTTCATGATTGATCACCCTCCGCCTTTTAGTTTCTGTCTTTATCAGAGAGTTATACTGCCCGTCGGACACATGCATAAACTTAACGCCTAAAGGGAGAATATGAGAAAACGACAAAGAAAGGTATTTGTGTATGCCTTTATTTTCCAACCGGAAGAACAATACCGATTCAAAAGACAAACAGAATACAGAAGAAAAGAATCACGAACAGCAGCAAGAAAGAGAAAGGCCTGTACTCATTTCCGCAAGTTTGACAAAAAACATAGCGGAAATGAAGAAGGAAGTCGGAAGCAGCGCTGATGTCATCATTCGCGAGATCAAAATCGGTGAACAGGATCGTGTCCGCCTCGCCGTTATTTATATCGCGGGTTTGATTGATAATAACACGCTTCATGAATCCTTAATTGAGCCTTTGGTTGAGAGCCCGTCCATCCAAAATCCTCATGCCATCCAGCAGATTCTCGAAAAAACGCTTCCGCTGGGCGGGGTGAAAGCGAATGGGAATTGGGACAAGCTTTTTTCTGAATTGATGCTAGGCAATGCGCTGGTTTTTGCAGATGGATCTGAAGAAGCGCTGATCTGCAGCACACAGGGCGGAGAGCAGCGCTCCATCCAAGAGCCTAGCACCCAGGTGTCGTTCCGCGGTCCGCGGCAAGGGTTTACAGAGTCTCTTCAGACCAATATTTCCATGATCCGCCGATACATCAAAAATCCGAATGTATGGGTAGAGAAAATGAAAATCGGATCTGTAACACATACAGATGTCGCGCTAATGTACATTCATGGCATTTGCGAGGAAAAGGTGCTGAAAGAAGTTCGCTCTCGCCTGAAAAAAATAGATATTGACAGTATTTTAGAGTCGGGATATATCGAGCAGCTGATTGAAGATGAAACATTTACAACGTTTCCGACCATGTATCATACAGAACGTCCTGATGTTGTAGCGGGAAATCTGTTGGAAGGAAGATTTGCGATTGTTGTGGACGGAACGCCGTTTGTTCTTATTGCTCCTGCCTTATTTGTTCAATTCTTTCAATCGGTTGAAGATTATTATTCGCGTTTTGACATTGCGACGAGCATACGGATTCTGCGGGTTCTAGTCTTTTTTATTTCGCTTGTGGCACCGGCTGTTTATGTGGCAGCCACGACGTTTCACCAGGAAATGATCCCGACACAGCTGTTGGTTGTCATTGCCGCCCAGCGGGAAATTGTTCCATTCCCCGCTGTTGTCGAAGCACTCACGATGGAGGTTGCTTTTGAGATCCTCAGAGAAGCGGGAGTCAGGCTGCCCCGTGTCGTCGGCTCGGCGGTATCTATCGTAGGTGCGCTTGTTATCGGCCAGGCTGCTGTACAGGCTGGCATCGTTTCTCCGGCCATGGTCATCATCGTTGCTCTTACGGCTATTGCCAGCTTTGCAACACCGGCGTTTGCGATGGCGATTTCAGCCCGGCTTATTCGGTTCATCTTTATTATTGCTGCGGCTGTTATGGGATTTTACGGGCTGATTTTGGGGATCATTGTGATGTTTGTTCATTTATGCAGCCTTCGTTCCTTTGGGGTCCCTTATATGTCCCCGCTTGCTCCTTTTTCTTCTCAAGGCGTAAAGGACACGCTGTTTAGGGTGCCGTGGTGGGCTGATGAAAAACGGCCGGAATCAATCACCAAGAAAGATAAAGTGCGCCAGTCAAAACATCAGCGGCCTGTGCCGGACGCTTCACGCGGAATGGTGAACAAAGAAATGGAAGAAGGGGATAAGGATGATACGTAATCGTGTATTAGCCATTATCATGCTTTTGAGCATCATTGTGCTGCCCGGCTGCTGGGATAAGCGGGAACTGACAGATTTAGCGATTATTTCTGCGATAGGCATCGATAGGACAAATGAAGGAAACTATGTACTGCATTTTCAAATTATCAATCCCGGAAATGTAGCCGGCGGGCTTCAGGGCGGCGGTGCGGGAGACAGGCCGCCTGTATCCGTTTATTCGATTGAAGGAGACAACATGACGGAAGCGCTGAGAAAAGCCTCCATGAAGGTATCGAGACGGCTTTACTTTGCCCATACGAACCTGATCGTGATCAGTGAAAAGCTGGCGAAAGAGGAAGGCTTGGATTTTGTGTTAGATAATCTTGACCGTGACACAGAGTTCAGGACAACGGCCACAGTGGTCATCGCTCATAAAACGAAAGCGGAAAATATTGTAAAAACCCTGACGCCGATTGATAAAATTCCGTCTAATAAAGTCAATAAAACACTCGACTTTACACAGGCGCAGTATGGAAGGGTCATTAAAACGAATATTCAGGACGTCATAAAAACCCTTGCTGCTTCGACACAAGCGCCAGTCATACCCGGGTATTTGATGATCGGTGACAGCAAAAAGGGGATCAGCCTGGAAAACACACAGGCAACCGATCCTAAAGCGATTCTTCAGGCAAACGGTTTAGCGGTATTCGATAAAAAAGGCCATTTAAAATATTGGATTGAAGATGATACGGTGAGCTCCGGTGTGGTTTGGCTTTTGAACGAGATTGAGCATACGTTTATTAATGCCGATTGGGGCAAGACAAAGGATGCGGTAAGCTTACAAATCACACACCAAGACACCAAGCTAAGCCCCGAGATGCGCAACGGCCGCCCGCGAATTCATGTTCATGTCACTGTCGAGGGCATCATAGACGCTGTCAAATATCCGTTTCAATTGTCCGATCCAAAGGTGCTGGCCGGTATTGAAAAAGCGTTGAACAAAGAATTGGAAGATGAAATCAGCAGAACAGTGAAAACCATTAAAAAGAACAAAGTAGATTTTATCGGATTTGGCGAGACGATATTTAGAAAGTATCCGAAGCAGTGGGAAAAAATGAAAGACACATGGGACAAAGAGTATTTGCCTGAACTTCCTGTCGATGTGAAGGCGGAGATATATATCAGAAGAACGGGATTACGCAATAACCCGATCAGGCACCAGCTCGGCCATGAATAGGCCTTGGAGAAAGGGGAAGTGACAGATGGAAAAAGCTCAAATCAGCATCAGGCAGCTGTTTGTCATGATTATCATTTTTGAGCTGGGCAGCTCCTTATTGATTACCCCGGGGACGATGGCGGGCCGTGATGCCTGGATAGCAGTGCTTTTGGGCTGTGCGGCCGGTTTGTTTCTGTTTTATTTGTATCAGGGCATATACCAATGCTATCCGGACTTTTCTCCGAAAGAATATATGGATGATATGCTCGGCACCAAGCTCAGCTGGATTTTTTCATTTCTCTATATCTTATACTTTGCCTATATTGCCGCACGGGTGCTGCGTGACTTCGGAGAAATGCTCCTGACGTTTGCGTACCATGATACACCTATTATTATCCTCAATGCGCTATTAATGGGCGTAAGCATTTACGCGGTCAGAAAAGGAATTGAAGTGCTGGCCCGGTCAGCGGAACTTCTTTTTGGGGCCATGTATTTATTGGGTGCGTTCGGTCTCGTATTGCTTATTGTATCAGGCTCTGTAGAACCGCAAAATTTAAAGCCGGTTTTAGCAGATGGTTTTTCTCCTATCATTCATTCCGTCTTAACACAAACGATGTATGTGCCATTTGGTGAGGTTGTACTATTTGTGATGATTTTTCCTTATCTCAGTGATCGTAAAGGTGTAAAAAAAACGGGAATGCTTGCCATGATCATCAGCGGAATGGTTGTGACGCTAACTGTGGCGATTAATATCAGCGTGCTTGATGTTGATTTGACATTAAGATCCCAGTTTCCGCTATTAAGCACCATTCAGACAATCAAGGTTGAAGAATTTTTAGACCGTCTCGATGTCTTTTTTATGCTGGCGCTGATTATCGGAGGTTTCTTTAAGGTCAGCCTTTATTTATACGCGGTGGTTGTGGGCACGTCCACGCTCTTTAAGGAAAAGAACCCTTCTCAATTGGCTTATCCGATGGGATTTGGCATCTTACTCCTTTCCATTACGATTGCGACTAACTTTTCGGAGCATTTGAACGAAGGCTTGAAGGTGGTGCCGCTCTATATTCATTTGCCCTTTCAGCTTTTGTTTCCGCTTTTCTTGTTTATCATAGCCGTTTGGAAAAAGAAGCGAAGAGAGAAAGTAAAGTCATCGGAAGAAAAGAAACAGTAAAAAGAGCGGGGGATGCAGCCGCCGCTCTTTTTACGTTCACTTCTATATAAAAGGGGGATATAGGGTGCGCCCCTGTCTGCACTGGCAGAGGCGCGTTTTTGTTATACGACTGCGGCGTTTTCCTTCACAGTAAAGCTTCCTCTTGAAAGCCTGATATTGATGTCCGATACTTTCGCAATTTGCTCATCGTGCGTTACCATGATGACGCATTTCTTTTCCTTGTGTGCCAGATCTTGAAAGAGCCGCACGATTTCTTTTGATGTATCCTCATCAAGGTTCCCTGTCGGTTCATCGGCTACGATGAGATCCGTGTCACAGCAGAAAGCTCTTGTAATTGATACCCGCTGCTGCTGTCCGCCGCTTAGTGTCAGCACTTTTTGCCGGGCTTGTTTTTCATTGATGCCGACCTTCTGCAGCATCTCCAGCGCGTACGCTTCTTTATTCTTTTCTTTAGAACCCGTGATTTCCATGGCGGTCGTGATGTTTTGAAGAGCCGTCATATATGGCAGCAGGTTGTACGCCTGAAAGACAATGGATACAAATTGATTTCTGAAATTGGTTAATCCGATTTTGGAAACGGCTTTTCCGTTGTAAAGGATCGTTCCTTCTTTTGGTGCGTCAAGTCCGCCTGCCAGAGACAGAAAAGTGGTTTTCCCTGTCCCTGATGTGCCGTTGATTGTATAAAATTTTCCTTTTTGAAAGCTGATGTTGATATCCTGAAACAATGGCTGGCTCTTATCTTTATACCAGTAACCCACTTGTTGAAATTCTAATAAGCTCATAGGTTTCGCCTCTTTCTATTCCTGTTTTGTCAAGATCGTTTTCGGGTGGAGCCGCAGTACTGAAATAGACGGCAGCAATGTTGCGATGATCGCGATGAAGATGCCGATTCCGCCAAGAACTAGCATGTCGTTCATAGAAACAGCGACGTTCAGTGAATCAATGACATCCGCGTTTGCCGAGCTGTGGCCGAACATTCCGCCGCCCATACGACCGCCGCCAGGCATTTGCCCGTTTTGGCCGTTTACGGATTGCGTTGAATCGGTTGATGAACTGATCTGCTGGGATAAAAGCTGATTGCCGAGCTGGTTTGCGACTAGGCTTCCCGTTACTGATGCAAGGCCGATGGCGATAACGGCCACGATCAGAATCTCAGTTAAAAACTGTCCGATCAATTTCCATCGTTTTTCACCGATGGCCATTAACACGCCCATCTCATATTTGCGCTCTCTGATTGACATCATAACAATCAGGCCGAGAATGACTGCGCCTGCCGCTGACACAAGATACACGACGTTTTTAGAGAATGAAGCTACATTTTCGATCGGGCCGACCATTTGCTGGTAAAGCTGATCGTTTGTATTCAGTGTGTACGTATCGAAGTCAATGGATGTTTTCTTTGCTGCTTTTACGAAAGCATCCATATTTTTGGCATCGTCCATATAATAAACAGCCGAATCAATGGTGTTTTTATAGTCGTCACCTTTCAGCGCCGCTGTTGCTGTATAAGGTGTGTAAAGCTTATTGTAAGGATTTAAGAAAGAGAAATTCTGGGCTTGGTCATCGCCTGAAGACGTTGTTTTATAGATGCCGACAACCTTCAGCTTCACCGTTGTATCCTCATCGGTTGCTGACTCAATTGTGATCGAATCGCCAACGCTTATATCATTTTCTTCCGCCAATGTTTCATTCACCACTGTTACTTTTTTGCCGACGTCTGATTTTGTAATCGCACGTCCGTCAGTGATTTTTGAATCTCCGTCAGAGAATTCATCAACTAACGCTGTGCTGACGACACCTTCAATCGAAAGATCGGCTTGAACCATTTGCGGTCCGCCTTGTCCGCCGCCTTGGCTGTTTTTCGTATTTGAGCTCGAACTGCTTGAGCTGGAATTACTTGAGCTTGAGCTTTCAATCGCATCAAAGTTTCCCGCGTTGGCTGAAGCCGAATTAATGTAGTTGTAGCTCTTCACATGATCAAGTGCAGCTAGTTTATTCGCATCAGACACTTTGATCGGTGTTGATTCGAAACTGCGTTTTTCCCCGCTGTCCTGCTGTTTTTCCATTTGTTTTTGGCGGTCAACTTGGAGCGTCACGCTTCCGCCGAGTTCCTGTCTGGCCAATTCGCTTGATTTTTGTGCTGCCGACTGGATGGTGAGGCCTGACAGAACAAAGACACATATGACTGTAAACACAAATAATTGCAAGAACGTTTTTCCCTTTTTCGCCTTCATATTCCAAAAGGCCCGTTTGATGAAGTTCATGTATGTTCCTCCGTATAGGTATTTTTATTGATAAGGCCGCCTGTGGGGCGGGCCCGCTTGCTGATAAATGAATAGTAGCCCAAAGGTATGAAAAAACTATGAACAATCTATTTCTAGTCGATGAAATAAAAACTAACAATTGTGAAACACAAAACCTTCTGGCTCAAATGGTGCTATTATAGAAAAAAGCATCACAACAACCGGAGGATATAATGAAAATATTAATGATAGAAGATAATGTTAGTGTATGTACGATGACGGAGATGTTCTTTTTTAAGGAAGGTTTTGAAGCTGAATTCGTCCATGACGGGTTAGAGGGGTACCAGCGTTTTACGGAGGAAAATTGGGATCTGATCATTTTGGACATTATGCTTCCGTCTATGGACGGCGTGACCATCTGCAGAAAAATAAGAGAGACAAGCACGGTGCCGATTATCATGCTGACTGCCAAAGACACTGAATCAGACCAGGTTATCGGTTTTGAGATGGGAGCGGACGATTATGTCACGAAGCCGTTCAGTCCGCTGACATTGGTTGCCCGCATCAAAGCCGTTATCAGAAGGTACCAGGCGACAGGCAAGGCGGTTATGGATGATGATAGAATCGAGACGGAATGCTTTATTATTAATAAGAAGACAAGAGAAGTGTTTTTAAACGGAGAACCTGTGAAAAACCTCACGCCGAAGGAATTCGATCTGCTTTATTATCTTGTCCAAAATCCGCGGCAAGTGTTCTCCAGAGAGCAGCTGCTTGAACAGGTTTGGGGCTATCAGTTCTACGGAGATGAGCGAACGGTAGACGTTCATATTAAACGGCTGCGGAAAAAGCTTGCCAGCGAGGAAAAGCCTTTCCTATATACGGTGTGGGGAGTAGGGTATAAATTTGATGAAGATTAAATATTTATATCAGCTGCTGCTGAGCCATATCAGCATTTTGATTTTAGCGTTTGTCATTATCATTTCTCTCTTTTCCCACTTTGTAAAAGAGTTTGCCTATCAAAACAAAGTAGAGGAATTGACGTCATACGCGGTGCAGATCGCAAACGAATTCCAAGGCGGCCAGATTGATATGCACAGGCTGTACCCGTATCAGGATTTGCTGGGCACGAGAAAGACACAATTCATGCTCTTTGATGAAAAGCAACGCCCTTACTTCATGCCCGAAGGTTTTCCGCCAAGAGAAAAGCTGAAGAAATCTGAGTGGAGTAAGCTGAAGAAAGGGCAGACTGTCATGATCAGAGCGGATGGCCGTTTTGATGATGAAGTGTCTCTTGTGGCGCAGCCTATTTATGTCCAGAACGAATTTAAAGGTGCCGTTATGCTGATTTCTCCGATCAGCGGTGTTGAACAGATGGTCAATCAGGTCAATCTCTATATGTTTTATGCCGTGATCAGCACGCTTGCCATTTCCATTCTCGTCAGCTGGCTGCTATCGAAATTCCATGTGAAACGGATTGAAAAACTGAGAGAAGCGACGGATAAGGTAGCTTCCGGCGATTATGACATTCACTTGGAAAGCAGCTACGGGGACGAAATCGGCGTACTGGCGTCTGACTTTACGATCATGGCGAAAAAATTAAAGCAATCAAGAGATCAAATCGACCGCCTTGAGAAGCGGAGAAGGCAGTTTATCGCTGACGTATCACACGAACTAAAAACACCGCTGACGACGATCAACGGCTTGGTTGAAGGGCTGAACAGCCATACGATTCCTGAAGATAAGAAGGAAAAATGCTTCTCGCTCATCAGTGAGGAAACGAAGCGCATGCTGCGGCTTGTCAAAGAAAATCTGGACTATGAAAAAATCAGATCGCAGCAAATTACGTTGAACAAGCTCGATGTTCCGCTGATTGAGGTTTTTGAAATTGTGAAAGAACACTTGGAACAGCAGGCGGAAGAAAGGCAAAACAAGCTGGCGATTCAGGTAGAGGATCACGTCATTGTTCATGCCGATTACGACCGGCTCATTCAAATCCTCGTCAACATAACAAAAAACAGCATCCAATTTACGGAAAACGGCAACATTTGGCTGCGCGGAATAGAGGGATATAAAGAGACGATTATCGAAATTGAAGATACGGGAATCGGCATCTCCAAAGAGGATATTGAGCATATTTGGGAGCGGTTCTACAAAGCTGATATTTCGAGAACGAACACGGCGTACGGGGAATACGGGCTCGGTCTCTCCATCGTCAAGCAGCTCGTTGAAATGCATCAGGGCACAGTAGAAATTAAGAGTGAAAAAGGAAAAGGCACAACATTCATCATCCGCCTTCCTATAACGGCAAAACAGCCATAACATACAGGGCGGCGCATCCTCAGATGCATCCGCCTTTTTTTTGCACACCGCTTCGGTTGATTGCGTGCCCCCGAAACAAAGATTGCGTGTTTTTCGGGGTGGGAGGGTCTCTAAACATGATAAAATATGACATAAACAGTTTTTGATGGGAGAGGGTGAAGGAATGAAGAGCGGGGTAATTCCTTCTTCAGCGGTCGGTCAAAAAATTAACGAGTGGTACAAATATATCCGCACATTCAGCGTGCCGGATGCCGAAGTGTTGAAAGCTGAAATCCAGCAGGAACTGAAACACATGCAGCATGATTCCAACTTGCTGCTTTATTATTCACTAATGGAATTCCGCCACCAGCTTATGCTTGATTATCTTGAGCCGTTAGAGAAGTTAAATATCGAGGACCAGCCAAGCCTGTCTGAATTATCAAGAAACATTGACAGCAACCAGGCGGATCTCAAAGGGCTGCTCGACTATTATGTGAATTTTTTCCGCGGGATGTATGAGTTTGATAAGCGGGAATTTATTTCGGCGATTACATATTATAAACAGGCGGAAAAAAAGCTATCCTTTGTCGCAGACCATATTGAGCGTGCTGAATTCTATTTTAAAATCGCGGAAGCTTATTATTATATGAAGCAAACGTACTTTTCACTGATTAATATAAAAAACGCCTATGAAATTTATGTGGAGCAGGAAACCTATAATGTGAGAATCATTCAATGCCATTTCGTCTTCGGGGTCAACCTGATGGATGAAAGGAATTTTGAACAAGCCGCACGCCATTTCAAATTGGCGCTCGATATGGCCGAAGCAGAACAAAAAGCCCAGTTGGTCGGAAGGGCATACTACAATCTCGGATTATGCTATTACAATCAAGACCTTATTGACCCTGCTATTGACTACTTTGAAAAAGCGGTCTCCACGTTTGAAAGCAGCCGGATCATCAATTCACTGCCGCAAGCCTATTTTTTAATCACCCTGATTTATTATAAACGGGGAAAACATGATAAAGCTTCGGCATATCACAAGCGGGGCTATGAATATGCTAAAGAAACAGACGATGCAGACTACGCGGTAAAATTCGAGTTTTTGCAATCCCTATATCAGCAACAGCCCAATGAAGAAGGAATCGATCGATGTTTCCAATACTTAAAAAATAAAAATATGTACGCTGATATAGAGGATTTAGCCCTAGAAGTAGCAAAATATTACTATGAACAGAAATGGTTCAAACTGTCTGCTTCCTACTTTTTACAAGTTGAAGAGGCAAGAAAACAAATACAAAGGAGTGAAGGTTTGTATGAAATTGAAATCTAAGTTGTTTGTTATTTGTTTAGCCGCAGCTGCGATTTTTACAGCAGCCGGCGTCTCTGCTAACGCGGAAGCACCCGACTTTCATGTGGCGGAAAGAGGAATGACATAAAAACCAGCCCCTTCTCATTGCGAGAAGGGGTTTTTTACAGAAACAGCGCCGCAAGACATGTCTCTTTCGGCGCTGCCCTTCCATGGAGAATATTTTCTTAGTATCCTCCGTTATAAAACGCAGTACCCACAATAATCAAGAGGATAAATAACACAACGATCAAAGCAAATGAGTTTCCTCCATAACCTGACATCTTGTGCCACCTCCTTGTGAGATTACCTTATTATATGCGCAATGGCCAGAAGAGGATTGGGTATAGACATATCAAAACAAAAACGCCGTAAGACTAATTTTAGTCTTACGGCGCCTATGAGGTAAGTGAAAAAGGTTTAGTAGAAGCCGCCGCCTACATATGCCGCTCCAACAATAATCAAAAGAATAAACAATACAACGATTAAAGCGAATGAATTATTGTAACCGCCGCCGCCAGTGTATCCTGACATAAGGCTCCACCTCCCTATCATGGATACTATAAGATATGCGCAACAGATCCATTTGACAGGGCCATTAGTGGACAAGAGAAAAAATGGACAATTTGGCTATGAGCCAGGCCGCATAAAAAATAGCGGGATGTTTGCGCCCGCTATTTATGTAACTAAGAGATCAGCACGCCTGCGAAAAATTCCTGATATAACGCTTGAACGGCTTTTCTTTCTTCGGCTTCTTTTACGCCGAACATCATGCTTACCTCAGAAGATCCCTGATTGATCATTTCAATATTCACATTTGCCTCTGATAATGCTTTGGCCGCTCTTGCCGTTGTGCCGACATTGTGGCGCATCGCTTCTCCAACAACCATAATCAGTGCGAGATGATGCTCGACAATGACTTCGTCGGCCTGCAGGTCCTTTTCGATCTGTTTAATCACGCTGCGTTCGGCGGCAGTATCCATTTGATCCTCGCGCAAGATGATGGTCATGTCATCAATACCCGATGGAACATGCTCATACGTCAAACCATGCTCCTCGAGGATTTGAAGGGCTCTGCGGCCAAATCCGATTTCTCTGTTCATTAAATACTTGCTGATATAAATGCTGCAAAAGCCTGTATCGCTGGCGATGCCGACGACAGGGCCGTTTGTGTTATCCCGCTTGCTGACGACGCGGGTGCCTTGGGCTGACGGGTTATTCGTATTTTTGATTTGCACGGGAATCCCCGCTCTAAACGCCGGAATGAGCGCTTCGTCATGAAACACTGAAAACCCCGCGTAGGACAGCTCCCGCATCTCTCTATATGTCAGCTCGCTGATTTCCTTGGGATTTTTAACGAAGGACGGATTGACAGAGTACACAGCGTCTACGTCTGTAAAGTTTTCGTACAAATCGGCTTGAAGCCCGTTGGCAAGAATGGAACCCGTAATATCAGAACCGCTCCGTGAGAATGTGATCACATCGCCAGTCTTGCTGAACCCGAAAAAACCGGGAAAAATAATAAGGCCGTCACGTTCCCGAAGACGATAGAGATTTTCATAGGATTCAGGAAGAACTTGTGCGTTGCCGGGTTCATTTGTCACAAAAAGGCCGGCATCCTTCGGGTTGACATATTCCGCTTTGACGCCTTTATGGCGGAAATAGGCGGCGATCAGCTTGGCGTTGTTATCCTCTCCGCTAGCTTTGACTGCGTCAAGATATTGCTCGGGATTGTTTTGCTCTCCTTCTAAAAGCGTATACAGATCATCGCGGATTTTTTCGATAATGCTTTGCTCCAACTGAAGCTCATTGGCGATGAGGGCATACCGTTCCATAACAGCTTCCGCCAATTCAGGGGCGCTGCCTGATGCCAAATATTGTTCTGCACATGCGATTAAGAGATCAGTCACTTTCGTATCCTCAGCATAGCGTTTTCCCGGAGCTGAAACGACGACAGCTTTCCGTGCCGGGTCTGAGGTTACGATGTGAAACACCTTTTCAAGTTGGGCACCTGAAGCAAGTGAGCTGCCTCCGAATTTAACGACCTTCATGTTCACATCTCCTAATGTTTAAAATTTTCAAATAAATTTAGTATACATTATCTCTCTTTCAGTCCTGTAAATCAAGGATAATTTCTTTCTGTAATGAACATTTGTGTTTTCCACGAGGATTAATGTCAGGTTTACTGACCGCATACATGCGTGGTGAAGATAAATATGGTAAACAGCCTAACGATTTGGGATGGAAAATGAATCGAATGATTAGTAAAATTGAATAAATGACTACATTAATATTTTGAAAGAATATTGACTAACACTAGAAAAATGGTAATATTGTAAATGATAATGATAATCAATTACTATATGGCCATATTGTTTTGAGTCCTTGCGGAAGTAGGAGATACGTTCTTTTTGCTGTAAGGATTGTAAGGAGGCAGCATGAAGCTACGTTACTTATTTATTCTACTTATCATATTAGCAATCACATCTGTGTTTATCGGCGTAGAAGATCTGTCGCCGCTTGATCTCTTCGATTTAAGCAAACAAGAGGCATCAACGCTGTTTGCAAGCCGTTTGCCGCGATTGGTCAGCATTCTTATCGCGGGCTTAAGCATGAGCATTTGCGGTTTGATTATGCAGCAGATCAGCAGAAACAAATTCGTGTCACCAACAACGGCGGGCACGGTGGATTGGGCGAGGCTTGGCATTTTAATTTCTTTGCTGCTGTTTACATCCGCCAGTCCTTTAATCAAAATGCTGGTCGCGTTTGTCTTTGCCCTTGCAGGGAATTTTCTGTTTATGAAAATTCTTGAAAGAATCAAGTTCAACGACACCATCTTTATTCCGCTTGTCGGTTTAATGCTCGGGAATATCGTCAGTTCCATCGCGACATTTATCGCATATAAATATGACTTGATCCAAAATGTGTCATCATGGCTTCAGGGAGACTTCTCTTTAGTCGTGAAAGGAAGATACGAGCTTCTTTATCTGAGTATTCCGCTCGTCATCATTGCCTATTTCTATGCGGATAAATTTACAGTGGCCGGTATGGGAGAAAGCTTTTCTGTCAACCTCGGCCTCAAGTATAAACGAGTTGTGAACATCGGGCTCATGATCGTGTCCCTGATCACGTCTCTTGTCATTTTGACTGTCGGTATGCTTCCGTTTCTCGGTTTAATCATCCCGAATATTGTATCGATGTACAGAGGAGACAATTTGAAGAACAGCCTGCCGCACACGGCGCTGTTGGGAGCGGTTTTTGTGCTGTTTTGTGATATATTGGGCAGAATCATTATCTTCCCTTATGAAATCTCGATTGGCCTGATGGTCGGAATCATCGGCAGCGGCATTTTCCTGTTTATGCTGTTAAGGAGAAAAGCGTATGCGTAACCAGGTGAAAATTGCGTTGCTCGTTGGTTTATCCATTGTATGTATCGGCTTATTTCTATTTTATGATGTAGGCAATTGGGATTACACCCTGCCGAGAAGAATCAAAAAGGTCGCCGCCATTGTGCTGACGGGGGGAGCGATTGCGTTTTCGACGATGATCTTTCAAACGATTACGAACAACCGCATTCTGACACCGGGCATCTTGGGCCTAGATTCTCTCTACATGCTGATTCAGACCGGCATCATCTTTTTGTTCGGTTCTGCAAATATGGTCATCATGAATAAAAACATGAACTTTATCATCTCTGTTCTGCTGATGATCGTGTTTTCTCTAGTTTTGTATCAGCTCATGTTCAAGGGAGAGGGGAGAAATATCTTTTTCCTTCTGCTCGTCGGCATCGTGTTTGGCACGCTGTTTGGCAGCCTGTCTTCCTTTATGCAGATGCTGATTGACCCGAATGAGTTTCAAGTTGTGCAGGACAAGATGTTTGCCAGCTTTAACAACATTAATACGGATTTGTTATGGCTTGCGTTCATCATCTTCCTGCTGACAGGCGTTTATGTCTGGCGTTTTACGAAGTTTTTTGACGTGCTGTCGCTCGGTCGCGAGCACGCCGTGAATTTGGGCATTGACTACGACAAAGTGGTGAAGCAGATGCTGGTCGTGGTTGCGATCCTTGTTTCTGTTTCAACAGCGCTAGTCGGGCCGATTATGTTTTTAGGGCTTCTTGTCGTCAACCTGGCGAGAGAATTCTTGAATACATATAAGCACTCATACTTAATCGCAGGCTCCGTCTTGATCAGCATCATCGCCCTGGTGGGAGGACAATTTGTGGTTGAGAAAGTATTTACCTTCTCAACGACGCTGAGCGTCATTATCAATTTTGCCGGCGGGATTTATTTTATCTACTTGCTGTTAAAGGAGAATAAATCATGGTAGAGGTCAAAAAAGTAAGCAAACAATATGGGGGGAAAGTTGTCCTTGAAGAGACGTCAGTCACGATTCAAAAAGGCAAAATCACCTCGTTTATCGGGCCTAACGGCGCTGGCAAAAGCACGCTGCTGTCTTTGATGAGCCGCCTGATCAAAAAAGACTCCGGCGAGATTTTCATAGACGGCCAAGAGATTGGATCCTGCGACAGTAAAGAGCTTGCTAAAAAAATGAGCATTTTGAAGCAGGCGAACCAAATCAACATTAGGCTCACCATCAAAGATCTTGTCAGCTTCGGCAGATTTCCGTACTCACAAGGCCGGCTGACAGAGGAGGACTGGGTTCATATCAACCAGGCGCTCGGCTATATGAAGCTGGAAGACATTCAGGACAAATACCTGGATCAGCTGAGCGGCGGACAGTGCCAAAGGGCATTTATCGCAATGGTCATTGCCCAGGACACCGATTATATTTTTCTGGATGAGCCGCTGAACAACCTGGATATGAAACATTCAGTTGAAATTATGAAACTGCTGAAACGGCTGGTAGAGGAGCTAGGAAAAACAATCGTGATCGTGATTCATGATATCAATTTCGCATCCGTCTACTCCGATCATATCGTGGCCTTGAAGGACGGCCGAATCGTAAAAGAGGGGCCGCCTGAGGAGATTATTGAAACCTCTGTGCTTGAGGAAATTTACGATATGACCATCCCGATTCAGACAATTGATCATCAAAGAATAGGTGTTTATTTTTCTTAATATATAGAAGAGGTGAGGAGCATGAAAAAGTTCGCATTACTATTCATCGCGTTGGTAACGGCAGTTGTCATTTCCGCATGCGGAAACCAAAGCACAAGCAGCAGCAAAGGTTCTGATTCAAAGAATGAACAAATCACAGTGAAACACCAGCTGGACAAAGACGGCACAAAAGTGCCAAAGAATCCTAAAAAAGTCGTCGTATTTGATTTTGGAAGCTTAGATACGTTAGATAAACTCGGTCTTGATGATAAAGTGGCGGGCCTGCCGAAACAAGCCCTTCCTAAGTATCTGTCCCAATTCAAAGATGACAAATATGCTGATGTCGGAAGCTTAAAAGAGCCAGACTTTGAAAAAGTGGCTGAAATAGACCCTGATCTGATCATTATTTCAGGAAGACAATCTGAGTCATACAAAGAATTCTCTGATATCGCGCCGACGATTTACCTTGGCGTGGACACAGCGAAATACATGGAGTCATTTAAGTCAGACGCGGAAACAATCGGTAAGATCTTTGATAAAGAAAAAGAAGTAAAAGATGAACTTGCAACAATTGATAGCTCAATTGCAGACCTTAAGAAAACAGCTGAAAAGCTTAACAAAAACGGTCTTGTCATCATGGCGAACGACGGAAAAATCAGCGCGTTCGGTTCTAAATCAAGATACGGCTTGATCCACGACGTATTCGGCGTGACACCGGCTGATAAAAACATCAAAGCGTCTACTCACGGACAAAGCGTTTCTTATGAGTACATTTCAAAAACGAACCCGGATTATCTGTTTGTCATTGACCGCGGTACAGCGATCGGAGAAACATCATCTACAAAACAAGTTGTTGAAAACGATTATGTGAAAAACGTAAACGCAGTGAAAAATGATCACGTCGTTTACCTTGATTCTGCTACTTGGTACTTATCAGGAGGCGGACTTGAGTCTATGACGCAAATGATTAAAGAAGTGAAAGACGGTTTAGAGAAGTGAAAAAATGAGCCTCCGCTTAAAAGCGGGGCTCTTTTTTTATGGATCAGCGTGCGGGCTGCTGTTCGGCAGGGCGCTGAGGTTTCTTTAATGTAAAAGAGAGAAGGAAGCCGGCAAGCGCGATGCAGGTTGCCACAAGAAATGCGGCGTTCATGCCGTGCAGGGCTGCGTGTTTCGCATTTGTCGTGCCTGCGTGTGCCGCTTGGTTGCTCATGACGGATACCAATAGTGCGGTTCCGATCGAGCCGCCGACTTGGCGGATGGTGTTGTTCATCGCTGTTCCATGCGGGATCAGGTGGCGCGGCAACGCGTTGATTCCGGCAGTGGTCACGGGCATCATGATCATGGCGGTACCTAAGAGACGAACGGTATACAACATAACAATCCAAGCGAGTGACGTATGGTCGGTCAGCTGCATAAACGGCAGCGATGTCAGGAAGATGATGCAGAAACCAGCGATCGCCAGCCCTCTTCCGCCGACACGGTCAAAGATTCTGCCGATGATCGGTGACATGAAGCCCATCACAATGGCTCCCGGAAGAAGCATGAGTCCTGTATCAAAAGCTGTGACGTCTCTGACGTTTTGTGTATAAAGCGGCAGGATGGTTTCCGTACCGATCAATAGTGCAAAGACAAGCGTTCCAAGCAGTGTTGTTAAGCTGAACACGCCAAACGTGAAGACGCGGAATTCCAGCATCGGTTTTTCAAGCTTCATTTGTCTCGTAATAAACAAGATCAGTGCGACGACACCCACCAGCAGTGAAATCAAGACGGTTGAACTGGTCCAGCCGTAAGAGCCGACGCTTGAGAAGCCGTACAGAAGGCCGCCGAATCCAAATGTCGATAGGATGACTGATAAAATATCAATCTGTGTCTTTCTTAAAGTCGTCACGTTCTTCATTAGGATGCTGGCAAGAAGCAAATCAATCACAGCAAATGGAAGAATGATATAAAACAGAGATCTCCAAGAGAAAGCTTCGACTGCCCATCCGGAAAGCGTTGGTCCGATCGCAGGCGCGAACGAGATGACCAATCCGACCATACCCATCGCTTGGCCGCGCTTTTCAATCGGAAAGATTGTCAAAAATACGGTCTGCATGAGCGGCATCATAATACCGGCACCAGCTGCTTGAATGATACGCGCTGTCAGAAGAACCGGAAAGTTCGGCGCGAACGCTCCGACAACTGTTCCGGCAGTAAAAATGCTCATTGCTGTAATGAGCAGCGTCCGGCTCGTGAATTTCTCAATTAAAAACGCGGTGATCGGAATTAAAATCCCGTTGGTTAACATAAATGAAGTTGTCAGCCATTGCGCTTGGTTGGCATCTACATTGAATTCCCTCATAATATGGGGAAGCGCGGTAATTAACAGCGTCTGATTCAAGATCGCGACAAACGCCCCGGCTAATAAAATGCCGACAATGATAGAACGGTTAAAAGGTTTTGGTGCAATACTTTTTTCCAATACATATCCCTTCTTTTCTTTACGTAATTAACAGTGTTTTTAACATCGAAACGGGCTGTGTTAAAACACCGGTTTGTTCCAGATAGCCAATCAGTGATTTGAGCAAAAAAGCGCGGGGTTCTTCCTTCTTCGCTTCTTCTTCCAGCATGGCGGCTGCGGATGTCAATTCATCTACGTCATAGTCCGCGGCGGGCAGGGAAGAGATGCCTTGGTATAATTCTTTCAGGGTTTCCGACAACAGGGCTGATTTATCCTTTGGTTTGCAGGAGGATGCTGAATGAATATAAAGCTCGATGGCTTCTGGAGGAAGGAGAGACTTCCGGGTTTCCTTGTTTTTGACAAGCTGATTGAGGGTGCTGATGATAAACGCTGCGATTGGGTCAAGCTCAAGCGGTTTTTCCTCTATTTTGATCAGCATGACAAACTCACGCATCATGCCGTGAAGAATGATGACCAAATCCCACACGAACGGGAGAATGGTTTCTCCATATGCCTGAATCAGCGAATCGCGGTGCCAGCGGATAATCGTTGATCTGGTCTGATGGATATGCTGTTTGACTCGGTTATTATGCAGCTTGGGGTCTCCGTAGGTCAGCATATTGAAAAATTGCTGATTCCGCCTGAAGCCTTCCAGCTCCATTTTGACCTTTTGCATCAAACGCTCCTCGGGTGTCAGCTCGGTATTTTCCTGAAGTCTTGAGGCCGCGGCCACCATTTGCTTCTGGTTAAATGCCAGCAGCTCTAAAAGCAGATCTTCCTTAGACTGAAACAGCTTATATATCGAAGCTTTTGACATCTTACATTCTTCTGCGATCGCCTGCATGGAAACTGATGTAAAATCCTTCTCCGAAAACAGCTTTCTCGCAGCTAACAAGATATCTGTTTTTTTATCAAGCATCTCATGGCTTCCTTCTTTCCTGAACATTAGAAAACCCATTGGTTCACACAAAACCAATGAGTAACAATGAAAAAATTTTACCAAATAAACGAAATAGAAGTCAATGGATTTTAACCGGACAATCAAAAGGCCCGCCGGAAAATCCGACAGGCCGGGTGAGGCTTATTTTTCAACTTTAAATCCTTGTTTTTCAAGCATTTCACGGATGTGTGGATAGTACAGGCGCTCATAATAGGATGCGATGCCCTGTGACCAGTTTCTTGTTTCTTTTCCGTTTGTCCGCTCTTTCATATATTCAGACATCGTCTCGTCATATGTCTGGATGTGGGACGTCAGCTCATCTTGAGTCAAATAGGTTTCCTGATGATTGACGGCTTCCTGTGGAAGACGCGGTTTTTTCGCCGAACGGTCTGCGGGATGGCCGATGACAAGACCGGATACAGGGAACACGTATTTTGGAAGCTCAAGCAGTTCAATCAGCTCTTGAGGGTTTCCGCGAACCGCGCCGATCGGTACCGTGCCCAATCCGAGGGATTCGGCAGCTGCTGTCGCTGTGCCAAGGGCGATACCAGCGTCTACGGCGCCGACAAGAACAGATTCCAAACCGTTTGTGATCTCCATATTGAAATCATGCAGATCTTCAAGCGCGATTTTAGCCCGGTTGAAGTCTGCGCAGAACAGAAGGAAAACAGGAGCCTGATCAATCCAAGGCTGTCCGCCTGCCAGCTCGGAGATTTTCTTTTTGCGTTCTTTATCCTGCACTGTGATCACAGTCACTTGCTGTCCGTTGATCGAAGTTGGGGCTGCTTGCACCGCTTGAATGATGTGGTCCAATTGTTCCTGGGATACAGGCTCATCTGTATAGCTGCGAATCGAACGGTGGTCTGTTAATGATTTGATGACTTCATTCATATGGGACACCCTTTCTTTACTCGCTAAGCTCTGTGCGGACAACATCAAGAGGGGCGCTCAGCAGTTCTTTTCCTTTTGCGACAAATCCTTGGAAATGCGCAGTTTCATTGTGGAATTTCATCGCCGCTTCATCTTTCCATTGCTCAAGCATTACAAATGTATTTTCTTCGCCTACTTTTTCAAATAGGTCGTATTGCGCGTTGCCTTCCTCAGCTCTTGAATGCTGAACAAGCGATTGCGCCTCGTTCAAAAATTCCTCGCGTTTTTCTGGTTTTACTTTGATGTAAGCTTGTAATACGATCATGTCAATCTCCTCCATCGTTATGCTGATTTTATTGTTCGAATTTCATCGAACTAACTGTATCATGTATTCAAAATGAGGTAAAGGAAAAACCCTCAAATAGTAAAATTGTCATTCTAATTGTTGTGTGATACATTTGTGTCATGAACATTCCAAACCATCCAGAAACAGAAACGTTGCAGTTGACAAAGGTTCTTCACGCACTGAGTGATCCGCTTCGTTTAGAGCTCGTCAAGCAATTAGCTGAAGCGAAAGAAAAAACGTGCGGCACCTGTGCGGATGTACAGGTTGCCAAGTCGACCTTGTCGCATCATTTTAAAGTACTGAGAGAATCAGGCATCGCTCAAGTTCGGATAGAAGGGAAGCGCCGGTATTATTCGCTTCGCGCTGAAGACCTTGAAAAGGCGTTTCCCGGCCTGCTTGAAGCCGTACTGAATGTGGACCAGGACCGCTGGTGAATCAATCCCCTGTACCGGGGATTTTTTTATGCCCGTAAACAGCACGGAACAGCCTCTCGACACCCTCTTGAATGTCTTCTTCCTTCAATCGCGCGAAGCCGATAATCAGAGCGGGCCGGCCTGTTTGCCGTTTGTTTTCTTTCAAGCCAAACCGGCTCATTCCGAAGATTTCGAGCTGCTGGCCGGCGGCATGTGCCAGGATGTCTTGTTCGGTGCGGCTTGTATGAAATTCGGTGATGAAATGCAGTCCCGCATTTGCCCCTTGTACGGATACCTCTCCTCTGAACTTTGTTTCTAAAGCGGTGATCAGGCGCTCTCTCTTTTCTTTATAATGCTGCTTCATTTTCTTAATATGCTTCTGATATTTTCTCCGGATTCAATAAATTCCTGCAGGGCGCGCTGCGTAAGCGAGGAACATGTCTGCAAATCATAGCCCCGCTGTTTATATGTCCGCAATAGCTCCGGCGGCAAAACCATATAGCTGATGAAATTCAAACCGGTTTTGCCAGAACAGGCACTTATTTCGCCATTGAACATTTTGATGTTGTTCCTGATATGATCACGGTTTCTAAATCACTAGCGGCGGGCCTCCCGTTAAGCGGTGTGATCGGCCGTGCGGAACTGCTTGATGCGGCGGCTTTAGCTGTTTTGGATATCATTGAAGAAGAAGGGCTGAATGAGGGATCTGAAGAAATTGGCAAAATGATTGAAAGAAAGGCATATGAATGGAAGCGAGAATCCCCGTCATCGGTGATATCCGGGAGACTCGGGGCAATGGCGGCAATCGAAATCGTCAAGGATCTGGACACGCGAGAGCCTGATAAGGCGAAAGCGGCAGGGATTGCGGCGTATGCGAATCAAAACGGATTGCTTTTGCTGACAGCGGGAATCAATATGATTCGCTTTCTGACGCCGCTCGTCATCTCAGACAGCCTTCTGAATGAAGGGCTCAGCATCTTGGAGGCGGGCCTGCGAGCGTAATCATTGGAAAGAAAACGGCTGGGTCTGCTATCATTTTAAGTAATCATAAAACAGAAAGGAATGTTCAATATGCCAGATCAATTAACGGTCTACAACCCGGCTACGGGCGAGGAGATCAAAACGATTCCCCAGCAGTCCGCCCAAGAAGTAGAAGAAGCCATTGAACGTTCACATCAAGCGTTTAAAACGTGGTCCAAAACATCAGCGAATGAAAGAGCGTCTCTTTTGAAAAGATGGTATGAGCTGATTGTTGAACATAAAGAAGAACTTGCAAATGTAATTACAAAGGAAAACGGAAAACCGTATCAGGAAGCGGTCGGTGAGGTCCTATATGGCGCAGGTTATATCGAATGGTTCGCAGAGGAAGCGAAGCGTTTATACGGAAGAACGGTTCCTGCTCCGACAACCGGCAAACGAATTGTCGTCACACGCCAGCCAGTCGGCCCGGTTGCTGCCATCACGCCATGGAATTTCCCGAATGCGATGATTACACGCAAAGCGGCGCCTGCTCTTGCCGCCGGCTGTACGTTTATCATCAAGCCGGCACCGGACACACCGCTGTCTGCCTATGAGCTTGCGCGGCTCGCATATGAAGCGGGCATTCCAAAAGATGTTCTGCAGGTTGTCATCGGAGACGGCGAAGAAATCGGGAACGTGTTCACAAGCAGTCCAAAAATCCGCAAAATCACGTTCACAGGATCGACGCCGGTCGGGAAAATCCTCATGAAAAACAGTGCGGACACCGTGAAACATCTCTCTATGGAGCTCGGCGGACATGCACCGCTGATCGTGGATGAGGATGCAAATATTGATCTTGCCGTTGAACAAGCGATGGTGTCCAAATACCGCAACGCGGGCCAAACCTGTGTATGTGCCAACCGCCTGATCGTTCATGAATCCATCAAAGATGAATTTGCTGCGAAACTGAGCGAGCAAGTGTCTAAGCTGAAAGTCGGAAACGGGCTTGAAGAAGGCGTCAATGTCGGCCCGATCATCAACAAAAGAGGCTTTGAAAAAATCGTCAGCCAAATTGATGATGCTGTTGAAAAAGGAGCGAAGGTTCTTGCAGGGGGCACGTATGACCGAAACGATGACAAAGGCTGCTACTTCGTCAACCCGACAGTGCTCACCGATGTGGATACGTCAATGAATATCATGCATGAGGAAACATTCGGCCCGGTTGCACCGATCGTCACATTTTCTGATATTGATGAAGCGATTGAGCTTGCCAACGATACCCCGTACGGCTTGGCTGCTTACTTCTTCACAGAAAACTACCGCCGCGGCATCTATATTTCCGAGAATCTCGAGTACGGCATTATTGGCTGGAATGATGGCGGGCCGTCAGCGGTTCAAGCGCCATTCGGCGGAATGAAAGAAAGCGGAATCGGCCGCGAAGGCGGTTCGGAAGGCATCGAACCTTACCTTGAAACAAAATATATGTCCATCGGTTTGTAATAAAATGCAAGCTCCTAGAGCTGCCGGATCTTCCGGCAGCTCTTTTTGTGTTCCGGCGAATAATCACAACAATTCCAGCCAAAATAACAGCAAATACATTTTGAAAGAAGGTTCCCCAACAATGGATTTATTATTGGCTCTTCTCCCGGCTTTGTTTTGGGGGAGCATTGTTCTCTTCAATGTGAAATTAGGCGGCGGGCCGTACAGCCAGACTCTCGGAACGACGATCGGAGCGCTCATTGTGTCTATCGTCATTTACTTTTTTGTTCAGCCCGCTCTGTCACTGCGTATTTTTATTGTCGGCATCGTATCCGGGTTATTTTGGTCTCTTGGACAGGCAAACCAGCTGAAAAGCATTGAATTGATGGGTGTGTCCAAAACAATGCCGATTTCCACCGGGATGCAGCTCGTTTCAACCTCGCTGTTCGGTGTGATTGTATTTCGCGAATGGTCTACACCAATTGCGATTACGCTTGGCATTCTCGCTCTGATCTTTATCATCGTGGGAATCATTCTCGCGTCATTGGAAGATAAGAAAGGCAAAAAAGAGGGAGAGCCAAGCAATTTAAAAAAGGGCATATTGATTCTTCTTGTCTCAACGCTTGGTTATTTGGTCTATGTGGTCGTTGCCAGGTTATTCAACGTGTCGGGCTGGTCGGCTCTTTTGCCGCAGGCGATCGGGATGGTAATCGGGGGACTTGCTTTAACCTACAAGCACAAACCCTTTAACAAATATGCAGTCAGAAATATCCTCCCGGGTTTAATCTGGGCAGGCGGAAATATGTTTTTGTTTATTTCTCAGCCGAAGGTCGGTGTCGCGACAAGCTTTTCCCTCTCACAAATGGGAATTGTCATTTCAACGCTTGGCGGCATATTCATCCTGCGTGAAAAGAAAACAAAACGCCAGCTTATAGGGATTGGAATTGGGATTGCCCTGATTATTGCGGCAGCCATATTTTTAGGAATCGCCAAAACAAATTCATAACAATTGGAGGAAGATAAAGATGTATCCGGATTTAAAAGGGAAAGTCGTTGCCATTACAGGAGCCGCATCGGGTCTTGGGAAAGCCATGGCCATTCGCTTTGGCAAGGAGCAAGCAAAAGTGGTGATCAACTACTACAGTAACAAGCAGGATCCAAACGAGGTAAAAGAAGCGGTCGTCAAGGCGGGCGGTGAAGCCGTTATTGTCCAAGGTGATGTCACGAAAGAGGAAGATGTAAAACATATTGTGCAAACTGCCATTAAAGAGTTCGGCACACTCGATATTATGATTAATAATGCAGGTCTTGAAAATCCTGTCCCCTCTCACGAAATGCCGCTGAAGGATTGGGATAAAGTCATCAGCACGAACTTAACCGGCGCTTTTTTAGGAAGCAGGGAAGCGATTAAATATTTCATAGAACACGATATCAAGGGAAATGTCATCAACATGTCCAGTGTGCATGAAGTGATTCCGTGGCCGTTATTTGTCCACTATGCGGCTAGTAAAGGCGGGATTAAGCTAATGACGGAAACGTTAGCGTTGGAGTACGCGCCGAAGGGAATTCGTGTCAATAATATTGGTCCGGGCGCGATCAACACGCCAATCAATGCCGAAAAATTCGCTGACCCTAAACAGAAAGCAGATGTTGAAAGCATGATTCCGATGGGATACATCGGCGAACCGGAGGAAATCGCCGCAGTAGCGGTATGGCTTGCTTCGAAGGAATCAAGCTACGTCACAGGCATCACGTTATTCGCGGACGGCGGCATGACCCAATATCCTTCCTTCCAGGCAGGACGCGGATAAATCAAAAAAGCGACCCAGAAATACTTCTGGATCGCTTTTTTTCATTAGGCGCGCTTTTTCTTTACAAGCGCTGCCACAGATAAAATAATGGCTGCAGCAGACAGCACAATCGCTGTGATGTCGAGAGCTGAAGAGCCTGTGTCCTTGGAATCGTCTTCCGTTTTCGTAGCGCCGTGCTCATCTGTTACTTGCTTTGCGGCGGTAATATGTGTAATAGAATGAGGCGTATCGGCATTTTCGTCACCCGTCCACTCGACAATGCTGCCGTCTTTGTAATATTGATATGCGTCCCAAGCGGCTTCATCCGCTTTATCAGGGTTTTTGGCAACAAAGGTAAACCGCTGGAACTCTCCTTCCTGAATGCCGCCGTCAGTTGCTTCCCATGTGACGGAAACTGATTGATCATCGTGTTTCTGGGTAGATACCTTCCAGCCTGGAATCGGCTCGTATTGTTGGAACTCAACATCCTTCGGCATTTTGAGGACAACCTTTGTTGTCGGCAGGTTTTTTTCAGAAGGAACCTTCATTGTATAGGTTTCCCATGAGCCTGCAGCGGATTCAGCGGGCTTTACAGTAACGTGCGCGCTGGCAGAGGCCGTAAAGAATAAAAGTGAGCCGACAATAGCTGAACATAGTGTACATGCGATTTTTTTAAACAACATAAAACACTCCTTTAATTGGTTTTTGTAAACATGATATTGATTTCGTTAAAGTCACCGGTCAAACCGTGGACTTTGATCTTCCAGTTTCCTTTTTCATTAATGGACAGATTTTCATCCTGGAAGACGCCATTTTCTTTCTCTTTTAATTGAAAGGTGTTTTTGTTTTCGCTGCCTGACAGACCTGTTTTATAAACGGTTAACGTGATTTGCTGGATGTTTTTCACCGGGTCGCCGTTATGGTCGGTGACTCGCAGATCAAATACGTTTTTGCCTGGCTGATTCGGACTGATGCTGAGAGAAACGCTTTGCCCGTTCCCAATCGCTTTGGTTTGGTAGAACGGTTCCGGCACGGGCTCAGGCGGGCTCGGCAGGCTGGTAAACACGGCCGCTGTGATCAATACAGTGATGCCGATTGCCCATTCCGCTTTCACCGTCCGGCTGATTCCTGCGCGGCGCTGTTTTCTGGTGAGCAGAAAATGAACCGCGCCTAAGGCCAGCATCAACACAAACAGTCCGCTTTTCACTAAAAGAGCTTGGCCGTACGCTGTGTGGAACAGCGAATCCATCGAACGTATGATGAAAAATCCATTAAGCAAGCCTGAAAACAAAATGACGCCGACCGCAGTAAGCGCCCATGGAGAGAACCGGCTTACCGTTTCCCATGCGAGCGTTTTGTCAGGCTGCTTCCATTCGTTTGCGAGCAGCAAAACGAGTGCCGCTATTCCGCCGACCCAGATGGAAGCGGATGATAAATGTAGGAAATCCATCAAAATGCCGACCGCTTTTTCTTCAACGACCGCCGCATGGCCGGTAAACGCTTTGGCGAGCAGGAGGCCGAAAAAGAAAATGAGCGGCGCTGTCCAATATCCGAAGGACGAAAAGCGGTTTTTGCGTATCGCAGGAATGACAGAGAGCGTAAGCAGCATGTACAGCGCGGCTTGAATGATCCAAATGGTGCCGCCTGCTGTTTTGAGCAGTGTTTCTCTGATGTAGTCCGGCTGGAAGGCGCTGCCCCAGCCGCCGCCCGCGTTTGCTTTTGTTTGAATCGGAAGCTGAAGCAAAAGCGCCAGCCCCAATGCGGTGATCGAGATGATGAGGATACGTCTCGTCCGTTTGGCAAGTTGTTCTGAATCTCCTTTATACCAGAAGAGATGGAAAAAAACCGTCCCGATAAATAGAGATAAGGCTGTATACAGAATCGCGCGGTCTGCGGCTGTTGCCGGATTAAGCGCTGAACCGGCTGCTTTTTGGGTGCTGAATCCGCCTTCCGCTTTCCCGATGCTGAACGGTATGACGCCGGAGACCGGATGCCCGTCCGCGGACACAGCATTCCATTCCGCTCTGTATACATCACGAGGCAGATCCTTTTTCAGCTTCACCGCCATGATGTGATTGTTGTTTTTTTTGATTTCAGTTTTATCTGTATCCACCCGGTCGCCGTTTGAATTATAGACTTTAATGTAATGAAACCCTTCTTCAACCGGTTCATTAAATTCGATTTCCACCTGTGCGGGAGCGCTTTTTAATTCGCTGTTTTCCCCGGGTGAAGATGTAACAATATAGGCGTGAGCAAAGCTTGTTTTCGGCAGGAAAACAAGAAAAAGCAGAAGGATGATCCACCATCTGTTTCGCTTCATCACTCAAACACCACCTTCCGCTGTATATGTTGTGTTATGTCTTGGTGCAGGTGCACCGCTTTTTTCTGTCTCGAAGCATGTCTTCGAGCGCCTGGTCGAACGTGCGGACGGCTCCGCCGAATCCTTTTTGAAACCGTTCGGCATGGTCGAGTGTTGCAAACGGAATCGCCTGCGGCTGGCAGCAGTGCAGGTTTAATTCAGCATTAACCACAAAATAAGCCGAACCGGCACTGACCGTTGTGTGTAACAGAAAATCTCGGCAAAGTAAGTGTGAAACCTCTTCCGTTTTATCTGCGTAGCGCAAAAACGCGCAGTGTGCGCAGCATAGCTGTTCAATGTCTTGGTTTACCGTAATCAGCTGAACCGAATAAGCCTGATTGACTGGCTTCAGGCAATAGCTGCACATATGATCCGCTTGAGGTATTTGGGCTGGGAGCGTGATGCCGCCGGCCGTTTTGATGACCTGATTTGACTGAACAAGCTGGTTGACATCTCTGTATACGGTCATTTCCGAAACGCCGAACTTTGCGCTGATGTCAGAAATTCTGAGCGCGCCTTCTTCTTTCAGCCACTTCAGTATGTGCTGCTGTCTATTAATCGGAAGCATTCATACATCCCCTCCATTAAGATCTATTTAAGCGTAGATGATTTTAAAGGCAGAGACAAGTAAGCAGATGATAAAAAATGTGAAAATGTGTTGAACAGCAACAAAACGAAACAGAAGGGACTCTGGTATAATAGACATATGGAATGGAAAGTGAGGAATACCCTATGAAAGAAACACAATGTCCGAACTGCGGCAAACCTTTGACAGGCGACATGGTCAGATCATCAAACGTGCCTTGTCAATTTCGCTGCGGACACTGCCGGGAACGGCTTTATGAATATAAAGTATCAGCTCCGATGATGCTGCTGTCACTAGCAGTGATCGTGCTGCTTATTTATCTTTTGCTGCTCCTCCGCGATGCGGTTGGCTCAATGCTGCCGGCCGTACAGCACGTGCCGATGGCTGTTTTTGCACTTGTGTGCGCCTATCCCGTTTTTATAGTGAGTGAGCGGATGATCGCCAAGTACGTGATTCAAAACGGCAACATTATTTATAGAGGAAAGAGAAAAGGCTCCTGAAATCAGGAGCCTTTTTATTTTTAAAAAATTGTCACACCCGTATGCCAAAGTCCTCTTTACTTTCAATTGTATAGAGTGTGTAAGCGTTTTAACATAGAGTCAAAGGGAAGCATGATTCTCTGAACATCTTTTTCTATCTTACAGCGACAAACAAAACAGGGAGGGTTTATATATGCAGCAAGAACAACAGCAAGGCGGCATGAAAGTGAAAGTGCAGCGTTTCGGCAGTTATTTGAGCGGAATGATCATGCCGAATATCGGCGCGTTTATCGCGTGGGGCATCATTACCGCGCTGTTTATTCCGGCGGGGTGGTTTCCGAATGCACAGCTGAATACACTTGTCAGCCCGATGATCACATATTTACTGCCGCTTTTGATAGCGTATACAGGCGGAAAAATGATTTACGATCAGCGCGGCGGAGTCGTCGGGGCGACAGCGGCAATCGGGGTGATTGTCGGGTCGGATATTCCGATGTTTTTAGGTGCAATGATCATGGGGCCCCTTGGCGGATACCTCATTAAACAGACTGATCAATTATTCAAGGATAAGGTCAAACAAGGCTTTGAAATGCTCATCAACAACTTTACGGCAGGGATTGTCGGCGCGGCTTTAACGATTCTCGCGTTTTACGCTATCGGCCCGGTTGTCCTGACGTTAAACAAATTGCTGGCAGCCGGTGTAGAAGTCATTGTACACGCGAATTTACTGCCTGTAGCCAGCGTTTTTGTAGAACCGGCGAAAGTGTTATTCCTCAACAACGCCATTAACCATGGAATCTTAAGTCCAATCGGAATCGAGCAGGCGGCCCAAACGGGAAAATCGATCTTGTTCTTAGTAGAAGCAAACCCTGGGCCGGGGCTCGGCATTTTGCTGGCGTACATGTTCTTTGGCAAAGGCTCTTCAAAATCGACGGCTCCCGGCGCGGCGATCATTCATTTCTTTGGCGGGATTCACGAGATTTACTTCCCGTACATTTTGATGAAACCGGCCCTGATTCTGGCGGCGATTGCCGGCGGAGCAAGCGGACTCTTAACATTCACGATCTTTCATGCCGGACTTGTCGCAGCAGCGTCACCGGGAAGCATCATCGCATTGCTGGCGATGACGCCAAGAGGCGGCTACTTCGGCGTATTGGCGGGTGTATTGGTCGCTGCCGCTGTTTCGTTCATCGTATCAGCAGTGATCCTGAAATCTTCAAAAGCAAGCGAAGAAGACCTCGCTGCAGCAACAGAAAAAATGCAGTCCATGAAGGGGAAAAAAAGCCAAGCGGCCTCTGTTTTAGAAGCGGAGCAAACGAAAGCTGAGGAAGCGTCTGAGCTGTCTTCTGAAAGCGTAAACAAAATCATCTTCGCATGTGATGCGGGAATGGGATCAAGCGCGATGGGAGCATCGATTTTAAGAAACAAAGTGAAAAAAGCGGAGCTGGATATTAGTGTGGCCAACACGGCCATTAACACTCTGCCAAGCGATGCGGACATTGTCATCACACACAAAGATTTAACAGATCGCGCGAAAGCGAAGCTGCCGAACGCGACACACATATCAGTGGATAACTTCTTAAACAGCCCGAAATATGACGAGCTGCTTGAAAAACTTAAAAAGTAATCTCATAGAAAGAGAGTGATACCCATGCAAGTACTCGCAAAGGAAAATATTAAACTCAATCAAACGGCATCATCAAAGGAAGAAGCCATCAAAATGGCAGGCCAGACGCTGATTGACAACGGCTATGTGACAGCAGATTACATTGGCAAAATGTTTGAACGTGAAGAAACATCATCTACTTTTATGGGAAATTTTATAGCCATACCACACGGCACAGAAGAGGCGAAAAACGAGGTGCTTCACTCTGGAATATCCATCATACAGATTCCAGACGGCGTCGAGTACGGAGAAGGCAACACGGCAAAAGTGGTATTCGGCATTGCGGGCAAAAATAATGAGCATTTAGACATTTTGTCTAACATCGCCATCATTTGCTCAGAAGAAGAAAACATTGAACGCCTGATCTCTGCTAAAAGCGAAGAAGATTTGATCGCCATTTTCAACGAGGTGAACTGACATGATCGCCTTACATTTCGGTGCGGGAAATATCGGGAGGGGGTTTATCGGCGCGTTGCTTCACCACTCTGGCTATGACGTAGTGTTTGCGGATGTGAACGACACGATGGTCAGCCTCCTCAATGAAAAAAAGGAATACACAGTGGAGCTGGCAGAAGAGGGGCATTCATCAGAGGTTATCGGCCCGGTCAGCGCCATCAATAGCGGCAGCCAGCCGGAGGAGCTGTATCGGCTAATCAATGAGGCGGCGCTCATCACAACGGCGGTCGGTCCGAACGTGTTAAAGCTGATTGCTCCCTCTATCGCAGAAGGGTTAAGACGAAGAGACGCTTCAAACACACTGAATATCATTGCCTGCGAAAATATGATCGGAGGAAGCAGCTTTCTGAAGAAAGAGATATACAGCCATTTAACTGAGGCGAAGCGGGAGTCCGTCAGTGAAACGGTCGGTTTTCCAAATTCTGCCGTTGATCGGATCGTGCCGATTCAGCATCATGAAGATCCGCTCAAAGTGTCGGTTGAACCATTTTTTGAATGGGTCATTGATGAATCAGGCTTTAAAGGAAAAACACCGGCCATAAACGGCGCGCTGTTTGTTCATGATTTAACGCCGTACATCGAACGAAAGCTGTTTACAGTCAACACCGGACACGCGGTGACAGCGTATGTCGGCTATCAGCGCGGGCTCAAAACGGTCAAAGAAGCAATCGATCACCCGGAAATCCGCCGTGTCGTTCATTCCGCACTGCTTGAAACCGGTGACTACCTCGTCAAAACGTATGGCTTTAAGCAAGCTGAACACGAACAATATATCAAAAAAATCATCGGACGCTTCGAAAACCCATTCATTACAGACGATGTGACCCGCGTAGCGAGATCACCTCTCAGAAAACTGGGAGAAAATGATAGGCTCGTAGGCCCGGCAAAGAAAATAAAAGAGCCGAATGCACTGGCGGAAGGGATTGCCGCAGCACTGCGCTTCGATTTCACCGATGACCCTGAAGCGGTTGAACTGCAAGCGCTGATCGAAGAAAAAGGATACAGCGGCGTGCTTCAAGAGGTGTGCGGCATTCAGTCTCATGAACCGCTGCATGCCATCATTTTAAAGAAGCTGAATCAATAAACGACCCGTGACAGCATGTCACGGGCTTTTTTTACCATCTCGCATTCTAGTATAATAGAAAACGCTTACGATAACAGGGGAAGGAGAATGACAATGAAACAATTCGAGATTGCGGCAATACCGGGAGACGGAGTAGGAAAAGAGGTTGTGGCGGCTGCTGAGAAAGTGCTTCATACAGCGGCTGAGGTGCACGGCGGTTTGTCATTCTCATTTACGTCTTTTCCATGGAGCTGTGATTATTACATGGAGCACGGCGACATGATGCCTGAAGACGGCATACATACGCTTACTCAATTTGAAGCGGTTTTCTTAGGAGCAGTCGGAAACCCGAAGCTGGTTCCCGATCATATTTCGTTATGGGGGCTTCTGCTGAAAATCCGGAGGGAGCTTGAGCTTTCCATTAATATGAGACCGGCCAAACAAATGGCAGGCATCACGTCGCCGCTTCTGCATCCAAATGATTTTGATCTTATGGTGGTTCGCGAGAACAGTGAAGGCGAGTACAGTGAAGTCGGCGGACGCATTCACAGAGGCGGCGATGAAATCGCCATCCAGAATGCTGTATTTACGAGAAAAGCGACAGAACGAGTCATGCGCTTCGCCTTCGAATTGGCGAAAAAACGGCGCGGCCATGTGACAAGTGTGACAAAATCGAATGGCATTTATCACGCGATGCCGTTTTGGGATGAAGTCTTTCAGCAAACTGCGGCTGATTACAGCGGAATCGAAACGTCATCCCAGCATATTGATGCGCTGGCCGCTTTTTTTGTGACGCGTCCGGAAACGTTTGACGTCATTGTGGCGAGCAACTTGTTCGGTGATATTTTAACGGACATCAGCTCAAGCTTGATGGGAAGCATCGGTATTGCGCCGTCCGCGAATATCAACCCGTCCGGCAAATACCCATCTATGTTCGAACCGGTTCACGGCTCAGCTCCCGACATTGCCGGCCAAGGCCTTGCCAATCCAATCGGCCAAATTTGGACAGCGAAGCTGATGCTTGACCATTTCGGGGAGGAAGAACTGGGGGCGAAGATCCTTGATGTCCTGGAACAAGTAACGGCTGATGGCATCAAAACACGCGACATTGGCGGACAAAGCACAACGGCTGAGGTGACGGATGAAATCTGTGCTCGTTTGAGAAAATGGTGATGAAATAGGGCGGGGTGGATGGTTGCCCCGGCCAATCAATTTCCTTACACAACTATCCGAAAAAAACTAACCAAGAAGATCCAAATGCTGTATAATAATTTGGGATTCTTAGGAAGGTATTGGGTGAAGGAAATTGAATGCGAAAAAAATCACATTAAAGAAAAAAAGAAAAACAAGATGGATCGTTGTATTCAGTATCGTTTTGATCGCTGCACTTATTTTGACGATTAGAATGGCGTTTTACAGGCCTTTTCTCGTTGAAGGCTTGTCAATGGCTCCAACGCTTCAAGACTCAGAAAGAATTTTGGTTGACAAAGCAGCCAAATATACAGGCGGTTTTCACAGAGGCGACATCATAGTCATTCAAGACAAAACGAGCGGCCGTTCATCAGTCAAACGTTTAATCGGTTTGCCTGGTGACAGTGTAAAAATGAAGGATGATCAGCTATACATAAACGATAAAAAGGTGGAAGAACCGTACCTAAAGGAACATCAACAAGAGGCCAAAGAAATAGGTGTGAGCTTAACAGGTGACTTCGAAGCTGAGGTTCCTTCAGGCCAATATTTCGTAATGGGAGATAACCGCCTCAATTCGATGGATAGCAGAAACGGAATGGGTATGCCTTCTGATGAAGAGATCGTCGGAACTGAATCTCTCGTCTTTTATCCGTTCGGTGAGATGAGACAAGCAAAGTAAAAAACGACTGAGGTCACTGATGACCATTTGTGCGCGTTAACAGAACAATCTAATGAAATAGGACGAGGTGGTTTTTCCGCCTCGTTTTTGATGAGGGAGAGTGTTTTGAGAAAGAGTGCCCTGTCAAAATAAACCGACTCAGGATTGGCAAAGCCATGTAGGGCATCAAATTGATATATCGCCAAATCGGGAGCTGTTTATCCCGCAGTATTTTGATGAGAAGCGCAACATCTCCGTTCACCTCAGACATACTGCTGCATTCCATGTGATCGTCGGCCCGCGCTGCATCCAACCATAAAGATGCGCTGTCCTCCGTTTTGCCTGATCATTGGTTTCTCCAGTTTTCAGTCGTTCATGTTTGTAAACTGGAATGTGTAGCTTCACACATCCTCGAGCAATTTAGGCGTCACCACATCATATCCAGCCATTTTGATCAGCTTTTTGATATGGCTGTTTACATATTTCGTGTGCGAGAATGCTTATTAACGGCGGAAGTATCAAATGAAGACGTGTTCTTTCTGCGCAAGCCTTGTCGAAAGAGGAAAAGAACGATTCTTATACTTTACTGTATCACCCAGCTAGGTATAGGAGGATGGAAATCGAATGATAACTGGTTTTTCTGATCATCCTTCAGAAAGTGATCTTATAAAACATCTCCTGATAAAATGTTAGGCAAAACCACATTAAGTTGGATATCCTCGAAATAAATAAGAGCCATTGAGAATGGCTCAATATACGCCGATTTTATTATTTCTATTGTTCTGTAACAATGTCCACTTCTTGGGCTTTAGAAGCCTTTTTTAAGTTTTGGGGAGTTATAATAATTTCATTTCCCCAAACACCAGCTCCCACTCCAAGTGTATCTTCTTTCATTAGGGTACGGTCTATAAATGAACGAAAATGAGTAGGTTGCCACCCAAATGGAGGGATTGATCCGATTTGGTATCCTGTAAGTTCTTTTACAGTAGCAGGCGAAGCCATTTTTATATTTTTTGAACCCACTGCTTTTTTCAATTTCCCTGACTTAATATTTTGATCTCCTCCGACCATTACTAAAATTTTTTCACTTTGGCCTGTTTCAAAGATTAATGTCTTGACCATTTGTCTTTCATTAAAATTCAATTCTTTAGCAACATTAGCTGCCCCTTTTTCAGTAGAAGTTGAAAAACTCATAGAAGTATACTCAAGTTTTAAATCATCTAAAAATAGGTGTGCTGGTAGTTTGTTCATTGGATCCTCCTTATGATTTATGGTTTAAATTATGAGAATATTATATATTATTGTGTAATATATTGCATACAAAGAAGAGGATTCATTGATATTTATTAATGGTTACAACACTTGTATTTTTGGCTATAGCTGGAACATGTCTTTATTATCTAATGGAAATATTAAAGGTTTAACAGTTGGGTATCCCTTTTGGTTGGTATCAAGCATTAGGAACCTTGTTCATTATTCTTATGTTCATTTTTAAAGGTTGGGGATAACAAATAATTGAATTGTAAGGCCGGAATAAAAGGGGAGCAGCTATAATAATCTGCCCCCCTTACCATTTAATATAGACTCAAAGTTTTACCTATTCCAAGTTCTTTTGCTTTTTTGAAAATTTTGTACGCGCAAGCTATATCTTCAATAGCCATACCCATAGGATTTAATATAATGATTTCGCTTTCATTCTCTCTTCCGGGAATCCTACCTGTTATGATCTCCCCTAATTCTCCATGTAACTGTTCTTTAGAGAATTTTCCCTCTAAAACGAGTTGATTAATAACCTTTTTTTCACGATTAGCTTGGTCCCAATCATCCACTACTACTTTATCTGCTTTTAAGAAAGTCTCTTTTTCAAAATCCATTATAGAAACATTACTAATGAATGTTCCTTTTGAAATCCATTCAAAAGGTATATATGGCGTATCTGCAACCGTACAAGTTAATATAACTTCTCCATTCCTTACTGTTTTCTCTAAATTTTCACATACGTTAACTTCAATAAATCTGTTGTCTCCTTTATGCCTTACATATTCATCAATTTTTTCTTTTAATAAATTTGCTGAGTCTTGGTTAATATCAAATAAATTAATCTTTTTAAGGTTTTTAAAATGATCAATAAATGACTCGACATGGAATTGAGCAATTTGACCACAACCTAGACAACTCATTTCTGCGAAATTTTTTTTTGCAAGGTGTTTTGCTCCTAAAACTGAAACAGCTGCAGTCCTCATTCCACTTATCAAGCTACCTTCCATGATAGATACAGGATAATTTGTTTCAGGATCATTCAATACAACTACTGCACTAGCTCGGCTTATTTTTCTTTTAGAAGGATTATCATTCTTGCTTCCAACCCATTTTATACCCGATATATTCATTTCATCCAGGTGTGCAGGCATAGCAATAATTCTGTCAGCGATATGTCCTTTACTTTGATTAGCTCTTAGGTATGGTTTTAGAGGTTGTACAAACTTTCTTTCAGCATGTAAAGTGAGAGCTTCTTTAATAGAATCCACATACAATGCAGATTGATTTCCTTCAGCTTTAATAACATCACTCATACTTAAATAGGTTATTTCGGGTGCTTTAATGTTTGTTAACAAACTACATTCCTCCCTAATAATTATATAGTTTGGTTTTTTGACCAAATTTAATAACATCCAAGTCCATGTTTTTATTCTGAATCCATTGATCAGAAAATATTGTATTGAAATACCTATCTCCTCGATCAGGTAATAAGGTTAAAATTTTAACTTTTTCTTTTAATTTCTGAATCAGATTCGTAGCTGCAAAAACCGATGCCCCAGAAGAACCGCCGACTAGCAATCCTTCTTCTAATGCGAGCTGCCTTGTCATATAAAATGCTTCCTCATCTCCAACGTGAACGACTTCATCATATAATTGAGGTTCTAAATTACCAGGTACAATTGCATTTCCCATACCTATTAAATGTCTTTTACCAGAAGGGCCACCAAAAATAACAGAACCTTTAGCATCTACTGCGAGTGTTTTTACTCGAGGAATCAGACGTTTAAGTCCCTTAGTTAAACCAGTTATTAGCCCAGCTGTTCCTACAGGGCAAACAATCCAATCAAGGTCGCCTTTAAAATCATCATATATTTCACCCGCTAAGCTTTCTATATAGGCCCCTGGATTTGCGGAATTATTATACTGATTAGGCCAAAAACAGTTTGGAAGTGTCTTTGAAAGTTCTTCCGCCTTTCTTAACCGTTCTTTCAGATAGTTTCCATCTTTATCAGCATGGTCAACCATATAAACCTGAGCTCCAAAACCTTTAATTAAACTTAAATTAACTTCACTTATTTTGGGATCTACAATACAAATCATTTTATAACCTTTTCTTTTAGCAACCATAGATAAACCTATCGCCAAATTGCCCGAAGAGGATTCAACAATTGTTCCGCCTTTTTTTAGCTTTCCGTCTTTTTCTGCAACCTCTATGAGATTGCTTGCAACACGGTCTTTAGAGCTTCCGCCTGGATTGAACCCTTCCAGTTTTGCATATAACTCTGACTTCCCGCTTGGAACAAGATTATTTAACTTAACAATAGGTGTATTGCCGATAAGTTCTAAAACGTTATCGTAGATCAAACTGTAGTCACCTCTTTCTTCATATTTAAGTAATTAAATTCTGCAATTTTACGAATTTCATTTGAAAAATGTTTAGAATAGAAAACTGGCCCAATCATACTCTTGTCTGGGCTGATACCTACAAATTCTTTCTCCTTAAATCTATGTATCTTTGAAGCTTGATGTATTAATAAATCAAAAGCAAGCTGGTAACAGGCTCCTTTTAAATCACCCAATGATCTATATAAGAATGGATTAGTTATCCTAGTTGCTATTAATATTGGACCAGTGTCTATACCATTATCGATAAAATGTACAGAAGCCCCCACTGATTTTTTAAATTCCTCTATATCCCCTTTGTATGCCATAGACTCGATTGCATTCATTCCCCTGGCAAAGGGTAAGACAGCAGAATGAGCGTTAATAATTTGTCCTTTAGTCAGTTCAATCCACCAATCTTCTAACATTACGTCTAAAAATATGAAAAAAACAACTTTATCAAATTGCCTCACGACACTTTCAAGCCAGTTTTTTGTCTCTTTACTGTTCAAGTCTTCTCCTGCTAATATCACATTATTATCATAATGCAAGTGATTTTTAGGAACACCGTAAGTCATGATCATTTCTTTCTCTGCATTACTAAGTTCCCCATAAATTTCTTCTAAATCACCTATAGTTAGGCTCGGTAAGGTTGAAAGCTTGTCCTTAAGAGATGCTTCATTTTTATTGCCGCGAATCATAATTCCTTTAAAATCATTTTCAGATCCAAAAGCCTTCATCCACTTATCAATTAGGTATGTAGTATGAAACCTATTTTCAGTTATTAGAAAAAAAGCTCTCTTAACTTCTCTGTCTGTCATGCTTCTCACTCCTAAATATCCTATATTCAATATATTAGTAAAGCTAAGAAAATAGAAAGGTTGTATTTAATGCCAGTACCGAAAAATTCTAAACAAAAAACGAGAATTTCAGCCAAAGATATAGTTTTTAATCAATTACAAAAATGGATTGTTGAAGGGAATCTGCGTTCAGGTGAAAGAATTAATGATGACGAATTAGCTGAAACTTTAGGGGTTAGTCGAACACCCGTGAGAGAGGCCTTGCAAATTTTAGAAACGAATGGCTCAGGAATTTCATACATTATCGTTAATTTAGCTAATAATAAAGATTTAACTTCTATTATTAAAAACCTACGTATGCATCCATGCTATGCGTTTAAAATTTACTTTTTTTAAAGAACATGAAGAAATCATCAAATTACAACTCAAAAACATGACATTGATGTATATTTCGAAGAAAAAAATTGTTAAAACCAATGAACGAAATCTTAAAACTGTTAATCTAGAAAAAAATTCCAACTAAAAACAATACTTATATGCGATATTGTTATTCCAAACTCACTTAATTAGTTGAACTCTAAATTTTAGATATCCCTCCTTAAATAGACATATGTAATATATTGAATATATCACATATTATGGAAAAGACAAAATGTTATGAACTGCAATTTGGATAAGAACAGCTCTTTAAAAGAAGTGCTGTTCTTATCACTTATTTCATCATTCTATAAACAACTGATCTTTACCAGATGAGTAAAGCCAAATTATTGGTTTTATTGTTTGCTGCTTAGGGGAACCAACTGAAGGCGATTCTGACGAAATCTTGTTTTGTTCTACGGATTAATGATTCATATATGGGGTCCCGCATAGAAATAATGAAAAACTAAATCTCTTTTAGTGGAAGATGATACTCGTTATAGGGAATGGGCTTAGATAGCTGTTTTTGGGCATAACAGTTTCCTTTTTCATTTTTTTTCATATATCCTATCGTTCAGCTGTAGGCTGATATATAATAGTCAAAAAAGGAGAGATCATATGAACCCATTATCTTTGCCTCACCGCTATCCGTTTTTGTTCATTGATCGCGTGACGAAAAGCGAGCCAGGCAAATATGCGGAAGCGTATAAGCTGATTAGTGAAAACGATTGGTTTATCACTGACACGCAAACAGAAATGCCGTTTTCACTTGTGATTGAAGCACTTGCGCAAACCGCGGCTTTTACAGGGATTACAGGTGAGAACAGCTTGGGCTTATTGTCTTCCGTGAAGAAAGCGGAAAAGCTCGGTGCGGCCATGCCTGGTGACCGGCTTGAACTTGCGTTTGAGGTTACGCGCAACCGGCGCGGGTTTGTGTTCGGACATGCCAAGGCGTCAGTGAGCGGACAGCCTGTTGCTGAAGCAGAAATCGGCATCTATATCGAAAAGTGAAAAAACCCTTCACAACGAATTGTGAGGGGTTCAATTATTTTGTATCGTAATCCCGTTCGCTTTGTGAGTCATCTCTTTGCTGCCGTTTGTGTTTTTCATCCTCCATATTTTCCTTCAGCTCTTCGTTTGGAATCGGATCGGTTAAGTCATTGTGTTCGGGATTTTCATTTGGTTTATTTTGCTGTTTTCTTTCTGTCATCTATCATCACCTCACCGCTTGTTTTCCTCTTATTCGCGTGCCTCAAACATGTGAAATCGCTTTTTTGTCCCGCTGGGTATAATGTATTAGAATAGGTAGAAGCACAATTAAAAGATAAAGAGAGGTACATATATGTCTGTTCAAAGAGAAAATGTGGATATTAAGCTGATCGCAATTGATATGGATGGAACACTGCTGAATGACGAGCAGCTGATTTCGGATGAAAACCGTAAAGCCATTCGGGAAGCGGAGGATAAAGGCGTGTACGTGGTGATCAGCACGGGCCGGACACTGATGACGTGCCGGGAGCTGGCTGAATCGCTGAAGCTGTCGTCCTTTTTAATCACGGCAAACGGCAGTGAAATTTGGGATTCGAATTTTAACTTGGTCGAACGTAAGCTGCTCCATACAGATCATATTCAGATGATGTGGGATTTGCGGAACAAGCACAACACGAACTTCTGGGCTTCTACTGTAAATAAAGTATGGAGAGGCGAGTTTCCGGAAAACATTACGGATCACGAATGGCTCAAATTCGGCTTTGACATTGAGGATGACGACATCCGAAACGAAGTGCTGGAGGAGCTGAGAAAAAACAAAGAGCTCGAAATCACCAATTCAAGCCCGACAAACATTGAGGTCAACGCGCTTGGCATCAACAAAGCCGCAGCCCTTGCGAAGGTTTCTGAAAAACTCGGCTTTACGATGGAGAATGTGATGGCGATGGGTGACAGCCTCAATGACATCGCCATGATTAAAGAAGCGGGTCTGGGTGTCGCGATGGGAAATGCGCAAGACATTGTGAAAGAAACGGCGGATTGGGTTACGGAGACAAATATTGAGGATGGTGTCGCGAAAGCGATTCGCCATTGGGTTTTATAAAAAAAAGAGTCCTAAGATGGGCTCTTTTTTAGTTTGGCAGGTTTTCTTCTGGGCCCATGGTAGGTTTTCTAACAAAAGTATTTCACAAACTGAGAGGTTTGAATTATAATAAAGCAAAGTTCAAAAATTCGGAATAGTCGTTCCGAATTTCGGAACAATAAATACATCAAGCAAATCATTTGCTTTGGCAGGAGGGATTCTGTGTTTCAAGTTGATTTGAACTGTGATTTAGGAGAAAGCTTCGGAGCCTACAGGATAGGCCTTGACCAAGATATTTTAGAGTATGTCACATCTGCGAACATCGCATGCGGATTTCATGCAGGAGATCCCGGTGTCATGCGGAAAACCGTTGCGCTCGCCGCAGAAAACGGTGTGAAAATCGGCGCGCATCCGGGTTTGCCGGATTTACTGGGCTTTGGCCGCCGCAATATGGCGATTTCACCTGAGGAAGCGTACGATCTCGTCGTCTATCAAATTGGCGCGCTCTCGGGTTTTTTAAAAGCAGAAGGACTTCACATGCAGCACGTCAAACCGCATGGCGCTTTATACAATATGGCGGCTGTCGATCAAAAGCTGTCAGACGCCATTGCGAAAGCTGTCTATAAGGTTGATCCCGGCCTAGTGCTTTTCGGTCTTGCTGGGAGCGAGCTCGTCAAAGCGGGTGAACGGATCGGACTTCAGACGGCAAATGAAGTGTTCGCCGATAGAACATACCAAGCCGACGGCACACTGACACCGCGTTCCCAACAGGACGCACTCATTGAAAGCGATGATGCCGCCGTCACCCAAGTAATCAAAATGGTGAAAGAAGGGGCGGTTAAATCTCAGCAAGGCCATGATGTGTCCTTAAAAGCAGATACCGTTTGCATCCACGGAGATGGAGCACACGCGCTGACCTTTGCGCAAAAAATCAGAAAAGAACTCAAAGCGGCAGGCATTGAAGTGGCCGCTATTTCAGCACAGAAGTCAACATAAAGGAGGAACAATAGATGGAGCAGCAGAAAAAAACAGCAGGAAAAAAGGCGGGCAGCTGGTCATTGTTGATGGGGGCCGCCTTTTTAATGGCGACATCCGCGGTCGGCCCGGGATTCCTGACACAAACCGCAACATTTACAAACACACTCGCGGCAAGCTTCGGTTTTGTCATTATTATCTCTATTATTTTAGATATTTTCGCCCAAACCAACGTATGGCGCATCATCGCGGTTTCTGGAAAACGAGGCCAGGAAATTGCGAATATGGTGCTTCCGGGATTGGGTTATTTCATTGCCACTCTCGTCGTGCTTGGAGGACTGGCTTTTAATATTGGGAATATCGGTGGTGCCGGACTGGGACTTCAGGTGCTGTTTGGCATTACACCGGAAATAGGCGCTTTGATCAGTGCTGTTGTTGCCATTTTAATCTTTTTAATTAGAGAAGCTGGAAAAGCGATGGACCGTTTTACGCAAATTGCCGGTTTTGTGATGATCCTTTTAACTCTGTATGTCGCGTTTACAACAGCTCCGCCTGTTGGCGAGGCTGTAGCAAATACGATTGCGCCCGAGCAAATCAGCATTTTTGCTATTGTCACGCTTGTGGGCGGAACTGTCGGCGGTTATATCACATTTGCCGGAGGACACCGTTTGCTGGATGCTGGAATTAAAGGGAAGGAATCCATCCCGCAGGTGACAAAAAGTTCAGTTGTCGGCATTTTAATTACATCTGTCATGCGTATTGCTCTTTTTCTTGCTGTGCTTGGGGTTGTTTCAAAAGGCCTGCACATCGATGAAAGCAATCCGGCGGCTTCTGTCTTCAAGCTGGCTGCTGGAAATGTCGGTTATAAAATTTTCGGATTGATCATGTGGTCCGCTGCCATTACATCTGTTATCGGGGCGGCTTATACATCGGTTTCGTTCTTTAAAACCTTTTCTCCAAAAATTGAAAAAAATTCGCGCGGGATTATTATCGGGTTTATCGTAGTTTCTACGTTAGCTTTTGTCACAATCGGACAGCCTGCGAAAATCCTCGTGCTTGTCGGGTCACTGAACGGCTTAATTTTGCCGATTGCGCTCGGAACGCTTCTGATTGCCGCATATAAGAAAAAAATTATCGGTGATTATAAGCATCCGCTTTGGCTGACCGTTTCAGGTGCACTTGTTGTGGTTGTAATGGCTGTAATGGGCATCTACACGTTATTTACACAACTTCCTAAATTGTGGAGCTGATAAAGGTGGAGCAATTAAATAAAATGGCGCCGAAGGATGTACGCGCCTTGATACGAGAGGGAAAAATAACCGGGCCGACCGCAGGCATAGCCGGCGGTTATGCCCAAGCGAACCTTGTGATTTTGAAAAAAGACCTTGCGTTTGACTTTCTGCTGTTTTGCCAGCGGAATCAAAAGCCATGCCCTGTGCTGGATGTGACGGATGAAGGTTCGCCTGTGCCGTCTCAGGCCGCGCCGGATGCTGATATTAGGACGGACTTCCCGAAGTACCGTATCTATAGGCAGGGCATCTTGACGGAAGAGGTATCTGATATCACGCCATACTGGGAGGATGACTTTGTCGGTTTTCTGATCGGATGCAGTTTTTCTTTTGAACAGGCGCTGATCAATAATGGAATAGCTGTCCGGCATATTGATGAGGGGACAAACGTCCCGATGTATCAAACGAATATCGATTGTGTTCCGGCGGGGGCGTTTCAAGGAAAGATGGTTGTCAGCATGAGACCCGTTCCAGAACAGCTGGCTGTACGGGCCGCACAAGTGACCTCGCGTTTTCCGGCTGTGCACGGCGGGCCGATTCATATTGGCAATCCGAGAGCAATCGGCATTGGGGAACTGGACAAACCGGATTTCGGAGATGCCGTTTCCATTCGTGAAGGAGAGGTTCCTGTTTTTTGGGCATGCGGTGTAACCCCGCAAGCTGTGGCTATGAATGTAAAACCTGAAATGGTCATCACGCATGCGCCGGGGCATATGCTCATCACAGATATTCGAGACGAGTCGCTTGCGGTGCTGTAACCTCTCGTCCTCCTGATGAACGAGAAATAAAAGAGGTGAGAAAGATGACTGTATGTCAAATCGAACAGCTCGGTGATTCTGCGATGATGATCCGATTCGGAGAAGAAATAAACGAACAGGTAAACGGCCTTGTCCATGCCGCGGCCGCTATGATAGAAGAACAGCCATTTCCGGGATTCATTGAGTGTATCCCGGCTTTTACAAGTCTAACGGTATTTTATGATATGTATGAAGTGTACAAGCAATTGCCTAAAGGGATAAGCTCTCCTTTTGAAAAGGTAAAGCTTGATGTTGAAGAGCGGCTGAAGGAAATAGCCAAAGACTATGAAAACAGCCGCCGGATTGTAGAAATTCCCGTATGCTATGACGGTGAATTCGGGCCCGATTTAGAAGAGGTGGCGAAGCTCAATCAGCTCTCTCCGGAGGAAGTCATTGACATTCACACGAGCGGCGAATATGTGGTGTATATGCTAGGTTTTGCTCCCGGTTTTCCCTTTTTAGGCGGGATGTCCAAGCACATTGCCGCTCCAAGAAAATCATCCCCAAGGCCTTCAATTCCCGCAGGTTCAGTCGGAATCGCGGGATTGCAGACAGGCGTTTACCCGATCTCAACGCCGGGCGGCTGGCAGCTGATCGGCAAAACACCGCTGGCTCTTTTTCGGCCGCAGGAAAACCCGCCGACATTACTGCGGGCGGGAGACATTGTGAAATTCGTCCGCATCTCAGAAGAAGACTATCACGCCTATAAGGAGGAGTCCAATTGAGCATGAAAGTGTTAAAGCCCGGACTGCTCACAACGGTTCAGGATATAGGCAGAACGGGTTATCAAAAATACGGCGTCCTGGCAAGCGGCGCTATGGACACGGTTTCGCTTCGCATTGCCAATCTGCTCATCGGCAACAGTGAAAATGAAGCCGGTCTTGAAATTACGCTGATGGGGCCCGGTCCGTCATTTTATTTTTCAAAACAAACGCTGATTGCGGTGGCAGGGGCTGACTTTACGCTGCGTATTAATGACGAGGAAGCGCCTTTATGGAAGCCTGTGCTCATCAAGGAAAACAGCACAGTCAGTTTTGGTCCTTGCAAACTTGGCAGCCGTGCGTATTTAGCGGCAGCCGGCGGCTTCGATGTGCCTGACGTCATGGAAAGCAAAAGCACGTACGTCAGAGCAGGCATCGGCGGACTTCATGGCAGAGCGCTTCAGAAGGAAGATGAACTGTTCATTGGAGAACTGTCATCTCTTTCACAAACCATCCTATCCCAATTAAACCCACAGCTTGGAAAGCGGGAATTTGCAGCACCGAAATGGTCGGTCAGCCGCGGCAGGTTTCTGCCATTAAAAAAGAATCCCATTATTCGTGTGCTGGAAGGAAAACAATTCGGCTTTTTCACAGAGGAGTCGAAAACGCGTTTTTATGAAGAAACGTTTCGTGTCACACCGCAGTCCGACCGTATGGGCTACAGGCTCAAAGGAGAACCGCTCCAACTGAAGGCGCCGCTTGAGATGGTGTCAGAAGCCGTTTCGTTTGGAACCGTTCAGGTGCCGCCTGACGGAAACCCGATTATTTTGCTTGCAGACCGGCAAACGACCGGCGGCTATCCGAGGATCGCGCACATCATATCGGCTGATCTTCCGATTGTCTCGCAAATCATGCCGGGCGAGCACGTCCAGTTTGAGCCTGTATCCCTTCAAGAAGCGGAAGCGCTTGCGATTGAACGGGAACAGCATATAAAAGAACTGAAAACGAGAATGAAGATGGAATGGCTGACATAACAAAGGGGATGAATGATGCAGAATAAAAACAAAACCGTAGTCAAATCTATGGCTCTGCTAAATTTGTTTTTGCATGAACCAAACCTGACCTTAAGTGAATTAGTGTCACTGTCAGGAATGCCGAAAACATCTGTTCACCGGATGGTCAGCTCTTTAGAGGAAATGGGGTTCCTCAATCGGGATTCATCCGGCGCTTATTCGCTGGGACTGGTGTTTTTGGAATTCGGACAGATTGTCGCTGACAGGCTGGATATCAGAAAAATAGCAAAACCGGTGATGGAAGAGCTGTGCCGGGAAGTGGATGAGGCCGTGCAATTGATCATGAGGGACGGCAATGAAGCGATATACGTTGAGAAAATCGAAGGAACACAGACTGTACGGCTGTACACTGCGATCGGCAGGCGTTCTCCTCTGTATGCAGGCGCGTGCGCGAGAAGCATATTGTCCTTTCTTCCCAGAGAAGAGATTGAAACATACATGAAACAAACAGAGCTTCTTTCCATTGGCGCCGGAACCATCACCGATCCGGAAAAACTGCTGCAAGAGATTGATGCCTCAGTGCAAAATGGCTATACCGTCAGCTATTCAGAGCTCGAAAACTATACTGCGGCCATCGGCGCCCCGATCTTCAACCATAAGCGGCAAGTGGCAGCCGGCATCAGCATTGCAGGCTTTGAAGCGAGATTTACAGAAGATAGGCTTCCTTATTTAACAGAAAAGGTGAAGAATGCCGCTATGCAGATTTCCAGAAAAATAGGGTATTCATAAGTAGCCGATCTTTTCTCCGCTGCGTACATTAACGTATCGACGTTCAAGAGTGGAGGAAAGAACATGGTGCTTCGATACACAGCACTGGGGGATTCTTTGACGACGGGGAGAGGCTCCGGGCTGTTTTCTCCCGGCTTCGTCCAACGTCTGGGAGACATGATGGATGCTGACTTGAAAACAAAAACGGCAATCTCCATCTTTGCTAAATCAGGCTTAAATACAGAAGAAATTCTGGGGCTCCTGTCACATCCCCATGTGCAAAAATGCATTCAAGCTGCTGGCATGATAACCATCACAGGATGCGGAAATGATCTGATCGATTCAGTCTTTGCTTACCAAACGTCTAAAGATGAAACGATTTTCAGCCGAGCATCCGCCCATTGCCATGAAAACTTTGAAAAGATGATTGCGAAAATCGCCGCAATCAAAGGAGAAAACCCGTCCCCGTACGCCATCCGTGTGTTCAACTTATACAATCCGTTTCCAAGCATAGACATCGCTGGCCAATGGATCACATCTTTTAATTCTCATTTAGAAACACTTGCATCAGCGCCCCATGTCAAAATCGCGGATGCCTACAGCATCTTCAAAGGAAATGAGCAGGAATATCTGTCCTTTGATGGGGTCCATCCAAACAGCAAAGGCTATCAAGCGATGGCTGAAGCTGTTCACAAGTTGGGTTATCAAGAACTGTCAGTTTCATAGAAAACGCGCCTTGTCATAAGGCGCGTTTTTATGTAATCGAAACATTAAAAGAAACTTAAAATTCCCTGTCTCCTGTTCTACAGACAAAAAAAGTGCGCTAGAATAATGGAGGGCTTAGGCAAATATAGCCATAACGTTCAATATTTCGTATATAAGGAAGGATGGTCCTTTTGTTTCGGATTTTTAAAATGTCTTTTGCAGTTATCATTATTATTCTGGCGCTCGTTGCTTTTAAATATACGGAACATACCTCTGTTATCCAATCGGTCATGCTTGTCTTTTTGGGCGCTGTCATGTTTATGCAAGGGCTTGAAGAGCGCAAAAAAGAAAACGACGGCTCGGGTGCGTTTAATATTTATACCGCCGTTTTCGTATGGTCTGTCTCTCTCATCGGTTTTACCCTTCATATTATATAAATCTATTACACATCCTGAAAATGCTCGACCGTCGGGAACGGGGTATAGAACCGATGAAGCAAGGCTTTCCACTCTCGATACTCTGAAGAACCGCGAAAGCCTTCCGTATGGTCCTCGAGTGTTTCCCATTCCACAAGCAGCAGGTATTTATGTGTTTCTTCCATGCATTTTGATAAGGAGTGCGTGATATAGCCCTTCCTGCCGGAAATGATCGGCACTGCTTGCCGGAACGCCTCTTCAAACTCTTGTTCAAGCCCTTCTTTAATGTATAGCATGGCTGCCTCTCTGACCATCTCATCCCTTCTTTCCTTCTATTCAAATAGTCTACAGCAAACGGCAGGACAATTCTGCAAAAACGGTGAAGCTTTTCCTTCATTTTCAAAAACATCTTGCGCGCACCAATTCATATAAGAGAAAATAACAAATGGAAGGCAGGGGAAAGTCATGTTGAAAAAGTGTATTCTACTAGTATTTCTATGTATCGGATTGATTGGAATCATCGGGTGCTCCAAAACAGATTCACCAGAAGATCGCATGGAAGCATTCGTGAAACAGTGGAACGATCAGCAATTCGATGACATGTATCAAAGCCTGACCAAAGATGTCAAAAAAGAAATCTCAAAAAAAGATTTCGTCAATAGGTATAAAACCATCTATGAGCAGGCAGGCGTCAAAAATCTGAAAGTCACCGCGGGAGAAGTGGATGAGGACGATAAAGACCACAAGACGATGAAGCACATTCCGTATAAAGTCAGCATGGATACAAATGCTGGAAAAGTCAGCTTCAAAAATACCGCTGTGCTGAAAAAAGAAAAAACAGATGATGAGGAGTCATGGAATATAGATTGGAACCCGTCGTTTATATTCAAGCAGCTGGCTGACGATAAAACAGTGCAAATCGCCAGCGTGGAACCAAAACGCGGCCAAATCTACGATAAAAACGGGAAAGGCTTAGCCATCAATACAGATGTTCCGGAAATCGGAATTGTTCCCGGAGAGCTTGGCGATAAAAAAGAAAAAGTCATCAAAGAGCTCGCGAAAAAACTTGATTTGACTGAAGACGATATCAAGAAAAAGCTTGATCAAGGCTGGGTGAAAGACGATTCATTTGTGCCGGTCAAAAAGGTCAAGCCGGATCAGGAAAAGTTAGTGTCTGAGGCGACGTCATTACAAGGCGTAACGAGAACGAATGTCGGCTCCCGCTACTATCCGTATGGCGAAAAGACAGCCCATTTGACAGGCTATGTCCGCGCCATCACTGCGGAAGAATTAAAGAAAAAGAAAGACGGAGCCTACAGCGATACGTCTCATTTCGGCATCACCGGACTTGAAAATGTGTATGAGGACAAACTGAGAGGCACAACCGGATGGAAAATTTACGTCCCGCAAACAGGCGAAGTCATCGCTGAAAAGAAAGCGAAGGACGGAGAGGATCTTCACCTCACCATTGATATCAAAACGCAAACGAAGCTGTTTGATGAACTGAAGGATGACAGCGGGGCGGCAGTCGCGCTGCAGCCGCAGACAGGTGAAACACTCGCGCTTGTCAGTGCGCCGTCTTATGATCCAAACGGATTTATTTTCGGCTGGAGCGATAAGGAATGGAAAAAACTAAACAACGATAAAAACAATCCGTTTTCTGCGAAATTCAACAAAACATACGCACCGGGTTCTACAATTAAACCGATTGCGGCTGCCATTGGAATCAAAAACGGCACCCTAAAAGCGGATGAGAAGAAAACAATCAAAGGTAAAGAGTGGCAAAAGGATTCGAGCTGGGGCGGCTATTCAGTGACACGTGTGTCTGAGCGCCTTCAGCAAGTTGATCTGGAAAATGCCCTCATTACATCGGATAATATTTATTTCGCACAGAACGCGCTTGATTTAGGAGCAGACAACTTGACAAAAGGCTTGAAAATGTTCGGCTTTTCAGAGGACGTTCCGTATGAATTCCCGATCCAGCAATCGTCTATCGCAAATGGCAAACTCGATTCAGACATTCTGCTTGCGGATACAGGATACGGGCAAGGGCAAATGCAAATGTCTCCGCTTCACTTGGCAGCTGCTTACACGCCATTTGTCGACAACGGAGATCTTGTCAAACCGACGCTGATCAAAAAAGACTCACAAACAGCTGATGTCTGGCACAAGCAAGTGGTCACGAAGGAAGGAGCGGCAGACATTACAAAAGGTCTGAGAGGCGTTGTGGAAGATGAGCGCGGATCAGCCTATCAGCCTGTCGTGAAAGGAATCACCGTTGCCGGAAAAACTGGAACAGCCGAGCTGAAAACGTCAAAAGATGATAAAGACGGCACGGAAAATGGCTGGTTCGTCGGCTACGATTACAAAAACAAAGACCTGCTTGTCGCCATGATGATCCAAGATGTGAAGGACCGCGGCGGCAGCCACTATGTTGTTGAGAAAGCGAAAAAGCAATTTCAATCGAATTAACATACCCTTCGCTGTAAATGCGCTGACAAACAACTTGATCAGGATCAATGGTTTCGCATGTATGCAGCCTCACAGGGTTACGATATACGTTAACAAAAAGCATCAGCTTCGCGGCTGGTGCTTTTTCAATATTGTCACACCGCTTAGTGCCAAATTCCCATTTTTAAGTGATTGAATCTCGTTTGAAAGCGTTTTATATTATAAAGAAAACCTCTCTTATTCCTCTCTTGTATCTCCTTGCGACTTCATCCGCACATCAGACTGTCTAGGAGGCCTTTTTATGTATATGACTGCCAGAGAACAAAAGCTTTTAAAGCACTTATTATTACAAAACCGATATGTAACCGTAACTGAACTTGCCGAGCTGATGGAAGTCAGCACGAGAACCATCCACAGGGAGCTCAAATCAATTAAGCCGCTGATGGAAACCGTCGGGCTTACGCTCGATAAACAGGCCGGCAAAGGATTGAAGGCAGTGGGAAGCCCCGAGGATAAACAAAAGCTGCTTACCGATTTATCTTATGAACAGCATGAATATAGCGCGGACGAACGGAAACTGCTCATTCTCTGTTCGTTATTAGAGTCTCAGGAACCCGTCAAGCTGTACACGCTTGCACATGATCTGCAGGTGACGAATGCCACGGTTAGCTATGACTTAGACGAGCTGGAGAAATGGATTTCTCCCTTTGGATTGACACTGATCCGAAAAAGAGGCTTTGGCATCCAGCTCATAGGGCCGGAGAATGCGAAACGTAAAATTGTCGGCAACCTGATTGTGAACCGCCTCGACATCCAAATGTTTTTGGAAGCGGTTGAATTAAATATCAAAGGTAAAGCCGATTCTTCAGAGAAAATGTTCGGCGTTGTCAGCAAAGGCGAGCTGTTAAAAATGGAGCGTATGCTATTTCAGCTGAAAGAAGAAATCGCCTTTTCATTGTCCGACAGCTCCTATATCGCGCTTGTCGTGCATTTGACGTTTGCGATCGAACGGATCAAGCTTGGAGAAACCATCACCATGGAGGCAAATGAGCTTGAGGAATTGAAGAATGCGAAGGAATACAGCTCCGCTCTTGAAATCGCTGGCGAGCTTGAACGTGCTTTCGGTGTAACAATCCCTGAGGCGGAGGTCGGCTATATCACAATCCATCTTCGAAGCGCCAACCGCAAATACAAAACAGAATACAAAGCACAGGAAATCGAACTGGAAACAGCGCTGCAAACCAAGCGGCTCATTGCTTTTATTTCAGGCAAAATCAGAATGGATCTCACCAAAAACTATTCTTTATATGAAGGGCTAATCGCCCATTTGGAGCCCGCCGTCAGCCGCATAAAAGAAAATATCGACATATACAATCCGATGAAGGAACAGATTAAGCGCGATTATTTTCTCCTTTATATGGCGATTGAAGAAGGCGTGGAAAAGTATTTTCCGGGCATGTCCTTTTCTGATGATGAGATCGCTTTTATCGTCCTTCACTTCGGCTCTGCCCTTGAAATCAAAAAAGAAGAAGCGAAAGTGAAAGCGCTTGTCGTTTGCTCAAGCGGGATCGGCTCTTCGAAAATGCTTGCTTCCAGACTGAGGAAAGAGCTGCCTGAAATTCAATCGTTTGATATGTCATCTTTGATCGAACTGAAGGGCAAGGACGTCCAAGCCTATGATATGATCGTTTCCACCGTTCCGATTCCTTACGAAAACATTGATTATATGATGGTCAGTCCGCTTTTAAATGAGGAAGACGCAAACCAGGTAAAGCAATATATCAAGCGGAAAATTCCGCTCATTCTTGAGAAAAAAAGAAGCCCGAGGGAAGAGACACAGCAAGCTGACACACCTGACATGCTGGCAGCGGCGGAAAGCATGGGGAGGTATATGGCCGTCATTCAAGAAGTGCTGCGCCACTTTTCACTTACTCACATCAAAACGAAATCCAATCATGACATGCTCTTGTTAAAGCTATTTCAGCAGCTGAAGAAGGAGGGCTTGATTCGTGATCCTAAAAAAGCCGCGACTTTCTTGGCCGAGCGGGAGAAACAAGGGGGATTGGGAATCCCGGGGACCAACATGGCGCTTTATCATCTCAAAAATGATGAAATCGTCCTGCCTTTTTTCAAAATATATGATCTCAGCACATCTTATGAAGTGAATGGCATGGACGGAAATACCCTCAGCATGACACGCATTCTCATGATGATGGCGCCTGGGTCATTATCCGCTGAAGGATCGGAGATATTAAGCGCGATCAGCTCTGCCATTATCGAGAGCGGAGAGAGTATGGCGGGGTTTCAGGGAGATGGGGAGCAAGAGCTGTACCAGCGGTTAAACCGCATATTTTTCACGTGGATGAAAGAAAAAAACATACTGTAATCCTGCATGGCACACGTCAAAAAATTGGCGTGTGTTTTCATGTGGACGAGGCACAAAATAACAAAATGCGGGACTATTTTATCATTCATCAATGGAATAGTTCCAAATTGAAATAGTTTTACAAGTTATCTTTTTTGGGTTAAAATGGGTGAGGTGAGGAAGAAAATCTAACAAATTATTGAAGATTAAAGAGTATATAGGAGATGAAGATATGGAAACATTACAGCATCTGATTCTGCATGACATGCCAGATAGCGAAGACATAGAGGCTGTAAAAAGCGGGAACCATACATTGACATATGCAGGTTACCGTAAACGGATGAATCAGCTGGCGAATGCCCTGCTGCAAAAAGGAATTCAAAAGGGCGACCGTGTTGCGTTGCTTTGCAAAAACGGACATCCCGCATCAACTATTATGTTCGCCGCGCTTGAAATAGGTGCTGTTGTCGTACCTGTCAGCTGGCAGCTGAAGCCATATGAAATGACAGGCATTTTAAAAGCAAGTGAACCGAAAGCTCTGTTTTACGGAGCGGAGTTTAAAGAGAAACTGGATGAAGTTCTTCCTGAACTATCCTCATTGCGTATCACGATGGAAACAGGAACAGCTTACGAAACGTCTGCTGAATTTGAAGCTCTGTTTGCCGGTGCTGATCATTTGCCCGAAACTGAAATGGTTTCCCCTGATGATACAGCGCTTTTGATGTTTACGTCCGGTACAACAGGAAACCCGAAAAGATGCATGATCACACATGGCGGCATATATAGATACGTAACGAGATCCAAAAGTTCAACCGAACGTATGAAGGGCCTGCGTTTTCTCGCGTGCCATCCGATTTATCATACGAGTGCGCTCATTTGCATCATGCTGGGAACTTTCGCAGGAACGACCTTCTTTTTTACGAAGGATCAAGACCCAGTTCATATGCTGAAAATCATTGAGGAAGAAAAGATTCAAACCGTGATGGCCCTTCCCGTGTTTTACACGTATTTGCTAGAAGCATGGGAAACGCACCAAACCGATTTATCTTCGCTTGTTATTTTAATGACAGGCGGAACAAAAGTGCCGAGCAGCCTGATCCGCCGCTATCTTGATATCGGCATTCCGCTCGCGCACGGCTATGGAAGCACTGAGGCTTGGGGAATCAGCACATGGATGCCTGATATGGGGATGGATAAAGCGGCATCTGCCGGGAAACCTGTGGCAGGTGTTAAAGTCAAAGTCGAAGATCCTCAGACGGGAGAAGAACTCTCTCAAGGAGAAATCGGTGAAATCGTTGTTCATACCCCATTCTTATTTAAAGGCTATGAAGATAATCCTGAAGCGACAGCGAAAGTACTGCAAAACGGCTGGTTCAAAACCGGAGATTCAGGCTATGTAGATGAAGATGGTTTTATTTTCATCACTGGACGCTACAAGGATGTCATTATTTACGGAGGAGACAATGTCTATCCGGATCAGGTTGAGGAAGTCATCCAGCAGATCCCGGGAATCCTTGAAACAGCGGTGGTCGGTATACCAGACCCGCTGTACGGGGAAAAACCAAAAGCGTTTGTCGTAACAAACGGCGGCCGGCGTGTAACAGAAGAGGACGTCATCGCATATTGTAAAGAACGCCTGTCCGCTTATAAAATACCTGAAGTTGAGTTTGTGAACGAACTGCCGAAAAATAACCTCGGCAAGGTGAAAAAAGACGTTTTGCGCAAGCAGGCCGTTCATTCATAAAAGAAGAAGTCCGCCACTTATGTGGCGGGCTTCTTTGCAGTTGCACAGACGGAAAGCTCAGGCTTAATGTTTTTAAATTGAATATCAATGTCTTCGAAGCCGGCTGCTTTGAAATCAGCAATCATCTGTTTTCCAAATGATTTGGTTTTCTCGGGACTCGCATCCGCTTCCCGCGGCTGCATCGTAATCGCTGCTTTGCCGCCGGGCTTTAGCGCCCGATAAATCTGTTTTACGCCTTTTGTCTGGTCATTCCAGATGGTGTAGTTGTTAACGGAAATCACTTTATCATAAAACGAGTCGGTAAGAGGGAATGTCTCGATGTTTCCTTGCATCAAGCGCACACCCTTCGATTTTACGCTGCGGGCGGCCAGCTTCATCATCGTTTCTGACACATCAATGCCATCAAGCCGGATGTCCTTTTCACGTTTTAGCATCTGCTGCATGCAGTATCCAGGCCCAAACCCCACTTCCAAAATGCTGTCCCCGCGTGTGACCCCCAGCTGATCTATTGTCCACTGATTCAGTGTTTGATTTTCAGCAGCCATGATGTACCCGGCAATCATGCCGAATATGCCCTTTGGCTTGCTGAATGTTTTAGAAAGCATGTTCATCATACCGCAACCTCCTTTGCAAGTTATTTCCTCCTAGCGTTTCATGTGAAACATTTTTCTGATAAAGCAATGTGAAGGTGCTAATCCATGTTTATCCAATGAACGGGCGAGGTACACAACAAATAGACATGAAAACAAAGGAGGAGAATTATCATGGCCAATTATCCAAAAGAACTTCCGGCCCAAGCCCAAAATCGCCAGCCGGGAATCGAAAGCGAAATGAATCCCAGTCCGGTGTATGAGTACGAGAATTATAAAGGAGCGGACAAATTAAAAGGAAAAGTTGCGCTCATTACAGGCGGCGACAGCGGGATCGGACGCGCGGTATCCGTCGCTTACGCCAAGGAAGGCGCTGACATTGCCATTGTGTATAAGGATGAGCATGGGGATGCTGAAGAGACGAAGAAGCGTGTAGAGCAAGAGGGCGTAAAATGCCTGCTGATCGCTGGTGACGTAGGCGAAGAGGAATTTTGCAATGAAGCGGTTGAACAAACGGTCAAGGAACTTGGCGGTCTTGACATCCTTGTCAACAATGCCGGTGAACAGCATCCGAAGGAAAGCATCAAAGACATTACGAGCGAACAGCTTCACCGCACATTCAAAACCAACTTTTATTCTCAATTTTATTTGACTAAAAAAGCAATTGACTACTTGAAACCGGGCAGCGCCATCATCAATACGACATCCATCAATCCATATCGCGGAAACCCGACGCTGATTGATTATACAGCGACAAAAGGGGCGATCAATGCTTTCACGAGATCAATGGCGCAGGCCCTTGTCAAAGACGGCATCCGCGTCAACGCAGTCGCGCCGGGGCCAATCTGGACACCGTTAATCCCATCTACGTTCTCTGAAGATACAGTCGCCCAATTTGGGCAAAATACGCCGATGGGCCGTCCGGGTCAGCCTGTTGAGCACGTCGGCTGTTATGTGCTGCTGGCATCAGATGAGTCATCTTACATGACAGGCCAGACGCTGCATGTGAACGGCGGAGACTTTGTAACGACGTAAGAGGGAGTGATACACATGGGCATCACGAAAGAGGAAGTCAACAGCTATTACCAAAAAGCCGGCATTGTATTAACCGATGAAGAAGTTGAACAAATCCAGCTGATGGACTACGGCTTAGGAAAAGAAAGAAAAGTTGGGCTCCAGCTCTTCGTCTATGTCAATACAGACCGTTATTGTTCAAAAGAACTGGTGCTGTTTCCGGGACAGACTTGCCCGGAACACCGCCATCCGCCGGTTGACGGCCAGGAAGGCAAGCAGGAGACATTCCGCTGCCGCTACGGAAAAGTGTATCTTTACGTAGAAGGCGAAAAAACGCAGCTTCCAAAGGTTCTCCCGCCGCAGGAGGATAGAGAACACTATACGGTCTGGCACGAAATAGAGCTTGAACCGGGCGGGCAATACACAATTCCACCGGACACAAAGCATTGGTTCCAGGCCGGAGAAGAAGGAGCCGTGGTGACGGAAATGTCATCGACAAGCACAGATAAACATGATATCTTTACCGATCCAAGAATATAAGGATGTGGCTTAACAGCCCATCCTTTTTTTGTGGAAAAAACAGAAGGATCAGGCTAATGGGGAAAACGCAGATTTTGCAGATAGAGAGAGTAGAGGAAAGGTGTACTTTTGGTGGGATCTGGGGTGCGGTAAGAAGAGCGCGTGGCAATCATAAAGTCATGATGGATAAACATCAGCGGGACAGCACTTCGTAGTGAGGAAGGCTGGCTTGATAAGCTCCAAACCTATAATAAGGTGATCAGGCCAGACTTGGGCCTTTTTTTATTGTTATAAGGAATGGCCGCATTAACTTTATATTTAGAATAGCAGTTTACGTATCCGTCACGAGTAAGCTTACGATTGAGATCTATTTACTAAACATTTTAAAAAATCAAAATAATATTTTATTTATTCCCTGTAATGGTGTAATATGTAAAATGAAATCTGAATAAAAATGCAGGAGGGAATTCGAATGTTTGTTGAAACCTTAAATTCAGGAAAACTTGTGTCAATTTCACCATCTGACCAACAAAACTTGTTTGCTTTAGTAGAAAAGATTCATTATTCTCAAAGCAATAAGGAACAAAATGAAGAGGCAATAAGCCAAATCAATATGCAAAAGAAACTTATTCCGCCTGAATTAAAAGATCATATTCTCGAATTTGTGAATTCCGATTATAGTTACCTTTTACTGAAGAACCTGCCACAAACAAAATGTGACGAACTTCTCTTATTGTTGACGAGTTTGGTTGGTGATCCTTTTGCTCATGCTGATGAAGGAAGTTTAATTATGGCCAACAAACCTATTAAAACAGAGGAGGCACAACACACTACTGCCTATTTTACTTGGAATAAATTTGACCTTCACACTGAACTGCCTTACATCCAAACACCTCCGGATTTCATTTCATTATACTGTGTCAATAATGTCAAAGGGGGATATACATACCTTTCCAATGTTGAAAGAGCGTTACATCTTCTATCACAAGATCAAATGATAGAGCTTAAGAAACCGCAGTACACCATTCCGATTCCGCCTCACTTCGGCGCTGATAAAAAACAGGAATTCAAACGGCCTTTACTTTCTATCGTAAAGGGTCGGCCTTCTCTAAGAATTAGGCAGGATGGATTAGTGAGCGAAACAGAGGCGGGGATGGCAGCTGCTCAAGCACTGCAGTCTGCCCTGGATATGGTTAGGGAAGCAATTGAATTAGAACCTGGATCATTGATTATCATAAACAACCATCTATCAGCTCATGGAAGAGCTCCTTTTAGACCTACCTTTAATCATGAAGATCGAGAATTGCATAGGGTTTATTTGATTGAAGATGTCAATAAGTTTGGAAAAAACTATGACCCTATTCATCGCCGGATTAGAGGATTTTAATGGTGAAAGGAGAAGATAAAGTGGAGATGATAAAGACAATTATTAAAAAATATGAGACTAAAACTCCTATCTTTAAAGAATTAGTCGAAGACGTCTCTAAAATAAAAATTTCATCAAAAGAAATGAAAAGGTATATTCATGAAGTACCTGACGATTATGAAGGAAATTATTTCAGACAGAAAGTAGGAACAAGTCAGGTTGGGGCCTTGATCATGACCTGGTTTAAAGGATCAGACATTCATATTCATGATGATTCTGCCATCATTTATGTGCTGTCAGGACATTTAATCAATATTAAATATCAGATTATGAATAAAAGTTTATTAGTTAAGGACATTACAATCGCCCAACCGGGTGAAATGATTTTTGAGGAAAAAGGGCTGATACATCAGATCATTCCTGTAAGAAAAAATGATGATCCATGTCTATCAGCTCATTTCTACTTTCCTCCTAAACAAAGCTTAGAAGGAACAAAGATCATTGATCCAATGAGTGGACGTATCATTACTTTATCTTCGTTTGCCAAAGAGGCATGTATTCCATCAAATCATGAAGAGATATTAAGCATTCAAGAAAATGTATTTTTTGACACAAATTTCTCGTTGTTCAATAAATTATTCCGTGAGCAAACCATCGCTTCTTCATTATGACGAATAATCGGAAGAACAAATGTTATTTTTAACATTTGTTCTTTTATATAAATTGATACAAATATAGGAGGAGAAAAATCAATATGGATGGAATCAGCACAGAGGTTTTACTATTCCTTATTGCAGCTGGATTTGCTGCGGCTTTTATTGATTCTGTGGTAGGCGGAGGAGGACTTATATCCATTCCCGCATTGTTATTTGTCGGGCTTCCGCCGTCTGTAGCATTAGGCACCAACAAGTTAGCAGCTACGATGGGGGCTTTAACAAGTACGATCAACTTCCTGCGTTCGGGACAAATAAACAAAAGGCTTGTTTTTAAATTATTACCTCTGTCTATTATAGGATCGGGAGCCGGGGTTTATGTGGTTCAGTTAATACCATCAGCGTTTTTAAAACCCATCATTCTTGTCTTATTAATTCTTGTAACGATCTATACACTTTTTAAAAAAGGCTGGGGAATGGAGTCCAGCTTTAAAGAATTGACGAAAAAAATGACTTTTTTTATTGTGTCAGCCGCTTTATTACTCGGTTTTTATGATGGATTTTTAGGAGCAGGAACAGGTTCGTTTCTCATCTTTTCATTTTTACTTTTAGGGTTTAATTTTGTAGAATCCGCCGGAAATGCTAAGGTTTTAAATTTAGGAAGCAACATCGCAGCACTTATAACTTTTATGTTGTTCAGTTCTGTTGACTTTCGCTATGGAATCCCTATGGGGATTGCGATGATAATAGGCGCGCTTGTGGGGACGAGAGTGGCCATTAAAAATGGTGCTGCGTACGTAAAGGTTTTATTTGTTGGAATCACTGTTGTACTGATTGGGAAAAGTATCTGGGATTATGTGCAAAAATACATTTTTTTATAGAAACTTATAAAACGGAAATTCATTTTCACTGCTGAACGAGACCCGATTCAACAAAAAATCGGGGTGATTGAATTGTCAGAAGGTATATCCGTCTGTTATCTCAAATTGATATCAAGGATTGAGAAGGCGCATTTACGTCTTTTTAAATTTCACTTCAGTTTATATCATCTCAAAAAGGAAAGAGGCGAAACAATGTTCACCTGCAGGGTAAATGAACACATCACCATCCGGTTATTGGAGCCAAAGGATGCGGAACGGATTGCCGAACTCATTATTGAAAACCAGCAGCGGCTCGGCGAGTGGCTGTTTTGGGCTGAAAAACCAAGCAGCGCTGAAATGTATAGAGAAACAATCATTCCGGATTGGCGGCGGGAATATGCCGATCTGAACAGCATCGAAGCCGGGCTTCTATATGACGACAGCCTATGCGGCATGATCGGCTTGCATCATCTAGACCAGATCAATCGAAAAGCGGAAATCGGCTACTGGATTGCCCAAGAATACGAAGGCAAAGGCATCATGACCGCCGCTTGCCGAACAATTATCACGTACGCTTTTAAAGAGCTTGGGCTGAATCGCGTCGCTCTCTGTGCGGCTGTCGGAAACCACAAAAGCAGAGCGATTCCGATGCGCCTCGGCTTTCAAGAAGAAGGAATCGCGCGGGACGGCTTATTCGTTAACGGCAAGTATCATGACCTTGTCTATTACAGCTTGCTGAAGCGTGAATGGAAAGAATTAAAATAAAGCGTGCATTTTCTTGTTTAAATCTTCCCCCGATGTGGAAAAGTAACAGCGGAGACGTTAAAAAGGAGTGATTCGCAATGAATCAGCAAGACGTGAAACAAAAAGTACTTGATGTTCTAGATCACCATAAAGTAGGCTCGCTCGCAACGGTTCAAAAGGGCAAGCCGCATTCCCGCTACATGACTTTTTTCCATGACGGGCTGACGATTTACACACCGACAAGCAAAGAAACTCATAAAGCGGAAGAAATTGAGAACAACCCCAATGTCCATATTTTATTAGGCTATGATTGTGAAGGCTTTGGCGACGCGTATGTCGAGGTTGCCGGAAAAGCCAAAATCAACAATTCGGCAGAACTGAAGGACAAAATTTGGAATCCTAAGCTAGATCGTTGGTTTGACGGCAAGGATGACCCGAACCTGGTCATTCTTGAAATTGAGCCGGAGGATATCAGATTAATGAATGCCGGAGAGAAAACGCCAGTCTCACTCGATTTATAAAAAGTTGTAATTGCAGGGGCGATATGTTATCATGAATAGCTAAGCAAGAAATAAGCAAATAAAAAAGAAAGTAAACTTCTTTTTTCTGTTTGAGAGAGAGAAGCTTTACCGCTTCCCAAGCAGCAAACCAGCTGCCCTTATTCTTTTCCTTCATAACAAATCGCCCCTAACGATGAGATGGAAAAAAGACTTTTTTGTTTTACAATTCACACCGGCGCGGCTTCGGAGCCGCAGTGACGATTGAGAGGTAGGGCTTTCGTTGTCTTGTGTTCAAGAAATTTCCATGGTGTTTACTTTCCAGAATGATTCTTCGGAACAATGCTTTTTGAATCGAACCGCCCGACTTGGCGGATGATATAATCTTTATTTGCCTATAGAAAAGAATAAGACAAACCGCTCGGCGTATGCCGGCGGTTTTTTTTATTGTGAAAAACATTTCGCGTTGAAACCTCTTTGTCTTCTTTCCAGTCTTATCTCTAGGATGAAATTGGAGGAAGAATAACGTGCATGTCATGACAACTCAAGTACTGCTTATTTTCTGTTTTTTATTACTGATTCACTCGATAGAAACCTTAGCCTACGCCACCAGGCTTTCCGGAGCCCGTGTGGGATTTATTGCGTCCGCGCTTTCCCTGTTTAACGTCATGGTCATCGTGTCCAGAATGTCGAACATGGTGCAGCAGCCCTTTACCGGACATTTAATTGATGATGCGGGAAAAAATGCACTGGCGATTGTCGCCGGGCAGTTCCGCTTCTTGATTTTTGGATCGACAGTCGGCACCATTCTGGGCATCGTCCTGCTCCCGTCTTTTGTCGCTCTTTTCTCTCGGGCGATTATTCACTTGGCGAGCGGCGGCGGCTCCGTTTTACAAGTGTTTCGAAAGGGATTCTCGAAACAAGGATTCAAAAATGCCCTTTCCTATTTGCGTCTGCCGTCTCTTTCGTATGTAAAAGGATTTCATATTCGCTTGATTCCGAAGCGTTTGTTTGTCATTAACATGCTGATCACATCCATTTATACGATCGGCGTGCTTTCGGCTTTGTACGCAGGCCTTCTGGCGCCGGAGCGCAGCACGACAGCCGTCATGGCATCGGGCTTAATCAACGGAATTGCGACGATGCTGCTGGCGATTTTTGTTGATCCTAAGGTTTCCGTCCTTGCCGATGATGTGGCAAAGGGAAAACGAAGCTATTTATATTTAAAATGGACCTCTGTCACGATGGTCACATCAAGGGTAGCGGGGACACTCCTCGCCCAGCTGATGTTTATTCCGGGCGCCTACTATATCGCGTGGCTGACAAAGTGGTTGTAATAAGAAAGGCTGGACCATATAGGTCCAGCCTTTTGTTATTTATATTTTCTTAACCCGCGGTCGTACAAAAAGTTTCCGAATGGGACAAAAGCGGCGATAAAGCCGGCGGCTGACCATTTCAGCGGCCATTTGACAGAGAAGGCCGCATACGCCAAGACAAGCAAATACAAAATGAACAATCCGCCGTGAACCGAACCGACAATGGTTACGGCAAGCGGAAGGCCTGCCCAATATTTAAGCGGCATGGCGATAAACAGCAGGATTAAGAGTGACATTCCTTCAATAAAACCCATCGTGCGTAGTCTTCCGATCGGTGTTTGCAGCATAAATCGCCCTCCTTGTGGACACGTTTTCATACTATATGATAAACAATCCGGAGAGCCATATGACGGCTTTCAGAAAATGTTCGGAAAACTTTCATTTTTATATGCTTTTTCTTGGGAACTGGTCTTGTCATTTACAAAAATACCCGAGATAATGTGAACAAAATCATAAAAGAAGGATGTTGAAATGAAACTTGATCAGATTGATCTGAATATCATTGAGGAGCTGAAAAAGGACAGCCGTTTGTCAATGAGGGAATTAGGCAGAAAAATTAAGCTGTCGCCGCCATCCGTGACAGAACGGGTGAGGCAGCTTGAATCGTTCGGCATCATTAAGCAATACACACTGGAGGTCGATCAGAAAAAACTGGGGCTGCCCGTTTCCTGCATTGTGGAAGCAACCGTCAAAAACGCGGATTACGAACGGTTCAAAAGCTATATTCAAACATTGCCGAATATCGAATTTTGTTACCGGATTGCCGGCGCGGCTTGTTATATGCTGAAAATCAACGCAGAAAGCCTTGAAGCGGTAGAAGATTTCATTAACAAAACATCGCCATACGCGCAAACCGTCACTCACGTGATTTTCTCAGAAATTGACACGAAAAACGGGCGCGGTTAGAGAGTGCTTGTTCAAGTCTGTTATAATAAAAGGATGAGCGTGAAAGAAAGAGAAGTGATCAAGCATGTCAAAAACAGTTGTATTAGCTGAAAAACCTTCAGTCGGCCGGGATTTAGCCCGGGTGCTGAAGTGCCATAAAAAAGGAAATGGTTATCTCGAAGGTGATCAATATATTGTTACATGGGCTTTAGGCCATTTGGTGACACTTGCTGATCCGGAAGGCTATGGGAAAGAATTTCAATCATGGCGTCTGGAGGATCTGCCGATTATTCCAGAGCCCTTAAAGCTTGTGGTAATTAAGAAAACCGGAAAACAGTTCAACGCGGTCAAATCGCAGCTTACCCGTAAAGATGTCAATCAGATTGTCATCGCGACCGATGCAGGCCGAGAAGGGGAACTTGTCGCGCGCTGGATCATTGAAAAAGCGAATGTCAAAAAGCCGATCAAGCGGCTGTGGATTTCATCAGTGACGGATAAAGCGATCAAGGAAGGCTTTCAAAAGCTGCGCAGCGGCAAAGAATATGAAAACCTGTATCATTCTGCCGTCGCCAGAGCGGAAGCCGATTGGATTGTGGGCATTAACGCGACCCGCGCGCTCACCACAAAATTCAATGCCCAGCTCTCATGCGGCCGTGTACAGACACCGACGCTTGCCATGATTGCGAAGCGCGAGGCGGATATTCAAGCATTTACACCGGTTCCATATTACGGCCTCCGCGCGGCAGTCGATGGCATGACGCTGACGTGGCAGGATCAAAAATCAAAGCAAACGAGAACGTTTAATCAAGATGTAACAAGCCGTTTGCTAAAAGGCCTCCATGGAAAGCAAGCGGTTATTGCTGAATTGAAAAAAACAGCGAAAAAAAGCTTTGCGCCTGCGCTATATGATTTAACGGAGCTGCAGCGCGACGCCCACAAGCGCTTCGGATTTTCTGCCAAAGAAACGCTTTCTGTGCTGCAGAAGCTGTATGAGCAGCATAAGCTCGTCACATATCCGCGGACGGACTCAAGGTTTTTATCCAGTGATATCGTTCCGACGTTAAAAGACCGTCTAGAAGGCATGGAAGTAAAACCGTATGCCCAATATGTCAATCAAATTAAAAAACGCGGCATCAAATCTCATAAAGGCTACGTTAATGACGCGAAGGTGTCAGATCACCACGCGATTATCCCGACCGAGGAGCCGCTCGTGCTCAGCAGTCTGAGCGATAAAGAACGAAAGCTGTATGACCTGATTGCGAAACGTTTTCTTGCTGTATTAATGCCGGCATTCGAATATGAGGAAACAAAGGTCATCGCAGAAATTGGCGGAGAAACCTTTACGGCGAAAGGCAAAACCGTACAGTCGCAAGGGTGGAAAGCTGTTTATGATATGGCGGATGAGGATGACGAGCAGGAGGATGACAAAGATCAGACACTCCCTGCGCTTCAAAAAGGCGATACTCTTGCCGTCCGCGCCTTAACTGAAACAAACGGCCAAACGAAGCCGCCCGCCCGCTTTAACGAAGGGACCCTGCTGTCAGCGATGGAAAACCCAAGCGCCTTTATGCAGGGAGAAGAAAAAGGCCTCGTCAAAACGCTTGGCGAAACAGGCGGCCTTGGCACGGTGGCAACGCGTGCCGATATTATTGAAAAGCTGTTCAACAGCTTTTTAATAGAGAAAAAAGACAAAGATATTTTTATTACTTCTAAAGGGAAACAGCTCCTGCAGCTTGTTCCTGAGGATTTGAAATCACCTGCCTTAACGGCGGAATGGGAGCAAAAACTGTCAGCGATCGCCGCTGGGAAATTGAAATCGGCTGCCTTTATTAAAGACATGAAGGTTTACGCTAACCAAACGGTAAAAGAAATCAAAAACAGCAGCCAGACTTTCAGACACGACAACATTACGGGAACCGCATGTCCGGAATGCGGAAAAATGATGCTGAAGGTAAATGGCAAACGCGGCACGATGCTTGTGTGCCAAGACCGTGAATGCGGAAGCAGAAAAACGGTTGCCCGAAAAACAAACGCGCGCTGCCCGAACTGCCATAAAAAAATGGAACTTCGCGGCCAAGGCGAGGGCCAGACCTTCGCGTGTGTCTGCGGTCACCGAGAGAAGCTGTCCGTATTCGAAAAACGAAAAAACAAAGATAAAGGGCGCGCTTCAAAACGGGACGTTTCCTCTTATATGAAAAAACAAAATAATAAAGATGAGCCGATTAACAACGCGCTGGCAGAACAGCTGAAAAAACTCGGCTTGGACAAATAACAGAAAAACCTGTGCATATCGCACAGGTTTTTTATTAGACTTAGGTCCCGTTTTTAAAATGTTCAAAAAGGGAAAAAAAAGCTAGCATTCCGCAATTTTTTCTTTTATAGTAAATGTAATTTGTAACATGGCAGTCGTGCTTTCGTCTATATATATTTGTGAGCGTCTGATTCGCTTCAGGCGACAAAGGGGGATTTGCCTGTGAGGCATGTGTTAATTGCTGTCATCTTATTCTTCTTATCTATCGGACTTTCCGCAGGGTGTATTGAAGCTGGAAATAAGGCCCAAAATCAGTCGGTGTCAGACGTGAATGCAAGCCCGCTTCAGCCGGCGGAATACTTCATTTATCACAATCTAATGAATGATCAAGGGCTGATCAAAACGGATTTGTCTGACCAGCCTTCGTATTTATCAGAATCTCTCGGCCTATGGATGGAGTTTCTGGTCAGCAAAAATGACGCCCCGCATTTTCAGGATCAATATCAGCACCTGACTGATTCCTTTCTGATGAGCAATCACTTAGTGACGTGGAAGATTCAAAACGGCCAGGCGAGCGGGACGAATGCGCTGATAGATGATATGAGAATTATGCTGTCTCTTGACCAAGCCGCCGCAAAATGGGGGCGGAGCGACTACGCGCAAACAGCACGGGATATCGGTACGGCGCTGAAGACATATAATATGAACAACGGTTTTTTTACAGACTTTTACGACTCACAGGCTGCTTCAAAGGATGTGACGCTTTCATACGTCATGCCTGATGCGTTAGCTGTCTTAAAGAAGAATGGAATCATAGACGAAGAAACAGAACAGCGGAATGCCAATGTTCTTTATTCAGCTCCTTTAAAAAATGGCTACCTGCCAAAGACATACCACTCGGAGACAAAGCAATACACATATGATCGTGAAATCAATCTGATAGATCAGCTGTACGCTGCATGGCACTTGCCGGAAGGAGATGAAAAAGCCGCTGTTTTAGCGGACTGGATCAAGCAGGAATTTCAGGCGCACGGAAAGCTGTACGGACGATATTCGGCAGATACGAAAGAGCCTGCCGTTCAATATGAGTCGCCATCCGTATACGCATTAGCGGTATTGTTTTTAACAAAACAATATGAAGACAATTCAGTCACCAAAGCCATATATGACAGAATGAATGACTTTGAAATTCTTGATCCGGTGAAATCGTATTATGGAGGCTATATGAGCGGCACTCAGACACACTCTTTTGACAATCTGCTGCCGCTGTTAGCCGAAAGGAAGCTTTTTAATGAAAATGTCATTCAATGAATCACAAAAATTATTTGTTTATCTTTCAGGGCTCATCGCAGCCCTGTCTCTGTTTATTTATTATGTGTCAGCCCAGCAATCGGAAGGCGCGCTGATCCTTTGCATCACGTTTAGCGTCATCGCCGCAGGCATATGGTTCGGCCCGATTTACGCGCTGGCAGTGACCTTAATCGTACTTTTTGTTCTCGGCACTTTAATGATGTTTTTCCAGACTGGTCAGGCTGCGCTGTTTCCGGCTGAGGAAGGGCTGCGAATACTTGTCGTGTGGGGAATTGCCCTTTTGCTGTTTTCTTTTATAGCGGGAAGAATTCATGACATTGCCGCAGAGCTAAGGCGTTCAGTTACACGGCTGCAATCCGAAATTAAAAGCTTTGTTGCTGTTGACAGAGTGACCGGCTTTGATAACAAGCACCGGATGAAGCTGGAACTTTCAGAAGAAATCAAGCGGGCGGAACGGTACGGCGATTCCTTTGTGTTTTTGCTGCTCCATATGCATTACTTCAAAGAGTTTACATCTTTGTACGGTGCAAAAGAAACAGACCGTCTCTTTCAATATGTCGGCCAGCAAATCAGGACAAGCGTCCGGGAAACGGATAAGAAGTTCCGTCCCTCTGACGAGCGTATCGGGATTGTGCTGACGCACACGCCCGCTGAACATATGCCGGCCGTTCTGACAAAGCTGAAAAAACAATTGGACACGTATCAGCTGGAAAATGGGAAGTATGTGTCGCTCACGTTCCACGTCTGCCATTTGCCCTACCGCGAAGATATCAAAACAGCTGATCACTTTTTAGAAGAACTGGAAAACGAGATGATGATGAATGAATTATAAAGGAATCACACTGCTCTGCATCACAATGCTTCTGCTTTCAGCTATTGCGTCTATTCCAGTTTCCGCACAAGCGAAGGAGCGTGATGCCGGCATTCTCATCATCTATTCAACCTTGGACGGCAAAGAGTCGTCACACGTCAAAATGCTTGATCTGCTTGCGGGCCACTTTACATCCCATGTGACTGTCAAAAAAGATTCAGACGTGGAAGCGTCCGATTTCAAAGGCAAGGACCATGTGATGTATTACGGCCAAACGAAAAGAAAGCTCAGCAAAAAACTGGTGTCCCTGATCAGCAGCGTCAAAACACCTGTTGTCGCCATCGGCTATAACGCAAGCCAAATCAGCCAATTTTCCGGGCTTTCATTGACCAGCAAAGAAAATGTGTATCAGGTCCACAGCAGGTCGGAAAAGGCTGATGTGTCTCTGGAGAGCGGGCTTAACGTGCTGAGCGTATCAGGCTTGAAAGGAAAGTCGCTTTATACCTTCAAAGCCGGTGACGGCAAAACACATTCTTTTATATGGAAAACAAAAAAAGCGAATGTGTACATTGGATTAACGAATTTGTTAAATGACAATTTGATCGTGGCAAAACAGCTCAGAGAAGCTTTCGGAGAGAAGGCGGGGACAACGTTATTGTATTTGCGTCTCGAGGATATCAGTCCCATGTCTGATGAAAAATTGCTGCTTCAAGCCGGTGCATATCTGCATAAGAGGCATGTTCCTTTTGTTCTGGCGGTGATTCCGGTTTACTTGAATCCCGAAACTGGCGACAAAGTGTATTTGGCTGATAAACCGGAGATGGTCAAGGTGCTGAAAAAGCTGCAAAGCATGGGCGGCAGCATCATTGTTCACGGCTATACACACGCCTATCGCTACAGTGAAACAGGCGAGGGCTTTGAATTTTGGGATGCAAAGGCGGATCAGCCGATAACATCCGGAAATGCCGAAGACAACCCGTCTATTTTGGAAAAAGAACAAGATTTTCCGAACGAACAAGCCTATAACAGTTATCTAGAACCATTTCGTGAAAAGGAAGAAACATATACAAAGCAAAAACTGACGCGTGCGATTGAGGATTTGACATCATCGGGTCTCTACCCGCTGGCGTTTGAAGCACCGCATTACACGATGTCCGAATATGGCTATCAAATCGCCTCACAGTATTTTACAAGCATTTTCGGCCAGGTCCAGCTCAGCGGCACAACATGGAAAACATCCGGCGCACCTCCATTTGTGACCGCTCCTTCCATGCTGCATGGCATGACACTGTATCCGGAAACGATTGGCTTTGTCGATACATCAAAACAAAACCCGCTCGGCGATATGGAGGAACGCATCGCACAGATGATTGATTTTGAAGGCGGAGTAGCCGGGGGATTTTATCACCCGTATCTTGGAATGAAATATCTGCCGGAGCTGGTTGACCAGATGGAACGCATTCCGGATAGTGAATGGCTGGATTTAAAGAAAACGAAACAAACCGTCAAAACAGACAAAGTGGAAATTCACACAAGCGGTGACGGAACGATTCAGGTAAAAAACGGCGTAAGCGCCATCGGCGAGTTTTTCGATCATCATCGCCAGACCCCTCTGGAAAAGGCGTTATGGATTCTCTCCGCGGTCGTGCTCTTATTTGTTGTCATGTTTGTCAGTTATACGTTTTACTTGAGAGCCACATTGAAAAAACGAATTTTTAAGGAGAGAAGAAGCCTTGGGTAATACACTGTTCTTTATCTCGCTCAGTTTAATATGGGTCATGCTTCTCTACCACATGTTTCTCATGCAGGGCGGGTTCCGCCACTATATGACCTTTGAACGGAATATCCCGAAGTGGAGAGAAAATGTGAAGGAGCTGCCAAAGGTCAGTGTCCTTATCCCGGCGCATAACGAAGAGGTTGTGATTCGGCAGACGCTGAAGGCGATGGTCAACCTTTATTATCCGAAGGACCGGCTGGAGATTATCGTCGTGAATGACAATTCATCAGACCGGACGGGTGACATCGTCAATGAATTTTCCGAGACATACGATTTCATCAAAATGGTGATCACGAAGCCGCCACACGCAGGAAAAGGAAAATCCTCCGCCCTTAATTCTGGTTTTGCCGAATCGAGCGGCGATGTGATCTGTGTATATGACGCAGACAACACACCTGAGAAAATGGCCGTGTATTACCTCGTGCTTGGCCTGATGAATGACGAAAAGGCAGGTGCCGTTGTTGGGAAATTCCGCGTCATTAATGCGGCGAAAACGCTCTTGACGAAGTTTATTAATATCGAAACGATCTGTTTTCAGTGGATGGCACAGGGAGGCAGATGGAAGTGGTTCAAAATCGCCACGATCCCGGGCACCAACTTCGCGATCCGCAGAAGCATTATCGAAAAGCTCGGGGGCTGGGATGACAAAGCGCTTGCTGAGGATACCGAGCTGACCATCCGGGTGTATAACCTTGGCTATCACATCCGCTTTTTCCCCGCCGCCATCACTTGGGAGCAGGAGCCGGAAACGTGGAAGGTGTGGTGGCGCCAGCGCACCAGATGGGCGCGCGGCAACCAATATGTAGTGCTGAAATTTTTGGCGCAGTTTTTCAAACTCAAACGAAAACGGATCATTTTTGATTTGTTTTATTTTTTCTTTACGTACTTCCTGTTTTTCTTTGGCGTGATCATGTCAAATACGATATTTGTCGTGAATCTGTTTTATGATTTGCGTTTATCGGTCGGATTTTTGGCCATGATCCTTTGGATATTGGCGTTCTTCTTATTTTTGACAGAGGTCATGATTACGCTAAGCATTGAGAAAACAGAAATGAACAGGCAAAACTTTTTTATCGTATTTCTCATGTACTTTACATACTCGCAGGCATGGATTGTGCTTGTGATCTATTCTTTATTCGTAGAAATCAAGCACCGTTTATTCAAGCAGGAGGTCAAATGGTACAAAACAGAACGATACAATCAACACAAAAGCGGGTGACCTTTTTGAAACAAATCATGATTTTTCTCACAAGCTTGATGCTTCTGGCGATGACCGGACAAGCGGCTTTAGCCAAAGAGGTGCAGGTCAGCGGTTCGCTTCTCGGGAAAAGCAGCCAAGAACAAGCCAAACAGCAGGTGCTGACAAGCGATTTGATGACACTGTACGGAGCAAAAGACAGCGCAGAGCTGACGTATCAGATTCCGGCAGGCGCCTCTTCCGGCAATCAGCAATTGGTGATTGAATACGAGGCTTCAAATCTTTTAATCTCTCCATCATCGTTAACGGCTGTCATTGACGATGAACCGGTCAAAACGGTAAAACTTAATGGTGATTCAAAACGGAAGACATTGAAGCTGAACCTGAACAAAAGCCAATCTGCCCAAGGCTATCACAACGTTTCGCTGACATTTTACGGTGTGATGAAAGAGGGCGTCTGCGTCAGACAGGATACGTCCGGCAACTGGATCAAAATTTATCCGGACAGCCGCCTGACGCTGGCGGACAGCAGTGAAGCAAAGGGAACGACGCTTGACCATTATCCTTATCCTTTCGCCCAATCGGGAAATACAGCGGAAGAAACAGCGATCGTCATCCCGGATGACCCAAGTTCGGCGGAGATTGAAGCAGCAGTAAAAACAGAAGGCTATTTGAAAACGGCGGACAGCAGTGTCACCATTTCGTATGTCACGGAATCCGAACTGAAGAAAATCGACAAGCCGACGATCTTCATCGGAGTGGACAAGCATTGGAACGGAAAGGTGAAAAAGCTGATGAAACAAGCCGACCTACAGGCAAAAGGAGAAAAACTCCTGCTTGCGGAGCGGGTGTTAAAAGCAGAGGCTAAGGAGCAGCCGGTCCTTTTTGCACAGGCGGCATCTGACGACGTACTCACTGAAAAAATCAGTGTCATGACGGATCAGACTTACACAGGCCAGCTCAGCGGCGATACACTCTCAATCAACAAGCTAAAACAGGCTGAAAAAAAAGAAAGCAATAAGCTGACCCTCAAGAACTTTGGAGCGGATGACATCACAATTGGAGCTGACAAAACATCTTCGGCACATTATTTTTATCCGGCATCGGCGGTTTTAGATGAAAACCAATCAGCGAGGCTATCGCTTAAGCTGAAAAAATCCGAAACGATTCAAGCTTCCACGGCCGAAAACGAATCCGCTTCCCAGGCGGCAGAGCTGAAGATCATGATCAACGGCCAACCGCACTCAGTCCGGCTTGATGATATAGGAAAAGAAGATAAAAACGGATTTTATCATGCCATGGTAAAAGTAGATCCTAAGCTGCTGCAAAAAAACCGCTATATTGATATTCAGTTCGTCACAACTGGGCTAAAGGAAAACAATCCTTGCAACAGCACTGATGAAGAAAAGTGGGTCTTTATCGATAAAAGCAGTACATTGTCTTACACCGTCAAAGACATGTCTCCGTCAGCGGATTTTCAAAAATGGCCGCTTCCTTACGCCGGAAATCAGGACAAGGCAGCGCTGATCGTGATTCCTGACGCTGTAAGCCAATCGAAGCTAGAGGAGCTTTCTCTCATAACAGAGTCCTTTGGCAGCGAAGCGCAGCATTCATATTCGGTGAAGAAATCATCCGACGTAACAGCGAATGACACAAAAGGACGGAATCTTATTTTCATCGGAAGCATCAATCAATTTTCTCTTCTGAAGGAGAAATCTTCAGAACTGCTTGTGCCGCAAGTGAAGAACGGCTCGTTTGATGTATCCGGCTTTGAGATGCTGAATGAGACAACGAAACAAGTGGCATTTACCCAAGCATCTCTTTGGGATTCGGGCTACACAATGGCAGTCTTTGCGCCGTCAAAAGGTAAAGGCGCGGCCGTCACGAAAGAGGTCATCAACTATCTCAACAGCACTGATGACTCGGCAACCGTCGTCAATGAAACAACAAGCCAGCAGGTGTTTACCAACCACCAGCAGCTCAAATCAGAAGCAAACAGTGCCAGTGAAGAACAGCCATCACAAGTGAATGGCCAGAAATGGCTGTATATTGGTGTGCTGGCACTCATTATGGTGATTGCGTCAGTGTTCATTTGGATTGCCGTACGACGCAGAAAAAGAAAGACAGACAGGGGATAGCACATGAAGAATGATGTCCCGAATAGTCATTCATTTGGATACAACACTCATACAGAGTGTTGTATTTTTTTAGGGCTTATACATGAAAACAGAAAATAGCGCCATCCTAAAGCGTAAAGATGAATAGGAGGGATATAGATGTTTTTCCATGTGAAAGAGTTACAATATAATGCCAAACCTGACCGGCCAGACCCCGTTTACGCGAAAAAATTGCAAGAAATATTAGGCGGGCAGTTCGGTGAAATCTCTGTCATGATGCAGTATTTATTTCAAGGCTGGAACTGCAGAGCTGATCAAAAATACCGTGACATGCTTCTTGATATCGGCACAGAGGAAATTGCCCATGTGGAAATGCTGGCAACGATGATTGCCCAGCTGCTCGATAAAGCGCCAATTGAAGAACAAGAGCAAATGGCGAAAGATCCTGTCATTGGGGCTGTAATGGGAGGAATGAATCCTCAGCATGCCATCGTAGGAGGCCTGGGGGCAAAGCCGGATGATAGTGTGGGATACCCTTGGACAGCCCGATATACCATTGCAAGCGGAAATTTGCTTGCCGACTTCCGTGCAAACCTTAATGCTGAATCACAAGGCAGGCTGCAAGCTGTCCGCCTGTATGAAATGACAGATGATAAAGGTGTGAGGGACATGCTGTCCTTCTTGATCGCGAGGGACACCATGCATCAAAATCAATGGCTGGCGGCCATCCAAGAATTGGAGGAACGTGAAGGCGTAGTCGTCCCAAGTACATTTAACCGTGAGTATGAAAAACAAGAAGTTTCCTATTCATTCATGGACTGCTCTAAAGGAACTGAAAGCCAAAGCGGGCGCTGGGCTTCAGGGACTAGTATGGATGGAAAAGGGAATTTTGAATATGTTGGGGAGCCTGAGGCTATGGGGCAAAAACCAGTGCTCAAGCCGGCGCCTCCGTATGTTCACGGCACAATGCCGGCCGACGGCGCATCATCGCTGGAACAGTAACGAAACGTTACGGGCTGCAACTATGTCTTGGCCGCTTGTTCTAACGTGATGATTGAAAAAACGGGCAGGCATACCACCCTTTACAGCAAGCGGCCTTCTTTATAGGAGTCCGGCTGTTCAAGATAAAGGACATAATGATGGCCGCGCTTCCGTATCATTTAAAAAAGCAAGGCGACTAGATCAAGGGGAAACGACCTTGGTCTTTTTTTTGCGGGGAAAAGGAGAGTTGGCAATGCATACGCAAGGTTCATTTGTCATTATATCGAATGAAAAACAGCAGATTTTGCTGGTAAAACGAAACGACGTTCCTTTATGGGATTTGCCGGGCGGCAGGGCTGATCCCGGTGAAACGGCTGAGGAAGCGGCAGTCCGGGAGGTATTGGAGGAAACGGGCTACAACGCAGCGCTTTCCGCCAAAGTAGGTGTCTACCAAAGGCCGAAGTTTCAAGATGAACAGCATGTGTTTGCCGGGCGCATAACAGGCGGACAAGCGATAGCACACGGGACAGAGACAGCGGAAGTAAGGTGGTTTTCTCCGCAGCGTTTGCCGTTTTTTATGGTGCCGAACCGAAAAAGGCAAATTAAAGATTTCACGAATGGCGCTCTGGATACAGCTATCTCCCTCAAGGACAGAGGCGTGCTTGCGGCGATTGACCTGTTGAAAAGAAGATTGGGCAAGTGATTCAGGTCTCCGGGTTTTAAAGCATTTCTCCTGTGGTATTGAAAAAAGGAAAAAGGAGGATACGGCATGGCACACAAAACTGCAGGACAAGCAATGACAGAACTCCTTGAACAATGGGGAGTTGATCATGTTTACGGCATCCCCGGAGACAGTATCAATGAGTTTATCGAAGAATTAAGACAAGAAAGAAACCAATTGAAATTCATTCAAACCCGCCATGAAGAGGTGGCTGCACTGGCGGCCGCGGCTGAGGCAAAACTCACCGGCAAAATCGGTGTCTGCCTGTCGATCGCAGGGCCGGGGGCGGTGCACTTACTAAATGGTTTATATGATGCGAAAGCGGACGGCGCCCCTGTGCTGGCGATCGCAGGACAGGTCTCATCAGGCGAAGTCGGACGTGATTATTTTCAGGAGATCAAGCTTGAGCAAATGTTTGAGGATGTGGCGGTATTCAACAGAGAGGTACATAGCGCGGAATCACTGCCGGACCTCTTGAATCAGGCCATTCGCGCCGCCTACAGCAAAAAAGGCGTTGCGGTATTGAGCGTCTCTGATGATTTGTTTGCTGAGAAAATCAAACGCGAGCCCGTGTACACTTCACCAGTATATATTGAAGGGAATCTTGAACCGAAAAAAGAACAGCTCGTCACTTGCGCGCAATATATAAATAACGCCAAAAAACCGATTATCTTAGCGGGGCAGGGAATGAAAAAGGCGAAACGGGAGCTGCTGGAGTTTGCGGACAAAGCTGCAGCCCCGATCGTTGTCACGCTCCCGGCAAAAGGCGTTGTACCCGATAAGCACCCGCATTTTCTCGGCAACCTTGGACAGATCGGCACAAAGCCGGCTTACGAGGCCATGGAGGAATGCGATTTGTTAATCATGCTCGGGACCTCATTCCCGTATCGCGATTATTTGCCTGATGACACGCCGGCGATCCAGCTTGATTCAGATCCGGCGAAAATCGGAAAACGCTATCCGGTGACAGCGGGACTGGTGTGCGATTCAGCTCTCGGCCTGCGTGAATTGACGGAGTATATTGAACGGAAGGAAGATAGAAGGTTTCTGGAAGCATGTACTGAACATATGCAGCATTGGTGGAACGAAATTGAAAAAGATGAGACAGAGGCGGAAACACCGCTTAAACCCCAGCAGGTCGTGGCGCGTCTTGAGGAAGCGGCAGCCGATGATGCGGTGCTCTCTGTAGATGTCGGCACTGTGACAGTCTGGATGGCGCGTCATTTCAAAATGAAAGCAAACCAGGATTTCATCGTTTCCAGCTGGCTTGCGACAATGGGCTGCGGCCTGCCGGGAGCAATCGCGTCAAGCTTGTCGGAACCGGAGCGCCAGGCGATTGCTGTCTGCGGTGACGGGGGCTTTTCCATGGTCATGCAGGATCTCCCGACCGCCGTCAAATACAAGCTCCCAATCACTGTCGTCATTTTAAACAACGAAAATCTCGGCATGATCGAGTACGAGCAGCAGGTCAAAGGCAATATCGACTATGTCACGAAGCTTCAAAATGTCGACTATGCCGCATTTGCAGAAAGCTGCGGAGCAAAGGGCATCAAGGTGACCAGGGCGGAAGAGCTTGCGCCTGCTTTCCATGAGGCGCTGCACGCAGATCAGCCAGTCGTCGTAGACGTCATGATTGGAAACGAGCCGCCGCTGCCCGGCAAAATCACCTACGGGCAGGCAAAAGGCTTCAGCAAATATATGCTGAAAAATTTCTTCGAAAACCAAAAAATCGACATGCCGCCATTGAAGAAAAGTTTAAAGCGGTTATTCTAGCAAAACAGGGGCCTATTCAGACCCCTGTTTTTCAGGTATTGGAAAAAAATGGACTGTGCGTTATCATAGCAGTATATGAAATCAAAGGAGGAAAGCATGTTTGAATCCATAAAAGCAGCGGTGTATTTATTAGGGTCTGTAGGAATGATCTATGCAGCGTGTCACGATGTTCGCCATGCTCAAAACGGACAAAAGGACAAATGCATCTTCTTTCAAAACAAAAAGATCAGCGCATTTGTCCTTGTGTGTTTCATATGTTTATTTTTATCACATCTTACAACGTTCATGTCTCTATGAGTTTAGTTCTCTTTCTTCTTAAGCCCAAAAAAGAAAGGAAAAGCAGAACCGACCAGGAAGGTGCCGAATAAAAACATGCCGCCAATAAACACGTGGAAATTCGTGTGTCCGGCCGTAAACGCGGTGATCAAGGAAATGATACTGAGCACGATCATGGCAATGCCGGGCGCGACTCTCATTTTTCCCTTGGATTTATAGGCAACAGCAGAACATAAAATGCCGATTACAATAGGTACAATCCACAAATAAAACAGAATAAATAATGACATCATCAAGACTCCGATTTTTTTCTTCTATCATAACAAATTTCTGGCAAAAAGGGTATCAATGAGCTTTTCGAATCATAAAAAACCGGCTTTAGCAGCCGGTTTTTTTAACGAAACGTATCAACAATTAAAAATACATTCAACGCGACGATCAATACAGCAATAAGCCAAGACACCACTGTGACCCATTTGGCGTTGATTAAGGCTCCCATAATCCGTTTATTGCTTGTAAACATAATAAGCGGGATTAAGGCGAAGGCGATTCCGAAGGACAGAACGACCTGGCTCATGACGAGAGCGGTTGTCGGATTGACCCCTGACGCGATAATCAAGATCGGCGGAATGATCGTGATAAAACGCCGCACATACAGCGGAATGCGGTAGTTGATAAAACCTTGCATAATCACGTCACCTGAAAGTGTGCCGACTGAAGAACTGGATAGTCCGGCAACGAGCAGTCCGATTCCGAATAAAACGGCTGACACCGGGCTGACAAGATGTCCGAATTGCTGAAACGCGACATCGAGATCCTCGACAAACAGCCCGTTTTTGAAGAATAACGCGGCAGCCACAATCAGCATGCTCGCATTAATCGCACCCGCGATCAGCATCGCTATTAAAATATCAATAAATTCAAATCTGAAGATTTTTTTCCGTTCAGTATCAGTTTTGCCTACAACCCGCCGCTGTGTAAGGGCTGAGTGTAAATAAATGGCGTGCGGCATAACGGTTGCACCGAGAATACCCGCTGCGAGAAGCACACTGTCAGTGCCTTGAAACGCCGGGACAAAAAGGCCCTTCATCACTGACACGGCATCAGGCTTTGCGAAAAAGGTCTGCAGCGCAAAGGCGATTACCACCACAAACAGCATGCCGGTAATGCCAGCTTCAAGGGAACGATATCCGCGGCGCTGAAGCTCCAATATCGCGAAAGAGCCGATCGCCGCTATAATAGACGCTTCAAGCATCGGGATGCCGAACAGCAAATACAGTCCCAGAGCCGCTCCGATAAATTCGGCCAGATCTGTTGCGATAATGACGAGCTCGCCCTGAATCCATAATCCGATGGAGACAGGCGTCGGGAATTCTTCACGGGCAACTTCGGGCAGGTTTTTGCCTGTCGCGATGCCGAGTTTGGCGGAGAGTGATTGAATTAAAAGCGCCATAATATTAGAAAATAAAATGACCCATAGCAGCATATATCCGTATTTAGAACCCGCTGATATATTCGTTGCGAAGTTGCCGGGATCAATATAGGCGATGGCTGCGATAAATGCAGGGCCCAGAAAAGGGAGCAGCCCTCTGAACCCTCTGGTTTTCCCGTCAAGCGCCTCTTGGACTGCTTTGGAACGGGGAGATTGTGCTGTGATGTCCTTGTTCATCATGTCTCACCTGAATTCTGATTGTTTTTGCCGAACAACAAAGAGTTTCCTTAAGGCAAATTATTTTATCTACATCATATGACCATCCCGGTTTCTTGTCAACCGAAAATGTTCAAAGTACATTCCTGAATTTTTCCCTGTTATGTCACATGATATGTAGGAATTCGGATAATGTCCCATATAAAAAGACATCGTTTCAGTACGAAACGATGCCTCCTGTATGAAATGAGACTAAGCTTCCTTACGCAGCCCGCGGAACACGAGGCTCAGCAAGAATACCAGAATGGCGGCCCCGATAATCGCCGGGATAATGGCAAAGCCGCCGAGGCTGGGTCCCCAAGTGCCAAAGAGTCCATGTCCGATCCAAGCGCCGGCCATCCCGGCAATCATAGATCCGAAAATTCCTCCCGGCATCCGATTCCCCACAATAGCGCTTCCGATTAATCCAATTAGAATAGCAACAACTAATGAAACCAAAAAGCTAAGCATGATGCTCACCTCTCATAAAAGATTTATCAATCAATAACCTCTCACGCTACACTCGAAACACCGAATAGCATATTGCATTAGGTTCCTGTTTTGATCTTTCTCTGCACGCTGCCGTCAGCTAAATGAACAACCACTTCAGTGCCTTTATGCGCAGCGATCTCCTTTGCCCGTTCAACCGCTTCTTCCTTTGTATCCTTGACCTCAGACACACGTTTGGCATCTTCGGCTTTGACCGCCCAGCCGTTTTTATGCTTGATGACATGCTCAGCTTTATCCATAAGCTCATGGCCGTTGCCGCTGCTTGAATCTTCATCGCGTTCTGTCACGTCATCATGCTTGAGGAAATCATCAATTTCCTCTTTAGAGGCGTTTTCCGCCCATTCCTTTGCTTTGCTAGTCGCTATTGGAATCGCGCGTCCGTCCTCATAGCCCTCATCAATCATCGCATTCGCAATGTCAATCGCTTTTTTCTTCACCGGCTTCTCGAGATTTTTGAATGAAGCGGGATAATCCTTCATCGACCAAGGCATGTCCATCACTCCTTTTCCTTTTATAAAAATGGTACCCGCAGATGAAAAATAAAAACGTTTCCGAGAAAATGAAGGTATACTATATAGGAGAAAAAACGGAAGGGAAGTGCGGGTTGGGTGACAGCAGAACGAAAAGAAGACTTACACCAGCAATTAAAAGAAATAGAGAAATGGGAAAAAGATCAGCAAAAAGTCTGGTTTTGGGAAAAACTCGGCCGTCTCCCGTTTCAGCTGCTGGACAAGCTGACGCCGGCATTCATTCAGAAAAAGATTGGCAAGCTTTTGGATGAGATCGGCACCTTCGTTCAAACAGGAGGGCAGTATCTGACATCGGAAAAACAAATTATGAAGATGTTTCAAAAGAAAATGCCGGAGGAAACCTTCGAATCACTGGAGGACGTGCGAATAGCGCCTCTGCCTGTCATGGATGACATTGCGGAAGGAATGGGCAAAAACAGAATCAACGCCGCAACCGTACAAGGCGCGACAACGGGTGTGGGCGGCGTGTTTACGCTGGCGGTGGACATTCCGGCCGTGCTTGGCCTGTCGTTAAAAACGTTGCAGGATATCGCGGTTGCTTACGGCTATGACCCAAAGGAGAAAAAAGAGCGGGTCTTCATCGTAAAATGCTTGCAGCTGACATCGGCTGATGTTGTCGGCAAAAAATCAATCCTGCAAGAATTAAAAGACTATGATGAAGATCGTACATATAAGAATGTCGCTTCTCAAATCCAAGGCTGGCGTGAAGTCGTTTTAGGCTATCGCGACACGTTTGGGTGGAAAAAGCTTTTTCAACTGGTCCCGGTCGCGGGAATGATCTTTGGCGCGGCAGCCAACCGCTCAACATTAAATGATATTACCGAAACAGGCATGATGCTGTATAAAAAGCGGCGCGTTCTTGAGCGGCTGAAAGAAACAGAACGGGAGATGGAATAGAAGAAAGCAGACGGACATCGAGCTCCGCCTGCTTTTTTTAGTGGAAACACACCCAATGTGTTTTGTTTGTTTAAAAGAATCGATAGCGGGAATACAACAACCAACACCAATTAAAGGAGGAATTCAAAATGGCAGACGATAACAAAATGAGCAGAGAAGAAGCAGGTAGAAAAGGCGGAGAAACAACAAGCAAAAACCATGATAAAGAATTCTATCAAGAGATTGGTCAAAAAGGCGGAGAAGCCACTAGCGAAAACCATGACAAAGAATTCTATCAAGAAATCGGCGAAAAAGGCGGAGAAGCCACTAGCCGAAACCATGACAAAGAGTTCTATCAAGAAATCGGCGAAAAAGGCGGAGAAGCCACTAGCGAAAATCATGACAAAGAATTCTATCAAGAAATCGGCCGTAAAGGCGGAGAGGCAACAAGCAAAAATCACGATAAAGAATTCTACCAAGAGATTGGCTCAAAAGGCGGAAATGCCCGCAACAACGACTAACCAAAAGCATAAAGGCAGACAACCTGTAGATAAAAAGCGATCCGGCGCATCAGCTGGATCGCTTTTTGTTGTGGAAAATTCTTGATGTATTCCGTTGTTCCGATACAATGAGTGAAAAAGGAGCTTTTCGCTACTGTGTGAGATGCAAAACCAGCTCGCTACTGCCTCAAGTTGCGTGCATCTCTTACATGTATCCCTGAGGAGGATTTATCATGCTAATCAAAAAGATTGTATGTAAAGTAGACGCGGCAAACGCTGAAGCATTTGCAAAAGCGCAGTCACAGTGGGGAGCACTGTCACATGTAAATGGCTTCATCAAACAGGCCGGCGGCTGGCGGAAAACAGCAGATGGGCTGTTCACCGCAGAAATCATCAGCGTTTGGGAGAACAGTGAGGTTTATGAAGCTTTTATGGAGAAAGAACATGACAGCATATACGAAGCTAATGAACAGAAGACTGTAATTCATTCGATAGAAGTAGAGCTGTGCGAAGAGGATGAACCGGCCCTTCACGATCTGTTACATAATCCTGACATCCGGTACGAACTGGGCTGGACGGTTCTGAGGGCATAATGAAAGCCCAAAACATCACGTTTTGGGCTTGCGTCTTTACTCGCGTCCGGGAAGTGTATCATGAACAAAAGGCGGTGCTGGTTTTAACTCTGGTTTTTCTCCAAACGCTTTCGCTTCTTTCACATATTCAAAGGCTTCTCCATCCGGCGCTTTTTCGTTCAGCCAATTTTGCTGGGCGCTTTCTTCGCCTTCAGAGAAATTGATAAGCTGATGTGAGAACTCTTGTTTTTCGAGTGCTTTCGGGAATGTCCCCGGCACTATCGGGCCTTCCTGTGCTTCTAATTCTTTAATGGCGGCGAGCCATTGATTTTGGTGCATCGTGTCACGCGCCAGCAGGAAGCTAAGCATATCTTTCACGCCTTTGTCATCCGTCATTTCAAACAGGCGTGCGACCTGCAGACGGCCTTGTGATTCCGCATTCAGATTGGCACGGAAGTCTGCGAGCAGGTTTCCGCTTGCTACGATATAGCCGCCGCTCCAAGGGACGCCTGTACTGTTTTCCGGCATGGCGCCAAGTCCTGAAACAATCGCGTGGTGAGGGTTCATGCCGCCCAAAATGGAGCCGATGACCGGATCTTCAGCGGCTTTTTCCTTTTGGTCAAGCGGGGCATCCTCAAGAAGTCTGGCGATCATCGTAGCGATCATTTCAACATGCCCGAGTTCCTCAGTTGCCGTATCCATCAGCAAATCCTTGTATTTTTCATTTCCTCTTGTATTCCAGCCTTGAAATAAGTACTGCATGGCAACAGAGATCTCTCCGAATTGCCCGCCTAGGATTTCTTGCAATTTTTTCGCGAATAATGGATCTGGACGATCTGGTTTAGCAGGATGCTGCAGCATTTTCGTATGCTTAAACATGTTCCCATCTCCTTTTTTCGTTTTCTCTTTCTATATTTCCGGTCAATTGAAAGATAAACGAAAACCAGCGTATCGAGTTTGGGACTACGAATCTCCTCGCAGCTCTAAAAGCTCCTGAATCAGCTTCCGGCCGAAGATAGGCTCGTACTGCTGATAAATAGGATCAAGGCGCTTTATCCATTTTTTCTTCTCGTTGTCTGACAGCTCGTAGATCTGTATATCAGATTTCTTTTTGATTTCCTCCAGCTGCTCTTTGTTCATTTGTTCGGCATGCATTTCATTCCACTCTGTCGTTTCCTTCATCGCTTCAGTCAAAATACGCCTTGTTTCCGGCGTTTGCGCGTTCCAGAAGTGCTCATCCGTCATGACGGCATAGCCGAGATAACCGTGGCTGCTTATTGTCAAATAGTCCTGAACATTATAAAATTTTTTAGAATAGATGTTTGAGATCGTATTTTCTTCACCATCAACTACATTGTTTTCTAGCAGCTGAAAGGTAGAATTGAAGGATTCCTGATGAGGTGTTGCGCCAAGCAGCTTGAACTGATCCTCTATCACATCGCTTTGCATAATGCGGAGATCCTGCCCTTTTAAATTATCCGGGGTTTTGACTGGCCCTTGATTTGTCGTAATTTGTTTAAAACCGTTTGTCCAATAGGCGAGGCCTTTTAATTGATTTTTCTTTAGGGAATCAAACAGCTGTGTGCCGATGCTGCCGTGCAGCCCTTTTTTGACGGCATCGTAATCTGTAAATGCATACGGCAGATCCAGCACCCCCCATTCAGGCGAGAGCATGCCGAGCTTCGATGTGGAGGGGGCGATAAATTGAACATCGCCGTTTTGCAATGCTTCAATTTCTTCAATGTCTGAATATAGGCTTCCGTTTGGAAACACTTCAATTTTCATTTTCCCGCCTGACTTTTTATTTACCAGCTCGGCGAATTTATTGGCGGCCAGCCCTTTCGGCGTATTTTCGGCAACCACATGGCTGAATGTAAACACAATTTGATCCTGTAAGCCTTCCTGATCGTCATCATAAACGATCTCTTCACCGCCGGAACGATCATGGAATCCGATAAAAAAAGCAGTTGCAATTCCGGCGATCATCAGTGCGAGACATGCAAGCAAACTTTTCATGACAAGCCCTCCCCTATATTTTAAGAATAATGGGGGCCATGCCATTCGTAAAGACCTGAAAGGAGAAGCTGATGAACAAAAAGAAGCTCTCAATCCGTTGGAAAATCACGATTTTATCCTATATCCTCGTCATTTTCTCCTTTTTGATCGGTGGCATTGTGCTCATCGGCAATATCCAGCATACAGAGGAGCGGGAGCTGAAAAAGCGGCTGATGAATACGGCCCGGACGGTGTCGGAGATGACAGAAGTGAAAGAGGCATTGACGCGAAAAAAACAGACAGAAGCTGTTCGCCATGCAGTCGAAGAGATCAGAATGATTAATGAAGCAGACTATATTGTCGTTATGGATATGAATCACAATCGCTACACACATCCTGTCAGCACAAGCATCGGCAAGAAATCAGAGGGTGCAGATGAGGAGGCGGCGTTTGCGGAGCATATTTATTTCTCAGAAGCAAAGGGCGAGATCGGCACGGCAGTCCGCGCATTTTATCCGGTGAAGGATCATGATCTGAACCAGATCGGCGTGGTGCTTGTCGGGAAAACACTGCCGGGGATCACTGACATATTGCTTCAGTTAAAACACGATATCGCATTCATCGTTTTATTGACACTCGGCTTCGGCCTTGCGGGTTCCTTTCTGCTGGCCCGCCATATCAAAAAACAAATGTTTCAGCTTGAGCCACATGAGATTGTCCGAATGTATGAAGAACGGACAGCGACGTTTCATTCCATGAACGAAGGCGTGATTGCCATTGACAACCGGCTCATTATTACGATTTTCAATGAAAAAGCGAAACAGATCTTTGAGGTGCAGGGGGATCTGGTCGGGAAGGTAATCTGGGAGGTTCTCAAGGATTCACGCCTGCCCGAAATCGTGGAGCGGAACAAAGCGGTTTATAATGAAGAAATTCGCGTCAGCGGAAAGGTGATCATGAGCAGCAGAATTCCGATTGTCATGAAGAAAAAAGTCATCGGCGCCGTCGCGATTTTTCAGGACAGAACGGAAGCGGCTAAGATGGCAGAGGAGTTGACTGGCGTCAAAAACTTTGTAGAGGCGCTCCGCGTCCAAAACCATGAGCATATGAATAAGCTGCACACGATTGCCGGCCTCATCCAGCTGGGGAAATCTGAAAAAGCCATGCAGCTTGCATTCCGGGCGTCAACTGAGCAGGAAAATGTGTCTGAATTTCTGCATCGCTCGATTCAAAATGACGCTGCGGCAGGCCTGCTATTAAGTAAAATCAGAAGAGGAAGGGAGCTTGGCATTGCTGTTCATATTGATGAAAACAGCAGCCTTCGGCAATTTCCCGAGCATGTTGATCAGCATGATATCGTCGTGCTTCTCGGCAACCTGATTGAAAACGCCTTTGGTTCATTTGAAACCGTTCAATCTGATGAGAAACGGATTGATGTCAGCATCGAACAAACGGATGATATCTTGGCCATCTTAATAGAAGATAACGGCTGCGGGATAGAACCGGCACATATGCCGCGCCTTTACGACAAAGGATTTACGGTCAATAAAACAGGCGGCACAGGCTATGGCTTGTATCTAGTCAAACAAATAATAGACAAAGGATCGGGCACGGTAGAAGTGGATTCACACGCAGGGCAGGGAACAGCATTTTCTATCGTTTTTCCAATGAAGGGGGAGGAAGCACAGCATGGCTCATAAAGAATGGAAGGTTCTGCTCATTGAAGATGATCCGATGGTTCAAGAGGTAAATAAGGATTTCATCACAACTGTCAAAGGTTTTACGGTCTGCGCAACAGCGGGAAACGGAGAAGAAGGCATCAAGCTGATAAAAGAAAAACAGCCCGACCTCGTCATTCTCGATGTGTACATGCCGAAAAAAGACGGAATCAAAACGCTGCAGGAGATCAGAAAGCAAAAGCTTGAAGTGGATATCATTGTCGTTTCCGCTGCAAAGGACAAAGAAACGATCTCCCTTATGCTGCAAAATGGCGCAACTGACTATATCTTAAAACCATTTAAGCTTGAGCGAATGAGACAGGCGCTTGAAAAGTACAAGCAATATAAACAAAAAATAGATGCGCACGATACGCTGTCTCAGGAACAGCTCGATGCGATCCTGAATATCCCGCAGCAGGCCGTACAGGATCTGCCGAAAGGATTGAATCATTTTACGATGAATGAAGTCACTGCTTTTTTGAAGCGGCAAACCGCATCTCTTTCGGCAGAAGAGGTCGCCAAGGCGCTCGGCATCGCCAGAGTGACAGCCAGACGATACCTTGATTATCTAGAAAAAAACGGAACCATTAAGCTGGACGTTCAATACGGCGGAGTCGGCCGGCCCGTCAACCGCTACGTGTTTAAAGGATAAATCTGAGACCAAAAAGACCAAAATGTCCGTTATGATCATAAACTTCCCCACCTTGTATGAAAACGCTATCATTCTAGTAAGAAAGACATAAAGGTGAATAGGACAGGGGGATGCAGAATATGAAACTGTTTAAAAATTTAACAGTTCAGGTCATAACCGCGGTCATCATCGGGGTCATTGTCGGGCTCGTCTGGCCTGATGTCGGCAAAGAAATGAAACCGCTTGGCGATACATTTATCAATGCTGTTAAAATGGTGATCGCTCCAATCATTTTCTTCACTATCGTTCTTGGGATTGCAAAAATGGGCGATATGAAGAAGGTTGGAAAAGTAGGGGGAAAAGCGTTTATTTATTTCGAGGTTGTCACAACTCTCGCACTCATGATCGGTTTGTTTGTCGTTAATTTTCTGAAGCCGGGAGCGGGTCTTGATTACAGCAAGCTTGAAAAGGGCGATATATCACAATACACGCAGGATGGCGGTCAGGGAATCGACTGGATTGAATTTGTCACTCACATTGTTCCGTCCAACATGGTTGATGCCTTCGCAAAAGGGGACATTTTGCAGGTCTTATTCTTTTCTATTCTTTTCGGAGTTGGTCTTGCGGCTTTAGGTGAAAAAGGGAAAAGCGTCATTGATTTCTTTGATAAGATTTCTCACGTCTTTTTCAAAATCATCGGCTATATCATGCGTGCCGCGCCAATCGGGGCATTCGGGGCGATGGCGTATACGATCGGGCACTTCGGGCTCGATTCCATCAAGCCTCTGGCAAGCTTAATGATGTCTGTTTATATTACGATGTTTCTGTTCGTGTTTGTTGTGTTAAATATCATCTGCAAGCTTTACGGATTCAGCCTATGGAATTACCTGCGCTTCATTAAAGATGAACTTCTGATCGTGCTTGGCACTAGTTCTTCAGAGTCAGTGCTTCCGCGTATGATGGATAAAATGGAGCGTTACGGCTGTTCGAAATCCGTAGTCGGGCTTGTCATTCCGACGGGCTACTCGTTCAACCTTGACGGCACATCCATTTATTTATCAATGGCGACGGTTTTTCTTGCACAAGTATTTGGAGTCGACCTCAGCATCGGCCAGCAAGTTACAATCATCCTCGTTTTGATGCTGACATCGAAGGGAGCGGCCGGTGTGACGGGAAGCGGATTTATCGTTCTTGCCTCAACATTGTCAGCGCTTCAGGTTATTCCGCTGGAGGGCCTTGCGCTTCTGCTCGGGGTTGACCGTTTCATGAGTGAAGGAAGAGCGATTGTGAACCTGATCGGAAACGGAATCGCCACGATCATTGTTGCAAAAAGTGAAAATGAATTCGATGAAGCAAAAAGCATAGAGGCTGTTGAAGGCATGAAAAACATGAAAACAGCAGTCTGAAAAAGAACGGCCCATCAAACGGGCTGTTTTTTTACATTGTTTAAGAATTATTAAGGTAATGACAGAGACCTCAGCATTTTTTTGTTATATAATTTACAGATGGATACTATATTGAATTAAGGACGTTTGTCCTAACAGGGGTGTATAAATGGCCGCTTTAGTTAAATTTTTTCAGCACCCGGGAGTAAGGCGTTTCTCCGTCTTTGTCGTGTTAACTGGTGTGTTATATCTATTTAAGAGCATGATCAACTTAATATTGCTTACCTTCATTTTCACATTTCTAATGGATCGCTTGGAGTTTGTGGTACGGCGGTTCGTAAGCCGGTTCTTCCGGGTAAGCCAGCGGGTTGTCATTACATTTCTTTACGTGTTGCTGGCTGTTCTGCTTACAGTTGGGGGATTTGTTTTTTATCCGATCGTCGCGGCGCAGATTCAGCAGCTGGTTAAGCAGATTAAACATATCGCGTATCACCCGGACACCATCCCTTTCTTTGACGAGATCACAAGTGTTTTCGGAGACATTAATATCAGTTCATATGTCAAAGAAGGTTTCAATGTGGTGTATACGTATCTGGCAGATATCAGCACATTCGGCTTGCAGATCGTAATGGCGCTCGTTCTCAGCATGTTTTTCTTATTCGAGAAAAAACGGCTCTCGGAATTCATGGAGAAATTTAAAACAAGCAAATTGTCAGTCTTTTATGAGGAAATTGCTTTTTTCGGAAGCAAATTTGCAAGAACGTTCGGCAAGGTGCTTGAGGCTCAATTTATCATTGCGCTCGTCAACTGTATTCTGACATTGATCGCGCTTTGGATTATGCATTTCCCGCAGCTGTTTGGGCTTTCTATCATGGTGTTTTTCCTTGGGTTGATTCCTGTAGCAGGCGTCGTCATTTCTTTGATTCCTCTCAGTATTATCGCTTACAGCACAGGTGGCGGAATGTTTGTGATCTACATTGTGCTTGTCATATTCGCCATACATGCGATCGAAACCTATTTCTTAAACCCGAAGCTGATGTCTGCGAAAACAGAGCTGCCGATCTTTTTCACTTTCATCGTCCTCATTTTCTCTGAGCACTTTTTCGGCATTTGGGGTTTAATCATCGGGATTCCGATCTTTGTATTTCTCCTTGATATTCTTGGTGTGACCAATAAGGAAGAAGGACCCAAAAGATTCCAAGAGGAAAGTAACGAAAAATAGTTTACAAAATTGGTTCTTTTCTGTATAAATAAATTATCATACAATAGTAAGCCACACGCTTAATCCTTTAACCAAGGAGTGGGGGACCCGATCTTTTGGGGTTAATTTTTCATTAGAAAAACGGACATCTCTTCGTCCGAACCCGTCAGCTAACCTCATCAGCGTGAAGAGAGAGTCCTGTGGTTTGATGTTACAGCCAAAGCCCACGGGAGTCTCTCGTGGGCTTTTTTCAAAAAGGGAGGAAAGCTAATGAAACTGGCTACAAAGATCATCATTGCATTGGTGCTGGGTGCGGTGACGGGAATTATTCTTAACCTAACATCACCTGAATTATTCGAAAATTTAAATAAGTTTGTATTCGGGCCGCTGGGCACGATCTTTTTAAACCTTATTAAAATGCTTGTCGTTCCGATTGTCTTTTTCTCACTGACACTGGGAGTAGCCGGACTGGGCGAGCCTAAGAAGCTTGGCAGAATCGGTGTAAAGGCGATTTCTTATTTTCTCGTCACGACTGCAGTGGCGATTACCATTGCCATCGTTTTAGCCCTTGTCATCAAACCGGGAGAGTTCGGAACATATGATACATCATCTGCCGAATTCACTGCTGAAAAAGCCCCAAGTATTGCGGACACTCTGTTAAACATCATTCCGACCAATCCTGTTCAAGCGATGACGGAAGGAAATATGCTGCAGATTATTGCGTTTGCCATCTTTGTCGGGCTTGGGATTACTATGCTGGGCAAAAAAGCGGATATGCTTCTCAAAGTTGTTGAGCAAGGAAATGAATTAATGATGTACCTTGTCAATCTGGTCATGAAGTTTGCTCCGTATGGCACATTCGGTTTGATTGCGACAGCCGTGGGAAGCCAAGGATTCAGTGCAATGAAAGCGATGGGCTTGTACATGTTAGTGGTAACCATTGCATTGTTAATACATGCAGTCGTTACGTACGGATCTACGGTAGCGCTTATCGCCAAAAGAAATCCGATTACGTTTTTCAAAGATTTCTCAGAGGTTATGGTCGTCGCGTTCAGTACATCCAGCAGCAGTGCGACTCTGCCGGTTTCCATGGGTGTGGCACAGAGAAAGTTAAAAGTGCCTGAGCCGATCAGCAGCTTCGTCCAGCCGCTGGGCGCTACAATTAATATGGACGGAACAGCGATCATGCAAGGGGTAGCCACCGTCTTCATTGCGCAGGTATTCGGGCATGATCTGACACTCACGCAGCTGGTGATGGTCGTACTGACGGCTGTGTTAGCAAGTATCGGAACTGCGGGTGTGCCGGGAGTCGGCTTGATTATGCTTGCTATGGTGCTTCAATCTGTCGGTTTGCCTGTCGAGGGAATCGGATTGATCCTTGGAATTGACCGCCTGCTTGATATGCTTCGTACAGTGGTAAATACAACAGGAGACGCAGCCTGCGCTGTCATTGTGACAGAAACAGAGAAGAACAAACAGCCAGAGCAAACGTCGACTCTATCGGTCTAACCAAACATTTGGAAGGAACAAATGCTATAATACAAACAGTGCCTCATTTTTGGGCACTGTTTATTTTTTGCCGAAAAAGGAGGAAGGCTTTATGGCTGAGCCGATTTTACATATTAAAGACCTCGATAAAACGATTGGGTCTAAACCAATTTTAAAACAGATCAGCATGGACGTCATGGAGGGGGAAATCATCGGCCTGCTCGGTCCGAATGGTTCCGGGAAAACAACGCTCATCCGCATCATCGTCGGGCTGTTAAAACAAAACAGCGGAAGTGTGACAATCAGCGGATTCCAGCATGACACAGAGTTTGAACAAGCGATGGAAGCAGTGGGGGCGATCGTTGAAAACCCTGAGTTCTATCCATATTTGACAGGCTGGGAAAACCTGAAGCACTTTGCGAATATGCACAAAAAAATAGCGGATGAACGCCTTGATGAAGTGGTGGAACGTGTCGGGCTGACGTCAGCGATACATGATAAGGTCAAGACCTATTCCCTTGGCATGCGCCAGCGCCTCGGCATCGCGCAGGCGATTCTTCACCGGCCGAAGCTTCTTATTTTAGATGAGCCGACAAACGGTCTCGATCCCGCGGGCATGAAGGATTTTCGCGATCATATTAAAGAGCTCGCGGAACAGGAAGGAACAGCAGTCTTATTCGCCACCCATTTATTGCGTGAGGTTGAAGATTTGTGCGACCGGGTCATCATCATTCAAAAAGGTGAGATCAAAGCGGAAGTCAGCTTACATGGAGCAGGCCAACCAACAGAAAAAGCGATCATTGAAGTGCAGCCGGAAGAAAAAGCGTTCAATTGGCTGACAAGCAATCAATATCAAGCTGAGCGGCAAGACGGGGCGATTGTTGTTGAGGTAGCAAAAGAAAACATTCCGGAGCTGAACCGCGCACTTGTCGGACAAGACTTACATATATTTTCTATTATGCCTTACACGCAATCACTAGAGGACGAATTCATGAAAGCGACAACTGCTCATCAAGAGGAGGGAGAAGAGCTTGTCTAAATTAATTTGGAATGAACATATGAAACTTTTTAATCGGAAGGTCACATTGGTATCTCTTATCCTGATGGCGGTCTTTCAATTTTTCATGGCTTTGATCATTAAACGGATTGTGACAAGTGCGGGAACAGATGAAAACTTCATCGGCTATTTTTCGTATACACCGAGCCTGAACATCTTGCTGCAGGCGTTAACGATCGTGATCGCAGCCACAATTGTTTCGATGGAGTTTGATAAAAAGACGATCAAATTCCTGCTTATTCGTCCGGTTAAACGCCAAAAGGTGTTTTGGTCAAAATTAATCACAGTCGTGATGGTCAGCTTTTATTTGTATTTGGCATACTACATTTTGGCGTTATTGTTCGGTCTTATTTTTTTTGGCACATCCGTGACCGCCGAATCAAAGACATTGCTAGTCAACACCTTGGGGCTGATTGGGTCAAACTGGCTTGAAGCCGTCATGATGGGCTTATTCGGGCTGCTTTGTTCTTCGCTGTTCCGCAACAGTGCGGTAGCCGTCGTCGTTTCTTTTGTCGTTTTATATGGAGCGAGTACACTTGTCCAGCTCATGAAGCTGTTTGAAAACAAATGGGGAAGCTTTTTGCTTTTTGCGAACACTGACTTCACCCAATACAGCAACGGACAAACCGCCTTGTTTTCAGGCATGACACCATTGTTTTCAGCGGGGATCATCCTGATACATGCCATATTTTTCATCGCCGTTGGCTGGTGGTGCTTCTGCAAACGTGATGTTCGGGTGTAAAGGCAAGGAATGACATTTTTGTGAAAAAACTCACGTAAATCAATATCAATTGATCGTTTGGTTTATACTAAAGGTACTGACGGAGGTGTCTCGATTGAGGAACTTTATTACCGCTTTACCGATTGTATTGCTGCTTGGATTCTCATTTGTGTCATTCATGTTTCAATTTGAACATCTTGTTTATTTCAGACTCGCGCTTGGATTATTTTCTCTCGCGGGGCTGTACATGATATATAAAATGAAGACGGGCATCCGTTATTTTATCATCTATCTGTATGCAAGCTGGATTGTGCTTGCGGCAGTAACCGCTTTTGAAGAGCCGATTTTCTCGAGCTTTTTCTTTGGCGGCCTGGTGATGACAATGGGTTACCTGACATATATGCTGATCTATCTCGGCATGAAACAAGACCGGGATGCAAATCCTGTCTAATCGCGCTGTTCCCTCGGGGAACGGCGTGTTTTTCTATACCGGCCAAAAGGGTTAACAGTTGCGGAATAATGGCAGGAAATCTATAATACATATTAAATTTATCGGAATTAAAACGTTGGGGGTCTGCCGGATGTCATTATTTATACAGAACGAGCAACAGCGGCGATGGATGGAGAAAATCGGACGGATTGCGGATGAATTTCAGCAAACGGCCGCTGTAGATGACGAACAGGGACGTTTTCCTGCAGAAAAAATACAGAAACTGCGTGATGCTGGATATACAGCCTTAACATTGCCGGTAACTTATGGAGGAGGGGGCATTTCTGTTTACGATATGCTCCTGTTTCAAGAACGGCTGGCACGGGGAGACGCTCCCGCAGCGCTTAGCATCGGCTGGCATTTGAGCGTAATCGGAGAGCTCGGCGAGGGAAATAGCTGGGATAAGGGCGTGTTTGCGTTTATTGCAAAGGAAGTCCAAAATGGAGCCGTCATCAATAGGGCGGCGACAGAAGTGAATACCGGCAGCCCGACAAGAGGAGGGCGCCCTGGTACAAACGCTGTCAAAAAGGATGGCAAATGGGCAGTGAACGGAAGAAAAACGTTTACGACAATGTCCCAAGCGCTGGATTATTTTTTGGTGACGGCATGGATTGAAGAAAAACAAACAACAGGTGTGTTTCTCATTCATAAGGATGATCCGGGATTGTCGATTGAAGAAACGTGGGATATGATGGCGATGCGGGCGACTGGGAGCCATGACCTAGTACTGAATGAGGTCATGCTTGATGAGGAGAAACTGGTGGAAGTGCTTCAAGGTCCTCGAGGGGCAAAACCGAATGGATGGCTTCTTCACATACCGGCGATTTATCTTGGCATTGCTCAAGCAGCACGAGACTATGCGGTGCAATTTGCAGCCGAGTATTCTCCAAACAGTTTGAAGGGGCCGATCAAGGATGTTCCGGCCGTCCAGCAAAGAACAGGCGAAATGGAGCTTGAACTGACTACTGCCAGACATTTTCTTTTCCATATTGCCCAATTGTATGACGATCCAGAGCGCCGCTCTCATTTGAGAAGCGAGCTCGGTGCGGCGAAACATATCGTCACAAACGCTGCGCTGTCTGTTGTCGATAAAGCGATGAGAATTGTCGGCGCCAAAAGCCTCGAGCGAACCAGCCCGCTTCAGCGCTATTACCGTGATGCGCGCGCCGGTCTCCATAACCCGCCGATGGATGACGCGGTGATTCAAAAGCTTGCTGCAGAAGCGTTTGAGTCATGAAAAAAAAGAGCCTTCCCGGCTCTTTTTTATGTATTGCTTTGCTCTTGCAGGTTTTTTTGATGCTTGCGGTCGATTCTGTCATAAATGACGTTCATCAGCTTCGGATTGCCCATAATTGCCTCTTTGTTTTCCTGGATCAGCTGTTGGTAGGTTTTCACTTTACGTTTCGGCATGCTCTGGTGCCCTCCTGACATGTTTGTATTCGCTTTCTAACTCTGTCAGCGACAATTCATATAAATGACGCGTTGACTTTTTGTATATACCATTCTGTATTAACAGATGAATGAGCTGTTTTTTTCTGATTTCTGCAGACTGAGGTGTCATTGGATCACCAACCTCCATCAAACGATATTGATAATCATTATCAATTAACAACAGTATACATTGCTCAGAATCGCCTGTAAAGGTGAAAACAGTCCTATCTTTTCGGCAATCTGCAAATATTCAACAGATCGACAAAAAGTTTCCCGGGCAATAATTTGCTGTCGAATTGTCCCTCGTATTTGAATACTGCTGTATTTTTTGCGTTTTGAACCATACTATGTAACAGAATGGAGGCTGGTACTCAATGGAGCGGACAAAAAATCTGAAAAAGGGAGAAAAAGGGGCGCTCCTTAATATTTTCGCATATCTCATCCTTGCTGTTGTGAAGCTGGTTGTTGGGATTCTCTATCATTCCGAAGCGCTGAGAGCAGACGGATTAAATAATGGAACCGATATTGTAGCTTCGGTAGCAGTACTGATTGGATTGCGTATTTCTCAAAGGCCGGCTGACAACGATCATCCATATGGCCATTATCGGGCTGAAACGATTTCATCCCTTGTTGCGTCTTTTATTATGATGGTTGTCGGCATTGAAGTGTTGATCGGCGGAGGAAGAGCGATTGCGGGCGGAACAACGGAAACGCCAAGTCTTATCGCTGCATGGACGGCGTTAGGCAGTGCTGTGTTTATGTATGGCATCTACTTATATAACAAAAGGCTGGCGGCATCCATTAAAAGCTCTGCGCTGATGGCAGCGGCAAAGGACAGCAGGTCAGACGCCTTTGTAAGTGCCGGAGCGTTTATCGGTGTGGTGTCATCACAGCTGCAGCTGCCGTGGATCGATCCGGTAACGGCTTTTATCATCGGCATCATCATTTGCAAGACGGCGTGGGATATCTTTAAAGACGCTTCACATTCGTTAACAGACGGCTTTCACTTAAAAGATCTTGAGCCTTACAAACAGACCGTCGGCAGGATTGAGAATGTACATCGGCTAAAGGATGTGAAAGCAAGGTATTTAGGCAGCACAGTTCATATCGAGATGGTCATTACGGTTGATCCGAAGCTTACAGTAGAAGAAGGCCATGGAGTGGCGGATGAAGTAGAAGACAAAATAAAACATGAACACGATGTCACTCATGTTCATGTTCATGTAGAGCCCGACGACATAAAATAAGGCTGTTTAACGAATTAGCTTATATGTTCAGACAAAAATTCAGTCACTTCTTCAGGCGTTTTGGCATTGGCGCTATGAAGATGAGCTGTTTTTTCACCGTTTTTGAAGATTAGCAAGCTGGGAATGCCCATTACCTGGTATGTTTCGGCCGGCTCAGGAAGGTCGTCCCTATTCAGCTCATACCAATCATTTTGATTGTACTCTTCCAAAATATCGCCGATAAACATATTCATGCGTGTGCAGTCTGGGCACCAATCTGCATAAAACTTCACAATAATTTCTTTATCAGATTGAATCAGTTCATTAAATTGTTCGATTGTCGTGATTTTTTTCATATGTCACATCTCCTTTTCAATGCCATTTTAATATAAAATAAAAAGGAATTACATACAAATGCATTCAGCATCAGCATGCCCAAAAATAATTAGATCATTTTCTCGTGAAAGTGATAAGATAGTAAAGATGAATTGTAGTGGGGGGAGTATCCATTGAAAACAAGTCTAGGATTAGTGTACGGAGGAAAGTCAGCTGAACATAATGTTTCACTGCAGACGGCTCTGGCTGTAATCAAAGCGCTTAATACTGAGAAGTTTGATATACATCCGATTTATATAACTGAAAAAGGCGAATGGGTAAGAGGCGCCCGTTTAACTGAACCTGTTTCAAACGTGAAAATGCTTCAATTTGAGCAAGGAGGCAGCGCTTTTTCTCCGGCTGCCCTGAATCAGGAGATGTTTCCGCAGGAAGCGTCACAGCAAAATGAAACCATCGACGTCGTATTCCCGCTCCTCCACGGACCGAACGGAGAAGACGGCACGATTCAAGGGATGCTCGAACTGTTGAATATTCCTTATGTCGGCAACGGTGTGCTTGCTTCTTCAGCCGGCATGGATAAAGTTGTCATGAAACATTTATTCGCACAAGCCGGCCTTGCTCAGGCCAAATACGCAGCTTTTCTTAAGAAAGACTGGACTCGTTCTCCGGTAGAAAGCTGTGAGCAGGTCGAACAGGAATTAGGGTACCCTTGTTTCGTAAAACCGGCGAACCTTGGCTCAAGTGTCGGAATCAGCAAATGCCGAAACCGTGAAGAACTGCAAAAAGCGTTCGAGCTTGCCTTCCAATATGACCGCAAAGTTGTCGTTGAAGAAGGAATTAATGGCCGTGAAATCGAAATCGGCGTACTCGGTAATGATGACCCTAAATGCTCTGTTGTGGGAGAAATCGCACCGAAGACAGATTTCTACGATTACAAAGCGAAATATGAGGACGGAGATACTGACCTGGTGATTCCGGCGAGTGTGACCGATGAGGAATACGCGAAAATCAGTGATATGGCGATTCAGGCGTTTAAAGCGATCGATGGTTCAGGACTTGTCAGAGCGGACTTTTTCTTGACAGCTGACGGCGAAGTTCTGATCAATGAAGTCAACACGATGCCCGGCTTCACTCCTTTCAGCATGTTCCCGCTGCTCTGGAAAGAGGCAGGGGTAGAGTACGCGGATCTTATTGAACAGCTTGTGGAGCTTGCAAAAGAACGCCACGCTGAAAAACAATTGATTAAGCATACATTCTAATGAAGATGGACACTGCCGGTAAGAGGGCAGTGTCTTTTCCCGTATATACAAAAGAAAGAGAGGGATCTCACTTGATTAAGCGAACTATAAAGAGCATTGCAGACATGGTCAAAGGCACTTTGACAAATCCGCAATATGAACAAACAGTCATTCATGGAGTGGCAACTGATACAAGAAAACTGGAACAGCATCAACTTTTCATCCCGCTGAAAGGGGAGAATTTTAACGGGCACACTTTTGTGCAGCAGGCTTTTGAAGCCGGTGTAGCGGCTGTTCTTTGGGATCGGTCAGAACCAAATCCGCCCGAGAATCAAGCCGTCATTTTAGTTGACGATACCCTTTCCGCCCTTCAGCAGCTTGCAAAAGCATATTTGCAGGAGCTTGGCACGCGTGTCATCGGGGTAACCGGAAGCAATGGCAAAACAACAACCAAAGATATGATTCACGCCGTCCTGGGAACCCGGTACCGTGTCCACAAAACAGGAGGAAACTTTAATAATCACATCGGCCTGCCGCTGACGGTTTTAGCCATGCCTGAAAATACGGAGATCGCCGTATTGGAGATGGGAATGAGCGCCAAAGGGGAAATTGATCTTCTGAGCCGCCTGGCAAACCCGAATGCGGCTGTGATTACGAATATTGGCGAATCCCACATGCAAGACCTTGGCTCAAGAGAGGGCATCGCGGAGGCGAAGCTTGAAATCATTAACGGGCTTAAAGAAGACGGAGTGCTGATTTATATCGGGGACGAACCGCTCCTTCAAAAAGCATACAGCTGCCAAACGAAAACGTACGGATCGGGAGCGCAAAATGATTACCAGCTTCAGGATGTCAGCCAGAGTGAAGCGGGAACCCATTTTACAATTAAAGGGATGGAAAAAACATTTTTTATTCCGGTGCTCGGGAAGCACAATGTCATGAACGCTATGGCTGCGATCGCAGCAGGAGCTTATTTCGGCGTCACAGCTGAGGATGCGGCAAAAGGACTGAGCGGACTAAAGGTAACCGGCATGAGACTTGAACTCATCAAAACAGACAGCGGCCTTTCGATTATCAATGACGCTTACAATGCCAGCCCGACTTCCATGAAGGCTGCCATTCAATTGACAGAAAGCCTTGAAGGCTACGGAAAAAAAATGCTTGTGCTCGGCGATATGCTTGAGCTCGGTGATCTTGAAGAAACATTCCATAAAGAGTGCGGTGCTGTCATCAGCCCTGAAAAAATCGACCGCGTCTTTACGTATGGAAAGCTGGGCGCTCTTATTGCGGAAGGCGCACTGAACCGCTTTGAAAAAGAACGCGTCAGCCACTTCACCGAGAAGAAAGATCTTTTTCAAGCTCTGAAGGAAAGCGCGTCAAAAGGGGATTTGATTTTATTCAAAGCGTCCAGAGGTATGAAGCTTGAAGAAATCGTTAAAGATTTAATACACAGCCCGCTTTCATAAGAAAAAATCGTGCGAAAAAAAACGCATATTGCATCATAAAATAGAATGATGTGCAAACACTAATATATGCCGGCCTGAAATAATGTATATCTGGCTGGCCGCGGCTATGATACAATAATGACAGGTTATTTTGCGATACGAAAATATTTGTCCGGACTTCCATTCGCCCGCCAGAAGTTCTCCCGCCGGACATTTGGGAGCGGATGGAACAGCAGCCGGCATATTGGAGAAGCCAATCTGCTTCTCATTTTATTGAAAAACAAATAGTGTAATGGTAAGATAAAACTTAGAAGTAATTCGGGCTTTGTATACGTACGGACCTGTCCTTTTTGTGGAAAGGGCAGTTTTTAGTGGTAAATCACGACATTACTGACACAGCAATTAGAAGGAGTTTGAATAATTTGACTATAACGTTTCAAGATTTTAATTTAAGTTCTGATCTCATGAAAGCAATTAATCGTATGGGATTCGAAGAAGCAACGCCGATCCAGGCACAAACGATTCCGCTCGGACTTTCAAATAAAGACGTCATTGGACAAGCGCAAACAGGTACAGGTAAAACAGCTGCGTTTGGTATACCCCTTGTTGAAAAAATTAACCCCGAGTCTCCTAATATTCAAGCAATCGTAATCGCGCCAACCCGTGAATTAGCCATTCAAGTATCTGAAGAATTATATAAAATCGGAAACGATAAGCGTGCGAAGGTTCTTCCTATTTACGGCGGCCAGGATATTGGACGGCAAATTCGGGCGTTGAAGAAAAATCCGCATATCATTGTGGGTACACCTGGGCGTCTTCTTGACCACATCAACCGCCGCACAATTCGTTTAAACAATGTAAACACTGTTGTAATGGATGAAGCGGATGAAATGCTGAACATGGGATTCATTGAAGACATTGAATCTATTCTTTCAAACGTGCCGAGCGAGCATCAGACACTTCTGTTCTCTGCTACTATGCCAGCGCCGATCAAACGTATTGCAGAGCGCTTCATGACTGAGCCGGAACACGTAAAAGTAAAAGCAAAAGAAATGACGGTTTCTAACATTCAGCAGTTCTATTTAGAAGTGCAAGAGCGCAAAAAATTCGACACACTGACTCGTCTTCTTGACATTCAGTCTCCTGAGCTTGCGATCGTATTCGGACGTACAAAACGCCGTGTCGATGAGCTGGCTGAAGCTCTGAACCTTCGCGGATATGCGGCTGAAGGCATTCACGGTGATTTAACGCAGGCGAAACGTATGGTTGCACTTCGCAAATTTAAAGAAGGCGCAATCGAAGTTCTTGTTGCAACAGATGTTGCCGCTCGCGGACTTGATATCTCTGGTGTTACACACGTGTACAACTTCGACGTGCCTCAAGATCCTGAAAGCTACGTTCACCGTATCGGAAGAACAGGCCGCGCAGGAAAAACAGGTATGGCGATGACGTTCATTACACCGCGCGAGAAAAGCATGCTTCGCGCAATTGAACAAACAACAAAACGCAAAATGGACCGCATGAAGGAGCCTACACTTGATGAAGCGTTGGAAGGCCAGCAACAGGTTACGGTTGAACGCCTTCGTACGGCAATCAGTGAAAACAACCTGAACTTCTACATGACAGCGGCAGCTGAGCTGCTTGAAGATCATGATGCAGTGACAGTGGTTGCGGCGGCTATCAAAATGTCTACAAAAGAGCCGGACGATACACCGGTTCGCTTAACAGACGAAGCGCCGATGGTCAGCAAACGCTACAAAAACCAGCGCTCTTCTAAACGCAGAGACGGTCAAGGCGGCGGCTATCGCGGCGGAAAAGGGAAAAACAACAACCGTTCTTCCTACGACAAAAAGCGTTCAAATGATCGCCGTTCTTCAGGTGACAGACGCCAGAAAAAATCTTACTAATCCTATCGATTAGAAGCCCAAAACATGTCGTTTTGGGCTTTTTTTATGTTCATGTTTTGGCACTCAGCAAACTTTCAGCTGACGGAAGTCGTTTTTCTCTGTATGCTTAAGAATGAAACCTTTCTGTATAAGAGACGTATAAGTAACGAAGAAAAAACGGGAGGTAGTTATTTTGAGAGAGCAGCCTAAAAACCAAATCAGTCCTGACGGATTAAAGGTATGGCGACTTCAAGAGATCATCGTATCCGCTGTCTGCTTGCTCATCGTCATTGCAGTGGCAGGGTTAAGCTATTATTTTCATTGGCCGTACTGGATCAGCGGCGTGCTCGGCGGGATTTGGCTGCTGGGTTCGATTGTGACGGTCTTTATCATTCCGAAAATCCGTCATAAAGTATGGCGCTATGAAGTCCATGAACATGAAATAGATATTCAGTCAGGTATTTTTGTGGTGACGCGTGTGATTGTCCCTATGGTCAGGGTTCAGCACGTCGATACGTCACAAGGGCCGTTATTGAAAAAGTACAACCTGGCAACAGTGAAAATTTCCACGGCCGCGACCGTTCATTCCATTCCAGCTTTAGAGATGGGGGAAGCGGATCGGCTGAGAGACTCCATTTCCCGTCTGGCAAGGGTGACTGAAGATGATGTCTGAACCGAAACGCCTGCACCCTGCGGCAGTCATTTTGAATTTAGGCCATACCATTATTCAAACAATAAAAAATATCATTCTGCCTTTCTTTTTTGTATATATCGTCAATTCGAACAATACTGTCCGTTTTTACGGCGCCATTGCGCTCGGTGTGCTGTTTATCTGGCTTGTTGCCGCAAGCATTATCAAATGGAGAAGGTTTACCTATCGAATCGAAGATGACGAATTCAGAATTGAAGAAGGCTTGTTTGTCACGAAAAAGCGATACATATCGATCGATCGGATTCAAACGATGAATACGAGCGCGGGCGTGATCCAGCAAATCTTTAAGCTTGTGAAACTGCAAATTGAAACGGCAGGCGGAGGCAAGGAGGCGGAAGCTGTACTTTCCGCTATTTCTGTAGAAGAAGCTGAACGCATCAAGGAAGCCGTCTTTAAGAAAAAAGCAAAAAGCCATGAAAGCGAACCCGATGAACAGTTGCTGGAAGCTGAGCAGAAGCAGACTCTTGAAGCTGAACCGCAAGAGCACTATCGCATGAGCATGAAAGAGTTGCTCATGGCCGCCTCTACCTCCGGCGGAATCGGAGTGATCATCTCCGCTGTATTTGCGCTTATCTCTCAGCTTGACGAAGTGCTTCCGATGGATTGGTTTTTTGATCAATTTTCTTTCCTTCAGCACGCCGGCATCGGCATTTATGCGGTGCTCATTTTTATCGGTTTGTTTATCGTCTGGATGTTCAGCATCGCCGGTATGATGTTTAAATACGCGAACTTTCAAATTATAAAAAAAGAGCAGGAGTTAGTGATTTCAAGAGGGATTATTGAAAAACATCAAGTCACGATTCCGCTCCGAAAAATACAAGCCATTAAAATCAAAGAAAACATCATCCGCCAGCTTTTCGGCTATGTGACGGTGTCCATCGTCAGCGCGGGAGGCGGCGATCGGGAAAAAGAAGAAGGCGCTTTGACGATTCTTTTTCCGATGATTCATAAAAAGAAGCTTTCGCGCATGCTTCTGACATTTACGCCGGAATACACGCTGGAAGAAAACGTCCGCCGTCTGCCGCGGCGCGCGTTGAAACGTTATTTGTTCCGCTCCGTCATTTTTTCACTTTTTTTGATCATCCCATTATGTATCTTCTTTCAGCCATGGGGCTATCTGTCGATCATCCTGCTGCCGATTGAATTGTTCTTCGGCTACCTCGCCTATAAGGATGCGGCATGGACGATCAACGGGGAGCGTCTTCAGCTGACGTCAAGACTCATCGGCAGAACAACCGCGATTGTGCTGAAAAGGCGCATGCAGATTGGCAAATTGAGCCAATCTTATTTTCAAAAGAAAGGCCGCTTGTATACCATTTCTACCGCGGTAAAATCATCGAGCCATATGGAAGAATTAGCGGTGAGGGATGTAAGTGAAGAGGATGCAGGCTTCATTTTAAATTGGTACTCCTATGAAAAAGCGGACGGTTAATACCGCCGCTCTTTTTTCTGCACACATAAAAACGAGAGAAGAAACCCGCCGCAAAGCCCAAACAAATGGGCCATGATGTTAATATTGGAGTTGATCAATGACATGAGAACGGCAAATGCGAGCAGAGTGAGAATCATTTTAGAATGCTCGCGCCCGATCAGCTCTTTGCGAAATACAACCATATACAGATACACGCCGAACAGCCCGAAAATCGCGCCTGAAGCCCCGACATGTACATAATCAAGCAGCTCTGTCACGTATGTGCCGATATTGCCGATGATGCCGGAGCCGGCGTACACAAGAAGGAAACGCGCTTTTCCCAGCATACGCTCTAAGGCAGGAGCAAATAAAAAGATCGACATGGAATTAAACAGCAGATGGGTAAAGCCGGCGTGCAGCAAAACCGGTGTGATCAGCCGCCACCATTCACCGTTGGCTACGCCTAGATTATAGCCTGTGACGGTATCTCTCCATAACACGACTGAATGGATAGGAAGTGAAAAAAACAGCCAGAGAACAGCTTGCAAAGCCAATATAAAGGTGATGACGGGGTAAAGCCTTATAAAGGTTTGGAAATTTTCTGTCCGTATAAACATTCCGAGCCCCTTTTCTTCATTTTGGTATTTCTATAGTAACACGTTTATGAGACAAACCATTCAAATAGTACGTACGCAAAGGAGGTTATCACCCATGATTTACGGCATAGGACTAGATATCACCGAGCTTAAACGGATCGCTTCCGCGGCCGGCCGCCAGAAACGATTTGCCGAGCGGATTTTGACGCGAAGCGAACTTGAGCACTATGAGGGGCTTTCAGAGAAACGAAAAATCGAGTTTCTCGCGGGGAGATTTGCGGCAAAAGAAGCTTTTTCAAAAGCGTTTGGCACCGGTATAGGAAAGCAGCTCAGCTTTCAGGATATCGAAATAAAGAAAGACCAAAATGGCAAGCCATATATCATTTGCGCAAAGCTGAGCCAAGCCGCCGTTCACGTATCAATCACTCATACAAAGGAATACGCGGCCGCTCAGGTTGTGATTGAAAGGTTGTCAAGCTAGTCTGCATATTAGGGACACCCCGCTCATATATTTGATAGTGCATTAAGGGAGACGAGTTGTTTGAGGCTTTTATGGTACGCATCCGTTCTGCCTACGTGTACCGAGCGTATCGTTAAAGTCAAACAAGCGATTTCTTCCTTTTACATCAATTGAGAAAAAGGGGTTGAAAAAGGTGAGAAAAAGCTTTGTTTTGCTTTTAACGGGACTGCTTGCTGTCCTTATTCTTTCTGCCTGCGGGCAAAAAACACAGCAAGATATTGTGACCGGGTTAGATGAAAAGGCGAAAGAATATACCTCGTACAAAGCAAAAGCGAAAATGACCATCGAGACAGGGAGTGAGCCTCAAGTATACAATGTGGAAATCTGGCACAAAAAGCCGTCTCTGTACAGGGTTTATCTAGAGAATCCGAAAAAGGACCAAAACCAAGTCATTTTACGAAACGAAAACGGAGTATTTGTTCTCACGCCGTCTTTAAATAAGAGCTTCAGATTTCAAAGCGACTGGCCGAACAACAGCAGCCAGGTCTATCTGTTTGAATCGCTCGTAAAGGATGTTCAAAACGATTCAGATGCGGTGTTCACTGCAAAGGAAAAGAACTACGTTTTTGAAACAAAAACGAACTATCAGCATAACAAAATGCTGCCAACGCAAGAAATCACGTTTAACAAAAAAGATATGAGCCCGTCATCTGTCAAAGTCATGGATACTGACCGAAAAGTGATGGTGAAAGTAGAATTCAGCAGCTTCGAATTTAATAAACATTTCGACAAAGAATCATTTGACGAGAAGAAAAATATGACGCTTTCCCAAATGGACGTTGCTACAAGCGCGAAGCCATCCGAAACATTCAAGGTCAAAACGCCGCTTGAACTTCCGCTTGGCGTAAAACTGCTGGAAGAAAAAGATATTTCAACTGAAGACGGGAAGCGGATCATCATGACCTACGGAGGAGAAAAATCATTTACTTTAATTCAGGAAAAAGCCCAGATTGCCAAAGCCTCTTCTTCAGTTAAGATGAACGGCGAACCGGTGAATCTCGGCTACACCATCGGCGCCTTGTCAGATGCATCATTATCATGGACGTATGATGGCGTAGATTATCTTCTTTCATCTAAAGATCTTACAAAAGAGGAAATGGTGTCCGTCGCGAAAAGCATGCAAGGACAATCATCCAAATAACCGCCAAAGGCCAAACGCGATTTGGCCTTTTTTTCGTCTTGCATCGTTTCCCTTCGGCCTTTAATTTTAGTATGATATGTAAATGATATTGAATAAAAGCTAGGAAGTGTCATAATGAGCACAAAACCTTTTTACAGAAATACGTGGGCGGAAATCGACTTGTCCGCGATAAAGGAAAATGTCAGCAATATGAAGAAACATATCGGCGAACATGTCCACCTGATGGCAGTTGTGAAAGCAAACGCCTACGGACATGGTGATGCAGAAATAGCGAAGGCCGCGCTTGACGCAGGTGCTTCATGCTTGGCGGTGGCTATTCTCGATGAAGCGATTTCACTGCGCAACAAGGGCTTAAAAGCGCCTATTTTGGTGCTCGGCGCGGTTCCGCCGGAATATGTATCAATCGCGGCAGAATATGACGTGACCATAACAGCTTATTCTGTTGAATGGCTTCAGGAAGCCGCCCGCCATATGAAAAAAGGTTCTCTTCACTTTCATTTAAAGGTTGATACGGGAATGAACAGGCTTGGCGTAAAAACAGAAGAAGAAGTTCATCACGTGATGGCAATTCTTGACCGCAACCCTCGTCTAAAATGCAAAGGGGTATTTACCCATTTTGCGACAGCGGATGAAAAAGAAAGAGGCTATTTTATCAAGCAGTTTGAGCGCTTTAAAGAACTGATTGCTCCGCTGCCGCTCAAGAAACTGATGGTGCACTGTGCGAACAGCGCAGCCGGCCTCCGGCTGAAAAAAGGCTTTTTCAACGCGGTCAGATTCGGCATTGGCATGTATGGCCTCCGTCCGTCTGCCGACATGATGGACGAAATGCCGTTTGAGCTGTGCCCAGCGTTCAACCTGCATTCAACGCTGTCGCATGTCAAACTGATCAAAAAGGGCGAGAGTGTCAGCTACGGAGCGGAATACACAGCGAAAAAAGACACATGGATCGGGACGGTGCCTGTCGGCTATGCGGATGGCTGGCTTCGAAAGTTGGAAGGGACCGAAATCCTTGTGAAGGGAAAACGGCTGAAGATCGCGGGCCGGATCTGCATGGACCAATTTATGGTGGAGCTGGATCAGGAATATCCGCCGGGCACAAAAGCCACATTAATCGGCCGGCAGGGAGATGAATATATTTCCATGGACGAGATTGCAGACAGGCTCGCAACCATTAACTATGAGGTGTCTTGTACAATAAGTTCCCGGGTTCCCCGTATGTTTTTGGAAAATGGGAGTATAATGGAAGTAAGAAATCCTTTAGTGCAGGAATATACAAGCAAATAGCTCCTCTCATAATGGAGAATTCATAAAACAGCTTTGCTTGAAGAGTGAATAATGGTATCATTATCACTGGATGGATAAAAGAGTCGTATCCGTAAGTTTGGTGGAGGTGTATGTTTTTTGTCTGAATCCAGCGCAAGAACCGAAATGAAAATCAGCTTGCCCGAAAACCTAGTAGCTGAATTGGATGGTGTAGCGATGCGGGAGAAACGAAGCAGAAACGAACTGATATCACAAGCAGTGAGAGCGTATGTCAGCGAACGAACAACTCGTCACAACCGTGATTTGATGAGACGCGGCTATATGGAAATGGCGAAAATCAACCTGAATATTTCTTCTGAGGCTCACTTTGCGGAGTGCGAGGCTGAAACGACAGTTGAGCGCTTAGTCAGCGGAGGATAATCATTTGATTGTGAAACGCGGCGATGTTTATTTTGCTGATTTATCTCCTGTTGTTGGCTCAGAGCAAGGCGGGGTGCGCCCGGTTTTAGTGATCCAAAATGACATCGGAAATCGCTTCAGCCCAACTGCTATTGTTGCAGCCATAACAGCACAAATACAGAAAGCGAAATTACCAACCCACGTCGAAATCGATGCAAAACGCTACGGTTTTGAAAGAGATTCCGTTATTTTGCTGGAGCAAATTCGGACGATTGACAAGCAAAGGTTAACGGATAAGATTACTCATCTGGATGATGAAATGATGGATAAGGTTGATGAAGCCTTACAAATCAGTTTGGCACTCATTGATTTTTAGACATATGTACTGGTTGCTCAAATAGAGCAACTTTTTTTGTTTTCAAAAACCATAAACGATATAATGAGGTAATAACGAAAAAAATATGGTGTTTTTTATCGGGAGGTAAGCGAATTTGATGTCGAATCAGACTGTATACCAGTTCATTGCCGAAAATCAAAATGAACTGCTCCAACTGTGGACTGACACACTAAAGGAATTAAGCGAACAAGAGTCATATCAGCTGACTGACCAAGTGTATGAAAATATATCTAAAGACTATATCGACATTCTTTTGCTGTCTGTTAAGGACGACAGCGCTGCTGAAAGCCAAATCAGCGAACTGGCACTGAGAGCCGTCCAAATTGGACTTTCTCTGAAGTTTTTGGCTACGGCGCTTGCTGAATTCTGGAAGCGTCTCTACACGAAGATGAACGATAAGAGATTGCCAGATCAAGAGAGTACGGAATTAATCTGGCAGATTGACCGCTTTTTCAGCCCGATTAATACAGAAATTTTCAACCAATACTCAATCTCGTGGGAAAAAACAGTATCCTTGCAAAAAATCGCGCTGCAGGAGCTTTCTGCGCCGCTCATCCCGGTGTTTGAAAATATCACCGTAATGCCGCTTGTCGGAACGATTGATACCGAACGTGCTAAGCGAATTATGGAAAATCTTCTTAACGGCGTCGTTAAACATCGCTCACAAGTCGTGCTGATTGATATTACAGGTGTTCCTGTCGTTGACACGATGGTTGCCCATCATATTATTCAGGCGTCTGAAGCGGTAAGGCTTGTCGGTGCGAAATGCCTGCTCGCCGGCATCCGTCCGGAAATTGCTCAGACCATCGTCAACCTGGGCATTGATTTATCCCAAGTTATTACTAAGAATACCCTGCAAAAAGGAATTCAAACAGCATTGGAAATGACGGATCGAAAAATCGTTTCATTGGGGGAATAATATTTTGAGACATCCGAAAATCCCGATCTTGAAACTGTATAATTGCTTATTAGTGTCCATTCAATGGGAACTGGATGACCAAACCGCATTAACCTTTCAAGAAGATTTGTTAAATAAAATATACGAAACAGGTGCCAACGGGGTCGTAATTGACCTGACATCTGTGGACATGATTGATTCATTTATCGCCAAAGTGCTGGGCGACGTCATCACAATGTCTAAGCTAATGGGGGCCAAAGTTGTTTTGACCGGCATTCAGCCCGCTGTGGCAGTGACGCTGATTGAACTTGGAATCGCGCTAGAGGAAATCGAAACAGCGCTCGATTTAGAGCAGGGGCTTGAGACATTGAAGCGGGAATTGGGGGAATAGCGTATGAACGACCAATCCTGTGTGAAAATCATGACAGAATGGGATATCGTGGCCGCCAGACAACTGGGACGAAACGTTGCAAAAGAACTGGGTTTCGGCACGGTAGACCAGGCTAGAATTACAACGGCTATTTCAGAATTAGCCAGGAATATTTATTTATATGCCGGCAAAGGCCAGATTGGCATTGAACAGGTCGCTGAGAGAGGAAAAAAGGGCCTGAAAATCATAGCGGAAGACCAAGGGCCGGGAATTCCTGATATCCGTAAAGTCATGGAAGACGGATTCTCAACGTCTGGCGGACTCGGAGCGGGACTTCCAGGTGTCAAAAGGCTGATGGATGAATTCAGTTTAAATTCCGTATCGGGGGAAGGAACAGAGATACAAGCCATTAAATGGCTTCGGTAGGAGGTAAGAAAGTGGATTTTAGGGAGGTTATTGAGCAGCGGTATCACCAGCTGCTTAGTCGATATATAGCCGAATTAACAGAAACATCTTTATATCAAGCCCAAAAATTCAGCCGAAAAACAATCGAGCATCAAATTCCTCCGGAAGAAATCATCAGCATTCACCGAAAAGTGCTGAAGGAGCTGTATCCGAAACTCCCGGAAGATGTTTTTCATTCGCTGGATTTTTTAATAGAAGTCATGATTGGATATGGAATGGCTTATCAGGAGCATCAAACCCTCAGAGGGATACAGCAAGAAATCAAATCGGAAATTGAAATCGCCGCAAATGTTCAGCAAACGCTGCTCGGGACAAAGATTCCGCAGGAAGAAGCGCTGGATATCGGCGCCATCAGTGTGCCTGCTAAACAGATGAGCGGTGATTACTACCACTTTGTCAAAGACCAGGAATCCATTAATATCGCAATCGCGGACGTGATCGGAAAAGGCATTCCGGCGGCTCTTTGTATGTCGATGATTAAATATGCGATGGATTCTTTGCCGGAAACGGGCGTACACCCTTCTCAGGTGCTGAAAAATTTGAATCGGGTTGTTGAACAAAACGTTGATGCCAGTATGTTTATTACGATGTTTTATGCAAATTACAATATGGACAAGCATCATTTTACATATGCTTCAGCGGGGCATGAACCGGGATTCTATTATTCTCAAAAAGACAACACGTTTTACGATTTAGAGGCCAAAGGGCTCGTTCTCGGCATCTCGCAGGATTATGATTACAAGCAATTCGATCAGCATCTTGATAAGGGCGATATGATTGTCTTATTTTCTGACGGCGTCACAGAATGCAGAACGGAAAACGGTTTCTTGGAGCGTCCTGATCTGCAGAAGCTCATTGAGGAACATATGTGTTCCTCCGCGCAGGATATGGTCAAAAACATTTATGACCGCCTCCTCAAATTGCAGGATTTTCAGCTGCACGATGATTTTACGTTAATTGTTTTGAGAAGAAAGGTTTAGCTTCGGCCAGCCGTGGGTATAAAACAATTAGTGAATTGAAGGATAATTTGAGGTGATACGAATGAATATAAATGTTGATGTGAAGCAAAACGAGAATGATATACAAGTAAACATTGCGGGAGAAATTGATGTATACTCAGCTCCAGTGCTCAGAGAGAAGCTCGTTCCTCTGGCAGAACAAGGCGCTGACTTAAGAATTTGCCTGAAAAATGTCAGCTACATGGACAGTACCGGACTCGGCGTCTTTGTAGGCATCTTTAAAACAGTGAAAAAACAAGGCGGGTCGCTGAAACTTGAAAATCTTTCTGACCGGCTGATCCGTCTGTTTGAGATTACAGGCCTGAAGGACATTATTGATATTTCTGCAAAGTCAGAAGGTGGAGTGCAATGAAGAATAACGCTGATTACATCGAAATGAAAGTGCCGGCCCAGCCTGAATATGTAGGAATTATAAGGCTGACGCTGTCAGGCGTCGCGAGCAGAATGGGCTATACGTACGATGAAATTGAAGATTTGAAAATCGCAGTCAGTGAAGCGTGTACGAATGCGGTGCAGCATGCTTACAAAGAAGACAAAAATGGGGAAGTGTCAATACGATTCGGTGTGTTCGAAGACCGTTTAGAGGTCATTGTCGCGGATGAAGGAGACAGCTTTGATTTCGATCAAAAGCAGCAGGATCTAGGGCCGTACACACCTTCGCATACAGTTGATCAATTATCAGAAGGAGGGCTCGGTCTATATTTAATGGAAACGCTTATGGATGAAGTCAGAGTGCAAAACCACTCCGGCGTCACCGTAGCGATGACAAAGTATTTAAATGGGGAGCGAGTTGATCATGACACAACCATCAAAAACTACGAAACTAACTAAAGATGAAGTCGATCGGCTCATAAGCGAATACCAAACAAATCAAGATGAACAGGCGCAAGAAACGCTTGTGCGGGTCTATACAAATCTAGTTGATATGCTTGCGAAAAAATATTCAAAAGGCAAAATCTTCCATGAGGATCTTCGCCAGGTCGGCATGATCGGGCTGCTGGGTGCGATTAAGCGATACGATCCGGTGGTCGGCAAATCGTTTGAAGCTTTTGCGATTCCGACAATCATCGGTGAGATTAAACGGTTCCTCAGAGATAAGACGTGGAGCGTTCACGTGCCGAGACGAATCAAAGAACTGGGCCCAAGAATCAAAATGGCGGTGGATCAGCTGACGACTGAAACACAAAGGTCGCCGAAAGTAGAAGAGATTGCCGAATTTCTCGATGTTACAGAAGAAGAGGTTCTGGAAACAATGGAAATGGGCAAAAGCTATCAAGCCTTGTCCGTTGACCACAGCATTGAAGCGGATGCGGATGGAAGCACGGTCACAATTCTTGATATTGTCGGCTCACAGGAGGATGGATATGAGCGGGTCAACCAGCAAATGATGCTGCAAAGCGTGCTTCATGTCCTTTCAGACCGTGAAAAACAAATCATAGACCTTACGTATATTCAAAACAAAAGCCAAAAAGAAACTGGGGACATTCTCGGTATATCTCAAATGCACGTCTCGCGTCTGCAGCGCAAAGCTGTGAAGAAGCTCAGAGAGGCCTTGACTGAAGATCCCTCGATGGAGTTAATGTAATGATCCAGGTTGAAGAAAACGAGCATATTCAAACTCTTGTATACCAACTGAATAAAGAAGGAAAATCGATTTGCGGCGACAGCTTTTATATGAAAGCTGATGATAAGGAGTTAATTTGTGCGGTAGCAGACGGGCTTGGAAGCGGATCGCTTGCCAATGAATCTTCTGCAGCCATCAAAGACTTAGTGGAAAACTATGCGAATGAAGACGTACAAAGCATTATCGAACGCTGTAATCAGGCGATGAAACACAAAAGAGGCGCAACAGCTTCTATCCTGAAAATCAATTTTGAACAAAGGCAGTTTACGTACTGCTCCGTCGGAAACGTACGTTTTATTCTGCATTCCCCGTCTGGTGACAGCTTTTATCCTCTGCCGATTTCAGGCTATTTATCAGGCAAGCCGCAAAAATACAAAACGCATACCGCCACCTATGAAAAGGGTTCAAAGTTCATTATACATACAGATGGACTCAACGTACCCGATATCCGCTCCCATTTGAAAAAAGGCCAATCGGTAGAAGACATATCGAATTCGCTGAAAATGTATACAACATCAAGAAAAGATGATCTGACCTATATTCTGGGACAGCTGTCCTAGGGAAATCTGAAAAAAGAAGCTGGGCATCCGGCTTCTTTTTTTGTGCGGGCAATCAAACGGATAGTTTGAAATAGGGGGAAAGATATCGGCCAGCGGGCTGTTTTTTTTATGTGTTTTTTTCGGTTTTTGATACACTAGAGAAAGAACGACAAAATTGGAGGCTTTGGTTACATGGAAACGTCAGCCCTTTTAAAACAGCAAATTGCGAAAGAAATCGGTTTATCACAAAAACACGTTGAGAGTGTCATCCGCCTGCTTGAGGACGGCAACACAGTCCCGTTTATCGCTCGGTACCGAAAAGAGCAGACGGGTTCAATGGATGAGGTTCAGATTCAGACGATTTCTGAACGCTGGCAATACATACAACATTTGAATCAGCGAAAAGAAGAAGTCATCAGGCTCATTGCAGAGCAGGATAAACTGACAGATGACGTCAAGCGAAAAATTGAGCAATCGGTGAAGCTTCAGGAAGTGGAAGACCTGTACCGCCCGTATAAACAAAAACGCAAAACAAAAGCGACAGTCGCAAAAAGCAAAGGCCTCGAGCCGCTTGCCGACTATATCCTGACACTTCCGCAGGATGACCGTCTGGCAGAAACCGCAGACCAATACATCAGCGAAGAAAAAGAAGTGTTTACACGGGAAGAAGCGATAGAAGGCGCCAAGCACATTATTGCCGAACAAATCTCAGACGAGCCGAGTTTCAGAAAGTGGATTCGCCAGGAAACCTTTAAAAAAGGAACCATTAAGTCTGCAGCAGGAAAGTCGGCAGACACTGACGAGAAAAATGTGTATGAAATGTATTACGAGTATGAAGAGCCAATCGCAAAAGTCGTTCCGCACAGGGTGCTGGCGATGAACCGCGGCGAAAAAGAAGACATTTTAAAAGTGTCAATCGAACCGCCGGCGGATCATATTAAGGCTTACTTAGAAAAAGAGATCATCAAAAACCGCTCAACGTCCGTAAAAGAGATTTTGCAGGCGGCGATTGAAGACAGCTATAAAAGGCTGATCCAGCCGGCAATCGAACGTGAAATCAGGAAAGAGCTGTCAGAAAAAGCGGATGAACAGGCGATTCATATTTTCTCTGAAAACTTGAGAAAGCTTCTGCTTCAGCCGCCGATGAAAGGCAAAACCGTTCTCGGTGTTGATCCAGCCTTCCGAACCGGCTGTAAGCTCGCTGTCTCAGATGAGACCGGAAAAGTCATGAAAATTGATGTCATCTATCCGCACGCGCCAGTCAACAAAACAAAAGAAGCCCATGAGAAAGTGAAAGCGATTCTCGAGCAGCATCAAGTCGAGATGGTGGCGATCGGAAACGGCACGGCATCGAGAGAAACTGAGCAATTCATCGTCAATGTACTGAAGGACATGCCGCGGAACATTTATTACGTGATCGTCAATGAAGCGGGAGCAAGCGTATATTCGGCTTCTGAGCTTGCAAGAGAAGAATTCCCTGAGCTTCAGGTTGAAGAGCGCAGTGCCGTATCTATTGCGCGAAGACTGCAAGACCCGCTCGCAGAACTCGTCAAGATCGATCCCAAGTCTGTCGGTGTCGGACAGTATCAGCATGATGTCAGCCAAAAACGCTTAAATGAATCTCTGCGGTTCGTTGTGGAAACCGTCGTAAACCAAGTGGGAGTAAACGTCAACACAGCGTCCGCCGCGCTGCTTCAATATGTAGCCGGATTGTCAAAATCTGTCGCAGGCAACGTTGTCAAAAAACGTGAGGAAATCGGCAAGTTTTCGAACCGAAAAGAATTGAAGGACATCCCGCGACTCGGTGCGAAAACCTATGAACAATGCATCGGTTTCTTAAGAGTGCAGGAAGGGACAGAACCTTTAGACAGAACAGGCATCCACCCGGAAAGCTATAAAGAAACAAAAGCGCTATTGAAAAAGCTCGGCCTTTCAACAGAGCAAATCGGCACGGCGGAATTGAAGGATAAAATCAATCAGCTGGCGCTTTCTGAAACGGCACAAGAGCTGGGAATCGGAGAAATCACCCTGAAAGATATTTGTGAACAGCTGACAAGGCCGGAACGCGATCCGCGAGATGAGGTGCCTAAGCCTCTGCTGAAAACAGATGTCCTTCAGCTGGAAGATTTGAAAGAGGGTATGGAGCTGCAGGGCACCGTGCGCAATGTAGTGGACTTCGGAGCGTTTGTTGATATCGGAGTCAAACAAGACGGGCTTGTTCATATCTCAAAACTCAGCAATCAATTCGTCAAGCATCCTCTTGATGTCGTATCCGTCGGCGATATTGTGACGGTTTGGGTTGACGGCGTAGATGTACAAAAAGGCAGAGTATCGCTGTCTATGGTAAAATAAAAGCACTGCTTACGAGCAGTGTTTTTTCCTATAGAAATACCAGCATTGATTCAGCAGTTTAATTTGGTAATTATCTTTTTCAAGGAACGCTTTTTGCATCTGTTTTTTAAGCCAATTTGGCATAGGCTCATTCCTCCTCAGCTTTTATCATAAGAGGGACGGTGATTACCATATTGTATGCGAACGGTGAATTGTCCCGTTCAATGTTTTTTAAGTGAGGTGCACCATGGATAACAAAGAGCTTCAAAAGCTGACAGAGGATATTTCTGATACATATTTTAACAAGCCGTTCCGCCATCAGGCACTTTTTAATGACAGGCTGAAAACGACGGGAGGAAGGTACCTGTTAACCTCCCATAACATTGAATTAAACAGGAAATATTTAATTGAACACGGCAGGGAGGAACTGATCGGCATCATCAAGCACGAGCTCTGCCATTATCATCTTCACCTTGAAGGAAAAGGGTACAAGCACAGAGACAGAGATTTTCGAGCGCTGCTGCAGCAGGTCAACGCGCCTAGGTTCTGTACGCCTTTAAAGAAAAAAACAGAAAACAAAAAAACTTACAGGTATATCTGTACGGCGTGCGGCCAACAGTATATAAAGAAGCGTGCCATGAATCCTGACAGATACCGGTGCGGAAAATGCCGCGGAAAAATAAAAAGAATTTTTTCATGAAAAAGGTTGACGGATATGGCAAGCCTATGGTACATTATAAAAGTCGTCACGAGAGATGAACAAAAACATTTACCTCTTGACATTGCATATCAAGGCTGATAGAATAAGTCTTGTCTCATTATTCCACAGTAGCTCAGTGGTAGAGCTATCGGCTGTTAACCGATCGGTCGCAGGTTCGAATCCTGCCTGTGGAGCCATATTGGAGAAGTACTCAAGTGGCTGAAGAGGCGCCCCTGCTAAGGGTGTAGGTCGCGTAAGCGGCGCGAGGGTTCAAATCCCTCCTTCTCCGCCATCAGATTTCGATATAAGTCTCGACCATCGGCCCGTTGGTCAAGCGGTTAAGACACCGCCCTTTCACGGCGGTAACACGGGTTCGAATCCCGTACGGGTCATTCCAATTTCGTTGGGCTATAGCCAAGCGGTAAGGCAACGGACTTTGACTCCGTCATGCGTTGGTTCGAATCCAGCTAGCCCAGCCATTTTTATTTTTTGAAATCGAATAGCAAGAGCCATTAGCTCAGTTGGTAGAGCATCTGACTTTTAATCAGAGGGTCGAAGGTTCGAGTCCTTCATGGCTCACCATTTGTCTTTTTGCGGGTGTGGCGGAATTGGCAGACGCGCTAGACTTAGGATCTAGTGTCTTACGACGTGGGGGTTCGAGTCCCTTCACCCGCACTTTATTTACAAAGTGCACGCAAATCGGTTTTACTAGGTTAAGAGCCTACTAAGCCAGCACAAAAACACAATTTAATGATCATGCGGTCGTGGCGGAATGGCAGACGCGCTAGGTTGAGGGCCTAGTGGGTGAATAACCCGTGGAGGTTCAAGTCCTCTCGGCCGCATCAATGATACCAAGGGTTTTGACGAACTTGGTATTTTTTTGTGTTTATTTTTATATGATCTACTGCCTACAAACTGCCCACTTCATAAAGTAAGTATCTACAACAGACACGGCATCCTTTTATAGTAGTAGTCTTTTTAAACTTTACGTTTTTTTCAAGGCATCGCCAATAACGAACGGAAAATCAGACCATCTGAACCAGTAAAAGTTCACTCAGATGATATCCGTGTTGATAAAAAACAGGATAATGTACCTGCGAATAAGAGTAAATCAATTTTATAGGCGGCAGGGGTGGCGAATTTGAAACGGTTTGCATTGCACCGGAAGTCGAAGGGTTTAGGGCTGTATTTGAAAAGTACGGCCGTCAGGAAGGCGTTTTTGACCAAGTGAATATTATTGTGGCGCTCACCATGCAGAAAAGTGGTGGGCTTTAAAGACCTGGTGTCAAAGAATCCCTCATTTTTTAATTTTCAACTCCGAATGAAACATCTATATATTGCACAAAAAAGCTGTCGAGATTTTTCTCGACAGCCTGAGGAGTAAACCATGTGTTTTACTCCTCTTTTTTTGTTTAGATACAATGTATCTTTTTGTAATTCATCTTTGTAAAATTTAGGATGCTTCTTTCTTTAGATCTTAAAAAGGATTACTTTTCAGAAGAGTTACCAAAAGTAATTCTTAAAACAATGCCCATAATAATAATTGCAATTAGTCCAATAATATTAACTATTGTTGAAATAGATTCATTATCTACAAAAATATTAACAATAAACGAACCTGCAACAATCAATAGTATCAAAAAATATAAACTTTTTTTCACAAACACACTCCTATTGCAAAAAAAAATTCTATAAAAATATTGTAAAGAAGTTTTATCGTGAAGAAAAGCATTAAACAATTGGTCATTGTAATCTGTTTCTCTCTAATTTTTACCACTATAACAATACCAATAGCTAGCGCAAAAGAAAGTTCTGATGATGTTTCTTCTGAGCAAGTTAATGTAGAAGCTCAAATCATGAAAAGAACTCTCGAACCTCTATTAGAATTAATTGATCAAATGCCAGAGGATGTTGCTGAACAAGGAATAAACTCCGGTATTGAATGGTTAAACGTACATAAAGGGAACGAATTTGTAGGTTATGAATTTGTTGCTGATGGAGAAAACCTGACTGCTGTTAAAACCGTCCAAGAAAGTATAGGACCATTTATAGTATTGAGTACATGGAGTTGCATTTCTAGTGCTGCTAAAGCTATAGCAGTAAATGCTATCCCATGGGCAAAGATCTTAAAAGTTAAAAAAGCAGCAAAATTAATGGGCGGACTAAATTCAATGACAAAAACAATTATTACAGCTTATAAACATCAAAGAAACCTAGGACTTTCTAGAACAAATGCTATAAAAAAAGCCGTAAAAGTATCTACTAAGGCACTACCAGATGAAACTCAAAAAGCCGTACTAGAATTCTTTAGTTTAGGTGACGTTGTTGATAATTGTTGCTAATTGTTTTAAAAACGGGATACAAACAGGTTTAAATTATTAAAACCTAAATTATAAAAACCCTTAAAATAAAGGAGAAAGCATATTAGACATATATAATATGTTTTCTCCTTCGTAATGGATTACAGACACAGTCAAGATATTGTTGTTGAAGCCCACTCACCAATCGCTCACGGTGCAATTCTTGATATAAACGATACAGAGCATTTATTAAGGTTTCAATTTGGGTTTTACCTTCCGAAGAATCTTTTCGTGAACTGACATCGTACACCTAAATATGAGAAAGTCGGCGCTGAGTGCCAATAGGTGGGTGGTATGCCAATTAATGGCGAAAATGATCGACTGGGCTTATCAAAGAAAACACCAGACTATGAAGAAGCAAAAGGTGAAGAGACAAAGTTAAAGGAGTAAAACGTGTGTTTACTTCTCTTTTTTTATTGTTGGATTCCTTTTACAATTTGCGATGTTCAGGACATTTTTTAAACACACTAGAAAATAAGGTATTTTTGTGCTTTTTTTTTAAGCTCCATGAATTGCCATCAAATGCAAGGCGTAGTAACTTTTCGAAAAACTTTTGTCGGTTGATACGCAGGGTTCAAGGCTTATCAATCATTGTTTGACTAAAGATATGGAATAGTTTAGGATGAAAGTAAATATTTATATTTTATACACTGGGGGAGCTTTTAGAAGCTGAGAAGAGACACAAGTCCTGACCCTTTGAACCTGATTTGGTTAACACCAACGTAGGGAAGTGAAAAAAATAGAGAGATTTTTTATCTTATCTATATTTAAGCCACTTTCCATATGAAAGTGGCTTTATTTATTTTGAAAGGGGATATTAAAGTGACAACTAAAAAAGTTTTTTTAGCAGGACCTTTTAAAAGTTTAGTAGATGTGAATACTGGATTGATGAGTTTACATGAAAGGGAGAAGTTAGAGTCATTAATTTCTTTTTTTGAAAATGAAGGATGGTTAGTTCATAATGCTCACAAGCGAGAAGGATGGGGGAAAGATTTCATGACACCCCAACAATGCACTAAAATTGATTTTGATGAAATACGCTCTTGCGATCTTTTTGTAGCTTTTCCTGGCTCACCGGCTTCTCCTGGAACGCATATAGAAATAGGATGGGCTTCTGCCTTGAAAAAAAAGATAGTGTTATTACTAGAAAATGAGAGGGATTACGCATTCTTAATTCAAGGGTTAAGCGTAGTAGCTGATGTTGAATACATTAATTTTAAAGGTACTGATGATTTATTGGAGAAGATTAAAAGTATCCTTATGGAATACAAGGTGGAATCTTAATGAGAAAGAAAACTTTTCATGAAGCATATATGGAAACCCTATATGACATCTATTATTACCCTGAATTTTTAAATTCACCGCGTGGACAAAATAGCAAAGAAAAATTGAACTATCATCTGACCCTTGAAAATCCAATAGAACGTGTCACTTACTTACCCTCTAGAAAAACAAATATCGTGTTTAATTTTGCTGAAGTTTTATGGTATTTATCGGGGAGTAACAACTTAGATTTTATTAGTTATTACAATAAAAAAATGCCTTTATATTCAATGAATAAAAAAACATTAACAGGTACTGCGTATGGACCTAAAATATTTGAATTTGGAAACGCAAAACTAAATCAATGGAATAGAATAAAAAATCTTTTGACACAGGAAGACATTGATTCAAAAAGGGCATTTATTCAAATATTCGATGCCTCGGAACTCTTCGTTTCTGGCAATATTGATGTTTCTTGTACAATAGGTTTGCAATTTTTCATAAGAGAAAACAAGTTATACATGTCTTCCATAATGCGTGCAAATGATGCATTTCGAGGAATGATTAGTGATCTTTTCTCTTTTACATTTATGCAAGAATTAATGGCTAGAGAACTTCATTTAGAAGTCGGAGAATATTTCCATAATGTTGGTTCCATTCATATCTATGAGTCCGACAACGAATGGGCAAAAACAGTACTTGAGGAAGCTAAAACTCATAATGATACCTCGGCTTTTGAATTTCCTAAAATGCCTACCGGGAATAATTGGCCTTTTATTGAAACAGTTTTAAAATATGAGTCTTTGCTTAGAAAAGATCAAATTTCAATGTCAAGGCAAGATATTGAAACTTTAGATTTACCTGAATATTGGGAACAAATTCTCTTACTTTTTAGTATATATCAGCATATTGCTTATAAGCGAGATATGGATCATTCATTATTTCAAAGCTTACTTCCTACTTATCAGTTTTTTGTTAAAAATAAGTGGTTTAATTACTTTTCAACTAAACAAAAGGAGGAAATTTAATGAAAACTTCTTGGAAAGAAGACAGTGTTGCTGGTAAATTCGATGCTTATAACGACGTTTTAGAACAAACATTAGGTTTTGAGTATGTTTTTCGTAAATTTGATAAAGCGGATATTAAAAAGGTGCTCGATTTTGGCTGTGGACCCGGTAAGGTAGCATATAGGTTAGCTGACAGAATAGATTGCAATGTAATCGCAGTAGATGAATCAAGTAAGATGTTGGATATAGCAAAGAAAAAAAGAAAACATTCACATGTCGACTATCATTTAATTGAACATGATAACCTTTCCTTCTTACCAGATCATTCAGTTGATGCTGCTATGGCCTGTTACGTCTTTATTAATACAGATAGTGATCAACGTATCAAAAGAATTATGGGTGAAATTTTTCGTGTGTTAAAACCAGGTGCTTCTTTTGTTATACTGGATACAAATCCTGATTCAACTGGAATAGAATTTTCAACCTTTCGCAACGGAATACCGGGGAAAGAGTATTCTTATGGAGAAGAAAGAAATGAGTGGCTTCATGTTCCTGAACAAGAAGATTTAATTTTAAATGACTTTCATTGGCCGAAGTCAATGTACTATAAACTTTTATCTAATGTAGGCTTTGAAAGTGTAACATTACTGGAACCAACGTTAAGCGATATTGACGGAGAGCAGTTAAAGGCCATCGAACAAAAATTTAAATTTAATAATTGGAAAAGTGAAAAGGAATACCCACCTTTTATCATTTTTGAAGCAGTGAAACCTACCTTAGGAGGAGTATGAGTTGACGGATATCTATAAAGCACTTTCGATTGCTGGAACAGATCCAACCGGGGGAGCGGGAATTCATGCAGACTTAAAAACCTTCCAGGAGCAGCAAGTATTTGGAATGGCTGTTATTACATCAGTTGTTGCTCAAAACACACTTGGTGTGAAGAGTTTTGAGGAGGTATCTCTGAATAATATATCTCAGCAAATAGACTGTGTCATCGGAGATATAAAACCGGATGCTGTAAAAACTGGTATGCTTGCAAGCGTGGATATTATAGAACTGATAGCTGAAAAATTAAAAGCGGCTAAAATCCAATCGTATGTGATGGACCCAGTTATGGTTGCTAAAAGCGGTCATCATCTGCTTCATAAGGATGCCGTTAATCATTTGAAAAAATTATTAATACCTCAAACAACTGTTATTACACCAAATATTCCAGAAGCAGAAGTAATCATCGGCAAATCAATTAAAACTGTACAGCAGATGCGCGATGCTGCTAAAGAAATTGTGGAAGTATACGGGGCAAAGAGTGCTGTCGTAAAAGGGGGGCATATGAACGGAGAAGCTCGTGATATTATGTATTTTGATGAGGCCTTCGAGGAGTTTGTTTCCCCTCGCTTTGATACAAAACATACCCATGGGACAGGCTGCACTTTTTCTGCTGTCATCACTGCAGAGCTAGCAAAGCAGCACAGTATACCAGAATCAGTAGCAACTGGAAAAGAATTTATCTCAGCAGCCATTAAACATCCTATAGGGATTGGGAAGGGACAAGGGCCTACAAATCATTTCGCGTATCGCTCAATCATTAACCCCACGACAGCTACTTAAGGAGTGTTATGATGATCTATAAGGAATATGATGTATTTTTATTCGATTTAGACGGAGTAATTTATATAGGAGACAAAGCTTTACCAGAAGCTGTTTCTTCTTTAAAACGTCTCCGTGAAGAAAAGAAATCCATTCGTTTTTTAACGAATGATCCCTGTGTTACAAGAGAGACGATTGTTAAAAGGCTTCATAAGCTTGGTATTTCAGCAAGTATTGATGAAGTAATTACTTCGGGGTGGGCAACAGCTGATTACCTTGTTAAGGCCGGAGTAAAGAGAGCGTATATATTAGGAAATGATGAACTTAAAAGCGAGATTCAAAAAGCTGGTATTGATCTTGAAGAAGACCTAGCAGAAGCTGTTGTCATTGGATGGGATCACAATATTACTTTTCAAGATATACATAAGGCGGTAAATCTCATCCGCCGTGGGGCTTCATTTATTACTACAAATGGGGATAAAACATTTCCCACCGCTAAAGGACCAGCTCCAGCTACAGGTGCCATAGTTGAGGCTGTTAAAACGGGAGCAGATAAAGAGCCCATCATCATTGGAAAGCCGGAGTCTTCAATATTTGAAAAAGTACTTGAGTCCTTTGAAGAAAGAGAAAGATGCGTCATGATTGGAGATACACCTGAGACAGATATTATTGGAGCGAACCGAATGGGTATACCCTCTATCTTAGTTTCTGATCAAAATACTTTATTTCCTGTAGAACATGACTTTAGAAATCCAGATGTTGTGATCCGCGATTTGAAGTATTTGTTCGATAGTGAAGTTATGATAGAAGTACGTGAGAAACCAGATTATCAATGGACAGAACAAGTGAAAGCTGGAGTCGCTGGAATAATAATCAAAGAATCAAGTTCGGTTTTATTAATGAAGCGTGCTGATAATGGTCTATGGGGCATCCCTTCAGGACATGTGGAACCTGGTGAATCAGTTGAACAAGCGATAATAAGAGAAATAAAAGAGGAAACCGGATTAACTGTTAAAGTTTCTAAAATGATAGGAGTTTATTCAGATCCAAGCTCACAGACATTTATTTACCCTGACGGAAGAGTCAGTCACTTTATTACCAACTGTTTTCAATGTGAAGTGATTGGAGGGACATTGAAAAAAACGACAGAGGAGGCCTTAGAAGTTAGGTATTTTAATATTAATGAGTTACCAGATAATCTATTGCCAATGCACCCTAGGTGGCTGGAGGATGCTTTAGCACAGAAAGAACTTGCTTTTATTCGTTAAGTTAACTTTATATTTTCCATTGGTAAGATGAAATATGCTAACAAGGGAATCAAATAGAGAAGATGCCAAAGATTAAATTGGTATCTTTTTTATTTTTCTTCCCTACAGGTTTCTCCTTGATGAAGTATCAGTGATTATTTTGTACACAAATGAACGTGACTATATGCAAATATAGAGAGTGAATGGGCCTCCACACTTGAAATATAAGATCAGAAAAAACAAAGAATTGCAAAATAAAAAAGAATGGCATGTCGAATTGGGGACGTTAGGAATAACAAATAAAAAAGCAACCCCTATTTGGATACAAATACAAGAAAAAATCGTAAACGATATTGGTAAAGTACTATACGAAAAATTCTTGAAACTCTTAAAGCCACGATAATCAATTAAATATACAAGATTTAAAGAACTGAGAATGTAAAAGCTTTCTCTCTCTTTATTTCGGCTATTTTAAAAGACCTGACACCAATGACATGTCATGTAACTTTCTGGTGATGAACAAAACTACCCCATTTTCACTCCACAATATGAGTAATTCATTGTAAACCAACATAATCAAAATGAATAAACACTGATATATAAAGGGTTTGTAACAGAAAGCACAGTTTCACTTTATTGAGGGCCTAGCGGGTGAATAACCTGTGGAGGTTCAAGTCCTCTCGGCCGCTTCCCAATCATATCAAGCGTTTAACCACCTTGGTATGATTTTTTATGCGGAAAATACGGCTATAGAATAAGACTTGCTCACCAAAACTCACCAGTTACTTAAAGTAAGTCGTCTAAACGGTCGGCAGCTTCCTTTTGTTTATTAGGGAAAAGGTGTCCGTAAGTATTCATTATAAAAGCAACGGAACTATGTCCTACTCGTTCTTTTATTACTAAATAATCTTCCTCTTGATGGATAAGCAAGCCTACATGTGAATGCCTCAAATCATGGAAACGGATAGGCTCAATATTTCCTCTTTTACAAATCTGTTTTATTTTTCTGCTGAAAATATCTTTGGTAAGCGGTCTGTCTTTGTATTGGAACATATAAGTTTCTTCTGATTGATGAATTCCTAATTCATCAAAGATTTCCTTCTGATGTCGTCTCCATTCTTCGAGCAATGTTATAAGTTTTGAATTGATACTTATACGGCGAAATAACATCCCTTATTTAATAGTTTTTATTTTAATATATAGAAAGAAAATCATTTTTCATATATGAGGGACTCGATCTAGATAAAGATACCAAGCAGTGTTGGTATCTTTTTTATTGTGCTTTTACATTATTCATTCTCTGTATTTGGTATCATTAATTAGATAAAACTTTGTCTTGAACAGAAGTCGTCTCATAAGGAGTATCAGTTGATTAAATTTAGTTAAGTGATTATAATTAAATTGAATTAATTACTTAGGGGTGATGTGGTGAATCTCATGCATGCACTAGATAAATCGTATTACGAATGGGCTTTGAAAAATCTCCGTGCAATGAATAAAGATAATGTCTATAAGAACCTAACCTATAACAGCTTATTATATTTAGAGATGATTCTATACAACGAAAATTGTACAGCTAGTTTTTTAGCTGATACACTCCATGTGGCTCGTTCAGCTGTAACTGTGAAAATTAATGAGTTAGTCTCTAAAGGTTTGGTAATCAAAACACCTAGTAAAACAGATAAACGTGTAAGCTACTTGAAAGTCAGTCCTGCAGTTGCTAAGGATTACAAAAGAATTGACGATTCCTTACTAGCTGCCACAAAAGAAATTGAAAAGACTTATAGCAAGGAAGAAATTAAGGCATTTACAGAAATGCTTGAAATAATTCATAAACATTATACGAGAGGGAATAAGTATGAAAAGTAATGTATTGAATCACAATGATATTTACCTTCAAAAAGTGCCTATTGATAATCTCCAAACTCTATTCAACTATGTTTACACGGATTTTTCTTTCTTGAAGGGTACTTTTCCTTCAAGAATCATAAACTCAGCTATAAAAAAAGGTATTTTACACCCGGTATATCTCACGAATGGGTCTGACATATTTGGATATGCTCTATATCAAGATGTGCCTATGTTGAATTGTATACATGTTCTATTTCTTGCAGTTTTGCCTGAGTACCGTTCGACTGGACTAGGTAGTGTTCTTCTTGCTCGTTTGAATGGAATGGCAGAAAATGGCCTCATTTTAGAAGTGGAAGACCCTGAAACGGCGAAGAGCGAAGAAGAATTGGCGATTCAGACTCGTCGCATCACTTTTTATCAAAGGAATGATTTTCATCTTATTGATGATGTGAAGTTTAGTCATTTTGGTTATGCTATTCGAGTGATGACCAATTTTAATCCTCCTAATCAGGACTGGCTTAAATTTCATCGGAATTTGTACAATCGTGTTTATCGAATTTGCGGAGTGCCTTTGTCTACATTTACACTTAAAAATCGATAAAATTAAAAGAACCCTACATCTAGATGGGAAAGTTAGGACGGATATTGTTTTGGCTCACCATTTTTTAACCATTATTGATATAAACGTATAGAAATGATGGCAAATGAATATAAGGAATGTAGTGAAAATAAGCTTTTATAACCAATGATATGAATTTATTATGTTGAGGGCCTAGTGGGTGAATAACCCGTGGAGGTTCATCCTCTCAACCGCATCAAAAATACCAAGGGTTTTGACGACCTTGGTATTTTTTTGTGTTCATTTTTATATGTTCTACTGTCCACAAACTTTCCACTTACCTAAAGAAAGTCATCTTATTTATCAGCATATCCTTCTGTTTGTTTGGATATGGGAGTCCGTAAACATCAATTGTTGTTTTTGCAGAACCATTGGGTACTGGATAAATTCTAAATGTAGTGGGAAGGGATATATGGACAGAAGAAGTTAAGAAATTTACTGACTGTGGTTTAACAATTTAAAATTTAGAAGAATTGAAATAGGGTGTGAATCAATAAACTTTAAAAGTCATGCTATCCCAGAAAAACTGGGATTTGTATTCGAAGGGACTTTGACAATCTGTAGATGGCACCAAGCTGACTGATACTTATAGAATTGTCTTACTCATCCTTTTAGAAAGTCTAGAACTTATTGTTGATCTTCATACGATCTTCATATCTTTAGCTCAGTCTGATGTTTTAGATTAAAAAGAGTATGATTCACCATTTTCAGGCACTAAAACATGAGAAGCAATTCCTTTTTCATTAATAAAGGATTTTAATTCTTCTTTTGATAATCCCCAATGGTTTACTGCTTCCATGTGGCTTACAATAATTTTTGCTTTTGGAGCAGCCTTATACGTTTCATAGATATCTTCTTTACCCATGATGAGAGAACCACCTTCGTAGAATTGATTATCTCCGCCATTTACGACAATAATTTCTGGTTGATGTGTATTAATCTCTTCCTGAATGGCTTCATACCAAACTGTATCTCCGGTTACATATAACGTTTTCTCGCTTTGGTGTTTGAAGGCAACACCGCAAACAAGGCCTGCAAGTTTTAAAATTTCTCCTCTTCCGTGTTCGCCTTTTGTTTTAATCAATTGAATGCCTTCAAAGGCTGTATCTTTTGTTAAAACTTCGACATTATTGAATCCGGCATTTCGTATTTCTGTTGCATCTTCTTCGTTTTGGGAGAACAATTTGATATCTTTTGGCAACAACTCTTTAGCAGCCTCATCCCAATGGTCGTAATGTAAATGAGTAACAATAACAGCATCAATACCTTTAATAATATTATCAACAGATGTTGGCAGTTCAATCAAAGGGTTGTTTTGATCTTGTCTTGGCGCATTTGGGAAAGGAGGATAAACACCTTTCTCAGCTAACATAGGATCTATTAAAAACTTTTTGCCTGCATATTTGACAACAAGTGTGGCATTACGAATTTGTTGTATGTTCATGTGTAACACTCCTTTTTTTGATATGTGTATAGTTTACATACTGCCGCTGAATAAATACATGGAACAAATCAAGTCTTTCTGTCGATTGACTTGATTTTTGAAAGTATGTATTTTATTTTGTATGAACTGTTAGAAAATCAGAGAAACGAATTAAAAAATAATGACTTTTTTGAGGGGATTTTATAAGCACGATAAAATTAATGAAAGGAATAATTTATATGTTAGATCATACTGATATAAGAATTTTGGAAGAGCTATCAAAAAATAGCCGTATTTCAATGAAACAATTAGGAGAAAAAGTTCATTTGACAGGGCAAGCAACTGCTTCTAGAGTTGCCAAGTTAGAAGACAACGGTGTTATTGAGGGATATACAATTAGAGTTAACCAAAAAAAATTGGGATGTAACATACATGCCATGCTGAATATCTATACAAAAAGCACATATCATACTCCATATCTAAAATTTATAGAAACACAAGAGAAATATGTGGTCAATAATTATAAAATTAGCGGGGATGGCTGTTATCTTCTTGAATGCAGATTTCCGAATAATGAAATGCTAGATCAGTTTTTAACGGAATTAAACAAGCATGTAAATTATAAATTAACAATTTTGATTAACAAATAAAAGGTATCTTTAGGGTGTTTGCTATTCTAACGGACTTGGCACAAAGACATGGTTTAACTGTTGAGCAATAAAAAGCACTACTATACTTTACAATGAAGAAATTAAAATTCTTAATCAATATAGATGAAAAGTAAGGACATTGTTTCGACTCACCATTTTTTAACATAATTGATGTAGTGAACGTATAGAAATGATGGCAAATAAATATAAGGAGTATAATGAAAACAAGCTTTCATATTCAATATTTACTACGTTTAGGCCTCACGGGTGAATAACCCGTGGAGGTTCAAGTCTCTCGGCCACATTCCAATCATACCAAGGGTTTAACCACCTTGGTATGATTTTTGGTGCGGAAAATACGGCAACAAATACACCGAATTACTGTATCAACACGAAAAAAGTGCTGACCTCTGCACAATACCGTTGCGCGAGTCTGCACTTTCATTCTGTAAGATACGTTGCCAGTTATCATTGATGATGGGGAGTTTGTTTAATCCGTTTCTAGCTGCGGTGATACCTGGCTTTTAGAAGCTTTTTTTAAGTGGCTAAAACCGACAAATTTTTTGCTTTCTTCATCCCATAGGCGGAACTTTAACGACTTAAGGCTTGTTGCCAGTGTAATGGTCGGAACGTTTTGCAATGGTTCAGCGTTGTTATGCGCTTTTTCAAGCTTATAGTTTGGGACTCTCGGGCTTAGATGGTGAACATGATGGAAACCGATATTGCCTGTAAGCCATTGCATGACTTTTGGAAGCTTATAATAAGAGCTTCCTTCAACTGCTGCTTTTACATATTCCCAATGCTCATCTTCTTCAAAATAAGAATCCTCAAACGTATGCTGAATATAAAACATCCAAATGCCGAGAGATCCCGATATCAGAAAAATGGGCGCCTGAACCAGGAGGAAGTTTTGCCAGCCAATAGCCCAGCATAAAAGTGCTGCCAAAGCGGCGATCCCCAAGTTTGTTACATACGTATTCATCCGTTCTTTGCGTTTTGCCCCTTTCCGATTAAAACGATTGGTAATCCCGAAGACGTAAAGCGGTCCAATCACAAACATAACAAACGGATTTCTGTACAAACGGTACATGATTTTTGTCTTAGTTGAGGCTTCCTTATATTCTTCAACGGTGAGTACCCAAATATCGCCTGTGCCCCGCTTGTCTAGGTTGCTGCTTGTCGCATGATGGACAGAATGGTCGTGTGCCCAATGATCAAAAGGATGCAGAGTCAGAATTCCTGTAATTGTTCCAAGAATTCGATTCGCCTTTCTGTTCTTAAAAAAGGAGTAGTGGCAGCAATCATGAAAGATGATGAAGGTTCTCACTAAAAAACCTGCAGCAACGACAGAAAATGCTAATGTAAGGAAATAAGAAATCGACAAACTTTTATATGCCAAACACCATAATAGAAAAAATGGTGCCAATGTGTTCATGATTTGAAAAATACTTTTCTGTAAATCAGACTTTTCATAAGGTGTAACCAGTTTTCTCAACGTCCTGAGGTTTTGTTCATTCATGTTTTAAAGGTTCTCCTTCCCGGATGATCTTCTGAGTAAAGTAAACGTTTATTGCCTTTGAAGTCCCGGCGCCATGCACCATATATGAAGGTATCTTTCCCAATTATTTATGAAATTATTGGCAATCGTAAAATGATTTCCAGTTCAGTTACATCTTTATTAGCAGAGCCAGCCGGGATACAAAAGGAATATGAAGAATATACCCAGCTCTTTAACTGCCCAAACTTTTTCCCCGCTCCCCTATGGGAATCGATTTATTGAGCCTGTAAACATTGATTGTTTGAGGAAATATTAAAGAAAATTTGGATTGATTGATGAGTGTCAAAAAGAGGGCCAGAAGGAGAAAGGCTTTTGAAATCTACAGAAACAAAGCTCTACCAGTGAACAGCCCTGCTTTTAAATACTTGAACAAGAAACACTGAGCTTTTGAAATAAATCTTTGATAATCAATAATGAAGTGCAAAGAGCAAAGAAACAGTTAGAAGACATTCGTGAATCTTTGTCACAGGGTTTTCAAACGTTAGGCATGTTAAAAAAATCGATGCAGAATGATTTGCATTGTTTGCTTTTGTTTACCGCTTCTGTACGGGAATCCACACATGGAAAAAATAATAATGAATAAAACGAAAATATTAATTTGGAATGATTTCCGTTTCGTGTTATGATAAAGAAGAATTATTTTTGTTCGGTGTAAAGGATAGTATGAATATTGACTTTTCGTCTTGATGATACTATGGGCAAGGATAGTATATATTGTGTGGTAACACACTAGGAGGCAACAATAATGGAACAAGGTACAGTAAAATGGTTTAATGCAGAAAAAGGTTTTGGCTTCATCGAACGTGAGAACGGAGACGATGTATTCGTACACTTCTCTGCTATCCAAAGCGAAGGATTCAAATCTCTTGACGAAGGTCAAAAAGTAACGTTTGACGTTGAGCAAGGTGCTCGTGGAGCTCAAGCTGCTAACGTTCAAAAAGCTTAATCTTCACTCGGTTAAAAAAACAGGCCCTTTCTATAGGGCCTGTTTTTTTATGTTCTCTGTACAATAAGCAATAAAATACCCTGCTCAATGTTCGAGCAGGGAGATGTTAAAAAGGTAATAGAAAAAGATTTAAAACTTCAAAGGTTTGGTTACAGTATAGCATAGCGGACTGACAATATGCGGCATGTATATACATTCATTACTTTTCTTTTCGATATTTCTCTTATTTAAGCCAAGGCTTCATAATCTCAAGTCCAGATAAACTCAGATCTTCACTCCGTTTAATTGTTTCATTTTTATCTAAAATGTTAATTTTATTGTTGACCATATATTTAGATGATACCCACTCGTATATCTCTTTTATGAAAACTATTTGCTTATAGATAGAGGGGAAATTAATTGATTTATTTCTGAAATAATCACTAAGTTATACCTCAAACAATGAAAGCCCTGCCTCTCTTTCATCCTTACGGCTCCTTGTCCGTGCCAGTGTGAGTCAGATAAAAAAACAAGTGATTATTTCGATTTTCACTTCAAATGTTTGTAGAAAAAAAGTAAATAATAAAAAAGGGATAGATTGTAGAAATAACAAAAGAGAGTAAGTTGAAGAAGTTGAACGTTTAAAAAGATTTACTTTAATCATAAAATTCATGAAAAATCCAGGGGGTATGTGAAATGCATCTTAACAGAAACTTTTTATTTGGTTTTCAGTGATTCCTTTCATTAATTTCAGTTCACTAATCAAAAATTCATGAGCATGATCCAGCATTTTTTTTTCGCTTGTATTAAGTGCTTTTTCTTTCTTCATACGCATTAAATCACGTACAACTTCAGCGCCTTCTAGTATTTCACCCGTTTTTATTTTGTTCGTGTTTACTTGATACCTTTGTTTCCAGGGCAGTAACTTATCTGATTCTCCATGCTGAAAAATGTGTATAATGTGTTTTAATGCTAGTATATCAGTAACTGGTCGTATGCCTGAACTCAATATTTTACGCTTGGGAATCATCACTGTCATATTACTGATTGACATTTTTATGACATAATACTGTTGTTTTTCCTCTAAGAATTCTTTTTCTTCTATGGCTTCAATTATACCTGCTCCGTGCATTGGATAAACAATGTTATCGCCAATTTGAAACATATCATCCACCTCCAAATAAATGCTAACCTTCTTAATGTTACCATTTACTTAGTTTTTAAGCAAATATTTAATAATAACATGGACGTATTTTTAGTGTCAATAATTTTTTAGAAAAACAGATTAAGGACAATGGGGAACTTGTCGTCTTCCCTAATGTATCCGTGTATATTCCGAATCCTGATTAATTAAAATAAATCAGTTTTTATTTGAAAATGAATGATTAAATGGGGTAGTCAGAGTGCAAAATTACTTAATTTCGATGCTGTTAGATAAAGGTTGTAGTATAATAATTTGTAAAAAAAAGGAGAAAGTTAATTTTATCCTCTCAACTAGAAAAGATGAGGTATACTGCATTGTGGTTAAGCTGATAAGCAGCTATTTACATGGTGAGCACAGTCGATATTTGTTCAATCTTAATGATAAATAATGGTTGTGGCAGCTTTGATTTAACTGCATATTCTTCATTCAATCACATAAGATGACTATGGAAAAATTTTAAAAATAGGACATACAATTTTGGCACACATAAAAAAGGAGTTATAACAATGTGGAAAAGGTTTTTTCTGGTGTTGTTTACGTTAATGATGTCAATAGTTATCATGCTAGTGGCTGCTAAAAATTCACCTGGAGAGCATGTCATTTCATTTGATGAGCCTATTATTCTCATGATATCAATGGGGATTGTTGTATGTTTATTTATCCCTCCATTAGTCATGTCCTTTTTCGGCAATTTTGTTGTAAGAATCATATCTGGAGTATACCAATGCTTTATCGTTTTCACTTTTATAGGGCTAATCCCAATTGGCTTTTTCATTCCCAGTGGCTTCTTGACAATTCTTGTTGCTATTGCCGGAACGTTAGTTAGTATAGCTAGTGTTGTAGGAACCTTATTCATTGGTAAAAATAAAGAGGCTAAACTATAATTTTGTAGGTGAAAGAAGCGGCTAATGAAGGTGCTTCTCGTTTTTACAGTGACAGTTGGACACTTAATCTAGCAGAAATATGGGGAGGAAGCTACTTACTCTAATAGTTGAATAAATGATACCATAAACACCATGAAACCTATTTTTTCATGGTGTTTTTTGATGAATCATTTGCACTCGTGAACGAACCATCGGCCATCCATAAAGAAGTTATGCAGTGGCACATTCCCGCCTCACATGCATAGGGTAATATCATAAAACTAAAAAATGTGGGGATCGAAACATGTACTATATACCTGTTATTCAGCAATATCCTTATGCTGTGTATGCACCAAGGTGCTGTGACGGAAGATCGGTTTATTGGATGAATCCAAATAAAAGTAAGCATGTAAATGCAGGACAAAATCTTCACTTGACAGATTATGGGCCTAAACCATTTGTTATGAATATTAACAAAGCGACAAAACAAAACAATACGTTCCGTACCGCGCTATGGACAGGTGCGCACCTGCAAGTTACTGTCATGAGTCTAGATATTGGAGAAGATATCGGTTTGGAAATGCATTCTAACCTCGATCAATTTTTGCGGATTGAGCAAGGCCGCGGCATCGTTAAAATGGGCAAAAGCAAAGATCAGGTAAATTTTCAGCGAAATGTCTATGATGATTCAGCCATCGTCATACCCGCCGGCACATGGCACAATCTGATCAATACAGGCAATACGCCGCTAAAACTATACTCCATTTATGCCCCGCCTAACCATCCATTTGGCACGGTTCATGTGACCAAAGCAGATGCAGAAGCTGCGGAAAAGGAGCACAGTTCATACAAAATTTGAGCGGGTTAATGAGACTGTTTCAAATCCAACATTTATCTTTTTCGGTTTTAACGCAAACCATTTCCGGTGTTTGTTTATGTGGATCATTTTTGAGAGGGAATGAAACATGAATAAAAAACATACCAAAATAGCGGTATGTTTTTTATTCGTGTTTATTATGAATCAAAATCATTCCAATTATCTAAATAACGGTACAGTGTTGTTTTACTGATGCCTGTCTCTTTGGTAATTTGCTGAATGGTATACGTTTTGCTTTGGTACATCTCCATCGCGCGCCGGACATTATGGTCTGGTTTCCTCGGACGTCCTGTGTTTTTCCCCTTTAATTTGGCCTCTTGAATTCCAATCTTTGTGTTTTCACTAATCATGTCAAATTGAAATTCACTGACTCTTTCTAAAAAATCGAAGAATATGGAACCGTTTTTCTTTGTGGTGTCTACTTTGTCTAATATTGAAATAAAGTGGATTTGTTTCGTTTTGAAAAAATCAATGATATCAATTAGGTTTTTTGTAGAGTCCGCAATGCTGTATAACTTATAAATGATTACAGTATCTCCGGCATTTAAACTGTTGCATAATGACTCAAATTCTGGTCTGTTTTTTGCTGAATTCGTTTGTTCAATATATATTTTTTCACAGTTGAACCCTTTAAGTGCAGTTATCTGTTGTGTTACATCCCGATCTTGACTAAACGGACGTGCATATCCAAAAATCAAATCATCAACTCCTGATGAATGTTGTATATTTCATTATAACAAAATAAGATGGATAGCGCAGAATCCGCAGTCAGTTCCAAAAAAGATCTATTTTGGAACAAAAAATTGTAGACATTTGAATTCTTGTTTGTTACATTCTAAATAGTTGCAAGCGGCCCTGGCTTCTATGAGAGTTAGAAGTCAACAAAAAATAATCATAAAGAGGTGTACTGTATTTTATGTTAAAAAAATTAAATATGGAGTGGTTCTCAAATATAAGAGGGGACTTATTAGCCGGGATAGTCGTTGCTTTGGCATTAATACCTGAAGCCATTGGTTTTTCTATTATTGCAGGTGTTGACCCGATGGTGGGATTGTATGCCTCATTTTGTATTGCGGTGGTGATTTCTTTTGCGGGCGGAAGGCCTGGGATGATTTCTGCGGCTACAGGGGCTATGGCGTTGTTAATGGGAACGCTCGTGAAGGATCACGGATTACAGTATCTGTTTGCTGCTACGATCCTGACGGGTATCATCCAAATCATATTTGGGGTTCTGAAAGTGGCGCGATTAATGAAATTTGTACCTCGATCGGTTATGGTAGGTTTTGTTAATGCGCTGGCCATTTTAATTTTTATGGCGCAAGTTCCTCATTTTGTTGGAATATCCAGTCTGACATATGTGTTTGTCGGCATCACATTGGCCATTATTTATTTGTTCCCGTTTATGACAAAAGCTGTTCCAAGCCCATTAATCGCAATTGTATTTCTTACTGTCGTTTCTATTTGGGGGCACTTCAATGTTCAAACAGTTGGTGACTTAGGAACGATCAAACAAGCCTTGCCAAGCTTTTTGATTCCTGATGTTCCATTCAACTTTGAGACGTTGTCCATTATCTTCCCGACCTCTATTGCGCTTGCTGTCGTTGGCCTGCTTGAGTCGCTGCTGACGTCTTCCATTGTTGATGACATGACTGACACAGATAGTAATAAAAACCGGGAAAGCCGAGGGCAGGGGATTGCCAATATCGTTGCCGGATGTTTCGGCGGTATGGCAGGGTGTGCCATGATCGGTCAATCTGTTATTAACGTAAAATCTGGAGGGAGAGGGAGACTTTCAACCTTTACGGCTGGCATGTTCCTCATGTTTTTAATACTTGTTTTAGGTGAATGGGTTGTTCAAGTTCCTATGCCTGCATTGGTTGGCGTTATGATTATGGTTTCAATTGGAACATTCGATTGGTCTTCAATCCGGACACTTAAAAAAGTTCCATTCACTGACTCGGTTGTCATGGTTGTCACAGTCATTACAGTAGTGGCAACAGATAACTTATCCATTGGCGTCATCGTAGGCGTCCTGTTAAGTGCTATTTTCTTCGCTTCTAAAATTTCACGAGTAAAGGTGGATTTGTCTTCTGTTTCTGAGAAAGAGGCTGTTTATGACATTAAGGGCCAGGTGTTCTTTGCCTCTGTTCAAGATTTTGTGAATTCGTTTTCATATGTCGATGTAAAAGAGCGTGTTGTGATGAACTTTTCAGAGGCGCATATTTGGGATGATTCTGGTGTCGCCGCAGTGGATAAGGTTGTCTTGAAATTCAAAGAGAATCATGCAGATGTTACATTAGTTGGCTTAAACGAGTCAAGCCGACATTTGATTGAAAAGCTGGCTACCTATAATCATCCTAATGCACAGCCATCAAGCCACTAAGGGGAAGGTGAAGGGGTATGTATCAAAATATTTTGTTGGCAGCTGATGGATCAGATCACTCCATTCGATCAGCAGAACATGCAATTCGTATAGCGAAACTGGTGCCTGATGCAAGAGTGGAAATCATTTTTGTTAAAGATTATGCAAAAGCGAAAACCGAAGTGCTTCATACCGCGAGTTCTGCAGAGTTAGAAATGGAAAGGCGTAAAAAATTAGAGCCAATTTTAGAAAAATTTGAGCAAGCTGGCGTTCAGCATGATGTAATAATGAAACACGGAGAACCAGGACCGGCCATTGTTGCTTATGCAAATGAAAATCAATTTGATATGCTCATAGTAGGAAGCAGGGGCTTGAACACTTTACAGGAGATGGTGCTGGGCAGTGTAAGCCATAAAGTGGCTAAACGAGTGAATTGTCCTGTACTGATTGTAAAGTGATGGATAGAACAAGCTGATTTTAAAAAAATCAGCTTGTTTTTTTGTGTTTCATTTAGATGAGTATAAGTGATAGCGGTTTTATTTACAGTGTGACACAGCGCTCCGTTTTACATACTTGACTTTATACCCCGCTAGGTATATTGTTGATGCATAAATAAGAAGATAGTAAAGGTGGTGCGGATCAATTTTTTACTTGGTTGTCGCATTTCTGCTTATTTTCATATTGATCTATGCCATGTATAGACGTTATTATCCTGTGAGAGGTATTTTGTGTATTAATAAAGATGAATTGGAAGTGCTAGACATGACCATATTAGATATTCGTCATTATAACGATGCAGCCAATTTTTCAGATGATTTTATTTTAAACATTCCATATGCGTATCTAAAACGTTTTTATTTAGAGATTCCGCGTGATAAAATACACATAATAGCTCGTGATAGGGTAGAATTACATTTAGGAGTGCGTTTTTTAAAGCGCAAAGGCATTTATGTGAACAGTTATGAATTGGCAACTTGTAAATGCAGAAATTCATGAAAGAAAGGATTTCAACGACATGGAGTATGATCAAAAGGTTAAAAATCGCTTACGCAGGATAGAAGGGCAAATTAAAGGTGTATTGACGATGATGGAGCAAGGGAAAGACTGCAGAGAAGTTGTGACTCAATTGGCAGCCTCACGTAATGCGATCGATAGAGCATTGGGTGTTATTGTTGGCACAAATCTTGAGCATTGTATTCGTGAAAGCTTGGATCAGGGCGAAGACACATCCAACTTAGTAAAAGAAGCGGTCGACTTACTGGTAAAGAGCCGATAAAAAATTCATCAACCTATCCTTTTTAAGGTTGACGGATTTTTATATGCGTTATAATATACCCCTATAGGTATTTTGACGGTTGAATGATAGCATTCGCCATCAAAAAATTTTAAGTTTCTATATACCCATGGGGGTAATCTGAGGTTAGGAGGATAAACATGACAGAACAAACAAAACGCACAACGATTGTATTATTCAGCGGGGATTATGATAAAGCGATGGCTGCTTACATTATTGCAAATGGTGCAGCCGCCTATGATCATGAAGTGACCATCTTCCATACGTTTTGGGGATTAAACGCTTTACGTAAAGAAGAGCTGGTTCCTGTGAAAAAAGGATTTCTTGAAAACATGTTTGGAAAGATGATGCCTCGAGGCGCTGATAAGATGGGCTTATCTAAAATGAACTTTGCAGGTATGGGTCCTAAAATGATCAAAAATGTGATGAAAAAGCATAATGCATTAACATTGCCTCAGCTAATTGAGATGGCTCAAGAACAAGGTGTAAAGCTCGTAGCTTGTACGATGACAATGGATCTGCTCGGTTTGCAGGAACAAGAACTATTAGATGATATCGACTATGCTGGCGTAGCAGCTTATTTAGCTGATGCTGAAGAAGGCACTGTGAACTTATTTATTTAATTGAAGAGGGGTGAATCGAATCCGATGGATAGCAGTGTCATGATCTATACCATACTCTTTTTGTTGTTTCTATGGATAGTGATTCGGAATGTTTCACCAGTAAAAGGTGTGAAACAAATAACAACGACAGTTTTAAAATCAGAGCTGAAAAGTAAAGGGAAACAGTTTATAGATGTTAGAACACCTTTTGAGTTTCGTACGAAGCATATAGAAGGTTTTAAGAATATTCCCTTGTCAATACTGCCTCAACAAACAAATCAACTTTCGAATGACAGGGAGATTTTCGTTATTTGCCAAAGCGGTATGAGAAGTATGAAGGCGAGTAAGATATTGAAAAAACAAGGATTTAAAAGTGTTACAAATGTAAAAGGCGGCATGAATGCATGGCATGAATATCGGTGAAAGGAAGAAGATCTCTTTTTTTGACGGATCATATACCCCTACCCCTATTAGATAAAAGGAGGAAATAACATGATACAAGCAAATGTTGTATTAGATGCTAAAGGTTTAGCATGTCCGATGCCTATCGTCAAAACGAAGAAGAAAATGAAGGATTTAAAAGCTGGTGAAGTATTAGAAATTCAAGCAACAGACAAAGGCTTTACGGCAGATTTGCAAGCATGGGCCAAAAGCACAGGTCATCAATATCTAGGTACTGAAACAGAGGGAGATTTATTTCGCCATTTTCTTCGTAGAGGAGGCGAGCCTGCATCAGAAAACGCATCGTCCATTCCGGACATTTCATTAGAAACTTTCAAACAGAAAGTAGAAAGTGAAGAGCCGCTTCACATTTTAGATGTCCGCGAGGCAGAGGAGTATGAAGAAGCTCATATCCCCGGTGTAGTGCATATCCCTCTTGGTGAAGTGGAAGCACGCTCTAGCGAGTTAAATAAAAATGATGAAATTCACATCATATGCCATTCGGGAAGAAGGAGCGAAATGGCAGCCCAAACAATGAAAAAACAAGGTTTTAAAAAGGTAATCAACGTCGTCCCCGGTATGCGTGATTGGACAGGTAAAACAGAAAAGGGAGGGAGGTAAACATGACCGTACAGGCACTTACCACAAAAGAAGTGACACAAAAAATCTTGAACAAACAACCTTTATTTATTTTGGATGTTCGTAATGAAAATGATTTTAGCGATTGGAAGATTGAAGGTCACGATGTTGACCATTTGAATGTTCCGTATTTCGATCTTTTAGATGGTGTAGAAGATATTTTAGATACCATTCCTTCAGATAAAGAAGTGCTAGTCGTATGCGCAAAAGAAGGTTCATCCGTCATGGTATCCGACATGCTTTCCGAAGCCGGTCTTTCAGTATCGTATCTTAAAGGCGGAATGAAAGCGTGGAGCGAGCATCTAGAACCGGTAAAAGTCGGGGATTTAAAAGATGGCGGTGAAATGTATCAGTTTGTTCGAATCGGAAAAGGCTGCCTGTCATACATGGTCATTTCCAATGGCGAAGCAGCGATGATTGATGCGACACGTATGGCAGATATTTTTATAGACTTTGCGAAAGAGAAGGGTGCGGCGATTACACACGTATTTGATACACACCTTCACGCAGACCATATTTCAGGCGGCAGAGCAATTGCCGAAAAAACAAAAGCAACCTACTGGTTACCGCCGAAGGATGCTGAAGAAGTGGTATTCGATTATCAGCCGTTGGAAGAAGGAAATGATATTATCATTGGAAATACAAAGATTAAAATTCAACCGATTTTTTCTCCGGGGCATACCATTGGCTCCACTTCTTTCATTGTCGATGATCAGTATCTTCTCTCAGGTGATATCTTATTTATCGATTCAATTGGCAGACCAGACTTAGCCGGTATGGCAGAAGATTGGGTAGGAGATTTAAGAAAAACTCTTTATAGCCGTTACAAAGCGCTACCAAAGGATTTAATCGTATTACCGGCACACTTTATGATCATTGATGAGCTAAATGAGGATGGCAGTGTGGCTAAAAAACTAAGTACATTATTTGCCGAGAACCATGGGTTGAATATTGCGGATGAAACAGAATTTAGACACCTGGTAACAGATCATTTGCCTCCGCAACCAAATGCATACCAAGAAATTCGTGAAACAAACATGGGGAAAATCAGCCCGGATGAAGAAAAACAGCGTGAGATGGAGATCGGTCCAAACCGCTGTGCAATTCGGTAACACAAGTTTTTATTAAAAAGGGAGAGATGAACATGAAATCAGATAAAGTATTAGATGCAAAAGGACTGGCATGCCCTATGCCGATTGTGAGAACGAAGAAAGCGATAAATGAACTGGAATCAGGTCAAATATTAGAAGTGCATGCAACAGATAAGGGTGCTAAAAGTGATCTTGCGGCTTGGTCTAAATCAGGCGGGCATGACCTTTTAGAGCAAACTGAAGAAGGCGATGTACTGAAATTCTGGATTAAAAAAGGCTAATGGATGTGAAAGGGTATCGAAAATAAAGATACCCTTTTCCTTTGAAAAGGAGGAAACCAAAATGGATATGGCCTTTATGATCACTCTTTTCATGATAGGGTTTATTGGTGCTTTTATTTCCGGAATGGTCGGTATTGGGGGATCTGTTATTCATTATCCAATGCTATTGTACATTCCTGCTTTAGTGGGAGTGACGTCATTAACAGCCCATGAAGTTTCAGGGATAGGAACGATTCAAGTTTTCTTCGCGACACTTAGCGGTGTATGGGCTTATCGTAAGAGTGGTTTTTTGAATAAGCCATTAATCATTTATATGGGGAGCAGTATCCTTATAGGTAGTGTACTGGGGAGTTACTTTTCGCATCTTATATCTGAAAAAGGAATGAACTTCATATACGGAATATTGGCTATTATAGCTGTGATATTAATGTTTATGCCTAAAAAAGGACATGAACATAGAAAAGGCGAAGAAGTCATAATTCATAAATGGTTAGCTTCATTCTTAGCCTTTATTATTGGCGGAGTATCAGGTATTTTAGGAGCTGGCGGCGCTTTTATCCTCGTTCCCATTATGTTATCGATTTTAAAGATTCCGGTGAGAATCACCGTCGCTTCATCTCTTGCGATTACATTTCTATCATCTATTGGCGCGACAGTTGGAAAGGTAATCACAGGCCAGGTTCTTTTTATGCCAGCTCTGGTTTTGATGATCGCTAGTGTAATTGCTTCTCCTATTGGCGCAAAAGTTGGACAAAAGGTAAATACAACATTTCTGCAATGGATTTTAGCGCTATTCATTTCAGCGACAGCCATTAAAATCTGGTTAGGGTTCCTTTGATATAAACGCTTCAAGTGCTGGATGACATTCTTTTTGATAATGGTGGTTTGGGCAAGCTTTGATGATAATGCTTTGAAGAGCATTTGATTTAGTGGTTTCCAGCTTTTTTGCATGTAGGACAGCCGTTCAGAAAATAAAAAGGTCCATACCTTCATGATTACATTTCATAAGTCAATAAAAATGAGCTGGTTGTTATGACTGCAAGGATGGCTTCCAAACGCTTGATATCAAAAGCGTTTGGACCTGATCAATATTAGCCAGGCAGGGCATAGTGGGGCAATAGCCTGTCGAGAATACGATCCCCCGGGGCACATCAATCATACCAAGGGGTATAACGCCCTTGGTATTTTAACGGTTTTTATTCCACCTTACAACATTCGTTTTAAACTCTTAGGAAGGAAAGTTTAAGAGTTCGTTGCCGATTGCTTTTTCAGTTTCATAAGACTGCTAATTGATGATGATGCTATAAAAGCTCCGGCAAAACTAATGTACTGAGGATAATCAAATTTTGCTTCCGGCAAAAGAATACCAGTCATAAATAAAGTAATGCCAATTAAAATTCCAGTAACTCTTATTTTCATGATGTAATGCCTCCTATAAGCAGATAGGAAGAATTATACATTATGATGTTGGTTCATGCATCTCATAAGGGGAGAGAGAAGAAATGATGGAAGCCGTTTGCGAAAGTTCAACCGGAGTTTAACACTTCAAGGTTGACTATGGAGTCAGAGTTTGAGGAAGTAGCTAGAAGAAAAACAAGCATTATATTACATGCTTGTTTTTCTTAAGACATCATTCACTTATTTCTGAGATATAAGCTTTTGATTCAGATTGTATGCCACTAAACATACGGCGCTATAAAATAATAATGCAACACCTAGTAATAATACAATCCAGTGAAAAGTCACTGATAATTCTAGGGTAAGGCTCATCACATTTAGAATGTTTCCAGCGGTAAGGATAGCTAATAGAACCGGTAGATTTTTCAGCAAGTGATCACACTCCAAACTTTGTTCCATATGAATATATCATTCTTTTTCGATTGCTGTTTAATGAATAACAATCATGTCAATAAGCCGTTTGATTTTTTTATTGTCGCCTGTCTTTACGTACACTGTTTTTTTATTGTTCATGATATTCTCAGTCACTTCCCGCATAACCCCTTGATCTAAATCATCAGCGGAATCCCAGCGTAAAGGGACATTGTATACATGAATCGTGCCATCCCCGTTACCATGATAAGTGACTGATCCATCCACTAATCGAGAACCTGCCAACTGGATCACATCTTCTGGATAGCTGGCACTTGTCTCATCATTAGGATTGATCGGTTCACCGGCTGAAATGTGCCGAACATTTAATTCATCTATCTCTTGATTAGGCCCAAGCTGCAGCCAAACACGGGCATATTCGATTTTTTCAGAAGAATACGCTGCCAGTCCAGTGTCTTCATTATCTTTCTCCTCATTATCTTTCTCCTCATTTTTTGCTTTTTCTGAAGAGGTGTCATCTGATTCACCTGTTGTGGATACTTCTGATCCCGTTGTTGGCTCTGATTCATCTTTGCTTATTTTGTTGCTGTCTTCGTTATCATGATGATTTTCGTCAGTTTGTGCAGCAGTTTCATCATTTGAAGTTTGTTTTGATTCTACATTCTTACTGCCCGCACATCCAGCAAGCAATAAGGCGAGCAGCAGCAGAGCGGCATTGCAGTAAAATATCTTTCCGAGTTTCCTCATTCTTTCATTCCTCTCCATCATTTGATACATACATATCGGGAAATAATGAAATCCATTCTTCGATCAGCGACATCAAGAAGGTTATGACAAAATTGTGCTGCTGAGCAAGGCAGAAGCAGACAGCTTGATTGACAAATCCTTTTCATAAAAGTAAGTTTTCTGCCAAAAAATAATATTATGGTATAGTTAAATATAACATAATATATGAAATGAGGAATGGCATGAATACAAACGAGAAACATAAGAAATTCAAAGCGAAAATCATCGTGCAAGTGATCATGGTCATAATCGGAGGAATCATAGCGGCATATGGACTGGAAACGGTGCTCATTCCAAACAGCGTATCTGATGGAGGGGTGACAGGCCTCAGCATTGTTGGGTCACAGCTGTTCCATTTGCCGCTGGGGATTCTGATTGCCGCTCTTAATATTCCGTTTGTCTGGTTAGGATATAAGCAAATTGGGAAACGCTTTGCGTTATTATCAATTATCGGAATCGCATCACTTGCCGCGGGTACAAGTTTTATGCACCACACTCCAGCCATCATCGAAGGGGATACTTTGTTGATAACCGTTGTCGGCGGGATTATCCTTGGGTTTGGAATGGGGCTGGCGCTGCGTAATGGCGGCGCATTAGATGGAATTGATATGCTTGCAGTGCTGCTGTCCCGAAAACTGCCATTCGGAACGAGCGATCTTATTTTATTCTTAAACCTTTTTGTGTTTATTTTTGTTTCCACTGTATTTGGTTTGCAAGGAGCATTGCTTTCAGTCATTGCTTACTACATTGCATCCAAGGTCATTCATGTCGTTGAGGAAGGCTTAAGCGGTTCTAAAACGTTTCAAATTATTACAACCCAACCTGAATTGATGGTAGAAACCATACGTGATCAACTAGGCCGAAGCGCCACATACAAAGAAGCTTACGGGGGTTTTTCCCATGAGAAATTCAAAGAGATTACATGTGTCATCAACCGGTTAGAAGAAACCAAGCTAAAAGAAATCATTAATGACATTGATAAAAACGCTTTTGTTACCGTATATGACGTAGCAGAAGTGAAGGGCAGCAATTTTAGAAGGGTCAATCATCATTAGAAAAAAGAGTGACGAATCGCAGAGCAGCCATCATATGGTTTGACGAGCATTATGAAGCTGTTTGCTCATGATTTGTTGAAATCCTGTTTCCTTCAAGCAGGATTTTTTCTTGTTTAGGTAAATATAATCAATTGATTATATAAGTGAAAGCTTATATAATGATGTTGTGAAAAACGTAATGTTTATTTTTTTGCAGGGACAGTGCCTCTTTTTGATTGGGGGTATGATCACTGGGCCAATATATCATGATTCCATTATATATTGGGTTAAAGGAGGAGTTCATTTGATTGCTGATACAAAAATAGGAGTGGCAGCGATGACCGGCTGTTTAAAAATACTTAGTGATCAAACAAGGCTTATGATGATGAAATTATTTTTTGAAAAAGAATATTGTGTCTGTCAATTGGTTGATATGTTCGATATGAGTCAGCCAGCCATCAGCCAGCATTTGCGAAAATTAAAGAACGCGGGATTTGTGAACGAGGACAGAAGAGGGCAATGGCATTATTATTCAATCAATGAATCATGTCCGGAGTTTGATACATTGCAATTGATCTTGCAGCAAATCGATCAGGAGGACGAATTGTTACTCCTGATGAAACAAAGGGAAACTCAGTCAACTTGCAAGTAAGGAGGTAATAGATTGATTTCAATCATTTTGGCGGTAGCCATATTTTTATTCACTTTAGTATTGGTCATATGGCAGCCGAGAAACTTGTCTATCGGGTGGTCAGCCTGTGGAGGAGCTGTTTTGGCTTTAATAGCCGGCGTTGTCAATTTTCAAGATGTAATAACTGTGACAGGCATTGTTTGGAATGCGACATTGGCTTTTGTGGCCATCATTATTATTTCGTTAATCCTTGATCATATCGGTTTCTTTGAATGGGCAGCGCTTCATATGGCGAAGGCTGCAAAAGGAAACGGTGTTCGGATGTTCGTTTATGTAGCGATATTAGGAGCGATCGTCGCCGCATTATTTGCAAATGACGGCGCGGCTCTTATATTGACACCGATTGTATTAGCGATGGTCCGGGCATTGCATTTCAACGAAAAATTAGTTTTTCCTTTTATCATTGCCAGCGGATTTATAGCAGATACGACATCGCTGCCGTTCGTCGTGAGCAATTTGGTCAACATCGTTTCAGCGGACTATTTTGATATTACGTTTATTGATTATGCATCCAGAATGATTGTGCCGAACTTATTCTCGTTACTGGCGAGTATCATTGTACTTTACCTTTTCTTTAGAAAAAGCATACCTAAACGTTATGATCTGACTGAGCTTAAAAAACCTGCAGAGGCAATAAAAGACCAGAAGATGTTCAAACTATCATGGTATATCTTAGGGCTGCTGTTAATTGGTTATTTCACCAGTGAATTTTTCTCTATTCCCGTATCAGTGGTAGCGGGCATCGTCGCCATCTTTTTCTTAATTGCTGCACAAAAGAGCCCAGCCGTTCACACAAAGCAAGTGCTGAAAGGGGCGCCGTGGGCTATCGTGTTCTTTTCAATCGGCATGTACGTTGTTGTGTACGGTGTCCGTAATGCCGGGTTGACAGATGTCCTTTCAGGCGTGATTCAAGCCTTGGCTGATCAAGGCTTGTTTGCGGGGACGATCGGAATGGGCTTCATCGCGGCGATTCTTTCTTCCGTTATGAATAACATGCCGACTGTCATGATTGATGCATTGGCTATTGCCGGCACAGATACACAAGGGATGATGAGAGAAGCGCTAATCTATGCCAATGTCATCGGATCCGATTTAGGCCCTAAAATAACGCCGATTGGTTCCTTGGCGACACTATTATGGCTTCATGTCCTTTCACAAAAAGGTGTGAAGATTTCCTGGGGCACTTATTTTAAAACAGGAATCATTCTGACAATCCCAACATTATTGATTACACTTGTCGGCCTGTATATGTGGCTGATGATCATCCATTAATGTTTCAAAAAGGAGAAGATAAACATGTCAAAGAAAACCATTTACTTTTTATGCACTGGAAACTCTTGCCGCAGCCAAATGGCTGAAGGATGGGGAAAAAAATACCTTGGAGACAAGTGGAACGTGTACAGCGCGGGAATCGAAGCTCATGGGTTAAATCCTAATGCTGTCAAAGCGATGAAAGAAGCAGGAATCGATATTTCCAATCAAACCTCAGATATGATAGACCTGAACATTTTAAACAATGCTGATTTGGTTGTGACTCTCTGCGGTGATGCAGCTGACAAATGCCCAGTGACGCCTTCACATGTCAAACGTGAGCATTGGGGATTTGATGATCCGGCAAAAGCGCAAGGAACGGACGAAGAAAAATGGGCGTTTTTCCAAAGGGTGCGTGATGAAATTGGAGACCGCTTAAAACAGTTTGCTGAAACTGGGAAATAGATATGCACAGTGTGAAATGAAAAACAGGTGTCTGCGAGCTGAATGCAGACACCTGTTTTTGTTTAACTTGTCTATGATCCATGAATTGTCCGCTTAAAAGGGAAGGTATTGAGCTTGTGACAGAGGAAAATTGATTTTGTGAACAGAATCATGAAGAAGACGCTGTTTTAAAGGAGTTGTCAGTTTGCAGAAGGTAACAAAAGAAACATATAAAGGCTTAAAAACATGGTTTCATGAAAAAAATTGCCCAACATTTGTCTATTCAATAGTAGAACAAACCATTCCGGGAGTTGTTTATGTGGATGAACACACCTTCCCTAAATCATTTTTGATAGGGACTGAATCAGGAATTTACTTTATTGCGGGAGAAGAGGGGAATCAAGATTTCAATGATTTCGTTGCTGAATATTATGAAAAACAAGTGAAATCAACAAAAAGATTTACCTTGTTTAGTTCTAGCGATACATGGGACAGAGTCATGAAAACAATCCTGAAAGACGAATTGAATCACATGAAAAGAGCCGCATTTTCTTTTCAGCAAAAACCGTCTATAACGGAATTACAACTTCCAAAGGGGTTTGTATTAAAAAGGATAGACGAAGACATTATCTCAAATAGCACGGAATTTAACAAAACATATTATGAGGACTATTGGGGTTCTGTTTCGCAATTTTCTTCAAAAGGTTTCGGATTTGCCGTATTACATGGCAATCAAGTTGTTAGTGAGTGTACATCTATATTTTTAGGACATAATCGTGCAGAAATGGATATCTATACACTTGAAGAATACAGAGGCAAGGGTTTAGCTTATTATGTGGGAAGTGAGTTTATCGACTTTTGTCTAAAAAATGAAATGGTGCCTAGTTGGGATTGTAATGTTAACAACGAATCTTCCTTTAGATTAGCAGCTAAACTAGGCTTTAAGGCAAAAACCGAATACTCTATTTTTTATTCTGGAAAATCATAATGAAGGAGAATTAAAATGAAGTGCACCCCATGAGGGTCTATGAATGCGTTGTGCGGTAAAAAGGATAATTCCATAGATACCAAAATAGACCAAGTCACAGCTTGGTCTATAAACGTTAAAAAGGTCAAGTTTCTGAACGAAAGGTCTTTCCTATTTCTTTTCCTAAGCCAAAATAATGTCTAAAATTATAAATAAGCGGACTCCATTTTGAAGGATTGATGTGGTTTTCATTCAATATGATCCTTTCCTCGGCGTGAAAATGTAATGCCTGTGTCTCTACAATTGCAAATAAAGGGTCATATTCTGGAATTCGAATATGTTTTACTTCAGCTTCAATGTGAATAGGGCATTCTTTAATGCGTGTTGGTGAAACTGTCTTTGATTGTAAAGGTGTTAAGCCTGCTGACTCGTATTTTTCTTTTTTATATGTAAATCCGAGCTTTTTCTTCAAAGGCGGTATATTCTTTTTTCCGCTATAAGACGAAATCCTTTCAACGTTTTCCCATAATTCCGGGCCAGGCAAGTTTATGACACATTCTTTGTGTCTTTCCAAATTTTCAATGGCTTTCCCCCCTAGGCCTACTCCAAGGACAATATAGTTTCCCAGAGCCCAAGAAGAAGACATGGGGCTATTAGTTGTATCATCCTCATTCAATGTTGTCAGAAAAAATGTTGAGCTACCATAATACATGATTTTTGGTTTGATTTCTTTAAAATGAAGAGTGTCTTGTTTTTCAATGTCCAACGCTTATTCCTCCTTGTCATCATTACATTCATATTGTAAAGGTTTAACATTTCAACTATCATCGAAATATGAATGTAAGGAGGAAAAATCATGAATCCTAATATCGCAAAAATCTCTTCGTTGTTATCTGATCCCTCGCGTTCATCCATTCTACTCACCCTAATGGATGGAAGGATACACCCTGCGGGAGAGCTTGCATATCTTGCTAACATTAAACCTCAAACCGCAAGTTTTCACCTGAAAAAATTGCTCGAAGAAGAGCTGATCAGCGTAGAGAAGCATGGAAGACATAGGTATTACAGATTGTCTGACTCAGATGCAGCAAATTTAATTGAACAATTGCTTCATATTGCGCCTAAATCTCAAGTCAAATCTTTAAAAGAGTCAAAAGAGAAAAGAGACCTGCATTTCGCCCGCACTTGTTATGATCATCTGGCAGGTTATGTGGGCGTGCAAATGACAAATTCACTAGTTGAGCAGGGCATAATAAAAAAAGTCGATGTAAACTTTGAGGTGACGTCAGAGGGTTCTTTGTTCTTTTCAAATTTAGGCATCAACGAAGAGCAGCAGCGAAGTAAGAGGAGAGCATTTGCCCGCTGCTGTTTGGATTGGAGTGAGCGGCAGCATCATATTGCAGGGGCGTTAGGAAACGCCCTAATGGTTCGAATGTTAGAAGAAGAATGGGTCGTTCGTATGCCGAAAACAAGAGCGATTAGGATTACACATAGCGGGGAAAACGCGTTTGAGAAATACTTTAAAGTGAATATTTGGGAATAAGAGAGGGAGTAAGATTCGTTAAAATCTTACTCTTTCTCATTATCTAGAAGCTGCTTGATTCCCCATTGCAATAGAGATGCGATTCCAACTGTTTATCTGATTGATGATAAGAACAAGGTCAACATATTGCTTTTCATCATAATGTTCCCGCACTCGATGATATAGCTCTTCAGGAACTCTTTTAGATGGAATGAGCGTGATATGTTCAGATAGTTCGAGTGCTGCTTTCTCTTCAGGTGAATAAAAATCACATTCATTCCAAGCGTGTAGACAGTAAATCCGCTGTTCCGTTTCGCCTATTTTTCGAGCATCCGAAGTATGCATATCTATGCAGAAGGCACAGCCGTTTATTTGAGAAACCCTGATTTTGATAAGCTCTCTCGTCGTTCGGTTAATTGAAGATTGTTTCGTGTATTTCTCCATATCCATCATCACTTTCATACCTTCAGGTGCAACCTCATAATAAGACACTCTTTGACTCATAAGGCAAGACTCCTTTTTCTTAAGATACATAAATTGTATTCCGATATTCATCATTTTACCAATGTGCAGTTTGAATGGCGGCTATTTGATTATCTTTTGGCAAGAAGCTGCTTTGAATAAAAGTAAGGATAGCCAACAATGATGAGCGGAGCCGCTAATGCAAGGAGTATCCATGAGCCCGAGTGACTGTCTCTAATGACTCCAATGAATATACAAGTACCGATCAGAAAATATATAAAAGCCCCTAAAAACCAATACATATTCATTCCTCTTTTTTCTTACGCAGTCTCTTGGATTGAGCATTTTTGTTTTTATGCTTGTCTGTTTTTTCGTTCACCTTGCTTAATTGATCAAGGCACTGATTTTTTAACACTTTCTCAGTTCGGATGCCTTTTCTTTTTAATGATAAAATGGTGAGATCAAGTGATTTCAATAATGATCATTCCTTCAATGAATAGTGAGTTCTTTATTATTGTAAATGTACATTTGAAAAGATAAAACGTACATAAAGGCAGAACGCTTATGTACGTTTGGGCAATGAACATATGCCGGGAACACCTAATGGTTCAGTGCACTTGGTATTGTTGAGTTCATTCTCATCCTATAAAATGATTGGATAAATGGTTGTTGCACGTTATTGAAATAGTATCGATTTTCATTAGTCTCTGTTCGGTTAAATTGTAAAAGGAAGTGAATGAGGTTTGAGGAATCCTTTCAAAGAAAAAAACTACTTACATGATAGACGGGCATTAAATATGCTTGCGCTCAGAGTGCCTGGCCTGGCTTTTATCCTCATGATTTACGTAGCCTCTATCGTGCTGCAATTTCTGAATGGGAGCTGGTCCATTTTATTGCTTAATGTGTTTGCGGTATTGGCCGCCATCTTTGCTTTGTTGCATTGGCACTCATATCGCTGGGTGAAGAAAAGGGTGATTCTGTACTTCGTAATACAAGGCTTGATCACTTTTACGCTTGCTAATGTCATGTCAGGCTTCTTAGTGCTGATCATCATTGGCCTTTATGCATTTTTGATCGGACAGATTATAGGAATGGCGGACAGAAGAAAGACGTTCCTCATCCTTTATTTATTGCTTCTGCTGTCAATCAATGTACTATATCATATTCACAAAGGTGAATATTTGCATTTTCTTGTCATAGCGGTACCTATTATGACCGTGATTATCACATATGCCGCTACATTTTTCGCCCAAGTCGATGAAAAAATAAAAGCGCAGCTGACTCTTGAAAGGCTTGAGCTGGCTCATCAGCAGGTAGAACAGCTGACGCTGCAAAATGAAAGACAGCGTATGGCCCGGGACTTACATGATACGCTTGCTCAAGGGCTGGTTAGTTTAAATATGCAGCTGGACGCTACTCATGTTCATCTCGCCAAAGGCAACACAGAGAGAGCAAAAGAAATCATTCACCAATCAATGAAAAGAGTGAGAGGGACATTAGCGGACGCGCGTTCAGCCATTGACGATCTGCGCAGCAAATCGGAAGAAATCGTTTTTTTAAAAGAAAGAATAACTTCACTAATGGATCATTTTCAAGAGTCGACAGGCATGGGTGGGGTTTTAGACTACAAGTTACATCAGGTGTTAGACGTTCGTACAGCTGAAAACTGTTACTACATCATTGGGGAGTGCATAACGAATGCAGCAAAGCATGCTGAAGCAGATACGATCTCGGTATCCATTTGGGATGATAACGGGAGGCTCCATTTAACGGTTATAGACAATGGCAAAGGCTTTGATGTTGAAAAGGGCAAGAAAAAGAGAGGACATTATGGACTACTCGGCATACAAGAACGCGTCAGGACAATGAAAGGCCAATTCAATATAAAGAGCACAAAATCGAAAGGAACACAAATTGAGATCACAGTGCCAATTCAGGGAGAGATGCAAGATGAATAAGGTTTTAATCGTTGATGACCACCTTGTGGTGAGGGAAGGTCTGAAGCTTTTAATTGAAACGAATGATCACTACACCATCATAGGAGAGGCGGAAAACGGCAAATCAGCAATCCGCCTTGCAGATGAATTAAAACCGGATGTTATTCTCATGGATTTGTATATGCCAGAGATGAGCGGGTTAGAAGCCATTAAACAAATCAAAGAAAAACACGACATCCCCATCATTATTTTGACTACGTATAATGAAGATCATCTCATGATCGAAGGAATTGAATTAGGGGCGAAAGGATATCTATTGAAGGATACGAGTTCAGAAACCCTTTTTCATACAATGGATGCAGCAATAAGAGGAAACGTGCTGTTGCAGCCTGATATCTTAAAACGTCTGCAAGAAATCCAACTGGAGCGGATGAAAAAGCAGAGCAGTGATACGCAGCTGACAGAAAAGGAAGTCATTGTTTTGAAAGCAATTGCTAAAGGCCTCAAAAGCAAAGCGATTGCCTTTGACTTGGGTGTCTCAGAGAGAACTGTAAAGTCCAGGTTAACGTCCATTTACAATAAATTAGGCGCGAATTCAAGAACGGAAGCCGTGACGATTGCCATGCAAAGAGGCATTCTGACATTAGACAAATAACATCAAATTTGAAATTTGCCCAAACGTACATGCCCCAATGTACGTTTTTTTTATTTCATTGTCCACTACAATGAGAGAGAACGTGATCAAGCAATGTGTTGAAAGGAGATTATTATGTCAAAAATGTTATATAAATTAGGAGGATGGGTTGCTCGCCATCGCATTAAAGTAATATGCGCGTGGATCGTTGTGTTAGTTGCTTCGATAGGGCTTGCAATTACCTTAAAACCAAGTTTTTCCGAGGATATGTCCATACCTGACACACCTTCAGAAAAAGCGCTGGATGTGATTCAAAAAGAATTTCCCCACGGCCCTGATAAAGGGAACATACGGGTGATTTTTGGAGCGGAAGATGGGGGAAAACTTACTGCAAAGCCAGCGAAACAAGCAATCGAAAATACGTTTAAGGAAATCAATAAAGATGATTCCGTAGACTCGATTGCAAGTCCTTTTGTGACAGGAACAATCGCGAAAGATGGCACAGTTGCCTATGCTGATATTACGTATAAATCTTCAGCAGATGATATAAAAGATTATTCTATCGAACATGTAAAAAACAGTTTGAAAATAGCTGATGCTGAGGGCTTGCAGACGGAGCTAAGCGGAGATATACCAGGAGCCGAGATGGAGATAGGCGGCGTATCTGAAATTGTCGGCATTATCTTGGCCTTTGTCGTTTTAGCCATTACATTCGGCTCCTTATTAATAGCAGGTTTGCCGATTTTAACTGCGCTAATTGGTTTAGGTGTAAGTATTGGACTGGTGTTGATGGGGACACAAGTATTCGATATTGCTTCCGTCAGCCTTTCATTAGCCGGGATGATTGGCCTTGCTGTTGGTATAGATTATGCTTTATTTATTTTTACGAAGCACCGCCAGTTTTTAGGCGAAGGCGCACAAAAAAATGAATCAATTGCGAGAGCTACAGGAACAGCCGGAAGTGCTGTCGTTTTTGCCGGGCTTACTGTGATCGTTGCACTTTGCGGGTTGACGGTCGTTAACATTCCCTTTATGTCTGCAATGGGGCTGACAGCAGGGCTTAGTGTACTGATGGCTGTTCTCGCTTCAATCACGCTTGTGCCTGCCGTCTTGTCGGTAGCGGGAAAACGGATGGTTCCGAAATCAAACAAGAAAAAAGAAAAACAAAACGCTGACACAAATGTCTGGGGACGCTTTGTCACAAAAAATCCTATCATGCTAAGTGTATGCAGCATTCTCATTTTGCTTATTATTAGTATCCCATCTATGCATTTGGAGCTGGGTTTGCCTGATGCAGGGATGAAAGCGAAGGATAATCCAGATCGCCGGGCTTATGACATGCTTGCCGACGGTTTTGGCGAAGGATTTAACGGCCAATTAACAATCGTAGCGGATGCCACAAGTGTGACAGAAAATAAGGCGGAAGCCTTCGCAGATGCAGTGAAAGAAATAAAGGAACTGGACCATGTATCAAGTGTCACTCCTGCAAGGCATAATAAAGAAGGGAGCTTTGCCATCATTACGGTAGTTCCAACAACAGGCCCAAATGATGTGGCAACGAAGGATTTGGTAAAGGATGTACGCAGCTTATCAGATAAAAACGGGGTAGATTTGCTCGTTACTGGATCGACTGCAGTGAATATTGATATTTCAGACCGCCTTAATGACGCGATACCGGTGTTTGCTGTGCTCATTGTTGGGTTTGCGTTTGTATTGCTGACAATCGTATTCCGTTCGTTGCTTGTGCCTCTTGTTGCTGTTGCAGGATTCATATTGACGATGACAGCCACACTTGGAACCTGTGTATTTGTTTTACAAGACGGTAATCTCATCGACTTTTTCAAAATACCTGAAAAAGGGCCGATACTCGCGTTCTTGCCGATTTTATCTATTGGGATACTGTTTGGATTAGCCATGGATTATCAAGTATTCCTTGTAAGCAGAATGCGTGAAGAATATGTGAAAACAAAAAATTCAGTCCAAGCGATTCAAGCTGGTTTAAAACACAGCGGTCCTGTTGTCACCGCAGCCGGCCTGATCATGATATTCGTTTTTGCAGGATTTATCTTTGCTGGTGAAGCGTCTATTAAAGCAAACGGATTGGCTCTATCCTTTGGTGTGCTCTTTGATGCATTTATTGTACGAATGACACTCATTCCAAGTGTCATGAAGCTGATGGGGGATGCAGCCTGGTATTTGCCAAAATGGCTGGACAAGATCATTCCGAATGTAGATATAGAAGGGCATCAACTCACGAAAGAAATTCAGCCGGAGATTGATCAGGAACAAAAGAAACAAATCATGTAATAGAAAGCAGATCTTTAATGATAAGCAGATCTTTAAAGATCTGCTTTTTTGCTTAAAAAATCAGTTCCTTGGATTCTATAGCCTCTCCATTGTGGTAGTATTTAGAAGAAGTCGGCAGTTAAAAGGAGACACTTATGGCGCAATCACTCATTTTCGATATGGATGGAACGTTGTTTCAAACGGATACAATTTTAGAATTATCATTAGATGATGCTTTCGGTTATTTAAGGTCACTTGGCCAATGGGATACAGCGGCCCCTATTGAGAAATACAGGGAGATCATGGGCGTTCCTTTGCCTAAAGTGTGGAAGACGTTGTTGCCGCATCACTCCAACGAAATACGAGAAAGGATAGATGCTTATTTTTTAGAAAGGTTAATAGCTCATATCAACCAAGGGAAAGGCGCATTATATCCTCACGTTCAAGAGATATTCAGTTATTTGAGAGAACACGATTATTCAATTTTTATAGCAAGCAATGGCTTAAGCGACTATCTAAAAGCCATTGTGAGTTTTTATCAGTTGGACAGGTGGGTGACTGAAACGTTCAGCATTGAACAAATACATTCGCTGAATAAAGGCGATTTAGTAAACGCAATCCTGAAAAAATACGGCATTCAACATGCGGCAGTTGTCGGAGACCGCCTATCTGACATAAAGGCGGCTAAAGACAATGGTTTGATGGCAATCGGATGTCATTTTGATTTTGCGCAGGAAGAGGAACTTGCTCAAGCCGACGTTGTCATACATGATTTAATTGAACTGAAAACATTGCTGCCTGAGCTGAAAAAAGGAGATTCATTTTTATTCAGTCGTCAAACGTAAAGGAAAGAGAACAACAAGCGTCTCCTTCCTTTCAGTATGACTTTCTTTCCGAACATTAAAACCGCAGCCCAAATGTATGAATCACGAAAATAACAATAGGCGGAATCAACAGGGACGGCAGCAGGTTTAGCGTTTTAAACTTCTTAATGCCCAGAATGCTTAACCCTGAACTGAGGATGAGGATGCCTCCTACAATTGTGATTTCGTTGATAAGGTCTGTGTTAAGCGCACTCTCCATTACTTTAGCAAATAAATAGATGGAGCCCTGCCAGGCAAATAGCACAATGGCAGACGCTGCGATTCCAAAACCAAAAGTCGAAGCGAGCACAATGGAGGTAATCCCATCTAACATTCCGTTTGTCAGGAGGTATGTATAATCTCCATGCAACGCGGCTTCAACAGGGCCTAATATGGAGAGCGAACCGATACAAAATAATAAGATCGCCGTTGATAAGCCTTCAGCTAAATTGCTTTTAGAGAATCTGTTCACCAGCTTGTTGAATCGCAATTCAAGGTTGATGATTTGGCCAAGCAATCCCCCAATGGCTAAACTGACGATAAAAAGAATGGGGTATTTACTTTCAGGCATATGCTGTGTAATCGCGTTGATTCCCAGCGCAACTGCTGCAAACCCCATTGCCTGCATCAAGATATCCTGATACTCGTCTTTAATGCCTTTCTTACATATCCCTCCGATCACACTTCCGGCAATAATCATAACGGTGTTAAAAATGGTTCCAAACATAAGCTTTCTCCTCCAATAATGATTCCTGCATAAAAAAATAAACCCTCAAGTTAGTAGAGAGTCAAGGGAGGTTAAAAACATATTCATGAAATTATTTTGATGGGCAGCAGGATTTCAGTCACATAATTGTCTAGATGATTTGTTATTCCATAATCAATGAGTGTGATTTCAATTGAGTCTCCTGCTATTTCATAGTGATGCTCGTTCATATATGCCAGCAACTGTTTGTAATAGGGTTCGGCTTCGGGATGTGACCCTTTAAATCGGATTTGCAGATATTCTCTGGAAGGAAAAATGATTTCGGATGAAGTTTCTTCATTTTCATCTTCAAGAATCATGAATATGCTGGAATATTTGTCGAACTGATGTGCTTTTACATTTGCTGCTGAAATGGATAAACCGATCTTGCCTATAAAAATTTCCTTGTTGGCACTCAGGCGGGTTCTCAATTCCGCTAACGAATGCTCGATATCATGGCCGAGAATATATTCATGCTGTAAATAAGCCACACGCAATGCGGGAAGTTGGATTTTTGTAATGTGACCTAACGGCGTGTGAACAGCATCTTCTATTTGCATGATGCGGCGGGAGATCTTTTTTTCTATGCATTCCAATTCTCTCTTTTTGCGTTCAATTTCAGTTTGCTGGCTTTTCAGTAAATGAAGCAGAGTATTTGTGTTTTGAGAATGAAAAAAATCAAGAAGTTTATGGATTGGCAGGCCTAATGCCCTCAAATACTTGATGGTGTCCAGCCGCTCAAACTGTTGGGTAGAATAATATCTATAGTTTGTTTGCTCATCTTTATACTCCGGTTTCAAAAGACCGATTTCATCATAATACCTGAGCGCAGAGATTTTTACATTGAATAACTTTGAAACTTCTCCAATCGAAAAAAACTCCTTCATTTTAACAACCTTTCTGTTCATTGGATTGTATACATGTACATTATATAGTACGGCGGGGGCTATAAGTAAAGTTTGCGGCGTCAGGCAATGAAGAAAACTCCTCTATGAAAAGGAGCTTTCAGCGTGTCGAAAAACCGTCGGATTCGTTGTCAGTCCTGTGCGTTGGTGCTCACGTGAAAAAAGATCAGCAGCTAAAAGCTAGAGTGTCCTGGTCAAACGCCCCTGTCACCGCATCCTGCGGAAGTCTGCTCCAATGCTCGCCCTACTTAGACTTCAAGGGTTTTCAATCACGCTGAAAAGATGACAAAGTCATAAAACGAAAATCGCTTTATGACTTTGAACAATCTGAAAGCTTCTCTATGAAAGGAGTTTTTCTATTCCTCAAAATAAGGATTCACATGTATGAGCACTTCTTCCACATCTGGAAACTGCCTTTTGATTTCATTCCTGATGTCGCGGGCAATATCGTGCCCCTGCTTAATTGTCAAATCATGATCTAAAGATAATCGGACATCAAGCAATTTATAGTGGCCATGTTCTCTCGCACGGATTCTATCGATTCGTTTTACTTGATCACATTGAAAAATAACCGCTTTGTATTCCGCTATCAGCTTAGGATCAACGCTTTTCTCCATGAGAATATCAACAGACGGCCTGATTAATTCCATTGAAATTTTGAAAATAAGGTAAGCCACGATGGCACTGGCAATAGCATCGGCGTACAAAAGATAGGTCCATCCGCGGGTGTTTCCGATAATCGCCAATAGAACACCGATAAAAGCGGCGAGAGAGGCAACGATATCGCCTTTATGATCGTATGCGATCGCGATAATCGCTTTACTGTTCCATTTTTCCCCCTGCTTGATGGAATAACGATATAAGATCTGCTTGGCTGCGTACGAAATCAGGGCTGCAAACAATGCGCTGTATTGTGGAACGCTTGGCCCTTCAACAAAGGACAGAACCGCTTCTATTAGAATATAAACGGATACGATCAGTAAGATGATGCCTACAATCGCCTCACTAATGACTTCAGCTTTCCCATGGCCAAATGGATGGTCCTGGTCGGGCGGTTTGTTGGAAATGCCGATCACTGCCAGAACAGCAATCGAAGCAACGACATCCGCTGCGGAATGTATACCGTCTGCAAAAACGGCTTCACTATCGCCTATAAGGCCAAAGAAGATCTTTCCGGCCATTAAGATCAGGTTGGCTATTAATGCTATCAAAGCAACTTTTTTGCTTATTTGTTCTCTTTCACTTGCCATTTTTTCCTCCCGTAAAACTGCACAAAAAATACGAATGCTTCTTATTCACTCTCCGCACCCTTTCTTGTGAAATCACTTTGCTTATCATACCAATTGAATTTCGAGTGGGTCTATAGCAACGTTGTTTCCTGTTTACTAATAAATAAGGCGGCAGAAAAAAAGTTGGCGCAAGGCTAAAAGAACACACAGCAGACAAAGAGTGAAAAATCTCACCTGATTTTTTAACACCTATTGACATTAAAAGATATATATTTTATTATTATCTCATATTCAAGATATTTTAATTCAAGATAAATGTTGCTGAACATAGAAAAGCAATCTAAAAGATTGTTGGTTCTTTTGAATCACAATGAATGAATTTTTTATAATATAATATCTCGAATTCGAGATAAAAGGAGTGTAATAAATGGCTGAATTTAAACAGTTAGTAAATGAAAGACGATCTGCAAGCAACTTCCTTCCAGATCGTCCCATCACAAAAGATGAACTTAACGAGATGTTTGAATTGGTTGCGTTGGCTCCATCAGCTTTTAATTTGCAGCACACAAAATATGTGACGGTTCTGGATCCGAATGTAAAAGAAAAGTTGAAGCAGGCCGCAAACGGACAATATAAAGTATTTAGCTCATCTGCGGTTCTTTTGGTATTAGGGGATAAGCAGGCATATCAGCAGGCGGCGGACATCTATGAAGGTTTAAAAGTGCTTGGGGTATTAAATAAACAAGAGTATGATCACATGGTTCAAGACACTGTTTCATTTTATGAAAACAGGGGAGAACCATTTAAGAGAGATGAAGCGATAAGGAATGCTTCGCTTTCCGCGATGATGTTTATGCTGACTGCTAAGGAAAAAGGCTGGGATACCTGTCCTATGATTGGGTTTGATACTGAAGCCGTGAAACAGATTTTAAATATAGATGACCAATTTGAGGTTGTCATGATGATTACAATTGGAAAAGAAAAAACAGAGAGCAGAAAACCGCGCGGCTACAGGAAGCCTGTGAATGAGTTTGTTGAGTACATCTAAATAACGTGTAAAGGAGCGGATAAAAATGGCGAAAAAAACGATGGGAATCCATCATATTACAGCAATTGTCGGACACCCTCAAGAGAACACAGATTTTTACGCAGGCGTTCTGGGGCTTCGATTGGTTAAGCAAACGGTCAATTTTGATGATCCAGGTACGTACCATCTTTATTTTGGAAATGAAGGCGGGAAGCCGGGAACCATCATCACCTTTTTTCCGTGGGCGGGAGCCCGCCAAGGCATCATTGGAGACGGTCAAGTTGGCGTAACTTCTTATGTGGTGCCGAAGGGAGCTATGGCTTTTTGGGAAAAGAGACTTAAAAAGTTCAACGTTTCCTACACCAAAATCGAGCGTTTTGGAGAACAATATATAGAATTTGATGATCCGCACGGCCTTCATTTAGAGATTGTGGAAAGAGAAGAGGGAGAAGCCAATACGTGGACGTTCGGAGATGTAACACCTGATGTTGCCATTAAAGGCTTTGGCGGTGCAACCCTGTTATCAGCGCAGCCTGACAAAACCGCTGAACTATTAGAAAACATCATGGGGCTGGATCTGGTCGGCAAGGAAGGAGACTTCGTTCGTTATCGATCTGCCGGGGATATCGGAAATGTGATTGACCTTAAAGTAACGCCAATTGGCCGCGGGCAATTGGGAGCCGGAACGGTGCATCATATCGCTTGGCGTGCTAGAGATGACGAAGATCAATTAGATTGGCACAGATATATTGCTTCTCACGGATACGGTGTGACTCCTGTCCAGGATAGAAACTATTTTAATGCGATTTACTTTAGAGAACATGGAGAAATCCTGTTTGAAATCGCAACGGATCCGCCAGGCTTTGCACATGATGAATCACCTGAAACAATGGGCGGAAAATTGATGCTGCCTGCGCAGTATGAACCGCACCGCACACAAATTGAACAAGGGCTGCTGCCGTTTGAAGTGAGAGAATTAGATTGATTGTAATAAATGCGGAAGCCTGAAGAAAAGAAGACACATATACTTAATAAATGATTGCTGGAACTGCTGGCGGTAAAATAACAAGACTTGCTGCCTGTCAGCACAGCATGTGACATCAAAAACAAGGAGAGATAAAAATGGAAGATGCAGGACTGTTGCTTATTCGTATTATGATTGGTGTGGTATTTCTGTTTTATGGATCACAAAAATTATTCGGCTGGTTTGGCGGATACGGGATTAAAGGGACCGGCCAGTGGTTCGAGTCAATTGGAGTGAAACCAGGTAACGCTGCGGCCGCTTTAACAGGTTTTGGGGAATTCGTAAGCGGAATTCTATTTATTTTAGGTGTATTCCTCCCGCTTGGAGCTGCTATCATCACGATCGTGATGTTAGGTGCCATCGTAAAAGTCCATGGAGCGAAAGGATTTGCGAACGGTGCCGGCGGTTTTGAATATAACGTGGTGCTGATTGCAGTCTCCATCGGCGTTGCGCTCATCGGTTCAGGGGCTTACGCGCTGCACTTTTAATATCCAAAGTATTTAAGAACAGTTACTGATAACCGGTAACTGTTCTTTTGTTTTTGGTTTTTCAAGCTTAATTTGCGGGTACAAAGCTAAGCAAAAAAGCGGATAGACTAGCTGTAAATGTGTATAGTGAATGATACGGATCGCTGAGTATAGTCATGAAAGACAGACCCATTTAAAGGAGTACATTGATGAAAGAGATGACAGAATTACATTCACTAGCTGCTGTAGAACATTTCATTAAACAGCATCAATTCAGTTTTATCTATATATCAAGACCCGGCTGTACAGTATGTCACGCTGTTCTGCCGCAGCTCAGACTATTATTGGATCAGTTTCCAAAGATCGTATTGGGTCATATCAATGCTGACGATGTAGAAGAGGTTGCCGGCAGATTTTCAGTCTTCACCGTCCCTGTGCTTCTTTTGTTCGTTGATGGGACTGAGTTCCTGAGAGAAGCCCGTTTCGTTCATTTTGAACAGCTCGAAGAAAGGCTGAAAAGGGTTTATCAGTTATATGAAGAAGAATAAAGTTTACGCTTATCCAATGACAAGCCCCCTTTTAGGGGGTTTTGTTTTCTTGAAAATGGCATAACACCAGGCCGTCCCCTTGCTTAAAGTTGGACATCGTTTTGATGTTTGACAACGGAAAGATATCCTGATTGCAGCCAGTCTTTTTGATGTAATGATTATTGCAATTGTCAGTATTCTATAGATCTCCTCGTCTGTAACGACTAATAAACTTATTTTCCATATGAACTTCAATCTGACTAATGTCAGTTTATGAATGTAATAATCAAGTAATTACCAAATGTTTTTATAAATTCACAGTTTACAATCTGACCATAGTCAGATAAAGTGAGTGTGATAGATCAAAAGAAAAGGAGAAGAAGCTGATGGATTTACATGCGGAAAAAATACATACTGCAAAAATATGGTCCATATCATTTATTTTTGTCACACTTTCAAATGCATTTTTATTTATGGTGTTTGAAATGTTATTGCCGACATTGCCTTTGTTTGTTACGGCTATCGGGGGTGGGGCAAAGCAAGTTGGATTGGTTACAGGTATTTTTATGATATCTGCCATTGCCATACGTCCTTTTGCAGGGGTTTTGGCTAAACGATTTAACAAAAAATATTTACTTATATGTGGGATTGTGATCAGTGCCTGCTCAACTGGAGCCTATTATCTTGCATCAGACGTAGGCGTCCTATTGCTCATTCGTTTAATACATGGAGCCGGTTTTGGGTTAGCAACTACTTATTTTGCAACGATCGCCGCGGAAATTATTCCGAAGGAGCGCCGGGGTGAGGGGATTGGATATTTTGGAGTAGGCGAAACGATTGCGGTTTCGGTTGGGCCGATGATTGGTATAGCGGCACTGGAGCTTTATGATTTTCAGAGACTTTTTTTAGGCGGGATGTCTGTTCTTTTACTGGCTGTGTTAATGGCTGTACTCGTTCGGAGGCGGCCTGAAGGAAAAGACACCGCTGAAAAGGGAATGGTAAAGGTCAAGGTGTTAGAAAGACGTGTGCTGTTTCCTTCGTTTCTCATATTGTTAGTCGGAATTGCTGCATCTGCAATCATGTCCTTCTTTTCACTCTATGCGATAGAAAAGGGTTTCCGAAGTGTCGGAATGTTTTTCTTTCTGATTGCGGCAGCCAGTTTTTTTATACGTCTTATCTCTGGGAAAACGTTTGACAGATTCGGAGCGGCCGCTATCCTTATCCCCGCTTCGATTTTCTCTTTAGCAGGGCTGTCAATTCTGTATCTTGCCCAAACCGATGGCATGTTTTTTGCTGCGGCAATATGTTACGGGTTTGGATTTGGGTCCATATTTCCGGCTATCCAAACATGGTGTATCAACCTTGTTGAAGAGCATGAACATGAGGATGCCATGGGGACATTCTTTAATTTTTTTGATATGGGAATTGGCGGAGGCTCTTTATTACTGGGTGTTGTGGCAACGGTCTATTCTTATCAGGCACTTTATATCGCTTCCATTTTGGTGTACCTGCTGTTTCTTTTATTATATATTTTATTTATCTGTTCCAAGAGAAAAGAAATAAAACATTAGGGGGAGGGCAGAACAGTGACCCGAGAACATATAAAACGCGAAGCCGTTCGCCAATTTAATCAGCTTGGGTATGAGGGAGTTAAAATGGCGCATATTGCCAAAGAATTGGGAATCCGGAAACAATCTCTGTCCTACCATTTTTCATCAAAAAAGGATCTGTTGATGGAAGTATATCCGGAGATTGTTGAAGAAGAAGTAGGGTTTATCAATGATTTTTTTGAATCCCGAAAGGATATGCCAGCCAAAAATCTAGTATATGATTTTTTAAAAGAAACCCAGGTGCGCTTTCATGCTATGCCCAATGTAGCCTTTTTGCAGGCGATGTCGTTTAAGGCTCCTGCTGAAGTAAGTGATTTTATTTCAGCCCAGTACCTGCTGTTTCTGCATGCTTTGAAAAGCCGAATTGCCCTTGTTTTTAAAGAATCGGGCATCACCTGTCCGCCCGAGAAGTGTGCGATTGCCTTTATCACTCTTTTTGACGGGCTGAACATTCAGCTGGTATACGAGAATAAACAATCATTTGAGCGATCTTTAGAGATTTCCTTCGAAATTTTTTGGCAAGGGCTGAAGGCAAAATCTTGAAAAATACCAAGGGTGAACAGCCCTTGGTATCCCTTACCGCTATTGATCCAGCTCTTTCATTCGTTTTGTCATCTCATTGAAAGCCTGATCAAGCTCCTTGTATCCTTTATCATTCGGCGTCATCAAACTGAGCTTTCCCAGCACTTCTTGTCTTTCTGTCTCAAGCTTTAAACGAAGCTCCTCCCGCTCATTTCTTTCTGAAGGAGCGCCATGTAACTGCTTTTCGATGCCATCGTCCGAGATGACGAGTTTACAGTTTGTTGTTTTTTCGAGAAAGTAGCGGTCATGTGACACCGCCAGCAATGTGCCGCTGTAGTGTGACAGTGTCTCTTCAAGCTGTTCGCGTGAGGGCAGGTCGAGATGATTTGTCGGCTCATCTAAAATCAGCACGTCTTTTTCCTCGAGAATATAAGCCATCAGTTTGACCTTTACACGTTCGCCCATACTCATATGCTTGATCGGCTCCGCCCATTGGGGACTTGTAAAACCTAAGTGCTTCATCAGATTTTGAACATGTCCTCTTGCTTCGTATGTTTCATGATCAAATAACTCTTCCGGTGTTTGTTCTAAAGGCAAGTCAAACACCTCCTGCGTTAGATAGCCGATATTTGCAGACGGCGACACCCATACATGCCCCTCAGCCGTTTCCTTTCCCAGAATGATTTTCAGTAATGTTGTTTTTCCGCTGCCATTGGGGCCTATGATTGCAACTTTTTCGCCGTGCTGAATTGTAAAGTGTGCGTTTTTAAATAGGATTCTTTCGCCAAAAGCCTTCGTTACATGCTGAACTTCCAAAAAGCGTTTTCCTGTTTTTTTGATTGTATCCATTGAAAAACGGACAGTATATTCCGGCTCAACGGGTTCCGCCTTTGCTTTTTCCAGCTCTTGTTCAAGCCGCTTGCGCTTGGATTTCATTTGGGCATCCGTACGCTTCGCTTTTACACGGTGATATTCTTTAAACCCTTCCTTTTTCGTCGATTGAGCGTGTGCTTTTTCCGACCATGAACCAAGCTCATTCATTTGGGCTTCAATCCGTTCAACCATTTTTTGCTGCTTCTCATATTCACGCTGCTGGGCGAGCCTTTGCTTTTCCCGGTGCTTCATATACCCAGAGTAATTTCCTTTGAATTCAATCAAGGTTTGAGCTTCGAGCGACCAAATTTTTGTTGCGGTTTCGTCTAAAAAATAACGATCGTGAGAAACAAGAATCACAGTGCCTCTATAACTTTTCAGCTGTTGAATGAGGAATTGCAAGCTTTCTTCATCAAGGTGGTTCGTCGGTTCATCTAACAGTAAAAGGTCTGCATCCTCTGATAGTCCTTTTGCCAGCCGCGCTTTCAGTTTTTCGCCGCCGCTTAACTGTTGGAAATCACGGACGGGCACACGCCATTTATTCAGTAATTTCTTTTCGGCGGGCGTCTGGTCCGCAAAGGAATACGACATGGTTTCCTGTTCTACCAGCGTCATTTTTAAATCCTGCCGAAATCTTCGGATCTGTCCCTGTGAAGGGGCTAAGGCATTGTGAATGAGGTGCAGCAATGTTGATTTCCCGGCGCCATTTTTGCCGATCATCCCAATGATATCTCCTTGCTGCACACTGGCATTTACGTTTTTAAAAACAGTGAGGTTCATCACTTCATAGCTGACATTTGTTAATGTTACGATCTCTTTCATTCATATCCCTCGCTTTAAAGGGAGAATCAAAAATCCTCCCAAATGTGTTGGAAGGATTAGCCGCGCCGTTGCAAATAAGCTATTGTTCATCAATAGCCATGTCGTATATATAGAAAATGGGCAGACTAATCCTATTTTTTCTGATTTGAAATATTGATTTCAAACGTAAAAATAAGATTAGTTAATCATTGTCCACCCATCATCCCTTCTTGTTTGTTACACACACTATAGCATAACTTCACATGCGAAAGCGAAGGTCATTTGGTATATTTTTCATAAAAAAAACTCCTGCTCTCATTTTTGAGGCAGGAGACGCGAGTCTTATTGAAGTTTTGCTTTTCGCACTTTATAAATCACAATCAGCAAAATAAACCAAACCGGCGTAACAAATAAGGAAACCCGAGTGTCTTGAGCTAATGCTAAAACAACAATGATAAACGCCAGGAACGCAAGAATCAGGTAATTTGCAAATGGATAAAGCGGAAGCTTAAACTTGTTTGTTTTCGCTAATTCAGGTCTTGTTTTTCGGTATTTCATATGGCAGATGACCGTAATGCCCCAAATATAGATAAAGCAGACGGTTGAAATGCTTGTGATCAAGGTGAATACGCCTTCTGGCATGATGTAGTTTAGCGTGACACCGATTAAAATCACGATACCTGAAAAGAACAACGCATTTCTAGGTACTTTGCGCGGAGTCAGTTTCGCCATTGATTCCGGCGCGTTGCTATCTTTCGCCAGGGAATACATCATGCGGCTTGTACTGAACACAGCGCTGTTGCATGCAGAAGCAGCGGATGTCAAAACAACAAAGTTGATAATACTTGCTGCCGCGACGATGCCAACCGCGACAAATACTTGTACGAACGGGCTTTCGCTCGGATTGATGACATTCCAAGGATAGATGCTCATAATCACAAGAAGAGCTCCGATATAGAAAAGCAACACCCGGATTGGGATATTGTTAATCGCCTTAGGAATGACTTTTTCAGGGTTCTCTGTTTCACCAGCTGTAAGTCCGACCAGCTCAATGCCGACAAAGGCAAACACAACCATCTGGAACGAGAGGATAAACCCGTGCATTCCATTCGGGAACATGCCTCCATGGCTCCAGAGATTTGTGAAACTGGAGGCCCCTGAGCTAGTGGGAAACCCTTTGAAGATCATCACAAGACCAATAGCGATCAGCGCCAAAATGGCAATGACTTTAATTAACGCAAACCAAAATTCTAATTCTCCAAAAAGCTTGACGGTTGCCAGATTCATAATCAATAAAACAATCAGAGCGATTAAGCCGGGCACCCATTGCGGGACACCGGGGAGCCAATATTGAGTGTAAAGCCCGACGGCTGTCAAATCAGCCATCGCGATGGAAATCCAGCAGAACCAGTATGTCCAGCCGGTGATAAAGGCTGCCATATCGCCTAGATAGTCTTGTACAAAATCAACAAAAGAGTGATAGTTCAAATTCGATAACAGCAGTTCACCGAGAGATCTCATAATTAAAAAACAAATGATCCCTGTGATCAAGTAGGCGAATAAAATCGAAGGGCCGGCAAAATGAATCGATTTTCCTGAGCCGAGAAATAACCCCGTCCCAATCGCCCCGCCGATGGCGATGAGCTGGATGTGCCTGTTTTTCAGGCCCCTCTGTAAGTTTTGCTGATTTATATTGTTTTTCGTCATATCGTCTGTCACTTTGTATGTTCCTCCATTGAAAATTGTTTTGAGCCAGCAATACGTTTTTAATGATTATTATAACACTAAAATTTCTATCTTTTTTACTATAAAGGTAAATGGTAAAGAAATTTTAATGTTTTTTGAAAAATCCATTTGAAAAAAGTCTTTTATGCCATTTCTGCTTTTTTCATATACAGGTAGAGCCCATAATCTGTGGGAGCAGATGAGTATCCTGCCTGATGCAGCATTGCTGTGATATTTCCGCGGTGGTATGTCCCGTGATTGACTACGTGGGGAACCAGCTCAGCAACAGTCGTTGGCATGATTCCGCCTGAGGGGTTTTGAATCTGGAGAGGTTTATCGATCTGTTCGTTTTGCTGTAAACATAAGGTGTAGCGCTCGGATAACTTCAAAAACAGGGCTTCCATCTCCTCTATTTCTTTTGCCTCTGTCTGGTCCTTAAGCTGTTCAGCTAATGCCAGAGCATCGTTCATGCTTTTGCCGGAAAATACTTCAATCCAGCCGAGATCAGAGAGGTAAACATGAGATAAGACATGGGATATAGACGGAAACACACTTTGAATGTCTTGGCGATAGACCTCTTTTGGAAGCTCTTTTAACCGATTGAATATTTGCTGATTGGCCCATACGTTATATTCATAAAAATGCAGTGAGAAATCTGACATGTCGGTTTTCTCCTTTCGGGTTTATACCTCCATTGTATAACGAACAGGAGTTCTTTGTGGAGTTTTCATAAATAAAATAGGTTGACAGACATAGTTTAGAGGAATAAACTAATTGACATTGATCATATAGTTTAGAGGGGTAAACTAATTGGAGGAGGGGAAGATGTTGAATGAACAAAAGCTATGTCAGGCGATAAACCTGTTTGTGGAAGTATTACTCGAGGGGACAGAGTTTGTGCATCGTGAAATCAATCAGGATGTCTTCAAGCATATCTCCAGAGAACAGGCGGACCTGTTAAAAATTTTAAAAGTCAAAGGACCAACCTCTCCCGGCAGTCTGGCTATGTATCAAAATGTACATAAGAGCGCGATTTCGAACAGATTGAAAAAGCTGCTTGAAAAAGGATTGGTTGAATGGGATGACTGTCCGGCAAATCGTGATAAGCGCTCTAAGCTTATCAACATCACAGCCAGCGGTGAAGACATACTGGATGAATTAGATTCAGCTATTTTTAATGCTCTTAAAGAGCTAATCGACGATATAGATGAGGAACACTTAAACTCTATCATAGAGATATTCACCATTCTAAAAAGCAAATTTAAAGGAGGAGATCCTGCCGAATGAGAGCAATCATCAAATTCAAGTGGGCTATTGCAGCCGTTATATTAGCACTAACCGTGATACTGAGTTTGTTTTCTCCGAACGTCACGGAGCTTGCCAATCAAAAGGGGCAGGCACAGCTTCCCGCTGATGCCGTTTCAGAAAAAGCGAATGCCATTTTAAAACAAGCGGGAGAAGACAATAATTCGATCAGTATGGTCTTGACATTAGACCACGCTTTGAAAAAAGACACAGAGGATCAGCTCCGGACAATGATTGATAAAATCAAAAAAATTGACGGGGTAGAAGGTGTAACGTCTCCTTTGACGGCGGAAAAAGAAGTCAAAGACCAATTGATCTCGAAAGACAAGAAAACCGTCCTCGTTCCTGTCACGATTACAGGTTCTGATAAAAAGGCGGAAAAAATCGCCGATGACATGTATAAAGTCGTTCCTGATGATGTAACCGCATATATAACAGGGGCTTCTCTTATCAATCAGGATTTCGCTCACAGCTCAGAGGAAGGGCTCAAGAAAACGGAAGTGATCACAGTCTGCTTGATCATCGGTTTATTGCTGATCGTGTTCCGCTCTGTTGTGACGCCTTTTATCCCGATTGTGGTTGTCGGGTTCTCTTATCTCATCAGTCAATCCATTCTGGGCATTCTCGTGTACAATGTCGATTTTCCTATCTCGACGTTTACACAAACTTTCCTAGTCGCCATCCTGTTCGGTATCGGAACAGATTACTGCATTCTGCTTCTGACCCGATTCCGTGAAGAATTGGCAAATGGATATGACAAAAAAGAAGCGGCCCTTATCGCTTACCGTACAGGAGGAAAAACCTTATTTATCAGCGGTTTTGCTGTATTAATCGGGTTTTCTGCCTTAGGTTTTGCGAAATTTGCGATTTTCCAATCCGCAGTAGGAGTCGCAGTCGGTGTCGGAATTTTAATGATCATCCTCTACACATTACTGCCATTATTTATGGTGACACTGGGAGAAAAGTTATTCTGGCCTTCTAAAAAAGTGCTGTCGCACAGTGACAATAAATTATGGGCGTTTCTTGGCAGACATTCGGTTGTGCGTCCGTTTCTGTTTATTGTCATCACGGTGATCATCACGCTTCCGTTCATCTTGGCCTATGATGACCAGATTTCATTCGATTCGACTGCGGAAATCAGCAGCGATTATCAATCAGTAAAAGCTCTTGAGGCCATCAAAGATGGATTCGGTGAAGGGAAAGCGTTCCCGATCAATGTTATCGTGAAAGGAGACAAAGAACTCACGACAGCTGATACAATCCCTTACCTTGGAAATGTCAGCAAAGCGATTGAGAAAGTCGATCATGTTGACTCTGTCATGACCATTACACAGCCGACCGGTGATACAATCAAAGATTTATATATTGATAAACAGCTAAACTCAGTTTCAGACGGGCTGGATAAGACGGCAAAAGGAATCACCGATGTCCAGAGCGGTTTAACGGATATAGAAAATGGATTGAATCAAATGGCTGGGCAAACCGGCTCTGCCTCAGATAGCAGCTCCGGCGGTTCACTAGGCGATGCGGCAGACGGATTGGGCAAAATCAATCAGCAGCTGCAGCTTGTGAGCAAACAGATTTCCCAAACCGGCAATACCGCACAGACCGTGCAGCAGCTTACGGCAATCAGCGGACAGCTTGGACAGATTCAAACTGGCCTTGAACAAGCGGACCAGCAGCTCTCAGGCCAGCAGGCACAAGCCGGAACGCTGACAGAAAGCCTGAAGAAGCTGGCCGGAGGCGTGAAGAGTGCAAATGACGGCCTGACGAAAATCTCTGACGGCATGTCAGCTTCCAGTGATATGTTAGAGAACATGGGCAAAAGCTCAAGCGTAAGAGATACAGGCATATTCATTCCTGATCAAGTCATGAAGGATAAAGGCTTTAAGAAGTCAATTGACCAATATTCCTTTGCGGATGGCAAAGGCGTGAAATTAAGCGTCGTCCTGGACTCTAATCCTTATTCAGAACAGGCCATTACAACAATCAATCAAATCAAAAAAGCCGTAGCAAACGAAGTCGACGGCACTCCTCTGGAGGATGCCCAGATCGTATACGGCGGAGTCACAAGTGTGAATGCGGACTTAAAAGAACTGTCCACAGCGGACTTCTCCAGAACAATGGTGATCATGATTATAGGCTTGTTTATTGTGTTAACCATTTTGTTCCGCTCGATGATCATGCCGATTTATATGATCGCGTCATTGCTGTTGACGTACTATACGTCGATATCCATAACAGAATTAATTTTTGTGAACGGCCTGGGAAATGCCGGCGTCAGCTGGGCAGTACCGTTCTTCAGCTTTGTCATCTTGATCGCGTTAGGCGTGGATTATTCGATCTTCTTGCTTGACCGCTTTAAGGAGGAGGTGCACCTTGGCATAGAGCAAGGTGTCATCAAGTCAATGAGCAAAATGGGGTCCGTCATTATTACAGCGGCCATTATATTGGCCGGCACGTTCGCGGCGATGATGCCCTCGGGCGTCAATACGCTGATGCAGGTGGCGAGTGTCATCATTATCGGGCTGCTGCTTTACGGCCTTGTCATACTTCCGCTCTTTATGCCGGCAATCATCGTGACCTTTGGAGAAGGCAACTGGTGGCCGTTTAGAAGGAAGAAAATCAAAGAATAATAGAGAAAAGAGCCCAGAAATGAGTCTGGGCTCTTTGTTTTACTTCCATTCTGCAATTGTATCAATTGGGAGACGGTAGGAAGCATAGCCTTCGTCCGCTGCTTTTCCGATAGAAAGAAGCATGACCGGTACATACCGTTCTTTATCTAATCCGAACGTTTCCGCGATGTTTTCTTTATCGTATCCTCCGATCGGGTTTGTATCATAGCCGTGCGCGCGTGCAGTCAGCATCAGTTGCATCGAAACGAGCCCTCCGTCAATCAGGATGGTTTCGCGGTTTACCTGCGCGGGAAGCTTTTCAAAATGAGCGGTCAGCGCGGCGATTTGTCTATCTTTGACCTCTTGCGGCATGTAACCGAGTTCCACCGCTTTTGAATAAATTTCTTCTAAGTAGTCTGCATTGTTCATGTCTGCAAATACAGCGATGACGGCAGATGATGTTGTGACTTGTATTTGGTTAAAGCTTGCAAGCGGTGCGAGCTTTTCTTTTCCTTCCGGGCTGTCGATGACGAGAAAACGCCATGGCTGCGCGTTAACAGAAGATGGCGCAGTTGTTGCTTCCTCTAAGATTTCTTTCATCTCTTCTTTGCTGATTGTCACCGTTGGATCATAGTTGCGAATAGAACGGCGGCCTTTCATAATCTCCATAAAATCGTTTGTTTTGATCATGTTGATACACTCCTCTTAAGCTTCGATATTGTCTATGTTGTTACGCATACGCGCCAGCACACCAATAAGCAGGCGGCGCTCGTCAGCACTTACATTTGCGAGCATTTCCTTCATGAAACGCTCCTTTTCTTTCTTAGAAGACTCGATCCGCTCTCTTCCCTGGGCTGTTAACCGAACAAGGGTGATGCGATTGTCCTCAGGCTTGCGCCGTCTTGAGACCATGCCTTTGGCTTCCAGCTGTTTCAGGTGTCTAGTGACGGCTGCGCTATCTATATTTACTTTCTTTTGAAGGTCGCTTTGACTGATCTCATCTGCATGATAAAGCAATGTCAGCAATTCCAAACGAGATTGGCTGATGCCCGTGCATGCCTCGAACTTCACGCCAATCACCTTGTTCACGCCTTGCAGCTGATATAAAATCTCGGCTTCCTCTGAACAAAATGACGCCAAAACCCATCCCTTCTTTCTTGTCAAACCTATTAATTGATATATCAATGATTGACACGTCAATTAATATACAATGATTGATTCCAACTTGCAAGCCATTTGCACATTTAAAAAACCTCCCTCGTTTATGAAGGGAGGTTTTGGTCATTCTTGCGGCTCAGGATAAAACATCAGCAGAAAAAAGCTGGCCGTTTTTTCAGAAGAATTGATGTAGCTGTGCGGGGTTGATCCTGTAAATTGCAGGGCATCTCCTGAAGCGAGCATGTGCTCCTGGTCTTGCAGTTTAACCGTTAATTCACCTTCTTTAATGAGTAGATATTCTTCTCCTAAATGTGTTTTTGCTTCATGTATACATCCAGGTTTCAGATCAACAACGTAAATTTCAAACTTTGTTTCAGGATTGTAGGGAAAAAAAGGGTAGACACTGTAGTTTTCTTCATTATCTGTAACAGGTTCAATATCCTTCAGATTGATCTTTTTCACTTTCGGTTTGTCTTCTTTCAGAAATATAGAAAAGGATACTTGAAGCCCGTTTGCGATCTTCCATAGCGTGGTGACAGTCGGGGTTGATTTCCCTTTTTCGATTTGTCCGAGCATCGCTTTGCTGACACCCGTTAATTCAGAAACTTGATCAAGAGTCAGTTTTCTGTTTTTTCTAAGTTTGACCAGATTCATTGCGATAATGGCTTGGATATCATCCATACATGTATCTCCTTACGTCCATATTCGTTTTCATTATAACATATGGAAATCTGTTATTACATTCTATTGTCAGCTATAACATACAAGTGTATAATATGTTAGACGAGGAGGGGACCAGAATGATATCTGAGAAAGAAATGGCTCATGCACAAACTGACGAGCCGACATTTCTGAAGGGGCTTCAAGATTGTATCCCGACGCTGATCGGTTACATCAGTGTAGGATTGGCACTCGGAATCGTGGGAATTGCATCGCATTTGAGCGTGATGGAAATTGTGCTTATGTCGGGATTGGTTTTTGCGGGCGGCGCCCAGTTTATTATGTGTGCGTTGTTGGCGGTAAACAGCCCGATGTCCGCCATTATTTTGACGACGTTTATCGTGAATTTGCGGAATTTTCTATTAAGTGCTGCGCTCGCTCCTCATTTTTCAAAGTATTCACTGGCGAAAAATGTAGGGATCGGCATGATGGTGACAGATGAGTCGTTTGGTGTGGCTTCCAATAAGATTGTCAAAAACGAGCCGATTAACGATCGCTGGATGTTCGGCTTAAACCTTACAGCATATGCGTGCTGGGTGCTGTCTTGTCTGGCGGGTGCTGTTTTTGGCAAATGGATAACCGACCCGGAATCATTCGGACTTGATTTCGCGGTGACGGCCATGTTTTTAGCGCTGCTGATTCTTCAATTGGAGCATGTTGTGCCGGCGAAGCTCAAACATTATGTCTCTCTCATGATCTATATGGTGATCGCCATGGTTGTGTTTTCTTTCTTTATGCCGTCTCATCTTGCTGTCATCATATCAACGGCCATCGTAGCGACAATCGGGGTGGTGACGGATAAATGAGTATCAATACATACGTCTTGATGGTGATTATCGGCTGTGCGCTGGTGACGATGATTCCCCGTATCATTCCTTTTTTAGTTGTACGGAATATCACTTTGCCGGAGCCCGTGCTCAAATGGCTTTCCTATGTGCCGGTGTGTATATTGACAGCGCTGGTCGTAAAGGATTGTATGATTCAGTCTAATGGTACTGTGCAATTGAATTGGCCTGCAGCCGCCATCTTGATCCCGACCCTCTTGATTGCGATGAAAACGAAAAGCTTATCCATTACTGTGATCAGCGGTGTACTTCTTATGGCGGGTTTGCGGTTATGGGCATAAAACAAGAGGATCGGCACTTACTTGATCAGGGCAGAAGACCCTGATTTTTTTGTGTCTTTCGTTCAAGCTTTAAGCGGCTTTCACAGCTTGAAAGTTATGATACAATATACAAATGTTTCACAGCTTCAATCCATCGTTGGGGTTGACATGGATTTGACATAAGGGACTAGGTTGAAGGGAAGGTTTGATAACATGCTGCAAAATCCTACTGGAAAAGAACGCTTGGCATTGGCGTTGCTGCTCGGCATGCTTGCTATATTGGGCCCGCTTAATATAGATATGTATTTGCCGAGTTTTCCTGAAATCGCGGATGATTTATCAGCAAGTGCTTCACTTGTACAGTTAAGTTTAACAGCCTGTCTAGTCGGCCTTACCATCGGCCAGCTGATCGTCGGGCCGGTCAGTGACGCGCAGGGAAGACGAAAGCCGCTATTAATCTGTATTTTTTTATTTGCGTTATCTTCTCTGTTTTGTGCGCTGTCGCCCAACATTACAACACTAGTGACTGCGCGCTTTTTACAAGGGTTCACCGCTTCCGCGGGACTTGTGCTGTCTCGCGCCATCGTCCGCGATGTGTTTACTGGAAGAGAGCTTTCTAAATTTTTCTCGCTGTTAATGGTTATTACAGCTGTTGCGCCAATGGTTGCGCCAATGACAGGCGGCGCCATTTTGCTTTTGCCATTTGCAACGTGGCATACGATTTTTCACGTGTTAACAATCATCGGGTTTTTACTTGTCCTGTTGATTGCGTTTCGATTAAAAGAAACGCTGCCGCCGGAAAAACGGATTCCAAGCTCAATCGGAACATCTGTTAAAACGATGGGCAGCCTGCTGAAGGATCGGTCCTTTATGGGGTACGCGTTAACGGTCGGATTTGTTCACGGGGGAAGCTTTGCATATGTGTCCGGTACGCCTTTTGTATACCAGGATATTTATGGAGTGTCGCCGCAGGTGTTTAGTATTCTGTTCGGCATTAACGGCCTGGCGATTATATCGGGCAGCTTTATCATCGGGCGCTTTGGCGGAATCATCCATGAAAAAAGCCTGCTTCGCATAGCTGTCATTACCGCTATGATTGCGACGGCTGTGCTTTTGGCTATGACCATTATTCACGGCCCTCTCGCCACATTAGTCATATCCATTTTTATTTACATGATTACAATTGGCATGGTTCTGACCAGCACGTTTACGCTGGCTATGGAGAAGCAGGGGCACCGAGCCGGAAGCGCAAGTGCGCTGCTTGGCATGCTTCCGCTTCTCCTCGGATCGATCGTTTCCCCGCTTGTCGGCATTAATGAAACGACTGCCATTCCAATGGGAGCGATCATGTTTGTGACAGCGGTCATCGGTTCGCTGGCGTTTTTTGGACTAACGAAGGAGCGAGCGGAGCACAGCTCATAAAAAAACCTGACATGGCGTCAGGTTTTTTGTTTTAGTTAGAATAATAACAGCAGGCCCGCAATCGCAGGAGTCAAGAAGATGGCCGATTTCAGAACCACCTTTGGCATAAGGTTGGTGAATTTCGCGCCTACATAGGCACCGCACATCGTGCCGACTAAGACTTTCATCAGCAGTATATAATCGACATAACCTTCTGTGATGTATCCGATTCCTCCACCTACAGCGAGAGGAATGATCACAAGCATCGTCGTTCCGACAGAATGGCGGATGGACAGGTTCAGCATGATCATTAAACCGATTTGAATAAAAGGCGCCGACCCAATGCCGAAAGTGCCGGAAAGAACGCCGGAAACAATGCCTAAAATGACCGCTCTCGTATACGTTGAAAGGTGGCTCTGATTCATTTGAGCCTTCTCTTTTAAAAGAAACAATCTGATTAAAATGAGAATCGCTGATAAAAACAACATCCCAGCCGTCAAGTAGTGTAGCAAATCAGACGGAATAAAGGATGTCAGCTTGGCGCCGAAAAATGAGCCAACCGCAGCAAAGCATCCGACTGTTAAGCCGATTTTCATCTGAATGTTGCCTTCACGATAATGGCTGTACGCCCCTGATAAGCTGGTAAAAGCCATGCCGGCGAGAGAAGTGCCAAGAGCCGTATGAATCGGGATATGGAAAAGAAGAGTTAAAAGTGCAATGACAAAGCCTGCTCCTCCGGCACCAATAAAGCCTAAAATAATTCCCAAAAGAAACATAACTAGAATAATGAGCATATTTTTCCTCCATTGAAAAGGTATAAGAATGTAAGAGTGCGCTGTTTTGGCGGAGGTATGGCGGCTCATTGACGATGAAAAGCATGCCGGTTTTTCAGTTGCCAGTAGTCCGTCGACCGTCGTTCAGCAAACATATCGTACCTCAAATTCTGAGATCTGACAAGGCAGTTTGTTGCTTCCCATTACCATCTGTTATATGATTTTGATGAAGAAAAGCCCATGAATATATTCAAAAGAGGTATTATATATGGACGATTTTAAATTAGACAAACCGACTCCTTACTACCTGCAATTTTATAACCAGCTGAAAAAAATGATCTTCAACGGAACTTTTAAGCCGGGGGAACGGATCAACGAAACACAACTGGCGAAAAGCTTTGGTGTCAGCCGATCTCCGATAAGGGAAGCTATGCGGCTGCTTGAGAAAGACGGTTTGTTAAAAGCAGATGACCGAAATGGATTTTCTATTACATCGTTAACGGCAAAAGATGTAGATGAGATTTATAAAATCAGAATTCCGCTGGAGCAGCTGGCAGTTGAGCTAGTCATAGAAGAAGCGGATGAGGAAGAGCTTGCCATTCTTGAAAAACAGCTTGAAGAAACAGAAAAAGCCATTCACAACGGAACAGAAGATACGGTAATCATCAGCTTAAACCAAAAATTTCATGAGCTCCTTGTCGATTTTAGCCATAACAGACATTTAAAAAATTTGCTTGAGCATGTCAATGATCTGATTCACTTTTGCAGAATCCTAAATTATACTGGCGACCACCGTGCAGAAACGATATTGAGTGAACACCGCAAGATATTTGAAGAAGTGAAAAAGAAAAATAAAGAAGCGGCCAAACAGTATGTGATGGCTCATTTCAATCATGACTGTGAGCATTTGAAACATGTGATTGGAGAAGGAAAAGAGAATTGATTTGCGTGATACGGTACCAGGGGGAGCTTCTCCTTGGTTTTTTTGTGTTCACAAACATATAAAAGGGCTCCCGTTAATACCATTTTATGATGGATTTATTAACGAATAATGGGGGTTACACATGTTTATCCATATCGTCCGGCCTGGTGATTCTTTGTTTTCCATAGGCAGAAGATACGATGCTGCTGTTGATCAAATCCGGGGTGTGAACGGGTTAGAAGAAACGAATATCGTGCCCGGTCAGGCTCTGCTTATCCCTCTTTATGTGTATACGGTTCAGCCGGGAGACACGCTGACCGCCATTGCGGCAAAATCGTTTGTTCCATTAGAGCGGCTGCGGGCGGCAAACCCGGGCATCAGCCCAAATGAATTGCAAGTCGGAGCAAAAATAACGATCCCTTCTATCTCAAATTACATTGCGGGAACGTTAAGTTTTTATGTGCTCCGAAATCCCGATCTCGATCGCGAATTAATTAATGACTTTGCCCCATACTCGTCTTCAATTTCGATTTTCGAATACCATTTTGCACCTAACGGCGACATTGCAAATCAATTGAATGATGCGGCTGCAATCGAGACCACATGGCAAAGACGAGTGACGCCGCTTGCTACCATAACAAACCTTACATCAGATGGTTTCAGCACAGAACTCGTTCGCCAAGTCCTGAACAATCCGGCAGCGAGAACCAATCTGGTCAACAATATTTATTACTTGGTCTCGACAAGAGGATATGGGGGTGTGACAATCGATTTTGAACAGGTAAGCGCCGCGGATCGTGATCTGTTCACTGGATTTTTGCTCCAGCTGAGAGATCGTCTTCAGGCGGGAGGGTATGTGCTGACGATAGCTGTTCCTGCAAAAACAAGCGATAATATTCCATGGCTGAGGGGCTATGATTACGGAGGGATCGGAGCAGTTGTCGATTATATGTTTATCATGGCTTATGATTGGCATCATGCCGGAAGTGAGCCGGGGCCTGTAGCGCCGATTTCGGAGATCAGAAGCACCATTGAGTTTGCGATTGCGCAGGTGCCAAGCAGAAAAATCATCATTGGAGTTCCGCTCTACGGGTACGACTGGATTATCCCGTACCAGCCGGGCACTGTTGCTTCAGCCATTTCAAATCAAAATGCAATCGAAACAGCGATGAGGTACCAAACCCCGATCCAATATTCAGCCGAATACCAATCACCTTTTTTCCGATACCGTGATCAACAGGGGCGGACGCATGAGGTATGGTTTGAAGATGTCAGAAGCATGAGCCAGAAAATGCTGATCGTCCGGGAATACGGACTGCAAGCCATAGGCGCTTGGCAGTTAACCTTGGGTTTCACGCCAGGCCCATGGCTTTTGCGGAAATTTTTTACGATCAGAAAGGTATGAAAAAGACACCAAAGCTTGGTGTCTTTTCAGGATTTAGTCCAGATGCGTTTCATGAATCAATCATTTGTCCCTTGCGTGGCGTTGCGTTCCCATTTTACGATTAGTAGAGTCTGATCAAACATAGCGAGTGAGAGGGAGTAGTCAAAATGAAAACGGTATTGATTTTAAATTTTCCGGCGGAAGGCCATGTGAATCCAACCTTAGGCATCACAAAAGCATTTTCCGAGAAGGGATATGATGTCCATTATATTTCCACTGAAACATATAAAAAACGATTAGAAGCAGCGGGCGCAACTGTCCACCTTCACCGCGACCTGCTCCGAACAACACCTATTCAAATCGCTTCACCCAATGGAATTCTTGAGTTTCTTAAAATCCATATCAAAACCTCGCTGGACATTTTACATATAGTAAAAGACTTATCTAAGAGCATTCAATTTGATTTTGTTTATTTTGATAAATTCGGGGCGGGGGAATTGGTGAGGGATTTCTTAGATATTCCCGGAGTCTCTTCATCAGCATCCTTCCTGTTTGGCGAAGAGCATCTGAAAATCCTGCCGCTGCATCCGGAATCCGGAATCCCGCTTGAATTGGATCAAGAATGCGAAGACCTTTTGGCTCAAATGAAAGAAACGTACGGTGTTGCCCCGAAAAATCTGGTTCAATTCATGAACAATAAAGGGGAATTGAATGTCGTGTATACAAGCCGTTATTTTCAGCCTGAAAGCGATCGTTTCGGGGATGAATGTCTGTTTATCGGTCCCAGCTTTCCAAAGAGAGCGGAAAAATCAGATTTCCCAATTGAACAGTTAAAAGATGAAAAGGTCATTTATATTTCAATGGGCACTGTTCTGGATCATACGGAGGAATTTTTCAACCTTTGTATAGATGCATTTTCTTGCTTTAACGGAAAAGTCGTTATCGCTGCCGGAGAAAAAGCGGATCTGGCCAAATTAAAGCAGGCGCCGGAAAACTTTATCATCGCCCCATATGTCCCTCAGCTGGAGGTTCTGGATCATGCTGATGTTTTTATTACACACGGTGGAATGAACAGCGTAAATGAAGGCATCCATTTCAATGTGCCTTTGGTTGTATTGCCCCATGACAAGGATCAGCCAATGGTGGCACAGCGTCTTTCTGAACTTCATGCTGGCTATGTCATCTCAAAAGATGAAGTTGATGTGCAAAAATTAAAAGAGGGCGTAGATGAGGTTTTGCATCACGATCAATATACGAAAGGGATCCAAAAAATCAATCAAAGCTTCCAAGAGTGCATGGACATGGATGAAGTGATGGAGCGGATGAATAAATTGATTCGTCAAAAAACCAAATAAGCAAAGAACTCCCGTCATTCAGGACGGGAGTTCGACATTTAAAACTCGATTTTAATCTTTTGAGCATCACTGATTTTCTGATGGTTGTGGTCAAAGACGTCACTTGTTGTGATTTCGATCCATTTGATCTCTTTTGCTTTTTTCTGTTGAGACTCTTCATCATGGGCATGGCCGCTTGATGCGTTCACAATAAAACCAAGATTTCCGGACTTCTCGGCTCCGGCTTCCAATTCCCCATTTAACTCTTCAAGATAAATGTCTTTGTTCCAATCAAAGGTTTCCCCTGTATTTGTTTTCATTAAGGCAATCGGCGCAACATTTACTTTCTTTGAAGATGTGTTCTTGATGTCAATGAAGACCTTAACGAAATCAAACTCCTCATCGTGTGTTAACACATGAAAATAATCAATCATGCTGTAGTCCGGACGCAAATGGATCAGCTTCATCTCTTTTACTGTTAACTCCACGTCGCCAATCTTGTAAGTTTGATTCACTTGCTTGATATCCTTTAAAACAGCTTTTCCTTTGTCATCAGAAAACGTTTGGCCCGCCTTCGTCAAAGATCGGTCATCGGTAACTTGGGAATTAGGCTGATACTCATCTCTGCTGTCTTTTTGAGATGATGTGCTCTGCGGAGCGGCTTTTACCTTTTGCTCCTCGCCCGCATTTTGTTTTTCTGTATTGGCGTTTGACGAGCAGCCCGCAAGCATGACGATAAAAACAGCAATCGAAAGAATTCGTCTCATCATGATTCCTCCATTAAAAAGAGAGCCCGTCACTTTCATACAAGTAACGGGACACCTTGTATTCTATTACTTATCGTTAATCTTAATCTTGTATTGTAAAGCGTCGAAAACTTTTTTTGCGATTTCCGTATTGTCAATTTGCCCTGCAAAATCCTCGCTGGACGGTCCGTACGCGTAGACGGGAACATCTTCACCAGTATGTCCGCTTGTCGTCCATCCAGTGTGGGAGCGTTTATTGAAAATCTCCTCGATCGCGTTATCGATTTCAAGCACTTCTTTCGTTTTTGCTGCTTTTTCAACAGATTGAATTTCTGATTTTGTTAAAGATAATTTCTTTTGGTCAATATACGTTTTTAATGTTTTTTCAACACCTGCGCCGTCAGCGATTTTTTCTGCCATAAAATCAGGTGTGCGCTTTGCGGCTTTAATAGGTTCGCTGAACCAGTTGTAGATGCCGTCCGCACCGATGGAATACCCGCCGGTTGAGTGGTCAGCCGTTGCGACAACCAATGTGTGCTTGTCTTTTTTGGCGAAATCAATAGCCGCCTTAAAAGCTTGTTCGAAGTCTTCCATCTCACTCATGGCAGCGACGATATCATTGTCATGTCCCGCCCAGTCAATCTGGCTGCCTTCCACCATGAGGAAGAAACCGTCTTTATTCTTGTTTAATTTTTTAATAGCAATGTTTGTCATATCTTTTAATGAAGGAATATCCTTCGTGCGGTCAATCATTTTAGGCAGGCCGCCGTCAGCGAATAGGCCGAGAACTTGGCTGTCTTTATTTTTAAGCATGTTCTTGCGGTTATCCACATAGCTGTATCCCGCTTTTTTGAATTCTTTGATCAAATTGCGGTCCTTTCGGTCAAAATTGCTTTTTCCTCCGCCGAGAAGCACATCAATTTTGTGTTTGCCGTTTACCATTTCATCAAAATAGTCATCGGCAATCGAGTTCATGTTTTTCCGGCTGTGATTGTGGGAACCGAAAGAGGCCGGAGTGGCGTGTGTGATTTCTGAAGTGGCCACAAGTCCTGTTGATTTTCCTTTTTCTTTCGCTGCTTCAAGAACCGTCTTGACCTCTGACCCGTCGTTATCCACCGCAATCGCATTGTTATATGTTTTCACTCCAGCTGACATAGCCGTAGCCGCAGCTGCAGAATCTGTTACGTTTTGTTCTGGATCTTCAGGGTAAGTCGTTTGCTGGCCGACAAGGTATTGATCAAAAGCGGTAGGCTCTACAAACTTTGTCTTTTTATTATCCTTTAAATAACGATAAGCGGACGTATACGACACACCCATACCATCACCAATCAGAACGATCACATTCTTAATTTCGTCTTGATTCCCCTTTTTCTTTTCCTTGGCGCTAGCTTCAGGCACACTGCCGCCGGCTAAGCTGCTGAACGCAATAGTTGATAAAAGCGCGATAGGCAGTAATTTCTTCGGGAATTTTTTCAACTGGATAACCTCCTAAAAATAGATGAATCTCAATGACAACCTCATTATATTTTTAAATTGTTAAGCGAATATGAATTGATTTTAAAGATTGGATTTACAAGAATAAGAGAGTCGCGGACAATGAGGCCCTTCCGACGGAGTGAGGACGAGCATATAAAAAGATCAGGCTGAATGCCTGCGGGGATAAGGGGGGGCAGAGAGACTTACCGGACAATTTGCAAGCGGAAAGCAGGGACCTCTATGAGATTCCCCGCTTTTATTTAATGATCAAACAAGGTCTTTTCATTAAGGGAAAACTGACTCGCAGTAGCATGATCACCTTGCTTCCATATCACTTCAACCGTAATATCATGGCCTTCAAACTCATGTTCATCTAACCGCTCTAAAAAAGAAACGGATGTCTCTTTTGCACTTCCATCGCGGGAAGTGCAGCCGGAATAATCGCGCATGGGGATTTCAGTATGAGAACGTAACAGAACCTCATGATCTTTTTTCATAATCAGTGACTCGACATAAGTGTGGTCTGCTTGAGCCGTATCGCCTATCCAATAAAGATTGCCGCTGTATTCATTCGGTGCATCTTCATTTTTTGTGAAAACTGCTTCCCAATTCCGATCTTTGCTTTCTCCCTGCCAGTTCGGATACTCCAATCGCACATCATGAAACAGGTGATAGGAAAAAAGATCAAGCAGAAAGCCACTAATAAAGATGCTGTGAAAATGAGAGGGTATTTATAATGACTGGACATAAAACAACTCCTATTCATTTAATCAATTACCTTTGAAAAAAGAATTTCATCTCGAATTAAAATGCCGTTTTCAGCTTTCTTAGGAATCTCCGGCTTGAGTCGCCTCGCTTTTTCAACTGCATTCGGAAACAATGCGGTGAATTGATAGCCTCTCTTTTGATAAAACGCCATCGCATATACATTATCATTTGTTGTGATAAGCTTTATTCGTTGACAATGGGCAATTTTAGCCGTCTCTTCAACCTGCTGCAGTAAAGCTGTGCCGATTCCTTTCTTTTCAATGATACGATCTAATGAAATGATTTCACAATCTTTTCCATCTATCACGTATGTAATAAAACCGATGATTTGGCCATCCTCATCTAAAGCGGCATAGCCATCTAATTCATCACATCGAAAAACGCCGCTGGAAATCACCATTTCGGGTGAACCCCATTGCTTGGCAAAAAAATCGGTTATTCTGTGTTTCTCTAACTTATTATTTGAAATGATTCGCATTGTAATCCTCCTTTTCTATGAAATTGGAATGTGCAATTTTAATATATACAATTACTAACAAGTATAAAATAATGTAATTTACTAAAGGCTGCTCAAAAAGGAAAAAGAGGTACAGCGGTTTTTTCATGTTTATCTATGCAAACCAATGGGAATAGGACAAACTAAGGAACATATAATGAGAAGTTTAGTGTATTTACATACCGTTCGGGGGTATAGTATCCTTGAAGGAGCATGTTTGCTTGCAGATATGCGATTTTATTGTCTGAGGGCAAAAGTACAGCAAAAAATGAAGCAAAGGAGAATGAACATGATAGTCTCTAAAAAAGCACTCGGAATTCTGATGTTATCTCTTATTTTTGTTTTATCAGCTTGCGGCAATAACAATAGTACGAAAGACAACACGCACGAAAATCAAACAGATTCGACATCACATGAAGAAATGGAACATTCCGGATCAGCTGACGTGCCAGAGGGATTACAGGAATCTAAGAATCCGAAATACAAAGTTGGCAGCCAGGTAGTTATCAATGCTTCCCATATGAAAGGCATGAAAGGTGCCGAAGCTACAGTGACCGGTGCCTATGACACAACGGCGTATGTGGTCTCATACACTCCGACAAACGGGGGACAGCGGGTGGATCATCACAAATGGGTGATTCAAGAAGAGCTCAAAGACGCGGGAGATAAAACATTAAAACCCGGAGATCAGGTGATCTTAGAGGCTTCCCATATGAAAGGCATGAAGGGAGCAACAGCAGAGATCGAATCCGCCGAAAAAACAACCGTGTACATGGTTGACTATACATCGACAACAAGCGGCGAAAAAGTGAAAAACCATAAATGGGTCACAGAAGATGAGCTTTCAGCTAAATCATAAAAAAAATCCTCCTGTTACAAGGAGGATTTTTTTGCTGTCTGAACAGGTCTTGTTAAAGAAATCAAGGCAAACAGGACAGCGATAATGACAATCGATCCGCCGCACCAGGCCGTTGAGACAACAGTACCTGTCTGATCCAATACAATACCACCAATGGCTGAGCCAAGTGCAATTCCGACTTGAAGGGCAGACGTATTAAAGCTTTGCTGAATATCAGACGAATCTGGCGCAATTTCAATTAAATAGCTTTGCTGAGCAGGTGCGAGACTCCAGCTCAGCAGTCCCCAAATCACCATGACAGGCAAAAAGAAAACCAAAGACGATGTTGACAGCGGCAGTAAGAACATAATGACGGCAAAGGAACCGGTCACCAGCAAAATGCTCTTAAACGAACCAAGCCGGTCAGAAAGCGTCCCCCCGAAAGGACCTCCACACACAGCAGATATCCCGAAAAGGAAATAACAAATGCTGACCCAGAAAGAGCTCAGGTGAAGAGTTTCTTCTAAAAACGGCGCAAAGTAGGCGTATAGCGTGTAGTGTCCGGCTAAAGTAAACATCGTGACAAGGTGTGAACTCGCGATTTTCAAATTGCCAATCGTCTTGAGCTGCTCTCGGAAAGGTATAATTTTTTCCGTCGGTATCTTTTCAAAGAAGATTGAAATAATCAGCATGGAGACTAGCGCCAAAAGTCCAATGCCAAGGAACAAAATGCGCCAGCCGAAGGAATCACTGATTAAGATTCCGAGCGGCACGCCTAATGCGATAGCGGAACTGAATCCCATAAAAATAATGCCGATTGCGCGCGCTCTGTATTCAGGCGCTACAATTTTCGGAGCGATCGTTAAGGAAAGCACAACAATCAGCCCTGTACTCATCGCAGCCAATACCCGTGATACCATAAGCGTCGCAAAGTTAGGGCTAAAATAGGCGACAAGATTGCTAAGGAAGAAAACAAATAAGGCTATTAAATATAAACGCTTGCGCTCAATCTTCGCAGTCAATGCCAAAAGCAGCGGCCCTGACACTGCATATCCCAGCGCAAACACACTGATCAGCTGCCCGGCTGAGACAATGGAAATGTCTAAATCATTTGCGATCTGAGGAAGAATTCCTCCCACAATTAACTCAACCAATCCGACTGCAATCGTAGAAGCTGCAAGCAGGAAAACTTTAAAATTCATAACAAACTCCTTTACTTAAATGTTTTGACAAATAAAAAAATCCTGATTACAAAAAATGTCATAAACAAATTTTGTAATCAGGATTTTACGGTTCCTGGTAGACACCCTCAAACCATATTATTGAGGTTATACAAGTGATAATAGCTATATTGAATTGATTCGTTTCCGTTGATGAGTGTATCACATTATGAATGAATCTTCCATAGAAAAATTTGCAAAGCGGTGAACTGCACGAGAATATGATTATATTTATTTTATAAAAGTATAGACATTTAAAAATAAATGCCTATAATAACATTTGTAAGCGTTTTAATCATAAGGGGGGATAGCAGTTGAAAAAAATATTACTTGCGTGCAGTTCAGGAATGTCAACCAGTCTATTGGTGACAAAAATGAAGGAATACGCACAATCCATCGGAGAGGAAGCGGAGATTTGGGCAGTCGGGCAAGATAAAGCGAAAGAAGACATGAAAAAAGCGGATGCGGTATTGATCGGCCCGCAAATGAGCTTTCTGAAAAGCGAACTGCAAAAAGAAGCGGATCAATACAACATTCGGGTTGAAGTCATTGACATGATGGCCTATGGAATGGCAGATGGCAAAAAAGCGTATGAGCAAGCATTGTCATTAATGGAGAATCAATAATGGAGCAGATAAAAATCACAGATTTAACAGACGAACAAATCAGTTTTCAGCTCATTCTGCACAGCGGAAATGCCAGAAGCTCCATCATACAATCACTGCGTGCCTACAAGGAAGGGAACAAGGAGGAGGCGGATGCCCTCATTACAAAGGCTGATCAGGATTTATCCGCGGCCCATGACATTCACTTTCAAATGATACAGAAAGAATCTGGCGGGGACGCGGCAGCATTCTCCTTGCTGCTTATGCATGCGGAGGATCACCTGATGTCAACATTGACCATGAAAGAATTAGTGAAAGAGCTGCTTGATCTCTTTCAAACAAAGAATCTATAAAAAATCGGGGTGGATAGGGTGTTCGAGAAAATCAGCCAATTCCTTGTTCCAATTGCAGGGAGGTTAAACAATAACCGCTATTTGCAAGTGCTGCGAGACGCGTTTATGCTGGCCTTCCCGCTGACGATATTCGGGTCCATTTTTGTGGTCTTGACGAACCTGCCGTTTTTAAACAAAATCATGAATGCCTCAATGCTTACATCGTTTCAGTCTCAATTCGGCATTGCCTCCACGGCGACTATGGGCATTATGTCTGTCTTTGTCGTATTCGGGATAGGCTATTACCTGTCAAAAAGCTATCAGGTCGAAGCCGTCTTCGGGGGCGCGATCGCTTTAGTTTCCTTTTTGCTTTTAACGCCATTCATCGTTCAGCCGGAAACAGGAGATGCCATGACAGGGGTTATCCCGGTCGACCGTCTCGGTGCAAAAGGGATGTTTCTGGGCATGATTACGGCTTTTCTTTCTGCCGAAATCTACAGAAGAATCGTTCAAAAAAACCTGACGATCAAAATGCCTGCCGGTGTTCCGCCTGCAGTAGCAAAATCATTCGCCGCACTTATTCCGGCCTTTATTACCTTGACCGTGTTTTTGCTGATTAACGTTCTGGTGACTCAGCTTTTTAAAACAAATATGCACGACGTCATTTATCACGCGATTCAGGCTCCGCTTGTCGGACTTGGAAGCGGTATCATTCCGACGTTGATTGCTGTGTTTTTCATTCAAATCCTTTGGTTTTTCGGCCTGCACGGACAGATCATTATTAATTCTGTGATGGACCCGATTTGGAATACACTGCAGGTAGAAAACCTTTCTGCTTACACGGCGGGAAAAGAAATCCCTCATATTATTTCAAAACCGTTTATGGAGATTTATACAGTAGGGATGGGCGGAACCGGGATGACGCTTGCGATCGTCTTTACCATACTCATATTCATGAAAAGCAGGCAGATGAAGCAAGTATCAAAACTCGGCCTGGCTCCCGGTATTTTTAATGTAAACGAACCGATTATATTCGGGCTTCCGATTGTTATGAATCCGATCATTATTGTGCCTTGGGTTTTGGCGCCGATGGTTGTTACGCTCGTCACCTATCTGGCCATGTCAGCCGGGCTCGTTCCGCCTCCGACTGGTGTTACGGTCCCGTGGACGGTTCCATTATTCATTAATGGCATCATGGCAACGAACTCGATTATGGGGGGCGTGATGCAGCTTGTCAATCTGCTGATTGTCTTCGTGATTTGGTTTCCGTTCCTAAAAGCAATGGATAAATTACATCTTGCAAAAGAAAAAGAACAGGCTGTACAGGAAACAGCTGCCCAGCAAAATGATAACAGCATCAAAATGTGACATAAGGGGAGAGAGACTTGGCACAAACAAAACAATATCGTTTTCCACATGATTTTTGGTGGGGCTCATCCGCTTCAGCAACACAAACAGAGGGTGCCGCCGATAGAGACGGAAAAGGGCAGAATATATGGGATTATTGGTTTGAAAAAGAACCACATCGTTTTTTTAACCGTGTCGGACCTGCAACGACATCTCAATTTTACGATCATTATAAAGAAGATATCAGGCTGATGAAGGAGCTTGGCCACAACTCGTTCCGGATGTCAATTTCCTGGTCGCGTTTAATACCGGACGGAACAGGCGAAATCAACGCCGAAGCTGCAGATTTCTATGCGGGAGTTATCGATGAGCTGATCGCTAACGGAATAGAGCCTTTTGTCAATTTGTTTCATTTCGATATGCCGATGGAACTTCAAAAAAATGGCGGCTGGGCAAACAGAGAAACCGTTGACGCCTATGAAAACTATGCGAAGTCAAGCTTCCGTTTGTTTGGCGACCGGGTGAAAAAATGGTTCACGCATAATGAACCAATCGTTCCTGTAGAAGGCGGATACTTATATGATTTTCATTATCCAAACAAGGTCGATTTTAAAGAGGCTGTCCAGGTCGGGTTTCATACGATGCTATCAAGTGCCCGTGCCATTCAGGCTTACAGGGAAATGAAGCAGGACGGAAAAATTGGGATTATCTTAAATTTGACCCCTTCATACCCGAGAAGCAGCCATCCGACCGACGTCAAAGCGGGGGAAATAGCGGACGCATTTTTTAACAGATCCTTTTTAGACCCTTCTGTCAAAGGGGAATTCCCAAAAGGCCTGGTTGAGATTTTAAAGAGCGAAGGCTTTGTGCCCGACTATAAGAAAGAAGATCTTGAGGTGATCAAACACAATACGGTTGATCTGTTGGGCGTGAATTATTACCAGCCGAGACGTGTAAAAGCAAAAGAACATCTTCCGAATCCCGATGCGCCTTTCTTGCCGGACAGGTATTTTGATCCTTACGTCATGCCAGGGCGCAAAATGAATCCTCATCGCGGATGGGAGATTTACGAAAAAGGCGTTTATGATATTTTGATCAATTTAAAAGAAAACTACGGGAACATTGAGTGCTTTATATCGGAAAACGGCATGGGAGTCGAAGGTGAGGAACGCTTCAGGGACGAACAAGGCATCATTCAAGATGATTACCGGATCGAGTTTATAAAAGAGCACCTCAAATGGATTCACCGTGCCATACAGGAAGGATCAAACGTAAAAGGCTATCACTTATGGACGTTCATGGACAACTGGTCTTGGACAAATGCCTATAAAAACAGATATGGATTTGTATCAGTCAATCTCGAGAAAGACGGAGAAAGGACCGTCAAAAAGAGCGGAAAATGGTTCAAAAAGATTGCTGAGCAAAACGGTTTCTAGATTTACAGATCTTCCGGCAATCATCATGATGATGAGAGTTCACAGCAAAGCCGCAACATTGATGAAACAGGGAAAAGAACTTATGATATCCGTAATAGCTTATGTGATATCAAACTCTAATAGCTGCCGGAGGATACCAATGAATAAATACGAAATCATCGCAAATGAAATGAGAAATAGAATCAAAAATAACGTCTATCCGATCGATCAGCCGATTCCTGATGAAGTATCTCTTGCAAAAGAGTTCAACTCAAGCCGCATGACGATGAAAAGAGCCTTGGATAATTTGGTTGCTGAAGGGCTTCTGTTCAGAAAACGAGGCCATGGCACGTTTATTATTCAATCAGCGATACAGGATGACCATGTCCATGTGGTCAGCAATGAAATCCTTGGATTGACCAACTTGCTGAAAGATAAGGAAATTAAAAGCAAGGTCATTCAGTTCGAAGTGCAATTTCCCACAGAGGAAGTGGCCGCTCATTTGTCCATTGATCAGAAAACCCCGGTTTATTATGTCGTACGGCTGCGGATAGTAGAGGGAGAGCCCTATGTATTGGAAAAAACATATATGCCGACTCATTTAATACCGGGCATTAATGATGATGTCCTTCATGATTCGGTCTACAACCACATCACAAACGGGCTGCAGCTGAAAATCGCCGGATCGCATCGGAAAATCAGGGCCTGTAAATCTGATCATATTGACCAGGAGCATCTGGGCTGTAAACAAGATGATCCAATTCTCGAAGTCGAACATGTGGGCTTCTTAGATAACGGCATTCCATTTGAGTATTCCTTTTCGCGTCATCGGCATGACAAGTTTGTCGTCACTTCGGTAAACATACGGCGCTGATCGCAAAGACAACAAGGAGGCCATCTGTATGCTTGGCGGTATTGAAGCAGGCGGCACAAAATTTGTTTGTGCCGTCGGCAAAGAAGATGGAACGATCATCGACCGAGTAGAGATTCCGACAACGATGCCGGATGAAACATTAGAGAAAGTGTTTCAATATTTTCGCCCATTCTCATTACAGGCCATCGGCATCGGCTCCTTTGGTCCCGTTGATACCAATAAAACCAGTGAAACATACGGAACCATTAGGGCCACGCCGAAAGACGGCTGGAGACACTACCCCTTTTTGCAAACCGTTAAGAATGAAATGAACATCCCAGTCGGTTTTAGTACGGATGTCAATGCTGCGGCGCTGGGTGAATTCCTTTTTGGTGAAGCAAGGGGTCTCAACAGCTGCCTGTATATTACGATTGGCACTGGCATTGGGGCGGGCGCAATTGTAGAGGGCCGGCTCCTTCAGGGGCTGTCACACCCAGAGATGGGCCATATTTATATCCGGAGGCACCCGGATGATGTATACCAAGGGATTTGCCCGTATCATAAGGATTGCTTTGAAGGCTTGGCATCCGGTCCCGCCATTGAAGCGCGCTGGGGGAAAAAAGCTGCTGATTTATCAGATATAACCCAAGTCTGGGAACTGGAAGGATACTATATTGCCCAAGCGCTGGTTCAATATATTTTGATCCTTGCGCCTGAAAAAGTCATTCTTGGCGGCGGGGTCATGAATCAGCAGCAAGTGTTTTCTTATATTTATGAATATGTGCCGAAAATCATGAACGGATACTTTTATTTTTCTGAATTATCTGAAAGTGTAAGTGGATATATTGCACCTCCATATTTGGGCAGTAACGCCGGGATCATCGGCACGTTTGTTTTAGCGGCTCAGGCCTTACAGGAAGCATTTTCAGCCGGGGAGGTGCAATCATGAAGCACCCTTTATTTTTGGAGCCTGTCTTTAAAGAAAGATTATGGGGAGGAACAAAGCTTCGTGACGTTTTCGGCTACGCGATCCCCTCGGAAAAAACAGGTGAGTGCTGGGCCGTTTCTGCACATGCCAATGGCTCATCGGCTGTTAAAAACGGCCCGCTGGCAGGAAAGACACTTGACCAAGTGTGGCAGGATCATCCGGAGATTTTCGGTTTTTCAGATGGAAAGGTGTTTCCGCTGCTTGTAAAGCTTCTGGACGCCAATATGGATCTTTCCGTGCAAGTCCATCCTGACGATGATTATGCAATAATGCATGAAAACGGCGATCTCGGGAAAACGGAGTGCTGGTATATTATTGATTGCAAAGATGACGCCGAACTGATTTTGGGCCACCACGCAAGTACAAAGGAAGAGTTTAAACGGAGAATGGAAAGCGGCGATTGGAACGGACTGTTGAGGCGCCTCAAAATCAAGCCGGGAGATTTTTTTTATGTCCCAAGCGGTACGCTCCACGCTTTATGTGAGGGAACACTTGTCCTTGAAATTCAGCAAAACTCTGATACAACGTATCGCGTTTACGATTATGACCGCTGCGATGATAAAGGCCAAAAAAGAACGCTTCATATAGAAAAAGCCATGGAAGTCATAACGATACCGCATACCGATACAATCCATACACCGGCAGTCGAAGAAGTCGGTAATGCCCAAATCACCGTTTATGTACAAACGGATGATTTCTCCGTATACAAATGGAGGATTAAAGGCCGAGCTGTTTTTCCTTCTTATCAAGCTTATTTGCTGGGGAGTGTCCTGAAGGGATCAGGACGAATTGTCATGAATGATATTCAGTACGAGTGCAATACAGGCGCACACTTTATTTTGCCAGCGCATTTTGGCGAGTTTTCAATAGAAGGAACATGTGAAATGATAATATCTCATCCTTAATGAATGGAGGAGTTGCAATTGTTTAAGAAACATACGATCTGTCTGCTCATGATCGTTTTACTTGCGTCTGCTGTTCTGGCAAGACCAATTGAAGCGCATACTGTGTATCCTGTGAACCCTCATGCACAGCAGACCACAAAAGCAGTGATGAATTGGCTTGCTCATCTGCCTAATCGAACAGAAAACAGAGTCCTTTCCGGAGCGTTTGGGGGCTATAGCCATGACACATTTTCTATGGCTGAGGCTGATAGAATCCGAAGTGCAGCAGGACAATCACCTGCTATTTATGGCTGTGATTATGCAAGAGGATGGCTTGAAACAGCAACGATTGAAGATTCGATTGATGTCAGCTGTAACAGCGAGCTGCTATCATATTGGAAAAGCGGAGGAATCCCGCAAATCAGTTTGCATCTGGCGAATCCTGCTTTTCAGTCAGGGCATTTTAAAACACCGATCACAAACGATCAGTACAAAAACATATTAGATTCTTCAACAGCGGAAGGGAAGCGGCTGAATGTCATGCTCAGCAAAATTGCTGACGGACTTCAAGAACTGGAGAATGAAGGCGTGCCTGTTCTGTTCAGGCCGCTGCATGAAATGAACGGTGAATGGTTTTGGTGGGGACTTACATCATATAATCAAAAGGATCAAGAAAGAGTTTCCCTCTATAAACAGCTCTATAAAAAAATCTATCATTATATGACCGAGACAAGAGGTCTTGATCATTTGCTTTGGGTTTACTCTCCCGACGCCAACCGGGATTTTAAAACCGATTTCTACCCGGGTGCGTCTTATGTAGATATTGTCGGGTTAGATGCATATTTCCAAGATGCCTATTCGATTAACGGATACGACCAGCTAATAGCGCTTAATAAACCATTTGCCTTTACTGAAGTCGGCCCGCAAATTGCAAACGGCAGCTTTGATTACAGCTTGTTGATCAATGCAATAAAACAAAAATATCCTAAAACCATTTACTTTCTGGCTTGGAATGATGAGTGGAGCCCGAGTGCAAACAAGGGCGCTTCAGCTTTATATAACGACAGCTGGACACTTAATAAGGGAGAGATATGGAGCGGTGATTCTTTAACGCCTATTGTTGAATGAATAGGAAGTGCACATTAAGAAGGTGCTCATGAATTTCATGGGCATCTTCATACCCCGATCAGGCAATCATATCGCTACTCGTTTATGTTTAATGGTATGTGTACGATGCGATAAAGTATACATTGAAAAAACGTGAGAGAATAAAATAAAAAAATATACAAAAGGTGTTGACCTAATAAAATACACATGGTATATTATTAAACGTCGCTGATGAACAGCACACAACAACACGAAAAACAAAAAAGTTTTTCAAAGGTGTTTACAAGTTTTCAAAAACGTGTATAATAAGAAAAGTCGAATTGAAAAAAGGTTCGATTGCCAAAAAAACGTTTTTAAAAAACTTCTTGACTTCAACATCAAATGATAGTATGATAGTTAAGTCGTTTGATAAGCGCCCGTAGCTCAATTGGATAGAGCGTTTGACTACGGATCAAAAGGTTAGGGGTTCGACTCCTCTCGGGCGCGCCATTATAAAATACCACGCGGGTGTAGTTTAGTGGTAAAACCTCAGCCTTCCAAGCTGATGTCGTGAGTTCGATTCTCATCACCCGCTCCATTATTGAATGATCTTTGAAAACTAAACAAGACAAAACGTACCTGTTAATTCATTTTTTATAAATCGCACAGCGATGTGCGTAGTCAGGGGCCTGCACGATGCAGGTCATGCAGATGTTGTCACAGGATGTGACGAACTTAATCTGCGCTCCATTACTTTATGGAGAGTTTGATCCTGGCTCAGGACGAACGCTGGCGGCGTGCCTAATACATGCAAGTCGAGCGGACAGATGGGAGCTTGCTCCCTGATGTTAGCGGCGGACGGGTGAGTAACACGTGGGTAACCTGCCTGTAAGACTGGGATAACTCCGGGAAACCGGGGCTAATACCGGATGCTTGTTTGAACCGCATGGTTCAAACATAAAAGGTGGCTTCGGCTACCACTTACAGATGGACCCGCGGCGCATTAGCTAGTTGGTGAGGTAACGGCTCACCAAGGCAACGATGCGTAGCCGACCTGAGAGGGTGATCGGCCACACTGGGACTGAGACACGGCCCAGACTCCTACGGGAGGCAGCAGTAGGGAATCTTCCGCAATGGACGAAAGTCTGACGGAGCAACGCCGCGTGAGTGATGAAGGTTTTCGGATCGTAAAGCTCTGTTGTTAGGGAAGAACAAGTGCCGTTCAAATAGGGCGGCACCTTGACGGTACCTAACCAGAAAGCCACGGCTAACTACGTGCCAGCAGCCGCGGTAATACGTAGGTGGCAAGCGTTGTCCGGAATTATTGGGCGTAAAGGGCTCGCAGGCGGTTTCTTAAGTCTGATGTGAAAGCCCCCGGCTCAACCGGGGAGGGTCATTGGAAACTGGGGAACTTGAGTGCAGAAGAGGAGAGTGGAATTCCACGTGTAGCGGTGAAATGCGTAGAGATGTGGAGGAACACCAGTGGCGAAGGCGACTCTCTGGTCTGTAACTGACGCTGAGGAGCGAAAGCGTGGGGAGCGAACAGGATTAGATACCCTGGTAGTCCACGCCGTAAACGATGAGTGCTAAGTGTTAGGGGGTTTCCGCCCCTTAGTGCTGCAGCTAACGCATTAAGCACTCCGCCTGGGGAGTACGGTCGCAAGACTGAAACTCAAAGGAATTGACGGGGGCCCGCACAAGCGGTGGAGCATGTGGTTTAATTCGAAGCAACGCGAAGAACCTTACCAGGTCTTGACATCCTCTGACAATCCTAGAGATAGGACGTCCCCTTCGGGGGCAGAGTGACAGGTGGTGCATGGTTGTCGTCAGCTCGTGTCGTGAGATGTTGGGTTAAGTCCCGCAACGAGCGCAACCCTTGATCTTAGTTGCCAGCATTCAGTTGGGCACTCTAAGGTGACTGCCGGTGACAAACCGGAGGAAGGTGGGGATGACGTCAAATCATCATGCCCCTTATGACCTGGGCTACACACGTGCTACAATGGACAGAACAAAGGGCAGCGAAACCGCGAGGTTAAGCCAATCCCACAAATCTGTTCTCAGTTCGGATCGCAGTCTGCAACTCGACTGCGTGAAGCTGGAATCGCTAGTAATCGCGGATCAGCATGCCGCGGTGAATACGTTCCCGGGCCTTGTACACACCGCCCGTCACACCACGAGAGTTTGTAACACCCGAAGTCGGTGAGGTAACCTTTTAGGAGCCAGCCGCCGAAGGTGGGACAGATGATTGGGGTGAAGTCGTAACAAGGTAGCCGTATCGGAAGGTGCGGCTGGATCACCTCCTTTCTAAGGATATATTACGGAATATAAGACCTTGGGTCTTATAAACAGAACGTTCCCTGTCTTGTTTAGTTTTGAAGGATCATTCCTTCAGACATAGGAGCACCTGCTAAATGCGCCACATCGTGTGGCAACGCATGTGTTAGCATGTCCTATGCGTTGTTCTTTGAAAACTAGATAACAGTAGACATCACATTCAATTAGTAAGACAAGATATCACATAGTGATTCTTTTTAACGGTTAAGTTAGAAAGGGCGCACGGTGGATGCCTTGGCACTAGGAGCCGATGAAGGACGGGACGAACACCGATATGCTTCGGGGAGCTGTAAGCAAGCTTTGATCCGGAGATTTCCGAATGGGGAAACCCACCACTCGTAATGGAGTGGTATCCATATCTGAATTCATAGGATATGAGAAGGCAGACCCGGGGAACTGAAACATCTAAGTACCCGGAGGAAGAGAAAGCAAATGCGATTCCCTGAGTAGCGGCGAGCGAAACGGGATTAGCCCAAACCAAGAGGCTTGCCTCTTGGGGTTGTAGGACACTCTGTACGGAGTTACAAAGGAACGAGGTAGATGAAGAGGTCTGGAAAGGCCCGCCATAGGAGGTAACAGCCCTGTAGTCAAAACTTCGTTCTCTCCTGAGTGGATCCTGAGTACGGCGGAACACGTGAAATTCCGTCGGAATCCGGGAGGACCATCTCCCAAGGCTAAATACTCCCTAGTGACCGATAGTGAACCAGTACCGTGAGGGAAAGGTGAAAAGCACCCCGGAAGGGGAGTGAAAGAGATCCTGAAACCGTGTGCCTACAAGTAGTCAGAGCCCGTTAACGGGTGATGGCGTGCCTTTTGTAGAATGAACCGGCGAGTTACGATCCCGTGCAAGGTTAAGCAGAAGATGCGGAGCCGCAGCGAAAGCGAGTCTGAATAGGGCGCATGAGTACGTGGTCGTAGACCCGAAACCAGGTGATCTACCCATGTCCAGGGTGAAGTTCAGGTAACACTGAATGGAGGCCCGAACCCACGCACGTTGAAAAGTGCGGGGATGAGGTGTGGGTAGGGGTGAAATGCCAATCGAACCTGGAGATAGCTGGTTCTCTCCGAAATAGCTTTAGGGCTAGCCTCAAGGTAAGAGTCTTGGAGGTAGAGCACTGATTGGACTAGGGGCCCCTACCGGGTTACCGAATTCAGTCAAACTCCGAATGCCAATGACTTATCCTTGGGAGTCAGACTGCGAGTGATAAGATCCGTAGTCGAAAGGGAAACAGCCCAGACCGCCAGCTAAGGTCCCAAAGTATACGTTAAGTGGAAAAGGATGTGGAGTTGCTTAGACAACCAGGATGTTGGCTTAGAAGCAGCCACCATTTAAAGAGTGCGTAATAGCTCACTGGTCGAGTGACTCTGCGCCGAAAATGTACCGGGGCTAAACGTATCACCGAAGCTGCGGACTGTTCTTCGAACAGTGGTAGGAGAGCGTTCTAAGGGCTGTGAAGCCAGACCGGAAGGACTGGTGGAGCGCTTAGAAGTGAGAATGCCGGTATGAGTAGCGAAAGAGGGGTGAGAATCCCCTCCACCGAATGCCTAAGGTTTCCTGAGGAAGGCTCGTCCGCTCAGGGTTAGTCGGGACCTAAGCCGAGGCCGAAAGGCGTAGGCGATGGACAACAGGTTGATATTCCTGTACCACCTCCTCACCATTTGAGCAATGGGGGGACGCAGGAGGATAGGGTAAGCGCGGTATTGGATATCCGCGTCCAAGCAGTTAGGCTGGGAAATAGGCAAATCCGTTTCCCATAAGGCTGAGCTGTGATGGCGAGCGAAATATAGTAGCGAAGTTCCTGATTCCACACTGCCAAGAAAAGCCTCTAGCGAGGTGAGAGGTGCCCGTACCGCAAACCGACACAGGTAGGCGAGGAGAGAATCCTAAGGTGATCGAGAGAACTCTCGTTAAGGAACTCGGCAAAATGACCCCGTAACTTCGGGAGAAGGGGTGCTCTGTTAGGGTGCAAGCCCGAGAGAGCCGCAGTGAATAGGCCCAGGCGACTGTTTAGCAAAAACACAGGTCTCTGCGAAGCCGTAAGGCGAAGTATAGGGGCTGACGCCTGCCCGGTGCTGGAAGGTTAAGAGGAGCGCTTAGCGTAAGCGAAGGTGCGAATTGAAGCCCCAGTAAACGGCGGCCGTAACTATAACGGTCCTAAGGTAGCGAAATTCCTTGTCGGGTAAGTTCCGACCCGCACGAAAGGCGCAACGATCTGGGCACTGTCTCAACGAGAGACTCGGTGAAATTATAGTACCTGTGAAGATGCAGGTTACCCGCGACAGGACGGAAAGACCCCGTGGAGCTTTACTGCAGCCTGATATTGAATGTTGGTACAGCTTGTACAGGATAGGTAGGAGCCTTGGAAACCGGAGCGCCAGCTTCGGTGGAGGCATCGGTGGGATACTACCCTGGCTGTATTGACCTTCTAACCCGCCGCCCTTATCGGGCGGGGAGACAGTGTCAGGTGGGCAGTTTGACTGGGGCGGTCGCCTCCTAAAAGGTAACGGAGGCGCCCAAAGGTTCCCTCAGAATGGTTGGAAATCATTCGCAGAGTGTAAAGGCACAAGGGAGCTTGACTGCGAGACCTACAAGTCGAGCAGGGACGAAAGTCGGGCTTAGTGATCCGGTGGTTCCGCATGGAAGGGCCATCGCTCAACGGATAAAAGCTACCCCGGGGATAACAGGCTTATCTCCCCCAAGAGTCCACATCGACGGGGAGGTTTGGCACCTCGATGTCGGCTCATCGCATCCTGGGGCTGTAGTCGGTCCCAAGGGTTGGGCTGTTCGCCCATTAAAGCGGTACGCGAGCTGGGTTCAGAACGTCGTGAGACAGTTCGGTCCCTATCCGTCGCGGGCGCAGGAAATTTGAGAGGAGCTGTCCTTAGTACGAGAGGACCGGGATGGACGCACCGCTGGTGTACCAGTTGTTCTGCCAAGGGCATCGCTGGGTAGCTATGTGCGGACGGGATAAGTGCTGAAAGCATCTAAGCATGAAGCCCCCCTCAAGATGAGATTTCCCATTCCGCAAGGAAGTAAGATCCCTGAAAGATGATCAGGTTGATAGGTCTGAGGTGGAAGTGTGGCGACACATGGAGCTGACAGATACTAATCGATCGAGGACTTAACCACATTTTGATTGATGTCACATCTGTTATCTAGTTTTGAGAGAACATCTCTCTAAAAGGTGGAAAGAAACTCCGCTAAGGGCTCTCACATCCTGTGAGAAACGCCCAGTACCTTCATCCTGAAGGCATTTGTTTGGTGGCGATAGCGAAGAGGTCACACCCGTTCCCATGCCGAACACGGAAGTTAAGCTCTTCAGCGCCGATGGTAGTCGGGGGTTTCCCCCTGTGAGAGTAGGACGCCGCCAAGCTTGTACCATAAATTATTATCATCGCGGGGTGGAGCAGTTCGGTAGCTCGTCGGGCTCATAACCCGAAGGTCGCAGGTTCAAATCCTGCCCCCGCAACCAAAATATATGAATAAAATAAGGAGTGCCCGAAGGGTGCAACCAAAATAATTCATTTTAATATGGTCCGGTAGTTCAGTTGGTTAGAATGCCTGCCTGTCACGCAGGAGGTCGCGGGTTCGAGTCCCGTCCGGACCGCCATTTTTTGTAAACGAAACGATCATGTTTTCGTTTTTTTTTGTGTTTTCTTTTACGGTAGCTTCTGCTTGGTGTCATAGCCAAGCTTTCTTTTATATCGGCAACATCTTGGATATTACAGCAAAATTCGATACACTAAGAAGAGTACATATAGGCATAAGCAGGTTGAAAGGGGGTTTTGGTTCATGGATGAATTTGATTTAATACATAGCATTACTCCGCGGACCATTCACCACTCTTCCGTTGATGTAGGAATTGGTGATGATGCAGCGCTCTACACTGCGAAACACGGCGTTCAGGAAATTGTTTGTGTTGATACTATGGTGGAAGATATACATTTCAAATTACACTATTCCTCACCTAAAGATGTCGGATATAAGGCATTAGCCGTTAATATAAGTGATATTGCCGCGATGGGCGGCATTCCTAAATTTTATTTGGTATCACTTGCGGTACCTTCGAAATGGACGGAATCTGAAATCAAGGCAATGTATGAAGGAATGAATGAACTGGCGAAACTATATCATATGGATCTAATTGGCGGCGATACAGTCTCTACCTCTGACAAATTAGTTGTTACAGTCACTGTAATCGGGGAAGTTGAAAAGGGACAGGCATGTTTGCGCAGCTTGGCAAGACCCAACGATATTGTGTTTGTAACCGGTGAAATCGGTTCTTCTGCAGCAGGACTTTCTTTGTTGTCAGAAGAGACTGATCCCCAAAACGCAGTGATTGAAGCCAGTTACTTTATCAACAGGCATAAACGGCCTCAGCCGAGAGTAAACATCGGCAAATTATGCTCGAATGTTCAGCGTGCGGCTTTAAATGATATCAGTGACGGATTAGCTAGCGAATTACATGAGATTGCGGAAGCCAGCTGTGTTTCAATTGAAATTGATGAACGTATGCTTCCAGTCCATTCTGACTTGCCTAAGCTCCATCCTCACTGGAAAGAATGGGCTTTATTTGGCGGGGAGGATTTTGAGCTGACAGGAACGGTTTCAAAGGAGGAATGGGAAGCGTTGAAGCAAGAGTGTGAAACACGTCAACTGCCCATTACAAAGATTGGTCATGTCATAGAAAAAACAGAATCCAATGTGATCCTAAAAACAGATAAAACATCAGTGATCTTAGAAAAAAAAGGATATAATCATTTTAAATAAGATGGGTGACTCGTGTGAAGCAATTAAAGTGGAGAACTGTAAATCCTGAAGAAACAAAAGCGATTGCCAAGCTGACGGCATCGTTTGCTAAACCGGGAGACGTCCTGACATTAGAGGGCGATTTAGGAGCCGGAAAAACAACTTTTACGAAAGGTTTTGCAAAAGGACTTGGAATTACACGTGTTGTAAACAGTCCGACTTTTACAATTATAAAAGAATATAACGATGGCACACTTCCTCTTTATCATATGGATGTGTATAGAATGGAAGATGAAAGTGAAGATTTGGGGCTTGATGAATATTTTCACGGACAAGGTGTCTGTCTCGTTGAATGGGCTCATTTAATTGAAGAACAGCTGCCGCAGGAGCGACTGCAAATTGTCATCAAAAGAGCTGGTGATGAAGAGCGGGAAATAACCTTTACTGCTGTCGGGGATCGGTATGAAATGCTTTGTGAGGAGATAAGTAGACATGACAATATTAGCAATTGACACATCAAATTATACGTTGGGCATTGCGCTGCTTCGAGAAGACACCGTCATAGCAGAACACATGACATATTTGAAAAAGAACCACTCTGTCAGAGCAATGCCTGCTGTTCATTCATTACTGAATGATTGTGATATGACACCGCAGGATCTTTCTAAAATTGTTGTTGCAAAAGGCCCTGGTTCATACACAGGAGTCAGAATTGGTGTGACGCTCGCCAAAACCCTTGCCTGGTCTTTACACATTCCGATTGCTGCTGTATCAAGCCTTGAGACGCTCGCGGCAAATGGACGGCATTTTGACGGTTTGATCAGCCCTATCTTTGATGCCAGACGTGGACAGGTGTATACAGGTCTGTATGAATATAAAAACGGGCTTTTGGAGCAAGTGGTTCCAGATCAAAATGTGATGCTGGCCGAATGGCTGGAGATGCTAAAAGAAAAGGATCGCCCTGTTTTGTTTTTAGGTCATGATACTTCTATTCATAAGCAGATGATAGAGGATGTGCTTGGAATTAAAGGGGTCATTGGCGCTTCGGCTCAGCAAAATCCGCGTCCTTCAGAATTGGCTTTTCTAGGTGCGGAAAAGGAAGCAGAGGACGTTCACCGGCTTGTCCCGGATTACTTGCGGCTGGCAGAAGCGGAAGCGAAATGGATTGAAAGTCAAAAGTAGGGTGATAGGATGAAAACAAAAGCAGCCGTCAGAATCATGCGGCCTGATGATATTGATCACGTATACGAAATCGAAACATCCTCCTTTACGTCTCCTTGGACGAAGGATTCTTTTTATCATGAGCTGCTGGAAAATCCGTATGCTCATTATCTCGTGATTGAAAAGGACGGCCATGTTGCTGGGTATTGCGGAATTTGGATTGTGATGGACGATGCCCAAATTACAAATATCGCGATCAAGCCGGAGTATCGAGGCCAGTCTTTAGGAGAAACGCTTTTTCGCTCAGCGGTGGAACTGTGCAAAGAAAAAGATGCAAGGAGGCTTTCGCTTGAAGTGAGGGTTTCGAATCATCCTGCTCAAGGCTTATATAAAAAGTTCGGGATGCAGCCCGGCGGAATAAGAAAGAACTATTATACTGATAACGGGGAAGATGCGTTAATTATGTGGGTGACGATAAATGAGTGAGCAAAAAGAGACGTACGTATTAGGAATTGAAACAAGCTGTGATGAAACGGCGGCAGCTATCGTAAAAAACGGAAAAGAAATCATTTCGAACGTAGTGGCTTCTCAAATTGATAGCCATAAGCGCTTTGGAGGCGTTGTTCCGGAAATTGCGTCAAGACATCATGTTGAGCAAATTACTTTGGTCATAGAAGAGGCTTTTCGTAAAGCTGACATGACGTATAGTGAAATTGACGCGATTGCAGTTACTGAAGGTCCGGGACTTGTGGGAGCGCTTCTTATCGGAGTAAACGCTGCTAAAGCATTGAGCTTTGCGCATAACATTCCGTTAATTGGCGTCCATCATATAGCCGGTCATATATACGCGAATCGCCTTGTAGAAGACATCGTATTTCCAGCACTGGCTTTAGTCGTTTCAGGAGGCCATACAGAATTGGTTTATATGAAGGAACACGGATCATTTGACGTCATTGGGGAAACGCTCGATGATGCAGCAGGAGAAGCTTATGACAAAGTGGCGCGAACGATGGGACTGCCATATCCGGGCGGACCGCAAATTGACAAGCTTGCTGAAAAAGGAAATGACAATATTCCGCTTCCTCGCGCATGGCTCGAAGAAGGCTCATACAATTTCAGCTTCAGCGGGTTGAAGTCCGCGGTGATCAATACGCTTCATAATGCGTCCCAAAAAGGGCAGGAGATTTCTCCGGAAGATTTGTCTGCCAGTTTCCAAAATAGCGTGATTGATGTCTTAGTGACGAAAACGGCGCGTGCGGCAAAGGAATATGATGTGAAACAGGTCCTTTTAGCCGGTGGAGTAGCTGCAAACAGAGGACTCAGAGCTGCACTAGAAAAAGAATTTGCACAGCATGAAGGGATTGCGCTTGTCATTCCTCCGTTGGCATTGTGTACGGACAATGCTGCGATGATTGCTGCGGCTGGCACTATTGCATTTGAGAAGGGAATTCGCGGTGCATATGATATGAATGGCCAACCTGGCCTTGAATTGACTTCTTATCAAAGTCTCACGACATAATGGAGTGAGGCTTTTTATTTGTTATTAACAGATAATTCTCAATTTATCCACATATCTGTTAGTAATTATGAAGGTATCGTTGGATAAAGGATTGAGGACATTGTTAATAAAGTGGATGAATTCAGAAAATTTTGTGGATAATGTGTATAAAACGCTTACTTATTTGTTGTATAAGGTTATTTTCTGTGGATAAAAAGCACCTCTAAAAAGAGGTGCTTGACTTTTTTTAATCTTCTTCTGTGGATAGTTCTTCCCATTCGGATAAAAGAGTTTCCAGCTCCTGATTGAGCTTTTCGTTGTCAGCATGGATGGCTTGTACCTTTTCATGGTCTTGATAGACTTCCGGATCACATAGCAATTCATCATTGCGGCTGATGTTTTCTTCAATGGTTTGAACAGCGGTTTCAATTTCTTCAATTCGCCGCAGCCGTTGTCGTTCTTTCTTTTTCCATTCTTTTTCTTCTTCGTAGGAACGTTTGGAGTCAGACTTTATCGCAGCAGGCGTTTTCTCGGCTTCCTCTTGCTGATTCATTTTTTCCAGTTCAAGCTGTTCTGTTTTTTTCTCCGTATAATAATCGTAATCTCCCAGATACTCTTCTATATGGTTTGAGGAAAGCTCAAACACTCTTGTGGCGATTCTGTTAATAAAATATCTGTCATGTGAGACAAATAACAGTGTGCCTGGATAATCAATCAGCGCGTTTTCGAGGACTTCTTTGCTATCTAAGTCCAGATGGTTTGTCGGTTCATCAAGAATGAGAAAATTCGCTTTTTGAAGCATCAGCTTAGCAAGGGCCAATCTTGCTTTTTCGCCCCCGCTTAATGAATGCACGGGTTTCAATACATCATCTCCGGAAAACAAGAAGTTTCCGAGACAAGTTCTGATTTCTTTCTCCGGAAGCCCCGGATACTCATCCCACAGTTCATCAAGGACACGTTTAGCGGAAGTCAGCTCAGCCTGCTCCTGGTCATAGTAGCCGACACTGACATTCGAGCCATATGAGATCGCTCCTTGATCTGGCTTCAGGGTGTCCATTAATGTTTTCAGCAATGTCGACTTACCGATTCCGTTAGGGCCGACAAGCGCAGCGCTTTCTCCTCTTGTGAGCATGAACGACACTTCCGTTAAAAGCGGGGGCTGGTTTTCATAGCTGATTGTGAGATCCTGAACACGCAAGACTTCGTTTCCGCTCTGTTTTGTAATATCAAAATGAAAGCTTGCAGATTTTTCATCGCCGAGCGGTTTTGACATGACGTCCATTCGCTCAAGCTGCTTTCTGCGGCTTTGCGCTCGTTTTGTGGTAGAGGCTCTCGCCAGATTTCGGTCTACGAAGTCTTGGAGCTTTGCGATTTCGTCCTGCTGCTTTTCATATACTTTCAGATCTTTTTCATATTGCGCGGCTTTTTGGTCGAGATAAGCGCTGTAGTTGCCGTGATATTTTTTGCTTTCAGCTCTTGATACCTCGTACACTTGGTTTACCACTTTGTCCAAAAAGTAGCGGTCATGCGAAACGATCATAATGGCGCCTGAATAGCCTTGCAAATAATGTTCAAGCCAGGTTAGTGTGTCAATATCCAGATGGTTTGTCGGCTCATCGAGAATGAGCAAATCGGGCTGTGTTAATAGAAGCTTACCTAGGGCCAGCCTTGTTTTCTGGCCTCCGCTCAGGCTTTGGACCTGTGTAGAATCGTCAAAATGGCTGAAACCAAGGCCGTGCAGCACAGATCTGACATCCGCTTCATATTGATAGCCGCCTTTATCTTTGAATTCCTGCTGAAGCCGGTCATAGGTTTTCATAATGCTTTCCAATTCATCCGGATCAGCTGCCGCCATTTTTTCTTCCATCGTCCGCATTTCTTTTTCCATTGCTTTCAAGTGGTCAAAAACAGTCAGCAGCTCTTCTTTTATGGTAAGCTTAGAATCCAAGCCCGTATGCTGGGCGAGATATCCCATTGTCATATCTTTCGGTTTAATGATTTCGCCCTTTTCATACGATAGCTGGCCTGCGATAATTTTAAGCAGCGTGGATTTACCCGCGCCATTTCGACCAACAATGGCAATGCGATCACGATTTCTGACTTCCAGCTTTATATTGTTTAAAATAGTATCAGCACCAAATGATTTGGACAGCTGATTAACTTGTAAGATCATCATATTATTTCACCTCTGCTATAATAAGTTAAGTGTAGCTTATCAATCAGAAGTCAGCAAACAATACATTGGCCGAATAAGACATAGAGAAGAAAATAGTGTATGATCTTTTTAAGGAGAGTTTGAATATGAATGAATTTTCTCATTTTAATGAACAGGGACGAGCCCAGATGGTGGATATCAGCGAAAAATCTTCGACTGTCCGTACTGCGGCGGCTGTTTCAAGCGTACACATGAAGCATGAAGTGTACGAGAAAATACAAAGTCACGATATCGGTAAAGGAGATGTATTGGCTGTTTCGCAGGTGGCAGGCATTATGGCCGCAAAGCAAACGTCCAATATCATTCCGATGTGCCATCCGCTATCACTGAGCGGGGTAGATATATCGTTTGACTGGAAAATAAAAGAAACAGAAGTTATACTTCATATAAAAGCACAGGTCAAAACGAAAGGGAGTACAGGTGTGGAAATGGAAGCGCTCACTTCTGCATCGGTGTGCGCTCTTACTGTTTACGATATGTGCAAGGCTCTTGATAAAGGGATGGTCATCGGCCCTACTTTCTTGCTTGAAAAGACAGGCGGGAAAAACGGTGACTTTAAAAGAGAACTATCTGAGTATAATGTGGAGGACCAAAAATGAATAAGGATCAATCAAAAATTCCGCAGGCGACGGCAAAACGGCTGCCGCTCTACTATCGCTTTTTAAAGAACCTGCATGCGTCAGGAAAACAGCGTGTATCTTCCGCTGAACTCAGTGATGCCGTAAAGGTTGATTCCGCCACGATTCGCAGGGATTTTTCCTATTTTGGAGCTCTTGGCAAAAAAGGATATGGATATAACGTGGATTATTTGCTGTCTTTTTTCCGCAAAACGCTTGATCAGGATGAAATGACAGATGTCATCTTGATTGGTGTCGGGAACTTGGGAACGGCATTTCTTCACTATAATTTCACAAAAAATAATAACACAAAAATTTCTATGGCTTTTGATATAAATGAGAGTAAAATAGGAACTGAGGTAGGCGGTGTGCCCGTCTATAATCTTAATGACCTTGAACAGTATGTAAAAGATGAATCAGTTGCCATTCTAACAGTGCCAGCAGTTGCCGCTCAGCCCATTACAGACAGATTAGTCGCGTTAGGGATAAAGGGAATTCTTAATTTTACGCCGGCCCGTTTGAATGTGCCGGAACACATTCGAATTCATCATATAGATTTAGCTGTAGAGCTTCAGTCACTTGTTTATTTCTTAAAGCATTATTCAGTTTTGGAGGAAATCGAATAGAGGGAAAGGAGGAGCCCACATATGCCGATCGGTCCTGGAAGCCTTGCTGTTATCGCAATCGTTGCTTTGATTATCTTCGGTCCCAAAAAGCTGCCTGAACTGGGGAAAGCAGCTGGAGACACACTTCGTGAATTCAAAAACGCTACTAAAGGATTAACGAGTGATGAAGAGGAAAAAAAGAAAGAAGATCAGTAAGTAAGGATGACAAGAATGAAAGTGAATCAAATGTCGCTGCTGGAGCATATTGCTGAGCTTCGAAAACGATTGCTGGTTGTGGCGTTGGCCTTTGTCGTTTTCTTTATCGCGGGATTTTTTTTAGCGAAGCCGATTATTGTATATCTGCAAGAAACAAATGAGGCGAAAGAGCTGACGCTTAACGCGTTTAATCTGACAGACCCGCTTTTTGTGTTTATGCAATTCGCGTTTATCATCGGAATTGTCCTGACCTCGCCGGTGATTCTGTATCAGCTTTGGGCTTTTGTGAGCCCGGGCCTCTATGAGAAAGAGCGAAAAGTGACGCTCAGCTACATTCCAATCTCTGTTTTGCTGTTTTTAGCGGGCTTATCCTTTTCATATTATATTTTATTTCCTTTTGTGGTTGATTTTATGAAGCGAATCTCTCAAGACTTGAATGTCAATCAGGTGATCGGAATTAATGAGTATTTTCACTTTCTCCTGCAGCTGACAATTCCGTTCGGCTTATTGTTTCAAATGCCGGTCATCCTCATGTTTTTGACCAGGCTTGGAATTGTGACTCCGATGTTCTTAGCGAAAGTCAGAAAGTATGCGTATTTTGTGCTGCTTGTGATTGCTGCCTTGATTACGCCTCCTGAGCTTTTGTCTCATATGATGGTCACTGTTCCGCTGTTGATCTTATATGAAATCAGTATTTTGATATCGAGGGCCGCTTATCGGAAAGCACAGCAAAGCAGTGGTGCCGATCAGGACGTGTCTTCAGGGCAATCATAAAAATCCATTTCTCATGTGAGAAATGGATTCGGGCGTGTTGACAAACCCTCGCATTCGTTGTCAAGCCTGTGCGTTGGTGCTCACGAATTAAAACATTCGCTCCGCTCCAATGCTCGCCTTTCCTAGGCTTCAAGGGTTCTCAATCACGCTGAAAAATGACAAAATCCTAAAACGAAAACCGTTTTAGGATTTAATTTCGAATCCATTTCTCTCCGAGAAATGGATTTTCTTTATTTCTGATTCTTTTTGATTTTAAATGAAAAGGCGAACATCTTAAATGAAATGCTGATGTTGTAAGCGGCGAACACCATCAGCAGGATGGAGTAGAATGACCACATGCTGCCTGGCGAGCTTGCGGCAAGATAAGTAAAGATGCACCCTACGGCAAAATAGATCATTCCCCAAACGACCGGGTTTCTCATAAAAATAATCCTCCAATAATCAATTGCATTTGTGTGCTCTGCTGCTCAAGATACTTCTGAACAGGCTCAAGCTGCATGATAACGACAAACGTATTCATCATGACATGGGCGAAAATCGGCACCCATATCCGTTTTGTTCTGGCATACAGGAAGGCAAAGGTAAAGCCCATTGCTGTATAAAGAAGAAGGTGTTTCAAATCAGCGTGAACAATACCGAAAATAATCGAGCTGAGCAGTCCTGCAAAAAAGAAATTCGTTTTTTCATAAAGCGCGCCGAAAATGATTTTTCTGAAGATAATTTCTTCTAATATTGGCCCGACGATAGAAGAAACGATCATCATGAGCGGAACTGCCTGAATGACTTTCAGAATGGCTTGAGTATTTTCTGATTCTCTTCCAATGCCGAATACATAATATTCTATAGAGCCTGCTATTCCTTGAGAGAAAAGGGCAATGAAAAAACCGGCTATCGCCCACAGGATAGAAAGCCCGACAGAGTCTTTCCGGCCGTTTCGCAGTGTTGTTTTCGGAGCCGTTCTAAGAATGAGCAGAACGACAACAAGACAGGCGATAAAGCTGATGACGGACCATAATCCTTGTGCGTGCACCATATTCTCGTTGGTAGGCTGTCCTCCGGCATAACCTAATTTAAATAACAATGGAATCCCGATTAGGAAGGAAAACTGCATGACGATGTATGTCAAAATAATAAACCAATACTGTTTTCTCAAATGGTATGTACTCCTTTGTTAAATGGGTTTCATTCATCTACAGCTATTGTAACATAATCGGAACGGAGGGTGAAAAAGCTAAGGGATGAGGGGCTCGAAAAGAATCATGAAAGCGTGAAAATTTTTTATCTTATCACTTGAAATTGGAAGTGAGATTCTTTATTATAATAACTGTGTTAGCACTCTTTAGAGCTGAGTGCTAAAATTACATATTCATACTATTGAGGAGGTTATTACATTGTTAAAGCCATTAGGTGATCGCGTTGTCATTGAACTCGTAGAATCTGAAGAAAAAACTGCCAGCGGAATTGTGTTGCCGGATTCTGCAAAAGAAAAACCGCAAGAAGGCAAAATCGTGGCAGCTGGTTCAGGTCGCGTGTTAGAAAGCGGAGAGCGCGTTGCTTTAGAAGTAAAAGAGGGCGACCGCATTATCTTCTCAAAATACGCAGGTACTGAAGTGAAATACGAAGGTACTGAATACTTAATCTTACGTGAAAGCGACATTTTAGCTGTTATCGGCTAATTCTTAAATAAACAAATACTTAAAAATTCGAGGAGGTCTTGTAAACATGGCAAAAGATATTAAGTTTAGTGAAGAAGCTCGCCGCGCAATGCTTCGTGGTGTCGATGCACTTGCTGATGCTGTAAAAGTAACTTTAGGACCAAAAGGACGCAACGTGGTTCTAGAGAAAAAATTCGGTTCTCCGTTAATCACAAATGACGGTGTAACAATCGCAAAAGAAATCGAGCTTGAAGACGCGTTTGAAAACATGGGTGCTAAGCTTGTTGCTGAAGTAGCCAGCAAAACAAACGATGTTGCCGGTGACGGTACAACAACTGCGACAGTTCTTGCGCAAGCAATGATCCGTGAAGGCCTTAAAAACGTAACAGCGGGCGCTAACCCTGTAGGCGTGCGTAAAGGTATGGAACAAGCTGTAAACGTTGCGATCGAAAACCTGAAAGAAATCTCTAAACCGATCGAAGGCAAAGAGTCTATCGCTCAGGTTGCTGCGATCTCTGCTGCTGATGAGGAAGTCGGAAGCCTTATCGCTGAAGCAATGGAGCGCGTAGGAAACGACGGCGTGATCACAATCGAAGAGTCTAAAGGCTTCACAACTGAGCTTGAAGTTGTGGAAGGTATGCAATTCGACCGCGGGTATGCGTCACCTTACATGGTAACTGACTCTGATAAGATGGAAGCGGTTCTAGACAATCCTTACATCTTGATCACAGACAAAAAAATCACAAACATTCAAGAAATCCTTCCTGTGCTTGAGCAGGTTGTTCAGCAAGGCAAACCATTGCTTCTGATCGCTGAGGATGTTGAAGGCGAAGCACTTGCAACACTTGTTGTGAACAAACTTCGCGGCACATTCAACGCAGTTGCTGTTAAAGCCCCTGGCTTCGGTGACCGCCGTAAAGCAATGCTTGAAGATATCGCTGTCCTTACTGGCGGAGAAGTTATCACAGAGGATCTTGGCCTTGACCTGAAATCGACTGAAATCACACAATTGGGACGCGCTTCTAAAGTTGTGGTTACAAAAGAAAACACAACAATCGTTGAAGGTTCTGGCGAATCAGACAAAATTTCTGCCCGCGTGACGCAGATCCGCGCTCAAGTGGAAGAAACAACTTCTGAATTCGACAGAGAAAAATTACAAGAGCGTCTTGCGAAACTTGCTGGCGGCGTAGCTGTCATCAAAGTCGGCGCTGCGACTGAAACTGAGCTGAAAGAGCGTAAACTTCGCATCGAAGACGCCCTGAACTCCACTCGCGCAGCTGTTGAAGAAGGCATCGTATCCGGTGGTGGTACAGCGCTTGTCAACGTATATAACAAAGTCGCTACAGTTGAAGCTGAAGGCGATGCTCAAACAGGTATCAACATCGTGCTTCGCGCTCTTGAAGAGCCAATTCGTCAAATCGCGCACAATGCAGGTCTTGAAGGATCTGTCATCGTTGAGCGCCTGAAAAACGAAGAAATCGGCGTAGGCTTCAACGCTGCAACTGGCGAATGGGTAAACATGATTGAAAAAGGTATCGTTGACCCAACAAAAGTGACACGTTCTGCACTGCAAAACGCTGCGTCTGTAGCAGCTATGTTGTTAACAACTGAAGCTGTTGTCGCTGACAAGCCAGAAGAGAATGCCGGCGGCGGTGCTGGTATGCCTGATATGGGCGGCATGGGCGGTATGGGCGGCATGATGTAAAACCGACAAAAAACTCTTGTTAAACAAGGGTTTGTCGGCAACGGACGTCATTTTTGATGCCCATTTGGTGCCATTTATAGATTTTCGAGGCTTCTCATGAGTTCATTGAACTTGTGAGAGGCTTTTTTCTGTTTTTTTGATGTGTAAATAAACTTGTGTAATATACGGGCTTACATGGCATTTATGAACCGAAAACAAAAATTGAAGCGATATTGAAGTAATAAAGGGGCCTCAGGCTGTTGACAAAATAGGTCGGATCTTTATGATCCGACCTATTTTGTCCAATTTATTTTGTTTTTCGGTCGAATAGGCTGGCGAGTTGGTCCTTTCCAAGTCCAATTCGCCAGTTTTTTTAGATTCATGGCAGCGAAAACAAGCATCGCCTGCATGGACAATTTTTTCTTTTTCTTTCCTCTTAGGGTTGTCCAGCGCAGGCCATGCTTGTGCTTTAAATCGGCAAAAACCCGTTCAATCGTTTCTTTGCGTTTGGCGTAGATTTGCCTATTCTTGTCTGTATGCCGCAAATGATCGACTTCAAAGTTTTCGAGAAGTTGAGTCAAACAAGCTCATCAGATGAAGAACAAGTTCATACAGGAGAAAGTCTAAACAGTATTTTTTATTTGAGTAGAAAGAGTCGTAAAAACGGAAAAACAATTGAAGGGTTTGTTGTTCTGAAAGGAAGTATGATTGAAACGATTGATTAAGAGAGCATTCCAAGTGGTGTAATGCAGAAGAGAGAGCAGGTTCAGATTAATCAGATCGGGATACTGCAGGAGAATGTTCTTTTTAAAAGTCCATATTATGCAGCGGCGTTGGTTGTAGGTGGACATGCTAATGGATTGACGGAGTGGAAGGATGAGAGTGGGGTTCGGTTTGGGGAGATTGAGAAAGAGTAATTCAACCTTCTCGGTAGTATATAGAAGTAATTTCATTCCCTATGTTGAGTACAATTCACAAACGATTTTATTTGCTTATATAATTTTAATAAATTGTTGGGAGTTGCACGTAACCACAAGGTATTTTATTTCTGGGGAGTTAGGTGCTTCTAAGTGTTGCGTCAATCATTCCCCGTTCGGTGCTGATAGATTCTCTAAAATTTATTAAAAATGAGGAGGTTTTCCAAGATCTCAAGGGGCGTCTCGTGTCAGTGTGGATTGGCCAATTTTTAAAGAGAACTTCACATGAATGGTAAGAGAGTTAAATTATGCGATTTTCTTAGCAGGCACATTTAATGTTTAAAAGCACTTGAACAACTACTTCGGAACAGATATTTCCTCTATGAGCAATGCAGATATAACGAAGGTATTATTGTCGCTTACATAGAAATAAAATGTACAATGTCACTTAGAATATCGCCTAGAATATTCAAAATTTGTTCATTATGTATCTTTGATGAGTGCCATTAACTGAGGGAAGGTAATAGGGACGCAACTGTTGATTTAGCACTTGGGTAAATAGAATATTACTATTTTTTGTCAGACTCCCTACTGATCCAGAAAATGTTAGACTTGAGTTATCCGAAGGTTAAATTCAAAGTCCATAATGGGCTGGAATAGTTCTTTGAACTTTTGGGAAGGCTCTTTTGATTAGCTATCTACTTTATTTCGGTTTTATAGAGAAGTTTTTATTTTAGGTCATCAAGAAGATTCAACTAAATAAAGAAGTACGAGTAGTTTATAAGTAATAGGGTAGAGATTAAACCATCTAAAGATTACTTTATAAAAAATAAGTTGTAAAAGAATAAAAATCCTATTAAATTTATAAAATTCCATTTACAAAAATAAGGAATATAAGTTATTATATTATTTGAATGGAAGGTTATGTAATAAAAGGGGGAAAACTAATGCAAGCTTATTATAATTCTTTACTGATATCTATTTATAATAGTTTTTTATTAATTACATCTGATCTTAAAAGAGGCTTGAACATTAATAAAAGTGCAAAAAAATCATATTTATGTGTTGGTCCTCTTGTTTTTATAATTGTTGTATTGTCGGTTATTTTTGTAACTTGGGCAATTGGTCAAACAATTTGCTGGGCACAGCTAGGAAAGTCTTTTGAAATGTCTGTTAAACTCAAAGAGGGAGTTTTTAAATTAGGTTGTCGTTAGAATAAATACTATTACATAACCTTCTATTCAAGCTAGCTAACGAAAGGAATTATTATGAAAAGAGTTAGTCTTTTAATTCAAATTTTATTTTGTCGTATCAAAAATAGACTATTTATATTTGCGTCTCAAAGAACCGAAGTTTTTTTTTCAGTATTATTAATTGTAATAGCAAGTATTTCGGCAGCTGTATTTTTACCTTCACTTTTAGAATACGAAGTTGAGATAAATATAAGTTTATTTCCAAGTGTCTCTTATATATTTATCACTGCTTCAATTTTTCCATTTTTGATATGGTTTTTAAAGAAAAATGAATCTGATAATAATACCTCTTATTCAATAATCGATTACATATATAAAGAATATCTAAAATATTTAAAATCAATTACCTTCTATATTATTCCTGCTGTACTTTCTTTTTTGTTTCTTTATATTGTTTTATCAATTTATAGTAATATATTGATCATGTACTCAGTTATTTATTGGCAGATTGTTAGTCTTTTGCTTTTCTTAATAAGCTACATGATTGTGATGTTAATAAATAAAATTATTGTGAAAATGAATATATTAAGCAATAGCTTTACTTTATTTAAAACACTATTTATATTGTTTTTTTTGTTATTGATAACTCTTCCGATTCATAAGTTTATTGGTGTTCACTGGTTGAGAATGACTGTACATCCCTTTTTATTATATGTGTTTTATATTGCGATTGTTATAATATATATATACACTATGTCAATGAGGGTACATTATGGAGAGGTTATGCAGGGAAATGAGAAATCTAGATGTAAAAATTATAATGTCTACTTCTTTTTACTGATTTATGATATAAGAAAGAACATTATTTTTTTTATAATGTCCATGATGTTTTTGATAGTACTATCCTATATAACAAAACAATTTTATGTTATGGTAGAGCTTTTTCAAGTAATAGCTATAATAGGTAATATAGGATTTGTATTCAATAAAGTCATGAAAACAGCAAAACCATTATTTATGTTGAGGGCGTCAAATTTCAAGTTCTCTATATGGCTACTACATTTTTATTTTATAACATCGATATTTTTCATGGTCATATTTTGCTTTGTGATATCTATACTTGGAAACTCTGGGTTTATAGCTATTATAGAGAATTCTAGTTTTTTTATTTTTTGTTTTGTACTTTATTTTAGTATCTATATTTCAATTATTATTAGCTATCTGTTTGGAGAATATTTAGGAGCAATAACCCAATCAATTTCAAGTGGTATTATTTTGATTATTAGCTATAAAGTAATTCCAGAAATTATTACACGAGTATCAATGATAGAAATACCACTTCTTAAAATGGTCGTTTTTATATTCTTTATATTTGTATTATTCGTAATTAAATGGGTAACTGTAAAGGATTATAAGATAAATGAAATTAGTTAGTATCTTTTTTTATTTGTACTTTGGTTATTTGTTTAAAGCAAAATATTTGCTTGTTTTCATTTCAATTACTTTGTACTTGATTACTAGTTCTTTTGTGATTTCTTTGCAATTAACATTGTTATTAGTACTATATGTTTGTGTTCATGAGATAGGTCATATTATTTTTTTGAAAACTAATAATTTAAATTATGAAGTTTATATATCTAGCTATTTAATTAGTGTCTCTTTTGATTCGTTAGCTTACAGCAAATTAAATAAAATAAATAAGTTAACAATAGTTTTGGGAGGACCGTTTCTTAGTTATTTATTATTTATGGTCATACTATTTATGTTTTCTTCTATTGATTATATCTTCAATATGGTAATCTTACTTCTATTTTGTGAGACTCTAAATCTCTTTTGTGCACAGGATGGCAGAATGTTAATAAATATCTTTAAGAAGGAGGAAGAAATATGAAAAATATAAGGATGTTTTTTATATCGATTTTGATTAATATTTTGATATTATTCTTTGGCAGCTTTTATTTCTTTGGGGGAAATTTGAAGAATCCGGTGGACTCTGACACTTACCTGCCAATAAAACAATTTCCTATATATGAATTATATAAAAATGGAGAAGTCTCGTTAAATATTATAAATATTATTATTTATTCTATTATCTTTGCAATACCGATTTTTCTCATTTTGAAATTAATAAGTCGAATATTTACAAGTGTATTGTTGAAAAAAGGGAAAATATAATATGCTAGAATCCATAAAAGTAGTTGCCTTATCAAAACAATTTGGAAGTGTAAGTGCTTTAAATGAAGTTAGTATAGAATTCAAAAAGAATAAAATATATGCAATTTTAGGTCATAATGGTGCAGGGAAGACCACTTTAATTAAAGAAATTTTGGGTTTGAACAATCAAGTGAATTCATCGATTAACTTCTATGATGGCGGAAGAAATATAATTCATTCTCCTAAATATATGATGTCTTTTTCACCTGAAAAATATATCTTACTAGAAGATTTAACTGTTATAGAGTACCTCACTTTTGTATCTAAGCTGTACAATAAGTTTAATAATGAATTAAAGCAAAAGATGCATAATCTACTAAAATTATTTGATCTGTGGGATTATAAGAATAAATTTATATTTACACTATCTAATGGCATGAAAAAAAAGGTAGCTCACACTGCTGCACTACAACTGAATACAGAATTTACTTTTCTAGATGAACCTTTTTCTGCCCTAGATCCTGTTTCAATATTTAATTTGAAAAAATATTTAATTAATAATCTAAATAAAAATAGTTTTATTATCTGTACTCATCAATTAGATTTGCTTAAAAACCTAGACATAGGTGAAGATAAATTAGAACTTGTTTTATTTAATAGAGGAGACCTTGTATTTAAAGGTACTAGAAATGAGTTATTCTGCAAAACAAAAAGCAAATCTATTGAAGATGCTTATCTTTACTATTATTCCAATAAACAATACTGAAAATTTTTCAACAGCGGCTTGTTCAATACTTTAATCTCGAGCGCCTTATCCCATAGAAGTAGTATTATGTTTATGGGATAAGGTCTATAGCTTTTTATTTATTATTATATATACAAGTTGCAAAATATTTATCTTACACCTCTAACAATAAGTGTTTTGGTAATTCTATTTAACAATCATACAAAATTGGAGTATGCCCCCTTCCGGAAACCCAATCGCAGGCTCCCACGAATCAATCAACCGAATCGCTTTCTGATTGATTCCAGAGCTTTCGTATTTTCTCCTTTAAGACAGTGAGAGTCCCCATATTTTTAAATCGTGGGCATCTGGATTTTCAACGGCTAATTGATCCAAAATCTTTCGGCCGGCTTGAATTTGCTGTAAGGCACCGTCTAAATCATTGTCTTCCATCAGTACCCAGCCTGCTGTGTCGATTTGGAAGAATGCTTCTCATGTGTGTTTACCTAATTGATGGGCGTCGTCATCGGCTTTGCATCCGTATTCGATTCACCGGGGCAGGTTGATTCTGCTTAGAAAATGGCTAATATGAGTAATGAGTTCAATTAGGATTTCATTTTGTAAGGTTTCGCTCGACCATTTGATGACCTTTAGGATGTTCGGCCATTCTTTTTATTCTCATCGTCGTCTATCCTTTAACTGAAAAAAGATATAAGCAAATCATCTCTGAACTTGAACAAAGATCTGCAAGCTACATATATATAAAATTTGTAATATTCAATGTAAACGCTTGTATTTATGGCAGAAAGTAATATACTGAGACTGTAATCTATCATATATAAATGAGTGTGATCATATGAGTAGTCAATCTGTTGTTTGTATTGGAGAATTGTTAATTGATTTCTTTTGTACCGATGTGGATGTTGATTTAATGGAAGGGCGCCATTTCTTGAAAAGTGCCGGGGGTGCACCTGCGAATGTGTCGGCGGCCATTGCTAAGCTGGGCGGAGACGCTGCTTTCAGCGGAAAAGTAGGCAAGGATCCGTTTGGGTATTTTCTGAAGCAAACATTAGACGCCGCACAGGTGGACACTTCCATGCTGGTCATGGATGAGAAAGCGCCTACAACGCTTGCGTTTGTTTCGTTAAAGCAAAATGGGGAGCGCGATTTTGTTTTTAATAGAGGCGCGGACGCTTTGTTTACGCTGGAGGATATTGACCAGGATAAAGTAAACGAAGCGAAAATCCTTCATTTCGGCTCAGCGACGGCATTGTTATCAGATCCGTTTTGCTCAGCCTATTTGCAGCTGATGTCGATTGCGAAAAACAATGGACAGTTTATTTCATTTGACCCTAACTATCGTGAGGATTTATGGAAGGGGAGGATTTCGGAGTTTGTCAGTGTCGCAAAAAGGGCGATTGCTGTAAGTGATGTTGTGAAAGTCAGTGACGAGGAGCTGGAGATCATCAGCGGTGCGAAGGATCATGAAGAGGGCGTGGCGATTCTTCATGAGCTCGGAGCGAAAGTGGTTGCTGTGACACTTGGGAAAAGCGGGACTCTTCTATCGAATGGGAAGGAGAAAGAAATCATTCCGAGTATTCCGGTTACATCAATTGACTCAACAGGAGCGGGAGATGCTTTTGTCGGCGCGGTCTTATATCAATTGGCCAACACGGATCAGATTCAATCTGTAGATGCTGATTTTGCGAAGCTGCGGGACATTGTATCGTTTGCCAATAAGGTGGGCGCTCTTGTGTGCACGAAAATTGGAGCGATTGATGCGTTGCCCAGCATGAAAGAGCTTGAAGGTTCTCTATAAAATATCGAGGATGTTTCTTGAAAGTCTTTGGACTTTTGGGAGGCATCCTTTTTTATATGTTGCACCGAAACATTACATTTCAGGTAAAAAGTTATGTATTTTTCTTTTGAAATGTCATTTTTTATTAAAAAAATGAAACTTTTAACGGTAATAAATAGTATATTTATAAGGGTTTCATTTATTAGATAGATTTAGGAGGAAACGACATTATGAGTATCATTGGAAGATTCAAAGATATTATGTCGGCGAATATCAATGCTTTGTTGGACAAGGCTGAAAATCCAGAGAAAATGGCAGACCAATATTTAAGAAACATGAACAGTGATTTATCTAAGGTAAAAGCGGAAACTGCGGCTGTTATGGCTGAGGAGCAAAGGACAAAAAGAGAATGTCATGAGTGCCAGGCAGACATGGAAAAGATGGAAAGCTATGCGATGAAGGCCCTGCAAGCGGGGAATGAGGGTGATGCGAGAACATTCCTTGAAAGAAAAACATCTTTGGAATCAAGGCTTTCTGAGCTGCAGACGGCGAATCAAATGGCTGCAGCCAATGCCGCACAGATGAGAAAGATGCATGACAAACTGGTATCTGACATTGGAGAGCTGGAAGCACGCAAAAAGATGATCAAGGCGAAATGGGCAGTAGCGAAAACGCAAGAAAGAATGAACAAGCTGGGTGCTTCTGCTTCGAGTACAAGCCAATCAATGTCTGCGTTCGGCCGAATGGAGGACAAAGTAAATCAGGCGCTTGATCAGGCGAATGCGATGGCTGAATTGAACAGCGCTCCGCAGGATGATATTGCCGATCTGACTGCTAAATATGATACTGCCGGTTCAAGTCAGGTAGATGATGAACTTGCCGCGTTAAAAGCGAAAATGATGCTCGATAAATAATACATAGGAGGCCGCAGCTTTCGGCTGCGGCACCATTTCAACATAAGATGTGAGAGGGAACAGGTATGATAATATCTTATAAGTGTCCGAACTGCGGCAGTGATATGGCATTTGACAGTGAATCCGGCTCGTTATCCTGCGGCAGCTGCGGAAGACAGGACAATATTGAAAGCCTTCCGAAAGAAAACATTGCGGCGCGGTTTTCCGAAGATGAAGCAAAAGAATATCAATGTGAAAACTGCGGCGCCGTTTTGATCACGGAAGCTGAAACGACAGCGACGACATGCAGTTTCTGCGGAGGTGCTGCTATACTTGCCGATCGTTTATCTGGACATTTGGCGCCGGCGAAGGTCATTCCATTTACAATCAGCAAACAAGAAGCCGAGCAGGCTTTTCGAAAGTGGTGCAAAAAAGGCCTTTTGACACCAAAAGGCTTCATGTCAGCCGATCGCATTAAAAGCATCACCGGCATGTATATCCCGTTTTGGATATTCGATTTAAATAGTGAAGTACAGGTGAAAGCGAACTGTACCAGAGTCCATCGGTATGATGAAGGAGATTATATTCGCACAGAAACGGAGCACTTTGAAGCGTTTCGTGATATTAATCTCGATTATTTGAAAATCCCTGTCGATGCCTCTGAAAAAATGAATGATGAATTAATGGACAAGTTGGAGCCTTATTCATACGATCAGCTGAAGGACTTTCAAACGGCATATTTGGCCGGTTATATTGCTGAAAAATATAATTATACCGATGAAGAGCTTTTTCCTAGGGCAAAAGAGAAAATCAGCAGTTTTATTGATTCATACATCCATTCTACTTTTTCCGGATATACGTCAGTTAATGTAAGGGACAAACATATTCAAACGAAGAATGTGAACAGCTTTTATGTTTTGCTTCCCGTTTGGATGGTCAGCTACGATTATGAAAGAGCAGAGCACATCTTTGCGATGAACGGGCAAACGGGAAAGGTTGTCGGAAAGCCGCCGATCAGTTCAGGAAAAGTGGCGGCATGGTTTAGCGGAATTGCAGGCGGGACATTTTTTGCATTGAAGCTCGTCTCATGGATGATGGGAGGCGGATTTTGATGCGGGGATTTTTAGGGAAAGCGATTTTTGTTGTGCTGGCTGTCTTCGTGGTGATGCCTTTACTCGGGTTCGAAGCGGTGAGAGCTTCTGAATCACAGCAGCATGTATATGACCATGCCCATCTGTTAACAAAAGCAGAAATCGGAAAACTTGAATCTCTCTCAGCGGAGCTGGGTGCAAAGAGGGAAACTGATTTCATCATTATTACGACAAAAAGCACAAACGGTGAAGATATTGCCGATTATGCCGGCGATTTTTATGATCGTTACGGAAAAGGGAGTACAGCTATTTTAACGATTGATATGGCGGATCGAGAAGTATACATCTCGGGCTACCAAAAAGCTGAAAAGTATCTGGACAACAGCAGGCTAAACAGCATTAGAAATACGATTTCATCTGATTTATCAAATGAAGATTATTTCAACGCTTTTCAGACATATATTCAGCTTTCCTATAAAGGTATGGGCATAAAACCGGGAATCAATCCCGACAGCGTGTTCTTTGCTTGGTGGTTTCAGCTGATTGCTGCCATCGCAGTCGGAGGCATCGCGGTTTCCATCATGCTTTATCATGCGGGTGGAAAAGTAACGGTTAATGGGAATACATATATGGATCATCGTACGTCCGATGTGATTGATCAATATGACACTTATATCAGAACGACTGTAACTAGAGAAAGAAAACCATCAGACAAAGACAGCGGTGGCGGTGGCGGTGTTACGAAAGGCGGCACGTCATACAGCGGAAGCCGCGGCAGTTTCTAAAAGGTAAGAATTAGAGAAAGGGAGAGGCGTAATGTCGTTTTTCAGAAATCAATTAGCGAATGTAGTAGAGTGGGAAGAATTTAGAGATGATATGATTTTTTATAAATGGAACAATCGTGAAATCAAAAAAGGGAGCCGTTTAATCATTCGTCCTGGACAGGATGCTGTCTTTTTGAGCAATGGCAGGATTGAAGGGATTTTTCAAGATGATGGCGATTATGATATTGAATCAGAAATTATTCCATTCCTTTCAACATTAAAGGGCTTTACATTTGGGTTTAACAGCGGCATGCGCGCCGAGGTGCTGTTTGTCAATACGAAGGAATTTACCGTGAGATGGGGAACAAAGCAGGCGATACATATTCCGGCTGCGGGAATGCCTGGCGGGATGCCGATCCGCGCAAACGGCACTTTTCATGTGAAGGTACAGGACTATATCAGGCTGATTGATAAAATCGCTGGCGTGAAGGATCAATATTTTGTTGAGGATATTAAAATCCGGATCACTTCTATTCTGGATCAACTTCTCATGAAGTGGATCACTAGAGAAGGGAAGGATATGTTTAATCTCCAAGCCAACGCTTTTGACATTGCGAAGGGAATTCAAAAAGACTTAGATATGCAATTAATTGGCGACGGAATGACGATCACCGGTTTTCAGATCATGAGCTTTAATTATCCTCAAGAGGTTCAGGATATGATTACGAAGAACGCTTCCTACGGTATGGTTGGGGATGTGAACAAATATCAGCAACTATCAATGACGGATGGAATGGCATCCGGAAAAATGAGCGGAGGCGGAGCGGCTTCCGATATGGCTGGAATGATGATGGGAATGAATATGGCCAATCAAATGATGAATCAAATGAATCAGAACCAGCAGGCACAGCCATCAGGCAACGGGAATAAACCGAATTTCTGTCCGAACTGCGGAACAAAAACCGGAGAAGCCAATTTTTGCCCGAATTGCGGCCAGAAACTTGTATAAGAATCAAGTCCGGAGTGATCTAACACTCCGGACTTTTTTACGTGTGATCCATTGACTGCCCCTGAACAGGCCATTTTCGGGCACCGGCTTGGACAATGCCCAGCAGCAATTGACGCCGTTCCTGTAAAGATTGGATAGCGGTTTGGAATGTTTGCTTTGATAAAGTGGGTATGCCTTTTTGTTGAAGCTTTGTGATGTCTGGTTCCGGCGGCGCTTGTTCCGCTGAATGGATATAGGCGTTATGAACGGTATCCAAGTAGTTTTTAATGCTTGAGCGGGTTTCTTTGATGTGAAGCTGGTTTGGCTGATATTGTTCAGGAATGCCGTATTTCAAAATGGTTAATGCTTCATCCAATACAGTGACAGCTATAATGGATGATTCCTGGCGCTGCGTGCTATGGTAAAAATGAAGGATAGGGAAGGCGTAATGCTGAGCGGTCAGCTTTCCCAGATCTGATGAGATCGTGACAAGAAGAAAATCAATGTCGTGAAAATCTTTGCCGTTCCATGCATTCTGGACAATTTCAGTTCCGTCACGCCCCACGCTTAATACACTTTGGGCAAATGAGCGCTTCTGATTAACGGCACTTAATACGGAAATCAAATAGGTAACAGAAAATGTGATGGTCAGCAGGCCATGAGCGGTTTCTATGACCGTGATGAGCTTCCATAGGTCTCCGTTCGGTGCGAGGTCGCCATTCCCTAATGTAAACATGACATAACCGGTAAAATAAATTCGGTCTGACCAGGACGCCGGTTCTTTCGATTGAGTGTCCATGAGTGAGTGGGGGTCACTTGAGAAAATCAAAAACCACCCGCCCCAAAATAAAATGATCCATATCACTAACGTCAGGCATAACAGCAGAGGGCCTGCCGTGCTGAGAACCTTTGCGTTGTCTCCGCTGATTTTGCGAAAGCCTTTCCACAGCCATGCTGACAAACATCTGGTGATCGGGCCTGCGCCGCTCTCTAACCATAATGTGGTCCATAAAAAATCAATCATCCCCGCTGTTAACAACAAAAGGCCTGCAATGACATAAACCTCATTCAATTTTGTTGCCTCCTCTTAACCAGCCATCTTTTCTTTTCTATTTCCTTTTACCTTCAGTCTGAAACAATTGTTCCCATGTTTGATAAGAAAGTCATTGAAGAATAGAAAAACAGAAGAAGTTACCCAACAGTTACTCATCCTGTCGTTGAGAGCGGATAAACAGAAACTCACAGGAACTATTACGAGATTGCCTCATTTTCACATAGAAAAAAGTTCATTTTCCCCTTGAATTGATGATTTTTCAGTGGATAGGTTAAAAATTTTCAGAAATTTATATTGACTGAAAGCGTTTTTATAATTATGATAATATCAGATGTAACAAAAATGTCACTATGATATTACTACAATAGAACTATAAAGTGACTATAAAGTAACAAGTTGTCAAGTGTTTGTACAAAGAAGTGCTCACTGTTTCTTTAATGGAAAATGAAATCGCTTCCAAGGGAACAGAAAGGCTAAGCAGGAGGGAAGGTAATGGGGCCATTGGATAAACATAACGAATTTTTTCTGAAGCCTGCTCACCAAATGTAAGAAAAGCAGCAGCCCTAGAATGAGTTTTTGAAATACGCATTGATCGATTCTGAAAAAGACTGGGGGAAACAGTATGAATAAACAAGGCAATCAAATGTCATTTTTACGTACGGTTATTATAGTCTCGACTTTCGGCGGTCTCCTCTTCGGTTATGATACGGGTGTGCTTAACGGAGCTTTGCCTTATATGGGAGAGCCGGACCAGCTAAATCTCAATGCCTTCACAGAGGGGCTCGTCACCAGTTCACTTCTTTTTGGAGCCGCACTGGGTGCTGTGTTTGGCGGCAGGATGTCTGATTTTAACGGGCGCCGCAAAAATATTTTGTTCCTCGCTGTTATATTTTTCTTTTCAACGCTCGGGTGTACGTTTGCGCCAAATGTAACGATTATGATTATTTCCCGTTTTGTGCTTGGTATTGCGGTCGGGGGCGCATCAGTTACGGTTCCTGCCTATTTAGCGGAGATGTCTCCTATGGAAAGCAGGGGGCGGATGGTGACGCAGAATGAATTGATGATCGTATCCGGACAGCTTTTGGCTTTTGTTTTTAATGCGATCCTCGGGACAACAATGGGAGACAGCTCCAATGTGTGGAGATTTATGCTCGTCATTGCGTCGCTCCCAGCGGTATTCTTGTTTTTCGGAATGCTTAGAATGCCTGAGAGCCCCCGTTGGCTCGTTTCGAAAGGAAGAAAAGAAGATGCTTTGCGGGTATTGAAAAAAATCAGGGATGACAAGCAGGCCGTGTCTGAGCTGGAAGAAATTGAATCCGCTTTCAAACAAGAAGATAAGCTTGAAAAAGCGACGTTTAAAGACCTTGCAGTCCCATGGGTGCGCCGGATTGTGTTCATTGGCATCGGGATTGCTGTTGTGCAGCAAATTACAGGTGTAAACTCAATTATGTATTATGGGACTGAAATTTTAAGAGATTCCGGTTTTCAAACGGAAGCCGCATTAATCGGAAATATCGCAAATGGCGTGATTTCGGTATTGGCAACGTTCGTTGGAATCTGGCTTCTTGGTAAAGTAGGCCGCCGGCCGATGCTGATGACAGGTTTGATCGGTACGACAACGGCGTTATTGCTGATCGGGATATTCTCACTTGTGCTCGAAGGGTCACCGGCTCTTCCATATGTGGTTCTGTCGTTAACAGTGACATTCCTTGCATTCCAGCAGGGAGCGATTTCCCCAGTGACGTGGCTCATGCTTTCTGAGATTTTCCCGCTCCGCCTTCGCGGTTTGGGAATGGGCGTCACGGTGTTCTGTCTGTGGATGGTGAATTTTGCAGTCAGTTTCACTTTCCCGATATTGCTGGCCGCCATCGGGCTGTCCACAACGTTCTTTATCTTCGTTGTACTAGGGATTTGCTCTGTCCTGTTTGTGAAGACGTTTTTACCGGAAACGAAAGGGCTTTCGCTTGAGCAGCTCGAGGGCCATTTCCGCGCTTATGACCGCGGCGAGGCGAAGAATGATTCCAGCTCTGAAGTGGTTGGATGAAATAAAAAAAGAATCCGCATACGGGCGCGGATTCTTTTTTGTTCCATTAGTTAGGTCTGACAAGAATTTTGACTTGGTTTTTCTCTTTAATAAGAGCGCCGAAGCCTTCCTCGATTAAATCGTCTAATACGATTTTTTTCGTTACGAGTTTGTCAGCGGAGAAATAGCCTTCTTTCATTAATGACAATACAGCCGGGAAGATGTCGCGGTATCCGATAATTCCTTTGACTGTGCGTTCTTTGATGACGATATCGTTCGGATGGATTTCCGCGCCTTTTTCCCAAATGCTGACGATGATTGTTTCACCGGCAATTGTGGTGGATTGGATCGCTTGACGCAGCACCACTGGAACGCCAGTGACTTCAAAGGCGACGTCAACACCGCCTCCAGTACGCTCTGCAATTTCAGCGACTACATCATCTGTTTTGGACGGATCAACGATGATCGCTCCAAGCTCCTCAGCTTTTTGCTGGCGTTCAGGTGAAAGCTCGACAGCGTAAATGTCAGTCGCGCCGGCAGCCTTCAGCGCTTCAATCACAAGAAGTCCGATCGGGCCGCAGCCGAATACAGCCGCTTTGTCACCGGCTTTGATTTTGCTTGAACGGACAGCATATAAAGCGACCGCAGAAGGCTCAACAAGAGCGCCTTGTTCATATGATAATTCCTCAGGGAGTTTGAACAGAAGTTCTTCATCGACGGATACATACTCGGAGAAACCGCCGCCTCCGCCTGCTAAGCCGAGGAATCCCATTTGTTCATCAAGATTGTAGGCGCCTTGGTGGCCGTGCGTTGCAAAAATCGGTTCGACTACGACGCGGTCTCCAGCTTTATAGTTTTCAACGCCTTCTCCAACTTCAACAACCTCACCGGAGAATTCATGGCCCATAGTGACAGGTGCTGTTTCATTCGTTAATGGATGCGGTTTGTCAACCGGAATAAAGATCGGGCCGCCCAGATACTCGTGTAAATCACTGCCGCAGATGCCGCACCATTTGACTTTGATCTTTACTTTTCCGGGCTCTGTTTTTGGCTCGTCAATATGTTCAATACGGATATCCTTTTGGTTATGCCATCTTGCTGCCTTCATGGATTACCACTCCTATATCTTTTGATATGAGTAATTCCGCACCGATCAATATGAACTGTTCACAAAATCGCCATTTTTAAAACCAAAAACGAAATGAAATTTTTATATAATATAATCTACGTTTTTTTGAAAAAAGAAACTTTGAAGAAAAAAGAGTCTCGCACACTCTTTTTTCTTTATATGAGAGTATAAATCGTTTACATAACTATGAATTTGGTTTGAACAATACGGTAATGATTCGTTCATATTGAATGCGATAACTACTCTATCAACAATTATAACGCTTATATTGTAATTATAATAGGATAATCTTCCATGGTTTATTTTAACAGAGTCAATTATCCTAGAGTTTGTAACATTACTGTAAGGATATTGAAATAAAAATCTCCTGGTTGATCGTGTATAATTTTTCTAGATGTTAACAAACAGGGGGACGAAATGTTGAAGAAAATCATTTTAGCCGCTTTTATTTTAGCAGGAAGTACTTTGGGAGTTTTCAGTTTTTCATCAGATGCCAGTGCGAAACATGTGAACGGAAATATTACTTGGTATAATGGAGTCGGGAAAAAAGGCTCTTCAGGCAAAAAGCTTGGACACTGGGATTGTGCGACCAAGATCGGATTTGATGTTCCTAAAAACGGAACAAAAATCAGAGCTTATGCAAAAGCGAAGCCTAAAAAGGTTATTACGGTGTACAAAAATGATGTTGGCAGAATGCCTAACGCAGTTCTGGATGTAAGCCCTAAAGCGTTTAAAGCGCTTGGATACCCATTAAGCAAAGGGAAAGTAGCGGGACATTACAGCTATTAATCTACATATAATCTGTAAAGCAAGAAGTCGCATTCTTGCTTTTTCTATTGGTGGAGATAAAAGATGAAAAAAAGAATCCTATTATTAACTGTCGTGATAGCAGCCGCTGCAGCGGGTTTTGCGTTTTATGCTGCCAAGGATAAAGGCCATGAGAGCGCTGCTGATGTTTCAGTACATACGGAAAGCGGTGATCAGCTGCTTGTTTCGATTACGAATACCGATCTAAAGACGAAGTATTATGAAAATGACAAGGTGATCCATGAGGACAAGCTGACCGGCTATCCGGCATTTGCTTTGGATCAAAAGCAGCAGGTGCTCTATTATACGGGCAATAATGATCAAAATGAAATGAGGCTTTTTAAGCTGGATCTAAAGTCTAATAAAAAGACAATCCTCTATAAAGGTGAGGAGAGTGCGGACAGTTTGTTTTTGTCAAAAGACCGTTCAACCATCTATTTCCGTTTAGGAAAAGCGGATGAAAGCAATTTCCGGATCGCATCCTTTGATCTGAAAACGAAGAAATACAAAAACCTTTATCCTGCCGCGAATGATCAGGATGACAGCGTCAGCGGCTTCTTTTATAACAAGAAATCAGATTCATTTGCCCTGCTGCATTATTCTGTAGAAGAAGATTACAAGAAAACAGATGAAGCGAACGAAAAGGGGATCGATCCTGAACCGGCAACGATTCGTTTTGCGGCCGGCCATCAAAACAATTTTGCTGAGCTGAAGAGCCTTGACCAGTTTATCAGCGATATTGCTGTTTCTGGTGATGATAAACAGATTTTGTTTACATCCTATACACAAAAAGGAACGGAGCAAACCGCTGCTGTTCAGATGCTGAATGCGGATACGAAAAAATATGAAACCATCATTACAAATCAAAAATCATTCAAGCTGTTAATTGACGCACAGCCGCAGTTCTCTGCGGATGGCAAGAGCATTTATTTTCTCGCCGAAGCCAAGGGGGCCAAAAAGCTGAAGGATGAAACAGGACGTGAAGCGAAGGTGAGGACGATTTATTCCTATAACCTTGAAAATAAGACGTTCAAAAAGGTGTGGGAAAATCCGAACGGCATTATCAACAGCTTTTCTGTGATTAACTGAAAAAACCACTCGGCATGGGCTGAGCGGTTTTTTAATGGACGAGATGCAAGGCTAATGATTCGAGCCATTTAAAGAGATGGATCAGAGGTATTGACAAAAACAGAAGTTCAACATAAGCGTTCATTGCAAGGTTCAGCTTTTTGGATCTAGCCCTTTTTTTCAGGTCTTTTTGCTGTTGGTTTGCAATCATGTTATCACCCCCTTCTATATCCATATTATACCATAAAATAAAGAGAAGAAGCCCTCAACGTTTACAGTTTTGGGCTTCTTTCTTTGTTTTAGGCCTCTTTTGAAATGAGGCTTTTAGTCTCTGGATATAGAATTTGCGTCTCCGTTCGGGGAGTGTTTGCTTGCGGGAGACTGCATTTGTTATAGGGAAGAGCTAGCTTGTTTTCGTTTGACTGTTGTTTTGGAGATTCACTAATGAACGGATGCCGTCGATCATTTTGCTTCCGCACAAAGGGCACAATGGCGTGTCACTGCTTGCGAAGTTTTTTCTGGTCCAGCCGTTGCAGTCTTCTTTTGTGCATTCCCAAGTACTTACATCTTCTTTAGGCAGCGGTTCTTGATTTCGTTTGTTATAGTAAGACATAAAGTCACTTCTTCCCTCATGTATTTTACTGCACAATTTCTATTGTCTCATACTTTTCCCTAATCTCCTAATTCCTTTTTCTTTATGACTTTCCAATCTGCTCGTCTAAAAAGGAGAGGAGTGTACTGTTAAAAGCGCCGGGCTCTTCTAAAAACGGGCAATGGCTGCTTTTAGAAAAGGTGACGAGTGTCGAGTTTGGAAGATTGCTGCGCAAGTGTTCTCCAGCTGCTGTCGAGAAAAATTTGCGGTCTTCTCCGAAGCATAACAATGTCGGCACATTAATGTTTTGAAGGGCGCCGCGGTAATCCGCAGCCGTTTGGTTAAATAAAATTGTGCTTGAAATGGCGGCCGGCTGTTTAAGGATTTCTGCCAGCATCCATTCTGTTTCTGTCTGAGCAGGCGGTTCTGCGAACATATTAAGGATGAAACGCTCGTAGAATGACAGCGGGTCAGTCTGAATGGCGTGCATCGCCGTTTTTAAACCGTCAAAATCAAACGGGCCGTGCTCCCATCCCTCCCATTGATAGTCGGAAGCGGATTGATCGATAATCACAGCGGCTTGTATGTTATCATTCCCAAATTGATTGAGATAATCCCATACGACAAAAGCGCCCATTGACCAGCCGGCGAGAACGGCATGATCGAGCTCCATTGCTTTTAGAAATTCGTTTATGTCGCGGGCATATTGGGAAATGGTGTGGCCGTGAAGCACTTTGTCGGATTCGCCATGTCCTCTAAGGTCGAGGCGAATACACTGATAATTGGCAGAGAGTGATGAAAATTGTTTGTGGAAAAACTGTCCGCTCATCAGCACCCCGTGTATAAACACGATCGGTGTACCGGTCCCGTGCGTTTCATAGTATAAGCGCGTCTGATCTTCTAATGTGATATATGGCATGTGTCCCCTCCTGATTTCGTTTCCGTCATGAGAATGACTGGCTGCTTGCTGTTGTGCTGATGACAGCTGCTGTCACGGCTGCCTGCTGAGCCTGAATGACTGTTTCGATAGCGGTGTACAGGCCTGATTCCATCAGCAGATTTGTCTCCATATGCTCACTGAGATATAAACTGACAGCAATTTTGACATTCATATCTTTTTGCCATTTAAATGCTTTTTCTTGGTTTAATTCATGAGCGATAGCCAAAACGGTTTTCGTATCTGGTTCTTCTAGGAATGTCAGAAGCGCAAGGTCCGGGTAATGGTAATCCTTAGGCTTTTTGAAAGAATCAGTAATGGATTGATATGTATGTTTGTAATGAGAAACAAGTGTTTCAGGGTCTTTTTCACTTTGTAAGGCCAGAATATGGCTGACCTGATGTAAGTACTGCCCTTTTTTAAATCCGTTGGCCGCCAGCAGCTGATAGCATGTTTCCGCCTTGTTTAGCGCCTGCAAACCGTTTTTATTTTCACTAAGCAATACGGCGAGGGGAATATTCTGGGTTGAAGTGAGGAAGTAATGATTTTTCTTCATCTGCTGATAAACAGAAAGCCCCATGTTCATCTGTTCTCTTTGGTTTGTTGTGTCAGAATTGCCGGTGAGCAGGATCAAAGCGGCAAAGTATGTGAATATATCCCGCTTATAACCAAGCGTCACCATTTCATCGTATACGTCGATGAAAGTGAGAAATGTTTGTTTTGCCTCATGCTGAAAATGAATGTCCAGCATGGAAGCAACCGTAAAGCGGTGATGTGAATTGAGAGTTGAGAAACTGCCGATGTTTGATTTGATATAGCTGCTCAAATCATAAAAACGCTGAAAATCAAACTCTCTTCTATTTACAATATATGCAGAAGAAATGAGCATTAATATCTGATCGTGTGCAACTTTCCATTTTAATTTTGATTTTAATTCGTCATAAAGGGAAATGTACTGCTGTGTTTTGTCATTGAGATTGTAAGTCCGCATAAAAGGCTCCTTTTTTCCATTTTTATGTTATACGATCTATTGAGCTGAAAGTTTCATATACAAAAAACTTGCCGTAATAGGCAAGTTTGTTTGGTTACTTATGGGGATCTGTTATATCCATCGGTCTCATCATGTCATAGTCTTCATGCTCAAGAATATGGCAGTGCCATACGTATCGTCCGCTATATGGCCCAAATGTCGCCGCGATTCTCAAGACTTCACCGGCGTGAGCTTGAATGGTGTCTTTCCAGCCCTTTTCACTTGGCGGCGGCGGAACAGCCGGGCCGGTGTAGGACAATTCCCCTCTTTCTTGATAACGCGCGATATCAAACGGACGCCGGTCTAATACACGGAAGGAGACCAGATGCAGGTGGATCGGGTGTGTTCCGCGTGTCGGGTTGATAATGGACCATATTTCAGTTGTGCCTGCTTTTGGCGTTTCTGTGACAGGGTCGTGCCAGCGTTTGTTATTGAGGAGAAGGACGGGTCTGCCGTATTCGTCCTGAGTGCCTGCCAGTTTCAGTGTTCTGATGTTGTGTATTCTTTCATTCTGAACGGAAGGGTATGAGGCAAGGTATTTTGGTTTTCTGCTTTCGTCTTTTTGTGCCAATGGTTTTGTGACTCTGAATTGCATGATATTCGCATCTGTTTCGGGATTGGCGTCACCGCCGCAGCCCTCGCTGTTTGCCAATATGATCGACTGACCTTCATAGGCTGTGAAGTCAATAATGATATCATAGCGTTCAGCTGGCGCTAGACTGAATGAGTTCAGTTTTACAGAGCGCGGCAGGAGCCCTCCGTCTGAACCAATCTGAATAAATTCCCCGTCATTATCGAGTGACAGGTTATAGGTTCTCGTGTTGGAGGCGTTGATGACGCGAAAGCGGTATTTTCTCGGTTCGACCTCCAAGTATGGCCATGCCTTCCCGTTGACGAGTATGGTTTCTCCGCAAAACGCCGGAACGATTGAAGGGTTAGGCAGTGACGGGGAAGGGTTTTCCGGCCCGTTTGGATAAAACAAAGAACCGTCCCCGTTGATCGTGCGGTCTGTGATCAGAAGCGGCACGTCGTATTCGCCGGAAGGGAGCTTTAATCGTTTTTCCTTTGGATCGTGAATGAGATAAGCGCCGATGAGTCCGGCATAGACATTCAGCCTGGTGAGCGCCATGGCGTGATCGTGATACCACAAAATAGCACCGCGCTGCTGATTCGGATAATGATAAATCTCTCGTTTAAAATAAGGGCCTGTTTGTTCAAAGTCTTTGGTAAACCAGGCCTCCGGATACCCGTCGCTATCCTCTGGCGTGACGCCTCCGTGTAAATGAACGACGGTCTTGACCTCGGGTTCTTCATGCTGGCTGTCACTGTGATGAATGGTGTGGTCGACCGGAAGGAAATGTGTTGAAGGAAGGTGGTTCATCCATTTTACATAAACGTTTTCATTTCTATTGACCTCAATGGTAGGCCCGGGAAACTGGCCGTTGTAACCCCACAAGCGGGTCGGAGGGAGATCGCGGTGAAGCTTATGAGCGCATTCCTCCATGGTCACTTCGTAGTATGTCTTTTCTTTTGTTTGCTGCACTGGCTTTAGTGTTTCTGGGATTGGGAGAGCATCCACAAATTTTTCAAGTGTCATTTTCATCGTCCTTATCTAATTTTTCAAAATGGTACTATAGTTAATGTTGATAAGGACGTGATGGTTACAAAAAAATCTGTGTGCCGCCGCCTCCCAGAGAAAGATAATCATAAAAATCCTAAAGGCAGTCCGTTTAAGAGTGATTAGATTAAGGCAGGATGTCGGGCTGCTGCTGCGTGATGGATTTGGATGCCGCTTTTTCGCCCACCTTGCGTTTTCTGAACACAAGATAAGAAATGAGAACAATCCCTGTGATGACGCCTGTCAGCAGCAGTTCGTCTCTCATGGAATCAATAAATGCCATAGATACTAAAATTCCGCAGATGGCGATAATGGTCACGTAGGTTAAGTACGGGAAGAGCCACATTTTTATCTTCAGCGCTTCGGGGTTCGTTTTTTCAAGTTTTTTACGCATTCTTAAGTGGGAAACAGCGATGACGAGATAGACAAGCAGTGCAATGGCGCCTGATGAATTGACTAAAAATAAAAAGACGGTATCGGGAGAAAAGTAATTCATCACAACCGCGATATATGAGAAAAATGTACCGGCAACAATCGCCTGTACAGGGGCTCCTTTTTTGCTTAATGTCATAAAGCGGCGCGGTGCTTCGTTTCTTTCCGCAAGTGAATACAGCATTCTGGATGTGGTGTACAAACCTGAATTCAGGCAAGAGAGTACAGCGGTGAGGACAATGAAATTCATCATCTGCGCGGCTGCGGGAACACCGATATGCCCTAGCACAGCGACGAACGGGCTTTCTAAAATATTGGCTGAATTCCAAGGCAAAAGCGCAACGACAATGGCGATAGAGCCGACGTAAAAGACGATGATGCGCCACACAACGGAGCGCGTCGCTTTTGTCACGGATTCTAATGGATTGGATGTTTCTCCTGCAGCGATCGCAACGATTTCCGTTCCCATAAAGGAAAAAATAACGACGACAATGCCAAGCAATACGGAGCTGATGCCTTGCGGGAAAAATCCGCCTTGGCCCGTCAAGTTGGAGAAGCCCACTGGACTGCTGCCTGGTGCGAATCCAAAAATGAAAGCGAACCCAACAATTAAGAACAAAATGATCGTAACGACCTTAATAAGGGAGAACCAATATTCGAATTCCCCGAATGATTTAACGGAGTAAATATTCGTCAGCGTAAGCAATACGGTCAAAACTAAGCTTGTGAGCCACAGTGGAATATCGTGGAACCAGTATTGAAGGATGCCGGCTCCAGCAATTGCTTCGATCGCGATGACGACGACCCAGAAAAACCAATACAGCCAGCCGATTGTAAATCCTGCCCATGGCCCGATGGCGTCATGAGCGTATTGAGAAAACGATCCGCTCGTCGGGTTTACGGAAGACATTTCACCGAGCATTCTCATGATGAAAATAACCAGTAAGCCGGCTAGCGCGTAAGAAACAATGGCACCGGGGCCGGTTGAGTGAATGACTGAACCGCTGCCTACAAATAGGCCTGCGCCGATCACGCCAGCGATCGAAATCATGGTCATATGGCGTGTTTTTAAGTCTTTTTTTAATCCTGATTGCTGGTTCATAGATTACCTCCTTAAAGAATGTAATGAATACTGAATATTATGATAATTGAAACTCTATCATAAATAAACGTTTTGCCGATAATCTGTGTGAGAAAATATGACAGTTTGTTTCAAATTTGTGGGTTTTTATTTATGAAGTTTTCAGCAGGTAAGCTTGGATAAAAAGAAAATTGATCTATTATCACTATTGAACTGAACCGCTTGCATCCTTGCCGGAGAATCTATCTTTCTGCTAAATAAGAACTGCCGGATAACGATTGCGGCGTGGACGGCAGCGGGCGATTTCGAAAGAGAAAGAGGGGCTGATATCCTCTCGATAAGATTCGCCCATTCATGCCAACAACTTTTCCCTACAATCATAAGAGCCTGGCTATATTGAGGCAGCAGGCTCTTGTCATATTTGACTTTATTTTTTTGTGTAACGCACCCAGTCGTAATGAGCGTATAGCGGTGTTACACCATTGTAGGAACCGAGCCATTCATCGACACCCGTACCATTCCACAAGTTCATCATAATCTTTCCTGGCGTTGTCGGTATTTGGCTTGTCGCAGTGTGTTTTAATTGCCCATCGACATACCATTTAATAGAGTTTGGCTGCCAATCGAACGCATATGTGTGATAGGCATTGGCTGCATCAAATCCGAGATCCACAAGCTTCTCATGGTTTCCTGCCCCATTTGTATAATAGTTAAATTGAACCTTTGTTGTGTCTTTTCCTAAAAATTCGATATCAATCTCATCCCAAGGCGTTCCATCAGTTGGACCTGTGTACGTGAAGAACGATGAAACGATACCTGTGTTTTTAGCTGGTTTCATTCTGACTTCATAAAGTCCATAGCCATATGTTTGAACAGAACGGTTTTCCCCGCAGTCAAACTTGTTATAGGATGGACTTGTTAGCGCTAAACGCATTTCACCAAATGACGTCATGGAGACGTTATTTGCACGCCAAGTGCAGTTGAACATATCCCCATTCGAGTAACCATTTGCTTTTTGCCAAAAACCGGGGTTATAGCTGTTAAAAGGGTCAAAAAACGATCCGCCTGTTTGAGCCGAGGCAGTAGATGTGAATGCAGACAAACTCAAAAACAATCCAGTGACAAGAAGCAATAACACTCGTTTCATACGATAAGACATGTTGGCATACCCCTTTCTTTGAAAGCGTTTTCTTAATTGATCATACATAATTCTTTTAATAGGGAACATCGGTCAAAATAACGATATAAAGAATCTTACTTACTAGCATTCTGTACCTATCTTTTTAGATTGAAAAGGGAGTTGGTTTTGCTTCCTGGCACGGTAAGCTCTTTTTGTATGATTTGTCCTGCTTTATTGGAAACAATTTGCTAGAATCGTTTTTTTATAGAGATCGCTTTTTGTGGTAAAGTTAGGTTACAATATGAAGAATTTTGTAGATGACTAGGAGGAAAAGAATGGAATACGAAGAAGACCTGCATCCTTTGCTGGGAAAAGCAGTTGAACATATTAATAGAGTAATGGTTGGAAAACGAGACATCGCCATACTCAGCTTAGCAGCCATTCTAGCCAAAGGGCATGTGCTGCTTGAGGATGTACCCGGAGTTGGGAAAACGATGATGGTTCGCGCGCTGGCCAAGTCAATCGGCGCCGATTTCAAAAGAATTCAATTCACTCCGGATTTGCTGCCGTCTGATGTAACAGGCGTATCCATCTATAATGCGAAAACGTTGGAATTTGAATACCGTCCCGGCCCGATTATGGGAAATATCGTGCTGGCCGATGAAATCAACCGTACCTCTCCGAAGACACAGTCTGCTTTGCTTGAAGCGATGGAAGAAGGAAGCGTTACAGTAGACGGCTATACGATGCCGCTTGCCGCTCCGTTTTTTGTGATGGCAACGCAAAACCCCTTCGAATATGAAGGGACGTACCCATTGCCGGAAGCCCAGCTTGACCGTTTTTTATTCAAACTTCGCATGGGTTATCCCTCCTTTCATGAGGAACTGGACGTCTTATCTCTTCAGGAAAAAAGCCATCCAATAGAGACGCTTGAGCCGGTTATTACAAGAGAAGACTTCATCCGTTTACAGAGGGAAGTGCAAAATGTCCGCGTCGATGACAGCATCAAAGAATATATTGTAGAAATCGTTCAGAAAACGAGACAGCATGCCTCTGTTCAATTAGGCGTCAGTCCGCGCGGATCAATCGCTCTCATGAAAGCGGCCCAAGCATATGCGCTGCTTCATCATCGTGACTATGTCATTCCGGATGATATTCAATATTTGGCTCCTTTCACGCTTCCGCACAGGATGCTGCTGCAGTCAGAGGCGAAATTTGAAGGAATCGAGGCAGGCGCGATCGTACGGGAGATCATGTCCGTTGTGAAGGTGCCGGTTCAAAGGCCGTCGATCCGCTGATGAAGAAGATGCAATGGTTTGTATATGGGTGGAAGCTGATTGTATTAACGCTATTGACGGCTGCTGTTTTTTCTTACGCGATGTTTCAGGGCGGATTTGTCAGCTGGTTTTTGTTTTATGCGTTTCTTCCTTTTGTCGTGTATGCCGGATTGCTGGCATTATATCCGCTTCGCTCTTTTCAGGCTTCAAGGGAAGTGGCCAAAACACAATTGCATGCCGGTGACAGGCTGGGCGTGTCGGTTACGCTGAGAAGGAAGCTGCCGTTTCCGCTGATGTATATGGTGATTGAAGATTGCCTGCCGGAAGGACTCGAGCCATTGAAACGAGATGAAGCCGCGGCCAAACGGCTCGTTTTTCCATGGTTTAAAAGGAGTATGACGATGTCGTATGAATTAGCTCGTATACCGCGCGGAGAGCATCATTTTCAAGCTGTCAGGGTGCGAACCGGGGATGTTCTCGGCTTGATTGAAAAAACAGCTTTTTATGAGCTTGATGATACCCTGTTTGTTTATCCAGCCTTTCAGCGTCTTTCTTATCAGGTGAATGAAAGGCATCAGGAAGATGGGGTAAGCGGTTCTTCTCCGGTTCATCAGCACCATTCCACAGTCGCAGCAAGTGTGCGGAATTATCAGCCGGGAGACCGGTTTGCTGCATTAGACTGGAAGGCCTCCGCGCGGCGGAGCCAGCTGATGACGAAGGAATTTGAACCATCTCGAAGCAAAAACCTGTTTCTTCTGATGGACCGTTCTTCCTCTGAAGCATTCGAAGAGGTCGTTTCAGTGTCAGCTTCGATTCTTCATTCTGTTTTACAAAGCGGCGCGGGGGCAGGACTGGCCTCAGTCGGAAAGGAAAAAACGCTTTTTCCTATTCAAGAGGGAGAGCAGCATTTTAAGCGAATGCTTCGGCATTTAGCCGTCACTCACTGTGATGCGGCTGACCCGGTAAGCCGATATGTACGGGAGGAGCTGGGGAAGCCGTCTGTCCGCAAGGCTGATAAGGTGCTCGTCACAGGACAGTTCACGGAAGATTTGCTGCACATCGCGGAAACCGCGGGCGGCCGGGTTACAGTCATCCTGGCAAAAGAGAAAGATGCTGAGCTGTCTCAAGCTGAAAATGTCATGATCGAGCAGATGAAGAAACGACAAATCAGAGTTCAGGTCATGAGAGGCGGACGAGTTTCGCGTGTTGTTTAGAAAGAGAGGTGACGGGTGCACATGCCGCACGATGATCAGAAGGGAAGCCGTTTGAGCTTGCTGTTATTTTATTTTCTGGCGTTTTTATTGCTTTGGGAGTGGCTCAGGCCGCTTGACCGTTTTACAGATACGAAACATACAGGCTTTTTTATTGTCTTTATCGGCTTGACGTTTCTGCTGACCTTTTTCAGGATGAGATGGTTTGTCACTGTTCCTTTTTGTGTCTTATTTACGTTGATCTCAGTACACATCCTGTTTTATCAAGGCTCCATATTTGACTTGAGCTGGGTCAGCTCTTTTTTACAGGATGTCTATTTGAATATCACGTTGATTCAATCAGGGCAATGGAATGACATGATTCCTTCATTTCGGACCCTGCTGTTTTTTGTGCTGCTGTGGCTGTTGGTCTATCTCCTTCATTATTGGGTGATTTACCAGAGAAGAATCTTATTTTTCTTTATGATGACAGTAGCGTATATTACGATTCTTGATACCTTTACGCCATATGATGCCACTTATGCCGTCATCCGTATCGTGCTGATCGGCTTCTTTATGCTTGGCCTTTTATACTTAGAACGCATCAAGCTGATGGAAAGAATCGCGTTGCCGAAAACATCTGTCCTCAAATGGTTTCTGCCGTTATCCGTATTTATTTTGGCTGCGGTGGGATTCGGACTTTCGGCTCCAAAGTCGGATCCGGCTTGGCCTGATCCGGTGCCTTTTCTCAAAAAAATCACCAATCAAGAACGTGTGCCGGCTGGAGAAAGCAAAATCGGATACGGAAACCATGATGAATCACTCGGAGGCCCGTTTCAGCAGGATGATACACCTGTTTTTACTTGGCAGGGAAAAGAGCGCACGTATTTTCGTGTGGAAACGAAGGATACGTATACCGGAAAAGGCTGGATTGAAACGGATACAGGCATGTCCTATCAGCTAAGCGGAGGGCAAGTTGAAAATCTATGGTTTGACCACAAGGTTGAGACAGAGCGCAGCACCGTCCGTGTAAAAGTCGATGAACACTACGGGTATAACCATGTCATGTATCCGATCGGTGCGAAGGCCATAAAGCCAAAGCAGGATGTCTCACTTGAAATGAACGGGAACACAGAACAAATTTCTCCGATCAGTGAGCAAGCCGGTGAGATCAGAAATATGGGGAGGTATACCATCACATACAATTCCCCGGTCTACAAGCTGGATGAGCTGAGAAAGGTAAAAGTGAGAAACAACAGTGAGGAATACACATTCAGCGACCGCTTTATGCAGCTGCCAGAATCACTGCCTGAGCGGGTGAGAACCCTTGCGGCCAAGCTGACTCAGGAACACGATAATATGTTTGATAAGGTGAAAGCGGTAGAGGACTATTTAGGCTCAAACGAGTTCACATATGAAACCGAAAACGTGACCATTCCTAAGGATCATGAGGATTATGTCGACCAATTTCTGTTTGAAACAAAGATGGGCTACTGTGATAACTTTTCTTCCGCAATGGTGGTGCTCCTCCGTTCGGCCGGCATTCCGGCCCGCTGGGTAAAGGGTTATACGTCCGGCGAATACAAAGAAGCAGGGAACAAAAATGGCAGCATTTACGAAGTGACAAATAACAATGCCCATTCCTGGGTAGAGGTGTATTTCCCGGAACAGGGCTGGGTTACATTTGAGCCGACTAAAGGGTTTACAAATCCGGCTGAATTTACTTCTTCTGACACAAAGGACTCCGGCAGCGATGACAGCAGCTCGCCGAAGAAAGCACAAGAGAAACAGAAAGAAGAGAAAAAACAGCCGCAAAAAGAAGAAAAACAAAAGGAAAAACGGGAGCCAGCTGTTTCTAAAAAGCCGTCCGCTTCACATACCAATGCAGGTGCGGGCTTGTATGCAGCGCTTGCGGTTCTTGCAGTCCTCCTGGTGGCAGCTGTATTGCTGTATGTTTTCCGCTCGTTATGGATTCCTGTTTTCGCCGTGAGGAAATTGAAGCGGCGCAGCGATCAGCACGCGTTTTTTGAGGCATATGACGCGCTGCTGAAACAACTGAAGAGAAAAGGGCTGCCGAAAAGAGACAGTGAAACGCTGCGTGATTATGCGAAACGAATCGATGGAAAATATGGATCGGAAGACATGTCAAAGCTGACACTACGCTATGAACGGGCGCTTTACAGAAATGAAGATTCGGCTTCACTTTGGAATGAATCCAGAAAGTTATGGGAAAATTTAATTAAAAGAAGATGGTCTTGACCGCTTATCGACGTGTTGTTAGAATTAGTGAATATTATCGGAGTCTGGGAGCGAGTTGCCGGACTTCGGCAAACGGCCTTGCCAAAGAGGGCGGAGCGGCTTCATATCTGTCCTCGTTTTTTTCTGTGTCAAAAAACTTAGAGGAGATTAGGTGACAACCATGACAAAGTTAGTGAATGAAATGATTCTTGTCCTTGATTTCGGCAGTCAGTATAATCAGCTGATTACACGCCGTATCCGTGAATTCGGTGTATACAGCGAGCTGCATCCCCATACATTGACGGCTGAAGAAATTAAAGAAATGAATCCAAAAGGAATTATTTTATCCGGCGGTCCAAACAGTGTGTATGATGAAAACTCTTTCCGCTGTGACGAGAAAATCTTCGAGCTTGATATTCCTGTATTGGGAATTTGCTATGGCATGCAGCTGATGACTCATTACCTTGGCGGTAAAGTCGAAGCGGCAAGCCAGCGTGAATACGGAAAAGCAAACATCCACATCGAAGGCACACCTGATTTGTTCAAAGATCTTCCGAACGAACAAGTGGTTTGGATGAGCCACGGCGATTTGGTTGTGGAAGTTCCTGAAGGCTTCACTGTTGACGCGACAAGCCATCACTGCCCAAACTCAGCGATGAGCAAAGCGGACAAAAAATGGTACGGCGTTCAGTTTCACCCGGAAGTGCGCCACTCTGAATATGGCAATGATCTCTTGAAAAACTTTGTATTCGGCGTTTGCGAATGTGAAGGCAAATGGTCAATGGAGAACTTTATCGAAATCGAAATGCAAAAAATCCGTGAAACGGTCGGAGACAAGCAGGTTCTTTGCGCGCTAAGCGGCGGCGTTGATTCCTCTGTTGTTGCTGTTTTGATTCATAAAGCGATCGGCGACCAGCTGACTTGTATCTTTGTAGACCATGGCCTTCTCCGTAAAGGCGAGGCTGAAGGGGTTATGAAAACATTCAGTGAAGGCTTTAACATGAACGTCATTAAAGTAGACGCACAAGATAGATTCTTAAATAAACTAAAAGGCGTTTCTGATCCTGAGCAAAAACGCAAAATCATCGGCAATGAATTCATTTACGTGTTCGATGATGAAGCGGACAAGCTCAAAGGCATCGACTACCTTGCACAAGGAACGCTTTACACTGATATCATCGAGAGCGGTACGGCAACGGCGCAAACGATCAAATCTCACCACAATGTCGGAGGGCTTCCAGAAGACATGCAGTTTGAACTGATCGAGCCGTTAAACACGCTCTTCAAAGATGAAGTGCGCGCGCTTGGCACAGAGCTCGGCATTCCCGATGACATCGTTTGGCGCCAGCCTTTCCCAGGACCGGGACTCGGAATCCGTGTTCTTGGCGAAGTAACAGAAGAAAAGCTTGAAATCGTTCGTGAATCAGATGCGATTTTACGTGAAGAAGTTGCGAATCACGGGTTAGAGCGTGATATCTGGCAATACTTCACTGTTCTTCCTGACATCCGCAGCGTTGGTGTTATGGGTGACGCAAGAACATATGATTACACAATCGGAATCCGCGCCGTTACATCAATCGACGGCATGACATCTGACTGGGCGCGTATCCCGTGGGATGTGCTTGAAGTCATTTCGACACGTATCGTAAACGAAGTGAAGCACATTAACCGCGTGGTGTACGATATTACAAGTAAGCCGCCTGCGACGATTGAGTGGGAATAAACTAGTGACACTTTATACGACCGAAAACATTGGTTTTATGCCATTTAGGTAAAACTCAAGTGACTTTTGGAGTTGAAAAATCATTTGATATGTCTCCAAGATTGTAGCCAAAAAACTCTCACCGAATGATAGTCGGTGGGAGTTTTTTCTTTCTGTGGTTTGCCTATATGGGGATTGGTTTCAATGTTATAATTAGAAATAAATATTGTTAAGGGAATGAATGAAATGGCAAAGGTTGAACCAAAGATTTTTGATGAACTAAAAAAGGCGTTATCTTCTTTTGACGGAAAATACTTAGTTGGGGAAGAATTGAACCGTTCAAAACTCACGGATGATTTACGGAATTATGATGAAACACTTCTTAGCAAGTTATTTGAAGTGGAATTTATCAAGCAACATTTTATCAAGGAAGTTGCAGGACAGAAGTTATTTCAAATTGAACAACTTGAGGAAGCGATTCTCTACAATGATTACTGGGATACAAGTTACACCAAGTATGAAAATCGTGTCGGGTTAGCTTCAAAAGGGAAGTTCTTACAGGACAGCCAAGACGTGGTGTTAGATTTTCCGTTCAAAGATGGTGTGCTTACTGCTTCCATGACAAAGGAAAATAGCGAAGATGGCTATGATGATGCCTTTTTAAACGAGGTCATTGAAAAGGATGAGATTGACCGTCTTTTTGATATGAAAATATTGACGAATGTTAAACGTTTCGGGGATAATTCGTCAGTCAGTGTCGATAATGGTGTTGTTTCTTTTGATAAGGAGAAAGACAATCTGATTATCAAAGGAAATAATTTGTTGGCTTTGCATACATTAAAAGAATTCTATACAGGTCAGGTGAAACTGATTTATATTGACCCACCTTACAATACTGGAAATGACAGCTTTTCATATAACGATAAATTCAATCAATCAGCGTGGCTTACTTTCATGAAGAATCGATTGGAGATTGCAAGAGAATTACTGACGGATGATGGTGTTATTTTCGTCAGCATTGATAGGAATGAGTTTGCGGAGTTAAAGCTATTAATGGATGAGATTTTTGAAAAAGCTTATCTAGGCACGGTAATCAATGTATCAGCTCCAAACGGACGTGATTACGGCTCCTTTGCACAGACGCATGAATACATCCATGCGTATGCAAAGGAATTAGAATCAGCGAAAACCTTTGCATTAGATGTATCTGATACTAAGTTTAAACAAGAAGATGAATTTAGTAAGTACTATCTCCATCCTTTATTTAATAGTAACTCAGCGTTTCATAAGGGAAATCGTCCTAATCTATATTATCCATTCTATGTCTCTGAAAACATAGATGAGAAAGGATATAGTACAGTTTCTTTAGAAAAAGATGAGCAGCATACGGTTGAGGTTTATCCTCCAATCTCTAAAACAGATGGAACTCAATTTGTTTGGCGTTGGGGAAAAGAGAAATCCAAGGCATTAGGAAAGACTGAACTAGTTGGACAAATAAAAGCTGATGGCACTTATAGAATTGCTCAGAAAATGAGACCGAAACAGCAGATTCCTCGTACAATTTGGCAGGATGCAAAGTTTTCCAATCGCAGGGGAACAGAAGAATTACAGAAACTTTTTAATGGGAAAATTTTTAGTTTCCCGAAACCAGAAAACTTATTAAGCGAAATTATCAAAATAGGTTCGGATGAACAAGATTTAGTTTTGGATTTTCATATGGGTTCAGCTACTACACAAGCTGTAGCAATGAAAATGAATCGTCGTTTCATTGGTATTGAACAAATGGACTATATCAATACCGTATCTGTTCCAAGATTACAAAAAGTTATTGAAGGTGAGCAAGGTGGTATTTCTAAAGACGTTAACTGGCAAGGTGGTGGTTCATTTGTCTATGCAGAACTATTCCCTAAAAATATGGGTTACCTCCAAGATATTATCCACTCAAAGACCGTTGACGAACTCAAATCAGTTTACAAACGTATGCTATTAGGTACTGATACAGATGAACCTGCGGATATTACCTTCCGTGCTGACTTATCAAAAATTGATTGGACTGAAGGCTTTGATGAAAATAAACGTCTGTTAATCAAATTGCTTGATAAGAATGGACTTTACTATAACTACTCGGAAATTGATGATAAGAATGTCCGTGACTTAATTTCTGACGAGGACTACGATTTTAACAAAGCGTTCTATGAAGGTGGTGAGTAATATGGCAAGAGCAAAGAAAACTCCTGCTAATGCTCGTAAATTTCCTTTAATTGAGCAAGCTAAGAAAGCAGAACAAAACTTATTTAGTCATCATCAAGGATACGTTATTCCAGAGTATATCAATCAAAATTTACTCCATACGTTACGTGATTATCAGGATGAAGCAATGCGTAACTATCACTATACGCAAACCCAGATCAATCCCAGTCCTCAACACGTTCTGTTTAATATGGCGACTGGTTCAGGGAAAACGGATTTAATGGCGGGTCTAATTCTCTACCTTTATCAGGAACTTAAGTATCAGAATTTCTTGTTTACGGTAAATACAAATTCCGTCCTTATGAAAACGAAGGATAATTTGGTAAATCAAAATAGTGAGAAATATCTTTTTCAAGAAAAAATTGAGATTGACGGACAACGAATTTATATTCGACAAGTTGAGCGTTTTCCTCATGTTCGCCAAAATAATACCATTTATATCAAGCTTTCATCCGTGCAAAAGGTATCAGATGATTTGTTTGTGTTAAAAGAGAATACAATGGGTTTATCTGATTATGAAAATCACCCTGTAGTTGTTTTGGCTGATGAAGCTCATCACTATTCCGCAAGCACAAAATCAGAAAAAGAAGCTGAGAACACTTGGGAATCTGCTATCAATAAGATTCTAAGGGCTAGGGATGAAAAGGAGAAAAAGAATCTATTGCTAGAGTTCACGGCAACAGTGGATTTTGACAAGGAAGCAATTTACAACAAGTATCGTGATAAAGTCGTTTACCGTTATCCGTTAAACAAACTTATGTTTGATGGGTACTCTAAGCAGGTTAAGCGTATTGAAACATCCGCAAGTGATGAAGATAAAATGCTGAACGTGGTGTTACTCTCACAATTCCGAAAATATCGTGCCTATGCTGAGGGTGTCACGGGATCGTTCAAGCCCGTGATTATGTTCAAATCACCAAAAGTTGCAATCTCACTTGAAGCAACAAAAGTCTTTAATGAACTCATTACCAATCTAAACGTAAGTGATCTAGTATCATTCATCCAACGTCAGCAAGCATTGGATAGTAATGAAAGCTCTGCACTAAAGTTGGCTTATAATTTCTACCTGCAAAATGAAAATGATTTAGCAAAGATTGTTCGTGAGATTAAACAGGACTTTGACCCACGAAATGTTTTGAATGCCAACGATGCCAGTGGCAATATGCTTGAAAAAGGTCAGTATGAAGCCTTGAACACGCTCGAAAACCCTAATAATCTCTATCGTGTAGTTTTTGCTGTGGCAAAACTTACAGAGGGGTGGGATGTGCTCAATCTATATGATATTGTTCGTATCGAAAAAGAAGCAGGCACGAATAAGAACGCTACAATGGTTGAAGCTCAATTGATTGGACGAGGTGCAAGGTATTATCCATTTGAAATTGAAGGTGAGAAAAGCTATCAGCGGAGATATGACAATGATTCTTCAAATAAGCAATTATTTTTAGAAACCCTCCACTACCATACAATGAATGAACCTCAATATTTGAAACAGCTAGTGGGCTCTTTGGAACAAATGGATTTACCAACGGGACAAGATAAGAAAAATCCGCCTATTGAAATTAAAGTTAAACCTTCCTTCAAGAAAACAGATACCTATAAAACAGGGAAAATCTATTATAACGAGGCCGAGGATGTATCAGACGAATGGTTCGACTCTATTGAAAAATATGGCATTAACCATAAGTCAGATATTTCCCGAAGTTTGAACTATGGTAGTCGGGAAGTTTCTTATAAAGCTACTGTTGAAAATATTGAAACAAAAACTATCGGTATTGAAAAATTTGATATTCGTTTCATTAAGAAAGCCATCCAACGCTTGGAGTTTTACAAGTTTGATAATTTGAAAAAGTATCTTCCCCTCCTGACTTCTATGAAAGAATTTATCTATGGAGAAAAATGGTTAAATGGAGGGAATTTGAAGCTCTACTTGACTGTTCCTAAAGAATACAAAGCGTCAGATATTTCTCCAGATGAGATTTTGAAAGTAACCATCGATATATTGAAAGAATATGAAGTGAAATTCAAGTCAGGTTACGTCAAGCAACGGGGGACCAATAGATTTATCGGCTATCCGATTAGAGAATACCTAACGAATTACAACAAGCGTGTTCCAGAGTATGACACCGCAAACCTATTGAACGAAACAACACAAAAGGTTGCTGCTTATGAAATGAATGATGAATTTTACGTATATGAAAAAGCAATTGTCAATAAGCTTGAGTTCGAGTTGATAGAGCGCATTAAAGCCCATGTAGATGAGTTGAAACAAAAGTATAACAAGGCTGTCTACTTGTTCCGTATGGATGAAAATATGCATCGTGAGTCAGCCAAAAGTGAAAAAGTTAAACTGCACCAATATGGCTCACGGATCAATCGTGCAGGAGAAACAGTAGAAATGCACTTACAAGGCTTTCAACCCGACTTTATTTTATTTCTTGAGGATAACGAGTTTTATTTTCAAATATTCATTGAACCAAAAGGAATGAGCGGTGACAGGTTTGTCAGTGAGTTATGGAAACAAGACTTGCTATTATACATGACCGACCATCAAGCAGAAATGGAATTTGAAGATGATTCAAAGAACGTTCGAATTAGCGGGCTGAAATTTTATACTAAGGGTGATGGTCAAAAAACTATGGCTCAACTTGCAGAAATTACCCAAGTGCAGGAAGCAACTGATTCCTCCACAGTTCAAGAAACCTTAGAGTTCTCTTCAGGAATCGTTCTTGATGGTGAGTAAGATGGCAAGAATAACGAAACTATTAGAACCCGAGCAATTTGCATTTGTAGGTAATCAAGCGGTGAAACAATTGTCACCAAAACTGTCTCCAAGGTATTGGGGACACCTTAGCAAGCAATGCGATAACAACAGCCTTTATAAGCCCTATCCGCTCTATTGAGTGGGAATAAGTAAATAGCGAGTAGAAAAACGTCCCTTTTACAAAAAAAGGGGCGTTTCTTTGTACCTTTTTGAAACCGTTTCTGTGGTTTTTATATCTAACAAGATAGGAGGTGGATAAGGTGAAGGAAGAAAGATTGATTACAAAGGCAAGAAAAGGAAATACGCGAGCCTTTGAAAAGCTTATGCTGGCACATCAGGAGACGTTATATAAAACAGCCTATCTCTATTTAAGAAACAAAGAAGATGCGCTTGATGCTGTACAGGAAACGGCTTATAAAGCTTTTATTCATATAGAAAAACTAAAAGAGCCAAAGTATTTTTTAACATGGCTAACCCGAATATTGATCAATTCCATTTTTGCCATGAATAAAAAGAAAGGCGATTTGGTTCCGTTTGAGCAGCAGCATGATACTGGAACCGATCAAGCCAATATTGAGGAACACATGGATTTGCGAAATGCGATTGATTCACTTGATGAACATGTTCAGCTCACGATTCAGCTCTATTATTTTCAAGATTATTCGATTTCAATGATAGCTGAACAAACGGGAATGGCAGAAGGCACGATCAAAACCCATTTACATAGAGCGAGAAAAGCATTGAAGCAGGAGTTGGAAAAGGAGGTTCAAAACAAATGGACAAACACCAAGTGAAGCAGATGTATGATGATATAGCAGTGCCAAAGAAAGCACTCAAAAAGGCAATACATCAAGCTGTTGTTCGCGCTGAAAATGACAGGAACAGCAGACGCCGTTTTAAATGGGGACGAACCATTACAAATGGAATGGCTATTGCTGCTGTGGTATGTATATTGTATTTATCATCTGGTCTTTTTCTTCCCTCTGTAAACAAAGCGATGGGAAGCATCCCCATTGTCGGACAAATTTATAAGGATTTTCAAGATAAAGTTGGTCTATCATTGTTTAAAAGCAATTTGGTCACAGCTTTGAATGAAAAGGCTGAATCCAGAGGAATCACCGTTTCTGTAAACAGCTCCTATTACGATGCCGGACAGCTTGTCTATAACTTTACTGTTGATAACCTCCAGTCTGATGAAAAAGAGCTCATGTATGATGTGGACGAAGGGAGTTATAACAACAATTTTTCAATTAACTATGATTCCTTAATGCTTAAAAAAATAAATAATAAACAATATGCAGGACAATTAAGGATTTATACAAATGGCATTCAAATAAAAAATGGGGAAACCGTACCCTTTGTGATTACTCATATCAACGAAATACAGGGAAATTGGAGGTTCAAACTGCCAATTATCAAAAAGAAAGCAAATTATTTAGAAAGCTCAAAAGTGGTATCCGCTTATCATAATCGTTATCAATTTTCCAATATTCAAGTGGAGAATGGAAAGCTCGGATCTGTCCTTCAATTTACAATAGATTACCAAGGCATAGCAAAAAATGATACGGTGGCAATTGATGAAGTCAAGGATGATTTAGGAAACATATATGAGATGACAATGTCAAACATCGTGCTTGGAGACCGCAAAAAAATAAACGAGAGAACGGTAAGAGTAAAAGGACAAACACAGTTAGAATCACCAATCAATCCAAAAGCGAAAAAGCTAACATTAAGAGCATATATTAAATCCGAGGCAGAGGGCAGTGAAATCGTCCCGCTAAATGCAGAGATGCCGTTTCATGTTTCAAAAACAAACCATCAAAACATAGGGATTGAAATCAATAACATGAAACAAGAAGGAAGAAAAGTATTGGTGCAATACCGCTTCACTGGAATTGATACCTCAAGCATGAATGAAAATGATTTAGTGAATATAGGTGAAATGATTGGCCTTGGTGATATGAAAAAAATGAAATCATGGGCTGATCCGTTGGCTTATTATGAAGAAGGTTATTATTTGAAAGCAAATACAGCTAAAGTGAAAAATATGAACACTGCCGAAATGGTATCCACTTTTGAACTGGATGATGCCTATCTTGATAAGCTGTCTTTAAAACATTTCGAGTTTGATAAGTATGGTCTGTATATCGATAAAGGTGTTATAAATGATCTTATTCAACTAAAGCCATTCTCATTTACTGTACCAGTGCATCAGGTGAAGCAGCCTGGTGAAAAAAAGTCATCATAAGCTGAAAAGCCGTATGCAGTCATGCATACGGTTTTTTTATCATTTATACCAATTAAGTCAATAGACGAATAAACCAATTTTTTTAATAAGTAATGTTCGTTATTTATATTGTCATTTCATGTCGCAATTGGTACAATAGACACAGAAATCAAATAAGATGAATTCGTATAATCGCGGGGATATGGCTCGCAAGTCTCTACCAAGCTACCGTAAATGGCTTGACTACGTAAACATTTCTTTCGTTTGATATAAATAAGACACGTTTATTTATTCAAACTGGAATCCGTCTGTAGTCAAGCGTCCCAAAATGCATTGGGGCGTTTTTTATTTGGCGATTTCAGGGCAGGATAAATAGCAAAGAGTGAAGGGAGTCAAATAGCTTGAAAACGTATTTTCAGTTTGATGAGCTGGGCACCAGCTATCGCAATGAAATCATTGGCGGATTAACGACTTTTTTATCGATGGCATATATTCTGTTCGTCAATCCGATTACGCTTGCTTTGGAGAGCGTGAAAGATTTTCCGGAGGCGCTGAGAATTGATCAAGGCGCGGTCTTTACAGCGACAGCGCTGGCATCTGCAGCAGGCTGTATTTTAATGGGGTTGATCGCGAGGTATCCGATCGCCATCGCGCCAGGTATGGGGCTGAACGCGTTTTTTGCGTTTTCTGTCGTCCTCGGCATGGGCATTTCATGGCAGGCCGCTTTGTCTGGTGTTTTCATTTCAGGTCTTATCTTTGTTGCTCTTTCGTTAACAGGTTTTCGTGAAAAAATCATCAACGCCATTCCGCCAGAGCTGAAACTGGCTGTCGGCGCGGGGATCGGATTGTTTATTACATTCGTTGGGTTACAAGGTTCCGGAATTATTACTTCTAACCCTTCTACACTCGTCACCATTGGAAACATTCACAGCGGTCCTGTGCTGTTAACAATTTTCGGTGTGATTGTAACGGTTATTTTAATGGTGCTTCGCGTGAACGCGGGTGTGTTTATCGGGATGCTGTTAACAGCAGTTGCCGGCATGATTTTCGGTTTGGTTCCGGTTCCGACTCAAATCATCGGCAGTGTGCCGAGCCTTGAGCCGACTTTCGGACAAGCATGGATTCACCTGCCGGATATTTTCTCCGTGCAAATGCTGATCGTCATTTTAACATTCTTGTTTGTCGGGTTTTTTGATACGGCGGGGACACTTGTTGCTGTGGCAACTCAAGCAGGTTTAATGAAGGGAAATAAATTGCCGCGTGCGGGCCGTGCGCTTTTGGCTGATTCATCTTCCATTGTGATCGGCGCCATGCTCGGTACGTCAACCACAACTTCTTACGTGGAATCAAGCTCAGGTGTCGCTGCGGGCGCCCGTTCAGGATTTGCGGCAATTGTAACAGGCATTCTCTTTTTACTGGCTACGTTTTTCTCACCGCTTCTATCAGTCGTTACCTCAAATGTAACAGCTCCGGCACTGATTATTGTCGGTGCATTGATGGTGGCGCCGCTTGGCAAAATCGCTTGGGATAAGTTCGAGGTGGCCGTTCCCGCTTTCCTTACCATGATCATGATGCCGTTAACATACAGCATCGCGACCGGGATTGCGATTGGATTTATTTTCTATCCAATTACAATGGTGTGCAAAGGAAAAGCAAAAGAGGTTCATCCGATCATGTACGGACTGTTTGTGGTGTTTATCCTGTACTTTATCTTCTTAAAATAAGGAATGAAACCAGCTGCTGATGCAGCTGGTTTTTTTGTTGCAAAGGGTAAAACCATTTCATAGGATATACCGTCATGTAGATGTGCCGCCATGCATGATGTAAAAGGAAATAACTTGACTGTTCAGGAAGGCTTCGGTACCTTATATAAGTGTTTTATTTTCTTGCTGAATGGTATTCCGCTGTATTTTTTTGATAGGAGTTGCTGACATGACGGAAGAAAGAAAAGAAATGTATGAAGAAGAAGTTAACCAGAGTGAAAGAATAGATGCAGATGAAGAGCCGCTATCGAGAATGTCCAGAAAGGCGAGCAGGCAAAGCAAGCAGAAGAAAAAACAAAAGCAGAAACTGCATAAGGAACGCGGTGAATCAACTGTTAAAGACAAGCTTGCGTCTGTATGGGCAGCCATCAACAGGTATTGTGGTTTTGCGTTCTCAATTTTAAAATCACCAGCGAAAACCGTTGTTACGGATGGTTTTTCTCATTATAAGTATGGCCTGATTTCAATGCTTATATTCAGTTTGATCTTTTCAATCGGGAACTGGTTTCAGTTAAAGGCCAGCTGGAATCGGCCGCTCGGGTTTGGAGAACGCCATCACGCTTTCTATGACGGATTTTTAGTCGTTCTTGTGTATTTGCTTCTCTTTTTCGCGGTAATGGTCTTTGCCATATGGGCCGTTTCCCGCTATATGATGAAGCAGAAGGTGACGTTCAGAGGAATTGCTGCCGGTGTAGGCTCATTGTTAGTGCCGGTAATTGCTGTTTCACTCCTTTGGCTGATCTTTGCGATCGTAAATATCCCGATGCTAACAGTTCTGTTTACAGTGCTGATCTTGTTTTCGATCTTTTTCATGATGGCGCTGTATGTCCAGCGTCTGTATCAGGCCGCACAGGACGCACCGATTGACTATATCTATTGTGTGTTTGCGGTAGTTGCTGTAGGGCTGCTGTTTACGGCAGTGACCTGGCCGTTTATCTCTGAATATTTCACGGCGTCGCTGATTCCGCTTTAATGAAAAAAACCGGTGTTCATAGCCGGTTTTTTTATGTCACACTTTTTACAAATATATCTAAAAAACATAGTTGATTTGTAGGATTAATCCGTGTATGATGGTGAAAATGCTGTAAACGTCCAGCGTACAAACCTTTATGTGTAAGGAGGATGATGGACATGGCTGAAGTACTTCGCCGAGCGATTAATCAAAAGAAGCAATTTTTAAAAACCAAATTACTGCTCTCGGAATTTTATCAGGGAAGAGGGGAACAGCTTGCTGACTATACACTGAGTGAGCTTGAAAAAGAATACAAGTCCCTTCTGAAAATGAAAAAAGAGATCTGACAATAGATATGAGAAGAGATGAGTCTGCTGAAAAGCGGGCTTTTTTGTTTTGATGTTGAAAAGGTTAGAAAAAGGGTAAGCTACTACTGTTTAATCTGATAAAGCGTGTTGACATTTTTTCAAGCGGTTTAGGGCATCGGTTGATTGAAAACGGCGTGTTTCTCTAGTAGAATATGAATGCTTTATGCATGCTGAAGAGTAGGGAGATGAAATGAAATGATGCAAACCATCTTATCAAATGGGATAGCTATGGCACTCATAATTCTCATTATTAATATTGTCTACGTGTCATTTTTCACGATAAGAATGATTTTAACGCTGAAAGGCCAGAGGTATTTAGCTGGCGGTATTAGTACGATTGAGATACTGGTTTATGTGACAGGGCTGAGTCTGGTGCTTGATAACTTAGACCAGATTCAAAACGTAATTGCGTACGCGCTTGGATACGGTCTTGGCGTCATTGTCGGCATGAAAATAGAAGAAAAGTTGGCGCTTGGCTATATTATGGTCAATGTGATTACGAAGGAGCTGGATGTTGATCTTCCAAGGCAGCTCCGTGAAAAAGGCTACGGCGTGACAAACTGGGTGGCCGGCGGACTTGAAGGCGACCGTACAGCCCTTCAGATTCTGACACCGAGAAAGTATGAACTCCAGCTGTATGATACGATTAAGACAATTGATTCAAAAGCCTTTATTATTGCGTATGAACCAAAAACAATCCACGGCGGCTTCTGGGTCAAAGCGGTGAAGAAGAGGAGAATTAAAGAATAATGGCAAAGCCGAAGAAGAAAAAGTTTGAAGTGACAGAGCAGCAAACGATTGACGCTGTGCTTCAGCAAATGAAAGAGGAAGGATATTTGCCTGTACGGCGAATGGAGGAGCCTATTTTTATGGAGAAAAAGGAAAATGGGTCAATTCAGATCGTTCCATGCGGGAGAAAAATCATTTTTGAAGGGAAACTGATCTAAAACACGAACATTAACAGAATCAATTTTTGTATCGTTCGATAATATCGTTGACATTATCCATGTCCGTTGTTAAGATAAACATGAAATCAAAACACGACCTCATATAATCTTGGGAATATGGCCCATAAGTTTCTACCCGGCAACCGTAAATTGCCGGACTATGCAGGAAAGTGATCGATAAAACTGACATGGATATATCGCAGAAGCGAACGACTGACGATACATGTACCATGCCCGGTTTGTATTGCTTCCTCATAAGTGCAATGCAGAGCGGGTATTTTTTATTTTCTGAAAACAAAAGCATGAGAAGGTGGGAACAGAATGCAGCCGCTAGTAGGAATCATCATGGGAAGCACTTCCGATTGGGAGACAATGAAAAACGCATGCGACATACTTGACGAACTTAATGTTCCGTACGAAAAAAAGGTCGTTTCCGCTCACCGGACGCCTGATTTCATGTTTGAATACGCTGAGACTGCGAGAGAAAGAGGCATCAAGGTGATCATCGCCGGAGCCGGAGGGGCGGCGCACTTGCCGGGGATGACGGCTGCAAAAACGACACTGCCGGTCATCGGAGTTCCGGTTCAGTCTAAGGCGCTGAACGGACTCGATTCACTTCTTTCCATCGTCCAGATGCCTGGAGGCGTGCCTGTTGCGACAACATCCATCGGCAAAGCGGGCGCTGTGAACGCAGGCCTGTTAGCGGCGCAGATGTTGTCAGCTTTTGACGCGGACCTTGCCCGTAAGCTGGATGATAGGAGAGAAAAAATAAAACAGGCGGTGTTAGAAAGCAGTGATCAGCTTGTCTAAACAAACGATCTATCCGGGAGCTGTCATCGGCATCATCGGCGGCGGCCAGCTTGGGAAAATGATGGCTGTGTCCGCTAAACAAATGGGGTATAAAGTCGCGGTCGTTGATCCAGTGAAAGATTCGCCGTGCGGCCAGGTTGCGGATGTTGAGATTACCGCTCATTACAATGACCGTGAAGCGATTCGGAAATTGGCTGAAATCAGCGACATCATCACGTATGAATTTGAAAACATCGACTATGATGCGCTGCATTGGCTAAAAGATCATGCGTATCTCCCGCAAGGAAGTGAGCTGCTGCTCATTACCCAAAACCGTGAAACAGAGAAAAAAGCCATTCAAGACGCGGGCTGTGAAGTCGCGCCGTACAAAATCGTCAAATCAAAGGATGAACTGAAACAGGCGGTACAGGATCTGGGGCTTCCCGCAGTACTGAAAACATGCCGCGGCGGATATGATGGCAAAGGCCAATTTGTGATCAAGGAAGAGGCGCAAATGGAGCAGGCTGCCGCTCTTTTAGAACACGGAACTTGCATTCTCGAAAGCTGGGTTTCTTTTAAAATGGAACTGTCGGTCATTGTCGTCAGATCGGTAAACGGCGAAGTTTCTGCATTTCCGGCAGCTGAAAACATACATTACAACAATATTCTATTCCAAAGCATCGTGCCTGCGCGGGTGGGGGAAGGAATTCAGAAGAAGGCTGCTGAGCTGGCCGTTAAGCTTGCAGGCGAGCTTAACCTTGTCGGGCCGCTCGCTGTTGAAATGTTCCTGACCGAAGACGGAGAGCTTTTGGTCAATGAACTGGCGCCGAGACCGCACAATTCAGGGCATTATACGCTGGATCTTTGCGAAACGAGCCAGTTTGAACAGCATATTAGAGCGGTGTGCGGCCTTCCGCTCGGGAAAACAGATTTGCTGAAGCCGGGCATGATGGTAAATCTACTTGGCGATGAAGTGAAGCTTGTGGAGGAAGAGCCGGAGCTTATAAAAGAAGCAAAGCTCTATATATACGGAAAACATGAAATCAAAAAAGGCCGCAAAATGGGGCATATTACATTTATGAAGCAGCCTGAAGACCACTGGATTCAGGAGATTACAAATAAATGGATGAATAGAGACGGAGGACAAGCAGAATGATCGAACGTTATTCAAGACCTGAAATGTCCGCGATTTGGACGGATGAAAACAGATTTCAAGCATGGCTGGAGGTTGAGATTCTTGCCTGTGAAGCGTGGGCGGAGCTTGGCGTCATTCCGAAAGAAGACGTAAAGGTTATGCGCGAGAACGCGTCATTTGACATCAACCGCATTTTAGAAATCGAACAGGACACGCGCCATGACGTTGTCGCTTTTACACGCGCCGTTTCCGAATCACTGGGCGAAGAAAGAAAATGGGTGCACTACGGATTAACGTCAACTGACGTTGTGGACACTGCGCTTTCTTACTTATTAAAACAGGCAAACGATATTCTGCTCAAGGACCTTGAGAGATTTGTTGACATCATAAAAGAAAAAGCGAAAGAGCATAAATACACAGTCATGATGGGGCGCACACACGGCGTACACGCTGAGCCGACAACATTCGGTTTAAAACTTGCGCTTTGGCATGAGGAAATGAAACGTAACCTTGAGCGTTTTAAACAAGCGAAAGCAGGCATCGAGGTTGGGAAGATTTCCGGCGCGGTCGGCACATACGCGAACATTGACCCATTTGTTGAGCAATATGTCTGTGAGAAGCTCGGATTGAAAGCAGCACCGATTTCAACCCAAACCCTTCAGCGCGACCGCCATGCTGACTATATGGCGACACTTGCTTTGATCGCGACAAGCATCGAGAAGTTCGCGGTGGAAATTCGCGGTCTGCAAAAGAGTGAAACACGTGAAGTTGAGGAATTTTTCGCGAAAGGGCAAAAGGGTTCATCTGCAATGCCGCACAAACGCAATCCGATCGGCTCTGAGAACATGACAGGCATTGCGCGCGTCATCCGCGGCTACATGATGACGGCTTACGAAAATGTTCCATTATGGCACGAACGCGATATTTCTCATTCTTCAGCAGAACGGATTATTCTTCCGGATGCGACAATCGCACTGAACTACATGCTGAACCGTTTCTCCAACATCGTGAAAAATTTAACGGTCTTCCCGGAAAACATGAAGCGCAACATGGACCGCACGCTCGGCCTTATTTATTCTCAGCGCGTACTGCTTGCCTTGATTGACACAGGCCTGACTCGTGAAGAAGCCTATGATACAGTGCAGCCAAAAGCAATGGAGGCGTGGGAAAAACAAGTGCCGTTCCGTGAGCTTGTGGAAGCGGAAGAGAAAATCACGTCCCGTCTTTCTCCGGAAAAAATCGCTGACTGCTTTGATTACAACTACCATCTGAAAAATGTTGATCTGATCTTTGAACGTTTAGGTTTGGCATAGAAGAAGCTTTTAGGCGGCTTCTTCTAAGTCGTCGCAGTTTGAAAATTCCCAACATTCGGGTTAGGAGGCCTTCCGTGAATATTGTGAAGAATGAACTTTTATACGAAGGAAAAGCAAAAAAGATCTACAAAACCGATGACGAAAACACGCTGTATGTCGTGTATAAAGACTCCGCCACTGCTTTTAACGGCGAGAAAAAAGCAGAAATCAGCGGCAAAGGACGCTTAAATAACGAGATTTCAAGCCTGATTTTCAAACACCTTCATACTAAGGGGATTAACAACCACTTCATCGAGCGCATATCTGAAACAGAGCAGCTTATTAAAAAAGTGACGATTGTGCCGCTTGAAGTCGTCGTCAGAAATGTTGTGGCAGGAAGCATGTCCAAACGTCTCGGCATTCCAGAAGGCACGGAGCTTGAACAGCCGATTATCGAGTTTTACTACAAGGATGACGCGCTGGGTGATCCGCTCATCACAGAAGATCATATTTGGCTTTTAAAAGCGGCAAACTCTAAGCAGGTAGAAACGATCAAGTCCATTACAAAAACAGTAAATGAAGAGCTTCAGGCCATTTTTGACGATTGTCATGTCAGATTAATAGATTTCAAGCTTGAATTCGGTTTAGATGCAGACGGGCAAGTGCTATTGGCGGATGAAATTTCTCCTGACACATGCCGCTTGTGGGATAAAGACACGAACGAAAAGCTGGACAAAGATTTATTCAGGCGCAATCTGGGAAGCTTAACCGACGCATACGAAGAGATTTTCAAAAGACTGGGAGGCATTCATCATGTATAAAGTGAAAGTTTATGTCAGCTTAAAAGAAAGTGTGCTAGATCCACAAGGGAGCGCTGTCCAGCATGCCTTGCACAGTATGACTTACAACGAAGTTCAAGATGTGCGCATCGGAAAATACATGGAGCTTACCATTGAAAAATCTGACCGCGATCTTGACGTACTGGTGAAAGAAATGTGCGAAAAACTTCTTGCGAATACAGTAATTGAAGATTACAGATACGAGGTTGAGGAGGTAGTCGCACAGTGAAATTTGCGGTGATTGTGTTACCCGGCTCCAACTGTGATATCGATATGTATCATGCTGTAAAGGATGAGCTTGGCCATGAAGTGGAATACGTCTGGCATGAGGAAACAAGCCTTGACGGCTTCGACGGCGTGTTAATCCCGGGAGGATTTTCTTACGGCGATTATTTAAGATGCGGCGCTATCGCCCGATTTGCGAATATTATGCCAGCTGTCAAACAGGCGGCGGCTGAAGGAAAACCTGTTCTTGGCGTCTGCAACGGATTCCAGATTTTACAGGAGCTCGGCCTTCTGCCAGGCGCAATGAGACGCAACAAAGATTTGAAGTTCATTTGCCGTCCGGCTGAATTGATTGTTCAGAACGACGAAACCTTATTCACTTCTTCCTACGAAAAGGGCCAATCGATTACCATCCCGGTTGCCCACGGTGAAGGAAATTTTTATTGTGATGACGAAACGCTTGCTTCATTGAAAGCTAACAATCAAATCGCGTTCACATATGGCTCCAATATGAACGGAAGTGTCAGCGACATTGCCGGTGTCGTGAATGAGAAAGGCAACGTATTAGGCATGATGCCTCATCCTGAGCGCGCGGTTGATGAACTGCTTGGAAGCGCCGACGGTCTTACATTGTTTCAGTCTATCGTGAAAAATTGGAGGGAAACTCATGTCACTACTGCTTGAACCAAGTAAAGAACAAATAAAAGAAGAGAAACTGTATCAGCAAATGGGTGTCAGTGATGATGAGTTTGCATTGATTGAATCCATTCTTGGCAGATTGCCGAACTACACAGAAATCGGAATCTTTTCTGTCATGTGGTCAGAGCATTGCAGCTACAAAAACTCAAAGCCGATTCTGCGTAAATTCCCGACAAGCGGCGAGCGTGTGCTGCAAGGTCCGGGGGAAGGCGCCGGAATCGTTGATATCGGTGACAACCAAGCGGTTGTGTTCAAAATTGAATCGCATAACCACCCATCAGCTCTCGAACCTTACCAAGGCGCTGCGACTGGCGTAGGCGGCATTATCCGTGACGTTTTCTCAATGGGTGCCCGTCCGATCGCTGTATTGAACTCTCTTCGATTTGGCGAACTGACTTCACCGCGCGTGAAGTACTTGTTTGAAGAAGTAGTAGCGGGTATCGCCGGATACGGCAACTGTATCGGCATCCCGACAGTCGGCGGAGAAGTGCAGTTTGACAGCAGTTATGAAGGAAATCCGCTCGTCAACGCAATGTGCGTCGGTCTAATCAACCATGAAGATATCAAAAAAGGCCAGGCGAAGGGTGTCGGCAACACAGTCATGTACGTAGGAGCAAAAACAGGGCGTGACGGAATCCACGGCGCTACGTTTGCTTCTGAAGAAATGTCTGATTCGTCTGAAGAAAAGCGTTCTGCCGTTCAAGTCGGCGATCCGTTTATGGAGAAGCTCTTGCTTGAAGCATGCCTGGAAGTCATCCAATGCGATGCGTTAGTCGGCATTCAGGATATGGGAGCTGCCGGTTTAACAAGCTCAAGTGCGGAGATGGCAAGTAAAGCCGGCTCTGGTATTGAAATGAACCTTGACCTGATTCCCCAGCGTGAAACAGGCATGACTGCATATGAAATGATGCTTTCTGAATCACAGGAACGGATGCTTTTGGTCATTGAGCGCGGACGTGAGCAGGAAATCATCGATATTTTTGACAAGTACGATCTTGAAGCGGTTTCTGTCGGGCGTGTAACAGATGATAAAATACTTCGCCTGACACACAAAGGAGAGGTTGTATGCGAGCTGCCTGTTGATGCCTTGGCAGAAGAAGCGCCGGTTTACCATAAGCCTTCACAAGAACCAGCATACTACCGCGAGTTTTTAGAAACTGACGTTCCGGCTCCTCAAATTGATGATGCGAATGAAACATTGAAGGCGCTCCTCCAGCAGCCGACGATCGCAAGCAAAGAGTGGGTTTACGATCAGTATGACTACATGGTGCGGACGAACACAGTTGTCGCTCCCGGGTCTGATGCGGGTGTTCTCAGAATACGCGGAACGAAAAAGGCGCTGGCGATGACGACAGACTGTAACGCGCGTTATCTCTATCTTGATCCTGAAGTCGGCGGGAAAATCGCTGTCGCTGAAGCGGCGCGCAACATCGTTTGCTCAGGTGCAGAACCGCTTGCGGTCACGGATAACCTTAACTTCGGAAACCCGGAGAAACCGGAAATCTTCTGGCAGATCGAAAAAGCCGCTGATGGCATCAGCGAGGCGTGCAATGTCCTTAGCACACCGGTGATCGGCGGAAACGTATCACTTTACAACGAATCAAACGGCACGGCGATTTACCCGACACCTGTAATCGGCATGGTCGGCTTAATTGAAGATACAGCACACATTACAACACAGTATGTCAAACAAGCGGGAGATCTCGTTTACGTAATCGGGGAAACAAAACCTGAGTTTGCCGGAAGCGAGCTGCAAAAAATGACAGAAGGCAGCATTTACGGAAAAGCGCCGCAAATTGACCTTGATGTAGAGCTGTCGCGCCAGAAAGCACTGCTTGACGCGATTAAAAAAGGCTTTGTTCAATCTGCGCACGATGTGTCTGAAGGCGGTCTGGGCGTAGCGATTGCGGAAAGTGTCATGACGACGGAAAACCTTGGCGTGAGCGTGACTGTAGAAGGGGAAGCGGCATTATTATTCTCTGAATCTCAATCCCGCTTCGTCGTTTCTGTGAAAACAGAACATCAAGCAGCGTTTGAAGCGGCTGTAAAAGATGCCGTTCATATCGGTGAAGTAACAGCTGACGGACTTCTGGCGATTCAAAACCAAGACGGACAACAATTGATTCATGCGCAAACGAAAGAGCTTGAACGCGTATGGAAAGGAGCTATCCCATGCTTGCTGAAATCAAAGGCTTAAATGAAGAGTGCGGCGTATTTGGGATTTGGGGACATGAAGAAGCTCCGCAAATCACGTACTACGGCCTCCACAGCCTCCAGCACCGAGGACAGGAGGGCGCTGGCATTGTGGCGACTGACGGTGAAAAACTAACGGCGCACAAAGGCCAAGGGCTGATCACCGAAGTGTTTCAAAATGGCGAGCTCAGCAAAGTAAAAGGAAAAGGCGCAATCGGGCACGTTCGGTACGCGACGGCTGGAGGCGGCGGCTATGAAAATGTTCAGCCGCTCCTCTTCCATTCCCAAAACAACGGCAGCCTGGCACTTGCCCATAACGGAAATCTTGTCAATGCCACTCAGCTGAAGCAGCAGCTCGAAAATCAAGGAAGCATTTTTCAGACGTCCTCGGACACAGAGGTATTGGCTCACCTAATCAAAAGAAGCGGCCACTTCACGCTGAAGGACCAAATAAAAAATTCCCTATCCATGCTGAAAGGCGCATACGCATTCTTGATTATGACCGAAACAGAAATGATTGTCGCGCTTGATCCAAACGGGCTGAGGCCGCTGTCAATCGGCATGCTGGGCGACGCTTATGTGGTCGCATCAGAAACGTGCGCATTTGATGTTGTCGGCGCCACGTACCTTCGTGAGGTAGAACCGGGCGAAATGCTGATCATCAATGATGAAGGCATGAAATCAGAGCGTTTTTCGATGAATATCAACCGTTCCATTTGCAGCATGGAGTACATTTATTTCTCCAGACCTGACAGTAATATCGACGGCATTAATGTGCACAGCGCGCGTAAAAACCTTGGGAAAATGCTGGCTCAGGAATCCGCAGTTGAGGCTGATGTTGTAACAGGGGTTCCGGATTCCAGTATTTCTGCGGCGATCGGATATGCTGAAGCAACAGGCATCCCGTACGAGCTCGGCTTAATCAAAAACCGCTATGTCGGCAGAACGTTTATACAGCCGTCCCAGGCTCTGCGTGAGCAAGGCGTCAGAATGAAGCTATCAGCGGTGCGCGGGGTTGTGGAAGGCAAACGCGTTGTTATGGTGGATGACTCGATCGTGCGCGGAACAACAAGCCGCCGGATTGTCACGATGCTCAGAGAAGCGGGTGCGACAGAGGTGCATGTGAAAATCAGTTCACCGCCGATCGCGCATCCGTGCTTTTACGGCATTGATACGTCCACACATGAAGAGTTGATCGCGTCTTCCCATTCTGTAGAAGAAATCCGTCAGGAAATCGGGGCCGACACCCTCTCATTTTTGAGTGTGGATGGGCTCTTAAAAGGCATCGGCAGAAAATACGATGACGCGAATTGCGGACAGTGTCTCGCATGCTTTACAGGAAAATATCCGACTGAAATTTATCAGGATACAGTGCTTCCTCATGTAAAAGAAGCGGTATTAACCAAATAAAACTTGAAAATGACATAAAGGCAGCGCAGTACGGCTGCCTTTCTCTTTCTGCCCTCGTTCGGAGAGATATTTTGAAAAGCGCCTAAAAGGAGTGAATAGGATGTCTGAAGCATATAAAAACGCAGGGGTTGACATCGAAGCCGGATATGAAGCTGTAAAACGAATGAAAAAACATGTGGAGCGCACAAAACGGCTTGGCGTTATGGGCAGCCTTGGGGGTTTTGGCGGCATGTTTGACCTGTCTGAGCTTTCTTATCAAAAACCAGTTTTAATTTCGGGAACGGACGGAGTCGGCACAAAATTAAAGCTCGCTTTTTCCATCGATAAGCATGACACGATTGGCGTTGACGCTGTTGCGATGTGTGTCAATGATGTGCTGGCACAAGGTGCAGAGCCGCTGTTTTTCCTCGATTATTTAGCGGTCGGCAAAGCGGACCCTGTGAAAATTGAGCAAATCGTGCAAGGTGTGGCGAACGGCTGTGAGCAGTCAGGTTCAGCCTTGGTCGGCGGCGAAACGGCTGAAATGCCGGGACTATATACCGCTGATGAATACGATATTGCCGGTTTCTCAGTCGGAGTGGCGGAAAAGGACGAAATCATCACCGGAGAAAACATCGAGGAAGGCCATCTTTTGATCGGCCTGAGCTCCAGCGGCCTTCACAGCAACGGATTTTCCCTTGTGAGAAAAGTGCTTCTGGACGATGCGGAGCTGGATCTTGATACAACATATGAACCGTTTGACCGACCGCTCGGCGAGGAGCTGCTTGAACCGACAAGAATTTATGTGAAGCCTGTGCTTGCCGCGGTGAAAAGCGGAAAAGTCGACGGCATGGCTCACGTAACAGGCGGAGGATTTATCGAAAATATCCCGCGTATGCTTCCGGAAGGCTTAAGTGCGGAAATCGATCACGGCTCATGGCCGATCCCCCCGATTTTCTCTTTCCTGCAAAAGTACGGCAAGCTGAAGGAAGAAGACATGTTCAACGTCTTTAATATGGGCATCGGCTTTGTGTTGGCAGTTAAAGAAGAGCATCTGACAGATGTGATCGGAACGCTTGAAAGCCATGGTGAAAACGCCTATTTGATCGGGCGTGTGAGGCAAGGCGAAGGCGTCACATTCGGCGGTGCGGCGCTTTCATGAAAAAATTTGCGGTATTTGCATCCGGAAACGGTTCAAACTTCGAAGCCATCGTGACGCGTCTAAAAGAGGAGAACTGGGATGCGTCCGTATCGCTTCTCGTTTGCGATAAACCGCAGGCGAAAGTCATCGAACGGGCGGAAACATTTCACATTCCATCCTTTGCATTTGAGCCGAAGTCTTATGAAAACAAGGCCGCCTTCGAACGGGCCATTATTGAACAGCTTCATCTTCATGAGGTTGAATTGATTGTTCTTGCCGGCTATATGAGGCTGATCGGTGACACGCTGCTACAAGCATACGGAGGAAAAATCATTAACGTTCACCCGTCACTTCTTCCGGCGTTTCCCGGAATCGACGCAGTCGGACAGGCGTACCGCGCGGGTGTGAAGGTGGCCGGAATCACTGTGCATTATGTTGATGAAGGAATGGATACAGGCCCGATCATCGCTCAAAAGGCAATCGAAATTGACGAATATGATACATTGCAAACAATCGAACAGCGGATTCACAAGCTTGAGCATAAATGGTATCCGCGTGTGATTAAAGAGCTATTAGGATTAAATAACAGAGGTGAAAAGGCATGACTATTAAACGTGCATTAATCAGCGTTTCAGATAAAACAAATCTCGTTCCTTTCGTAAAAGAACTGACAGAGCTTGGCGTTGAAGTGATTTCAACAGGCGGAACGAAAAGGCTTCTTCAAGAAAACGGTGTGAACGTCATCGGAATTTCTGAAGTGACAGGCTTTCCTGAAATTATGGACGGACGGCTCAAAACACTTCATCCGAATATTCACGGCGGTCTTCTGGCGGTTCGCGGCAATGAAGAGCATATGGCGCAGATCAATGAACACGGGATTCAGCCGATTGACCTCGTTGTCGTCAACCTTTATCCATTTAAAGAAACGATTTCTAAAGAAGATGTCACATATGAAGAAGCGATTGAAAACATCGACATCGGCGGACCGGGCATGCTGCGTGCAGCATCGAAAAACCATCAGGATGTAACGGTTATCGTCGATCCGGCCGATTACAGCCCAGTACTCAACCAAATCAAAGAAGAGGGCGGCGTATCTCTTCAGAAAAAACGCGAGCTGGCGGCAAAAGTATTCCGTCATACGGCGGCGTATGATGCACTGATTGCTGACTATCTGACAGATGTTGTCGGTGAAAAAGAACCAGAGCAATTCACTGTGACATTTGAGAAAAAACAATCACTTCGCTACGGAGAAAACCCGCATCAGGAAGCGACATTCTATCAAACAGCTCTTCCTGTCAAAGGTTCCATTGCGCAAGCAGAACAGCTCCACGGCAAAGAGCTTTCTTACAATAACATTAAAGACGCTGATGCAGCAGTTCAAATCGTCCGTGAATTCACTGAGCCGGCTGCGGTTGCTGTGAAGCATATGAATCCGTGCGGCGTCGGAACAGGAAAAACGATCGCAGAAGCGTTTGACAGAGCATTTGAAGCCGATCAAACATCGATCTTCGGCGGCATTATCGCGCTGAACCGTGAAGTGGACAAAGCAACCGCAGAGGCGCTTCACAACATTTTCTTAGAAATCATCATTGCGCCTTCATTCAGCCAAGAAGCACTTGACATCTTGACTGCGAAGAAAAATCTTCGTCTGCTGACGCTTGATGTGACAGCTGCCGTTCAAAAAGAAAAACAACTGACATCTGTTCAAGGCGGGCTGCTGATTCAAGATTTAGATATGCACGGGTTTGATGATGCTGAGATCAGCATCCCAACAAAAAGAGAGCCGAACGAGCAAGAGTGGGAAGACTTGAAGCTTGTGTGGAAAGTCGTAAAGCATGTGAAATCAAATGCGATCGTTCTTGCGAAAGACAACATGACAGTCGGCGTGGGAGCAGGCCAAATGAATCGCGTCGGATCAGCGAAAATTGCCATCGAGCAAGCGGGAGAAAAAGCGAAAGGCAGCGCACTTGGATCAGATGCATTTTTCCCAATGCCGGATACTGTCGAAGAAGCGGCCAAAGCGGGCGTTACGGCTATCATTCAGCCAGGGGGATCTGTACGTGATGAGGATTCCATCAAAAAAGCGGATGAGTACGGCATTGCCATGGTATTCACCGGCATTAGACACTTCAAACATTAAGGGGATGAAAACGACGTGAATGTACTCATTATCGGTAAAGGCGGAAGAGAACATACGCTGGCATGGAAGGCGGCGCAAAGCAGCCTCGTAGAGAACGTATTTGCCGCCCCTGGAAATGACGGCATGGCAGCTTCCGCACAACTAATAAACATTGAAGAAAGCGATCATGCCGGGCTTGTCTCGTTTGCAAAAGAACATCAGGTCGGCCTGACCATTGTCGGGCCTGAGGTTCCTTTAATAGAAGGTCTGGTGGATGAATTCGAAAAAGCGGGTCTTCCTGTATTCGGCCCGTCAAAAGCCGCTGCGATCATCGAAGGCAGCAAACAGTTCGCTAAAGATTTAATGAAGAAATACGACATTCCGACCGCAGAATACGACACATTTACATCTTTTGAAGAGGCAAAAGCATATGTGCAGGAAAAAGGCGCTCCGATTGTCATAAAAGCAGATGGACTTGCGGCCGGAAAAGGCGTTACAGTTGCCATGACAGAGGAAGAAGCGATGGCATGCCTGCATGATTTCCTTGAGGATGAAAAATTCGGTGATGCGAGCGCGTCTGTTGTCATTGAAGAATTTCTGTCCGGCGAAGAATTTTCTCTGATGGCATTCGTCAAAGGAGAAAAGGTCTATCCAATGGTGATCGCCCAAGATCACAAGCGGGCGTTTGACGGAGACAAAGGCCCTAATACGGGCGGGATGGGCGCCTACTCGCCAGTTCCGCACATTTCGGAAGAAACCGTCCGCTATGCGGTAGAAACCATCGTCAAGCCCGCCGCAAAAGCAATGGTACAAGAAGGCCGTTCCTTCACGGGCGTTTTGTACGCGGGATTGATGCTCACTGAAACTGGCGCGAAGGTCATCGAATTTAACGCCCGTTTTGGCGATCCGGAAACACAGGTCGTGCTTCCGCGCATGGAATCTGATCTGGTACAGGTGATTCTTGATCTATTGGATGATAAGGAAGTTGACTTAAGATGGAAGGATACCGCGGCAGTGAGTGTGGTGCTTGCCTCAGAAGGGTACCCGGAAAGCTACGCAAAGGGCACGCCGATCGGCAGCCTTGCAGCGGAAACTGAGCAGGTTGTGGTCTTCCATGCCGGAACGAAAGCAGAAGGTGGAGAGTTCGTCACAAACGGGGGCCGCGTCGCCAATGTGACAGCTTTTGATGACACGTTTGAAGCGGCGAGAGACCGAGTGTACAAAGCCGTTGATGAGATCATCATGCCGGGACTCTTTTTCAGAAAAGACATTGGGGCACGCGCTTTAAAGGCTGCCCAAAAATAAAGCGCAGAACCCCGCAGGTGAGCTGCGGGGTTTTTGTTATACAAAAGCGGGGTGTTGTGCGGAAGAAGAGAGTACAACGAGCGTGGCTGGTATTCTGTGGGCCATCGAAGCGTCTATAAATCCTCGAGCGTATGTACCGGTTTTGTCACATAGCTGTACATGCCTGTAATGCACACTTCTTTATCCGGCGGCGCTTGCAGCCATAGAATATGTTTACATGAAGACAAAGGAATGCCATAAAAAAGCATGATCACGTTTCGTGACCATGCTTTCAGCGTGTCGACAAACCCTCGCATTCGTTGTCAGTCCTGCGCGTTGGTGCTCACGAATTGCTACATTCGCTGTGCTCCAATGCTGGTCCTTCCTAGACTTCAAGGGTTTTCAATTACGCTGAAAAGATGACAAAGTCATAAAACGAAAACCGTTTTATGACTTTGTCAACAATCTGAAAGCTTGATCACGTTTCGTGACCAAGCTTTCTCGTTTATCTGTCTTGCTGCTCCTGTTCGTTATTGTCGGAATCGTTGTTTTGAAACAGGTAGGCCAAAGGGCAGAAGCGCAAGATTCCCGAACCTGCTTTCAAGGCTCCCATAAAGATGTAAAAGAGATGCATTCTGCACCAAGGCTTTTTCGTAAACTTGGCGCTGGCGACTGACATAATCGTCAGCCCGCAGGCGATTCTGAAGACGGCATTGATGAGACTGATGTTTGGTTTCATGGAAATCCGCTCCTTTTACTTAAAAAAAGTTTTTTAATTGAACCTTCAAAAATTTGTAACGTTTATATCGTGCGTGATCAGGAAGGATGTGATAACATGATTCTAATACATGTAAAGGAGAGTATGTGAATGTCCGAACGCACCTTTAACTGGAAAAACAAAGACATCAGGGCACAGGTTGATGTTGTAGACTCAAAGCTGCTTCCAACGCTCCTTTTACGGAATGCTCTCGTCTTAAATCCATATGTAAAACAATGGCTGAAAAAAAACATTTGGATTTATCAGGACCGCATCGTTTATGTGGGTCATGAACTTCCGAATAGAGCCGAAGAAATTCATACGATAGATTGTGAAGGAAATTACATTGTGCCAGGGTATATCGAACCGCACGCACATCCTTTTCAAATATATAATCCCCAAACGCTGGCTGAATATGTGTCTCAATACGGGACAACGACATTTGTGAATGATAACTTGTTTTTGCTTTTACAAAGCGGAAAAAAGAAAGCGCTTACGATCTTGAATGAACTGAAAAAGCAGCCTGTTCAATATTTTTGGTGGTCTCGTTATGACCTTCAAACCGAAGTGCTGAACGAGGACCATGTTCTTCCGTTTGACGTCAGAAAGCAGTGGATTGAACATCCGGATGTGATTCAAGGCGGAGAAATGACCGGGTGGCCTCGTTTGGTAGATGGTGATGATTTAATGCTTCACTGCATGCAAGCTACAAAGAAGCAGAGAAAACGCATTGAAGGGCATTTTCCAGGCGCTTCAGATAAAACACTTACAAAAATGAAGCTGTTCGGAGCGGATTGTGATCATGAAGCGATGACGGGTGATGAAGTGATGAGAAGGCTGGAACTGGGGTACTATGTTTCCCTTCGGAATTCCTCCATTCGCCCTGATATAAGAAAAATCTTGCAGGATCTGCATGATAAGGGCTTCCGCTATTATGACCATTTCTTTTACACGACAGACGGTGCGACGCCGAATTTCTATAAAGGCGGCATGACAAACGAGCTGATCCGCATCGCGTTAGAAGAAGGAGTCCCGGCAATCGATGCCTACAATATGGCATCATTTAATATCGCAAAGTATTATCAAATGGATGATTATTTAGGAGTGGTTGGACCGGGAAGGCTGGCATCGCTCAATATACTTGAAGATCCGTTCAACCCGAATCCCGTGACAGTTCTGTCAAAAGGGACCATCCTTCGAGAAGACGGCTGTGATTTGAATGCGTTTACAAAGACGTACTGGAGTAAAGGCGGTCTTGTCCCGCTTGAGCTTTCATATGATATGACGATGGATGATTTGCAGTTTTCCATGCCGATGGGCGTGAAAATGCGGAATGCGGTCATTATGGAGCCGTATATGATTGAGATTGATAATTCGATGGAACAGCTCTCGTTTGACCATGATGAAAGTTATTTAACGATGATCGACAAACACGGGAAATGGCGCGTCAATACGATGATTAAAGGGTTTGCCTCAAGCGTCCAAGGATTTGTGAGCTCCTTTACGACGACGGGTGATATTGTTGCGATCGGAAAAAATAAAGCGGATATGCTGCTCGCTTTCGCCCGCATGAAAGAGATCGGGGGAGGCATCGTGCTTGCGGAAAACGGGAACATTCTCCATGAAATTCCGCTTGCGCTGTGCGGCTGTGCCTCTTCGGAAGCGTATGAAGACGTGCTGGAGAAGGAACAAAAGCTGAGAGATCTTTTGACTGAAAGAGGCTATGAGTTTTGTGATCCCGTCTATACGCTGCTCTTTTTGCAAAGTACGCACCTTCCGTATATACGCATTACGCCGAGAGGAATCTTCGACGTCATGAAAAAAACTGTACTCTTTCCATCGATAATGCGTTAAAATATAAAAGAGCGGGGAGCCGACATATGAAAAAATGGATGACAGTTTGCATGCTGTGTTTCGTATTTTTTCTGCTGGTGTCCTGCCAGCAGAAGGATGCAGTCCCGGATGCTGAAAAGAAGCTGAAAGCTCCTTTAACTGGACTTGCAACTGAACAGAAGGTGACTGAACGCCGGCCTGTTGCTGTTGTGGTAAACAACCATCCGAAGGCGAGGCCGCAGTCAGGACTGTCTAAAGCCGACATTGTGATAGAAGCGCTTGCTGAAGGGCAAATCACGAGATTTCTGGCCATTTTCCAAAGCCAGATGCCCGAAACTGTCGGACCTGTGCGGAGCGCGAGGGAATATTTCGTCACTCTCAACAATGGTTTTGACAGCATATTTGTCCATCACGGCTGGAGTCCTGGCGCCAAAGAGCAGCTGGAATCCGGAGCTGCCGATTATATGAACGGATTGGATTTTGACGGAAGCTTATTTTGGAGAGCTGATTTCAGCAAACCGCCACATAATTCCTACACGTCTTATGATTACATAAAAAAGGCGGCGGAACAAATGGGATATGAGCTGAAGCAGAAAACAGATCCGCTGCTGTTTCAAACATCAGAAGCAAAACCTGCAAATGAATCTTACAATGTTCGGGTAGATTATGGAACAAAGAACGTTACGAATCTTGTCGAATATAACTATGATAAAAAAGCTAAAGCTTATAAAAGAAGCTCTGATGGAGTCATGACGACAGACCGGGAAACCGGAAAGCCGGTTGCAATGCAGAATATTTTCATTGTTGAAGCCAGCCATCATATTATTGATCAAGATGGAAGGCGGGACATCGATCTAGAATCAGGGGGAAAAGGTCTATTGTTTCAGCACGGAAACGTCATTGAAACAGACTGGAAACAAGTAAACGGCAGAATTGTGCCGGTAAAAGACGGCAAATGGCTGCCTCTTGTCCCCGGAAAGACTTGGATCAATATCGTGCCCGATCTCGATGCGGCTTCCATTAGTAAAGGAGAAGGTGTGTAACGATGCAAATCGATAAATTACGCGGCAAAGAGCTGGACCAGTTATTCAACTCGATCTTATCACTGAAAGACCTGGAGGAATGTTACCGGTTCTTCGATGATCTTTGCACAATTAACGAAATTCAATCGCTGGCTCAGCGCCTTGAAGTGGCGCGCATGCTTCGCGAAGGAAACACGTACCATAAAATTGAAACAGAAACAGGCGCTTCGACGGCTACGATATCCCGTGTGAAACGCTGCTTAAATTACGGCAATGACGCCTATGAATTGGCGCTTGACCGTGTGAAGGAGACGGAAACAGAGTCTCCGTCAAAATAACAAAAAACCGCCCTGCCGTTTGGCATGGGCGGTTTCTTTATGAAACAAATTGGTAGATCAGTTTGTCGATCTCGACGGCGCTGCCATCCTCTTTTCGGTAAACAACATGCTCCTTGGAAAAGCGGACCGGCGAATTGATGCCCGCTGCGGCTGCGAGGTTAAACAGCCCCTCGCGCAATGAAATGACGTAGTTGCAGACACGATGCTGTTTTTCCTCAACGCTCAGTGCTTTTTGCAGTTTTGGATCTGTTGTCGCCACACCTGCCGGACATGTGTTGGTGTGGCAGACGAGGGCGCGGATGCAGCCCACGGAAAACATCATGCCACGGGCAATGTTGACAAAATCAGCGCCGAGGGCTAAAGCGACCGCTATTTTGTCAGGAGTCAGGAGCTTTCCGGAAGCAAAGATTTTCAACTGGCTGCGCAAGCCGTACTGTCTAAGCAGCGTATCAACGATAGGGAGTGCTGTCATAATCGGAAGGCCGACTGTGTCAGCAAGCTCATAAAAGGAAGCGCCAGTACCGCCTTCACTCCCGTCTATCGTGATAAAATCCGGATGCTGTCCGCTTTTCTGCATATAGGAGAAAAGCTCGTGCAATTCGCCAGGATGGCCTGCGACAATTTTGATTCCGACTGGCTTTTGGCCAACATCTCTAAGTTTCTCAATAAAGTTGAGCATTTCGGGAGTGCTTGAAAATTCATAAAAGCGGTTCGGGCTATCAATCGATTTTCCCGGTTCGACATTCCGGATGTCTGCCACTTCCTCTGATACCTTGGCACCATCCACATGGCCGCCGCGGGTTTTCGCTCCTTGCGCCAGCTTTAGCTCAAACGCTTTAATTTGGTCAAGCCTGCTTTTTCTTTTAAACTCCTCCCATGAAAATTGACCGTTTCTTTTGCGCACGCCAAAAAGGCCCGGCCCGATTTGGCAAATGATATCGGCGCCGCCCTTTAAGTGATACTCCGATAATCCCCCTTCACCGGTATTCATCCATGTGCCGCCTGCTTGATGAAGCCCTTTTGAGAGCGCCGTTATCGCCCGTTCTCCAAGAGAACCGTAGCTCATGGCGGACTGCCCGACTAATCCCTTCACATAAAAAGGCTTCTCGCATGTATGCGCGCCGATCACCTGCACATCATCAGGGTGGAGATAATATGGATCGGCCTTGATTTGTTCGGGGTGTTCCTTGCGTTTGAACAGATTGTCAGCATCCAGTTTATAGATATGGGTTTCAATTTTAGGCGTTTGGTTTACATGCATTTCTTCTTTTAATGTTGGAAACAGAGCGTTACGGATATAAAAACCCGGTTTATCAAAATCTCTTACAGATCCAAAGCCCATCATTCTGCTTTTGTATTTGCCCGAGATGACGGTTTGCTCATATTCCTTTCGTGAAAAAGGCTGCTCCTCATTGTCGTTGCTGTATAAATACTGCCTGAGCTCCGGCCCGATTTTTTCAAGGATATATCGAAACCTTCCGATGACGGGATAGTTGCGGAGAATTGAATGCTCCTCCTGTCTTTCATCTCTTATATAAATCCATATAAACAAAACGATGGGGATCGCCATAATCCCGATAATAAATGCGATGAGTGCGATCATGATAGATTCCACCTGCATAAGCCTCCCTTTTTTATGTAATCTTTTCCACAGTTGAACACTTTCCAAACAATAACAGAAGGGGATCGCAACCTAGATTTGAAGCCATAAAAGGCTTTCTGGGGCTCTCTTTTTTGACGAAAAAAGAATCAAAACACCTTTTTCAGTGAATAACGAGATTAACGGCTTTTTCCGTTTTTCCGCGCTATGTGAATTTGTTATAATGTTTAAATGGTAACAAACGAATGGAGGAACGTATGACGTGTACGATGTAACGGAGTGGAAGCATGTCTTTAAACTCGATCCAAATAAAGATTTGCCTGATGAACAGCTGGAGATTCTTTGTGAGTCAGGAACGGATGCGGTCATTATCGGAGGAAGCGATGGTGTGACTGAAGATAATGTCCTTCGGATGATGTCCAAGGTGAGACGGTTTTTGGTGCCCTGTGTCCTTGAGGTGTCAGCGATTGAAGCGATCGTTCCCGGCTTTGACTTATATTTTATTCCGAGTGTATTAAACAGCAAAAACACGGACTGGATTGTCGGAATGCACCAGAAGGCCATGAAGGAATACGGAGAACTGATGTCTATGGAAGAAATAGTGGCGGAGGGGTATTGCATCGCAAATCCGGATTGCAAAGCGGCCGCTTTGACTGAAGCGGATGCCGATCTGGGTGTCGACGATATTGTCGCTTATGCGCGTGTGTCTGAGCTGCTGCAGCTTCCCATATTTTATTTGGAATATAGCGGCGTGCTTGGAGACATAGAAGCCGTGAAGAAAACGAAGGCTGTATTGGAAACGTCCACCTTGTTTTACGGCGGCGGCATCAAGGACGCGGAAACGGCAAAGCAGTATGCAGAGCACGCGGACGTGGTTGTTGTTGGCAATGCAGTTTATGAAGATTTTGACCGGGCGTTGAAAACAGTAGCGGCTGTGAAAGGCGAGTAGTAAATTGTACGGATTTGGTTTATGATAGAACATATGTTTTGTATAGGCGGGTGAACGAATGTTGAATTACATTAGCAATCAATTATTAAGCGGACTAAACCCTGTTCAGCAGGAAGCTGTCAAAACAACGGACGGGCCCCTCTTGCTGATGGCGGGAGCGGGAAGCGGAAAGACGCGTGTCCTGACACATAGAATCGCTTATTTAATGGCGGAAAAGCATGTGGCGCCGTGGAATATTTTGGCGATCACATTTACAAATAAAGCGGCACGAGAAATGAAGGAACGTGTGGAAAGCATTCTCGGACCGGGCGCGGACGATATCTGGATTTCCACTTTCCACAGCATGTGCGTGCGGATTTTGCGCAGAGACATCGACCGGATCGGGATCAACCGCAATTTCTCCATCCTTGATACGGCGGACCAGCTTTCGGTCATCAAGGGGATTTTGAAGGAGCGCAATCTTGATCCGAAGAAGTTTGACCCAAGAAGCATCCTTGGCACGATCAGCGGTGCGAAAAACGAATTGACCGAACCGGAGGAATTCTCTAAAGTTGCCGGCGGTTATTACGATCAGGTGGTCAGCGACGTATATGCTGACTATCAGAAAAAGCTTTTGAAAAACCAGTCACTCGATTTCGACGATTTAATTATGACGACGATTAAACTGTTTGACCGTGTGCCGGAAGTGCTTGAATTTTATCAGCGAAAATTCCAATACATCCACGTTGATGAGTATCAGGATACGAACAGAGCCCAATACATGCTCGTAAAGCAGCTTGCGGAGCGTTTTCAGAACCTTTGTGTGGTCGGGGACTCTGACCAGTCGATTTACAGATGGCGCGGCGCGGATATCACCAACATCCTTTCGTTTGAAAAAGATTATCCGAACGCAAGCGTGATTTTGCTTGAACAAAACTACCGGTCAACAAAACGGATTTTGAGCGCGGCTAACGAGGTCATCAAAAACAACTCGAACCGCAAACCGAAAAATCTGTGGACGGAAAACGATGATGGCGTCAAAATCTCTTACTACCGCGGAGATAACGAGTTCGGCGAAGGACAGTTTGTAGCCGGTAAAATTTATCAGCTTCACAGCTCAGGCAAGCGGAAGCTATCGGATATCGCCATTTTGTACCGGACAAACGCTCAATCCCGTGTGATTGAGGAAACGCTTCTTAAAGCGGGCTTGAACTATAACATTGTCGGCGGCACAAAGTTCTATGACAGAAAAGAAATTAAAGACATTCTCGCGTACCTGCGCCTCGTATCCAATCCGGATGACGATATCAGTTTCACGCGTATTGTCAATGTGCCAAAGCGCGGAGTCGGCGCGACATCACTTGAAAAAATCGCTTCGTATGCGGCGATGAACGGCTTGTCCTTTTTCCAAGCGATTCAGCAGGTTGATTTTATCGGCGTTAGCGCCAAGGCGGCCAACGCGCTCGACAGCTTCAGGCAGATGATTGAGAACCTGACCAATATGCAGGACTACTTGTCCATTACAGAGCTGACAGAAGAAATTCTTGATAAGACGGAATACAGAGAAATGCTGAAGGCTGAGAAATCAATCGAAGCCCAAAGCCGTTTAGAAAACATCGACGAGTTCCTGTCTGTCACGAAAAACTTTGAACAGAAGAGCGAAGACAAGACACTCGTTGCGTTTCTGACAGACTTGGCCCTGATAGCAGATATCGATCAGCTTGACCAGAAGGAGGAAGAGTCGGGCGGCAAGGATGCCATCACCCTGATGACACTGCACGCCGCGAAAGGACTGGAGTTTCCGGTTGTTTTCTTGATGGGGCTTGAAGAAGGCGTCTTCCCGCACAGCCGTTCTCTCATGGAGGAAGCGGAAATGGAGGAAGAGCGCCGTCTTGCTTACGTTGGGATTACAAGGGCGGAGCAGGAGCTTTATCTGACCAACGCCAAAATGCGCACCTTGTTTGGCCGAACAAATATGAATCCGGAATCTCGCTTTATTGCTGAAATACCGGATGATTTATTGGAAAACCTAAATGAGAAAAAAGAAACGAGAGCGCCGTCTGCGAGAAAAATGCAACCGAGACGCGGCCCTGTTTCACGTCCGGTATCCTACGCCAGCAAAACAGGCGGAGACACTTTAAACTGGGCTGTTGGAGATAAGGCCGGCCATAAAAAATGGGGAACAGGAACTGTCGTCAGTGTGAAAGGCGAAGGAGAAGGGACGGAGCTGGATATTGCCTTCCCGAGCCCTGTCGGTGTAAAACGCCTGTTAGCGGCATTCGCTCCTATTGAAAAGCAGTAATTGAAGAGGAAAGGAAGAAGCAGATGGACAAAGAAACAGCGAAGCAGCGTGCAGAAGAACTGCGCCGCACCATCAACAAGTATAGCTATGAATATTACACCTTAGATGAACCGAGCGTCCCTGATGCCGAATATGACAGATTGATGCAGGAGCTGATTGCGATCGAGGAGGAGCATCCAGCTCTCAGAACGCCTGACTCTCCTACGCAGCGTGTCGGCGGAGCCGTGCTTGAAGCGTTTCAGAAAGTCACTCACGGCACGCCGATGCTCAGTTTGGGCAACGCCTTTAATGCCGATGATCTCCGTGATTTTGACCGCCGCGTGCGCCAGGCTGTCGGTGACGATGTGGCGTATAATGTGGAGCTGAAAATAGACGGTCTTGCTGTTTCTCTCCGTTATGAATACGGCTATTTTGTCAGAGGAGCCACAAGAGGTGACGGCACGACGGGAGAGGATATTACGGAGAATCTAAAGACGATCCGCAATATTCCGCTCAAAATGAAACGTGATTTGTCCATCGAAGTGCGCGGCGAGGCGTATATGCCAAAGCCTTCGTTTGAAGCGCTCAATGAGGAACGGATCAAAAACGAAGAAGAACCGTTTGCCAATCCGCGAAATGCCGCCGCGGGATCACTAAGACAGCTCGATCCGAAAATTGCGGCGAAACGAAACCTCGATATCTTCGTCTACAGTATAGCGGAGCTTGACGAAATTGGAGTGGGGACACAAAGCCAGGGACTAGATTTTCTCGATGAAATCGGATTTAAGACGAATCAGGAACGAAAAAAGTGCGGCAGCATAGAAGAAGTCATAGCGCTGATCGATGAGTTTCAGGCTAAGCGCGCTGACCTCCCGTATGAAATTGACGGCATCGTGATTAAGGTAGATTCTCTTGACCAGCAGGAGGAGCTCGGTTTTACGGCGAAAAGCCCGCGTTGGGCCATCGCGTATAAGTTTCCTGCTGAAGAGGTCGTGACAAAGCTTCTCGATATCGAATTAAATGTTGGCAGAACCGGTGTCATTACGCCAACCGCGGTTCTCGAGCCGGTAAAAGTTGCCGGCACAACGGTCTCAAGAGCATCCCTTCATAACGAAGATTTAATTAAAGAGAAGGATATTCGAATCTTGGATAAGGTCGTTGTCAAAAAAGCGGGCGATATCATTCCGGAAGTCGTGAACGTCCTTGTTGAACAGCGCACAGGAGAGGAAAAGGAATTCAGTATGCCGACGGAATGTCCTGAATGCGGGAGCGAACTCGTCCGTATCGAAGGAGAAGTGGCGCTTCGCTGCATTAATCCTGAATGCCCGGCGCAAATCCGGGAAGGGCTGATCCATTTTGTTTCCCGCAATGCCATGAACATTGACGGGCTCGGCGAACGAGTCATCACACAGCTGTTTGAGGAGAATCTTGTCCGCAATGTGGCGGATTTGTATAAGCTGACGAAGGAACAGGTCATCCAGCTCGAACGAATGGGAGAAAAGTCCACTGAAAACCTGATCAGCTCCATCCAAAAATCAAAGGAAAACTCGTTAGAGCGCTTGCTATTCGGACTCGGCATCCGCTTTATCGGTTCAAAGGCCGCAAAGACGCTCGCCATGCATTTTGAAAGTCTGGAGAATCTGAAAAAAGCCTCTTTAGAGGAGCTTCTTGCGATCGACGAAATCGGTGAAAAAATGGCTGACGCGGTCATCACTTATTTTCATAAAGAAGAAATGCTCGATCTCTTGAATGAACTACAGGAGCTGGGCGTCAATACACTCTACAAAGGCCCGAAAAAAGTAAAAGCAGAAGAAAGCGATTCTTACTTTGCCGGTAAAACAATTGTCCTGACAGGAAAACTGGAAGAACTGTCTAGAAACGAAGCCAAAGCGCAAATTGAAGCGCTCGGCGGAAAGCTGACTGGAAGCGTCAGCAAAAACACAGACTTGGTCATCGCCGGAGAAGCGGCTGGAAGCAAGCTGACAAAAGCGCAAGAGCTGGACATCGAAGTGTGGAATGAAGAACAGTTAATCGGAGAGCTAAAGAAATAAGAGGAGTGTTTTCTATTGAAAAAGACGTTGGCAATGGCGGCAACGGCGGCAGTGTTAATGCTGTCTGCCTGCTCGTCAGGTTTTGGGGGGGAGAAGGAGGAAGAGATCACGCAAAAGACGGCGAAATCGTCAGAAAAAGCGATTGTCCCGAAATATAACATCTCTGATTCCTATTACAAAATGGTGCTGCCATTTAAGGCGGGAAAAGCGCGCGGCTTGACGACGGAACAGCTGAATACAAGATTGGATATTGATGAGTTTGAAACAGGGCTGATGCGTCTTGCCCAAGATTCTTTCTCAACTGAAGATTATCTGTTCCAAGAAGGGCAATATTTAGATGAAGATACTGTATTAAGCTGGCTTGCACGGAAAAAAACAGGTTCTGATCTAAAAAAAGCCCAAAAAAAGGATGAAAACTTCAAAAATGAAGGGTTGAACCCAGCGCTTCCAAGCTCCGGTTCAACAGAAGAGAAAAACGAAAGCAGCCCGGTTTATTTAGCATCCATGCTGGAGCACGATTATTTAGTCAGAAAAGACAAAAATTCCATTCAGCTTGGCGGCGTGATGATCGGACTGGCCTTGAACTCTGTGTATTACTATCGTGAAAAAACAGGCGACCCGCAAAAAGAGGTGGAGATTAAGGACAGCACGCTCCGCAAACAGGGAGAAAAAATCGCACAGGAGGTCATTAACCGCCTCCGTAAAAAAGATAACTTGAAGAATGTGCCGATCACCATCGCGCTTTACAAGCAGGCGTCAAAAACATCGATTGTGCCGGGGAACTTTTTAGCCAAAACAGAAGTCAAAGCAGGCTCCGCGGATATCTCAAATTGGGATGACATCAATGAAACTTATGTTTTCTATCCGGCGGATACAACCACAGCAGAAAAATACCCGGATGACACCGAGGTCTTTAAGCGGTTCAAAAATTCAATCGAAGAGTATTTCCCGAACTACACAGGCGTTGTAGGGACAGCGTTGTATGAAAATAATGAAATGACGAAAATGAAGATCGACATTCCAATGCAATTCTATGGAAAAAGTGAAGTCGTCGCGTTTACCCAGTTTTTAACGGGTGAAGTGATGGATTACTACGCTAAGAGCTCACTTAATCTCGAAGTGAATATCACGTCTTCCGATGGACAGGAAGCGGTCATTATCCGCAATGCAGGAGATAAAGAGCCGACTGTTCACATTTATGACTAATATTGGAGCACCCCTTGTGCCGCTGCGGCGCAGGGGTTTTTTGCGTTTTTTTGAAGGTTAAGTAGCATTGGAGAGGGTGTTTATTTGTGTTATGATGTTCTAAAAATAGAAAAGGGTTGAAAATATGAAAAATAAATCCTTTTATTTCATATGGGCGGGCCAGTCAATTGCCAATTTAGGAGATTCTTTATACGTGCTGGTACTGACCCTGTTTACATATCAAGTCACAGACTCGGCCTTTTTGGCTTCGCTGGTAGCTATGATGCAGTTTGTGGGTCAGTCATTAAGCGCAGTATTTATACCGGTTTTTATTCATAAATACAGATTAAAGCACATTTTGATTTTTTTACAGTTAACGCAAACCATTCTGTTATCTTTGTTGCTTCTCATATTTATGATCCATATTAAATCTATTTTGATTTTTTTCTTTATCGTATTTTTAATGTCGCTGTTAGATGGAGGAACTATTCCGGTCAGAAATTCAATGATTCCCCGTTTTGTTCCAAAATCCATGTTGTTGAAAGCAAACAGCCTGGTGCTGACCTCTGATCAAATCGTGCTCCTACTCGGATGGCTGCTCGGCGGTATTTTGATCAAATGGCTCGGGCCCCAATTGCTTCTATTGTTGACTTTTGCGCTTTATGGCATCTCTACAGTATCTTTATTTTTTGTCAAGGATGCGGGAAAAGGAGATGCCGAAAAGGAAGAAAACGAGTCTATTATGGATAAAATTTCCTCCGGGTGGAAAGCAATTTATCAAATGCCTGTTATCAGAATGCTGACTGTTCTTGAGCTTTTATCCATGTTCGGCAGAAGTATTTGGACAGGTGCCATTATCCTTGTTTATGTCGATGAAGTGCTGCATCAAAACGAAACATGGTGGGGGTTTATTAACGCAAGCTATTTCGCCGGCACCATTACAGGCGGTTTAATCGTTTGGAAACTTTCAAAAATAATGAATGGAAAACTGTTCTCGATGATTTTATGGACATCACTTGCCATCGGCGCTTGCACACTATGCCTTGCGCTTAACAAGTATGCGTTGGCATCGCTGCTTTTTGTCTTTATTTTAGGACCTTCATTTCAGCTCCGGGGAATTGCGATCAGAACTTATGTGCAGGAGAGCATAAACGAAACTTTGCTTCCGAAAATACTGTCCGCTCAGCATACAGTAAGTACATTTGTATACGGCGCCTCGATCTTAATTATGAGCAGCCTTACTGATTGGCTGGGTGTTCAATATGTATTTTTCTTGAATTTTATTATATTTACTGTTTCAGCGCTTTTATCTTTAAAACTAAAAAATGAACAAATATAGACAATGTTTTATAAATATTTACAAATTATTTGTTGTGTGTTTAAATTGGTGATGTAAAATACTACTTGTAAAGAGGTGGATATGTTGAATGGTAACTTGAATTTATTTCCTCTTTCTCATCATCAAAAAAGGATATTAAATATCGAAAATTTATACCCAGAAACAGCTATTAATCATATTGGCGGCCTTATCCAAATCAATGGAAAACTTCATCTTGAGACCTTAAAAAAAGCCATTCAGCATTGTATCAGACAGACAGAGTCCCTCAGAATACGGCTCATGAAGCAGGAAGATTCAGTTCTTCAATACATAGACGAAATAGCGCAGGCACGTGTGCCATCAGTCGATTTTACTTCAACAGACCATCCATATGATAGAATGCTAGATTGGGCCGAACAGGAATTTAAAATACCTTTCTCTTTATATAATGGCGCACTTGTTCAATTTTATGTTTTCCAAACAGATGAAGCAACCTGCGGGTATTTAATCAAATGCCATCATATTATTGCCGACGGCTGGTCTATGAAAATCATCATTGATAAGATTAAGGATCTGTACATGCTTCTGGCAAATGGAGAACTGCCTGAAGAAGGCGGTGACGACTATTCGATTCTCATAGAAAAAGAGAAAAAATACCTTTCTTCGCCACGATATAAAAAAGATGCCGCATTTTGGAAAGAGAAATTTTCTCATCTGCCAGACAGCTTCTTGTCAAAAAGTTCAGCGAACATTGCTGGAAAACGCAAACGATTTAAACTTGACCAAGAACATTCTGCTGCTGTTTATGAATTTATTCAAAAGCAAGGCTCTTCGTTAAACGCATTGTTTACCGCATCGCTGTTTTGGTATTTGAGCAAAGCAACGGGAGAGAATGATTTCATTATCGGCACGCCGGTCCTAAACAGGTCTGGAAAGAAGGAAAAAAGCACGGCGGGTATGACTGTCAGTACGATGCCGTTCAGAAAGAAAACAGACCTAGACCAACGTTTTTCAGACTTTTTACAAGAAGTCAATTCAGACTACCTAAAATACTTTCTCCACCAACGGTACCCCTATGACGAACTGATAAAGGAATTGCAGCTGGCAAAACAGGGATACGACCAGCTCTTCCAAATGTATATCAATTCATACAACACCGATCTTGCTTCTGATATAGATGGATGCCATGTCGAATATGATGAATTATATAACGGATCACAGCCTTATTCCCTTCAAATTGCGGTTAAAGAATGGGACGAAGGCGGAGCAATTGAATTACAGTTCGACTACAAGGTTGCGGATTACAGCGAAGCGGAAATTCAGCAATTGAAAGACCGTTTACTCCGCCTGATTTTATTGCTTATCGAGGATTCAGACATTCAATTCAGACATTTGTCTATTTTAACTGAACAAGAAAAAAGGGACGAGATATGTAAGTGGAATCAGACGCAGGCCGACTATCCGAAAGAGCAGACAATCAATCAATTAATTCAAGCAACAGCCTTGCAGTATCCGTTTCGCACAGCGATAGAGGATGGCGAGAGACATGTTTCTTATCAAGAACTGGATGAACGCTCGAACCAAATTGCTCGCTGCCTTATACATAAAGGAATAAGCCGCGGTGATTTTGTTGCCGTGAGCATGAAACACTCACCGGAGTTGATTGCTGTTTTACTGGGCATTTTAAAAGCAGGCGGCGCTTATGTGCCGATCGACCCCGAGTATCCCGCGGAAAGAATCAAGTATATATTAGAAAATAGTGAAGCGGCGTTATTTATTACAGACCCTCTTTTTAAAATAGACTGCCGTTTGCCAAGGCACGTAAAACCAATCAGTATTGACTGCACCAAGTTTAATGATTTAGATACGGGACAGTTAGACATCAGGAACGATCCTTCCGACATCGCATATATGATTTACACTTCTGGATCAACAGGGCAGCCGAAGGGCGTGATGATTGAACATCAAAGCCTTGTGAACTACATTACATCAGCCTCTCAGAATTATACTTCTTCCCAAGAGGACAGCTTTGCGCTGTACTCATCCATAGCTTTTGATTTAACCGTTACATCCATTTACACCCCATTAGTGACAGGAAATAAGATTATCATTTACAGACAAGAAGATATTCCGGAATTTATACTTCATCAAATCGTAAAAGAAATGAAAACGGCTGTCATCAAGCTGACACCAGCACATTTAGCGTTGCTGAAAGATGCAAACTTAAAAGATTCCTCTATAAAAAGAATGATCGTTGGCGGAGAGCAGCTGTCTGTTTCTTTAGCACGCCAAATAACAGAAGCATCAGATCACCGCATCGAGATCTTTAATGAATACGGGCCGACAGAAGCGACCGTTGGGTGTATGATCCACAAATATGACCGAGAACAGGATCAGCAAGCTTCGGTTCCAATTGGGGTTCCGCTGCAGAATACAGAAATTTATTTATTAGATGAACAGCTGCAGCCTGTATTGCCGGGAACTCAAGGTGAAATGTATATTTCGGGCGATAATGTTGCCAGAGGATATTGGAAGCGTCCGGATTTGCAAACCGAACGTTTTCTGGATAACCCTTTCATGAAGGGCAGAAAAATGTATAAGACAGGCGATCTGGCGAAAAGAACGAATAATGGATTGCTTGAATATGCAGGGCGTAAAGACCATCAAATCAAATTGAAAGGCTACCGTATAGAACTGGGAGAAATTGAATTAGCCCTGCTTTCTCTCGAGGAAATAGAAGAAGCGGTTGTCATTGATTTTGGTGATTCACAGGGCAGAAAGCAATTGGCGGCATATGTAGTGAGCTCTGCACCTACGCCAGTGCTGGAGCTTAGGAAAAAGCTTTCTGGCAAACTGCCCGTTTTTATGGTTCCGGCCTACTTTATCAAGATGGATTATATTCCGCTTACGCAAAATGGAAAAACAGACAAGGAAGCGCTTCCTGATCCTTTACTGTATCAAGAACAGATAGATTATGGATTGTTAAATGATGAGCAGAAGGAAATAGAGGCGGTTCTTTTGGAAACCGCTAAGGAGATTCTTGGCCAGACTGATATTTGCCCAGAGGATCATTTTTATCAGCTTGGCGGAGATTCTATCAAAGCCATTCAATTCGTTACGAAAATGAAAGAAAAAGGTCTTTTTATCAAGACTCAGGATATTATGACATATCCCGTATTTAGAGAACTTGTCAGTGCTGTGACTAGCAAACAATCGCCTGCAATTTCTCAACAACAAGCAGAAGGCAGAGTGTTGGGCACGCCGATTACCCAATGGTTCTGGTCCTTGGATTTAAAGTGCGCTCATTTCTGGCATCAATCGGTTATGCTAACTGCTGAAAAAGAGGTTCATCTTGAAGATGTAAAGGCGGTTCTGTCTTTTTTAATCAATCATCACGACAGCTTGCGAATGAATGTAGAAAAAGAAACGAATATCTTGGTCTATCACAATACAAATATCGAACCTTATATCGAATACCATGATTTGTCTAATCTTTCCGAGGAAGAGCAAACCAAACAAATAGCGGTGATCGGGCAAGAAATGAGAGAAAGCACGGACTTATACAATGGAGTGCTTTTTAAACCCGGTGTGATCAAAGCAAACGAAAAAACGCATTTGTTATTTACGGCCCATCACCTGATCGCGGACGGTGTATCATGGCAAATCCTGATTGATGATTTTCTTGCTCTCTTACATTCAATAGATAAGAAGGAAGAGAAGAGACTCCCTTTAAAGACACATTCTTATCAGGAATTTTCAAATTGGATCAATGAATACGCTTATTCGCGTGAGGCGGAAGAAGAATGCAGCTATTGGAATGAAAAAGTGAAAAAGATTGAGCCGCTCTATGGGATTTGTCCGGAAAATTCCAAAGTTGAAAATAGCATAAAACTGAAACGGTCTTTGAGCAGCCAGATGACTCAAAAACTGCTCAGTGAAGCAAATGAGGCGTATCAAACCCAAACAAATGATTTGCTTATCACTGCGTTAATCCGGGCTTGCCATCATTGCACAGGCAAGGAGATTATTTCTGTGGAATTGGAAGGTCACGGAAGAGAGCCATTAAAGGAAGACTTAGATTTTTCAAGGACGTTCGGCTGGTTTACAGCAATGTATCCCGCCGTGTTTCAGGCAGAGGCTGATCTGCCGGCGCAAATCCGTTCAGTGAAAGAAAACCTGCGGAATATTCCCAATAAGGGTATTGGCTACGGCGCTCTCACCTATTTGAGTAAACGAATGCCGGATCACAGGAATCCTGAGCTGCGCTTTAATTATCTGGGAGAAGTTGACCTTTTTTTAGCAGACAAATCAGAATACCGCATGACTTATTTAAATTCAGGCGCAGAGTCATCACCTGAAAATGATCTGACAGTCAGTCTTGATTTGACTGCGGGAATCTATGACGGACAGTTAACGTTGGATTTAATCTTCAGCGATCTTTATCAGACAGAGGATATGGAACAGCTTTTAGATGAATTTTTTGTACAGCTGAAGGAGCTGACTGAACATTGCTGTAAAAAAGAGTCTGTCGAATATACGCCATCAGATTTCGAAACCGCCTCATTATCTATAGAAGAATTGGATTCCTTGTTCAAATGATGAGAAACGTATGGCTGATTTTATGTCTTTGTATCCTGTCAATTCAAATCTGGGGTGGCGGACAGGCAAGCGCCCAGACGCCAGCTGATAAGCGCATTGACGCTCTGATCGAAAAGCAGATGAAGGAAAGCGGAATACCGGGGATCGCAGTGACAGTGGTAAAAGGAAATGATGTGGTATACGAAAAGGGGTTTGGTTATGCCGGCGAAAGGCATAGCCGCCCTGTAACCGCCTCGACATTGTTTGAGATGGGCTCAACCTCTAAAGCGTTTACTGCACTGGGTGTACTTAAGCTTGTACATTCGGGGGCAATCAGTCTAAATGACCCTGTCAGCCGGTATATCAGCGGATTTTATGCAGTTTACAACGGAAAGAAAACAGATATCACAATTCAACAGTTGCTGCATCATACAAGCGGAATTCCTTTTTTATCGATAGCGGATATCAAAGTTGATTCAAAGGAAGATGCTTTGGAGAAAACGGCGAAGGGATTAAAGGGAGTTGAACTTAGTCATAAGCCGGGAAGCACATTTGAATATGCCACAATTAATTATGATGTGCTGGGATATATCATTGAACAGGCATCAGGACAGCCGTACGAGCAATATATGGCTGAGCACGTTTTTAAGCAGGTAGATATGTCAAACACGTATGCTGGGCGGCACGCTGGACATGCTGGCGATGTCTCATCAGGTTTTAAAATTGGATTTTTAAAAGCCAGAGCCTATAAAGCGCCTGAGTATAGGGGGAACACGCCTGCCGGATATATTATCACGAACGCAGAGGATGTATCTAAATGGCTTCGATATCAGCTGAATCACAGCGACGGTGATATAGGCCGCTTGATTGAGCAAAGCCACCTGCCTGATAAAAGCGTAAAAGCCGAAGAGCCGGGTGTGTATTATGGTGCGGGATGGTCAATTTTTGAAAAAAAGAGCAGAGTCAAAGAAGTGTTCCATGCCGGCTCCAACCCCAACTTTTCTTCGTTTATTATCGTCAGCTCTGACGATAATGCGGCTGTAGGGGTTTTGGCTAATATGAACAGCGCGTATCCTGAGAAAATCGCTCGTTCTGTTATACAGGTAATAACCGATCAAAGCCAAAAGCAGGACGGTTCTGTCACTGATCCGTTTCAGGTCATTGATAAAGCTGCGGCTGCCATGCTCGTTTTATTCAGTTTATTGCTTATTGTTCTGCTGTGGAGAATTTATATTTTTCTAAAAGGTGTAAAATCGAAAAATGTTCCCGCTCAGCAGGGAACAGGAATAAAGGCGCTGCTTTGGGTGATTTTGCTGGCAGCCGGAATAGTTGCGCCTAAGCTCATTTCAGTCTTCGCCTTTAATGGCTTGCCTTGGAGCATGATATTTATTTGGGGGCCCGGTTCTCTTCTTTATTTGGCAGTGGTTTATTATATGCTGCTCCTTGCCTCCTGTATATTCGGTTTAATCGCTTGTTTTTTCAATCACCGTGCCGCAAGAAGGAGTGAGACGCATGAAATATGAAACATCCATCCCTGATATTCAGCCGTTTAACGACTTATTTTATCGCAGCTGTTTTTTTAATTGTTATTTTTCAGTGGTTCGCTCGTTTCAGCAAGAAATCCATCCTTATCTTTTAAATGACATATATTCGTATCAATTGGATGAAGGCGGTTATCCAATGATTGATCGGACAGAAGTTTATGATCCTGAGTATGTCATGAATCAGCAGGGAATAAGCGCAGATAAGCAATCGGTGAGCAGCAGTCTCATAGATGATGTGAAACGGGATGTTCTTAAAAATAAACCCGTCATCATTTGGTTGGATACATATGCACAGCCTTATAGACAGGAATATATGTCTAAGCATAACCGGAACAGCATACTGATTTATGGCTTTCATGACGTAGATCAGACTGTTCTTGCCATTGAAAACCGTTATCCCGATAACTTGTCATATGAAGCCAGAAATATTTCATATCATCATTTGGCCAAAGCCTATCAAGGCTTTCACAGTTATTTTCAGCCTCCTGCCGCTTTTCATTCTTATGCCTCCTTTTCCTATGATCCGGATAGGGATCGCTCAAGACAAATCATTTTCAAGGATGCGGCTGCCTTCTTTGTTCATAACATCACCGAGCATATAGATCGGATGTTATCTGGTTTGGCGTCCTTCAGCCGGTTTACTGAGCAATTTCACAGCATAAGAGACAGCGAAAAGCTCCTACATTCATTTAATGGAATTTTAAATGTAAAAAAAACAGAGCAATACCGCCTCGCATTTCTTCCGGCGTTTGAACAGCTTGCCGCTGTGACGTCTGACATTATTGATGAGTGGGAAGCAGCGCGGCATCTGGCGGCTAAGCTTTATTTTTCGGGAGGATCTTCTTCAGGTTATGAAGATCGAATCAAAGATTCACTGAACAAAGTGCTGGAACTTGAAGCAGCCCATATTGAATGCCTGAAGGATATTGGTAAAGAGGAGAGGGTCAAATGATCAAATTATTCTGTCTGCCGTATGCCGGGGGTTCGAGCACCATCTTCAGCGGGTGGAAAAGATATCTTGATGCATCAGTTAAACTGGTGGCCTTAGAGCTTCCGGGACATGGAACGAGAATGTCTGAGCCATTGCTGAATCATGCAGGGTCCGTGACGGAAGATCTTTTTGAGCAAGCAAAGTCCCATTTGGATGATTCGGATTATGCCATTTTTGGACACAGCATGGGATCGCTGCTTGCATACGAATTGCAAAAGAAATTAACCATGGAAATTAAACAGCCGATCCATATGTTTTTTTCCGGGCGTTTCCCGCCTCATATTCCGGAAAAGAAAGTGCTTCATCAGCTTTCAGATTCCGCTTTAAAACAAGCGGTTATTGAGATGGGGGGTGTACCCGAAGAATTCAGCAAAAATGAGCAGGTGCTTGACTTTTTCCTTCCTATTTTAAGAGCTGACTTTGAGTTGCTGGAAACATACAGGAATACAGCTGTTGCTCCTTTATCCTGCGATATTTCGGTTTTTTATGGAAAACGTGATCTGCCGTCAGTGCTGTTTGATTTATCTGATTGGAATCAGTACACCGGTCAGACATGCAGATTTTACGAATTTGAAGGAGATCATTTTTTCATTAATCAGAAGACAGAAGAAGTGACAGCTAAAATCAATCATATTTTGAATCAGACAGGAGTGGTATGAAATGGATTTCAGGACTGCCGGTGTTATCGGAGGAGGCGTCATGGGGGCCGATATGGCTCTTGATTTATCTGCGAATGGGTATCAAGTGATTTTGCTGGATATCAGTGATGAAAAACTGAAAGCCGCAGAGGAAAATATTAAAAAGACATTCAGGCTTGTTCAACTGATGCGGAAAGAAAAATTCAGCATGTCACTGGAAGATGTGCTTGATCACATTCAGTTCACGACTGAGCCGCACAATGTGGAGCCGGCTGATATTATCATTGAAAACGTAACAGAAGATTGGGAGATCAAACGACAAGTGTATTTACAATTAAAGGATATCTGCCGAGAGGATGCCATCTATCTTGTAAATACAAGCTGTATCTCAATTACGAAGGTCGGTTCACTGATGCATCGCCCTGAAAAGGTAATTGGAGCCCATTTTATGAATCCTGTTCCTCTGAAAGAACTTGTAGAGGTGATTCGGGGCGATGCCACCTCTGACGAGACTGTCAATGCAACCGTTGAGTTTTTGAAATCTTTCGACAAAAATCCTGTCGTTGTTCATGATTTGCCTGGCTTTGTGTCAAATCGTGTGTTAATGCTGACCATTAATGAAAGCATTTGGACGGTTCAAGATCAAGTAGCGACACCAGCCAATGTGGATAAAATATTCCGCGGCGGATTCGGGCATAAAATGGGTCCACTCGCGACTGCGGATTTAATTGGTCTTGATACGATCCTTAACTCCTTGCTGGTTCTATATGAAAGCTACAAAGATTCAAAATTCAGGCCATGTCCGCTGCTCGTGAAAATGGTAGACGCAGGAAAGTTAGGGAGAAAGTCAGGACAAGGATTCTTTCGATACAGTTAAAGGAGGAGCAGACCATTGAAAAAGGGAGTTAAGTGTGTTGTCTGGGATTTAGATCATACGCTATGGGAGGGTATTCTGCTTGAATCTGATGATGTAAAGCTGAATGACAACATCAAGGAAATTTTGGCTGAGCTTGATGAGCGCGGCATATTGCTGTCTGTCGCAAGCAGAAATGACGAAGCTGCTGCTATGGAAAAATTAAAGGAATTTGGAATTGACCATTTCTTTTTATATCCGGAAATCAGCTGGAATGCCAAATCGGTTTCTTTGGAAAAAATCAGCAAAAACCTCAATATCCATAAGGATACGATTCTCTTTATTGACGACCAAGCGTTTGAGAGGGAAGAAGTGCAAAATGCCCATCCGGAGATCACGTGCTGGGATGCCGTTCGGTATAAGGATCTAATTGTCGATCCTTTGCTGAAGCCTGCATTCATAACGGAGGATGCCAAAAGGCGCCGGGAGATGTATCTGGAGGATGACCGCAGAAAAGAGGACGAAGAGCAGTTTGAAGGACCATCCGAACAATTTCTTGCCACTCTGAATATGAAGTTTACGATCAGCCATGCGCAAGAAAGCGACTTACAGCGGGCAGAAGAGCTTACGGTGCGTACAAACCAGCTGAATGCAAGCGGAAAAACATACGATTATCAGGAATTAAATTATTTCCGAGAGTCAGACTCTCATATGCTGCTGGTCTGCGAGCTTGAGGACAAGTACGGCTCTTATGGAAAGATCGGACTCTCCTTAATAGAAGAAAAGGGAGATGAATGGCATATTAATCTTCTTTTAATGTCATGCCGGGTTATGTCCCGCGGTGTCGGTACGATTTTACTGACAGCTATTTTAAATGAAGCGAAACAAAAAGGGAAAAAACTGTTTGCTGATTTTAAACAAACAGATCGGAACAGAGTCATGTATATCACATATAAATTTGCCAATTTCAAAGAACATACGAAGGGCCCTGACGGCTTCATTTTATTTGAAAATGACCTGAGCCGGATTCAGCCGTATCCTGCGTATGTCGAGGTCAAAACGGAATTCAGCCAATCACCTGTTGCAAGAAGCTGAAATTAATCTAAATAGCGGGGAGAGCAAATAGATGAATCTTCATGAACAAATTAGAGAATATATTGAACAAAATTTGGTGGTCTTTGACGATGAAATCGAATTAACCAATGATGATCACATTTTTGAAATGGGATTTGTGAATTCTTTATTTGCGATGAAGCTTGTCACATTTCTTGAGCAAAACTTTGGGTTCCAACTTGATAACGAAGATTTAGATATTGCTAACTTCAGCACAGTAAACCGAATCGTCAGCCTAATTGAAAAGAAACAGAACGGAGCGCTTGCTAATGAAAACAGCTGAGGTAAAAGCCGACATCATTCAAGATTTCCGGGGGTATTGTGACGAAAAAATCAGACCTTTTGCAGGCGAGTTTGATGAGAAGGAATGCATCCCGGCAGAATTAATAAAAGAGTTAGGGAGCAAATCTTATTTTGCTGCGGGTATTCCGGAGGTCTATCACGGACTGGGATTGAACCCTGTCGAGTACGGTTTGTTTACTGAACAAGCAGGTAAAGCGTGCTGTAATATTCGAACCCTTTTGACTGTGAATTCGTTAGTCGGTGAATCTCTGCTGCGGTACGGTACTGAGCGCCAAAAAGACGAATGGCTTGTCCCCATCGGAAAAGGAGAGAAAATCGGAGCGTTTGCATTGTCTGAACCAAACATTGGTTCAGACGCAAACCACATTGAAACATCGTATACAAAAAACGGAAGCTGCTATGTCATCAACGGCAGAAAAAAATGGATTTCCTTTGGCGCCATTGCTGACTTTTTTCTGGTTATAGCCCGTGATGGAGAAGTGGTTACAGCCTTTATTGTAGACAGCCGCCAGAGCGGCGTAACGGTAAAAAAAATGGAAGGCATGATGGCCAATAGAGCTTCTTATCTTGCGGAAATAGAGTTTGACAGCGTAGAGGTTTCTGAAGACCAGATATTAGGGCCAATCGGGGGCGGTTTTAGTTACATCGTTAATTTGGCTTTGGATCATGGCAGATACAGTGTGGCATGGGCCGGATTGGCGATTGCACAGGAAGCCGTCGATTCTTTAGTAACATACTCACGGAAGAGAAGCCAATTCGGAGAGAAGCTCTACAAACATCAAATGATTAAAGGAATGATCGGTGATGCCGTAACACAGCTGCATGCAGCCCGCTCGTTATGTATGAAAGCCGGCGAAATGCGGATGAAACAAGATCCAGAGGCCGTGACGGAAACGTCTATCGCGAAATATTTCACTTCAAAGGTTGCTGTTGAGATTACCAATTCAAATGTGCAGATTCATGGAGGAAGCGGCTTCAGCAGAGATCATTCAGCTGCCCGCCTGTACAGAGAAGCCAAAGTATTGGAGATCATTGAAGGGACATCTCAAATTCAGCAGCAAGTTATAGCGAATTATGGATTGAGACGATATTTTGTCAAACATATATAGGCAGAGGATGGAGAGGATTCAGTGAGTGAGCAAATGAAAAAAATAGATAAAAATAACATAGCCAACATTCTCGGACTGACAACCATTCAGGAAGGCCTGCTTTTTCATCATTTAATGGAGCCGGAAGGTAATGCTTATTTTGAACAAATGCTGATAAAACTAGAGAGCGAACCTGCCCGCGATCTTTTTGAAAAAGCATGGCAGCAAACGGTTAAGCAAAATGAAATGCTGCGAACGGTGTTTAGGTGGAAGGAAACAGCTAAGCCCATTCAAGTTATATTAAAGCAACATAAAATAGATATCCGTTATCAGAGTATCTCGTTCGAGAAAGGCATTTCCCAGGAAAAGATGAAGGAGAAGCTTGCGGCGCATGATCGGAAAGAGCCGTTTCAGCTTCAAGAAGTACCTTTTCGTGTCACGCTTTATCAAATAGATGAAAACGGGGTCTGGATGATGATCAGCTTTCATCATATCCTGATGGACGGCTGGAGCATGGGGATTGTCCTCAAAGAGTGGATGGAGTCATATCAAGCGTTATCCATGGGTCAAACACCTGTTATTTCTCAAAAACCGTCATATCAAGCATTTGTGAAATGGCAGCAGGAACAGCAGCGTGAAACAAAAGACAGACAGGCGTCATTTTGGAAAGGGTTATTGAAAGACTGGGAACCTGTACAATTGCTGCCGAATACAGAAAGACCAGGGAAGCGAAATGCTATTTTTTCTAAACATGAAATACAACTTCCGGTTTCAGCAGGAAAAGCTCTGCGCTCACTCGCTGCTGAACGGCGAGTTACGCTTTCTTCAATTCTATATAGTGTCTGGGGTCTGCTGCTAAAGAAATATTCTGATCAAGAAGAAGTGGTGTTCGGAACAACCGTGTCAGGAAGAAGCGCCGATGTACCCGGAATAGAACAAATGACGGGGCTGTTTATTAATACCATTCCGCTTCGTCTTCGTTTTGCGCCTCAGTCCACGCCTTTAGATGTGATTCAGCTTGCGCATGAGCAGATTGCCAAAAGAAGTGAATATGAGCATACACCGCTGTCTGATTTAAAAACATATGCGGGGCTGACGGCTGAGCAGTCATTATTTGACACGATTGTCGTGATTGAAAATTATCCGCTTGATCAGATGCTTAAGTCAAACAGTCTTCCTCTTTCAATTGAACAATATGACATGTTTGAGCAAACTGAGTTTGATTTGACATTGAGTGTACAAGCTTTTGATGAACATATCCATTTTTCATTTATATACAATCCTGGTGTCATGTCTGATCTTCAAGTGAAGCAGCTGGGGGATCATTTTCTCAATCTGTTATCGGAAGTGATTGAGTATCCGGCAGACAGATCTGTGCATCGCTTGAATATGCTTTCCGAAGATGAGGTGCATTATCAGCTTGAAGAGTTTTGCAATTATAAAGGTCTGACCGGCAACGAACATCAAACTGTTATTGATTTGTTTGAACGGCAGACAGAAAAGACGCCGGACGCTCTTGCTGTGGAGTTTCGCTCAGAATCCCTGACCTATGATCAATTAAATAAAAAAGTGAATCAGCTCGCCCGTTTTTTAGAAAGTCAGGGAGTCAAACCTGCACAAAGAGTCGGTATTTTAACAGAACATTCAATTGAAATGGTGATCGCTTGTCTCGCTGTATTAAAAGTGGGCGGAGCTTATGTTCCGGTTGACCCCGATTATCCTCCGGAAAGAATTGAATATCTTCTTCAGGACAGCGGGGTAAATCTGCTGCTGACAGAGGATATTGAGGGGCTGGTTTACTCGTACGATGGTGTGAAAATAGATATTACCGATCAGAGCCTTTATCAAGGAAACGACAGCAATCTGGTGAAACATTACGGTCCGCAGGATATTGCGTATTGCATATATACCTCTGGAACAACAGGCAGGCCAAAAGGGGTGCTTGTTAAGCATCTTGGTCTTGAAAATTATATTTCCTGGGCCGCCGAGCAATATGTAAGAGGTGATAATAGAGATTTTGCCCTTTATACGTCTTTATCTTTTGATTTAACAGTAACTTCTATCTTTACCCCGCTTATAACCGGAAACGCAATTATTGTGTACCAGGATAAAAACAAGCAGCTTCTTGTGGAACAAATTCTGAAAGATAATCGAGCCCACGTTATGAAGTTAACGCCGTCCCATCTGCATTTCATTTCCGGGATGCCGTTTCAGGACAGTGTGATGAAGTGCCTGATACTGGGGGGAGAGCAATTAGAAACCTCCTTGGCGGCGAAAGTTGAAGAGAACTTCGATGGGAAAATTGAAATTTTTAATGAATATGGCCCGACGGAAACGGTAGTCGGCTGCATGATTCACCGCTACTCATCTGAAAGGGATAAAGAACTGTATGTGCCGATCGGCCGGCCTGCAGCACATACTGATATATACATTCTTGATTCACATATGAACCTTCTGCCCCAGGGAGCAGCGGGAGAACTATATATTGCCGGAAAAGGAGTGGCAGAAGGCTACTTAGACCGGAAGGAACTGACGGCAGAACGCTTTGTGGCTCATCCTTTTAAACCCGGAGAAAAAATGTATAAAACAGGAGACGCAGCCCGCTTTTTACCGGATGGAACCATTCAGTTTTTGGGCAGAAACGATGACCAAATCAAACTTAGGGGCTATCGGATTGAGAGCGGGGAGATTGAACACTGGCTCTGCCGTTACGGACGTATAAAAGGGGCGGCGGCTGTCGTGAAGAAGGACGCGTCCCAGACACCGTGCCTGGCTGCTTATCTTTTCACTGATGAGACGATTGATGAAAAGCAGCTGCGTGAATACTTGCGTCGTCATTTGCCGGAATATATGATTCCATCCCGATTTATCGTGATGGATGAGATGCCGCTGACAGCCAATGGAAAACTGGATAAAAAAGCATTGCCGGAGCTTGCTGGAGAGAAAAAACGAAAGGCACTTGAGGCAGCACCAGCTTCTGAAACAGAAAAGATGGTGCTGGAGATTTGGAAACGTGTACTTGGTCAAGACAGCATCGATGTTCAGGATAAATTTTTTGAAATCGGCGGCACTTCTCTGCACTTGATCCAAGTCAATCAGCAGCTTTCTAAGGAAACGGGAAAAAGTATTCCGATGGTTGAGATGTTCCGCCGTCCAACAGTTCAGATGCTCGCTGAATTCTTATCAGGTCATGATGAAGAGCAATCAAAAAAGAAAACACCATTCATATCAAAGCGGAAGGATCCTTCAGATGACAGCATCGCCATCATCGGGATGGCCGGGCGTTTCCCCGGAGCTAAAAACATAGATGAATTTTGGCATAACCTGCAAAATGGCAAGGAATCCATCTCTTTTTTCACTGATGAAGAGCTGTTTGCGGCAGGCATTGATGAACAAACATTTACGAGAACTGATTATGTAAGGGCGAAAGGTATCATCGACGGCCCCGATTTATTTGATGCCTCCTTCTTCGGCTATTCACCGGGACAGGCAGAGGTCATGGACCCGCAAATCCGTCTTCTTCATGAGTATGTATGGAAAACACTGGAGGATGCGGGGTGTGTTTCAGCTGAATATGAAGGGAAAATCGGTTTGTTTACAGGGACAACCTCAAATTTTCAATGGCTCCAGCATTTCGCCGACTCATTAGACGGCAGGATGTCAGAGCTGTTTGAAATCGGCTCTTTAAATGATACCTATACGATCAGCACGCGGGTCGCTCATAAACTCAATTTAAAAGGCCCAGCCATTACCCTGCAGACAGCTTGTTCAACCTCCTTAGTCGCGCTGCATTTGGCTTGCAAATCAGTGCTGAATGGAGAATCTGATATGGCTCTCGCAGGCGGCGTGTCCATTCTTCATCCGGTTAAGTCAGGCTACATCTATCAAGAGAATATGGTGAAATCGCCAGACGGCCATTGCCGGGCCTTTGATAAAGACGCGAAAGGCACTGTAGGAGGCGATGGTGTCGGATTTGTCGCAGTGAAATCGTTGAGCCGCGCTTTGGCTGACGGCGATAGAATCTATGCGGTTGTAAAAGGATCTGCGGTCAACAATGATGGTGACCAAAAGGTAGGCTTCAATGCGCCGAGTGTGGAAGGCCAGACAGAGGTTATAAGAGATGCGATTGCCGACGCGGGGATTGAACCGGAAACCATCAGCTATGTGGAAACCCATGGGACAGGCACAGCTCTCGGAGATCCAATTGAAATTGAAGCCTTAACGAAAGCGTTTCAAACAAATAAGACCGCGTTTTGCCGGATTGGTTCCGTAAAAACGAATATCGGACACCTTGATGCTGCTGCCGGAGCGGCGGGTCTCATTAAAACAGTTCTTTCTCTGCAGCATCAACAACTTGTGCCTAGTCTTCATTTTAAAGAAGCGAATCCGAATATTGATTTTGAAAACAGTCCTTTCCTAGTGAATGACAAGCTCCGAGTGTGGAAGAGAACAAATACCCCAAGACGAGCAGGCGTGAGCTCATTCGGTATGGGCGGCACCAATGCTCATGTGGTTCTGGAGGAAGCGCCTGTCAATGAACGTGAAAAACATACGCGTTCGTATCAGCTGTTTCCTCTTTCAGCAAAAACGATGAATGCTTTAGAAAAAACGAAAGACCTTTTGCTCGAACACATGGAAAGGAACTCTGAGCTTCATGCAGCAGACGTCGCTTATACGCTGCAGGCCGGAAGACAGCACTTTGATTATAGGCAAATGTTTGTGGCAAAGGACAGACAGGATGTCATACGCCTGCTTTCCGAGAAGAAGGACAGAGGACTCAGCCGAATGTCGCGGATTCAGGAAAAAAAAGAGAAAAAATTGATCTTCATGTTCTCGGGCCAAGGCAGTCAATATGTGAACATGGGCAGGGATTTGTACACGGAGGAGCCGTTTTTCAAAGAGACGATGGATCACTGTTTTCAAGAATTCTATGAAGCAACCGGTGAGAGGCTTGAGGATATTCTATACCCTGACCAGCAGGATGAAGACTCTGCCGCGATAAAACTTCAAGAGACGAAATATGCCCAGCCGGCTATTTTTATGCTGGAATATGCGCTGTCACTTTTGCTGATGAAGTGGGGGCTGCGGCCATGGGCTATGATCGGCTACAGCTTCGGTGAATTAACGGCTGCCGCGGTATCGGGAGTGTTTACACTAAGTGATGCCATCAAGCTAATCAGCTTACGAGGACAAGCGATGCACGAAGCGCCGTCAGGCGTCATGCTAAGCGTGCCAATGCCAGAGGAAGAATTGAAAGCGATTCTCCCTGATTGCATTTCATTGGCTGTTGTTAATGACGCTTCTTGTATTGTGTCGGGGCTTGAGTCTGACATTTCCGCATTTGAAGAACAGTTAAAAGCCAAAAAAGTGCTCTGTATGAGAGTAAAAGGTTCAATTGCTGCTCACTCGCACGTCATGGCTTCCGCCGCTGAACGATTTGGAAATACGGCTAAGCGCATTTCTTATCAAAAACCGGGTGTTCCTTTCTTTTCGAATTTAACGGGAGACTGGATAGCGCATGAAGAAGCTGCAGACTATAACTATTGGAAGCGGCACATGACTGAGACTGTTCGCTTTGCCGAAGGTATTGCCGTGTTAACGAAGCAGGAAGATGCTATTTTTATCGAAATCGGCCCGGGACAAGATTTAAGTGTGCTGGTGAAGAGATCGATTAACGATGAGCTGCGCCAGCATGCTTTCAATGTGTTAAAACACAGCAGACAGAGTATGTCAGATGTCCAATTTTTACTCGGCAGAATTGGCACGCTGTGGATGTATGGCGCGGACATTGATTGGCGCGGGCTGCACGAGGGCAGACACCCTGAAAAGATTACTATGCCTCAATATCCTTTTGAAAAGGAATCCTTCTGGCACAAACGGAAGCATACTGCCAACGGAAAAGGCAATAAACATTCAGGAGGAAAGCTTCCGCTTCAGGAGTGGTTTTATCTGCCGCAATGGGAAAAAGAAATCCTGCCGATTGCCCGCGAGATTGAAGCGACGGAACAACATTTGCTTGTCTTCATGGAGGGTGGAGATTTTCCCCATAAGCTTATTCAGGGGATGCAATCCACCTGCGGTTCTTGTGTCATCGTTAAAAAAGGGCATAACTTTCAGCAGGTTGAAAAAGGAGTGTACACACTCCGCCCAGACTCTGCGGAAGATTACTGCTGTCTTTTTGAAGTGTTGGAGAAGGAAAAGATTCAGTACAGCCGGATTTTGCACCTCTGGGGGCTGGCAGAGAAGAATGAAACCGCTGCTGCCGAGTGGATTGAGCAGATGCAAAACGAATCCTATTACTCTTTGCTTTACTTAGGCCAAGCATTGAAAAAGAAAGAAACAAAGCAGGACATTTCGATCTTTGTGTTATCGTCTCTTACGTATCAGCTTGGCGGAGAAGACATGCTGTATCCAGAGAAAGCCGTACATCTGGGGCCGAGTATGGTCATATCTCAGGAAACACCGTTCCTTCGCTATCGAGTGATTGATATAGACAGGCAGAAAGAAGATTCCTGGAAAGAAGACAAGCTGCTGGGACTCATCAGATCAGAGCTGATGATCGAATCAGGCAATCTCTTAACGGTTTACAGAGATAATAAAAGGTACATCAGGAGTTTTATTCACAAAGCAGTGCCTGCAGAATCATCGCAAGGGCACCTTCGTCCCGGAGGTGTATATATTCTGATTGGCGGGCTGGGCTTCATCGGTTTACATGCTGCAAAAACCATTGCTGAGAAAACAAAAGGAAAACTGATTCTGACTAGCCGTTCCGGCCTACCGCCGCGGAGTGAATGGGAGTCATTAATCAGCACGCATGCTGAGGATGATCCAACCGTTAAAAAAATAAAATCAATATATGAGATAGAAACAACAGGCGCAGAAGTCACTGCTGTTGCTGCGGATGCAAGCTGTGAAGCGGATATGTCTGAACTGGTTCATGTGGCTGAACGTAAGTACGGCTCCTTTCATGGTGTAATTTATGCAGCTGGAATAACAGGCGAACAATCATTCAGGATGATGGAACAAACGGATAAAAGTTTTTCGAATGCTCACTTTCAAGCAAAAATGACGGGCGTTGCGGTATTAGAAAAAGTGTTGGCCGATCGACCGCTTGATTTCTGCTTTTTGATTTCGTCCTTGTCTCCGATATTGGGAGGACTTGGATTTACCGCCTATACTGCGGTTAACCAGTTTGTTGATGCCTTTGTATATAAACACAATGCGCAGCATCCTGTTCAGTGGACAGCCCTAAATTTAGACGGCTGGGAATTTGAAGACGGCAAAAAACCGGATATTCCAGTCGGAGGCGATTTAGAAAATACCCTGATTCGTGCGCATGAGGGCAGAGAGGTTTTTGAGAAAATTTTCACATTTGATCATATGGATCAGATTGCAGTGTCTGCCACGAATCTGCAGGAGAGGATACAAAAATATGTGAATCGTCTGCAGCAGCCTAACGGTGAGGAGCAAGAGGACGTTTCGCTGTACGGGCGGCCAGAACTTTCCGCTGAATATGTTGAACCAGTAACTGATATGGAGAGAGAACTCCTTGTTCATTGGCAGTCATTTTTCAAGATTGATCAAATCGGCATAGACGATGATTTCTTTGAGATGGGCGGGGATTCGTTAAAGGCGATTACTTTCATTTCCCTTATTCATCAAGCATTCAATGTGGAAATTGCGCTGCCGGATTTCTTTAACATTCCGACGATCAGGCAGATGGCCGAATTTATCAGCCAAGCCGAAAAGAAGATGTACAGAAAGATAGAAAAAGCTGAAAAACGGGATTATTATCCGTTGTCCTCAGCGCAAAAACGGCTTTATCTTGTTCAGCAGTTAGATCAAACAAGCACTGGCTACAATGAGTTCACTGCCGGCCGGATTGCAGGAAAGCTTGATATGCATAGGCTTGAGAATGTGTTCCGGCAATTGATGAATCGTCATGAGAGTTTAAGAACATCCTTTAAAGCAATAGACGGTGTTCCTATGCAGTGCATAGCTGAGCATGCCGAATTTCATGCAGACTTTTTTGACCTATCAAATGTGGCAGGCCAGGAAGGGCAAAACCAAAAAGAACAAGAAATCATCAGCAGCTTTTTAAAGCCGTTCCAGCTTGATCAGGCTCCCCTGATGAGAGCCGGTGTTATTAAGAACTCTGAAAACGAGTATATTCTGATGCTGGATATGCACCATATTATTTCTGACGGTTTATCTCAGGATATCTTGGTCAGCGAGTTTATGGATCTGTATGACGGCAAAGAGCTTGCGCCGCTTGAACTGCAATATAAAGATTTCTCAGAATGGCAAAATCAGATGCTTCTGTCTGAAGATCTGAATGAGGTGAAAACATATTGGCTGAAACGGCTTGACGGCTTCCGTGAGCTTCAGCTGCCGGCTGATTACCAGAGACCTGATGTCAAAAGCTTTGCCGGCGCCCATTATCGTTTTGTTATAAGCAAAAAAGAGCTTGAGGCGTTTAAATCCATTATGGCCGATGAAGATGCCACGCTGTTTATGGGACTTTTATCAATCTATCAAATCCTGCTGCACAAGCTCACTGGACAGTCCGACATTGTAGTCGGCGTTCCGGTCGCGGGGAGAAGGCAGGAGGAACTGCAGCGGATCATCGGTATATTCGTTAATATGCTTCCGCTTCGGTTTTATCCGAAAAAAGAGATGACGTTCACTCAATTTCTGCACCATGTCAAGCAGCTGGTGATTGATGACTTTGATCATCAAGATTATCAGTATGAACATATGGTTCAAGATCTGAAGTTAGATAGGACGTTAAATAGGAATCATATTTTTGATACCGTTTTTGCTCTGCAGAATCTAAGCCAGCCTGCTTTAGAGGTAGACGGGATCACACTAACCGACTATGAATATGAAACAGCGGTTTCCAGGTTTGATTTGCTTTGGGTCGCTTCTGAAGACGAAAACGGTTTATCTTCTGTCATTGAATACAGTACTGAGCTGTTTACAAGAGAAACCATTGAAAGCGTTGCGAAAGGGATTAAAAAGGTGCTGTCAGCCGTGATTGATTGTAAGCAAACCGCTCTCAAGGATATTGACCTGACTTCAGGCATCAATGATTTAGAAAAGGTATCGTTGCTGGAACTAGACGATCTGAAAATCTAGCAGAAATAGGTGAATAACAATGAACCAAACCGATGTCTTTCAATTGAAAACCGCAGCTCTTGAAAAAGTGAAGGAGCGGCAATATTGGACTTCTCTATTATCTCAAATCCCGTCGGACTGCCGGTTTCCTTATGATTCACAGCTTCTTGATCAAAACGATGAAGAAGCTTCATTCACTTTTTCATTCCCGGCTCAGCTGGAAAAGGCCATCTTAAAGGCATCCGGAGCTTCAGATTTGCGTATGTTTATCATTTTTATGACTGCGGCAGTCACATTGCTGCACAGGTACAGCGGAAGAACGGATATCATGGCATCGGCCCCTGTGTTGAGACAGCGGGAAACACAGCCGGTGATCAATGATCTTCTTCCGCTGCTGGTGAAAATCAATCCTTCTATGAGTTTCAGAGACTGTCTAGAGCATGTGAAACAAGCTTTTCAAGAAGTGTATGCCCATCAAAATTATCCTGTGAAAATACTATTGGACGAGCTTCATCCTTTGCATAAAAAAGGGGAGCCCCGCTTCGGCATTTCCCTTGCTATGAATGATCTTCAGCAGCCGTCCTCTTTGAAAGCGCTGGACACGAATATACTTATTTCCATTCAGCGTGATGAAGGGACATTGACTGGAAAGTTGAGCTGGAATTTGAAGCATTACACATTCGATACTGCTAAACGGATAGCCGGCCATTTTTGCATGCTGGCGGACGGGGCTTTGTCGGCGCCTGAGACTCTGGTCTCCGAGCTGCAGTTACTTTCTCATGAGGAGAGAGAGAGAATCATCACGACATTTAATCACACAAATCAGCCCTATCCGAAAGAAAAATCGATTGTCGATCTCTTCAAAGAACAGGCAGCTCTCAAACCTAATCAGCCTGCAATTGTGTACGGAGATGTCAGCTTCACATACGGTGAGGCTGATGAATTGTCAGACCGGGTTGCTGCTTTTTTGATAAAAGAAGGTGTTCGTCATGAGGAGCCCGTGGGGCTGATGGTTCATCGCTCAGCAGAAATGGTTATTGGCATATTAGGCATATTAAAAGCAGGATGTCCTTATTTGCCGATAGATGTAAATATGCCGTCCGAGCGGATGGATTATATGCTGAAAAACAGCGGTTCGCGGTTTGTGATCACGAATAAGGATCATGACATTTCTGCTGAGGATCAAAAAAGCTTATTGATAGAGGAAATGACGAAATTTGAAGGAGCGGTGGAGCATGGGTGTCTGCCGTCTCCTGAAAATCTCGCTTATGTGCTGTATACATCAGGGACAACAGGAAAACCGAAAGGCGTGATGGTGGAGCATCGTCAAGTCATCAATTTAGTATATGGCTTAGACAGCCTTCACTTTGAGCAGTTTTCACAAGAGCATCTCCGCATCGGCATGCTTGCTTCACATATTTTTGACGCATCCGTGCAAACGATATTTCCGGCAGTGCTTCTTGGACACACTTTATATATTGCACCGGATCATGCAAGGATGGATGGAAAGCAGCTGTGGTCTTTTTATGAGGAGAACCGCATTCATATTTCAGATGCGACACCTTCTCATTTGCGCCTGATGATAAAAGCCGCTGAGAAAGAACCGCATCACGTTGACGAATTAAAGTTAATAATGGCTGGCGGCGAAATTCTGCCGCCCCAATTGGTTCAGCAATATTTACAAACGTTTCGTGCTGATAAGCCGGTGATGACAAATAATTACGGTCCGACGGAATGTACTGTACAGTCAGCGGCTTTTACCATACCTGATTCTTGGAATGAACCCGTCGTACCGATCGGCAGGCCGATGCCGAATGAACAGATTTATATTTTGGATCATTGCGGACAGCCTGTGCCCGTTGGCGTATACGGAGAACTGTGCATTGCCGGAGACGGGGTGGCAAGAGGATATATCTGTAAGCCAGAGCTGACGGCAGAAAAATTTACAGAACCACAGCATATTCCTGCCGGGAAGCTTTATCATACCGGCGACTTGGCGAGATGGCGTTCTGACGGCTTAATCGAATTTTTTGGCAGGTATGATGATCAAGTAAAAATAAGAGGGTTCAGAGTAGAGCTTGATGAGATTAGAAAAGCCTTGCTTGAATACCGGGAGTCGGGACAAATCATTCATGACGCGGTGATTATTCCAGTTCAAAAGGAATCAGATGATCAGTTTCTTGTGGCGTATCTCATATCCGATCAAAAACTGAAAACCCGAAAAATGAGAGGGTTTATAGGAGAAAAGCTGCCGGGTTATATGATTCCGAGACGATTCATCCGTGTAACCTCATTTCCAATGAACCTGTCAGGGAAGCTTGATCTCAAAGCGCTCCCAGATCCTATGGAAGAGCCTGAATCTGACGAGCAGGTCATAAAACCGCATAATGAAACTGAGAAAAAGCTGGTTTCCATTTTTGCTGGCATTTTGAATATATCTGAATCTGATATTAGCATGGAGGATAACTTTTTTGATATCGGAGGAAACTCATTTCACATCGTAGAATTATCGAACAAATTGAAAGAGCAGTTTGGGCAAGAGCTGTCTGTTGTTCAGCTGTTTCAATATACATCCGTTACGGCAATAGCTGCCCAGCTCAGCCGGCAAACGGAGTCTGAGAGTTCTCACGCAAATGCCAAGAGTGGGGAAGAGGCAGCGGAAGATTTAGAAAATGTCGCACAACTGTTAGGCGGGATTTCTGATGAGTAAAACAACAGGCTTAGAAATAGCGGTTATCGGAATGGCTTGCCGTTTCCCCGGTGCGAAAAATATTGAAGAGTTTTGGGAGAATATCAAAACGGGCACGGAATCCATTACATTTTTCTCAAAAGAAGAGCTTATGGAAGCCGGTGTGCCTAAAGAACAGCTCGATCATAAGAATTATGTCAGGGCTAAAGGGAAAGTAGACCGGCATGACCACTTTGACGCAGCGTTTTTCGGCTACTCACAGCGCGAAGCTGAGGTAATGGACCCGCAAGTGCGCATGTTTCATGAAGTCGCGTGGGAATCTCTTGAAAACGCCGGCTACAGTCCCGAAACTTATTCACATCCTATCGGCTTATTCGGCGCTGCTTCTGCGAATTTGTACTGGCAGGCAAGTTCAATGCTGCTGAGAAGCAGCAGTTCTTCTGAGCAGTTTGCTGCGGTTCAGTTGACGGACAAAGATTTTATGAATACACAAATTTCTTACAAATTAAATTTGAAAGGGCCGAGTATCGCAGTGGATACAGCCTGTTCATCTTCTCTGACCGCTGTGCATCTCGCATCCAGAGCTTTGCTTACCGGCGACTGCAAAATGGCGCTGGCCGGAGGAGTAACGGTGACTTGTCCCCATAAAAAGGGCTATATGTATCAAGAAGGGATGATTATGTCGCCGGACGGCCACTGCCGCGCATTTGATGCGGAAGCAAAAGGGACAGTCGGGGGTGAAGGCTGCGGTGTTGTAGTGCTGAAAACTTTAAAGCAGGCGTTAAAGGATCAAGATCATATTTACGCTGTCATTAAAGGATCAGCATATAACAATGACGGCAGCCGCAAAGTCGGTTACACCGCGCCTAGTATCGAAGGGCAGGCAGATGTCATTAGAAAAGCACTGAACATCAGCCGTGTAGAGTCCGAAAGTATTTCTTATGTCGAAGCGCATGGCACGGGCACCTCGTTAGGTGATCCAGTTGAAATAGAGGCGCTTAAACAAGCGTTTCAAACAGAAAAGAAGCAATTCTGCGCGATAGGCTCTGTTAAAACAAATATCGGTCACTTGGATTCCGCCGCGGGAATTGCGGGGTTTATTAAAACGGCGCTGAGTCTCAAAGCGAGAACCTTGCCGCCAAGCCTTCATTACAAAAAGCCCAATCCTAAAATTGATTTTGAAAACAGCCCTTTTTATGTCAGCACATCAGCCAAACAATGGGCAGCATCTGACCGGGTGTTTCGAGCGGGTGTCAGTTCCTTTGGGATCGGCGGCACGAATGTTCATGTTGTCATGGAGGAGCCTCCGATGAAGGAAAGACGTCATCAAGAGGATCATGAAGACTGCCTTATGATTATTTCTGCCCAATCTGAAAAAGCTGCAATGAAGGCCGCGGATCAGGTCAAGCAATTTATAAAAGAGAATGAAGAGGTACTGCTCCAAGACGTTTCATATACACTGCAAGAGGGCCGCAGGCATTTTCAGTATCGTCAGGCATTTACGGCTGGTCCTTTAGGGATAACAAGCAATATGGCAAATTCTTCAATAGCGCTGGAGAAGCCGGCAGTTGTCTTTATGTTTTCCGGGCAAGGCTCTCAATACGTCAATATGGGGAAGCAACTGTATGAGATGGAGCCCGTATTCCAAGAGAAGCTGGAGCGCTGTTTTACCATTCTGCAAGCTGAGGAAGGACTCAATATTAGAAGCATCATGTTTCCGGCTAATGAAGCAGAAAGCAAAGAAGCTGAACAGCTTATCCATGAAACCTCATATACGCAGCCTATTTTATTTTCTTTTGAATATGCGCTGGCGTCCTTCTTGATCAAGAAAGGTTTAAAACCGCAATACATGATTGGCCACAGCATAGGGGAATTAACGGCAGCCTGTCTGTCAGGCATTTGTTCATTGGAAGACGCGCTTCATATGGTTGCGATGAGAGGCCGATTGATGCAGGAAATGCCGGAGGGAGAAATGTTGAGCGTCAGACTGTCTAGCAGAGAGACAGAAATGGAATTGACAGAGGGGGTTGAGCTGTCGGCTTCAAACAGCTCTGATTTATCAGTTGTATCAGGTCTTATGGATCCAATCAATGCTTTTGCCGCGCGCCTTCAGGCGAAAGGTGTGGCAATTCAGCACTTAAAAACGTCCCATGCGTTTCATTCAAGCATGATGAAGCCGGCGGCATCTCGTTTTTCTGATATTTTGCAAAATATTGAATTCCAAGCACCTGGCCTTCCGTTTATTTCAAATGTGACAGGCGATTGGATACAAGCAGAGCAGGCCGCAGATCCGAAATACTGGGCTTCGCAAATCATAGAAAAGGTTGATTTTCATTCAGGGTTGAACACACTTTTACAAATGGGCAATGTTGTATTTGTTGAGATCGGGCCAGGAAACACGTTGACGCAGTTTGTGAGAAAACATGAGGGTTTTATGACGGAGCAACATGCTGCGGTAAACATGATCAGGCATCCAAAGGAAGTATCATCTGATCGTGTCTATCTGTTAAACCGCATCGGCAGGCTTTGGACGCATGGTGTAAACATTAGCTGGGAGCACTTTCGCCAGGGGGGCTCATACGAAAGGGTCCCGCTTCCGACTTATCCTTTTGAACATCAAGTATTTCCCGATCCGCAAACATCTCAGGGCGGCATGGAAGAAAAGATCAAAAACGAATTGAAATTAAACGTTGCTTCAAGTGAAAAACAGCTTCCTTTTGATAAGTGGTTTTCCGTTCCGTTCTGGGAACGGATGGAACCAGTCAATGAGACATTCACTCATCTAGGAGAGAGGATACTTGTCTTTGAAGAAAACAATGATGTCAGCCAATATCTCCTAAAACAGCAGGCGGAAGCCGTGTCTGTCCTGCCGGGTGATGACTTTGCGGAAATAGACAGAAACACGTTTACGGCAAACCATCGTGATACGGCCCACTTTCGGAAGCTGCTGGATGAACTGAATGCAAGGGGGTTTATCCCTGATGAAATCATCTGGATGTGGCGGAAAGACTGTGATTGTCGTGATGGAGATATTGCAGAGCACACAATAGCCGGTTATCTTCCTCTCCTTGATCTTATCCGTTTACTTGGAACAGAGAGTAACAATAGATTCAGCATGACCGTGGTGACCAATCAAGCTCACGATGTGACGGGAATGGAAGATCTTCAGCCTCATCAGGCTGCGCTGACCGGAGTCTGTTTGACCATTCCGCAAGAGTATAAGCAGATCAGCTGTAAAGCTGTTGATCTTTGTCCGGACCCGCGACTCGGTCAATCAAGCTGGCCTGAAATGATTTCTTATGAACTTAAAAAAGAGGATGATCAGCCTATTGTGGCTTATCGCGGAAACAGCAGATGGATTCGGCAGGCGAAGCAGCCGGGCAAGCAAGATGGGAATATGGCCGGCAATCTCAGGCATAAAGGAGTTTATATCATTACAGGAGGCCTTGGCGGGATCGGATTATCTCTTGCATCTCATTTAGCTGAAACAGTTCAAGCAAAGCTTGTGCTGCTAAGCCGGACTGGACTGCCTGATAAACTGAGAGCAAATGACGATACAGCAAAAAAACTCAAAGCTGTGGAAGAGCTCGAGAAGGTTGGAGCCGAGGTGCTGGTATTACAGGCGGATATTTCAGACGAGGCAGAGCTTCAAAAAGCCTTGCAAACCGCAGAATCTCGTTTCGGACAAGCCATTCATGGCGTTATTCATGCAGCAGGCATTCCTGATGGCAAAGTAATTCACGCAAGGACACCAGACGATGAGAGGCAGATGGCGAAAGCCAAAATAACAGGAACCGCTCTGTTAAGAAAAGCGCTTAGAAACAAACAGCCGGACTTCTTCTTCATTTGTTCCTCTCTTGTTTCATTTTTAGGAGCGGGGGGCCAAGTCGGCTACGCTGCATCAAACGCATTCTTGGACAGCTATGCTCACGCATGCCGAAAAGAAGGCGAAAACATGGTGACGGTGAACTGGGACCGTTGGGAACAAGTAGGGATGGCATATGAATCAGAAACGGCAGCCATTCTTTCGAAGATAGCGGACAAGCCAGAGCAATACCAAGGAATCCTGCCAGCTCAAGGTGCGAAAGCGTTTATGAGAGCTTTGCAGCTGCGCTACCCGCAAGTCCTGATTTCGCTGGAGGACGTAAACAAACGAATAAAAGACAGCTATGTGAAAAAGGACAGACAAACCGCAGCGCATGTGCTGACCAAAGACCACTTGGACACACTTGAGGAAAGGTTAATGAATATTTTTAAGGATTATTTTCATTCTGAGACAGATGTAAATATGAATTTCTTTGAATTAGGAGCCTCTTCACTTGATCTGCTTCAGGTGAGCGGGAGAATCAAAAACGAGCTCGGCGTGGATATCCCGGTTGTGATGATGTATGCCCATTCGACGGTTGCAGCATTAACCCAAGCCGTCAAAGCACAGCAAAGCGGCGATGACTTACACATAAAAGGAATAGAGCCAGATCGCCAAAAAGCCATAAATGAAGGGAAAAACCGGCGAAAACAGCGAATGAGACGAAAATAGATGGGAGGCTGATTTCCATGGCTGAGAAACAATGGACAGAAACAGGACTGGAAATAGCGGTAGTCGGTATGGCGGGCAAGTTTCCAGGCGCGGCAAACATTGATGAGTATTGGAACAACATCTCAAAAGGAATAGAATCGGTCACTCAATTTACCGATGAAGAACTAAAAGAAGCCGGAGTGGATGAGACGTTGCTTCGTCAAGAGGCATATGTAAAAGCAAAACCAATCATTGATGAGGTTTCTGACTTCGACGCGGAGTTTTTCGGCTATTCACCGAGAGAAGCTGCCTTGATGGATCCGCAAATCAGACTCATGCATGAATGTACCTGGGAAGCCTTAGAGCATGCGGGCTGTGACGCTGAACGGTTTAACGGGCTGATCGGGCTGTATGCTGGTGCTTCCAGCAATTTGTCCTGGATGGGCCGTCATATGTCTTCTCTTCATAAGAACGAAGACGCTTTTCAAATCATGCATTTAAATGATTCGTCGTTTGCGTCACGAATCGCTTATAAACTTAATTTGAAAGGGCCGAGTGTATCAGTTCAAACCGCTTGCTCGACTTCTCTTGTCGCGATACATATGGCGTGCCAGGGCTTGATTGGAGGAGAATGTGACCTAGCATTAGCGGGAGGTGTTACCCTGAGCCTGCCGCATATATCTGGGTACGTTTATCAGGAAGGAATGATCTATTCAGCAGATGGTCATTGCCGTCCGTTTGATGAAAAGGCGAATGGAACCATTTTTGGTGAAGGAGCCGGAGTGGTGGCGTTAAAGCGATTGAAAGACGCACAAGCTGACGGTGATGTGATTTATGCGGTCATCAAGGGCTCTGCAATTAATAATGATGGAAACAATAAGGCAGGGTATACGGCTCCTAGTGCTGAAGGCCAGGCGAATGTCATTGCCACAGCTATGGAGATGGCGGAAACGGAACCGGAAAGCATTGGTTATGTTGAGGCCCATGGGACAGGAACGCCTGTCGGAGATCCGATTGAAATTGAGGCGCTGACCCGTGCTTTCAATACAGATAAAAAAGCATATTGCCGAATTGGTTCTGTCAAAGCGAACATTGGGCATCTGGACGCTGCCTCCGGGGTAGCGGGATTAATAAAAACCGTTATGATGCTCCATCATAAAATGCTGCCGCCCGCTTTTCACTATCAAAAATCGAACCCGCGCATCAAGTTTAAGAACACGCCGTTTTTTGTCAATACAGAGCTGACTGAATGGGAATCTCTGCAAGGGCCGAGAAGAGCGGGTGTGAGCGCCTTTGGAATCGGCGGCGCTAATGCGCACGTTGTCCTTGAAGAAACTCCATCTCTTCCTGACGAAATGCCAGCCGGCGGTCCTGAGCTCGTTGTTCTTTCTGCGAGAACAAGACAGGAGCTTACCCGTTCAATGGATCAATTGGCTGATTTTCTTCGCCGGAACCCGGAAGCGCCGCTGTCAGCCATAGCCCGTACGTTACAGCTTGGCAGAAAGCAATTCCAGTACAGAATCTCCTTTGTTGCTTCACATCAAAAGGATCTGCTAGATCAGCTTGCTGATCATGGCCATAAAAAACAAATCACCGAATCGGCGGTTGTTCCAAGCAGCACCATGTTTGTATTTGCGGGAGACGTTCAAGAGGGCTTTAGCAGATATGCGCAGCTGTACCGCACGGAAAACATGTTCAAAAAAGAAGTCGATGCTTGCCTTGAAAAGGTGCAAAATGCTTTTCAGCAGGATGTACTCAGCTTCTTTAAAGCATGTATTTCTGCTCCAGAAACGTACCGGGAAGAGGGAAATCTGGGATTGATCCATGCGTTGTCGTTCAGCATGGAATACGCCGCAGTCCGTTTCTTACAGCACATCGGCATAACACCAGACCGCTTTATCGGGCGGGGATTCGGGGAGTTTACGGCGGCCTGTGCGGCAGGGATGTTTTCCTTTGAAGAAGGGGCCGCAGCCGCATATAAACGCGGAGAGTTAATCAGTATGTCGCCGGCAGGAAAAATGCTCGGTGTCAGCCTGTCAGAACCGGATATCGTTCAATACTTAGAAAAATCATTATCCCTTGCGCTGATTGATGAGCGGTATTGTGCCGTCTCCGGTTTGCCAGAGGATGTGTATCAGCTGAAGGCGCGGCTTGAACAAAAAGGGATTGCTGCTGAGTTATTTGATGGGGATATCGCGTATCAATCGGATCTGCTGGTCGACGCTGCGGAAGAATTCATGCACTTCCTTAGCACGCTGGACATGAAGTCACCAGACATTCCAGTCGTTTCATCTGTCACTGGAAAAGTGATAACAGATGACGAAGCAGCGGATGCCAGTTATTGGGCCGGCCAAATCAGCAAGCCGATACGATTTTTTGAACACATCTCGTCTTGTTTGCTGGAGGAACCTGCTATTTGCATAGACCTGCGTTTGGCTCAGGGGGCATCAGTGTTTACAGAGCGCCAAGCAATTGGCATGACAGGTGATCTCGGCACACAAGGACACACAGACGTTTTAAAGTTACATATATACGGAGCGTTGTGGAGTCTCGGGGCTGAGGTTGATTTCAGCGACCTGCATGAACCTCAGCTTAATAAAAGGTTAGCTCTGCCGACTTATCCTTTTACAAAGCAGCATTTCCCGTTGCCTTACGGCTTAGCACTGGCTGAACTTGAAGAAGATGAGGCTTACCAGCCGGCAGAACTGTTTCGTGCAATGCCGTTATCTGCTATTGAAAAAACAATCAGAAAAATCGTCATGAAGCATTTTGGATTCAATGAGCTTGCCAATGATGCGCCGTTTTTTGAGCTGGGGGCTACGTCGCTTGATATCTCTCAATTAGCGGCAAAATTAACAGATCAGTTGAATTGGAAGGTGGAACCAGTTCTGCTTTATCAATTTGCCGCAGTTCGCAGCCTGGCGAAGCACCTTCATCAACAGGTTCAAACGAAGGCCGGGCAGCCAGAAATGACGGATCATCAAAAGGTGTCGCAAAGCAGTCCGAACGGTCAGGGATCTGATATCGCGATTATCGGTATGGCAGGGCGTTTTCCGGGAGCCGGCAATTTGGATGAGTTTTGGAATAATCTCGTAAACGGCAAAGAATCTATCAGCTTCTTTACGGATGAAGAATTAAAAGCGTCAGGCATTGATGACCAGCTCTTGAAGCACCCCGATTTTGTAAAAGCCAAGGGGATCATCGAGGACGCTGATATGTTTGATGCGGATTTTTTCCAATATTCCTCAAGGGAAGCAGAATTGATGGATCCGCAATTCAGGCTTTTACATGAATGTGCCTGGGAGGCCTTAGAAGATGCGGGCTGCGACCCTGAGCGGACAACAGGGAAAATTGGCGTCTACACTGGGACAAGTCCGAACCTCGAATGGATTACACGTTTCGCAGGGAAACTGGATGGGACTGAACAGTTCAGTTCCATGCTGTTAAATGATAGAGAATTTTTCAGTACCCAGCTTGCTTATAAATTAAACCTGCACGGGCCGAGCATCACAATGCAAACAGCCTGCTCCACTTCTTTAGTCAATATTGGAGCGGCATGTCAAGCGCTGCAAAACGGAGCATGTGACGCGGCGCTTGCGGGAGGCGTAACTGTCAGCACCCCTTTACGGTCAGGCTATGTTTATCAGGATGGCATGATTCAATCACCTGATGGGCATTGCCGTCCTTTTGATGAGGATGCAGGCGGCACAGTTTTTGGCGATGGCGTGGGGATTGTCGTTTTAAAAAGATATGAGGACGCCGTTAAAGAAGGGCATACCATTTATGGGGTCATAAAAGGGGTCGGAATGAATAATGACGGAAACCGAAAAGTCGGTTTTACCGCCCCGAGCGTAGAAGGCCAGGCCGAAGTGCTAAAGAATGCATATGAGAATGCAGGGATTGACCCGAATACAGTAGGGTATATCGAAGCTCACGGAACCGGTACAAAAATGGGTGATCCAATCGAAATGGAAGCGCTGAGCCAGGTTTTTAAAAGTGACAGGCCAATGTCAATTCCAATCGGGTCAGTGAAAAGCAATGTCGGACATTTAAACAGCGCTGCCGGCATTGCAGGACTCTTTAAGACCGTTTTATCGCTAAAACATAAAACCATTTTGCCAAGCTTGAACTATAAGACACCTAATCCGCATATTCATTTTGATCAAACCCCATTTTATGTTAATACCGAGGCGGCATACTGGAAGGAATCCGCTGATCCAAGGCGGGCGGGTGTCAGCTCCTTCGGAATTGGCGGCACAAATGCGCACATTGTACTGGAAGAAGAGCCGGAGTCAGGCAGAGAAGCTTCCGAGAGCCAACGGCATTTGCTAGTTCTATCAGCAAAAACAGACACAGCCTTAGAGCAGATGACAAATCGATTGAAGGAATTTCTTCGTACGCATCCAAACGTTCCGTTAGAGGATGTGGCATACACCTTGCAAGTCGGCAGAAAACAATTCTCGTACCGAAAAGCGGTCGTGCTGTCAAAATTAACGGAATGGGAAAGCGGTGCAGAGCTCACAGCCTATCAAAGACACAGCGGGCGTCAGACTGCCTTTATGTTCTCCGGCCAAGGCTCTCAGTATATTGATATGATGAAAGATTTATATGAAGCTGAACCTGTATTTCAGAAAGAAGCGGACCGCTGTTTTGCCTTCGCACAGCAGTCACATCAAATTGATTTGAAGGCGGTCGTCTTCCCAGATTCAAATGATGGGGCGAAGCTGACGGAGACCGCTGTTGTGCAGCCGCTGCTGTTCATCTTTGAATACGCGCTCGCAAAGCTGCTGCAAAGTGCAGGCATCTCACCGGATTATATGATTGGACACAGCATTGGTGAATACACTGCTGCATGTTTGTCAGGCGTGTTTTCATTAGACACGGCTTTAACGCTCGTCATAGAGCGGGGAAGGCTGATGCAGCAGCTGGAATCTGGAGCAATGATGAGTGTTCAGCTATCAGAGGAAGAGCTGCAGCCGCTGCTTACGAACAGTCTGTCGCTTGCGGCTGTCAATGCTCATAACTTATGCGTAGTATCCGGAAAAAGCGAAGACATTGAGACGTTTGCGGTTCTTCTTGAAGAAAAGGGCATTGCCGGCCGCCAGCTGCATACTTCTCACGCTTTTCATTCTTATATGATGGAACCCATTCTTGAGGAATTTGCCGCGATTGTAAAGCAACAGGATATGAACGCCCCTCGGATTCCATTTGTTTCGAATGTAACGGGAACATGGATAACACCGGAACAAGCAGCAGACCCGGCTTATTGGTCTCAGCACTTAAGAGGCACAGTCCGCTTCCATGAAGGATTAGAACAGATTTTGAGTGATGATAACGTTCTGTTAATAGAAGTCGGACCGGGCAGCACATTAAGCACATTTGCCAGAAGGAACAAGAAGAGATCTAGCCAGCATGACATCGTCAATCTCGTCAGACATGTTCAAGAACCAGCGCATGATCATTCCTATTTCTTGAAGAAATTAGGCCAGCTTTGGGTCTGCGGATGTGAGATTGACTGGAGGCAGTATGGCGGTAATAAGCCTAAGCGTCTGATATCGCTTCCGTCTTATCCTTTTGAGAAAAAACGCTATTGGGTAGAAGCGGCTGACAATCCAGCTGCTTTCACCGCAGTTGATGAATGGAATAAAAAGAAACCGATGGATCAATGGTTCTATCTTCCGTCATGGGAAAGAAAGATCAAGTCCGCTGACAGCCGAAAAAAAGAGCAGCCAGCTGAAAGCGGAAAAACACTGGTTTTCCATGAAGGAACAGCCTTTGGAGATCGGCTGGTGCAAACCATACGCCGCCGAGGACATGAGACTGTAATTGTCACGAGAGACCGGCAATTCAAAAAAGTAAACAGCGGATTGTATGTCATCAATCCGGCTGATGGGACACATTATGAGCGTTTATTTTCTTCACTTGCTTCAGATGGGCTTCTTCCAAACTGTATGATGCATCTGTGGAGCGTTTCGGAGCAAGGGGAATCCTTCAAAACGTTCAGCACGTACAGTGAAAACGGCTATTATAGTTTGATTTTTACTGCACAGGCGGCATCTAATCAAAAACAAATGAACGAATGTAACATGTTTGTACTGTCAAGCGGGATTCATGAGGTGACTGGAGAAGAACAAATCAATGCTGAAAAAGCGACGATTTTGGGGCCGTTGAAAGTTATCCCGCAAGAATATAACCATTTGAAATGCTGGAACATCGACATTCCTCCTTTATCGGATACATTGACATGGAAAGAAGAGGAGTTGATTGACCAAATCCTGACGGAAACTGATGCTGCGGGCGAGGATCAAATGATCGCATACCGAAACCGCCGCCGATGGGTGCAGATGTATCAGCCTGTTCAGTTAAATAAAGCGTCCGGCTTGCCGAATATGATCCGCCCGAAAGGTGTTTATCTTATTACGGGAGGGCTTGGCGGAATCGGATTTGTGTTATCAAAGCTGCTTGCGCAAGAAGGAAACGTCCGTCTGATTCTGACGGGAAGAAGTGAACTTCCGCAGCGCAGCCAGTGGGAAAGCTGGTGCGAGAAACATGAGGAAGATGATCCGATTACCGTGAAAATCATGAAAATAAAAGAATTGGAACGGTCAGGCGCAAAGGTGACAGCTCTTCAGGCAGATGCGGGAAGCCTGTCGGATATGCAGGCTGTTATGAGAAAGGTTCATACTGAGTTTGGCCAGCTGAACGGCGTCTTTCACGCTGCAGGTCTTCCGGGAAGTTCGTCTTTCAGGGCGATTACAGATATACCTGCAACGATTGAAGGCGGAGAAGACCAGTTCCAGTCTAAAGTCAGAGGATTGAAAGTGCTTGAATCTCTATTAGAAAACGAAAATATAGATTTTTGTTTCTTATTTTCATCGATTAGTGCTTTGCTTGGAGGTCTTGGTTTCTCAGCTTACTCTGCAGCGAATATTTATATGGATGCTTTTGCGGCGAGGGTGAATCAGCGCAGCAAGACTCCTTGGGTTTGCGTGAACTGGGATGCATGGAACTTCTGGGGCCAGCTTGAATCTACTATCGGAGAATCTATTGCTGAACTTGCCATTTTGCCTGAAGAAGGAGCAGCTCTTTTTCAATATGTGCTGTCAGATATCAACAATCGCCATTTATTAGTGTCAACAGGTGATTTGGGACACAGAATGAAGCAATGGATATCCATGAATGCCGATAGCATAGCGAAAGAGGAGAAGAAGACGGCCGCCTTACACACCCGACCCGAATTGAATAATCCGTATGTCGCTCCCCGCAACAAAACAGAAGAGGTCATATGCGGCATTTGGCAAGATTTCATGGGTCTGGAGCAAGTCGGCATACATGATAACTTTTTTGATTTGGGAGCCAGCTCTTTAGACATTGTACAGGTGACAAACCGTTTAAATAAAGAATTGGGAACCAACGAGGCTGTGGTGACTTTATTCACATACCCGTCTGTAGCTGCTTTAGCGCAATTTATCAATCCTGATCAAGAGGAAAGTGAAGAGGATAAAGAAGAAATGGCAGCTGTATCCAAGGGACGGAGAAAAACGCGGATACGCAATCAGCGAGATAAAAGATTGAGAGGCGGCGAATAGAATGAGTAATTCTCATTATGCGAATCATGGAGCGGAAATTGCGGTAATCGGTATGGCAGGCCGATTTCCGGGAGCAAAAAACGTGCAGGAGTTTTGGAGCAATTTAAAAAATGCGAAAGAGACAATTTCTTTTTTCACTGATGAGGAGCTGAAAGAAGAGGGTGTTAATGAAGAGCTGCTGAATGATCCGCGATTTGTAAAAGCAAAAGGAATTGTGGAGGATGTAGATCTGTTTGACGCCGGCTTCTTTGATTATACGCCGAAGGAAGCTGCCATGATGGATCCGCAGTTCCGTATCTTTCATGAATGCGTGTGGACCGCCTTGGAAGACGCCGGCTACGATCCTTTCACTTATAAAGGGCAGATCGGCCTTTATACCGGAGCGGGCCTCAATGCAGAGTGGGTGCTGAGGGCTCTTCAGGGGGCAAAGTCTGGAGAAGACTCAAAGACGCTGGAAACAGCTGTTTTGAATATGAGAGATTACATGGCAACACTTATTTCTTATAAGCTTAACCTGAAAGGGCCGAGCATGATGGTGCAGACTGCTTGCTCAACCTCGATGGTTTCTATTCACCTTGCTGCTCAGGCTTTGTTAAATGGGGACTGCCATATGGCGGTTGCAGGCGGAGTCTCTATCCGCCTCCCGCAAAAATCCGGGTATCTCTATCAAGAAGGTATGATCCATTCTCCAGACGGGCATTGCCGCGTCTTTGATGATGAGGCGGCAGGCACAGTATTTGGAGACGGGGCAGGAGCGGTCATTTTAAAAACGCTTGAAGATGCTGAAGCAGACGGAGATCATATTTATGCTGTAATAAAAGGCACTGCGATCAATAATGACGGCAGCAGAAAGGTTGGATACACAGCGCCGAGCACCAAAGGCCAGGTAACAGCGGTCAAAACAGCCCTGCACATGGCCGAGGTGGAGCCTGAAACCATTACCTATGTCGAGGCTCACGGCACAGGGACGACACTCGGTGATCCGATAGAAATTGAAGCATTAAAACAAGCTTACCAAACGGACCGTCGCGGCTACTGCAGAATTGGTTCTGTCAAATCCAACATCGGTCATTTAAATGATGCGTCTGGTGTAGCTGGATTTATGAAAGCAGTTCTAAGCTTAAAGTATAAAGTGATTCCGCCGACTCTGAATTTCGAAAAGCCAAACGCCAAAATCGATTTTGAGCAATCACCATTTGTCGTCAATACGAAACTCACCCCTTGGGAAGAAAATGAGTTCCCGCGCAGAGCGGGTGTTAGCTCATTTGGCATTGGGGGAACAAATGCCCATGTCATTTTAGAGGAAGCGCCGGCACAGCAAAAGGCAGCGGAAAGACATGATGCTGAACTCTTATTGCTGTCAGCCAAAACACCGGCCGCTTTAAACAGCATGACAGACCGGCTGTCAAACTATTTCGTGAAAAATCCGCAGGCCAATTTGGCAGATGCGGCATATACCCTCAAAGTAGGGCGTCATTCGTTTCCTTATAAAAAAGCGATTGTGGCAGCGGATGTGCCTGAGCTTCTTCAGGCTATGCATGAAAATGACTATGAGTCTGTTAAAACCGGCAGCTCTCAATCTGCAAGCCGGCCCGTTGTCTTTCTTTTTCCGGGACAGGGGGCGCAGTATGTTGATATGGCTAAAGGGCTTTACGATACTGTACCGATTTTTAAGGAAGAGCTCGATGCCTGTTTTGACATATTAAAAAATCATATGGACACAGATCCGAGCACGGTGCTTTTCTCTGACAATAATCAGCATGATGCAAAATTGATTAACCAAACTGAATATACGCAGCCTCTGCTGTTCTGTATCGAATATGCACTTGCAAAAATGCTGATCCATTGGGGGATTAAGCCGAAAGCAATGGCGGGACACAGCATCGGTGAGTATACAGCCGCAGCCATTTCGGGTGTGCTCTCATTAGAAGATGCTCTTGACATCATCAGCTATCGAGGGGCAGCACTCCAAAATCTGCCGTCCGGTTCTATGCTTAGCGTTTCCTTAAGTGAAGCAGAGATCAAACCGTATACAGACGGAACCATTTCAATCGCTGCTGTGAATGCATCGGATTCATGTGTTGTATCAGGAGAATCAAGTGTGATTGATGCATTGGAAAGGAAGCTGAACGCTGAAGGACACAGCTGCAGAAAGCTTCATACATCACATGCCTTCCATTCGTATATGATGGAACCGGTTTTAGAAAGCATGAAACAAAAGCTCTCAGCCTATCAATTTAAAAAACAAAAAATCCCGTTTGTCTCAAATGTAACCGGAGACTGGATCACTGATGAGGAAGCTGGAGATCCGTCATATTGGGCTGATCATTTGCGGGGAACCGTTAGATTTATGAACTGCGCAAAACGCTTAATAGAAGAGCTGGATCCAATATTTATAGAGGTCGGCCCTGGAAATGCGCTGCGTTCGTTTGTCAGCAAATTGTATCAGGCAGAGGACAAGCAGCACATTGCAATCCAGCTGATGAGGCATCCAAAGGAGGCAGCTTCTGATTACCGTTACTTGCTGAGCAGACTGGGTGAGATGTGGCTGCACGGGGTGCCGGTCGATTGGACAGCTTTTTATGATCAGGAGCAATGCCAGCTTATTCCGCTTCCAACATATCCTTTTGAAAGAGAAAGATACTGGATTGGCCGGACAAAAGAACAGGCGGGAACACCGGTGGAAGAAAATTTTCAGCTTTTGGTGCCTGAGCAAGCAAATGACGGGAAGACAGCTGATACAGAATCAGATGTTCAATTTAATGAGACAGAGGCGGTCTTGGCTGCTATGTGGAAGGACATTCTCGGAGTCAAACGTGTCACATTAGATACCCATTTCTTTGAAACAGGCGGCCATTCATTGAACGCCACTGGTCTGATTTCCCGCATTCACAAGGAATTTGGAGCGGAGCTTACGCTAAGCGATGTGTTCCAGCACCCGACAATCCGTGGGCTTGCCGCACTTATTGAGCGCGCTGACCGAAACCAATATACATCCATTCAGCCTTCAGAGAAAAAAGACGTATACAGGCTGTCAGCAGCACAGCGGAGAACGTATTTGATTCATCAGAGAATCGGGCAAGTCACCACATATAACATGCCGATGGCTCTTTTATGCTTCGGGAAAATTGATGCCGCCCGCTTTGAGGACACATTCAAAAAGCTGATCGAAAGGCATGAAACACTGCGTACAACGTTTGAAATTAAGGATGGAGAACCTGTGCAGCGAATCCATCAGAACTTTGAATTTTCGATTGAACAAACTGAAGCGAAAATGGATAAGCTTGATGACGAAATCAGTTCATTTATACGGCCATTTGATCTTAAGGTCTCTCCATTAATTCGTGTGAAATTCGTCAAAATTGAGGAAGAAAAACATGCGTTGCTTGTTGATATGCATAATATTGTGGCGGACGGCGCCTCGATGAATATTTTTATAAAAGAATTTACCCAATTATATAGAGGGGAACAGCTCCCGGAAAACATCATTCAGTATAAAGATTATGCGGAGTGGCAGCAGACATTTTTTAATAGTGACATGTTTCAACGCCAAAAAGAGTATTGGCTGAAGCAGCTTGAGGGTGAAGTGCCTGTGCTGAATATGCCTCTTGATTATGAACGAAAAGAACAAAGCTTTCTAGGCAGGGCAATTAAGTTTACAATCCCGCCGCGCGTTTTAGAAAAGCTTGAGAAAATCGGAGAGGCGCAGCAGCTGACCAACAATGTCATGCTGTTTCAGCTCTATGCCATGCTTTTGTCCAGCTATACAAAACAGCAGGAGCTGATGATTGGGTCATTGGTGGCAGGCAGGCGTCATGCGGATATTGAGAATACGATCGGCATGTTTACAAACTTTTTGCCGATCAAAATTCATTTGAATCCTGAAGAATCGTTTGCCGGCAACCTTCATCACACAAAACAAACGTTGCTTGAAGCTTATGACCACCAGGATTATCCGTACGATCAAATGGCAGAAGCCCTGCAGCCGGTGATCAAGCCGAACCGCAACCCTTTCTTTGATACCATGCTGATCTATCATAATGAGTATGACCCGAATATAAAAATAGAGGCTGGCGGATTAACATTTGAAACATACGAATTCGCAAAGGGCATTTCAAAGCTTGATATGAAAATGGACGTCGTGAAGGAAGTGACGGGAGAGCTTAAATGTGTGCTTCAATACAACCGGTCGCTTTTCACTCATGAATCCATGCAGGCATTTGTTTCTCATTTTATCTCTCTTGCTGAAAAAGCTGCGGAAGAGCCTGAAAAACGCATAAAGGACATTCCGGTGCTGAGCCAAAAAGAGCAGGAAGAGGCCGAACGGAAAAGGGAGAGAGAGTCAAACCGAGTCATCTCGTGCCCACTAACCATTTGTTCCAATTTTACGGCTGATCCGATTGTGCCTTACCTAAAATGGTGGGGCGAACAGTTTGATATCAATCTAGATATAAAGCTGTCTCCTTACGGTCAGGTGTTTCAAGAATTGCTTAATGAAGAAAGCTTGCTGTCACGGCAAAAAAATGGTGCCAATCTGCTGTTGATTCGCCTTGAGGATATGGCAGGGGATTCTGGTCTTTCTTTGGAAGAAAGAATGGCTCACGTTCAATATAATTCAGATGAACTGCTCTCCATCATGAAACAAAAGAAAAAGGAAGTGCCTTACTTCATAGGATTGCTTCCGCTGGAAAATGTGAAAGAGCAGGAGCTCCGGGACATCCTTGTGCACTCCCAGCAGAATTGGATCGCGCAGCTTGCTGGAGAAACGGATGTACATTTGATTGATCTCCGCCAGCTGCGCCAAACATACCAGCTTGATGCCATATTTGACCCGCAAAGTGAAAGAGCGGCAAGAATACCGTTCACTGAAGAATTTTATGCGGCAATGGGAACACGCGTGGCACGTGAGTTTACGGCATGGCTCAAACCGCCATTTAAAGCGGCCGCCATCGATTGTGACGGCACTTTATGGAGCGGCACCGTGTCTGAAGCTGGAGCGGAAGGGGTCATGATTACTCCTGCCCACCGAGCGCTGCAGCAATTTTTAAAGAGAAAACAAGAAGAGGGTCTGCTTCTTGTGCTTTCAAGCAGAAATAATGAAGAAGACGTCTGGAATGTGTTTGAACGTCATCCAGATATGATTTTGAAGAAAGAGGACTTTGTCCTGTCACGCATTAATTGGGATGAGAAAGCCAGAAACATGAAAGAAATGGCTGATGAGCTGAACATTTCAGTGGATCGGTTCATATTCTTAGATGATGATCCGGCTCAATGCCTGGAAATGAACGAACGCCTGCCAGAGGTTCTGACCTTGCTTCTGCCGTCTGATCCAGATTCTATTCCGATGTTCTTAGAACATGTCTGGGCATTTGATAGATTCAGAGTGACAGAAGCTGATCAAAAGCGCACGGAACGATATTTGGCAGCACAAGAAAGAAAAATAGAGCTGAATACGTCCCGTTCGCTTGAAGAATTTCTTTCCGGCTTACACCTGCGTATCGCCTTGACTGAGATGACAGAAGAGCATTTGCCGCGAGTTGCTCAAATGAGTGCGAGAATCAATCAGTTCAATATGAATCCATCAGTCTATCGTGAAGAGCAGCTTGCCCAGCGGCTCAATACGGACGGCCATATCGGCTGGATCGTTGAAGCAGCGGACAGATTCAGTGATGAAGGCATCGTTGGTGCAATCATGGGGATTCGAACAGAAGATTCATTAAAGCTAGATACTTTTCTGCTCAGCTGCCGCGCACTAGGCAAAGGAATTGAACATAAAGTGCTGTCAGGCCTTGCTTCATATGCACGGGATAAACAGCTTGCGACGTTGTCCTTGGAGTTTAAGGATTCAGGCAGAAACCGCGCCTTTTCTGAGTTTTTTGCTGCACATCGTTTTGAGGAAGCAGCGGGTCCGTTAAAAACAGTTTGTCAAATCTCTGTGCATGATGTTGAGGATCGAAGCGGGCATATTGAATGGGTATCATCTGTGCAACCTGCATCGGACAAAACGGAGAGAGCGGCTGCCAATGAAGTATTGCCGGAAGCTTTGATTGAAAACACAAACACTCAGTGGGAAGTGCTGCATGCTGAGAAAACCTTGCATTCTCCATATTTAATCGCCTTAGATAAAAACCGGCCAGAGCATTTGCGGTCTATATTAATAAAGGAACATATAGAAGCCGGAGCAGAAGAAGACGTGCCGGAGACAGAACAGCAAAAAATTCTCTCAGATATTTGGAGGGAAATTCTCCACTTGGATTATGTAGGAATTGACAACGATTTCTTTGATTTGGGAGGAAATTCGCTGCTCGCTGTCAAAATGGAAGTAGAGATGGAAAAGAAAGGCTGGTATGTTGATGATTTGAATCTTGCGAAAAAACACACGATAAGAGAATTATCTAAATATATGAAGAGGGAGAATCAGCATGCATAAAGGTATTAAAGCAATATTTGATGAAGAAAAGGTTTTGGCAGAAGCTTCTATTATATATGGATTTACTAGAGATCAAGTGCAGTTCTTGGCGGATGCGGAAAACTATGTGTATGAGTTTGCTAAAGACAATGAATCTTATATTTTAAAGATTACACACACGATTCGACGGTCGCCGGATTATATTATGGGAGAGATGGAATGGCTCCATCATCTTGCTGAAGGCGGGCTTTCAGTCGCCAAACCGATCCCGTCATTAAACGGTAAGGATGTTGAGGAAGTGCCGGACGGAAACGGCGGAGCATTTTTATTGAGAGTGTATGAAAAGGCGCCGGGTCATAAAGTAGACGAATCTGAGTGGAACGAAACCCTATTTTTCGAGCTTGGCAGATATACAGGGAAGATGCATAGCCTGACAAAAAGCTATAAACTGAGCAATCCAAGATTTAAAAGGCAAGAGTGGGATGAAGAAGAGCAGTTGAAGCTCAGAAAATATGTCCCTGAAGATCAGACAAAGGTTTTTCAGCAGGCAGACGATTTAATGAATGAGTTGCGGCAACTGCCAAAAAACCGTGACAGTTATGGGCTTGTTCACGCAGATCTACATCATGGTAATTTTAACTGGGACCATGGGAAGATCACTACATTTGATTTTGATGATATCGGGTACAACTGGTTTGTGAATGATATCAGCATTCTCCTCTACAATGTATTATGGTATCCAGTCGTCCCATATGAAAATAAAGCAGCCTTTACAGAAGAATTTATGACGCACTTTATGAAAGGGTACAGGGAAGAAAATGAAATTGCCGCCGAATGGCTCAAGAAAATCCCGGATTTCCTCCGCCTGCGTCATATGCTGATTTATGGATTGCTCCACCAAATGTTTGACCTTGATTCAATAGGAGAAGAAGAAAAAGAAATGCTGAAGGGATTCAAAAACGATATTGAAAATCAAACGCCGATAACCGAATTTGACTTTTCGAAGTTAGCTTAAGGAATTTGCGTTGATCCCTTTTGAGACGTTGCTCCTTATTAAAAAACTCCGGCTGTGAGCCGGAGTTTTTTATTTTTGTTCTAAAATTGCAAAAATGTTTTTTGCCTGCTGCGTATTGTCGATGAGCCCCTTCCATTTTTCCTTTCCCGGACCGTAAGCATATACCGGTACGTCTTCGCCAGTGTGGGCTAACGTCGTCCAGCCTGAAAAAGACCGTTTATCAAAAATCAATTGAATGCTTTTTTGGACTGCAGCAGTATTTGATTGTGAGACTGCGTTTTTCACCTGATTGATCTCATTTTCCGTTAGCTTCATATTAATATAAGTGCTGAGCACCTTTTCGGCATCTTGGCCTTCAGCGATCTTCTCTGCCATATAGCCCGGCGTTTTTTTAGCGGCGATGATTGGGAAAGGATCCCATTTATAGCCGGTCTCACGCGTCATTCCCTCTGCGCCGTACGAGAATCCGCCTGTAGAGTGGTCAGCTGTAATAATAACCAGCGTTTCTTTATCTTTTTTCGCAAAATCCAGAGCAGCTTGAACACCTTTCTCGAAATCTTCCATTTCACTTAAAGCGCCCACCACGTCATTTTCATGGGCTGCATTGTCAATATTGCTTCCTTCCAGAAGCATAAAAAAACCGTTTTCGTTCTTCTGTAACTGGGTGAGTGCAGCTTCTGTCATGTCTTTTAGAGAAGGTGTACTATTCTCTCTGTCAATCGCTTTATCTAATTCAACTTCTCCAAACAGTCCGAGCAACTTATCGTGCTGATTTTTTTTCAGGTCTTGCTTTGTGGTCACATAATGATAGCCGTCTTTTTGAAATTCTTCAGCAAGATTTCGGTCATTGCGAATGAAATATTTCGCTCCGCCTCCGAGTAAAACATCAACCTTATGAGAACCATTAATCCGTTCATCATAGAATTGGTCGGCAATATCAGTGTAGTTTTTCCGTGAGACGTTATGTACGCCGAAAGCTGCGGGAGTGGCGTCGGTTAAGTCCGAAGTCACGACGAAGCCGACAGACATCTTTTTCTCTTTGGCAGCTTCTGTTACGCTTTTGAGCTGCTGATGTTTGTTGTCAACAGCAATTGCATCATTATATGTTTTCGTTCCGGTTGCCATGGCGGTTGCGGCAGCCGAAGAGTCAGTAATATTGTCTCTGGGATCGTTAGGATGTGTCATCTGCATGCCTGTTAAATAAGGGTCCCATGCTGTTTGGGCGGGAGTATTCAGCTTTTCGCTTTTTAATGTCCTATAGCTGTTAATCATCGGCATACCCATTCCGTCACCGATGATTAAAATTATATTTTTAGGGTTCTTGCCGCTGCTCTTGGATGATTGAGAATGAAGAGGGGATATGAATTCTGTTATGGCAAAAATACTTAAGAAAGCAGTCAAAATGAGGGTGACAGTTACTGTAAACCGGGTTTTGGTAATGAGGAACATCTCCTTTTATTATATTTATTTACTAATATGTATTTTATTTGAAATTAAAAGAGACTTCAATGTTTTTTTCGATGACAGCGAAAAGCCAATGGGATTCATGTCCCATTGGCTTTTATAATGTATCACATTTTACGCCGACTACGCCTTCAATGGTTTTAATGTCGTAGTAGACGTCGGTCGTGTACCTGTTTTTATGGACGCGGACCTTCACTTCCATAATCGGAAATTCCTTTTCGCCCAGGTCGTCGATCCGGACGGAATGTGTTTTGATATCTTTTCTTTTCATTTCTTTTAAAATCTCTGTCATTTTGTCTTTATCCGAAAGCGACATTCTGATGCGGATGTCTTTTTCCTGAAGGCGGTCCGGTCCGATTTTTCTAACCGCCCATGGCAAAAATTCAACGCTGATCAGGATGAACAGAAGACTGGCAAAGGCTTCTTTATAAAACCCCGCTCCGGTTGCGAGCCCAAGCCCCGCCGCTCCCCAGATCATAGCCGATGTTGTCAGGCCGGATATGACGTCGTTGCTTTTCCGCAAGATGACGCCGGCTCCGATAAATCCGACGCCTGAGATGATTTGTGCCGGCAGACGCAGCGGGTCCATCATGATGCGGTAGTATTTAGGGAAATGATATGCCGCATTAATACTGACGATCGTCAGCATGCATGAGCTGACGGCGATAACGATACAGGTTTTTAATCCGAGCGGCTTATTTTTTAATTCGCGCTCAAGCCCGATGACCATGCCAATCAATGTGGCAATGCCCAATTTTAATAAAATATCCGGATCAATATACCAGCTCAACAGCAACTTCCCCCTTCTCTAAGGTGTTTTTAAATAAATATGATTTTCTCACAGTATTTATAGCAAAACAAGAGCACAAAAGCCACCAAGCGGCGCTTGATGGCTTATTGCTTACTTTTTGCGTTTTAACAGCTTTTCCATGACGCCGAATAATCGGTAAGAAGCTTTTGCAGGTCGTTTCGTGATCAAGCTTCCGATAATACCCGCGATCATACTCAGGAAAAAGCCCGGAATCATTTCATAGAGGCCTGTAGTGTCAGCTAAACCAGTTGTAATCCAAATTAATACTGTCGCAGCTCCGACAACCATGGCTGATAGGGCGCCCCATTCAGTCATCCGTTTCCAATACAGGCTCAGAAGAATCGCAGGCCCGAAAGCAGAACCGAATCCGGCCCACGCATAACCAACCAAATCTAAAATCGTGCTGCTCGGATTCAAGGACATCAGAATCGCGATGACCGCGATAATGAGCACTGACAGCCGGCCAGTCATGACTAGTTCTTTATCTGATGCTTCACGTCTGAAAAATGTCCGGTATAAATCCTCTGTCATAGCACTCGCTGTGACCAGAAGCTGAGAAGAGATCGAACTCATAATCGCTGCTAAAATAGCAGACAGCAAAAATCCCGTAATCAAGGGATGGAACAATATTTTAGAAAAAATAATGAAAATCGTTTCAGGATCGCTTACAACAACTCCGAATTTATGTGCGTAAGCCACACCGACCAAACCCGTTACAGTTGAACCGAGGATAGAGATTACCATCCAGCTCATCCCGATTCTGCGCGCGGGTTTTAAATCTTTGATATGCTTAATCGCCATAAAACGGATGATGATATGAGGCTGGCCATAGTAGCCTAAGCCCCAAGCCAAATAAGAAATAATGCTAATGACGCTCGCGCCTTTAAAAATATCCAATAGCTTCGGGTCCACGGCTGAAATCTCATGTAAAGCGGGAGAGACGCCGCCCAGCTGGGTAAAAGCAACGATCGGCACAAGCACTAATGCTGCAAACATGATCGCACCCTGTACAAAGTCAGTCAGACTGACAGCAAGGAAACCGCCAAACAGTGTGTATAACACGACAACGCCCGCAGTCAGCAGGAGTCCAAGTGTATAATCGGCTCCAAAAGCAGATTCAAATAATCTTCCGCCTGATACCATACCAGAAGACGTATACAAAGTGAAAAAGATCATAATGATCAAAGCTGATACAATTTTCAGCACGGATGATGAATGCTGGAATCGTTTATCAAAGAAATCGGGAATCGTAATCGCGTCATCCGCCGCTTCTGTATACGCTCTAAGACGCGGAGCCAAAAGAAGATAATTCGAATACGCGCCGATTGTTAATCCGAGTGCAAGCCATAATGTCGACAAGCCTGTGGCAAACATGGCCCCCGGAATTCCCATCAGCATCCATCCGCTCATATCCGCCGCTCCGGCAGACAAAGCAGTGACAAACGGTCCGAGACCTCTTCCTCCAAGCATGTAATCGTTGATATCAGTTGTTTTCTTAAACGAGTACCAGCCGATTAACAGCATGGCAGTAAAGTAAATTCCTAACGATATAATAATTTCAATACTCACGTTTTACCCTCTCTTCAATTCTATAAATGTGACATCACCTCTCCAATTGATGGTGCCAGTTAAGCCTGGCCCAAGTGTCACCTGTTTGGTGCACTTGTTAACTTAACCTAACAAAGTATTCCCAGTCATTCAAGCGATGAAACTTGGAAAAACAGTGGGAAATACAGTTGTAAACCTAGAGTGGATTAAGAAATAAAGCGCTTTCATAAATGGATAAAAGTAAAAATATTCTGAAAAATATTTTGTTTCTCCTTTGTCTCTTTTTAGTATAAAATATATAGGGTATTGTCTCGAAAACCCAAGCCTGTTCCATGGCGTTTTGTTGCTTTGAAGGGCTTGTTTTTGATATGATCAGTATTATATGACTTAACGGAGAAATATGTGGAGGTGGATCAGATGTCACGAATTTCAATAGAAGAAGTAAAGCACGTTGCGCACCTTGCGAGACTTGCGATTACTGAAGAAGAAGCAAAAATGTTCACTGAACAGCTTGACAGCATCATTTCATTTGCCGAGGAGCTTAATGAGGTCAATACAGACAATGTAGAGCCTACAACTCACGTGCTGAAAATGAAAAATGTCATGAGAGAAGATGAAGCGGGTAAAGGTCTTCCGGTTGAGGACGTCATGAAAAATGCGCCTGACCATAAAGACGGCTATATTCGTGTGCCATCAATTCTGGACTAAAGGAGGGACACAAGAATGTCATTATTTGATCACAAAATCACAGAATTAAAACAGCTCATACATAAAAAAGAGATTAAGATTTCTGATCTTGTTGACGAATCTTATAAACGCATCCAAGCGGTTGATGATAAGGTACAAGCCTTTTTGGCATTAGATGAAGAAAGAGCGCGCGCGTACGCGAAGGAGCTTGATGAGGCGGTTGACGGCCGTTCAGAGCACGGTCTTCTTTTTGGTATGCCGATCGGCGTAAAAGATAATATCGTAACAAAAGGGCTGCGCACAACATGCTCCAGCAAAATTCTCGAAAACTTTGATCCGATTTACGATGCTACTGTCGTTCAGCGCCTTCAAGACGCTGAAGCGGTTACAATCGGTAAATTGAACATGGACGAATTCGCCATGGGGTCATCTACTGAAAACTCAGCTTACAAGCTGACGAAAAACCCTTGGAACTTGGATACGGTTCCCGGCGGTTCAAGCGGTGGTTCAGCGGCTGCGGTTGCTGCGGGAGAAGTTCCGTTTTCTCTTGGATCTGACACAGGCGGTTCCATCCGTCAGCCTGCATCGTTCTGCGGCGTTGTCGGTTTAAAGCCTACATACGGCCGCGTGTCCCGTTACGGGCTGGTCGCATTCGCGTCTTCATTAGACCAAATCGGGCCGATTACCCGTACGGTTGAGGACAACGCATTTTTGCTTCAAGCGATTTCCGGCGCCGACAAAATGGACTCAACGAGCGCAAATGTGGACGTGCCTGATTTCCTTTCTTCATTAACTGGCGACATCAAAGGACTGAAAATCGCGGTTCCGAAAGAATACCTTGGTGAAGGTGTCGGCAAAGAAGCGAGAGAATCTGTGCTTGCCGCGCTGAAGGTTCTCGAAGGCCTCGGTGCTACATGGGAAGAAGTGTCTCTTCCGCACAGCAAATATGCGTTGGCGACATATTACCTGCTGTCATCATCTGAAGCGTCTGCCAATCTTGCACGCTTTGACGGCATCCGCTACGGCTACCGCACAGACAACGCGGACAACCTGATCGACCTTTACAAGCAAACGCGCGCTGAAGGTTTCGGAAATGAAGTCAAACGCCGCATCATGCTCGGAACGTTCGCTTTAAGCTCAGGATACTACGATGCGTACTACAAAAAGGCGCAAAAAGTGCGTACGTTGATCAAGAAAGACTTCGAAGACGTATTTGAGAAATATGACGTCATTGTCGGACCGACGACTCCGACACCTGCGTTTAAAATCGGTGAAAACACGAAAGATCCGCTCACAATGTACGCAAACGATATCTTAACGATTCCAGTCAACCTTGCCGGCGTACCGGGAATCAGCGTGCCATGCGGATTAGCAGGCGGACTTCCGCTCGGCCTGCAAATCATCGGAAAACACTTTGACGAAAGCACTGTATACCGCGTTGCTCATGCATTTGAACAAGCGACAGACCATCATAAAGCAAAACCTGAACTGTAAGGGGTGAAAAGAATTGAACTTTGAAACGGTAATCGGACTTGAAGTCCATGTTGAGTTAAAAACAAAATCAAAAATTTTCTCAAGCTCTCCAACGCCATTCGGCGCGGAGGCGAACACGCAGACAAGCGTCATTGACCTCGGATACCCGGGCGTCCTGCCTGTTCTGAACAAAGAAGCCGTTGAATTCGCAATGAAAGCCGCTATGGCGCTTAACTGTGAGGTCGCAACGGATACGAAGTTTGACCGCAAAAACTATTTCTATCCGGACAACCCGAAAGCGTATCAGATTTCTCAATTTGATAAGCCAATCGGCGAAAACGGCTGGATCGAAATTGAAGTCGGCGGAAAAACAAAACGCATTGGCATCACTCGCCTTCACCTTGAAGAAGATGCCGGAAAACTCACACATACAGGCGACGGCTATTCTCTCGTTGACTACAACCGCCAGGGAACGCCGCTAGTTGAGATCGTATCAGAGCCGGATATCCGCACGCCGGAAGAAGCGTACGCGTATCTTGAAAAGCTGAAGTCCATCATCCAATACACAGGTGTTTCTGACTGTAAAATGGAAGAAGGTTCGCTTCGCTGTGACGCCAATATCTCTCTTCGTCCGATCGGCCGAGAGGAATTCGGCACAAAAACAGAATTGAAAAACTTGAACTCCTTTGCGTTTGTTCAAAAAGGCCTTGAGCATGAAGAAAAACGCCAGGAGCAGGTTCTTCTCTCCGGCGGTGTCATTCAGCAGGAAACACGCCGTTACGACGAAGCAACGAAGAAAACCATTCTCATGCGTGTCAAAGAGGGATCTGACGACTACCGTTACTTCCCAGAGCCAGACCTTGTCGAGCTCTACATTGATGAAGAATGGAAGGAACGCGTGAAAGCAAGCATTCCTGAACTTCCGGATGAGCGCCGCAAGCGTTACATCGATGAGCTTGGTTTGCCTGCGTATGACGCGATGGTTCTGACGCTGACGAAAGAAATGGCTGATTTCTTTGAAGAAACCGTTCAAAAAGGCGCTGAAGCCAAACAAGCGTCTAACTGGCTGATGGGTGAAGTATCAGCTTATCTGAACGCTGAGCAAAAAGAGCTTGCTGACGTGGCGCTGACACCTGAAGGCCTTGCCGGCATGATCAAATTGATTGAAAAAGGAACCATTTCTTCTAAGATCGCGAAGAAAGTATTTAAAGAATTGATTGAAAAAGGCGGCGACGCTGAGAAGATTGTCAAAGAGAAAGGCCTCGTTCAGATTTCTGACGAAGGCGTGCTTCTGAAGCTTGTCACAGAGGCGCTTGACAACAATCCTCAATCAATCGAAGACTTTAAAAACGGGAAAGACCGTGCGATCGGTTTCCTTGTCGGACAGATTATGAAAGCGTCCAAAGGACAAGCCAACCCGCCGATGGTTAACAAAATCCTGCTTGAAGAAATTAAAAAACGCTAATTAAAAAGCAGCCCGCCTCTTTAGAGAGGAGGCTGCTTTTTTATGTTCAAATCGAGATGAAGACAGAGATCAGAGCCCGAAGCTTTTCAACTTCTTTGTCGGTGGTTCCGGTTAAATTGGACAGCATGCCTTTCATAATCGGCTTGCGCGGTTTATCCTGAGACAATTCTTCCGCGATGACATCAAGCGACACGGCGATATCCTCGGGCAGTGTGCTGTTTTCTTTCACTTTCCGAATGTCCTCAAGCAGCTGTTCTTTGCCGGCCGGCATCAATCTGAAAATGTCTTTTGGCACAATCGGATTGAGGTTTGAATGGATTAGTCCTTGTACAAGGTCATCTAGTCTTTCGATCAAAAAGGCTGAGATTTCTTCCGCATCGATACTTAGCTCTCCGTTAAAGACCATGACATTCATATAGGAATGCACAATGCCTCTTGCCATGATGGAGAGGTCCGCGATGTACCGCTCGATCCCTTTGCCATAGGATGCCAGCAAGGCGCTCCGGTACAGTTTATCCGTCTCCGCGGTTACTTTGTAAAAGTACTGCTTGATTTCTTGATTTTCCGGAATGATATTTTCAGTAAGCAAAAGAACGATAAAATCTTTATGATCGCGGAAATCTTCAAATTGGGCGCCGATTTGCTTTTTCAGCACTTCCTTAGGCGGTTTTTCGGCGAGATCCTCTTCTATATTTTTTATTTTTTTCATAGACATGCCGATATAATATTCACAGGCGGATAACAGCAGCGCTTCTTTTGATTTGAAGTGCAAATAAAAAGCGCCTTTAGAGATGCCGCATTCACTGGCGATTTCCTGGATCGTCGTAGAGGCGAATCCTTTTTTCGCAAACAAATGAATGCTGGTTTTTATGATTTTCTCTTTTTTTTCATTCATGACGTGCTTCCCCTTAATCCTTGAAAAATTTAGTAAAATTTTCTGGTATATGAGTTGACGTTGTTGCAATATAACGTTTAGTATTATATAGAATGACCAGTCAGTCAATAAAAAATGTAATGGAGGATATGATGAATCACGTTATTAATTTCGTTCTGAAAAACAAATTCGCCGTATGGCTGATGACGATTATTGTAACGGCAGCCGGATTGTATGCGGGTATGAATATGAAGCAAGAATCCATTCCTGATGTCAACATGCCTTACTTGACGATCAGCACTACATATCCGGGCGCGACGCCAAGCCAAGTGGCTGATGAGGTGACCAAACCGGTTGAACAAGCGGTGCAGAATTTGGACGGGGTCAGTGTTGTGACTTCGACCTCCTATGAAAATGCATCGTCGGTCATGATTGAATATGACTATGAGAAAGATATGGACAAAGCCAAAACAGAAGCGGCTGAGGCATTAGAAAACGTCAGCCTGCCTGATGACGCGAAAGATTCGGAAATTTCACGCTACAGCTTGAACTCTTTCCCGATTCTGACGCTCAGCGTGTCCAGTGATAAAGATAATCTGCAAGAGCTGACGAAAAAAGTGGAGGACAGCCTCGTTACGAAGCTTGAAGGGATAGAAGGCGTTGCTTCCGTCCAAGTATCAGGCCAGCAGGTTGAAGAGGTTGAATTCTCTTTTAAAGAAGACAAGCTGAAAGAATACGGACTTGATGAAGATACAGTCAAGCAAGTGATTCAAGGTTCAGATGTGACAACTCCGCTTGGATTGTACACATTCGGAAATGAAGAAAAGTCTGTCGTCGTCAGCGGCGATATTGAAACCATTAAAGATTTGAAGAATATGAGAATCCCGATGGCATCTGCTTCAAGTGCAGGCGGCGCAGTATCTCAAGCGGCAGCGCAGAGCGCACAAGCGGCAGCCCAGGCGCAGCAAAGCGCAAGCACAGACGTGCCGACGGTCAAGCTTTCTGACATTGCCACAATAAAAGATGTGAAAAAAGCTGAATCTGTTTCACGCACAAATGGCAAAGACAGCATCGGCATCAACGTCGTCAAAGCAAACGATGCGAATACAGTAGAGGTTGCCGATCATGTCAAAGATGAGCTCAAGCAGTTCAAAGAAGGCCATAAAGGCTTCGACTACAGCGCAACACTCGACATGGCGGAGCCGATCACACAGTCAGTTGAAACCATGTTAAGCAAAGCCATTTTCGGTGCGATTTTCGCGATCGTGATTATTCTCTTATTCTTAAGAGATATCAAATCAACATTAATTTCGATTATTTCTATTCCATTATCATTGCTGATCGCGCTTCTTGTGCTGCAACAGCTTGATATCACACTGAATATCATGACGCTCGGTGCGATGACCGTGGCCATCGGACGTGTGGTCGATGACTCCATTGTTGTTATTGAGAACATTTACCGCCGCATGAGACTCAAGGATGAGCCGCTCCGCGGAAAAGCCTTGGTTCGTGAAGCGACGAAGGAAATGTTTAAACCGATCATGTCATCGACGATTGTGACAATCGCGGTATTTCTGCCGCTTGCACTTGTAGGCGGACAAATCGGTGAATTGTTTATTCCGTTTGCCTTAACGATCGTTTTTGCGCTTGCCGCATCCCTATTGATTTCAATCACGCTTGTGCCAATGCTCGCGCACAGCCTGTTCAAAAAATCATTAATGGGCGCACCGATCAAAGCGAAAGAACATAAACCTAGCAGACTGGCAGGCTTCTATAAAAAAGTTCTGAACTGGGCGCTGAGCCACAAGTGGATCACGTCTATCATCGCCGTTTTGATCCTGCTTGGAAGCTTGTTCCTTGTACCGTTAATCGGTGCCAGCTACCTGCCGTCCGAAGAAGAAAAAACAATGCAGCTCACATACAGCCCTGAACCGGGTGAAACGAAAAAAGAAGCCGAAGCTGAAGCTAAAAGAGCGGAAAAAATTCTGCTTGACCGCAAGCATGTCGATACGGTTCAGTATTCATTAGGCTCTGGCAGCCCGCTTGCCGGGGGAGATTCAAACGGTGCGTTATTCTATATCAAATATGAAAGCGACACGCCTGATTTTGATAAAGAAAAAGACAACGTGCTGAAGAAAATCCAAGATCAGTCAGATCGCGGAGAATGGAAGTCACAGGACTTCAGTTCTTCAGGCAACAACAATGAATTAACATACTATGTGTATGGCAATTCAGAAAGCGACATTAAAGACACGGTCAAAGATATTGAAAAAGTCATGAAAGATGAAAAGGATCTGAAAAATGTAAGCACAGGCCTTTCCAGCACATATGATGAATACACATTTATTGCTGACCAAGAAAAATTAAGCAAACTCGGTTTAACCGCGTCTCACATTTCTCAAGCCTTAATGACACAAACATCACAAGAACCGCTCACAACCGTGAAAAAAGACGGCAAAGAGCTTGATGTGAACATTAAGACAGAAAAAGACGAGTATAAGAGTGTGAAAGATTTAGAAAACCAAAAGATCACTTCTCCGACTGGCCAGCAAGTCAAAATCGGCGATGTCGCAAAAGTGAAAGAAGGATCAACATCTGATACTGTTTCAAAACGTGATGGAAAAGTGTATGCGGATGTCACAGGTGAAGTGACAACAGACAACGTCACAGCTGTATCAGCTGATGTCCAGAAGAAAATTGATAAGCTTGACCTTCCTGATAACGTTTCGATCGATACAGGAGGCGTATCAGCAGATATCGCTGACTCTTTCACGAAACTTGGTTTAGCGATGCTGGCAGCAATCGCAATCGTCTACCTCGTGCTCGTAATTACTTTCGGCGGAGCACTAGCGCCATTTGCGATTCTGTTCTCATTGCCGTTCACAGTCATCGGTGCCCTGGTCGGACTTTATGTATCAGGTGAAACGATCAGTCTGAACGCGATGATCGGTATGCTCATGCTGATCGGTATCGTTGTCACGAATGCGATTGTCTTAATTGACCGCGTGATTCATAAGGAAGCGGAAGGACTGTCTACGAGAGAAGCGCTCCTAGAAGCCGGTTCTACACGACTCCGTCCGATCCTGATGACAGCCATCGCGACAATCGGCGCCTTGATTCCGTTAGCGCTCGGCTTCGAAGGCGGAAGCCAAGTCATTTCTAAAGGACTCGGCGTCACGGTTATCGGCGGTTTAATCAGTTCAACGCTTCTGACGCTCTTGATTGTGCCAATCGTATACGAAGTATTGGCGAAGTTCCGCAAGAAAAAACCGGGAACGGAAGAAGAGTAAAAGTGATAAAGCCTCAGCTTTGCTGAGGCTTTATATTATGTTGACAAAATCCTAAACGGTTTTCGTTTTAGGATTTTTTTTCAGCATGGTTGAAAACCTTTGAAGTCTAGGAAAGCCGAGCACCACACTTTCATAAGATGTGATGACAACGGCGTTCCTTTAAGAATGTGAACACCAACGCTCAGGATTGACAACGAATGCGAGGGTTAGCCGACATGCTGGAGCCTCAGCTCTGCTGAGGCTTTTGTACGTTTTCACCTGTAAGATTATGTACATTTTGTTGCGATTTTTTTAACTCATAGTATAATTAAAGGTTGTTAGTGTAAAAATGGATCGGATACTCTTAAGTAGGATGATGAGATAATGAAACGTGCACGCATAATATACAATCCGACTTCAGGACGGGAGATCTTTAAAAAGCAACTTGCCCAGGTCCTGCAAAAATTTGAACAAGCCGGATATGAAACCTCTACCCATGCTACAACATGCGCAGGAGACGCAACGCACGCCGCCAAGGAAGCGGCATTGCGTGAGTTTGACTTAATCGTTGCAGCAGGCGGAGATGGAACGATTAATGAGGTCGTCAACGGGCTTGCGCCTTTAGACAACCGTCCGACGCTCGGTGTCATTCCAGTCGGCACAACGAACGACTTCGCCAGAGCGCTCAATATTCCGCGCGAAGATATTTTAAAAGCGGCGGATACGGTGATTAACGGCGTTGCCCGCCCGATTGATATCGGACAGGTGAACGGCCAATATTTTATCAATATCGCCGGCGGAGGCCGTCTGACGGAGCTGACGTACGATGTGCCAAGCAAACTGAAAACGATGCTCGGCCAGCTTGCTTATTATTTAAAGGGAATGGAAATGCTGCCTTCACTTCGTCCGACAGAAGTCGAGATTGAATATGACGGCAAGCTGTTTCAAGGTGAAATCATGCTGTTTTTGGTCACGCTGACAAATTCCGTCGGCGGGTTCGAAAAGCTCGCGCCGGATTCCAGCCTGAATGACGGCATGTTTGATTTGATGATACTCAAGAAAGCAAACCTTGCTGAATTTATCAGGGTCGCAACGATGGCGCTCCGCGGCGAACACATCAACGACCAGCACATTATTTATACAAAAGCGAACCGCGTGAAAGTCAATGTATCAGAAAAGATGCAGCTGAACCTGGACGGCGAGTATGGCGGCATGCTGCCAGGCGAATTCGTGAATCTGTACCGGCACATTCACGTCGTCATGCCGAAGGAGAAAGCGGAACAGCTGGATGACTAAAAACTTGGCTTGTATAGGCCAAGTTTTTCTTTCGCTTAAAACTAGAGGTGATTATAGATGAAAATGAAACCCCCAGTAGAAAAAAACGAATACTACGACGTGACATTTGAAGATTTGACTCATGAAGGAGCGGGTGTTGCCAAGGTTGAAGGTTTCCCAATCTTTGTCCCAAACGCCCTGCCGGAGGAAAAAGCCCAAATCAAAGTCACGCGTGTCAAAAAAGGCTTCGCTTTCGGCCGCTTGATCGATATGAAAAAAGAAAGCCCGCACAGAACAGATGCTCCTTGCCCGATCTACAAGCAATGCGGCGGCTGCCAACTTCAGCACATGACCTACGAAGGCCAGCTCATGTTTAAACAGAAACAAGTCAAAGACGTATTAGAACGGATCGGCAAGCTGGACCTGTCCAACGTCACCGTCCACCCGACACTTGGCATGGAAGACCCTTGGAACTACAGAAACAAAGCACAGGTGCCGGTAGGAGAACGAGAAGGCGGACTCGTCGCCGGATTCTATCAGCAAAGAAGCCATGACATCATCGACATGAGCGCCTGCCTGATCCAGCAATCCAAAAACGACGAAGCCGTCCAAGCCGTCAAAGACATTTGCGCTAAATACGGTGTCAAAGCCTATAACGAAGAACGCCACAAAGGCTGGCTCCGCCACATCATGGTCAGATATGGCGTCGTTACGGGCGAAATGATGATCGTCTTCATCACAAGAACAAACGACTTCCCGCACAAAGCGAAGATCATCGAAGACATCACAGCAGCGTTCCCGCACGTCAAATCAATCGTGCAAAACATCAACCCGAACAAAACAAACGTCATCTTCGGAAACGAAACAAATGTCATCTGGGGCGAAGAATACATCTACGACCTCATCGGAGACGTCAAATTCGCCATCTCCGCCAGATCGTTCTATCAGGTCAATCCGGAGCAAACCAAAGTGCTCTACGACAAAGCGCTAGAGTACGCGGAGCTGCAAGGCGAAGAAACCGTCATCGACGCCTACTGCGGCATCGGAACGATTTCTCTATTTTTGGCGAAGCAAGCGAAAAAAGTGTACGGTGTAGAAATTGTGCCAGAAGCGATTGAAGATGCGAAACGAAACGCTGAGCTCAACGGCATCACAAACGCAGAATTCGCGGTCGGAGAAGCGGAAACCGTAATTCCGAAGTGGTACGAAGAAGGCATCACAGCAGATACGCTAGTCGTCGACCCGCCAAGAAAAGGCTGCGACGAAGCCCTCCTGCGGACAATTGTGGAGATGAAACCGAAGCGAGTGGTGTATGTGTCCTGTAATCCTGGCACGCTTGCGAGGGACTTGCGGGTGCTTGAGGATGGCGGGTATGCGACGCGCGAAGTGCAGCCTGTTGATATGTTTCCGCATACGAATCATGTGGAGTGTGTGGCTGTGCTTGAAATTGAGGATTAATGAAGTTATTAAAGCAAGAGCCTCTCGGATTAGGAGAGGCTTTTTATTTTCCTGTATAATATTACAATATCCTATTTAAAAAAGGGGTGTATTAAAATAGTAGATAACGTTACAAGTCTTTCAAATTTTACCATTAAAGAAAAATTGAAAAAGGTTTTAAAAAATTATCAACATGCTAAGAGTGAAACTTTCAAGAATCATCCTCTTGGTTACCTTGTTCGTCATGAAATAAAGAGAAATCTTATTGCAGAGGCTAAATTAGATCTATCCAAATATCATGTAGCAGGGTCAATTGGGATCGGGAAATGGGCTGAGGTTCCATGGATATCTATTTTTAAAAAGAATCTAACAACCTCAGCAACAAGAGGCTACTATATTGTTTACTTGTTTAATGCTGACGGTAGTGGTTTATACGTTAGCTTGAATCAAGGATGGACATACTTCAAAGAAAAGTATGGAACCAAGTTAGGTAAGGAAAAAATTCAAAAGACAGCTTCTATTATCAGAGAAAAACTTAATACTATACCTCGGAAAATGAACCTTTTAAATATTAGTTTAAAAGGCGAAGGTGATCTTGCGAAAGGATATGAATTAGGACATATATGTGGTCGATATTATGATATTAGTAATTTGGATGAAGAAGCCATCATAAGTGATTTACAAGCTTTATTAATTACATATATAGAATTAGAAGGTTTCATTGGAAACAGATCTATAGAACAGTTTAACGATTTCATTTTGTTGAAGGAAGACGGTTTGTTTTTAGAAGATGGGGATAATGAAGAGAAATATCAGTTGGCGACTCAGCAATTCATTGTATCAGAGGGTATAGTTGGAGGATATGAAGTTAATATAAAGAGAGAACGCCCAGATCCAATCTTTAACAAAGGTGGACACAAACAATGGTCAAGAAATGCGGGTTTAGCATCAAAAGCTATGATGCTTTCAAATTATACATGTGAAATAGATCGTTCACATAAAACATTTATTTCAAAATCTGCAAATAAACCGTACGTTGAGTCGCATCATCTTGTTCCTATTGCAAAACAAGAAGAGTTTCGATATGACTTAGATCAATTGGCAAATATAATTAGTCTTTGTCCACTTTGTCATCGTCTTATTCATTTAGGGAAAGATGAAGAGAAAGAAGAACTGTTGAAAAAATTGTTTGAACAGCGTAAAGAGCAACTTAACCGTGTTGGGATAGAAATTACTTTTTCTGATCTTAAAAGGCTCTACGGTATACCTAAATGTTTTTAGAGTAACGTACTATAGTATCTTTCTCTATGCTTTCTAAATTATAACAGTGTCATTTATTACTCTCAATACATTAAAGTACATTATTGACTGTCGGTAATATAAAGAGTGGATTTTCTATGAATTAGATTCTGATAAAGTTCTAAAAAAGATACTCTTACTCTTAATTTCAGAAAACAGACGCAGCCAAAAGCTGCGTCTTGTCCTTAACCAAGCGTGCCATTTTTTGCAATGTCTTTCTCAAAGATGGCTTTGTTTGCCAGGGAGTTCGTTGAATCGTTTGCAGCTTTGCTTGTCATGTTTCTGGATGCCACATTTAAGAGGGCTTTATATTTATTAAGCTCAGTCGAACGAATAAATCTTTACTACATTAAATTCCTACTGATAATTTCTCATTTTGTATATTTATTTAGAATTTTTTCTGTTTAAAATTTTACTTAAACATAGGGTACTGCACCAATAAATTTAAATGAATAGTTTTTTGCGCTTATTTCTTTCTCCCTGCCGTCATATTCAAAATTATATAAAAGAACAGCAGCATTGATTTGTTCAGGGAGTATGGTACATACCATGTTCTCGAATCGAGGTAAGATGTCACTATCGTACGAACAGCCGCCAATTAGAGAAGGTAAATTATTACGACTATTTTCATGTGCAACTTTTTCTAAAAAATCTTCATCTAAATCATCGATATCTATATCAAAGTCAATCAAAAATTGGGAAGGGAGAAAATCACCTTCGTCTTCATTGTATTTTAGGTTAACGTAATCATTTAAAGAGGATGAATTTATTATGTACCCTATCCAAAGCGATACAAAATTTTGTTTTTCCAATTTTTCACCCCTTACTCAAGCATAATAACATTTCCCATCAGTTTAAAAGATGGTAATGGAAATTGCATCAGATGTAAACGTCATCACTGATTCAGATAGTTTTTTACAAATTCCTCGTCCTCTTTGTCCATAGGGGAAATACCCAAGTTAGTTTATTCCCAAATCATTTGTCTTTGGTATTCGTCCAAAGTAGATTCAATAACATCTTCATAATCAATTGAAAAATTCCGAGTGTATTCTAGCTTGAGCGTAAGGTTAGTCCACACATTTGAGTTAATCGCTTCCATTCATCTCTTAGTTCATCAAATAAATCTTGTAGTTCGATTAATAAGTCATCATAAATTGTTCACTTACTTGATAATGTCCCGGAATGTCATGCGAATAAATGAACTCTTCACTATTTTTTGTACTAAAGAAAAAGTATACTTCTCTAGAGTCGTCTGAAATCTCTGCGTATAGAGCAACTTTATTCCATCTGGAATTATTTCAATAATTTGTTCTGCTATTTTTTGATATAATAAATACATTTTTTGAGTCTCCATAAAATCATCTCCAGAAACAAATATAGCCCAGCAGAGAAGAGCTATTTTTGTTTTGTAGTCCCAATACCAATGGACGTTGGGGGGGACAGTTTAAGTCCATCGGTGTAGAATAATATGAGAACTTTAAATCTAAGGTTCTAATTGGACCAAACATCTTGATTGTTATTGAAGATTACGGGTTATAGTGTGATTACTCTTCTTTATAGTTAAGAGCAATTTCTACAATTTGCTCGGCTGTGTATTCTTCTTCGCTCCAAAAAATTAAATCACTTGGTGCAGGATGAGGGACATTTTCTTCTAATAAATCGATGTATTTACCAATAACCTCATCTTCTAATTCAGGATTCATAATTTTTTTCACCAATGAGACTAATTCTTCTTTTGACATTTTATTCAAGGTTTTATTCTCCTTTTCTATAATTTAGTTTTTACTTCCTTTTTTTCCAAAATGATAAGCTGGATCTAGTATCTCCTGATGCATTTTTGGAGAAGTAATAATTAGGTTATCTAAATTATACACATCCCCACCTTTATCAATAGGTTGTTTATGGTGTAAGATATATGACTTATGTTTACCATAATGCTCTTTTCTTGGTGCGATAGGGGAGTTCCCATTTTTCATTCTAGCTATATTATTTTTATTAAATTCATTTGCATATTCAGTGTTAGCTACAGATTTCCAGAATTCTTTTCTGAACTCATCAAATGACTTAAACTCCTTCCCAAGGAGTTGTTTGCGTACTTCTTGAGGAATAACCCCTAATTTACCTTTATTGTACATTAGTCTTTCTTGAAGCTGCAGCCCTCTACTTGGAGTTACTTTACCAGTTGCTACACCTGGGATGTTTCTTTTGGTGAATAAAATGCTAGATTCTTTAGTTTCTTCTATAATTTTCTTTAATAAAGGGGTATTCTTAACATTGTGAGTATTACCAATGTCTTGCGTTATTCCTACAAGGGCAGGTTCATATTCACTTTTAGGGAAGGAATTAATAAAGTTTTTTCCTTTTTCAATTCCTGTCTTTACATGTGTAGTAGCTGCTTTTTCTCCAGCTTCAAGCACTTTATCGACTTTGGCGGCACCTGCTTTACCAAGTTTGCTTGTTACTTTCACAGCAGAGCCAGCACCTTTTAGTCCAACGAGGCTCCCGACCACATAGGTAATATAATGCGAGCGTGTGTATGCATCACCGTTAACCATTTTATCATTCCATGAATCCGCTATGTTTGTCCATATGATTTTTGCATAGGAAGGTGTTTTCAATACAGTTGAAATTGTTTTGGTTAATTTTTGTTCTTCGGAGAGCTGGGAAAACTCCCAAGCCCCGACAGCTAAATCTTTAACGCCAGTCACAGTATCCTTAGCGACATCGTAGAGACCGACTCCAACTCCTTTCAGGACTTCCCATGTGGTTTCACCAACTTCTTCGAGCTGTTTTGCTTGCTCAAGCTGCACCACATACTGTAACTGTGCAGGCTCAAGGTTCTCATACCCAACCTTCTTCGCAATTTCTAAATATTCATCAGGGTCAGATACACCATCCGCAAGCTTTTTCTTTAATTCTTTGATCTCGCGTTCCTTCGCTTCATCTTTTTTAACCTTCAAGTAAGCCTCAGTCCGCTTTTCAATGTCGCCTTTTTTCTTATGTATGTCACTCTCACGGTACGCCTTGGCGTTGTAATGAATCGGTGTGGCGTTTTTGCCTTTGCCCGTTGACTCCTGCAGCTTCTGGAAGTCTGCTTTGATGAATTGCTCATTTGGTTCTGACAGGGCGTATTCTGTCTTTAGGTCTTCGTCCAAGGCGTCCAATTTTTTCAGTGTTTTTTTGCGTTTGTCGTTGGCATCGGCCAGCTCGTCTTTGAAGGTTTCTGTTGAAAACAGGTCGAGCGGGAGGATGTTGTCGATATCGTTCAGGATGTCTTTCATCGCTTTTTTCTGTTCGGACATGATGGACTTTGATTTTTTATGGGCATTTGCCAGTTCGTGCTCCAGAAAGGATTCTTCGATGTATGCGTCAGAGAGGCCTTTGTCCTCGGCGGCTCCGGCGATGCTGTTGAAAAATGCGATTTTCATGTCGATATAGTCGATCCATTGGTCGGTGACACCAACGTGGTCGTGGTAGAATGCTTTGATGTTGCTTGCGCCTTTTCCTGAGAATTCGCTGTCCCCAAGATCGGCCACGCTTTTTAATGCTTTTCTCAAGTTGACCATTTGCGTTCTTAGTTCTTTGTACTCTTTTGTACGGTCTGTCGCTTCCGAAAGCAGTGTTTTCGCTTCAAATACTTTCATGACCATTTCCCTTCTTTTTTACACTCAATATCAAAATTTTACCACGGAGCGGGAAAGAATGGCTGTCAGAACTTATTTTTAAGAAAAAACTAGACTTTTGATCCGTGTCTTTGTGCTTGGATTCTGTTTCATATGGTAAACTTTTTGTAGCGAAGAAGCGTTAGCATAGTTAGATTGAGTAAAGGAGCAGCCCTATGTATCTCTATAAAGTAAACAACCAAAATCAAATCGAAGATATTCGCGAGAAACCGTTTAAGAAAGAAAAGGAGATTCAGGATTTATGTGAAATCAACCTTCAGCGGATGTTGGGGCTCAGGTTTGTGAAGTCTGAATTCAGGATCAGCAATTTCCGCATTGATACGTTAGCGTTTGATGATGAGACAAATGCTTTCGTGATTATCGAGTATAAAAATACAAAAAACTTCAGTGTTGTTGATCAGGGCTACGCCTACTTAGCGGCAATGCTCAATCATAAAGCGGATTTCATTCTTGAGTACAATGAGAATCATGATCTTCCTTTAAGGCGTGATGATGTGGATTGGTCGCAGTCGAAGGTTATTTTTATATCTCCTGTTTTTACGGTGTATCAAAAGCAATCTATCCATTTTAAAGATCTGCCCATTGAATTATGGGAGATGAAAAGATACGAAAATGATCTGATTCAGTTGAACCAAATGAAAGCGGATGGCGTATCCGAGTCGATTAAGACCATTTCGCGGCAAAGTGAGACCATTCAAGAGGTCAGTAAAGAAATTAAAGTGTTTTCTGAAGAGGATCATCTTGCAGATAAGCCGTTTGACGTCATAGAGCTTTATGAGCAGCTAAAGGAATTCATTTTTAATATGGACGATCATATTTCAATCAAACCGACAAAGCTTTATATTGCGTTTACGTCAAATAAACGAAATTTCACTGATATTCTTCTTTTAAAAAGCGGACTTAAGCTGTGGGTGAATATGAAAAAGGGAGAATTGGATGATCCTGAAGATAGAATGCGAGATGTCTCTGAGACTGGCCATTGGGGAAATGGCGACTATGAGATTTTCATAAAAGATGATGAACACATTGAATATATCATGGGATTGATCAAACAATCCTATGAGAAAAATAAGTGAGAACTTCCATTGAGAAGTTCTTTTTTTATTGGGTAACAAGGGAAATGTATAGAACATGTTGAAAACGATATAAGTTTAAAACCATATATTAGGGGTTGGTTATATGAAGAAGCGTTTTATACTATTAGGCTTGTTCGCAAGTGTTTTTATGTTGGCTGTATATATTTACTCTCAAAATAAAAGTACATATCCGGTCACAACTTCCGCCATCCACCCCAAAGAAGACCGCATCTTTTTTATCTACTCCAATCCTTTCATCAAAGAAAGCACGCTGCTTTCGACCTCAACAGGCGAACGATTTAACAGGCGCACGTTTAAGGTGGCGGATGTGCCTTACATTCAAACAAAATCTGATGCATCAACGGACATTGTGTTATTAGCGGAGCACGAGCCGTTTTATTACACGCTGGAGAAGGATGTGATCAGAGAGCATCCGTTGTCAAATCCCTTTTCGTTTTGGTATGAGGGGAAGGATGTCTCTGTAAAGGCTTATAACGTTGATACGACGGGGAATGAGATTCATATAAACGATAGAAAAACGAAGAAGAAATATCGGCTCACCTTGCCTTCGCTTGTCACGATGGGGGCCAGGGATGAAAACTATATTTATATCATTCAAAGCATGTCTATTTACGTGATCGACAGAAACACAGAGGAAATCATAGAGACTCTGAGCTTAGCCTCATATGCAGATCAATTCGCAGACTCCGAGGATTTTATTGTCGCGAGCTCAGGGCATAAATTGACTGTGATTGAAAAAGGGACATGGAAGACGAAATATATTCGGTATCCTGATGATCTTGAATACGCTGATACCGTGTACTATGACAAAGAAAGCGGCCATTTTTACGTGACGTATGAAGACAAAGAGGGTGAGGCGAACTTGCTGGAGTATGAGAAGGATTTTTCTTATCGGACATACGGCTTGACTTTCCCTTATATGGAGGCGAAGTTTAAGGGGGATCAACTTTATATAGTTGCCCAGGAAGAGCATAAGAAGGGCATTGGGGGATATGTGGGTGTGTTTGATATCCATTCTAAGGAGACGCTTTATCAGTTTGATTTGCCTGAGGAACAGGTGAAGGTTCAGGATTTTGTTGTGGTTGATTGAGTGTATTTCAGTCTCTTTCTTCTTCAGAAATGGTGTTTTGCGCATGAAGCAGCGCCAATGGATAAAGGATAGAGATGCGGCGGCAGATCAGCATAAGGAAGAAGAGAGCAGTTCCATTAGAACGCGTCAACAAAGTGATGGAATTGGAAAAGCGGACGAAAGAGCGCTGTTACGAGCTGGTAAATACGTATTTGGTATAAACGAAAGGCCTATGCCGCATCGTATCTGTGTTGTGGACATAGACCTTTTTTGTTAATAAGGGAGTCATGTTTTACAAGCGGGGGAAGTGGATATGGTATAAATGAAATCATTCTTGAGGAGGTTTACGAATGGCATATGAACAATATCAATCGCTAGTTGAGACGCTTCACGACTGCATGGTGGCTTGCAACCATTGCTATGACGCTTGTTTAAAAGAAGAAAATGAAAATATGATGGCGGATTGCATTCGGCTAGACCGGGAATGTGCTGATATTTGTGCGTATGTAGCGCAATCGATTGTAAGAGGCACGCCGTTTGTTTCCGAGCTGACAAAGGCTTGCGCGGCGATTTGCGAGGCTTGCGGAAATGAATGCAAAAAGCATGACAAAGAGCATTGTCAGGATTGCGCGGAAGCTTGTTTTTCCTGTGCCGAGGCTTGTAAACAGGCGGTTTAACATTGAGTCAAACAAGGGCTTGAAACAGTGGAGATTAGACTGTTTCAAGCCCTTTTTTTATTCAGATGGAGAATTCTCTTTTTTATCAATATACAGAGTGCCGTCTGTTTGAACTTCTGCATAAAATACTTCTTTAGGCTGTTGGATGCCGGATTCTTTTAGCCGGTCCATCAGCCATTGTCTGTTCAGATTCAATTTTTTCAGGTTGTCTTCTCTCACTTTCCCATCGGCTATGACTGAAGCAGGGTGGGAAACGTTTGAAGTTGTATTTTCACCTTGAACGTTCATATCCTTTTTCGTCACGTTTTGTTTTGCTTGCTTTTTCAGGACGGAGAGACTGCCGTCCGTTTCAAAAATGGCATAATCAACATCGGCTAAGGAAAATATATTTTTTTTGCGCAGTAAGGTTTGCAAAGCATCGAGATCAAGACGGACGCTTCTTAACTGCTTATCCATTATTTTGCCTTTTCTTATTAAGATGACCGGCTGCCCTTCAACCGCATATCGAATAGCAGGAAACTTAATATCCAGAAATCCGACGATGATTGTAAAAGCGCTCCAGGCAAACAGGGCGATGAATCCATTTCTGATGCTGAGGGTAGAGTCAATGGCAAGCGAGGCTCCAATGGTTCCAATCGAAATGGCTGAAACAAAGTTAAAAAAGGTCAGCTGGGCGATTTCTTTTCTGCCCATCAGTCTGGTTAACACCAACAAGGTGATAAAGGCGATAATCAGCCTAATGATCAGTTGAGGAATAGGCATTAGCGAAAGCTCCTTTTATATAGATTCGAATCATTGTTTTTTATTTTCATCATTCTTTGGGAAAACAATGCACCATTTTTTCGATCGTTCATAGCCTATACAGACAATAAAGGAGGGGTGTTAATGAAACTTCCTGCCGTAGATCTGGGGATAATGGCAGAGCATCTGAGCACCCATGAAGGTGTGATTTCTAAGCTGAAAGCATACGGATCTGCTGTTGGGCATCGCGATTTGAGGGATTTGATCCAATTGCATGCGAATCTTTTAAGAACTCATGTCACGGCGATGCTGGCACTGATCAACCCGGATCAAACGAGTGAGGTGCATTTGCCTGAGATGCCGCACGTGCATTTTCACCAGCATTCAGGGGCTCTTTCGGCTGCTGAAAAAGATATTGCTCTTGAGGCTAGGTCGACCGCAAAACTCATGGGAAGTGATAATTTTAATTCCGCATTAATGATGAAACATCCTAACGTGAGGAATATTCATCTTCAAATGTCTTTCCAAGATGCCGCGTTGCAAATGCTGTATACCCGACTGATCAGAAGAGGAAATGGTGAATTTGTTCCGATGGCCAGTGAACAAATGCAGCGGCTGACGCTGCAGCACTATCAGCATGTCGGGAATGAGTGAACCATAGGTGAAAGCTTTTCCAATGATCAAATGGAAAGGCTTTTTTGAGTAATATTACATAAAAAGGGAACAACAAATAATGAGTTTTATTCAGGAGGTGCTTTTGCTTGGACATGCTTCAGAAAGAAATACAGATTGGCGAGCACAAATTGTTTTACTGGACTGCAGGTGTCGGCAGCAAAACGATTTTGCTGTTACATGGAATTCCGACAAACTCTTTTTTGTGGATGAATGTGATCCCGCAGCTGGCCAAGCAGTACACTGTTATTGCCCCTGATATGCTTGGATACGGACTTTCAGGCAGGGCGGCAAAAGAAGAGCTGACCCTTCCGATGCAGGCGCAGTACATCATATCGCTGCTAGATATGATTGGTATTCAGAAAGTAAACGTTGTCGGGCATGATCTGGGCGGAGGAGTCGCGCAAATATTAGCCGTCCAGTATCCGGACCGGGTAGACAGTTTTGTGGTAATTGATGGCGTGGCCTTCAGCAACTGGCCGCTCCCTAAAGTAGTATCGCTGCGGTATCCGACAGCGCCTGAGTTTGAGCCGTCTCCATATTTCATTGAGCGGATGATCAGAGAAGGGATCTTTCATCAGCAGATGGTTACACCCGAGATTCTTCAAGCTTTTATCGCGCCGTTTGATCATGAAAACGGGCCAAGGGAGTTACAGGAAGCTTCCCTCGCGCTTGAACATCATCAAACAGAAGATGTGGTTCCTGGGCTTCAGGGAGTGCGCGTACCGGCCACGTTTTTGTATGGGCAATATGATCGGTACCTTCCGCCATACTGGGGATTCAAGCTGCAGGAGACGGTCCCGAATTCCACGTTTAAAGTGCTTCCGGAATGCAGCCATTATTCCATGCTGGACAATCCTTTATTGGTGTCTCAAGAGATTATGGCCCATATGAATCAAATGAATGGATAACACGTAATGCCTGACAGATTCTGTGTGATTTCTCTGTCAGGCATTAATTGTATTGAGAAAACGAATTGACAGGATGAAAAAACAATTTCTTCCTTTCGTCTTGTTTTCAAATTTTTGGATTGATAGAATATGACATATCTTACATAGAGGGAGGGAAGCCGTTGGGTCAAGCCATACCGTCTTCGCGTGTTGGTGTTAAGATTAATGACTGGTATAAGATGATACGTCAATTTAGTGTTCCGGATGCTGAGATTCTCAAAGCGGAGGTGGAGCAGGACATTCAGCAGATGGAAGAGGATCAGGACTTGCTGATCTATTATTCTCTCATGTGTTTTCGGCACCAGTTGATGCTGGATTATTTGGAGCCGGGACAATCATACGGGAATCGCCCTACAGTGACAGAGCTACGGGAAACGATTGAAACTCCTCAGAAAAAACTCACAGGTCTTTTGAAATACTACTCTTTGTTTTTCCGCGGCATGTATGAATTTGATCAGAAAGAATACGTGGAAGCGATCGGATATTATCGCGAGGCGGAGAACGAGCTGCCGTTTGTGTCAGATGAAATCGAGAAAGCGGAATTCCATTTTAAAGTGGCAGAAGCATATTACCATATGAAGCAAACCCATGTGTCGATGCACCATATCCTTCAGGCCTTAGACATTTATCAAAAACATCCTCTATACAGTATTAGAACGATACAAAGCTTGTTTGTAATCGCGGGCAACTATGATGATTTCAAGCGTTATGACAGAGCGCTCCCGCATTTAGATACGGCGCTGCAATTGGCAATGGATATTCAAAACGACCGGTTTATCGCCATTTCTTTGTTGAACATCGCGAACAGCTATGACAGATCAGGAAACGATCATATGGCGATAGAACACTTTCAAAAAGCGGCGAAAATAAGCAGAGAAAAGGTACCTGATCTGCTTCCGAAAGTCTTGTTAGGTTTAAGCTGGACACGATGTAAAGCTGGCCGGATACAAGAGGCGTTTCGGTCAATAGAAGAAGGATTGGCGCATATCACAACCTATCCGCAACTGACTTCTTATCAATTCTATAAAGAATTGTATACGTTCTTGCAAACCGTGTACAAAGAAGCTATTGACGAAAGCAAAATTCATGATCTTTTAAGCTATTTTGAGAAAAAGAACCTGCACGCTTACATGGAAGCCTGTGCCCGAAGTGCTGCCGCTGTTTTTGAGAGCCGCTGCCATTTTGAACTCGCTGCCGCGTTTTATCGAAAAGTGCTGAAAGCGCAAGAAGAAATTCAAAAAGGAGAGTGTTTATATGCTTATTAAGAAAAAAGTAATGATGTGCCTTGCTGTTACCCTGATTTGCGGAAGCAGTTCGTTTCCTTTCTTGACAAATTCCGGGGACTTTAAGGAATCAACGGATCGTAACACGACGTCTATCGATCATGCCCCTCATCTTATAAGTGACCAGAAGGAGAAAGCCCTTAGCTAGGGCTTTTTCTTGCTTTTGGAAGACGTTCGCTTTTTCACCCGCGGCATTCCTTCTATTTCTGACGCAAGAGACTCGAAACAACCAAACCATTTGAGGTATAATGGATAAAGTGAATCACAATATGTAGATTGATATATATGAAAGAGAGTGGAGCAACATGGGCCGTAAGTGGAACAATATTAAAGAGAAGAAGGCGTCTAAGGACGCGAATACGAGTCGGATTTATGCCAAGTTTGGGCGTGAGATTTATGTGGCGGCAAAGCAGGGCGAGCCTGATCCGGAATCCAATCAGGCGCTGAAGGTTGTGCTTGAGCGCGCGAAGACGTACAGTGTGCCGAAAAATATCATTGAGCGTGCGATTGAGAAGGCGAAGGGCGGAGCGGAAGAAAATTTCGATGAGCTTCGTTATGAGGGCTTCGGGCCGAACGGATCAATGATCATCGTTGATGCGCTGACGAATAATGTAAACCGTACAGCGCCGGAAGTGCGTGCAGCATTTGGGAAAAACGGCGGAAACATGGGTGTGAGCGGATCTGTTGCTTATATGTTTGACGCGACGGCAGTTATCGGTGTGGATGGAAAATCAGCTGACGAAGCGCTTGAAATTTTGATGGAAGCGGATGTTGATGTCCGTGACATTTTGGAAGAGGATGACAGTGCCATCGTGTATGCCGAGCCTGATCAATTCCATGCGGTGCAGGAGGCGTTTAAAAATGCCGGCGTTGAAGAATTTACTGTTGCCGAGCTGACGATGCTTGCGCAAAGTGAAGTGGAGCTTCCAGATGATGCGAAGGAACAGTTTGAAAAATTGATTGATGCATTAGAGGATTTGGAAGATGTTCAGCAGGTGTACCACAACGTAGATTTAGGTGAATAAAAAATGAGCAGGCTGCCACAGCCTGTTTTTTTCTTGTCCCTTGAATTTGTATGAGCTGTATATGGGCATCCGCCTATACGATCTGTCAGGTATTTTCATACTCTGGACTGTAACCTATGTGAAGGAGAGAGTGAATATGAACGATATGGATACAAGACATATCTATGGCGGACCTGGTTTTGGCGTTTCTCCAGGCTATGGCATGCAAGGAGGCTACCCAGGCTATGGCATGCAAGGCGGAGGCTATCCGGGCTATGGCATGCAAGCTGGAGGCTATCCGGGCTATGGTATGCAAGGCGGAGGCTACCCGGGCTACGGTATGCAAGGCGGAGGCTACCCGGGCTACGGTATGCAAGGCGGAGGCTACCCGGGCTACGGTATGCAGGGCGGGGTCTATCCGGGCTATGGCATGCAAGGTGGAGGCTATCCGGGTTACGGTATGCAAGGCGGAGGCTACCCGGGCTACGGTATGCAAGGCGGAGGCTATGGAGGCTATTCTGGAACTGTAAGTTCTCCGAGCTATGGCATGCATCATGAGAATGATGGGAATCCCCATCATCATAAGGGTAACCCCCATCATGATGGAAAAGATAATCACCACCATATGGGCCACTGGGGACAAGGCGGCTATAAATAAAGATGAGGTAAAAAGGGACACTCTTGCATTCCAAGGGTGTTTTTTTGTTTTGACTGTTCAGTCTGAAATCGAATCGCTAACCGTTTGATTGAGTTTGGCACAGGGGGCGTATTTCAGCCGGACGGTGAAAGGGTGCGCTTTGCTGATGCTGAAATGTGTATTGTGAATAAAGTCATTGGCCTTTTAACGGATATCGGCTGAAACAGATTTCTCCGGCTTATTGTTCCCGTTTCTAAATGAGGCAAAGCGGCGGGGATCAACGGAGCTGTGTGGAGACGCCGGGTTTTCCGTTCCGATCTGTAGCAGAGAATAGAGGCGGCAGGTTTGCGGCTGCTTATGCTGCAAGGACTGATTAATCTAGAAAGACCTTCGGCTCTGCCGAAGGTCTTCTTTTTATTGATTCAATTGAAAAAGCTTAGCCGCGTTTTCAGTGCCGATTTTGTATCGGTCCGTTTCACTGATTGGGCATTGGTCAAACCAGGAAGAGATTTCTTCCATCGTTTCATACGGATAGTCGACGGAGAAGAGGATGCGGTCTGAGCCAACCTCCAACAATGTATCAATTAGGGCCTGTGTTCTGAACACGCCGCTTGTTGTGAGATAAAAGTTTTTGCGGAGGTATTCAGTCGGCGCTTTCTGATGGTTGCCATGGGTTTCAGGACGCTGATGGCGAAGTCTGTGTTCAACCCGCGGCAATGTAAACGGCAGGCCCTCGCCTAAGTGGCCAAGGATGACAGTCAAATCAGGGTATTCGTCAAAAAGGCCGCTGAGCATCAGGCGGATGGCATGTGTTGCTGTTTCAAAACCGAAGCCCCACGCTGAACCAAGAAGCCCTTCGTAGCCTTTATAAATTCGCTGCTGATTCGGCAGCGGGATACGCGGATGCAGGTAGACGGGAACCTTTAGCTGTGCGGCTTTTTCCCAGAAAGGGCGTACCTGAGGCTCGTCTAAATATTGGGCATTGTTTTCGTCCCCGATGTTGCTGTAGCCGTTGACCAAGGCGCCCGCAAAGCCGAGCTCGTTTACGGCTCGTTCGAGTTCCTTCGCGGCTTCTTCAGGATCTTGCAACGGCACCGCGGCAAATGCTTTAAAGCGGTCAGGGTGCTTAGAAACGAAGAATTCCGCAGCGTGATCGTTCATTTGCTTTGCGAGTTTCACCGCTCGCTCAGGATCAGTGATGCCTTCAATTCCAGGCTGTGTCAAGGAGAGAATTGACGTTTGGATGCCGTTTCGATCCATGTCTTCAATTCGGTTTTCGAATTCCTGCAATCGTTTTTGGACAGCGCTGAAATACTCATCGTCAGTAAAATTGTGGCTTCCTGTAGCCGGAAAATCAGGAGATTCCCAATGCTCTTCTAATGCGATTTTTCCATTCATGGCAAAGACTCCTCTCTTTATCATAGCGGGTGAGATTAGATGGAGTGCACTCATTTTACGTAACGAAGCTTCGTTTAGAAAGATAATGAACACTATGTTCATTACTTTACACCATGTACAAGATGTACGTTCATGGTACAGTAGATTTTAGAGAAAGGTCAATAAACAGAGAACGCTCAAATGTTTAGAAGTAGACATCCGCAGAAGATTTGTTCAGGAGAAAATGAAAGTTAGACAAGGAGGAAAAAAATGTCTAAAAAACGCAAAGTCGATCCGAGAATCAGACGAACAAACCAATATTTAAGAGATGCTTTAATTGCTCTACTGAAAGAAAAAGATGCCAACTCGATTACGATTCAGGAAATTACGGAAAAAGCGGACCTCACCCGCGGCACCTTTTATTTGCATTATCAGGATAAACAGGATTTTCTGTTTCAAAGCATGACCGAGGTTCTAGATGATTTGATCCGTCAGGTAAAGCCGAAAACGCCGGTCGAACCGGTCAGCATTGATGAGGATCATCCGCCTTTATCTTTTGTTAAGCTATTTGAGTACATCCATGAACATGCCGAATACTTTCAAGTGATGCTGAGCGACAGGGGTCTGCCGCAATTCAGAAGTCTTATGGCGGAGTTCGTACAGAAGCGAATTTACGAGGAATTGCTTTCTTCCATTAAGGAATCAGACAAGGCGCTACAGGTGCCGAAAGAGATTCTCATCAGCTATATCACATCCGCTCATATTGGGGTCATTTGTTCCTGGCTGGAGAGCGGCATGAAGTACAGTCCGTTATTTATGGCGAATCAGTTAACGCGTTTAACGCTGCTGGGCCCGCTCCGTATCGCGGGGATTGAGGAGCAGATCAAGCTTCCTTATTAGCAGTTTCAGTCATAATCATACCTCCCGCCTCATACCTATTAAGGTCATTGTTTTTGAGAAAGGAGGAACCGGAATGAAGGATATGCAGCCGTTTATGCCTGTCAAATCATATACGCCCTTTCACAGCCGTTTTGATCCCTGTCCGCCCATAGGGAAGAAGTACTACAGAACGCCGCCCAATCTCTATATGGCGTTTCAGCCTGAGCATATGGAACAGTTTTCGCCGATGGAGGCTTTAAGGAAAGGCACCCTTTGGAAGGATCTCTATGATTTTTATGAAAACCCTTATCGAGGGGGAGACGCATATGGCAAAAAAGGTTGATGCCGAATATTACCGTCAGCTAGAGCAAATACAGGCGGCGGATTTTGTGCTTGTTGAGTTGAGCCTTTATTTAGATACACATCCTCATGATGAAGACGCGCTGAAGCAGTTCAATCAATACTCCGGTTATTCAAGGCACTTAAAAAGAAAGTTCGAATCCTCTTACGGGCCGCTTTTGCAGTACGGCAACAGCCCCGCGGGCGAGGATTGGGATTGGAATCAAGGGCCTTGGCCGTGGCAAGTATAAGGAGGAATGCCTGAATGTGGGTGTATGAAAAGAAGCTGCAATACCCTGTTAAGGTCAGCACGTGCAATCCGACGCTGGCGAAATACTTGATTGAGCAGTATGGCGGAGCGGACGGTGAGCTGGCCGCGGCACTCCGGTATTTGAACCAGCGGTATACGATTCCTGATAAAGTCATCGGCCTTTTAACAGATATCGGCACGGAGGAATTTGCCCATCTGGAAATGATCGCGACTATGGTGTATAAGTTAACGAAAGACGCCACGCCGGAGCAGCTGCGTGAAGCCGGGCTTGGCGAACATTACGTGAATCATGACAGCGCGCTGTTTTATCATAATGCGGCAGGCGTGCCGTTTACAGCGAGCTATATCCAAGCGAAGGGCGATCCGATTGCCGATTTATACGAAGACATTGCGGCAGAGGAAAAAGCGCGGGCGACGTATCAATGGCTGATTGATATCTCGGATGATCCTGATTTGAACGATTCCCTTCGTTTTTTGCGGGAGCGTGAAATTGTGCATTCCATGCGCTTCAGAGAAGCGGTTGAGATTTTAAAAGAAGAGCGGGATAAGAAGAAGTTTTTCTAACGGGCAGCCGGGCCTCTCTTTCATGCACCCTTTTACATACAGAGAAAATGTCTGTTTTTGCTGGCAGGTCTGCATTATAATCAAGGTGGGTGAAAGTTTACTTTTTGATTGGGAGGCCTTTATGTCATCTTTCAAGATTACGAATGAAACACTAGCTGATGGAATTTGCGCGTGTCCGGCCGTGTATGAGGATGCAGAATCGATTACCGGGCTGCTCGTCCGAACAGCTGAATGGCTCCGGGACCGGGGCTCTAACCAATGGAGCGGTCTGCTGGAAGGACAAGATACTCATGATATCGCGGGTTCAATTGAAAATGGGCATGTGTTTGTGTTTAAAAAAGACGAAGAGCTTGCGGCTGTCGTGATGCTGCTGCCGGAACCGAGCGAGTGGGACCGGACACTTTGGGGAGACGACGGGCATGACGCGTCCATTTATTTGCACCGTTTGGCGGTCAGCCGCCGGTTTGCGGGACAAGGGCTTGGTGCGCGTATCCTTCATTGGGCAGAGACGGGTGTTGACTATCCGGGGAAAACACGGATTCGGCTTGACTGTGTCGCTGATAATGACGCCTTGCACTCGTTTTACCGGCGAATGGGATATGATTTCAGGGGTGCTGATGCATCTGGGTATCATTTGTTTGAAAAAGAAATGTCGGCAGAATAAGCGTCCTTTGCAGGAGGCTTTTTTGTCTTTTTCTAAAAGGAGGGACAGGGAATGTGGTCATTTGTTTTGCTGGCAGGGATCTTGACGGCTTGTCTTTTCGCAGGCGCATCCGTTTTTGTTAGGGTGAAACTTCCTGATAAAAGATGGCCGGAATGGATATTGGCAGGGCTGGTTGTCCTTGGTGTGCTTGCGATCTGGTATAGCCTCGTTTATGTGCGCGGCTGGGAGGGTGCTATGCTCGGTGTGCTTGGATTTCATGTCATTGGCGGAGCCATTGCGGGGTATTTGATCGAAAAGGCCATCATGCGATACAGGAATAGATAAGGCTGATGTTTCTTGTGATGTCGAATTTTTATAGGGAGGCAGGAATTTTCTTTCGAAAGGAGAAATACATATTACTTTGGAATGAAAGCGTTTTCTACAACAGGAAGGTGATATTGATGATACACAGTGTGGCGAATGGGCTGAATCGTTTTTGCACGTGGGTGATGAGACTGGCCTATTTGAATGTGCTTTGGCTGTTATTTTCTCTTGCGGGCCTCGTTGTGTTTGGTTTGATGCCCGCTACTGCCGCGATGTTTTCAGTGGCAAGAGAATGGGCGAAGGGGAACATGGATGCCCCGGTGTTTTCTGTCTTTTTTCAGGCATTCAAAAAGGAGTGGCGGGCCGCACAGATTCTCGGGCTCATTCTTGTGACGGCCGGCTTGTTTCTGTTTGCGGATATGCGGATTGCGGCGCAGATGAATCAGCCTGTGCTCGTCAATGTGTTTTTGAGCATCAGCTTGATTTTCGCATTTGTTGTCCTGTATGTGTTTCCGGTGTTTTCTCATTTTGATGTGAAAATCAGAGAAGTGCTGAGCATCAGCTTTTTGATTGCCTTCAGCCGTCCTGCGGTGACGCTCATGATGGCGGCGGGCGCAGTCGGTGTGTTGTTTCTCATGCTGTTTCACGTAACGTTTCTGCTGTTTTTCAGCGGGAGTTTGCTTAGCCTGATCTTAACGAAGCTTTCCTTTAAAGCGTTTCAGTCAATGGATCAGCGTCAGGAGAAAGAAAAGGCAGCATGAAAAAAAGAGCTGCGGGCTGGTACAGGCGGATGAAGATTAGGGATAAGCTGTTTGTGTTTCTATCTTTCATTATGGCCGTGTCCTTTCTGTTTGTATACAGCGGGGTGCAGTACGCCTTTCATGTGTATGATGAGCAGATTTACCGCAAGTCTTCGGAGGTGCTGCGGATGTCTTCTGAAAGGATCGAAGACGAGCTGAAGAAGATTGAGGATGTGTCATATGAAATCATTACGAACGAACAGATTCAGCGCATCCTGAGCATGCAACATCGTGATGATACGTATGATCAGTATCAAATGAAGCAGGAGCTGTGGGATCAGCTTGCGGAATATGCCGGAGATGAAAAGTACATCGATTCCATTCATTTGATTGATGCCCGCGGCTCAGCGTATTCAGCCGGAAGCAGTTCTTCAGACATGTTGAAGCAGCAGCAGGAAGAGGTGTTTACACGAGCCAAAGCGAAAAACGGAAGAAATCTTTGGATGACGCTCGGCGGTTCAGATCCTGTCCTGATTTCAGCGCGGCAGATCAGATCGTATCGCCAGCTGAGTTTGAACGACTTGGGCATGGTGCTGATCCAAGTCAATGTGAAACAGATGATTCGTGATTTGCCGAAGGATTGGGGCGATGCGGTCGGAGGCATCATGATCGCCGACCAAGGCGGGAACTTGGTGTATTCTGCACATGCCTCGGTGCTTGCGCCCGAGGCGGCAAAGGAGACGCTGAAGCATCCTGGTTATGACCTGATAAAAAAGAATGGCAAACGGTACTTTATTTCTTTCCTTCAATCATCCTATCAAAATTGGAGCTACTATAACGTCATCCCCTTTGATCAGATGTTCGAAAAAATTTCCTTTATGAAAACGGTGATCGGCACGTGTTTTCTCCTGTTTTTTTGTGTGGTTTTGCTTGCCGGAAGGAAAATCGCCAATAGTATCACGGAGCCGATCGAGCAGCTTGTGTCCGCGATGAAATCGGTACAGGACGGCGGCATTGAAGCGGGGGTAGCGCTTTCTCTGCCGGAACATACACAAGATGAGGCTGGCATGCTGAACCGCCATTTTACTGTGATGATGAAACGAATTAACGAGCTTATGGAAGAAAATGTGGAAAAGCAGCTCATCATTAAAGAAACCGAATTGAAAGCACTGCAAGCCCAGATCAACCCGCACTTTTTATATAACACGCTTGAGTCCATCAATTGGCTGGCCAAAGCGAATCAGCAAAAGCAAATCTCGAAAATGGTGGAATCGCTCGGTTTTTTACTGCGAAACAGCATTCATATGAAGAAAGATACAGTGACCATTCAGGAGGAGGCGGATATCGTTCTTCACTATATGACCATTCAGCGATTTCGATTTGAAGAGCGCTTAAATTTCACTTTGGATATCGATGCAGAAGTGAAGCATTGTCTCATTCCGAAACTGACGCTTCAGCCGCTGATCGAAAATGCGATTCAATACGCGCTTGAGCCCTTCATAAGGCCGTGCGCCATCCGCCTTCAGGCGAAAAAAATGAAAGACTGTGTTTGTATTACGGTCGAAGATAACGGTCCCGGCATGGATGAACAAATTCTCGAAACTTCGGGGGGGAGAGGAATCGGACTTTGGAATATTCGAGAACGCATCAAGCTGACATTCGGTGAACCGTACGGCCTGCGCATTCAAAGTGAACAAGACAAGGGAACAAGGATTGTGATCACAATACCGTGCCGAAATGAGGTGGCGTGATGTATAAAGTATTGCTGGCTGATGACGAGAGGATTATTCTTGACGGAATGGCAGAAATCATTGAGTGGGAGGCGCTTGGCGTTTCCTTAATCGGTAAAGCGCAGAACGGGAATGAAGCGTATGACAAGATTTTAAATAACCAGCCGCATATTGTCATCACAGACGTGAAAATGCCCGGCATGGACGGGCTTGAGCTGATTAAAAAGGTGTCAGCCGCCAATCCGTCGGTTCAATTTATCGTCTTATCGGGTTTTGGAGAGTTTGAATACGCGAAGGAAGCAATGAAATACGGAGTGAAACATTATTTGCTGAAGCCCTGCAATGAACAGCAAATTATCAGCTCGTTGGAAGAAATCATTGCCGAGCTGAAGCAGCACGATATACGGCAAAAGAGAACCGCTCATCTGAAGCATGAGCTCGATCATATCCGTTCCTTTGCCGCCGATCAATACTTGGAGGGCTTGATCGCCGGAGTGGCCCAGCTGTCACCGCCGCCTTCACTTGCCGGAAAAAAGGTCCGCCTTTTGATTGTAAAAGGGGAACAATCTATTGATGCCGCGGTTAGAGAAGCGCTTGGCTCGGCGCTGACAGCGGTTTGCAGCAGCGGAGATTGGACGGTGCTCGCTGTGGAAGAGAACGCCGCTGAAAAGGCGGCGGACGTCTTCACAGACTATCAGATGGCAATTAGCCAGACGGGAGAACTCCGGCACGCGGGGCAGCTGTTTCGGGATACCGTTGAAGCATCTGGTGACCTGCACGGGAGCGCGGTGATTTCGAAAATGATCAGGCTTGTTGCCGATGAGCTCGCAAATCCGAATCTATCCTTAAAATGGGCGGCGAAGGATATGCTGTTTATGAATCCCGATTATCTCGGGAAATTATTTAAACAGGAAACAGGAGAGAAATTTTCCCAATACGTGACGCGAGTGCGTCTTGAGCATGCGATGAAGCAGTTGAAAATCAGGCGGGACGCGAGTGTCTCAGACATCGCGGAAGAAATCGGCTTTGGCGATAATCCGAAGTATTTCAGTCTCGTCTTTAAAAAATATACCGGGCTGACACCGTCAGAATTCAGAAGAAAACAGGGAGGCGCTTCCGCAGGATAGCCATCTCTGTTTTTTTTACTTTCGCCACTGTTTTTTGAGTGTTTCGCCTTCACTGAACGCTTTACAATAAAATGTAAGCACTTACATTAAAGGGGGGATTGGTTTGAAGAAGATTTGTTACGTGCTGCTGTCGCTTGTCTGCGTCTTTTTTTTCAGCGGATGTTCCGCGGGTGAAGAGGCATCAGGGAAAAAAGAAGACATTACGCTCAGAATCGCATGGTGGGGTGGGCAGCCAAGGCATGATTATACAACGAAGGTAATTGAACTTTACGAAAAAAAGAATCCGCATGTCCATATTGATGCCGAATTTGCGAACTGGGATGACTACTGGAAAAAGCTCGCGCCGATGTCTGCCGCCGGCCAGCTTCCCGATGTCATTCAAATGGATACCGCTTATTTGGCACAGTACGGAAAGAAGAACCAGCTCGAAGATTTAACGCCGTATACAAAGGATGGAACGATTGATGTCAGTTCAATCGACGAGAATATGCTGTCGGGCGGAAAAATCGACAATAAGCTCTATGGGTTTACGCTGGGCGTCAACGTGCTGTCTGTGATTGCGAATGATGATTTGCTGAAGAAAGCGGGTGTGTCCATCAATCAGGAAAACTGGGCGTGGGAGGATTACGAAAAGCTGGCGTATGACCTTCAGGAAAATGCCGGCGTTTACGGCTCTAACGGCATGCACCCGCCTGATATTTTCTTCCCTTATTATTTGCGCACGAAGGGTGAGCGTTTTTATAAAGAAGACGGCACAGGCCTCGCGTATCAAGATGATCAGCTGTTTGTCGATTATTTTGAACGGCAGCTGAGGCTGGTGAAAGCGAAAACATCCCCAACACCTGATGAAAGCGCACAGATTAAAGGGATGGAGGACGACTTTATCGTGAAAGGCAAGTCGGCGATTACGTGGAACTACTCCAATCAGTATTTGGGATTTGCACAGCTGACAGACTCGCCGCTGTCTCTGTATTTGCCGCCGGAGCATATGCAGGAAAAGGCGCTGACGCTGAAGCCGAGTATGCTGTTTTCGATTCCGAAAAGCTCTGAGCATAAAAAAGAGGCCGCGAAATTTATTGATTTCTTCGTCAATAACGAAGAAGCGAACCAGCTGATCAAAGGCGAGCGGGGCGTACCGGTATCCGACAAGGTGGCGGCCGCGATTAAACCGAAGCTGAATGAGGAAGAGGCCAATATTGTGGAATACGTAGAAAACGCTTCAAAACACATCAGCAAAGCCGATCCGCCGGAACCGGTGGGAAGCGCGGAGGTCATCAAGCTGCTGAAGGATACGTCTGATCAGATTCTGTTCCAGAAGGTAACACCGGAAAAAGCCGCCAAAACGTTCCGGAAGCAGGCCAATGAAATTTTAGAGAGGAATAATTGACGGGAAATGGGGCTGACGCAATGAAAAAAAGCCGGAGTATGAGAAAAGACAATCTGGCGGGATACGCTTTTATTTCTCCGTTTATTATCGGGTTCCTTTGCTTTACGGTGATTCCGATGGGAGCGTCCCTGTTTCTGTCCTTCACAAGCTATGACTTGTTTACGGCGCCGAAATGGATCGGGCTCGACAACTACAAGGAAATGCTTACGGGTGATGAAAAGTATTGGCAGTCGCTCAAGGTGACGTTTACGTATGTGCTTGCCGGGGTTCCGCTCCGCCTTGGCTTCGCGCTTTTTATCGCTGTCATTTTAAACAATGCATCAAAAGGAACGGCTATTTACAGAACGCTCTTTTATCTGCCTTCAATTATTGGCGGGAGCGTGGCCGTGGCGATTATGTGGCGCAACATTTTTGGCAATGACGGGGTTATCAACGCGCTGCTGTTTTTTGTGGGGATTGATCAAAAAATTCTTTGGTATCAGGACCCGACTAGCGCGCTGTGGACATTGATTTTGCTGTCCGTCTGGCAGTTCGGATCATCGATGCTGATTTTTCTGGCCGGCCTGAAAAACATTCCGTCTTCGTATTTGGAAGCGGCCAGTGTGGACGGGGCAAATCGGGTGCAGCGCTTCTTTCAAATCACGCTTCCGATTCTCACGCCGATTATTTTCTTTAATCTAGTGATGCAGACGATTTCTGCTTTTATGACGTTTACACCTGCCTATATCATTTCAAAGGGTGAGGGCGGGCCGCTTGACGGGACGCTTTTGTATTCTCTCTATTTGTTCCAGCGGGCGTTCAACTATTTTCAAATGGGTTACGCATCGGCGATGGCGTGGGTCATGCTGATCATTGTCGGGCTGATTACGCTGATTTTGTTTAAAACATCGGCCTATTGGGTTCATTACGAGTCAAAGGAGGAATGACGGATGGAGCCGGTCAACCAGCCTGTCAGAGAAGACCCGGTTTTTGAGAGAAAAAAAGCCGGGCGCGTCAAGCTCAAGCGCATACTGTTCCATGTGTTTACAGCATCGCTGGCGGTGTTATTGCTGTATCCGGTCATTTGGCTGTTTGTCAGCTCGTTTAAGGAAAGCTCCAGTATTTTCACAACCTCCCATTCTCTCATTCCCGATCCTTTTATTCTCAGCAACTATGCTGAAGGATGGAAGGGCATTGCGGGGCAGCCGTTTCTGACCTTTATTAAAAACTCTGCGATCATTGTCGGGCTGTCCACAATCGGCGCCGTCCTGTCATCGGCTGTCATTGCGTACGGATTTGCGCGCATCCCGTTTAAGGGAAAAGCGTTTTGGTTCGTCTGCATGATGGGGACGTTAATGCTGCCGCATGAAGTGCTGATGATTCCGCAGTATATTTTGTTTGCGAAATTGGGCTGGCTGAATTCTTTTAAACCGATTGTCGTTCCGCCATTTTTCGGGCATGCGTTTTTTATTTTTCTGATGATCCAATTCATCCGGACGATTCCCGTGGAATTGGATGAAGCGGCGAGAATCGACGGATGCGGGCGATTTGCCTGCTTTTGGCGGATCATTCTGCCGCTGATTGCCCCGGCGCTTGCGACATCTGCGATTTTCTCTTTCTATTGGAAGTGGGAGGAGCTAATTCAGCCGCTTTTGTACTTGAATAAACCTGAGCTTTACCCTGTTTCACTTGCGCTGAAGCTTTTCCTCGATACGGAATCGGCTTCGAACTGGGGTGCGATGTTTGCCATGTCGGCCGTTTCGTTATTGCCTGTGATTCTTGTCTTCTTTATGTTTCAGAAATATATCGTTCAGGGCATTAGCACGACCGGATTAAAATAAAAGGAGTGTTGCAGATGGCACAGCTTATCTTTGATGAAGAAAAGGTTACATCCGTGATTGACCGCATTGTGAAACGGACATTTCAGATGGATTTTGCATGGGATTGGCCGGGCGGCGTCGCGTTTTACGGTGTGGCGGAGGCGTATGAAGCGACGGAAAACGAGGAATATATCAATCTGCTAAAAACGTGGGTGGATGAACAGCTGGAGGATGGGCTGCCGCCGCTTTCGATCAACGGGGTTTCCATCGGCCATACGCTTTTGTTTCTCCACAAGGTGACGGGTGATCATGTGTATTTGGAAACGGCGGGTGAGATGGCTGAATATGTGCTGCATAAAGCGCCGCGCTTTGGCGAGGGGATTCTTCAGCATACGGTTAATTCCGCGGATTATGTGTTTCCTGAGCAGGCATGGGCGGATACGCTGATGATGGCGGGGCTGTTTATGCTGAGAATCGGGCGGGTGATGGAGCGTGAGGATTATTTTGAAGACGGCCTGCGCCAGTTTCACGGACATGAAGACGTGCTCCAGGACCCTGTCACGAATTTGTACTACCACGCCTGGGACAACAAAGCGCAAAATCATCTGTCGGGGATTTATTGGGGCAGGGCGAACGGCTGGGCGGCACTCACGATGGCGAAGGCGCTTCCCCTCATTGAGGTGACGCACCCTTCTTTTATGATCATTGACGGCTCTCTCAGAGACCAGCTGAGCGCGCTCGTCCGGCTGCAGGATGAATCAGGACTGTGGCATACAATTTTGGATGATCCCGATTCGTATCTCGAGGTTTCGGCATCGGCGGGCATTGCATCTGCTCTTTTGTCGAACGGAAAACTGTATACAAAATATGTGCAGAAATCGCTAGCCGCCATTTTGGATGCGGTGGAAGAGGACGGACGGGTCAGCAAGGTATCGGCCGGAACAGCCGTCATGAAAAATGCCGAAGGATACAAACAGGTGCCTTACAAACGAATACAAGGTTGGGGACAGGGACTTGCGCTGACGTTTCTTGCTGATGTGCTGAGAACGAAAAAACGCGTGTACCAGTAGAGATGGCGGCGGGGGGAAAGGGATGAAAAAACAGCCTCAACAGAAGGAACGGGTTTCACGCTGGAAGGGAACGTATTTCAAAAGAAACTTTGTCTTCATTTTGGTGATTGCCTGTATTCCCGGATTGCTGACTGGCGGCGCTATCTATTTTCTTTCGATCGATAAGGTGGAGAAGGAACTGCAGAGGTCGCATGAAACACAGGTGGCGCGGGAAGTCAGCCGGATGGATGAAAAGCTCGGCGTGCTGGAGCTGACTCTCACCCAGATGGCATACGATTCTTCGCTGATGAATGGATTGGCAGAAAAGGATTTGAAGAAAGATTATACATTCTCCTATCAATTAACGAAAAAGCTGTTTCTTTTACGGGACCAGCAGCCGCTGATCGAGCAGGCTTCCATCTTTCTGAACAGCCCCCGGCCTCTTGTGTTGAGTCCCGAATACAGCCCTTTGACAGAACAGGAGACGCTTCGCCACTATCGCTCGCTGCTTGCCTCGGACAACAGCATTTATTGGGAGCGATATGGAAATCAGGCGATGCTGATCCAGCTCATTCCGGGCTCGGCGGAGAAACCGTTCGGCGCGATCATGCTGGCGGTTGATCAGAAAGAAATGGAGTCGATCCTGCAAAGCTTGTCCCCTTATCCTGATGGCAGTGCCCTGCTTCTGGATCAAAATCGGGAAGTGCTTTTTCATGAAGGAGAAAAGGATATAGAAAAGACTTTAATTGAAGAGGTGAAAAAACAACCGGACCGGAAAGGCCATTTTCAGATGGAATGGGAGGGCAATGTGTATTCCGTCTCATTTGGAAAACTGAACCGCATGCATCAGCAGTGGACCTTTGTGTCAGCGGCGCCTCTTTCAGCCATTACAGCGCCGATGGTGTTTTTATCAAAATTGATCATCACCATGCTTGTCATTTGCATCGGCTTAGCGGTATGCATGACGTGGTACGCTTCAAAAAAAATCTATCGTCCTATTCAGCATTTGCTTGGCCTGTTTACCGGCGGAGAGAAGAAAACGTGGCAGGTGTCCGGGGAGGATGAATTCAAGTGGATTGAAAAGAGATGGCATGACCTATCCCTTGAAAGCCGGAAGCTTCAAGAGCAGCTTCTGCGGCAGACGCCCCATATGAAAAAAAGTTTTTTGCAGCATCTTTTGCAGGGCGATTTTTATTATGAAAACGAGGCAAGTCTCAGATCACGAATGGGAGAGGCTGGATGGAACATCGGAGAAAAAAAGTTTCAGGTGCTTGATCTTCAGGTGACAGGCCTCCGCTGTAAAACAAGCATCTTTCGGCCTGATGATGAACAGCTCGCTGTATTTACTCTGACCAATCTCGCCGAGGAGCTTGCGGCAAAACACTGTTTTCAGCCCTCCATTCTTGATGTCGGCCGGCTTTCCGTCACCGTGCTTGTAATGAAAACAAACAGAGGTGATCTGAAGGCGTATGTAACGGACTTAGCACACCAATTTTGTGATGTAACCGGATTGCACCTGACCGGGACGATGAGCAGAAAGACGGAGCTCATCTCGGAAATCCCTTCATTATATCAGGATGTGAAAAGCGGCAAATCCCACAGGCAGTTTGCTAACCGGCATCAGGTGATTGATTTGCAGACAAACTTCCCTCAGGATGAGCAGTCGGCCCCTTATTACCCTTTTGAGTTGGAAAAACAAATTGTTCAGGCCATCCGGCTGGAAAGAAAACAGGAAGCCGGGGAACTGATTCGTATCTGCATGGAGGAACTGGCGGAGAAGACGGCCATAGACAGACATGTGCACTCCGCCCTGATACAGCTGCTTTCCCGCATTCAGGAGGATATTTTGCACTCCGGGCTCAATCCGAGCGAACTGTTTCAATGCCGGGAGCTGCTTCTTGAAATTTCAGAATTGCGCGAACCATATGAGGCGGCGGCCTGGCTGATGGATGCTGTCGTTACGCCTTACCTATCCAAGCTTGAGGGCAGAAAAAACAGACACCAGAAGCAGCTGGCGGATCGTGTGATCGCCATGATTCACGAACAGTATATGGCAGATATTTCGCTGGAAAGCTGTGCCGATGAGCTTGGCATGAATTCATATACGTTAAGCAAGGCGTTTAAGCAAGTAACCGGCATTAATTTTATTGATTATGTAACCCAAATCAGAATTGAAAAGGCGAAAGAGCTGCTGGTGAATACGGATAAAAAAATACTTGATGTATCAGAAGAAGTCGGCTATCGCCACAATTACTTTAATCGGATTTTTAAAAAACAAGTCGGCGTGCCGCCGGGTGTCTTCAGGCAAATGTATCAGGAAACGCCGTGAAAGGAGAGAACATGTGATGGAAAAAGCGATTCAAGTGTTTTTAGCGGGGGATTCCACCGTGAGTGACTGCCCGCCTCATGAAGCGCCGATGGCGGGGTGGGGCCAGGTATTCGGGCAATTGTTTTCTGAAGATGTGAAGGTGCACAATCACGCCAAAGGAGGGGCGAGCACCTATTCTTTTGTGGAGGAGGGAAGGCTTCAGGCAATTGCCGAGCGCATCACACAAGGCGATTATTTGTTTATTCAATTCGGCCACAATGACCAAAAACCCCGGGGGACGAAGCCGTACTCCACATTTCAGCAATTTCTCACCCTGTTTGTCGATACGGCCCGCGAAAAGGGAGCGCATCCTGTGTTCGTCACATCAGTGCAGCGCCGCCGTTTTGATGAAAACGGGCGGATCGAGCATACGCTCGGCGAGTATCCTGATGCGATGAAAGCACTGGCGAAGGAGCTTGATGTGCCTGTGATCGACCTACTGGCGAAAACAAAGGTGCTGTATGAAACATACGGGCCGGAGGAGTCGAAGCGATTGTTCGTTTGGCTTCAGCCGAATGAACATCCGAATTATCCGGACGGCATTGAAGACAATACGCATTTTTCAGAAGAAGGGGCGATGGAGGTTGCGAAGCTTGTGGCAGAAGGCATTGAAGAACTCGGCCTTCCGCTGAAGGATCATCTTGTGAGCCGGGAGGGAAAAGAATATGTATAAGGAAGGCGCGTGCCTGTACCGCAATCAGCTCCAATCAGCAAGCGATGTGAAGGATTGGCGGATGGAGGGAGGCGGACAGATCTCTTTTGGCGATCATCGCTTACAACTGTCGCATGTTCAGGACGAAGCGCACTTTGTCTATTGGTGCCCGGAAACGTTTCCGGACGGCATCATTGTGACGTGGGACTTCTCCCCGATTGAGCAGCCTGGACTGTGTATGCTGTTTTTTTCCGCTGCGGGGATTGGCGGCGAGGATTTGTTTGATCCAAGTCTCAAGAACAGGACGGGAAAGTACCCCGAATATCATTCAGGGGACATCAACGCGCTTCACCTATCGTATTTCCGCAGAAAATACGCGGAGGAAAGAGCGTTCCGCACCTGCAATTTAAGAAAAAGCTACGGTTTCCATCTCACCGCGATGGGAGCCGATCCGCTTCCTTCTCCAGACGACGCTGATTCTCCGTACCATATGAAGCTCATCAAAGACAAAGGCTATGTGCACTTTTCAATTAATGATCTGCCCATTCTTGAGTGGACGGACGACGGCAGCACGTATGGGCCTCTGTTAACAAAAGGGAAAATCGGGTTCCGGCAGATGGCGCCCATGAAAGCGGCTTATCGAGATTTTGCCGTGCATCAAGCGGTGAGAAGATGAAAACAACGGTAACGGATGCGCTCTATGCGGGCTGCGAAGCGGTGGTGAAAATCGCGTGGCTCAACGGGCTGTGGCTATTGTTTACGCTCTTGGGCGGCGTTCTTTTCGGGTGGGCGCCGAGTACAGCCGCAATGTGTGCCGTCATACGGAAATGGCTGATGGGGCAAAAGGATATCCCGGTGTTTCCGTTATTTCTTGATACCTACAAAAAAGAGTTTCTCAAGGTCAATGCGATTGGATTGGCGTTTGCAGCTCTTTTGCTCATATTGTCCGCGAATTATCATTATTTTTCTGCCAGTACGGATTGGCTGTCCTTTGCCGTAACAAGCTGCACGTTGCTTGCTGGGTTTTTGTATATCATTGCCCTAATGTATGTGTTTCCCCTTTACGTGCACTACCAGCTCCCGCTCCGTAAATATATTCCGCAAGCGCTGCTGTTTGGCGCCATGCGGCCGCTGACAACCGGCTGTATGCTGATCGGATGCGGATTTGTCCTTTATTTGCTGTATACGCTCCCGGGCTTGATCCCCTTTTACGGCCCTTGTTTATTTGGGCTAGTGTCGATGTTTTTTGCTTTCAGAGGGTTTCAAAAGACGGAGGCCCAGCACCGCCAAGCCGGGTAACAAAAAAGTGCCAGTTTCGCAAAAAAGTGCAGTGTCTGAATAAGGCGGATGCAAAAAAGTGAAATTGAAGGCAGCTCATACAGCGCATAAAATCCAATTTAAGTAAGCGCTTACAAATAAATGAGAAGGAGCTGTCTGATGAACACACGAAGGAAACGCATGTTTACCGCTGTTACACTGCTGGTCTTGTTGGTGATGGGAGCCTCTGTATGTCCTGTGAAAGCTGAAGGGGCAGCCCGGCAGATGGAAGCGTTGAACCGGGGGCTTGTGGCGGTCAAGACGGATGGCGGGATTTTTGTCAGCTGGCGGTTTCTTGGCACTGAAAACGCATCTGTTTCGTTCAATGTGTACAGAGACGGGCAAAAGCTGAATGCTTCACCTGTCAAAACCACGAATTATGTGGATAAAAACGGATCGGCTGGCTCAACGTATACGGTTCGGGCTGTCGTAAAAGGAACCGAACAGGCGGCTTCTGAAAAAGCCTCTGTATGGGCGCAGCCGTATCATTCGGTCCCGCTGGATAAACCGGCTGGCGGCACGACGCCAAAGGGCGAAGCTTACACGTACAGCGCCAATGACGCCAGTGTTGGCGATGTGGATGGAGATGGGCAATACGAGCTGATCCTGAAATGGGACCCGTCAAATTCAAAGGACAACTCACAGGATGGCTATACGGGTGACGTGCTGATTGACGCGTATAAACTGGACGGAACGAAGCTATGGCGGATCAATCTCGGCAAAAACATCAGAGCGGGAGCGCATTACACCCAGTTTATGGTGTATGACCTTGATGGTGACGGAAAAGCGGAAGTGGCGATGAAAACGGCGGACGGGACAAAAGACGGCACGGGCAAAGTGATTGGTAATGCCAACGCTGATTACAGAAATGAACAGGGGCGTGTGCTCTCAGGGGCGGAATACTTGACGGTGTTTCAAGGTGCAACCGGGAAAGAGCTTGTTACAACAAACTTTGAACCGGCCCGCGGCAAAGTGTCGGATTGGGGGGACAGCTACGGCAACCGGGTGGACCGGTTTCTAGCTGGGATTGCCTACCTCGACGGACAGCGGCCGAGCTTGATTATGACGAGAGGGTATTATGCCAAGTCCATGATTGTTGCCTATAACTTCAGAGGCGGTAAGCTTTCAAAGCTATGGACATTTGATTCCTCGCAGCCGGGAAATGAAGCGTTTGCCGGACAGGGGAATCACAGCCTGAGCATCGCCGATGTTGACGGAGACGGTAAAGATGAGATCATCTTCGGCTCAATGGCTGTAGACCATGACGGCAAAGGCATGTATTCGACTGGCTTGGGACACGGGGATGCCCTCCATACCGGGAATCTTGATCCGAGCCGGCCGGGTCTGGAGGTATTCCAGGTACATGAGGATAAAAACGCGAAATACGGCTTATCCTTCCGTGATGCGGCAACCGGTAAAATCCTTTGGGGCGTTCATGCGGGCAAGGATGTAGGCCGGGGCATGGCTGCTGATATCGACCCGCGTTATCCGGGACAGGAAGTGTGGGCAAACGGTTCTCTTTACACAGCGAAAGGGGTCAAAATCGGAAGCAGTGCCCCGTCCTCGACGAACTTTGGCATCTGGTGGGACGGCGATCTGCTGCGGGAACAGCTGGACAGCAACCGGATCGATAAGTGGGATTATCAAAACGGCGTATCGAAAAATGTCCTGACTGCATTAGGCGCGGCCGCCAACAACGGCACAAAAGCAACACCGGCGCTTCAGGCTGACTTACTTGGTGACTGGCGCGAGGAAGTGGTGTGGAGAACAGAGGACAGCAGTGCGCTGCGCATTTACACGACGACCATCCCGACTGAGCATAGGCTGTACACGCTGATGCACGATCCTGTGTACCGGCTTGGCATCGCTTGGCAAAATGTCGCGTATAACCAGCCGCCGCATACAAGCTTCTTTTTAGGTGACGGCATGGCGGAACAGCCAATACCGAATATGTATACACCTTAACAGAAAGGGGGAAGGAACGGGCTGCGCGCAGCCCGTTCCCACTAAAATGAAACCAAAAAAGAGGCAGATGGAATACTTGACCAGAGGTTTAATTGCGGTCAAGACAGAGCAGGGCGTGTTTGTCAGCTGGCGTTTTCTCGGTACGGATCATGAGACGACGGCTTTTCACCTTTATCGGGATGGAACGCGGATCACCCGCAAGCCGATCGCGGACAGCACCAATTTTCTTGATCAAAACGGAACGGCGGACGCTGTTTACCAGGTGGCGGCTGTCAACAAAGGGCGGGAAGAAAAGCTTTCCAAAGAAGCTCCCGTCTGGCGGGAAAATGTCCTGAAGGTCCCACTTAACAAACCGGAAGGCGGTGTGACGCCGGACGGAAAGCCTTACACCTATAGCGCCAATGATGCCAGTGTCGGGGATGTGGACGGGGATGGAGAATATGAAATCATCCTGAAGTGGGACCCGTCCAATTCAAAAGACAACGCCCATGACGGATATACCGGGGACGTGCTGATAGATGCCTATAAACAGGACGGCACCTTTTTGTGGCGCATCAATCTCGGCAGAAACATCAGAGCGGGCGCGCATTATACCCAGTTTATGGTGTATGACCTAGACGGTGACGGAAAAGCAGAAATCGCCATGAAAACAGCCGACGGCACAATAGACGGGAAAGGACACATCATTGGCGATGAGCATGCCGATTTTAGGAACGAACAGGGCAGAATCCTGTCCGGTCCGGAATATTTAACGGTGTTTAAAGGAGAAACCGGTGAAGCGCTCACGACCGTGGAATATGAACCGCCCCGCGGAAAGCTGGAGGATTGGGGAGATGGCTACGGCAACAGGATGGACCGTTTTCTCGCCGGGATCGCTTATTTGGACGGGGAGCGCCCGAGCCTTGTGATGGCGCGCGGCTACTATACGAGAGCGGTGCTCGTGGCATACGATTTCAGAAACGGAAGGCTCAAAAAACGCTGGATATTTGATTCCAATCAGCCGGGCCATGAAGCGTACGCAGGACAGGGCAACCACAGCTTGAGTGTGGCGGACGTTGACGGAGATGGGAAGGATGAAATCATTTACGGCGCCATGGCGGTTGATCATGACGGCACAGGCTTGTATACAACGGGGCTCGGACACGGAGACGCGATGCATGTAGGGGATTTGGATCCTTCCCGAAAAGGGCTTGAAGTATTTCAGGTTCATGAGGATGCCACCAAGCCGTACGGTCTGTCGCTGCGTGATGCCGGAACCGGCGAGATTTTGTGGGGTGTTCATGCCGGAACTGACGTCGGCAGGGGCATGGCGGCTCATATCGACCCAAACTACAAAGGCTCGCTCGTCTGGGGAATCGACCCGCCGGGCAATGACGGAATGTCATACGGCCTTTTTACCAGTAAAGGAGAGAAAATCAGCGACAAAGGCCCGGCCTCAGCCAATTTCGCCATCTGGTGGGACGGCGACTTGGTCAGGGAATTGCTCGATCATGACTGGGATGGAACGGTTGGCAGGCCAAAGATTGAGAAATGGGATGCTGAAAACCGCTGCCTGAAGACGATTTTTCAGCCGGAAGGCGTGCTGTCCAACAACGGGACAAAAGGAAACCCTGTTCTTCAGGCCAACCTGTTCGGCGATTGGCGGGAAGAAGTGATATGGAGAAACGAAGACAGCAGCGCGCTTTGCATCTATACAACGACACAACTCACTGGCCACCGCTTGTACACGCTCATGCACGATCCTGTATACCGGCTCGGCATCGCCTGGCAGAACACCGCCTACAACCAGCCGCCGCACACGGGCTTTTATCTTGGAACGGGAATGAAAAAACCGCCGAAGCCCGCCCTGTACATAGCGGGCAGCAAAGCGGAGACGCCGCTATAGGAGGATACAAATCAAAGGCTGAACAATACGGCAAGATGACGTAGCTAAGAGCAGGAAGACCAAAGATCGGTTTTTTCAAGGAAAAAGCCGTCCAGATTGATGCCAGATGAAATGAAAAAACGAGGGGGAATGAGAAATGGCAAATCACATTTATCTTGCTGGAGATTCGACGGTTCAAACGTATGGAGACAGCACAAATCAAGGGGGCTGGGGGCAGTTTCTCGGCTCGCATCTGCCGGAGCATATTCAGGTGATCAACAGAGCGATCGGGGGAAGAAGCTCGAAAACGTTTGTGGAAGAAGGCAGGCTTCAGGCGATTCTGGATGTGATTGAGCCGGATGACTGGCTGTTTGTGCAGATGGGCCACAATGACGCGTCGAAAAATAAGCCGGAGCGCTACACCGAGCCCTATACCACCTACAAACAATATTTAAAACAGTATATCGCAGGCGCGCGGGAAAAAGGCGCCCATCCGCTGCTCATCACCCCTGTAGCCCGCTTTCATTACGAGAACGGCGTGTTTTTGAACGACTTTCCTGATTATTGCATTGCCATGAAGCAGACGGCTGCTGAGGAGAATGTCCGGCTCATTGATCTCATGGAGAAAAGTCTCGCTTTCTTTACCGAGAAGGGTGAGGAAAAGGTATACACCTATTTTATGGTATCGGAAGGAATAAACGATTACACGCATTTTACAAGGAAAGGCGCAAATGAAATGGCGAAACTTGTGGCAAAAGGCATCAAGGAGCTCGGTGTGCCATTGACAGAATCGATCATCAAAGAAGGGTGAAGAATGTGAGGAGAAAACTGTATCACGGCGCTTGCTATTACCCGGAATTATGGGATGAGGAAACGATTCAGCAGGACATTGACAAGATGCGTGAAGTTGGCGTGAATGTTGTGCGGATCGGCGAGTTTGCCTGGTCTGTCATGGAGCCGGAAGAAGGGAAAATTGACGTCGGTTTTTTTAAAGAGATCATCACCCGGCTGTATGACAACGGCATCGACACGATCATGTGCACGCCGACGCCTACACCGCCGATTTGGCTGTCCCACGGCCGGCCGGAGCGCATGCATGTAAATGAAAAAAGAGTGGTCATGGGGCATGGCTCCCGTCAGCATGCTTGTACAAACAACCCGTATTTCCGAAAAAAAGCCGCCATTATTACCACAAGCATCGCCAAGGAGCTTGGCGAGCTCCCGGGACTGATCGGCTGGCAGCTAGACAATGAGTTTAAATGCCATGTCGCAGCATGCATGTGTGAGACGTGCCTGCACTTATGGCATGACTGGCTCAGAAACCGCTATGGCGTGATTGAGCGGTTAAACGAGGCATGGGGAACCGATGTGTGGAGCGAAACGTATCAGGCGTTTGAGCAGGTGCCGCAGCCCGGGCCGACCCCATTTCTGCATCACGCCTCTCTTAGCACAATGTATCAGCTGTTTTCGATGGAGATGATCGCTTCATTTGCGGATGAACAGGCCAAAATGATCCGCTGCTATACGGATGCGCCGATCACGCATAACAGCTCTGTCATGTTTAGCGTGGACAACGAGCGGATCTTTCAGAATCTCGATTTTGCCTCCTATGATACGTACGCTTCGCAGGAAAATGCCTCCGCCTTTTTACTGAACTGTGATTTGTGGAGGAATTTGAAACAAGGGCGCCCGTTCTGGATTTTAGAAACGAGTCCGTCGTATGCCGCCTCGCTCGAAAGCTTTGCTTTTCCGCATGCCGATGGGTATTTACAGGCCGAAGCCGTATCTTCCTATGCCTTAGGAAGCGAGGGTTTTTGCTATTGGCTGTGGCGCCAGCAGCGTTCAGGAAGCGAGATTTCACACGGTTCGGTTCTCAGTGCCTGGGGTGAGCCGGCCGTGGGCTACCAGAATGTGCTGGCGGTCGAGCGGGCAAGAAAGGAGATCGAATCAATCATTCTATCGACAGAACCTGTTCAAGCCGAGGCGGCGATGACATACTCCGACAGAGCAAAAGCCTTTATTAAAACAGAGCCTCATCGGGGACTCCAGCACCGTTCGCTTGTGACGCATTTTTATGAACGTATTCTCCATACTGGAATTCACCGTGACCTTATTCCGGAAGGCGTTCCGCTGGACGGCTACCGCTTGCTGTTTACGCCATTTGTGCCGTTTCTGTCTTCCGAATTTATCAACAAAGCTTCGGCATTCGCTGAAACGGGAGGCATTTGGATCGCTGGGCCGCTGACAGGAGGGCGCACAAGCGAGCATACGATTCATACCGCTTGCGGCCTTGGTGAGCTTGAGAAAACAGCCGGGATCAAAACGCTGTATACCTTTCCAATGAACGAAGATGTGAATACCGGAAAAGCGTTTGGCATCACGGCGCCGCTCGGGCTGTGGAGCGCGGTGTTTGATACAGAGAGCGGAAATGCTCTTGGCACGGTTGAGTCAGGGCCGGGATCAGGCCATGCTTTTTTGACAGAACGAAAGCACGGCAAGGGGAAAATCGTTATGCTCGGCTCGCTTCCATCAGGGGAAGAAGGGGATGCGATGCTGGAAGCGCTCGTCAGGCATTACGCGGCTGAAGCGGCCATTTCCGTCCGGTCGGATGTGACACCCGGCACAATCGTTGCCCCGCGCAAAGGCGATCATGGCCTTGTGTGGATCATCGTCAATATGGATGGAAAAGGCGGAAGCGTAACATTGCCGAAAGCGGGAACGGATTTGTTGGCGAACCGTTCGGAAAAAGCGGGGAGGCTGGCGGTCGGACCGCATGAATACCGTGTGATTCAGTTTGACAATCACAGCTGATTCTTTGCATCGAATCAGCTTTTTTCTATGGAAGGAGAGAACTGATGAAAAAAATCAAATGGTTATCAGAACAGCCAAAGGTGACAAGCGGTGTGACGTGGGGCGTGCCATGGAAAAAAGGAGAATTGAAACAAGCAGACTGTCTGGTGCTTGTGAATGAAAATGCGGAAAATCAATATGTACAAAGCGAACCGTCCGCCTATTGGCCGGATGGGAGCATCAAGTGGACGAAGCACGCGGCAGTGTTTGGAGAACAGGAGCATCAAAGCTATACAGTGCAAAAAGGCGAAGTCCCGGAGCCGGACGAAACGCTCAGCATCAATGAGTCAAAGCATGACATCCAAGTGGATACAGGAACGCTCGTCTGTACCATTCATAAAACAGGCTCGGATCTCATTCAATCCTTGCAGATCAACGGAAAGCCGATCGCCGCAGGCGGGAGGCTCGTTGCTATAAGAGAAACGAGACGGGAGTCGGCGGCGGAAACGATTCTTTTTCATGAAGCGTCTGTCAGCCTCATCAAACGTGCGGCGATAGAGAAGCAAGGCCCTGTCAAAGCGGTGATCAAAATAGAGGGTGTGCATCTTCTTCAAAAAACAAATGAGGAATGGCTGCCGTTTGTGGTCAGATTGACGTTTTACGCCGGGCTTTCTGAGATCGGCATCGTGCATACGCAGCTGATCGACAGGAATGGCAAACAAGAATTCGTGAAAGGGCTCGGTATAGCATTTGATCTTTGTTTGGAAGGGGAGCCGTACAACCGCCATTTCCGTTTTGCGGGAGAGAAAGGGATATACAAAGAACCCGCCCAGCTATTTGGCACACGGAAATTCAATGAACGGTATCCGCTTTATGAAAACCAAATCAATGGCGAAACCCTGTCTCCAAGTGAAGAGCATAAGGAATGGTTCGCTCACGGCACACAAAACGCGGTGTGGAACGATGTCAAGCTTGTTCAGGATTCCAGCGATCATTACAGCCTGTCAAAACGGACCGGAAAAGATTATGCGTGGGTCGGCATGCTGCATGGCAGCCGGGCGAAGGGGCTCTTTTATGCAGGCGGCGAAAACGGCGGCATTGCCCTCGGCCTGCGGTCTTTTTTTGAGAAATATCCGTCAGCATTGGAAATCACAGGCCTTGCCGGCGGCCACCCAAAAATGACTGTCTGGCTTTGGCCTCCGGACGGAGAAGCGATGGATTTGCGGCATTATACAGGAAACACCCATGTGGCCAGCGCATATGAAGGCTTTGATGAAATGCGTTCTGATCCGACCGGCATTGCCAACACAAATGAAATCAGCCTGGCGTGCTTTTCGCACATGCCGTCTGACGAAGTCCTCAATGCGCTCGCTGACAAATGGCAGGCGCCGCCGCTCATTGTATGCGAGCCGGACGTCTATTACGAATCAAAGGCGCTCGGGGTTTGGAGTGTCATTGATACATCCCATCCGCTCAAAAAAGAGCTGGAAGAACAGCTCGACGCCGCCTTTCGATTTTACAAAAAGGAAGTAGAGCAGCGCAGGTGGTACGGGTTTTGGCATTATGGCGATGTCATGCATACGTATGATCCGATTCGGCATATGTGGCGGTATGATCTCGGCGGATACGCATGGCAAAACAATGAGCTCGTTCCGACTTTATGGCTGTGGCAGGCGTTTTTCCGCTCAGGCCGAGAGGACATCTTCCGCATGGCGGAAGCGATGACCCGCCATACGAGCGAAACGGACAGCTTTCACCTTGGGGAATACGCAGGTCTTGGCTCACGGCATAACGTGGTGCACTGGGGATGCGGCTGCAAGGAAGCAAGGATCAGCATGGCCGGCCTTTATAAATTTTATTATTATCTGACGGGAGATGAGCGGACGGGAGATCTTTTGACAGAAGTGAAGGACGCCGATTACGCCCTCGTCAAAACCGATCCGATGCGCGCTTTTTACGAGAAAGGCAAGCATCCGACCCATGCCAGAACGGGACCTGACTGGGCGGCGTTTTGCTCGAATTGGCTGACAGAATGGGAGCGAACCGGGAATCCAGATTATCTACACAAAATCCAAACGGGCATCAGCTGCCTGAAGCGGCTGCCGCTTCGCCTATTATCCGGCCCGACATTTGAATATGATCCGGCGACCTCGATGCTTCATCACATGGGCGACGGCATAGCAGGCGGATACCATATGATGATCGCCTTTGGCGCGCCGCAAGTATGGATGGAGCTGGCTGAGCTTCTTGATGACCGGGAATGGGAGGAAATGCTGAGTGAATTCGGCGAATTTTACACACTCAGTGATGAAGAAAAACGGAAACGAAGCGGAGGCGCGCTGCATGACGGGCATTTTCATTGGCCGATGTTCGCGGCTGCCATGACAGCCTATGCCGCGAGAAACAAACAGGATCAGAAGCTCGCCGCCAAAGCATGGAATCTTTTGCTCGATGACAAGCTGAGCCATACACCGCTTCCGATCAAACCAGAGTGCATTGAGACGTGGACGCAGCTGGAGGAGCTCCCGTGGGTGACGACGAACACCGTCTCGCAATGGTGTTTAAACGTCATAGCGGCGCTGGAATTAATCGGAGATGCCCTGCCGGCAAAAAAAGAGACATCCGGCAAAAAAGGATAACAGCCGGAATTTCATAGGAGAATTGGTGCAAAAAATGAAGATTGCAAGAATTTATGTAAGCGCTTTATATTGGAAGGGGCAAAGGGGAATTGCAAAATGAGAAAAAGGGGGACTTATGCATCATGAAAAATAGAATACGAACAAAATGGCTGGCCTTGCCGCTCGCTGCCATGATGATCGCCGGATGCAGCAATTCGGAAACATCCAATTCAGCAAGCGGCTCGAAAGACACGATCAAAATCATGGCGCCGCTCTTATCGCCGGAAAGCCCGAGTGAAAAGAGCCCATCACTAAAAGCACTGGAGAAATACACAGGCAAAGAGATTCAGGTCACATGGGTGCCTGATTCATCTTACAACGACAAATTCAATATCGTCATGGCTTCTGGAGAGATGCCTCATGCGATTGTGATAAAAGATAAATCAGCAGGCTTTATCAAGTCTGTCAAAGCAGGGGCATTTTGGGAGCTGTCTCCTTATTTAAAAGACTATAAGAATTTAAGTCAGGCAGATGAACAGATTTTAAAGAACAGCTCGGTGAATGGAGAGGTATACGGGATCTACAGAACGAGGGACCTGATCAGAGCGTGTATGATCATCAGAACCGACTGGCTTGAAAACGTCGGTTTGGATATGCCGGAAACGCTTGATGATTTCTATGAAGTGCTGAAAGCCTTTAAGGAAAAAGATCCTGACGGAAACGGCAAGGATGATACGTACGGCATGGTCGTGCCGAAATGGATGGGGCTTGGCAACGGAAGCCCGTGGGATGTTCTGCAAATCTGGTTTGGCGCCCCGAACCGCTACGGCGTTGAAAACGGAAAGCTGATTCCTGATTTTACAACGAAGGAATACATGGAGGCGCTCACGTTTTTTAAAAAGCTATATGACGAGGGTTTGATCAATAAGGACTTTGCGGTCATGGATTCAGCGAAGTGGAATGATCCGGTTGTGAAAGGAAAAGCGGGTGTCATCGTTGATACCGGCTCCAGAGCGTCTCAAATCCAAAGCGCGATGGAGGAAGCGGATGAGTCGAACAAGGATGTGATTGATATCGTCGGATCGCTTGAGGGGCCGAATGGCAAGCGCACCTTCCCGACATCCGGTTACTCAGGGATGATCGCGATACCAAAAACAAGCGTCAAAACCGAAAAAGAGCTGAAAGAGGTGCTGTCCTTCCTAGATAAGATGAACGATAAAGAAGCGCAGATTCTCACAAACAACGGAGTGGAGGGACGCAATTACGAGCTCAAGGACGGCGTATTCACCTCACTTGAAAAAAACAACAAATCTCTCCTGTATGAGCATGAAGGCTTGGCACAGTTCAGCATGTCGATACCGAAAAGCGAGTATTACATCGAAGACCAGAAAACAAAGCTCTTCCAGCATCGCAAGGACATCATTACCGAAGGAGAAAAAATAGCCGTCTTTAACCCGGCTGAGTCGCTTGTATCTGATGTCTATACCCAAAAAGGAGCCCAGCTTGACAACATCATTCTCGACGCGAGAACACAATTTATTATCGGAGAAATTGATGAAAAAGGATTCGAGGATGCGGTGGAGCTTTGGAAAAACAGCAGCGGCAATGACCTGATGAAGGACTTAAACAAATTGTATCAATCATCAAAATAAACCGATGCGCCTGCCGTATGGCGGGCGCGCCGGTATCACGAAAGGAGAACAGTTATGGAAACTGTGCCGAAGAAGGGAGATGCACCTGTTCTCACTGCTGGAAAAGGCATCAGCTGGATGGCTGCGTTCAAACGTGACAAATGGCTTTATCTTCTGCTTATTCCCGGACTGCTTTATTTTTTGATTTTCAAATATTTGCCGATGTGGGGCGTGCTGATCGCATTTAAAGACTATTCGCCATATCTCGGCTTCTGGAAAAGCGAATGGGTCGGCTTTGATTATTTCAAAGACTTTTTTATGAATCCGGATTTTTTCCGGCTGCTGCGCAACACCCTCATGCTGGCGAGTTTGGATCTTTTGTTTGCTTTTCCAGCGCCTCTCATTTTGGCCTTGCTTTTGAATGAGGTAAGGAAAGCTGTGTATAAAAGATGCATCCAAACCTTTATTTACGTGCCCCATTTTGTTTCATGGACAATCGTGGTCAGCATCACCTTTGTTTTCTTTACTGTCGATACAGGTGTGATCAACAAATTGATCATGAGCTTGACAGGTGAGCAGATTTCCTTCTTATCGGACGCGGACTGGTTCCGGCCGATGATTGTGATGCAAAGCATCTGGAAGGAGACGGGCTGGGGAACGATTTTATTTCTGGCCGCGCTGGCGACGGTTGATCAGGAGCAGTATGAAGCGGCCATTATGGACGGAGCGGGCCGATTCAAGAGAATGTGGCATATTACGCTGCCGGCGATCAGAAGCACCATTATCGTTCTGTTAATTTTAAGAATCGGCAGCTTTTTGAATCTTGGCTTTGAACAGGTGTATTTGATGACGAACTCGCTCAACCGCAGCGTGGCTGACATTTTTGACACGTATGTATACATGATGGGGATTACCCAAGGCGCGTACAGCTACAGCACGGCTGTCGGACTGTTTAAATCGGTTGTCGGGATTATCTTGATTTTCGGCGCCAATTATATTGCGAAAAAGTTTGATCAGGAAGGATTGTTTTAGAGGAGGGAGAGGTATGGCTGACATTCACACGATGCACAACACAAAAGCAGGACGGGTGTTTGACGTCTGTAACATTCTGTTTCTCGGCGGTGTCGGTGCAATTACCATTTTGCCGTTTTTGTACATTATCGCCGGTTCCTTTGCGACAGAAGCGGAACTTGCCCAGCGCAGCTTCTTTATTTTTCCGAAAACCTTTACGCTTGACGCTTACAAGTATGTGTTTTCGACACCGACATTCATCCGAAGCATGGGTGTATCTATCTTCATCACAGTGGTCGGAACAGCTGTGCAGCTGTTTTTCACCTTTACGATGGCGTATCCGTTGGCGAAGCGGCATGTGAAGGGGCGGAATCTGCTGTTGAACCTGGTCATTTTCTCTATGCTATTTTCCGGCGGCATGATCCCGACATACCTTGTCGTAAAATCACTTGGCCTTTTGGATACGTATTGGGCATTGATTCTGCCGATGGCGATTAATCCGTTCAACCTGATTATTATCAAAAACTTCTTTCAGCAGCTGCCGCGCGAACTGGAGGAATCGGCAAAAATTGACGGCTGTTCAGAAATCGGCGTTTTCTGGCGGATCGCCCTGCCGCTGTCAAAGCCGGTTATTGCGACCTTTGCGCTGTTTTATGCGGTCGGGATTTGGAATGATTTCTTCCACGCTCTCTTATATATCAATGACAGTGCAAAATGGCCGCTGCAAATGGTGCTGCGCCAAGTCACAATTTTATCGGATTTAACAGCGACCAATGGCGATACGATGCAAAATACCGTTCCGCCGGAGCAGGGGATTAAACTCGCGGTCATTGTCATTGCGACGCTGCCGATTTTGGCGGTCTATCCATTCCTGCAAAAACACTTTGCGAAGGGAATGCTGATCGGATCAGTGAAAGGCTGAGAAAGGGAGTGTTTCATATCAGTACGTTAGACCAGATTAAAATCGCCTATATCGGCGGGGGGTCCCAGGGCTGGGCCAGAAGACTGATGAATGATCTGTCGATTGATGAGCGGTTGTCAGGCATGGTGGCGCTCTACGATCTTGATTTTGAAGCTGCTCAGAAAAATGAAGTGATTGGCAATCACAGCGGAGACGGCAGATGGAGGTATGAAGCGGTTTCTACTATGAAAAAAGCGTTATCGGGCGCGGATATCGTTATCATTTCCATTTTGCCGGGTTCATTGGATGATATGGAAGTTGATGTCCACTTGCCCGAGCGCTGCGGCATTTATCAATCCGTAGGTGATACTGTCGGGCCGGGCGGAATCATCAGAGGCTTGCGGGCTGTTCCGATGTTTGCCGAAATTGCCCGGGCAATAAGAGACTACGCACCTGAATCATGGGTCATCAATTATACAAACCCGATGTCTGTCTGTACAAGAGTGCTGTATAAAGTGTTTCCCGGCATCAAAGCGATTGGCTGCTGCCACGAGGTATTCGGCACGCAAAAGCTGCTTGCGGAAATGGTCAAAGAACGGCTCGGAGCAAAGGTGTTGCGGCGTGAGGATATCCGCGTCAATGTACTTGGCATTAACCATTTCACATGGATTACGGAAGCCTCTTACCGCCATATTGATCTGTTGCCTATATTCCATGAATTCAGCGCGCATTATGGAGAATCAGGATATGAGCTTGAGGGGGAGAGCTGGAGGGACAGCGTCTTTCGTTCGGCGCACCGTGTGGCGTTTGATTTATTTGAAACGTATGGTGCCATCCCCGCTGCGGGTGACAGGCATCTGGCGGAATTTCTTCCCGGCCCTTACCTCAAACAGCCTGAATCATGGAAATTTCATCTCACACCTGTATCATTCAGAAAACAAGACAGAGAGGAAAAACGAAAAGAATCAGAACAATTGATTGTGCAAAAACGGGGCGTTGCCGGGAAGGCATCGGGAGAGGAAGGGGTGAGCATCATAGCGGCTCTTCTCGGAGTGGGTGAACTTGTCACGAATGTAAATGTGCCGAATCAAGGCCAAGTTTCCAATCTTCCTTTACATGCGATTGTCGAAACGAACGCCTTGATTACCCGCAATAGTGTCCAGCCGATTTTCTCTGGAGCGCTGCCAAAGAGTGTGGAAATGATTGCGGTGAGGCACGTGTCCAATCAGGAGGCAGTGGCGGAAGCCGGTTTAACAAAGAGTCGCACGCTTGCTTTTCAAGCCTTTCTCAATGATCCGCTTGTCACGATTGACCGCAGTGATGCAGAACCGCTTTTTGATGACATGCTGGCGAAGCACCAAACAATGTGAAAAATGTCAGCCGGCGAACGGGCTGATTTTTTGATTGAAATCAGCAGTTCCGGTTTAGAAAGATGGCACTTGACTATAATGATAGTAGTTTTTAAGAAGTAGGTGCTATCAACAGTGGGAGATTATGTAAATGTAGCAATAGAATTAGTTTGCGGTCTCGGCATTTTATTTGTCATCTTGAAGTTTCTTGGGAAAACCCAATTCTCTCAACTCACCCCGTTTGACTTTATTTCTGCTTTAATTTTAGGGGAGCTGGTCGGAAATGCCGTCTATGATCATGAAATCAAGATTAAAGAAATTATTTTTGCTTCACTCTTATGGGGCTTTCTTATCTATTTGATTGAATTGATTACACAAAAGCTAAAAGGGTCCAGAAAGTTACTGGAAGGCGAACCGAATATTGTAATTCATAAAGGAAAAGTGAAATACAAGGCGCTGAAGAAAAACAAGCTTGATATTAACCAGCTGCAAAGCCTTCTGAGGCAGGAAGGCTGTTTTTCGATTCAGGAAGTGGAATATGCGATCCTGGAAACAAACGGAATGATCAGTGTACTCCCGAAAGCCGATTTTGGTAAACCGACCCGAAAAGATATGAACCTCCCAGTAAAGGAAGTATCATTGCCGATTACGTTAATTCTTGATGGGGAGATTGTGTATGATAATCTGGCGGAAGCAGATGTGGATGAACAATGGCTGAAGCAATCGCTGCAAAAGCAAGGCGTTGAAAAGGTTGAGGATGTCCTATACGCGGAATGGCATGCCGACCAGCCGCTTTATGTCACCACGTATGAAGAAAGCGGTTCGTCATGACCGTAAAAAAGAGCTTGCAGCTCGTGCAAGCTCTTTTCATTATTCATGAGTCCCTTGTTTCACAGCTTTTACATGATACATGCTCACTTCAGTGTTGATCAGATAGTCAGGCTTTGGTTTGCCTTTGTTCGCTTTATGGCCCGCGATATGCGCATCGCTTTTTTCCCATTGTTTCCAGTGGTCCTCAGATTCCCAGCGAATCATGACAACAACTTCCTCATCACCGCGGCGGACGTTTTTCTCAAGTACTGTTACATCAATCAAACCTTCTTGTTTTTCAATGATTCCTTCAGCACTGAAACGTTCGATTACTTTGTCTGCATGGCCTTCTTTTACCGTCATTTTTCTCAACTGAACAAACATCTGTCCCTCTCCAATCATTTTCATATATACATAATTGTAAATGAAATTCATTCTCAATGTCAAAGGAAGAGCATGGCGGAATAGAACTGTCGCCGCACAGTTATTCTTTCAATAAAAATACATTGCCATCTTCGTCCTTAAATTGAACGAAGGTGCCCCACTCCATGTGATTGGGCTCACCAAGAAATTCTACACCGTTTGCTTTCATTTTCTCGTATGTAGCAAAGATGTCTTCACACTCAAACACGATCGAAGCTTTCTTTTGTTCAGAGCCTTTCATCATGGCTTTCGGGTAAATCACTAAACGGGTCTGGGCTCCTTTTGGCGCAACCTCCAGCCAGCTTGCATCAGGTCCCATCGGGTGGTCCGCCGCAATATTAAAGCCAACCTTCTCCGCCCAAAATTGCTTCGCTTTTTTCTGGTCTTCAACATACACAGCAACAGTGCCAATTTGTTTGATCATAGGGAAACCTCCAATTTGAAAGATAATTATTATACTATAACCTGTTCACGGCCGAAGTAACATGAAAAAACAGCCGGCAAAACCGGCCGTTTTTCGATTAATACGAGCAGCTTACAACATCTATCAAATTTGTGTCTAAGGCGAAATAAATCCAACGCCGCCGGTAAGAATCCCAATAAAAGCCGCCGACTGATCTTCTGCCAAGGATGATTGGGTAGAACCAAAATGAGCTGCCGTTGGTCAGCCAAACATAAGTAAAGCGGAAGAGGCATGGCTGAATGGCAACGGGTTCAACTAAATAAGTGCCTGCTTGAGCGCCCTGCGGCTTTTTCGGTTTCTCGGGTTTTTTGGAAGGAGGGGGTCCCTGCGGCGCACCGCCACCGAAACCGGGCACAGCACCGCCGCCAATGCCGGGCGCGCCGCCGCCGAAGCCGGGCACACCGCCGCCGAAGCCGGGCACAGCACCGCCGCCAATGCCGGGCACACCGCCGCCGCCAATTCCGGACCATGGGTAACCATCCGGATAACGGTATTCATATTCAAAAGCAGGCCAAGGCTCATAAAAATGCCCGGCAAACATATAAGGATCGACATAATACATGCAATAACGTCCTTTCTCATTGTAAACTTTACATATGCAGTTTATGCGAGCGGGCATTTATTGGTGCATTTGCCTATGGATGAAAATGGAATGCGTTCGTGAAGCAGAATCATTCTATTTTTCCCTAGTCCCATTCACAATTCCGGTGTATCATTTTATAATAAAAGAGCTTCTATTATGAAAAAGGAGACAAACCGTGAATATCGATCAATTATTATATCAATATATTATAGACAACACTGCGGGTATTACCGAGAAATGGTTCAGTTTGCGATGTCAGCTGAAAGGCGAGCTATATTCCGCCGACGATTTAAGTGCAGAAACGAAAAAGCTCCTAACTGAGCAGCATACGTTTACCAATATCACAATCGCAAGCGCGTTTCTGGACGATCAAACCGAGTTTCAAGAAAATATGGCAAAATGGGCGCAAACCGTTGCGAAAAACAGAGTAGAGCAAGATGTTCAGGTGCATGAGGTCGTAGAAGCTATTTCAAACTCAAGAATCTCATTCTGGGGCGCAGTCGCTGCGTTTATCAAAGAGAATCGGGATATCGTCACAGATGAGGATGCCGACCGATGGAACCGCATTGTGAATCAGTCGTTTGATAAGCTGATTATTGAATTTTCGGAGCAGTACCAAAAATTTATGCTGATGAGGCTCACGTCTCAGCAGGAACTGATTTCTGAGCTGGGCTGCCCGGTGATTTCCATTGCGGATGGAATCGGGATATTGCCGATAATCGGCTCCATTGATACAAAGCGGGCACAGGTCATTTTAGAAACAGTGCCGGTCCGCTGTATCGAGAGAAAAATCACAAGCCTTGTCGTTGATCTTTCAGGTGTTCCGATCGTGGATACCATGGTGGCGCAGCAGCTGTACAACCTGTCAAAAACGCTTTTCTTACTAGGGATTAAAGCTGTATTTTCAGGGATTCGACCGGATGTGGCCCAGACATCCATTCAATTGGGGCTTGATTTCAGTGAATATGAAACGTACGGAACGCTAAAGCAGGCGTTAGAAAACATGGGCGTCCGCTGTATTGTGGATGAATTGGAAGAAAACCAATAGGAAGTATGGTCAGGCATATGATTGTCCGTCAACGGGTGATCATATGCCTTTTGGCTTTCCCAATTTTACAAAAAGGGGATAAATAGAAAATCATCGTTTTTCGCTGAAAAGGAAAGAAGGAAGTCTTGGCGTAATGGTGTTTGGTTTCTTTAAATTTACCTTAAAACACATACATATTTCATCCATTTTTTATATAATAGACCTTTAAGATCATTTTTTAGGAGGATTTTTGACATGCAAGCTACGGTTCACGAGAGTAAGCAATCGATCATGCAGCGCATTTTGACAGTCTTTGTTTTCACACTGCTGATCGCGACTGTCGGTCTTTTTATCGGCCAATTTGTTCCTGCCGCTTTGATGCTGCCGCTTTCTATTCTTGAAGTGGGAATGATTATTCTGGCTTTCTGGATGCGCAGGAGAAAAGCGGTGGGGTATGCGTTTGTATATACATTCGCGTTTGTTTCCGGCATTACCTTATTTCCGATCGTCAGCCACTACGCTTCCATCGCCGGCGCCTATGTCGTGCTTGAAGCCTTTGGTTCTACATTTGTCATTTTTGCTGTTCTGGGCACAATTGGCGCGAAAATGGAAAAGGATTTATCCTTCCTGTCGTCATTTCTGCTGGTTGCCGTGCTCGCACTTGTTGCGGTTGGCATCTTCAACATTTTCAGTCCGTTAAACTCAGCGGCGATGATGGCGTATTCCGTGATCGGAACCATCGTCTTTTCCCTTTACATTTTGTATGATCTAAACCAAATCAAACATCGCCATATTACGGAAGACTTAATTCCTGTTATGGCATTATCGCTGTACCTCGACTTTATCAATCTATTCATCAACCTGCTTCGTTTCTTCGGCATTTTGAGCAGTGATGATTAATCAGAAAGCGCCTGTCATTGGATAGGTGCTTCTTGCTATAGATAAAAAAGGCAGGAGAAGAGATGATGAAAAAACAAATTGGCGCTTATGTATCCATGGCATCTGCCATGGCGATCGTCGGCAGCTCGGTCGTTGTAGGAAAACTCATGGTCGAGCGTATTCCCGTTTTTCTTTCCTCAGGGTTGCGGTTTCTAATCGCTGCTATCGTATTGCTGGCCCTGCTGTTTTGCATTGAAAAAGGGTTTCCGGTTTTGACGAAAAAAGATGTGCTTGTCTTGCTGGTGCAGTCTTTCACAGGCGTTTTTTTGTTCAGTATTTGCCTGCTGTATGGGGTTCAATATACGACGGGAACGGAAAGCGGCATTTTGACCAGCACAACCCCGATGGTAATCGGGATTTTATCCTTTTTCCTGCTGAGAGAAAAAATAGAGAAAAAGACGTTGATCGGCATTTTGCTTGCTGTTTGCGGCGTGATGGCGATTAATCTGTTTGGAGCGGGGAGCCAAGACGGGACGCCGCACGCCTTATTTGGCAACATGCTGATCATTGCTGCAGTCATTGGTGAAGCGTTGTTTACATTGCTGGCCAAGAAGTTATCTCCACATATTTCGGCATTGGCGATTTCGACCTTCGTATCGCTCTTCGGTTTTCTGTTTTTTCTACCGTTTGCTTTGTTTGAGGCCTCTTCATTTGATTTTAGCGTGCCGACAGTTTTGGATTGGTCGTATGTGTTGTATTACGCGCTTTTTGTCACCGTTTTGGCGTTTTACTTATGGTATAGCGGGGTGACGAAGGTGCCGGCGGGGGTGTCTGGCATTTTCACATCCGTTCTTCCTGTCTCCGCTGTCATGTTGTCAGGTGTGATATTAAAGGAGCCGTTTGAACTTGTGCATTTGATCGGCATTGCATGTGTCATCAGCGGCATATTTGTTACAGTTATAAAGAAAAAACAGCCGGATGCGTATCCGGCTTCAAAAGAAAAGACGCTGTAGCCTGTCCTGATCGGACGGGTTTTTTAGTTTTTAAACACGCTTTTCAAAGATATCCCCAAGCATCTTTACGAACTTCTCAGCGTCCAGAACCTCTGGGTGAAAGGAGAGCCGGGAGCAGAAGAGCTGATCGGGGAGTGCTATGCGGTGTTGAGGGAAGGATATTAAATAGGAAAAGTCCAGATTTAAATTCTGGACTTTTTTAATCTTGCTCTGTTTTGTGGCGTATCCGCTCAATCACCTCATGCAGCCCCTCAGGCTTATAAAACTCCACCGGAGAACTGCCCTTCTCAAACGAAATCGTCTCGGCTTCAATCAGCGCGACATAGCGCCCGTTCACTTTGGCGAGGTGAATCGAGTTGCCAAAATCCGCTAGCAATCCTTTAATCTCGGTTTCTCCGACTTTCATTTTCAGCTGGGCCTCTGGCGTGTGCTCGATGATTTGGGCGGAGGCTTCGATCACTTGATGGGTGTCGAGGCGCTCTTGGATTTCCCGTTTTTCGCTCGCTTCCCAAATTTCAATGTCCTGCTCGAATTGTTTGAGCTCTTCGCTATTGTCTTCAAATGTCTCGTAGACATGCTCTTGTACCATGTTCATGACCTGGTTTTTCATGATTTCCGGCATTGATTCGCCGTATTCGACGAATTTCAGAAAGTCTTCGAAATAGCGGGCGTGCGAGGCCTGATGGATTTTTAGCTCGCTTTCCTCGACCATTCCCTCCTCTGGCATGTACGGATATTGGATGCTTTTCATGTTTTTTGTCGTGATCGCCATTTCGACTTTTTTAATGAGAGATGACGTGTCTGAGATGCGGGCGACCTTCGGCTCAAAGTCACATTTCATAATGAAGACAAATGACTCGTCGAAGTATTTCCTCGGCACCGCTGAAGCCACAAGGAATACGCCGCCGCGGACCGCGCTCGTATCGAGATACGTGCGGACGAACTGCTCGCTCAGCTCGTTAAAATCCTCTTTTGTTTCCGCCAAACGTGCGCGGTTGAACATATTGTAATTCGGATTGGAATCGAGCTCGTGGCCGGGCTCGACGATAAAATGGCCGATTTTCGTCGGCACTTGCTCGGACTGCGGATGGCGGTCGGCTTTCCGTTTGACGATTTTTTTCAGCTCCCCGTCGAGAAAGTCCTTCAGTTCGCTTTCTTCAAATTCACCCGTATCAAGGGTCTGGAAGTGCTTGAACTGTTTGTTCGCCTGCTCGTCCTTGCCTTCGACCTGTATGACATAAAAGGATAAAAATCGAATTTCAAAATCCATATGTGAACTCACCTTATTCGCGTATTGTACAGCTTCTCAAGTATAGAAAAAACGGTGTTCATACGTCAATCGGAGGAACGGAATAATCATCACCATGAAAGGGAAATGTAGTCAGATAGAAGGCATTTCATACGGAAAGGAATGGTTCGATGAAGGAAACAAGCCCGATTCCTCAGCCGAAGACATTTGGTCCGCTCGGCAATCTGCCTCTTATTGATAAAGACAAACCGACACTTTCGCTGATCAAACTGGCGGAAGAGCAGGGCCCGATTTTTCAAATGCACACACCTGCAGGCACCACGATCTTTGTGTCCGGCCATGAGCTGGTGAAAGAGGTTTGTGATGAAGAGCGATTCGATAAAAGCATTGAAGGCGCCTTGGAAAAGGTTCGCGCGTTTTCCGGGGACGGATTGTTTACAAGCTGGACGCATGAGCCTAATTGGAGAAAAGCGCACAACATTCTGATGCCGACGTTCAGCCAGCGGGCCATGAAGGATTATCATGAGAAAATGGTCGATATCGCCGTTCAGCTTATTCAAAAATGGGCCAGGCTCAATCCGAATGAAGCAGTTGATGTCCCAGGGGATATGACCCGTTTGACGCTGGACACGATTGGTCTGTGCGGGTTTAACTATCGCTTTAACAGCTACTATAGAGAAACGCCCCACCCGTTTATCAACAGCATGGTTCGCGCGCTTGATGAAGCGATGCACCAGATGCAGCGGCTTGATTTTCAAGATAAGCTGATGGTGAGGACAAAGCGACAATTTCATCATGATATTCAAACGATGTTTTCGTTAGTCGACAGCATTATTGCGGAGCGCAAGGCGGATGGGGATCAGGATGAAAAAGATTTGCTCGCCCGCATGCTGAAGGTGGAAGACCCTGAGACCGGAGAAAAGCTTGACGATGAAAATATTCGTTTTCAAATCATTACGTTTTTGATTGCCGGACATGAAACAACGAGCGGCCTGCTTTCTTTTGCGATCTACTTTTTATTGAATCATCCCGACAAACTAAAAAAAGCGTATGAAGAGGTCGACCGGGTGCTGACGGATGCAGCGCCGACCTACAAACAAGTGCTTGAGCTAAAATATATCCGGATGATTTTAAATGAGTCCTTGCGTTTATGGCCGACAGCCCCGGCTTTCAGCCTTTATCCAAAGGAAGACACAGTCATTGGCGGAAAATACCCGATTACGACGAAAGACAGAATTTCTGTGCTGATTCCGCAGCTTCACCGAGATCGAGACGCTTGGGGAGAGGATGCCGAGGAATTCCGTCCAGAACGGTTTGAACATCAGGACCAAGTGCCCCATCATGCGTACAAACCGTTCGGAAATGGGCAGCGTGCCTGTATCGGCATGCAGTTTGCCCTTCATGAAGCCACACTTGTGCTGGGCATGATATTAAAATATTTCACGTTGATTGACCATGAGAATTATGAGCTTGATATCAAGCAAACTTTGACACTCAAACCGGGCGATTTCCGGATCAGGGTTCAAACACGGCACCAGGAGGCCATTCATGCCGACGTCCCGGCAGCTGAAAAAGCGGCGCCTGATGGGCAAAAAGAGAAAGCGGAAACGAAGGGTGCATCGGTCATCGGCCTCAATAACCGCCCGCTTCTCGTGCTGTACGGATCTGATACCGGCACCGCGGAAGGCGTAGCCCGCGAGCTTGCCGATACAGCCAGTCTTCACGGCGTAAGAACTGAAGTGGCACCGCTGAACGACAGGATTGGAAAACTGCCGAAAGAGGGAGCGGTTGTCATTGTGACCTCGTCTTATAACGGAAAACCGCCAAGCAATGCGGGGCAGTTCGTGCAGTGGCTTCAAGAAGTCAAACCGGATGAGCTTGAAGGCGTTCATTACACGGTATTTGGCTGCGGCGATCACAATTGGGCGAGCACGTACCAGGACGTGCCGAGATTCATTGATGAGCAGTTTGCGGAGAAAGGCGCGACTCGGTTTTCTGCGCGGGGAGAGGGGGATGTAAGCGGTGATTTTGAAGGGCAGCTTGACGAGTGGAAAAACAGCATGTGGACAGACGCCATCAAAGCATTCGGACTTGAGCTTAATGAAAACGCCGATAAGGAGCGAAGCACGCTGAGCCTTCAGTTTGTCAGAGGGCTTGGAGAGTCTCCGCTGGCCCGATCGTACGAAGCGGTTCACGCATCCATCGCTGAAAATCGAGAACTCCAGTCCGCAGACAGCGGTCGCAGCACCCGACACATTGAAATCATTTTGCCGCCGGATATTGGGTATCGGGAGGGCGACCACCTTGGTGTATTGCCGAGGAACAGCCAAACCAATGTCAGCCGGATTCTTCATCGCTTCGGCCTTAAGGGAACCGACCAAGTAACATTGTCGGCAAGCGGACGCAGTGCAGGGCATCTGCCATTAGGGCGGCCTGTCAGCCTGCGAGACCTTCTCAGCTACAGCGTCGAGGTGCAGGAAGCCGCCACAAGGGCGCAAATACGGGAGCTTGCGGCATTTACAGTCTGCCCGCCGCATAAACGCGAATTAGAAGAACTGGCGGCAGAGGGTGTCTACCAGGAACAAATTTTGCAAAAACGGATGTCCATGCTGGATCTGCTTGAACAATATGAAGCGTGCGACATGCCGTTTGAACGATTTTTAGAGCTTTTACGGCCGTTAAAACCAAGATATTACTCGATTTCTAGCTCACCAAGGGTGAATCCGGAGCAAGCATCCATTACAGTCGGTATTGTGCGCGGTCAAGCGTGGAGCGGCCTTGGCGAATACAGGGGCGTGGCTTCAAATCACTTAGCTGAACGCCAAGCGGGTGATGATGTCGTAGTGTTTATCCGCACACCCGAATCCCGGTTTCAGCTTCCGGAAGACCCTGAAACCCCCATCATTATGGTTGGGCCGGGCACAGGAGTTGCGCCATTCCGCGGTTTCCTCCAAGCGCGTTCAGCTTTAAAGCGGGAGGGAAAAACGCTCGGCGAAGCCCATCTCTATTTCGGATGCAGGAACGATCGTGATTTTATTTACCGGGATGAGCTTGAGCAGTTTGAAAAAGACGGAATCGCCACTGTGCACACAGCCTTTTCCCGAAAAGAAGGCATGCCAAAAACGTATGTCCAGCATCTCATGGCTGACCATGCAGAAACATTGATATCGATTCTTGATCGCGGAGGCAGGCTCTATGTATGCGGTGACGGCAGCAAAATGGCCCCAGATGTGGAGGCCGCCCTGCAAAAAGCGTGTCAGTCTGTTCATGGCACCGGCGAACAAGAAGCGCAAAACTGGCTGAAACATCTGCAGGATACCGGCATATATGCAAGAGATGTTTGGTCGGGGATGTAAAGACTGGAGGCATCCAGTCTCAGCTTGTAGAGAAAACGATTTTTTTCTACAAGCTTTTTTGTTTTTGTGCTGTTTCTTTGGATTTGCAGCTGAAATTTTTGCCCTTTTGAAAAAATTGTGATCACGCTAAACATGAGTGCATACAATAGCCACAGCCCTCTGGCAGGACAGGCTGTCTGCAAGACCTATTTTTCGTTTTTGCTAGTTTATGTTATTCTTATACTCGGTATCTATTTATTCAAAGGCATTTATGACAAAAGAAATCTTTTTTATTTCCCGAAAAAAATGTGAAACGAAACGAAGGCTTCTTTCGTCCAGTGTTTGGTTTGAAATAGGTGCAATCAAAATGGTATGGTGCCAAACATAAATATTCCGGGCTTACCGGTGTATTTATTTGTTGTGTGATGCCTTAATTCTGTTTGAAAAGAAAGAATTGGAGACAGAATCAAGAGCAGGTAAATAGAAATAAAGACTTAAAGTGTTTAAGAAAGTAGAGGTTGCTATGAAGAAACTTTTCTCTTACAAACTTAGCTTTTTTGTGCTGGCGGTTATACTGTTTTGGGCAAAAACGTATTTATCTTACAAAGCAGAGTTTAACCTAGGGGTAAAAGGCACAACCCAGGAGATCCTCCTGGTATTTAACCCGTTCTCAAGCGCTGTCTTCTTTTTAGGACTGGCTTTGCTTGCGAAAGGGCGCAAATCAGCCATTATCATGCTGATTATCGATTTTGTGATGACATTTGTGTTATACGCGAATATTTTATTCTACCGTTTCTTTGACGATTTCCTGACGTTCCCGAACATTAAACAGTCCGGCAACGTCGGAAACATGGGAGACGGGATTTTCAGCATCATGGCCGCTCATGATATTTTCTATTTCTTAGATATCATCATTTTGATTGCGGTATTGATCTGGAGACCTGAATTAAAAGAATACAAAATGAAAAAACGCTTTGCGTCTTTGGTGATCCTTTCCGGGGTCGCACTGTTTTTCATCAACCTGCACTATGCGGAAAAAGACCGTCCGCAGCTGCTGACAAGAACATTTGACCGCAATTATATCGTGAAATATTTAGGTCTTTACAATTACACCATTTATGACGGTGTGCAGACGGCTCAAACGGAATCGCAAAGAGCCTACGCGAGCAGCGATGATTTAACAAGCGTCGAGAATTACACGACGTCTCATTATGCGAAACCGAATGCCGAGTACTTCGGTTCTGCCAAAGGCAAAAACATCATCAAGATTCACCTGGAAAGCTTCCAGACATTCCTGATTGATTATAAGCTGAACGGTGAAGAGGTGACGCCTTTCTTAAATAAACTCGCACACGGCGCAGAAGATATGATGTATTTTGATAACTTTTTCCATCAGACCGGCCAGGGAAAAACATCTGATGCCGAGCTGACAATGGACAACTCCCTCTTTGGCCTTCCTGAAGGCTCTGCGTTTGTGACGAAAGGCGAAAACACATACCAGTCGCTTCCGGCGATTTTAGACCAGAAGGAAGGCTACACAAGCGCTGTCCTGCATGGTGACTACAAATCATTCTGGAACCGTGACCAGATTTACAAACATATTGGGTATGACGAGTTCTTCGACGCAAGCAGTTATGACATGTCTGAAGAAAACCTCGTAAATATGGGACTCAAGGATAAGCCGTTCTTTACAGAGTCGATTCCAAAACTTGAATCTCTTAAACAGCCGTTTTACGCGCATTTGATTACGTTGACTCACCATTATCCGTTTAACCTTGATGAAAAAGATGCGACCATTAAGAAAGCGACAACGGGTGATAAAACGGTTGATAATTACTTCCAGACAGCCCGTTACCTTGACGAGTCGATTGAGCAATTCTTCAAGGAGCTGAAGGAAGCCGGCCTGTATGATGACTCAGTTATCGTGATTTACGGTGACCATAACGGTATTTCCGAAAATCATAATCGCGCGATGAAAGAGATTCTCGGAAAAGAAATTACAGATTACCAAAACGCGCAGAACCAGCGCGTGCCGCTGATGATCCGCGTTCCTGGCAAAAAAGGCGGAGTGAACCACACGTATGGCGGTGAAATCGACGTCATGCCGACACTTCTGCACTTGCAAGGAATTGATTCGCAGAAATATATCAACTTTGGCACTGATTTATTCTCTAAAGACCACGATGACACAGTGGCGTTCAGAAACGGCGACTTCGTGACGCCAAAATACACATCGGTCGATAATATCATTTACGATACGAAAACTGGTGAAAAACTGAAAGCGAATGAAGAAACGAAGAATCTGAAAACAAGAGTGAGCCAGCAGCTGAGCCTTTCAGACAGTGTTTTGTATAAAGACCTGCTGAGATTCCACAAACTGAGTGATTTCAAAGCCGTTGATCCGTCTGACTATCATTACGGCAAGGAAAAAGAAATCAAATAAGACGAGAAAGAGCCTTGAGCGGGCACATTGCCTTCGCTCAAGGCTCTTTTTTGGTTACATAACCAACTTGAAAAAATAGATTCCATTTGGTCACCAAGGCCGGCTTTCTCTCATATCATTACAGTAGATTTTGAAACCGGTATTGAAGTGGACAAATTATCGGGGAAACGCCTTGATAGATTGTAAAGCTGTACCAGGTTTCGAACTCAATATTCATAGAGATGAGGGGTAGAGATGAAAGCGGTCATTCTCTGCGGCGGAAAAGGAACGAGAATGAGTGAAGTCACGAATGACATTCCTAAACCGCTCGCCATGATAGGCGGCAAACCGATTCTATGGCATATTATGAAAATCTATCAGTACTACGGAGTGAACGAGTTTATTCTGCTTTTGGGCTACAAAGGAGAAAAAATCAAAGAATACTTTCTCAACTATGAATGGAAGCATAACAGCCTGACTCTCGACAGTTCTACGGGAGAGGTGCAGATACTGGGACAGCCCGAAACGTGGAAAATGACGTTTTTGGAGACAGGGGAAGACACGTTGACAGCTGGAAGAATCTTGCAGGCAAAAGACTATATCGGCGATGAAACGTTTCTGCTTACCTATGGAGACGGGCTGGCCAATATCAATCTTTTCCATCTCATCAGCTATCATCAGGCAAAAGGAGCTGCCGCGACTGTCACAGGCATTGACAAAGTCTCGCAGTTCGGCACCTTGACGGTTGAGGACGGCATCGCGAAAACATTCTCTGAGAAGACCTCGAGTGACGGAATCATCAATGGCGGATTCTTTGTTCTCAGTCCCAAGGTTTTCGATTATTTGCCGAAGGACGGGAACATGATGTTCGAAGATGAACCGCTGAAGAACCTTGCCAAAGACGGGGAGCTTGCCGTGTACCGCCATTACGGATTTTGGACGGCTATCGATACGTATAAAAACCTCTTAGAAGTCAACAAGATGTGGGATCAAGGACAACAAGTATGGAAGGTATGGTGAACTGATTTGAGTTTCTGGAAAAATAAAAACGTATTTGTTACGGGGTGTACAGGTCTCTTAGGAAGCTGTTTGGTGAAAGAGCTGATCGAACAGGGCGCAAACGTGACGGGGCTTGTCAGGGATCATGTGCCTCAATCCAACCTTTATCAGGGAGAACATATCAAGAAAATGAACATTGTGCGGGGCTCTCTTGAAGACTTGCCTGTGATTGAGCGCGCGCTTGGCGAGTATGAAATTGACACCGTCTTTCACCTCGCTGCACAAGCGATTGTCGGCGTGGCCAACCGCAACCCGATTTCGACCTTTGAAGCGAATATTCTTGGCACGTGGAATATTCTCGAAGCCTGCCGGAAGCACCCACTCATCAAACGGGTCATTGTCGCTTCAAGCGATAAAGCTTACGGCGACCAAGAAAACCTTCCGTACGATGAAAAGATGCCGCTGCAAGGCAAGCATCCGTACGACGTCTCGAAAAGCTGCGCAGATCTGATTAGCCACACATATTATCATACGTACGGGGTTCCGGTCTGCATCACACGGTGCGGAAACCTATACGGCGGCGGGGATTTGAACTTCAACCGGATTATTCCGCAAACGATTCAGCTTGTGCTGAACGGGGAAGCGCCGGAAATCCGCAGTGACGGCACGTTTGTCCGCGACTACTTTTATATCGAAGATGCCGTTCAGGCGTATATGCTTCTGGCAGAAAAAATGGAGGAAAACAACCTTGCCGGAGAGGCCTTTAACTTTAGCAATGAGATTCAGCTGACTGTACTTGAACTGGTCGAAAAAATCTTGAACAAAATGAACAGTAATCTGAAGCCGAAGGTGCTGAACCAGGGAAGCAATGAAATCAAACATCAATATTTATCCGCGGAAAAAGCGAGAAAGCTGCTGAATTGGACACCCGCCTACACCATTGATGAAGGACTTGAAAAAACGATTGAGTGGTATACGGAATTCTTCAAAAAGTAATATGAAACGAGGTGAACATGACTGTGACCAGCGCATATTGCACCGTTTTATCAAAAGGAAGATTATATCAGGCAGTCGCGTTATTTAAGTCGTTGGAGCAAGTTGATCAAGACAGTCCGATTTATACGTTATGCATGGATGAAGATACGCACCGCGTCTTACAGAAGCTAAAGATGAAGCAGCTGAACCTTGTGCCGGTGGCCGCGTTCGAAAATGAGATGCTTCTGAAGCTGAAGGAAACAAGAGATCAAAGCGAGTACTGCTGGACAATGAAGCCGATCTTTCTGCAAGCTGTGCTGAACAGCAATCCCGAACTGGAGCGTGTGACGTATATTGACGGGGATCTCTTTTTTTACGCCGATCCATCACTGGTTTTTGAAAAACAGCCGGACTGCTCGGTGCTCCTTTCACGGGGGGATATCGTCATCCCTTCCTTTGAGAGAGAGCAGATTGACATGCTGCAGCGTCTTTTAGGCAAATATAACTCGGGTTTTATCAGCTTCAAGCATGATGATGCCGGCATGGACTGTTTGGAGTGGTGGAAGGAACGCTGTCTTGAGGAATGCAAAAATGCCCCGGGTGAAGGGAAATTCGGTGATCAGGGCTATTTGGATTATATGTCTGAGCTGTTTCCGAATGTGTGTGACATTACGACACCCGGTGTGAACATTGGCCACTGGAACTACGGACAGCATACGTTTTCTTGGGAAGATGGCCGGATCGTGTTGGAGGATGGCAGCCCGCTGATCTTTTACCATTTCAGCGGCTACCGAATCGTCAGCCTCAATGAAATCAAACAGATCCATGAAACAACCCGTACAGACTTGCCGTTTGTGCATGAGCTGTATCAAAAGACACTGCCGCATATCATTCGGCACATCAACACGTTAGACCCTGAATTTAACGGTTTTGCTTCAAAAGATGACAACAAATAAATGATTAAATACAGGAAGTGAAAATGAAGTGAAAGCAAGCGTGATTATTCCTGCATATAATTCAAAGGAGCGTCTCTATAACAGCCTTCTGTCGTTAAACGAGCAGGAGTGCGATGAAGAATTTGAAGTCATTGTAGCCGACAATGGATCTGAGGACGGAACGCTCTCGATGCTTGAGTCGTTTCAAGCGGATTTTCCGCTCGTTTTTACAAGGATTAAAGAAAACAGGGGCATTGCGTACGGACGAAATCAGGCGCTTCGCAATGCCAGAGGAGATATCCTGATTTTTCATGACAGCGATATGCTCGCGGCAAAGGACCTTGTGGCAAAGCATATCAAGGCCCATGAGAACGAAGAGAATCTCGTCGTATGCGGTTTGTTTTGGAAACGGATTTACAGTTTTTATTACGAACGGTTTGAAGATGAGCATAAGGAACAGCTCGCAAAGCTCGTAGACGAAATGCCGAAAAAAGACAAACAAAAGCTGCTGAAGGAAGCGGATATCAAGAACGGAAGCTTTCTGGATAAAAGCTTTGACCTTGATACCGACTTTATTGACGTACTCAAGCAGATTTTAGTTGAGTACGGCGATGACCTGAAAGGCTATCATATGCCATGGCGCTTTTTTATCACAAATAATTCCTCTGTCAAACGCAAGCATGTGATTGATCTCGGTTTATTTGATGAAGGCATTGTGCGGTACGGGTTTGAGGATTATGACCTTGGGATCAGGCTACATCAGGCCGGACTGACGTTCAGGCTGCATCGCGACATCGTCAGTGTTCATCAGGAGCACCCGAGCAATTGTAAGTCTGTGGACGATATTCGGGCAAATATTGCCTATATGTGCGATAAATATAACAACATCCGGTCCTTAGACGTTCATCTCGCTTTTAACGGGCCGTTCCCGCCTGACATGACGAACGGCATCATGGCTGATATTCATAAGCTTTTGGAATCTAAGAAATACGATATGCTGCTGAATGTGTTTCTTGAGCTGCTCCATGTTGTTAAAGAACGCAATATTGACCCGGACTGGCAAAAGAAAGCCCCGAGGGTGACGGCGAAAAACTTTGATTTGCAATCTGTCCGTAAGCTTCTGCCAAAAGCGAAGAAAAAGCTAGGCGTAAACGATTTTGCCAACGCGCTGTATGCGCTTGTCAACGATTTGCTGCACGTGGATCTTAGATAATTGGATGTGGTATGGTGAGTACATTTCATTTTTCAACGATAGTGTCAAGGACGCATATCTTTAAGCTCATGCCCATGATTCATTCTCTCCATGAGCATTGCAATGATTTTCATTTATATGTGCTGTGTGTCGATCAAAAAGCGTATGAATTGCTTCAGCACGTGCCATGGGAGCATGTGACCTTTGTGCAGCTGCATGAAATGGAAGACCCGGAGCTGCTGCAAGCGAAAGGCAATCGAACGTTTCATGAATATTGCTGGACATTAAAACCCGCCTTTTTGTTCCATGTCATGAGCAAATGGGGGGATGCTGAATACTTTGCCCACATGGATACCGATCTGTTTTTCTTTTCTGATCCAGCACGTATTTTTGCCGAAAACCCAGCGGCGTCTCTATATTTGACCGATCACCGGAACTCGCCGCGATTCATGTCGTATTATGAGCGGACCGGCCGCTTTAATACAGGTTTTGTCGGTGCCGGAAATACGAAGGAAGCATATGAAGCGGTGTGGCAGTGGAGACAGGAATGCGTTGCATTTTGTACGGTAGAAATGAATACAGAACGAAAGACGTACGGCGACCAAAGGTATGTGGAGAAATGGCCGGCGCATTATAAGGATGTGCATGTGGTCAAATCAATCGGAGCCAATACAGCGCTTTGGAATATTGAAAACTATAAAGTCGGACAAAAGGACGGACGCGTGTATATAGATGAAACACCGCTGATTTTCTATCATTTCTCCGGGTTTACATTGGTGACGGAAAAAGAGTTTAATCTTTGCTGGTATTACCGGATTGAAGACGAAGCGACAATTGAAATGATTTATATGCCGTATGTGTTAAACCTAAAAAGGTGGATTGACGAAATTCAGTCGGCATTCCCCGACTTTGCGGACGGCTTTATCCCGAAACACGCAGTGCCTGACACTCATTTTATACAGCTGGATTAAAAAATCCCTGCCGCATGGCAGGGGTTTTTCAGCTATGCCATTCTCTCAGCTTTTGATCGCTCGGCAATAGGAAGGCTAGGATGCCGAGAACAGGGAGAAAGGCGATGGCAATCATTGTCGGGGTCAGTCCCGCGGCGTCAATCAGAGCGCCCAGCGCCACAGCGCCGATCGCGCCCATCCCGAAGGCGAGTCCGACGGTCAAACCGGACATTGTGCCGATTTTTCCTGGAACAAGCTCCTGTGCGTAGACAACCGTTACGGAAAAGCTGGACATCAACACCAAGCCGATCAATGCGAGCAAGCCATAGGCGAGCACAGGGCCTGCGAATGGAAGCAGAATCGCCAGAGGCGCCGAGCACAGCAGCGAACAGAGGATCACAAAGCGTTTTCCGAAACGGTCTGCGAGCGGGCCGCCGAGAAACGTGCCGACAGCGCCGAACAGCAAAAAGACAAAAATATAGCTTTGTGCCTGCTGTATGCTTACGTGGTATGTATCGATCGCGTAAAACGTGTAAAAGTTGCCGATTGCACTTGTGTACCAAGAACGCGCAAAAATGAGAAATATAATCATAATAAGAGCAGATACAACAGACTTGGAGATTGCCTTGTTTTCAACCGTTTTCTGTATGCTGCCGGACTTCTTGGCAAGGCTTCCGAGGCGTGCGGCGTACCATTTCGCAATATACAGCAGCAACATAACAGCGAGCGCTGCGACAAGCGTGAACCAAACGGCGCCGAATTGGCCGAGCGGCACAAGGATCAGTGCGGTGATCAGGGGCGCCATCGCCTGACCTGAGTTTCCGCCCACCTGATAGATCGATTGGGCGAGCCCGCGTTTGGTGCCGGCGGCCATATACGCCACACGGGAGCCTTCCGGATGGAAAATGGCCGAGCCTAATCCAATGAAAAACACACAGCATAAGATCGTTACAAATGACGGGGCAAATGCAAGGCCCAAAATGCCGAGCATGCTCGCGGTCAGGCCGATTGGCAGTGCGTACGGCCGCGGCCGTTTATCGGTATACCAGCCGACGACAGGCTGCATGACAGATGACACCATGTTTAATGTGAAAGCGATGATGCCGAGCTGTGTAAACGTCAGGCTCATGGAGCGTTCCAAAATAGGAAACATGGCCGGAATCACGGCTTGCAGCGAATCATTGAGCATGTGGCAGATGCCGATGATCATCAAAATCGGATATACCGTCGTGCCGGGTTTTTGAACTGTTTTTTCTTTTAGCGGGGCGGCGATAGCCAAGTGAGTCTCCTCCTTACATATATAACCAAAGCATATCACCATATTATTCATAAGGTGAAGAATTTATCAAGAGGTAAAAAGACGCTTCTAAAAGAAAAAACATCAGCCTGATTAGCAGCTGACGGTTTTTTTGATATTCAATATGTCATACATCTCTTCAAGCTTGCGAATCTCATAAGTTGGCATGATCTTTGACTCATTTGGTTTCATGTCAGGATTCATCCAGCAAGTATCAAGTCCGGCGAGCCGTCCGCCTTTGATATCGGCAGTCAGCGAATCGCCGATGATTAATGTGTGCTCTGCTGAAAAGTGGGGAATCCGTTCAAACACGTAATCGAAGTATTCCTTCATGGGCTTTTGATAGCCTGTGTCTTCAGATACGAAAATATCTTTAAAAAACGGAAATAATCCTGAATCATGGAGACGCTTGTATTGTGTTTTAGACACGCCGTTTGTCACGATATACAACTCAAACCGGTGCTGCAGATTTGAGATGAGATCAAAGGCGCCATCAATAAGCTGATGCCCTTCTTCGAGAAAGCTGCGGTATTTTTGCTCAAGCAAAGCGCCGTCCGCCTCATAACCGTATTCCTTGAACAAAGCGGAAAAACGTGTGTTCACGACTTCATCACGGGTAATCTTTTCTTCTTCAAAGGCTCTCCACAGGCCTTGATTGATTGTTCGATACTGCGTCTTCATTTCATCTGTTAAAGGAATGTTCTGATCTTCAAACAGCAAACGAAGCGCTAATGCTTCTGCCGCTCTAAAATCAAGGATGGTATCGTCTACATCAAATAATAAAGTGCGGTATTGTTTCATCAGTTTGTCTCCCATTCTGCTAGGTTCTTTAAAGTATAGCACATAAAAAAAGGGAAAAGCCGGCTGGTGAGGCACCGCCGGCTGAAATGAGATTATTTGTTTAATAAGCTGTGATTTCTCGAATACAGGAAGTAAACCACTGTTCCAACAGCGATCCAGATGGCAAATGAAAGCCATGTGACGCCGGGAAGGCTGTACATAAACCAGAGGCAGATGCCTGCGCTGATGATCGGCACAACCGGAACGAACGGCACTCTGAAGGACGCTTTGATTTCCGGATGTTTCTTTCTTAACACGATGACCGCAATGGAAATGACCGTAAACGCGGCCAGCGTCCCCATGTTCACGAGATGGGCCAGCGTTCCGAGGTTGATAAACCCGGCGATGCCCGCCGCAACGATACCTGTCAGCCACGTGTTGCGGAAAGGCGTTTTAAACGACGGATGGACCTTTGCGAACAATCCAGGCAGAAGGCCGTCTCTGCTCATGGCAAACGTCAAACGGACCTGAGCGTACAGCAAAGCGAGCATCACCGTCGTAATCCCGATAATGGCACCGACAGATATAATCCCGGCAACAGCATCCTGGCCGACGAATTTCAGCGCAAATGAGACCGGATCTCCAACATCCAATTTCGTATAAGGCATCATGCCTGTCAGCACAAGCGATACCGTGATGTACAGAACCGTACAGACGGCAAGAGCTGAAATAATGCCGACGGGCATGTTTTTTTGCGGATTTTTCACTTCCTCTGAAGCGTTAGAAACCGCGTCGAACCCGAGATACGCGAAGAACACAGTTGCCGCGCTGACGATGACGCCTGTCATCCCGAACGGCATAAAAGGAGACCAGTTATCCGGTTTGACATAACCGAGGCCGACAATGATGAACAATAAAATGATCCCGATTTTCATCAGGACGATGACGTTGTTAAAGCGTGTGCTTTCCTTGACGCCTCGGCTGACAATCGCAGTGATGATGAGAATGATCACCGCAGCCGGAAGATTAAACACGGCGCCCGGCGTGCTCCCCGGCGCTCCTGCCAGTGCGGCCGGAATATGAAGGTTGAAGCCGGCAAGCAGGGATTGAAAGTATGAAGACCAGCCGGTGGCAACTGCCGACAGCGCAATGACGTATTCAAGCATGAGATCCCATCCGATCAAAAAGGCGAGCAGTTCTCCGAGTGTCACGTAGGAATAAGAGTACACGCTACCCGAAATTGGAATCGAAGACGAAAACTCAGCATAGCAGAAGGCGGCGAGCGCACAGGCGAGACCCGCTAAAATAAACGAGATGATGAGAGCTGGACCTGCACCGGTCGCGGCCACTGTTCCTGTAATGACAAAAATCCCTGTACCGATGACACAACCGATGCCGAGCAAGGTTAAATCAAATGCGCTTAACGTACGGGCAAGGCTTTTTGACTTGCTCTGCGCACTCAATGTTTCAAGCGTTTTTTTTCTAAATAATGAACTCATCAAAGTTCCTCCTGAAAAATTCAAAATATTCTAATCATTATATACAGTTCTTCTTATATGATATTGTCGAAATTTGGCGCAGTCAACATAATATTTTCTTGCTTTAAATGATAGAAGCGAAACAGCGTTGTCGTAGGATAGAATAGTAATTTACTAATAAGATATTCAATTTTATGCAGGGGGAACCGATAGAAACAATAGATTCGCCCACATTATGACTTTCGATTAAAAAGGAGATGCTGACCATGTTTCAATATGAAGAGTTGAATAAACAGTTTATCGGCGGGAAATGGCAGGAGGGCAGCAGCCCAAATGTATTGGAAAACAAAAATCCTTATACTCAAAAAACATTCACAACTTTCCAAAAAGCGACTGCTGACGATGTAGATGAAGCGTACCGGGCAGCGGCGCTGGCAAAGAAAAAATGGGATGCGGTCAATCCGTTTGAGAAAAGAACCATTTTAGAAAAAGCCGTCACGTATATTGAAGAAAACGAAGAAGCCATCATTTATCTGATTATGGAAGAGCTTGGCGGAACAAGACTTAAAGCGGCCTTTGAAATCGGGCTTGTGAAAAATATCATAAAAGAAGCGGCAACGTTCCCAGTCCGTATGGACGGAAAAATTCTTCCATCAACAATAGACGGCAAGGAAAACAGATTATATCGCGTGCCGGCAGGCGTGGTCGGCGTGATCAGCCCATTTAACTTCCCATTCTTTTTATCGATGAAATCAGTGGCGCCCGCGCTTGGAGCCGGCAATGGCGTCGTGCTCAAACCGCATGAGGAAACGCCGATCTGCGGCGGCACGCTGATTGCGAGAATTTTTGAGAACGCGGGAATTCCAGAGGGGCTGCTGAATGTCGTTGTCACAGACATTGCAGAAATCGGAGACAGCTTTGTCGAACATCCGGTACCGCGGATCATCTCGTTTACAGGTTCAACGAAAGTCGGCAGCTACATCGGCCAGCTTGCGATGAAGCATTTTAAAAAGCCGCTTCTTGAACTCGGCGGCAACAGCGCCTTCATCGTACTTGAGGATGCGGATATCGAATATGCGGTCAATGCGGCGGTGTTCAGCCGATTTACACACCAAGGGCAGATTTGCATGTCGGCCAACCGTGTACTTGTTCACTCATCAATTTATGATAAGTTCCTTGAAATGTATCAGGCAAAAGTGGAATCACTGAAGGTCGGCGATCCAATGGACCCTGATACGATTATTGGGCCATTAATCAACAGCAGACAGACGGACGGGCTGATGAAATCTGTTGAAAAAGCAATTGAAGAAGGCGCTGTTCCAGTGAAGCTTGGCGGATTTAACGGGACGATCGTGGAACCGACGATCTTAAAAGACGTGAAACCGTTCATGAGCATCGCCAAGGAAGAGCTGTTCGGACCTGTCGTTTCCTTCATGAAGTTTGATTCAGAAGACGAAGCGGTGGATATCGCAAACGAAACGCCGTTTGGCTTGAGCGGTGCCGTACATACGTCAAATCTTGAGCGCGGCGTGGCTTTTGCGAAGCGCGTTGAAACAGGCATGATTCATGTCAATGACACGACCATCAATGACGAACCGAATGTGGCCTTCGGCGGTGAAAAGCAATCTGGTCTCGGCCGTTTGAACGGCGAGTGGAGCCTTGATGAATTTACGACGCTGAAATGGATCTCGGTCCAGCACGAAAAACGCAGCTTCCCTTATTAATAAAAAAAGGAGTGAATGGAATTGAGCATAAGAACGGAAAAAGAAACGGCAGACCTTCTGGACGCGTTTATTAAAGTAGCCCCTTATCTAAACAGCTTGGTCCAAGATGATATTACAATCGGCATTTACGATACGGAAAAACTGCTTGTGAATATACCGGCCAAAACCTTTTCGCTAAACGTAAAAGCCGGTGATCCGCTGCAGGAAGGGGATATTATCACAGATGCCATCCGCACCAATCAGAAGAAGACGAGCATGGTTCCGAAAGAATTGTTCGGCTTCCCATTGATTGCACGTGCTATCCCGCTCCACGACGAGAATGGAAGAGTGGTAGGAGGCGTCGGCCTCGGAACGAGCCTTGAGGAGTCGTCAAGGCTGCATGATGTGGCGGAAAGCTTATCAGCTGTCGTTGAACAAACGGCCGCGGCCATTTCTGATATTTCTGACTCAATCAACGGTTTTTCATCTCAAATGACGGGCATTTCCTCCCAGGCGAAAAAGGTCAGCGAAAGCGCCGGTGAAATCGCCGATATCTCAGTAACCGTGAAAGGCATTTCTGACCAAAGCAACCTGCTCGGCTTGAACGCCGCGATCGAAGCGGCGAGAGCAGGAGAGTCCGGAAAAGGCTTCTCTGTCGTCGCGGATGAGATCAGAAAGCTAGCAACGCACTCAAAAGAAAATGTCGGCCAGATCGATCAGATCACGAAAAAAATCCACAGCCTGCTGAAAGGGCTGGAGGAATCCATTGAGTCGATTAATCAGCATACGGACGGACAAGCCGCCGCTGTTGAACAAATCTCAGCCACGATGCAGGAGATTTCAGGAAGCGCGCAGCATCTCGCGAAAATGGCAGAAAAAGCGCTAGAGGAAGAATAAGAGACCGGGGACAAATGTCCCCGGTCTTTTTCTATCCTTTATTTCCATGAAATATGTCTGACGTTTTACTAGTTTTATTCCAGCGGCTGATTTAAAATGTACACATGAACTTACGTGAGGATTGATAGGAACCATGAGCATATTAAAAGCGGAACATCTGTATAAAACATACGGAGATAAGACATTATTTGACCACATCTCCTTTCATATTGAAGAGAATGAGAGAATCGGATTAATCGGGCCGAATGGAACTGGAAAATCAACGCTGCTGAAGGTGATTGCCGGCTTGGAATCTATTGAAGAGGGAGATATCACGACATCCGGCAGTGTGCACGTCGAATTTCTGCATCAAGACCCGGAGCTGCCTGCGGGGCAAACCGTGCTGGAACATATCTATTCCGGTGAATCGGCTGTGATGAAAACCTTGCGCGAATATGAAAAAGCACTGTATGAACTGGGGGAAGACCCTGAAAATGAACAGCGCCAGAAGCATCTGCTGGCGGCGCAGGCGAAAATGGACGCAAACCATGCGTGGGATGCGAACACCTTGGCGAAAACCGTATTGTCTAAGCTCGGCGTCAACGACGTAACAAAGCCAGTCAACGAGCTATCAGGCGGCCAGAAAAAACGGGTGGCGATTGCCAAAAACTTAATTCAGCCCGCTGATCTGCTCATTTTAGACGAGCCGACAAACCATTTGGATAATGAAACGATTGAGTGGCTTGAAGGATATTTAAGCCAATACCCCGGCTCTGTCATACTGGTGACGCACGACAGGTATTTCTTAAATCGTGTCACGAACCGCATTTATGAGCTTGAACGAGGCAGCCTCTACACGTACAAAGGCAACTATGAAGTGTTTTTAGAAAAACGCGCGGAACGGGAAGCGCAGGCTGAGCAAAAGGAAACGAAGCGCCAAAACCTGCTGCGCCGCGAACTGGCTTGGCTGAGACGGGGAGCGAAAGCCCGTTCCACAAAACAAAAGGCGAGAATTGACCGAGTGGAGGCGCTTAAGGAGCAGAAAGGCCCTCAATCATCGGGTTCACTCGACTTTGCGATTGGCTCTCACCGTCTTGGCAAACAGGTCATTGAAGCGGAGAACGTGATGATCGCTTATGACGGCCGCATCCTCGTTGATCGCTTTAATGAATTGGTCATACCGGGTGAACGGATCGGGATCATCGGGCCAAACGGCATCGGAAAAACAACGCTGTTAAACACGCTTGCCGGCCGTCATGAGCCAGACGGCGGCCATATTACGATCGGACAGACTGTCAGAATCGGCTACTATACTCAGGATCATAGTGAAATGAATGGCGAGCTAAAGGTCATTGACTATATAAAAGAAACGGCGGAGATCGTCAAAACAGTTGATGGCGATATCATTACAGCTGAACAAATGCTGGAGCGCTTCCTCTTCCCGCGCTCGATGCAGCAAACGTACATCCGCAAGCTGTCCGGCGGGGAAAAACGCCGTTTATACTTACTGCAGGTTCTCATGCAGGAGCCGAATGTCCTGTTTCTCGATGAGCCGACGAACGATTTGGATACTGAAACACTGAGCATCCTGGAAGATTACATCGACCAGTTCCCTGGTGTTGTCATCACCGTATCCCATGACCGCTACTTCCTTGACCGTGTCGTCGACCGTTTGATTGTGTTTGAAGGAAATGGCGTCATTTCCCGCTTCCAAGGCTCCTACAGCGACTATATGGAGGAGTCAAAAGCGAAAAAAACAGCTGAAAAGCCGGCTGCTGAAGCAAAACCGGCCGAAGCTGAGCCAAAGAAAAAACGGAAAAAGCTTTCTTACAAAGATCAGCTTGAATGGGACGGAATCGAGGATAAAATTGCCCAGCTTGAAGAAAAACATGATCAGCTCGAAGCTGACATCGCCGCAGCAGGAAGCGATTTTGGAAAAATCCAAGAGCTGATGGCCGAGCAGGCGAAAACGGCGGAAGAGCTTGAGGCTGCCATGGACCGGTGGACAGAATTGTCCCTCATGATCGAAGAGCTGGAAAGCTGAAAAAAGCGCGGCCCGCAGGTGCCGCGCTTTTTTTCACACAATATACAAAAACGTAACGTCCTGCTTATGATAGGATAAAATGGTGTGTCATCGGCACATGGAAAACGAACGGAGATGATGTAGTATGACATGGACGATCGTGATGTTAATCCTCATGAGCCTGGTGAAAATCGTATTAACCTGTCTTCCAACAGGCGTCATGGAATGGCTGCTCAGCAAATTCGCGGTGCACGCCAAGCTGAGTGACGAAAATGCTGTTCTCTCCCTAGATGGAAAACGTCTTGAGGGTGAAGAGAAACAGAAGGTGATTGCCCAATTTAACGAAGCTGTCTTCCTAGAGAAATATTATATCTACCCAGGTGACGAAGAGCGTTATTTACATCCGGAAAACGGCGGCACGCCGTTGGTAATAGATATGAAAAAAGGCAAAAAAGATGTGAAACTGTTTGTATACAGCTATGACGACCATATCGACGTCGTCAAACAATACAAGAAGAAAGTCATTGCGTATCAATTGCTTTCTGAAAGCCTTCAAAAAGGATCTCTGTCAGTGACAGGAAGTATAGCTTAATCAGGATGTGAAAGACGGTTGCTTTATGCTGCTCGTCTTTTTTTATTATTTTTTAAACCTTAACGTTTACGTTAAGGTTTAAAAGGTGTATAATGGTAACAGAAACGGCGAAGGGGGATTTACCTTGGAATGGATGAAGATTGATCAAGTAGCCAAAAGAAGCGGCCTGACGAAGCGTACCATCCGATTTTATGAAGAAATCGGCTTGATTCCGGCGCCGAAACGGACAGACGGCGGCGTAAGGCTTTATTCAGAGGATGATATGGAGGAGCTTGAGAAAGTCATCAGCACAAAAGAGGTGCTCGGGTTCTCCCTTCAGGAGCTTCAGCATTTCATGGAGACAAGCCGCCAGCTAGAGTTAAACAAAGAGGGGTATTTGTTGTCACTGGACCCTAAGGAACGGAAAGAAAAACTGGAGGAAATTCAGGAAAGCCTGAATCACCAGCTGGATTTGATTGATGAGAAAATCCGTACATTCCAAAGCTTTAAAGAACGCCTGCAAGGCATGAAAAACAAAGCGGAACGTGCCATTCAGTCAATCGAATGAAAAATTTGCCAAACGCTATTTTGTAGCGTTTCTTTTAATGGAATCACAATGGAGGTCAAGTCAAATGGATAAGACAACACAAGTGAATCAGAAAACAGGCTTGCTCAGCCAGCCGAAAGCGGTATGGGCTGTCGCGTTTGCCTGTGTGATTTCCTTTATGGGAATCGGGCTGGTCGATCCAATTCTTCCGGCAATTGCCGCACAATTACATGCTTCACCTAGTGAAGTATCACTCTTGTTTACAAGTTATTTGCTTGTCACAGGATTTATGATGTTTTTCTCAGGAGCCATTTCCAGCCGTATCGGCGCGAAATGGACATTAATTCTAGGACTCATTTTTATTATTGTGTTTGCGGGGCTTGGCGGCAGCTCAAGCTCAATTGCCCAGTTAGTCGGCTATCGCGGCGGCTGGGGATTAGGGAATGCTTTGTTTATTTCAACAGCGCTTGCGGTCATCGTCGGCGTGTCAGTCGGGGGCAGCGCCCAAGCAATTATTTTGTATGAGGCGGCGCTCGGTCTCGGGATTTCTGTCGGGCCGCTTGCAGGCGGAGAGCTTGGAAGCATGTCATGGCGCGCGCCGTTTTTCGGCGTATCTGTCCTGATGTTTATTGCGTTAATCGCGATTTCTATCATGCTGCCGAAATTGCCGAAACCGGCGAAACGCGTCGGTGTGTTTGATGCCATGAAGGCGCTCAAATATAAAGGGCTGCTGACAATGGCGGCATCAGCGTTCTTATATAACTTTGGATTTTTTATTTTGCTTGCTTATTCTCCGTTCGTTCTGGATTTAGATGAACACGGTCTCGGTTATGTCTTCTTCGGCTGGGGACTTCTGCTGGCGATTACGTCAGTCTTTACGGCGCCGCTCGTGCATAAAGCGCTGGGCACAGTGCGTTCCTTGGTTGTTCTCTTTATCGCCTTTGCGGTGATTTTGATCATCATGGGCATCTGGACAGAGCATCAGGCGTTGATTATTACATGTATCGTTGTCGCCGGTGCTGTCCTCGGTATGGTGAATACGATCATGACAACAGCTGTGATGGGGGCTGCGCCGGTTGAACGTTCTATCGCGTCTTCAGCCTACAGCTCAGTCCGCTTCATCGGCGGCGCGCTCGCTCCGTGGATTGCGGGAATGCTGTCAGAACACTTCACCGCAAGCACACCATATACGGTAGGCGGGATCGTCGTTTTTGTCGGCATGCTTGTCCTTCTCATGGGACGTAAACATCTTGCCGGAATTAAGGCGGGACATTAATAACGAAAGACACTGCTCATGAGGCAGTGTCTTTTTGAATCGTGCAACTTCCCATTACAACCTTGCTGTATCAATATACATACAGCATCATGAAAAACAGCTTTTCCGTCGAATGGTTCACCGCATGGGCTGACGAGGAAGACGTTGAGCTGTCTGCCAAAAGAGAGCTGACACTTGATGAATTCACATCGCCATTGCAGCTCATTTTATAAGACAGAGAGCTTTTGAGAATCGTTCAGAAAAAATGGCAGTAAAAAACCCGCCCTTCAGCAGGCGGGTTTTCTTCGATTTAAAGCACTTTCGTCGTCCAAGACTCGCAGTTCCACGTTTCTGTCGCGATATCCATATAAAACTCTGGCTCATGGGAAATGAGCAGAATGGAGCCTTTGTATTCTTTGAGCGCGCGCTTGAGCTCTTCCTTCGCGTCGACATCCAAGTGGTTTGTCGGCTCATCGAGCACCAGCAGGTTTGTTTCTGAATTGATCAGTTTGCACAGTCTGACTTTCGCTTTTTCGCCTCCGCTTAATACGGAAACGCGGCTTTCGATATGTTTTGTTGTCAGTCCGCATTTTGCCAGAGCGGCCCGGATTTCATACTGCGTGTAAGAAGGGAATTCGCTCCATACCTCTTCGATGCACGTATTGTTGTTTGTTTCCTTAACCTCTTGCTCGAAATAGCCGGTAAAGAGGTGCTCGCCGCGTTCAACCGAGCCTTCAAGCGGCTGGATTTCGCCAAGCAAGCTTTTCAGCAAGGTCGTTTTTCCGATCCCGTTCGCGCCGTAAAGGGCGATTTTTTGGCCGCGCTCCATCCGGAGGTTGAGCGGGCGTGACAATGGGGAATCGTAACCGATCACCAGATCCTTCGTTTCAAAAATCAGCTTGCCTGACGTTCTCGCTGGCTTGAAGTGGAATTCCGGCTTTGGCTTTTCTGCCGCAAGCTCGATCATATCCATCTTATCGAGTTTCTTTTGGCGGGACATTGCCATGTTTCTCGTGCTGACGCGGGCTTTGTTGCGGGCAACGAAATCCTTCAGCTCCGCGACTTCCTGCTGCTGCTTTTTGTACGCTGCTTCAAGCTGCTGTTTCTTCACCTCGTAGACTTCCATAAACTGATGGTAGTCGCCGACATAGCGTGTCAGCTCTTGATTTTCAACATGATAAATCAGGTTGATGACGCTGTTTAAGAACGGAATATCATGGGAAATCAGGATAAACGCGTTCTCGTATTCCTGCAGGTAGCGTTTCAGCCACTCGATATGCTGCTCGTCAAGATAGTTGGTCGGTTCATCGAGAAGCAGAATTTCCGGTTTTTCAAGGAGAAGCTTAGCGAGAAGAACCTTGGTGCGCTGTCCGCCGCTTAAATCGGTGACATCACGCTCTAATCCGATATCGCTCAAACCGAGGCCGCGGGCGATTTCTTCCACCTTGGAATCAATGACATAAAAATCATTGTTCGTCAGGGCGTCTTGAATCATGCCGACTTCTTCAAGCAGCTTTTCGAGCTCGTCGGGATCAGCTTCGCCCATTTTGTTGTAAATCTCGTTCATTTCTTCTTCCATCGCAAATAAATAATGGAACGCGTCTTTCAGGACATCACGAATGGATTTTCCTTTTTCCAGCACGGTATGCTGATCCAGATAGCCGACACGTACATTTTTTGACCATTCGACTTTTCCCTCATCAGGTTCGAGCTTTCCGGTAATAATATTCATAAAAGTGGATTTTCCTTCGCCATTTGCGCCGATTAGCCCGACGTGCTCGCCTTTTAGCAGGCGGAAGGAGACGTTATTAAAAATGGCCCGGTCACCAAAGCCGTGGCTTAAATCCTTTACAGATAAAATACTCATATTTACACCTCTATCGTTTATCAAACACGCACAGCCGGCGTGTATTATTTACCCTTATGATTATAAAGGAGGAATCGGAATGTTGAAAGGTATAGGAAAGAAAAAGAAAAATTGCGTTCCGGGCGAGGTTTTGAGATACTATGGAATAGATTTCACGAATTGAGGAGAAAAAAATGACGCAAACTTGGCCATTTTTACATAATGCACAATCATTTATTCAAGAGAATTGGAATGCTTCCGGTTTTCAAAAGCCGACACCTGTTCAGGAACAGGCGGCTCAGCTGATTATGGACGGAAGGGATGTCATTGCGGAATCGCCGACAGGAACAGGCAAGACGCTGGCGTACGCGCTTCCGGTCATGGAACGGATCAAACCAGATCAGAAGCATCCGCAGACAGTGATTTTAGCGCCATCCCGTGAGCTGGTGATGCAGATCTTTCAGGTGATTCAGGATTGGAAAGCGGGATCAGAGCTGCGCGCGGCTTCCTTAATCGGCGGGGCGAATGTGAAGAAGCAGATCGAAAAGCTGAAAAAACATCCGCATATCATTGTCGGCACGCCGGGCAGGGTATTTGAGCTGATTAAAGCGAAGAAATTAAAGATGCATGAAGTGAAAACGATCGTGCTTGATGAGACGGACCAGCTTGTCCTGCCGGAGCATCGCGAAACGATCAAGCAAATCATGAAAACGACATTAAGAGACCGCCAGCTTCTGTGTTTCTCTGCCACGCTCAAAAAGGAAACAGAGGACGTGCTCCGCGAATTGGCCCAAGAGCCTGAGGTATTGAAGGTGCAGCGTAGCAAGGCGGAAGCTGGAAAAGTGAAGCACCAATATCTGATTTGCGAGCAGCGTGACAAAGTGAAGCTGCTGCAAAAGCTATCAAGGCTTCAAGGCATGCAGGCACTTGTATTTGTGAGAGATATCGGCAACCTGAGTGTATATGCGGAAAAGCTGGCATATCACCATGTCGATCTCGGCGTGCTGCACAGTGAAGCGAAAAAAATGGAGCGGGCGAAAATCATTGCCGCGTTTGAATCCGGGGAATTTCCGCTCTTATTAGCGACTGACATTGCCGCACGCGGCTTGGATATTGAAAACCTGCCATATGTGATCCATGCTGATATTCCTGACGAAGACGGATACGTTCACAGATCAGGCCGAACAGGCCGGGCCGGAAAAGAAGGCAACGTGCTGAGCCTCGTGACTAAACTGGAAGAATCAAAGCTGAAAAAAATGGCGAAGAAGCTTGGCGTGGAGCTGAGTGAAGCTGTTTATGCAGGCGGAAAACTGAAGATAAAATAAAGGAGGGCGGAAAGCCCTTCTTTTTTGTTGTAAAATAATAGAAAAGAGTATGCGCGGGGGTGGGGAGATGGCTTCAATAGACAGGTTTCAAATAGTGAAGGAGCCTGAGCTGGAAATCATTGAACACTGGTTCCGGAATGAGGAGACCAGACGGAGAATGGATGGGATGCTGCCTTTAGACGTGTGGTATGCACGAGTGAATGAAGATGAAAACGATTCTGTCATTATGGCATATGACGGGCAGCTGCCAGCGGGGATGGTCGTTATGGAGTTCGTGGAGGAACGGGCGTATATTGGATTGATCGTCAATCCTTTGTATCGGCTTCAAGGGTACGGAAAACAGATATTAAAAAAACTGCTAGGTGACCCTGATTTTACTAGAGTGCGGGAATGGGCTGCATGCATTGAAGAAGACAATCGAATCAGTTTGGCTTGCTTTCAAGGAGCGGGATTTACGTTGGAAGACACGGAACCTGATGAAGATGGCTTTCTCACGTTGATTTTGCGCATCTGACTTTATAAAAAAACAAAAGGAGGGCTTTTTGCCCTCCTTCATGTCAGTTCGGATCACTGACTTTGATCAGCTGTTTGCCTTTATTTTCTCCTTTAAATAAGCCGAGAAACGCGTCAGGAATGTTTTTGAAGCCTTCTGTGACGGTTTCCTCGTAATGGAGCTTTCCATCCTTCAGCCATTCGGCCAGCTGTTTTGCTCCTTCAGGAAAACGATCAGAGTAGTCGCTTACGATAAATCCTTGCATCAGCGACTTCGTTTTGATGAGTTTCGATTGGACGCGAGGGCCCATGTCATCTGCTTCACTTTCCGCGTTGTAGGAAGAAATGGCGCCGCACACCGGAATACGGGCAAATTCGTTGAGCAGGTTCATGACCGCATCTGAAATTGGGCCGCCAACGTTGTCGAAATACACATCGACACCGTTAGGACAAGCGTTTTCAAGCGCTTTCTGGATATCATCCACTGTTTTGTAATTGATGGCTTCGTCAAACTGCAGCTCCTGTTTTAAATAGGCGATTTTTTCATCAGAGCCCGCGATGCCGACGACTCGCGCGCCTTTGATTTTGGCAATTTGTCCAACCGTTGAACCGACGGCTCCCGCAGCCCCGGAGACGACCACGGTTTCGCCTTCTTTCGGGCGCCCGATGTCCAGCAGTCCAAAATATGCCGTTAAGCCGGTCATTCCCAAAATGCCGAGATAGGCCGAAGCGGGAGCGAGGCTTGTATCAATTTTTCGCAAGGCAGACTCGCTCACAGCGGAAAATTCCTGCCAGACGAGGTTTCCGATAACGATATCACCTTTTTTCAGATGCTCGCCGTCTGACACGACTTCAGCGATCACCCCGCCAGAGAGTGCTTCATCCAAGGCGAAAGGTTCAACATATGATTTCGTATCCTGCATACGGCCGCGCATATAAGGGTCAACGGATACATAAAGTGTTCTCACTAACACTTCCCCTTGCTTCGGCTCGGGAACCTGAATGGTTTCAAAGCGAAAGTCTTCATGAACGGGAACACCTTGCGGACGTCTTGCTAATTGAATTTGCTGTTGAGATGCTGTCATTTTCATCCTCCTATTACTATTACTTGATTGACACCACTGTAACATGGAGAGGTGAAGAAATACAAAAGGTAAGTCGGCATACAAAAAAGGAGAGGGGTTCCTCTCCTTTTTATGTCGCCCGTAATTTCGGGCACAGTCCGGTCGGCAGGCACATGGGCTTCTGGTCGATCGGACTTCTCATGATGCAGCATTCCAAGCCGAAGACTTCACGGAAAAACGGCTGGGTAAACACGTCTTCCGGTGTTCCGGCATTATAAATTTTTCCGTCCAGCACACTGATCAGATAGTCCGCATATTGAGCGGCTTGATTTAAATCATGGAGCACCATCACAACGGTGCGGCCATGATCGCGATTCAGCTTTTTCAGCAGCTCAAGCACTTCAATCTGGTGTGATATGTCTAGATACGTGGTCGGTTCATCAAGCAAAAGCAAATCAGTGCCTTGAGCAAGCGCCATGGAAATCCATGCTCTTTGTCTTTGGCCGCCTGAGAGGGCATCCAGTGTCCGCTCTTTCAGCTCCGTCATTCCTGTCGCTTCCAGCGCCCACTCTACCATATCGTGATCCTCTTGGGTATGCTTGGATAACAGCTTTTTATGAGGATGTCTGCCGAAATAGCATAATTCCTCTACCGTCAATCCTTCAGGCGCCTGGGGCGATTGAGGAAGTATGGCAAGCTTTTTTGCGACTTCTTTTGACGGCTGGCGGTGTATATCTTTTCCTTCTAATAGAACCGTACCGCTTTTCGGAGACATCAATCTGGCGAGCGATTTGAGGATTGTTGATTTCCCGCAGCCATTGGCGCCGATAAGCGCAGTGATTTTTCCTTCTTCTATTTGTAAGTCGACTCCGTCTATAATCACTGTGCTGTCATATGAAAGAGTGAGCTGGTCCGCAGCCAGTTTTCCCATGGTATCCTCTCCCTACTGTTTCCTCGCTTCGAATTTCAATAGATATAAGAAATAAGGCGCGCCGATCACGGCTGTCAAGATTCCCGCCGGTATTTCAACCGGAGGCATGATGCTGCGCCCTAACGTATCCGCAATTAATAAAATAATAGCACCAATCAATGCCGATGCAGGCAGTAAATATTTAGCTTTTTCTCCAGTAAGACGTCTGGCGATATGCGGAGCAAGCAAACCGATAAAACCGATTGAACCGACGGCGGCTACACAGCTTCCCGCCAGGGCCACCGCGGTGAAAATCAGAATGAATCTCAGCCGGTTGGCGTTTTCGCCGAGTCCCTGTGCAAGCTCATCACCGAGTGACATAAGATCCAGCTTCGGTATGAGAATGCAGACGATCGGCAAAAGAATCAATAGCCATGGCGCAAGCAGCTTAATTTCTTCCCAATTTCTCCCCCAGAGGCTGCCTGTCAGCCAAATGAGTGCGGCATTCACGTCGCCCGGAAACTTGACCATCATAAATTGCATCCCTGCGTGGCAAACAGCGCCTAAAGCGATGCCTGATAAAGCCAATGAAGAGGGCTGAATGCTTTTTTTGCGGGCTATTATTAACAATAGTACAGCAATAATGGCTGCTCCGGCAAACGCGGAGAACGGAAGCACGTACACCGGCGATTCAGGAAAGATGAGAATCACCGCCATCGCCGCAAGCCCGGAGCCTTTTGAAATGCCGACTACGTCCGGAGAAGCGAGCGGATTGCGGATGACGCCCTGCAAAATCGCTCCGGCCGCGGCAAGCCCGGAACCGGCCAAAATCGCTAATAGTATCCGTGGAAGGCGGTATTGTTGGATGATGAATGCAAAGGAATGATCCAGTCCCAGCAAATTCGCCACCACCGCATCCGGTGAAATGTATAACGCACCAAAGCCGATGCTGATGATAGACAGAACGATCAGAAGCACGGCTAATATGAGTATCGCCAGCAAGGGGCGTTTTTGTTTTCTGGTTGTTTTCATCATTTCAGATTTCGCCCTTTCCTTGCCAAATATAAGAAGAATGGTGTTCCGATAATCGCCGTGACGATGCCGACCGGTGATTCATAAGGAAAGGCAATCCATCTGGCCAGAACATCGGCGTACACCAGCAAAATGGCACCGAACAGCGCTGAAAACGGAAGGACGTATTGATAATGCTCTCCGATCAGCTTGCGGACAATATGGGGTATGAGCAGTCCGACAAACCCGATCGGTCCGGCGACGGCTACGGAAGCGCCGGAAAGAATGAAAATGATAAAACTGATCAGAATCCGGATACCGTTCATATGTTGCCCAAGCCCTTTTGCCGTTTCGTCCCCGAGACCGAGAACAGAAATAGAACCGGAAAACACGAGGGCAAGCCCGATGCCGATGACAGAAAACGGAGCGATGGTCATGACATCCTGCCAATTGCTTCCGTCTATCGCGCCTGTCATCCAGTACAGCACATCCTCTCCCGACTCATTTAAAATAATGATGGCCTGTGTCATGGAGGAGAGGAACAAATGCACCGCCATCCCCGACAGCGCCAGCTTGACAGGTGTCATTCCGCCGGATGAGGCAATCGTATACACAATCGCGCCGCCTGCAGCCGCACCCGCAAAAGCGAATACAACGGAGGAATAGGGCGATGCCGGCAGAATGACGAGAGCAGCAACAACAAAAAGCGACGCACCCGCATTCACACCGAAGATTTGAGGTGAAGCCAAAGGGTTTCTGGTCATGGCCTGCATCAGCGCCCCTGCTACGGCCAGGCTGGCACCAACGAACACGCCGATTAATGTGCGGGGAAGGCGAAGAGTAGAGATGATCAGCTGTTCCTTTGACCCATCCCATACAAAAAGATATTTCAATGAATCTATGATGCCAATGTCTGAGGCTCCTACTGAAAGATTCAGCCCAAGACCAAATATCAAAAGAATAAGTGCGATGAAGAACATCACCAGTCTTGATGATGAGCGCCGTTTGGCTGAATGATACAACAGTCTCACTTCCTTACTGCGTCTGGTTGCAAAAACGAAGAAGCAAGGATTTCCCCTCGCTTCTCATTTGTCCTACTTATTGTACACTTTTTTTAGCACGTCCTTGGCGCTTGTTTCACTAGACTTGATGCCTCTGAATCTTGTCCAAGTGTCACGGTCCGCATCATAGACTTGTCCGTTTTTCACCGCTTCGAGATTTTTCCAGAGCGGGTTCTTTTTCCACTCGTCTACAATGGTCTTGCCGTCGTTGGCTGAGATAAACAAAATATCCGGATCGATTTTGCTTAATTGCTCAAGGCTGACCTCTTGATAGGCGTTATCCGACTTCACAGCGTGTGCAAAGCCAAGCATTTTAAAGATTTCTCCGTCATAGGATGATGATGTATGAAGCTGGAAAGAATCTGCTCTTGCCACCCCGAGAAGGATGCTGCGGCTTTCATCTTTTGGTAGCTCCGCTTTTAGACCGTCGATGACTTTGTTGTGCTCGGCGAGCTTTTCTTTTCCTTCATCTTCTTTATTTAATGCTTTGGCAATGGTTGTAAAGCTGTCGATCGTCTCGTCATAAGTCGCTTCCCGGCTTTTTAATTCAATCGTCGGGGCGATTTGTTTCAGCTGTTTATAAATGTTTTTATGGCGCTCAGCGTCGGCGATAATGAGATCAGGCTTCAGTGAGCTGATGACCTCAAGATTCGGCTCGCTGCGTGTGCCGACAGATGTATAGTCAATGGAGCTGCCGACCAGCTTTTTAATCATATCTTTTTTGTTGTCATCGGCGATGCCCACCGGCGTAATGCCGAGATTGTAGACAGCATCCAAGAATGAAAGCTCAAGGACAACCACTCGTTTCGGTGTGCCGCTTACAGTCGTTTTTCCTTCTTCGTGCTGGATCACTCTGGAATCCTTAGACTTGCTTTCGCTGCTTCCGCTGTTATTCTTGCTGGATGAACAGCCCGATATCATCAAGCAGGCGATCAATAATATACTCATGATGGCTATCAACTTGTTAGAATAGGTGCGCATGTCATTCTTCCTTTTTAAAATTTTGTAATGAGAATCATTATCACATGTAAACACTATAATAGGATAGCTTGCCATGTCAATCTTTTTTAAATAAAGAAAGCTGTGGTTTTACAGCTTTTTCATGAAAGCATCATCAGACACAAATAAATGGTATTCAGCGTTGCCGTGCCTGCGGGATAGAAAGGCATCTGCATTGGCTTTAGAGGTTTCAAGCATATCAGAATTGACAGTTGGAAGGAGAGCGCCGAGATAGCTGGATAATTTCTTTTCTATTTCTTCTGGGATAGCAAATTCAATGTCGCCGATATTCATAATGATCGAGAATACAAAGTCGATATCGATTTGAAATGTTTCCTCAGCAAAGACCGCAAGCTCGTGAATTCCTGGCGAACAGCCGGCCCGCTGATGGAAAATCTGTTTCACTAAATCACTCACAACCCATGCATTGTATTGCTGTTCTGGTGAAAAGTATTGCATTAGACATACCTCCTGCTCGTACGGATAAAGACAGCCATTCATGATCGTTAGCTCCGTGCAGCGGTTTCTCATCGATTTTGACTTTTCTGAAATTTTTTGCCTCCTATCACTTTACCATGGGCGGAAAAGAAATGGCTACTACCATTCTTCCTGTTTTTCTCCTCAATGTTCTGGAATCTGTTTTATCAAAATGCGATCGGGTATGAAAGAAATATAGAAAACATGAAGGAGGAATATTGACATGAAACCAGTTGTAAAAGAGTATACAAACGATGAACAGCTCATGAAAGATGTGGAAGAGTTACAGCAAATGGGTGTCGCGAAAGAGGATGTATACGTCTTAGCTCACGACGATGATAGAACGGAACGGCTGGCAGACAACACGAATGCCAACACGATCGGAGCCAAAGAAACGGGTCTCAAGCACGCGGTAGGAAACATGTTTAATAAAAAAGGGGACGAGCTCCGCAATCAAATTCATGAAATCGGCTTTTCAGAAGATGAGGCCGCTCAATTTGAGAAACGCTTAGATGAAGGAAAAGTGCTTCTCTTTGTGACAGATAATGAAAAAGTGAAATCCTGGGCTTAATGCAGAGATATAACCCAAAAGGCAACTTTGGCCTTTTGGGTTTTTTGCGGCCTTTGCGGTCTTTGCGGTGTATGTTTGCTGAATGCCGCAATCAGGCAGAGGAACATTTTCGGTTCTGCGTGTCCCTCCATTTGATATTATAACGTTGTGAGAAATTGGTATAAAATCTCACAAAATAGAAAATGGAGGTTCATAGAGAATGAAAAAAGTGATGTTAGCTACGGCCCTATTGTTAGGGTTGACTCCAGCTGGCGCGAATGCGGCGGATTTAGGCCATCAGACGTTACGGTCAAATGATGGCTGGGGCGCGTACTCGACGGGCACGACAGGCGGATCAAAAGCATCGTCGTCGAACGTGTATACCGTCAGCAACAGAAACCAACTTGTCTCTGCATTAGGCAAGGACACCAATACAACGCCAAAAATCATTTATATCAAGGGAACGATTGATATGAATGTCGATGACAATCTGAAACCGCTTGACGCAGATGATTATGCAGATCCAAAGTACGACTTGAACAAATATTTAAAAGCTTATGATCCAAGCACATGGGGCAAAAAAGAGCCATCCGGCACACTGGAAGAAGCCAGAGAACGTTCTCAAAAAAACCAAAAAGCACGAGTGCTGGTTGACATTCCTGCGAATACAACGATTGTCGGTTCAGGGTCAAATGCCAAAATCGTGGGCGGAAACTTCCAAATCAAGAGTGATAATGTCATTATCCGCAACATCGAATTCCAGGATGCTTATGACTATTTTCCGCAATGGGACCCGACTGACGGGAGCTCAGGAAACTGGAACTCACAATATGACAACATCACAATCAATGGCGGCACGCATATATGGATAGACCATTGCACATTTAATGACGGATCCCGTCCTGACAGCACATCGCCAAAGTATTTCGGCAGAAAATATCAGCACCATGACGGCCAAACCGATGTTTCTAACGGTGCCAACTATATCACGATGTCTTACAATTATTATCACGACCATGATAAAAGCTCCATTTTCGGATCAAGCGACAGCAAAACCTCCGATGATGGCAAATTAAAAGTTACGCTTCACCATAACCGCTACAAAAATATCGTTCAGCGCGCACCAAGAGTCCGTTTCGGGCAAGTGCACGTATACAACAACTATTATGAAGGCAGCAAAAGCTCCTCCGGCTATGCTTTCAGTTATGCGTGGGGGATCGGCAAGTCATCTAAAATCTATGCTCAAAACAATGTCATTGACGTACCGGGACTGTCAGCTGAGAAAACAATCAGCGTGTTTAAGGGCGGGACGGCTTTATATGACTCAGGCACACTGTTGAATGGCACGCAGATCAGCGCATCAGCTGCAAATGGGCTCAGTTCCTCTGTCGGCTGGAAACCGTCTCTGCACGGCACAATTGATGCTTCCGCGAATGTGAAGTCGAATGTTATGTCTCAAGCGGGTGCGGGTAAACTAAATTAAGAAATGAAAAAAACACAAAGGGCTGCTCACCTTTGTGTTTTTTAATTAATTAAATTATTTATTAACTTAGTTAAGGAGTAAAATGGGAAAGGGGATTAGAAAACAAGGATATAGGAGGAGACCTATTTATGGCTTCAGAAAAAGACGCAGGAAAACAGTCAGCAGTAAAACTTGTACCATTGCTTATTACTGTCGCTGTGGGACTAATCATCTGGTTTATTCCCGCTCCGTCCGGACTTGAACCTAAAGCTTGGCATTTGTTTGCGATCTTTGTCGCGACAATTATCGGCTTTATCTCCAAGCCCTTGCCAATGGGTGCAATCGCAATTTTTGCATTGGCGGTTACTGCACTAACTGGAACACTTTCAATTGAGGATACATTAAGCGGATTCGGGAATAAAACCATCTGGCTGATCGTCATCGCATTCTTTATTTCCCGGGGATTTATCAAAACCGGGCTCGGTGCGAGGATTTCGTATGTATTCGTTCAGAAATTCGGAAAAAAAACCCTTGGTCTTTCTTATTCACTGCTGTTCAGTGATTTAATACTTTCACCTGCTATTCCAAGTAATACGGCGCGTGCAGGAGGCATTATCTTTCCTATTATCAGATCATTATCCGAAACATTCGGATCAAGCCCGGCAAATGGAACAGAGAGAAAAATCGGCGCATTCTTATTAAAAACCGGTTTTCAGGGGAATCTGATCACATCTGCTATGTTCTTAACAGCGATGGCAGCGAACCCGCTGATTGCCAAGCTGGCCCATGATGTCGCAGGGGTGGACTTAACATGGACAAGCTGGGCAATTGCCGCGATTGTGCCGGGGCTTGTCAGCTTAATCCTTACGCCGCTTGTGATTTACAAGCTGTATCCGCCGGAAATCAAAGAAACACCGGATGCAGCGAAAATCGCCACAGAAAAACTAAAAGAAATGGGACCGTTCAAAAAGTCAGAGCTTTCCATGGTGATCGTGTTTCTATTGGTGCTAGTGCTGTGGATTTTTGGCGGCAGCTTCAAAATCGACGCAACGACAACCGCATTGATCGGTTTGGCTGTTCTCTTATTATCACAGGTTCTGACGTGGGATGATATTAAGAAAGAACAGGGCGCTTGGGATACGCTCACTTGGTTTGCGGCGCTAGTCATGCTGGCCAACTTCTTGAATGAGTTAGGCATGGTGTCTTGGTTCAGTAACGCCATGAAATCATCCGTATCAGGATTCTCTTGGATTGTGGCGTTTTTAATCTTAATTGTTGTGTATTTCTACTCTCATTATTTCTTTGCAAGTGCGACAGCCCACATCAGCGCGATGTATTCAGCATTTTTGGCTGTGATCGTGGCCGCGGGCGCACCTCCGCTTTTAGCGGCGCTGAGCCTCGCGTTCTTCAGCAACCTGTTCGGATCAACGACTCACTACGGTGCTGGAGCGGCTCCGGTCTTCTTCGGAGCAGGCTACGTTCCGCAAAGCAAATGGTGGTCCATCGGATTTATCCTGTCAATCGTCCATATTGTTGTATGGCTTGTGATCGGCGGATTATGGTGGAAAGTATTGGGGATATGGTAGAGAGAAAAAGGCAGACCGAGGTCTGCCTTTTTTATGTTTATAAAACAGACGGCCAACTTATCTGTAAAAATAGCTAACCCTTTCACAAGAAAATGAATGTTGAAAAATGAGATAATGGCCTCTAAAAATGGTATGATCTAGATAGAAAGGACGGCTGGTGCTGTGGTGAAAAAGCGGTTCCATTTTTCCCTGCAAACAAAAATAATGGGGCTGATTGCGGCTCTGCTTGTTTTTGTCATTGGTGTGCTGACCATTACGTTAGCCGTTCAGCATACACAGGAAGAACGGAAACAGGCAGAGCAGCTGGCGGTTCAGACGGCGAGAACCATTTCCTACATGCCGCCGGCTAAAGAGCTCATTGTGAGTAAAGAGGGGCATGCAGCTGAGACGCAAGAGGTCATTGAACAAATGAAAGAACAGACGGGCGCGTATGCCATTTATGTGCTGGACAAAAAAGGGGACATTCGAAGCACCTCTGGAAAAAGCGGCCAAAAGAAGCTGGAGCGCAGCAGAGAAATGTTGTTTGGCGGCTCGCATGTTTCTGAAACAAAAGCGGATGGGCGAAGAGTGATCAGAGGAAGCGCGCCGATTATGTTAGAGCAGAAGGGATACAGCCAAGTCATTGGCAGCGTGTCTGTTGATTTTCTGCAAACGGAGACAGAGCAAAGCATCCAAAAGCATCTGAGCAATTTGAGTGTGATCGCTGTGCTTGTGCTGCTGCTCGGATTTACCGGTGCCGCCGCGCTGGCGAAAAGCATCAGAAAGGATACGCTCGGCCTTGAGCCGCATGAGATCGCCGCTCTTTATCGGGAGAGGAACGCCATGCTTTTCGCGATTCGAGAGGGGATCATTGCCACCAATCGTGAAGGCTCCGTCACCATGATGAACGTGTCGGCGGCTGAGATGCTGAAGCTTCCCGAGCCTGTGATCAAACTCCCTATTGATGACGTGATGCCGGGCGCCGGGCTGAAAAGTGCGCTTACACAAGGAGACATGCTTCCGAACCAGGAAGTATGTGTTAACGGCCAAGTTTTTATTCTCAATACGAAAGTGATGGCTCAAGGCGGGCAGGCGTATGGGATTGTCGCCACCTTCCGGGAGAAAACAGAGCTGAAAAAGCTGATCGACAAACTGACAGAGGTTCGCAAATATTCAGAGGATCTCAGGGCGCAGACCCATGAATTTTCAAATAAGCTTTACGCGATCTTAGGGCTGCTTGAGCTTGGGGAGTATGATGAAGCGATCGATCTGATTAAAGAGGAGTACGCGATACAGAATGAACAGCATGATATTTTATTCCAACATATCCATTCACAGCAGGTGCAGGCGATATTGCTGGGGAAAATGGGCAAAGCTTCGGAAAAAAAGATCAAGCTGTCTATTGATGAGAACAGCTCGCTCGGACCTCTTCCTGCACATATCGGCTTGTCCCATCTCATTACGATGATTGGCAACTTAATTGATAACGCTTTCGAAGCTGTAGCGGATCAAAGCGTGAGGGAGGTATTGTTTTTCATCACCGATATGGGCCGTGACATTGTCATCGAAGTATCAGACACAGGGCCCGGTGTGCCGCCCGATAAGACGGAAGCTGTGTTTGAAAGAGGCTATTCATCAAAGGGGATGAAGAGAGGCTACGGCCTGGCCAATGTCAAAGAATCAGTGCGTGAACTGGGCGGCTGGATTGAACTGGCGAATCAAAAAAGTGGCGGTGCGGTATTCACTGTGTTTATACCGAAGGAGAAACAAAGGGGGAATCCGTTTGATTCACATCGCGATTGCGGAGGATGACTTTCGGGTTGCGCAAATCCACGAGAGATTGATTGAACAGCTTGATGGATTCAAGATGATCGGCAAGGCGGCCAACGCTAAAGAAACAATGGCGCTTTTGGAAAAACAGAATGCTGATTTGCTTTTGCTGGATATTTATATGCCGGACGAGCTTGGGACCACATTGATTCCCGAGATACGAAGCCGATTTCCTGAAGTGGATATTATGGTCATCACAGCGGCAACAGAAACCCGTCATTTACAGGAAGCGCTCAGGGCAGGGGTTGCCCACTATTTGATCAAACCCGTAACGGCTGACAGGTTCAGACAGGTGCTGAATCAATATAAGGAAAAAAGGAAGCTGCTTTTGTCTCAGCCGGAGGTCAGCCAATCCATGATCGATCATATTTTCGGGAACGGCATGAAATCATCATTGTCGGCAGAGGACTTGCCGACAGGCATTCATTCGATTACACTGCGAAAAATTAAGGAAGCGCTTCGAACTGCGTCAGAAGGATTGACAGCGGAAGAGCTTGGAGAAAAAATGGGGGCGTCACGAACAACTGCCCGCCGTTATGCCGAGTACCTTGTGTCAACGGAAGAGGCGAGAGCAGAGCTTGAATACGGGATTATCGGCAGGCCGGAGAGAAAATATTATGTGGCGGCTGACTAGATATGAAAAAATGGATAATCCTATTGATTGCGCTATTGATCTTTATGCAGGGTGACATCAGGCAGGCGGCTGCGCCGCGCCTGCCTGATGGGCCAATCGAAATTGTCGTCCCCGCTGAGCCTTCAGGCGGCTGGGATGTCACAGCACAGGCAATCCAATCTATTCTAAGACAGAAGCAGATCGTGAAGGATGATGTTCATATCGTTTATATACCGGGCGGCGGAGGAGATAAAGGCTGGAAATACGTTAACGAAAGCAGCAAACAGACCATCAGCATGACGTCCAGTTTAATCCTGAGCAATCATCTTCTCGGGCAAAGCAAATTAAAAACGGACGATTTTACTCCGCTCGCCATTCTCTCAAAGGAATGGCAGACAGTTGCGCTGCCAAAAGGATCGGCATTAACGGACGGCAAGGATTTGCTGAATGAGATTAAGCTGCATCCCGGCAAGGTGAAAATCGGCTTTGCCCCTGGGCTCGGCAATGATGATCAGCTCTCATTTGTCAGAGCGGCTGATATGTACGGCATTGACCCTTTCGACATTCAATTTTTGCAGTATGACAGCAGCGAGCAGCTCATTCAGGCGCTGATCAGACATGAGGTAGAGGCGGCTTCAATGACACTTTCTGAAGCGAAGCCATATGAGCGGCAAGGTGATATCACGTTAACCGCTGTCACATCTGATAAAAGACTCCCCGGTTTTCCTGATGTACCAACGTGGAAGGAGCAGGGGATTCCATTTGTATTTTCGCATTGGAGAGGCGTTTTGGGCCCGAAAAACATGTCTGAGGAAGAAATTTCTTATTGGGATCAAGCGCTAAAGCAGGTTACATCCTCGCCTGAATGGAAGCGGAAAATAAAAGAACAGGATTGGGAAAGCTTTTATTTGAACAGCAGGGAAACGAAACGCTTCTTAGCACAGCAATCCGTTTTTTATCAAAGCATGATGACAGGAAATTAAGATCCCGGCCTTCCGGGATCTTTTTGATGTGCCTTAAAAATGATCAAAAAGAACAAAACGGTTTTAAAAAATTAAAAATACAAAAAAACCAAATTATTTACTTGCGAATGAAAATCACATACGATGGCAAAAAGGCAAGATAAAGGGGAATAAAAGAGAAAAATGTAAGCGGATTCATTTAAGGAGGAATGGATGTGTTAGCAATCTTAGGCTTTCTCATGATGCTCGTGTTTATGGCATTGATCATGACAAAACGGCTCTCTGTACTGACAGCGTTAGTTTTGACGCCGATTGTATTTGCTTTGATCGCCGGATTTGGATTTACTGAAGTCAGCGATATGATGATTTCGGGCATTCAGCAGGTAGCGCCGACCGCGGTCATGATTATGTTTGCGATTTTATACTTTGGGATCATGATTGATACAGGGCTGTTTGATCCGATGGTTGGCAAAATTTTAAGTATGGTCAAAGGAGATCCGTTAAAAATCATTGTCGGGACAGCTGTACTTACGATGCTCGTTGCTTTAGACGGAGACGGCTCAACCACTTATATGATTACGACAAGCGCGATGCTTCCGCTCTACCTGCTGCTTGGCATCCGGCCGATTATTCTGGCGGGAATCGCGGGCGTCGGCATGGGGATTATGAACACGATTCCGTGGGGAGGCGCGACGCCGCGGGCGGCGAGCGCGCTGGGGGTTGATCCGGCTGAGCTTACAGGGCCGATGATTCCTGTGATCGCAAGCGGGATGCTTTGCATGACGGCGGTTGCGTATGTGCTCGGAAAAGCGGAACGAAAGCGCCTTGGCGTCATTGAACTGAAACAGCCGGCTAATGCCAATGAACCGGCGGCTGCGGTTGAAGATGAGTGGAAGCGGCCGAAGCTTTGGTGGTTTAATTTATTGTTAACGCTTTCTTTGATAGGATGTTTAGTATCGGGTAAAGTCAGTTTAACCGTACTGTTTGTTATTGCGTTCTGTATTGCACTGATTGTAAATTATCCAAACCTTGAGCACCAGAGACAGCGTATCTCTGCACATTCCAGCAACGTGCTGGCCATTGGTTCCATGATTTTTGCGGCGGGAGTATTTACGGGGATTTTAACAGGCACGAAAATGGTTGATGAAATGGCGATTTCGCTCGTGTCCATGATTCCAGAACAAATGGGCGGATTGATCCCGGCGATTGTGGCCTTAACAAGCGGCATTTTCACATTCCTGATGCCGAATGACGCATATTTCTACGGGGTGCTGCCGATTTTATCAGAAACAGCTGTCGCATACGGTGTGGATAAAGTGGAAATTGCCAGAGCCTCTATTATCGGCCAGCCGATTCATATGCTGAGCCCGCTTGTGCCATCCACTCATTTGCTTGTAGGGCTTGTAGGGGTTTCCATCGACGACCATCAAAAATTCGCCTTGAAGTGGGCGGTTCTCGCAGTGATCGTCATGACGGCTATCGCTCTATTGATTGGTTCGATTTCGATTTCTGTATGATAAATCAGGCGTAATGACATACACTAACGGGAACAACATACCGGAGGTGTCTTCATGAGTGATCCTTATATGCCGCTGACTTCAGTCAGAAGCGGAACGGGGTTTGAAGCGGCAAAAGGAGTGCACGGCTTAACCGTGCAAATTGCAAATGTCTATTTTATTCAGCTGCCTTCTGAACCTCACTCATTTGTTTTAATTGATGCCGGCATGCCTCAATCAGCCGACATGATAGTCAATGAAGCTAAACAACGATTTGGCGATGATTTTCAGCTGAAGGCGATTATCCTTACACACGGGCACTTTGATCATATCGGGGCGATAGAAGAACTCCTTGCGCATTGGGATGTCCCTGTTTATATCCATTCTCGGGAAATGCCTTATGTAACAGGCAAAGAAGATTATCCACCGGCCCGTCCTGACAGCAAGAGCGGGCTGGTCGCCAAGCTGTCGCCGCTGTTTCCCCGGCACGCCATCGATATTTCTTCACATGCGCAGGCACTGCCGGAAGACGGCTCTGTACCGTTTCTTGACGAATGGATGTGGATCGCCACTCCCGGACACACCCCCGGCCATATTTCGTTATTTCGTGAGGACGGGCGTGTGCTTGTGGCAGGCGATGCTGTCATAACAGTGGAGCAGGAGAAAATGGCTGATGTCTTGATTCAAAAACAGGAGCTTCATGGGCCGCCGGCTTATTTTACGCCTGACACAGAGACGGCCGCAGAATCCATTCAGAAGCTGGCCGGACTTGAACCGGAAGCGCTGCTGACCGGACACGGCATACCGATGGCCGGCAAAAACTTTCGCAGCGAGTTAACTGAACTGGCAAACCGCTTATCGTCTCTTTGACACCCGCACGCGCGGGTGTTTTTATTGTTTTTCCAAGAAGATGCAGGAAAATCATTTGTCTTCCCGCTTAAAAACGATACAATGAAAAGCATCAATGCGATTTTAAGGAGAGAGTTTGTTGGAAGAAAAAGAAATACTCTGGAACGAAGCGAAAGCGTTTATTGCCGCATGCTATCAGGAATTGGGGAAGGAAGAGGAAGTGAAAGGCCGTCTCGATAGCATAAAAAATGAAATTGACCGGACCGGGAGCTATACACATACGAAGGAAGAGCTTGCGCACGGAGCGAAAATGGCTTGGAGAAACAGCAATCGCTGCATCGGCAGATTGTTCTGGAATTCTCTGAATGTCATCGACAGGCGTGACGTCCGGACGAAGGAGGATGTGAGGGATGCCCTTTTTCATCACATTGAAACCGCCACAAATAACGGGAAAATCAGGCCGACCATTACGATTTTTCCTCCGGAAGAGAATGGTGAAAAGCAAGTCGAGATTTGGAATCATCAGCTGATACGGTATGCTGGTTATGAGTCAGGCGGAGAAAGAATCGGCGACCCGGCTTCCCGGTCCCTGACCGCAGCCTGCGAGCAGCTTGGCTGGCGCGGAGAGCGAACCGATTTTGACCTGCTGCCGCTCATTTTTCGCATGAAAGGCGATCAACAGCCGGTCTGGTATGAACTGCCGCGTTCACTTGTGATTGAGGTTCCCATCATACATCCGGACATCGAAGCGTTTTCTGATCTGGGGCTGAAATGGTATGGCGTGCCGATTATTTCTGATATGAAGCTCGAGATCGGAGGCATTCATTATAATGCCGCGCCGTTTAATGGCTGGTACATGGGCACGGAGATCGGAGCAAGAAATCTGGCAGATGAAAAGCGATATGACAAGCTCAAAAAAGTGGCGTCCGTTATCGGCATCGCCGCTGATTACAATGCTGATTTATGGAAGGATCAAGCGCTTGTTGAACTGAATAAAGCGGTGCTGCACTCGTACAAAAAGCAAGGTGTCAGCATCGTTGACCATCATACGGCCGCAAGCCAGTTTAAACGGTTTGAAGAACAGGAGGAAGAAGCGGGCAGGGAATTGACGGGGGACTGGACGTGGCTGATTCCGCCGATTTCACCCGCTGCCACTCATATCTTCCACCGTTCCTATGATAACTCAATCGTTAAGCCGAATTACTTTTATCAGGATAAGCCTTACGAGTAAACAATGGAAAATCGATGATGGCCTTCAAGGGTGCTGGATTCAGTGACTGAGAGATCGGTAACCTTTGAGAAAGGGCTGCCTTTCTTTACAGCCTCAAGAAACGATTGTAACGTGTTTTCCGGGCCTTCCGCCAAAATCTCGACACGGCCGTCATCACGGTTTTTGACCCAGCCGGCCAGTTTTCGCTTGTCAGCTTCCATTTGAACAAAATAGCGAAAGCCCACACCTTGAACCCGGCCGTCTGCAACGATTCGATATTGAAGCATGGAAAAACCACCTTTTCTTTTTATGATAATCAATCATTTTACAACCTGTAAAGGGGATGTGTATGTATGAAGCCACCGCACTATTCAGTGCTTTCACTTAACCTCGGGAAGCCGCAAACGCTTGAATATGACGGAAGAAAAATCGAAACTGGCATCATGAAGCAGCCGGCTGCTTCAGCTGTCATGCTGTATCGGGAGAATTTTGAAGGAGACGGACAGGCGGATCTCATGAACCATGGAGGACCTGATAAGGCCGTCTGTGTCTATCCGGCGGAGCATTATCCGTTTTGGGAAGATTTCCTCTCAAGGCCGCTGCCAAGCGCTGCGTTTGGTGAAAATCTGACCGTCATGGGCCTGACCGAGGAGAATGTTTGCATCGGGGATGTGTTTCAGCTTGATGAAGCTGTTGTTCAGGTCAGCCAGCCGCGTCAGCCATGTGTGAAGCTGGCAAAAAAATTTGGCGTGAAGGAAATGGTGCTGAAGGTTCAGCAAACGGGCTATACCGGTTTTTATTTTCGTGTGCTGGAAGAGGGCAGGGTGGCTCCCGGCGCTAAACTGGAGTTGCTGTCCAGAGGCGAGAAAGACATATCCGTTCAATTTGCTAACCGTATCAAATACCATGATGTGAACAATCTCGCTGCCATTGAACGGATACTAAGTGAAGACACACTGTCGGAAAGCTGGAGAGCGTCCTTTTTGAAAAAGAGGGACAGGCTGCAGCCCGCTGAATAGAAAAAAGCCGCGCATATCAAACGTGCGCGGCTTTAGCTTTGTTTAGATTAATTTTTCTTAGTTTCAAGCAGGTTGGCAAGAAAATGGGTTTTATAGCTTTGAAGCTTTCTTCCTTCATGGTGCGTGATCCCCTGCTTTTTTAATTCTGCCACATACCAGCCTTTACTGCCGTAATGCATGTCAGAAAACTCCTTTCCCTATCTCTCCTAATGGAGAGGATTTTACCAAGCGATTGGCATTGTAACATCTATAGAAAGATGCTGAAAAGAGGTGCGGGAAAAACTGAGTCTTTCGTACTAGATGCACGAATTTTCTTCTGTATGTATATGCGGAGCAAAGGCTGAATATGATTTAATGGCCGGTCAGTTTGATGATGACAACGCCAAATGTCATAATGCTGAAAACAATGCCGATATATGTGAGCATCCCGTTTTTTTTCTTCACGCCGTAAACGGTCAATATGATGCCTTCAATGAAAAAGATGATGCCAAAAATGATAAACCACATGCAAATAAAGGCTCCTTTCGCAGACATAATAGTAGTGTAGCATATCTGGAGGAGCCCGGCTGTGGCAATATCAAGAAAGCCGGGCAGCAGATGCGCCCGGCTCTTGTTTTTATTACTTATCAACCAATTTGACCAGCAGCTGTGCCAAATGTTTTTTCTCGTCTTCGTCCGCAACGCTCCAAAGCTCTTGCAGCAGCATTTCTTCACTGTTGTGCGGCTCTTCATGCTTCGCGAGGTAATCTCCCAGAATCGCGGCGCTTTTGACCAGTTTGCCGTCGTCCAATCCCAGTTTTTTGCCTCGGTTGACTTGTTTACTCAGGTAGTCTTTAAATTCCTCAAAGTCTTTTAAGATTTCTTCTTTTGTTAAGCCATGCATGGCATGCATTTCGTTTTCAATTTGGATTTTTTCTGGATCTCTGTTCATTGCAATACCTCCTCCTGCGGAATAGTGATGTTTTACCTGCAATTGGAGGAGGTTAAACCTTCTGGCAGCCCGGAATGTGTTTTACAGCTTCGTCAGAATAATCGGTTCATCTTTTGTGATGACGATGGTGTGTTCAACCTGGGCAACCATGCTTTTATCTGGCGTCTTGAACGTCCAGCCGTCTCCAGCTTCAACAATCGTTTCTGCTTTTGTTGAAATAAACGGTTCAAGCGCGATGACTGTGCCGTTTTTGAAAAGCGCGTTATCAAATGGGTCATAATAGTTCATGATGTGGTTCGGCGCTTCATGCAGGCTTCTGCCGATTCCGTGGCCGGTCAGGGTTTTGATGACGGTAAAGCCTTGAGAGCGAGCTTCATGATACACGGCTCTTCCGATTTGGTTTTGGCGCTTGCCTGCTTTTGCCTGCTGCAGCCCTTTTTGAAAAGCGTTTTCCGCGCATTGGCAAAGCTTATGAAGGCGTTCTTCCCCTTCGCCGAGCACAAATGAGATGCCTGTGTCGGAATAGAAGCCGCCAAATTCTGCAGAGATGTCAATGTTCACAAGATCTCCCGTTTTTAGAATTTTGGAAGTGCTGGGTATGCCGTGAGCCACTTCATCATTTACGCTGATGCATGTCACGCCCGGAAAATCATATTCCTTCTCAGGAGCTGAAACGGCACCGTGCTCATCAAGCACTGCTTTCCCGATAAGGTCAAGGTCTTTTGTGCTCATGCCGGGCTCCGCTTTTTGTTTCATTTCTTCACGCGCAAGCGCGACGATTCTTCCGATTTTTTTCAGGCCTTCTAATTCTTGATCGGTTGTTACAATCATCTGTCATTCCCGCTTTCTTTTTAAATAATCTAGATTAAGCTTACCACAACTGTCTTAAAAATAGGAAACACGCAAACCTGAGAAAAAAGGAACCGTGGGAAAATTGGTATAGATCACTAGATATCCTATATGGTATATTTGAAAAAAAAGGGTATGAGGGGGATGGGTATGCTTTCATTTTTACAAAAGCTCGGGAAGTCATTTATGCTCCCGATTGCGGTTCTGCCTGCAGTTGGAATAATCCTTGCGCTTGGCAGAGAGGATGTATTGAATATCCCGTTTGTCTATCAAGCGGGGACGGCAGTTTTTGATCATCTGCCGCTCATTTTCGCGATCGGAATTGCGATCGGCATTTCAAAGGACAGCAATGGGGCCGCGGGGTTGTCAGGAGCGATTTCATATTTGATGCTGGACGCGGCAACAAAGACCATTGATAAAACAAACAACATGGCGGTGTTCGGGGGAATCATTGCCGGTTTAATTGCCGGTTATACTTATAACCGCTTCAAGGATACAAAGCTGCCTGAATATCTGGGTTTCTTCAGCGGCAGACGGCTTGTGCCGATTGTAACAGCCATCATTACGATTATTTTAGCCGGCATTTTTGGAGCCGTTTGGCCGCCGATTCAATCGGGCATTAACGCGTTTGGAGAATGGATGCTTGGACTCGGCGGCATCGGGGCAGGCATATTCGGTTTGTTCAACAGGCTGTTAATTCCGCTTGGCCTTCACCACGTGCTCAACAATATTTTCTGGTTCCAATTCGGAGAATATAACGGAGTGACAGGAGACTTGGCGCGCTTTTTCGCGAAAGACCCGACGGCGGGCACATATATGACGGGCTTCTTCCCCATCATGATGTTCGGTCTTCCGGCTGCGTGTCTGGCGATGATTGTGACTGCAAAGCCGTCAAAGCGGAAAGCGACAGCGGGAATGATGATCGGATTTGCCTTGACTGCGTTTATCACAGGGATTACGGAGCCGATTGAGTTTGCTTTTATGTTTTTATCCCCGCTATTATATGCTGTTCACGCGGTCTTAACCGGTCTGTCTTTATTTCTCGTCAACTGGCTCGGCATCCGCTCCGGCTTCTCTTTTTCAGCGGGAGCCATCGATTATGTGCTCAGTTACGGTATCGCTGAGAAGCCGCTTCTGCTTCTATTGGTAGGTATATGCTATGCGGCTGTATACTTTATCGTGTTTTATGTGCTGATTAAGGCATTGAATTTAAAAACGCCGGGACGGGAAGATGATGATGTGGATGAAGTGCTTGATGAAAACACTGTTCAGGATGTCAATGAAAACATCATGCTGAAAGGGCTTGGCGGAAAAGAAAATCTTCAAACGATTGATCATTGCGCGACAAGGCTGCGGCTGACTGTGAAGGATACCGCTTTGGTTGATGAAGCGCTGCTAAAGAAAGCGGGCGCAAAAGGGGTCGTCAAATCAGGCGGGCAATCGGTTCAAGTCATCATTGGGCCAAATGTGGAATTTGCGGCGGAGGAATTGAGAGCTGCTGTGAAATAAAAAAGCGGAGAGGGTATCCTCTCCGCTTCAGCGTGTCGACAAACCCTCGCATTTGTTGTCAGTCCTGCGCGTTGGTGCTCACGAATGACGAAAGGAACGGCGGCTAAATACTTAGGCGTCCTGCCTAAACGCCGCCGTCATCACATCCTGTGAAAGTCTGCTCCAATGCTCGTCCTTCCTAGACTTCAAGGGTTTTCAATCACGCTGAAAAGATGACAAAGTCCTAAAACAAAAAACGTTTTAGGACTTTGTCAACAATATGAAGCGGAGAGGGCAACCTCTCCGCTTTTTCTTATTTCTCTTCAACATCCGTTGACGTTTCGGAAGAATCTTCGTCACGTTTTGTGTAATCATAATCAGCAGGGTTTACCTTCGTAAAGCCTTTTGGCTCGTAGAAACGCAGCAGGTCTCCGTTTATGATTTTATCGGACATTTCAAGTTCCTTCTTGACGAGTGAGTCTTCTGATTTGTCGACTTCAGATTCATCAAGCTCTTTTCCGGTTTTCGTATCGTAATACTTTCCGGATACTTTCGTGTACTTCGGTGAAACAAAGTCTCCGTTACGGAACGGAATCACTTCACGGTGTTCTTTCGATAAGATATCAGAACCGGACATCAGATAGTCTTTCGTATCCACACCGAGCAAATGCAGGATGGTAGGAGCCACATCGACGTCTCCGGCATATTTATGAACTTTCTCGCCCTTCACGCCGGCAGCGTGGATAAAGAGCGGAACCCGTTGAAGCTGAGCGTTGTCATAATCGGTAATTTCATCTTTGCCAAGCACTTTGGCCATCGCTTTATTGTGGTTTTCTGAGATGCCGTAGTGGTCTCCGTACATCACGATAACCGATTGGTCATATAGCCCGTCTTTTTTCAAGTCATTGAAGAATTGTTCAATGGACTGATCAAGGTAGTGGGCTGACTGGAAGTAGTTGTTGACGACAGAGTCACCAAAGTCTCCAGCCGGGAAGTCTGTATCCCCTTCATCCATTCCGAATGGGAAGTGGTTAGATAGGGTAATAAACTTCGTATAGAATGGCTGCGGCAGGCTTTCCAACAGCGGCATTGATTCTTTGAAGAACGGTTTGTCTTTCATGCCGTAGTTTTTCGTGTTTTCTTCGTTCATGTCATAGTAGGCAGAATCGAAGAACTTATCGATGCCTTCCGCTTTGTACATTTCGTTACGGTTCCAGAACGTCTGCGTGTTTCCGTGGAACGCGGCAGATGTGTAATCCTTAGACTTCAGAATCGCAGGAACGGATTGAAGCGTGTTTTGCGCTTTGTTTACGAAAACGGAACCTTGAGCCAGCGGGTACAGAGAGTTTTCCATCATAAATTCCGCATCGGATGTTTTACCCTGTCCCGTTTGGTGGAAAAAGTTATCAAAGTAGAACGTTTCGTTATCATGTGCCAGTTTATTTAAGAACGGTGTGACTTCTTTGCCGTCAATTTTGTAGTCGATCGCAAAGGTCTGCAAGGATTCAAGTGAAACGTAAATGACGTTTTTACCTTCCGCTTTGCCGAAATACACGTTATTCGGCACGTCGTAATTGGCTTTCATGTAGTTTTCCACTTCCGTCACGTCGCTGGAATCGGCAAGCGCGCGCTGGCTGTTGGATTTGATATTTTGGACAGCGTCATAAATCGTGAAATTGTATGTTCCCAAGTATTTCACAAGATAGTTTCGGTCGAATGATCTTGTGAGCAATTCAGGACGGTCTGATTCCGCAACTGCCAGGTTGATAAGGAAAACAAGAATGGAAGACGCAAGAACGATTCGGAATGATTTTTTGTTCGACGTTTCGGCAGGCTTGTTCACTTTAATCGCCAAGATGATCAGAATAATCGTATCGATAAAGTAAAAGACGTCAGCTGGTCCCATCAGCGAAAATGCGCTGTCACCGAGTTGGCCACCGTTTGTTTTAGCCTGCATAATGACCGGAATGGTAATAAAATCATTGAAAAATCTGTAGTACACAATGTTTGCGTACAGTAAAAAAGACATTAAAAAATGAATCACTATAATGGCTGTCTGCTGTAATTTTTTCTTGAACAAGAGTCCAAAGCCAAGAAAGAATAAGCTTGAGCTGAGAGGATTCACAAAAAGCAATATTTTTTGTATCGTGTTGTCTATTCCTAAGTTGAAATTCAGGACATAACCGACATATGTTTTGATCCATAATAGGACGACCGCGATGAGGAAGAAGGCCAGTCCTCTTTGTTTTATAAATGTTTTCATTGTGACACTCCTTTTTTCCGATCACAGTTCGAGCGAAACGATAGAAAAAACGAACGTATCAAATATAACACGAATCAGCGGATTAGAAAAGTGAAAATCGTCTGGTGGGAAAAGTGGCGAAAAACGCCGTCGAATCAATGTTTTCCTTTACATATGGCCTAATGTAAAAAAAGGTTTCTTTCTAGAAACAGAGGAATAAAATGGAACAACGGCTGCTGTATGATAAAATAGAAGAAATCACTGAAAAGAGGTGAAAGGATGGATTTTTCCCATATTGTGTCTGAAGATAAAATAAAGCGGGCTATCAAAGACGGAGAATTTGAAAACCTGCCGGGAATGGGAAAACCGCTGCCCAAGGATGACGCGGCACACTTGCCGGAATCGCTCCGCATGAGCTACCGTATGTTAAAAAGTGCGGGAATGGCAGAGGACGAGGGCGCGCTCAAAAAAGAACTCATGACCATCGACCACCTCATCGCAAAGTGCCTTGACGAAAAAGAACGGGAACAATTAATCGGAAAAAAAACCGAAAAGCAGATCATGCTTGATAAGCTTGTCGACAAAAAAGGCATGTTTTCAAAGCCGGCATCCGCTTTTTACAAAAATAAAGTATATGATCGGCTTGGACGAGACAGACCTTCTTCCAGCTGATTTGTCTTGTCAGAAGGATGGTGATTTTTAAAAGCCATCCTCTTTATGTTCCAATGGTCTCTGTCTAAAATGTTTATGTTTATCCGTCGTGGGGGAAATGACTCATAAACGAAAAAAGGGTGATGGGATGGAACGACTATTAGAATGGGTAGAGCGTATATCTGATTGGCTGTGGGGGCCGCCGCTAATCATTTTGCTGACGGGAACGGGATTGTATTTCACCATTTTGCTGAAATGTTTTCAATTTCGTTATCCTTTATATATCTTTAAGCAAACGATTGGCAGCGTAGGAAAGAAGCCGAAGGGAGAGGGTACAGTCACACCGCTTCAGGCATTGACGTCCGCCCTCAGCTCAACAATCGGCGCGGCGAACATTGTCGGTGTGCCTGCCGCTATTATGTTTGGCGGCCCCGGAGCGGTTTTTTGGATGTGGTTTATTGCCTTATTTGCCATGGCGATTAAGTTTTCTGAGAGTGTGCTTGCTGTTCATTACAGGGAAAAAAATGAGCAGGGGGAGTTTGTCGGAGGACCGATGTATTACATAACAAAAGGGCTGCGGATGAAGTGGCTCGGCGTATTTTTCTCTGTTGCGCTGATCGTGGAACTGATCCCGAGCATTATGGTTCAGGGGAATTCGGTTTCAGTCTCTCTTGCCGAAACGTTTTCTTTCAATAAAATATACGCGGGAATCGGAATTGCGTTTTTGATTGGATTAGTGGTAATAGGAGGGGTAAAGCGGATTGGAAAAGTAACAGAGTTCGTCGTGCCTATTATGGCAGGGGCATATGTTGGGGCCGGCCTCCTGATTTTTCTCACGAATCTTTCAGCGGTTCCGGCGTTTTTCTCTCTTATCTTTTCGAATGCGTTTACCTCAACTTCAGCAGTTGGAGGGTTCGCTGGCGCTGCGCTGGCTGAAACCGTTCGCTGGGGCTTTGCCCGCGGGCTGTATTCTAATGAAGCCGGAATGGGAACAGCCCCGATTGCACATGCGGCGGCCATGACGGATCACCCTGTGAGGCAAGGGTTTTGGTCTGTGATCGGCATTGTCATTGACACCTTGATCGTCTGCACCACCACGGCGTTTATCGTCATTACATCCGGTGTTTGGACAGGGGGAAATGCCTCAAATGATCCGGCGGCACTGACGACGGATGCATTCCAGCACTATTATGGTTCTGGAGGAGGGTACTTCGTCTCGATTTCCCTTGTCTTCTTTGTGATATCGACCATTATGGTTGTTATTTTTTACGGCGTGAAGCAAGCTGAATTTCTGTTCGGGCGGCTGGCAGGACATGTGATCAAAATCTTTTATTTAGCGGCTATCATCATAGGGGCCGCAGGCGGAGCAAAAGCCATCTGGGGCTTTCTGGACTTAGCATTGGTTTTTATCGTCGTTCCGAATATTATCGCGCTGCTGTTATTAAGCAGAAAGGTAAAAGCGCTGTATACCGAGTTTTTCACATCTGAACAGTACTACTTGAAAGACAGGGGAAAAACGAAACAGAATGCTGTTTATGAGACAAAAGAAGCCAAAAACTCTTAGTGTTTTGCTTTGGCGCCGAACATCGCTTTGCTTTTGATGATGAAATAGATGAATAAAGGAAGCAAAAGGGAAATGACTACATTGATGATCGGCTTGATTCTGTTAAAGTCGATCAGCTGATTTGTATTTAGGAAGAACCAAAAGCTGCATACGAGCGAAAACATGCCGGTTGGTGTATACATGGCGTTCAGGTCGATTTTTGAGTGTAAGAAGGAAAGCCCGTATACCACAATATAAAGCGAACCGGCTATCTTCACCATAATGACCGGAATCCATAAGGCCGCGATGATCAAGTCTGAACGATCCAGAAAATCAGTAATGCGGATCTGCCTGATCACCATATAAGCCGGATCAAAAAAAGTAGATGTCAGGTTGGGACCGAAGACAGCAATTGAAGAAAATAACATCACACCAAGCAATAAAGCTCCCAGCAGTATCGCAAAAATGGTGTGTTTCAGCGGGACGCTCCGGCTTGAGAAGAGGAGCGGCAGGATGATTAATTCCCCCATTGTCCCAAAGGCGTAAAAACCTGACTGAAGGTATTGGACCGGCCCTTCAAAGACCGGTGTTATATTTTGCAGCTCAATTTGCGTGGCCAGTGTAAATGGAAGGAACAAGACCAAGGTGCCGAATGGAATTAAAAAGAGCTGCGCCATTCTGGTCAACGTTTCTTTTCCTTCTCTGGCAATGCAGATCGCCACAAAAATAATGGCGCCTCCAAGAACGGCCATCGGTGTTCTCGGGAGAAATAAAATATTAATCAGATTGATGAAAAAACGGATATCATGAGCGTTGATTAACAGGAAATATAAAGAAAACAGAAAAATGATAAACCGGCCGGCAATTGGTGAAGAATCGCTCAGCAGCTCATAGATATTTTTATCCTGTTTTTTCATCAGCTTGTGCATCAGCCAGAGTGCCGGAATGACGATAATAACGCCGAGAATGTAGCTGTGCCAGGCGTTTTGTTTTGCCGATTCGATCATGAGGATCGGAGCATGCTTCAGTCCGACCGCTAGCGTATACAGCGCTCCGAAAAATAATCCTTGGTATGCGGAGGTCTTATCCATAAAGCACATCCTTTCTGTCATGTTCAAAACGGAATATATTTAAACAGGTGCCCCAGCCGCGGAAGCAGGGGGTTCACTCTCATATAAATCCACAGAAAAGTACTTCCCGCAACCAGCAGGCTGAAGACCCACTTCGTGGCGGTGTTTGCGGAATGAAAATTCTTCCACTCGTATGCGTAAATGGCAATGCACACAATCAATGCCTGTACAATATAATTGATCATGCAGACGCACCTCCATTAATGGCTGATCGTTTTATATAAGACTCCGCCTTGTTCAATCGTAACAATTGGCTGTACATGAATCTCCATGTCCTTATAGACCTCGTCCCATTCCTTTGTCAACAGATCCTTCGTGATGTTCATGCTTCTTATCGTTTGGTCTTGAAAGCCGGCCGGGTCCGCCTTTCGCTTTTGAAGCCGATGGACGGTGCTGGTCACGTCTTCCTTTACCGCCCTGTTTAATGCTTTTTGTATAATGTAAAATTGGTCATTTTCTCTCGTTTCATAAGTGGTTTGATTTTCCATAATGATGCCTTTGGCTCTAATCTCGATTGTCATCGACAGCTTTCCGTTTTTTTCGGCCGCATGGAAGGATGCATTGGACTTTTGAAGCTGAATCGTCGCTTTCCCCATTTGATTCGGCAGGTCTAATATGAATTCTGGCTGGCGGGCTTGATTCAGTAACATCAGGGCAGCTTTCATGTGCTCATCTTTTAAAATATCAACCAATCTGTCCTTTTTGAATATCGCTAGCCCGTCAATTTTTAAATTGGGTTTTCCTTTCCCTCCAGGCTTTGTTTTAGAGGAGGAGATGACCGGCGCATACGGATCACTGCCTTTTTCTAATAGGTCAGACATGAACCTGCTTAAAAAAACGGGGCGGTTTGTGGACATAATGGCCAGCTCCCGAATCATCTCCGCTGGAAACTGTTCCAGCTGTACTTCAGTATTGATAATATCGCGCGCTTCACCCCGGCTGATTAATAGTAATGCCGTTAATCTGTTCTGCGGATTTCGCGTTAAAATATCAAAAACTGGGGCGATGCCTTCTCTCGCCATATCTTCTCCAACAACGACCGTACGCCTGTGGGACGTATTGATCGTCCGGGACAAGGCGGTTTGCAGTTTGTTGCTCGCTTCCCTGATCGTCGTGCCGGAAGCTGAATCAACATACCATGTTTCTGAACCGGCAGTTCCGCCGCCGCCCCCTGTCTGTCCGCCTAACTGTCCGACTAAGGGAATCTCCAATGCTACTTGATATTTGTCTTTTTTCTTATCAATCGCGGAGCTGACAACAAACGCAATGTCATTGATTTCCGTCCGATCCCAACAGCCGGCGAGAGGTATACAAACGAGAAGCGGAATAACAGCCTTAAATATTGTTTTCTTCATCATGAGTTTCCTCTCTTCTTTCTCCCTTCTGTCCGTTTTCTCGAGAATACGTGCTTGGCCGTCTTGTCATCGTCCACCAAGGTGCCCGCACAAAAATATCTTTTACTTCATCACGTTTAAACGGAGAAATTCCCGATAAATAAGGGACGCCGAACGATTGCAGTTTGCATAAATGAAGCACTAAAATAATCGTGCCGAGCATAATGCCGAATATCCCGAAGATGCTTGCCAAAAACATAAAGGGGAATCGCAGCATTCTGATCGAAATGGCTAAATTAAACCTTGGAATGGTAAAGGACGCGATCCCTGTTAACGATACGATGATCACCATCGGGGCAGACACAATCCCGGCTTCAACGGCGGCTGTCCCGATGACAAGGGCCCCGAGAATGCTGACGGTCTGGCCGATGGTTTTTGGCAGGCGCACACCCGCTTCACGGAGAGCCTCAAAGGAAATTTCCATTATCAATGCTTCCACGATGGCGGGGAAAGGTATCGGTTCACGGGCAGATGCCACGCTGAACATTAAGTTGGTTGGCATTAAGTCCTGATGGTATGTAATTACGGCAACATAAATAGCCGGCAAATAAAGAGCAACGAATAAAAACATATAACGCAGCCAACGGATTAAGTTAGACATCAAATAGCGCTCATAGTAATCCTCACTGGCCTGCATCAGCTGCCAAAACGTGATCGGGCCTGTTAAAACAAAAGGCGTATTATCTGTAAAAATGGCGAATCGGCCTTCGAGAAGCTGAGCGGCGATGGTATCGGGCCTTTCTGTATATTGCAGCTGGGGGAAAGGCGAGTACGTGTCATCCTCGATAAACTCCTCAATATATCCGCTTTCTAACACGGCATCTATCTTGATGTTTTTGATTCTTTTTTTCACTTTGTCAATAACCTTTGGATCGGCAAGCCCGTCAATATAGGCCAAGACAATGTCAGTTTTGGTTTTCGTGCCGATTTTAAACGATATCATCTTAAGCTGGAGCGTTTTGACTCGAAAACGCACAAGAGCAGTATTGACCCTGAGGCTTTCAGTGAAGCCCTCTCTCGATCCTCTTATGGTCGATTCTGTTATCGGTTCTTCAATGCTTCTTCTTTGGCCGCCCTTGATTTTCAAGATCAGGCTTTTTGAATGTCCGTCGGCGAATAAAACCGCGTTCCCCTCAATGATGGATTCAGCCACTTTGCTTACACTTGTTTCTGACGCAACGCTTGAAATCGATAGTGTGTTTTGCAGCGACTCTTCATGGTCATCTATCTGATCCGTCAGATGCCTCAAGAAAGGGCGGAGAGCGTGGTCTTGGATATGTTCCGATTTTATAATTCCTTCGATATAAACAATAAATCCGCACAGCCCGTTTCCAAAGTCAAATTGCCTAAATACAATATCTGAGCACCCTTCTGTTAATAAGGTCAGCGTATCGAGATTTTCCTTCAAATCGGGAGATATCGGCCTGTCCTGATTATTTTCAAGCTCCTTGATGAGTTGAAGCGCTTTGTCGCGTTTATTCATAGAGGCTCACCCGCTTTTTCATTATCTTATGCATAAAGTGTTTGTGACTTTTAGGGTAACCTTGTCTGGTGTAGATATTCCCCGACTGGGATGAAAGCGCCTTAAAAATTGTGGACTGCATGTAACGAAACGATCTAAACTAAGCTGGGTGGTCCATAATGAAGGTGAATAAATTGATCACAATTTATAAAGACATCGCACAACACATTGAAGACGGCCGGTGGAAAGCGGAGGAGATAATTTTCCGTCTGAACACGACTTGGCCGCACAGCATGATACATCAAGAGAAACGGTCAGCAAAGCGCTTCATATGCTTGCGCAAAACGGCTATATCCAGAAAATCAGGGGGAAGGGATCGATCGTTCTCAACCGTGAAAAAATGCAGTTTTCTGTCTCAGGCCATGTCAGTTTCAAGGAGCTCGCGCAAATGCTTGGCAAAGAAACGAAAACAACTGTATACAAATTCGGGCTGGAGACTCCGTCAGAGCTGCTCGATTTGCGCGGTTATGACCATATGGTCGTGGTGAGAAACTACGTCTTTTTGGAGGATTCGAGTCTCTTTCAATATACGGAAAGCAGACACCGCCTTGACAAACTCCGCTTTGTGGATTTTGCGCGTCGGGGGAAATGAGAGGCGCCTGCCTGCGGCAGCGCGCTTTTTTTGTTTGGTATCAAAATTGATACTATCCAACAAAAATGTGCGTACTTTTACTTTTTATCATAATGGCTACAATAGAGATGAGAGTAACCAAAAGGAGAGGTGTTTAACATGGCAGATGTAAAGAAACAAATTCTGGACGCATACCATTTCAGACATGCGACAAAGGAATTTGACCCGAATAAAAAAGTATCAGACAGCGATTTTGAATTTATTTTAGAAACAGGAAGACTGTCTCCGAGTTCACTCGGCCTTGAGCCTTGGAAATTCGTTGTCGTTCAAAATCCGGAATTTCGCGAGAAGCTTCGCGAATACACATGGGGCGCGCAAAAGCAGCTTCCAACCGCAAGCCATTTCGTTCTGATTCTTGCGCGTACAGCGAAGGATATCAAATACGATGCGGACTACATCAAACATCATTTAAAAGAAGTAAAACAAATGCCTCAGGACGTTTACGAAGGCTATCTCAGCAAAACGGAAGAGTTCCAGAAACACGATCTGCATTTGCTTGAAAGTGACAGAACATTGTTTGACTGGGCTTCAAAACAAACATATATTGCGCTTGGCAACATGATGACTGCCGCTGCGCAAATCGGCGTTGATTCCTGCCCTGTGGAAGGTTTCCAGTATGATCACATTCACCGTATTCTTGAAGAAGAAGGCCTTCTGGAAAACGGAAGCTTCGACATTTCTGTGATGGTGGCGTTTGGCTACCGTGTGAGAGACCCTCGTCCGAAAACAAGATCTGCTGTTGAAGATGTTGTGAAATGGGTTTAAAGTAAGAAAGCTGCTCGCAAAACGAGCAGCTCTTTTTTATGCTTGATTCGCTTTATTTTGTTTTCTCCTCTGATGCAAGTACAATGCCGTTCCGAGCGCGCTGATCAGTAATCCGGCCAAGAGAAACGAGTACATGGATGTGGCTGTGTCCGGAAGCAAGCCGCCAGCCGGGCCGTCCGTTCCCGATCCGTCTGATCCGTTTCCTCCCGATCCGTTTGTTGGTTCAGTGCCGGGAGGTGTATCTTTTCCTCCGCTCCCGTCAGGCGGCTGTTTTCCGCCTGGTTTGTCGGAGCCTCCGCCATTGCTGCCGTCATCACCGCCTGTCGGCTGATCGGACGGGAATGCCGGCGGTTTATTGTTCGCACCGGAATTTAAGATCGTGTATTCACTAAAATGGGTTGTATATCCTGTCACGATATCATCGTCAACTGAACCCTGTTCTGTCTTAGTGAATGTTTTCTTTTTCCGGTCAACATGGTAAATAGCAGGGTTATGAGCTTCTTCAATATCAAACATGCGAAGCGAAAGCTGTACAGGCTCCTTGAATGATTTCAATTCTTTTCCTTTTTGCTTCACTGTAAAGTCATACACATCTGCAAGTGAAACGTCCAATTCTCCCGTTGACTTGATGCCGATTGCTGTGTCTGCGGTTTTGAGGTTCGCCATTGGCAGCTTCATGCTGTACCAGTAGTTGAACACTGTCAATGAAGGATCTGACTCTCTTTCTTTCAAACGTTTAACCTGATCTTCATTTACTTTAAGATTGATAGGCTTTTCCTGAGATCCTTCAGATGTTTCATAGTAGACAAACGGCGTGTTGGTATTTTGGGCATAAATTGCGAATTTGTCTTCATCAAGTGTCCAGCTGCCGTCCTTCTGCTTTGTCGGAAGGAATACTTCTTTGATTCGTCCTTCGATTTTAGGAGAGACCTTGTTTCCTAGTTTTTTCAGCTGTTCAGTGAAAATCTCATAATCTACGTAACCAAGGTCTTCACCATGGGACGCTTCCGTAAAGACAGAGTATCCGTCTCCTCCGGCGCCGACAAAGTTATTCGTTGCCACGCGATAGGTCTTATCGGAATCGAGATGAACCGTGTCTCCGTTAGGTAATTCGAGTTTGACGTCAAGAATTCGGTGTCCGGGTTCCTTGTTTAATGTAAACGTATATTGGATTCCGGCCACCTGAGGGAAGGCGCCGCCTCCGTTTTCCACATTGCTTAAGCCTTGTTCAAGGGCTTCTTTAATTTGTTTTCCGGTTAAGTCGGCCACATAAAGCGTGTTGCCGAACGGCATGACGTTCAGCACCTCGCCGAGTGTAATATCGCCTTTGTCAATGCCGGCTCTGATGCCGCCGCCATTTGTGATCGCTATTCTGGCGCCTGCTGCTTCTTTCGCTTTTGCGAGCATGCCGTCCGCAATGAAGTTTCCGAGGTTCGTTTCCTTCGTGCGCACATGCTCACGCTGGCCGTCAAGCTCCACATCCGTATAGCCGACTTTTTCATTTTTGACGTCCTCTAATTCATGTTTGAACTGATCAAGCTCTTTTTTTGCTTCTGTGTTTTCTTCCGTATGTTCATCAATTGGCAGCACGCTCAGATTTGATTTGTCAGTTTGCACTACGCCGTTTTCATCAAACACGACATCGACACGTCCCAAGTATTGGCCGTATTCTTTTGCCTGCGCCACGATCGTCGGCTCTTCGTTGTTCACAACCTCCATTTTGTCTACGAGGGTGTGCGTATGCCCGCCGATAATCAAGTCAATGCCTTTTACTTTCTTGGCCAGCTCAAGATCGCGGTTATGCCCGAGATGGGTTAAAGCGATGATTTTGTTTACTTTTTCATCTTCCTGAATCGTTTTCACTGTGTTTTGCGCTGTTTCAAACGCATCATGAAATACGATGCTTTTGCCCGGGCTTGAGGTGGTGGCTGTATCTTCCGTAGTCAGACCGAATACGGCGACTTTCTCACCGTCAACATCTAACAGAATGTAAGGGTGGATGCCGGGCTCTTTCTTTTCACCTGCTGTAAAGGTTTGCGGCTTTTTGACATATGAAGTCAGCTTAGGTTCATTTGACACATCGACGTTTGCGCTGACGACTGGAAATTCAGGCGCTTCAAAGTGATAACGGTTGGCTGGATCGACTGTTGCGCTGTTTCCGCTGAGAAAATCAGAAAGCACTGCCGGACCTTTATCAAATTCATGGTTTCCAAAGGTCATGGCGTCATAGCCCATCATGTTCATCAATTTCAAATCGGCTAAACCATTCCATTTTGTGAAATACAGGTCACCGGAAAACACATCTCCCGCATCAAGGAGAATGTTGCGGTCTGTTTCGTCTCGAACCTCGTTGATTTTCGTCATTCGTCTCGCCGCGTCATCGAGGTGGGCATGCGTATCATTTGTGTGCATGACAGTCAGATCCCACAGTCCGTCCTTAGGTGGCTCAGGATTTGAATCATCGTCGAATTGCAGCTTGTATACACCATAGCCCTCATTCGCAGCCTCACTTACATATGCGACGTCGTCTGCTTTATCCGCAAATGGCTTGGCCAAAAGGGAGGACTCAAACGTCAAATTCGTGCCGGAAACAGGTGCGATTGACCAGTTGTTGTCCGCTTTTGGATTGACTGTTTTCTGTTCAAGAATGTAATCCATCAGCACCTGCCTGTTTTCAACCGCGGAGCCGTGGACAATCTTATCGCTTGTCAGGTGAGGGAAACCGCCGCCTCCGGACGCACGATAATTATTGGTGACGACGAGAAATTCCTGATTCGTGCTGATGGGCTTGCCTTCATAGGAAAGGTTGATGATCCGGGAAGAATTCGCGTTGATGACTTTTCCGTTCTCATCGTATTTCGCCGGTTTTGTCACATCGACCTGATATGTGACACCGTCAATCACGTCAAAATTATAGGATCGGAAATTGTCATTCAGCAAGGCTTGATCGCCGCCTTTTGACGGGTCAATTTGATTGAATTGGCCTGCTGACATCTCAAGCCAGTCCTTGACCTCGCTTCCAGTCAGCTTGACAATCTGAATGGTATTATCGTAAAGATACAAGTCACCGATGTTTTTAATGGCGAGATCTCCGGCCGGAATATTCGTATAGTAATTGGCTCCGTTTCTGCCGCCCGCTTTAAACGGCGCTCCAGCGGACAAAATCGGGAGGTCCTTGTATTCGGTACCCTTCATTTCTTTTTCGGCGTACCATTTTTGCGCATCGGTCACAATCTGAATGGAAGGGTCATCTTTCACCTGCGCGAAGAAACTGTTAATATCGGCTTCTGTTTTGCCGACTGGTTTTCTGACATACTCCAGTGTGTTTTGATGCGTTTGTTTGATGGTGTTTGTAACGGTTTCATTACCGGATGTGACGTTGCCTGCGATAGATTCAATACTGGCCTTGGAATCTGCCACCTTCCATGAGCCGTCCGTCTTTTCGAGTTTAAGGTCAATCATGCCCAAGTATTTGCCCCAGCTGCTTGGCATGACGACTGGAATGCCGTTAATCGTGCCTTTTTCAACATCGAATTGGGCAGCACCCGCATACTCGACGGATGGGAAGAGTCCGTGCTGATGGCCAGAGATGATCGCGTCAATGCCTTTTGTTTTTGTGGCTAGGTCAAATACGGCATTTTCCGCGCCTGGCGATTGGGCTTGTTTTTCAATGCCGCTGTGGGCGAGGGCGATAATGACATCTGCGCCTTCCGCCTTCATTTTCGGGATCGTTTCATTGGCGGATTCTACGATATCCTGCACTTGCACCTGACCTTCGAGATGCTTTTTGTCCCATGTCATAATTTGCGGCGGAACGAAGCCTATGTAGCCGACCTTTACTTTCTGCTCATGGCCGTTTTCGTCAGTGACGGTTTTATCTGTAATGACATACGGCGTATAACGGTTTTTCCCGCTTATTGTTTTGACGTTTGCATTTACAATCGGGAATTCGGCTCCTTTGATCGTGCCGTCGAGAAAGTCGAGCCCGTAGTTGAATTCATGATTGCCCAGCGTGCCGGCATCATAATCCAGCGCATTCATGACACTGATAATCGGATGGGTTTTCGCGCCGGAGATAATGTCGTCTTTTTCATACTTCACCGCGTATTCTCCAAGCGGATTCCCTTGAATCAAGTCTCCGTTATCCACAAGCAGGGTATTGGGGTTTTGCTGGCGGTGCTTTTGGATCAGTTGTGCCGTTCTTGCCAGCCCGAAATCCGTCGTTTCTCTGTCGCTGTAGTAATCGTAATCCATCATGTTGGCATGAATATCAGTCGTGGCCAAAATACTCAGATGCACTTGAGGGGCCGCGCTTTCTTTTGCATGAATGGGTGGTGTTGGGAGGATTAGGCTAAGTATCATAATAGGGGGCAAAAGAATACGGAGAATGTTGCCGACGTACGTTCGTCTTTTCTGTATTCTCACCAGTTCTCCACCTTTCAACGAAATTTGTGTTACAGCTCCTATTGTAAGAATATTTTGTTACTATTTGTAGGTATTTCTTTATAATTATTGTAAAAGGGAGAAAAATGAGTATTATGTAATATCGTCAAACGGCAAATGATGGGCATTTATGCTTATCGTTTCTCTGGCCTGCGAAAATGTTTATTTTAGTGTGGCTGGGGAAGAGTGTTTTATGTAGACAGATTAAACGGGAGGTTATGAAAAATGGGGAAAAAAATTGCAGTTGTTTTGACAGATTATTTTGAGGACAGCGAATACACTGAGCCTGCGAAAGCCTTTAAAGATGCGGGACATGAACTGACTGTTATCGAAAATGAAAAAGGCAAAACCGTAAAAGGCAAGCAGGGGAACGCGGAAGTGACGGTTGACGCGTCCATTGACGACGTAAACCCTTCAGACTTTGACGCGCTGTTGATTCCCGGAGGATTTTCACCAGATCAGCTTCGCGCCGATGACCGTTTCGTTCAGTTTACGAAAGCGTTTATGACTGACAAAAAGCCGGTATTCGCCATTTGCCACGGCCCGCAGCTCTTAATCAACGCGAAAGCGCTCGATGGCCGTAAAGCGACAGGCTACACGTCCATTCGCGTTGACATGGAAAACGCAGGTGCCGACGTTGTGGACAAGGAAGTGGTTGTTTGCCAAGATCAATTGGTCACAAGCCGCACACCGGATGATATTCCGGCGTTTAATCGTGAATCGTTGGCATTGCTTGAGAAATAAGAAAACGACGGACGCCCGCGGGGCGTCCGTTTTTTGTTGATTACAGTTTGACATCAGCCTGAGCACCCGTCAGTTTCCTGTATCTATAATACAAGAAGGCGGCTGCGGCTGTTCCGAGGACCGCAATGCAGAAGTCGAACATAAAGATATGGGCGATGCCTCCCGCTTTTGCGATAAGCCCGGTGGCAATCGGCAGCACAATCGACGCGATGCTTGAAGCCGTCGCTACAATTCCGGTAACGGTACCTTTGCGTTTCCAGAAAAGCTCTGTCATTAATGTAATGGAGATTTGAAACACACCCGCGGTTGAAAAGCCTAAGAAAAAAGCGGTGATATCCAGCACAATTGGCACATGAACCGTCAGCATGACTGCGAGTGTACATAAAGTCATCACAGGATATAAGAGCGTAATCATGACTGGCTTTACCCATCTGTTCAGCAGAACGGCCAATAATAAAACGGATGTCAGAGATCCGATGCTGTAATAGCTCAGCAATTGCACGGAAGCTGATTCAGCCAAACCAGCTGCTTTTTGAGCATAGCTCGGAAGCCAGATTTGAGAGACCGTAAATAAAGCCGTTGATGTAAACCCGATCATGATCAATGCGGCGCCTTCTTTTCGAAAAACGGGTTCAGACAAGAAAGCCGGAGCTTCCTGTTGTGCGCTGTTAGTGGTTTTTTTCTGTTTCTTGGGAAACGAAAGTGTTGATAAATAAACGATATTCAGCGCATAGACTGCTGCCGGGAGATAAAAAGCAACTCCATAAGACATGCCGTGGTCTGCTAAATATGTGATCACAAGCGGCAAAAGTGCGGCCCCGACAGACATAAAGGCTTTGACCAAGACATTTGCCGATCCGGGAGCACCCGGGAAAAGTTCGGTTAAGGCTGGATAGGTGCCGGCATCCATTGCCGAGTTTGCGGCTCCAGCTAATAAGGCGAACACAAACGCAAGTTCATAGCTAGGTGATAAAGGAATACCGACTAAAAAGACGGACATGATTCCCGCAGAAGCGACAACAAGCGGCTTTCTGCCAATTTTATCTGATAACACGCCGGAAACGCCATAGGTCAGCAGCTTGCCAAATCCGATAGCGGCAATGACATAACTGATGCCGGTCGGGTCGGTATTCCACTGTTTTGTTAAGGAGGACATATTGGATGCGAGAATAATGTTGACCATTCCCAGAAAGAAGTAGTTGATATACATTCCGGAGGCTGTTTTGATAGATGTCGTTTTCATGCTTGTACTCCTTCACATCTGATTCGAACATTTTGCTGTTTTCATGACCTATTTTAAGAAAAAATGATAAAAAAGACTCGCCGGGTTTCCGGCCAGTCTCCATTACTTTCGAAGCGAGGCTAGTTCTTGAGCAATCGCTTGCATTTCACTAGGGCTGAATGATTCTTTTTTCATCACCATGCTGTGAAGGTACGTGAGGTCTTCGATCTTCTCATCGCTAAAATCCTCCGCTTTGATCACGCCGACATTCAGCATGTTCAGTTTTTGGGAAATCTCTTCAATCATTTGAGTTAATGTTTCTGTATTTGGGCTGGACAAATGGCTCCATCCTTTCTTAGCTCGATATTCGGTATGTTTTATTCTAACAGAATTCAATCAGAAAAAAACCCTATTCTAAGAGCAAGCTCTTGTTTTCAAAAAAGTGGAGACATCAGTTGAAAAGAAAATGAACATCCTACTAAGATAGTCATGAAGGTTTTTTTTTAGAGAAATATGGGCAAAGAATAGGGAGGTTGTACAACATGATAAGCGTGTTATTTGTTTGTTTAGGAAACATTTGCCGGTCTCCGATGGCAGAAGCGATGTTTCGGGACTTGGCAGCCAAAAAAGGATTAGAGGGGAAAATCAAGACGGACTCAGCCGGTATCGGCGGCTGGCACATCGGCAATCCGCCGCATGCAGGAACACAGGAGATCTTGCAGAGAGAAGGAATCAGCTTTGAGGGCATGCTGGCGAGGCAAGTCAGCGAACAGGATCTGGACGATTTTGATTACGTGATTGCGATGGATGCAGAAAATATCGGGAGTCTCAGAAGCATGGCGGGTTTTAAGAACACGCCGCATATCAAAAGGCTCTTGGACTATGTTGAAGATTCAGATCTGGCCGATGTTCCCGATCCTTACTACACAGGGAACTTTGAAGAGGTCTGTCAATTAATCAAATCGGGCTGTGAGCAGCTGCTTACAGCCATTCAAAAAGAAAAACAACTGTAAGTGAAAGGAGAATTTGCATGAACAACGAACGTTTGATGCTGAAAGGTATTTTTCTCGGAGCTGCGGCAGGCGCAGCATTATCGCTGCTCCATAAGCCGACAAGACAGGCATGCGGCATGAGATGGCTGACATGCAAGCATAAACTTTCACTGTATAAAAGCAATCCGGAGCTGTTGAAAAACACGGTCATTACAAAAATGGATGAAGCCAAGAAGCTGGCAAAATCCTTGTCCAATGAAGTCGGGTTTGTCAATCAGCAGGTGAAAGAGCTGAAGAAAACAACGCCGCAAGTGATGGAGCTTGTGCAAGAAACGAAAGAGCATTTTTCAAAAAAATGATCAACATGCGAGGTGAGGCGACATGAATTTTTTGAAAGAGCTTTTCAGCAGATACACCCTGCATGAGGGGCCGAGCAAATCAGCGGAACTGGCGTATTTTTTTCTCTTGTCATTGTTTCCGTTTTTGATTTTTATGCTGACGCTCACCGCGTATCTTCCGATTTCTACCGATGATGTTCTGGGAGTTGTCAAACAATACGCGCCCGCCAGCGCGATGTCCCTCGTTGAATCCATTACCCAACAAACCTTAAACAACCGAAATGGCGGTTTGCTGTCATTCGGGATTATCGCGGCTTTGTGGTCAGCGTCTAATGGAATGAACGCCATCGTCCGATCGCTAAACCACGCGTATGAAGTGGATGAAAACCGCTCTTTTATCATCGTTCGTCTAACCTCAATTTTTTTGACGATTGCCATGGTATTTACGATTTTAGTGGCCTTGCTTCTGCCGGTATTCGGCCGGCAGATCGGGGTGCTTGCTTCAGACTTCGTCGGCGCATCGGATCTGTTTTTATCCGTTTGGTCTGCAGTGCGCTGGGGGGTCAGCCCGCTTGTGCTGCTGATCGTTTTTTCCGCCCTGTATATTATCGCGCCGAACCAAAAACTATCCCTCCGTTTTGTCATGCCGGGCGCTTTGTTTGCGGCCGTTGGATGGATCGTTGTAAGCACCCTGTTTTCATTTTACGTCAGCACATTTGCGAACTATAGCGCCACATATGGAAGCATCGGGGGAATCATCGTTCTGATGATTTGGTTTTACTTGAGCGGCATTTTAATTATCCTTGGGGGAGAAATCAACGCTCTTTTACATAAACGTAAAAAGCTTCCTGATGAAAATCCCTACCATTAGCGCATCCTATAAATGAACTTCGGTTCAAATTGATGTCGGGGGGCTATCGTGATGAGCAAGAAAAAAGGCGGAAGCCATAACAAACAAAATTCGAAAAGCAAACCGAGCCATAAAACAAGCGGAAGCGCCAACGGGCAAAACGGCTATCATTAGCATAAAAGCCTCCTGATGTCATGTCAGGAGGCTTTAACATGCGGCAAACTTGCATTGACTCAAGCTGAAAAGATGACAAAAAGCCTAAAACGCAAACCGTTTTAGGCTTTTTGTTTATGAAGATGAAGAATAGGTTTCGGCTGGTGACCAGCTTTTCGGTTTGCCCAGCACAAGAGCTAGCCAGATACCGCTAAGCGTGAGGGTAATGAAATAAAATAAGTTTGCGCTGTCAAATGTCTGCATATACCAGCCGCCGGCAATCGGCCCGAGGATGCTGCCAAGGCTGAATGTAATGCCGCAAAGCAGGTTCCCCGCCGGCAGCAAGTGGGGAGGAAGAAGGTCTGTCATATAGCTGATGCCAAGTGTAAAGGTTGATCCGACTGCCATTCCCGCCATAAAAAAGCAGCATCCGATCACGTAAGGCGAAGGGAATACGCCGGCGATCAAAAAGCAAAGCGCTCCTGTCAGCAAAATCACAAGCAGCACATTTCGCCGCCCGTATTTATCGCTGAGGATGCCGAGCGGAAACTGAAAAATAATGCTTCCAATCGCAAATGCGGGAAGGATCAGCGCCACTGCGTCCACAGATATCCCCAGCCGGAGCGCATATACAGGAAAGCTTCCATTTAGCGCCGTCTCAAGAAAGCCGTAGCCGAATGTGGGCATAAAGGCAACCCACCCAAAGAGTAACGCTTGATAAAACCGCCTGAAGCTATTGTCTGATTTGGTTTCGTGAGGATTGGTTTCCGGGTATGCATTTTGTAGAAAGAAAACAAAAAGCCACGCAAACAGGCTGAAGCAGCCGGACACGATAAAAGGCAGCGCCGGGCTCAGCTTGACAAGCGGAACCATGAAAGGACCCGCGGCAAAGCCAAGGCCGAAGGAAAGTCCGTAAACAGACAGGTTTCTTCCGCGATTTTGTTTTGATGACATCGAAGTCACCCACGTTTGCGTAGAAAAGTGAAGCATATGGTCGCCGATTCCGATAAACAGGCGAAGCAGGAACCAGATCCAAACGGACTGAAGCCAAATAAATCCAAACAAGCTTAAAATGACAATGCTTCCCCCGATGACAATCAGCGGCTTAAATCCGAGCTTTCTAAGCGGCGCTTCCATAAACGGCGAAGCCAAAAGCACGCCGATATAGAGTCCCGTCGCATGCAGGCCGTTAATAGCGGCCGATTCCCCATTTGTTTCAAAGATGATCGAGATGACAGGCAGCAGCATGCCTTGTGAAAACCCGGAAATGGAAACGAGCAAGACTAGGATAAAAAAATGAAATCGTGACATCGTGTCTGTTCTCCTTATATGGAATCTATGTTGATCGTACAATGTTTTCCAATAGCAGGCAACCTGAAAAAAGCCTATATCACATGTGAACATGCGACCTCGTGTAATCATGATGATTTTTGTGAAGAATACAAATAAAACAAGTCATATAAAAGGAGCCAATTCACTATGAATCGTATTTTTTTTATTTTAGTGGCGGCGGGTGTTCCGCTTTCTGTAATCGGCAGTTTGATGCATTGGCCTTCTGTCATTCTCTTTGCCTTGTATTGCGTAACGATTATCGCGCTTGCAAGCTATATGGGAAGGGCGACAGAATCATTATCAATCATCGCAGGCCCGCGGATCGGCGGTTTGTTGAACGCCACCTTTGGGAATGCGGTTGAGTTAATCATCTCTCTATTTGCACTGAAGGAGGGCCTGACCGGTATCGTGCTTGCCTCTTTAACCGGTTCAGTGCTGGGGAATCTGCTGCTGGTGGCCGGGCTATCGTTTTTTGTCGGCGGTTTAAAATATAAGCGGCAGGAGTTTAATATTCATGATGCGCGCCATAACTCCGGTCTATTGATTTTTGCCATCATTGTCGCTTTTGTCATTCCGGAGGTATTTTCTGTAGGGATGGGCGACGTGGGCAAGCTTAATTTAAGCATCGGCATCAGCATTATATTAATGCTGTTATATGTGGCGGCTCTGTATTTTAAACTCGTCACGCACCGCGGTGTTTATCAGCCGAAGAACAATGACGGCCAGCATGTGGAAGAGGAAGAGCCGGAGTGGTCAGGCAAGATGGCCACAATTGTCTTGTTTGCGGCTACGATTGCAGTGGCATACATATCTGAAAACCTGGTTCACACGTTCCACTCTGTAGCTGAGCAGTTCGGCTGGAGTGAGCTGTTTATCGGGGTCATCATCGTGGCGATTGTCGGTAATGCCGCGGAGCACGCGTCCGCCGTCATCATGGCCTATAAAAATAAAATGGACGTTGCTGTTGAAATCGCAGTGGGTTCGACGCTGCAGATTGCTATGTTTGTTGCACCGGTTCTTGTGATCTGTTCCATCTTCTTCCCGGTAAGCATGCCGCTTGTGTTCACGCTGCCGGAGCTCGTGGCGATGGTATCGTCCGTTCTCTTGATGATCGCGATTTCGAATGACGGCGATTCCAACTGGTTTGAAGGGGCGACGCTGCTTGCCGCCTATGTCATTATGGCGATCGGCTTTTTCCTTCTATAACCTTAAAAAATGATGGATAACAATAAAGCGGGATGAAAAGACTAAGGGAAAATGCCATAGAAAGAGTGATATAATGAAAAAGCTATTTCATTCCACACTTATCGTGTTGTTATTCTTTAGTTTTTTCGGCGTTCAGCCCATCCACGCGAAAAAGCAGTTTAAGGTTCCTGACTCAGTTGCAAGCATTTCGAAGGAAAACACGTATCCGAATGCTTCACAGGATCAGCCGATGCTTCAGCCGAGCAAGCTTGCAAAGGAATTGCTCGATCATTCTGAGGTGAAGATTGAAAACCCGCACCTCATCAAAATGCTGAATGAATCCAACGTATCCGGCACACCGCTCGCGGTAGGCTACCGGGCGACAATATTTCTCGGGAAATGGGCGCTCGGCTATGAATCAAATGAAACAGTCGCAAACTGGGAATACAAAAAAATCAATACAAACCGTGCGGATAACCGCGGCGGAAAAGAAACAGCTGAAATGCATTATGCCCAGGAACAACAGTACAAAGTGAAGGGCGGCCTGACAGCTAAGGTTCCAAACGCTGAAGATGTCAAAAGCATGATGATGCTAAAAGCGATGAAGAAAACGAATCTTCCGCTGGCATTCGATACGGTTGTCGGAGCGGGCACAAAGCGGGATCAAATTTATAAAGTCGCTCCTAAAAAAATGGGTTATTTGAATGCGTATGCACCGGCTGTGAATGAAAAAGGAAAAGTGACTTACGGAGAAGTGTACTTAGTGCTGAAAGGGAATAAACGAAAACTAGTCGTGAAAAATGTCACGTCACAGGGAATCGGCGCTTGGATTCCGGTTCAAGACCACGTCACATTTGGTTTTCAGCTTGCTTCGCAGCCAAGATAAACAAAAAACTGATTCCAACTCGGAATCAGTTTTTTTCGTTTATTGCGTTCTCTCGATTCTGACCGCTTCCTCAAGCATTTGCACATTGTTTTGATAGAGCTTTCGAACAAGAACCCGTCTGACTGCAAGGCTGGCGCTGAAATAATCGTCATCTTTCACCATGCCTTTTACCGTAAATTCCACGCCGCGATTGATTTGATTCAATGCGGTAATCCCATGTATTTGAAAGGGCTCTGCCGGATTGCCGAATTCATCCAGCTTTAATGAGTCTCGAAGTTCTTCATTCAGCATGTCACATGCCTCTTCTAATACGCCGTACACACGGTCTGGGTCTTCTTTAAAGCTGATGAGAAAGGATTCGGTGATCCGCATAAAATCGATATTATAGTTCTCTATTTGTCTGACCTCGCCGTTGCTGATGGTGAGCAGCTTCCCGCTCCATTCCCGGATTTGTAGCGAGCGAAGGCCGATTTCTTCAACAGTCCCGTTAAACATATTGTTGACGGTGACATAATCGCCTTTGTGCAGCTGGCGTTCATAAATTAAAAACACACCTGCCAGCACATCCTTAATCAGTGATTGGGCGCCAAAACCGATGACAATACCGGCTACACCCGCCCCGGCTAAAATATTGCCGAAATCATGCACAAATAAAGAAATAACGTAAAAAATAAAAGCGATTGTCGCTGTGTACTGGGTGACAGAACGGATAAGGCTTTCAATCGTTTTTTCTTTTCTTTCTTCAATAAAATCTGTCCGTTTAAAAAATAGCTGGACCAGCCGGTTGATGATAAAAACACTGATCCATAGAATGACGGCAACGAGAAGAATATCGACGATTTTATTCTGGAAAATCTCTGTAAGTGTTTCTTCCATTCGCATCTAACTCCTGGCTTGACGTTTTGTGAAATCCACATCTTGATAATAACTATTTTTGACGAGAACATTCGGCCCGAGGCATCGGACATTCGGGCAGTGGCAATTCAGCTCTTTTGCAAGCTTTGTCTCTCTCCATTTTTCATAGGCGGAAGGGAGGCTGTCCGTCTGAATGTTGCCGAGCGGCGGTGTGTCGCCGAAATCAGTCACGATGATGTTTCCGTCGAAAATATTCACATTCAGGCGGGAACGGCCGTCAGGATCGTTTCTCACTGTGACGTTTTTCGCCGCGCGAAGCCGGCGAAGCAGCTTTTGATCCTCTTCGTCCGCACTGCAGGCATAAAACGGCAGTGTCCCGAACAGCATCCACGTCTTTTCATCACGAATATCCAGCAAACGGTGAATGGCCTGTCTCATCTCTTTCAGGCTGAGAGAGTCAAGAGCGCTTGCGAAATCGCTCGGGTACATTGGATGGACTTCATGACGCTGACATTTCATATCTTCTGTGATTTGGCGGTGAATATGCTCAATATGCGGAAGTGTGCGTTTGTTCAGCATCGTTTCTGCAGAAACCATCACCCCGGCATCCACGAGCGTGCGGCTGTTTTCGATCATTTTTTCAAAATAACGCGCCCGCTGTTCGAAGGTCGGTTTTCTGTCCATCATAGCAAAGCCGATCTCAGCAAAATCCTCAACTGTACCCCAGTTATGAGAAATATGCAGGACATCAAGATACGGAATAATCCATTCGTATCGATCAATATCAAGGGTCAGGTTAGAATTGATCTGCGTCCGCACGCCCCGTTCATGGGCGTATTTCAATAACGGAACGACATATTCCTTTACTGATTTTAAAGAAAGCATCGGCTCTCCGCCTGTAATACTGATGGATCTCAGGCGCGGAATTTCCTCCAGCCGTTTTAACAGAAGATCTATAGGCAGAGCATTCGGGTCTTTAGGCTGCAATGTATAGCCTACAGCGCAATGCTCACATCTCATATTGCACAGTGTCGTCGTTGTAAATTCAACGTTTGTCAGCTGCATGTCTCCATACTGTTCAACATCCATATAGGCTTCCCAAGGGTCAAACTCAGGTGTAATGGGACGCAGCTTCGTGTTTTGTGTCATGACTATCTAACTCCTTTATAAATGGGGCATACTAATGCTGCCAACAGTTAATTTTAGACCTGATTTGATAAGTGCGCAAGTAGCGGAGTGATTGAAAAACGGGAAAAAATGAGCTACCATAATAAAAAATGAATGGAGGAACAGAATGGGAAACGCCGTAAACAATAAGGATCAGCAGCTTGATTATTTAAAGAACAGACTCGACATGTTTATGAATGTCATTGATTCATTAGACCCTGAAGCAACCGAAGTTGAAGATATAGATAGGCTCATCAGCATGCTTGATGACCTGGAAGCCAAATACGAACGCTTTAAAAAAGACTGGGAATAGAACCGCGCGCACGCCGCGGTTTTTTATTTTGACATAAAGCGTCAGTATAAAACGAAGCGCCTTTCTGTAAAATATAAAAAAATGCAGAAGGAGCGCTGGCCATGAAGTGGATGTGTTCAATATGCTGCGCCGCCGTCTTGCTTGCCGGGGGCGCAGTACAGGCGACAGCGGTGCCAAATGACCCGATTAACTGGGGCTTTAAACGAAGTGTCAATCATCAGCCGCCTGATGCCGGGAAGCAGCTAAACCGTTTAATTGAAAAATATGGCGCGTTTTATTTAGGCAATACAAAGGAAAAAACGATTTACTTAACGTTTGATAACGGCTACGAAAATGGCTATACGCCAAAAGTGCTTGATGTCTTAAAAAAACACCGCGTAACAGGAACCTTTTTTGTCACCGGGCATTTCGTAAAGGATCAGCCTGAGTTGATTAAGCGCATGTCTGATGAAGGGCATATTATCGGCAACCATTCGTTTCACCATCCGGATCTGACGAAAAAAACAGCGGACCAGATTCAGGACGAACTCGATTCAGTCAATGAAGAGGTCTATAAAATTACGGGAAGGCAGGACAACCTGTATCTGCGTCCGCCGCGCGGCGTATTCAGTGAATACGTGCTGAAAGAAACGAACCGCCTCGGATATCAAACCGTTTTCTGGTCGGTCGCTTTTGTTGATTGGAAAATCAATAGCCAAAAGGGGAGTAAATACGCTTACGATCATATGATCAAGCAGGCGCACCCAGGAGCCATTTACTTGCTTCACACCGTATCGAAGGACAATGCCGAAGCATTGGATGATGCGATCACAGACCTGAAAAAACAAGGCTACACATTTAAAAGCATTGATGATTTGATGTTTGAGAAAGAAATGAACCTGCCGTCCTTGTAACCAGAAAGCCTCTCCAGAACGGAGAGGCTTTCTTCTTATTTGATACATTTAATGAGTGCGGCCCAATCCAGATCTCCAAATCCTTTTTCAATCCCGCTTTCAAAATGGCTCTTGGCCAGCTCGGCGAGAGGGAGGTGTGCAGAAACCTGTTCAGCGGCGGCAAGTGCCAGATTGGTATCCTTCAGCCCTAATGACATTTTGAAACCGGCCGGCTCAAATGTCTGCTCTGCCATGATGGTTCCGTAATTTTGATAGACAGGAGAGCCAAAGAGCGCGCTGGCGATTTCTAAGAATTGTTTTTGTTCTAAGCCGTACTTTTCCATCATTAAGAATGATTCAGATAACGCCTCCAGCATAGACACGAGCAAAAAATTGACGCTGATTTTGGCCGCGTTTGCCGTCTTGCTTTCTTCGCCTACGTCAAACACCTGCTGGCTCAAGGTGTCAAGCAGAGGCTTGGCAGTTTGCTTCGCTTCCGCCGGTCCGGCTGAGATAATGCGGAGCGCGGCTTTAGCGGCCGCATCCGGTCTTCCAAGCACAGGAGCGGCGAGGAAGGATTGTCCTTTTTCCGCATGGGCTGCGGCGAGCTTCTCAGAGAACTCGACACTGATGGTGCTCATTGAGATGTGGATGCCGTTCTTTGCTAATCCTGCAATCAGCCCGTCTTCTCCGAATGTCACGGCGCTGACAGAATCGTCATCTGAAAGCATTGTGATGACAATATCAGCGGACTCAGCCGCTTGTCGCGGCGTGTCCGCTGCCTGTGCGCCTTCTGATGCGAGCTCTTCCGTTTTTTGTTTCGTCCGATTATAAACAGTTAATTCGTAGCCTGCCTGAAGCACATTTCGGGCAATGGGCTGTCCCATATTGCCGAGTCCGATAACAGCGATTTTCAATCTGATCACTCCCTGAGCATTTTTTCCATTATAAACAAATTGAACATCATATGCATGAAAAGCGGCTTGCCAATATAAAAAAGAACAGCTTTACGCTGTCCTCATTTAAATATGTTGAACCATCCTTTATGTACAAACCATATCAGCATCCCGATCACAAGCGCAGCCATCAGGCCGAGCACGGCGAAATATCCGTAATCCCAATGCAGCTCCGGCATGTAGTCGAAGTTCATCCCGTACACACCGGCAATAAAGGTAAGCGGGATAAAAATGGTCGATACGATCGTCAGTGTCATCATAATCGCATTCATCCGGTTTGAATTCAGTGTCACATAGCTGTCTCTTAAGTCGGACGTCATGTCACGGTTGGATTCCACAATCTCAGATAATTTTAATAAATGATCATATATGTCGCTGAAATAGGCTTTCGTTTCCTGATGCTCTTTCACATGATCAAGGGTTAAAATCCGATAGAGCAAATCACGCATCGGAATAACCGTCCGTCTCAGATGCAAAAGATCTGTCCTAAGATCAAACACCTCGTTCATCAGCGTTCCATATGTTTTCTGAGAACGGCTTTCTTCAATCTCGTTCAGCCTGTCTTCAATTTTGTACACGAGAGGAAAATATTCATCGACAAGCTGATCCATGATCATATAAGTGATATGCCCAGGCCCTTTTTTTAATATGTCCGGTGAAGCATACAAACGCTCCCGGACTTTGGCGATACCGGGCGTTTCGTGTAAATGAAAGGTGACGACAAATCTTTCGCCTTGAAAGATATCCACTTCCTCCGTCTCCAGCGTATCCTTATTCAGCGCATGAATCACGTAAAAGCGATAGCCGTCATAATGGTCAAGCTTGGGGCGCTGCATATGCTGGAAGCAATCCTCAATGGCAAGCGGATGAAAATGAAAAAAATCTCTCAATATTGCCGTTTCCGCATCCTCCGGGCCGTATAAATCAACCCAGTACCACGCAATATCAGGCTGTTCCACTCGTTCGATCGGTATATTTTTCAGCAGCTGATGCTCTGTTGTCATTGCGGTAATGTTGATCATAAACAACCCTCCACCTGCCATTATATCATGCGGCCTATATCAGAAAAGTATACGGTGTTCTCCGCCGAGCGGCGTGTTATACTGGACAAAAACGGAAAAAGGGTGGATTGCATGTGGAAGGAAAACGTATTTGTCACGCCTCCGTACCATTTTGACCGCGTGCTGGACAGGCTCTCTTTAGATCCTCTCAATGCGGCGGATAAAGAAGCGCGGGAGATCCGCGTGCCGATCAGAAACCAAGCGGGTGACGTCTGCATTGTGAAGGTACAGGCATTAGGCCAAGCGGATGCCCCTGAGTTTCTTGTCAGCGGAGAAACAGACCAGGAAGAGATGATGAAGGAAATCAAGCGGATTTTTCAATGGGAACATGATTTACAGCACGTTCTCGATCATTTTTCGAAAACGAGTTTGTCCGCCATTTTTGAAGAGCATGCGGGTACGCCGCTTATATTGGACTATAGCGTGTACAACTGCATCATGAAATGCATCATCCACCAGCAGCTCAATCTTTCCTTCGCTTATACGTTAACAGAACGGTTTGTCCATGCGTTTGGCGAGCATAAGGACGGCGTGTGGTGCTATCCAAAGCCGGAAACGATAGCGGATCTCGATTATCAGGATCTGCGCGATCTGCAATTCAGCATGAGAAAAGCGGAATACGCCATTGACACGTCAAGGATGATCGCAGAAGGCACACTCGACTTGTCGAAGCTTCCGGACATGACGGATGAAGACATCATGAAGAAATTGGTCAAAATCAGAGGCATCGGCCCATGGACCGTACAAAACGTCCTCATGTTCGGGCTTGGGCGCCCTAATTTGTTCCCGCTAGCCGATATTGGACTCCAAAATGCGATCAAACGCCATTTCCATCTGGACGATAAGCCGGCAAAGGATGTCATGCTGGCGTTGAGCAAGGAGTGGGAGCCTTATTTAAGCTATGCGTCTTTGTATTTGTGGAGGAGTATCGAATGAAAAAAGGCTGCCTTTTCGGCAGCCTCAGCGTGTCGACAAACCCTCGCATTCGTTGTCAGTCCTGCGCGTCGGTGCTCACGAATTCCTACATTCGCTGTGCTCCGATGCTCGTCCTTCCTAGACTTCAAGGGTTTTCAATCACGCTGATAGATGACAAAGACATAAAACAAAAACCGTTTTATGTCTTTGTCAACAATCTGAGGCTGCCTTTTCGGCAGCCTCCTGAGATTAATCAAGCTTCACTGTCATGCTTTGGCCTGAATCGGTATTTTTTCAGGTGAAAACGTTATTTTTGGCTTGAATCATCTGTTTCATTATCGGTATCCAACGGCTGATCGCTTTCCTGAACCAGCTGGTTGTCCAAATCAACAAATCGAATGGTCGGTTCGCTGCTGTCATAATAAGACGAATGCTTATACAATGTGCGAAGAAATTGGTCAAAGACTATGGCCAAGAGACCGTTTTCCATCGATTTTCCGTCTGAGTTGTTAAAGGTGATAACAACCGTATTGTTTTTTATTTCCACTTTTTTAACCACTTTTTCTCCATCGGAATTGGCTTCTGTCATTTTTTCAAATGCACCGTTTAAATCCTTTTTGGAAATATGGATTTTATCCCACTCTTCTTTGGTAATACTGTTAAAGTCTTTTTTTAGCAGATCCAGATTTTTGCTCTCGTCTTCTGCCTTTTTTTCTGTTTTTGCAGAAGTTGCGGTGCTGTCGTTTCCGCATCCTGCTGCGCTGAATAGTAACCCTAATGCGCAGGCAGCGGTTAGAAATTTCTTCATTTTATCCCTCTTTTATGTAATAGTCATAACTTGTATCGGCTGTTCTGCTAAATGATTGAGTAAAAATGGAAATGTTTTTGAAAAATATGAAGGAAACTAGGCAAGCATGTTATACTAGAAAGATGTGAATAAAACATTTCACTTTCTGCTATTTTGCAGAAAGTTCTATATAGAAACGGAGAGAACAATGTGAACCAACAAAAAAAACAGGCGCCCGTCGAACTGAAAGTCGGACAAACCTTTCCCCTGACGATTAAGCGTCTTGGCATTAACGGAGAAGGAGTCGGCTACTTTAAGAAAAAAGTTGTCTTCGTGCCCGGCGCGCTTCCAGGCGAAGAGGTTGTCGTGCAAGCCACAAAGGTTCAGCCGAAGTTTTCGGAGGGCCGCGTGAAGAAGATCCGAAAAGCATCGGAGCACCGCGTGGCACCGCCTTGTCCCGTATATGAACAATGCGGCGGCTGTCAGCTTCAGCACCTTGCATACAGCCAGCAGCTTCGTGAAAAACGTGATATCGTCATTCAGTCTCTGGAACGCCATACGAAGTTTAAAGTAGAAAGCATGGACATCAAAGAAACGATCGGAATGGACAACCCGTGGAATTACCGCAACAAAAGCCAATTCCAGATCGGGCGCTCGCAAAGCGGGAGCATCATCGCCGGCTTATACGGCCTTGATTCTCATGACATCGTGCCGATCAAAGATTGCATCGTTCAGCATCCGGCAACCAACAAAACAACAGGCATCGTCCGCCGGATTTTAGAGGACTTCAATGTGTCTGTTTATAATGAACGGAAACGAAAAGGCGATGTTCGCACCATTGTGACGCGAGTCGGCTTTGAAACAGGCGAGGTGCAGGTCGTGCTTGTGACAGCAAAAGAAACCCTTCCGCACAAGGAAGAAATCGTCAAAGCGATTCAAAAGCGCCTGCCTGAGGTCAAATCCATTATCCAGAATGTAAACGGAGCGAAAACCTCTGTTATTTTCGGTGAGAAAACAAAACCGCTCGCCGGACATACAGTGATCCAAGAGGTGCTCGGCGACGTATCATTTGAACTGAGCGCCCGCGCCTTCTTCCAGCTCAATCCGGAACAAACCGTCAAGCTGTATGACGAAGTGAAAAAAGCGGCGCAGCTGACGGGAAAAGAAAAAGTCGTTGACGCGTATTGCGGCGTCGGCACCATCGGCATGTGGCTGGCGGGCGGAGCGAAGGAAGTCCGTGGCATGGACGTCATCAAGGAATCCATTGACGATGCCAAGAAAAACGCCAAAAAACACGGCATGGCCAATGCCACATACGTAACAGGAACAGCCGAGCACTGGCTCCCGAAATGGACGAAAGAAGGCTTCCGTCCGGACGTTGTCATCGTTGACCCGCCGAGAACAGGCTGTGACAGCACATTCTTGGACACGATCAAAAAAGTCAAACCGAAACGCTTTGTCTACGTTTCCTGCAACCCATCCACGCTTGCGAAAGATTTGCAGGCGCTCTCGAAGGACTATCGCGTGGACTATATTCAGCCTGTGGATATGTTTCCGCAGACGGCGCATGTGGAAGCGGTGGCGAAGCTTGTATTGAAATCGTCTAATGAATAGAAACGAGTTCTAATCAGATCTGGATTTCGGCAGGATGAACATTGCCGATTTCCGGGTCTTTTTCATGCGTCTTTCATGGAAATAGGGTGATAAGCCCTCAGCGATTGATCAGAAACAGCAGAAATCCGGTATTGTGCCTAACCCTGTGATCGGTGTGCTTTATTGCTTTTTATATGTTGTTTGTAAAGATATAATGTTCACAATTTACTATCGTTTGATAAGAAGCGCTTCAGCATGCTATAAGTGTAACAGAACAATTTTGCTTCATTACGTTTGGCCTGGTATCGATAATGAAAGGATTTGAATGTGTGATGATAGATAATTTCTGGCGTGAATTGCCACGACCATTTTTTGTGCTGGCACCAATGGAAGATGTGACGGATGTTGTGTTTCGCCATGTCGTGAGTGAAGCTGGCAGACCCGATGTGTTCTTTACGGAGTTTACAAACTCAGAAAGTTACTGTCACCCAGATGGGAAGGATAGTGTGCGCGGACGTTTGACATTTACAGAAGATGAACAGCCAATGGTAGCCCATATATGGGGAGATAAGCCTGAAAACTTTCGGCAAATGAGTATTGGCATGGCGGAATTAGGGTTTAAGGGTCTAGATATCAACATGGGCTGTCCTGTACCTAATGTGGCAGGGAATGGCAAGGGAAGCGGCCTTATTTGCCGTCCTGACATTGCAGCAGAATTAATACAAGCTGCAAAAGCAGGGGGACTGCCTGTAAGTGTGAAGACAAGGCTTGGTTACACGGATGTGGATGAATGGCGCGACTGGCTGACACACGTACTGAAACAAGACATTGCGAATCTTTCCATCCATCTGCGTACAAGAGCGGAAATGAGCAAAGTAGATGCGCATTGGGAACTCATCCCGGAGATTAAGAAACTTCGTGACGAGGTGGCACCGGATACTCTTCTTACTATCAATGGAGATATTCCTGACCGTGAAACCGGCTTAAAACTTGCTGAACAATACGGTGTTGATGGAATTATGATTGGACGAGGTATTTTTACAAATCCATTCGCCTTTGAAAAGGAGCCGAAAGAGCATAGCAGCAAAGAATTGCTGGATCTCTTAAGGCTGCATCTCGATCTTCATGATCAATATTCAGCATTAGAAGCCCGTCCGTACAAGCCCCTTCCTCGCTTTTTCAAGATTTATCTCCGGGGATTCCGAGGCGCAAGTGAATTAAGAAACCAATGCATGAACACAAAGTCAACAGATGAAGTGCGTGCATTGCTCGATGAATTTGAGGAAAAGTATCTTGACGGAGCGGAGCTAAAGTAAAAAATTGTTCCAATTCAAGGTGAGCGGAGCAGGGATATTAAACGGGTATAAATGCGGTATTTCGCCGGATTATTTCTGCCGGTTGTCATCATTTGAAAAATTGCCGAGAAACTGTTGAAATCTTATAAAAATCAAGATAGCAGGGATCATTGTCCTTGCTATCTTTTTTTATCTAAAAGGATAAGATAAAATACATGGTAATAATAGGGGCTGCAATGAAGGGGGAGTTTGATGAAAGAATTTCCTATAATTGAAACAAAAAGATTGATTTTAAGAGAAGTAAACGTTGAAGATGCCAAAGATATGCTACTCTATCTTTCAGATCAAGATGTTGTGAAGCCGATGGGATTAGAACCCTTTGAAACAACTAGTGATGTTTGTACAGAGATTACATGGTATAAATCGATATATGAAAGAGGTACAGGAATCAGATGGGGCATTACACGTAAAGATTCTGGCATCGTCATAGGAAGTTGTGGATTTCTTAATAGAATCGCAAAACATTATCGAGCTGAGGTTGGGTATGAATTACGCAAAGATTACTGGAGAAAAGGCATCGCCAGTGAAGCATTAGAAGCTGTCGTCAAATATGGATATAACCACTTGCAGCTGGAAAGGATTGAAGCTCTTATTGAACCTTCTAATATCCCATCGATAAAACTCATAGAAAAACAAGGTTTTAGCAGAGAGGGTTTGCTGAGACATTATGAATTTGCTTGTGGTACATTTGAAGATTTATATATGTATTCAATGATCAAAGGAGATTTTACACCTGGAAGGTAAAAATGAATTTGACCTAATGCCTCTTTTTGTGAGGAACTAACTGCAGGATATGGAAAACCATTATATGAAGCAGAAATAGGGGGGAGAGAAAAATGAAACGACTATGCATCATCCCCTGCGGCAAGAAAAAAATATGGGACATCTATCCGGATAACGGTCCAACAAGGGCGAAAGACGCTTATCTCAGCCCGTTCCATCAAGCGTGCGAGCGATATGCGAAAGCATTTTTCGATGAGTGGGTGATTTTGTCGGCGAAGCACGGATTTCTTCGACCAGATGATATCGTATCTGGAAATTACGATGTGACGTTTGGCACCGGTCATCCGGAAATCATGACAACAGGGGAGCTGCGCCGCCAATTTTGCGAAAGGGGATTTTCTGATATCGAAGAGCTCGTCATGCTTGGCGGAAAAAAATATCGAAGCGTCCTAAACACCGTCACCGGCGAGCATCAACGAATCAGCTGGCCGCTGTCATCGTACAAAGGCATTGGCTACATGCTTCAAGCGCTGAATCGGGCTGTTGAAGAAAAACAAGAATTGTAGCACAACATATCAAGAAAAGGGTGTGAATATGAAAAAACTTGTGGTTGGCTTGATTGCCATTGCGGTATTCGGATGCGGCTTATATACCTATCATGTATGGTTCGGTGATCCATTTACGAAAAATGCTGCAGAGCAAGAGCTTATTTCTTATGTGAAGCAGACCTACCCCAATAAAGAAATCAAGATTACAAATGGGATATATAGCGCTAAAACCTCTGAATATGTGTTCCAAGCAAATACCCAATCTCATCGTTATCCAATGTGCACGAAGGGATTTCTCCATCCGAAAGTCACGTGCGATGGAATTGAAGAAGCGTATACCGAATCAGTGGCAAAACATGTAAATGAAGAAGCATCGAAGGAAATCGAAGCAGATCTGAAAAAAAAGATGCCGCAAATCATAAAAACTGACGCTGCTTTGAGCATCGGAAACGGCCAGTTCACATTAGATACAAAATGGAACAAACAGCTGGCTGAAAAAGCGCCGATGAGCATGACGATTCAGTTAGACGCGAGCGGGTTATCAAAAACAGATGCCGCAAAGATGGCGGAAACAGTCAGAAAGACGCTTAATGAAAAGGGATATACATATGCAAACGGCACGGTAGACTGTATGCAGAAGGACGCGGACGGCGGTTTCGGTTATGTCAAATATTCAGTTGATTTTCTTCCGAAAACAGCCATTCAACCAAACGATGCAGAGGAATTGGGCAGTTAAAAGATTTCCAAGGAAATAAATACGTCGATCATTGTCAAAGACCGGGGTGCCCGGTCTTTATTGCATGCCATAAAACGAGACAAATGGATCAGAACGAGACAAAATGAGACACCTGTCTCAAATTGTCTCCAGTGTAAAAATGAAAAGGCTGATTTTACAGGATCTAATGACTGGCACACTTCTTGCATTGATAAATGTGAACCCTAAATAGAAGGAGGCGCACAAAATGGAATTGTTAAAACGAGAAGGCTTGTCATTAACTGAGGAGAAAGCGCTGTGGATGTACCAAAAGATGCTGGAAATCAGGGGCTTTGAAGACAAAGTACATGTGCTGTTCGCACAGGGAGTGCTTCCCGGATTCGTCCATTTGTATGCCGGTGAGGAAGCGGTAGCTGTAGGGGTGTGCGCTCATTTACATGATGGAGACAGCATTACAAGCACGCACAGAGGACACGGCCATTGTATCGCCAAAGGCTGTGATCTGGATGGCATGATGGCGGAAATATTCGGGAAAGCGACCGGCCTGTGTAAAGGAAAGGGCGGTTCTATGCACATTGCCGATCTCAATAAAGGTATGTTAGGGGCAAATGGAATCGTCGGGGGCGGATTTACGCTCGCATGCGGATCAGCGCTCACTGCTAAATATAAACAGACTAAAAATGTAAGCGTTTGCTTTTTTGGAGATGGAGCAAATAACCAAGGCACCTTCCATGAGGGACTGAACTTAGCGGCAGTATGGAACCTTCCTGTGGTATTTGTAGCCGAAAACAACGGCTACGGTGAAGCCACTCCATTTGAGTACGCGTCGGCCTGTGATTCAATCGCCGATCGGGCGGCTGCCTATAATATGCCTGGGGTTACGGTGGACGGAAAAGATATTTTAGCAGTTTACCAGGCAGCCGAGGAAGCGATAGAAAGAGCAAGAAACGGCGGGGGGCCGTCTTTGATCGAATGTATGACCTACAGAAACTACGGCCATTTCGAAGGGGATGCCCAAACGTATAAAACAAAGAATGAAAGAGCTGAGCACCTTGAAGAAAAGGATGCCATCCAAGGTTTTAAAAACTATCTTTTAAAAGAAACAGATGCCAATAAACTGTCAGACATTGAAAAGCGTGTCAATGAATCGATTGAAAAAGCCGTCTCGTTTAGCAAAGACAGCCCATATCCGAAAGAGTCTGAGCTGCTGACAGACGTCTACGTGTCATACGAAAAAGGGGGAATGTGAGATGGCGAGAGTCATAAGCATGTCAGACGCGCTCAATGAAGCGATGAAGCTTGCGATGAGAAAAGACGAAAATGTGCTTTTGATCGGCGAGGATGTCGCCGGGGGAGCGGCGGTCGATCATTTGCAGGATGATGAAGCATGGGGCGGTGTATTAGGGGTCACGAAGGGTCTCGTGCAGGAATTCGGGCGCACAAGAGTGCTGGACACACCGATTTCTGAGGCGGGCTACATGGGTGCGGCTATGGCTGCGGCATCAACCGGGCTGAGACCAATTGCCGAGCTGATGTTTAATGATTTTATCGGCACGTGCTTTGACCAGGTGATCAACCAAGGCGCGAAATTCCGCTATATGTTCGGCGGAAAAGCGCAAGTGCCGATTACCGTCCGCACCACGTACGGAGCGGGGTTCCGGGCCGCTGCCCAGCATTCGCAGGCGCTGTATGGCCTATTCACCAGCATCCCGGGACTGAAGACGGTTGTTCCATCCAATCCGTATGACGCCAAAGGCTTGCTGCTGGCGGCAATCGAAGACAATGATCCGGTGTTCTTTTTTGAAGACAAAACGTCCTACAACATGAAGGGCGAGGTGCCGGAAGATTATTATACAATCCCGATCGGAAAAGCGGACATCAAACGCGAAGGCCATGATATCACCCTGTTTGCGGTCGGCAAGCAGGTGAATACCGCGCTTAGTGCGGCGGCGAAGCTTTCAGAGAAAGGCATCGAAGCCGAGGTGCTTGATCCCCGCAGCCTGTCTCCTCTGGATGAGGAAGCGATTTTCACATCGTTAGAAAAAACAAACCGGCTGATCATTATTGATGAAGCCAATCCGCGTTGCAGCATTGCCACAGATATCGCTGCGATTGTCGCCGACAAGGGCTTTGATTTGCTGGATGCGCCGATTAAGCGGATTACAGCGCCGCATACACCGGTGCCGTTTTCGCCAGTGCTTGAGGATCAATATTTGCCGACACCAGATCAAATTGTCAGCGTCACGCTTGAATTGCTTGGCGAGCCGGCAGTGAATTAAAGGGGGGACACAAATGGCGGTAAAAGTAGTGATGCCAAAATTGGGAATGGCCATGAAACAAGGGGAAGTATCGATATGGAATAAAAAAGTAGGCGACCCGGTTGAAAAGGGAGAAAGCATTGCCAGCATTCAATCGGAGAAAATTGAAATGGATATCGAGGCGCCTGAAAAAGGAACGCTGATCGATATCAAAGTAAAAGAGGGTGAAGAGGTTCCGCCCGGCACAGCGATCTGCTACATTGGGGACGCCAATGAATCGGTGCCGGAAGAGGTTAAAGCACCTGCTGCGGAAGATAGCGAGCCGCTAGCCGTCCAGCCCGAAAAACAAGAAAACAAACCCGCAGCCGCGAAAAAAGAACGAATCAAAATATCTCCAGTCGCCAGAAAAATAGCGGAAAAAGCGGGATTAGACCTGAAACAGCTGAAAGGCACTGGACCAGGCGGGCGAATTGTAAAGGACGATGTGACAAAGGCGCTTGCTGAACAGAAAAATGACCGGGCAGAGCCGGTTTCTGAGCATAAGGCGAAGGAAACGCCGGTGACAGGCATGAGAAAAGTCATCGCGGCCCGAATGCAGGAAAGCCTGGCAAACAGCGCGCAGCTGACGATTACGATGAAAGCTGATATCACCAAGCTGGCAGCCCTTCAAAAACAGCTTTCTCCAACTGCGGAAGAGAGGTATGGCACAAAGCTGACGATGACTCATTTTGTGTCAAAAGCCGCCGTTCTCGCTCTGCAATCTCATCCTGCGCTGAACAGCTTTTATCAAAATGAGCGCATCATCACACATCCTCATGTGCACCTCGGAATGGCTGTGGCGGTGGAAAATGGATTAGTTGTGCCTGTGATTCGCCATGCTGAAAAGCAGTCGTTGATTCAACTGGCCCAATCCATCTCAGAACAAGCCAAAAAAGCACGTGAGGGACGGGCGGAAAGCCGAGAACTGCAAGGCTCAACCTTCTCCATTACAAACCTTGGCGCTTTTGGAGTGGAGCATTTCACACCGATATTAAATCCGCCAGAAACAGGCATTCTCGGCATCGGAGCAAGCTATGACACGCCGGTATATCAAGGCGAGGACATCGTCCGAAGCACGATTCTTCCGCTCAGTCTGACATTTGATCACAGAGCCTGTGACGGTGCTCCTGCCGCTGCCTTTCTGAAGGCGATTAAAACATATTTGGAAGACCCGGCAGCATTAATTTTATAGGAAAAGTAGGTGAAAAAGACATGACACTAGCCATTATCGGCGGCGGACCTGCAGGTTATGCCGCCGCAGTCTCCGCGGCTCAGCAGGGCAGAAACGTGCTGCTGATTGACAGAGGACCGCTTGGGGGAACCTGCCTGAATGAAGGCTGCATCCCGACGAAGTCTTTGTTAGAAAGCGCAAACGTTCTTGATAAGATCAAGCATGCCGACCGCTTTGGAGTCAAACTTCCACCCGGTGCGATCTTGGTTGATTGGAGCAAAATGCTGAACCGAAAACAACAGGTTGTCAGACAGCTTGTCCAAGGTGTTCAATATTTAATGAAGAAAAATCAAATAAAGGTTGTAAAGGGGACGGCCTCCTTCCTTTCTGACAGAAAGCTCTTAATCGAAGGAGAGAACGGAAAAGAAATCAGAGAGGCGAACCACATCTTGATTGCATCTGGATCAGAGCCGATCGAGCTGCCATTCGCCCCGTATGACGGCGAATGGATTATCGACAGCAAGGATGCGCTTTCCCTTTCTGACATTCCGTCTTCACTTGTCATTATTGGCGGCGGTGTCATCGGCTGTGAGTATGCCGGGCTGTTTGCCAGACTGGGATCGAAGGTGACCATCATTGAAACAGCCGGCCAGCTGATTCCGGCTGAAGATGAAGATATTGCCCGGCTCTTTCAGGAGAAGCTTGAGGAAGACGGTGTTGAAGTGCATACTTCATCCAGGTTAGAGCGGGTGGATCAAACGGCCAAAACGGCAATATGGAAAAGCGGACAGAGGGAGTTTAAAACGAAGGCTGATTATGTGCTGGTGGCGATTGGCAGAAAACCCCGTCTTGACGGATTGCAGCTGGAGCAGGCCAGTGTTGATTTTTCTCCAAAAGGCATTCCGGTGAACGGGCACATGCAGACGAACGTGCCTCATATTTATGCGTGCGGAGATGCAATCGGAGGCATTCAGCTGGCGCACGCGGCTTTCCACGAGGGCATTATCGCCGCTTCCCATGCTTCCGGAAGAGATGTCAAAATCAATGAGAAGCATGTGCCCCGCTGTATCTACACATCACCGGAAATCGCGTGCATCGGAATGACGGAACAACAGGCAAGATGCGTATACGGGGATGTGAAGATTGGAGAATTTCCTTTTTCAGCAAACGGCAAAGCGCTCATTAAACAGCAAGCGGAAGGAAAAGTCAAAATCATGGCAGAACCCGAATTCGGGGAAATCGTCGGTGTCTCGATGATTGGCCCTGATGTGACCGAGCTCATCGGGCAGGCGGCTGCGATCATGAATGGTGAGATGACCGCTGATATGGCTGAGCATTTCATTGCCGCCCATCCAACACTATCGGAAACATTGCACGAGGCGCTGTTAAGCACAATCGGTCTTGCGGTGCATGCATAGAACGGGAAGAAGCAGACGCATGGAATACAGAGCGTCTGCTTTTTTATTATTGAAAGCGCTTTATTTTTCCCCTACAATAGATGAAAACGGCGTGTAAGGGAGGAGCGATCAAGGAAATGAATTCGATCCCAAACGATTTGCAAACCTGGAAACGTTTTGTGAAAGACGGTGTACTAGACGAAGCCCGATTAAGAAAACGGATCGCCGAGTCATGGCATCGCTGCAAAAAAGCTGAGGTCAATCCGTATTTAGAAAAAGGCCCAAAGGTTTTACAGCAAACGGAGCTGGATCAGCAGTCAAAAAAGCATTCATTCTTCCTGACGACCGCTAAGTCTTACTTGGAAAAACTGCTGCCTGCCATAAAAGAAATGGAAATGATGGCGCTGTTAATTGATTCTGACGGTGTTGTTCTGGCATTGGACGGCCAGCCCCGTGCGCTCTATGAAGCCAAGCGCATCAACTTCGTCGAAGGTGCGTGCTGGACGGAAACAGCTGTCGGAACAAATGCGATTGGCACGGCGCTCCACATCAGTGAGCCCGTTGCCATACAAGGGTCAGAGCATTATTCTATCGCTTCCCATCAATGGAACTGTTCAGCCGCTCCGGTTCACCATGAAGATGGCAGCCTTGCGGGGGTGATTGACATATCGTGTCCGGCGGCAGGCGCGCATCCTCATATGCTCGGCATTGCCACGGCGATCGCCTATGCCGCGGAACGGGAACTGGCAGCCAAAAGCCGTGAGAAAGAGCTGGAGCTGATCAGCCGTTTTGGCGATAGGGCTGCATCCCGTGTGCCAATGGTGCTTTGCAATGCCAAACAGCACATTATTAACGCGAGCATACCGATTCGAACCTCAATGCCTGATTGGCAAGGCCGGCATCTGTATGAGGTGAAGGAACGGGGCTTTTCGATCGAAAAAGCCGTCACTGTGGGGGATGGCGGCACTTGTTTTTATTTGTCGGAACAAAAGAAAAAGGCAGCGTTTCGATTCAATGGAGTGATCGGACAAAGCGGCCGATCGCAAGCAATGCTGAAGAACCTTGAACGAGCGGCTGCGGCGGATGCAACGGTCTGTCTGTCGGGCGAAACTGGCACGGGGAAGGAAGTTGCGGCCCGCGCGCTTCATGAGAACAGCGAGCGGCGGCACGGCCCGTTTGTTGCTGTCAATTGCGGAGCGATTCCGTCTGATTTGATAGAAAGCGAGCTGTTCGGCTATGCGGAGGGCGCTTTTACGGGAGCGAAACGACAAGGCTACAAAGGCGCCTTTCAAAAAGCGAATCATGGGACCTTATTTTTAGATGAGATCGGAGAAATCTCCCATTCAATGCAGGTTGCGCTATTACGGGTGCTTCAAGAACGCAAGATCACGCCGATTGGCGGAACGAAAGACATTCCGGTTGATATCAAAGTGGTTGCCGCCACACATTGCGATTTGCGCGAGCTTGCCGAAAGCGGAAAAATCAGAGAGGACTTGTTTTATCGCCTTCATGTCTATCCAATCGAGCTCCCTCCTTTACGCGACCGCCCCGAGGATATTCCGGATCTCTTTCAGTACTACAAACAGAAAAATCGTTGGCCTGGAGAACTTCCTCTCGCTTTTTTGGATGTGCTGAAGCAATGGAGGTGGCCGGGGAATATTCGCGAGCTGTTTAATGTGTTTGAACGTCTATCTATTAGATTTCCGGACGGCTGCCTGACGGATGAGCCGCTTACCGCTTTACTTGAGGCTGCAGGACTGCCGATCAGCCCGGCACAAAAAAAGCCGGCTGCCGCCGGCGCCCTGACCCTTCGTGAGCAAATCCAAAAAGAGGTCATCATTAGAGCGCTTGAATCCGCGAAAGGAAACATCTCTCAAGCCGCCAAAATCAGCGGGATTCCTCGCAGCACTTTCTACAAACGGCTCAAAAAATTCAACTTGTCCGCTGAATCCTAAAGCATACTTCTTTCAATAAATGGAAACATTATGTATGAAGGAGGGTGTTAGAATGAATGTTCAAAGGGCGAAAGAAATTGTAGAATCTCCCGACATGAAGAAAGTCACATACAACGGAGTTCCTATTTACATTCAGCATGTGAATGAAGAGAGCGGAACAGCGAGAATTTATCCGCTCGACGAACCACAAGAGGAGCATGAAGTACAGCTGACCAACTTAAAAGAGGACTAAACAAAAATGGCCCGCTTCATAAGCAGGCCATTTTGTTATCCGCGCGGCGCAAATAAGATGACACAGACGCCGATGAGGCAAATCATTGCGCCGACCCAGTCATAAAGATCTGGTGTTTTTCGGTCGACAAGCCATCCCCACAGGACCGCAAGCACGATGAACACCCCACCATAAGCGGCATATACACGGCCGAAGGAAGGGAAGGACTGAAACGTCGGAAGAATGCCGTAGACAATCAAGATCAGCGCTCCGGATATCCCGTAGCCGACTGGCTTTGCTTCTCTCAGCCACAGCCAAACCAAATACCCGCCGCCAATTTCGGCAAGCCCCGCCGCGAGAAATAAAAGAATGGTCATCAGCATCACGTGCACTCCTCAATTTGCTATTTTCCCTTCAATTATAAAGGAGGAGAGTTATTAAAGCTTCGGGTTATTCTCAAATTCTTTCAAATACGCCTTTCTCTGAATCTCCGTGAACTGGCTGATCCAGTTGCTTTTCGCCTCTTCATTCAGGTGGGGGAGGATATAGCGTTCCACCGCTTCAAAAAACAGCGGATTGGCGATAATGTTCCAGGTAGGGATGCGAACGACCTTGCCATCTGTTTTCTCGATGATGATATCCTCAAAAAAGATCCCCTTTAAACTGAAACGATGCCGCCCCATATAAATCCGTTTGATCTCAGGAAAACGCGCACTTCGTTTTCTCGAGAAGATCTCGCCATCAGGCCCTGTCTTTACGCTGAAAATAATATTTCCCCGGCTTGTAAACGCCGGAAGAGCCATAAAAAATGTGATTAATCCATAAATAATCGCCATTAATCCGCCGCCCAAATAAAGCAGGGCATACTTAGATTCAAATGTGAGAGCTTCAGACACCAGCCACACCCCTGCAATAAAGGCGCCCCCTGTGGCTAGGAACAGCCATATTCTAAAAAACAGTCTGCTTTTAACCTTAATTACTTCATTGTTTTTCAATTGCTATTCTCCTTTATCGCTCTTTAGCAAAAAAGTAATCCTTTTACCACATCTTTATTTGCTGGCACGATAGAAAATTCATTTTGGGTGATACCTGTTACCAGCCAAGTATGACGGCTCCCAGGCAAGACGAAAGCCATGTCAGCCACTTCAGGCGAGTTGTCTTTGTCATAAACAAGGCGCATCAGCGTATCCATTTTCCCTTTTCGCAAAGCCAAATCATTTACGAATCGAGTAACATCCTCTTGGTGGTCATGCTTATGTAGAAACTCTTTCAGATGTGTGGGAGTGTCTGAAGCACCCTCCAGAAGCAATTCAAATTCGGTTGATGTCAGAGTCATCATTGATTCTTTGTGATCCTCTGCATCTATTATATTTAAAAAATCCGATGTTTTAGAAAGCAATCCGTCATTTGAATCCATTTTATTAATGCTGTGCACTTGTTCATCAAACAGCAGTTCATGAGAGTAAGTGCCGAACTTAGAAACATGGCAGGAAACATTCTGTTCTTTGCCTTGTTCATCAAATTTGGACAGTTTCACTGTATAATCCGCGTCGTTTAATACGTGGATAAACGGACAGTACTCGTCCTTTAACCGATATTGGTGATTCCGATATTCCGCCGCATCCTTGGCTAGGAGTGAGCGGCACGCCGCTTCAAACAAAGCGCCGAGCTGTTCATCCTCTATTTCCGGAAAATAGGCTTGCTTCAAGGCCATGCCTTGTTCAAAAAAACCTTCGCTGTAAAAACAAAATAAGAGTTCTTCTATGCTGATCGTAAACTGCTTCATTGATTATTCTCCTATCCAAATGAAAATTTCCCTTTGAGGAAATGGGTTGCGCCGTGTATAAGCGAATCCGCTGTTTTCTTTGCTTTTTCCATTCCTTTTTTCGCGCTGTCTATCCCTTTATGTATCGTTTTATTTGCTGCATCTATCCCGTCATTTACCGATTTGACGACTTTGCCGGCTGATTCCAATCCTTTTTTGGCCGTATCAACGACAGCATGAATCGGCTCTTTCAGTTTGACAGCTGCTTTTTCAGCAAAGCCTGATGTGAATTTTGCGATTTTTTCCCCAACAAAGCCTCCTGCTGTTGCTCCGATTGTACCTCCGATTACTGTACCAACAGGGCCTAACACACTTCCAAGGGCGCCGCCGACGACAGCGCCTGCCGTTGCCCCTCCTGCGATGAAAATCGTATTATTCACAGCATTCCCAACGGCTTTGGCGTTTTCACGCTTGAGAACGCCCGGATTGTCTTGGTATTTCGCATAATTTTCAGCTATTTTCAAGCCTGCTCCGAATGTTTCAGTCGCACCGGTGAGCAGTGTGGCGGTTATGGCATTTCCTTTTGCAAATTTCAAGCCTGTTTTTCCGACATCCTTCAAAGTTGAGCGTACGCCGGCTTCATTAAGAAATCCTCTTGTGTAGCTTCTGACACTGTTTGAAAAATCCACCGTATCCTGAGGAAAGTACTTTGTAAACTTTTTATGTACCAAATCTGAAAATGGCCGGTTTGTCTTTTTAAATAAATATTTAGGATTCAAAAGCACTCTGGCCGCTTTTTGATAACGTGACCTGTCGACAGCTCCGGAAATATCCAAGAGTAGCTTGGAATGACGGGCGGCATGTAAGCCGCTTGGCTGTTTTTCGAATGTCGTAAGCCCGAGTCCGTAGTATTTTCCCTGCGTCAGCATGAGAGCGGTTAAGCTTGTCATTGTCCCATATTTGTCGTACGCATGATAAAGCTTTCGTAATAGATCATCCTGTTCAACAAATGTATCGCCCGTTTTCCTGATGAAAATGTCATTGTCACTCAGCTTGGTGACAAGCGCTTTTCCTGAACTCCACGCATCGCCGACTCCGGAAAAACAGCTGCTATAGCGGGGATCGCATTGCAAAATCATCTGCCCCAGCTCCGCATGCAGGTCCTTATATTTGTTTTCCATATCGGTTAATTCAGTGACAACATCATTTGCCAGCTGTTCGAGCTTGTCCGGATCAACTGCAATGTTTCCTGACACACTGTTCACCCCCTGAGTTTATGTCTTTCCTCTCTGGCTTTACGCTCCAGTTCTTCCATTCTGGCAATTTCAGCTTTTCGTTCTTCGATTTTGGCGGCGGCGGCCTTCAGCTCCTGGCTCGTTTCAAGCAGCTCCTGTTCGAATTGATCGTAGGCGGCTTTCGTTTCCTCGAAATCCTGGTCAAACGAATCTCTTGCTTTCCCTTGCCAATCATCCCCCATTGCAGATAACCGGGATTCAAGCAGCATTTTGGAGCTTCTGACCTCTTCCGCGGCCGCACTGTACTTGTTTGCCAGCTCAATGACTTTATATGAGTCCAACTTTTGTCCCCTGCCTTTTCTAAATTCACGCACAAATGGATGTATTCTATAAATGATTATAAATAATTCGGCATGTATCCGAATCGTACAAAAGAACCTTTTCATAAGAACTGGAAGGGCGTATATTCACTTAAATTTCATAGTTGATGAGACTTTGAGATTACAAAAAAGGTAAAAAAATGAATCCACACGAGGGAATCAGCTTAATATTAGGTGTTTTTTCATGAAGGAGACGGATGTTATGAGCTAACAGTATATAAAAAAGAGCCTGAAAATTAGGCTCTAAACAAATTGCACTATTCACTATAGGTCTAAAAATGAAGGGTCAATTGCTTACGATTTATGAAAAACAGATTTTATAACCATATTTAATCCAAAATAAAAAAATATAAACAAGCTGCTCATTACATACATAATGATCAATAAAATCAATTTTTGTTTTATTGTCATGTCGGGAACTAATGAGACTCCGAGTGTCAGTACCCGTCATAAGGAGCAAATGAAGGATAAAAAAGATTTTTCTAATATAAGTAACCCGTATATTTCTCACAGTGTTTCTCCTTAATAATTAGTACCTACTATTATGGTTTTAAATGGACTAACATTTTTCTTTAGATTTGGATATTTTTTTAACCAGAAATATGTAAACATAGGGGGATAATAAAGAAAATAACAAAAATCATTATATATATTATCTCCCGAGGAGTCTCACTGTCTATTAATCAATAAAGCATGCAGAAAGTGAAATCCCAAATGGCATCTGTAAAATAGTGCCTATCAGTAATGCTTCATTTATTTTTTTGGGGTAAAAAACCATTGTCCTTTTTCAATTGATATCCTCTCCTGGTACATTCACTTTTAACTAACATTTATTTGATAATAATAAGGTATGTTAGGTTGGTTTATTCTTTTTGCTAATTCTCAATGCAACTCGAGAAATTTCCCGCCCTATGAGAAAAAACACTAAAGTTGATCAAATGACCTAAGTGCGCCAAACGTGTTACGGAACGGGCCTTCCCATGATATAAATGGAATTGTAAACGTTATCAAGGAGGTCGTCATATGAAGAAAAAATCATTCTCAATTGTCATAGCGGGCGGAGGGAGCACATTTACTCCCGGGATTGTTCTGATGCTCTTGGACCATTTGGAGGAGTTTCCGATCAGAAAGCTGAAGCTGTATGATAATGATAAGGAGAGACAGGATCGCATTGCGGGCGCCTGTGATGTATTTATTAGAGAAAAAGCGCCGGATATAGAATTTACAGCGACGACTGACCCGGAAGAAGCCTTTACAGATGTCGATTTTGTCATGGCGCACATCAGGGTAGGGAAATACGCGATGCGCGCGCTCGATGAGCAAATTCCGTTAAAGTACGGAGTTGTCGGCCAGGAGACGTGCGGGCCGGGCGGTATCGCGTACGGTATGCGTTCGATCGGCGGTGTGCTTGAAATATTAGATTACATGGAAACATATTCGCCTGATGCGTGGATGCTCAATTACTCCAACCCGGCGGCGATCGTAGCCGAAGCAACGAGACGTCTTAGACCGAATTCGAAAATCCTGAACATCTGCGATATGCCGGTTGGCATTGAAGACCGGATGGCGCATATTCTCGGACTGTCCTCAAGAAAAGAAATGAAGGTCCGTTATTACGGATTAAATCATTTCGGCTGGTGGACATCGATTCAAGATCAAGAGGGCAACGATTTAATGCCGAAGCTGAAGGAGCATGTATCTCAATACGGGTACATTCCGAAAACGGAGGCTGAAGCTGTGGAGGCGAGCTGGAATGACACGTTCGCCAAAGCGCGTGATGTGCAGGCAGCAGACCCGGACACTCTGCCGAATACGTATTTGCAATATTACTTGTTCCCGGATGATATGGTGAAAAAATCAAATCCAAATCACACGCGGGCAAACGAAGTGATGGAAGGGCGCGAAGCCTTTATTTTCAGCCAATGTGACATGATCACACGCGAGCAGTCATCTCAAAACAGCGAAATCAAAATTGATGATCACGCATCATATATCGTTGATCTGGCTCGGGCAATTGCCTACAACACGGGTGAAAGAATGCTGTTGATCGTTGAAAACAACGGCGCGATTGCGAACTTTGACCCGACTGCGATGGTCGAGGTGCCTTGTATCGTCGGCTCTAATGGGCCTGAACCGGTCACCGTCGGCACCATTCCGCAATTCCAAAAAGGGCTGATGGAACAGCAGGTATCTGTAGAGAAACTGACGGTTGAAGCGTGGGCGGAGAAATCGTTCCAAAAGCTGTGGCAGGCGCTGATCCTGTCAAAAACAGTGCCGAACGCGCGTGTGGCAAGGCTCATTCTTGAGGATTTAATAGAGGCCAATCAAGACTATTGGCCAGAGCTTGATCAAAGCCCAACCCGCATTTCATAACTGAAATTCCCCCATTTTCAAATTTGTAATTGTATATAATAGAAAGAAAATGGGGGGATCTGATATGAAGCTCGAAGAACTGATTAATCAGCACTACAGTAAATTAAATGACAACGATTTTCATATTTTGAAATATATATTGAATCATAAGCACACCTGCTATCATCTTGGAATCGACGCGCTGGCCAAAGCTTGCAGCGTATCGCGTTCCTCGATTTTGCGGCTTGCCCAAAAGCTCGGTTTCAGCGGCTACAGTGAATTTCGCGTCTTTTTAAAGTGGGAAGATCAGCCGGAAGAAGGCGAGAGTATGAGTTTTCAAAAGCTGCTTGACGATATGGAGGCGAATTTGAAGTTCTTAATGACAAAGAACATGACGGACATGTGCCAGCTGATTGATGAAGCTGACCGCATTTTCGTGTACGGATCGGGAAATGCGCAAAAGATATGCGCCCGCGATCTGCAAAGAATGTTTATTCCGCGCCATCGGTATCTCATTTTGATTGAAGACAGAAATGAATTTCATCTGATGCGCGATGATTTTAAAGTAAACGATCTGTTTATCATCATTTCTCTTTCCGGAGAAACGCCGGAGCTGATTCCTCAGGCAAGAACGCTTTCTGCAAAGGGGATTCCCTTTATTTCCATTACAAATTTAAAAAACAATGTCCTCGCCCAGCTGACGCCGCATAACCTTTATGCGACAAGCAAACCTGTGACATTAAGCGATAAAACGGAAATTGTCGCTTTTGCACCGTTTTTTCTCGTTGGCGAAGCATTGTTCCGCGCATATGTTGATTACAAAGAGGCAGAAAAAAATGACATTGAGTAGCAGGGGGTTTCTGGTATGATGCAAAAAATTCAGCGCTTTGGAAGCGCGATGTTTGTGCCTGTTCTATTGTTCGCGTTCGCCGGCATTATCGTCGGTGTCAGCACGCTCTTTAAAAATAAAACCCTCATGGGCCCGCTCGCGAATCCTGACGGGTTATGGTACCAGTGCTGGTATATCATTGAGCAGGGCGGCTGGACAGTATTTAATCAAATGCCGCTTTTATTCGCTATTGGCATCCCGGTTGCTTTGGCGAAGAAAGCTCAGGCACGCGCTTGTTTGGAAGCGCTTACGGTTTACTTGACGTTCAATTACTTTGTCAGCTCGATCTTGACGGTATGGGGAGGCGCATTTGGCGTCGATATGAACCAAGAGGCCGGCGGAACGAGCGGGTTAACGATGATCGCGGGCATTAAAACGCTTGATACCAACATTATCGGAGCCATCTTTATTTCCTCGATTGTCGTCTTTTTGCATAACCGCTATTTTGATAAAAAACTGCCCGATTTTCTCGGCATCTTTCAAGGCTCAACGTATATCGTGATGATTTCCTTCTTCATTATGATCCCGATCGCCTTGGCCGTATCTTATATTTGGCCGATGGTTCAATCGGGAATTGCCTCGATGCAAAGCTTCCTGGTCGCTTCCGGAGCAGTGGGCGTTTGGATTTACACGTTTTTGGAACGGATTTTGATCCCGACGGGTCTTCATCATTTTATTTACACCCCGTTTATTTATGGGCCTGCTGTAGCGGAAGGCGGCATCGTCACGTATTGGGCGCAGCATCTTGGCGAATATTCGCAAAGCGCCAAACCGCTGAAGGAGCTCTTCCCGCAAGGCGGCTTCGCGCTCCACGGCAACTCGAAAATCTTCGGCATACCGGGGATCGCTCTGGCGTTTTATGCCACAGCCAGCAAGGAAAAGAAAAAACTCGTCGCAGGACTGCTGATTCCTGTCACGCTGACGGCGATTGTCGCCGGTATAACAGAGCCGATTGAGTTCACTTTTCTTTTCATCTCTCCTTTCTTATTTGCGGTTCACGCCGTGCTTGCCGCATCAATGTCAACGGTTATGTATTTGGCGGGTGTCGTCGGAAACATGGGAGGCGGGCTGATTGAAGCGGCCACCTTGAACTGGATACCGCTCTTTGGCAGCCACGGTATGACGTATGTGTATCAAATTGTGATCGGTCTCTCTTTTACAGCTATTTATTTTTTCGTCTTCCGGTTTTTAATTCTCAAATTCAATATCGCCACACCAGGAAGGGAAAAGGATGACCAGCAGGAAACAAAGCTGTATTCGAAACAAGAATACAGAGACAGAAAAAACAAAAGGGACGAAACAGCCGCCGCTGCTGAAACGGCAGCTGACACCGCCGTTTTGTATATTGAAGCACTGGGCGGAAAAGACAACATCACAGAAGTCACAAACTGCGCCACCCGCCTCAGAGTCAGCGTCAAGGATGAAACAAAGGTTGAACCCGACAGCGTCTTCCGCGCGCTGGGCGCTCACGGTGTCGTCAGGAACGGGAAAGCCTTTCAAGTGATTGTCGGATTGAGCGTTCCGCAAATGCGGGAGCGTGTGGAAAAAATATTGAATCAATAAAGCCAGCCCTCCTGTTCGGGAGGGTTTTCGTTTGCCGCCAAAAAGGCCATCATAGTAAAGTAAAGAAAGAGATCATCGAGTAAAAAGGGGTTTGGGGGCTTTCACATGCAAAAGGCTTTATCGTTTTTAAAACCACACTCATTGCTGGTGGGAATTGCTCTGGCTCTCATGCTGACGGAGCTTGCGGTTGAACTGATGCAGCCTTTATTGATCGCAAAAATCATCGACGATGGGATTTTGAAGCAAGATCTCCGTCATGTGTGGACATGGGGCACGGTCATGATTGGACTGACCGCGTTATCATTTGCGGCGGGGATGCTGAATTCCTTTTATGCCGCCCATGTCAGCCAAAGCTTTTCCTATGATACGAGAAAAGGGCTTTTTCAAAAAATCCAGTCCTTCTCCTATTCTACATTTGGACAGTTTTCGTCCTCTTCGTATATCACAAGACTGACAAACGACGTCACACAGGTTCAAAATATGATTTTTATGGGTTTGCGGTTTATGCTGCGGGCTCCGTTAATGATTGCAGGCGGCATTGTGCTGTCACTCGCCGTTAATGTGAAGCTCGGCTTTTTTCTGCTTGTGACGATCCCGATCCTGATCTTGTTTTTGCTTTGGGTATTAAAGAAGGGCGGGGCGCTGTTCCGCTCCGTGCAGAAACGGCTGGATCAGGTGAACACCGTCATGCAGGAAAACCTAACCGCGATGAAGCTGATCAAAGCGCTGCTTCGCGGCAGCCACGAGGTCAAACGATTTATCAAAGCCAACACGAGGCTGATGGAAAAAACGGTTTCAGCCTTTCAGCTTGTGGAATTCACGATGCCTGTGCTGATGCTGCTGATGAACCTCTGCATCCTGTTGATTTTGTGGGCAGGGGCCTCCAGTATCACAAGCGGCGGCACTCAGGTCGGCGATGTTGTTGCGATTATTAACTACGCAACACGAATGACGGGCGCGCTTTCGATGTTTCCGTTTTTGATTATGATTTTCACCCGGGCGAAGGCTTCAGGGGATAGGATCGGCGAAGTGCTTGAAACGGAAGGTGATGAGCGGGAGGAAGGCGTCATATCTGAACGTTTGTCGGGACGGATTGTGTTTCAGCATGTATCCTTTCGTTATCCTGACATGGACAGAGAAGCACTGCGAGATGTCTCATTTTCCGTAAATCCAAGGGAAAGAATCGCGATTCTCGGAGCGACGGGATCGGGCAAGTCCACGCTCTTCCAGCTCATTCCCCGGCTTTATCAGCCGGATTCAGGCCGGATTTACATAGATGAAAAGCCGATTCGTGATGTTCCGGCCGAGGGGCTTCGCAAGCAAATTGGCTATGTACCGCAGGAAGTGCTCCTGTTTTCCGGCACAATCAAAGAAAACATCGCTTGGGGCAAAGAAAATGCTTCACTTGATGAAATAATGGAAGCGGCCAAACATGCGCAAATTCATGAAACGATTATGAAGCTTCCAAATGGATATGACACGGTATTGGGACAAAGAGGCGTCAACTTGTCCGGCGGCCAGAAGCAACGGATTTCCATTGCGCGGGCGTTGATCCGAAAGCCGGCCATTCTCCTCTTAGATGACAGCACAAGCGCACTCGACCTGCAAACGGAGGCGAAGCTGCTTGAGGCGGTCAGCACATATGAGTGCACAACTTTGATTATTACGCAAAAAATGACCACGGCGATGAAAGCTGATCAGATTTTGCTGCTTGAGGATGGCGAGCTGATTGAAAAAGGCACACACAGTGAGCTGCTTTCTGAATCGCACTTATACAAGCGCATTTACGAATCGCAATTCGGAAGGGAGGGAAGCGAGTCATGCTAAAAGACATCCGCAAACCTTTCCAATATCCTAAACTGCCAATCGATAAAAATGAAAATGCGAAAAAACGGGCGAAAGCAAAGGATGCAAAAGGCACACTGAAGCGAATCTGGTCTTACTTGGCTGAACGAAAAGGACTGCTCATCCTTGTCATGCTGATGGTTGTCATCAGCGCGATATTTGGGCTCCTTGGCCCCTTTGTGATCGGGAAGGCCATCGACCATTTTATCGTTGGAAAAACAGTCAGCGGCTTGACTCCCGTTTTGCTTCTTTTGCTCTCCATTTACGTGATTCAGTCTTTGTCGCTCTGGTTTCAAAACTATTGGATGATTACGATTTCGCAAGGCACTGTGTTCAGAATGAGAAGCGAGCTGTTCACCCATCTGCACGAGCTGCCAATTCCGTTTTTTGATAAACAGCGGCACGGCGAGCTGATGAGCCGGGTGACAAATGACATCGAAAATGTCAGCTCGACCTTAAACACGTCGGTCATTCAAATATTATCAAGTGTCATCACCTTTGTTGGAACGGTTGCAGTCATGCTGTACATGAGTCCGCTTCTTACAGTGATTACCCTGACCATCATTCCGGTGATGGCAGCGAGCCTGAAATGGATCACCAACAGGACGGGAAAGCTGTTTAAAGAACAGCAGAAAAACCTTGGTGAGCTGAATGGATATATTGAGGAGTCTGTTTCGGGTGCAAAGGTCATCAAAGCTTATTCGCGAGAAAAGCAGATGACTGCAGAGTTTCTCAAAAAAAACGCTGCGCTCAAGACCTCGGGCTTCTGGGCACAGACGATTTCCGGGTTTATCCCGAAAGTCATGAACTCTTTGAATAACTTAAGCTTTACGTTGATTGCGGCAATCGGCGGTTTGTTCGCGCTGAAAGGCTGGATCTCGATCGGCACTATTGTCGTTTTTGCTGAGTATTCAAGGCAATTTACACGCCCTTTAAACGATTTGGCCAACCAGTTTAATACGATGCTGTCCGCGATTGCTGGCGCTGAACGGGTGTTTGACGTGCTTGATGAAAAAGAGGAGCGCGAGGATGAAAGGAATGCCGTACATCAGCCGATTCAAACCGGCAGTATTGAATTCCGGAATGTGTCCTTCGGTTACGATGAGGGGCAGCAGACATTGAAGCATTTGCAGTTTACCGTGCCTGCCGGGCAGTCCATCGCGTTTGTCGGGCCGACGGGAGCGGGGAAAACCACCGTCACCAACCTGCTCGCGCGTTTTTACGAACCTAAAGAGGGAACGATTTTAATCGACGGTACAGATATTAAAACCGTTACTCGCGCAAGCCTAAGGAAAAACATGGGGTTTGTGCTTCAGGATTCGTTCTTGTTCCAGGGAACGATCAGAGAAAATATCCGCTACGGCAGGCTCGATGCATCTGATCAGGAAGTCGAAGCCGCTGCAAAAACAGCGAATGCCCACAGTTTTATTGAAAGGCTGCCAAAAGGGTATGATACTGTGCTGACGCAAGATGGATCAGGCATTAGCCAAGGACAGAAACAATTGCTTTCCATCGCGAGGGCGGTGCTTGCCGATCCGGTTCTTCTTATTTTGGATGAAGCAACTAGCAACATTGATACCGTAACAGAAGTCAACATTCAAGAAGCGCTCGCCCGTTTAATGGAGGGGAGAACAAGCGTCATCATCGCCCACAGGCTGAACACCATTCAAAGAGCGGACCAGATTGTGGTACTGAAAGACGGCGAAATGATTGAAAAAGGCAGCCATGACGAGCTGATTCGGCAAAAAGGATTTTACAGTGACTTATATGAAAGCCAATTTGAGAAATAGACCTTTGTCTTGCACAAAGGTCTTTTTTGTTACAGTTTTATAGTAATTTTATTTCATTTTCGTAAAATGTAACAAAATTACTTGACGTAAATAAGTTATGTATATATACTAGCTTACATTAAGTAAGTGATAACTTTTATCAAGGAGGATAACATGAATAAATCATTTGAAATCGGCACATTACTTTTAAGAGTTATGACAGGTATTATCTTTTTTGTTCACGGTTTATCAAAGTTTCAGGGAATGGAAGGCACCATCCAATTTTTCGGAAGCCTAGGCCTGCCAAGCTTTATGGCGTATGTCATCGCAACGATTGAACTCGTTGGCGGCGTGCTTGTCTTCTTCGGATTGGCTACACGTATTGTCGGCGTCCTGTTTGCCCTCACAATGATCGGAGCCATTATTACAGTCAAGCTGAAAGCGCCTTTCATGGGGAATGCAGAATTTGATTACCTTCTGCTTTTGACATCCATCCACCTTACGCTATCAGGAAGCCGTTTCTTGGCGCTGGACCCATTTGTGTTTAAAGGAAAAAAGAGCGAAAACATATCAGCATAAGAAAAGAGGCGTACAGCATGGCCAGCATTCATGAAGACACACATATTGGAGATGTCAAACTCACAATCCGCAGTCTGGAGCGGTCTCTTGCGTTTTACCGTGACGTCATCGGTTTTCAAGTCTTACAAAAGACGGACCGCCAAGCTCAATTAACGGCTGATGGAAAACGCGCCCTGCTTATTCTTGAAGAAAATCCGAGCGCTGTTGTCTTGCCTGAACGGTCTGTAGCGGGGCTTTATCACTTTGCGATTCTTCTTCCGAACCGGAAGGAGCTTGGTATGGCGCTTGCCCGCCTGATTGAACACGGCATTGCCATCGGCCACGGGGATCATGCGGTCAGCGAAGCACTCTATCTGTCTGATCCTGATGGAAATGGCATTGAAATATACGCTGACCGCCCCCGCAGCACGTGGCAGCGTGATCGTGAAGGAAACTACGTCATGACGACAACCGCTGTTGACATCGAAGGTCTTTTGGAAGAGGCCGGAGATGAGCGTAAAACAATACTTCCAAATGGTACCACCATCGGACACATTCATCTGCATGTCAGTGATTTGAACGAAGCCAAAACGTTTTATACAGATGTACTGGGCTTTGACATTGTCGGAAACTATACGGGCATGTCCGCGCTCTTCGTTTCAGCCGGAGGATATCATCATCATATCGGTTTAAACATTTGGGCGGGAAAAAACGCACCGCCTAAACCGACAAATGCCAGCGGACTAGATGAGTACAAGGTTGTTCTGCCTCATCAAGAGGAACTGGGCCGAGTGGCAGATCGAGTGAAACGTGCCGGGTATTTGATCGAAGAAACAGAAAACAGTTTCAGGGTAAAAGATCCTGTTTCCGGGGCCCATATTGTATTTGTGATTTGACTGTAATCCCCCTTGCCGAACAAACGGCAGGGGGATTTTTTAATTTCCAGAAACTCCTGTCAAAAATGACCTGTGGCAGGTATGATAAGAAGGGAATTGGGTAACGGGAGTGATGAGCGTGAAGGCTCTTATATTTACTAGGATTTTTACTTTAATGGTAAGCTGTTCGGTTTACTTTTTTCTTGTTAAAGATGACCGTTGGTATGAGTATTTGTTCATAGCTGTAAGTGCTGCCATCTTTTTATCAAACCATCTCTTGTTAAGAACAGAGAAATATGCCATCTTGTTTTGTTTGATTGATATTACAGTGGGTTTCTCGTTCGGTTTCATGTTTCCGGGTACAGGCTTATATATCACATTGCTAAGTCCGGTTGCTGTTACCTTTTTTATGAAAGGATTTGATCGAAAAACAGTATGGTCTGTTCTGTGTCTTTGTTTTATGATGTGGCTGATTGTGCTCATTCGTACATATCATATGTTCGGCGATGAGTATGTCATGGATCATTGCATCAGTATGACATTTGTCGTCTTCTGCGGAGTCGTCGGCAAATTAATACGCAAGCTGTTGGATGCGCAAGATACGGCGAAACAGCAGGTTCAGGAATTGACGGAATCCCACTTAGCGCTGTCTGCCGCGCACCAGGAGCTGCATTTATATGCGAAGCAGGTTGAAGAACTGACGGCCATTCATGAACGGAACAGAATGGCAAGGGACATCCATGATACAGTGGGACACAAAATGACGGCGCTTCTCGTCCAGCTGCAGCTTCTGCGCGAATGGCAAAAAAGAGATGGCCATAAAGCGGAGGAGACAGTCAGTGTTTGTGAAACACTTGCCCGTGAAGCGCTTGATGACGTCCGTTTATCAGTGCGCACTCTGCAAACGGAAAGTGCTCCTTCGGTCATCGATTCGCTGAAACAGCTGACCGAAGACTTTTACAAAAATGCGGGAGTTACAACCGAGTTTGCGGTCAGCGGCGATCCTGCGCTGATCCCGCTATCTCTTCATCCGACATTGGTCAGAACAGTGCAGGAAGCACTGACCAATGCCAAACGGCACGGGGGCGCCACAGCTTGTTCGATACAGCTTGCCTGCGCAACGGACAACATCAGCCTTGTCTTTAAGGATGACGGAAAAGGAAATCCCGAGACGGCACTTGGCTTTGGCCTATTGAACATGAAAAAGCGGGCAGCGGAGCATGGTGGAAGCATCCGCTTTGAGAGCGAACAAAATCAGGGGTTTACTGTAATCGCCGAATTTTCACTGGCTAATAAAAAATGGAGCTTCGGGCCCGTGCAGCAAAAGGAGAGTTTATCATGATTAAGATCATCATTACCGACGATCAGGATATCGTCAGAGAAGGGCTGGCATCACTGCTGCAGCTCAGGGAAGAGCTTGATGTGATCGCAACAGCGCGAAACGGGCAGGAAGCCTTCGAAAAGGCGAAAGAACTTGAGCCGGATATCGTGTTAATGGACATCCGAATGCCGGTCTCCAACGGAGTTGAGGGGGCAAAATTGATTACAAGTTCTTTGCCTGGTGTCAAGGTTTTGATGCTGACGACCTTCAAGGATTCAGAGCTGATTGCAGAAGCGCTTGAAGAAGGGGCGAGCGGATACCTGCTGAAGGACATGTCAGCCGACACGATTGTAAAAGCGGTGATGACGGTTCAATCTGGCGGAATGGTTCTCCCTCCGGAACTGACTGCACAGATGCTGAATGAATGGAAGCGCGAAAAACAGCTGAAAGGGATAAACGAGACAGATAAACCTAAGGAGCTGCTCGACCTGACCGAGCGTGAATTGGAAGTTCTGGCTGAGCTGGGGTATGGGCTGAATAATAAAGAAATTGCCGAAAAACTGTACATTACAGAAGGCACAGTGAAAAATCATGTGTCGAACATTATCAGCAAGCTGTCTGTCAGAGACAGAACCCAAGCCGCTATCTATTCGGTCAGACATGGTGTGTCTGACTTTTGACATGTGACATTCGGCATATGCGTTTCTTTGAAAAGGCCTGTTAAAGGCCTTTTTTTCATGCCTTACATTCTATCTGCCGCTACATGCCGCACGCCTTTCTTTTTTCTACAATGGCAATGGGATTACAAAAGGAGTGAAACGACGTGCTGCAAGCAGAAAACATCAAAAAAGCATATGGAAAGAAAACAATCGTGAAAGGCATCTCTTTTTCCCTCCAAAAAGGGGAGTCGTTCGGGCTGCTCGGGCCGAACGGTGCGGGGAAGTCCACAACCATCTCGATGATTTCCGGCCTCGTGCCGCATGACAGCGGGAATATCACAGTGGGCGGCTATATGATCGGCAAACAAACCGCCAAAGCGAAACAAAAAATCGGCGTTGTCCCGCAGGAAATTGCTTTATATCCGACGCTGACGGCCCATGAAAATCTTATGTTTTGGGGGAAGATGTACGGACTTACGCACGGTGAGGCCAAAAAAAGATCGGCAGAGGTCCTTGAATATGTCGGCCTGACTGAGCGGGCCAAGGATAAAATTGAAACGTTCTCAGGCGGAATGAAACGGAGAATCAACATCGGTGCCGCCTTAATGCACAAGCCTGAGCTGCTGATCATGGATGAACCGACTGTCGGCATCGACCCTCAATCGAGGAATCACATTTTAGAAACGGTGAAACAGCTCAATGAAACGGGCATGACGGTGATCTATACGAGCCATTACATGGAAGAGGTCGAGTATTTATGCGACCGGATCGGCATTATTGATCAGGGAGAAATGATTGCGATCGGCACAAAAACCGATTTGTGCAGCCGCCTTGGCGGCGATACCATTATTCAGCTCACTGTCAATGCAATCGATGAAGCATTTCTTTTTGCGATCCGTTCACTGGCCCATGTAAATGATGTGACCGTACATGAGTCAGGGCTCAGAATTGAAATTTCTGCGGCACACCATGAGAACGTCGTCACCGGACTGCTTGCGGAGGCCGCTGCCCACCATATCAACCTGCTGTCTCTTCAAGTGCAGGAACCAAATCTAGAGCGCCTGTTTCTGAATCTGACCGGCCGCACGTTGCGGGATTAGGAGGAACGGCTATGAAAAAAAGCATGTGGATCGCATGGAAAGATGTCAAAATCAGAATCACGGACAAAAAAGGATTTATGATGCTGATCTTAATGCCGTTGATCCTGACTTGTATTTTAGGGGCGGCGCTCGGATCGGTTGTTGACGGAGGCAGCCAGATTGACGGCATCAAAGTCGGCTATGTCCAGTCAGACCAGTCAGATGCAGCGAACATGTTTCAAACAGATGTGCTCAAAAAAATGAAGTCACTAAAGGTCACACAAGCCAGCAGCGAAGATGAGATGAAGAGCCTGCTCGATGAAAAGAAAATCGATGTTGGCATCGTCATCCCGAACGGTTGGGAAGCCGGCAAAACATCAGCTTTCGTTTATGCTGCTCCTGATCAAACATTAAAAAGTTCCATCATCGAAACAGCCGCCGCGTCGTTCATAGACCAATATAAAACGGTAAAAGAAGCTGCGTCAGCTTCAATGGACTACGTCAGCAAAACATCAGCTGTTAAACAAGGAAAGCTTGATCCTTCACACTTTGCAGACAACCTGGTCAAGGTGCTTGAAAAAGAAACGGGTAATAAGTTGACTATGAAAGAACAATCAGTTGGCAGCAAGGCCGTTACCAGTTTTCAGTACTATTCGGCGGCCATGCTTTGCATGTTTATGCTGTTTCATATGACAGTCGGAGCGAAATCCTTTTTACAGGAAAAAGAGACGGAAACGCTTGCCAGAATGCTGATGACGCCTGCGCAAAAACCTGTCATTCTCTTCGGAAAATGGCTCGGAACCTATTTGTTTGCCATTATACAATTTTTGATATTCCTGATCGTCACGATCAAAGTATTCGGAGTAGATTGGGGAGGCAATTTGCTGTTTGTCAGTGTACTCGGTCTTTCATACGCTGCCGCTGTATCCGGCGTTTCAATGTTGCTTGCGTCATGTATCAGCGATATGAAATCGGCGGATGCGATCGGCGGCTTCGGCATTCAATTGCTTGCGGTTCTTGGCGGGTCCATGCTGCCGCTGTACCAATTTCCGGACTTCTTGCAGTCTGTATCCAAAGCGGTGCCGAATCGATGGGCGCTTGACGGCTTTCTTTCTTTAATGGAAGGAGGAGGCTGGGCTGACCTTCAAAAGCCTGTGCTTCTTTTTGCAGCGATCGGCTTTTGTTCACTCATGCTTGGCATCAGACGGCTTCATACAAGATAAGGAGGTACACCAAGTGAAAAAAATCTTAGCCATTTGCGCCATAGAGCTTTCTCTTATTTTCAAGAAGCGGCAGAACTATTTGATGATGTTCGCTGCCCCGCTTTTGCTGACCTTTGTTTTTGGAGGGATGATCGGCGGCAGTGACGACAAGCTGCGGCTTGCGATCGTAGATCAGGACGACACGCTTCTTTCCCAGCATTATGTTCGGCTGCTGAAGACACACGATAATATGTATACATTTGAAAACATGTCTGAAAGCAAAGCGTCAGAAAAGCTGAAACAAAAGAAGATTGCCGGGATCATCACCATTTCCCGATCGTTCCAGACACAGTTGGAAAAAGGAAAACATCCCCAGCTGATCTTCCGCCATGGCCCGGAATTGTCCGAAGCACCGATGGCCAAACAATATGCAGAAAGCACATTGGCAAAGCTCAACATTCAGGTTGCCGCGGCGAAAACGTCAGCTCAGGCAGCGGGGGAGAGCTGGAAGGCGGCCTATAAAACAATTATCGCCAAAGAGCATGAAGATGCGGCACCAGCCGTCAAACGAAAGACGCTCAGCGATAAAAAAGAAGGGGCTGGCGCAAGTGACACAGCCTCCAGAGCAGCAGGCTTTTCTATTTTGTTTGTCATGCTGACCATGATGGGGGCGGCGGGAACCATTTTAGAGGCAAGAAAAAACGGGGTCTGGTCCAGATTGCTTACAGCCTCTGTCAGCCGGACAGAAATCGGTGCAGGATATGTGCTGTCCTTCTTTGTGATTGGGTGGATTCAATTCGGCATCTTGCTTCTCGCTACCCATTGGATGTTTGGCATCAGCTGGGGCAATCCGGCTGCGGTTATTGTGTTAGTATCGCTTTTCCTGCTGACCGTTGTCGGCATCGGGTTGGCCATTGCGGCCAATGTCAGAACGCCGGAACAGCAGCTTGCGTTCGGCAACTTGTTCGTCATCGCAACGTGTATGGTAAGCGGAATGTATTGGCCGATAGACATTGAGCCGAAGTTTATGCAGGCCATCGCTGAATTTCTTCCGCAAAAGTGGGCGATGAGCGGGCTGACTGAGATTCTCGCTAACGGTGCGCACGTCACAGATATTCTCGGGATTTGCGGCATCTTGCTTGCTTTTGCGGCCATTACCTTCGCGGCGGGGCTGAAAGCACTCCGACCTTAAAAAAGCATCTGTCCCCGAGGCAGATGCTTTTTTCATATCGTTAAACCCTTACGTCGGCCGATGAAGGAAAGCAGGCTACATACGCGTCCGGTTTGAAGGCTTGTCCCGCTACTCCTCATCTATCATCGCTAAAATCGACTCCAGCCAAGAAACATAATTTTTCTCCCGCTCCAGCGCTTTTGTCAGCACGAGATAGTGTCCGAAGTCCGGTGATTGAAACGATATAGGTTCCGCTGAAGCCATAAGCTTTTCATAGCTTCCCTGCAGATCAGACAGCTTGGCTTTGCGTTTTCGCAGCTGGTCTGTGAACAAATCAGAAGCCTCCTGCCGCGACAGGGAAGAAATGAAATAAGCCTTCAGCATAAATTCATCCTTCACCGTCTCCGGTATCGGGTGATGGCGGATCAGCCACTCATGCAGCTCCTGCTTTCCGCTGTCTGTCAGGGTGTACATCTTTTTCTCCAGCTTCGTGCCTTGAATCGTTGTGCGGAACGTGATAAATCCTTCATCCGTGAGCTTTTTGAGCTCAGGATAAATCTGGCTGTGCTTGGCGCTCCAAAATTGGCCGAGCTCCTCTTTAAAATAACTTGTAATATCATATCCGCTCAATTCGCCTTTCCGCAAAAGCCCTAATATGGCGTATTTCAATACTCTCATGCTATCCTCCGTGTCTATGGCTGTTTCACAAAAAAGATGAGCCAATGCTCAACTGTGATCCTAACTGCCTATTCCCCTTATTATAGAAAAGGGAGGAAGGGAACACAACCCGGTTAGCTTGTTAAATAAAGATGGCAGATAGGTCTTGTGTTCCAGAAATTATCATATTGGACCCCTTAAACTTAGCAAGACTATATATTTAATTGACTTTTCTGAAAAAAGGTATTAACAAAATAGTTTTTAGGAAATTGGTGGTACAAACATTTTAAGGGGGAATGAACGTGAAAAAAATACTTATTGCATTCACTATCTGTTTATCGCTGATTCTATCTGTTCTAGCCGCACCGCCGTCAAGCGCAAAAGCTGAATCAGTACATAATCCTGTCGTTCTTGTTCATGGAATAAGCGGTGCCTCATACAACTTTTTTACTATTAAAAACTACTTAATTTCTCAAGGCTGGCAAAGCAACAAACTGTATGCCATTGATTTTTATGATAAGACAGGTAACAACTTTAACAATGGCCCGCAGCTTGCTTCATATATTGACCGGGTTTTAAAAGAGACGGGAGCCAAAAAAGTAGATATTGTTGCTCATAGTATGGGCGGCGCCAACACGCTGTATTATATTAAATATCTAGGCGGGGGCAACAAGATTCAAAATGTCGTAACACTTGGAGGGGCTAATGGTTTAGTGTCATCTGTAGCGCTGCCCGGTACAGATCCTAATCAAAAAATCCTCTATACATCTATCTACAGCCTAAATGATCAAATCGTAATGAATAGCTTGTCTCGATTACAGGGAGCGAGAAACATCCAGCTTTATGGCATCGGCCATATTGGCTTGCTTTCGAATAGCCAAGTGAACGGCTATATCAAAGAAGGGCTGAATGGCGGAGGCCTCAATACAAATTAATATTTTCATATGAAAAAACCTGTTGTCTCCATTACAGCAGGTTTTTTCGATTCTCACAGCATCTTGTTTGAGTAAATCTGCCAAAAAGTGATTTCGTCAATCATACATACTCTCATTTATGACATTAGGCACTTTTTCAAATACAAAGGCCATGTTAAGGTACAACCATCGATTTCTAAAAATTTGAAATAAAAGGAGCGCTGTTATGCAAATTAAAGAAATTTTTATGATCCGCTGCATTTCGTGCTTAAGTGTCGTCCTGCTCCATATCATTTCAATGGTCTTGATGCTTCAAGCAGAAGCTCTCGCAAATATTTCTCACACCGTAGATTCTTTTCGGACACTTCTGATGTTCAGCACGCCTGCTTTCATTTTCATCTCTGAATTTTTGCTGGCCCGTTCTTATCCTGGCGGGGTGCCTGACGGTTTTTTAAAGAAGCGGGGAAAAGTGATTTTCGTTCCTTTTTTATTTATCGCGGCTATTGATGCCCTGTTGATGACAAGTGCGATGGGGGGAGAGGTTACCTTTCTCGCGATAGTGCAAAAGTATCTGGCGAATGTATTGTTAGGAAATTTTATCGGATACTTCATTCTTGTCATCTTTCAATTTTACATGTTGCACATGATGTTTCACGAGTATTTGAAAAAAGCATCGCCGAAATGGGTGCTGTCCATCTCATTTGTGGTGACAGCCTTTTATTTAAGCTATTTCTCAGCGGTCAGCCCGGCTCCTGCTTCTGAAGAAGGCGGGTCGTTTCCGTTCTTCTGGGTTCCGTTCGCAGGCTGGCTCTTCTACTTTTGTCTTGCCTACTATTGCGGAAAAGAGTACAAGCGCTTTTTAGCGCTGCTGAACCAATACCGCTGGGTGATATACGGCGCTGCATTAGCTTCTGCTGCGCTTGTTGTCACGGTTTCTTATGCCGGGGATACCGGCATGATCAGCTCGAAACGGCCTGATATCATGCTGTATTCGACAAGCATGATTTTCCTGTGCTTTCACTTGTTTTCGAAAATGAAGCATGTGCCAAAAATCATGATGTTTATCAGCAACTATTCCTTTTCGATTTATCTGCTCCATGCCTATTTTATGATCATAGGCTACGTTTTGCTTACAAATATGCCCGGAATTCCTGCCGTACCGGCTGTTCTTCTATTGTTTGCCGTCTGTACAGCCGGCCCGATCTTGACCTCATGGGCACTGAATAAATTCAAGTACGGTTATTTATTTGTGGGGAAGGTCTATCAGCCAAAACAGAAGAAAGCAACAGTGGAAGTGCGTGATCACGCAGGGTGAAAGCAAGCGGCAGGAGAGAGGCTCCTGCCGATTGTTTTATTCTGTTTACATAATGATTGCAGTCCTCCATTCCTTCAACTTTCAGCGGGTTTTAATTTATGCAGCGTGCACTATTTTCTTGTAAAATAAGGGAGATGACGAATCAGAAGGGGGAACTTCCATGACAATAGCCAATCTAAGCTATCCAATTGGAGAATACAAGCCGAGGAAATCTGTATCGAAGGAGCAAAAAGCAGAATGGATTCAAGCTCTTGAAGAAGTGCCGGCAAAACTGAAACAAGCCGTTGAAGGCATGACGGACAGCCAGCTTGACACACCTTACCGAGACGGGGGATGGCCGTTCGGCAAGTGGTTCATCATCTGGCTGACAGTCATATGAACAGCTATATTCGGTTTAAATTAAGCTTGACGGAAGAGACACCGGCCATCCGTCCATATGATGAAAAAGCGTGGTCGGAGCTAAAGGACTCGAAAACAGCAGATCCAAGCGATTCACTCGCGCTTTTGCAGGCGCTTCACGGGAGATGGACGGCTCTTCTCCGCACCCTGACGGATCAGCAATTTCAGCGCGGTTTTTATCATCCCGACACAAAAGAGATCATGACCTTGGAGAACGCGCTCGGGCTGTATGTCTGGCACTCACATCATCATATCGCCCAGATGATGGAGCTTTCTAAACGGATGGGTTGGTCTTAACGCTTTTTCCGGCGGAAAGCCGGAAGACTGATAGCGGCAATCACCAGCAGAGAAATCAAAGCGGCGGCAGCATATAAATGATCGTAGCCGCTGGCGACACTCGCATGAATGGCATCGCTTATCGCGGTTTTGACTTCAGGCACGGGAATGCGTTCGATTTGTTCTTGGAAAGAAGAAACATCAGAACTGTCGATCTCCGGAATCATCTGCATAGCCGTTCCTGATTGCCCGCTGTCCGATAAGCGGCTCTTGATTTCATCACCGATTTGGTCAAACCCGGCTGTGATAAAACCTGCATAAAGAGTCGGCGCCAATGTCAGCCCGATTTGCCTTACCAATGAAAGCGTGCCAAGCGCTGTGCCCTTATTCGTTTTCGCCGCCTCTGATACTAGGACGTTCAGCGGCGCGCCCAACAGAAAGCCAAAGCCGATTCCGGCTGCCACACTTGCGATCACAAACTCCCATTTCCCCGTCACCCAGAGCGGAAATAAAGCAAACCCCGCACATGAAATAATTCCGGAAAGTATAACGGTTTTCACCGGCCCTTTTTTGTCGGTGAGCGCTCCGCCTAGCCAAGCGCCGATGCCTGAAGCTAACGCAAGCGGAGTCATCCAATAGCCTGCTTTTGCGGCAGGAACACCCAAATACTGCTCAACATATGACGGGATAAAAATGACCGCCGCCAAGAGTCCGCCAGATAACAAACCGATGATAAGCGTGCGCTGAAATAGTTGGTTCCGCAGCAGAGAATACGCCAAAATCGGATCGCCTCCGCGCAGTTCAACCCGCCTTTCAAACAAGATAAGCCCCACAAAACAGAGCATGCCAAAACCAATACACCCATAAACCTTTGGATCTCCCAAGCTGGTGAAGAGATTTGCCCCGTCAAGATTCGTCATGCCGTACATTACAGCTAAAATCGACAAGGATAAAAGGAAGATTCCCGCCGTATCAAGCCGTTTAGCTACAGGCGCTTTCGTTTCTGCAATAAAACATGCGCCGAAAACAACCAATAACACGGCAATTGGCAGATTAATCAGAAACAGCCAGTGCCAAGATCCGGTCCAATCAAGCAGGAAACTTCCGATATTCGGCCCGAGCACAGCAGCCATCCCGTTCATCGCGCCAAGCAGCCCAAGCGCCTTCCCTTGTTTTTCTTTTGGAAGGGTAGCGAGAATGTGTGAGCTGCCGATAATGAAAATACCGCCGCCCCCAAGCGCCTGAATAAGCCGTGAGATCAAAAAGAGCGGGAAGCTTTGGCTCAAAGCAACAAGCAAAGAACCAAGTCCAAAGAGGCAAACCTCAATGAGAAAGAGTTTCTTTCTGCCGTAGCGGTCGGAAAGTTTTCCGACGATCGGCACACTGACGCTAAGGCCGAGCGTATAAAGGGTAATGCCCCACGACCCCCAGGAAGGAGAAACGGCAAACGACTCGTTTATCGTTGTTAAAGCCGCCGAAATAATACCATTATCCAGCGCAGCCATAAACACACCGATGGTAAACAGGCTGATCGCCCACTTTTGGCTTTTCTGTTCTATCGATGCTTCAGACATATTCATCAACTCCCTTTTTGTTCACTTCAAATATATTATTCATTCTAAGTGAATTAAATGTCAATCAAAAAAAGCCTGCCTCCACGGTTTGCAGAAGACAGACTTGGTAGATTTATTCTTTTTTCGCTTTCTCTAATGCTTTGGAAAGGATAGAAAGCCCTTCGGAAACAGCCTGTTTTTCTTCAGGGGACAGCAGCTCCAAGGAACGCTTTAATTTCAGGTGGCCTTTTTCATAAAGGCCCCGAAAAATATTTTTTGCATTCTCCGTCAACTGAACAACCACTGAGCGGCGGTCCTCTTCAGAATGTGACCGTTTGACAAACCCTGATTTCTCAAGGCGATCAAGCAGCCCTGTTGTATTGGACAGAGATGCCCCCATTTTTTCAGCAATATCGCTTACTTTCAGAGTTCCATGGTTGTTTAATAGCATCAGCACTTTCATTTGCGGCATGCTCATATCAAGCTTCATCCACTCGGACACATCACCGAGCCCGGCAGAGGTTAGTACTTTCATATAGAGCACCCATATTTCCCGTTCCTCAGATGAAAGAATGTTTTCGTTTAATACCGTTGTATCATGTAAATTATATTCCATTTCATCACTTCCTCATCATTCGCTCCACTTACCATATTACTCGATTTTCACTCCTGAAAGAAAGTGAGCAGAAACCGCATGCGGGACTTTGTCCGAAAAATAACGGTAGTGTATAATGGGTTGGAGATTATTAGGGAAGCAGATTGAACTAGAATATGATTGGAGAGACCATTGCTGATTAAAAAGAATGCTTTATCCGTTTTAAAAATTGTTTTTCCTATTGCGGTTTTACTATTTGTTATTTATCAATCAAAAAAAGAACTGACAAATCTGTCATTCAAACGCACGCTCATGGTCATCAACGGCCTGGAACGCATGGACTTATTTATCCTTGTATTGGTCGGCTTGCTGGCTGTTGCGGCCATGTCGCTGTATGATTACGTCCTGAAATACTCGATGCGCCTATCGATCACCAACGGAAAGGTATTCAGGGTTTCCTGGATCGCCAATTCATTTAATAATGTGCTTGGGTTCGGCGGTTTAGCCGGGGTCGGGTTAAGAATGATGTTCTATAAGGAGCATACAAAAGACCATAGGGCGCTCGTAAAAGGAATCGCCTGGCTTACATCATCTATGCTTCTCGGGTTATCCGTTTTCAGCGTTTTTGTCGCCGTGCGAGTGCTGCCAGTGGATAAAATGATCAATGAAAAGCCTTGGCTGTGGGCAGTTGTTATCGGTTTTGCGCTGATTTTGCCGGTATCTTTGGCGGTGGCGAAAATCAAAAGCCGAAAAAGCGGAGACGAAGAGAATGCGGACAAAGTGAAAAATCCGATTTTCGCTTATATCGGCGCTTCCGTTGCCGAATGGCTTATGGCCGGAACCGTCATCTATCTGTCATTGTCCGCTATGGGCATTCATGCTGATATCAGGTCTGTGTTCGGAGTGTTCGTCATCGCGTCGATCGGAGGAATGATCAGCCTCGTGCCGGGCGGCTTCGGCTCGTTTGACCTTTTGTTTTTGCTTGGTATGGAGCAGCTTGGCTATCATCAAGAGGCCATTGTGACATCTATTGTTTTGTACAGGCTCGTCTATTCATTTATCCCATTCGGTCTCGGGCTGTTCTTTGCTGCCGGAGACCTGACTGAAAATACAATGAAACGGCTCGAAACGAACCCGCGCATCGCACCGGCAATTGAGACGACAAACGTTTTGCTTGTCATCCAGCGGGCGATATTACTCAGAATTTTGCAAGGCTCGCTTTCACTTATCGTGTTCGTTGCCGGGTTGATTGTCCTAGCCTCAGTATCTCTGCCGATTGACAGGCTGACCGTTATTCCGCACATACCGCACCCGGCCCTTCTGCTGTTCAATGGCCTGTCCTTAAGCTCAGCGCTCATTTTGCTGATTTTGCCGATTGAGCTTTATAAACGGACAAAACGCTCCTATACGATGGCGATTTCAGCGCTTGTGGGCGGGTTTGTGTTCAGCTTTTTAAAAGGACTTAACATCAGTGCGATATTCGTACTGCCGATCATTATCGTATTGCTGGTGCTTTTGAAAAGACAATTTGTCCGAGAACAGGCATCCTATACACTCGGACAAATGATATTTGCTGCAGCGCTTTTCACTGTGGCGCTCTTTAACTATAACCTCATTGCCGGTTTCATTTGGGACCATATGAAGAAGGTGATGCGCCACGAATATTTCGTTCACAGCACCTCGCATATTACCCATGCAACCATCATGGCGATCATTATTGTGCCGCTGTTCTTCTTTTTATTTACAGTGGTGTATCACAAAAAGACAAAACCAATCGGGGAAAAAGCTGACCCAGAGCGCCTTGCTTCATTTTTAAATGAAAATGGCGGGAACGCGCTGAGCCATCTCGGCTATCTTGGAGATAAGCGGTTTTATTTTTCAAGTGATGGGAATGCCCTTCTTCTGTTTGGGAAAATCGCCAGAAGGCTGGTCGTGCTCGGTGATCCGTCAGGCCAAAGGGAATCGTTTTCGCTCGTGCTGGAAGAATTTCTGAACGAAGCGCATCAGAAAGGATTCAGTGTTCTGTTTTACCAAATTGAACGAGCTGACATGGCGCTGTATCACGATTTTGGCTATAACTTCTTTAAACTGGGCGAGGAAGCCTATGTGGATTTAAATACGTTTACCTTGACCGGGAAGAAAAAAGCCGGCCTTCGGGCAATCAATAACCGCTTTGAGCGGGAGGAATATTCCTTTCATGTGGACCATCCTCCATTTTCTAAGGCGTTTTTGGAGGAACTGAAACAGATCTCAGATGAATGGCTCGGCTCGAAAAAAGAAAAGGGGTTCTCGCTCGGCTTTTTTGATCCCTCATATTTACAGAAAGCACCGATTGCCTACATGAAAAACGCAGAAGGAGAGATCGTTGCGTTTGCAAATGTCATGCCAATGTACCAAGAAGGGGAGATCTCGGTCGATCTGATGCGCTACCGTGATGACGCCCCGAGTGGCATTATGGACGCATTGTTCATCCGCATGTTTTTATGGGCGAAGGAGGAAGGCTGTACGTCGTTTAATATGGGAATGGCGCCACTGTCCAATGTCGGCACCTCCTTTACATCCTTCTGGTCAGAAAGATTTGCCGCTGTCATTTTTAATAATGTCAGATACATGTACAGCTTCAGCGGGCTTAGGGCCTTTAAAGAAAAATACAAACCGGAGTGGCGCGGCAAATACTTGGCGTACCGAAAAAACAGATCCCTTTCTGTCACCATGTTCCTCGTCACGCGGCTGATCGGCAAAAGCAAAAAAGACTCCCTCTAACGAGACGGGGTCCCAGCGTGTCGATAAAACCTCGCACTCGTTGCAAGTCCTGCGCTTCGGTGATCACTTGTTGAAAGGAACGGCGGCGCGTCTTGCCTAACCTATGAAAGGTTGCTCCGATGCTCGTCCATAAGGGGTTTCAATCACGCTGAAAAGATGACAAAATCCTAAAACAATAATCTGACCCATTTTCAAAAGAAAATGGGTTTTTTTGATAATAACAGAAAATTCTCAATCGTTTTTGCTATACTAACAGAGACATTGATAAAGAAAGGACGGCAGACAAGTGAAAGAAATAGAGGTATTAAAATATGAAGCATTTACAAGCAGTCCCGGCAAAGGAAACCCCGCAGGCGTTGTATTGAAGGGAGACCATTACACGGAAGAAGAGATGCAGATCATAGCGGAGCGTGCCGGATATTCAGAAACCTCCTTTATTCGGGATAGCAAGTCGGCTGATCTTGAACTCCGTTACTTTACCCCTGGACACGAAATGAATTTATGCGGCCATGCAACTGTCGCTTCTCTTTACGCATTATGCGAAAAAGGAATGCTGGAGACCGGGAAAACGTACAGCATCCAGACAAAAGCCGGTACCCTGCCTGTGAAGATTTCTGAAAAAGACGGCCGCATTCATATTACGCTTGAACAGGCTTCCCCGCAATTCAAACCATTTACAGGCGATCGGAAAAAACTTGCGGCCGCACTAGGAATCACGGAAGAAGATTTTCATGAAGACCTTCCGATTGTGTTTGGCAGCACTGGCATATGGACAGCTATCGTTCCGCTTAGATCATTAAAGGCCTCTAAAAAAATGAGGCCCGATAACAAACAGTTTCCGGACGTGTTAGTTGATCTGCCAAAGGCTTCAGTCCACCCGTTTACCTTTGAAACCGTTCACCCCGACAGCGACCTGCACGGACGCCACTTTTCATCCCCGTATTCGGGAACGATAGAAGACCCTGTGACGGGCACTGCATCCGGTGTGATGGGGGCTTATATGAAACAGTACGGTCATGCCAAGCAGCGTGAATTTATCATTGAACAAGGGCAGGAAATCGGGAAAGACGGAAAGGTTGGAATTGAAATTAACGAAGAAGGCGATCAAGTGAAAGTGAACATGACAGGAACTGCTGTATACTCAGAAACCCGTATTCTTAAAATCTAATACAGATGAAGGTTTACAAAAAGATGCACTTTCCGTTATCATTATGAATGATAATCATTTTCAATTGCTTAGGAAGGTGAGACGGTATGCCTCAATCCGAACAGATAGATCAACATTCAGCACTGCGGGACATCATACGCAGCAGAAGATCGATTCGAAAATTTAAACAAGAGCCAGTGCCTTCGGCAGTCATTCTTGACATGCTTGAAACGGCAAAATATGCGCCAAATCACAGAGTGACTGAGCCATGGAGATTTATTTACGTTTCCAGTGAGACGGGAAAAGCAAACCTAATTAACACATTTGCAGCGTTCTCTAAAAAATCCAAGCCGGATATGACAGAGGAAAAGCTTCAAAATTTTAAAAACACACTTGGACGCGTCCCCGGATTTCTGCTCGTCGTGTTTCAAGAAGATGAAAATGAAAGAGCGCGGGACGATGATTTTGCGGCAACCAGCTCCTTGATCCAAAATCTTCAGCTTCTTGCTTGGGAAAAAGGGATCGGCATGGTTTGGAAAAGCGGTAAAATCCTTTACGACAAAGAAGTGCACAAGGCCTTTGGTTTACAGGATGATGAACGATTCGCCGCCATCATACAAACGGGCTATCCTGACGAAGCGCCGGAAGTCAAAAAGCGCACGCCCATCCGTGAACGGTTCACCGAGTTGTAAAAAAACCCCCTGTCTCAAACGGAGACAAGGGGTTTTTCATTAACGATTTTTCTTTTTCGCTCTGCTGTCTGCTGCTTTTGCGCGCTCTTGCGCTTCGCGGTCATCCGCATCAGCAAGCTCGCTTGAATATTCTTCGTAAACGCCGTCAGTTTCCCTTTTCAACGCGTCGGGAACTTGAGGAAGCTTTTGTTTGTTTTTATCACGGTTTTTGTGGATATGATTTCTGCCCATATCAAATTCCCCCTAAAAAGTGATATCAAACAAACATAGTATCTGGCATAAAGGGGCTATGTATTCCTATTTCCGCTTAGCAGCTTTTTCCGCTTTCTTAAATTCGCCTGAATAAAGAACTTCCTGCATTTTCTTCAGGTTGGCGCCTTGCTGATGTTTCTCCCTCTTCTTTTCCATTAAAGGACCTCCTTCAACCATGTTATTCTTAAGGTTGACGCTTCCTTCCGTTTTTATACAGCCTTTCTGTCCGTTATCAGCTGTGAGAGCGCGAATTCAAGGTCCGAATATGTAAAACGAAATCCGGAGGTTATCGCTTTTTTAGGAAGAGCGCGCTGTCCTTTCACAATCAGAAGACTCATTTCACCCAATGCTTTTGATAAAAAGAATTCCGGAACGGGGAGCCAGTGCGGTCGGTGCTTCACCCGTGCAATCGTTTTTCCGAATTGCTTCATTTCCACAGGATTTGGCGCGGTGACATTCATGGGTCCTGAGATGTCGGTGTTTTCCATCGCAAATCGAATCATCTGGGCAGCGTCCTCGACATGAATCCATGACAGCCACTGTCTACCCGTTCCGATCGTGCCGCCGGCAAGAAGTTTATAAGGAAGAACCATGAGCGGGAGAGCGCCTTTTTCCCCAAGCATCACGCCAAATCTCGCATAAACCGTCCGGATGCCCATCGCCTCAATGTTCTGTCCTTCTTTTTCCCATAAATGTGCAGTATGGCTGAGAAAATCCTCATCTGACGTTGCGGAATCCTCTGTGAAGGTCTTCTCAAGACTTGTGCCGTAAATGCCTACCGCACTGGCCTGGATCAGCGCTTTCGGTTTTTCCTTCTGTTTATGAATAAGACGCTGCACTTCACGCGTGGCATGAATACGGCTGGAGAGGATTTGCTGCTTCGTTTTTTCTGTCCAGCGGCCAAAAATCGATTGTCCCGCGAGATTTACCCAGACATCAATATGAGGAAGTTTCTGCTCCGGTGCGGCTCCATCCGTCAGCCATTGGACATATGTGATATTTTTTTGTTCAGTTTCCCTTGCGTTTCTTGATAAAATATAAACATGGTGTCCCTGGCGGGTAAGAACGCCTGTTAGATGCTGGCCGAGAAAACCGGTTCCGCCCGTCATTGCGATATTCATAAACATCTCTCCTCATCGTTCTAATAACAATACTTTACCTCATTTTCATAAAAGAAAACGCTTTTCAGGCCTCAGAAGGGAGATTAAGATGCCATATATTACAAAAATATCTGCGCAAAAAAAGAATACGGAACGCTTCAATATCTTTCTCGATGATAAATACGCCTTCAGTGTGGACGCGGACGTGCTCGTAAAATTTGAGCTTAAAAAGGGAAAAGAGCTTGATGACCTTGACATCATTGAGATTCAATACGGCGATGAAGTAAAGAAAGGCTTCAACCGTGCGCTTGACTTTTTATCCTACCGAATGCGGTCAACGAAAGAGGTAGAGGACCACTTAAAGAAAAAAGAAACCTCAGCGCCTGTCATTGCAGAAGTCATCCATAAGCTCAACGACTACAAGTACTTAAACGACCAGGAATTTGCCGCGGCCTATGTCAGCACCCACAAAAAAACGAACGGAAAAGGCCCTGACGTTTTGTTCAGAGAGCTGAGAGCGAAGGGAATCGACGACGATACTATTAAGGAATCGCTGAGTTCCTTTTCCTTTGAGGATCAGACGAGGGAAGCGGTCAAGCATGTTGAAAAGCTTCTTAAAAAGGATAAAAAATGTTCCACAAAAGAACTCAAACAGCGCGCCCAGATGCAGCTTCAGCGCAAGGGTTTCTCATTTGATGTCATCAGCGCCGCGCTGGAGCAGATTGAATATGAAAATGATGAAGACACGGAGAAAGAAGCGCTGCGTCTTCACGCCGAAAAAGCGTTTAGAAAATACCGCTATGACGGCTCATATGAAAGCGCCATGAAGGTCAAACAATTTTTATTCCGCAAAGGATTCTCACTCGATTTAATCGAGCAATTTCTGCAGGAAGAGGAGTAGCTGAAAAATGGAGAAACGATACAGTCAAATGACACCGCACGAACTCAATACCGAAATCGCATCACTTTCTGAAAAAGCAAGAAAAGCTGAACAGCACGGCATCATCAATGAACTGGCCGTGCTCGAACGGAAAATTGCAATGGCAAAAGCATATTTGCTGAACCCGGAAGATTTCACACCGGGAGAAACATATCGCGTGGAAGGCTCTGAAGATGGGTTTATCATCAGTTATGTAAACGGCGTTTTCGCATGGGGATACAGAACCTCGGCCCCTGATCAAGAGGAAGCGCTGCCAATATCAGTATTGCGAGAACAGAAGCAAGCGTAACAGGGAGGCTGAATATCAGCCTCTTTATATTTTCAGCACATTTGCACGGCATTTTAAGGAAAAAATCATTGAATTCACTCCAATAATCTTTTAAGATGAAACTCGTTGTTTTTTAAAATCGAAGGAGGCGATGACGTTGAGTATCAAAAACCCATCAGTGAAATTTATTATTTTTGTTCTTATGATTTGCACATTTTCAATCGGATACACTGAATACGCGGTGATGGGGATTTTGACGTCGATTGCCAATGACTTTCATATACATGTTTCATCCGCCGGGCTTCTTGTCACGGCCTATGCCGCAAGCGTATGTCTGACAGGCCCGCTCGTCACCATCATTGCGGTCAAACTCCCGAGAAAGCCTGTGCTGCTTGGGCTGATGGTGATTTTTATCCTAGCCAATCTAATGAGCGCGCTGGCACCGAATTTTGCGGTATTGGCTGTCTCAAGAATTTTATCCGCGTCCATTCATGGCGCTTTCTTTGCGATCGCCATGGTATTTGCCAGTGAAATGGTTCCGCCGGAAAAGCGTGCCGCAGCCGCTGCCTCAATGAATGGCGGGCTGACAGTGGCTTTGATGCTTGGTGTCCCATTCGGCTCTTATCTCGGAGATGTCCTGAACTGGAGAGCTGTATTTACCATCATTACAGCACTCGGCGCCGTTGGATTCTTAGGCCTCATGGCTGCTGTGCCGAACAGAAAACCAAAAGTGATCCCGATGCTCATGAATGAGTGGGGCGTATTTAAAAACAAACAAGTGCTGTATTCCTTCGCAATTACGATTTTAGGCTATTCCGGCGTCTTTATCGCCTACACTTTTATCGAACCGATTTTGAGACATTCAGCCGGATTCAGCACAGTCGGCATAACAGGCGCTCTCTTTGCATATGGACTAGGGGGCGTTGCAGGGAATTTCTTTGCGGGAAAAGTGCCGATGCCTCTGCTGACTCGGACGATGATCGGTGTGATGATCGGTTTGATCGGTGTTCTGACTGTATTTCCTTACATCGCCCTTTACCCGGCCGCAGCCATTGTTGCAACGTTCTTATTTGGGGCTTGCGCATTCGGTACGCCTCCTTTGCTGCAAACAAAGGTCATTTCTTCTTCTGAGAGCGGTACAACAATTGCCGCCGCTGTCAGCGTGTCGGCGTTTAATCTTGCTAATGCGCTCGGTGCGTGGATCGGCGGAATGATTTTGAGCGGAACAGGTTCTTATTCGTGGCTGTTTGCGGGCGGAGCGCTTATGACTGCATGCGGTCTCGTGCTTTCTACCTTCGCACATTTGTCAGAAAAGAAGAGCGTGTATGAGTATCAAGTCAATAAAGGGTAAAAAAACAGCTGCAGCGCGTGCAGCTGTTCTTCTTTACCGTTTGCCGGAGGCTCTCATTTTTTCTTGAGGATGCTGATTGATTGATCCGTCAGCACGCTTTGAAGCATAGTCGTCCTTTGCTCTCGGTTCACCCTGAAATTTATTTTCGTTTTCGTAAGGAAATCCTTTTTCTTTATTCCGGACCATGTCATTTCCCCCTAGGTTCGAGATCAAAAAGTTGCGTCTTTCCAGATGAAGACGTAAGGTTAGTATATGGAGAACAGCACGTTTTAAAGCGTCATTTTTTTCCTGAAGAAAGGAGACTGGACACATGAATACGTACATTGAGAAACTGACAAATCTGCTTCTGGAAAAGAACGAGATGATCAGCTATATACAGGCAAAAACATGGGTGGAATTATTATGGAGCGATTTTGAAGCAACCTATGCAAAAGCCGGACATGCCTATCAGGGTGAAAAAATGACCGAAAAAATCGTCACACAATGGATCGAGAACTATGGCGGCCAGCTCCACCTTTTCCAAAGCTCCCGTGACAACGTGAATGATTACTTAAACCAAAGCAGAGGCCTTTTGCATTAAACAACCTGCCGTTACCATCCGGCAGGTTTTTTCATTTCCTTTTGATTACCTGAACATCATAAAAATAAACAAAACGTGTTTTGCCCCCCTGTCAATCAGGGAATACCAAAAATATCTTGTCAAATTGCGAGGAGGAGCTTTGTATGAAAAAGAAACAAGTAATGCTCGCTTTAACAGCTGCCGCAGGCCTGGCTTTACCATCCCTTCATTCCGCTCCCGCAGCAAAAGCTGCGCCCCTTCACGACATATCTGTCAGTATGCCATCATCTGATTCTTACATCATAAAAGCAGGAAAGCTGAATGTCCGGACTGAGCCAAATCATAAAGGCAAAATTGTTGGCACTTTATCATCAGAACAAAAAGTCACAGTCAATGGTTTCGTAAATGCCGATTGGGCTCACATTCAATTCAAAGGAAAAAAAGCCTATATTTCAACACACTTCTTAATGAAAACGGCAAGCCAATCGAAAACGGCGAAACAGACAGCCTTCTATGCACCGACACCCGAAAACGGAAAAGCCAAGAAGCTATCATCTGGGACAGAGGTAACATTCCACGGATGGGGATTCAGTGAAAACGGCGGATTTGACTTCACATGGGCATTCGTTGAGTATGGCGGAGTCATGGGTTATATTCAGACAAAGGACTTACAGCTACGATAAAAAAGGCAGGCTGAGGCTTGTCCTTTTGCCGGAGTATGAAACTTTTCTTCTTTCTGCACGTAACAATGAGAAAGGAGATGATCATTTGGTTGGTTTAATCGGCGGAGGTCTCATGATCATTGCAGGCATACTGATCAAACTGTTTCCTCCCACATCCATCAACAGTGTGTACGGATATAGAACGAGGCGTTCAATGTCAGATCAAAGGTTATGGAATGAAGCGAACCGCTACAGTGCATCATTGATGATCCTGTCAGGCTTGGTGATTATGGCAATGGGTCTGCTGCTGAGATCAAACTTGATCATTTTTCAGCTTGCCCTGCTGATGGCCGCCTGTGTCATTACGTTTATGCTAACGGAGAAAAGGCTGAAAAACATGACGTACAGTCAAGGAGGAGATAGAAGTGGACGGAATTAAAAGACAGTTTGTCAAAACAAACGGAGTCACGCTCCACGTTGCGTCTGCAGGGCCGGAGGACGGCCGGTTAATTGTCCTGCTCCATGGATTCCCTGAGTTTTGGTACGGCTGGAAAAATCAAATCAAACCGCTAGCCGATGCGGGTTACCGGGTCATTGCTCCTGATCAGCGAGGCTACAATCTCAGTGACAAGCCGGAGGGAATTGAAGCATATCGGATTGATACATTAAGAGATGATATCATCGGGTTGATCACGCAATTCACAGATGAAAAAGCAATCGTGATTGGACATGACTGGGGAGGCGCTGTCGCATGGCATCTGGCTTCAACGCACCCGGAATATCTTGAAAAGCTAATCGCCATTAATATCCCGCACCCGAGCATCATGAAAACCGTAACACCGGTTTATCCTCCGCAATGGCTGAAAAGCTCGTACATCGCCTTCTTCCAGCTGCCTGACATTCCAGAGGCATCACTAAAAGAAAATGATTATGAATCATTAGATCAAGCGATTGGGTTATCGACACGCCCTGAGCTTTTTTCGTCTGAGGATGTCAGCAGGTACAAAGAAGCCTGGAAACAGCCGGGTGCCTTGACAGCTATGCTGAACTGGTACCGAGCCCTCAGAAAAGGAAGCCTGTCAGAGAAAGTAACTTGTGAAACAGCACCTTACCGGATGATCTGGGGAATGGAGGACCGCTTTTTAAGCAGGAAGCTTGCGAAAGAGACGGAAAAGCGTTGCCCGAATGGACACCTCATTTTTGTTGATGAAGCCTCCCATTGGATTAACCACGAAAAACCAGCCATCGTCAATCAGCTGATTCTAGAATATCTTAAAAAAACATAAGTCAAAATGTCTCCCAATCGTCTGTCATAAGTGGCAGACTTTTTCTGTGCGTATTTTTCATAGTCTGTTTTAAACATGACAAAATAACATTAAAAATTGAATGTCACGACAAAAATGTAACAAAAATCAGGTTTAAACGACTTTTAAAAAAGGAATAGCCTTACTGAAGATTTGTCTGCAACTCCCCCTAAGGCAATACTTAAAAAAGAATATAAAAAGAAGGTGCCTTAATGAAGCAAGGATTAATCTCGATTATTATCCCGTCTTACAATGAAGGGTATAATGTCAAACTCATTCATGAATCCTTGAAAAAGGAATTCAAGAGCATTCATTATGATTATGAAATTTTCTTCATAAACGACGGAAGTGTTGACGATACGCTTCAGCAAATTAGAGACTTGGCAGCGATATCCAACCGGGTAAAATACATATCTTTTTCCCGAAACTTCGGAAAAGAAGCCGCAATTCTGGCGGGCTTTGAGCATGTCCAAGGCGAGGCGGTTATTGTCATGGACGCCGATCTGCAGCATCCGACCTATTTGCTGAAGGAATTTATCAAAGGCTATGAAGAAGGCTATGATCAAGTCATTGCCCAGAGGAACAGAAAAGGGGACAGCCCTGTCCGCTCAGTCCTGTCCTCTCTTTATTACAAGTTCATCAATAAAGCGGTGGAGGTTGATTTGCGTGACGGTGTCGGAGACTTTCGGCTGTTAAGCCGCCAAGCTGTGGATGCTCTTTTGAAGCTGAGCGAAGGCAACCGCTTTTCAAAAGGGCTGTTTTGCTGGATTGGCTTTGATCAGAAAATCGTGTTTTATGAAAATGTTGAAAGAAAAAACGGCACATCAAAATGGTCGTTCAGCAGCCTGTTTAACTACGGAATGGACGGGGTTGTTTCATTTAATCATAAGCCGTTGAGAGTATGCTTTTATACCGGCATTCTCATCTTGCTGCTTTCTATCATTTATATCATTGCCACATTTGTAAACATTCTGACTAACGGCATTTCTGTACCTGGATATTTCACAATCATCTCAGCAATCTTATTTCTCGGCGGGGTTCAGCTGTTAAGCCTCGGAATCATAGGTGAATATATCGGCCGAATTTATTATGAAACAAAAAAACGCCCGCATTATTTGATTAAAGAAGCGAATATCCCGAATAAAGATATACCTGAAACGAACGAACTGAAAAACGTACAGCGCCTGACAAAAATGCACTGAAATCACTAAGCGGTGCTTTTTTGCATCTTAAAAGCAAGACTGGAGAATCTATATGAAAAAAAAATATGTCATGATCTATGCGGCCAGTCTGCTCGCTTCCATTCTGGCTCACGCTTTTTTTGTGAAAGAATGGTCGGACGGCAGATACATGACAGGTCCGGGTGACGGGCTTGCGCAAATGGTCGTATTTAAAAAATTATTATTTGAACAATATACACACGGAAATTTTTTCTACAATTATACATTCGGACTCGGCGGCGGCACATTCAGTCAGCTCGGCTATTATTTTTCTGCTTCCTTTCTTTTTCTTGCATCAGCCGCCGTCGTCTGGCTTCTTCAAGGCGTGCAGCTGATCGGAGAAGCGGATGCGCTTTTTTGGGCTGAGTCAGCTGTTTTTATCAGTGTGATCAAACTGAGTCTGATCATCTTTACAGCCGCTTCTGTTTTTCACTATCTTCTCAAGCACAGAGCGGCGTCGTTTACGGGCGCCGTATTATATGGTGCCTCAATCATTTATTTCCGCCACGAAGCGTATTGGGAATTCTTTACCGATACCATGATCTGGCTTCCGCTGTTAGTGCTCGGAGCGGAGAAAATCATGAGAGAACGGCGTCCGGCATGGTTTATCATTGCGTGCTCGATGACCTTAATCAACAACTTTTACTTTGCATACATAAACCTTATATTTATCGCAATTTATGTGCTGTTTAGATGGCTGATCCGGCTTGAACAGCATGAAGAGAAAAGATGGATTCAATGCAGAATGTTTATCGTTTCAGGCCTTATTTCTTTCGGCATCAGTGCGGCGGCGTTTGTGCCGGTGGTATACGGTTATGTTAACAACCTGCGCCCTCCGTACAGAGAGAACATAGAGTGGCTTCATTTCGATGATAATATCTTATTTACAAGCCGGATCATCATTTTGCCGGTAGTTTTTTTGCTGTTTTTATTTATTTTGTCTTTTTACAAAAACCGCGTGTTTCGTCTCTTTGCCGGATTGAGTCTGCTGTTTATTCTTTTTCATTTCAGTCCGTATGCGGCAAGCGCGTTTAACGGCTTTTCCGCCCCGCAAAACCGGTTTGAGTATGTTCTTGCCTTTACGATCGCCGGTGCGGCAGCGGCAGGCTTGTCACAGCTGAACAAGCTGAAGCTCAAAGAACTGCTGCCGGCAACTGCCCTTGTCCTGCTTCTTTACTTGTACCATATCCAAAGGTATGAGCTGGACATAGGGAAGCCTGCGAATCAAAGCATTCTATTGCTCTTGTTTCTGACAATCGCAGCCTTGTTTGCTGCGGTTTTTGCGAAAAAATGGACAAAGTTTGCTGTGTACGGTGTGGTTATTCTTTCTACGCTGTTTGTCGCCAACACCTATCAAAAATACGCGCTCTCGGAAGGGGGCGGTCTGGACAGTGTGACAAAAGCATATCTCATGGGCGAGGAATACAAAGGGCAAGAATCATCTGAGCTCATCAGGCGTTTACAAAAGGAAGACGATGATCCGCTCATGAGAATCGACTGGATGAACGGGGTCCGCAATAATACGCCAATCATTTACGGGTTTAATGGATTCAGCGCTTACTCCAGCATTTTAAACAAACATCTGCTGACCTTCTATTGGCATGATCTGAGCATCGATATGGGGAGGGAAAGCGTCAGCCGTTATGCGTCCTTGGGAGACAGAGCGAATTTGTACAGCCTGCTTTACGGCAAGTATTATATGACGGAAAAAACAAACGAAGCCAGCGTTCCGTACGGCTTCAAAAAGAATTTGGAATCTGAGCATTATGCCGTTTATGAAAATCAATACATGTTGCCTTTCGTCAAGACAGCCGATGTCATATACAGCGAAAGCGAGCTGGACAAATCGCCCGTTCTAGCGAAAGAGCAGGCGATGCTGGTAGGTATTGTAGTAGCCGATCCATCGGGGGAGACAGAGCAGGCACCCAAACCGGCCGATCTAATCCCTGAGTCGGACATCACCACAAAGCATGCCCGCTATCAAAAAGGACTGCTTACTGTGACTGGAGAAAACGGAGGAGAGCTGAACATCACCCCGAAACAGGCGTCATCAGCTCCGGGAGACTACTATGTCAGCTTTTATTTGAAAAGCAAAGCAAAAGACAAAGGGTTTAGGTTAAGGGTCAATGATTATGCCACAACAAGGAAATCGAATCAATCGATTTATAAGACCGGGGTAAATGATATCACGATTAGAGTGCCTAAATCAGAACATATTTCAATCAAGCTCCCGGAAGGAACGTATGAGATCAAAAACATAGCGCTCTATGAAGAAAATTATGAAACGCTGAAAAGCGCTGTACAGCAAAATAAAACAGAAAAAGCAGACAAACTGAAATGGGACAAAAACCAATTGACGTTTGCCTATCATCTGTCAAAAGACAAGTACATCATGCTTCCAATTCCATATGAAAAAGGCTGGGAGTTGAAGATCAACGGGAAAAAACAGCCGATCAAAAAAGTGGACTATGCGTTCATCGGTTTTCAGGCGCAAAAGGGAGACAATCACATTGAACTGACCTACTACCCGCCATACTTTAAACAATCGGCGCTCCTATCGGCCGTCAGTTTGCTGCTTGCTGTTTTGTATATCAGACGAAAAAAGCCCGGCTCTAAATAGAGCCGAGCTTTAATTTTTTCTGGAGCTTTTCTTCGCTGAATATCCATCCCGTATAGGATGAGCGAATCTTGAGATCATGGTCGATATGAACGATGGCCACAAACGGATAATGGCCTTTGCTTCGGTAACGCAGGTCAATAAACCTTACCTCATAGTGATCTTTAAACGTATCGACTTCCCACCGGTAAACCGGAGAAAATGACAGAAACGCCCCAATGTTATCATCTTGCTTTGCCGCATGCATTACTTCAGTTTCAGGAACAGGCACACGGTTAAACGTATCCAGAATCACGACGTGCCCTTCCATGCTTCTTCCCACATAGAAAGCATGGGCTGTCGTAACTGCGATTCGCCATTGCCTGAATTTCATCGTCGGAGAAATAATGATGCTTTCGATTTCATCATGAATCATCTCATGAAGCTTCCGTTTAATTCTGAGCTGCATAATCAGGCGAACCATATAATAACCAGCCAATATGATATATAAGCTGAGAAACGTGATGCCGGGACTGCCGCCCGCATACCAAATCGCAATCGCAGCAAGATGACTGATAAATATAAACGGATCAAACGTATTAATCAGCCCGAGCGCAACCCATTTTTTTGAAAACGGACGTATGGCTTGTGTTCCGTACGCGTTAAAAATATCAACAAAAACATGCAGAACGACTGCCAGCAGCGTCCACAGCCACAGGTGCAGAAAATCGGCCTGCGGATAAAATAAATACAGTATGGCCGGGATGATCAAAGACCAAAACAAAACAGCGGGAATAGAATGGGTAAACCCTCTGTGATTTCTGATATAAACCGCATTATTTTTCAGCTTTAACACAGTATCAATATCCGGAGCCTGAGAGCCCGCGAGCGTTGCGATCATAACAGCGTGAGCCATTGCCGGATCTGATCCGACAACAGGATCAAGCGTCGCAATACCGCCAAGCGCGATGCCCATGACGACATGTGTGCCCGTATCCATAGGTGACCTCCTTGCAGGATTGTCCTGCCCACTCACTTTTATAAAATATTCCCCATTTTCATATACCCAATTTTTCAAAAGATTTAATCGTTCTCATATGTTTCCGCTTTTTCTTTACTTCTATTTAATGTAACATATTATCGTACTGTGCCCTTAGTGTACAACAAATAACAGTCTAAAGAAAAGCGGGGCGCGAAAGACTGGGGAGAAACACATATGAACGTACTTGAAGACAAATTAAAACAAAAAGACATACAGCAATTTCGCGATGATTTAATCTCATGGTTCGAACGAGAACAGCGCATTCTGCCGTGGAGAGAGGACCAAGATCCATATAAAGTGTGGGTATCTGAAGTGATGCTGCAGCAAACGAGAGTAGAGACGGTGATTCCTTACTTTCTGCGGTTTGTGGAACAATTCCCGACAGTGGAAGCGCTCGCTGATGCTGATGAAGAAAAAGTGCTGAAAGCATGGGAGGGACTCGGCTATTATTCGCGAGTCAGAAATCTGCAAAGCGCGGTAAAAGAAGTGAAACAGGAATACGGGGGCATTGTTCCTCCAGACGAGAAAGAATTTGGCGGCTTAAAAGGCGTAGGCCCTTATACAAAGGGGGCTGTGCTCAGCATCGCTTACAACAAACCCGTTCCTGCGGTTGACGGAAATGTGATGCGTGTCATGTCCAGAATTCTTTCCATTTGGGATGATATCGCTAAACCAAAAACGAGAACGATCTTTGAAGATGCAGTCCATGCATTTATTTCAAGTGAAAAACCATCTGAATTTAATCAAGGCTTGATGGAGCTCGGAGCCTTGATCTGTACGCCGAAATCACCTTCATGCCTGCTATGCCCGGTTCAACAGCATTGCTCAGCATTTGAAGAAGGTACTGAACGGGAACTTCCGGTAAAAAGCAAAAAGAAAAAGCCCGGGATTAAAACAATGGCCGCAATCGTTCTGACTGATGAAAATGGACAAGTGTATATTCACAAACGCCCATCAAAAGGTTTGCTCGCCAACCTGTGGGAATTCCCTAATCTTGAAACACAAAAAGGGATTAAAACCGAGCGTGAACAGCTCACTGCATTTTTAGAAAACGATTGTGGGATACAAGCTGACATCAGTGATCTGCAAGGTGTAGTCGAGCACGTTTTCACCCACCTGGTATGGAATATTTCTGTGTTTTTCGGTAAAGTAAAACAAGTGTCGGATACCGCTGAGTTGAAAAAAGTGACAACAGAAGAGCTCGAACAATTTGCGTTCCCGGTATCACATCAAAAAATCTGGAAGATGGCAGTGGAAGCAGCCGAATACACGGCTGCTCCGTAAACGTTCTTAATCATAAGTAACGCGCGTGCCGTGGGTGTAGTCCGCTTCATTGCGTTTCATTCCGCCGCGCGCTTCAATTTCCTGCGTTAATTCCCGGTATTTTGATTGGCCTTCTTCGTTCAAATAAGGCATAATTTGCTGAAAAGCATGATGAAAATAGGCGAGTTCACTGTTTTTCCAATCTTCTTTGGATACCATGTTTAATTCGCTCATATCACGTCCGACATACATAACAGAAGACCCCCTTTACGTTCTTGCCATTATTGTTTGTGGAAATAAGAGAACTATACGCTACAAGGAGATGAGGAAAAATGGAACAAAATAAATGCGCACTTGTAACAGGAAGCAGCCGCGGTGTCGGTAAAGCGGCAGCGATCAGACTGGCTGAAAACGGTTATAATATCGTTATTAACTATGCACGCAGCAAAAAAGCCGCTTTGGAAACAGCGGAAGAAATCGAAAAGCTTGGCGTCAAAGTGCTTGTCGTAAAAGCAAACGTAGGACAGCCGGCAAAAATCAAAGAAATGTTTCAGCAAATTGATGAAACGTTTGGCAGACTTGATGTTTTTGTAAATAATGCCGCTTCAGGCGTTCTGAGACCTGTTATGGAACTAGAAGAAACACACTGGGACTGGACGATGAACATTAATGCGAAGGCATTGCTTTTCTGCGCCCAGGAAGCGGCCAAGCTAATGGAAAAGAACGGAGGCGGGCATATCGTCAGCATCAGTTCATTAGGCTCAATCCGCTACCTTGAAAACTACACGACAGTTGGCGTGTCAAAAGCGGCGTTAGAAGCGTTAACCCGTTATCTTGCGGTTGAGCTTTCGCCAAAACACATTATCGTCAACGCCGTTTCAGGCGGAGCAATTGACACAGATGCGCTCAAACACTTCCCGAACAGAGAGGATCTGCTCGAGGATGCGCGTCAGAACACGCCGGCAGGACGCATGGTTGAAATTAAAGACATGATTGATACTGTCGAGTTTTTAGTGTCATCTAAGGCTGACATGATCCGCGGACAGACCATTATCATCGATGGCGGACGCTCGCTGCTCGTTTAAAAATTTTTAAAAAGAGGAATAGCCATACTGTCACCTGCACATTCTAATGATCGTGGAGGTGATAACAATGGCAAACCAAAATTTCAGCAAAACAAACGCACAACAAGTCAGAAAACAAAACCAACAATCAGCTGCTGGTCAAGGCCAATTCGGCACTGAATTTGCTAGCGAAACAAACGTTCAGCAAGTCAGAAAACAAAACCAGCAATCAGCTGCTGGCCAACAAGGTCAATTCGGCACTGAATTCGCTAGCGAAACAAACGTACAGCAGGTAAGACAGCAAAACCAATCTGCTGAACAAAACAAACAACAAAACAGCTAATCACTGAAACAGAAAAAAGCACTTCATCTTAGGATGAACGTGCTTTTTTTTTGTTTGTAAAACGACAAAACTTGTGGAAGGTCTACAGAATGAGTCAAAGGGTTTGCATACATAAGATCGAAATAATGATAGGAGGAAACGTTTAGACTTTTGCCAAGCTGAAGGAGGAACCGATGACGGAATTTGAAAAGCTCGTAATTGAACAGATGAAGACGATGGACAAGCTTCTCGATCTCCAATCAGAGCTCGACCGCTGCAAACAAATTGAAGCAGAACTCCGGCATTTGGAAAGGGGTGCAAGGCTGCGCGGTATTCGGAATGAAATTGCGGTAAAACGAAAACAACTTGCCGATATACAGGACATGTTTCAAAAGCAGACAGAGCAGGTGATTCGTTCATATCGCAGCTCAGAAAAGCCGTCTTCCTTTGTGTAGAGCAGGAATGTGCCATTCCCCGGCCGGAATGGCTCTTTTATTTTCATTTTTCAATTTGTAACGTTATAATAGGTAAAAGACGTTGTCGGTAAGCAAATTTGGACATACTAACTGCAGGGCTTTATAGAAAGTAGGGGAGAAATATGGGCTATCCCAAGGAAGGAGAAACCATTCAAATTCACAGCTACAAGCATAACGGGCTGATTCATAGAATTTGGAATGAGACGACAATCTTAAAAAGTACAGAAATGTGTGTCATTGGAGCCAATGACCGGACGATGGTTACCGAATCAGACGGACGGACATGGATAACCAGAGAGCCCGCAATCTGTTATTTTCACGCAAGACAATGGTTTAATGTCATCGGGATGCTGAGGGAAGACGGGGTTCATTACTATTGTAATATCAGTTCTCCTTTTGCCTATGATGGCGAAGCAATTAAATATATTGATTATGACTTAGATGTTAAGGTTTTTCCTGACATGACCTATAATATTCTCGATGAAGACGAATATGATGATCATCGGAAAGCCATGAATTATCCAAAAGAAATCGACAGTATTTTAAGAGACTACTTAAACACGCTGCTCCATTGGATTCACCAGCGCCAAGGACCGTTTGCGCCCGAGTTTGTCGATATGTGGTATGAACGGTTTTTGCGCTATACAAAATAAAGTTACGTAAAAACCTGTTGCGGGGTACAACAGGTTTTTCACATGGGCTCACACACATCATGATAAAGAGAGAGGGGGAATCAACGTGGGGGTTATGAAACGCTACATGCAATTCGTCAAACCTTATAAGAAGCAAATTTTCGTTACTGTGTTAATCGGGATTGTCAAATTCTCCATTCCGCTTGCTCTCCCATTGCTTCTGAAGTACGTAGTTGACGACATTATTCAAGGAGGCGGCACGGCCAGTGACAAAACAACGTCATTGTTCACCATTATGGCGATTATGTTCGCCTTATTTTTAATTTTGCGCCCGCCTGTTGAATACTATCGGCAATATTTTGCCCAGTGGACCGCCAGCAAGGTGCTCTACGATATAAGAGCCAAGCTGTTTGACCATATACAGAAACTGAGCCTTCGTTTTTATGCGAATACGAGAACAGGGGAAGTCATTTCCCGAGTGATCAATGATGTGGAACAAACAAAGGATTTTGTCATTACTGGCCTGATGAATATCTGGCTCGATATGCTGACGATTTTGATTGTAATCTCTATCATGCTCACACTAGACGTTAAATTAACATTGATCTCTATCGTTTTATTCCCATTATACGGCATATCAGTGAAGTATTTTTACGGCCGTTTAAGAAAGCTGACTAGGGAGCGCTCGCAGGCGCTCGCTCAAGTGCAGGGACATTTGCACGAACGCATTCAAGGCATGCCTGTTATCAGAAGCTTTGCAATCGAAGATCATGAACAGGATCATTTCAATGAGAAAAACAGCCATTTCTTAGATAAAGCCATCAGCCACACGAATTGGAATGCCAAAACCTTTGCAGTCGTCAATACCATTACAGATTTGGCGCCGCTCATCGTGATTGCGTGCGCTGGCTATTTTGTCATTAATGGACCGCTGACTGTCGGAACAATGGTCGCGTTTGTCGGATATATCGACAGAATGTACAATCCTGTTAGAAGGCTGATTAATTCCTCTACAACATTGACACAGTCAATCGCATCAATGGACAGGGTGTTTGAATTTATTGACGAGCCATATGAACTCACTGACAAACCAAATGCCATTAAGGCCGGCCAAATTCGCGGTGAAGTGGAATTTCAAAATGTTTCGTTTCAATATGAAAAGGAAAAAGAAAACATTCTTCATGACGTCTCTTTAAAAGTGAATAGAGGGGAAACTGTAGCTCTCGTTGGCATGAGCGGAGGAGGCAAGTCAACACTCGTCAGCCTGATTCCGAGATTTTATGACGTGACAAGCGGCAGGCTGCTGATTGACGGGACAGATATTCGCGATTATGAAGCGAGAAGCCTTCGCAATCAGGTTGGCATGGTGCTTCAGGATACCTTTTTATTCAGCGAAACGATTCGGGAAAATATTGCAATCGGCCAACCTGGTGCCACGCTTGAGGAGATTATCGAAGCCGCCAAAGCTGCCAATGCCCATGAATTTATTATGGGTTTTCCAGAAGGGTATGAGACCCGGGTGGGGGAAAGAGGCGTTAAGCTGTCAGGCGGGCAAAAACAGCGCATCTCAATCGCGCGGGTTTTTCTGAAGAATCCGCCGCTCCTCATTTTGGATGAAGCGACTTCAGCTCTTGATCTGGAAAGCGAGCATTACATTCAAGAAGCAATGGACAAACTGGCAAAGGACAGAACAACCTTTGTTGTCGCCCACCGCTTATCGACCATCACACATGCGGATAAGATTGTTGTTATGGAAAACGGCACAATCACCGAAACTGGAACCCATCATGAACTGATGGAATATGACAGCCAGTACAAGCACTTATTTACCATTCAAAATTTGAGCTGAACATCAATCTTATATCCTTTCTGCAAAGGATATAAGATTTTTTTTATGAAAAAAACCCGGCTGTTCAACCGGGTTACTCTTCTGTCTCTATTTCGCAGTCTTTCGGATGATACGTTTGAAAACTTGTGATCAGAGTTTCTAAATGTTCAAGCTGATCACGATATTCTACGGCGCTTGCCATAATACTGAGCATATTGTAATCGATTAGCTCATCATCTGTGTTCTGCTGATTTTTTAAAAATGACTTTGTTAAGAGCTGTTTATATTGAATGCCTTCTTCATCTGCGTCATCATGCTGCTTGATTTTTCCGACAAACCGCATCAAAATCAGTTCATGCCAGTATAGCAGGTAATCAAGTTCTTCAGTCAGTGTTTCTTGAAACTCTTCAGGCATATGGTAGATGTCGTTTTCCAGGCGATGCAGCTTTTTCAATGTATCAAGCGCCCTGTTTGCAGTGATAATTGCCTGCCTGAATAGGACAAGCTTTCTTGATTTCACATAAGTCGTTTTTTTAAAATAACTTCTTTCTTCTTTATATAGAAGATATGTCTGATCAAGCTTGATCATTTTTTCTTTCAGTTTTTCAATATCCTCTTTCAAAATCGAATGCTCTGTGGACTGCCTCATGCTCAGCCTGATCCATTTCATAATTTCCTCTGTGTTTTCCACTGTATTATGAATCAGCTTTGTTTCGTACTTAGGAGGCAAAAACACCAGATTGACGATAAAAGAAGAAAGCACCCCTAAGATGACTGTGCTTGTTCTGACCAGCGCGAACATTAAAAAGTCGTCACCGGCGGATTCTAAAATCGCGATAACTGTTACAAGTGCAATCGAAATGGTATGTTCAATTTTAAGCTTCAGCATAATTGTAATGACAATAACTGCTGTCAACCCGATCATAATCGGGCTGGGTCCAAAAATAAGGCCGAACACTGTAGCGATCACAGCTCCGATAATATTTGCCTGAACCTGATCAATAATAATAAGAAAAGAGCGGTAAATCGACGGCTGAATCGCAAATATCGCTGCAATCCCAGCGAAAATCGGCGCGGGAAGCCCGATCCACGAAGCCAGATAGAGGGCAAGTGTAATCGCAATCCCGGTTTTGAAAATGCGGGCACCAAGTTTCATTGGTTTGTGCGTGCATTCCTTTCTATAGTAAATTGTATGACATAGCAAATGCTAATCCTTAAAATTCCCGGTCAGTTGATTTGCTAAACAACTAAGTAATATACAGGGATCGATACAAATATTCAAGCTATTTTTCGAGAAATAGACCAAAATCTTACACGCTGTTCGAATGAATAAAAAAACAGGAGCTTTCTGCTCCTGTCAAAGGTGTCTGATACTAGTTTTTAAGATGTTTAAAAGCATCCTCTACCGCTGCAAGCGTGTCTTTAATATCTTGCTCTGTATGTGCTGTTGTAATAAACCAAGCTTCATATTTAGATGGTGCTAAATTAACGCCGCGTTCCAGCATCAGTTTGAAGAATCTGGCGAATGTTTCTCCGTCACTGCGTTCTGCCTGCTCGTAATTTTCGATCTTTTCATCAGAGAAATAAACCGTGAGTGCGCCTTTTAAGCGGTTGACAGTAATCGTGATGCCGTGTGTTTCTGCATGCTGTAAAATGCCTTCCTCCAGCATAGCGCCAAGGTGATCAAGCTTTTCATATACGCCTTCCTCCTTAAGCACCTCCAGACAAGCGATGCCAGATAGGATGGAAGCGGGATTGCCTGCCATTGTACCAGCCTGGTAAGCCGGCCCAAGCGGAGCCACCTGCTCCATGATTTCTTTTTTGCCGCCATAGGCACCGATCGGAAGACCGCCGCCGATAATTTTTCCGAGTGCTGTTAAATCCGGTTTCACCTGCAGGAGATCCTGCGCGCCGCCGTACATAAAGCGGAAAGCCGTAATGACTTCATCGTAAATTACAAGAGCGCCCGCATCGTGTGTCAGTTCATTTACTTTTTCCAAGAAGCCCTCTTTCGGTTCAACAATTCCGAAGTTGCCGACAATCGGCTCAACGAGAACCGCCGCGATTTCACTGCCCCATTTATCAAGAGCCGCTTTATAGCTTTCAATATCATTAAATGGAACGGTGATGACTTCGTTTGCGATGCTTTTCGGTACACCGGCCGAGTCGGGTGTGCCGAGAGTTGACGGACCAGAACCGGCTGCGACAAGAACAAGATCCGAATGTCCATGATAACAGCCTGCAAATTTAATGATTTTGGTCCGTCCTGTATATGCGCGAGCCACACGGATGGTCGTCATAACTGCTTCTGTCCCCGAATTGACGAATCTTACTTTGTCCATAGCAGGAATGGCTTCTTTAAGCATCTTTGCAAATGTAACCTCATGTTTCGTCGGTGTACCATATAAAACACCATTCTCTGCCGCTTTTTTAATCGCTTCTGTAATATGAGGGTGGGCATGTCCGGTAATAATCGGACCGTACGCCGCTAAATAATCGATGTATTTGTTGCCATCCACATCCCAAAAATAAGCGCCGTTTGCTTTTTCCATTGCGACGGGAGAACCGCCGCCGACCGCTTTATATGATCTAGACGGGCTGTTTACACCGCCGACAATGTGCGTTAATGCCTCATTGTGAAGTTCAATTGATTTTGTATGCAAGAATAAAAACCTCCTATATGTACATGCCTCCTTTCTATTGTAGCATGCTTCCGTACAAGAACAATGGATTCGGGCTCAAGACGCAAGGGGCGACGGTTGTAATCTGGACAAGAATTGGATACGCTTAATAAAAAGACATCCGGAGGTAAAGAAAATGACGATAGAAATCGGACAAAAAGCGCCTGATCTTGAGTTAAAAGGCGATCAGGGGGAAACAGTAACGTTAGCGGATTATAAAGGGAAGTACATTGTGCTTTACTTTTATCCAAAAGACATGACACCGGGATGCACAACCGAAGCATGCGATTTTCGGGACAGCCACGAAAGCTTCGAGGAATTGGATGCGGTCATTATCGGGGTCAGCCCGGATAGCCAGGAAAAACACGGAAAATTTAAAGAGAAGCATAACCTTCCATTTCTGCTTCTTGTTGATGATGAACACAAGCTGGCGGAAGCATTTGATGTTTGGAAGCTGAAGAAAAACTTCGGAAAAGAATATATGGGAATTGAGCGCTCTACATTTTTGATTGACAAGGAAGGCCGGCTCGTTAAAGAATGGAGAAAGGTAAAAGTAAAAGACCATGTAGCCGAAGCGCTTCAGACACTCAAAGAGATGTCGGAAAAGTAAATATGTCTATCAATTTCAAATGATGTGCTTACTTTTGCCCTGATATCAATTGACAAATTATCGTAAAAAGAGTTACACTAATTATAAACATTACAATGTAAGAATTTTTTTTAGAAGAGAGGTGCATGACGGATGGCTGCACATGAACTAAAAGAAGCCTTAGAAACGTTGAAGGAAACCGGAGTTCGCATTACTCCTCAACGTCATGCGATTCTGGAATATCTCGTTAACTCTATGGCTCACCCAACAGCGGACGATATATATAAAGCTCTGGAAGGGAAGTTCCCTAACATGAGCGTAGCGACGGTATATAACAATTTGCGTGTATTTCGGGAATCCGGTTTGGTAAAAGAGCTCACATACGGTGATGCTTCCAGCAGATTCGATTTTGTCACATCCGATCACTATCACGCAATCTGTGAAAACTGCGGCAAAATTGTGGACTTCCACTACCCGGGCCTTGACGAAGTGGAGCAGCTTGCTGCCCATGTGACGGGCTTTAAAGTAAGCCACCACCGTTTAGAAATTTACGGCGTCTGCCAAGAGTGTTCAAAAAAAGAAAACCATTAAAAATAAGCTGGCCGCACGAAACGGTCAGCTTATTTTATTTGGACATTTTCTTTTTATTATAAGACTCATCAAATTCTTTTCCTTCTAAGCCCTTATCTAAAGTCAGCGGCTCTCTGCAATGCATGCACATGTCTACTCTTCCCAAAACCTTTGTCTCTTTTTCACAGCCCGGACATATGACGCGGACCGCTTTGGTCGAAAGCATACCGATCCAAAAGTAAACAGCCGTGCTGAGCCCGATGGATAAAAGCCCAAGTATCATAAACAAACTAGATAGCAAAACTGAATCCTTGAAAAAGATCCCGATGTACATAATGACAAACCCAACGAAAACCAAACTTAACGCAAATGTTCTGATTTTATTAATTTTGCTGGAGTATTTCGCCATGTCCATCCCCCTCTGACTTTAACTATAGCACAAACCCAATGGGATTTTCTTCATCTTTTCGATTGAACTGGAATTTACATATGGAGACTTATAGTGAAATTGTTTATAATAGTTCAATGTGTTTAGAATAAAAGGAATTTCGTTATAACCATAGAATTGAATCAAGTAGAGATAAAAAAATTGAACAATTGCATTGGAGGAATAGTGATGGATAATCTTCTCCGTCCAATTTACCAAGAAAGAGCAAGTCATCCCAACACATTAGCTGTCATTATGATTGAGAGAAGAAACAGAACATCTTCCTTAACAGATAACTTTGATGCCGCTTTGCTGGTGATTGTAAAGGAGGCTGACGAGCCTGTTTTTATAAAGCATTATGAATTTGATCAAAAAACAGCTTCTTTGCATGTGGTAACGGATTCTCAGATTAAAGAATGGATTTTGCTCGGGACAAATAGAAGAATCATAGATTGGATTGTAAATGGAAAAGTCATGTTTGACCGTAATGAATACATTGCCGAGCTGATTGACAGGCTGAATACATTTCCGTTTGCTGAGCGCAAACTGAAGATCGGACTTGAATACGGCAAATTAATCAGAAGATATATTGAAGGAAAAGCTTTTTTTGAAGCCAATCAATTTTTAGATGCCTACAACGCGGTTGTTCATGCGCTCCATCATTTAGCGCGTATAGAAGTAATCGACAGGGGATTCCATCCGGAAACCACGGTATGGAGCCAAGTGCGCCAGATGGAGCCGCAAGTGTACAAATTATATTCCGAGCTGATTGAAAGTCACGAGAGCTTAGAGAAAAGACTCGAATTATTATTCTTAGCAAATGATTTTCTCATCCATTCTAAATCTGATATCGGGTCGGCACATCTTTTCGAGGTGATGAAAGAAAAAGACATTTGGCAATTCGGTGAGCTTCTTCAGCATCCTGACTTAAAGCACTTTACCCAAGACCTTGGCGTTATGCTTGATTACCTAACGGACAAGGGACTGATTAACGTCTGCCAGATAGAAACGAAAGGACAGGCTGTCTATCACCGAGGATATTTTTTCGAAAAAGATGTTGACTCTGATTCTTGACCGTGTTATATTATTAAACGTCGCTGATGCGCTACTGAAAAATAAGCTCACAGCGGCGGGGAAATAAAACAAAAAACATTTGACAAAAGAAAGTCGAAATGTTATATTAATAAAGTCGCTTGAACAAGAAGTGAAAATGATCTTTGAAAACTAAACAAGACAAAACGCACCTGTTAATTCATTTTTTTATAAATCGCACAGCGATGTGCGTAGTCAGGGGCCTGCACGATGCAGGTCATGCAGATGTTGTCACAGGATGTGACGAACTTAATCTGCGCTCCATTACTTTATGGAGAGTTTGATCCTGGCTCAGGACGAACGCTGGCGGCGTGCCTAATACATGCAAGTCGAGCGGACAGATGGGAGCTTGCTCCCTGATGTTAGCGGCGGACGGGTGAGTAACACGTGGGTAACCTGCCTGTAAGACTGGGATAACTCCGGGAAACCGGGGCTAATACCGGATGCTTGTTTGAACCGCATGGTTCAAACATAAAAGGTGGCTTCGGCTACCACTTACAGATGGACCCGCGGCGCATTAGCTAGTTGGTGAGGTAATGGCTCACCAAGGCAACGATGCGTAGCCGACCTGAGAGGGTGATCGGCCACACTGGGACTGAGACACGGCCCAGACTCCTACGGGAGGCAGCAGTAGGGAATCTTCCGCAATGGACGAAAGTCTGACGGAGCAACGCCGCGTGAGTGATGAAGGTTTTCGGATCGTAAAGCTCTGTTGTTAGGGAAGAACAAGTGCCGTTCGAATAGGGCGGCACCTTGACGGTACCTAACCAGAAAGCCACGGCTAACTACGTGCCAGCAGCCGCGGTAATACGTAGGTGGCAAGCGTTGTCCGGAATTATTGGGCGTAAAGGGCTCGCAGGCGGTTTTTTAAGTCTGATGTGAAAGCCCCCGGCTCAACCGGGGAGGGTCATTGGAAACTGGGGAACTTGAGTGCAGAAGAGGAGAGTGGAATTCCACGTGTAGCGGTGAAATGCGTAGAGATGTGGAGGAACACCAGTGGCGAAGGCGACTCTCTGGTCTGTAACTGACGCTGAGGAGCGAAAGCGTGGGGAGCGAACAGGATTAGATACCCTGGTAGTCCACGCCGTAAACGATGAGTGCTAAGTGTTAGGGGGTTTCCGCCCCTTAGTGCTGCAGCTAACGCATTAAGCACTCCGCCTGGGGAGTACGGTCGCAAGACTGAAACTCAAAGGAATTGACGGGGGCCCGCACAAGCGGTGGAGCATGTGGTTTAATTCGAAGCAACGCGAAGAACCTTACCAGGTCTTGACATCCTCTGACAACCCTAGAGATAGGACGTCCCCTTCGGGGGCAGAGTGACAGGTGGTGCATGGTTGTCGTCAGCTCGTGTCGTGAGATGTTGGGTTAAGTCCCGCAACGAGCGCAACCCTTGATCTTAGTTGCCAGCATTCAGTTGGGCACTCTAAGGTGACTGCCGGTGACAAACCGGAGGAAGGTGGGGATGACGTCAAATCATCATGCCCCTTATGACCTGGGCTACACACGTGCTACAATGGACAGAACAAAGGGCAGCGAAACCGCGAGGTTAAGCCAATCCCACAAATCTGTTCTCAGTTCGGATCGCAGTCTGCAACTCGACTGCGTGAAGCTGGAATCGCTAGTAATCGCGGATCAGCATGCCGCGGTGAATACGTTCCCGGGCCTTGTACACACCGCCCGTCACACCACGAGAGTTTGTAACACCCGAAGTCGGTGAGGTAACCTTTTAGGAGCCAGCCGCCGAAGGTGGGACAGATGATTGGGGTGAAGTCGTAACAAGGTAGCCGTATCGGAAGGTGCGGCTGGATCACCTCCTTTCTAAGGATATATTACGGAATATAAGACCTTGGGTCTTATAAACAGAACGTTCCCTGTCTTGTTTAGTTTTGAAGGATCATTCCTTCAGACATAGGAGCACCTGCTAAATGCGCCACATCGTGTGGCAACGCATGTGTTAGCATGTCCTATGCGTTGTTCTTTGAAAACTAGATAACAGTAGACATCACATTCAATTAGTAAGACAAGATATCACATAGTGATTCTTTTTAACGGTTAAGTTAGAAAGGGCGCACGGTGGATGCCTTGGCACTAGGAGCCGATGAAGGACGGGACGAACACCGATATGCTTCGGGGAGCTGTAAGCAAGCTTTGATCCGGAGATTTCCGAATGGGGAAACCCACCACTCGTAATGGAGTGGTATCCATATCTGAATTCATAGGATATGAGAAGGCAGACCCGGGGAACTGAAACATCTAAGTACCCGGAGGAAGAGAAAGCAAATGCGATTCCCTGAGTAGCGGCGAGCGAAACGGGATTAGCCCAAACCAAGAGGCTTGCCTCTTGGGGTTGTAGGACACTCTATACGGAGTTACAAAGGAACGAGGTAGATGAAGAGGTCTGGAAAGGCCCGCCATAGGAGGTAACAGCCCTGTAGTCAAAACTTCGTTCTCTCCTGAGTGGATCCTGAGTACGGCGGAACACGTGAAATTCCGTCGGAATCCGGGAGGACCATCTCCCAAGGCTAAATACTCCCTAGTGACCGATAGTGAACCAGTACCGTGAGGGAAAGGTGAAAAGCACCCCGGAAGGGGAGTGAAAGAGATCCTGAAACCGTGTGCCTACAAGTAGTCAGAGCCCGTTAACGGGTGATGGCGTGCCTTTTGTAGAATGAACCGGCGAGTTACGATCCCGTGCAAGGTTAAGCAGAAGATGCGGAGCCGCAGCGAAAGCGAGTCTGAATAGGGCGCATGAGTACGTGGTCGTAGACCCGAAACCAGGTGATCTACCCATGTCCAGGGTGAAGTTCAGGTAACACTGAATGGAGGCCCGAACCCACGCACGTTGAAAAGTGCGGGGATGAGGTGTGGGTAGGGGTGAAATGCCAATCGAACCTGGAGATAGCTGGTTCTCTCCGAAATAGCTTTAGGGCTAGCCTCAAGGTAAGAGTCTTGGAGGTAGAGCACTGATTGGACTAGGGGCCCCTACCGGGTTACCGAATTCAGTCAAACTCCGAATGCCAATGACTTATCCTTGGGAGTCAGACTGCGAGTGATAAGATCCGTAGTCGAAAGGGAAACAGCCCAGACCGCCAGCTAAGGTCCCAAAGTATACGTTAAGTGGAAAAGGATGTGGAGTTGCTTAGACAACCAGGATGTTGGCTTAGAAGCAGCCACCATTTAAAGAGTGCGTAATAGCTCACTGGTCGAGTGACTCTGCGCCGAAAATGTACCGGGGCTAAACGTATCACCGAAGCTGCGGACTGTTCTTCGAACAGTGGTAGGAGAGCGTTCTAAGGGCTGTGAAGCCAGACCGGAAGGACTGGTGGAGCGCTTAGAAGTGAGAATGCCGGTATGAGTAGCGAAAGAGGGGTGAGAATCCCCTCCACCGAATGCCTAAGGTTTCCTGAGGAAGGCTCGTCCGCTCAGGGTTAGTCGGGACCTAAGCCGAGGCCGAAAGGCGTAGGCGATGGACAACAGGTTGATATTCCTGTACCACCTCCTCACCATTTGAGCAATGGGGGGACGCAGGAGGATAGGGTAAGCGCGGTATTGGATATCCGCGTCCAAGCAGTTAGGCTGGGAAATAGGCAAATCCGTTTCCCATAAGGCTGAGCTGTGATGGCGAGCGAAATATAGTAGCGAAGTTCCTGATTCCACACTGCCAAGAAAAGCCTCTAGCGAGGTGAGAGGTGCCCGTACCGCAAACCGACACAGGTAGGCGAGGAGAGAATCCTAAGGTGATCGAGAGAACTCTCGTTAAGGAACTCGGCAAAATGACCCCGTAACTTCGGGAGAAGGGGTGCTCTGTTAGGGTGCAAGCCCGAGAGAGCCGCAGTGAATAGGCCCAGGCGACTGTTTAGCAAAAACACAGGTCTCTGCGAAGCCGTAAGGCGAAGTATAGGGGCTGACGCCTGCCCGGTGCTGGAAGGTTAAGAGGAGCGCTTAGCGTAAGCGAAGGTGCGAATTGAAGCCCCAGTAAACGGCGGCCGTAACTATAACGGTCCTAAGGTAGCGAAATTCCTTGTCGGGTAAGTTCCGACCCGCACGAAAGGCGCAACGATCTGGGCACTGTCTCAACGAGAGACTCGGTGAAATTATAGTACCTGTGAAGATGCAGGTTACCCGCGACAGGACGGAAAGACCCCGTGGAGCTTTACTGCAGCCTGATATTGAATGTTGGTACAGCTTGTACAGGATAGGTAGGAGCCTTGGAAACCGGAGCGCCAGCTTCGGTGGAGGCATCGGTGGGATACTACCCTGGCTGTATTGACCTTCTAACCCGCCGCCCTTATCGGGCGGGGAGACAGTGTCAGGTGGGCAGTTTGACTGGGGCGGTCGCCTCCTAAAAGGTAACGGAGGCGCCCAAAGGTTCCCTCAGAATGGTTGGAAATCATTCGCAGAGTGTAAAGGCACAAGGGAGCTTGACTGCGAGACCTACAAGTCGAGCAGGGACGAAAGTCGGGCTTAGTGATCCGGTGGTTCCGCATGGAAGGGCCATCGCTCAACGGATAAAAGCTACCCCGGGGATAACAGGCTTATCTCCCCCAAGAGTCCACATCGACGGGGAGGTTTGGCACCTCGATGTCGGCTCATCGCATCCTGGGGCTGTAGTCGGTCCCAAGGGTTGGGCTGTTCGCCCATTAAAGCGGTACGCGAGCTGGGTTCAGAACGTCGTGAGACAGTTCGGTCCCTATCCGTCGCGGGCGCAGGAAATTTGAGAGGAGCTGTCCTTAGTACGAGAGGACCGGGATGGACGCACCGCTGGTGTACCAGTTGTTCTGCCAAGGGCATCGCTGGGTAGCTATGTGCGGACGGGATAAGTGCTGAAAGCATCTAAGCATGAAGCCCCCCTCAAGATGAGATTTCCCATTCCGCAAGGAAGTAAGATCCCTGAAAGATGATCAGGTTGATAGGTCTGAGGTGGAAGTGTGGCGACACATGGAGCTGACAGATACTAATCGATCGAGGACTTAACTACATTTTGATTGATGTCACATCTGTTATCTAGTTTTGAGAGAATAAGTTTTTTCAAAAAAACACTTGATTTTCTCAAGGACACATAGTATAATGTTAAATGTCACTGAAATTGTCTGGTGATGATGGCGAAGAGGTCACACCCGTTCCCATGCCGAACACGGAAGTTAAGCTCTTCAGCGCCGATGGTAGTCGGGGGATTCCCCCTGTGAGAGTAGGACATCGCCAGGCAGACTTCATTCCGCAGTAGCTCAGTGGTAGAGCTATCGGCTGTTAACCGATCGGTCGTAGGTTCGAATCCTACCTGCGGAGCCATTATTGGAGAGCTGTCCGAGTGGTCGAAGGAGCACGATTGGAAATCGTGTAGGCGGTCAACTCCGTCTCAAGGGTTCGAATCCCTTGCTCTCCGCCACTGATATTTATACATAATTACATTTAAAAGTCTGGGCCCGTTGGTCAAGCGGTTAAGACACCGCCCTTTCACGGCGGTAACACGGGTTCGAATCCCGTACGGGTCATTATATGATGGAGGATTAGCTCAGCTGGGAGAGCATCTGCCTTACAAGCAGAGGGTCGGCGGTTCGAGCCCGTCATCCTCCACCATTATCATCGCGGGGTGGAGCAGTTCGGTAGCTCGTCGGGCTCATAACCCGAAGGTCGCAGGTTCAAATCCTGCCCCCGCAACCAAAATATATGAATAAAATAAGGCGTGCCCGAAGGGTACAACCAAAATAATTCATTTTAATATGGTCCGGTAGTTCAGTTGGTTAGAATGCCTGCCTGTCACGCAGGAGGTCGCGGGTTCGAGTCCCGTCCGGACCGCCATTTAAATAATAAGGCTCGGTAGCTCAGTTGGTAGAGCAACGGACTGAAAATCCGTGTGTCGGCGGTTCGATTCCGTCCCGAGCCACCACCTATGCCGGTGTAGCTCAATTGGTAGAGCAACTGACTTGTAATCAGTAGGTTGGGGGTTCAAGTCCTCTTGCCGGCACTGTTTTTCAAAACTTAATGTGGAGGGGTAGCGAAGTGGCTAAACGCGGCGGACTGTAAATCCGCTCCCTCAGGGTTCGGCAGTTCGAATCTGCCCCCCTCCACCATTTATAGGGGCATAGTTTAACGGTAGAACAGAGGTCTCCAAAACCTCCGGTGTGGGTTCGATTCCTACTGCCCCTGCCAAATTTATGACATCTTGAGATTATGGCGGTTGTGGCGAAGTGGTTAACGCACCAGATTGTGGCTCTGGCACTCGTGGGTTCGATTCCCATCAATCGCCCCATATTATCATTGGGCTATAGCCAAGCGGTAAGGCAACGGACTTTGACTCCGTCATGCGTTGGTTCGAATCCAGCTAGCCCAGTCTCACTTTTTTATATCTATTGCATATCATGTATTAAGTCCCTTAAGATGCGGAAGTAGTTCAGTGGTAGAACACCACCTTGCCAAGGTGGGGGTCGCGGGTTCGAATCCCGTCTTCCGCTCCAATTATGGCGGCATAGCCAAGTGGTAAGGCAGAGGTCTGCAAAACCTTTATCCCCGGTTCGAATCCGGGTGTCGCCTTTCTTTTGCCGGGGTGGTGGAATTGGCAGACACACAGGACTTAAAATCCTGCGGTAGGTGACTACCGTGCCGGTTCAAGTCCGGCCCTCGGCACCAATTTTACTTACATGATAAGTTGAATTGGTGTTTGTGTTCTATATTGATAACTAATCATATTAATGATCTACACAAGTAGATCATTTTTTTATTGCTTTGATTTCATTTATCATTAGCAGCTAAGTTCCGGTAAATGATCATAAAGCTGCTTGGGTCTTTGAACCTTTATATTTAGCTAAGCCCTAAATACTTTTTTATTTTATATTTCCAAAAAAACTTTTTTGAAATACGTTGACACTTTATATAATCCATGATATATTTATATTCGTCGGTTGGATACGACGTAAAACTTGCCGGTGTGGCGGAATTGGCAGACGCGCACGACTCAAAATCGTGTTCCTTCTGGAGTGTCGGTTCGACCCCGACCACCGGTATACTGAAAACCCGTTTCTTAAATAGAAACGGGTTTTTTTATTTGATCTAAGAAAGGAGCCAAGCTTATTTGAGCTCCTTTTTCTAATTTACTCAGCGTATTGGTCTATGATCTCTTTTAACACCTCTTCAAGACCTTCTACATCTTCAAGCTCTGATTGGCTGAAGCGGACACGTACGAGCTGTTCTCCGTCATTGTACATCTCTTCCAGCCACCCTCGCAGTCCTCTTGCTCTGCGGTCGACTTCGAAAATAATGTCTAAACCGTTTTCGTCTAAAAGGAAAATAAGCTCTAACTCATCAAGCATCTGACGATAGTAACCTGATGTTGGAACGAACTCAAATTCTTGAACAAATGGAAGTCTGCGCTGGAAGTAAGGCGCTTGTTCGCAGTCTGCTTCATGAAGGCGGAAGCCAAGGTTTTCGATTGCTTCCAGTACATTTTCAATCCAAGGGTGTGCCTCAACGAAAATGCGGTCATGGTCGGATTTATCGATACCACCTTCGATATCAAGGTCTGTCACCATGGCGACTTCTACTTTTCCTACAGTAATCGGGGTATCAAGTGGAAGAATGAATGAGAACGGAAATTGATGCTCTTCTCCAGGCTGAATGGTGAATGAACCAGTGACCCGGAAAGAATGAATTGTAGCGTATTTTCGATGCTCTTCATCATCTTTTACAATGACGTACCGTGTATTAAGCTGTACGTCAATAAAGCGGATGTCCTGAGCGATTTTTCCGCCTTTGACATGAACAGTTCCCCGTACTTTTTCTCCTGGATAATAGGCGTCTTGCTCTAAAATTGTATCTACTTTTGCAGCACCGATTCCGGCACTTGCTGCAAGCTTCTTGAAAAATGACATGTTAGATCTTCCCCTTTTTCTTTTTCTCAACAGATATACGTAAGAAGAAGGAAAAAAGATTCGTTTGATTCATACTTTTTTCCTATTATTTGTCCTGCCTAGGGACAGACTAAGAATAATATTGAAAGCAAAGGAGCGGATTGGAATGAACAAAGAAAGTATGGTTGCTGATGAATTACACAGAATGTTTTTGGCCGGTGAGCTGCAAATCACGGTAGAAGAGGATATAAACCATATTTCCGAAAGGCTGAGAAACGGCGATCTCAGTTTAGATCGATTAAGCGGTGAAGATGTGTTTATCAAAGAAACGGTAAACGAGGCTTTACGAAGAGTGGAGCAATAAAAGGGAGAGGCGGGATCTGAAAGATGAGGTCCCGTCTTTTTTGTGATACAGATATATTTTTATCTAGAACTGTAACGAATTGATCGTGCAGCGCTGTTCTGAGGCTAGGGATTGCGTTTTCTAAATGTGACTGAAATTAAAAATTGGGCTGAGACCTCGTTCAAAGGCTTATCTCCCCGTTCTTCAGAAGATTTATTTTCTAGGTCGTCCTGTTAAGAAAATATGTAGCCTTGTCATGCTATAATGAATAACAAGTTTTGTCGGGGGTGGGATGATGAAACAGATTATTGCGATGGGCGGCGGGGGTTTTTCGATGGAACCGGACAATTTGTCTCTCGATCAATATATCATCAATCAAACGAAACGGAAGTCACCTCGCATTTGTTTTTTGCCGACGGCGAGCGGTGATTCACAAAACTATGTCCAGCGGTTTTATCATGCATTTCAAACAATGGACTGTGTACCGTCTCATCTATCCTTATTTAAGCCGCCATCAACAGATATACTTTCTTTTGTTATGGAACAGGACGTGATCTATGTTGGCGGGGGAAATACGCGGAATATGCTTGTGCTATGGAAGGAGTGGGGGCTGGATCTTATTCTCAGAGAGGCGTGGAAGAGCGGTGTGGTTTTAGCTGGATTAAGTGCCGGTGCGATGTGCTGGTTTGAAGAAGGGGTGACGGATTCAGCCGGGCCGCTGACAAGTATGAAAAGTTTAGGCTTTTTGCATGGAAGCTTTTGTCCTCATTATGACAGTGAGAAGGAGCGGCGGCCGATATTCCATCAGCTGATATGTAATGGTTTCTTGGGTGATGGTTATGCGGCGGATGATGGAGCGGCTCTCCATTTTATAAATGATCAGCTGTTTCAGACAGTGAGCTCAAGGCCGGGTGCAAAGGCATATCGGGTGACGGTGGTTGAACATGAAATCTTTGAAACCCCGCTGCCGGTAAAATATCTGGGGTGAATTAGCTGAATATGATCTATATTTCTCTTTTTTTTCGGGTTGGTTTTATGTTAAGATGAGTGCGAAATTAATAGTTACTGGGGGTGCCCGTTTTCGGGCTGAGAGAGAAGGTAAGCTTCTTAACCCTTTGGACCTGATCTGGTTCGTACCAGCGTGGGGAAGTAGAGAAATTGTTTTTATTATTGCCGTCCTGGGCGATAATATGTTTCTTTCTGACTGTAACCGGGTTCATTCTTTGAATCCGGTTTTTTGTGCTGGTAATGAGCTTGATTTTGTCCTTTCAAACGAAGAGAGGGGAAGGATCAGTGATGCAAAACGATTCAGTGCAGCAAGCCAACATTTCGATTATGTCGAGTTTTTCAGGGAGCAAGAAAGTATACGTGGAGGGTTCCTCTACGGACATCCAAGTGCCAATGAGGGAAATTGCCTTAAGTCCGACGACAGGAGCGTTCGGCGAAGAAGAAAACGCGCCTGTTCGTGTCTATGATACAAGCGGACCGTATACGGACCCTGAGGTGGCCATTCATATTCAAGAAGGATTAAGGCCGCTTCGCCAAAAATGGATCACGGAGCGCGGCGATGTTGAAGAATATGAAGGACGGGATGTCAAACCAGAAGATAACGGTTATAAAAAAGCAAATCCAAACGTAAGTTATCCGGGACTAAAGCGGAAACCGCTGCGGGCGAAAGCGGGCCAAAACGTCACGCAAATGCACTATGCCAAAAAAGGAATCATTACACCTGAGATGGAGTTTATCGCAATCCGCGAGCATGTGTCTCCCGAATTTGTCAGAGATGAGGTAGCAAGCGGCCGGGCGATCATTCCTTCAAATATTAATCATCCCGAGAGTGAACCGATGATTATCGGCCGGAATTTTCATGTGAAGATTAATGCGAATATTGGGAATTCGGCGGTTACGTCATCCATTGAAGAAGAAGTGGAAAAAATGACGTGGGCTATCCGCTGGGGAGCGGATACGATGATGGATCTATCTACCGGAAAAGATATTCATACGACGCGTGAATGGATTATCCGCAATTGCCCTGTGCCTGTAGGGACGGTTCCAATTTATCAGGCGCTTGAAAAAGTAAACGGCGTAGCGGAGGATCTAACGTGGGAGATTTATCGTGACACGCTGATCGAGCAGGCTGAACAGGGAGTGGATTATTTTACGATCCACGCGGGTGTTTTGCTGCGGTATGTGCCGTTAACAGCCAAACGGACGACGGGAATCGTATCACGCGGGGGAGCGATTATGGCACAATGGTGTCTGGCTCATCATCAGGAAAGCTTTCTCTATACCCATTTTGAAGAGATCTGTGAGATTATGAAAACGTATGACATTGCTTTTTCTCTGGGAGACGGGCTTCGACCCGGATCAATCGCTGACGCCAATGATGAAGCGCAGTTTGCTGAATTAGAGACACTTGGGGAGCTGACGCAAATTGCCTGGAAGCATGATGTTCAGGTGATGATTGAGGGACCTGGGCATGTGCCGATGCATAAAATCAAAGAGAACGTCGATAAACAAATGGACATCTGCAAAGAAGCGCCTTTTTACACCTTGGGGCCGCTGACAACAGATATAGCGCCGGGCTATGACCATATTACTTCAGCGATCGGAGCGGCAATGATCGGCTGGTATGGGACAGCAATGCTTTGTTATGTAACGCCGAAGGAGCATTTGGGGCTGCCAAACCGTGATGATGTTCGTGAAGGAGTCATTACATATAAAATTGCTGCGCACGCCGCAGACCTTGCAAAAGGGCATCCCGGAGCGCAAATACGTGATGACGCTTTATCGAAAGCTCGCTTTGAATTTCGCTGGCGAGATCAGTTTCATCTATCTCTTGATCCGGAAAGAGCGCTTGAATACCATGATGAGACCTTGCCGGCAGAAGGAGCGAAAACAGCTCATTTCTGTTCAATGTGCGGACCGAAGTTTTGCAGCATGAGAATTTCTCAGGATATCCGTGACTATGCGAAGGACAAAGAGCTGAGCGAATGGGATGCTATTGAAGAGGGGATGAAAGAAAAAGCCGAAGAATTTGTAAATCAAGGCAGCCAGCTTTACAAATAAAAGATTGACTGCGAACGTATTCTCTTTGGGCACCGAAGGCTCTTATCTTTTAGATAAGGGCTTTTTTGTTTGAAAGCAAACGATAGAGTGTGATGCTCATATGGAGGACATACGAAGTGCGCAAATAAAAAACCCGCTATGTACAGCGGGTTTTTGCAATTCTATTAATAATTTTATTTGATTTTTAATCCAAGACCTTCAGCTACGCGTGTTCCGTATTCAGGATCCGCTTTGTAGAAATGCTCGATTTGGCGAAGTTTGATTTCTTCAATTTCTACCGGCTTCATGGCGTTAACGATATTTTCAACAAGGCGGGCACGCTCATCCTCGCTCATTAAACGGTAGAGGTCACCGGCTTGTGTGTAGTGATCGTTGTGATCATAGCTTACGCTGTCAGCGATTCCTTCTACCGGATATGCTGCTTGTTTATCCTCCGGTGACTCTTTCGGACCGCCGAAGCTGTTTGGCTCGTAATATACAGATCCGCCGCCGTTATTGTCAAAGCGCATTTGTCCGTCACGCTGATAATTGTTCACTTCGTTGCGTGCGCGGTTAATTGGCAGTGCTTGATGGTTTGCACCGACACGGTAGCGGTGTGCATCATGATAAGCAAACAGCCGGCCTTGAAGCATTTTATCAGGAGAAACATCAATGCCAGGCACGAGTGTTCCGGGCGAGAATGTCGCTTGTTCTACTTCTGCAAAGTAGTTTTCAGGATTTCTGTCGAGAACCATACGTCCGACCTCGATTAATGGATAGTCTTTTTGAGACCAAACTTTTGTAACATCAAACGGGTCAAAGCGATACGTATTGGCATCTTCTAAAGGCATGATTTGCACATATAGTTTCCATGCAGGGAAATCTCCGTTTTCGATCGCATTGAAAAGATCTTCTGTATGGTAATCAGGGTTTTCACCGGCAATTTTTGCCGCAGTATTGACGTCAAGGTTTTTCACGCCTTGTTCTGTTTTAAAGTGATATTTAATCCACACGCCTTCGCCTTCGGCATTTGTCCATTTGAATGTATGGCTTCCGAAGCCATGCATGTGGCGAAGTGTCGCAGGAATCCCGCGGTCAGACATCAGGATTGTCACTTGATGCAGTGATTCTGGTGAAAGTGACCAGAAATCCCAAACCGCTGTAGGGTTTTTTAAGTGTGTTTTTGGATCTCTTTTTTGTGTATGGATGAAATCAGGGAACTTAATCGCATCGCGGATGAAGAATACAGGTGTATTGTTCCCGACGATGTCGTAGTTTCCTTCTTCAGTATAAAATTTAACCGCAAATCCGCGCGGGTCGCGAACTGTATCAGCCGAGCCAAGTTCACCGGCAACGGTTGAGAAACGAATGAAGAGCGGTGTGCGTTTGCCGACCTCAGAAAGGAAAGCGGCTTTCGTGTATTTTGTGACATCATTTGTCACTTCAAAATATCCGTGAGCGCCTGCTCCTTTGGCATGTACAACACGTTCAGGAACACGTTCTCTGTTGAAATGGGCCAATTTTTCAAGTAAATGTACATCTTGAATTAAAGTTGGTCCGCGAGAACCGGCAGTCATTGAATTTTGGTTATCTCCAACCGGAGCGCCCCAGCTAGTTGTCAGTTTGTTTGAGCTCATATGATCACCTCTTAGAATTTATAAAAACATAATATCATCTCCAATAAAAAAGTCAATATTATTTTATAATTATTATAAAATAAATATCTCTATTAAGCGATATCTAGTATTGAAAATGCCGTTAAACCATTGTCATATCAACCTTTAAGGAAGGATGAAAAAAATTATGGGTTTGTTTTTTTCTTCTCTATTTGCGAAACAAGCAGAGTAAGTGATAAATAGGTTGCGGTTTTAGGAAAACACAGCCTCTAAACATGGTATGCTATGTAAAGAAGGGAGCGGTTTTTCTGAAAACATTGATTAGCGCAACAATCATTTGCCTGCTCGCTATGCTGTCGGCATGCGAAGATACAAAACAAATGGAAATCAAAGAGGCGGATATGTCAGATCTCGAAAAAAACAGAATGGATGTTGCAGCCTCACAAACATTTACTGCCGAGGTTGCAAATATCAGCAATAGCATTTCTGGAGCCGAAATGTATATAGAGCATTATCAAAACGGAAAGCTTGCTGAGACCATTGGACCGGTAAGTGAAGACTACTCTGAGGAAAAACCCGATTCATTACAATTTGTTTACTTTGAGAATGAGGAGGGAGAAGGAAAGAATAAATTGACCACCGTTCATTTTGGGATTGTGGATAAACAAGGGAATATTGCGGCTGCTTCGTCGTTTCGGCGTGATGGCAGCACGGTACAGGAGATGACTCAGAATATTTCATCGGCTCAGCCGATTTCTTTTGAAAAACCTGTATTGATCGGCAGCAGTATAAAAAATTCCAAAGAAACCATGAGTACCTCTGACCATAAAAAAGACTTAATTAAATATCAAGATGCCTTGCTTTATTATGTCAAATTGCACGATTAAACACGGACGGCTTTTGGCCGTCTGTTTTGTAAAACAGTGTGCTTGCTTTTTTTGAATCATGCATGGTATATTTTAAATCGTAACGATTTCGATTTGCTTAATGGAGGAGGCTATATCTTGGCAAAAAAATCTAAAGTGGCAAAAGAGTTAAAACGCCAGCAGCTTGTTGAACAATACGCGGCTATAAGACGCGAGCTGAAAGAAAAAGGAGATTACGAGGCACTCAGCAAGCTGCCGAGAGATTCAGCACCGGGGAGGCTCCACAATCGCTGCATGGTAACGGGGCGCCCGAGAGGATATATGAGAAAGTTTAAAATATCCAGAATCTCTTTCAGGAATCTGGCCCATAAAGGCCAGATTCCCGGTGTGAAAAAATCGAGCTGGTAAGAAGAAGCTCCGGCCCATTACAGCGAGCCGGAGTTTTTTTCGTTTTTCTTGAAAGAGATGACATAGGATAGGTGCTGGATAATCATGATGATGAACACAATTATAATAGGGAAAAACGGAATACGTGATTGAAAAAGCGGATAAAAAATGAGAAGAACTGCTGCGGCAGGAAGCGAGAAGTAGACGGCGATATAGGATGCGCGGCATGCTTTTGCCGTCATCATCTGTTCTCTTTCATCCTGCTCTTCAAATTCATCAGGCAGAAGAAGCTGCTTTCTGGCAGGGCGGCTTTTCTTATGCAAGTACAAATAAACCGAAGCCGCCGCAACAAACAGAATAAAGGGAGTGAGGTTTAATTCAAACACCATTTCACCGCTCTTTGTACGGGAAAAGGCTGCTATGCCTTCCGAGGCTTTAAAGTATGATATCAACGTCCAGCATGCAAGGGCAAATAATACAAGTTGAAAAGCTGCTTTTGTTTTCATGCTCATCTTAGTTTTCCTCCTCTAACCAAAAGATATCCTCCATTTTCATGGAGAAGGCTTTACAGATTTTCAGTGCTAACAGCAGTGAGGGGACATAGTCGCCTTTTTCGATAGCCGCCACCGTTTGTCTTGTCACGCCGACTGTTTCTCCGAGTTTTTCCTGAGAATATCCCAACCGTGCCCTCAGCTCTTTTACTTTATTTTTCATCATGACGTCTGTCCCCTTCACAATCTCATTTGGTTATATTGTATAGTATACTTAACATTTTGTAAATGTGACTTAACATCTTTACAAAAAGAAGACATTTTTTCGACAAAATTTTTATATTCCCTTGACGAAAAAACAATAAACATGTAATATAAAATAAGTCAGAGCGATACTGTTGCTGACAATCAAAAATGCGGGTGTAGTTTAGTGGTAAAACCTCAGCCTTCCAAGCTGATGTCGTGAGTTCGATTCTCATCACCCGCTCCATACATACGTTATTAACGCAGTGTTTCGTTTCTTAGATAAACGAGGTATTGCGTTTTTTTATGTAAAAAAGAACACTTTCACTGTGTTCTTTTACGTAAGCCAATGTACTGTATGGGTGCCGCCGTGAATTTGTTCAAACATTTTTGTTAATGATGATAAGAGTTTAACAGCGCTGCTTTTTTCAATGGAAGGCGGGAAAAAGATGATTTGCAGCATGTTCTTGGTCTCGTTAGTAACGGGAAAGCGATTGACGCTGTTTTTAAAATCGCCGAATATGCCGTTTTCATCAGAGAAATGCAGGATGTTTTCTTTTTCTCCCAATGAGATTCGGACTTGCTCATGAAGCTTGCCGGCATCATAAATCATAATGGGCAGAGAATATTTTAATGCGAAAAAATCGGTGGTGTCATGGGCTGAATCCTTGCTTTCTTTGAATTGTTCTTTAGATATTGGGATCAGCATGTCCTCCATTGGTGTTGTTTCTCCCTCAAATGCAGGGGTCAGCTTTTTAAAGAGTTCCTGCCATTCCTTGACGAAGGGGGCATCAGATATTCCGCCGTCCGCATAATCGAAAAACAGGGATTCTTGAAATAGGCGAAGCCTGCCTTTCAGCATTTGCGGTGAGGAGCCGACCTCGATATTCTCATAAATTACAGCTGCCGCATGTAAGCCGGCCGCACGTTCAGTAATAACAGAATCTAGTTTAATATTCACAAGCATTCACTCCAGATACGGGATATCAACCTATTATAAACGCTGTATCGTTTTATCACAAAGAAAGGAGGCTGTGCAAAACATGAACGTTTATCAGCTCAAAGAAGAATTAATTGAATATGCGAAAAGCATTGGCGTGGACAAGATTGGTTTTACGACCGCTGATACATTTGACAGTTTAAAAGACCGTTTGATTCTTCAAGAATCACTAGGCTATCTCTCCGGCTTTGAAGAGCCAGATATCGAGAAAAGGGTGACGCCCACGCTGCTTTTGCCGAAAGCGAAATCAATTGTGGCGATTGCCCTCGCATATCCTTCCAGAATGAAGGATGCGCCGAGAAGCACGAGAACGGAGCGCAGGGGCATTTTTTGCAGAGCTTCCTGGGGCAAAGACTATCACGATGTGCTGAGGGAAAAACTTGATCAGCTCGAGGAATTCTTGAGAAGCAAGCATGAGGATATCAGAACGAAGTCAATGGTCGATACTGGCGAATTATCTGATCGGGCCGTTGCAGAGCGGGCCGGCATCGGATTCAGTGCGAAAAACTGTATGATCACAACGCCTGAGTATGGCTCTTATGTATATTTGGCAGAAATGATTACCAATATACCTTTTGAGCCTGATGTGCCGATTGAAGATATGTGCGGATCCTGCACGAAATGTCTGGACGCCTGTCCGACGGGGGCACTGGTAAATCCGGGACAGCTGAATGCGCAGCGCTGCATCTCGTTTCTGACCCAGACGAAAGGATTCTTGCCTGATGAATTCCGGACAAAGATTGGAAATCGTCTGTACGGGTGCGATACGTGCCAAACGGTGTGTCCTCTTAATAAAGGGAAGGATTTTCATCTTCATCCGGAAATGGAGCCTGACCCTGAGATTGCCAAGCCGTTATTGAAGCCGCTTTTAACCATCAGCAACCGGGAATTTAAAGAGAAATTCGGGCATGTCTCGGGTTCTTGGCGAGGGAAGAAACCGATACAGCGAAACGCCATCCTCGCTCTTGCCCATTTTAAAGATGAGTCCGCGCTGCCTGAATTGACGGATTTGATGCATAAGGACCCGCGTCCTGTGATCAGAGGAACAGCTGCATGGGCGATCGGGAAAATCGGAGACCGCGCATACGTGGAAGAGCTTGAAAAAGCGCTGGAAAAAGAGAAGGATGAAGAGGCGAAGCTGGAAATTGAAAAAGGAATTGGATTGCTAAACGCTTCGGGCATGACTAAACAAGGCTTGTCCTGACATACGTATAGAACAGAAGGAAAAAACACTTGAGATGAGATGCATCCAAGTGTTTTTTCTCTACAAAAAGTATGGCGGGTGGGGTGAGCTTGAAGCACATTTTAGAACAATTGGCAGAGGAGCGGCTGAGCTATCTGGTTAACGGGTATGCGATGAGACAGGAGTCTGAAGTCGGGGACCTTGAAGTCATGGAGCGGAAGAAGAAGCTTCTGGAAAAACGTAAAGTTGACATCGTAAAAGCGAAAGCGAAGGCCGTCATTGGCAATACGCGGGTTGAGGATGACGGAACGACCTGCCTTACGTATACCATCCATTATGAATACGTGTATAAGGAGCAGGACGACAGCTTGTATATGGAAGAGCACATAGAGGAGCGGATGGCTTTCCTTTATGATCATATTTTGATTCGTGATCAGGAAATTGCGAAAAAGCCGGCTGGATTTCATGAAGGGACCAGTATTATTGACTATTCTCAAGAGGAAAGGGAAGCGTTTGGCAGGGCCTTTCAATACGATCGTCTCGGCGCTGTGCAATATGCCGAGAAACATTGGAACAAGCGCAACCCGGCTTATAAAAATTTCAGCGATAACTGTACGAATTTTATTTCTCAATGTCTTCATGCGGGAGGCGCGCCGATGCGCGGCCATCCGAACAGAGGATCAGGCTGGTGGATGAAACAAAGCTCCTGGAGCTACAGCTGGACGGTAGCTCATTCTATGAAAATGTATTTGTCGAATTCAAAGGCCGGCCTGCGTGCGGTGCGGGTGAAATCAGCGGAAGAACTGATGCCGGGTGATGTGATTTGCTATGACTTTGAAGGAGACGGCCGGTTTAATCATACAACGATTGTCGTGGCGAAGGACAAAGGCAATATGCCGCTTGTTAACGCCCAGTCCTATGACAGCAGAATGAGGTATTGGTCATACGAGGATTCTACGGCATACACGCCATCCATCCGATATACATTTTTTCATATCATTGATGATACGACAAAAGAGTAATTAATGATATAATGGTGGGCGGATAAGAAAAACAGAGGTGAACATTGTGGCATTACATGTCGTTTTATATCAACCAGAAATTCCCGCCAATACAGGGAATATTGCACGTACTTGTGCAGCAACCAATACAACGCTCCACCTGATTCGTCCGCTCGGCTTTTCAACGGATGATAAAATGCTGAAGCGTGCCGGGCTCGATTATTGGGAGTTTGTTAACGTTGTGTATCATGATTCGTTAGAGGAATTGTTTGAGGCATATCAAAAAGGCCAGTTTTTCTTTATTACGAAATTTGGCGAGCAGCCTCATACATCGTTTGATTACACTGATCTTGACGAGGATTATTTTTTCGTGTTCGGAAGAGAAACAAGCGGTTTGCCAAAGGAGTTAATCCAAAATAACATGGACCGCTGCCTGCGTCTTCCGATGACAGAGCACGTGAGATCGTTAAACCTGTCCAACACCGCGGCCATTCTTGTTTATGAAGCGCTGCGCCAGCAAAATTACCGTGACTTGAAGTAGTAGTAAATCCGCTCATGATGATGGGCGGATTTTTTTTGGGCTTAACAACGTAACATTGTTATGTTACAATGTGTACACAAAAGGAGCTGGACTTATGGAAGAACAATTAATCTCTAAAAAAGAATTACTTGAAATAACATCGATTTCCTACGGCCAGCTGTATCGGTGGAAGCGCAAAAACTTAATTCCTGAGGATTGGTTTATTCGCAAATCCACATTTACAGGGCAAGAGACGTTTTTTCCGAGGGAGGATATTTTACAGCGTATTTCAATGATTCAAAAGATGAAGGGAAATTTGTCACTGGATGAAATGAGGGAAATGCTGTCGCCAAAAATAAACGATATCAGCATGACCGCTGATGAATTGCTGCATAAAGGTTTGATTTCAAAGCCTGTTCTTGAAGTCTTTTCTGAAAGCAGAGAAGGTATGGTTTTTTCTTCCCGCGAACTGCTTTCGTTGTATGTGCTTGAAGGGCTGCTGCAGTCCGGGAATGTCAGCCTGGCAGAAGCCAAAATGGCGGCAGAGGTGTTAAAGCAGCATGATACTGAAGAGATCAAGAAACAGACAGAGCTGATTGTGCTGAGGAAGCTTGGTGTCACAACTTGTTTTATAGCGGCTGCGGCCGACAGCATTCTGTTTGAGTCATCTGTCAAGGTTGTGGAACGGGTAGATTTAGCTAAGGCGTCAGAGGAATTAAAAACAACATATATGCAGGAGGGCCATCAATGGATGTAATGGAAAAGCTCGTGATAAACGGATCAGGAAGTTCAAAGGGAGGAACGTTTCAATCAGTTGAGATTAACGGCAGCGGCACCGTGGCCGGGGACGTGGAGTGTGAGACTTTTTCTTTTCATGGAACCGGAAAAGCTGACGGCAGCGTCAAGGCAAAAGTGATAACCATCAACGGCTCAGGAAAGATACAGGGAGATGTTGACACAGAATCTATTCGAATAAACGGAACAGGTTTTATTGAAGGAGAGGTATCCGCAAAACAATTGAAAATCGCTGGATCATCAACATTCGGAGGCACAGTCAAGGCTGACGGTATTGTCATTAGCGGAAAAGCGGTCATGGAAGCGGATTGTGAAACGGAAACCTTTCTATCGGAAGGGAAATGCAACATCAGCGGGCTCTTAAATGCTGACCAAGTGAAGATTAAGCTTTCTGCCGGGGAAAGTGATGTGCGTGAAATTGGCTGCCGCCATCTTCAAGTGACTGGCAGAAAAGGTATGCTTAGCTTGCTCAGACTGTTGCCGCAGCCTATTTTAACGGCTGAACTGATTGAAGGTGACGTCATTGAGCTGGCAAATACAAAGGCGAAAACCGTGCGGGGAAATAAAGTGATAATTGGTCCGGATTGCCAGATTGAAACAGTCGAATACAGCGGGGACTATTCTTGTGATCCGAGCGCATCGGTAAAAACATGCACGAAGATATGAGGAGGACCGTTAAGGGGAAACAAAACAGGGGCATTTAAAATGGCATGGCGCCGAACACGATGCAGGCGCGGCTTATACCGCCATGTCAAAATCAAAGGTGAAGGGCTGTCTGCTGCGGGATGCACCATCGAAACAATCGAGTGCCATTAACACATGCAAACGTGATGATTAGTCCAAGGTTGCAGAAAACACTCAAGTGTAAAACATTGTTATGTTACGCAAAAAGGGTGCCCTTGTCAGGAGCACCCTTTTTTATTCTTTCCCCGGCTTGCTTTCGTATCCTGCGGTAAAAATTGATACTAAAAAAGTGACAATGACACCCATCATGATGATTGTTTTCACCGTCTCTCCCCCTCTACAATTTTTCCGTGATGCCCGAGTCTGGATGATTCTGTTATTTTCTTTATTATGAACGGTCACAGTCTGCCTTGTCAACGCCCGTGTAAGGATCTTTATTTAAGAAACCAAAGCATGTATCACGGGATGGCGGCATAGATTGTATCAAAGTACCTTATTTGCATAGTGCAACAAACATGATGGAGGAGGTCCTTATGGATATATTAAAGAAAATTGAACAGTACAGAGAGGAAGAGCAGCGGCTGAAATGGGAAGGAACATTCGCCGATTATTTGCAGATTATAAAAGAAAATCCAATGGTCGCGCAATCTGCTCATTCTCGTGTTTTTAATATGATAAAAGACAGCGGGATAGAGGAGGTTGACGGACGGAAGAAGTACAGCTTTTTTGACCGCGAGCTGTTTGGGCTTGAGGAATCACTTGAGCGTCTTGTGGAAGAGTATTTTCATCCGGCCGCGAAACGGCTTGATGTCAGAAAGCGGATCCTATTGCTGATGGGACCTGTGAGCGGCGGTAAATCAACGCTGGTCACGATGCTTAAAAAAGGTCTCGAAGCGTACACCCTGACGGATAATGGGGCTGTCTATGCGATTAAAGGCTGCCCGATGCACGAGGATCCTTTGCATTTAATCCCCCATCATTTGCGTGATGACTTTTACAGAGAATACGGCATTAGAATAGAAGGAAGTCTATCTCCATTAAATGTCATGAGACTGGAGGAAGAATACGGAGGAAGAATTGAGGATGTGAAGGTTGAGCGCATCTTTTTTTCAGAAGATAAACGTACGGGAATTGGAACATTCAGCCCGTCTGATCCGAAATCTCAGGATATTGCCGATTTGACGGGAAGTATAGATTTCTCAACCATTGCCGAGTATGGTTCAGAATCGGATCCGCGCGCTTACCGGTTTGACGGAGAGCTGAATAAAGCGAACCGCGGGATGATGGAGTTTCAGGAAATGCTGAAATGTGATGAGAAATTTCTTTGGCATTTGCTTTCATTGACACAGGAAGGGAATTTTAAAGCCGGGCGATTTGCGTTAATTTCTGCTGATGAGCTGATCGTAGCTCACACGAATGAAACGGAATATCGCTCATTTATTTCTAATAAGAAGAATGAAGCTCTGCACTCAAGAATCATTGTGATGCCGGTTCCTTATAATTTGAAAGTGTCTGAGGAAGAGAGAATTTATGAAAAAATGATCGCGGAAAGCGATGTGTCGGATGTTCATATTGCCCCGCATACGCTGAAGGTCGCTGCGATGTTCTCGATTCTCACCCGATTAAAAGAACCGAAACGATCAGATATTGATCTGGTCAAGAAAATGAGACTGTATGATGGAGAAAGTGTAGAAGGCTATAATTCTGTCGACGTTGAGGATATGAAAAAAGAATATCATGATGAAGGCATGAGCGGCATTGATCCGCGGTACGTGATCAACCGGATTTCTTCAACCATTATCAGAAAAAATATGGAATCGATTAATTCACTTGATGTTCTCCGTTCCTTAAAAGAAGGTCTTGATCAGCATCCTTCCATTTCGAGTGAGGACAGGGAGAGGTTTTTGAATTTTATTTCTGCCGCCCGCAAGGAATATGACGACATTGCGAAAAAGGAAGTTCAAAAAGCGTTTGTATATTCATATGAAGAATCAGCAAAAACGCTTATGGACAATTACCTTGATAACGTAGAGGCCTACTGCAATAAAAACAAGCTGCGCGATCCTTTGACGGGAGAAGAAATGAACCCTGACGAAAAGCTGATGAGATCTATCGAAGAGCAGATCGGCATTTCGGAAAACGCCAAAAAAGCGTTTCGCGAAGAAATCTTAATCCGCATCTCGGCCTATGCGAGAAAAGGAAAGCGGTTTGATTACAATTCTCATGAAAGACTGCGTGAAGCCATTCAGAAAAAGTTGTTTGCTGATCTGAAGGATGTTGTTAAAATTACGACTTCAACCAAAACGCCGGATGAGCAGCAGCTGAAAAAGGTAAATGAAGTCGTGGCCCGTTTAATTGATGAGCACGGCTACAACTCGACGAGCGCCAATGAACTGCTGAAATATGTCGGCAGCCTGCTGAACCGATAAGCAACGTGACCCGTCCGAATAGGGCGGGTTATTTTGTCCCATTTTCTAAATAGTTTGTCAATGAACTGTGTTTGAGTGCATATGATGAATATAAATCTTTTCGAAAGACTTGTTTCATAATCTGAAACAAGCAGGAATACGTATGTATCACGACCACAAATGGGTAAGGAGGAGGATTCATGTCCCAAAATGACAGCGGCCATTTTTTGATTTCTGAGGAAAACTGGTCCCTCCATCGCAAAGGTTTTGACGACCAGCAGCGCCACCAGAAAAAAGTGCAGGAAGCGATTAAAAACAATCTTCCTGACCTCGTGACTGAAGAAAGCATTATTATGTCTAATGGAAAAGATGTAGTGAAGATCCCAATCCGTTCACTGGATGAGTATAAAATCCGTTATAACTATGATAAAAATAAACATGTGGGGCAAGGAGAAGGCGACAGCCAGGTTGGGGATGTTGTGGCCCGGGATGGGTCAGACAAAAAACAGGGACCCGGAAAAGGGCAGGGGGCCGGTGACCAGGCAGGCGAGGATTATTATGAAGCAGAAGTTTCATTAATGGATTTAGAAGAAGCGCTTTTTAAGCAACTGGAGCTTCCGAATCTCCAGCAAAAAGAGCGGGACAATATCATTCATACAGATATTGAATTTAATGATATCCGTAAAACAGGGCTAACCGGTAATATTGATAAGAAAAGAACGATGATGTCAGCTTTTAAACGAAACGCGATGTCAGGGAAGCCATCGTTCTATCCGATTTACCCGGAGGATCTGAAGTATAAGACGTGGAATGACATAACAAAGCCCGAGTCAAAAGCTGTCGTCTTAGCGATGATGGATACAAGCGGCAGTATGGGTGTTTGGGAAAAATACATGGCCAGAAGCTTCTTTTTCTGGATGACCCGTTTTTTGCGGACGAAGTATGAGACTGTAGAAATTGAATTTATTGCCCATCATACAGAAGCAAAAGTCGTGTCGGAGGAGGACTTCTTCTCAAAGGGAGAAAGCGGCGGCACAATCTGTTCTTCCGTATACCGAAAATCGCTTGAGCTGATTAATGAAAAGTACGATCCCGCCCGCTATAATATTTACCCGTTTCATTTTTCTGACGGTGACAACCTCACATCTGATAACGCGCGCTGTGTGAAATTGGTCAATGATATTATGAAGAAAGCGAATCTTTTCTGCTACGGAGAGGTCAATCAGTACAACAGGCATTCAACGTTAATGTCTGCATACAAAAATGTGAAAGACGATAAATTTAAGTACTATATTTTAAAACAGAAGTCTGATGTGTTTCAGGCATTGAAGAATTTTTTCAAAAATGAAGAGTCTGGCGTAAGCCGCCAATTTTCGTAATGAAAAGCCCATTCCAGGGCTTTTTTTAATTTAATAAAAGTAAGAAAACGGTTGCGAAAAAAATACGAGAAGAAAAGAAATTTTTCCTTTGACAAATCTCCTTTCATTTATTAATATTTTATCTTGTGAACTATTATTGAGGAATGAGGTGAAAACGAGTTGACTGAATCAGAACGTGCTTTGCTCACTTTTGAACAGCTCTTCGATACGTCTCGGGCGATTTATAAGAAACAGAAGAAGATATTGGAGATTGTGCTTGAGCCTTTTGATATTACAGTCCTTCAATACTTGCTGATGTTTAAAATTCATCAAAGCGGAAGCACCCCACTAAGCAAGCTGGCGGTGTCGCTTGATCTTAAACCTGCTTCAGTGACGCGGATGACAGATATTTTATATAAGCGCCGATTGATGAATCGATTTGACAGTCCGGATGACCGTCGTATCGTCATGATTCAGTTAACCGAAGAGGGGGAAGAACTGATAGAAAAAGCCGCTGTACAATATGCAAAAATGGGCGCGGGTTTGTACCAAAAGCTTGATACATCCCAGCTTCAATATTTGCGTAAGCTTGCCGGAAGCTTAACGATGCTTGCTGAAGGCTGTTCAGAAAAGCGGTAATGAAAAACTTCTCACATAATTTCACCAGCGTTCCGCAAAATGATAGAGGATGAAACGAAAGGAGAAAACAAAATGAACAGAGGACGTTTAATTCTGACCAACATTATCGGTTTGATTGTTGTTCTTGCAATTATAGGCGGAGGTGCTTATTACTATTATCAAAGCACAAACTTTATCAAAACAGACGAAGCGAAAGTAGCCGGCGATATGGCTGCCATTACAGCACCAGCAGCAGGCAAAGTATCTGACTGGGACCTTGAAGAAGGAAAAACAGTCAAAAAAGGCGACACAGTCGCAAAAATTAAAGGTGAACAATCTGTTGACGTAAAATCCATCATGGATGGAACAATTGTGAAAAACGAAGTGAAAAACGGACAAACAGTACAAGCTGGCACAACAATTGCCCAAACAATTGACATGGACCACCTCTACATCACTGCGAATATTAAAGAAACAGATATTGCAGATGTTGAAGTAGGTAATAGTGTAGACGTAGTCGTTGATGGAGATCCTAATACAACATTTGACGGGACTGTGGAAGAGATCGGTTATGCGACAAATTCAACTTTTGATATGCTTCCATCTACAAATTCAAGCGGTAACTATACAAAAGTCACACAAAAGGTTCCAGTGAAAATCTCAATCAAAAACCCATCTGATAAGGTGCTTCCTGGTATGAATGCATCTGTTAAGATTTCTGAGTAAAACAGATCAGTCATCAAACCATGAAAGGAGGTTGTCTTAGATGGCTACAGGCAAAGAAAATAAAGCAAAAAGCCCAAAGTCATTGCTGATTGTGCTAATGGCAGGGTTGTTTTTGGCAATACTCAACCAAACGCTGCTTAACGTCGCAATGCCGCACTTAATGACTGAATTTGGTGTAAGTGCAACGACGATTCAGTGGCTCACAACAGGTTACATGCTTGTTAACGGCGTTTTAATTCCGTTATCTGCTTTCTTGATTACAAGATTTGGCCAACGGAGTCTCTTTCTCGTCGCCATGTTTTGTTTTACACTCGGAACATTAGTCTGCGGTATCGCACCTAACTTTTCCACAATGCTGGTCGGCCGTTTGATTCAGGCCGTGGGCGGAGGTATCTTGCAGCCGCTCGTTATGACAACCATTCTGTTTATCTTCCCTCCTGAAAGCAGGGGGAAAGGAATGGGGATCTTCGGACTTGCGATGATGTTTGCTCCTGCGGTCGGCCCGACTCTTTCTGGGTGGATCATTGAGAATTATACATGGCGCATTATGTTTTACGGCCTTGTGCCGATCGGTGCCATTATTATTATCGTGGCTTTCTTCATCTTTAAAAACATGGTGGAGCCGCAAAAAATCAAGCTCGATACGCTTGGAGCGATTCTTTCCATTGTCGGATTCGCCTCCTTGCTATACGGAGTCAGTGAAGCTGGTTCTGACGGCTGGACAGATCCGATCGTCCTGTCTACAGTTATTATTGGTGTCATAGCCATTGTTGCTTTTGTTGTTCAGCAATTGCGCCATGACGATCCGATGCTTGATTTCAGAGTGTTTAAATATGATATTTTCTCACTATCAAGTGTCATTAATATCATCATTACAGTAGCGCTGTACACTGGTATGTTCCTGCTGCCAATTTACCTGCAAAATCTTGTCGGCTTTACGGCGCTGCAATCCGGGCTGCTTCTGCTTCCGGGTGCGATTGTCATGCTGATCATGTCACCGATCTCAGGTATTTTGTTTGATAAATTCGGTCCGAGACCGCTCGCGATTATCGGCCTTCTCGTGACAGTGGTTACAACATATCAATATACGCAATTAACGATTGATACACCGTATACACACATCATGCTGATTTACTCAATCCGTGCCTTCGGTATGTCACTCTTGATGATGCCCGTTATGACAGCGGGGATGAACCAGCTTCCTGCCCGCCTGAACAGCCACGGTACGGCGATGAGCAACACGCTTCGCCAAATCAGCGGATCAATCGGTACAAGCTTAATCACGACGATTTATACAAACCGTACGACATTCCATTACTCACAAATTGCAGATAAAACAAGCACGGCGGACCCGAACTTCCTCCATGCTTTCCAAAATGCAGTTTCGAATATAATGGTGAATATGAATGTTTCCTACGAGACAGCGAAAACGTATGTCTACTCTCATATTTATAAACACGCGACACTCGATTCAAACGTCATGGGGATTAATGACGCTTTTATGTGGGCAACATTATTCTGCGTAGCAGGATTAATTTTAAGTATCTTCCTGCGTGACGTCAGAAAAGATAAATTGCGTAAAAAGAAAAAAGAGGAGCTTTCATTGCTTCCGGCTCCTAAAGAAGTGAAGGAATCTTAATCTGTACAAGGAGGTTTCCTGAATGAAAATTTATGTAGTGTATGACAGTGAAGGTGAACACACAAAGGCTCTTGCAGAAGCCATTGCTGAAGGCGCGAAAGAAAACGAGGCGGCTGAGGTGCTGATCGACCATGTCGATCAGGCTGATATCCGCAAGCTGAAAGATATGGATGCAATTATTTGGGGATGCCCTGGTCATTTCGGAACAATCAGCTCCGGTCTGAAAGCTTGGATCGACAGACTTGGCTACTTATGGGCTGAAGGCGAGCTGATCAACAAAGTCGGCGCTGTTTTCTGCACAACGGCAACAACACACGGCGGCTTGGAAATGACAATGCACAACTTGATGACACCGATGTTCCACCAAGGCATGATCGTTGTCGGCTTGCCTGGAAACGTGCCAGAAAACGCGCTGTACGGCTCTTATTACGGAGCAGGCGTCACTTGTCCGGTTGACAGTGATGAGTTAATGTCTGAGGAAGGTATTCAGCTTGGACGCGCCTTAGGAAGACGCGTCAGCCAAGTCACAGGAAACCTAACAGCAGGACAGTAAGGAGAGGTTAAAATGGCCATTATTCTAGCAATTATTGCTGCTGTCATAGTCATTGCGGCTCTTATTACATTTAACGTCCGCAACGCCTCACCTGGACCCGAGAAGCAAGAAAAAGCCGAAAGAATCGCCCCTCCAGAAGAGGGAAATAGCGAAGCGCAATACCCTGCTGAAGCAAGAGCGGCCGAGCATACACCAGCCGTTGTGGAAAACGATTCTCCAAAAGAGAAACGGGACGCAATGGGTGATGATATTTACAGGCAGGCGCTGCAAAAGTTTAAGCATTCTGATGAAGATCAGGCAGAAGAAGAGGTCACTGAGACAAGTGACAAAATGCAGGACAGCAGCTATCGAAATGTGCTGCTTTCCATGAAAAACAAGAATAAGTGATAAAAAAGGCAAATCCGTTTATTCATGGCGGATTTGCCTTTTTTGCTGTTAGCATGTATGGATTATGTTTTTTTATCAAATAAATCCATGGAATAAGTTGTATTTTGAATTGATCTAGTGTACTATTTTACTCATACACTGAAGAGGTTTCCGGGAGGGAAAGACATGGGTTCTTTTATAGGCCTGCTAAAGAAAGATATAAAACTTTCTAGAATATGGCTGCTAGTATGGAGTTGCGGAATCATATTCTGTTTGGGGACAGGTCATATCATAGCTTCTCGCACGAAAGAACCGCTTGTCATTTTAGGTTTCTTTGCTGCAGTTGCTTTTTTTCTGCTTTTCTTATCCCCTGTTTTTGTGTATATGCACCTCCACAAAGAAGGGAAATCACAGCTATGGCTGTACAATCCAAATGGCGGTTTCCGGCTGCTTTCTTCCAAATTGGCTGCATCTTTGCTCTATCAATTTCTGATTCAATTGGCATTAACCGCTTATGGCATATGGATTTATCATATGCTCTCTGTGAAAAACCTGCTGGTGCATCAAGCTGATTTAACAAGTACACCGATTTTGCTGAATATATATGGTCTTATTTCCTCGCTATATATGTCAGTGACAGTGATTGTGTTCTGGAGTGTTTTTCACTCGCTTAGGAATTGGCGCGGATTGCGTTGGGCTGCGATGGGACTGCTGGCCGGGGTGTGGTACTTCTTCGATGAATACATCATAAGCCCTCTAGTGGTATCTCAAAAGCATTTCTGGCCTGTAACCGTTTATTGTGATTTTGATTTCCAATTACGCGACGTTTGGAGTGTGGAATTAAAACCGATACATCTATCCGTGCTTGGGTTTCCTATCGCCATCGTTATCACAATCCTGCTGCTTATCGCGGCTTCTAAACTGCTTGATCGTAAAATTGAGGTGTGAATATGGACAATCATTTCCAGTCTTCAAAACCGATTTATTTGCAGATTGCTGACCAGATTTTTTATCGGCTGGTCAGGAAGGAGCTGCTTCCAGGAGACAAGCTTCCTTCTGTAAGAGAAATGGCGATTCAAACCAAGGTAAATCCCAATACAATTCAAAGAACATACAGTGAGATGGAAAGGCTGGGTATTGTGGAGACAAGAAGAGGTCAAGGGACGTTTATTGCGGAGAAAGCAGACATCGTAGATGAGCTGAAGGACAGGCTGACACGAGAAGTGCTGGAAGGCTTTGTGAAGCAAATGACAGAGCTGGGGCTAACGAAAGAAGATATGGTGGAAAGGATTAAAACATTCACTGAGGGAGATTGAGATGGAAATCACTTTAGAACATGTATCAAAAAAATACGGCCGCCACACCGCTGTTCAAGATGTATCGATCTCTTTATCATCCGGACGGATTTATGGTTTGATTGGTCCAAACGGCAGCGGAAAGTCAACGACCTTAAAAATGATGGCTGGCCTTCTCTTTCCGACTTCAGGATTCGTGAAAGCGGATGAAGAGCCGATTACGAGAGATATGGTGCGTCAAACGGCATATCTTACAGAGCTTGATATGTTTTATCCGCACTTTACTGTAAAGGATATGGTGAATTTTTATCAGTCACAATTTCCTGATTTTCAAACAGAACAAGCGTATAAGCTGTTGAATGAGATGCAGCTGGATCCGGAAAAAAAGATCAAAAAGTTATCAAAAGGAAATCGGGGAAGGCTGAAAATCGTCCTTGCTTTAGCAAGAAGGGCATCCGTCATCTTGCTTGATGAACCCTTTTCCGGGCTTGATCCGATGGTCAGGGACTCTATCGTAAACAGTCTGGTTTCGTACATTGATTTTGAGCAGCAGATTGTCGTCATCGCCACACATGAGATTGATGAAATAGAAACCTTGCTTGACGAAGTCATCGTGCTTGCCAATGGAGAGAAAGTTGCGCAGCGTGATGTGGAGGAGATTCGTGAGCAGGAAGGCATGTCTGTTTTGCAGTGGTTTAAATCAAAAATGGAAGTTTACTAGAAAAGAATGAGGAGGAACATGATGAAGACAGTGTTGGAGTTAAAAAATGTAACAAAAAACATCAGAGGCCGAACGATTATTGATCATCTGAGTTTTTCGATTCGTGAAGGCGAAGTATTCGGTTTTTTGGGGCCGAACGGAGCAGGGAAAACGACGACCATCCGGATGATGGTGGGATTAATGAAACTATCAAAAGGTGATGTGCTTATTTGCGGCCAATCCATTACGAAAGAGTACGCCAAGGCGATTAAGCATATTGGGGCGATCGTAGAAAACCCAGAGCTGTATAAATTCTTAAGTGGATATAAAAATCTCCAGCAATACGCAAGGATGGTCAAGGGCGTTACGAAGGAGAAAATTGATCAAGTCATTGAACTAGTCGGTTTAACGGACAGAATCCATGACAAGGTGAAAACATATTCACTTGGGATGAGACAGCGTCTTGGCTTGGCGCAATGTCTTCTTCATGATCCGAAAGTGCTCATTTTGGATGAACCGACAAACGGCCTTGATCCGGCTGGTATCAGGGAAATCAGAGATCATTTAAAAAAACTGACGCGAGAAAGAGGAATGGCTGTCATCGTTTCAAGCCACCTGCTTTCAGAAATGGAATTGATGTGTGACCGAATTGCGATTTTGCAAAAAGGGAAGCTTATCGATATTCAAAATGTAAAAGATGATCTCACTGATGAAAAAGATACATATTTCATCACCGTTGAGCAGCCGAATGAAGCCGCTTCTGTTCTAAAGGAGTATGAGTTGGTTGGCAAGACAAACGGTATAGAAGTCAAATTGTCTAAAGACGAAGTTCCTGCGGCCATTGAATTGCTGGTGATGCAGCAAATCCGGATTTATGAAGTAAAAGTAAAGGCTAAATCATTAGAGGACCGTTTCTTAGAAGTAACAGGTGAAGCAAAAGAGGAGGTTCAACATGCTTAATTTGATTTATAATGAATGGGTCAAAATTTTCAGCCGTGCCGGAACATGGGTGATGATCGGGATTCTGGCTTTAACAATGATTGGCTGGGCGTTTTTAACAAACCACTTTACATCCGATGAAGCAAATCCGAAATGGAAACAAACGCTTCAAGCGGAAAATGCCGCATTGAAGAAAGAAATCAAAGAAGATCCTTCACTGAAAGATGGCTATGAAGAACCAATTACAGTCAACAACTATCGTATTGAACATAACATCCCTGATGACGCAGGGTATACTGTTTGGTCTTATGTAACGGATTCAGCGGGTTTTACGATCCTCACCGGTCTATTCACCATTATTATCGCAGCCGGAATTGTCGCGAACGAATTTAATTGGGGAACGATTAAGCTGTTAATGATCCGGCCGCTCAGCCGTTTTCAGATTTTGCTCTCTAAATATATTACAGTTCTCCTGTTTGGGTTTTTATTGCTGTTTATTTTATTTATGGGGTCCGCTTTATTAGGGCTGATCTTCTTCGGGACAGGCGGGGACACTGCTGCGAATGTTCATTTAATCTACAAGGACGGCCATGTCATTGAGCAAAACATGATGGGATATTTGGCGAAAACGTATCTTTCAGAATCCGTTGCAGCTTTAATGATCGCAACGATGGCGTTTATGCTGTCGGCTGTCTTTAGAAACAGCTCTCTAGCAGTAGGCTTTTCCATCTTTTTGTTGGTAACGGGTACGACAGCCACTGCATTTATTGCGTTGAAATTTGACTGGGCGAAGTATATTTTATTTGCCAATGTTAGTTTAATGCAATATGTAGAGGGCTCACCGTTGGTAGAAGGGATGACAATGACTTTCTCCATTGTGATGCTGGCAGTTTACTTTGTTGTCTTTTTGCTGCTTGCTTTTGGAATCTTCATGAAACGAGATATTGCGAACTAATGAAAAAAGCTGTTTTGCATAAGCAAAACAGCTTTTTTATCGAAATAAAAACTGCAGGCTTGCACCTGCAGTTTTTCATATCAATTTATGCTTACGCTTCTTTAGTAACGTTAGCAGCTTGTGGTCCGCGGTTTCCTTCAACGATTTCAAAAGAAACAGCTTGGCCTTCTTCTAAAGTTTTGAAGCCTTCGCCTTGAATAGCAGAGAAATGAACGAATACATCGTCTTGACCTTCTACTTCGATGAATCCGAAACCTTTTTCAGAGTTGAACCATTTTACTTTACCTTCTAACATGAAATTTCCTCCTAAAGCGATCATAACGCTTAAATTCACTATTCTTGCTCTTAACAAACTTTCAAGACGAAAACTCTTACAAAACTTTCTTCTTAAAGATAGTTCGAACAAAAATAATTACCTTTACTCTACCAGTAATCTTCAGAAAAAACAACTGCAAAATGAAACTTTTTCGGAAAATAACATATTTATTTTTCAATTTGATATTTATTCACGGAGATTCATCTGCTTTTTCGATACGTGATCATATGTTTGTATTGGGTATGCTCTCTTTACGGGAAGAGAATATAATAGGAATTGACAACCCTACTGGATATGCGTAAGGTAAAAGTTATCAATATGACAAATGACAATGCTTATCAACTAAAGAGAGCGATTTTTATGTCTGATATTGATTGCATGCTCTAATACATAGATAGGGGTATGGTCACAATGAAAAAGTGGCTTATATGCAGTTTTGTTTTTATTCTGCTCGTTTCATTCACTGCATGCTCACCGTCGGCAGAACATGAATCGATAAAAATCGGTATTGCTGAGTCTGACGAGGCAATATGGAATTATATTGCCGAGAAGGCAGAAGAGGCGGGACTGGATATTGAACTGATCTTTTTTTCTGATTATGCGGAGTCTGATATCGCGCTTGCCAACAAAGAAATTGATGCCAATGCCTTGCAAACCATTTCATATTTTCGGTCGTTCACTGAAAAATACAAACATAAGCTGGCGCCGCTTGGCACAACATACATAACGCCTATGGGCATTTATTCAAAGCGGTTTGGCTCAATTCAAGATATACCGCGCGGAGCTGTGGTGTCTGTTCCGGATAAAGCGTTTGATTTTGGCAGGGCGCTTACGGTGCTTCAGGGGGCGGGATTGCTAACGCTGAAAAACGGATTTAACGGAACAGGTTCAGCCGATATGATCAAAAACAATCCGAGACACCTGAAATTGAAGGCAGTCCGGCATCAGGATGCTGTGAGAAGCGCCGACGTGTTTGTCATGAAACCTTCTGAAGCCAAAAAAGCGGGGCTGCAGACGGGAAAACATGCCATAAAGAGCGGCGGGTTCATGTCTGAGGAAGAGATGAATTTGATTGTCGTCAGAACGGAGGATCAGGATCGGGAAGCACTGCAAACCATTCTCGAGCTCTATCAAGCTGATGATACAGCGGTATTGATAGAAAAAGAATATCAGGGGGACCTTGTCCCGGCTTTTCTGCCTTTGAAACGTCTTTCAGATTGGAAGAATGAATTCGTACATTGAATTCATTCTTTTTTTTCTGAGAAACATACTTTGTTCCGCCCTGTTTCTTTCGCTTTGTAAAGCATTTGATCGGCAAGAATCGGCAGAGATTCAGGACGCTTCGTATTATTGGGGTAATGAGCGGTTCCCAGTGATATCGTAACTGACAGTTCTTCGCCATTTGTTAATGCAATCGGTGTATCACTGACATTGCGCCTGATCCGTTTCGCGATTCTGACTGCTTTATCAAGCGTACAGTTTGGCAGGAGCACGGCAAATTCTTCGCCGCCAATCCGTGCGGCAGGATCAGTGTTTCGGATGCTCAGCTTCAGACGAGACCCCAGCTCTTTCAGCACCTGATCTCCTTCGTGATGTCCGTACTGGTCATTGATGGTTTTAAAGTGGTCGATATCTATATAAATCAGCGCAAATTGAAAATGCGGGGTATTGGCCGCCTGTTCATGCAGGGATTGTGTGATGTCTTCAAATTTTCTTCGGTTATATATGCCCGTCAAAAAGTCAAAGTGCGCTTGAAATTTATATTGCTTAAAAAGCAGATGTGCATTTGTTTCATGCTCAATAATGTATAAACTGAGCATGCCGCCCGCTAATGAGGTGACCCAAAAATATAAGTGAAGTTCATATGAATGCAGATCTATAAGAAAATAAAAGAAAAAGGAGATCATACTGTTTGTGATCATTAAAAGATAGAAAGCATGTTTTAATTGAACTTTTTTTCTTCTAGAAACAATGAGTGGCGGGATGGCAGCGATACAAATGATAATCATAGAAAATATAGCAGAAGTATTCATCGTAATCAGCATACGGCCTGCGGCAATCACAACCAAAGCCGTTGCCGTTGAAACCCAGCCTCCATAAAGAGCGGCAATCATAATAGGGATATGTCGAAGATCAATGATTGAATGCTGGTATTCCAATCCGAAAAACATCAGAATAACCCCGAGCAAACCGCAGGCCAGTCCTTTAACAGCTTGGAAGAATATGCTGTCTTTTTTATGCACTAACCTTTCTTTAAACAGGTGGGTGAAGAGATAATTAAATGTGATTAAAATGGTCAAGTTTACAAACAGTTCTTTCAGCAAATGTCATCACCTTTATATAAGGTACTAAAGATGGAAGGGAAAGAAAAGAACAAAAAAGGATTATATAAGGTTTTTTTTTCCTTGGGGCATAAGCTAAAACAATTCGTACTTGACCTATCGGAATTAGTGTAATATAGTAAAAAAGAAAATTTGAAGGGAGAGTTTACCTGCTTTGGAGACTTTACTAGTCGTATTACATGTATTTATTTTATTGTTACTTATCTTAGGGCTTTTTGCTATGCAGAAAAAACATGTTTCCTTCTCTAAACGTGTATTTACTGCGTTGGGGCTGGGGATTGTATTCGGATTTGCGCTTCAGCTGATTTACGGCCCGACTTCAAATATAGTCATTCAAACAGCCGACTGGTTTAATATTGCCGGGGGCGGATATGTCAAATTGCTTCAAATGGTTGTTATGCCGCTCGTCTTTATTTCAATTCTCGGTGCATTTACAAAGCTGAAACTGACAAAAAATCTTGGGAAAATCAGTGGTTTAATTATCGGGATTTTAGTGGCAACAACAGCTGTAGCAGCAGCTGTCGGTATTGCGTCCGCGCTTTCTTTTGATTTGCAGGCGATCCAGGTTGACCAAGGAGATACCGAGCTTTCGCGGGGACAGGAGCTTGAGCAGAAATCAGAGGATATGGCAGCAAAAACGCTGCCGCAGCAGATTGTGGAACTGCTGCCGGGAAACCCGTTTTTAGATTTTACAGGAGCTAGACCGACTTCAACGATCGCTGTCGTTATTTTTGCGGCTTTTCTTGGAATGGCATTCCTCGGCGTAAAACGTAAACAGCCGGAACAGGCGGAAACGTTTAAAAAGCTGGTTGATGCCGTTTATGCCATTGTCATGCGTGTCGTCACCCTTATTTTGCGCCTGACGCCTTATGGAGTGCTGGCGATTATGACCAAAACGATCGCAACGAGTGATATTGACAGTATTTTGAAATTAGGTATGTTTGTGGTTGCTTCGTATGCCGCGTTAATCGCAATGTTTATCATACATTTGCTGTTGCTGACGTTCAGCGGCTTGAACCCGATTGTTTATTTGAAAAAAGCGCTGCCTGTACTTGTATTTGCATTTACATCACGCTCAAGCGCGGGTGCTTTGCCGTTGAATATTAAAACACAGAGAAGCATGGGCGTCTCGGAAGGAATCGCCAACTTTGCCGGTTCGTTTGGCCTTTCGATCGGGCAAAATGGATGCGCCGGCATTTATCCTGCGATGCTGGCGATGATGATTGCCCCGACGATCGGCCAGAATCCGTTTGATCCGGTGTTTCTCATCACAGTTATCGCAGTCGTGGCCATCAGCTCCTTCGGTGTTGCCGGAGTTGGCGGCGGAGCGACATTCGCAGCGCTTCTTGTTTTATCATCATTAAATATGCCTGTGGCGCTCGCTGGTTTATTAATCTCAATCGAACCTTTAATCGACATGGGGCGTACTGCTCTGAATGTCAGCGGAAGCATGACATCAGGCCTTATTACCAGTAAGATCACAAAGGAAATTGATACAGATGTATTCAATGATCAATCCAGAGTGATTGAAGCTGAAGAAGCGTAACAGCGTGTAACCCGCTTCGTTTTGATGTTCATTTCAATAAAAGAACCCATGAACCCTGTCATGTAAAGGGTTCATGGGTTCTTTTTTCATGCTTTTATTCCACTGTCCAGAAGTAACTGGGTTCAGAAGGAGTGCCTAGATCATGATCAAGACATTCTTGAAGAGGCTTTCGGCGATATGTTGTGATTTCTGAATTTCAGCCACGAATGAAAGAAGCGCGCCTGACTGTGTTCTCATTATTGTTCTTTTAACATTGAATGCTTTCGATACGCTTTGTAGTAACTGCTGGCAAAGAAAGCAAACATAAGGGCGGGAAGCAACCTCAAAAGAGCAAATGGAGTTTCAAATAAAAATGCTTTCCAAAACCATGCACCTTTCATACTCCAAAGACCTTCAGTTAAATATAAACCTGAATCCTTATAAATCATGTAAGAAAAAAACAAACACAGTAAACCTAAACCAGAAGAATAATTCATCAATCTTTTATAATAATGACACTTTGATTGGCGATCCGAGAAGATTTCATTTTGACCATCATCCTCTTTTTGCCAATATCGTATTCCGCTAAGCCAGGATCCATTTATATACATCCAACCGAAGTCTTCATATATCCCTTTGTATTCGACCAACTTTTTCTTAGGCAAATAATCCTGATAATCCAGTCGCATCACATATCTCTTGTCAGTTTTTTTGAAAGAATATATCCCTAATCCGCTAATATTGGTACAACGATAACCCTTTTGTAATTGCTCGTTCAGCCATTGCTCCTCTTTTTCAATATCAAAAAACATCTTCATTTTCTTCATTTGATTCACTTCCTTCGTACAGGGATAAAATATGCAATAACCTGTTTTGTTCCATTTTCAAAATGGTGCTTCCTTCCGCAGTTATCATATAAACTTTTCTCCGGCCTGACTCTCCAACAGGTTCAATCCAACCATGCTTATTCAAGTTTTCAATCGCACCGTATAGTGTACCGGCAGCTAACATAACAGTACCGTTACTTATCTTTTCTATTTTCTGCATGACGGCATAGCCATGGAGTGGTTCACGCAGAGCTAATAAAATATAATGCATCGTTTCAGACAACGGTAATAATTTATGTTTCATACCCTCACCCTCTCTTCAGTTCAACTATATAGTTCAACTTAATAAAAACATAATACAGTTCAACTGAATAGTCAACAATATTTTCAAAAGTAAAAGCTTGATAAAAAGGGGGAATCAACCTGAAAAGCCGCTTTCCTTATGTAAGGGAAAGCGACTTTTTGTATGAATTATTTAATGGACATATGTATATTTTGATTCAATGAAAATGAATGAACGTTTAGAATGCGATTGAAGTAGCGCAGTTTTTCATCAGAAACAGGACTTCCTACGTAAAGTGAATATAAATAATGAAACCCAGGCGGGTTATATTAGCAGTAACAGTGTTATCTAGTGTTCTTGCTTCAACTTTTTAATGTTGGGGTAACATGAATCGATAAAGATTGCTTTGGATTCAGTGGCAGCATAAATAAAAAAATCCTTCAAACGTTTATTTCACGCAAGAAGGATTTTTTTTAATGCTACCCATTGTACTCTAAAACAGGCAGGAAAATAAAAAGCAAAATTAACGATTTGAACCATTATGCAATCTATCTTGAATGACACGTTTTTTTAACGGCCGGGTTCTAAATCCTCGAGTATTCCCATCATGGTGTTATCATCCATAACGTTCATTGCGCTTTGGTCGAAATGAACGGGCTCGGCGTAGTGAGGCTGTCTTTTTTTCGCAGCTGTCTCAGTTTGCCTAGTTTGTGACTGTGTGTGCTGATGCTGTGTTTTCTGCTGTTCGGCATGCTGATGCTGCCGGCCATTTTGCCGCTGGCTTTGAAGTTGCGAACGTTCCTGTTGATTGCCGCCGCCCAATACTTGTTTGACCATGTTTCCTACATTAGCAGCATCAAACATCTTATTATCAGAATTCCGTCTGTTCATTTGTCCTGTGATAAACCCGCTGAATCTTTTGCGGATCTGAGGTGATAAAGCAGCAATAAGCATAGTTGAGCCTATCACCAATGCTGCGGGACTGATTCCTTTTCGCTGATTGAACAACATAATCCCTCCTTCTTGGTGTATTCATATGTTCCCCTTCATTAGACAAATTAACCGTTTTATTTCCCGGGAAAGCATTTCCTTCAGATTTACATGCATAATTAAAGCTGTTTAGAAAAACCTATAGGTAAAGTGATAAAGGAGGAATTCACATGCTTGGAAAAAAACAAGCCCTTGCGTCCTTGCTTCTTATCCCTTTGCTTATGACTGGCTGCGGTATGGCCAATCAGGGTGAGGGCAGACGTGATCAAGCAAATCCAGAAAACGTTAACTACCGCAATCCAGTGAACGATAATGGCAGAGGAAACATTAACGATGTCAATAACAATCGTGACAATGTCGATAATAATGTAACCGATAATGTTAACGATAACGGCAATAACAATGGTAATGATAATCGGCAATTAGAAGTTGCTGATGATGCTGCTGATAAAATTTCTGATATGAAAGAAGTAGAGCGAGCAAATGTCATCGTTGCAGGAAATCAAGCGTATGTTGCAGTTGTATTGAAAAATGGAAAAGAAGAAGTTGGACAGGATCTGAAAAAGAAAATTTCCGAAAAAGTAAAAGACACTGATAAAAACATGGATAATGTCTATGTTTCAGCCAATCCAGACTTTGTAGACCGAATGCAGGGATATGGCGAGCGGATACAAAATGGCGATCCAGTTGCAGGGTTTTTCGATGAATTCAGTGAAACTGTACAGCGTATATTCCCGCAACCTGAATAAGGATGAACAAAGCAGCCGCACAATTTGTGCGGCTTTTTTGGCGTGAATGGCACACCGCAAACTCTTGCTGCATAGAGTGAAAATAAAAGGTACAAGACGGACCGGCTCAGGGAGGGAGACGTTTGCGGGATGGCATAGGAAAGCGTGCGGCATCCGCTCTATTCCTGTGCGGAGTCCTTGTGATGCTGGCTGTAAGCTCGGCCATCGTATCAAGCACGTTGTATATACTGTCTTTGCCAGGGCAGGCATCTGGTATAACGAAAGAACAAGTGACGAAGCACATGAAAAAAGAGTCATTCAAACAGGCCGATATTTATTATACTTCCAAAGAAAAGTCCTTATTGCCGTTGACGAAAGAAACGCTTGAATATGCGGTCAGTATTAATCAGATTATGATTGGATATTCGAATCAAAAGCCTATTGATATTATTTTTTTTCCTAATGAAAAACTGATGGAGGATTACTCCGGTTTATTGGATGTCGTCGGTTTTTATTCTGAGCGGGAGCAGCTGATCGGATTGTTGCCTGAAGAGGAAAAGAAGCTTTTAGAAGGTGACGAGGTAGCGGTTTATTTGTATCAAAGATTGTTGATCCATGAATATACGCATCATGCGTTTCATCAGAAATTGAAGGAGCTTGAGGCAAATCCTGAAGCGTTTCCGTTATGGTTTCATGAAGGGTTAAGCGAGTGGATTGCGAACTATGAATTGCTCATAGACCCGGTCACGTTTTCTGTCGTGCCCTTTGACCGTTTGCAGACAGACCAAGACTGGCAGGAAGCCCGAGTCGAGTATGACACTGATGTCTATTTGCAAAGCTTTTATATGGTCAATGAGCTGACGGACAAATACGGGAAAGACATTATTTCTGAAATGATAAAGGAAACGGCAAAAAAAGGGGATTTTACAAAAGGGTTTAAATCGGCAACAAATGAAAGTCTTGATCAATTTGAAAAAGATTTCAAGAAAAGATTTGATGAAAACAGTGAGGCATTGGATAGATCCTATCCAATGCCTTTGTTATTAATGAAGTCCTTGTTGGCCCATGCCGCCTTGAGTTGGAGGCATTTGTCCTTGTGCAGGCGCAAATGAGTTTTTCATTTGTTCCATGTCTTGCGCATCTAGCTGAGGAACTTGGTAATAGCCGTGTTTGTTTTGGTATAGGAAAATTTCGAAAGCCATTTCAACATACTGTTGAATCTGAGCGGACAATACGCGTCTTACGGCTGGATTCGTCATTTCCAGAGAAGCCATTGTCAGCATAGAAGCCTGTGCTTTAACAGTGCAAAGCATTTGTCGGCTGATAATGCTGTCATCAATATCATTCATGGATTGAACAGGTTTTTTAGGCTTTGACGGCTGCATGCCGTAAACAGTCTGATTGTCTTCCTTCATCATATAAGTTGCTGTTTTTTGTGAAGGCTCGTTTCCTGTTTTAAAGCATTCTGCAGTTAAGTTATATTGAGACGCAATGAATTGATGTTGACGATCAAGGATGTTTACTAATTCCTGATCCTTACAAAATTGTTTCAGCATCGTAAACTGGTCAAGGACATTAAGTGTTCCTGAAAGCACCTCATGCATATCAAACATTTCATGTCCGCCGTGATTTTTATGAGGTTTGCCAGGGATACCTTTGTTCATTTGGGGTTGCTGCTGATTTAACTGATCCAAACCGAATTCCTCCTTTTTTTTCAGATCGACTATATTTTGTGACAGTCTGCCTCGTTTTATGCAGAAGCCTGAAAGGAATTATATGGAGTCTGTCGAAATGATAAGCAGACAAAGTCATTGTCATAAGGTGTATATTAAGGGAGGAAAAATGATGAGGCGTATTCTGCATATGATGTTGATCACTGCATTGATGTTCTTGAATGTGATGTATACGTGCGAAGCTGTAAAAGCAGCTGAGCCACAACAGCCGATATCGGTTGATAAGGCGATACAGCAAAAAGATGGACAGGCGCTTGTTGAAGGATATGCTGTCGGTCAGGCTGTCTCAGCGCAGCGGTATAAACTGACAAGCCCTTTTTCTAATGATTATCATGTTGCGCTGGCAGATAGTAAAAACGAGACATCGCCGGATCACATCCTTCCTGTGCAAATCCCATCCGCTTTTAGAAGCCAATTTGGGCTGCAAACCAACCCGCTTCTTCTTGGAAAAAAGATAACTGTTCAAGGACAGCTTGACGGCTATTTTAACACGACAGGACTTAAAAACGTTCAGTCAATGGTGTTAACTGATGGCATGAAAACTCCGCCGCCTGAACAGCCAGTGACAATAAATGAAGCGCGGGGACGGCTGAATGAATCAGTGACGATAAAAGGGATTGTCACAGCTGATCAAAGCGCGGTCGGAGGCGGGAAGCTGTCGACCTTTATGCAGGATGGAACCGGAGGCATTAACATATATTCGCCTTCACCTGAACTGTTTCCTGAATTAAAAGAAGGCATGGAAATCACGGTTGAAGGAAAAATCACGGCGTACCAAGGGCTGATAGAAATTGTTCCAAAATCATCAGGCATCAAAATCAACCAGACAAAACAACCCCTCCCGGCTCCGAAACAATCAACAATCAATGAACTGGTTAACAGCAATGTGGGTGACCAGTTGGAAGGCAGGCTTGTGACACTAAAAGCGTTTGTTTCCTCAATTCCACATTCTCCTGCCGGCGGCGGCTTTAATGTAACGATGATTGGTGGAGATCACCATGCTATGACACTTCGAGTAATGAATGAAACAGGGGTCATAGACGAACTTGATGAGGGCAAATGGTATGAATTTACCGGTGTGTTAAGCAGATACCAAACCCTTCAGCTTCTTCCGCGAAAAACGTCTGACTTGAAGCTGCTTGAAGAACAGCCCGCTCCTCCATCTGCGGAGGGTGAATATGAAGGTATTGTTGACAGGGTTGTTGATGGTGATACCATTCATCTCAAATCTCCCGTACTTGGAACGACAAAAATCCGGTTTGTACATGTAGATACACCTGAAACGTATCACACACCCAAAAATGAAGCAGACGAAAATCAATTAAGGTTTGGCAAAAAAGCATCTGATTATCTAAAAACAATATTGTCTCCAGGAGAGAGGATTACTGTCAAGGTCGGGAGAGAAGCGAAGGACAGCTATGGCAGACTTCTTGGGCAGGTCATAACGGAATCGGGTTCAAATGTGAACCTAGAGCTTGTGAAAAATGGCTATGCTCCGACGTATTTTATTTGGCCGGTTGACAATGAAGAGGATTATCAGCAGTTTCAGGCTGCTGCAGCTGCTGCGAAACAAGAGCAAAAAGGAATTTGGAATGAAGACGATCCCCTTTTGGAAATGCCGTTTGAATTTAGAGCCAGAGAGCAAGGAAAAGGCCTGACAAGATATGTGGGGGATTCGTCAAATAAAACGTATGTGGAGCCGGCTGACTGGAAACAGGTAGCTGTGGAAAATAGAATTTTCTTCGCCTCTGCAAGTGAAGCGGAAAACGCAGGATATAAAAAAAGGCAAACGGCACCGCAAGAACGTGTACCGCTTAGAATACTCAGTATGAACGATCTGCATGGCAAGATTGATCAGCAATATGAGCTAGATCTTGATGGAAACGGAACTGCAGACGGCGTCTTTGGGCGTATGGACTATGCTGCCGCATATTTGAAAGAAAAAAAGGCTGAAAAGAAAAACACGCTGATTGTTCATGCTGGTGATATGATCGGAGGCAGCTCACCAGTTTCATCTCTTCTTCAAGATGAACCAACTGTGGAACTGATGGAGGATATCGGTTTTGATGTCGGAACGGTCGGCAATCACGAGTTCGATGAAGGTACGGATGAACTGCTGAGGATCTTAAACGGAGGAGATCACCCGAATGGCACGAGCGGATATGATGGGCAGAACTTTCCCCTTGTGTGCGCCAATTGTAAGATGAAATCTACTGGTGAGCCCTTTTTGCCGGCATATGACATCATAGAGGTTGAGGGTATACCGGTTGCTTTTATCGGGGTTGTCACGCAGTCGGCAGCGGGTATGGTCATGCCTGACGGAATAAAAAACATCGAGTTTACAGATGAGGTCACAGCGGTGAATGAGGCGGCTGAAGAGCTGAAGAAAAAAGGCGTGAAGGCCATGGCAGTTCTCGCGCATATGTCAGCCGATCAAAATGGCACCGCAATTACCGGTGAATCTGCTGACCTTGCAAAAAAAACAGATTCCGAAATTGACGTGATTTTTGCAGCGCATAATCATAAGGTTGTTAACGGTGAAGTGAATGGAAAACTGATTGTTCAGGCGTTTGAGTATGGAAAAGCGATAGGGGTTGTAGATCTAGAGATCGATAAAACGACAAAAGACATCGTGAAAAAGTCGGCGGACATCGTATATGTCGATCAAAGTAAAATAGACCCGGATCCAAGCGCTTCAGCCATTTTAAAGAAATATCAAACACTCGTTGAGCCGATTATCAGCGAGGTTGTCGGTGAAGCGGCTGTTGATATGGAAGGCGGATATTCGAATGATGGGGACACGCCTCTAGGAAATCTGATTGCGGATGGCATGAGAGCGGCCATGAAAACGGATTTTGCCCTTATGAATGGCGGCGGAATACGCGAAGCGCTGAAGAAAGGACCCATAACATGGGGAGATCTGTACAATATCCAGCCGTTTGGAAATGTGTTAACAAAGCTTGAGATTAAAGGAAAAGATTTAAGAGAGATTATCAATGCGCAAATCTCGCCGGTTTTTGGGCCTGACTACAGCATCAGCGGGTTTACGTATACATGGGATAAAAAAACCGGAAAAGCTGTCGAGATAAAAATGGCAGATGGCACCGAGATTCAGCCCGATGCCACATATACACTGACTGTTAACAATTTTATGGCGACGGCGACAGGTACCAAATATCAGCCAATCGGATTGCTTGGGAAACATCCTGTGACAGGGCCTGAGGATTTGGACGCGACAGTTGAGTACGTAAAAAGCTTTGATGAACCTATCTCGTATACAAAAGAGGGAAGAATTAAGCTTGCTGAAGCCAGTGGCATTGAAGACCCTGTAACAGAAGCTCCAGTTACAGAAAAGCCGGGGGATGGACCAGGGACGGATCAGCCGGTAAATGAAATCCCAGAACCTGGGGAGGATCAGACTGATATCAAAGAGACTCCGGGTACTGTGCCAGTTCATCAGTTTCCGCCTTCTGCCATTTCGAGAATCGGAGAAATACCGAAAAAACCCGCTGTTACTGATGGCAATATCAGTACATTGCCAGTACAAAACGGGATTGCCGAAAGCGGGTCTGATCATCAGCTTCCGGATACATCTGCGGGCTACTATAACTTTATCGTGATCGGGGCGGCGATGACACTGTCCGGAACGTATCTTTATGTCAGAAGAAAAAGGAGCGTCTCCAGAACGTGAAAAAAGTAATTCCACTCGTCATCATTGCGGCCGGTCTGATGATCGCAGGCTATGGAGGCCTTAAACTGATCGATACGAATATGAAGACCGAACAGACATTAAAAGAAGCAAAACTCGCGGCTGATAAGCCGCAAGAAGCTTCAAGCGCGAAAAAAAGCGCGAATCAAGCAGAGAATCAAGCATCATTTAAGCCTGAGACCGGACATGCGAGCGGCATTTTAGAAATACCAAAAATCAATGCGGAGCTCCCGATCGTGGAGGGCACCGATCCAGATGATTTAGAAAAAGGGGTCGGGCACTACAAGGAAAGCTATTATCCTGATGAGAACGGACAAATTGTACTGTCGGGACATCGGGATACCGTGTTTCGCCGAACGGGAGAGCTTGAAAAGGGAGATAGGCTTCGCATTCTCCTTTCATATGGAGATTTTACGTATGAAATCATCAAAACAAAAATTGTCGATAAGGATGATACATCCATTATTACGCTCCAGCATGAAAAGGAAGAGCTCATTCTGACGACCTGCTACCCATTTTCATATGTGGGCAATGCCCCGAAGCGCTATATTATTTATGGAAAACGGGTTGTTTAAAAGCCGCGGGCGCTGCCTGCGGCTTTTCTTCATGAAAAATATGAGTGGCAAAGGTTTTCTATATCAGCTGGGAAAGGCGCTTCTGCAACAATCAGTTCGCTGGTTATTGGGTGAATCGCTTGTACCTTTCTGGCATGCAAAGCCTGTCTGCTTAATAGCATGCTTCCGCCCCCGTAAAGCGTATCTCCTGCCAGCGGATGGCCAATGCTCGCCATATGAACACGAATTTGGTGTGTCCTGCCTGTTTCAAGCTCTAATTCAACGAGCGACAATTGCTCTTTCGAATTGCGGGCAATGACCTTAAAATGGGTGACGGCCGCTTGCCCGCCCGGTGAAACCCGGCGTCTAGTCGGATGTGATCGGTCTCTGCCGATCGGTGAATCAATTGTTCCTTTTTTCATCTTTAGCTTTCCGTGAGCGATGGCGGTATACGTGCGTTTCAGCGTCTTTTTTTCTAACTGTTGATCCAGGATGGCGTGTGCTAAACGATGCTTGGCAAACACGATGGCGCCCGATGTATCCTGATCAAGGCGGTGGACATGCCGCACCTTGCATGTTTCGCCATTCACCTGATAATGATACGCGATGACATTAGCCAGTGTGCCGGTTTGGCCCTCCTCATTTGGATGTGTCGCTATGCCCGCAGGTTTATTGACGATGAGCATGTGATTGTCCTCGAATAAAATATCAAGCTCTCCATACTCAGGTATAACGGAGGACTCTTCACTTTCCTGAAGATCGATGAACACGCGGTCTCCTTTTTTTACGATCACATTGTTGATGACGGAATCGTGATTGACTTTTATTCGATGATGGGTCACCCAGTCTTGAATCACGGATTTAGAGGCGTTAAGCTCTTGTTTCAGGACAGCAAACAGCCATTGGCCATCGTGTTTGTCATTGATGAGGAGCTCAAGCCCTCTGTTTTTTTGTTTCATATTAATAACTCCTTTTCAAAGCGGAAGGCCGCTGTTTCTCATAGGAAACACTTACCTTAGCTTTCGGGTTTTTTTCTGTGCTATTCTTGAGTAAGAGTTAGGATATTCGATGGCAAGAAAGGTGATTGACGTGAGAATTGTGAACGCAGCAACTGCAGAACAGGAGAGCTTTATCAAGGAGCTGTCAATGAAACTTTTTCATGATGTATTTCCTCTTTATTTCTCCGAACTGGACATTCAGCGCTTTAAAAAGAAAGGCGTTCTGTCTTTAAATAATAACCATGATTACCAAGGAACATTAAAAGAAGCATTTCAAATTATGGCTTGTCTGCAAATGATACATATTATTCTGACAAAGCCTTCCCCGCATACTGATGTAAACAATCAGGCGATTTTTGAGAAAAACAGCAAAATGCTGAATGATTTTGGAATTTATTTTCCGTTTGCTTTTTCTGACTTTGAATTGAAGGCAAATCAAGCCTTTTCCGGTTACAGAAGGTTGGTATAATCCGCCGGCAGGAGCTTTTCGTTTTCAGAAAAGCTCCTTTTGGCATCAAAGAAATCATATCATAAAACCTTTCCTCTAACTCCCTTTTTAATCAGCACGTGTCTGAACATACTAATGGTTGAAAGGGGTGCTGACTATGAGTTCAGTTCAAAATACAATGACAACGCAGGTGGCGACCGTTTCTCCGAATCAAACGATTCAGGAAGCGGCTTCTCTCATGAACCAATATAATGTCGGGGCGATTCCCGTTGTAGAGCAAGGTGCTTTAAAAGGAATGCTGACTGACCGCGACATTGCATTAAGAACCACAGCAGAGGGCCGAGATGGCCAGACACCCGTTTCAGAAGTGATGTCAACAGACCTCATATCAGGAAATCCTAATATGAGCTTGCAAGACGCGTCGCAGCTGATGGCCCAGCACCAAATCCGCCGCCTTCCTATTGTAGATCAAAACAATCTAGTCGGGATCGTTGCGCTTGGAGACCTGGCAGTCAATCAGATGTCGAACGAATCTGCGGGAGCAGCGTTGACAAACATTTCTCATCAAAACATTCATTAATCAGAAAGAGCTTGCGGTGTGCAGGCTCTTTCTTCACATAAACCTTACTTTTTGAATGCAGGCATGTTTCGGGGTATAGTGAGTGTATACATATGTCTCAATTTGGGCTAAAGGAGTTGTACGCAGTGATTAAAGCGTTAATTTTTGATTTTGACGGACTGATTCTTGATACTGAAACACACGAATATGAAGTCCTTCAGGAAATATTTGAGGAACATGGCTCAGTCCTGCCGCTATCCGTTTGGGGAAAGGTCATCGGAACAGCCGCGGGATTTCAGCCTTTTGAATATTTAGAAGAGCAGATCGGCCAAAAGCTGAACCATGAAGAGCTGACAACTTTGAGAAGAGAGCGGTTTACGAAACGCATGGAAACAGAAAAAGCGAGACCTGGTGTCGAAGCGTATTTGAATGCGGCAAAGGATTTAGGCTTAAAAGTAGGGCTTGCCTCCAGTTCTGATTATAAGTGGGTGTCGGGCCATTTGAAGCAAATCGGCCTGTTTGATGAATTTGAGGTCATTCAAACGGCGGATGATGTGGAAGAGGTGAAGCCGAATCCAGAGCTGTATATATTGGCGGCTAAAAATCTTGGGGTATCGCCATCTGAATGTCTCGCGTTTGAGGATTCTGTTAATGGTTCGATTGCTGCGAAAAGGGCGGGGATGAAGTGTGTCATCGTCCCGAATAAAGTGACGGGCACCTTATTGTTTGAAGACTATGATCACCGGCTTGAATCAATGGCGGAAATGGAGCTCGCCCTATTGCTTGACCACCTGAACGCACAACACTAGAAAGGAGCGAGAAGATGTCTGAGAAATTAGATTTGACCCGTTTTGAAAAGAAAATGATTATTCGCAATATCGAAGAGAAAGATCTCGACAAGATTATTGATCTTCAAAAGGACTGTTTTCCGGGGATGGAGCCTTGGAAGCGGGAGCATTTAATCAGCCATTTGGAGCATTTTCCCGACGGGCAGTTTTGTGCAGAATTCGAAGGCGAAATTATCGGTTCGTGCTCAAGCCTCCTGATTAATTTTGATGAATACGATGACCGCCATACGTGGCAGGACATTACAGATGACGGTTATATCACCAATCATAATCCGGATGGCTTGAATATGTACGGCATTGAGGTCATGGTGCATCCGAAATACAGACGGATGAAGATCGGCCACCGTTTGTATGAGGCGAGAAAGGATTTGGCCAGACGTTTAAATCTGAAAAGCATCATTATAGGCGGACGGATTCCAAACTTTCACAAATATGCGGATGAAATGACGGCGAGAGAGTATGTGGAACAGGTGACACGCCACCAAATTTACGATCCGGTCCTTTCTTTTCAGCTGATGAACGGCTTTACCCTTATGCGGATTAACCCGAATTATCTCCCGGATGATACGGCTTCGATCAAGTATGCGACGCTGATGGAATGGAATAATGTCGATTACCTTCCGCAACAGACAAAACGCTATTATAAATCGGCTTTCCCTGTAAGAATTTGTGTCATCCAATACGAAATGAAGAAAATTTATTCCTTTGAGGAATTTGCCAATCAAGTAGAATACTATGTCGATGTCGCTTCCGACGCGCGCTCAGATTTCGCGGTGTTCCCGGAGATTTTCACAACCCAGCTGATGTCTTTCCTCGAGGAACGGTCACCGAGCTTGGCGGTTCAGAGAATTACCGAGTATACAGAAGATTACATCAGCCTGTTTACTGATTTGGCCGTAAAGTACAACGTCAACATAATCGGCGGGTCTCATTTTGTCGAAGAGGAAGACAAGATCTATAATATCGCTTACTTGTTCAGACGGGATGGGACGATCGAAAAGCAATATAAACTCCATATTACGCCGAATGAGCGCAAATGGTGGGGAATCAGCGCCGGAGACCAGGTGCGCGTGTTTGATACGGACTGCGGAAAAATCGCGATTCAAATCTGTTATGACATCGAATTTCCTGAGCTTGCCCGGATTGCGGCGGATAAAGGCGCAAAAATCATTTTTACGCCGTTTTGCACAGAAGACCGCCAAGGCTACTTGCGTGTTAGATACTGTTCGCAGGCAAGAGCGGTTGAAAATCAAATTTATACGGTCATCTCCGGGACGGTTGGAAACCTTCCGCAAACGGAAAACATGGATATCCAATACGCTCAGTCAGGCATTTTCGCACCATCTGATTTTGAATTCGCCAGAGACGGCATTGTCGGCGAAACAAATCCAAATATCGAGATGGTCGTCATCGGTGATGTTGATCTGGAAATTCTCAGAAGGCAGCGCCAAAACGGTACAGTACGCCAGCTAAAAGACAGACGCCGTGATATTTATCATATTCAATATAAAAAATAATTCTGAAACCCGCCTGAATTGGCGGGTTTTTTATCATAAGCGGAATTGAAAAATTTGTTACATTTTGAGGTTCCCAGCTACTCGGTTATCCGATTTTAATTAGAATATAGCTTTAATAATTCTCGCACTGAAAAACGGTTTGTATTGTTCACCTCGACAAAATACGCTAACTGCCATTTTTGTGTTTCGATAGCTTGTTTGCTAGTGGGGGTTTCCCATCTAGGGGTAAACTCTAATTCCCATTTTTCCTTTTGTAGTGGCTGTTTTTAAGATATTTTGTTTGACAAGAACTTCTTTTGGAAAAACGAATTGTCCAAACTTGTTATGATTGGTAAACGTATTGATAACCAATAAATCAGTAGCTTTTTCATATGAAAAGGCTTGGTTTTTATCATTCCCATCTTTTTCCCAAAAAGCAACAAACTGCCCGATCTTGTTAGGTGTTATTTTGCGACTCTAAATCTTATCGATTTTGAGTGAAACTGAAATATACCCGCTCCGTAATCTGAATTTTGAGCTTCTTCTCGAATTGCATTTATAGTGAAGTGATTTGGTTCATAAAACAATTTATTTACATATGTTAATGCCTTATAAAATTCATTCACTGCTTTGTACTCCTTATTTTTAATACTTCGTCTTCCAAAGCCTTCTTGAATAGAATAGGCTTGTGATAAAATATCGTCAAAGATGTTCTCGTTTTATCATGTTTCTTATCGTTATTCTGCTCCGTTAGTTAAAGAAGAGCTAAATATGTAGTTTCACACCTTTAAAACGGTTGATCCAATGTGTTAGACGTGTGGGCAGTCCAGTAACATTTGAATAGGTATAAAACTTTCACAATGTCTTTCCAAAATACGATAATGTTCTATTCCTTTTTCCTTTGCATCGTTTGATAGGCTCTCCATGCACCTGTAACAAGAACAATGTGCCTGTTCTGCTGCGGATGTTTTATTCTTTCCGTGGTTTATTGACTCTAACCCCGTCTGGCTTTATATTGAAGGCAGGGAAATCATCACCAAGAAACGAAACATAAGAGAAGGTCTGTTTCAATTGAATTGGCACTTTAGTGAATGCTAATGAAATGGAGATGATGGGGATGGAAAACATTCAGCAACATCAGGGATTAAAGCAAAAAGATGAGCAATTTGTGTGGCATGCCATGAAGGGAGCGCATCAAGCGGACAGCCTGATTGCCCAAAAGGCCGAGGGGGCCTGGGTGACCGACATAGACGGACGCCGCTATTTGGATGCGATGTCCGGTTTGTGGTGCGTCAATATAGGTTATGGCAGAAAGGAGCTTGCTGAGGCTGCCTATGAACAACTAAAGGAGCTGCCTTATTACCCGTTAACACAAAGTCATGCGCCGGCAATTCAACTGGCGGAAAAGCTGAATGAATGGCTTGGCGGCGATTATGTCATCTTTTTCTCCAACAGCGGATCTGAAGCAAACGAAACTGCTTTTAAAATCGCCCGCCAGTACCATCTGCAAAACGGCGACCACAGCCGTTATAAATTCATCTCAAGATACAGGGCATACCACGGCAACACATTGGGAGCGCTCTCAGCTACCGGACAGGCGCAGCGGAAATATAAATATGAGCCATTAAGCCAAGGGTTCCTGCATGCAGCTCCGCCAGATGTATACCGGAACCCGGAGGATGCCGACACGCTTGAAAGCGCAAATGAAATTGACCGCATCATGACATGGGAGTTAAGCGAAACGATTGCCGGGGTCATCATGGAGCCCATCATTACAGGAGGAGGCATCTTAATGCCGCCGGATGGTTATATGAAAAAGGTGGAGGACATTTGCCGCCGCCACGGAGCTCTTTTGATTTGCGATGAAGTCATCTGCGGGTTTGGACGGACAGGCGAGCCGTTCGGATTTATGCATTACGGCGTGAAGCCTGATATCATTACGATGGCAAAGGGAATCACCAGTGCGTATTTGCCTTTGTCAGCGACTGCTGTTAAACGGGACATTTTCGAAGCGTATCAGGGGGAAGCACCTTACGACCGTTTTCGCCATGTGAACACGTTCGGCGGAAGCCCGGCTGCCTGTGCGTTGGCGTTGAAAAACATGCAAATCATGGAGGACGAACAGCTGATTCAGCGATCCCGCGATCTTGGAGCAACGCTTTTGGGTGAACTTCAAGCCTTAAGAGAACACCCGGCAGTCGGAGATGTGAGAGGAAAAGGGCTGCTGATCGGAATTGAGCTTGTCAAAGATCAATTGACAAAAGAACCGGCTGATGCAGATAAAGTAAACCAAGTGGTTACGGCGTGTAAAGAAAAAGGGCTGATTATCGGCAAAAACGGCGATACAGTCGCCGGCTACAACAACGTCATCCAGATCGCGCCGCCATTTTGCCTGACAGAAGAGGACCTTTCCTTTATCGTGAAAACGGTGAAAGATAGCTTTCAGACGATTTAACATAAAAGTGAATGATTAAAGGAGCACACGATGAGTTTTCACAACCAGCCGATTTTACCGGCTATTCGCAATATGAAGCAATTTGATGAGTTTTTGAACAGTTCATTTTCCTATGGTGTTATTCTTGATATTCATCTCGGCCAGCTGAAGGGCGTGATCAGAGAGGCACAAAAGCACGGAAAGAACATGATGGTGCACGTCGATCTTATTCAAGGAATTAAGCATGACGAATACGGAGCGGAGTTCATTTGCCAGGACATTAAGCCCGCCGGGATTATTTCCACAAGATCGAACGTGATTGCCAAAGCGAAGCAAAAGAAGATTTATGCGATTCAGCGTTTATTTCTGCTTGATACAAGCGCGATGCAGAAAAGCATGGAATTTGTCGGCAAGCATAAACCTGACTTCATTGAAGTGCTGCCAGGCATCGTTCCGTCACTCATCCAAGAAATAAAAGAGAAAACGGGGATTCCTATTTTTGCCGGCGGTTTCATCCGCACGGAAGAGGATGTGGAACGAGCCTTGAAAGCGGGGGCTGTGGCCGTCACAACATCAAACACCAAATTATGGAAGAAATATGAAAACTTTTTGACAGAAAGTGATTGACACCGCTTACATCCACTGATACAATTGCACTAGGTTAATACATTGTGATGGAGAACTCGGAGACCACAGCAGCTCTTTACGGTACATGTCTATGCACCAGTAAAGCGGTTTGTTGTGGTTTTTTTATTCTCTTCTTCTCTATCATACTGTTAATCGTGACTTTAGGAGGAATGTGCTATGACAGCATTTTGGGGAGAAGTCATCGGTACGATGCTGCTGATCATTTTTGGTGCAGGTGTTTGTGCGGGTGTCAATTTAAAGAAATCGCTTTCATACCAGTCTGGCTGGATTGTTATTGTATTCGGATGGGGATTGGGTGTTGCCATGGGGGCTTATGCGGTTGGCGGCATCAGCGGAGCTCACCTGAATCCAGCGCTAACGATAGCGCTTGCATTTGTCGGGGATTTTCCGTGGAAAGAGGTTCCGGTTTATATTATGGCGCAAATGATCGGAGCGATCATCGGTGCAGTGATTATCTATCTGCATTACCTTCCGCATTGGAAGGCAACGGATGATCCCGCTGCCAAGCTGGGTGTTTTCTCAACCGGACCCAGCATTCCGCACACATTTTCAAACGTTTTAAGTGAAGTGATCGGGACATTTGTCCTTGTGCTTGGCATCTTGTCCATTGGGGCAAATCAATTTACAGAAGGGCTTAACCCTTTAATCGTTGGTTTTCTCATTGTGGCGATCGGTATTTCTCTGGGGGGCACCACCGGCTATGCGATTAATCCGGCCCGCGACTTAGGTCCGCGGATCGCCCACGCTTTTCTTCCGATACCGGGGAAGGGATCATCAAACTGGAAATACGCCTGGATACCGGTAGTTGGCCCGATCTTAGGCGGTTCGTTTGGGGGCGTATTTTACAACGCCGCATTTAAAGGGCATATCACAAGCAGTTTCTGGATTGTAAGCGTTATATTGGTTGTGGTATTGTTAGGGCTCTATGGCTATACGAAAACACATTCAGCTAAAACATTATCAAATTCAAAATATATTTAATCAAAGGGGAGACATCTTATGGAAACTTACATTTTATCCTTAGATCAAGGGACGACAAGTTCAAGAGCGATCCTGTTTAATAAAGAAGGAAAAATCGTTCACTCCGCTCAAAAGGAATTTACACAATACTTCCCGCACCCAGGCTGGGTTGAGCATAACGCGAATGAAATTTGGGGCTCTGTTCTCGCTGTTATCGCATCAGTGATTTCTGAATCAGGAATCAGCGCTTCTCAAATTGCCGGCATCGGTATCACAAACCAGCGCGAAACGGCGGTTGTGTGGGATAAGGATACAGGAAAGCCTATCTATCATGCGATCGTTTGGCAGTCCAGACAGACGTCCGGCATTTGTGAGGAGCTTCGTGAAAAAGGATATCAAGATGTGTTCAGAGAAAAAACGGGGCTTTTAATCGATCCGTATTTCTCCGGCACGAAGGTAAAATGGATTTTAGACAATGTGGAAGGCGCGAGAGAAAAAGCGGAAAAAGGCGAGCTGCTGTTTGGAACGATTGATACATGGCTCATTTGGAAAATGTCCGGCGGAAAAGCGCATGTGACCGATTACTCCAATGCGTCCAGAACGCTGATGTTTAATATTTACGACTTGAAATGGGATGATGAGCTGCTAGATATTCTCGATATACCGAAGTCCATGCTTCCTGAAGTGAAGCCGTCCTCCCATGTGTATGCGGAAACTGTTGATTATCATTTCTTCGGAAAAAACATCCCGATTGCGGGAGCGGCAGGCGACCAGCAATCCGCACTGTTCGGCCAGGCGTGCTTTGAAGAAGGCATGGGGAAAAACACGTACGGCACAGGATGTTTCATGCTGATGAATACAGGGGAAAAAGCAATTAAGTCCGAACACGGGCTTTTGACGACAATTGCATGGGGCATTGACGGAAAAGTTGAATATGCTTTAGAAGGAAGTATTTTTGTCGCAGGCTCCGCCATCCAATGGCTCAGAGACGGATTGAGAATGTTCCAGGATTCCTCATTAAGTGAATCTTACGCGGAAAAAGTGGATTCAACCGACGGCGTATACGTTGTACCCGCATTTGTCGGCTTGGGAACACCTTACTGGGACAGCGATGTGCGCGGTTCGGTTTTCGGCCTGACAAGAGGCACAACAAAAGAACATTTTATCCGTGCGACTTTGGAGGCGTTGGCTTATCAGACAAAAGATGTGCTTGACGCAATGGAAGCTGATTCAAACATTTCATTAAAGACGCTTCGTGTAGATGGAGGCGCTGTAAAAAATAATTTCCTGATGCAGTTCCAAGGAGATATTCTGAATGTTCCTGTGGAACGACCGGAAATTAATGAAACAACTGCACTTGGCGCAGCTTATTTGGCAGGTATTGCTGTGGGATTCTGGAAGGACCGTTCTGAAATCGCGAACCAGTGGAATCTGGATAAACGGTTTGAACCTGACTGTGAAGAAGAAAAACGAAATGAGCTGTATAAAGGCTGGCAAAAAGCCGTAAAAGCAGCTATGGCTTTTAAATAGAATGAGAGTATGATATACTGATGACAAGTTAATAAGAACGGTCCTGAGATGAGGAGAGACCACAGCACCAAAGTGTACGTATGCACTTTGGCTGTTGTGGTCTCTTTTTCTATTTACACACCGTGACAACAAGGAGGAGCAATAATGAAACATCAATTTTCTAGTCTTGAAAGAGATCGCATGCTGACAGACATGACGAAAAAAACATACGATTTATTTATTATCGGCGGAGGAATTACAGGAGCGGGAACGGCTCTTGACGCGGCATCAAGGGGAATGAAGGTCGCGCTCAGCGAAATGCAGGATTTCGCGGCGGGAACATCAAGCCGGTCAACGAAGCTTGTTCATGGCGGCTTGCGCTATTTAAAACAATTTGAAGTGAAAATGGTGGCCGAGGTCGGGAAAGAACGGGCGATTGTTTATGAAAACGGCCCGCACGTCACGACACCGGAATGGATGCTGCTTCCGTTTCATAAAGGCGGCACATTCGGCTCATTCACAACTTCTATCGGTTTAAGAGTGTATGACTTCTTAGCAGGTGTGAAAAAGTCAGAACGAAGAAGCATGCTTTCTGCAAAGGAAACGCTGCAAAAAGAGCCATTGGTGAAAAAAGACGGCTTAAAAGGCGGCGGGTATTATGTGGAATACCGTACGGACGATGCGAGACTGACAATCGAAGTCATGAAGGAAGCGGTAAAATTCGGGGCAGAGCCTGTGAATTATTCCAAGGTGAAGGAGCTTCTTTACGAAAAAGGCAAAGCGGTCGGTGTATTAATTGAAGATGTGCTGACAGAGAAAGAATATAAAGTGTACGCAAAAAAAATTGTTAATGCGACAGGCCCTTGGGTCGATCAGCTCAGAGAAAAAGACCATTCGAATAACGGAAAGCATTTGCAGCATACAAAAGGCATTCACCTTGTATTTGACCAGTCTGTCTTTCCGCTGAAACAGGCGGTATACTTCGATACGCCTGACGGCCGTATGGTATTTGCGATCCCTCGTGAAGGCAAAACATACGTGGGAACGACAGACACCGTTTACAAAGAGGCGCTGGAGCATCCGCGAATGACAACGGAGGATCGAGATTACGTCATCAGTTCAATCAATTACATGTTCCCGGAGCTGAATATCACTGCGAATGACATTGAATCCAGCTGGGCGGGGCTGCGTCCACTCATTCATGAAGAAGGCAAAGACCCTTCTGAAATTTCACGGAAAGACGAGATTTGGACATCTGACTCAGGTTTAATCACCATTGCCGGCGGGAAACTGACCGGATACAGAAAAATGGCGGAGCATATCGTCGATCTTGTGAATGATCGTTTGAAAGAAGAAGGCGAAACGGACTTTGGTCCATGTAAAACAAAAAACATGCCAATTTCAGGCGGACACGTCGGCGGTTCAAAAAATCTCCTGTCCTTTGTGACGACGAAAACAAAAGAAGGAATCGCAGCCGGCTTATCAGAAAAAGACGCAAAACAGCTGGCGATCAGATACGGCTCCAACGTAGAACGAGTCTTTAACCGAGTGGAAGCACTGAAAGATGAGGCGGCGAAACGCCACATTCCGGTTCATATTCTTGCTGAGGCAGAATACAGTATAGAAGAAGAGTTGGCTGCAACACCTGCTGACTTCTTTGTCCGCAGAACGGGACGTTTATTTTTTGATATCAATTGGGTAAAAACATATAAAGATGCCGTTATTGATTTTATGAGCGAGCGATTCCAATGGGATGAGCAGACGAAAAACAAACATACAGAAAACCTCAACAAGCTTTTACACGATGCGGTTGTGCCGCTCGAACGATAAATCATAACGGGCTGTCTCTCAGCCCGTTATTTCTATTTAAGGCCGAAAGCGCCGAATCCAAGGATTTCAAGTGACAGAGGCACTCGCTTCATATTAAAATAACGGCATAAGCTAATACATAGGAGGACGAATATGACTTGGAGAAAGAGCTATGAACGCTGGAAACAGACAGAACATTTAGATCCGGAGCTAAAGGAGCGCCTCACTGAATTAGAAGGGAATGAACAGGCTCTTGAAGACTGTTTCTATAAAAACCTTGAATTCGGCACTGGCGGGATGCGCGGAGAAATTGGGGCCGGAACAAATCGGATGAATATTTACACTGTGCGCAAAGCATCAGCCGGTTTTGCGGCATACATCTCCCAGCAAGGTGAGGAAGCGAAAAAACGGGGCGTTGTCATTGCTTATGATTCCCGCCATAAATCGCCGGAGTTTGCGATGGAAGCGGCAAAAACACTTGCGACACAAGGCATCCAAACATATGTCTTTGATGAGCTTCGCCCGACGCCGGAGCTGTCATTCGCTGTCAGACAGCTGAATGCCTGCGGAGGGATTGTGGTGACGGCAAGCCATAACCCGCCTGAATATAACGGCTACAAAGTATACGGAGATGATGGCGGCCAGCTGCCTCCAAAGGAAGCGGACATCGTCATTGAGCAGGTAAACGCGATTGAAAATGAGCTGACAATCACAGTCGACGATGAAAATACGTTAAAAGAAAAAGGCTTAATCAAGATCATCGGTGAAGACATTGACAAAGTCTATACAGAAAAACTGGCTTCTATATCCGTCCATCCTGAATTATCCGGAGAAGTTGATGTAAACGTTGTTTTCACACCGCTGCATGGAACAGCCAATAAGCCTGTCAGACGAGGTCTTGATGCACTCGGCTACAACAATGTAGCGGTTGTCAAAGAGCAGGAGCTGCCCGATGCAGACTTCTCTACTGTTACCTCTCCAAACCCGGAAGAGCATGCGGCTTTCAAATATGCCATTACACTCGGGGAGAAGCGGAACGCAGATATTCTCATCGCGACAGACCCTGACGCTGACCGCCTCGGCATCGCGGTGAAAAACGATCAAGGCAAATATACAGTGCTGACAGGCAACCAAACCGGAGCGCTGCTGCTTCATTACCTGCTTTCTGAAAAGAAAAAACAAGGCACCCTGCCTTCAAACGGCGTTGTCCTCAAAACAATTGTCACAAGTGAAATCGGGCGCGCGGTCGCTTCTTCATTCGGTCTTGATACGATTGATACGCTCACAGGCTTCAAGTTTATCGGTGAAAAGATTAAGGAATACGAGTCATCAGGCCAGTACACGTTCCAATTCGGTTATGAAGAGAGCTATGGTTACTTAATCGGGGATTTTGCCCGTGACAAGGACGCCATTCAAGCTGCGCTTTTGGCAGTTGAGGTTTGCGCATTCTATAAAAAACAAGGGACGTCGTTATATGAAGCGCTCATCAATCTCTTTAACGAATACGGTTTTTATCGTGAAGGGCTGAAATCCTTGACGCTGAAAGGAAAACAGGGAGCAGAGCAAATTGAAGCGATCCTTGCATCCTTCAGGCAAAACCCGCCGAAAACGATGGCCGGCAAACAGGTTGTGACAGCCGAAGATTACGCTGTAAGCAAACGGATGCTTCTGGCGGAAAACAAAGAAGAAGCGATTGACTTGCCAACATCGAACGTACTGAAATACTTCCTGGAAGATGGGTCTTGGTTCTGTCTTCGTCCTTCCGGAACCGAGCCGAAGGTCAAATTCTATTTTGCCGTAAAAGGAACATCTTTAGAAGACAGTGAAAACCGTCTTGCCGAGCTTTCTGACGATGTCATGAAGACGGTAGACGACATTGTAGAGGCTACAGCTAAATAGTATAAGGAAAGTAAGGAAAGCTGGATCATTGTATATGATCCGGCTTTTTTTCATCCAAAAGTCTGAAAGAAAATCATCCCCCAGGCGAAGTAACGAATGACATAAACTGGTATAATCTTAAATAACAAGAGATGAATGCCGGAGTGAGAAACGTGAGCAAAACGAGGATGGAAAAATTAAAAACGCTGAAAACGATTGCGGAAACCTTAAATCAAGGACACGATGTCAAAGCGACATTGGATGAGGTAGTAAGAGAATTGTTGAGTGTAACGAACCTTCAAGCGGGCTGGATTTTTCTAATTGAAGAAGACGGTTCATATACGTTAGCGGCTGACGCCTATCTGCCCCCGGCTTTAAGCCGCAAGGAAAAAGTGCTGATGTGCGAAGGCGAGTGCTACTGCCTGACGAAATTCAATACAGGCGGGCTCAGAAGGGCGGCGAATATCATGAACTGCAAACGCATAGAGTCAGCCAAAGTGCTGCACTGTTTTGACACAGAAGGGATTACGCATCATGCAACGGTGCCTTTAGAAGACGGAGACAGGAGATTCGGATTGCTAAATGTAGCGGCGGCCGGAAAAACCATGTTTGATGAAGGAGAGCTGCATTTGCTCGAGTCTGTCGCCTTTCAGATCGGAACGGCGATTCAACGCATGAAGCTTTCTGAATATAAACAAAAAAATGCTCTATTAATGGAGCGCAACCGCCTCGCTCAGGAACTGCACGATTCTGTCAATCAAATGCTGTTTTCCGTCAGTTTAACAGCCAAAGCGGCAAAGACGCTAACAAAAGATGAAGATTTGCAGCAGATGATTGATTTTATTCAAAACCTATCACAGGACGCGCTAGCAGAAATGAAAGCGTTAATTTGGCAGCTCCGCCCCGGAGGATTGGAAAAAGGGCTGTCTGAAGCCATTAAAAGCTATGGCGCGCTCATCGGATTGAATGTCATGTTTACACAAAAAGGCTGTCCGGTTCTTACTGATGAGCAGGAGCATATGCTGTGGCGCGTCGTACAGGAAGCTTTAAATAACTGTAAAAAGCACGCCGGAACTGATACGGCGTATGTCAGCCTGACTGCTTCTTCGTGCCAGACAGAGCTGGATATAACCGATCACGGGGCAGGGTTTCGCTATGAAGCGCATGTCGGTCTTCCTTCATTTGGCATTAAGGGAATGAAAGAACGGGCGGAACAAGCGGGCGCGGCGTTTTTGATTCAGTCAGACCTTCAAGCGGGGACAAAGGTGTCCGTCAGGCTTCCGCTAACCGATCAGAAAGGAAGGGCTAAGCAATGAAAATTGTAATTGCAGATGATCACCATGTTGTCAGAAAGGGGCTTCGTTTTTTCTTTGCCACCCAGAACGATATTGAAGTTGCCGGAGAGGCTGCAACCGGAACAGAAGCACTTCGTATCATTGAGGAAACAAAGCCCGACCTTGTGCTGATGGATCTGTCCATGCCCGAAATGGATGGGATACAAGCCATAAAAAAAGCAGTGCAGCAATTTCCGGGGATCAATATCATTGTGCTGACGAGCTACTCCGACCAGGATCACGTCATCCCCGCGCTTCAGGCGGGAGCGAAGGCATATCAATTAAAGGATACAGAGCCCGAGGAATTGTTGAAAACACTAAGACAAGTGCATGCCGGCCAATACAAGCTTTCTCCAGCTATTATGCCCCATGTGCTGACACATATGAGAAAGCAGCATGATCCGGCAAAAGAAAAATTTTATCAACTGACACGCAGGGAAAAGGACGTACTGAATGAGATAACAAACGGGAAAAGCAATAAAGAAATCGCGGCAGCCTTGTTTATTTCAGAAAAAACAGTGAAAACCCATGTGTCGAATCTTTTAGCAAAACTTGAAGTGGCCGACCGCACGCAAGCAGCGCTTTTCGCAGTGAAATATAACCTGAATGGAGAGATCGCGACATGAACATGTTAGTGATAAATGGCTCACCCAGAAAACATGGCAGAACAAGAGTAACAGCATCTTGTATTACTAAGCTGTATCAGACAGACCTGATTGATCTAAGCGGGTTTATATTGCCGATTTTTAATGGTGAGGTGGAGCAATTAGAACATTTACAGGTACAGGAGCTAAAGCGGCGGGTTGCCCAAGCGGACGCGATTGTCTTATTATCGCCTGAATATCACAGCGGAATGAGCGGTTCTTTAAAAAATGCGTTGGATTTTCTAAGCAGCGAACAATTCAAATATAAGCCTGTTGCTTTATTGGCAGTGGCGGGAGGCGGAAAAGGCGGCATTAACGCCCTGAACAATATGCGAACTGTGATGCGGGGTGTTTACGCCAATGTGATTCCGAAGCAGCTTGTGGTTGATCCGGTGGACATCGATATTGAAAAGGCTGCATTGACGGAACCTATAACAAACAGCATAAAAGAGCTCATCCAAGAACTTTGCATGTTTGCAAAAGGAAATCCCGGCGTTTAAACGCCGGGATTTGTTTATGTGAGCAAGGCTAATTGGTCTTCGTATGTCAGCTCTGTGGCATGATCAATATAACGGAGAAGGGAATACAGCATCTTTTCCAGGACGGCGTAATCCTGTTCAAAATGATAAGCGTGCAGAAAATGCTCGATTCGTTTTGATAACAAATCATCCTCTGTACGCACCATTAAAATTAATAAATTATCCCATTGGGAACGGTGGGTGTAATATAGCGCTTTATCGTAATCGGCATAATCCATGAATCGCTTCTCCTTTCTTGTGTGAGAAGTTCATGATTAGTTTATGCCGCATCCCATGTTATTGACGTTGCAAAACTTGGCGTCTGCGGCAGTACAGGGTAGCAATAAGAGGGAGACATAAAATCAAAATGCCTGAATGAAGCCATTGCTTTTGGAAAACCTATGAGAGAACTTAATCTAGGCACAGGAGACTGAAAATATGAAATCTCTGCCGTATTCCATTGCGCTGCTTTTTTGCGGATTGATCATTGTATCAATGGCTGCAAAAGGGCATTCAGCGGACACAAACGAATCTGTTCAAAAGTGGGAACAGCTCGCCTGGAGCAGAATTCAGGATGAATATAAGCACGCTTCATTTTCTGATTACGCTTATATGGGGCGGACTGAGGTGAATGATCAGCAAACAAAAGATGTCTTTCGGGTGACGGTCAGACAGAATGACGACACCTTTTCTGTTCGGGCCGAAGTCTATTTTCATCCGGTGACAAAACATATGATCAGCATTAACGTTTTCCGGCTCTAATCAAAAAACTGTACAGCCGCTAAGGCCATACAGTTTCTGCTTTAGAAATATCGTTTTGCACCGAGATAGCGCTGTTTCCAGTAAGAGTTGTTCATACTGGAAATGACAACTCCAGAATCATTGGCGTTAATGAATTCCCCGTTACCGAGATAAATTCCGATATGAGAAGGGCCGGCTTTATATGTTGAAAAGAACACGAAGTCTCCGACAGCAGGCTGGCTGACAGGTTTCATTGTATTCCAATATCCGGCTGCCGTTAATCTTGATACGGATGTGACTTTGTTCAGGGCATAGTAAATGAAACCGCTGCAGTCGAATCCGGCCGGTGTCGTGCCTCCCCAGCGATACGGAACGCCAAGCTGTTCTTTAGCGGCGGCAATCATTGTATTAATCTTCGCGCTTGTTGAGCTGGACGTGTTTGAAGAACCGGATGAGGAAGAGTGGGAAGCTTTCCCGTTAATGACCAGCTTTTGGCCAACCTGCAAGACATCCGTTTTTAGATTGTTCTTTTCTCGGATTTGCTGCGCTGTTACGTTAAACTTTTGGGCAATCACCCATAAGGAGTCGCCGCTTTTCACCGTGTATGTAGTTGTCGCCGTGCCAGAGCTTGCATTTGACGAAGAAGACGATGACGGTGTGGAAGCGCCTGAAGATGCTTTACCTGTCAGCTTCAGCACTTGCCCGACGTATAGCGTATCAGATTTTAGGCTGTTGCTGTTTCTGATTTGCTGTACAGTCAGGTTATAGTTGTTTGCAATTTTCCAAAGTGAATCTCCGCTTTTTACAGTATAAGTCTTTGTAGCTGAAGGTTGGCTCGAATGAGATGAAGTGTCTTTGGAAGACGTATCAGAGCCGCTTGATTTTGTTTTCAACACTTGATTCACATAAATGGTATCTGATTTTAAGTGATTCAAGACCTTTAGTTCGGCGACGGACATGTTGACTTTGTTTGCGATTTTCCAAAGCGAATCGCCAAGCTGCACCTTGTATGTTCCGGCAGAAGATGAAGAGCTAGAGCTCTTTGTGGAACTGCTCTTAGTACTGGAACTAGAACTGGAGCTTGAAGAAACCGTGCCGGACACCTTTAATTTCTGCCCTGCACGAATCATATCGCTGCTGAGTCCGTTTAATTTTTTTAGTTCCTGCACCGTCATTTTATACTCATTTGCGATCAGCCAAAGTGAATCACCGCTTTTCACTGTGTAAACAGAACTTCCGCTCTTTTTGGTTGTTGAGCTTGAAGTAGATGAAGTTCCGGAATGGCTGTCTGGAATGGTAAGCGTCTGGCCGATCGACAGAACGGTAGTCGAAAGATGGTTGGCGGATGTGATGGCCGCCACGCTTGTATTGTAGTTTTGGGCCAGTTTCCATAAAGAATCTCCGCTTTTGACCTTAATCGTTGCTGCTTCAGCTGGTGTGACTGCTAAGGTTGTGCTGACAATCGCAGAAGCTGTCAGCCCTGCTGCTAATTTCTTTTTCATCTGAGCTCTCCTTTTTCCCCCACTGATTTGAATTTGCTATTTCTTTTTTATATCGGCAGCTTCGTCTCATCGTTTTGCCTTTTTTTTAAAACAGCCCAATTTTCTTAACAAAAAGGGGGAAAAAGGACATAAAAAAAGAAGGAATCTATATTATTCCTTCATTCTTAAAAGCATCATGATATCTTCCTTGTTTTTGACAAGGTCGCGCAGTGTATAGTTGTCTAAAACCGCAAGATAGGCCATAAGCGCTTCGTTTAACACATGCTTCAAGCCGCACACCGGAGAAATGACGCAGAGATTCTTGTTCGCATCAAAACACTCAACAATATTAAAATCGTCTTCCGTGTTTCTGACAACCTCACCAATATTGATGTCTTCAGGGGCCATGCCTAATCGTATGCCGCCGCCTCGTCCGCGTATCGTTTCTACGTAGCCGAGCTGGCCGAGCCTGTAGATGACTTTCATGAGGTGATTTTTTGAAATAGAATACGTTTCGGCAATCTGTTTTATGTTTGAAAGTTCTCCCGGACGTTCTGCCGCCAGAAAAATTAGCACTCTTAATGAATAATCTGTATAATTCGTTAATTTCATAATAAGACCTCGGAATAAGACATTTTCTATATCTTATCATAATCGATTGAAAAATGAAAAAAAAGGAATTTAAACAAACGTGCACCCAGTTTGGGCGCACGTTTTTGGTTACATGTTATGCGGCGGATTTTGGTTTTTGCCGTTTTTATCGATTTCAGTGTTTTGCATTTTGCGTTCAAATGCAGACAGATAACGTGATGCAAAATCCTTTCCGCCAAGGCCGAAGGATAAACCGAAAGCGAGGGCGAAGCCGCTAAGCACGATGATGAACGCGGAATTGACGATCGTGTCAGCGACACCAAGCTGATCCAAGGCCATAAAGAAAGCAAGTGCGATAATTGTATATTTGGCAATCGCCGCCAGAGACTTGAATTCTTGGCCTTTAATGATGCTCGAAAGCACTTTTCGCACCAATTCTCCAGCGTAGAGGCCGATTCCGAGAATCAATACGGCGACAAGGACATTTGGCAGATATGCGACAATGCCAGTTGCAATCTCTACGAGGAAATGGAGCTGAACAATTTGCAGCGCCTCGGCTGTGAACAGCAGGATGACAATGATTTGCGCAATCATCCCGACAATTTGAGACAGGGACAGCTTTGCAGATGTTTCCGTTCCCATGCCCATTTTTCCTAACATAGAATCAAAGCCTGCGCGATGGAGCAGTCGGGACACCATGCTGTTCACCCATTTTCCTGCCCATATACCCGCTAAAACAAGCACAATGGCAATGATGATGTTCGGAAGCATGTTCAAAATGCTATTGAGCATAGAGACAGCCGGTTTCGAAATGCCGGCGACATCCAGCTGATCAAGCGCTGAAATGACAACCGGTATTAAAATCAGCACATAAGCGATTGTTCCGATGACCGCTGAAAGGCTTGTATCTTTTAAGTAAACCGATAAACCCATGCGTGCGGCGAATCGTTCCGTTCCGATGCTTGCAAGGAAATTTGTAATGATGTCACGCACAAGACGGGCTACAAGCCAGCCAATTAAAACGATAAGCGCGGCTGCGAATAATTTCGGCAGAAAAGCGAGCACGCTTTCCATCATATTTGTAAACGGACCTGAAATGCCGCTGATTTTTAAAGAAGATAAGACCCCCGGCAGGAAAACAAGCAGCACGAGATAAAAGACAACTTGTGAAGCGGCATTGACTGCCTGATGAATATCTTTTCCTTCAGAGACCACATTCCACTTGCGCAGCTTGTCACTCGTGTTCAGCTTCATCCCCATTTTTTTGACGAGGAAGCTCAAAACAGAGGCTGCAGCCCATCCTAACAGCAGAATGAGTCCGGCTTTCAGCACGCTTGGGATAGCCGCGGTAATGGCGGAAAGCATGCTGACAAACGGTGATGCCACTGTTGTCAGGTGCAAAATGTTAAAGAATAAAATAAAGACGATAATCAATGCGATAAAATAGACGACCTTGCTTATGACTTTTTCAGAGGAATAGCGTGATGGCTTTTTCCCAGCAAAAAGCTTATCGTCAATTCTTGTTTTTCTGAGCCCTTTGTATACCGCTTTTTCAATGATTTTAGCGATAGCCCATCCGATTAATAAAACGAGTAGTGCAATGATTAAGTTTGGCAGCTTACTGAGATAAGAAGAAAGCATGTCTGCTACATTCAATTGGTATCGCTCCTTTTTTTCGTAATATGGTGTGTTATTACCCATTGGCAAAATCGGCAAACAGCTGAATGTGCCGTGTGAATTTTGTCTTGCACAAGTGCGGCTATCATCTTTTGCCAGGCGGGCTCATACATTATAGATAAGTCCAAGTAGGGGGGATTCGGTTGAACGCGGAGGAGAAGAAGGAATTACAGCGGGCAATTGAGGAAATTACCGAAATCGCAAAAGGATTCGGCCTTGATTTCTACCCGATGAGATATGAAATCTGCCCGGCTGAAATTATTTATACATTCGGCGCGTACGGGATGCCGACAAGATTCAGCCACTGGAGCTTCGGCAAGCAGTTTCATAAAATGAAGCTGCATTATGATCTTGGATTAAGCAAGATTTATGAGCTGGTCATTAACTCAGATCCGTGCTACGCTTTTTTGCTGGACAGCAACTCACTGATCCAAAATAAATTGATTGTCGCTCACGTTCTCGCCCACTGTGATTTCTTCAAAAACAACTGCCGTTTTCAAAACACGAAGCGCGATATGGTGGAAAGCATGGCGGCCACGGCCGAGCGGATTAAGCATTATGAACAGGTTCACGGGATAAAGGAAGTAGAGGCTTTTTTAGACGCGATCCTATCGATTCAGGAGCATATCGACCCTTCATTGGTCCGTCCGAAGCTCCTATGGAGTGTGGATGATGATGAAGATGAAATGGAAGAGGCAGTAACGCCGTACGATGATTTATGGTCTTTGGATGAAAAGAAACCGAAAAAACAGATGAAAAAATCGAAAAAACCTTTCCCGCCGCGGCCGGAAAAGGATATTCTGCTTTTTATCGAGGAGCATTCCCGGGAGCTGGAGCCGTGGCAGCGTGATATTTTAACGATGATGAGGGAGGAAATGCTTTATTTCTGGCCTCAGCTGGAGACAAAGATTATGAATGAAGGCTGGGCTTCCTATTGGCACCAGCGAATTATACGGGAGCTTGATTTAACCTCTGATGAAGCGATCGAGTTCGCCAAGCTGAATGCCGGGGTTGTTCAGCCATCCAAAACAGGCATCAATCCTTATTATTTAGGGCTGAAAATTTTTGAAGACATCGAGGAGCGGTACAATAACCCGACGGATGAAATGAAGAAAATAGGCGTTCAGTCTGACTCGGGCCGGGAGAAGATGTTTGAGGTCAGGGAAATTGAATCCGATATTTCTTTCATCCGCAATTATTTAACAAAAGAGTTAGTCATGCGCGAGGATCTTTATTTGTTTCAAAAACAGGGCAGAGATTATAAAATCGTCGATAAAGAGTGGAGGTCGGTGCGCGACCAGCTCGTGAGCATGCGGGTAAACGGCGGGTTTCCGTATTTGACAGTAAACGACGGCGACTATATGAAAAATAACGAGCTCTATATTAAGCATTGGTATGAGGGCATAGAGCTGGATTTGAAATATGTAGAGAAGGTGCTCCCTTACTTATTCCAGCTATGGGGCAGAAGTGTGCACATCGAGTCTGTGCTTGAGGATAAGGAAGTCATGTTTTCGTACGACGGAAAAGGTGTTCACCGCAGGTATTTATAAAAAAAGAGGATGCAGCGTTCTGCATCCTCTTTATTTTCCTGTTTTCAAAATCTTAAATATGATGTTTGCCTGATCGGTGTTGTTCATCAGTCCTCGGAATTTTTCTTTTCCGGGGCCGTACGCGTAAACTGGCACTTCTTCACCGGTATGATCGGTACTCGTCCAGCCGCTGTTAGATCGTGTGTTAAATATCTTGATGATGGCTTTGTAGGCGCCTTTGCTTTTGTCAGCCTGCGCAGCGGCCTCAACGTTTTTGATTTCTTCTGGTGTGAATTCTAGATTTGTATAGCGGGCGAGCACATCTTTGACCGGTTTGCCTTCACTGATTTTTTTTGCCATAAATTCAGGTGTTTTTTTCGCGGCGAGAATCGGTTCTGCGTGCCAATTCTTTTCCCCGTTTGCGCCAATCGCAAATCCGCCGGTTGTATGGTCAGCGGTTGCGATGACAAGTGTATGTTTATCTTTTTTCGCAAAATCAATCGCGGCTTTATAGGCTTTTTCAAAGTCTTTAACCTCGCTCATGGCTCCTACTGTATCATTATCATGGGCCGCCCAGTCGATTTGGCTGCCTTCGACCATCAAGAAAAATCCCTTTTTATTTTGGTTTAGGCGGTCAATTGCTGAAACCGTCATATCTTTGAGAGACGGTGTTTTGCTGTCACGATCCAGCGCTTTGGCAAGCCCTCCGTCTGCGAAAAGCCCGAGCACCTGCTGATCTTTATTTTTCTTCAGGGCCTGTTTTGTTGTCACATAGCTATAGCCGGCTTGTTTAAATTCCTTCGTCAAATTCCTGTCCTTGCGATTAAAATAGGATTTTCCCCCGCCAAGCAATACGTCTATTTTTTGTTTGCCTTTTATTTTGTCATCCATATAGCTGTTGGCGATTTGGTCCATGTTTTTCCGTGATTCATTGTGGGCGCCGTATGCGGCTGGTGTAGCGTGGTTGATTTCAGACGTTGCGACGAGCCCGGTCGATTTTCCTTGCTGTTTGGCTTCTTCAAGCACAGATTTCACTTTTTTTCCGTTTTTATCGACGCCAATGGCATTGTTATATGTCTTTACGCCTGTCGCTAATGCTGTTCCGGCGGCTGCTGAATCTGTGATGTTATGGTCCGGATCATCCGGATGCGTCATCATCATGCCTGTCAGGTTACGGTCAAATTCGGTCAGCTTCGGGTTATTTGGTGTTTCCCCATTATTTTTCATGGATCTGTAGGCGTTTAAGTAAGGTGTTCCCATGCCGTCACCGATCATCACAATGACATTTCTGATCTCATCGTTGTCTTGTTTTTTGGCACTTGCTTTTTCGGTCTGCTGCAGTTCTGCACCGGCGAATATGCCGGCTGTAAGCACGGAAACAGCTGCGATTGGCAGCAGTTTAGATTTCATACTCTGAAACAAACTCATTCTTCACATGCCTCCCTTTTATGTATTCTATTTGTCATGTTAGAGGAATCTTGTTAAATGCGGTTATTCATCGTGTAAACATGAAGTAAAGCATTGTAAGGAAATGAAAACTGCTGTTTCGTTATCTTTCCTTTTTTCAATTAAAGCATTCGTTTTTCTGAAAAAACTTTACCTCTTTGTTCTTGCGTGATATGTTTATTTAAATAAAAAAACTGCGAACAACCGCAGCTTTCCTCGAATCTTCTTTATATCTCACTCTTCCGCATGTGAGTTTCTCCTAGTTTATTGCCATCTATTTCCTCAGTCGTGAACAATAGCCTTATGAACATGACAAAAGAGCGCGTTTTTTGTCACCTTTGAAATGAAAATGAAATATTTTATACCCTTAAAAACTTTTTTTAAAAACGAATAATTAAGTAATTTGTCATATGAAGTCAAGACTATTTCTGTTGGGAATCTATCCTTATAATAGAAAGCAATAAGTTTAATTTAAAAAAGAGATACATATATAGATATAATTATTTGGGGAGGAAAATATGAAAAAGCAAATCGTTACAGCTACGACAGCAGTGGTTCTAGGATCGACATTATTTGCAGGAGCGGCATCTGCACAAAGCATCCAGGTGAAAAAAGGCGACACGTTATGGGGAATTTCTAGAAAATACGATACAACCATCAGTAAGATTAAATCAGAGAACAGCCTGCGTTCAGACACGATTTATGTGGGGCAGACTTTATCGATTAACGGTAAAACGTCAAGTTCAAAAAGCAGCAGTTCTTCCAGTTCTTCATCTTCTACATACAAAGTAAAGAGCGGGGACAGCCTTTGGAAAATTTCGAAAACATATGGCATGACAGTCAGTGAACTGAAAAAAATGAATGGATTAAAGTCAGACTTGCTTCGTATCGGACAAGTCCTGAAACTGAAAGGTTCAACAAGCTCAAGCAGCTCTAGTCCATCGAAGGTATCAACGTCTTCTACTTCCACTTATAAAGTGAAACGCGGGGATAGTCTGTCTAAAATCGCAAAGCAATACGGCACGACAGTTAGTCATTTAAAAAGCTTGAATGGCTTAAAATCAGATATGATCTATGTCAACCAAGTGTTGAAAGTGAAAGGGACAAGTACAAGCTCAAAAACTGTTTCTTCCGGCTCATCATCGTCAAGCAGCAAAGCCTCATCTACTACATCACTTAATGTGAGCAAGCTGGTTTCTGATGCAAAGGCGTTAATCGGAACGCCATACAAATGGGGCGGAACAACGACTTCCGGCTTTGACTGCAGCGGATTTATCTGGTACGTGCTGAATAAACAAACAAGTGTGAGCAGAACAAGCACTGCGGGATACTGGAGTTCTATGAAGAGCATTTCCAGCCCGTCTGTCGGTGATTTTGTCTTCTTCACAACATATAAATCAGGCCCTTCTCACATGGGGATTTATGTCGGTAACAACAATTTCGTTCATGCAGGATCGAACGGTGTTCAAATCAGCAGCCTGGACAACAGCTACTGGAATCCTCGTTACCTTGGAGCGAAAAGATTCTAATGTGAAAGGAAACCCGTTCATAGGAACGGGTTTTTTTCATTAGACGGAGCACATCCGCTTTGGTTGCTTCTAAAAATGAAAATGTGATAAAAAATCCAAGAATTTTTTTTCTTTCTTATTTTCATAGAGGGCGATTGCATAAGCGCCGGCATAGGGCAGAGAAACAGATTGATAAGGGATTTTGATCATCTGTTTTTCTGCCAATTCACGATTTACTGTAGATAAGGGCAGAAATGAAACTCCGAGTCCTTCCTTGATAAACCGTTTCGTTATATGTGTTTGAGTGACTTTCATTGTTCTCACAAATGGAAATGTCACTCTAACTTGACGGAGCAAGTCGTCCCAGTAATCAGGATGATTGTGGGTCAAAAGCAGGTATTGCTCAAGCAGCTCTTTGGCATCAATTTCTTTGTCTGCCATAAAACGCTGATCAGGCGGAGCGACAAGGACAACAGGATCTTGATATAAGCAGTGGCAGGTTAAAGAGGAGGACTGTACCTTCAAACAGCTCAGTCCAATATCTGCTTCCCCGGCTTTAATCAGCGACGCGATTTCCGCCGACTCAAAAATCGTAACTGCGATTTCTGTTTCTGTATTCATTGCTGTGTACCGCTTCATGACAGAAGGAAGCACAGTATCTGCGATAAGGGGAGAAACCGCGAGCCGCAAGGTTTGAGAGTAGCCTTGTCTCACTCTGTGAAGCTCTGCCATGCTGTTTTCGTAATCATCAAGCAGCCTGAGCGCATACGGCAAATAAGCCCTGCCTTCATCAGTCAGCTGGATCTGCCTGCCCTTTCGTTCGAACAGTTTGCAGCTGATTTCTTTTTCTAATTGCTTGATATGTACGGTTACAGTGGGCTGAGATAAAAAAAGCGTTTCCGCCGTTTTCCGGAAGTTTTCATATTTCGCAGCAGTTACAAAGGTGTGAAGCCATTTGAAATCCATTTCTATTCTCCCTCTGATTAATATTTTTAATTAATTTCCTTTAAAATATTCAATATTTTTTAAATATTATATTTACTATAATAACAGAAAAGGATAGGGGGAATACAAATGGTACATTACGGATTAAAGGGAATTACATGTGTGGAAACAGCGATCAGCCATATTGACGGTGAAAAAGGCCGCCTGATTTACAGAGGCCATCATGCCAAAGACATCGCACTGAATCACAGCTTTGAAGAAGCCGCTTATTTGATCTTATTTGGAAAGCTTCCTGTATCGGAAGAATTACAGACATTTGAAGATCAGCTGGCTGCTGTGCGGCATCTGCCGGAACACATCGAGCGTTTGATTCAGTCACTGCCAAACAACATGGACGACATGTCGGTGCTGCGGACGGTTGTTTCAGCACTGGGGGAAAATACGTACACGTTCTATCCTAGAATAGAAGAAGCTATCCGGCTGATTGCCATCACGCCTTCCATCATTGCATATAGAAAACGATGGGCGCGCGGTGAACAAGCCATTGCGCCATCTTCCGAGTACGGACATGTCGAAAACTACTATTATATGCTCACAGGTGAACAGCCTTCAAAGGCAAAAAAGAAAGCGCTTGAAACATATATGATTCTGGCCATGGAGCACGGCATGAACGCATCCACTTTTTCGGCACGTGTCACATTATCTACAGAGAGTGATTTAGTGTCAGCCGTTACTGCCGCTCTTGGCACGATGAAAGGCCCGCTCCACGGAGGCGCCCCTTCTGCGGTGACAAAAATGCTTGAAGACATTGGAGAAAAAGAACATGCTGAAGCATATCTGAAGGAAAAACTCGAAAATGGAGAGCGCCTGATGGGATTCGGCCACAGGGTGTACAAGACGAAGGACCCGCGGGCAGAAGCTTTGAGACAAAAAGCAGAAGAGGTGGCCGGCCATGACCGCGATCTTGATCTTGCGCTGCATGTGGAAGCAGAAGCAATTCGTTTGCTTGACATCTACAAACCGGGACGCAAGCTGTACACAAATGTTGAGTTTTATGCGGCGGCTGTGATGAAGGCGATCGATTTTGATGATGAATTGTTTACACCAACCTTTTCAGCAAGCCGAATGGTAGGGTGGTGCGCCCATGTGCTGGAACAGGCAGAAAACAACATGATTTTCCGCCCATCGGCGAAATATACAGGCGCCATTCCTGAAGAAGTTCTTTCATAACACCTTTTGCCGTTTATTTGCTTCTATGACGTGGTAACGTTCAGTATCAAACACATGTCTAGGAGTGATGAATATGAACCCAATGGATAGACAAACAGAAGGACAAGAACCGCAGCATCAGGACAGACAGCCGGGCATAGAGTCAGAAATGAATCCGTTGCCTTTGTCAGAAGACGAAGACTATCAAGGTAGCGGAAAACTGAAAGGGAAAGTCGCCATCATCACTGGAGGCGACAGCGGAATAGGGAGAGCAGCAGCTATTGCGTTTGCTAAAGAAGGGGCCGATGTCTCGATTCTTTACTTAGATGAGCATTCGGACGCAGAGGAAACGCGTAAACGGATCGAAAAGGAAAATGTCCGCTGCCTGCTGATCCCGGGAGATGTCGGGGATGAGAAACATTGTGAACAAGCTGTGCAGCAAACCGTAGACCATTTTGGCAAACTTGATATCTTGGTGAACAACGCTGCTGAACAGCATCCGCAGGACAGCATTCTCAATATTTCAACAGAACAGTTGGAAAAGACATTTCGCACAAACATCTTTTCTATGTTTCATATGACGAAGAAAGCTTTGCCTCACCTGAAAGAGGGGAGTGCCGTCATTAATACAACATCAATTACCGCTTATGAAGGGGATACGGCGTTAATTGACTATTCCAGCACAAAGGGTGCGATTGTCTCCTTTACGCGGTCCATGGCGATGTCGCTTGTGGATAAAGGCATCAGAGTGAATGCGGTGGCTCCCGGCCCGATTTGGACACCTCTTATTCCGGCGACATTCCCTGAGGAAAAAGTGAAACAGCACGGCTTGGATACCCCAATGGGAAGACCTGGTCAGCCGGTTGAGCATGCGGGCGCCTATGTCCTGCTGGCGTCTGACGAATCTTCCTATATGACAGGGCAGACCATTCATGTGAATGGCGGGCGTTTTATTTCATCATGATTAACGAAAAACCAGCATAATAGCTGGTTTTTTTATGTGAGGAGATATTTCAAGATAAAAAAATGTCTATTTTTCTGACAATTATGTTTTCGTTTTTGTGATTTTATATATAATATATTGTAGGAGAAAGGAATGATTCGCTCACCGGTACAAATAGGGTGAAAAAAAAGAAAATAGGTCATTGTCACTCATTAATTCAGAAAATTCAAATAAATATATAAATAGATCATCAGTCTAGGGGTGAAGGGGAATGAAAGGGAGCGTATTTCGAAAGAAAAGCATTCAAGATTTAATCGCTGCGACGGGCGGTGAAAAATCTTTAAAAAGAGAATTAGGGGCATTCGATTTAACATTGCTTGGGATCGGCGCCATTATTGGCACAGGGATTTTTGTGCTGACGGGAACAGGAGCAGTAACGGCGGGTCCCGGGCTGACCATTTCATTTGTTGTGGCGGCGCTTGCCTGTTTATTCGCTGCCCTGTCTTACGCAGAATTTGCTTCAAGTGTGCCTGTTTCAGGTTCGGTTTATACATTCACGTATGCGACATTGGGAGAGCTTATGGCCTTTATTATCGGATGGGATTTAATTTTAGAGTACATGCTGGCGGTTAGCGCGGTGTCAGTCGGCTGGTCCGGTTATTTCCAATCATTTTTGTCAGGGATCGGCATTCATCTACCGGTTGCTTTAACAGCGGCACCGGGGGCGGTGGAGGGCACATTCACCATCTTTAATCTGCCTGCATTCGTGATTGTGATGGCGATAACGTTTTTGCTTTATTTAGGCATCAAAGAATCAAAAAGAGTCAACAACATCATGGTCATCTTGAAAGTGCTGGTCGTTCTGCTGTTTATCGCGGTGGCAGCCGTTTACGTGAAGCCGCATAACTGGCAGCCGTTTATGCCAATGGGCTTTGGCGGCGTATTCAGTGCGGCGGCGCTCGTATTTTTTGCTTTTATCGGATTTGACGCTGTCTCCTCTGCTGCGGAAGAGACAAAAAATCCTGCGAAGGATCTGCCTAAAGGCATTATTTTCTCTTTGTTGGTTTGCACAATTTTATATGTCACCGTATCAGCGATCATGACAGGGGTTATCCCGTTTGCCCAGTTTGCGGGCGTGGATCATCCGGTTTCTCTGGTTCTTCAAAGCGCCGGGCAAAACTGGGTGGCAGGCATCATTGATATTGGCGCCGTTTTGGGCATGACAACGGTCATGCTTGTCATGCTTTACGGACAGACACGTGTCATGTTTGCCATGTCGCGTGACGGACTGGTGCCGGGCTCGCTCTCTAAGGTGCACCCAAAGCACAAAACACCTTATGTCGCCACTTGGTTTTTCGGAACGCTGTCGGCGCTCCTCGGCTCACTTGTTCCGCTTGATGAACTTGCAAAACTGGTAAACATCGGGACGCTGTCAGCATTTGTGCTCATTTCTGTGGCGGTGATCGTATTAAGAAAGAAACAGCCTGATCTTCCGAGAGCCTTTACATGTCCGGGGGTTCCGGTGATTCCAGGCCTGGCGATTGTGTTCTGCATGTTCTTAATCTTAAATCTTGGATGGGTGACGATTGTCCGCTTTCTAGTGTGGCTGTTAATCGGCTTGGCAATCTATTTCTTGTATTCAAGAAAGCATTCAAAATTAAACCAATAAGAAAGTAATCAAGAGAGCGGTCAAACAGGATGCGCTCTCTTTTCTGTTATTGGCAAATGAATCTATAGAAATGAAAACAAAAATAAGAGATAATATAGGCTGGAAAGGAAGTGACGTTTATTGTCTGAGCAAAAACCAGTCCAATGGGCTTCGAAAATCGGTTTCGTCATGGCTGCCGCCGGCTCGGCCATCGGCTTGGGCGCGATTTGGAAGTTCCCTTATGTAGCAGGGACCAATGGAGGAGGCGCCTTTTTTCTTATCTTTGTGTTATTTACCATCCTCTTAGGCTATCCGCTTTTAGTGGGAGAGTTTATATTTGGAAGACGGAACCAGACGAATGCCATTGATGCATATAAAAAAGAAGCGCCGCGAACAGCTTGGTTTCTCACGGGGTGGATCGGCGTAGCCGCCTGTTTCTTAGTGCTGTCGTTTTACAGTGTAATCGGAGGTTGGATTTTGCTGTATATCGTGAAAACAGCATCTGGTTCACTTACCGGACTATCTCAAGCGCAGTTTGGAACCCTGTTTGCCTCTATTATCCAAAATCCGGTACAGACGCTCGCGGCTCAGTTTGTCTTTATGGTGCTGACTGTTATGGTAGTCGCCAGAGGGGTTCAAAAAGGGATTGAGCGGGTCAGTGCGGTGATCATGCCGATTTTGTTTTTATTATTTATTCTGCTCGTTCTTCGATCTCTCACGCTCAATGGTGCGATGGAGGGCGTGAAATTTTTGCTTGTGCCGCATTTCGGCAATTTGACTCCGGAATCTATATTATTCGCGCTGGGACAGGCCTTCTTTACGTTAACACTGGGGGTTTCGGTGATGGTGACTTACAGCTCCTACTTACCGAAAACGCAAAACATCCCGCGTTCGGCAGCCTCCATTGTCGTGATGAATATCATTGTGACACTCTTGGCGGGCTTGGCCATTTTTCCGGCGGTTTTCTCATTCGGTTTTCAGCCAAATGAAGGGCCGACATTGCTGTTTACAGTGCTTCCAGCCGTTTTTGAACAGCTTCCGTTCGGCACGTTGTTTTTTATCGGCTTTCTCGTTGCGTTTTTATTTGCAGCCTTGACCTCAGCGTTTTCGATGGTTGAAATTATTGTCGCCACAATCGGAAAAGGGGACGAGAAGAAGAGAAAAAAACTGTCGTGGACGAGCGGGCTATTGATCTTCTTGGTCGGAATCCCTTGCTGCTTATCTTATGGGGTCTTGAGCGATGTAAGCCTATTCGGTAAAACGTTTTTTGATATTGCCGATTTTACTGTCAGCAATGTTTTGATGCCATTAGGCGCTCTGTTCATTTCGCTTTTTATTCCGCTCAAAATTTCGAAGCGCGAGCTCTTGGCAGAAATGAGAAACGGATCGAATGCAGGTAAAGCATTCTTTTACACATGGTTTTATTTGCTTCGTTTTATCGTGCCGTTGGCCATTATTATTGTATTCTTAAATTTAATCGGTATTTTATCATTTTAACAAAACAGGCTCCGTTCCCGGGGCCTGTTTTGCTTAACAAGCTGAGATCAGCGGTGTCCACGCCGTTTTCAGCTTTTGGATACCAAGCCAGATGTCCTCTTCTGACAATCCGCCATAACCGATTAAAACAGAAACATTTGGAGGACGCCCTATATAAGAGGGCGATACGGGATAGACGGACACGCCGTTATCGACAGCAGCCTTAATCGCTTCTTCTTCACTTGCCGGAAACAAAAGCCGCAGCAGGATATGAAGCCCGGAATTTTTTCCGAGAACCTCAACGCTGTTCCCTAGTTCAGACCGTATGGCCTCTAATAGGACAGCGTGTTTTTTTCGGTAGAGAGCTCTCATTCTGTTTATATGCTTTTGCCATTCTCCGCTCTCGATGAAGTCTGCCAGTGCCATTTGAGAGTGGGAAGAGACCGTTTGCTTCATTAAGTGAGCGTTTTTTCTGACCGATTCCATGAGTAGAGGAGGCAAAATCATGTAGCTGAGCCGCAAGGAAGGAAGCAGTGACTTTGAAAAAGTGCCGAGATAGATGACTCTGCTATTCGGATCAAGACCCTGCAAAGACGGAATAGGCTGGCCGCTGTAGCGAAATTCTCCATCGTAATCATCCTCAATAATGAACGAATTTGCTTCCTTTGCCCAAGTGAGCAGTTCCTGTCTTCGGGTTATCGTCATAATGCCCCCGAGCGGAAACTGATGCGAGGGGGTTGTATACACGAGATAGGGATGTTTCGCTTTAAGCTCATCTGGCAGGACGCCTTCTTCATCAGAATAAATCGGAATGACATTCATGCGATTTGCTTCAAACATTCTTCTTGACCGGTGAAAGCCCGGTTCCTCAAAACCGATTTTTGTTCCGGGCTTTAGCGTAAGGCACAGAATCTGCAGAAGCACAGTTGTTCCCGCGCCAATCATGATCTGGCCGGGATCGCAATTAACGCCCCGTGACAGCCTGACGAAACGGGCAATCATGCGCCTGAGTTCGGGCTCTCCTTGAGGGTCTCCGGAGGTGTGGCCGGCATAGCGGTCCAGACTTTTTACTATGCTTTTTCTCCATGCGTTAAAGGGGAAGTGGGCCGGATCAACATTGCCTTGATGAAAGTCAATGGCAGGGGCGTTCTTTACATGTAAGACATGTTGCACAGACTGCTGAACATGGTCAGGAGCTGCTGGAAAGTCTGCTTCTACGCCCGCCGCGAACCAACCGATTTTCGGTTTGCTTTTGACATAGCCCTCAGCAGTTAATTGCTCATAAGCACGTTCGATTGTTGCTGTACTGACACCGAGCAAGCCGGAGAGCATGCGTTTTGACGGAAGCTTTGTTCCCTTCGTTATCCGCGCATGTGAAATTTCTTGTTTGAAAAAGGTATAAAGCTGCTCATACAGTGGTGTTTTGCTTTTTTTATCAAGAAACGGCGTGATATCCATCTCGAGTCTCCTTTATATCTGGCATGGTCATTTTTTCTGATATTGGCTATTTGGGAAGTGCCATTTATTCGCTATGATCATTGTAACGAAAGGAAAGGGGATTGAGAAGATGATTCATATGAAACAATTAACCACAAAAGAAGAATGGGCCGAGGCATATTCAGTCATGAGTGAATTGAGAACAGATCTTGATAAAGAGACGTATTTACAAAGGCTTGAAGCCTGTGTGCAGAAAGAATCGTATATGCTGTTTGCCTTATATGAAGGGACAGCAATCAGGGCGCTGTGCGGAGCGGTGCCGAGGGTTTCCATTCATAAAGGGGAGTATTTATGGATTGCAGATCTAGTAACTACCGCGCCTTGCCGGTCAAAGGGATACGGCAAATTGCTTTTAGATTATGCCGCAGACTGGGCGAGAAAAGCCGGACTTGGCTTTGTCAGCCTTTCATCTGGCCTTCAGCGTAAAGACGCACACCGGTTTTATACAGGCAAAATGGGTTTTACGATAGAAAGCTACCTGTTTCGAAAGACGGTGTAATCCAAAAAAGACGCCCCTTCAGGCGTCTTTCAGCGTGTCGACAAACCCTCGCATTCGTTGTCAGTCCTGTGCGTTGGTGCTCACGAATTGCTACATTCGCTGTGCTCCAATGCTCGTCCTTCCTAGACTTCAAGGGTTTTCAATCACGCTGAAAAGATGACAAAGTCATAAAACGAAAACCGTTTTATGACTTTGTCAACAATCTGAAAGACGCCCCTTCAGGCGTCTTTCTTTTAAAAGCCAAACTGTAAATTGGTATCTACAGATACAATGGTATACACACAAATGATCACAAAAAGATTGAGGATGACGCCAAGCAGGCCGGGGCCTGTGCGCCCCCTCTTGATGAAGAGTTCGATCACGCCAAACGGAACGGCGGCCATAGCGAACGGAAGCATTTGATAGGAATAAAATGTGACGTTGCTGATAATCGCCAAATTCAGCAAGAGCAGGGACAGAATCGCTGTCCCGACAGAGATCCAGCCGAATACATTGTGTTCTTTAAAAATTCTTACCAGTTCCATAATTCCACCTCGCCGACATTCGCTGATTTTACAGACTTGTTTTTCAGCATGCGCTGGATTTCCTTCGTTGGCCCTGTTACGACCGAACCGTATACATGAACACCGTTTTTCTCGACATAATCCAATCGGTTATCCACATTCAGGTCTTTTCGTTTTGATATAACCTGCGCCCATTTTTCGTGCTTGGACATAAATTTCAAGGCGCTGATAAACTGATCGCCATTGGAACTGCCTTTTGTATTAAGGGCAGCCAAAAACTTTGAGTCCTTCCCAGGATAGCCAAGCGGCTCTGCGTATACGGTCTCATTTGTGTTTTTCTCAGTTTCGATTGCGTTCCATAAAAAGCTCACATCATAGCCTTTGAATTTGTTATACACTTCTTTTGTCGGGTATGCACGGTCATAGGAAAGGTAGACCTCGGATACCGTTCCTTCGGGTAATATCTTTAACGTTTGGTCTGCTTTTGCGGTTGATTGTTCAGACGCGTTTGATGGGTGTGTAAAGTAATGGCCGGTTGAATGCACTTCTAGGTCGTAGTAATTAACGGCCGGCGCTTTCACTTTATTATAAAACATTTCAACCCGTTCATTCCCCACTGCGACCGTGTTCGTGCCGATTTGCTTTTGCAGCGGGAATTCGGTGTTCATGCCAAACAGCTTCACTTGGCTTTTCAGCCCGGATGTATCGACTAGAACATTCGGCATGGTCAGGGCTACAGTGACTGCGGCGGTTTCCATAAACTCATTGCCGGTGCTTTGTTTTCCTCCCATTCCGTAATAGAGGTAGCTTCCTAGCGTGCAAAGCGGCAAAATCATCAAGGTCGAAATAACGGCAAGCACAGAAATTCGTAAATAAGACTTGCGTTTCCCATAGGCTAAAATCGCTTTTTGTTTTTCTGGACTGATGCTGACATCCCAATCGTTATCGTCCTTTAGCTCGCTGTCAATCAGTTCCTGATATACTTCGAGCTTCTCTAATTCTTCCTCAAATGCGGTCATTTCCTGGTCGCTCATTTCCCCATTTTTATATTGATCAAAACGCTTTTTAAATTCTTCATTCATCATTAACACCTCTATTATAAAGTGCTTTCAGCCGCTGTCTGGCACGAAATAAAACACTTTTAAAATTCGCCTCTGAAATATTCATAATATGGGATGCTTCTTTGTAATTTAACTCTTTTAAATAATATAGCGTTAAGGCCTCCCGATAATTATCGGGGAGCTCGGACATATAACCAGTCAGCACTTCTTTTATCTCTACCTGATGGGCAGGGCTCTGGACAGCATTTTGAAAGAGGCTTCCGATTAGGTCATCAGAAATGGTTACTTCCTTCTTATGCTTTCTGACGTAATCAATGAAGGCGTTTCGCGCCACTTGAAAAAGCCAGGGCTTTACTTTGCTGTGATCATAGGAGTGAATGTGTATGTATGCCCGCATAAAGGTTTCCTGCAGCAAGTCCTCGGCAAGATGCTTGTCTTTCGTCATGGAGAGCAGGAACCTGTAAACATCATTCATGTACATTTGGTAAATTTCATCGATCGTCACTGCCTTTTCTCCCCTCTATGTTATACACGCATAAGAAAGGTTTAAAGTTGCACATTACATGCAAACGGCTTTTTTATACCTCATCAAACACCATTCCTATATAGTACCTAAAAATGGCCGCAAATGATAGTGCCGAGAAATGTTTAACATGTTTGCCAGCGGGGAAAAGAGAGTGAAAAAGTGAAGGAGTGGCACAATGGAATATACCAGTATAGCAGACACCGGCATAAAAGCCTCCAGAATCGGCCTAGGCACATGGGCGATTGGCGGAACAATGTGGGGAGGCACTGACGAAAAACAATCAATCAAAACCATCCGCGCCGCTCTTGATCAGGGGATCACACTGATTGACACCGCTCCGGCCTATGGCTTCGGGCAGTCCGAGGAAATTGTAGGGAAGGCAATCAAGGAGCAAGGCAAAAGAGATCAGGTGATTGTCGCAACGAAAACGGCTCTCGACTGGAAAAACAACCAGCTCTTCCGCCATGCGAACAGAGCGAGAATCATTGAGGAAGTCGAGGCTTCTTTGAAGCGGCTTCAAACAGATTATATTGATCTTTATCAGGTGCATTGGCCAGACCCGCTTGTGCCAATTGAAGAAACGGCGGAAGTCATGAAGGAACTATATGACGCCGGCAAAATCCGGGCCATTGGTGTCAGTAACTTTTCAATTGAACAAATGGATACATTTCGCGCCATTGCGCCGCTTCATGCCATTCAGCCTCCATATAATCTGTTTGAAAGAGAAATTGAAGAAAATGTTCTGCCATATGTGAAAGATAAACAAATCACAACGTTATTATACGGCAGTTTATGCAGAGGGCTGCTCACAGGTAAAATGACAAAAGATTACACGTTTGAGGGCGATGATCTCCGAAATCATGATCCGAAATTCCAGCATCCCCGTTTTAAAGAATATCTTTCTGCTGTTCATCAATTGGATGAGCTAGCCAAGGCGCGTTATGGAAAATCAGTGATTCACTTAGCCGTTAGATGGATCTTAGATCAGCCGGGAGCGGATATCACTCTTTGGGGGGCAAGAAAGCCTGAGCAGCTTGAAGCGGTATCAGAGATGACAGACTGGACGCTGACAAGTGAAGATCATAAAGACATCAATGCCATATTGAAACATACGATATCAGACCCGGTCGGGCCGGAGTTTATGGCACCGCCGGCCAGGGAGGAAATATAACAAAAGCTGAGGGTGAATCCTCAGCTTTTTGGCGTTTACAAGGAGGAAATCTTAAAAATTAGTACCAGGTAATAAAAAATGTTGTTATAATAGATAGCAGAAAGAATCATGAATACGACAAAGGAAGTGCGATATGTATAAGTTTTGTGCAAATGCTTTAAAAGTTATTCTTTCTCTTCGCGGAGGAGTGAAGGTGTATAACAAAGAAAACCTTCCGGCCGATTCAGGTTTTGTCATCGCGTGTACACACTCCGGCTGGGTTGATGTGATCACACTCGGAGTCGGGATTCTTCCTTATCAAATACACTACATGGCGAAAAAAGAGCTTTTTCAACATAAATGGATCGGGTCGTTTTTGAAGAAAATTCATGCTTTTCCGGTAGATCGTGAAAATCCCGGGCCAAGCAGCATTAAAACACCGATTAAGCTGCTGAAAGAAGGGGAGATCGTCGGTATTTTCCCGAGCGGAACACGAACTTCTGAGGACGTGCCTTTAAAAAGAGGCGCGGTGACAATTGCGCAAATGGGGAAAGCGCCGCTTGTTCCCGCTGCATATAAAGGGCCTTCAAGCGGAAAGGAATTATTCAAAAAAGGCAAAATGAAGCTCATTATCGGTGAACCCCTACAGCAGGCTGATTTTGCCCATCTGCCCTCAAAGGAAAGACTTGCAGCCATGACAGAGGCTTTAAATAATAGTATTAAAGAGCTTGAAAACAAGCTGGAGCAGCTATAATCCATCAGTGCTAAATTCGCGACTTCCCCATTGTTTATAAGTTCCTTGGCTTAGCTATACTACATAAGGAATTGATTATTGGGAAAGGTTACGGAAAAAGATGAAAATGATCGTAGTAGGCGCTGGAATTCTAGGAGCGTCAACAGCATATCAATTAGCCAAAATGGGGGCCGAGGTGCTTGTGATAGACCGAAAGGATAAGGGACGGGCCACCCATGCAGCGAAAGGCATTATTTGTCCATGGCTGTCACCGAGGCAAAATCCGGCGTGGTACAAGCTGGCAAAGGCAGGAGCGCACTTTTACCCCGGTTTCATAGAGGGGCTTAGAAAAGAAGGCGAGATAGAAACAGGTTATGCTCCTGTTGGTGCTCTTAGTATTCATCACGAGAAAGAAAAGATTGAAAAGATTGAAAAACGGGTGCAAGAGCGGAAACAATACGCCCCGGAAATCGGAGACATTTCTTTTCTTTCTGAAATCCAGACCGCCGGCATGTTTCCCTTGCTGGCTAAACGGTACCATTCCATTCATATAAGCGGAGCCGCCCGAGTGGATGGCGAGATGCTGAGAGATGCATTATTGCGTGCTGCTCAAAGAATGGGAGCCGTTGTTTTAACAGGTGATGCCAAGCTTCAATATCATGCGAAACGAGTGACAGGCGTAACCGTTGGCGATGAAAGTTATGCTGCTGACGAGGTGATTGTTTGTGCCGGCGTATGGGCAGACCAATTACTGGCGCCTTTAGGCATTCGCTTTAAAGTGAGTGTGCAAAAAGCGCAGATCATATACGTTCAGATTCCGGACGCAAACCATATGGACAGCTGGCCTGCTATTATGCCGCCTTCTAAGGAATATCTGTTAGCTTATGCTGACAAGAGAATGGCCATCGGAGCGACTCGGGAAGATATAGAAGGGCATGATGTACGGATCACGGCCGGCGGGCTGCAGGAATTGTTGAACAAAGGATTGGAAATGGCTCCTGGTTTAGCAAACAGCACCTTTCAAGAGGCAAGAGTCGGTTTGCGCCCTTTTACACCGGGGGACGTGCCTGTGATCGGACCTCTTCCCGGCTGGGACGGGATCATAGCCGCAAATGGGCTTGGATCGTCTGGTTTGACAATGGGGCCTTACATGGGGCAGCAGTTGGCGAAGCTGGCTCTCAGAATGGATGTAGACATTGATGTAGAAGATTATGATATACAAAAAGCAGCAGAAGTTCATTGACTATCTGCTGCTTTTTGTTTTAGATTTTGGATAATGAAAGCTGATCCTCTGGCAGCGCTTTAAGTGAGCCGTCATTGTTTAATACAGACCGCCATGTATAACGGGGTTCATATCCTAGGATCTTTTTCGCTTTATCGATTGCCATTAGTGTTTCATATCCTTTTACATCCCGCTTTAAAGAGACTTCCGGGAAAAACCGTTTTACCAAGTCTTCACTCGGTTCTTTCATGATGGTATCCGGCGCCGTAATGTGGAAGACCTCATTGCCGATATTGTTTTTTTCGATTGCAAGCAAGCAAGCGTGCGCCGCATCTCTCACATCGCAATATGCCCATGCATTTTTCTTTTGAATATCCTTTTGCTTTTCGTTCCAATGCATGCCAGGAATTTTTTCATACTCATCAGGTTCATATATATTTGCAAAGCGGAGGGTGACAATTTGTGTATTCATCAGCTTTGAAAACATATCTGAAAGGATCTCGGTCAGGCGCTTTGCCATTGCATAAGACGACTTGACAATGGTTGGATGCTCTTCGTCTACAGGAAGGTAACTGAGCTCTTTCGGCACAAACGGATATCCCAGCACCGTCTCGCTCGAAGCCCATACAAGCTTACGCACTTTAAAATCTTTGCAAGCCTCCAGAATATTGAAGTTGACAAGCATATTATTTTCAAATATCGCCTGGGAGGGATTTCTGACATCGGTCGGAATATTCCCGAGGTGGACTACAGCGTCACAGCCCATAATAAGCTGGCATACTTGGCCGTAATCCCGCAAATCGGCCTGGATAAATGTTTTTGATGCTGATTCCTCTGCTAATACTCTATCTGATGCTGTCACATCGTGGCCGGCCTCCAATAATGTTCTGACGGCCCACCGCCCTATTTTCCCTGCTGCTCCAGTTACCACTACTTTCATGTTTTCACTCCTTTTTCTTGTTGTAAATAAGATCGAGCCCCTTGATTAGACTTCCCGAGGATTACCGTTTTATTAGCAGCAGTTTTTGTTGATGAAGAATGGGAAGGGGAAAACAAAGCATAATAAAAAAGACACCTCCATAAAAGGTGTCTTTACAAATTAAGCCTCTTTCGATTCTCCAGCTTCAACCAGCTCTTCTGCCGCAAGCTTTTTGACTTCAATATAAGCGACGTGGTGGCCGTCAATTTCATTAATAATGAATTCGCAGCCTTCTTCGATGATAGAATCATCTTTTTCAACATCGTATTTTTGGGTAAGGAACCAGCCGCCGATCGTATCGACTTCTTCGTTCTCTAAATGAATGCCGAGCAGGTCGTTTACTTGGTCGATTAACACTTTTCCGTCAAGAATATAATGGCCTTCGCCGATTTTACGGATTTCGTTAATTTCATCAATATCAAATTCGTCGCGGATTTCGCCGACGATCTCTTCGATGATGTCTTCAACCGTCACGAGTCCGGCAGTCCCGCCGTATTCATCGGACAGGATGGCCATGTGGACCCTGTCTTTTTGCATTTTGACAAGCAGATCTTGGATCGGCGCGGATTCAATGACATGAATGATCGGGTTGACGAATTGAGAAATGGTGGAATCAACAGATACCTCGCCGCTGATGCAGGCGGTCAGCACTTCCTTAATATTAATGACCCCGATAATGTTATCCTTATCGCCCTCTTCTACAGGGTAGCGGGTATATTTTTCAATCTGAATGATGTCCATCATTTCAGAAATCTTGATATCATGCGGAAGACTGACAATTTCAGTCCGCGGAATCATAATTTCTTTCGCGAGCCTGTCGTCAAATTCAAAGATTTTATTCACATATTTAAACTCTGACTGGTTAATTTCACCGCTTTTATAGCTTTCAGACAGTATGATTCGCAACTCTTCTTCAGAGTGAGCCAGTTCATTTTCTGAAACAGTTTCCAGGCCAAATGCTTTTGTCAATAACCGTGCGGAATTGTTCAAAAGCCAAATGAACGGGAACATAATGCGGTAAAACCAAATCAGCGGTTTCGCAAACAGCATAGACACTGCTTCCGCCTTTTGGATGGCGACTGTCTTAGGCGCGAGTTCTCCGACAACAACGTGCAGGAACGTGATAATGGCATACGCAAAAATAAACGATATGACATGTGAAAGGGAACCTGGCACATTCAATTGTACGAAAAGCGGGTGAAGCAGCCTTTCAATTGTGGACTCGCCTAAAACCCCTAATCCAATGGAAGTCAATGTAATTCCGAGTTGACACGCAGATAAATATTCATCAAGATGCGTGGTCACTTTTTTTGCGGCTATTGCTGCTTTATTTCCTTCCGCGATCAGCTGATCGATTCGTGAGCCTCTGATTCTGATAATGGCAAACTCAGATGCCACGAAAAATGCCGTCAGGGCGATTAAAACAGCAACTAAAATCAAATTCACTATGTCCAATTAGAACCTTCACTCTAGCATTGAGAATGAAGGTAACACCTCCTGTTAGATAAAATGGTTTTAACGTAACAGCAGCATAAATGATTGGAACACGGCGAGCTTTTCGGGTGGGAGCTTGTTCTTCAGCTTGTCACGATCCTCGGGCTTCAGCCGTTCAAACCGATGCAAGATTCCGGAGATATTTTGATTCATATGATCAATTTCCAATGCCAGTTTACCAATTTCATCATCAAGTTTAGCTGAAGAGGGAAACTGGTTCTCCAGTCGATCTTTAATATCGGACAGGGCCAATCGCTGCTTCTTGCAATCTACAATAAATATGAGTCGTTTGAGTGCGTTTTCATCGTAGTAACGGTAATTTGAACAGGATCTGGCCGGCGTAAGCAGACCGATATTTGTATAATAATCAACTGTTCGTTTCGTTACTCCCGCAAGTTTTGCTAGTTCACTGATGCGATAAGTCTCAGCCCCATCTATATCCCTCCCAACCATCACGTTATAGTTATGAGAATAGTTTAATATATGAACGGTGTTTTGCACAAGTTTATTGTTTTTCCCTAGATTAGCACTGGAAGTTGTGGAATTCTTCATTTTATTGAAGTAACATGTAAAGAAAGAATTTTCAAAACTTTTCACGTGGAAGGGACAGATGAAATTGGCTGGGTTATCCCGGGAAATTGAAGAAAACTTACATAAAGGGTCATGGATTCGCAAGCTGTTTGATGAAGGTGCAAGACTGAAGAAAGAGTTCGGGGATGATCAGGTCTTTGATTTTTCGCTTGGCAACCCGATTGTGGAACCGCCTGAAGCTTTTAAGAGAGCGTTGCGAGAAGAAGTTGAAAAAGGCAATCATGGATACATACAAAACCAAGGGCTTCCGGCAGCGAGAGAGAAAGTCGCGCAATTTCTGGGGTCCCGTTTTGAAGCGGAGTTCGCGGCGGAACGCGTCGTCATGACGGTGGGCGCGGGCGGCGCCTTGAATGTCGCGTTAAAAAGCATTGTAAATCCGGGGGAAGAGGTTATTATTCTCGCGCCTTATTTTGCCGAGTATAAATTGTATATTGAGAACTATGGGGGAAAGGCTGTCAGCTGCCCATTAACGCCCAGGTTTGAGATTGATATTGAAGCGGTCAGGCAATCCATCACCCCAAAGACGAAAGGGCTAATCCTCAATACACCTCATAACCCGACAGGAACTGTACTCAGCCAGAAAAATATAGATGATTTAGGTGCTTTATTAAAAGAAATAGAAGGGAAGAACGGCCAAACGATTTATGTGCTGTTTGATGAACCATATAGTCAATTAATCTATGATGCAGAGCTTGCAAATCCGTTTCAATCGTACCACCGTGTGATTTTGGCGAGCTCATTCAGTAAGGATCTCGGCATAGCGGGTGAGCGGCTCGGGTATATTGGTTTGGACAGCAAGATGCCTGATTCTGGCCTTTTGATCAACGCTTTTGTGTATTGTAATCGCACACTTGGGTTTGTGAATGCGCCAGTCATGATGCAGCGGGCTGTGGCAAGAATGGATGATGTAAGGGTAGACGCTAGCGCTTATAAAGCGCGCAGGGATTTAATGGTTGGCATTTTGAAGGAAGCCGGTTTTGAATTCGAAATGCCGAAGGGCGGTTTCTTCGTTTTTCCTAAATCGCCAATAGAAGACGAAGTTGCATTTTGTGTGCATGCCGCTCAAAAATACAAATTACTAATCGTGCCCAGCAGCGGGTTTGGAATGAAAGGGCACTTCCGTTTATCTTTCAGTGTGCCGATCGAGCAGATCAAAAACTCACGGGACATTTTCGTTTCCTTATATAAAGATTTTGCTTAAACGAAAACGGTTTTGAATGCTGTTTTCTGTTTTCATATTCACAACATGATGCCAGGCTGTGCCTGCGATGAAAGCCCGCCCTGCAGTAAAAGTCTAAAAATTAAAAATCATTTTTGGAATGAGTTGTGTTACAATAAAATATACAATTTATAATCAAACTTTGACTTGGAGGTGGTATGATGGGGCCCTCTGCTTAGGCAACAATACACCGCGTACCTCAATGTTAAGGAAAAATGATTATATCAGGAGGTGACTCCTTATCCTTTTATGAGAGGATAAGGTTAAATGGACGATATTGACAGTCTGATTTTAATTGGTGTGCTCATTGCTTTAACCGCGTTTTTCGTTGCAAGCGAGTTTGCGATTGTTAGAGTAAGGAGATCCAGAATTGATCAGCTTATCACGGAAGGAAACAAACGGGCGATACTCGCAAAGCGTGTCATTACAGATTTGGATGAATATTTATCCGCATCCCAGCTGGGCATTACCTTGACATCAATCGGACTCGGCGTGCTGGGGGAGCCGGCATTTGAACGGCTGCTGCATCCATTGTTTGAACCGCTCGGTCTGCCGGAATCGATTTCTCATGCGGCCTCTTTTGCGGTTGCGTACGGCATGATCACGTTCTTGCACGTTGTTGTGGGCGAACTGGCCCCGAAAACGGTCGCGATTCAAAAGGCAGAGCAGCTGACCTTGCTGATAGCGGGTCCATTGCGTTTATTTTATTTGCTCCTGTTTCCGTTTATTTGGATCCTCAATGGGTCTGCGCGGCTTTTATGCGGCATGTTCGGTTTAAAGCCTGCGTCAGAGCATGATGGTTCCCATTCTGAGGAAGAACTCAGAATGCTGTTGTCTGAGAGTTTGAGAAACGGAGAGATTAATCCGTCTGAATATAAATATGTAAATAAGATTTTTGAATTTGATAATCGGATCGCCAAAGAAATTATGATACCGCGGAAGGAAATAGCCGCTGTGTCAACAGAGATGACGATGGCAGAGATGCTTGAAGTCATGCTGAAGGAAAAATACACGCGCTGGCCTGTTACAGATGGGGACAAAGACAGTGTCATCGGTTTGGTCAATACGAAGCATTTGTTTTCTGATTTGCTGTTTATGACAGAAGAGGAACGAATGAAGATGACGATCCATCCGTATGTACGGCCTGTAATCGAAGTGATTGAAACCATCCCGGTTCATGACTTGCTGATTAAAATGCAGCGTGAACGCATTCATATGGCCATATTGTCGGATGAATACGGAGGAACCTCGGGGCTTGTGACCACAGAGGATATTCTTGAAGAAATTGTCGGCGAGATCCGAGATGAATTTGATGAGGATGAACAGCCGCTGATCCAAAACCTTGGCGAGTGCCATTATGTCATGGACGGTAAGGTTCGGATTGATGAGGTGAACAGCCTTCTCGGCGCATCGATTCAAGAAGACGTCGATACGATCGGCGGGCTGATATTGAAAGAAAACATCGATATTGAGACCGGTGAATCCATCCGCATCGGTTCCTATACAATAAGAGTGCTGAAGATGGACGGCCGATTAATCAAACAAATCGAGATAAAAGAAGAAGCCGGCAGCACAACCGGGGTTACGGCGCACCACACGCTGCCGCTGCCCGAGCCTGTGATGCTGAACAGTGCGACCTTGAGCGAGAAATAAGCTCAAGGTTTTTTTACGTTGCAATTGTCCAGCCGCACCAAAACGCCAACATTGACCCGCAAAGCGTTAGGGTGATGTACAGGATGCTTTCCATAACGCGTTTGGCCAGCAGGAGCTGCACACTTTCAACGCTGAAAGTGGAAAAGGTTGTAAAGGCGCCGAAAAATCCCGTGCCCATGATGAGGGAGGCCGAATCATTGGCGATGTGAAGCCCTGTAAACATTCCCAGCCCAAGAGCTCCCAGAATATTAATTGTTAGTATGCCAATGGGCAGGCTAAGACCTTTGGTTTTGGCGGTGACGACATTGCCAAGCCAAAAGCGCAGCATCGCGCCAAGGCCGCCCGCTATCAAAATACCCGCCAGTGTCAATTTTCCCGCATCTCCTTTCTTTGCTGGTTGCCGGCTATGCGCCGTCCCGCCAGTACGCCGATCAGCGCAAGAACGATTCCTGCTGTCAATGATACCGCCGCATACAAAATAGCCAGTGAGGATTGTGCTTGTAAAAGCATCACCGTTTCTTTAGAAAATGTGGACATTGTTGTAAAGCCGCCGCAAAAGCCAGTGCCTATAAAAGCCGACAGCAGAGGCCGTTTTGCCCTGATCATAAAAAAACCGGTCAGAATGCCTAATAGAAGGCTGCCTGCCGCGTTTTCGAGCCAGGTTGCTGCCGGGAACTGATCGGTCTGTATCCACATGTTTATTCCGTACCGGAGAAGGGCGCCAAGCGCGCCTCCGATAAAAACCGCGCTATACATTTTCATATTTGCCATCCTTTTTGATGAAATCCGGGTAGTCTGTTACGATACCGTCCACGCCCATGGCTTGTAATTTCGCTGCTGTTTTTTGGTTTTTAACAGTCCATGCAAATACTTTTAAGCCATGTTTATGGGCAGAAGCGATCATCAGACGATTGAGTCTTGTGTATTTAATATTGACATAGTTTGCGATAGATTGGCAGGCCTTCAGCTGATTTCTGGGCAGCATGCCAAAGTTGGGCCTTGTAATAACTGCTGTCGGAAATGATGGATAAAGCTCACGGAACCTCTGGACGGAGCGGAACTGAAAGGATTGAACAATATTATCGACAGAAAAAGAAAATTGCCGTAACAGCTGTCCCGCTTCTTTTTCAATTCCGATTTGAGATGGATGGCCTTTTAATTCAATTAGTAGGCCGATTTTTTTGTGATAGCGCTTGAGGACCTCTTCCAAGGTTGGAATGCGCTCTCCCTGAAAAGCGGGGCCGTACCAGCTCCCTGCATCTAGCTTTCTCAATTCCTCCAATGTAAAATCCTTAACAAAACCCGATCCGTTTGTTGTTCGGTCAACCCTGTCATCGTGTATCACAACAATCTGCCTGTCTTTTGTAAGCTGGACATCCAGTTCGATCATATCTGCATTCATTTCCGCCGCGAGGTCAAATGCGGCAAACGTATTTTCCGGAGCGTAACCTGATGCTCCGCGGTGGGCAATGGTGTACACGCTAAGTCAGCTCCTCATATGGGCATTTCTGTTATTGTATCAAATCCATATATGCGCGGCGATACAAACTGGTGAATTTTTTCTGCCATATCGGAATGGTCCGGGCTGGAAATCGCGTATAACTAAAAAAAAGACACTCAGCGTATCAGAACCTTTTTCGTCAAGAATTTGGGGCTTTCGACATCTTCACAAAACACTCTGTTACTTTATAATAGCAAAAAAGGAGGCGAGATCATGGGAAAAGGGAGAATCAGAGTGGAGGAAAGAATTAAAGCCGAAACGGACGCTGAAATGCAAAAAGCAACTCTCCTTGATCAGACACAAACGAAAAAAAGTAAGTGACTGTCCCTATTGAATCTGGCTGAATAGATCATTTGAGAAATGACCCCGGCGGAATGCCGGGGTTTTGTGCTGAAAAATAGACATTTAGATGAGCATCTTTACGAATCTTTTAGTATAATAAACATTTGATTTAAATAGAAGGGAGACTCTTATGCTAGATGATCTGCAGCAATACTTCACACTCGATAAAATGATACAAATCGGCATCAGCTTAGCGATTTTGCTGGTGTTTCTTATACTTAGAAAACTGTTTACAAGATATTTTTTTCAGTTGCTTTTTAATCTCACGAATCGGCGGAAAACAGAAATTTTCAAACAGGTGGTTGTGGCATTTGAAAAGCCGGCCAGATGGTTTTTTGTGGCATTAGGGCTGTTTTTAGCGATCCGGTATTCACCGTTTTTAGACGAACAAATGCCTCTCATCAGCAACATATACCGCTCACTGATTGTGGCGCTTTTGTGCTGGGGGCTTTGTAATTTGACCGCAGCGTCGTCGTTTATCTTCCATAAGGTGAATCAGCGCTTCGAGCTGGACATGGATGACATTCTGGCGCCGTTTTTGTCCAAATTGCTTCGTTTTGTCATCGTTGCGCTCAGTGTCAGTGTGATCGCTCAGGAATTCAATTATGATGTCAATGGATTTGTGGCAGGCCTCGGACTTGGCGGACTTGCTTTTGCGCTTGCAGCGAAGGATACCATCAGCAACTTCTTCGGCGGAATCATTATTATTACCGAAAAGCCGTTTACCATCGGTGACTGGGTGGAGACGTCGACGGTAACGGGCTCAGTAGAGGATATTACCTTCAGAAGCACGAGATTCAGAACCGCACAGGGGGCGCTTGTAACGGTGCCGAACTCTACGCTGTCGATGGAAGCGATCACGAACTGGACAAGAATGACCAAACGCCAGATCACGTTTTCCATCCATGTGTCTTACGCAACGCCGATTGAGAACCTCGATCGCTCCATTCGTTCTCTCAGAACCATGCTTTTAGAACATGAGGGCGTTGATAATGAAACGATCATGGTCAACTTTGATACGTTTGCCGACAGCTACTACAATTTATTTTTCAACTTCTATACAAAAACAGCGGTTTGGGCTGAAAACCTCGATGTTAGAGAGGATATTAACTATAAAATCATTGAAATCCTCGCCGCAGAAGGCGTCGAGTTCGCATATCCCGGCCAAATGGTTTTTGTAAAGCAAAAACATCAAAATGATCCGTTCCAAGTGAATGGTAGTAAAGAAGAAAAGGAACGGGCTTAAAAAGGGAAAGACTTCGTCTGACAGAGGCGGAGTTTTTTTCGTGGTAAAATAAGAGAAAAAGGCGGTGTTGAGTTGGAAGCATTCAAACATATTCTAAATGAAGGACAGCGAATTGTCGTGCTGACCGGAGCTGGAATGAGCACTGAATCAGGAATTCCCGACTTTCGTTCAGCAGGGGGGATTTGGACGGAGGATGCCTCAAGAATGGAAGCGATGAGCCTTGAATATTTTTTGAGCCACCCGCGTCTGTTTTGGCCCAAATTTAAAGAATTGTTCCAGATGAAAATGAGCGGCAGCTTTGAACCGAATGAAGGGCACTTGCTTTTAGCTGAGCTGGAGAAGCAAGGGAAGCAGGTCGATATCTTTACGCAAAACATTGATGGACTTCATAAAAAAGCCGGAAGCAGACATGTGTACGAATTGCATGGTTCTATTCAGACAGGAGCCTGCCCGGCATGCGGCGCACAGTATGAGTTGCCTCATTTGCTGGAGCGGGAGGTGCCGGAGTGTACGGCGGCCGGAAAAGATGGTGGGATTTGCGGAACGGTATTAAAAACCGATGTGGTTCTCTTTGGCGATGCCGTCTTGCACTTTGAGACCCTTTATGAAAAGCTGGATCAAGCAGATCTTTTATTGGTCATCGGCACGTCTCTCGAAGTCGCTCCGGCAAGGTTTGTGCCTGAGGACGCAAGCCGGATTCCCGGCATAAAGAAAGTCATCATTAACCTAGAGCCGACGTATTGCGACAGCTTGTTTGACATGGTCATTCATCAAAAAATTGGAGAGTTTGCCCGAAGTTTGGGAATAAAAAAGTGAGGCCGCATAATCGCGCCTCACTTTTTTATTCGTGAACAGGAACCATTGTGTCCTCTAACACTCCAAAGGAATAGCCTTTTTCTTTTAGCTTATGGATTAATGCCGGCAGCGCGTTCACAGTAGCCGGAAGATCATGCATGAGAATGACATATGGCCTGCTTGAATGGCTATGTTCCATATTCTCCAGCTGCTGTAGTACGGCCGTCACATATTCTGAATTCCGGTATTTCCAGTCCATGCTGTCAATGGTCCAATCCCAGTACACAAAACCGCCTTTCTCAAGATTGCGGACTTGTGAGGCGGTCAGTGACGGCTTGCTGCCGTATGGCGTTCTGACAAGATCGGTTTTATATCCTGTAATGTCTTGCAGCGTATCACGCGCCGCCTGCATTTCCTTTAACGGAGATGTCGGTGTTTGATAGAATAATTTGTTATTATGGGTGACGCCGTGTAAACCGAGTGCATGGCCTTCCTTTTCCGACCTTTTCACAGCTTGTTTGAATTCAATCATCCGCGGTGACAGCATAAAAAATGTCGCTTTGACATCAGCTTGTTTCAGTACGTCGAGCAAGCGGTTTGTATAGGCTGACGGGCCGTCATCGAAGGTTAGGTAAACCGTTTTGTCTCCCATGTTCTGTTTCGTCTGCAGATGTTTGATCAGCAGATCGGGGGAGTCGCTTTTCAGCTTCAAGCTTTCCTTCTCATTGCGAAGCTGGCCGTTTGTTGTGACAGTGACTTCCTTTGCTTTCGTTGAGCTGTTGGAATAACCCAACATCACCATCATCAAAAGCAGTACACATAAAACTGCTAAACTTGCAAATTTAAAAGCAAGCGAAACTGCAGATGGAGAAGTGTCTCCTCTCGTTTGTCGCATAACAATCTCTCCGTTGGCATAAAATCTCTACATATCGCTGTACAACAGGCAGTTTAGAAAGATGCCATATGTTTACAACCTATGTATTACCAATCAAGTATACAGGAACAAAAATGGAAAGAACATAGAAAAATTGTCGAAATGTCAGATTTTAAGAAAAAATTAAACGCCTTCCCGCTATAGATCTCTTGATCTTTCTGTTTTTCAGCTCATCCAATATGGTAGAATAAGTGACAATGGCAGCTTGAAAAACACCAGGGAAATCTCGCAAAGGGAGTGCTTTTATGAAGGTTTTAGTCAATGGCCAGCTGGTTGGGCGCAGCGAAGCTTCGATCGATTTGGAAGATCGCGGTTATCAGTTTGGCGATGGGATCTATGAGGTTATCAGGGTGTACAAAGGAGTTTTGTTCGGCTTGCGTGAGCATGCTGAGCGTTTTTTCAGAAGTGCGGCTGAAATTGGAATATCATTGCCGTTTAGTAGAGAAGACCTCGAGTGGGACCTGCAAAAGCTTGTACAGGAGAATGCGGTCAGTGAGGGAGCGGTATACATTCAGACGACAAGAGGTGTGGCGCCGCGAAAGCATCAGTATGAAGCTGGACTTGAGCCGCAGACGACTGCTTACACATTTTCTGTGAAAAAACCCCAGCAAGAACAGGCATACGGAGTGGCAGCCATTACAGATGAGGATCTTCGCTGGCTGAGATGTGACATTAAAAGTCTGAATTTACTGTACAATGTCATGACGAAGCAAAAGGCCTATGAAGCGGGAGCATTTGAGGCCATTTTAATAAGAGACGGTGTTGTTACGGAAGGTACATCCTCTAACGTTTACGCCGTTATCAACGGGACGGTGCGAACGCATCCGGCTAACAGGCTCATTCTTAATGGCATTACACGGATGAATATTTTAGGGCTGATTGAAAAGAACGGCATCAAGTTTGATGAGACGCCTGTCAGTGAGGAAGAACTGAAACAGGCGGAAGAGATCTTTATTTCATCTACGACGGCAGAGATCATTCCGGTTGTGACGCTCGATGGAGAATCGGTCGGAAGCGGCATACCCGGACCGGTGACAAAACAGCTTCAGGCTGCTTTTCAAGAAAGCATTCAGCAGGCAGAGATCATTCCGGAATGAAGCATAAAAAAGAGCCCGCTTTTTGCAAGCGGGGCTCTTTTTATTTTTTAATAAATCCAACCAGAATTGAGAGCATCGGAGATATATAAAGGAAGAATGCAAACGGGATATAGTCTATGACGGGAACGCCAAGCGCGCTTGCCATAAAGGCTCCGCATACGCCCCAAGGGATCAACGGATTCATTAATGTCCCGCCGTCCTCTAAGGATCTGGAAAGAAATTTTCGCTGGATGTTTTGTTTGTCGTATAAGGTTTTAAATGATTGTCCCGGTATTAGTATCGATAAATATTGTTCACCAGTTGCCAAATTGACGCCGATGCTTGAACAGACAGTTGCCGCAATCAGCTGGCCTTTTGAGCGGATGCCTTTCATGACACCCTCCAACAGCGCGGAAATCAATCCGATTTTCTCCATCAATCCGCCGAGTGCAAAAGCGATGATAATGAGCGAAACTGAGCCCATCATGGATTGCAGTCCGCCTCTGTTGATGATTTTAGCGGCAGGCTCATTGTCAGTTTCGAACGCCGTGCCATGTTGCAAAGCTGTCATAAACCCTTGTATGCTGCTGTCAGGGACAAATATAGCCGTTAACATTCCCGAGGAAATAATTCCGGCAGTCAGAACGGGAATGACGGGGACACGCTTAACCGCCAGCAAAACGACTAAGAGCGGTGAAAGAAGCGCCCATGGCGTCACATTCGCAGCATCCTTGATTCCGGTTATGACATGTTGAATATCATCGGTAGAAGCAGTGTCCGCGGATACTGATAAACCGAGAAAGTAAAACAGCACGACGGTGATAAGCAAAGCCGGAATAGTAGTGCCCATCATATGGCGAATGTGCTCAAAAATCGGTATTTCGCCTATACCGGCGGCAAAATTGGTTGTATCCGACATCGGCGACATTTTATCACCAAAGCATGCGCCGCATATGACCGCACCTGCCACCCATTCAAGCGGAACACCGGCCGCGCTCGCCACGCCGATCAGTGCGACTCCAATCGTGCTCACAGTTGTCAGGCTTGAGCCGACAAGCGTGCTGATGATCATGCAGGAAAACAAAGCAGTCAAAAGAAGGTGGCTGGGTTCAATAAAGGACAGGACATAAACTGTCACGGACGGTATGGCGCCGCTGTACATCCAAGCGCCGATTAAGATGCCGATCAGCGCCAGAACGATAATCGGCTGTACGCCGTTCTTGATCCCATCGGCCATTCCTTTTTCTAGGGTCTTCCAAGGGAACCCGCACCATAAACCGGCTGCTGAAAGGGTAATAACACATAGAAACAGCGGGATATGCGGTTCTATATGAAGCAAAAACAAGCAAGAAATAATAATGCCTAACATCAATATAAATAAACCGACGGCTAACGGAAACGTCAGCTTTTTTTGAGAATCCAAAATAACACCCCATATGATCTTTAATGCTTTTGTGCTTTTGGGCACGAAAGCATTATAACAGAAAAAAACGAAAATCTATGTTTTTTCACAATTTTGAATTTAAAAAAGTGAGCACAGGGCGTGCTCACTTTACAATCAGGACGGGTATATCTGATTTCGCTGAAAGTTTTTCGCTCACACTTCCAAATAATAACTTTTTCAGCTTGTTTTGATCTCTGCTTCCGGTTACGATCAAATCGGCGGAAATGCGGGTTGCGTGCTCAATAATCGACTCTGCCGCATCGCCTTCTACTATATCGATATCTCCATCGGCCTGCTGGTCATTGAGCATCATTCTGGCTTCGGCGATGACTTCTTCCGTACGGTCTTCGTAGATGACTGGCTGAGTTGGTGCGACATCTGATATAAGAGGATCAGGAACATTCGTCATGCCACCGCCAATATAGCTTGCTCCCGCTTCGGGCCTTGGCGGGTCGATGATGGTCTGAGTGTCCTTCACATCATGTGAATGGGCGATGGTAATGGCGGCATTTACGGTTTTAGCAAGATCAATGGCTGTCTGAAGCGCTCTCTTACTGTTTTCACTTCCGTCAAACGCAACGATAATACGTTCAGCATGAAACATCATTCTCACCCTTTCAAAAACGTCTTACAAGACAATACCCGGATCCTAGTACAATTAACCATTTCCTTATGAAGAAAATATTGACAAAAAAGGTTTTGTTTATATGATGAAAAAAAGACGAAAAATGGAAGGAGGGTTTGCTATGCCAAGGAATTTGCGTGTTTACAAAACAGCTTCATATTGGCGCGGCAAACCCCATGTTCTGTTTGATTGAACGGTTTTTTAAGTCTAGCCGCGCGCTGAAAAGCGCTATGCATATCATATTGGTTAAAAAAGGCATGGAGCTGACGCTTCATGCCTTTTTTATATACAAAATCAAGGAAGGACAGGTGTATGGGATGTGAAGAAAAATACAGAGACAAGACCAACTTGTACCAAACTGAACGAAAAAGGAAGCAAGGAAAAAATAGAAGGCGGCTGATGAGATAAAGGAGATGAGGATTGATGTTCTCAGTATTGAAAAAGCTTGGCTGGTTTTTTAAAGCATACTGGCTGCGCTATACAATTGCGATTGTGCTCTTATTAGGAGTCAATGTCATTGAAATGTTTCCGCCGAAGCTCTTGGGAAACGCCATAGATGATATGAAATCTGGGGCGTTTACTGCGGATGGGCTGCTGTTTTATATCGGTATCTTTATTGTGCTGACGGCGGTCGTGTATATCATGTCTTATTTTTGGATGCACCAGCTGTTTGGCGGAGCGAATCTGATGGAGAGAATTCTTCGTACGAAGCTGATGGGGCATCTGCTGGCCATGTCTCCGCCGTTTTATGAAAAGAACCGGACAGGCGATTTGATGGCGCGGGGGACAAATGACCTTCAGGCTGTCAGTTTAACGACGGGGTTTGGCATCTTGACATTAGTCGATTCTACGATGTTTATGATGACGATCTTTTTGACGATGGGATTTCTGATCAGCTGGAAGCTGACCTTTGCCGCCATTCTCCCGCTTCCTATTATGGCGATTGCCATCAGTCTATACGGAAGTAAAATTCATGAGCGGTTTACGGAGGCCCAAAATGCGTTCGGGGCGCTGAATGACAAGGTACTTGAATCTGTTTCAGGCGTGCGGGTGATTCGCGCGTATGTGCAGGAAACAAACGATGTCCGCCGGTTTCATGAAATGACCGCTGATGTTTACCAGAAAAATATGAAAGTGGCATTTATAGATTCGCTATTTGAGCCGACAGTGAAGCTGCTTGTCGGCGCCAGCTATCTGATCGGGCTCGGTTATGGAGCGTTTCTTGTGTTTCGGAATGAACTGACGCTTGGCGAGCTTGTTTCCTTTAACGTTTATCTCGGCATGATGATTTGGCCGATGTTTGCAATCGGTGAACTCATTAATGTGATGCAACGCGGCAATGCGTCATTAGACAGGGTGAATGAAACTCTTTCTTATGAGCCGGACGTGACAGATCCAAAGCAGCCCGCTGAACTGAAAGAGCCTGGAGATATTGTTTTCAGCCATGTCAGCTTTACATATCCAAGCTCAACAAGCAGCAATATTCAAGATGTTTCGTTTGCGGTGCAAAAAGGGCAGACTGTCGGGATTGCCGGGAAAACCGGGAGCGGAAAAACGACGATTATTAAGCAGCTTTTGCGCCAGTATCCCGCAGGCAAAGGGAGCATCACGTTCTCAGGCATACCAATTCAGCAGATCCCTCTTGACCGGCTACGCGGGTGGATCGGATATGTGCCGCAGGATCATTTGCTGTTCTCGCGGACGGTAAAAGAAAATATTCTATACGGAAAACAGGATGCGAGTGATGAAGAGGTTCGGCAAGCCATTGCCGAAGCACATTTTGAAAAGGATGTGCACATGCTTCCGTCCGGCTTGGAGACAATGGTCGGCGAAAAAGGCGTGGCGCTGTCCGGCGGGCAGAAACAAAGAATTTCGATTGCGAGAGCCCTTATGGCGAATCCGGAGATTTTGATCCTGGATGATTCGCTTTCTGCTGTGGATGCCAAAACAGAGGCGGCGATTATCAGCAATATCAAAGAAAACCGCAAAGGAAAAACGACATTTATTTTGACGCACCGTTTATCCGCGGTAGAGCATGCTGACTTGATCCTTGTGATAGACGGCGGCGTGATTGCTGAGAGAGGCACCCATCAAGAGCTGATGGCCAATAATGGGTGGTACCGGGAACAATATGAAAGACAGCAGCTGTTCACTGCGGAAGAAGGGGGAGCAGGGGCATGAAAACAGGAAAAACGTTATGGAGATACGCACTCCTTTATCGGAAATTGCTGATCATAGCCGTCGTTTTGCTAGCTGTCGCCGTAGGAGCAGAACTGACTGGGCCGTTTATCGGCAAAAAAATGATTGACGATCATATCCTCGGTATTGAGAAAACTTGGTATGAAGCTGCGGAAAAAGATAAAAACGCCGTTCAGTTTCACGGCACCTCTTATGTAAGAGAGGACCGTATGCAGGAACCTGTTTCTCAAGAAAAAGAAGCGCATATTTATCAAGTGGGGATGGCGTTCTATTTTGTTGATCAGGCTGTCAGCTTTGACGGGAACAGAACGGTTTCTGAAGGAAAGCTGACAATCACAAACGGAGACAAGAGCCGGACATATGCTGCCGAAAAGCTGACAAAAGAGGAAGTTTTCCAGTTCTATCAGCCGGAAATAAGAGGAATGATGTTTCTGATCTGTCTTTATGGAGGCTTGCTCGTCTTTTCTGTATTTTTTCAATACGGACAGCATTATTTGCTGCAGATGAGCGCCAATCGGATTATTCAGAGGATGAGGCAGGACGTGTTTTCGCATATACAGAAAATGCCAATACGCTATTTTGATAACCTTCCCGCAGGCAAAGTGGTTGCGCGGATTACCAATGATACGGAAGCCGTCAGGGATTTATATGTCACAGTGCTGTCAACATTTGTGACAAGCGGAATCTATATGGTCGGCATATTCGCAGCTTTGTTTCTGCTTGATGTGAAGCTCGCGTTAGTGTGCCTGGCCATTGTGCCGATCATCTGTCTGTGGTCAGTTATCTACCGAAAATACGCGTCTTATTACAATCGAAAAATCCGCTCGATCAACAGTGACATTAACGCAAAGATGAATGAGTCCATTCAAGGCATGACCATTATTCAGGCTTTCCGCCACCAGAAGGAAACGATGAGAGAATTTGAGAAATTAAATGAATCTCATTTTTATTTTCAAAACAGGATGCTGAATTTAAACTCCTTAATGTCCCATAACCTTGTCAATGTGATCCGAAACCTTGCGTTTGTCAGTCTGATCTGGCACTTTGGCGGTGCGAGCCTGAATGCGGCTGGAATTGTTTCTGTCGGCGTGCTGTACGCGTTTGTTGATTATTTAAACCGGTTATTTCAGCCGATCACAGGCATTGTCAACCAGTTTTCAAAGCTGGAGCTGGCACGGGTTTCCGCCGGGCGTGTTTTCGAACTGCTTGAAGAAAAGAATACGGAAGAAGCAGGTGAGCCTGCAAAGGAGCGTGCGCTGGGACGGGTTGAATTTCGTAATGTGTCATTTGCATATCAAAACGGTGAAGAGGTATTAAAACATATTTCCTTTACCGCACAAAAAGGCGAAACTGTAGCGCTCGTTGGCCATACAGGATCAGGAAAAAGCTCGATTTTGAATCTTTTGTTTCGTTTTTATGATGCGCAAAAAGGAGATGTTCTGATTGATGGAAAAAGCATTTACAACATGTCAAGACAGGAACTCAGATCCCACATGGGCATTGTCCTTCAGGACCCTTACCTATTCTCGGGCACGATCGGTTCTAACGTAAGCCTTGATGATGAAAACATGACCGATGAAAAGATCAAAAAAGCGCTGCGGCAAGTCGGGGCCGAGAGCCTTTTGGAAAAGCTGCCCCAAGGCATCAATGAACCGGTGATTGAAAAAGGGAGCACGCTATCTTCTGGAGAGCGGCAATTAATATCTTTCGCAAGAGCTCTGGCCTTTGATCCCGCTATTTTGATCTTAGATGAAGCTACGGCGCATATTGATACAGAGACAGAGGCCGTGATCCAGAAGGCGCTCGATGTCGTAAAACAAGGACGCACCACTTTCGTCATCGCCCATCGGCTTTCAACAATCAGAAACGCAGATCAGATTTTGGTCCTTGATAAAGGAGAAATTGTTGAGAGAGGGAACCATGAGGAATTAATGGCGGTCAAAGGACAATACTATCAAATGTATGAGCTGCAAAAAGGCAAGAAACATTCCATCGCATAATGCTCACAACCCCAAAACAATCGTGTTTTGGGGTTGTTATGTAGTTAATAGGCCAGTCCGGCACGATATCCGGCATACTCGCCTGTAATGAGCTCATGATATAAAAAATTAGCTGTATCGCCGACCGTAATGCTTGTGCCGCCCTCCGGCAAAACGTTACGCTCCACACGGTACTCGCCGGTTGCTGCTCCGTCCGGGAGGTAAGTGGGGCAGATGATTGTCCAGTCTAAAGATGATTCTTTTAGCATTTCGTATACTTTTGCATGCTCCTTGGCTGCTCGGGTTAGCTTTCGTTTTGATTCACTTGTTTCAAACCGGTACTTTCCCGGTTCATATCGGGAATTAAGAATGCCTGCGGTACCGATCGTAATCACCCGTTTGATATGCTGTTCTTTCATAATGGCGATTATATTTGCCATCGCTACAGACAAGGTATCATCACCATCCGTGCCGAGACAGCTGATCACGATTTCAGCATCCTTCACAACTTTTTCCACATCTTCCCGGCGGCGCGCATTTCCCATGATGAGCCGGTCTTCTGGAAGGGGAAGCCCAGATTGCTGAGCTCTGAGTAGAGCGTACATATCAAATTGTCCATCTGCGGCCGCTTGTTTCAAAAAAGCTTGTCCGACGCGCCCGCTGGCTCCAAATAAAGCGATTCTCATCAAAAAACCTCCTTGCCCCTCATTATAAAAGGATGCTTTCAGTTTGAACAGCGCGGGAAAGAATACCTGTACATATAGGCAGAACGATGGGAAACATATTCATGAAGCATGGATATACTGACGAACTGAACCAGCTCCCAATTCACAAAGGCGATGAATGCCACCCTCATTCCCTCCCTTTTTTTCTAGGATATGTGAAGCGGGAAAAAAGGGTGACAAATAGAAAGAGAGCGCGGAAAATGCGCCCTCTATAGCCAGATATTGAGTTGTTATTGTACGCTGCCGCCCATATGCTGCTGAGCAAAAGAGACTAAACGCTTAGTGATTTCTCCACCGACAGAACCGTTAGCGCGGGAAGTTGTATCCGCTCCAAGGTTAACGCCGAACTCAGAAGCGATTTCAAGTTTCATTTGATCGATAGCCTGAGCTGCGCCAGGAACTAATAATTGATTTGAAGAGTTTTGGTTAGCCATGTGTAAAATCTCCTTTTTGTTTAGTATGGTTGGGTTAACTGGAGTTGCACCAGTCTGTGGACCCGTCTCGGGTGTCACTGCCGCCTCGGCGTAACCCAATGCTTTGCCGGCTTGTTACTAGTATTATGTTAAAATGGCCGAGGACGCATGCGAAAAATTGAGTGGTAAATGTTGAGAAGGCATAAAAAAAGCTTAGCCGTCCAGGCTAAGCTAGTCATAAATATGAAAAAGCATCAGTTCATGTATTTCGTTTGTAAGAGCAGGTTCATCAGCGCGGGCGGGAAACAAATCTCCCCATTCAATTTCACCGCTTTTATGATAGATGCCTTCATAATGGGTTCCTTTATAATAAAACGAAATTCTCCATCCGGGCAGCTTTTCTTTTTGGAACAACGGTTTCCAGCTGAAATGAGAAATCATGGCGGCCACGCTCCTTACTATTGATATCAAATGACCTGGTGACGAACGAATTATTTTTATTGTACCACTGTTTCAGAACATCATTGTAGGCCTAATTGTGAAGCAGTTTGTCCCAGCGACGGATAAAGAAAAGCCCGCTTATCAAAAAAGCGGGCAGATTACGAAGGCCATAGCGCTTCAGGGGAGATAATCGCCTTCTCGGATAGATATGACGCGTATTCAAAGCTTCTTCGTTTTGTCAGAGAATCAACATGATGCAAATTCGGATGAGAAAAAATACTGCGACCCGGACGTGAATTCGCTTCAAACATCCATACTTTACCGTTCTGATCTATGCCAAAATCGAAACCGATCTCCCCGATCAACCCTTCGATATGGTCGTGAAGCACATGGCTTGCTGTCAGTGCTGCAGCAGAAAGCTTTTTAATGACCTCAATTCTTTCAGCGGGATTACCGTATACTTCTGCAAGTGTTTTGACGATTCCGCCATTAGAAAGATGTGTTGTAATGCTGTTTTCTCCGGAAATTTTCACGGCGATTGCTGTCACAGTCCATTTTCCTTTTCTGTTTTTATTGGTATGGACACGGAAATCCGCTGGTTTGCCTTGAAACTTAATCAAATCGACACCTTGCTGAATGAGAAAATCGGACAGATTGTGCTGTTTTTGAAATTCTTTCAGAAATGAAGCGGCATCGGAATATTCAACTGAAGAAAACGTTTTAGCATCATTCGTATGTTTCACTGTCAGGCCATCGTCTGTTTTTGTCAGCTGGTAAATGCCGGTTCCGAGTGCTCCGTTGGCCGGTTTTATATAAACTTTTTTGTATGCGTCACAAAGCTCATCGATCCGCTCCTCAGACGGTGCCAGCGCGGATTTCGGCAGAAAAGGGGCTGTTCTCGGATCTTTTTCGAGCAATTGATGAACGCTCCATTTATTAAAAAACGTTTTATTAAACCATGGAATCTGGTATTCATCGATGAGTCTCTTTTTTGTATGTTGCAAGAGAAGCGAATCTTCAATTTTTCGGTTTGGCAAACGGTCATAAACGACGTTCGGCAGCGGGACGACTTTTTTCTCCCAGCCGTTTTCCCTGTAAAGGAGCCCCTCAATCGTACCTTCCTCCCAATTGATTTGGTGAGCGCCAAACACGAAGCAGTAGCCTCCTGCTTGCTCGTGTAATGTGAGAAGCTTTGAAAAAAAGAGGGAGCGATCCTTAAATGGGCGTTCAAGTGATACGGTAAACCCTGCCGTAAAGATGCCGATTAACGGCCCGATATGTACCGTATGATCATGAATCAGAATGTCAGCTCTGCTTCGATGGGGAAGAAAAAGCTCGTGAAACAGATTTTCAGAGAGAAGGACGGTTTGTTCTAAATGCCGTCTGTAAGAAACGTGGCATCTGACAACCTTCGTTCCGAACGCGGCATGCAAGAGACCGTCTCTTTTCAGCGAAAAGGGCAAAATTAAGGTGTTTTCACTGGTTTTGTCTATGCCGATCAAAAACCGTTTATGATTCACGCGGAAGAACTCCTTTCCGGCTTTGCTCAGAAAACAGATATTGGCAGCGTTTTAGGGGACAAGTGTACATTTGTTCTTTTTGCTCGGGAGAGACTCGCAAAATTGACTTTCTGCCTGGTTTGGAATTAATATCCAATATCCAGATCCTCCCGTCCTTCGCAAGGCATATATCGAGGCCTAGTTCAAACAGAGGCCCATAGCGCTCATCAAGATAATAAGGAACCGACTGGGTAATCGAGAACACGTCATCAAGTAAGACCACTTGCTGTCTTTTCGGTATACCTTCAAACCAAGAATCGAATGTAAGTACATCAGACCCGCCTGACAAATTGGCTAGCAGCCCGTGTTTATATCCGCGTCTCACGGCCTTTCCCACTGTATTCCATTCACCTGCTTCGTTTTTTTCCATGAACAGGCGGATATCACATGGGTATTGCTCTTTATCTTGAATATTTAAATAAGGCTGAAGCAAATAGTGATGCTGTAGCACTTTTTTGCACCATGTTTTAAAAGAAGCATGGTTGGAAAAGGTTTTTGTCTGCTTATCCTTTCCGATGTGATACGTGGCGGTTATGTGTTTCTTGCCGAGCGCCAATAGAATAACGCCTCTGCCTCCTGCGCCGAACGCCGGTTTTAGGATGCAGGCTTTATCCTTGGATAAAAAGGAATGGATTTGCTCATAGCGGCTCACCTTCATCGTCTCCGGAATATAAGGATTGATCACAGCGTGCTGCTGCAAATCATGAAGGACAGTCCATTTATCAGGAAGCCCCCGGCCGATGAATTCTGTTTTCGGATATTTTTTGAGCCATTCAACGATCGGCTTTGCTTTTTGGGATTGTGAATCTTTGCCGTAAAAACAGCGGTCATAAATATATTCTGGAATGGCTAATTCAGTTTCGTTCCAAGTGCTGTTGGCCGAATGATAGACCGAGGCTTTGACACGCAACGTGTCAGGTGAAATATCGAACGGTGTAAACCGGATGAATCGTATGCCGAATTCGGGTGCTCTTTTGGCCAATTCTGCGGAATAATCCGCTTCATGCTGGCGGGATAAGGACATAAAACCGAGTGTTATCATGATGAGACTCCCCCTTTTATTCAAAAGCTGCCGGCGGGTGTCAGCAGCTTTGCGGTAAAAACATTCAGGACGAACGCAGCTGACGGTATTCTACTTTACAGATTACGATTCTTCACCTTGCCCTATTCCAGATAGACAAGCTGATTTTCTGACAATAGGAATTTGTCTCCTCGTTTGCTAAGTGATTGCATCAGCCTCTATAATACGAATAGGTACATGATGAACAATATGAAAAAAGATGAAGCACAGATGGAGGAAGATGAATAGGAATGGGTATTGCAGGAACCTTTATTTTTATGATCGTGATCGGCGCTGCCATTGGCGCGGTGACGAATCATTTAGCAATTCAAATGCTATTTAGGCCATATAAAGCGCACTATTTGTTTGGGAAACGAGTCCCTTTTACACCCGGACTGATTCCGAGAAGACGGGATGAGCTTGCAAAACAAATGGGACTGATGGTCGTCAATCATCTCTTAACCCCTGAAGGCATTAAAAAGCGGCTCGTCTCTGATACAGCCAAAAAGCAGGCTCTACAAGTCGGTGAACAGCTGATTCAAAAGCTGTCACTTTCTGAAATGACAGTAAAAGAAGCGCTTGAAAGAGCCGGGATCAAGCGTCCGGATGAAGCGGCAGACGCATGGATCAGCAGCTGGACGGATGATAAGCTGAATGAGCTTTTCCGCCAATACGAACACCGATCGTTAAAAGAGCTGGTGCCTTTGGAAGTGCAGGAAAAGCTTGAGGAAAAGATTCCGATGATCTCAGAATATATATTGTCACGCGGCATCAATTATTTTGAAAGTGATGAAGGGAAAATCCGTCTCGGCCATATGATTGATGACTTTTTAAAAGAGCGCGGCATGCTTGGAAGCATGGTGCAAATGTTTTTGGGCAATACCAGCCTCGCGGATCGCGTGTTGCCGGAGCTGCTGAAGTTTTTGCGGAATGACGAGACAAAAAGGCTGCTTTCTGACCTTTTGAAAAACGAATGGGGCAAGCTGAAGGAGTATACGTTTTATGAAGCAGATGAAAAATGGAATGCCAAGGCGCTCATTTTCAGCCTGAAACGAAGAGTGCTGCAAACATTTTCGACTGCCCCTTTCTTCAATAAGACGATCGGAACGCTTACTCTCCGGTATGAATCTGAATTGACCCAGCAAATGCTGCCGGCACTGTTAGACAAATTGCTTGAAGGCGTTTCAGCCAATCTTGAAAGCGTCTTAAAACGGATGCGCCTTGAGGAAATCGTCAAGGAGCAGGTGGATCAATTCCCGGTACAGCGTCTTGAAGAAATGGTGCTGTCCATTTCAAAAAAAGAATTTAAAATGATTACCTATTTAGGAGGCCTTCTCGGCGGAATTATAGGTGCGGTTCAAGCGTTGTTTGTCACCCTTTTTTAAGAAGAAATGGTCCTTGATTAATGAAAGGAGCTCCATAGTCTGTTATAGTGGAGTGGTATGTCAAATGGCAATGATGAAAGGAGCTATTTACAATGGCTGTTAATTTTTATGATGTAGCATATGACCTGGAAAAATCATTACGCGGGAGCGAAGAGTTCACCCGTTTAAAAAACCTTTATGATGAAGTAAACGCAGATGAATCTGCAAAGCGCATGTTTGAAAACTTCCGTGATGTGCAGCTTAGACTCCAGCAAAAACAAATGGCAGGAGAAGAAATTACAGAAGAAGAAGTAACGCAGGCTCAAAAAACAGTTGCGCTTGTACAGCAGCACGAAAAAATTTCTCAGCTGATGGAAGCGGAGCAGCGCATGAGCATGCTGATCGGCGAATTGAACAAAATCATTATGAAGCCTTTGGAAGAGCTTTACGGCAGTGTCGAAGGCTAAACAGCAAAATCCCTTCTTGGAAAAGAAGGGGTTTTCTTATGCAGTCAGCAAACTTGGAAATCCAATGAATCTTTTGCCTCTCCATTGATGATTACTGATAATGTATGAATTCCTTTGTAATGTTTTCTGGTGGTTAGATCCCTAAAGGAATGAACTTTTGTGTATGACTTCGTTTCGTTTTTTCTTATGGTTGTTTCTGATATTTTAAATACTTTTTGATGACGCTGGCCTCTTGCTTTTACAAAATCAATTGCGTATTCAATTCTTACTTTTTGATCCCTGTCTGAATGAATAGAGAAAGAAAATTCAAGGCTTTCGCCAATGGCTATACGGCTGGATTGGCATGTGAAATCATGTAATTCTATCAAATCAGCATTTTCATAACCAAACAGCGCTAAGGCCTGTTGATCACCCTTTTTTAATAAGGTCCGATAGGCGTGTTTGATGATCCAATCGGCATAGCGATGTGTTCCGTACCATTGGTCAGCGACTTTTCTCAGCAAGTGAGGGTGCGTTTTTGATATATCGTTAAGGTTATTGGCCACGCTTTTCCTCACATACAAGGACTCGTCCTGCATCAGCTTCTCAAGGATCGGCAGAACGGGGGAAGGGTCCAATTTCAAAGCGGGTATCGTTTTTCCCCACGGCAGCCGGGGTCTGCTTCCTTCGCTCGCTAGTCTTCTCACGTGTTCATTTTCATGCTCAGACCATTTTAGCAATTGCGCAATCATTTTTTCTTGATCTAAAAGCAAAAAAGGCCTTACAGCAAATTCTGAGGTAGAATATTGTGTAAAGTATTCCAATGCCTTTATGGATTCGTCCCAATGCGCTAACCCATACTGTTCCACATAATCAGGGAATAGAATGCCGCTGAGCCCTTTAAAATGAGGGGCTGCATCCCGTAAAATAGCGAGTGCTTCATTGTACGGTTTTGGCAGTGTTTCGTATAAGGAAGCTGTAATGCGGCGCATCCGCTCTTTTAAAGCGAGTTCAGGCCAGTCTTCCTTCAGCAAATGTTCCTCGAAGCGGCCTTGATGAAAACCAGGGCAAGATGCCTTTATATGGTGTATCAATTGAGATATCAGTTTTTCATTGTAAATTTCTTTTAAATCAGCCATCTGATCACCGCTTTTTCATTTATTGTTTATATCGTACGGGAATATATGTTCTGCATCAAGTAGATAGCTCCAAAAATTAACAACAAATCCTACCTTAGTATACATCATTTGGTTACTTTTTTTAGTTAAAAAAACCCTTGTCATCAGCAAGAAAAACTGAGATAATGGCATTGAAAGCGCCTACACTTACCTGATTTCAATTGGATACGGTCGCATATCATGCCGTTATATAGAGGGGATAAGCAACAGAGAGTAAGTGTTCGGAGCGCGTCATTGGTCAAACAAGGGGTTCCTGATACATGATTTTTCGTAAATCGAAATAACGATATTAGGGAAAATGGCAGCTTCGATCGTATCCTATCATCATGCCATACATAAAGTCTGCTGAGCCAGGCTTTTTTTGCTTGGCGGAAAAGGTTGTTCTAAACACAGAGACAGGGTCATATCCTATACACAAGTACAGTCATCAAGGAGGGGGACATCTCTGTGTCAAAACAATTGCTTGCCTTAAACATAGATGGAGCGCTGCTTCGGTCGAACGGAAAGATTCATCAGGCAACGAAAGACGCGATAGAATATGTAAAGAAAAAAGGGATTTACGTCACACTCGTGACCAACCGACATTTTCGTTCAGCACAGAAAATAGCGAAATCGCTTAAGCTGGATGCCAAGCTGATCACCCATAGCGGAGCATACATCGCTGAGAAAATAGACGCCCCGTTTTTCGAAAAAAGAATTTCTGATGATCATACTTTTAATATTGTTCAAGTGCTGGAGAGCTATCAATGCAATATTCGGCTTCTTCACGAGAAGTATTCCATTGGAAACAAGAAAAAGGTGAATTCTAATTTATTGGGGAAAGCACTTATTCATCCCTCTGATCCGATCTTTTATCCCGTCCAGTTTGTTGAATCATTAAGCGATCTTCTCATGGATGAGCCGGTGAGTGCGCCTGTCATCGAGGTGTATACGGAGCACGATATTCAGCATGATATGACAGAAACGATTACGAAAGCTTTTTCGGCGGTTGACGTCATCCGTGTAAGTGACGAGAAGCTGAATATCGTCCCGAAAGGTGTCTCGAAGGAAGCGGGCCTGGCCCTTGTCGCTTCTGAACTTGGGCTGACCATGGATGATGTCGTGGTCATTGGGCACCAGTATGACGATCTTCCGATGATTGAACTTGCAGGTCTTGGGGTAGCGATGGGGAACGCCGCTCCGGAGATCAAGAGAAAGGCCGATTGGGTCACAAGGTCCAATGATGAGCAAGGTGTCGCTTACATGATGAAGGAATACTTCCGAATGCAGCAGCGAAAAGGATTTCTTGATAAGTTCCACATGAAACGTGTGTAAAAAAGCCGCTCGCGCCCTGACAGGTGCGGCGGCTTTTTTGCCGGATTGATTTTAGCGGTTTATTTCTGTACACTAAAGAAAGTTTTGAATTTGATAAATTAGGTGATGAAGTTGCAAATTAAAATAGAAGGCATACATGATGACCGCCTGCATCGGCCTCTGCAAAATATTGCAAATTTGTTTTATGAAGAGTGCGAGCTTGTGTACGGCGGAGAGGAGCACGCAGATGTTGTCATTTCTTTAGACTGCTTACAAACGGAAGAGCGTGTGACGGTTTCGGGAGAGGTGAAGGAAACTGGCATCACGGAACAGCATACAAAATCTTTCTCTCCCGACATGAATGAAAAAGAAGTTTTTAAGCAAGTGAAAAACACGATTTCGTATGTATATCTCAACCTTCTTCAAGCGCACACGGGCATCACGCAAAAGTGGGGAATCCTTACAGGAATCCGGCCGACAAAGCTGCTTCATAAAAAGCTGCAAAGCGGAATGCCGAAGGAGCAAGCGCATGCAGAATTGAGAAAAGACTATTTAATTCACGATGAGAAAATCGAATTAATGCAGGACATTGTTGACCGGCAGCTGGCGGCAGTGCCGGATTTGTATCAAGTGAAAGATGAAGTCAGTATTTATATTGGCATTCCGTTTTGTCCGACAAAATGCGCGTATTGCACATTTCCTGCGTATGCCATCCAAGGGCAGGCGGGCAGAGTCGGCTCATTCTTATGGGGGCTGCATTACGAAATGCAGAAAATCGGTGAATGGCTGAAGAAGCATAATGTGAAGGTGACAACCATTTATTTTGGCGGCGGGACGCCGACAAGCATTACAGCGGAGGAAATGGATCTGCTGTATGAAGAAATGGTCCGCTCCTTCCCGGATGTGAAACACATTCGCGAGATTACAGTGGAAGCTGGCCGCCCTGACACGATTACAGAAGAAAAGCTCGCCGTTTTAAACAAATATGACATTGACCGAATCAGCATCAATCCGCAATCCTATGAAAACGAAACGCTAAAGGCGATCGGACGGCATCATACGGTTGAAGAGACCATTGAGAAATATCATCTGTCCCGCCGGCACGGCATGAATAATATCAACATGGACTTGATTATCGGATTGCCTGGAGAAGGCGTGAAGGAGTTCAGACACAGCCTTGCAGAAACGGAAAAGCTGATGCCGGAATCTCTTACCGTTCATACGCTTTCCTTTAAACGGGCGTCAGAAATGACGAGAAACAAGCATAAGTACAAGGTCGCCGGCAGGGAAGAGGTTTCTCAAATGATGGATGACGCGGTAGCCTGGACGAAAAAACATGGATACATGCCTTATTATTTATACCGCCAGAAAAACATCCTTGGAAACCTTGAAAACGTCGGATACTCTTTGCCGGGACAAGAAAGCATCTACAACATCATGATTATGGAAGAGGTGCAGACGATTATCGGAATCGGCTGCGGCGCGGCAAGTAAATTTATTGACCGCGATACAGGGAAGATCACGCACTTTGCCAATCCGAAAGATCCGAAATCGTACAATGAGCGATTTGAGCACTACACGGAGGAAAAAATCAACTATTTAGAGCAGATTTTTGTGAAAACGACAAAGCAGCACTGATCACAGTGCTGCTTTCAGCGTGTCGACAAACCCTCGCATTCGTTGTCAGTCCTGCGCGTTGGTGCTCACGAATCATAACATTCGCTCCGCTCCAATGCTCGTCCTTCCTAGACTTCAAGGGTTTTCAATCACGCTGAAAAGGTGACAAAGTCCTAAAACAAAAACCGTTTTAGGACTTTGTCTACAATCTGAAGACAGCACTGATCACAGTGCTGCTTTTTTTATCCCCGTTTTCTTGCAGGCTGAACATCGGGCTTCCATTTAAATACTTTGTTCAGCAGGCGGTAGATTCGTTTTGATTCCTTTGTTAAAAGCGGTCCTAAAATCGCCAGAATGAGGACATATAAGGCGGCAAACGGCTTTAATGTGGCTGACAGGCCGCCGGCTATCCCGAGGTTCGCAACAATAATCGAAAACTCTCCCCGTGATACGATCGTCAGTCCGATATTGGACGAAGCCTTATGAGAAAGCCCTGCGCGTCGTCCGGCAACCATTCCGGCGATAAAGTTTCCGAGAATGGTCAGAATCACTGCACCCAATGCAAGCCAAACCGCGTCACCAAGCGAAAACGGGTCAATGCTGAGGCCGAAGCTGAAAAAGAACATCGCGCCGAAGAAGTCACGAAACGGAACGACAAGATGCTCAATTCGATCAGAATGCTCTGTTTCCGAAAAAACCAATCCGAGCAGCAGCGCGCCGATCGCTTCCGCTACATGAATTGTCTCTGAAAACCCGGCGATAAAAAAGAGCGCGGCGAAAATGACGATAATAAACACTTCGTTTGAGCGAATGTCCAACAGTTTATTCAACAGCGGCGGGAGCTTTCTTGCTGCGATAAAAAACAGCAGCATATAACCGAAGGCGATCAAAATGGACAAGAACGCACTCCCGACTGATGTCGCATCACCTAACACAAGGCCGGAAACAACGGACAAATATACGGCAAGGAAGATATCTTCAAACATAATGATGCCGAGGATCAGCTCGGTTTCCGGATTGGCTGTTCTTTTTAAATCGACGAGCACTTTTGCGACAATCGCACTTGATGAGATCGTAATAACGCCTGCGAGGACGAGGACTTCCAGAAAAGAGAACCCGGTGATAAACCCGTAAAGCAGTCCGAGGCTGAAATTGATCAAGATATAAATCGTTCCGCCGACCGCGATTGATTTTCCCGACTTAACCAACTTTCCGACGGAGAATTCGAGTCCGAGATAGAACAGCAGGAACAGCACGCCCATTCGCCCGAAAAACGCGATGATTTCACTGCTTTCTATAAATGTAAGGTCAATAATCCCCGCTTTGGGCGCATGCGGTCCAAGCAGCATGCCCAGCACAATCAGAAACGGAATAATCGAAAATTTAATTTTATTGGCGATCACACTGGCAATCGCCACAAGCACAAGCGCTGTCCCGACTTCAAATACAAGATGGTCCATCGGCCGTTCACACGCCCTCTCCAGAAAGAAAATCGTGAATCAGCTTCTTCAGATGCTTTCTTTCACCTGAGAGGACAAGGGTGTCATTTTCTTCAATAACCGAATCGGCTCCGGGGTGCAAAAGCTTTTCCTGGCTGTGCTTGATGATGGCGATGACAGTGACATCGCAATTCTGGCGGATATCAAGCTCCCCGAGTGTGCGCCCGATCGATTTGGCGCCTTTTTCGACTTTAAACCATTCAATAATGAGATCGCTGAAAGCCATTTCGATGGACTCCAGTGTTTGCGGTTTATAGACCATGCCACCTAGAATAGCGGCAACTTGCCTTGCTTCAGAATCATCCAATGAGATATTGGAAAGAAGCTCATCCGGGTCGCGGTCATGAAAGCGATAAATTTCTCTTCTTCCGTCATCGTGAATGATAATGGTCATCTTTTCGTGGCTTCTCGTTTCGATTTCAAATTTTTTGCCGATGCCCGGCAGATCGTTTTCTTTAATATTCAATGAAAATCCCTCCGAATGTAGTGTTGGCCAAGTGGGTCTGTTACAAACAAAACTTGATCATTTATATTCGGAGGTAATTAGACTGGTATTTGACAGGGACGGCGCAAACCTTTTCCAGCCTGTTTATCAGCGGTTCGTCAAGAGGCTTCACAGACAGCTGCCTGATAGAATGCGCCAGCGGACTGTACTCTTTGTTCAGCTCTGCGATGGACAGGCTGCCCGGCGAAGGCGTTTTGGCCGACTGAGTTTCCTGAGGATATGAGGACATAGGCACATAGCTGTCGGTGGTTTCTTCAAGCTGGGAAGGCAGAACCACGTCCGAAGGGGGAAAGTACACCACAAATAAACTTAACAGTAAACTGACTATCAATTTATCCATGCTTCCCCTCCTCCTTTTCTCATACTCATATCCTTTCTTTCACTATATAAAACTTTATGTTTCCACTCAAATAATATGCGTTTTTCAGTATCTATTGATCTTGAAAAATAAAAAGGTTTATTTGAGGATGGCGGGGAATGTATAAGAGAAAGAAAAAAGCAAACGCATACATGGAGGTGTTTCATATGGAGTTTATTCAGTATGAAGTGAATGGAGCCGTTGCAGAGATTATCCTGAATCGCCCTGATGCCCACCATGCCTTGAATGAACAGATGCTGTCTGAACTGAAAGAGGCGGTTGAAAAGGCGGCTGAAAGCGAGGCGCTCATCGTCCTTCTGAGAGGAACCGGGAAAGGTTTTTCGGCCGGCGGAGATATCCGGATGATGACATCAGAGCATGACCCTGATCAATTTAAGCGGCTGATGGATACGATTGAAGCTGTCACGCTGTCGTTATATCAGATGAAGAAAGTGACAATTGCAGCTATTCACGGCGCTGCTGCGGGACTGGGCTTGAGTTTGGCGCTCTGCGCTGATATTGTGCTCGCGGAAAAAAACGCCGTTCTCGCGATGAATTTTATCGGCATTGGGCTTGTTCCAGACGGCGGAGGGCATTATTTGCTGAAGAAAAGAATAGGGGAAGCGAAGGCGAAAAAGCTGATTTGGAGCGGGAAAAAATGTTCCGCCGCGGAAGCCGCCGATATGGGGCTCCTTGACGGAACATTTGCCGGAGACCCTGCGGAAGGTGCAAGACCATTTATCGAAACCCTGTTGGCCTCACCTTTATTGGCGATGATCGAAACGAAAGCGATTTTTCAAAGCCTTCAGCTTGAAGAACTGAAAATGGTGCTTGCCCTTGAACGCAGCGCTCAAGAGAAAATGAGAAGAACCAAGGATCATCAGGAAGGAATCCGTGCCTTTTTGGAAAAACGAGAGCCGAGGTTTCAAGCGTAACAGATCAGCCGGAAAGCTGATCATCTTTGAAACAAAATCAGCTTTCCGGCTGCATTGACTACACGATGGGTATGACTATAAAGGTCTTTTTCTTTTAACAAGGCTTCACCACGCCATTTAGCCGCTTCTTCATTTTCCGCCTCGAACTGCTCGTTCATCAGTATTTCCCCAGAAGGATCAAAAGCTGTAAGGAAATAATCAGCCATCAGGTCTCCCCTCCATTTTAAGGTTTATCAATCTATCTATATTTATATTCTAATACGGAAATGAAAATCCTTTATTAAATTTGATCCAAAACTAGTATATAATGGGTCAAGGAAGGAGGAGATACGGTGCTTAAGATTGATCACGTAACAAAGACATTTGGAGCTGATAAAGCTGTTGACGGACTGAACTTAGACATTCCGGAACAGCAAATGTTCGGTCTTCTAGGCGCAAACGGAGCGGGTAAAACGACGACGTTTCGCATGATTCTTGGTTTATTAAGCATTACGGAGGGCTCAATCAGCTGGAAAGGCCGTCCTGTGAATTACAATATCAGCAACAAAATCGGTTATTTGCCGGAAGAACGGGGCCTTTATCCGAAAATGAAGGTAAAGGATCAGCTTGTCTACCTTGCCAGATTAAAAGGGATGGAGAAGCAGGAGGCTGTTAGAGAGCTTGGCACATGGCTTGAACGGTTCAATATAACAGATTACGAGAATAAGAAGGTGGAAGAGCTTTCGAAGGGAAACCAGCAAAAAATCCAATTCATTTCGGCTGTTTTGCATAAGCCGGAGCTATTGATTCTTGATGAACCGTTCAGCGGTCTGGACCCTGTCAATGTTGAGCTGTTAAAAGAGGCTGTGATTTCTCTGAAAAACAGCGGTGTTTCTATTTTATTTTCCAGCCACCGGATGGAGCATGTGGAGGAGCTTTGTGAGAACCTTTGCATCCTGCAGAAAGGAAGGCCGGTTGTGCAAGGCAAACTGAAGGAGATCAAGCGTTCCTTCGGAAAAAAGAATGTTACCATTCACTCCGATGACGATCTGGGTTTTTTGCAGTCTCATGAAGGCATTCTCCAATGGAAGGAAACGGCTGGCGGCGTCAAGCTGCAGATCGCTAATGAAGACATGTCTCAAGAGATCTTTGCCATGCTCCAAGGAAAAGGGTTTATCAGAAAGTTTGAGCTTGAAGAGCCGTCACTGCATGATATTTTTATAGAAAAGGTGGGGGCTGTCTATGAATAAATTTTGGATCATGCTTTCTCATACATATAAAAATAAGATAATGTCAAAATCTTTTATTATCTCGACTGTCATTACGGTACTGCTTGTATTAGTTGTAACGAATCTGGAGTCGATCATTTCTTCTTTTCAAGGTGATGATGCGAAAGAGAAAATCGCTGTTGTTGATGAAACAAACGAATTATATCCAATTTTCTCGAGGCAGCTGAAAGCGGTGGATACAAACGGTGATCTTGATGTGAAGCAGTCGAAGCAATCCGCTGACGAGGTCACAAAGCAAGTCAAAGATGAAACGCTTGATGGCATGCTGATCATCAAACGAGATGAAAAAGGGGCCATTTCAGGAACGTATAAAGCGTTAACGATTTCTGATGATAGCACGTATCAAACGTTGCAGCAGGCGCTGACGCAAACCAAAACAGCTGTCGGAACAGCGGAGCTCGGCGTTTCGCAGGAAACGATCAGCAGCCTTTATGCGCCTGTTGCTGTCGGGCAGGAGGTACTGAAAGAAGGGGCGAAGTCTGAGGAAGAGCTTGGCCAGACAGTAGGGCTTGTTTACATTATGCTGTTTGTCATTTATTTCTCAGTCATTATGTATGCCAGCATGATTGCGATGGAGGTCGCAACCGAAAAATCCTCGCGCGTCATGGAAATATTGATCTCAAGCATGCCGCCGATCCAGCAGATGTTTGCAAAGCTGCTTGGCATCGGGCTTGTCGGAATCACGCAGCTTGCTGTCATTATTGCTGTCGGCTCTCTGTCGCTTAAGCTGAACAAAACGGGTGAAACAGCTTCATCTGTCGGCGGTTTTCTTAATCTGACCGACGTTTCCGCAACCACTGTCGTCTATGCTGTGATTTTCTTTTTGCTCGGATACTTTTTATACGCGACACTCGCCGCATTTCTTGGCAGTGTCGTCAGCAGAATAGAGGACGTGCAGCAAACGATCACGCCGATGACGCTTTTGGTTGTCGCCGGTTTTATGATCGCGATGTTTGGCTTGAGTACACCTGACGCAGGATTTATTACGGTAACCTCGTTTATTCCTTTCTTTACGCCAATGATTATGTTTTTGCGCGTTGGGATGCTTGATATTCCGTTTTGGCAGGCAGCTACTGGAATTGGAATCACATTGCTTACCATCGTCATACTGGCCGTCATCGGCGCCAGAATTTACAAAGGCGGTGTGTTGGTTTACAGCAATTCAAGCGCATTCAAAGCAATCAAACAAGCGCTTCGTTTAGCGAAAAATTGATTAAAAAACAGCCTGGGAATCCTCAGGCTGTTTCTTTTTTGACAGAACGTGCATTCGTAAGAATTCGGTGCTAAAATAAGGGTACTTCATCCTGGAAAGGAGCAGAATGTTGACTGATCTAACCTTTATTCATGCGGCAGATCTTCATCTCGACAGCCCGTTTTACGGAATATCGCATCTGCCGGAACCGATTTTTGCCCGGATTAAAGAAAGCACGTTTGCAAGCGTGAGACATATCATGGACGCCGCAGTGAGAGAAAACGTTGATTTCATTTTGCTTGCGGGGGATTTGTTTGATGAAGCCAATCGAAGCTTAAAGGCGCAGCTCTTTTTGAAGAAACAGTTTGAGAGACTGAGAGAAAGCGGGATTTCAGTTTATGTGATCTTTGGAAACCACGATCATCTGGGCGGGGAGTGGACGCCGATTGAATGGCCTGAGAATGTCCACATCTTTTCGTCGGCTGTTCCTGAAGAAAAATCGTTTTATAAAGAAGGCAGGCGCTTAGCGAGCATTTACGGCTTTAGTTATCAGGAAAGAGCCGTGACGGAAAACCAAGCCGCCCGCTATCGGAGGTCGACTGACGCGCCTTTTCATATCGGTATGCTTCACGGTACGCTATCAGGAGCTGAAGGACATGATCCGTATTGCCCGTTTACACATGACGATCTCGTGAAGAGCGGAATGGATTATTGGGCGCTTGGCCATATTCATAAACGCCAGATTCTTTCTGCCGAGTACCCCGCGGTCATCTATCCGGGAAACACGCAAGCACGCCATATGAAGGAGACCGGGGATAAAGGCTATTATCTCGTTCGTGTGGCAAACGGAGACATATCGTATGACTTTCAGAAAGCGCACGATGTCCTGTGGGAAAAAGCGGCAGTTGATGTGACGGAGGCCAAGAATATGACCGTCCTTTTCCAAATGGTTGAAGACGCGTTTTCGAAGCTGCGGACAAAGGGCAGCCCTGTTTGTGTCAGGCTTGTATTGCAAGGGACCGCGCCGCAATGGCTGCTGGAGGCGCCAAGAGGCACTTTGGATGAGCTTCTTGAAGCGTTTCAGGAGCAAGAGGCCGAGGAGGAACACTTCATTTGGCCGTTCTCATTGGAAGACGAAACAGAACATGAAACAAACCTTACAAACCTTGATCCTTTTTTTGGCGGTTTATTTGCAGATATTGACCGCGGCGATCTGTCAGCTGTGCTGGAAGGGCTTGAGCGGCATCCTGTGTATAGAAGGCATGCGGACCGGTTTAGCCAAGAGGAGGTAAAGGAAATAAAAGAGCAGGCACAGATTTTATTGAAAAGACAGCTTAAGGTGCTTGAAACATGAGGCGGTGAACGCTTTGCGAATTAAATCTTTACATATCTACCAATACGGGAAATTTTCCAACCGCACCTTTCACTTTTCCGCCTCACCTGTCCAATTAATCTACGGATTAAATGAGGCAGGAAAAACGACGATCATGTCATTTATTGAAAGCATGCTGTTTGGTTTTCCGAAAACGAAAAAATATGAACCGAAAACAGGCGGTGTCTACGGTGGTTTTCTTGAAGCTGAACATCCAGAATTTGGGCTGTTGAAGATCGAAAGGACGAAAGGGACCGCCGAAAAGCTAAGAGTGTACACAGAAAAGGGCGAAGTGAAGCAGGGAGATGTTTTAAAGCAGCTGTTTCAAGGCACGGACAGGGCGCTGTACAAAGCCATTTATTCGTTTGATGTATTCGGGCTGCAGGAAATTCACGCTTTTAATCGGGACAAGATTGGGGAGTTTTTGCTGTTTTCCAGCTTGTTTGGCGCTGAAGCCGTATCGAAGCTTGATTCAAAGCTGACAAAGGAAAGCGAAAGGCTCTATAAACCAAACGGGCGGAATCCTCAATTAAATCAGGAGCTGGAAACGCTTAAGCAGCTGGCAGCGAAGCTAAAACAGGCTGAAGCAGAGGAAGCGGGCTATCATCAGCTCCTTGAGAAAAAAAGAACGCTCGAAGCCCGTCTTGCAGCTGCAGAAACCGAATTGAAAGAAGCGGCAGGACATATCCGAACCATTGAGGGAGCGATTGAGCTGAAACCGTTGCTAGATGAAAAAGCGGCTCTCGAACAGGCGATGGCACAATATCCGGAGCAGGCAGGACAATTTCCTGCTGACGGACTGCATCAGCTGGAAAAATATGAATCCCACCTTCACCCGAAATCCGCGCAGCTTGAGGCGCTTCGGGTGAAGATGGCGGAACTGGACAAACAGATGCAAAAGCTTAACCCAGATCAAGAAATGTTGGCGAAAGAAGCGCTGATACAAGAACTTTCGGCAGCGTTCCATCTGTATCAATCCTACGGAGAACAGCTCGCCGCCATTCAGGCACAGCTGCGCCAATCGTCCGCACAGACAGCGGCCGGACTGGAACAGCTCAATCAAACGGATGAAAATGAGCTTCTGAATATGAACACGTCATATGACTATGAATGGCAGCTTCAGCAGGCGGTGCAGCAATATGTGCAGGCAAGAGACAGAAAACGGCAGCTTGATGAGACGTTTGAGCTTGCCCGCCAAGAGCTGGAGGAGGCGGAAAAGGCCGTTCATGCCGCTTCATCCGCCATCCTAGAAAACAGCGATAGAAAAGAGAAAGAAGCCGCCCTAAAAGCATATGATGAAGCACAGGGGCATCATCAGGAGCAAGCGAAACTGCGAGAACAGCTGAAGTATGTTGAAAGGCAGCAGGTGAAACAAAAAAAGACTGTCATGGCAGCTGGTATGTTGTTCATTGTTCTCTTTCTGCTGCTGCAGCAATGGATTCCCGCCATCTGCATCGGCGCTGCACTTATTGTGTATTGGCTTGCATCAGGTAAACAAACAACGTCTTCCCGAAACAGCCGGGAGAACGGACAGCCAATGGCGGATATGCCGCCGGCAGAAGCCGAAGCGCTTAGAGAAGCGTTATGGGAGGATGACCGAAATAAACAGCATCTCATCACACAGCGGGCAGTGCTCCAGCAAAAAGAGGCGGCTTATGAAAGGGTTATCCAGCAGTTTGAACAGTGGGAAGCCGATATGGCCCCGTCCTTTGCTCAGGTCGAGCGTTTTATGAAAGAGCTCAGATTCAAGGAAGATCCGTCTTTTTTGCTTGATGCATACAATTTGATGAAGGATGTCAAAAAAGAAGTGAAGAAAAAGCATGAGCTGACAATTGAAGCAGGCAGGCTGAAAAAGCACCGTCGAATCTTTGAGGAGCGGGTCAACAAGCTTCTTCCTGCTGATCAGAGTGAGCATATCTCCATCTCGGACGCTCTACATACATTGCGGAACAATGTTGAACGTGAAAAAGAAATTGAGAAGCAGAAAAAGGGAATGGAAACAGATAGTCATTATGCAAGGGAGCAGCTGCTGGAGCTTGAACAAGAAACACAGTATTTTCAAACGCGGATCGAACAGTTATTTTCCGCGGCGGGTGCGAAAGACAGAAATGAGTTTTGTGCTTTAGCTGATATTAGCAGGCAATTGAAGGAGACAGAGAACAAGCTCCATCACGTAAACGCGCAGCTTCAAGGCGGACACCCGGAGGAGCTTGAACTGGCGGCTTCCCATACACTTTCTGAATTGAAAAGCAAGCAAATCATTGAGAGTGAAAGAACAGCGCAGCTGACTGAAGAGATCGAGCAGCTTCGCAGTCAGGCCGCAATGCTCTTCGTTAAACAAGATCAATTAGAGGCCTCAGGATTGGTTTCAGATCTCAAGCTGCAAATGGAAATGCAAAAAGAACGTGTGAAAGACACAGCTAAAAAATGGTCTTCAATCCAAATGATCAAACAAGTGATCCGAAACAAATTGGAGCGGCATAAAAAAGTCGAGCTCCCGCGCCTTCTGGAGACGGCGGGAGAATTTGTCCGACCGCTGACTGACGGAAGCTACCGAACGATTTATTTTTCTGAAACCGATGATTCCATGATGGTCACGCATAGTGATGGCACTGTCTATCATGCGGAAGAGCTGTCGCAGGGAACGTGTGAGCAGTTGTATACAGCGATCCGATTTGCTTTGGCGGTTACGCGTCAGGATGAGGCAATGCTCCCGTTCCAGCTTGACGACAGCTTTGTTCATTTTGATCAGGAAAGGCTCAAACGTGTAGTAGATGTTTTATATGATTTATCTATAGGAGGCAGGCAAATTTTGTATTTTACATGCCATGAGCATGTAAAGAATGCGTTTCAAAGCAGCCAAATCATTGATTTGGGGCTATAAAAGAGGTTCTATAGCTGTCAATCGGTATGTGATATACTGATATTATGTAAGATACGGAGGGAGCTTTAATAGAATGGCTAAAGGGATTATGCTACATGAGGTTGGCGAACAGGTGGACCAATATCTATTGATTAAATCCTTGACGAAAGGGATTGCCAGCAATGGGAAACCGTTTTTAACGCTGATGCTGCAAGATCAGTCAGGCGATATTGAAGCGAAGCTGTGGGATGCCAAGCAAAGTGACGAAGTGACCTATGCGCCGCAGACGATTGTGAAGGTCGTGGGGGATGTCCACCATTACCGCGGGCGCACCCAGCTGAAGCTGAGAAATATCAGGCCGGCGGGCGAGCATGAAAACGTCAGTATTGATGATTTTTTAGAAACCGCGCCAATTCCGAAAAATGAAATGATGGATACCATCACTCAATATATATTTGAAATGAAAAATCCGAATATCCAGCGGATCACAAGGTTTTTAGTCAAAAAACACGAAGCAGAGTTTATGGATTATCCAGCGGCTACGAAAAACCACCATGAGTTTGTTTCAGGTTTAGCGTATCATGTTGTCTCGATGCTGAATCTGGCGAAATCGATTGCGGATTTATATCCTTCTCTTGACCGTGATCTGCTTTATGCCGGCGTGATCCTGCATGATCTCGGAAAAGTGAAAGAGCTGTCCGGCCCTGTTTCCACGTCGTATACGGTCGAAGGCAATTTGCTCGGCCATATTTCGATTATGGTCACAGAGCTGTCAAAAGCGGCTGAGGAGCTTCAAATCGATTCTGAAGAGGTGTTAATTCTTCAGCACTTGATTTTGAGCCACCACGGCAAAGCGGAATGGGGCAGCCCGAAACCGCCGATGGTGAAAGAAGCGGAAATCCTGCACTATATAGACAACCTGGATGCAAAAATGAATATGATGGACAGAGCGCTCGAGCGCGTGAAGCCGGGTGAGTACACTGAACGTGTATTCGCGCTGGAAAACCGTTCCTTTTACAAACCGACTTTTCATAAATAACCAAAAAGGACTGATGCTGAACCATTCAGGTCAGTCCTTTTTTATGCGCGTTTGCCGCTCATAACTCGTCTCATTCCCGCATAGATTTAAGAATAAAGAATCTATGCAAAAGGGGGAGAAGCCCGTGTTATTTTTTCCGTGGTGGGTGTATCTTTGTATTGTAGGCATCATTTTCAGTGCATATAAACTTGTGGCGGCAGCCAAAGAGGAAGAAAAAGCAGATCAGTCCTTTATTGAAAAAGAAGGGCAGATATATATGGAGAGGATGGAAAAGGAGAGAGAGCGCCGCAGTTCTCAGCAGACTGAAGACGAAAATCAAAACCATTCCATCGCATAAAAAAGCTGTGCAGCTCAATGAGTCTGCACAGCTTTTTTTATTATTTAGAACTAGAAGTGCTGTCGCTTTCTGAAGATGTTTTAAATGTGTCTTTCAGATCTTTATCTTTTACTTCAATGTCAGCTTTCTTCATGACTTTTTGAACAGCTTCCTGAACGGCTGCGTTGTCATTTAGCTTTTGTTCAAGAACTTCAGATTTCAGTTCTTTTTTCATGTCATCGTATTTGCCGCGTTCTTCTGTCTTTTTAATAATGTGATAGCCGTATTGTGATTTGACAGGATCACTGACTTCATCTGTTTTTAGTTTAAATGCAGCTTTGCTGAATTCTTCCACCATACCATCTTTTGCGAACCAGCCAAGGTCGCCGCCTTGAGAAGATGAAGCAGTGTCTGTAGAATATTCTTTTGCAAGGTCTTCAAATTTCTCGCCTTTTTTCAGCTTTTTCTCTACTTCTTCAGCTGTCTTTTTATCAGCGACTAGGATGTGGCTTGCGCGGATTTTGTCTTTTAAGCCTTCCCAGTACTCTTTCGTATCAGCATCTGTTACTTTGATTTTATCTTTAGCCGCTTTTTGTGTAAGCAATTCATATTTTACCTGCTCTTTAAGGTAATTCTTTCCATATTGTTCTTCAAGAGCAGTATATTGATCGCCAAGCTGTGTTTTGTATTCTTTCAGCTTTTTGTCAATTTCTTTATCTGTTACTTTATATTTCTCGTCTAATACTTTTTCTTGCACCAGCTGTGTCAGGACGCTTGCACCAGCTGTTTTCTTCATGTTTGTGTAGAGCTCGCCTTTCGTTACATCGCCTGCGTCTGTTTTTGCGATGACTTCTTTGTCGCCGCCGCTGCAAGCACTGAGAGCGAGGATGCTTGTCGCGGTGATAGCTGCTATTGTGATTTTTTTCATTGTTTTCAAACACTCCTAATCATTCCAAATTAAATTACCTAAGCGTATCATAACACATTGTAGCTACCTGTAAAAAGATTTTAAATAACGGGCATTCGTCTAGTCAAACTTTTGCTGACGGCATACTTATATATTGATCAAGAAAAGGAGGTATGTAACATGAGCGGAGGATACTCTAACGGTTTCGCATTGCTTGTCGTACTGTTCATTTTGCTTATCATCGTAGGTGCAGCATACATCTACTAAGCAGCCCAGGGATCGCTTGCAAGATAAGCGATCCTTTATTTTCCTAGCGCCTAATCGTTTCAATCGTGAATTGCATAAGATGTAATTGGAAAATAAAGCTTTTTACAGGAGGTGCTTTTTAAGATGGGTGAAGTATTTGCAGGCGGTTTCGCTTTATTGGTTGTGTTATTTATTTTATTGATTATCATCGGCGCTTCTTGGCTGTACTAATCAAAATAAAAAGCATAGCTGCAAAATCAGCAGCTATGCTTTTTTTCATACATAATTACACAGTAAAGGAGATCTCGACGAATGAAGAGATCAGTAAAATTAATATAGATATATTGATAAAACGGAATACCTTATCCTGCCGTTCTTCAGGAATCTCTCTGACAAGGCATAATGTATTGGTGAGCCTGTTTATGAAATATAAAATAAACACGGCAGCCACGATAAAATAGAATAAAATGATGGGAGATTCCCCCTCTCTCTGAACTGTCCCATATTACATTACCAAATATTTATTAAAAAAGATAGAATGCAAATTGAAAAATCGCCGCTAGCGACAAGGTTTGGCTACTTTTCAACAAGAATATCCAAGCCATCTGCTTCCTGATCAATGAAAGCGGCTTTCGGCGCTTGTATGAGCTTGAGGGCCAGCAAGAAATCAGGCAGACAGTAGCCGGCATGGATGCCCGAAATCATACAGAAATAATGAGCGTGATTCGGAAAAGCCAGCGCGGCGTAAAACAATACAGGCGTTATCAGCAAGAACGGGCTTACGAGTGAAATCAGCATTGTCGTTTTTGGTATTCGTTTCCATGCGGGCATGCGCAAGATGGTAAACTTTTTATCTAATTTTCTTTTTTTGCAGATGATCGGCAGGACATGGATGACTTTATGTACAAATAAAATAACGACGAGCAAACCGCCGAATAAAGCTACATATTCATCGCTTAAGCTGGTGCCGGGGCGAAGCAGCTCAAATGCTAAAAAGGTCGATATAAAAACAAAAATCATAAAACATACAGCAATTAGTATGAGGCGAACGGCGCCATAATCCTTCATGAGATTTATGGTCTTCCAGCAATTCATTAAAGTCATCCTTCCATACATCTTGAATAGAATCTCAAAATAATTTACTCCTCCTATGAGAAAAAATCAATGCTTTTTTAAGAAAAAAAATCATCCGGAAGGTATTTTTTTGAAATAGGCAAACAAACAGCGAAATATAGGGTTAGAACTTTCTTCTCAGTGAATTATCAGCTAAAATAAGATTAAAGATAGAAAGAAGTGGTGTGGATGGATTCGATGGATCATCGCATTGAGCGATTAGAATATTACATACAATTATTAGTGAAAACAGTAGATATGGACAGGTACCCTTTCTATGCGCTTCTCATTGACAAAGGGCTGAGCAGGGAAGAAGGGGAAGAGGTGTTAAGGATATGCGTTGAATTGTCAGAAGAGCTGGCAGCACAAAAAGCGCAAGGGTTTGTAACCTTCGATAAGCTCCTTGCGCTTTTTGCCGGACAGCTGAATGAAAAATTAGATGTTCATGAAACGATTTTTGCCCTGTACGAGCAGGGGCTTTATCAAGAGCTGATGGAAGTCTTTATCGGCATCATGAAGCACTTTGATTAACTGTTTACAGGTTCGAGCTCTTCTGCCGGTTCATCCGCAGCACTGTCCTTTGCTTTTTTCTTCAGTTTTCCGTTTTCGCTTTCAAAGTCATGGTCAATATTGGTGAGTGACGTTTCGAAAATTTCCATAAAATCATCGCCGTAGATATGGCGTATCATACACATCAGTTCTGCCACTTCAGGGAATTTTCCGAATAAATGATAAAGTGGCTGTGACCCTTTAAAAACCGCGTTGCGAGTCGGATCAAATTCCTCAAGCAAGCTCCAGAATACCTCAGTTCCTTCCTCAGTCAATTGGACGTATGTGTTCCGTTTATCATTCAGCCGTTTGGAGAACCTTAAATATCCTCTCTCTTCCAGCTTTTTTGAAAAGTTGAATGCGGTTGATACGTGCATGACGCCGAATTTCGCGATTTCAGAAATGGAAGCTCCATTCAATTGGTACGCAATCCATAAAATATGATGCTCATTAATATTCAGGTCATACGGTTTAAGCCATTGCTGCCAATCCTTCTCGATCGATTTCCAAAGAGCCTTGCTAAGCTGAGCCATTTTCTGGGTAAAGACCAGAGCCTCTTTCACATCATAGGGCGGTTCCACTCGATTCATTACGTCACCTGCTTCTCTTTTTCTTTTTCTCTATTATGCCAATAAAATAAAGATTAATAAAGATGAAAATGTAAGAATTTTTTAATAAATTCTCCATCCATTGCTATGAGAGGCTTTTTAGGCAAAAAAAAATGCGGGACCCATTTTGGCCCGCATTTTTTTCTTTTGAATAGGATATTAGTTTTGTAAGGTTTTCTCCAGCTGTTTGATCTTTTCTTCAATATCAGCGATTTCTTTTTGCAGATCCTGCTGATGAGGTTTGATCTCTTCCTGCCATTTTTTAATTGACGTTTGGAGCTCGCCGCTCACATCTTTAATGACATCTGTGCTTTCTTTTGCCGCTTTGATCAGCTGGTCTTTTAACGCAAGCCCGTCCGATTTTAAGCGTTTGATTGTTTCCTCGAAAGAATCATAATTGGTTTTCATTTTTTCACGCAGCTGCGCTCCTGAAGAAGGTGCAGTAAGTAGAACTGCTGCCCCTCCGATAATGCCGCCTACGAATAGTCCTGTTAGCAGAGAACGTCCGTCCGCCATTACAATCACCCCGTCTTTTTCTTGAAAATAGGATTCATTCAGTATGTTTCATTTTTGTTGAAAGCTTGAACTTCTATACATAGCTTGCTTTATTTTAGCATATTTTTTAAGTGAAAAGGAGGGAGAAGGTTGTCTGTCTTTACGATTGTGTTATCCTGCATCACCCTTGCCTTCGCTTCGGGCGCTGTTTACTATCTCAGACTCCTCAGCCAGGCTGCTTCTTATCCGCCCAAGAAGGTCATCCGGCAGAAAGCGCTCGTTTGTTCAACCGGAACCGCCTTTACACTATGTCTTATCTTTTTCACAAAACTCTTTGCTTAAAACATGCTGACGTGCTGCGGACTCTCTGTCGAAAAAAACCTCTCCCGGAAGCGGAAGAGGTTTTGGGTGACAATTATTCAGCAGCTTCCATAAAGCTCGAACGTCTTAAAATGGATTGTACAATCGGATAAATCACGATCAGTGCGATTGTATTCAGTACAGCGGCCGGCAGAACAACAGCCGCGAACAATGCGGCAAAACCGCCAGGCAAACCGACAATCAAAAAAGCTGACGATAAAAATACAATTCCCGATAAGATGGTCCCGATCGCTGTCAGCACAGCGGCTGCACCTGTTTTCTGGCTCTTTCTGCACAAGAGAAACAGGGTGAAGAACAGAAACGCGGACACGGGTTTATCGATGATGTTGGGAATCTGTCCGGCTGGAAATGCGGTTGTAAGCGCGGAAATGATTCCGGTGACAATCCCGATAGTGAGTACATTTTGCACCCGCGGGAACAGAAGGACGCCCAGGAACATCATGACTAACATCATATCTGGTTTCATGCCGCCTAAAAAAGGCGGAATAATGGAATGAAGCGCTGCGCCGATTGCGGCAAACAGAGCCATAATAACTAACTCTTTCGTTTTCATATCTATGCTCTCCTCTGCTAAGCTTTTTGCCCTCCAATAATATGCTCGTCATTTATTGCGAAGGCTTAAAGAATGTATTATGCAAACAGTATACCAAACGAACGGTTTGCATAGCCAGACCTTTTACTCATTTTCCTGCTGGAATTTCTTCATGAACGCAGCTAATTTTTCACAGTCTTCTAGGGACACAGCATTATAAATGGAAGCGCGGCAGCCTCCTACTGAACGGTGTCCGCCGAGGCCGATCATTTTTGCTTCTTTTGCTTCCTGAACGAAAGTTTTCGTTAATTCGTCTTTACGAAGCGTGAAGGTAACATTCATGCGTGAGCGGCTGTCCTTTCTGGCATGCCCTTTATAGAATCCGTTGCTTTCATCAATACAGCTGTAGAGAACCTGCGCTTTTTGTTCATTACGCTGTTCAGCAGCTTCTACACCGCCGTTTTCTTTCAGCCATTCCAAAACAAGGCTCAGCATGTAAATCGCAAATGTCGGCGGCGTGTTGTAAAGTGAATCCGCTTTGACATGCGTTGAATACGTCAGGATTTTTGGAACGTTCGCATTTTCTTTTTCTAGCCACGTTTTTTTCATGATGACAACAGTCACACCGGAAGGGCCAAGGTTCTTTTGGGCGCCTCCGTAGATCACGTCAAACTTGGACACGTCGATTTTTCTGCTTAGAATATCGCTGGACATGTCGGCGACGAGCGGGATTGGGGAATTCGGGAAATCCTGCCACTGTGTGCCGAAAATCGTATTGTTGGACGTGATATGTACATACGCGCCGTCTTTTATATCTGTAAGGTCAACTTCAGGAATAAAGCTGTAATTGTCTGCTTCACTTGTAGCTGTCACAGAGGTGTTCCCAAACAGCTTTGCTTCAGCGAGGGCTTTTTCGGACCAAGCCCCGGTCATCACAAAATGCGCGGTTTTTTCAGGTGTTAAAAAGTTCATCGGAAGCATTGAGAATTGAAGGCTTGCCCCGCCTTGAAGAAACAAAATATCGTAATCTTCCGGGATGCCCATCAGTTCCATTAAAAGGCTTTTCGCTTTTTGGTGCACCGCTTCATACTCTTTGCTGCGGTGGGAAAGCTCCATAACAGACATGCCGGAGTTGTTAAAATCAATAAATTCGTTCTGTGCTTTTTGCAGAACTTCCAATGGCAGCGCTGCAGGACCTGCGTTAAAATTCGTTGTACGTTCCATCATGATCCTCTCCCTGTTTTCCACGTTAATGTATAAAATAATACAATTATCCTATCACAAAAATTCAGTTTTTTGATAAAAAATTAGAATAATCAAAAGAAATTGACAGGTGTTTGCGAAATGTTCACAAATAAAATAACCTCATCTTATGATGAGGCCAGGCGTTTCGCGATAGAGGAAGAGATGCTCTGCAGATCCTCCGGTTTGTAGTCTTCAGCGTGTGTTTTCCAAACCGCTCCGAATCCGTCTCCTTTTCCGTAGCGCGGGATAATATGCATATGGTAATGGAAAACAGATTGTCCGGCTTTTTCGCCGTTATTATTCAGCGTATTTAAGCCGATCGGTTCGAATTCATCCCGAATAGCGCGGGCGATTTTCGGAACAGCGTGAAAATATTGTTTTGCTAATTCGTCGGTAAACTCATACACATTTTCAATATGTGTTTTTGGAATGACAAGCGTATGGCCCTTAGTCACTTGGCTTATATCAAGAAAAGCCAGTACATGCTCATCTTCATACACCTTTGCGGACGGGATGTCGCCGGCGATAATTTTACAAAAGATGCAATTCTCTTCACAATGCATGAGGGTTCCTCCTTATGAAATTGTTTCGTATGTATACACTCATCGTACCACAGAAATGCAGAAAATAGAAAACAGGATGAACGGCGAGCGTTCACCCTGAATGCAGAGGAAGAGCTTATGTGAAGAAAATGTGATATGCCTTTGGTAAGCACCTCATTTGTCGATAAAATGAAGACTTGTTAATGCTTAACGATTCCTGCGATAAACACCTCATTTGACAATTTGCTTCATAGAAGAATTCATCAAGTTCAGTGAAGAGAAATGGTTTGAGCATTGGACATGTTTATTTTCTATCCAACTGTATCTAAGACGTCTTTGACAAACACCTCATTTTTCAGTTGATATGCTTTTCCTCTACAACTATTATCATGTCCAGAACCCTGTCTCTTTATGACAGCAAATTCACGATATGTTAAAAGGGAATTGTTTCAAATCAGGCTTTGTTTTTGGTACTATGAAGAAAAACAATATAAGGGGAGAAATTATGTCTCTGCTATCGGTAAAAGACTTGACCGGCGGATATACAAGAAATCCGGTTTTAAAACGTGTATCATTTACCCTTGAACCAAATCAAATTGTCGGCTTAATTGGGCTGAACGGTGCTGGCAAAAGTACAACAATCAGACATATCATCGGGCTGATGGACCCGCACAAAGGATCAATCGAATTAAATGGGAAAACCTTTGCTGAGGATCCGGAAGGCTACCGTTCACAATTCACTTATATACCTGAAACACCCGTTTTATATGAAGAGCTGACGCTAATGGAACATCTTGAATTAACAGCCATGGCATACGGTATCTCAAAAGAAACAATGGAGAAAAGGCTGCCGCCGCTTTTAAAGGAATTCCGAATGGAAAAGAGGCTGAAGTGGTTCCCGGCTCATTTCTCTAAAGGAATGAAGCAGAAGGTGATGATCATGTGCGCATTTTTGGCAGAGCCTGCGCTCTACATCATCGATGAGCCTTTTCTAGGGCTTGATCCGCTTGCGATAAACGCGCTGCTTGAGCGGATGAATGAAGCGAAAAAAAGCGGGGCAAGCGTCCTGATGTCAACACATATTTTGGCAACGGCTGAGCGCTATTGCGATTCGTTTATTATTTTACATAACGGCGAGGTGCGGGCGCGCGGCACGCTGTCCGAACTGAGAGAGCAGTTTGGAATGAAGGACGCGGCGCTGGACGATTTGTACCTTGAGCTTACGAAGGAAGACGCTGGCCATGAATAATATGCTAGATATTTGGCAGTCGCGGCTGCAGGAGCATATGAAAGAAACAAGGATGTATATGAAATATATGCTCAATGATCACTTGGTCATTGTTTTGATCTTTTTTCTAGCGGGCGCCGCAAGCTGGTACAGCAAATGGATACGGGACATTCCTGCTCAATTCCCGTCCTTCTGGGTGCTGGCCGTGCTGTTTTCGCTCGTGTTGACGAGCTCTTATGTACGGACGCTTTTGAAGGAGGCTGACCTTGTCTTCTTATTGCCGCTAGAATCCAAAATGGAGCCTTACTTGAAGCAGGCGTTTGTTTATAGTTATGTGTCTCAGCTGTTTCCGCTGATTGCACTGAGCATCGTTGCGATGCCGCTTTATTTCGCTGTCGCACCAGGGGCTTCGCTCGCATCGTATGCGGCAGTCTTCGTCCAGCTTTTGCTGCTGAAAGCGTGGAATCAGGTGATGGAATGGCGTGCGACCTTCCAAAATGACCGAGGCATGAAACGGATGGGTGTCATCATTCGCTTTGCGGCGAATACACTTGTTCTTTATTTCGTTTTCCAGTCTGTTTATATGTATGCGCTTGTGGTTTATGTCATTATGGCAGCTCTATATCTGTATATGTCTTCGGCAGCAAAACAGAAAACGTTTAAATGGGAGAGCCATATTGAGTCCGAATTGAAACGGAAACAGCGATTCTATCGGATTGCCAACCTGTTCACTGATGTGCCGCATTTACGAAAGCAAGCGAAACGCAGGGCGTATCTCGACTTTTTGCTGCGTCTCGTGCCGTTTGAACAGCGCAAAACGTTTGCCTACATGTTCACCCGCGCTTTTTTGCGTTCAAGTGATTATTTGGGCATCCTCGTCAGATTGACGGTCATTTTCGCGCTGATCATTATGTATGTATCGGCAAGCCCGCTCATAGCAGGTGTTCTGACTGTGTTTGCCATTTTCATTACGGGTGTTCAGCTTCTGCCGCTGTTCGGCCATTTTGACCATTTGGCGCTTCAAGAGCTTTACCCTGTGAAAAAAGAAACGAAGCGGAAAAGCTATTTCTCTTTATTGAAAACAGCACTTAGCGTACAAGCGCTGCTAATGTCTGCGGCTTCTGCCTACGCTGCCGGCTTGACAGGTTTTCTGTACGCGCTGATCGGTTCTGCCATCCTGATCTTTGTTATCCTGCCGTCTTATATGACAACTAGACTGAAAAAACATGGAAAGCTGTGAGTATAAAAAGGGGTAGTCGTATGACAGACAATCAGCTTCTGATCCAGGAAGCCCTTCAATGGAAAATGCATTTTTTGCGTAAGGATTCCATGTTTGAGCGCTTTTCGAAGCGTATACAAACGAAGGTGAATGAGCGAATTCCTGAAAAAATCCATACGGTCGTTACCGAGAGTGTGAAAAAAATGGTAGAAGCGACGATGGCCGGCTCCAATATCATTACCTATAAGAAGGATACAAGCGCACTTTCGCTCAGTGAAAAAAATGAACTGGCGAAAAAAACGATTGCTTCCTATCAAAAAGTGGCGGCTGCTGAGGGGGTCGGCACCGGTGCGGGCGGCATTTTTTTAGGGATGGCCGATTTTCCGCTGCTGCTTTCTATTAAGATGAAGTGTTTATTTACCTTATCCTCCATTTACGGCTTTGATGTGAAGGATGCACAGGAAAGAATGTTTTTGCTCCTTGTGTTTCAGCTTGCATTTTCGAGTGATGACTGCCGCAAATCGCTGTTTGCTGTCATCGACAATTGGGAGGCGGAGAAAAAAAGTATCGACTGGAGAGTGTTTCAGCAGGAATATCGCGATTATATCGACATCATAAAGCTTTTGCAGCTTTTGCCCGGAGTAGGTGCGGCAGTCGGCGGAATTGCCAATTATAAGCTGCTTTCTCAGCTTGGGGAGACGGCAAGACACGTTTTTCATCTGAGAATGGTAAAGGAAACAGCCGGAGACTAAACACGCCGGCTGTTTTTTTATAGCTTATAATAGGTGATCGCGGCACCTGCAAGCACCTTTGCTGCTGTCAGCATTGCTTTTTCATTGATATCGAATTTCGGATGATGATGGGAAAAGACGCGCTCCGGCTGTTCAGGGGCGGCTCCTGTAAAGAAAAAAGTCCCTTTGACGTTTTGTAAGTAATAAGCAAAATCCTCACCGCCCATTTGCGGTTCACCGTCAATGACCTGCTGAACGCCCTCGATGTTTTTGGCGATGTTGGCCAGGTGGCTCGTTTCGGCAGGATGGTTCACAACTGCCGGATAGCCTCGTTCATAATTGTACTCATAGGAGGCGCCGTGCATGCTGCACACCCCTTTAACAACGGCTTCAATTTCTTTCTCCAGCATGCTGCGGACATTATCGTCAAACGACCGCGCTGTGCCGATGAGTGTTGCTTGATCTGCGATAACATTAAACGGATTGTCGGCGATGAAAGAGCCAACCGAAATGACGGCGGATTGAATCGGATTGACTTTGCGGCTGACAATGTGCTGCAAAGAGGAAACAATCTGCGAGCCGATCAGGACGGCGTCTTTTGTATCTTGCGGGTGAGCGCCATGGCCGCCCTTCCCGTAAATGTTGATCGTAAATCGGTCTGCCGCCGCCATCACGGCGCCGGGGCGGCAGAGAATGGTTCCGAGCGGCTCAGTCGCCCAAAGATGCGTGCCGAATATCACATCCGCGTTGTCGAGACAGCCGTCATCTATCATTGGCTTTGCGCCTCCCGGATGATATTCTTCCGCATGCTGGTGGATCATCACAAATGTTCCCTTCAGCTCATGCCTATTTTGGTGAAGGACCTTCGCCACTGCGAGAAGAGCTGCCGTATGGCCGTCATGGCCGCATGCATGCATGACACCTGGCACTTTGGAGGCGTAAGGAACATCTTTTTCATCTTGAATGGGAAGGGCGTCAAAGTCGGCCCGCAACGCCACGGTAGGGCCGGGTTCGCTTCCTTCTACATATGCCAAAACCCCTCTGCCGCCAACGTTCGTACGGATCGGGACACCTAATGATTCATAATAGGACGCAATAAATGCGGCGGTTTTTTCTTCTTGAAACGAGAGCTCAGGATACATATGAAAATGGCGCCTGATCTCGACCATTTCTTCAAAACAGCCGTCGAGCTGTTTATTTATTTCTTTCTGCAGTGTGGATATAGACAAAACCGCTTCCCCCTTTTTCTGCTTTTCCATGATTGTATAGAAAAAGTCTGAATATTTCAACTTGGTTTCAAAGCAATGCAATGGCTGCGATGGTTGTCACTGAAAGGCCAATTGCGACGGGAATGAAGTTTTTTCTGGCAAGCTCAAAAGGATCAACTTTGCAAATGGCCGCGGCGGGAATCAGCGCCCATGGGACCAGAGTTCCGCCGCCCACCCAGATGGCAGATATTTGTCCGAGTGCTGTCAGAATGGCTGGATCAGCATGAAGAGCGGACGAAAAGAGGCTGGCGATAGAGCCGGCTAGAGAAATGCCTGAAAACCCTGATCCGTCGAGACCGGTTATTGCTCCAACGGCAGTTAAAGCAACAGCGGCAAGCTCCTTTGACATAGGCATCATGTGGGATAAAGCATAACCGAGATCATTGACAATACCGTGGGAACTTGTAGGGAGTGCAGTGCCTAGTATGCTTTCAAAGCCTGAGTCGCCAAGGTAAAAAAAAGCGGCAATCGGAATGACGGGACCGAAAACCTTAAAGCCGAACTGGAACCCATCAATAAAATAACCGGTGATTTTTTCAAGCCCTTGTTGCTTATACACGAGAAAATGGACGGTCAGGAGGATGCAGATCGCAGTCCCGCCGATTAACGCGGTCGCCTCATTTCCCTGCAGATTAACCAGAAGCATGCAGGCGATATCGCCAAGAAAGACAAGCGGAATCAAAAATGCCAATATGGACCGCAGGCGTTTTGGTAAGTACATCGAGGTGTCTTGTTCTTCGGAACGTCCGGGGGAAATAGAAGTCGGACCCAGCTGTTTTTTGCGTTCGCGCTGAATCATGATAAAAGCTGCAGTTGTAGTGGTCACGCCCATAATCAGCACAAGGGGAATACTCGCTGAGATGACATCACCGACTGGAATGCCTGCCGCATCGGCTGTCAGCTTCGGTGCCGCCTGAATGACAAAGTCTCCGGACAGAGCAAAACCGTGCCCGAATAAATTCATGGCCATGGCGGCGGCGATTGGCGGCAACCCTGCACGGGCGGCGGCCGGGAGCAGGACGGCGCCGATCAAAGCGACACCCGGAGAAGGCCAGAAGAAGAGAGAAATGACGAACATCAGGCCGCCAATCAGCCAGTAGGCTGTTACAGGTCCTTTCACAAGGCTTGCAAAAGGGGAGATCATCGCTTCATTTATCCCTGTTTTTGTTAACAAATCACTCATCGAGACGATAAAACAAATGATGAAAATCGTGGGCAGCAGTTCACCGGCCGCGTAGATAAGGCTATGGAATAAACTGCTGACAGAAGCTGAAAGTGAATGGCTGGACCATAGCGATATCATAAATATGCCGAATAAGGAAATAAAGGTTGTATCTTTCCGCAGCAGCATAAATAGGATAATCGCCCCGATAAAAATCACATAAAGAACGTGGACAGGCAAAATCCCGACTTCCATCATTGATCACTCCTTCCGCTTCCTACAGATTATTCATAGGCGGGCGGAAGGTGCGGGACAGAAGGCGGGGTTATGAGGGGAGATCATGAACATTGATTTGTTTGAGCTGCTCAAGCAACTGCTGTTTTAACACTCTATTCGCTTTTTGCTGATGCTTCGGGAAGCTTTCAGGAGAAAAAATTACGGCGCCATCAGCAAGCCAATTCTTTCTGTAGGCGATGATGCTTTCCGATGGCTCTAAATAGGAACCATCCTCCCGCAGCATCTCATAATCGTCAAATCCGAACTGGAAACCGCAGCATGGGCAAATGTCATAAGAATGATGCCCTTGCTTATCATATGCCGGTTCAGTCAGTCCATGAAAGCCGCAGACTGGGCAAGTATAGTTCATTTTGCTTTCCTCCCAATAAAAAAGCTGCCGGACATGCTGGCAGCTATTCGACAGCGAAATATGTGGTGACATACGAAGGCCGGGAGAAGATCGACGTTGTGTCAATACCGGCAGACGTGCCGCGTTTTTTGTGGGCTTCTTTGTATGAGCCTGACTGTTGCCAGTCCTGAAAGGCTCTTTCTGTTTCCCACAAGGTCAGAATGACGTACGTATCACTGTCAAGCGGACGGAGCACACGAATTGCTTCAAAACCGGGCTCATTTTCGACTTTTCCCGCTCTGTTTTTAAATCTGTTTTCAAACAGCGGACGCCCTTCCTGAGTGACAGCAATATTGTTCAAGACGGCAAAACCCGGGTTTTTCATCTCGCCGGCTTTGTCAATCACTTCATAAGCACGGGGGGCCTGAAAAACGGTATCTCCGTTTGTTTCGTGGATCAAAATCGCGTTTTCCTGCCCCTGCATCAAAAGGATATGTTCCGAGGGATGATTCTTTACGATCGTTTTTAAAAAATCGGCTGTCCCATATGTAATATATACCTTCATATCAGCCACCTCCTGCTTGCTAGTATATCAAAACAATGGTATAAGTTTCTATTGGCGAGTGCTTTGAACATAATTCCAAACAATTTTTCCCATACTACCTTTTAGAAAGGCGAGGTGAGTTCATGTTTAAGGTGAAGAAAAAGAAACTATTTATACCCATGATTATTTTAGTGTTAACTGCTTTTCTCGCTTTAATAGGATATATTTCAATTATTTTTCTCGGGCATTATGTCATAGATGAAAAGAAGCTGATTCTTCATGCCTCTTCAAAAATTGTCGATCAAGACGGAGTTGAGGTTGCCAGCCTGTATACAGAAAATCGTGAGCCGGTCTCGATCAACGAGATTCCGGAGCGGGTCAGAGAAGCGTTTATCGCTGTTGAGGATAAAAGGTTTTATGAGCATCACGGCATTGATGCGAAATCTGTCGGTAGGGCGGTGTACCGCGATATCCTTGCAGGCGGAAAGGTGGAAGGCGGAAGCACGATCACCCAGCAGCTTGCCAAAAATATTTTTCTGACACACGACAAAACGTTTTTAAGAAAAACAAAAGAAGTGATCATTGCGATCAATCTTGAACGGGATTACAGCAAGGACAAGCTGCTGGAAATGTATTTGAACCAGCTCTACTTCGGGCATGGGGTCTACGGCATACAAGCGGCGTCCCATTATTACTTCAATAAAGAAGTACAAGATTTAACTGTATCCGAAGGCGCGGTGTTGGCGGCTATTCCGAAGGCGCCTTCCACGTATTCTCCTGTTTTGCACCCTGATAAAAGCAAGGAGCGGCGTGATACAATTCTCGGCATGATGAATGACCAAGGCTACATCAGTGCGAAAGAGGCTGTCAGCGCGCAGGGCCGGACGCTCGGACTGAACGTGAAGAAACAGTCGGAAACCCCTTGGTTTGACAGCTATATTGATCTGGTGATTGAAGAGGCGGAGGACAAGTACTCGATTTCCGGAGAGCAGCTTCTTCAAGGCGGATACACGATCAAGGTGCCGCTTGATTCGAAGCTTCAGAAGACGGCTTATCAGGTGATGAAGCAGGGAAGCTATTATCCTGGAACAGATCAGAATGCTGAAGGAAGCGCCGTCTTTATCAATAATAAGACAGGCGGTGTGGAAGCGGCGATCGGCGGAAGGGAATACACATCCAAAGGATATAACCGCGTCACAGCTGCACGCCAGCCGGGTTCCACATTTAAGCCGCTTGCGGTATACGGACCTGCGATGCAGGAAAAGAAATTCAAGCCATATTCTCTATTGAAGGATGAGCTGCAATCATACGGAGATTATATACCGAAAAACTATGACAGCCGGTATGAGGGCGAAGTGACCATGTCTGACGCTATCACGTACAGCAAAAACGCGCCGGCTGTCTGGACGCTGCATGAGATCGGAGTCGAAACGGGAAAATCTTATTTGAAAGCAAATGGCATCGATATCCCTGATGAAGGGCTTGCCCTTGCACTCGGCGGTTTGCAAAAAGGCGTTTCACCGCTCCAGCTTGCCGGTGCGTTTCATACGTTTGCCGCGAATGGAATGTATATTGAGCCGTATTTTATTTCCAGCATAGAGGATGAAGACGGAGAAACGATAGCTGACCATAAAGAAGAAGGAAAGCGGGTATTCAGCAAGCAGACGTCCTGGAATATGACGAGAATGCTGCAGCAGGTGGTCAAAGAGGGAACGGCTACGTCAGGAACTTATCACGGCGACCTGGCGGGGAAAACAGGTTCTACTTCTTATACAGGTGTCTCCGGCGCGACGAAGGATGCCTGGTTTGCCGGCTATACGCCAAAACGAACCGGGGCTGTCTGGATGGGCTATGACAAAACGGACCATGACCATTATTTAAAAGGCGGGAGCGCGTATCCGACGAGATTGTATAAAGATATTTTGACACAAGCTGGAGAAACCGGTGAAGTATTTACGAAGCCTAAAAACGTCAAAGAACTGGAAAGCCCGATTAAACTGGAGCCGGTCAAAACGTTGACAGCGGATTACACATTCAAAGCCGCGGGGCTGTTTACCGTTGAATTAAAATGGGATGCGCAAAAGGATGATCGGACGGTATACAGAATTTATGTTAATAAAGATGGCGCGGAGACGCTTCTTGATTCAGTTGAAGGAAAGGGCAGCTATGAAATCCCTTATGCCAACTTGTTTTCAGGCGCTTCTTATAAAATAGTGCCTTATAATACACAGACAAAAAGAGAAGGGGAAGGAACCGATTACGTTCGGCCGAAATTGTTTTCCTCTTAATGGAATTGGAATTCGGCGATTTTTTGAACTTTGAGCCTCATTTCTATACCATTTGCCCAAAACGAGGTATAGTGTAATGGTCAAGAAACACGAACGTATGGTTGCAGGATGAAAGGTGGAAATCAGATGAGTAAACGAGAAACGTTTAACGAAACGTTTTTAAAAGCTGCACGGGGAGAAAAAGCGGACCACACGCCTGTATGGTATATGAGACAAGCAGGGCGCTCACAGCCTGAGTACCGTAAGCTGAAGGAAAAATACGGATTGTTCGAGATTACCCATCAGCCCGAACTTTGTGCATATGTCACAAGACTGCCGGTTGAGCAATACGGAGTCGATGCCGCAATCCTTTATAAGGATATCATGACGCCGCTGCCGTCAATCGGAGTGGATGTTGAAATCAAAAACGGGATCGGGCCTGTGATTGATCAGCCGATCCAGTCTCTGGCGGATATTGAAAAACTGGGCCAGATTGATCCGGAACAGGACGTGCCGTACGTGCTAGAGACGATTAAACTGCTTGTCAATGAGCAGCTGAACGTCCCGCTCATCGGTTTCTCAGGTGCGCCTTTTACGCTTGCCAGCTACATGATCGAAGGCGGTCCGTCGAAAAACTATAATAAAACAAAAGCCTTCATGTACAGCATGCCAGATGCATGGAACCTGTTGATGAATAAGCTCGCCGATATGGTCATCGTGTATGTGAAAGCGCAGATTAAGGCAGGCGCAAAAGCGATTCAAATCTTTGATTCGTGGGTCGGCGCGCTGAATCAAGCGGACTACAGAACATACATCAAACCCGTGATGAGCCGGATCTTTTCAGATCTTCGAGAGGAGAATGTGCCGCTGATCATGTTTGGTGTCGGCGCCAGCCATCTGGCAGGGGATTGGCATGACCTTCCTCTCGATGTTGTCGGGCTTGATTGGAGACTCGGCATTGATGAAGCCAGAGCAAAAGGCATCACGAAAACAGTGCAGGGCAATCTGGACCCGTCCATTTTGCTTGCGCCATGGGAAGTTATTGAGAAGAAAACGATGGAAATACTGGATCAAGGCATGAAATCGGACAGCTTTATTTTCAACCTTGGACACGGGGTATTTCCTGACGTCAGTCCTGAGGTTTTGAAAAAACTGACAGCATTTGTCCATAAATATTCACAAAACCAAAAAACGAGCCAATATTCCTAAGCGTATCTTTTGGTATCTGAATGATATCCTGTCAAAATGTTAGTAGCAGATTAATTAAAGAGGGTGTAAACAGTGAGTAGAAAGAAAATGGGACTTCTCGTTATGGCGTACGGCACGCCTTATAAAGAAGAAGATATTGAACGTTATTATACACATATTAGAAGAGGCAGAAAGCCTGAACCTGAGATGCTTCAAGATTTGAAAGACAGATATGAAGCAATTGGCGGCATTTCACCGCTTGCCAAAATCACAGAAGAACAAGCGCATCAGCTTGAACAGCACTTAAATGAGATTCAGGACGAGATTACGTTTAAAGCGTATATCGGACTGAAGCATATCGAGCCGTTTATTGAAGATGCTGTGGCAGAGATGCATAAGGACGGCATAACAGAAGCGGTCAGCATCGTGCTGGCACCGCATTTCTCCACGTTCAGCGTGCAGTCCTACAACAAACGTGCCAAAGAAGAAGCTGAAAAACTTGGCGGCTTAACAATTACGTCTGTTGAAAGCTGGTACGATGAACCGAAGTTCGTGAAATACTGGGTTGACCAAGTGAAGGAAACATATGCCTCAATGCCTGAGACTGAAAAAGAAAACGCGATGCTTATCGTATCCGCGCACAGTCTGCCGGAAAAAATCAAAGAATTTGGAGACCCGTACCCGGATCAGCTTCATGAATCGGCGAAATTGATTGCTGAAGGCGCAGGCGTTTCCGAATATGCTGTCGGCTGGCAAAGCGAAGGGAACACGCCTGATCCTTGGCTCGGGCCTGATGTACAGGATTTAACACGTGATTTATTCGAACAAAAAGGATATCAGGCATTTGTGTATGTCCCTGTCGGATTTGTCGCAGACCATTTAGAAGTGCTATACGATAATGATTATGAATGCAAAGTGGTCACGGACGATATCGGCGCAAGCTACTACCGGCCGGAAATGCCGAATGCCAAGCCGGAATTTATTGATGCTTTAGCAACAGTTGTATTAAAAAAATTAGGACGTTAAAGAAGGCGATGAACATGAGTGACGGCAAAAAACATGTAGTCATCATCGGCGGCGGCATTACCGGTTTAGCCGCCGCCTTCTATATGGAAAAAGAAATCAAAGAAAAAGATCTGCCGATTGAGCTGACGCTTGTTGAGGCGAGTCCGAGAGTTGGCGGGAAAATCCAGACTGTCAACAAAGACGGCTATATCATCGAACGAGGGCCTGACTCATTTCTGGAACGAAAGAAAAGCGCTCCGCAGCTTGTCAAAGATCTAGGGCTTGAACATTTGCTTGTCAACAATGCGACCGGACAATCCTATGTGCTTGTAAACCGCACCTTGCATCCGATGCCGAAGGGCGCCGTGATGGGCATACCGACAAAAATCGCGCCGTTCGTATCAACCGGCCTGTTTTCTGTGTCTGGGAAGGCAAGAGCCGCGATGGATTTCATCTTGCCCGCCAGCAAATCAAAAGACGACCAGTCATTGGGAGAATTTTTCCGCAGACGTGTGGGGGATGAAGTGGTAGAGAATTTAATTGAGCCGCTTCTATCAGGCATCTACGCAGGCGACATTGATAAGCTCAGCCTGATGTCGACATTCCCGCAATTTTACGAGACGGAACAAAAGCACAGAAGCTTGATTCTCGGCATGAAAAAAACACGTCCTCAGGGCTCCGGCCAGCAGCTGACGGCTAAAAAACAAGGGCAGTTTCAAACCCTGTCAACCGGTTTGCAGACCCTTGTCGAAGAGATCGAAAAGCAATTAAAGCTGACGAAGATAATCAAAGGCACAAAAGTGATGAAGATCGGCCGCGGCGGCGCTGGCTACTCGCTCGAGCTGGATAACGGCGTCACACTTGATGCTGAATCAGTGATTGTGACTGCTCCGCATAAAGCGGCTGCAGGAATGCTTTCAGAGCTTTCTTCTATTTCCAATTTGAAACATATGCACTCCACATCCGTGGCAAATGTCGCCTTGGGCTTCCCTGAAGGCGCCGTCCAAATGGAGCATGAGGGTACGGGCTTTGTGATTTCAAGAAACAGTGATTTCGCGATCACAGCCTGTACGTGGACGAACAAAAAATGGCCGCACGCAGCGCCGGAAGGCAAAACGCTGCTTCGGGCCTATGTGGGGAAAGCCGGAGACGAATCCATTGTCGATCTCTCGGATACCGACATTATCAACATTGTGTTAGAAGACTTAAAGAAAGTCATGAACATCAATGGGGAGCCGGAAATGACATGTGTCACCCGCTGGCATGAAAGCATGCCGCAGTACCATGTCGGCCATAAACAGCGCATCAAAGAGCTTCGCGAAGAACTGGCCACCGCATATCCGGGTGTCTATATGACAGGTGCTTCTTTTGAAGGTGTCGGAATACCAGACTGCATCGATCAAGGAAAAGCCGCCGTGTCTGACGCGCTCACCTATTTATTCAGCTAAAACCCTCCGCTGCGGCGGAGGGTTTTTTGGCGGGCGATGTCAATATTGTGTAAAAAATGATTGAATTGATCAGCGGGTTATGATACATTTGCATATGTACTTAATGACTAAAATGTTCAAATGGTCAGTTTCGAGGTGATAGACAATGTCAATAGATCGAAAAAAGCTCATTTTAGAGGCTGCCACAAAGTCTTTCACGCAGTTCGGTTATAAAGCGACGACAATGGACCTAGTGGCAAAGCTTGCGAATGTGGGGAAGGGAACCATTTATACCTTTTTCAAAAACAAAGAAGAGCTGTTTGACGAGATTTTCACAACTTTATTGAAGGAAATGAAGCAGAAAGCGGACGAAGCGATGGAGCCGGATCTTCCGTTCCATGAAAATGTGCACAGAGCGCTGTTTGCTATTCTTGAATTCAGGAAAACACATCAGCTGACGATCAAGATTTTCCAAGAAAACGCTGAAATTGGTACAATGGCCGTTCAGGATGTAATCCAAAAAATGGAGCGGGGTATTCTCTCTTATATGAAAGATAAGATAGAAAACGGGATCAAAAGCGGTGCAATCAAGCCATGCGACCCTGAGCTGACAGCTTTCGTGATGCTGAAGCTTTATATCGCACTCATTTTTGATTGGGAAAAACAACATCCCCCGCTTGATAAACAGACAATTGCGGAACTGCTTGAATTGTATGTTGTGAAAGGATTGTCAGCCAACTAGATAATCCTTTCTTTTTGTAAGAAAATGACCATTTTTTATGATGAGTCAGTTTTAGAATGGAGGCATCAGGATGAACACAATACGAAGTCAGTGGAAAGACATCGTAACGAGTAAAAAATTATTAATTCCCATCATTGCCATTTTGTTTGTCCCGCTTATTTACAGCGGTGTGTTCTTAAAGGCTTATTGGGACCCATACGGCACGGTTGACCAGCTCCCTGTCGTTGTCGTCAACCAAGACAAAGGGGCAACCTATGAAGGAGAAAAACTCCAAATTGGTGATGATCTGGTCGAAGAATTAAAGGACAATGACAACTTTGAATGGCATTTTTCCAGTGATCTCGACCAATCGTTAAAGGACTTATTAAATCAAAAATACTATTTGGTTGTCGAGATTCCCGAGGATTTCTCTAAGAATGCCAGCACGGTATTGGACAAAAATCCGAAAAAGCTGGATCTGAAATACCATACGAATGCCGGTTCGAACTATGTAGGGGCGACGATCGGTGAAAAAGCGATTGATAAACTAAAAGCCTCTGTTTCTAAAGAAGTGACCGAGCAATATACGAAAGTTATTTTTGATAACTTTAAAGATCTAGCAAAAGGTTTGAGCGACGCGAGCAGCGGCGCGAAAAAAATTGATGACGGCACGAAGGATGCGAAAAACGGAAGCGCCCAGCTGAAAGAAAATCTGGAGAAGCTGAAGGAAAGCACCGCTACCATCAGTGATAAAACGGCGCAGCTCGCAGATGGAGCGGCACAGGTGACAAGCGGCATCCAATCGCTTGACAGCTCGCTTGGAAAATTCCAGGACAGCAGCAATACGATTTATGAAAACTCAGGGAAGCTTGCGGCAGGATCAGGCGAGCTGACGGGCAAGATGAATGAACTGCTTGGCGGCCTTCAAAACGTGCAGCAAGGGTTGCCTAATCTCACAAACGGGCTGGATCAGCTCAACAGTAAAGTCCAAGAAGGTTCTGAGAAGGCAGCAAAAGCGGAAAAGATCATCAATGCGCTCGATTTAACGAAGCTTGAAACCGCAGTGAACAACCTGGAAAATTCAGAAACAGCGATGAAGGAATTCCATAAACAGCTGACCGACTTTGAAAACAGCTTGAAAAACCGTGATCAGGCATTTAAAAATCTCATCAACTCAAGCGATTTTTTAACAGCGGAACAGAAAAGCCAGCTGATCCATTCTGTTGAGAAACAGCTTCCGCAGGTGGATGCGCCTAATTTTGATCAAATCTTAAGCCAAATGCCTTCAGCTGATCAGCTGCCGGACATTTCAGCGATGAAAAGCTCTCTGGAAGATGTGAAAACGCAGGTGGCGCAGCTGAAAGCTATGCCGGAAGCTACATCTAAGCTATATAACGGCGCAAAAGCGACTCAAGATGCGATTGACAAATTAACTGAGGGAGCTGAGAAGATACACACGGCTTCACAGCAGCTGACAGATGGCCAAAATAAACTGACAGCCGGTATCGGTGAATATAATAAGCAGTTTGCAAAAGCAAAAGCGGGTTCAGAGCAATTGGTGACAGGAAGCAGCCAAGTATCCGGCGGCTTGCTGAAACTATTAGACGGCTCTAAACAAGTCCAAAACGGATCATCAAAACTCGCAGACGGATCTGAATCTCTTGATACAGGTTTAGGCAAGCTGTTGGACGGCACAGGAGAGCTGTCTAGTAAACTGAAGGACGCGGCAGATCAAACAGGTGATATCGATGCTGACGATCAAACATACGGCATGTTTGCTGATCCGGTTAAAACCGATGACAACGCCATTCATTCCGTTCCTAACTACGGTACAGGGCTGACACCCTATATTCTGTCTATGGGCTTGTATGTCGGCGGCATCATGCTCACGGTGGTCTTCCCGCTGAAGGAAGCATCAGGACGTCCGAGAAACGGCTTTGAGTGGTTCTTCAGCAAATTTAATGTCATGATGCTCGTTGGAATCATTCAATCGGTCATTGTGGCGACGGTTCTTTTGCTCGGAATCGGCCTCGAGGTTGAGAGCACGTGGAGATTTTACGTGTTTACGATGATTACGAGTCTCGCATTCCTGGCAATGATTCAATTTTTGGCCACAACGATGGGCAATCCGGGGCGATTTATCGCAGTCATTATTTTAGTGCTGCAGCTTGGAGCGAGCGGAGGAACCTTCCCGTTAGAATTGCTTCCGAATTTCTATCAAGTCATTCACGGCGTATTGCCGATGACCTACAGCATTAACGGATTCAGAGCGGTCATTTCAAACGGGGATTTTGGCTACATGTGGCAGATGGCCGGCGTCTTAATCGGCATCGCCCTCGTTATGATTTTGCTGAGCATTACTTATTTTGTCATGTTAAGCCGGAAGGAAGAAACTTCAGAAGAACAGCCGGCTTTATAATGAAAAAGAACTTGTTTCCTCGAAACAAGTTCTTTCAGCGTGTCGACAAACCCTCGCATTCGTTGTCAGTCCTGCGCGTCGGTGCTCACGAATTCCAACATTCGCTGTGCTCCGATGCTCGTCCTTCCTAGACTTCAAGGGTTTTCAATCACGCTGAAAAAATGACAAAGACCTAAAACGAAAACCGTTTTAGGTCTTTGTCTACAATCTGAAAGAACTTGTTTCCTCGAAACAAGTTCTTTTTTTATTACATGCCCCATTTGACAAGTAATCCTGTATAGGTTAATCCGCCGCCAAATCCAAACAGCATCACGGTTTGATCTTTTTTCAGCTTACCGGCTTTCACTGCGAGATCAAGTGCCAAAACAATTGAAACAGAAGACGTGTTTCCGAAATATTCGACACTGGTGAGTGTTTTTTCGATCGGGAACGGTGTTTTTTCACAAATTGATTCGATCATGCGCAAGTTGGCGCTGTGAGGGACAAACCAATCCAGCTCGCCGCTTGTCAGACCTGCCTGCTGCAAAAGGCGTTCAAATTCGTGGGGAACGGTTCTCACTGCCCATTTATACACTTCACGGCCATTTTGGACCATTTTTCCGGAATCGGCAAGTGGAACTCCATTCAGTTCATTCCGCAGTCCGGCACGATACAAGATATCTCCGCCGTTCCCGCTTGTTCCTTGGACAGATGCAAGAAACCCAGACGTTTCTTCATCTCGTTCAACTAACAGCGCACCCGCCGCGTCGCCAAACAGTACGCATGTCGTTCGATCGGTATAATCTGTTACTTTTGATAGTGTTTCTCCGGCGATGACGAGAATTTTTTGATGAAGGCCGGATGTGATCAATCCATTAGCCAAATGAAGGCCGTATGTCAGCCCGGCGCACGTCGCATTAATATCCAGGGCGCCTGTGTGTTCCCAGCCGAAATATTCCTGCACGCGGCATGCCGTGCTCGGGAAGGCATAGTCAGATGTTGTTGTGGCAACGAGGATCATATCGACATTATCAAGTGTCCCTTCATAACGGCTCTTAAGATCCTTCACCGCTTCGATGCATAAATCAGAGGTGAACTGCTGCTCATCGGCTATTCGGCGTTCTCTCATTCCTGTGCGCTGAACAATCCATTCATCTGACGTGTCAACGATCTTTTCTAAGTCAGCATTGGTTAAGCGCCTGATCGGTGCATAGGTGCCGATAGCTGTAATGTTTGCTTTTGACATATGAATCACTCCTTGTGATCAGATTATAACACTAGATATTAGTATCTGGTACTAAAAAAGGAGGATTTTCCGTAAAAAAAGAGAAAAAGTGAAATAAAGAATCTATAAATGAGAAAAAGGAGGCTGAACAATGGTCAGTCAAGATGCAGTAGTCTTTATGGCAGTATCGGGGGCTATTGCGTTTTTGTTGCCGATCGGACTGATCGTATGGTTTAAGCGTCAGTACGGCTCTTCGCTAAAGGTGTTTTTTATCGGCGCCCTCACGTTTTTTGTTTTTGCTCAGCTGTTGGAGGGCGGCGTTCATGTTTATGTGCTACAAGTGAATGAAGTGACAAAAGAAGCTATGCGAAATCCATTGTGGTATGGCATTTACGGTTGCTTGATGGCCGGAATCTTTGAGGAATGCGGAAGGTATATCATGATGCGTTTTTTGATGAAGCGCCATTATTTTTGGGCGGATGGACTGGCTTTCGGAGCAGGCCATGGCGGGCTTGAGGCCATACTGATAACAGGCTTGTCCTCTATCTCACTTATTGTCTATGCAGTTGCGATCAATAGCGGAACATTTGAACAGCTTTTCATCAATGATGATATCAAGCAGGCGCTTCTGCCGATTCAGGAACAGCTGCTGCATACGCCTTCGTATGAATGGCTGCTGGGCGGAATAGAAAGAATCAGTGCGATTGCTGTCCAAATCGGGTTGTCCCTGCTTGTCCTGTATGCGGTTAAAAGCCGCCGGCCGCAGTTTTTGCTGTTTTCTATCCTTTTCCATGCGCTCTTTAATGTACCGGCGGTTTTATACCAAAAAAGAATCATTGAACATGCCGCTGCTGTTGAAATCATTATTGCTCTTATAGCTGCCGTATCAGTCTATTGGATCGTGAAAGCAAAAAGGCTGTTTCAATAAAAAGTCCAAGCAGCAGCAAAGCCCGCTTGGAAAAATGCAGATAGAAATATACCTGAAGCATGGGTTAACAGAATATTTCTGATTCAGTCTTTACCAATGGCAGCAACAGTGTCTGTGTTTTTTACAAGAGAAACAATCGTGTTTCTTTTTCTTCTTCTCGCAAGGGTCATGGCATTCTTTCTTTTTCTTGCAATGGCCGTGGAAATCTTTATCGAACCACTCGTCAAAGAACCAAAACGCATCAAACCAATCGTGACAATGATGTTTCCGTTCATGTGAATGACGACAGCACATAGATATCCCTCCTATTCCCATGCTCTCTACAGCATATGAGAGATTCATAGGAAAAGATTGGACGGGTCCCTCAGGAAAAGAGTATATTTTAAATAAGAATCTAAAAGGAGGAATGCCCGATGACGTCCGTACGTAAAACGATGGAGCTCATTAAAGAACTTGTATCAATCCCAAGTCCCACAGGAAATACATATGAGGTGATCAATTATATTGAAAACCTTTTAAGAGAATGGAAGGTAGAAACGGTTCGGAATCATAAGGGCGGCTTAATTGCCACCCTTCCAGGCCGCGACACATCCCGGCACCGCATGCTGACGGCGCACGTTGACACGCTCGGCGCCATGGTGAAAGAAATTAAAGCTGACGGCCGGCTGACAATCGATTTGATCGGCGGTTTCCGCTACAACTCGATTGAGGGGGAGTATTGCCAAATTGAGACCGCCTCGGGAAAAACGTATACAGGCACCATTTTAATGCATCAAACGTCTGTACACGTTTACAAGGATGCAGGAAAAGCTGAACGGAATCAAGAGAATATGGAGATCCGCCTGGATGAGCCTGTTCACTGCCGGAAAGATACAGAAGAGCTCGGCATTGGCGTGGGAGATTTTGTGTCGTTTGATCCCCGCGTCGAGATCACATCAAGCGGATTTATTAAATCGCGCCACTTGGATGACAAAGCAAGCGTTGCTTTATTGTTGCGCTTAATCCATCACATTCAAACAGAAGACATTGAGCTTCCGTATACAACTCATTTTCTGATTTCAAATAATGAAGAAATTGGGTACGGCGGCAACTCGAATATTCCTCCTGAAACAGTCGAATATTTGGCGGTCGACATGGGGGCTATCGGTGACGGACAGGCGACAGATGAATATACAGTATCCATCTGTGTGAAGGATGCGAGCGGGCCGTACCATTATCAGCTGAGAAAACATTTAGTCCATTTAGCCGAGAAGCATCATATCGACTATAAGCTTGATATTTATCCATACTATGGGTCGGATGCGTCAGCGGCGATTAAATCCGGGCATGATATTGTTCATGGCCTGATCGGGCCGGGAATTGACGCCTCGCATGCGTTTGAACGCACTCATCAATCATCTCTTCGCCATACGGCCAAGCTTCTGTATTACTATGTACAGTCAGAAATGGTGTAAGGGGGAGGGCGAATGAAGATTTATGAGCTGAAAAGCACATTTGGCTGGGAGGGTGATGACGGCTTGGGGGAACAGCTGATTCAGCAAATCCTAACCGGCGAAAAAACAGCCACGTGCGCGCCGAAATCATTATATTCCAAAGATGAATTGAGTGAAGTGTATCAAACAGCGGGGCAGCTTGTGACCGTTTATGATAAGGATGGCAATCCGAGATGCAATATAAAAGTGACAGATATATTTGAAACGACCTTTGGAGCGCCTGATATGAGGTTAGTCAAAGGAGAGGGAAATGAAGAGCGAATTGAGGAGTTTCAGAAAGACCATCTGATGGCGTGGGCGGAGCTGATCCAAAACGGTGAACTAGAGCTGAATGAGGATACCGTTTTGATTACAGAGCTGTTTAAGCTTGTTCATGATTAAAAAAGCCTGCGGGGCACGAACCCCGCAGGCTTTTCATTAACCGGAAATGGTTGCGTTTTGGTCTGTTTTTGCTTGGGACATGACGGTTTCTGCTTTCGCAGGATTAAACATGCCTTCCCATTTAGACATCACAACGGCAGCTAGTGCGTTACCAGTCAGGTTGACAACTGTGCGTGCCATGTCCATGATCCGGTCTACGCCGGCAATAAAGGCAAGTCCTTCAGCCGGAACGCCGATCGTGCCAAGTGTCGCCAGCAAGACGACAAAAGAAGTACCGGGCACGGCAGCCATCCCTTTAGATGTGACCATGAGGACGAGGACAAGCGTAATTTGGTGCCAAATCGTCAAATCAATACCGTATACCTGTGCCAAAAACAGCGCGGCAATCGATTGATAGAGAACGGAACCGTCTAAGTTAAACGTATATCCGATTGGAATGACAAATGACACAATGCCTTTCGGGCAGCCGATTTTCTCCATTTTTTCCATGATGCGCGGAAGAACGGTTTCAGAGCTGGACGTACTGAACGCCAGTAAGATTTCGTCCTTCATGTAAGCAAGGAATTTGAAAATGTTGATGCCGGCAATTTTTGCGACAATTCCAAACACGACAATTAAGAAGAAAGCAAGTGCGACATACACCAATCCGACAAGCTTTCCGAGAGAAAGAAGGGAACCGAGCCCGAATTTAGACACAGTCACTCCGATAAGCGCGAAAACACCGAATGGAGCCACTTTCATCACGAGATTTACAACGTGGAACATGGCATGGGATACACCTTCAAAAAAGGCTAATACAGGCTTTCCTCTTTCGCCGATCGCGGAAATACCCAATGCAAATAGTACCGTAAAGCAAATGATGGCAAGAAGATCTCCTTCAACCAAGGATTGGAAGAAGTTTGTCGGTACAATATGTAAGAACGTTTCAGCTACTGTTTTATTACTTTGCTCTTTTTCAGTTTCGACATATTGACTGATGTCTGATTTTTGAGCTTCGTGTATATTAACTCCTGTACCCGGGTGGAAGATGTTTGCAAGTGCGAGTCCGAGAATGATGGCAAAAGTCGTAATGATTTCGAAGTACAGAATCGTTCTGAAGCCTAATTTACCAACTTGCTTTCCATTTCCTGCTCCGGCTACACCGATGATTAAGCTGGAGACAACAATAGGAATCACTATCATTTTGATTAATCGTAAAAAGAGATCCCCGACTGGCTGCAGGTAAGTAGGCAATGCTGGGTTGCCGTACCAAATAACGCCTGCAATGACACCTAGAATAAGTCCAACGAATATTTGTGTGGCTAATCCAAACTTCATTCTTTTCATAGATTACCTCCCAAAAAACAAAGTATCAACATATATCATGAATCGACATATATTTAATCTCACTATTAGATCAAATTATAATAGATATGAAATGAATTCGTCTATAGTAAATTATATTTAGAAAATAAATAATATTGTAAACTGGGACTGAAATCACCATAATTCTCTAAAAACGGGTGATCTTTGACCTAAACTGACTATTATCTCGATATAAAGAATTATGAATTAAAAGAAAATCCCGCGCGTGCTGCGCGGGATTTTCGCTTCATGATAAATCGTTAACTTTTATACAGTCATTGCAGGTATTGCCATAACACTCATGCTGCTCTTCTATTTTTTTTCCGCATTCCGCGCACTTTTTCGAAGGCAGGTTTCTAAAAAAATCTGTGATTTTCCCAAGCATAACCAATCCCTCTTTCCCCTTTGTAGTGATTTGATTGTAATATAACAGATGTGAAAAATCAATAACTGTTTTGATACAATGTTTAAAACATGCTTTTTTAAAGAAAAATGGGTATATTGAAGGAGGATCAATTTTTTAGGGAAAAGAGGAGGACATGATGAAAGTTACAGTTATCGGATGCTATGGCGGTTTTCCGGCCGCCAATGAAGCGACGTCGGGCTATTTGTTTCAGTCAGGTGATTACTCTTTGCTTGTTGATTGCGGCAGTGCCGTATTATCCAAGCTGTTTAACTATGTGCCGGCGGAAAAGCTGGACGCGGTGATTCTGTCTCATTACCACCATGACCATATCGCAGACATCGGGCCGCTGCAATTTGCCAAGCAGGTCGGTTCATTTCTCGGCAAAGGAGAGCATACGCTCCCGATTTACGGACATGATGCTGATATAGAACAGTTTCAAAAGCTTACATATAAAACACATACGAAAGGGATTGCCTATCAGCCAAACCAGCCGCTGACTGCCGGTCCGTTTACGATCACCTTTTTAAAAACGATTCACCCGGTGACGTGCTATGCCATGCGCATTACTGACGGCAGCCATACTGTCGTTTATGCCGCTGATTCCAGCTACCAGGATTCATTTATCCCATTTTCGGAAAATGCCGATTTATTGATCTCTGAATGTAATTTTTATGCTGATCAAGACGGGACAAGCGCAGGCCATATGAACAGCCTGGAAGCCGGGCGAATTGCAAAAGAAGCGGGAGCGCGAGAACTGCTGCTGACGCATTTGCCTCATTTCGGCGTTCATGACAATCTTCGCAAAGAAGCGAAAACCGTTTTTAACGGCGAAGTGAATATTGCGAAATCAGGTTTTGTGTGGGAAGGATAAAGGAGGAGCACCATGTTATTTATCGACAATCAAAATATGAATGATCCGCAGATCAACCTTGCTATCGAGGAGTACTGTGTAAAGCATTTAGACCCTGAACAACAGTATTTGCTTTTTTATGTGAATCAGCCGTCTATTATCATTGGGAAAAACCAAAATACAATCGAGGAAATCAATACAAAATACGTAGAGGAAAACGGGATTACCGTTGTCCGCCGTTTATCAGGCGGGGGCGCTGTTTATCATGATCTGGGGAATTTGAACTTCAGCTTTATTACAAAGGACGACGGAAACAGCTTTCATAACTTCAAAAAGTTCACTGAGCCGGTGATCCAGGCGTTACATCAGCTTGGGGTTGAAGCGGAATTGAGCGGCCGCAACGACATTGTAGTGGATGGCCGGAAAATATCCGGAAACGCCCAGTTTTCGACAAAAGGACGCATTTTCAGCCACGGCACCCTCATGTTTGATTCAGCCATTGATCATGTTGTGTCAGCATTAAAGGTGAAAAAGGATAAAATTGAATCAAAAGGCATCAAATCGATCAGAAGCCGCGTGGCAAACATCAGTGAGTTTCTTCATGAGAAAATGACCACCGAGGAATTCCGCAGCCATTTGCTTCGGTATATTTTTAATACAAATGACATCCAAAACGTGCCAGAGTATAAGCTGACGGAAAAAGATTGGGAGGTCATTCATCAAATTTCGAAAGAGCGTTATCAGAATTGGGATTGGAACTACGGCCGCTCGCCGAAATTTAACCTTAATCATTCAAAACGTTATCCGATCGGGTCGATTGATTTGCGCTTGGAAGTCAAGAAAGGCAAAATTGAGGACTGCAAAATCTTCGGAGACTTCTTCGGTGTCGGTGATGTATCTGAAATCGAAAACCTGCTGGTCGGAAAACAATATGAACGCAGCGTCATTGCTGATGTGCTGGAAGGTGTGAATCTCAAGCATTACTTTGGGAACATTACGAAAGAGGATTTCCTTGATCTGATTTATTAAGGCCAAACACATTGTTTGAAAGAGCGGTTGTGTTTTTGAAATAATGGTGGCAGGAGGGATTCACATGAAAGTGTTGTTAATCGGAGCGAACGGACAAATCGGACAAAGACTCGTTTCTTTATTCCGAGACAATCCTGATCATTCTGTCAGAGCGATGGTCAGAAAAGAAGAACAGAAAGCGTTTCTTGAAGCTGCCGGTGCAGAAGCTGTGCTTGCGAATCTGGAAGGCAGCCCGGAAGAAATCGCCGCCGCGGCGAAAGACTGCGACGCGATTATTTTCACAGCAGGTTCCGGCGGCAGCACAGGCTATGATAAAACGCTGCTGGTGGATCTGGACGGAGCGGCAAAAGCCATTGAAGCTGCGGATATCGCGGGCATCAAGCGGTTTATCATGGTTAGCGCCCTGCAAGCCCACAACCGTGAAAATTGGAATGAATCGCTTAAACCTTATTATGTGGCCAAGCATTATGCTGATAAAATTCTGGAAGCAAGCGGTTTAATCTATACGATTATCCGTCCGGGAGGCCTTCGCAATGAGCCTGGAACGGGAGCTGTTTCAGCGGCCGCCGATTTGGAGCGGGGATTCATTTCTCGTGAGGACGTGGCGAAAACAGTCATTGCCTCTTTAGATGAAACCAATACGGAAAATCGGGCCTTTGATCTGACAGAAGGAGATACGCCGATTGCCGAAGCATTAAAGAAACTATAACAGTACTGACACTCGGGGCTTTTTGCTCTTGAGTGTTTTTTTCTGTTTCTCTATAATGAAGGGGAAAGCTTATCTTCAATAATGAATGACTGCTCATTCACTTTAAGGGGTGGGAGAATGAATCTCGTTTCGAAATTGGAAGAGACAGCATCTAAGAAGCCCGACAGCATCGCATGCAGGTTTAAGGATCGTATGATGACGTATCAGGAGCTGAATGAAAGCATTCAGAGATTTGCGGACGGCCTTCAGGAAGCCGGTATGGAGAAAGGGGACCACCTTGCTTTGCTGCTTGGCAATTCGCCGGATTTTATCATCGCGTTTTTTGGTGCGTTAAAGGCCGGGATCGTGGCCGTGCCCATCAATCCGATGTACACGCCGACAGAAATCGGTTATATGCTGACAAATGGCGATGTAAAAGCGATCGTGGGTGTAGATCAGCTTTTGCCGCTGTATGAAAGCATGCATGAATCGCTGCCGAAGGTGGAGCTCGTCATTTTATGCCAAACGGGAGAGTCCGAGCCGGAAGCTTCAGACCCAGAGGTCAGAATGAAAATGACAACGTTTGCAAAAATAGCGCGTCCGACATTTGCCGCTAAACAAAGCCCGAAGCTGGTCCCTGATGATACCGCGGTTATTTTATACACATCAGGAACAACCGGAAAACCAAAAGGCGCGATGCTGACCCATCAGAATTTGTACAGCAATGCCAACGATGTCGCCGGCTATTTGGGAATGGATGAGAAGGACAATGTCGTCTGCGCTCTTCCGATGTTCCATGTGTTTTGTTTAACGGTCTGCATGAATGCCCCGCTGATGAGCGGCGCAACAGTCCTGATTGAACCTCAATTCAGTCCGGCATCTGTATTTCAGCTTGTGAAAGAGAGGCAGGCGACCATTTTTGCCGGTGTGCCTACGATGTATAATTACTTGTTTCAGCATGAAAACGGCAAAACAGATGATTTTACTTCCATCCGGCTGTGCATTTCGGGAGGGGCTGCCATGCCAGTCGCGCTGCTGACGGCGTTTGAAGAAAAATTCGGCGTGACCATTTTGGAAGGCTACGGGCTCTCGGAAGCCTCGCCCGTCACATGCTTTAACCCGTTTGACAGAGGCAGAAAGCCGGGCTCCATCGGGACAAGTATCTTACATGTCCAAAACAAGGTTGTAGATCCACTCGGGCGCGAGCTGCCCGATCACGAGGTCGGTGAATTGATCGTAAAAGGCCCCAATGTGATGAAGGGCTATTATAAAATGCCGATGGAAACAAAGCATGCGTTAAAAGACGGGTGGCTTTATACGGGGGATTTGGCGAGACGGGATGAGGACGGCTATTTTTACATCGTTGACCGGAAAAAAGACATGATCATTGTGGGAGGATATAACGTGTATCCTCGTGAGGTGGAGGAAGTGCTGTACCGCCACCCTGATGTCAAGGAGGCTGTTGTCATCGGGGTGCCGGATCCTCAAAGCGGGGAAGCGGTAAAGGGGTATATTGTACCGAAACGTTCTGGCGTAACAGAAGCGGACATCATGCAACACTGTGAAACACATCTGGCAAAATATAAACGGCCTGCCGCCATAACGTTTCTTGACGACATTCCGAAAAACGCGACGGGGAAAATGCTCAGGCGGGCGCTAAGAGATATTTTGCCCCAATAATACGAAAAAGCGAAGCGGCGAGGCTTCGCTTTTTCATTTTCAATCCTTTGCTTCTTTTTTCACAATGTTCAGCAGCGCCTTTGTGTCTCTTTTGCTTAATTTGTAGTATGTGCCATCCTTCAAATAAACGGCTTGCTGGCTGCCGTCAACCCATAGCCTGAATGAGTCGTACCGGTCTTTATGAAACTTGATTGTCCCTTCGTAATCAGGGGTTGATGTCTTTTCTGTCTTCAGCTGTTTTCCCTGATTCATAATGTCGAGCATATCTTTGACGTTCTGCCTTTTTTCGATTTCGATATCTTCCTGGCCGCTTGAAGAGAGCGTGATCAAATCCGCGTCTACAGATTGATACACATCGCCTGACCGGCTGTAAAGATAGAAAAATGTGAGAAACACAAGGCCGATAACCACGATGGCTGCCACGATTTTTTTCATTTGCATCACTCCAAACTCTAGTTTTCCCATTGATTGGGCTTTCCATGCTTAAAAGGGAGGAAAAGTACGGCATACAGCTTGGTTCTAAGAATTTGAATTTATGATTACAATAGAAGTAACCGGTTGATGTGAGGAGTGAGGCGTTATGCGCAAGTGGATTGCGGCGGCAGGGCTTGCTTACGTGCTGTACGGACTGTTTTTTTATTGGTATTTTTTCCTGTCCGGTGATTCCGCAGTGCCGGAGGCCGTGAAAGGGACGCAGGCTGATCCGGCTTCTTTCATGAAGCCGTCTGAATTGGCAGTGGCCGAGCAGTATTCGAATGTAAAACATTTTTTGTTTTTTATCGGGATTCCTCTTGATTGGTTTCTGTTCTTTGTATTGCTGGTCAGCGGCGCTTCCAAGAAAATCAAAGGATGGATGGAAGCCGCCGTGCCTTTTCGTTTTTTGCAGATCATTGGTTTTGTGTTTGTGCTTTCGCTGATCACAACGTTGGTGACGCTGCCTTTAGATTGGATCGGCTATCAAGTATCACTTGACTACGACATTTCCACGCAGGCAGCGGCCAGCTGGGCTAAGGATCAGGTCATAGACTTTTGGATCAGCTTTCCGATCTTTACACTTTGCGTTCTCGCTTTTTATTGGCTGATTAAAAGGCATGAAAAAAAATGGTGGTTATATGCTTGGCTGTTAACTGTGCCGTTTTCGCTGTTTCTGTTTTTTATTCAGCCGGTCATTATCGATCCTTTATATAATGATTTTTATCCGCTGAAAAACAAAGAGCTTGAAAGCAAAATTTTAGAGCTGGCAGAAGAAGCCGAGATTCCGGCTGATCATGTATATGAAGTGAATATGTCTGAAAAAACAAATGCGCTTAATGCCTATGTCACAGGAATCGGAGCCAACAAACGGATTGTATTGTGGGATACGACGCTGAACAAGCTTGATGATTCAGAAATTCTCTTTATTATGGCTCACGAAATGGGCCATTATGTCATGAAGCACGTCTATATCGGACTGGCTGGCTATTTGCTCGTGTCGCTCGCTGGATTTTATGTCATTGATAAGCTTTATAAGCGGATGGTCCGCTTAACCCGCAGCATGTTTCATGTAGAGGGACGGCATGACCTTGCAGCGCTGCCGCTGTTATTGCTTTTGGTGTCTGTGTTGAGCTTTGCGGTCACGCCTTTTTCTCATGCGGTCTCACGTTATCAAGAAAATCAGGCTGACCGGTATGGGATCGAGCTGACGGAGAACAGGGAAGCCGCTGTCAAAACGTTTCAGGATTTGGCCGTGACGGGACTGAGCCAGGTTGATCCACCGGTGCTTGTGAAAATGTTCAGAGGCAGCCATCCTTCAATCATGGAACGGATTCAACACGCGGAAAAAGAAGAGAATGCAAGAGAAGCGGATCATGACAAATAAAAAGAAGCAGGTATGGAGGAACCTGCTTCTTTTTGATATTATTGTGCAGCTGCTTGGACATTGATTAACCCTTTTCCATAATAGAAAGAGCTTCCAAGGTATGTTGTAGTGCTCTCTAAACGATTACGGACTTGCGTGTTTGTCCAAGTCGGGTGTTTAGAAAGAATTAACGCGGCTGCTCCGGCAACGTGAGGAGTCGCCATTGATGTTCCGTTGTAAGACCCGTAAGTGCCTCCAGGAAGTGTGCTTTGGATGGACACGCCAGGAGCCATCACATCAAGCTCAGGGCCTACGCTTGAGAATGAACCTCTTTGGTTGCTGCTGTTTACCGCACCTACTGCAATGGTAGATGGATATTTTGCAGGATAGCCGATTGTGCTTGAGCTTCCGGAAGTGCCTTCATTTCCGGCTGCAGCAACAACGACGATGCCGCTGGCTACGGCTCTATCAACGACTGATTTCAGCGCTGTAGAACCAGATGGTCCGCCAAGGCTCATATTGATCACGTCCATTTTGTTGGAAATGGCCCACTCAATGCCGTTAATAATCCAGCTGTATTGGCCGTTTCCTGTTGAATCAAGAACTTTTACTGCATATAACGATGCGTTTGGCGCTACGCCCAAAACACCGATTGAGTTATTAAGTGCGGCAACCGTACCGGCTACATGTGTGCCGTGAGAACTGCCATCTTGGTATGGGTTTGTTTCAGAAGGTACGAAGCTTGCTCCGCCTCTGACGTTTAAGTCAGGATGAGAAGAGTCAATTCCGCTGTCAATTACGGCTACTTTTACGTTAGAACCTGTGTAGCCTTGAGAGTGAAGAGCCGGCGCTTTAATTTGAGAAATGCCGTAAGGGACAGATTGCGCATATTGATGTGCAATATGGTCTTCTTCCACATATGCAACGCTCGGATCTTGTTTCAATTCTTTTACTGCTTTTGCATCCAATGTTGCTGCTGCTGCGTTAACATACTTAAACTGCTTTTGGACTTTTCCGCCTTTCTCAGAAATAACATCCTTTTTCTTGGCGGAACTCATGACACTCATTGTCTGTTTAAATCCGACAATATACTTCTTTTCTGTACTGCTTTTTCCGGCAGCCTGCGCAGACATGTTGCTGAATGCCATCGTGAAGATTAACGTGAACGCAAACAACAAGCTGATCCACAATTTTTTGTTTCTCACTCTTTACCCTCTCCTTTTGTAAAATTCAGACTAGACTTATTTAAAAGACTATTCTGTAAATTTATTGTAATAGATGCAATCATATTTTAGTAGACCTATTTTTTTGCGATGATTTTATCTCTATTTAGGTATATCATCTCTCTCCATTTCTATAGAGTCTCGAAATAACTAATTTCTTACAGAAAAGAACGAAAATAGACATGAGTAAATGTTCATTATGCTGAAATGCTATGCTTTTTCAGTTAAATGCTCCTGAGTCTTTGCAAATTCCTGTCGGAAAAATTCGTTCGTATGACCTGCATATGTTTTTGGAAGATCAATGGATATTATTGTGATATTTTTTCTGGGTATGCTGATAAAAGTATTCTGAAAAATGAACTTTGAATAACATTCTACTAAAGATAGAATGAAACGATTATAGAGAGGAAGAAAGAAATGAGTTGAACATTCGCCAAGCAAAGACATCAGATGCAGCAGCCATTTCGCCGCTGTTTAACAAGTACCGGGAATTTTATAAACAGGCGTCCGATCTGAAAGGGGCAGAGGCTTTTTTGAAAGCGTGTCTGGAAAATGATGAGCCTATTATTTTGATAGCGGAAGAAAATGGAGAATTCAATTCATAGGATTTACCCAGCTCTAGCCAACGTTTTCTTCTGTGGCTATGAAAAGCATGTACATAGTAAATGACTTATTTGTCGCTCTCCATGCGCGGACAAAGGGAGCCGGCGGGCAGCTGCTGTCTTCCGCAAAGGATTTTGCTGCGGAAAACGGGGCAAACCGTTTATCGCTTCAGACGGAACACCACAACCGGACGGCAAGGAGCTTATATGAGCAAAACGGCTATGAAGAGGAAATGGCATTTGCCCATTATCGCCTCAATGTGCCGGCGAAATGAAAATGGAAGCCTGATGATTTGGTTTTTTGAATGTTCTTCGGTTACCATATAAACGAAAAGGAGTGTGCCGAATGTCAACGTTATTTCAAGCATTGATGGCAGAGAAACATGACAATGATGTTTCAGTCCATGTGAAAACCATGTCAACAGAGGATTTGCCGAAAGACGGTGTCCTGATTAAAATTGCTTATTCCGGCATCAATTATAAAGATGGCCTGGCCGGAAAAGCAGGCGGCAATATCGTCAGAGAGTATCCGCTTATCTTGGGCATTGACGCAGCGGGTACAGTTGTCTCTTCCAATGATCCGCGTTTTGCCGAGGGGGATGAGGTAATTGCGACAAGCTATGAGCTCGGTGTCTCCCGCGATGGCGGGTTAAGTGAATATGCTTCAGTTCCTGGTGACTGGCTTGTGCCTTTACCCCGGAATCTGTCATTGAAAGAAGCGATGGTGTACGGAACGGCGGGATTTACTGCGGCATTATCGGTGCATCGGCTTGAACAGAACGGCCTGTCTCCGGAAAAAGGGAGTGTGCTAGTCACAGGGGCAACCGGCGGTGTCGGCGGAATTGCCATATCGATGCTGAACAAGCGGGGCTATGATGTGGCGGCAAGCACCGGAAACCGGGAGGCGGCTGATTATTTGAAGAAGCTCGGGGCAAGCGAAGTGATCAGCAGGGAAGATGTCTATGACGGAACGCTTAAGGCTCTGTCCAAGCAGCAATGGCAGGGAGCGGTTGATCCTGTCGGCGGGAAACAGCTTGCCTCGCTTTTAAGCAAAATCCAATATGGCGGATCTGTTGCAGTCAGCGGCTTAACGGGCGGGGGAGAAGTTCCTGCAACGGTGTATCCATTTATTCTTCGCGGGGTCAGCCTGCTCGGAATCGATTCAGTGTACTGCCCGATGGATGTCAGAGCCGCTGTGTGGGAGCGTATGTCTTCTGATCTAAAACCTGATCAGCTGCTGACCATTGTGGATAGGGAAGTATCGTTGGAAGAAGCGCCGGCTGCGCTGCATGATATTTTGCAAAACCGCATTCAAGGAAGAATCATTGTGAAGCTTTAACTGAATCAGCTTGCAGAGAAAGCTAGACTATTCTGCAAGCTTTTTTGTGTACATGATGTTCATCTGGTGTACTGCAGTTGATTTTCATCCATACCTTTTTCTCCTCTTTCAATTATTGTACTGCTACATGACAGTGAACATGGAAGCTGAACGTTCTCTCCTCAATGTAAAAAAGTTAGTGATAATGATTCTCATTGCGTGCTATACTATTACTTGGATATCTTATTCTTAGAAACTACATACAGGAGAGACTTGACTATATGAAAAGAGCACTGATTATGCTTACAGTTTTGCTTCTATTTGTTTTAACGGCGGCCTGCTCGTCAAGCGGCAATCAATACAGCAAAGGACATAACGTGGCGGTAACACACGATTTAGGAAAGACAAATGTGCCAGAGCATCCGAAGCGGGTTGTTGTTCTTGAGCTTGGTTTTATCGACACGCTTCTTGATCTTGGCATAACACCTGTCGGGGTGGCGGATGACAATAAAGCGAAGCAGTTGATTAACGAGGAAGTCCTGAAGAATATAGAAGGCTACACATCTGTCGGCACTCGCTCACAGCCAAGTATGGAAAAAATCGCTTCATTAAAACCCGATCTCATTATTGCCGACACGACCCGTCATAAGAAGATATACGACCAGCTGAAAAAAATAGCGCCGACGATCGCGCTTGACAATTTAAACGCTGATTACCAAGATACCATTGACGTTTCACTTACGATTGCAAAAGCGGTCGGCAAGGAAAAGGAAATGGAGAAAAAGCTGACGGTGCATGAGGAGAAACTGAATGAGACAAAACGGGAAATCAGTGCTAAAGGCGAGACCGTGCTTTTAATTGGAAATACGAACGATACGATAATGGCCAGAGATGAAAATTTCTTTACATCCAGACTTTTAACACAGGTCGGCTATCAATATGCGATCAGCACGTCAGATAACAATGAATCTAGCAATGGCGGCGATTCAGTGAATATGAAAATGACACTTGAGCAGCTGCTGAAGACAGATCCGGATGTCATCATTTTGATGACAGGAAAAACAGATGACATTGACGCAGACGGCAAACGCCCGATCGAAAAGAATGTGCTTTGGAAGAAGCTGAAGGCAGTGAAAAACGGCCATGTGTACCACGTGGACCGCGCCGTGTGGTCTTTGCGCCGCAGTGTGGACGGAGCGGATGCCATTTTGGATGAGCTTCAGCATGAGATGCGATAAAAGGAAAAGACAGGCGCCGGCCTGTCTTTTTCTTATTTGATAAAGCCGGATAAGTGGCTGTTGATGTTATAGTCTTTAATCCGCCATTTCTCTTCTGCAAATTCAATGTTGCTGAGGCAGGCGTTGACGAGGCGCGTGCTCCGCAGCTCGGGATCACCGCCGGATATTTCCGTCAGAAGTGCGTGAATCGCTGCGCCGTGCGCGACGATTAACACCTTTTGGTTTGGATACGCGTGATTTACTTTGACCAAACCGCCCATCAGCCTGTCAGTGAGTTCTTCTAATGTTTCCATATTCGGATAGATGTTGTCCGGATAGCGCCTTTTCCGTTCTTCCAGCAGCATGCCCTCCGCGTCGCCGTAATCGCGCTCTTTAAAATCATCCATTTCGACAATCGGAAGATGCAGATATTCATTAATGATTTCCGCAGTTCTTTTCGCTCTTTTCAGTGGGCTCGTCACGATGACATCCCACGAAAAATTTTTGACATATTCTCCGGTTTCTTTTGCTTGGCGTTCACCTGTCGCATTCAACGGGATATCGGTTTTGCCTTGGCATTTTTGCTGCAGGTTCCAATCGGTTTCTCCATGTCTTACTAAGCAAACGGCTGTCATAAAATCCCCTTCCTGACTTTGGTCATATCGCTATTATACTAAATCAAAAGCGCTCATCCTAGAAAAAGCCTATGCCATCATGATACACCATAAAGCAAGACCGATTCCGTCGCGGTGGCCGCAACAGCAGACAAAGATGTGGTTTATAGAAAAAAACCGGCTGCGCGGCAGACCGGTTTTGATGTTTATTCTTCTGTCAGGATAACAAGAGAATCAACAGAGGCGGCCACGTGAGAAACGGCGCGGCTGACTTCCTGAAGCCCTCCGAGAAAGGCCTGCAAATCGACGTCGATTTTGCCTGATTGCTCTTTGCTGACTTTCATGCTGTGGACGATTTCATCGAATAAGCGGTTAATTTGCGTCATTTTTTCTTTGCTCTCGCTGACCAGCCCATTCACGTCTTTGATATGTTTTGAGACGATGTTGATCTGTGTATTCGTATTGTTCACGAGCTCAGACACGGTCGAGACGGTTTTTTTCGTGTCCTCAGAAAGTTTCCGCACTTCATTAGCCACTACGGCGAAGCCTTTGCCGTGTTCACCGGCGCGGGCGGATTCAATCGAAGCATTGAGCGAGAGAAGGTTTGTTTGTTCAGCAATGCCTGTGACGATGCCGAAGATTTTTTCAATTTGCTGTGCGATTTCATCGAGCTTCACCATTTCTTTTTCGATTTGGACAAGGCTCGTGTCAATTTTGTTCATCTGTTTTTGCTGGGTTTCAAGCTCTTTTTTTCCGCCGATCGACTTTTCTTCAACGGTGCTGGATGTCACTGTACCTGCTTTGGATGCTTCAGAAATGCCTTCAGATTTATCCACAAGCTCTTGAACAGATCTGCTCGTTTCTGAAAACAGATTTGCAATCGATCCAGAGGTTTCTTGAATTTTTTGATGCAGAAGGTTTGTCTTTTCTTCTTGTTCATCTCGGGTTTGGTTATACTCGCTTTGAAACGCTTCAAGAACAAGCTGCTGTTCCAAGTTCAAGATTTTGGTTGTCGCTTTAATCGCTTTCAGCAGTTCTTGGTGGTTTGTAATAGACGCTTCATAAATGTTAATCATTGACAGAAGTAGTTCTTGAAAGGCACCCATATACCATTTCGGCTGAAGGCCGATTCTTAAATGAATGGAGGCGATTCGGTTTCGCTTTTCAATGAATTCATCATCGATTACGCCTGCAAACATTTCCTGAATATGCCGTTTTAGCGTTTGTTTTAAGCGGTCAACTGAGCTGTGGTCTTGAATGATGTCCATTAAAGAGCTTTCGTGGTCAAGGTTTTTATAAAACGCATCGACGATGTATGCGATGTTTTCTTGGATTAATGGCTGAAGCTGCTCTAAAACATGAAGCTCGGCATCTCCTAATCTGACCATGTTGAGCTGTTTTTTGACATCCGCATGTTTGTTTGTGAGCTGAACGCGGTTTTTTTGCTGTCCGTTTGACTCAGAAAAATAAGCTGTTTCTTGTTTTCTCTCTTTTTTAAATAACAATACAATGATCCCCCTTGGGAAAATATAATTTTCATTTTTTGGCTTTTTAAGCCTTTTTCTTTTTTATCGGCCAAGAGAAACATGAATGAAGATGCAAATGAAAAATATTTAAAAAACCGTTCACTAAAATGAACGGTTTAATCAAGGTCTATTTGTTTTAATGGTTTGATGGCTGGACCTTCAACAATTTCTCCTGTTGGCTTAAAGCGCGATCCATGGCACGGACAATCCCATGTATGCTCGCCGTCGTTCCACTCGACCTCACAGCCTAAATGGGTGCACGTCGTATCGACGAGATGGAGGCAGCCTGTTTCATCTCTGAATGCCCCTGCGCGTCTGCCGTTGATGGTGACGGCTTTTCCTTCACCCGGCGCGATCTCTTCAAACTGGACGTCAGGCTTTTCGAGCTTTCCTTTAATAAAATGCTTGGCGACATCGGCATTATAAGAGATCACTTTCTGCAGTCCGGGGTTTAGGTGGAAACGGGACGGCGTGAAAATGCTTTCGTATGGATTGTCTTTTTTCTCCACAAGGTCTGACAATAGAGTGGCCGCAACACCTGATGACGTCATGCCCCATTTTTTGAACCCGGTCGCTACAAGAATATTGTCCTCATGTTCCGACATCGGCCCGATAAACGGTATTTTGTCGATTGTCACAAGATCCTGGGTGGACCAATAATAAGGGATGCTTTCGATGCCGATCGTGCTTTCTGCCGCTTTTCTCAGTGATTCGTAATGTGCCGACATGTCTTTTCCCTGGCCGGTTTTATGGCCTTCTCCGCTGAAGAGAATCAGTTTTTCTCCGTTTACAAGGGTATAGCGGAGCGCCACTGACGGCTGATCGATACTCAAATACATGCCCTCGGGATAGTCGATCTTCGGCTTGATGGCGAGGACATAGGATCTGTCAGCGTACATTCTCGCAGAATATAATCCGCCTCCGTCATAAAATGGGAAGTGGGAACAGCATATGACAAAGCGGCTCTTAATGGCGTGCCTGCTTTTGGTTACCACTTCAGGCCTTTCGCCTTTTTTGACATCAAGCGCAACGGTTTCTTCATAAATCCGTCCGCCTTTTTGAACGATCTGCTCCAGAAGCGCTTTTAAGTATTGCAGCGGATGAAATTGGGCTTGATTCTTCATGACAAGCGCCAGCTTAGAACCTAAAGGAATCGGAAGGTCCTTGATAAGGTCTCTTTCAATGCCAAGCTTTGTGTACGCCTCATGTTCAGTGCGGATTTTTTTCACAGCGTTTTCTTTTGCTGTGTAAAGGTATGCATCTTGTTCAGTCCATTCGCAATCAATTTGATGTTCATCCACAATGCCTTTTATGTAATCTATTGCGTTTTGATTGGCTTCATAATAAAGCCTTGCATGATTCAATCCGAAATTGCGGATAAACTCATCATATATCATGTCATGCTGGGCGGTAATTTTAGCGGTTGTATGGGCAGTGGTGCCGTTGAGAACCTGATTGGCTTCAATCAATACGACACGGAAGCCTCTCTTCGTGAGTTCATACGCCGTTGTGATTCCCGTAATCCCGCCTCCGATAATAGTGACGTCACATTCCGTATCCTCTTGAAGCGCCGGAAAAGAAGGCAGGTCAGTTGATGTTTTCCAGTATGTTTCAGGTGCTTCTTTTGCAAAATATGGATTAGACAAGCCATGATACCTCCAATCTGATTTATTCTTAATTTTTCCATATTCTATCTTTTCATACATAGGAAGCAGGCATTGTTCATAACATAATAGGGTTGAAAAGGAGTGATTTCATTGGCGAATCAAAAAAAGAAAACATTGCCGCCTCAGCACCAGAACCAGCAGCCGGGCTTAGAATATCTTATGGATCCGCGTCCGGTTTTTGATAAGCCGAAGAAAGCGAGAAAATTAGAGGGCAAAACCGCTATCATAACCGGAGGAGACAGCGGAATCGGACGCGCTGTATCGGTGCTATTCGCAAAAGAAGGGGCTAATGTGGTCATTGTATATTTGAATGAGCACCAGGACGCCGAGGAAACAAAGCAGTATGTTGAAAAGGAAGGGGTAAAATGCCTGCTGATTGCGGGAGATATCGGGGATGAAGCGTTTTGCAATGATGTGGTCATGCAGGCAAGCCAAGCGTTTCCATCGATTGATATATTGGTCAACAATGCAGCTGAGCAGCATGTCCAGCCCGGCATTGAAAAAATCACTAGCCACCAGCTGGTCAGAACCTTCCAAACGAACATTTTCTCTATGTTTTACTTAACAAAGGCGGTGCTGCCTCATTTGAAAAAGGGAAGTTCTATCATTAATACCGCTTCAATTACCGCTTATAAAGGCAATAAAAAGCTGATCGATTATTCAGCGACTAAAGGCGCGATCGTTACCTTTACAAGGTCCCTTTCCCAGTCGCTTGTTCAGCAGGGCATACGAGTCAATGCAGTAGCGCCGGGCCCTATTTGGACACCGCTTATCCCCGCCAGCTTTTCCGCAAAGGAAGTGGAAGTGTTTGGTTCAGACGTGCCGATGGAACGCCCGGGACAGCCGGTGGAAGTGGCGCCAAGCTATTTATACCTTGCCAGTGACGATTCCACCTATGTGACGGGACAGACGATTCACGTCAATGGCGGAACAATTGTGAATGGGTAATAAAAAGCCAATCCCGTGAGGATTGGCTTATTCGCTCTGCTTGAGCGCTGCATATTCTTTAGAGAGCGTAAGGAACGCATCTTTATCTTTTTCGTCCAAGGCTTTGTTGATTTGGTCCGTCAGCATAGCCAGCCGACGCTTATATAAGGATTCATCAAGCACCATTTGAATATAGACATCCGCCATTGTGACATCAAATTCTTTTGTTTTTTGCGTGTTGCGGGACTTCATGAGCTCAGTGTACGATTTTTTCTCTTTCATAAAGAATCCCCCCAATGCCTTTTTTATAGTATATGGATAACGGTCGAAAAAATCAATAAATTTTTATAATTTTTAGACAACTAATGCTTGGCAATCTATCGACATATCCTGCAAAATGCCGTCAATCGGTAGATCTTACACATGTAAAATCGGTTTATTACTAGTCGTTTAGTACTAATAAATATCATTAAAAGATGATTTTAGCTTATTTGGTAAAAAAAACTGTCGTTTTATAAAAACAGATGATAGATTATTAGTATAAATTTTGCAGAAAAAGGATGGAGGCCATAATATGAGTCAGAAAACAGACGCACCTTTAGAATCGTATGAAGTGAACGGCGCAACAATTGCTGTGCTGCCAGAAGAAGTCGACGGCAAAATCTGTTCCAAAATTATTGAAAAAGACTGCGTGTTTTACGTCAGCATGAAACCGCTGCAAATTGTCGACAGAAGCTGCCGGTTTTTTGGATCAAGCTATGCGGGAAGAAAAGCTGGAACTTATGAAGTAACAAAAATTTCACACAAACCGCCGATCATGGTCGACCCTTCGAACCAAATCTTTTTATTCCCTACACTTTCTTCGACAAGACCCCAATGCGGCTGGATTTCCCATGTGCATGTGAAAGAATTCAAACCGACTGAATTCGACGATACGGAAGTGACGTTTTCGAACGGGAAAACGATGGAGCTGCCGATCTCCTGTAATTCGTTCGAGAACCAGGTGTACCGGACAGCATGGCTCAGAACCAAATTCCAAGACAGAGTCGAACACCGCGTGCCGAAACGGCAGGAATTTATGCTGTACCCGAAGGAAGAGCGGACGAAGATGATTTATGATTTTATTTTGCGGGAGTTGGGGGAGCGGTATTAGAAAATAGAAAGGAGCTGGCCGATAAGGGCAGCTCCTTCTCTACCTGCTTTAGGCTGTCGGAATTCCTCCGGTGATGCCATATACCTGAGATGTCACATAACTTGCATTCTCTGAAGCTAAGAATACATAAACATTGGCCAATTCCACTGGCTGCCCAGCGCGATTTAATGGGGTTGGGGGCGTCCCTTGGCCAAATTTCGGAATGTTTTCCGTCGGCTGTCCGCCGGAAATTTGCAGCGGCGTCCAAATTGGGCCAGGCGCTACTGAATTCACTCTGATGCCCCTTGAAGCCAGCTGTTTTCCCAGGCCGACTGTAAAGCCGATAATGGCGTTTTTCGTTGCAGCGTAATCCAACAGCATCGGGCTCGGGTTGTAGCCCTCAACTGAGGTGGTCGTAATAATGGATGCGCCCTCCGGCAACAACGGAAGCGCCGCTTTTACAACCCAGTAAAGGGAAAAGACGTTCACTTCAAATGTTTTATACATTTGTTCAGTAGGCAGATCTTCGATGTTTTCGACGGCTTGCTGTTTGCCGGCAACCAGCGCTAACACATCCAGACCGCCGAGTTCCTGATGCGCCTGTTTGACTAAATCCTGGCAGAAGGATTCGTCGCTCAAGTCTCCGGGAATCAGCACTGCTTTTCGGCCTTCTGCTTCTATTAGTTCTTTCACTTCTTCAGCATCAGGCTGTTCCACGGGTAAATAGTTAATGGCCACATCGGCGCCTTCCCGGGCATATGCAATCGCGGCAGCCCGGCCGATACCGGAATCGCCTCCGGTGACAAGCGCTTTTCGTCCGGTTAGTTTACCCGATCCTTTGTAGCTTTTTTCTCCGCAATCAGGCACGGGCTTCATGTTCTGCTGCAGGCCGGGCGGCTCTTGATATTGTTCAGGGAATTCATCATGAAAAAATGCTGTTGAAGGATTGCTAAGATTTGAATCAGACATCATCAACACTCCTTTTTTTGTTTGGTGTACATTCGTATGTGTACCCCTGAGCATTTTCAGAAAAACATGTTTTGGCAGTTTGACGTGAAAGGCTTGAAAAAACAAGCCCTTCTTCCATATTGATCTTGTCAAATAAAACCGTATGAATTATGATGAAATCCAGCTATAAAAAACTAAATATTGGATATAAGGGGAGTGTATCGTCATGAAAAAAATGGCGGCGGTTATGCTGTCACTCGGTCTCGTTTTCGGTTTTTCATGCGGAGCCGGCCATGTGGCGGAAGCCAAAACAAAGGTGAAGGTCTATAAGAATTGCAAGGAGTTAAACAAAGTATACAAAGGCGGGGTGGCCCGCTCGTCGAAGGTGAAAAATAAAGGCGGAAAAACGAAGTACAAGCCTTACGTCTCTAAGGCGCTTTATGATGCCAATAAAACGAAAGACCGCGACAAAGATTATATCGCCTGCGAACGTTAAACAAGCAAAAGCAATCTGACAGCCAGATTGCTTTTGCTTTTATTGATTATGCCGCCTGATCAGCCGCGGTGCTTTTCTCTTTTCTTGTCACAAAGCTTACTCCTGCCATGACCGCAATGTTCAGCAACAAGGCGATTATGCCGACATTTACATCTTTTGCGGCCTGCGGCAGCGCCGGAAATAAAGTGCCGATCGTCGTTTCTGTCAATGTAATATAAGAAACCGCTCCGACACCTGCAATGATGCCGGCGAAGGCTCCTTGCTTCGTCACCATATGATGCTTGAACAGGCTGAACAGCAGTGCGGGAAACAGTTGTGTGACAAGGCTGTAGCCCATCAATAGCAGTGTAACGATGGTATTTCCGCCTTTGAACGTAAAATAAACTGAAATCAGCGCGATTACCGGCACTAAAAACTTAGCAAGCGCTGATATTTGCTGTTCTGTTGTGCGGGGCGCGAACACTTTGTACACATTTTTTGCAAACAGCGTGGAGGCGGACATTAAGATCATAGACCCTGGGACAAGCGCGGTCAGCAGTCCGGCAGCGCCGATGATCCCGACAAACCAAGGGTCAAAGGTTTGCAAAGACAGTCTCAAGAGCGATAGATCTCCGTCTGCGCCTTTCAGATCAGGAACTTGCAGGATAGCCGCAAAGCCGACGAAAAGGACGAAGAGCAAGATCAGCTGGTATAGAGGCATGATGATGGCATTTTTGCGAAAGACTTTCGGGTTTTCGGCTGAATACGAAGCGGAAAACGTATGAGGCCACATATAAAACCCGAGTGCTGTCAAGAGTACGGTTGAACTGAACCACGCCGTGCTTTGCCCTGTTTCGGGAAGCGTAAGAAAGCCCGGCTTCGCTGTTTCAATCTGCTGAAACATGTCTTGAAAACCGCCGTAGTAATGAATTGGCAGATAGACACCTAAAAACAAAACGACAACCAAAATCATGATGTCTTTGACAACCGATATCCAAGCAGACCCGTGAATGCCGGATACCATAACATAAACCGTGATCGAAATGGCGCCAATCCAAATGGCGGCGGCCGGAGAGATTTTGCCGTACGATGTTTCCGATACAATCAGCCCGAGGCCTTTCAGCTGCAGCACAAGATACGGAATGAGGGCGGCGATGCCAACCAATGAAACGAGCACGCCAAGCAGCGGACTATTATATTTTTTGGTGAAAAAATCAGACTGTGACATCAGCTTATGTTGTTTCGCGTACGTCCAAACCGCCGGCAGGAGCCAATAAGAAAGGATGTAAGCCAGACAGCCGTAGGCGATGATGTAAAAGGCCGGTCCGCCTTTCCCGTAGGCCCAGCCGCTTCCGCCGAGAAATGTAAATGTGGTATAAATTTCTCCTGCCATCAATAAAAAGACGAACACGGTTCCGAAGCCGCGGCCCCCTACCGTCCACTGCTCAAGGTTCATGTCTTTCCCTTTTTGGGCGCGTATGCCGAGAAAAATGCTCAAGAGCAGGACGCCGAAAATGATGATGAGAGCTGGATTCATTCCGCTTCCCCCTTTTTATTTTCGTTGTCGAGGACATATACAAGCGCCATCAACGCAGAGGTTAAAAGAGCCCACATCACGATATAGGCAAGAATAAACGGCATGCCGAACACATAGGGAGTCACTTTATTAACAAAAGGGATGCCGAGCAAAATTCCGATAAAGGGCAAAGCGGCGAGAACGTGAATCAGTTTCATAGAATCCTCCTTCTGTTTTAGGGTGGGGTGTGCAAGCCCGAGCGTACTGAAAATGATGTCGCAAATATGGGGCGCATGTCATTTTTTGGGGTGAAAGGCTGTGGTTCGAATTATAAATAAAATCATTTTGTTTGTATAGTGTGAATTGTCTGAATTTTATTGTTGGAATTGCCCGAAAAGGGAAGGGACAGACTCGGAGGAGTGCAGAATGATTCAAAAGACTCATGGCCTGTCCGGCGCAAATAGATAAAACGTTAATAATTCGCTAACCTGTTCACGGATTCTAGGATTAAAATAACGGTGCTTTTCTTCATAACCATCAATCACAAATACATAAAGCGTAAAGGCCTCATCACGTTCCGCCTCGTGGATTGTAATGTTTCTTTTCCTCAGTTCTTTTCTAACCTCAATCAAATCCTTTTGTGCTATTTTTAATGATTCGCTGATAAGCTGTTTATAAGGAAGCTTCAATTTTAACGTGCTTTGCTCAATTCCGGCGAGATCACGATTTAAGATCGTTATAGCCATGGGCAAAAAGAGAGCCCGTTCAATGAAATCGTATATTTCCTCTTGCAGATTCGGCATGCTGACTCCTTCTTTCTGACGGGAACGTTCGTTCTTGTTTTATTCTATATCGGCTGATGAAATGTTTCAATACAGAAAAATCGCCAAAACTTTTTAGTTTTTTGCTGATAATGTGTAGAATAAGGATAGACAAACCCGGTAAGGAGTATAAATGTTGGATCATTTTTTATCCTATTTTACACAAGAAAACCTAACTGAATTATTTCAAAGCTATAGGGCTTTCGGTCCGCTCATTGCTGTGCTGCTTCCTTTAGTTGAAGCATTTCTCCCGTTTTTGCCGCTGATCGTGTTTGTGGTGGCGAATACGAACTCGTTTGGCCTATGGGAAGGATTTATCTTGTCCTGGGCCGGATCAACGGCTGGATCTATACTTGTATTTTTGATTGTCCGTCAATACGGGCAAAGAAGGTTGCTTGGATTTATCCGCAGCCATCCGTCGGTTAGAAAGCTAATGTTATGGGTGGAGAGGCACGGATTCGGCCCTATGTTTCTTCTGCTTTGTTTTCCATTTACACCGTCAGCCGCGGTGAATGTTGTTGCCGGTTTGTCAAGGATCGGAACGTGGCCGTTTATTTTAGCGGCAGCCTCGGGGAAGCTTGTCATGATTTTTATGATCAGCTTTATCGGATATGATCTGCACGCGCTGATCACACAGCCGATTCGAACGGTCATTGCCGTATTGGTGATCGCTGTTTTATGGTATGTCGGCAAAAAGGTAGAGCGGTATCTGCATGTGAGAGCCAGTCAGCGTGAGCATGATGGAGGGAGACAGTAACGTGAAAAAACGGTTTTGGTTTCTTGCCGGTGTAGTGTCCGTCGTTCTCGCGATTCAGGTGAAAAATGCAGTCTTTATTGATTACAAGGTGGAAGGCGTCAGTATGAACCCGACCTTTCAGGAAGGGAACGAGCTGTTGGTCAATAAATTCTCGCACCGATTTAAAACCATCCATCGTTTTGATATCGTCCTTTTTAAAGGCCCTGATCAAAAAGTGCTGATTAAACGGGTGATCGGCCTGCCCGGTGAATCGATTAAATATAAAGATGATCAGCTGTATGTGGACGGAAAACAGGTTGCTGAGCCATTTTTGAAGCATTTGAAATCTGTTTCTGCCGGAAGCCATGTAACGGGTGATTTTACGTTGAAAGATGTGACAGGAACAAGCAAGGTGCCGAAAGGACAATATTTTGTCGTTGGAGATAATCGCATATACAGCTTCGACAGCCGGCACTTTGGGCCGATTAGAGAAAAAAAGATTGTCGGTGTGATTTCCGATGATGAATAACGAAGACGCCAATTGAAGAGGCGTCTTTTTTTGTTTCTGGTTTGGATAAAAGTGTTGAGAAAAAATCTAGAATGAACAACAAAAGCAACAGTATCGCGCATCAGCACAAAATTACTCGGCGCAGGCTTCCTTCACAGGACACAGCTCAGCGATAATAAAAAGGAGGTCTACTTCCGTTTGACGCCGGCCGGGAAAAAACTGCATGGGCTGCACAAATATTATCATCAGAAGGTCGAACAGCGTTTTCTGTCATTTTTTGAGCGGTACACAGAGGAGGAAATTTTGTTTGCGGAACGGCTGTTGAGGGATTTGGTGACAAAGTGGTATCCGTCTTCGGAAGAAATAGAGGGGGGTATACACGGCGTTTTTGAATAAAAAAACACGCACAGGGCGCGTGTTTTTTTCACGTTTCTTCTTTCTTTTTCAAGATTGTCAGGTAAATCAAATTTCCTCCGGCTAAAATGATAAGCGGCAGTCCAGGGGAGCCGGATGTCACCACATTATAAATCAGCCAGATTGCTAAACATATTCCATAATATAAGTGCATTGCCTTCTCGGGATTGTTGCGCAGCAAAAAAGTCACTCCTTCCCCATTAAAGTGTAGCATGGGAGGATAGTTTTTCCAATTAGGCATTACTGCCGCTGATCGAGCCTTCTTTGCCTTTTTTTTCACCATGGAGATGGTGAAGCAGACGATAAAACGGCGGCAAGAGGGCAATGACAAGGATGACGCGTATGACCTGAACCGCAACGACAAAGGTGGAATCGGCATGCAAGGTAACAGATGTCGTCGCCATTTCTGCAATGCCGCCGGGGGCAAATGCCAGAACAGAAGTGATGAGCGAGATGCCTGTCAGCTTGGAAACGATCACGGCGCTCAAAAACATAGCTGCAATTAAACCGACGGACGAGACAAACCCAACGATAATGATGCGGGTGACGCCGGCAAACATGCTTTTATACATCTTAGAGCCAATCGTTGCCCCGAGAAATACTTGCGACACATGATTGGCTTGTGACGGCCACCACGCCGTCAAATCGTGCCCTGTCACCGCAGCGCCGCCAACATGTACAAGTGCCACACCGAGCATGCTGCCGAGCAGCCATGGCGCCGGAAATTTTAAATATTTCGCAGCTTTGCAGGCGCCCCAGGCAGCGAGAATCAGAACGGCGGTCCACAAAACGGGAGCTAGCCTAAAATCCGTCGTTGCCGAGGAAAGCGTTTCTGCTGCGGCACTTGCGGAATGATCTTGTTTTGTATAGATGAGGATGACCAAAAACGGGATGGATAGCACAACGAGCAGCACACGCATCATTTGAACGAGGCTGACAATGGCGGTATTGGCGCCGACCTCCTGTGCGATGCTGGGCATGGCGGACAGCCCGCCGGGAGCCGTGCCGACAAAGCTTGTCATCATATCCGTTTTGCTGAAACGCCAAAGCACATATCCCGACAGCATGGCCATAAGGATAGACAATATCAGCATAACGCCGACTGAAAACCAGTGGTCTTTGAGGACAGAGAGAACGGATACATTCAGCTTTTGGCCCAATTCGATGCCGAGAATCACCTGTCCGAGGGCGAGCCAGCGGCGGTTAATACCTTTTTGGTCCGGAGCCATCATCAGCCATGCCGGCCGTATCATGGCAAGGCAGCAGGCGACAATTAGCGTTCCGATCATCCATCCGATCGATATTCCGGTTAATGAAAGCATAAACCCCCCGGCTGCACTGATTGCGATAAACCATAGATCTTTGAGGAGATTTTCGTCTTTCTTCAATGTAAAACCCTTCTTCCTTTTCGCGTAACACTCCGATTGTTCATGTAGTGAATGTATGATTACTATAGTATATTTTTGTTGATAAAGAAATGATGAATTATTTTCTATTATCCATTCGCTTTTCTTATGGCCTTCTGCTCGAGCCTCTCTATTGTGTAAGTCAGGCATAAACCTGTTGCCAGCAAACACACGGCCAGAGTGTAAAAAATCACTTCTCCGCCAAACGAAGTCAGGATCAGCCCTCCTGCCAGGGGGCCGATTGAGCGGGAGATATCCCAATGCAGGCCGTATACCGCATAAAATCGGCCGAGCAGATGAGGCGGTGCCAATTTCGAAATAAACGTCTGGATGTGGGTTAATCCGATGCTTTCGCCAACCGTCATCACAGCTGCCGTCACCAAAAGCATTGTCACGGAGGTTGAGCTTGCGAAGCCGGCGGCTGCAAGGGAATAACAAATATAAGTAATCAAAAGGATCGTTTTCATTGAAAGCTTTTCGGTTCCTTTGACAAGGGGAACTTGGAGAACAAAGCTGAATAGAGCTTTGGCTGCCGAATAAATGGTCAGCATGGATAGATAGTCGGAAAACATGTTTTTGCTGAACAGCCTGTAAGTTGTTTCTGTTTGCGCATATAACATGCTGATGGGGAGAGAAAGCAGCAAAAGAAGCAGTACAGGCCTGTATATCGTAAAGCTCGCGGAAAACGCCGATGCACCAGCTGTTATGGTCGGCTTTGTTTCCGGCAGTTTCAATGCGGCGATCAGAAAATAGATGAACAATGCCGCGGCATCTAAAGCGAATATCCACACGGGGTTATGATTGTACAGCAGCACTCCCAGCACAGGCCCTGCCGTCAGGCCGGCTGAATAGATCACATTGATGACCGCAAACACTTCTGAACGTCTGCTTTCCGGCGTGCTTTCGGCAATTTGGGCGCGGGAGGCGGGAATGTACAATGATCTCCCGATACCATTCATGACATAGAGGATGGCGAAAACATACGCATGCTCAGCAAACACAAACCCCGTCATGGCGGCTGATTGCAGAAGCAATGCGATCAGGATCGCGGTGCGCCGCCCAAGCCGGTCCGTCACCCGTCCTGCAACGAGCGTCAGGCAAATATCGGCAAATGGCTGAAGGCTGATGATCAACATGGGAATCATGACACTCCCGTTTAATTGTTCATGCAAATACAGCACCATAAAAGGGCCCATCATTGCACCTGTCAGGCTTGTCAGCATCTCACCGAAAAAGCGGAGCCAAACGGGAGCGGTGTATCTCGATTTAATAGATTGAAAGCTGGATAACATGTGTTCGCCGCCTTTCGCGTTTTGATATAGTAGTAGTGTATAGAAGGGAAGGCGCCCCAAAAAGTGAAGAAAAGAAGAGAAAAAGTTTCCCCTTTTGTCGGGAGGTGTGCGGGGAGTGAAGCTGATCGACCACTACGTGGCACTTGTAAAAACTGGACACGCTGCATATGGGCAAATGAATGAAATGACGCTCACTGAGATGGCTGACAGTCTATGCTGTACAGAAAGAAATGCAAAGCTTATATTACACAAGCTGGAGAAGAAGAATTGGATTGAACGAGAAAGCGGAGCGGGACGCGGCCGCAAATCCCAAATCGCGTTTCTGCGACGGCCTGAGGAACTGCTTTTTCAAACCGCAAAGGAATATACAATGGCTGGCAAGCTAAAAAAGGCGAAGGAACTGATTCAGCAGTATCAGTCCTCCTTTCCCGGGCTTCAAAACGAATATGACAGGTGGTTTTCCGAGGTGTTCGGCTTTGTGACAGAGACCGGCGGGGATGGAGAAAAAGATGTGCTCCGGCTGTTCATCGCTCCTGAAGCTGTCAGCAGCCTGGACCCGTGCCGCATCTTTTTGCGGTCAGAGGGGCATTTTGTCAAACAAATATTTGATACACTGCTCACTTTTGATCCGGCTGTACAGGAGCCAAAGCCCCATTTGGTTCATGGATGGGAAAAGGCAGGGGAAAAACGGTGGAGATTATTTCTTCGAAAGGGCGTGTTTTTTCATAACGGACAGCCGTTGACAGCGCGGGATGTTGCGTTTACATTTCAGCGCTTTTTGACACAGGCTGACAACCCGTATAAGTGGCTGTTACACGGCGTGAAACAAGTCTCAGAAAAAGGCCCTTATTGTGTGGAGCTCATGCTTGATAAGCCGAACGCGCTTTTGCCGTATGTTCTTTGTGATGAACGGCTGTCCATTCTGCCGGCGGAACAGGGCGGCGGGATCAATGGAACAGGGCCTTTTCGGGTGATGCAGCATCAAGACAGGATGCTGGTGCTTGAAGCCAATGAGCGCTACTTCAAGGGACGGCCCTTTTTGGATCGAGTGGAGTTTGTGTTTTCTGAACAAGCCGGAGAGATGAACGGTTTTACCATTCAAGAAACACAAGCTTGGCCTGAGAAGCAAACTGTTTTTGACGAGAGGCATGTCCAATACTTGTCGCTCAATCTGAAAAAGAAGGGGCCTCTTTCGCATCATAGTTTTAGAAAAGCGCTCCGCCTGCTGATTTCCTCTGAGCGGCTCGTCTGTGAAGCGGGAGGTCACCGCAAGATTCCGGTTTCGTCTTTTTTGCATTCGAGTCCCTTTGACTGGGAAGGCCTCTCACCTTCTGAATTGCTGAAGCAGAGCGGATACGAGGGGGAACCGCTTGTGCTGTATACCTTTTCGGAAGCGGATCATCGTGAGGACGCCGAATGGATTCAAAATATTTGCGCCCTACACGGCATCAGGCTTACACTTCAATTCTGTGATTCTGCTGATCTGCGCCGGCCCGACATCGTGCAGCAGGCGGATATCATCCATGACAGCGCGACGTTTTATCAAGACAGTGAATTTGGTTTTCTGCATTTGCTGCTGTCTGAGAACAGTTTTTTGTGCCAGCATCTCTCTGAAAAAATGAAACAGATATGCAAAGAAATGATAGAACGCTTTTTTTCGGTGCCTGACCGTTGTTCGAGAATCCATATGCTGCAGGACATTGACCGCCAGCTTATACAGGAATTTCATGCGATTCCGCTGTATCAAAATGTGCTGCGGGTGACATCAAGCGAGAATGTGAAAGGCCTGATGCTTGATGAAGAGGGATGGATTGATTTGTACGCCGTGTGGCTGTCTAAGTGAAAAGAGGGCTCTTTGTTGAACCCTCTTTGTCTTTTAGGACGCCTTGCATGCTGCGGCCTTGACGACGCCTGGTATCTTCAATCTGTTTTCTGATTGCGCCGCGGCGGGTAAGTTTGACCGGGGAAACAATCAGCTTTTTCTATGCGAAAAGGCCGTTTTTACCAATAAATCAGATTGGTCATTTTCGTCAACATTCGATAAAATATAGAGAGATAAAAAGAGAGGGGTCTTCTAATTTGGGAGCAGAGTTTTTAGTAGGCAGGTCCGGGAGTGGAAAAACGAAGCTGATCATCGACAGCATACAGGATGAACTGCGCCGGGCTCCATTCGGGAAACCGATCATTTTTCTAGTCCCGGATCAAATGACGTTTTTAATGGAATACGAGCTTGCTAAAACGCCTGATATGGGCGGAATGATACGTGCTCAAGTATTCAGCTTTTCACGTTTGGCCTGGCGCGTCCTCCAGCATACAGGGGGAATGAGCAGGCCGTTTCTTACGAGCACAGGCGTACAGATGCTCCTGCGGAAGCTCATTGAGGAGCATAAACAGGAGTTCAAAGTCTATCAAAAAGCGAGTGACAAAAGCGGATTTACCGCACAGGTTGAACGGATGTTGACCGAGTTTAAGCGTTACTGTCTGGAGCCGGAGGATATCCGCCGGATGGCGGAAAGCGGAACGGTTTCCGAGTATCGCGGAGAACGTGTTTTATCTGAAAAGCTTCATGACCTATCAATTTTGTACCAGCAGATGGAAAAAAGCCTTTCAGAGCAATATCTTCACTCCGAGGATTATTTGACATTGCTGGCAGAGCATATCCCACTGTCTGAAGATGTAAAAGGCGCGCATATCTACGTGGACGGCTTTTATCAGTTTACACCGCAGGAATTCAGGGTGTTGGAGCAGCTGATGGTTCATGCAGAGCACATCACGTTTTCGCTCACAGCGGACAAGCCGTCATACGAGCGGGAGCCGCATGAACTGGAATTGTTCAGAATGACGGGAAAAACCTATTACCGCCTGCATCAGAAGGCGAAGGAACTGAATCTGGACATTGCGTATAAAGAGCTAAGCGGGACTCAGCGGCATGAGCGCACACCGGAACTGGCGCATCTGGAGGCGCAGTATGAAGCGCGCCCGGCCATTCCGTACGCCGAAAAACAAGAGGCTTTTACGGTCATGCAGGCCGCAAACAGACGAGCTGAGCTGGAAGGCATTGCCCGGGAAATTCACGCGCTTATCAGAGAGAAGGGGTATCGCTATAAGGATATAGCAATTCTTGCGCGCCAGCCGGAAGACTACAAGGATATGGTAAAGGAAGTTTTCGCGGATTACGAGATTCCTTATTTCATTGACGGAAAAGCATCCATGCTGAACCATCCGTTAATCGAATTTATCCGGTCGAGCATTGATGTTCTGAAAGGGAATTGGCGGTATGAAGCGGTGTTTCGCTGCGTGAAAACCGAACTGCTATTCCCGCTTAACGAGCCGAAAACGAAGGTGAGGGAACAGGTTGATCAGCTTGAAAATTACTGTATCGCCTACGGGATTAAAGGCGATCGCTGGACAAAGGGCGACCGTTTCCATTACAGACGTTTTGTGTCATTGGATGATGATTTTGCGCAAACCGATCAGGAAATCGAAATGGAAAACATGCTGAATGACACACGCGACTGGATTGTTCCGCCGCTTTTTCAGCTTCAAAAACGAATGAAAAAAGCAAAGACGGTTCGGGAGAAGGCGGAGGCACTCTACCGCTATTTAGAAGAGACGGATGTGCCGCTGAAGCTGGATCAGGAAAGACAGCGTGCTGAAGAAGACGGCAGAATCATTGAAGCGCAGCAGCATCAGCAGGCGTGGGATGCCGTCATTCAGCTGCTTGAAGAGTTTGTTGAAATGATGGGGGATGATGAGATTTCCCTTGATTTGTTTCAGCAAATGATGGAAGCAGGCGCAGAGTCGCTTACATTTTCTCTTATTCCGCCTGCGCTTGACCAGGTGTTTGTCGGCAATATGGATTTGTCCAGAATGTACGGCACCTCCTGCACCTTTGTGCTGGGGGCAAACGATGGCGTTCTGCCGGCACGCCCTGATGAAAACGGGGTGCTGTCGGATGATGACCGGGAATGGCTGAAAAACATAGGGATTGAGCTTTCCTCGGGTGGCCGGGAACGTCTCCTTGATGAGCATTTCCTCATTTATATGGCGTTTTCCAGTCCGTCTGACCGGCTTTACGTATCGTATCCGATTGCCGATGCGGAAGGAAAAACGCTTTTGCCGTCGATTGTCATTAAGCGGCTGGAAGAACTGTTTCCTCAGCACATGGAGCGCCTGTTGACAAATGAACCTGAACAGGTTAGCGATGAGGAACAGCTTAAGTACGTCGTCAATAAAAGTGTGGCACAGTCTTTTACCGCGAGCCAGCTCAGATTATGGACGCGGGAATACGACATCAGCGACGTCTGGTGGAGCACGTATAATGTGCTGATGAGTCAGCCGGACAGGCTGCAATCGAAAAAGCTGTTCTCAAGCCTGTTTTTCCGAAATGAAGTAAAGCAGCTTGAACGCAGCGTGTCGAGACAGCTCTATGGCGAACGCATTCAGGGCAGTGTGTCGAGAATGGAAACCTTTAACGCGTGCCCATTCTCCCATTTTGCTTCACACGGGCTGCATCTCAAGGAACGGCAATTTTTCAAGCTCGAAGCACCGGATATCGGCCAGCTGTTTCATTCCAGCTTAAAGCTGATTTCAGACAGGCTGCGCGAGCAAAAAATGGATTGGCGCGATTTAACAAAAGAGCAATGCGAGCTGTTTTCCTATGATGCGGTAGAGCGGCTGGCCCCAAAACTGCAAAAGGAAATTCTGCTCAGCTCAAACCGGCATTATTATGTGAAGGAAAAACTGCAAAAAATTGTGACACGCGTGTCCGGCATTTTAAGCGAGCATGCGAAAGCGAGCGGATTTGTGCCGATCGGGCTAGAACTGGGCTTTGGAGGAAAAGGGCCACTTCCGCCGCTGACCTTTACACTGAAAAACGGCTGCACGATGGAACTCGTCGGGCGAATTGACCGTGTTGATAAAGCAGAAAGCTCAAAAGGTTTGCTTCTAAGGATTGTCGATTATAAATCTAGCGACAAAGGCCTTGACTTAGCGGAAGTATATTACGGACTGGCGCTGCAAATGCTGACGTATCTTGATTTATCAATTACACATTCAGCCGACTGGCTCGGCATGAGAGCGACGCCGGCCGGAGTGCTGTATTTTCATATCCATGACCCGATGATACAATCTAATCTCCCGCTCGGGCTTGACGAGATTGAACAGGAGATTTTTAAGAAATTTAAGATGAAGGGCCTGCTCCTCGGCGATCAGGAAGCGGTTCGCCTCATGGATACAACCCTTCAAGAGGGACGGTCAAATATCATCAACGCCGGCTTGAAGAAAGACGGCTCTCTCAGATCGGATTCAGCGGCAGTCGGCGAAAAGGAGTTTGACCTGTTGACGAAGCATGTGCGCCGCACCTTCCAAGAGGCAGGCGAACAAATCACCGACGGGCGCGTATCCATTGAGCCGTATAAAATGAAGAACAAGACGCCGTGCACATACTGTTCGTTCAAATCAGTATGCCAATTCGATGAATCATTAGAAGAAAACGAGTATCGCCCGTTAAAGGCTGAAAAGGACAAGACGATACTTGAGTGGATAAAAAAGGAGGCGGATGGCAATGAACATTCCTAAACCGGCAGACAGCACTTGGACAGATGACCAATGGAATGCCATTGTTTCAACCGGCCAGGATATTCTCGTGGCAGCGGCGGCGGGCTCCGGAAAAACCGCTGTGCTCGTCGAACGAATGATCCGGAAGATCACCGCGGAGGAAAACCCGATTGATGTGGACCGGCTTCTCGTTGTGACGTTTACAAATGCCTCAGCGGCAGAGATGAAACACCGGATTGCGGATGCCTTGGAAAAAGAGCTTGTCAACCGGCCAGGCTCGCTGCATATCAGACGCCAGCTGTCTCTTTTAAACAGGGCCAGCATTTCGACACTGCATTCCTTTTGCCTGCAAGTGCTGAAGAAATATTACTACTTGATCGATCTTGATCCGGGCTTTCGGATTGCTGATCAAACAGAAGGCGAACTTTTGGGGGATGAAGTGCTGGACGAGCTGTTTGAAGACGAATACGCAAAGGGCGAAAAAGCGTTTTTTGAGCTTGTTGACCGCTACACGACAGACCGGCATGATCTGGACCTGCAATTTCTCGTCAAACAGGTGTACGAGTATTCCCGTTCCCACCCAAATCCGGAGGCATGGCTGGAAAGCTTTGTTCATTTGTATGATGTATCGGAAAAGAGCGCCATCGAGGAGCTTCCGTTTTATCAATATATCAAAGAGGATATTGCGATGGTGCTTAACGGAGCGAAGGAGAAGCTCCAGCGCGCGCTTGAGCTGACGAAAGCGCCGGGCGGTCCCGCGCCGCGCGCTGACAATTTTCTTGATGATCTCGCGCAGATTGATGAATTGATTCAGCACCAGGATGATTTCAATGAGCTTTATAAGCGGGTGCCGGCAGTCTCCTTTAAGCGCGCGAAAGCGGTAAAAGGGGACGAGTTTGATCCTGCGCTCCTTGAAGAAGCGACAGATTTGAGAAACGGTGCAAAAAAACTGCTTGAAAAGCTTAAAACCGACTACTTCACGAGAAGTCCTGAACAGCATTTGAAAAGCTTAGCCGAGATGAAGCCTGTCATTGAAACGCTCATACGGCTTGTCACCGACTTTGGAAAACGGTTCGAAGCCGCGAAACAGGAAAAATCAATCATTGATTTTTCTGATTTAGAGCATTACTGTTTATCCATTTTGACAGCTGAGGATGATAAAGGTGAACAGAAGCCGAGCGAGGCAGCAAGATTTTATCAGGAGCAGTTTCATGAGGTGCTCGTTGACGAATATCAAGATACCAACTTAGTGCAGGAATCGATCCTGCAGCTCGTCACAAGCGGACCCGAGGAAACAGGCAACCTATTTATGGTAGGAGATGTCAAACAGTCGATTTATCGATTCAGGTTGGCGGAGCCGCTTCTTTTCCTCTCCAAATACAAACGGTTTACAGAAAGCGGAGAAGGCACGGGCCGGAAAATCGACTTGAATAAAAATTTCCGAAGCCGGACTGATATTTTAGACAGCACAAACTTTTTATTTAAACAGCTGATGGGCGGCAAAATCGGTGAGGTTGATTATGATGAGCAGGCTGAGCTGAAGCTTGGCGCGGCGTATCCGGACAATGATGAGACGGAAACGGAGCTGCTGCTGATCGACAACGCCGAAGAGACGGATGCAAACGAGGAAGCGGAAGAGCTGGAAACGGTACAGTTTGAAGCGAAAGCGATCGCCAAGGAAATTCGCAAGCTGATTTCATCGCCATTTAAGGTGTATGACGGAAAAACGAAAACACACCGCAATATTCAGTACCGCGATATCGTGATTTTGCTTCGTTCCATGCCGTGGGCGCCGCAAATCATGGACGAGCTGAGGGCGCAGGGCATACCGGTTTACGCCAATTTAACGTCAGGTTATTTTGATGCGGTCGAAGTCGCCGTCGCGCTTTCTGTGCTGAAGGTGATCGATAATCCGTATCAGGATATACCGCTGGCCTCTGTGTTGCGCTCACCTATTGTCGGGGCGGATGAAAACGAGCTGTCTTTGATCAGGCTTGAAAATAAAAAAGCGCCGTACTATGAAGCGATGAAAGATTACTTGGCGGCCGGCGACCGGAACGACGAGCTTTATCAAAAGCTGCAAACATTCTACACTCACCTGCAAAAATGGCGCGCCTTTTCAAAAAACCACTCCGTATCCGAACTGATTTGGGAAGTGTACCGCGACACGAAATACATGGATTATGTCGGCGGGATGCCGGGCGGAAAACAGCGCCAGGCCAATTTGCGCGTTCTCTATGACCGGGCGCGCCAATATGAATCGACGGCATTTCGCGGCCTGTTTCGTTTCCTGCGGTTTATCGAACGCATGCAGGAGCGGGGCGATGATCTTGGTACGGCCCGCGCGCTCAGCGAGCAGGAGGATGTTGTCCGCTTAATGACGATTCACAGCAGCAAAGGGCTCGAATTTCCCGTCGTGTTTGCAGCAGGTCTCGGCCGGAATTTCAACATGATGGACTTGAACAAATCGTACCTGCTGGACAAGGAGCTCGGGTTTGGCACGAAGTATATTCATCCGCAATTGCGCATTAGCTATCCGACGCTGCCACTCATTGCGATGAAGAAAAAAATGCGCAGGGAGCTATTGTCAGAGGAATTGCGTGTTCTCTATGTTGCCTTAACGAGAGCGAAAGAAAAACTGTTTCTGATTGGCTCATGCAAGGATCATCAGAAACAGGTCGCAAAATGGCAGGCATCTGCCTCCCAAACGGACTGGCTTCTTCCGGAATTTGACCGTTATCAGGCAAAAACGTATTTAGATTTCATCGGTCCGGCTCTTGCCAGACACAAAGATGTAGAGGATTTGGCTGAAAACGTTATGGCAGCGCCTGCCGACATATCAAGCCACCCGGCTCGTTTTGCCGTTCGTATGATCCATTCCTATGATTTGCTGGATGATGATCTGGAAGAAAGAATGGAAGAAAAAAGCGAGCGTTTAGAAGCGATACGCCGTGGTGAACCAGTTCCTGGCTCGTTTACGTTTGATGAAAAAGCCCGTGAGCAGCTGAGCTGGACATATCCTCATCACGAGGTGACGCACATTCGGACAAAGCAGTCAGTTTCTGAGATCAAGAGAAAAAGAGAGTACGAGGATGAATACAGCGGCAGGGCCCCCGTTAAACCGGCTGACGGAAGCATGCTGTACAGGCGGCCCGCTTTCATGATGAAAAAAGGCCTGACAGCAGCCGAAAAAGGGACGGCCATGCATACAGTGATGCAGCATATCCCGCTGACACATGTGCCGACAGTAGAGGAAGCGGAGCAAACGGTTCATAAGCTCTTTGAAAAGGAGCTGCTCACTGAAGAACAAAAAGCCGCTATTGATATAGAAGAAATCGTGCAATTTTTCCATACAGAAATCGGCGGACAGCTGATCGGCGCTAAATGGAAGGACCGGGAAGTGCCGTTTAGTTTGGCGCTTCCGGCCAAGGAAATCTACCCTGATGCACAGGAGGCGGATGAGCCGCTTTTGGTGCAGGGAATTATCGACTGTCTCTATGAAACTGAAAACGGCTTATATCTCTTGGACTATAAATCAGACCGGATTGAGGGCAAATTCCAGCACGGCTTTGAAGGGGCGGCCCCGATCTTGAAGAAACGATATGAAACGCAAATTCAGCTGTACACGAAGGCAGTTGAGCAAATTGCAAACACAAACGTAAAGGGATGTGCGCTTTATTTCTTTGACGGAGGTCACATTCTGACATTATAACGAGATCCGTAAGCTCCGGGAATTCAGGCGGAGCGGGTCTCGTTTTCTATACAAAAAAGAGAGGTGAAAGCATTTGCGGATTTTACATACGGCGGACTGGCATCTTGGAAAAACGCTAGAGGGAAGAAGCAGGCTGAGTGAACAGGCCGATGTGCTTGATGAATTGAATACGATTGTAAAGGAAGAGCAGGTTGATGCCATTGTCATGGCGGGGGACGCGTTCGATACCGTCAACCCGCCTGCTTTAGCCGAGCAGCTGTTTTATGAAAGCCTGTCCGCGCTCAGCGACAGGGGAAAGCGCCCGATCGTTGTCATTGCCGGAAACCACGATAATCCCGACCGTTTGTCCGCCGCTTCACCGCTGACACATGAAAACGGCATTTATTTAATCGGCTATCCGACGACAGAACCGCTTCATATTGAAGTTCCTTCAGCAGGGGAGCTTTTGGCGGTCGGAGCGCTGGCGTACCCATCTGAAGCGCGGTTAAATGAAGTGCTTTCCGATACATTTGATGAAAAGCTGCTCCGTGATCATTATGACGTGAAAATTAGGCAGGCGTTTGAGCATATGACAAGCCGGTTCCGCAACGACGCAGTGAAGGTTGCCGCCAGCCATATTTATGTCGCAGGCGGAAACCAAACGGATTCAGAGCGGCCGATTGAAGTCGGCGGCGCTTATACGGTGGCTGCTGAAAGCCTGCCGGCGGATGCCGCTTATGTGGCGCTCGGCCATTTGCATCGGCCGCAAACGATCAAGCGGGCGCGGACGCTTGCGCGTTATTCAGGCTCTCCGCTCGCTTACAGCTTTTCAGAAGCGGGCTACGCCAAATCAGTGACGATCGTGGACGCGAAGCCGGGGGAAGAGGCCTCTTGGCACGAGGTGTTATTATCGAGCGGCAAGCCGCTTGTGAAGTGGAAAGCGGCAAATGGCTTAAGCGAGGTGTACAGCTGGCTGGATGAAGGCAGGGACCAGAATGCCTGGATTGACCTTGAAATCCGTGTGGCGGACCAGCTGTCACTTGAAGAAATCCATAGGCTGAGGAAGGCGCACCCGGGTTTTATCCATATCAGGCCGGTTTTTGAAGAACAGAACAAAGACCGGGAGCGGGTCGAGGTCAAGCATGTATCAATCGAAGACCGCTTTAAGACATTTTATGAAAAACAAACTGGCGGCGCGGTGCCGGATGAAGAAATGGTGAAGCTGTTTTTAGAGCTGGCATCAGGTGTTGAAGAGGAGGATGCGACATGAAGCCGATCGCCTTAAGCATTAAAGGGCTCCACAGCTTTAGAGAGGAGCAGACGATAGATTTTGAAGGTCTTTCCGGTGCCGGGGTTTTCGGCATTTTCGGCCCGACGGGAAGCGGCAAATCCTCTATCCTCGACGCAATGACGCTTGCTTTATACGGAAAGGTGGAGCGGGCGGCAAATAATACACACGGCATCTTAAACCATGCGGAAGATACGCTTTCTGTTTCCTTTACCTTTGCGCTTCAAACGAACCATCAAATCTCTTACAAAGTCGAGCGTGTGTTTAAGAGAACCGATGAGATGAAGGTGAAAACAGCACTTTGCCGCTTCATTGAAATCAAAGACGAGCATACGGTGCTGGCTGATAAGGCCGGCGAAGTGAATAAAAGAGTGGAGGAGCTTTTGGGGCTGACGATCGACGACTTTACAAGAGCGGTGGTGCTGCCTCAAGGGAAATTTGCCGAATTTCTGTCTTTAAAGGGAGCGGAGCGCAGGCATATGCTTCAGCGTTTATTTCATTTGGAGCAGTATGGAGACCGGCTGGTGAAAAAGCTGAGACGGCAGGCACAGGAAGCCAACGCGAGAAAAAATGAAATGCTTGCTGAACAGTCCGGTCTCGGCGAGGCGAGTTCAGAAGCGGTTGAGCAGGCGGAAAAGGCTCTCGAACAAGCCGAAGCCCAGCTGGAAACGATGAAGAAAAATCGTGATCAGGCAAAAGAGCGGTTTACAGAACATCAGGAAATTTGGAATGTCCAAAAGGAACAATCAGCTTATGAAGAAGAGAAAAGACGTCTCGAAGAAGAACAGCCGCACGTAGACAGCATGCAAAAACGCCTGCTGAAAGCAGAAACAGCCGCAGCACTGAAGCCCTATGCGGACCGGTACGCAGAAGCGATCCAGCAAGAGGAGAAGGCTGCAAAGGAACAAACGCTTGCCGAAAAGGATTTAGCAGACCGGACAGTGTTCTGTCATCAAAAACATGAAGAGTATGAAGCGTGGCGCAGGCATAAAAGCGAGAAAGAGCCTGAGCTTTTAACCGAGCAGGAGCAGCTTTCCCGTTTGCAGGAGATCGAAATCAAACTGAGTGAGGCCAAGCAAGAGGAAGAACGCAAAAAGGCTGAACTCCAGCAGAAAGAAGAGTCCCTTCAATCTGTCGTGAATGAATTGGAGACTGTAACAGACCGTCTGTCACGAGGGCAAAACAGACAGACGGAATTGAAGCAGCAGCTCAAATCCCTGCAGGTGACTTCCGATGAGCGAAAAAGCTGCCAGCAGGCCGCAGAAATGGCATTGCGCATCAGGCAGACTGAAGAGCAAATCAGAAAAGAGAAAAAACGAAGTGACGCATTAAACCTCGTGCTGCAGAAGATGAATGAGGAGAAGAGTACACTCGTTCATAAGACGGAAGCGGAAAAAAACAACATCATTCAGGCATATGAGGCTGTACAAACTGTGTACCATATGGTGTGCGAGGCGGAACGTTCGTTAACGCGTATGACAGAGCAGGGGAAAAAGAGACAGCAAACGCTTCACGCGCAGCGTGAAAAAGCGAGAATGGCGCTGCTTACAAAAGAATTGTCTGAAAAACTGACCGCTGGAAAGCCCTGTCCAGTCTGCGGTTCAACCTATCATGATCCATCTGCCTCAGCGCATGAAACATATGAGCTTGACGGCAATCTTGAAGAGGACATCAAACAGACGGATGTGATTTTGACGGAAGCTGCATCTCTAAGCCAGGAGATTCTTTCAGCCAAAATCACGCTTGAAGAACAATCCGCGCGGTTTATTGAACAGTGTCCGTTTTTGCAAACGATTCAAGCACCGAACCTTGAAGCGGCAGCTTCTTACGAGAATCAGCCGGTGTATGAAGCTTTTGAAACTGCCCAATTAGAATGGAAGCGAGTCAAGCAGGATATTCTATCTGTTAAAACACGAATGGCTCAAATGATCAGCGCCTATCAGGAGTCTTTAAAAAAGGCCGAGCAGCTTAATGAAAAAATCGGTTTTGAAAAAAGAGAGGCTGACCGCATTGAAAGCATCATCGCCGAACTTCGGTCCTCAATGGACAGCCGTATGAAACAATTTAACGAAGCGTTTGGGGATCAATCGGTGGATGAAGCGGAAAAATGGCAGCAAGCCATCGAAGAAAAAGACCGGGCTGCAGAAGAATGCGAGAAGCGAATTGAGAAGAGCATTGCGTTTCTTTCTGAGCATGAAGCACAAAAGGAAAAGCTGCGGGAGTCGGGACACCAGCTTGAACGGGAAAAGCTGGAGCTTCATTATGCGGCTGAACGCATCAAAAGTGTGATCGCGGATTATGAGCACGAACTCGGAGATTACGCAAAAGGAGACTCAATCGAGATCAAACTTCGCTCTGTCCAGCAGGATCTAAAGCTGTTAAAGGAGAAAGAGCAATCTCTATATGAAGAACTCCAAAGCGCCCAAACGATGCTGAATCAGGCGAACAGCCGCGCTTCAGCAAGCGCGCTCACCTTGAAAGAGGCGAAGGACAGCTTGGAAAAAGCGGAAGCCGCTTGGCTTGAGCATGCGAAAAGCACCTGCTTTACCCGGACTGAAGAGGTGGAGCGAAGCCTTATCCCAGCCGATGAGCTTGACAAGATAAAAACCAGAATCGACCAGTTTATGGATAAAAGGAAGCAGAATGCCGCAAACTTAAAACGTGTAGCAGAGATACTTGCCGACCGTGCCTTGTCAGAGGGCGAATGGAGCGAAACCGTTACAGCATTACAAGAAGCCGAGGACGCATTTGGCGCTGCGATAGAAGAAAAAGGCGCGGCTGCGAAAGCGCTGGCCGTCATTCGCGACCATCATAAACGGTTTAACGAAATTGAAGCTGAATTGAAGAAATGGCAGACGCATATCGACAGGCTGGACAAGCTGCAAGCAGTGTTTAAAGGCAATACCTTTGTCGAATTTTTAGCTGAAGAGCAGCTTGAAAGCGTTGCGAGGGACGCATCAGCAAGACTTGGCATGCTGACGAGACAGCGCTATGCCATCGAAGTGGATTCAGAAGGCGGATTTGTGATGCGAGATGACGCGAATGGAGGCGTCAAACGACCAGTATCCAGCTTGTCTGGAGGAGAGACGTTCCTCACCTCGCTTTCTCTCGCTCTTGCGCTGTCTGCGCAGATCCAGCTTCGCGGGGAATACCCGCTGCAGTTCTTTTTCTTAGATGAAGGGTTCGGCACTCTGGATCAAGATCTGCTGGATACGGTTGTGACAGCCTTGGAAAAACTGCAGTCAGACAATCTGTCTGTCGGTGTGATCAGCCATGTGCAGGAACTGCGGGCACGGCTTCCGAAAAAGCTGATCGTTCATCCGGCTGAACCGACCGGCCGCGGTACACGGGTATCACTTGAGTTGATGTAAGGGGGAAGCGGATATGGCAAAGCAGACTGTCGGGATATGTGAGCTGTGCGGCCGGAGTGATGTCCAGCTGACAGAGCACCACCTCACACCGAAAGAGGAAGGTGGAACGTTCCTGCCGACAGCGATGCTCTGTATTCCTTGCCATAAGCAAATTCATGCTTTATATAGCAATCAAGAGCTTGCCGTTCGCTTAAACGGAATAGATGAACTGAGAAACGATACGCAGCTTGCCCGATTTGTCAAATGGATCAGAAAACAGCCGCCTGAGAAGCTGATCAAAACAAAGAAATCGAATGAACGAAAAAAGAAAAAATGACGAAAAAGCAGCCCTCTGTTTGCAGAGCGGCTGCTTTTATCCATTTCCAACCATATCTTGATCGCTGACATCGGGGTCTATATAATTTGTCGCATTGACGGCATTATTTAATAGAAGGAAGTCTCCCGTGTTCCCTGCTCCTGAACCGAGCGCAGATTTTGAAGAGCTTTTCGGAGAAAGGTAAAAGGAATCACCAAAGTTAACGACTCCGCCCGATATGGAATTGATAGCTATAGGCCCGACAATTGCTGGCATAAACGACACCCTTTATCGAAGTCTCTGTTTATTATATGCTCTTGTCTGGCGATTGTGAGCGAGGTGACTGAATCTGCCTGATATGTTTGATTCTCGCATCGCCGCGGACAAGGGAAACGGCCCCCGCATGAAAGACTGAGGAAGATGAGACCCCTTGAATTTTGATGTTGCGGACCTGAATGATCGGCACCTCGTGGCAAAATGCGCTTTGCACCCTTGTTTCCGGAATCGGCAACACGGCCTGCTGCTGAAAGAGCGGATAATCCTTTCTGCTGAATGAGCCTTCATTATTGTAAAACATAGGCAGTGAGCGTTGTACAGCGAATACTTTTATACTCATATCGATTTCGTTTGTGTCGCCAACTTGAAACACACTTGCGATCCCAAGAGAGTTAAATTTAATCGTTCTGATGCGGGATATGCGCTTAAGCATTATGCCGGCGACAGCGGGGCAAGCGGCCCGATAATAAGAGATTCAGGCGGAGTGTCGAAAATAGAAGAAAGATAGATCGCTTCAGTGTCTCCGATGTGAAATATAGAGGAGCTGGACACACCGTTCATTCGGATATCCCCGACCTCCAGATTACGGTTGACGACTGTGAAAATCATGCTTGCTCATCTCCTTTTATTTCGGATGGGATATGCTCCAGAAAATGTTCTACAGCACGGATGACATCCCGCTTCACATGTTCAGCGATATGTTCCGCATATTGTTTAGGCGGCGTGTGTTCTTCTTTTTTGATATGGGACATATAATACTGAATTCGGCTGTCCATTTGTTTTCTGATGTCTTCAATGACATGATGCCTGTTGGTATCGTCAAGCCTGCTGTCATATTGGTTTTCAAGCTGTTCCAGAACATCTGGGATTTCTTCAGTTAAAAACATATCGACATTTTGTCGGATCTGCTGCATGAGCTGGGCGCTCTCTTCCTGCTGCATCATCCCGATTTCAGGTGTGGTTTGGCTGACTTCAAAATTTTGGACGCTGTTCGGGTCGGCCGGATTTAAGCCGATATTTAGGGTGCCGTCGAGGCGCTCAATTTTCAGCTGGTCAAATTTATACTCCACACGCTCAATGGTTGTAGCCGGCCGTTGTTTCATCGTATCCATTTCAGTTTGAAACTCTTTCAGCTGGCGTTCGAGCTGCTGAATATGAAGTGCCTGCTGCTGAACGAAGGAGTTCAAGTTTTGCAAGTAAGAGGAAACAGATTGATCATACATGGTCTTTCACCTCTTTCACATGATTAACGGCCAGGAGGCTGGAGCGGAACCAAGGCACCTGTATCAGGCTCCTGCAATTCGACTGGCTGCCCCAAGGCGGTTACCTCTGGAGCAGGTTCTACATAACTGCCCGTATTATACAAGTTTGACAAAGATTTGATTGATCCGGCGCTTCCGATTTGCAGAATAGAGGAGTTGCTGATTGATTCGAGCCGAAGATAGTTAATTTGAATCGTTTGATTCACATAGAAATTCATGGGCCACACTCCTTTATGCATTCCCTGCGATCGGCTGATCAACTGCATCGCTGTCATACACGTTCGTCGCGTTTTTATAATTTGTCACCTTGAGGCTGTCACCGGTATTAAAACTGCCCGCACCGGCAAACGTTCTGACCTGTGCCTGCGGAGAAATCGTAATGCAGTCCCCGATGTGAACGACTCCGCTCGTACCAATCGCATTAATTTTAAACGCTCCGACAATGGCCGGCATACGAGCACATCCTTTGTTGTAAAATTGAAAAAATGAAGGTAGAGTTAAAATAAAAATTGATTTTCATTGGGCGATTCACGATAGTTTATGACAGACACATATTTGTGTGAGGAAAATGTAAAGGGGACATATCAGCTTTTTACATTTTTTCAGCCGTTATGTTTCATTTTTAAAAAAAGCGGGTAATGGACAAACTGAGCGGAAATGCGGCGATGGGTGCCGCGATCCGCCTGCGTGTATTTGTTTTAGTTTCTTTGGTGTTTTGCTTGTAGAAAAGCTTTTTTTGGAGTATGTCGTGCTGCGGTAATTCATTTTTGGGCGGACTATTCTCGCCCTGAGGTATGATCCCAGAAGTGCTGAGCAAAAAGCGGAATGGCATGCGGCGAATTCAAGCGTTATAGAAAATGATTCACATACGGGGATTGTCAGGATATCCCCCAAAAATCATTTCTTCTTTAATTCGGGTATTCAGAAGACTGTCCAGCTCTTGGCTGCATTGAATCGTTTCCTTTGAATTCATGCCGTATTTTTGTGCTGTTTCAATTAGTGTGATTCTCATTTCTTCAATTTTACTATTCATTGCCCTATCTCCAATTCTAGAATTTATTTTCATAAACAGAGGATATCGTTAGTATAACCTATTTTTGCTGAAAAGGTTGCCTTTCGTCAATTTGACTAAAAAAGCGACAATTTTTGCTGCGGCCTTTTTTCATATAAGGAAGGACTATAGTCTGGCTAAGTGTGCTTGCAAAAAGTCCTGCCGCTCCTCAATTTCTCTAAGGATATTTGCCTGCTCCTTTTCGAAGTGAAAGGGGCTTTTTTTTATAAAAGGATCCTCAACAGACCTTTGACAAATGTCAAGGTGCCATTTGCTGATGATAGGAGACAGCCGTTCAATGGTAAACGACCGGTTCAGCACATTTTTCATTAATGTGTGATATTGCGACCGGAAGGCGGGGATGGAAAGCAGCTTTGACGCAAGCGACCGTCCTTTCGTCAGCAGAGGATCTTCGTCAAATGTGACGGGTATCGCCAGTGCTCTTGTCTCCAGCGGGGTAACATAGAGCCGGCCGGAGTCGTTTACACAAAATGTGTAATAAAAGCCTTGATTGGTGCAAGCGTTGCCGATCAGCCACAAAAAAAACGATTTGACATCGAGATACATTTTAATGCGTTCAGCTATTTCGGCATCTTCAGCTGTGTGAATCAGCGTAAAAAAATCATGTGAAAAGGGGGAAGATTCATGTTTAAAAACGGACAGCGGAACCCTTGGATCGGCTGCCTTTACTCGGTAACCTGTCTTGCCGGCTAGCTGACGGTTCTTGATGTTCAAATAAATGCCTTCTGGCTCGCCATTGATGGTCAGGAAGATGTACGAGACGGCGGGAGCGGGAATGCCGATCTCGTCAAAAAAACAATAAGCGAGCCTGCGCCGCATCAGGGACGGATCATCTGGTTCCGCATTCAAAAAAAGTGTGCTTTCACCTAGCAGAGCCTTTTCCCAGCTGATTTCATAGGATGTCTTTTCCGCTTTGTCACGCTGTGTGAGAAGAATGGGAGAAACTGATCGGTCTGTCACCAGAAGCCCCTTGGCAGTACCTTTACCCTTAAGCTGTTGCCGATGAAAAAATAAATGGACGCTCTCCATACCTTTTTCCTCCTCCTCAAAACGACATTCCCATGATATGTACTGAAAGCCCGTCCTGAAACGAAATGAAACGGTCGTGAGAAAAAGGGATTTCAGCATTCGACAGAGAATACATGAAGGAGCATTCTGATTTAAAAGACGATGGAGGAATAACATGAAATTTGCGACAGGGGAACTTTACAACCGAATGTTTGTCGGCCTGATCATTGATGATGAGAAAATCATGGATTTGCAAAAGGCTGAAAAAAAACTGTTTGAATTAGAGACGATTCCGGGCTCGCTGATTGAATGTATCGCAGAAGGGGATAAATTCGTTTCACATGCAAGGCAGCTGGCCGAGTGGGCAAAAAAACCGAATGATGAGCTGGGATCATTTATCTATTCTTTATCTGAGGTGAAGCTCCATGCACCAATTCCTAAGCCATCAAAAAATATCATCTGCATCGGCAAAAACTACAGGGATCACGCGATTGAAATGGGAAGCGAGGCTGACATTCCGGAACATCCGATGGTGTTTACAAAATCGCCGGTAACGGTTACAGGGCATGGTGATACCGTAAACAGCCATGAAGAGGTCACCTCTCAGCTCGATTATGAAGGAGAACTTGCTGTTGTCATCGGAAAAAGCGGCACCCGCATTTCAAAAGAAAATGCCTATGACCATATTTTCGGATATACGATTGTGAATGATATCACGGCGCGTGATCTGCAAAAAAGGCATAAGCAGTTTTTTATCGGCAAAAGCCTGGATACCACATGTCCGATGGGACCTGTCCTTGTCCATCAATCATCGATTCAGGAGCCTGAGCGTCTCAAGGTTGAAACAAGAGTCAACGGCGAGCTGCGCCAATCCGGTTCTACGAGCGATATGATCTTTTCCATTCCGGAATTAATTGAAACCCTCTCCAAGGGGATGACGCTTGAAGCGGGAGATATCATTGCCACTGGTACGCCGTCTGGCGTCGGAAAGGGATTTACGCCGCCAAAATTCTTGCGGCCAGGTGACAAAATCGACATTACGATTGATCCGATCGGAACGCTGTCAAATCATATCGGCTGAATCAACAGAAGGGCGGACGCGGACCCGCCCGTTTTTTCTGAGATTCATCTTTGTGGCAGAGGATAAGTTCATGGTACGATAGGTGGGGTAAATTATCTGATAGGGGGAACCTGTATGACACACTTACATATTACAACATGGGTGGTAGCGCTGATTCTGCTTTTCGTCAGCTACTCACTGTATTCGTCAAGAAGTGCGAAGGGCGCCAAAATCACCCATATGATTCTGCGGCTATTCTATATCCTAATTATTTGGACAGGAGCTTGGCTGTTTATACAATTCGCCAACTGGAACGGAGAATACGCTGGGAAAATGATTCTTGGCATTATTACCATCGGCCTGATGGAAATGCTCCTCATCCGCAAGAAAAAAGGCAAATCAACCGGAGGCCTCTGGATCGGTTTCGTCATTGTCCTTGTGCTGACAGTGCTGCTCGGCCTGCATTTGCCAATCGGCTTTCACTTATTTTAATAGAAACAGTGCGAACGTGAACCCGGCTCTATGAATGGAGCTGGGTTTTTGTTACTATTTTCCTAATATCCCAAAAACATTTAAAATAACCTTAAAATTACCTGTGGGCGGTATCTCGTTCTATGAAATTGTGATACCTTCAAGAAGATTCATCATTTTACAGGAGGGATATCATGAAACGCAGAAAATGGAGCTCGTTTGTAGCCGCAGTGCTCATTTTTGCACTGATCTTCAGTCTTTTTTCTCCGGGAACCAAAGCGGCAGCCGGTGCGATCGATCAGGCGGCTGCTCTGGAAAACGGCAAAGAACAAACAGGCACTATGAAGGAACCGGAACAGGTGAAATGGTACAAAGTGACCCCGGGAAAAACGGATATTCAGAAAAACTCACATATGGCACTGTCCGTAAAGAGTGATTCAGTATTGAATGTATCTGTATATCCTAGCAAGGAGAAAGCGCTTAAAGATGAAACGTTTGAGATGTACCGTTCTTACTCGGAAGATGATGGAAAAAACGACATTGTTTTTCCATACGCGTGGAGCGGCCCTTACTATGTAAAAGTTGAATACCTTGGAGAAGAAGAGCCAGAGGACGGCGGGACGGTAGAAGCCCCTGCGGAAGCCAAGTATACGATTGGGTATAAAGGCACCAATAAGCAGCCGTCAGATGTAGAACAGGAAGAAGCATGTCCGGTGGAAATGAGTGTCGATCAGAAAAAATCGGGCAAAAGCATCTTGGACAAGCTGAGAGCGATTCGTGATGAGCAGCTGAGCCAAACAGCAGAAGGCAAAGAGCTGACTAGCCTTTACTACAAAGCGGCGCCGTTTATCGTGGCGAAGCTCGCACTCAATAAAACAGCGAGAAATGAAATCTATCAGGATCTTATGACATTAAAGCCATTGTTTGATGATGTGTCTGAAAACGGAGCGTCTTCTTCATATCAGATAACTGAAAAGGATCAAAAAGCGATCAATCGGCTATACGAGAAAGCTTTACAATCAGTCCCGTCTTTTCTTAAAGAAAAGATGAAGAAGCAGGCGGAACGATTCAATATGAAGCAGCTGCAAGGCAAAACAGCTGGAAACATTCTAATAGAAAACAAAATGGCGGCAAAAAGTGAAGTTGAAACAACAAAGGTCATTTTCAAGGTGAAGAACAATAAAAGCCTCTCATCCGTACATAATGAAATGAAGGGGTTTTCTGCGAGCGCGCAATCGAAAAAAGACATTTCCAATGTGAAAAAGGCGAAGAAACTGTTTGACAATCTGTATTCATTTGAGCTTCCGAAAGACGAGAAACGATACGGCACATATACGGCAAGCGCAAAACGGGTCAAAAGCGCTGCTGCGACATTATCCAAAATGTCTAACGTAGAGTTTGCGGAGCCTGTGCAGGAATACAAAAGCCTGGCAAATGATATTCAATATCCTTATCAATGGCCGCTCAAAAACAATGGTGAAAACGGCGGTGTCAAAAACGCGGATGTGAAATACGAGCCTGCCAGCACCCTGCTGTCCAAACGCAAGCTGAACGATACCTTGATTGCGGTGGTAGACACAGGTGTGGACAGCTCGCTTGCCGATTTAAAAGGAAAAGTAAGAACCGATCTGGGACGCAATTTTGTCGGACGGAATAACGACGCAATGGATGATCAAGGGCATGGGACACACGTCGCAGGAATTATCGCCGCCCAAAGCGATAATGGCTTTTCGATGACTGGATTGAACGCCAAAGCGAAAATCATCCCCGTAAAAGTGCTTGATTCCACAGGTTACGGAGATACTGAACAAATTGCCCTCGGCATCAAATATGCTGCTGACAAAGGAGCCAAGGTGATTAATTTAAGTTTAGGCGGAGGCTATAGCCGTGTGCTTGAATTTGCTTTGAAATACGCGGCTGACAAAAATGTCTTGATTGCCGCAGCCAGCGGGAATGACGGAGCCAATTCCTTATCTTATCCCGCTTCTTCTAAATATGTGATGTCAGTCGGAGCGACGAACCGCATGGATATGACCGCGGATTTTTCTAACTATGGAAAGGGTCTTGATATCTCCGCACCAGGGTCTGATATCCCGAGCTTAGTGCCGAACGGAAATGTCACGTACATGAGCGGGACATCCATGGCGACGCCATATGCTGCTGCAGCTGCGGGCTTGTTGTTTGCTCAAAATCCAAAGCTGAAAAGAACAGAAGCAGAGGATATTTTGAAAAAGACGGCGGACGATATTTCCTTTGAAAGCGTTGATGGCGAGGAAGAAGAAATGTATGACGATAATGGCGATCCGATTGACATTCCGAAGACGCCTGGAGTAGACTGGCACTCAGGTTACGGGCGGCTGAATGTCATGAAGGCTGTCAGCGCGGTTGATATACAGCTCAAGGTCAACAAGCTTGAAAACACACAAACAGCTGTCAGAGGAAGCGCGAAGGAAGGCACGCTTATCGAGGTTATGAACGGCAAGAAAAAACTCGGCAGCGCCAAAGCCGGAAAAGACGGTGCGTTCAAGGTCAATATTCCGACTCAAAAACAAGATCAAGTGCTGTATGTGAAAGCGGCAAAAGGCGATGCAAAAACCTCGTATAAAGTTGTCGTTGTCAAAGGGAAACCTTCCGGCACACCGAAAGTAAACGCGATGAAAGCGAAGGATACGGCTGTGAAAGGAAAGGCGAACAGCAAAGCGATGATCAGAGTGAAAAACAAATCAAAGAAAGTCATTGCTTCTGCCACAGCTGACGCGAAAGGAATATTTTCAGTGAAAATCAAAAAACAAAAAGCCGGAACGGTGCTGTACGTCACGGCTGCTGACCCAGACAAAAAAGAAAGCAAGGATGTAAAAGTTGTTGTTGAAAAGTAATCTAAAAGCGGTGCTCTCTGCACCGCTTTTTTATTTGCGCCCCCGCTGGACGGCAGAATACATAATGGAACGCTTTCCATTTGAAGCCGTCCATTCGAACCGGTCCCCTGTCCCGTCATGGCTGTAGTGATGCTGCATCGCGCATTGGGCGGTGTCGTTTGAAAAATGATAAAAAGAAACACCCTGCTCCTCCGAAGTATTCGAAAAGACGCCTTTATTATAAGAGAACACACAATCGAATACCGATAAGCCAAAACTGTGCAAGTGCTGTAAAAATGCGAGAAAGGTTTCGTCATCAAGCGAATCCAAAAGCGCGATGAGCGGCCGCTTGACTGATTTTTCATAACGAATGCGCTCTCCGCCAGAAAGGGAGATGTTTTCTTCACCGCATGCCAGAACCAATTGATTCTGAAAGCTGGCCTGCTCCCACTTTCCTTTATGATGAATCCAGATGGGGCTGTGATGGAGACTGTCCGCGAGAAGGATCTCGCCTTCTCCGTTTTCGATTAAACAGATGCCGTCTTCAATAAAAATGGTGCCGTATTCCCATTTTCGTTCTTCTTTATATAATAATTGTTTCCGTTTCATCAATGTTGTCTCCTTTTTCTTCTTTCCTCTCTTTTCTTTCCAATTCAAGTCTGTCCCATACAACTCTTTTATGGACAAATCAACTATCTGCCTATAGATGCATAAACTTACTAAGGTGCTGAAAGAAACGAATTTGTTATGAAAGAAACGGGATTGGAGCTGATATCACATGTGTGGAATTACGGGTTGGGTCGATTTTAAAAAGCAGCTCGTCCAGGAAAAACAAACGATGAATAGAATGACAGACACTCTTTCCAAACGGGGGCCTGATGATTCTAACGTTTGGGGAGAGCACCATGTTTTATTCGGACATAAAAGGCTGGCGGTCGTGGATATTGAAGGCGGGCGCCAGCCGATGGCATGCGCCTTTCAAGGGAATACGTACACCATTATTTACAATGGCGAGCTGTATAACACGGAGGATCTGCGCAAAGAATTGCGGGCGCGGGGCCATCAGTTCGAGCGGACATCAGATACCGAGGTGCTGTTGCACAGCTACATTGAATGGCAGGAAGACTGTGTAGACCATCTCAATGGCATATTCGCTTTTGCTGTGTGGGATGAAAAGCGCGATCAAATGTTTGCCGCGAGAGACCGTCTCGGCGTGAAGCCGTTTTTTTATACGGAGCAAGGATCTTCTTTTCTCTTTGGGTCAGAGATCAAAGCGATCCTCGCGCACCCTGAGATCAAAGCGCGAGTGGACAGAACAGGGCTTTCTGAAATTTTCGGGCTCGGACCGTCCAGAACACCGGGCACTGGTGTATTTAAAGGCATAAAAGAAGTCCGTCCGGCTCACGCGCTGACGTTTTCCAAAGACGGACTGAATATTTGGCGTTATTGGAATGTTGAAAGCCAACACCATACGGATCGTTTTGATGACACGGTTGCCAATGTCAGATCGTTGTTTCAGGACGCGGTGACGCGGCAGCTTGTATCGGATGTGCCGGTTTGTACGTTCCTATCAGGCGGACTGGACTCAAGCGCCATTACGGCGGTTGCGGCAGGCCATTTTGAAAAGGAAGGAAATGCGCCGCTTCATACTTATTCGATTGATTACGAAGAGAACGATAAATTTTTTCAAGCAAGCGCTTTTCAGCCGAATGATGATGGGCCTTGGATCGAAAAAATGACAGAGGCCTTTGGCACAACGCACCACAAATGCGTTATCAGCCAAAAGAATCTCGTCGATCATTTGGAGGAAGCCGTGCTGGTCAAAGACTTGCCGGGAATGGCTGATGTCGACTCATCCCTATTGTGGTTTTGCCGGGAAATCAAAAAGGACTTTGTCGTCAGCCTGTCGGGAGAGTGCGCGGATGAGATTTTCGGAGGTTATCCGTGGTTCCATACGGCAGACGTGGAGTCGGGCTTTCCATGGATGAGATCGACAGAGGAACGGAATAAGCTGCTTTCTGAATCATGGCAGAAAAAATTGAATCTCAAAGAATACGTAAATGCCAAATACGAAGAAACCTTGGCGGAAACACCACTATTAGACGGAGAAACGGGTGTGGACAAAGCAAGAAGACAGCTTTTCTATTTAAATATGCTTTGGTTTATGACGAACCTTTTGGATCGGAAGGACCGAATGAGCATGGGAGCGAGCCTTGAAGTGCGGGTGCCGTTCGCTGATCACCGGCTCGTAGAATATGTGTGGAATATCCCATGGGAAATGAAAATGCATGACAACCGGGAAAAAGGCATTTTGCGCAAAGCGCTCGAGGGCATTTTGCCAGATGACATTCTGTATCGCAAAAAAAGCCCGTATCCGAAAACACACCACCCGGAATATACAAAAGGCGTCAGTGAATGGCTGAAAACGATCAGAAACCAAAAAGACTCCGTGCTCCATACGCTGCTGAACAGAAAACAATTGGATCAGCTTTTAGAAACGGAAGGCTCCTCTTTCAAGGTTCCGTGGTTCGGGCAGCTTATGAAGGGGCCTCAGCTGATCGCCCATCTAGCTCAAATCCATACATGGTTTGAAGCGTATCGCATTGATATTGATGAGGGATAAAGATATTTAACAAGGTTCCCAATGGAATGTCAGACTTATAAACTAAAAAAAGGATAGGTGGGCAGAAAATAGGCTCTACTTATCCTTTTTTATATTGAAGCATGGCTTGTTGCACGAAAGCCCTCCGTTACTTCAATAGTTCAATTTTCTCCCGATGAAATGAGCTGATATGGGGCTTAATTTTAATTCCCGGGCCCATACAGAAAGTTGGCCGATATGGTGAATTTCGTGAGCTATGATATGGTGCAATATATCATCTCTCGTATATAATTCCTCTTTATCCCAAGGAACGCTTACAAGTTCATGTTTTATTTCATCTGCTTTTGTATCTAAAAAGTCAATAATGTCAGTCCGGAAACGATTTGAAAGGGATTTAACCTGATCTAGTGTATGATAATCAGCGAACTGAACAACGATATCTTCTTTCCCTTGGATAGCACGAATCCAACTATATTCCACGTCAATAATATGAAAAAGGGTATATAAAATACTTCCTACTCCACCAAGACGATTTTTCAGCAACTCTTCAGTGGTTAGTTGATGACACCAAGTAAACCATTGATCCCTTACCTGCCAGTTATACTCAAAAAATTTTATCATTCACATCACTCCACTAATAGAATACATCAAATAACAATTATCCTTTTCCCCTTACATTCCTCTTTTTATTGAAGTAACCTGCCTGTGACATGAAAGACAAGTGTAGCTGTCATCATAAAAACATACTCACTTACCTTTTACAAAGAGTTTGAATCGGCTTTTTCTTCATATACAATTGGGAAAAAACATAATAGACTGGAAGAAGCAGTGATACATAGGAGTGAAAAGAAATGAAAGAGATAAAAGAAGCCTATCAGCAGTGCGGGCAGATCGTCAGCGATTGCGCGCCAGCCTGTTTCAAAGCATTCTCATTTCTCCCGCTGAAGCAAAGACAAGCTGCTTGGGCGGTACTGTCGTTTTGCCATACGGCGGCCAATGCGGATGAGAACGCGTTATCTGCCATTGAAGCTGAGGCGGAACAGGTTTTTTCCGGGACATATAACGGGAAACATTTTTTGTGGAAGGCTTTTAGCCATGCGTACCAGACCTTTACATTGGACAGCGAGCCATTTCGTGAGTTCTTTGCCGCACAGAAAGCGGAAGATAAACCGTTCGAAAGCCTTGATGAACTGCTCATGCACGCATATCAGACGGGCGGTGCGGCTGGATTGATGCTGCTGCCGATACTGACACGCCGAAACCAAGATCAGCTCAAACAAGCAGCCGTCTCTCTCGGCTTGGCTATACAGCTGATTCGAACCTTACGTGATCTCGGCACGAGCCAACAGCAAAAAAACCGCATCCCCCGGCAGGTGATGCAGCAATTCGGCTATACAGAGGATGATCTACAGAAGGGAACCGTCAATAAGCCGTTCACAATGACATGGGAGTATATCGCTTTTGAAGCGGAAGCCTACCTTGAGGAGTGTCAGGATGCCTTGCCGCTATGTCCGCAGTATTCTCAAAAAACGGTGAAAGCCGCTCTTCATTTGCACCGTGTTGTTTTAGAAAAAATCCGGTCGGCGCAGCACGATGTCTTTCGCCAGCAATACGAGGTCACGGAGAACGAAGCGAAGGGGATTCTGTCTGACATATAAAAAAACACCCGGCCTTGTTTGTGCCGGGTGTTATGCCATACCTTTTTGAATCCAGATGCGTGAGCGCCATCTTCTATACATTAAGATTCCCCGGACCCATTCGTCCGCGATAAAGGAAATCCAAATGCCGGCAAGACCGAAACCGAGGTGGATGCCGAATAGATAAGCAAGAGGGAGCCCGATGCCCCACATCGAAATCATTGCCATGTAGACAGGGAATTTCGCATCGCCAGCCGCCCGCAAGGAGTTGATTATGACGACGTTAAATGAACGGCCCGGTTCAAGAATAATCGTCATCGCAATCAAAAGGCTCGCAGTCGCGATAATATCAGGGCTTTGTGTAAAGATGCCGATCAGGTTTTTTGAAAAGATCGTCATTAAAACTGATGTTGCCGCGGCAATTCCGAGCGCCCAATATAAGCTCTTCATGCAGCGCTCATAAGCGGCGTCAAACTGTTTGCCGCCGATATAGCGGCCGATTAAAATTTGCGTGCCCTGGCTGATTGCGGTGCCGAACAGCAAAATAAACATCGTAATATTTTGCGTGTACACTTTTGTTGTTAAAGCCTGCGCGCCCATGATGGCGATAAAATAAGTGACAATCATTTGCGACAGGTTGTATGAAAGCTGTTCTCCCGCAGAAGGGATGCCGATTTTCAGCAGCTTGCGCAAATGCTCTTTATGCATATGAAAGACTTTTTTCAATGACATCTTAAGCTGAATGCGTTTGTTGACAATGACAATCATCGCGATTAATCCGATGACGCGGGCGATAGATGTGGATATGGCCACACCGGTAACGCCGAGAACAGGAAAGCCAAACAGGCCGAAAATCACAATAAAGTTTCCGGCAATATTGAAAAGGTTCATGCCGATTGTGACAAACATCGTATCTTTTGTATAACCATAGCTTTTTAAGATCGCGCTGAATGTCATGATTAAAGCTTGAATAAAGGACAGACCTCCGACAACTTGCAAGAAGACTTTCGCATCAGGCATCAGTTCGTTTGATAATCCCATCATATGAAGGAGAGGGACCGCCGCGAAAAAGACGAGGGCGCTGATGGCAAGGCTGATGAAGAAGTTGGCGCCGATTGACACATAAGCGACTTCCATGGCTTCTTTCTTTTGCCGTGACCCTAAAAATTGTGAAATGATCACAGTCGTTCCTGTTGCGATAAAGCTGAACATCACGATAATTAAATTCAAAATCTGGTTGCTGACGCCGACTGCTGCTACGCTGTTGTCTGAGTATTGGCTGAGCATCAGTGTATCGGCATTACCCATAAACATATATAATGAGACCTCAATAAAGATCGGCCAAGTAAGCGTAAATAAGGAAAACGATTTGTCAGCGGGTTTTTTCAAAGCAGTTGATTTGAAGACAGCTTGTTTCATTGTGTCTAACCCCTTTCGTAAATAAAATCAACGTTTTAAAGTGTACCTCCATTTCCTTATAATAAAAAGGGAGAGAAACGATACTTCTTGCAAAAATCCGACTTAAAAAGGAGGATGATCAAAATGCCCCGCATCCAGTTTACAGTTCCCCCATTCCCGGTATTTATCGCAGCCGGAGAAGGGGTTTTTAAAAGGGGAGAAACCCATGTAAAACGCGTATTCTCTGTGTTTGACCTGATATACGTCAAGCAGGGAACGTTATATATAACGGAAAATGAACAATCGTTCTCTGTAGAGGGAGGCGAGTACATCTTGCTTTCTCCCGGTCTTGAACACTATGGAACGAAGGGCAGTGATGAAGCGACCTCCTATTATTGGCTTCACTTTGATGAAAACCGATATGAATTGACGGCAAAGGGAGGCAGCAATTGGTCTGAGCTGCAACAGGAGAAAGGGAGCTTCGTGGAGCCGGCCCGCTACGGACTGGCTTTGCCGAGAAAAGGCAAGGTGCAGCGCCCGCAGTTTATGGCGCAGCAGTTTGAAAGGCTGATCGATTACTCCGCGGAAAACTCCGATTTGCCGCTTAGAAAACAAATCTTATTTGAGGAGCTGATGCTGCATCTTCAAAAAGAGGCGTTTCAAATTCCGTCTGCGAAAGAGCGGGTTGCCTGGGAGGCGGCCCGGTACTTACAGGAGCATTATAAGGAAAAAACGACAATCAAAGATCTATCACTCGCCCTTCACTATCATCAGGATTATGTGAGCCGCTGCATGCAACAGGTGCTCGGCGTTACCCCGGCACAATACACGAACCGGGTGAGAATGACGGAAGCGAAGCGTCTTCTATCCTCTACAAACGATAAAATGGGCGTCATTGCGGAAACGGTCGGAATGGAAGACCCGACATACTTTTCCAAACTCTTTAAGCAGATAGAAGGCATTTCACCAATTGAATACCGGAAAATTGTCAGCCGGAAAGTTCAATAAACAGACGAGGGATGAATATGAAAACGACCATTTACGATGTGGCAAGGGCGGCGGGGGTCTCGATTACGACGGTGTCGCGTGTCATTAACAATACCGGCAGAATCAGCGGCAAAACGCGGCAGAAGGTGATGAATGTCATGAAGGAAATGGCGTATACGCCCAATGTCCATGCCGCGGCGTTGACGGGAAAACGAACGAATATGATTGCGCTTGTGACGCCAGATATTTCAAATCCGTTTTACGGCGAACTGGCCAAAAGCATTGAGGAAAAGGTGGATGAGCTCGGTTTTCAAATGATGATTTGCAGCACTGATTACGATCCGAAAAAAGAAACAAAGTATTTTTCAGTGCTGAAGCAAAAAAAAGTGGACGGCATTATTTTTGCGACTGGGATTGAGAATCATGACAGCATGTCTGCTTTGGAGGAAATCGCCAGCGAACAAATTCCGCTTGCGATGATTTCGCAGGATAAGCCGCTGCTTCCGATGGATATCGTTGTCATGGATGACGTTCGCGGCGGTTATGAGGCAGCCAAGCACCTGCTGTCACTCGGGCATACGAACATCGCCTGCATTGTTGGGGACGGATCAACAACGGGAGAAAAAAACAGGATCAAAGGCTTCCGCCAGGCGATGGAGGAGGCGAACGTGCCTGTCGATGAATCGCTTATCGTTCCGACGCGGTTTTCTTTGGAAAGCGGCAAAGAAGAAGCGGGAAAATTGCTGGACAGGAACGCCCCGACGGCTATTTTTGCCTTCAACGACGTACTGGCCTGCGCCGCCATACAAGCTGCGAGGATAAGAGGCATAAAAGTGCCGGATGACCTTTCCATCATCGGTTTTGATAACACAATACTTGCAGAAATGGCGGCCCCGCCCCTGACGACCGTGGCCCAGCCGATTAAAGATATGGGGCAGTGCGTCATCGAGCTGCTGGCCGAAGCCATCGAAGGAAAACGAAAGATGAAACAAAAAATCGTGCTGCCGCCTGAGCTTGTGGTCAGGCATTCCACATCAACGCTCAAAACACGAGCCCGCTAATGAGCGGGTTTTTTCATGTTGACAGTTGAAGCCAAAAAACATATTGCGTGCAGGCATAAGACATTGTAAAATGAAACCACCTTTTGAGAAAGCGCTTGCGCAAGGTGTGAAAGCGGTTTGGAGCGCTGTTTTTTTAGCTATTGGAAGAAAGCGCTTTCCTAAAGCGGTTCAAAAATGCGGTAAAGGAGAGGATGGGACGTGGAACATCAAGTAAGATGCGCGGTATTAGGATTAGGACGGCTCGGCTATGATCATGCGAAAAATCTCGTCACCCGTGTTTCGGGAGCAAAGCTGGTCAGTGTCGCTGATCCGATGAAAGGGAGAGCGGAGCAGGTTGCCAAAGAATTCGGTATCGATAAATGGTCTGAAGACCCGAATGAGCTGTTAGAAGATCCCGGCATTGACGCTGTCATTATCGTAACGCCGACAAGCACACATGGCGATATGATCATCAAAGCAGCGGAGAACGGAAAGCACATCTTCGTTGAAAAACCGTTAACATTAAGCCTTGAGGAATCAAAAGCGGTTTCTGAAAAAGTGAAAGAGACCGGCGTCATTTGCCAAGTCGGCTTTATGAGGCGATTCGATCCCGCGTACGCAGATGCCAAACGGCGGATCGACGCTGGAGAAATCGGCAAACCCATCTATTATAAAGGCTTTACGCGTGACCAGGGAGCGCCTCCGGCAGCGTTTATCAAACACAGCGGCGGGATCTTTATAGACTGCTCCATCCATGACTATGATATCGCCCGTTATTTGTTGAAAGCGGAAATCACTTCTGTTTCCGGACACGGCAGGATCCTGAACAACCCGTTTATGGAGCAGTATGGTGATGTCGATCAGGCGCTGACGTATATCGAATTTGACTCCGGCGCAGCGGGGGACGTCGAGGCAAGCAGAACCTCTCCATACGGACATGACATCCGGGCGGAAGTTATCGGGACAGAGGGCAGTATTTTCATAGGAACATTGAGAAATCAACATGTGACCATCCTGACGTCTAAAGGGAGCAGCTATGATATTATCCCAGACTTTCAAACTCGTTTTCATGAAGCCTACTGCTTAGAACTGCAGCATTTTGCTGAGTGTGTGCGGGATGGAAAAACACCGATTGTGACAGATGTCGATGCAACGATCAATTTAGAAGTCGGCATTGCCGCGACCCATTCGTATCGATCCGGCAGGCCTGTACAGCTGGATGTGAATCGTGCTCATATTCGTTTATAGGCGTCAGCACTCCCGCACGTACCTCTTTGCGATCAAAAAAGCAAGGACAGTTTAGCCCTTGCTTTCTTTCTTTTCATATAAATAGTACACATAATCAGTAGGTACGCCTGAATGGCCAAGCTGTCTCAGCATAGCGGTCACGTTCCCTCTATGATACGTGCCGTGATTGACGACATGCAGGATGACCCCTGTATAAGTTGTTGCCAGTGTCCCGTGTGTCGGATGCTGAAATAAGACCTGCTGTTCAAAGTCCGTCTGGCGGCTGAAGAAATTGTGATACTGTGCCTCCAGTTCAGAAACATGCTCTTTTATCACTGCCAAATTACGATGCGCGGCCTCGAATTTTCCGACGCTGTCTAAGACCTCTTGGTAGGTTGCTCCTGAAAGAGTCTTCAGCCAAATGTAGTCAGCCCTGCACATATGAAGCAGCACATCGCTGATAGAAGGGAATACGCTTTGTACTTCTTGATAAGCTGTTTCCTCTGGCAGGTTTTCGATATGATTGAATATTCGCTTGTTTGCCCACGCGTGGTAGTCATAAAACTGTTTAGCATCAGTCATCAGCATTGCCTCCTTTTCTATGACATTCGCTGTCTCTTTTGTTTTCCCTTTAATTTCTGAATAATGATACCCCGAAATATCCTGCTGCTATCCACATTACAACTGCCGAGCATTTGTTTACGATCAGCATAAGCCTGCCGCTTGTATCCATTGTCTGAAACAGCCGTCCCGCTATCGCAAGACTGATAAACCAAATCCAAGACACAGCGATGCATGCGGTCATAAAGAGCCATTTCTCATTCCCAGAGTATTGGAGCGAGCTCGTGCCAATGACGCCGATCGTGTCCAGAATAGCGTGCGGATTTAAAAGAGAAACGGCGGCCGCAAACGCAGCTTGTTTTTTAGCTGTGAACGTATTTTCCTCATTTTGGTTTGCTTCCGGACGGCTGTTCCAAGTCACCCAGCCCATATAGAGGAGAAACAAAAATCCGCCGGCCATCATCACTGTTTCAAACACAGGCAGCTGCTGGACGATGACAGATACGCCAGCAACAGCTAAAACAATTAACAGAGTATCGCAGACAGAAGCGCTGATGATGGCAGGAAGTGCCCGCCAAATATGCCTTTGCCACGCCCCTTGCTGAAAAATAAATACATTCTGCGCTCCCAGCGGCAAAATGAGGCCAAAGGCAAGCACAACTCCGTGAATGATTGCATTCATGCGGAAAAAACTCCTTTCACATCTGTTTTTTCAATCATAAGGGAGATTTTTTCCCGAGTCACCGGCCATTTGGTTGGGATGAGAACCAGCCAAATGTATAATGTGAAGAAAAGAGGGGGGATGACCTTGACGCAATGGCAGCCAAGCCGATATTCGGATGTTCCGCTGCATCGGCAGATCGAACAATACATGAAAGATAAAATTCTTCACGGAGAGTGGGCTGTGGGGACGAAAATTCCTTCGCAGAGAACGCTGGCCGATATGTTTCAAGTGAACCGCAGCACAGTGACAGCAGCCATTGATGAACTCACTTCTCAAGGCCTGTTAGAGGGGAGAAGGGGCGGGGGCACGAAGGTTGTAAACAGTACGTGGAGCGTGCTGGCGGCTGAGCCTCCGCTCGATTGGAACGATTACGTCCGTTCGGGCATTCATCACCCAAATTCTTCTATCATTCAGGGGATTCATCAAAACGAACCAAGAGCGGATATCATCAGATTAGGCACAGGGGAGCTTTCACCGGATCTGCTGCCTGTTGACACAATGCGCCGGATGTTTCAGCAGATCAATCCGCACGCCCTGTCTTTAGGATACGAGCAGCCGAAAGGAAATCCTAAGTTGAGGGAGGCAGTGGCGGATCATTTGAAAAGCAAGCAGATCCATGTATCACCGTCAGCGATTTTCATTGTGTCCGGCGCACTTCAGGCGCTTCAGCTCATCTCGATCGGGCTTTTAAAACGAGGTTCTGTCATTTTGACCGAAAAGCCGTCCTACCTTCAATCATTGCATGTGTTTCAATCAGCGGGGATGCGGCTTCGCGGCTTGCCGATGGATGAATCGGGAATCAAAACGGGGCTGGTTTCTTCTTATCGAAAACAATACGGGGGACAGCTGCTTTACACCATACCGTCGTTTCATAATCCGACGGGCACTGTCATGTCAGAGCAGCGAAGGAAAGAGATCATCGGCCTGTCAAAAAAAGAGCAGCTACCGATTATTGAGGATGATGCGTACGGTGATTTATGGTTTGAAGAAAAACCGGCACAGCCGTTAAAAGCAATGGATCATGAAGGCAATGTTTTATATGTGGGCACGTTTTCAAAAACAGTGAGCCCTGGCCTTCGAATCGGTTGGCTGGCCGGATCGGAGCCGGTCATTGAACGGCTGGCCGACATTAAAATGCAGACAGACTACGGCTCGAGCGGATTGTCCCAGTGGGCGGCCGCCGAATGGCTGTCGCAGGGGCATTATGAAAAGCATCTGACTTGGATACGCGGGGTCTTAAAACAAAAGAGAGACGCGGCAGTTCAGTTTCTCAAGCGGTATGCCGGAGACATCGCCACGTGGCGGATTCCCGCCGGCGGCTTTTATATATGGGTGACATTTCACAAACCCTTGCCTGTCAGCCATTTCTTTCATGAACTGCTGAAACAGCAGGTGCTGGTGAATCCCGGTTCTATTTATAACGGCGAAGAGCGAAGCAGCATCAGGCTGTCATATTCCTATGCATCTCTTGCGGATTTGGAAACGGGCATTCAAGCGGCAGCTGATACAGCCCGCCGCCTGATGATGTCTTAAGCATTTGTTATACTACGACAGCTCCAAGCGCCCTGGCGAAAGCCATCGCGTGCTCCGGCGCGATTTTACAGCCTTTCAATTTGTCGAGGGAGACGTGAAGCTGGTCAAAACGGCACGTGCTGATGTCCATGTTCTGAAGGGATGTGCCGGTAAAGTTGGCGCTTTCCAGTTCGCATCCGTCAAAGTGTGTCTGCTGGAGCGTCAAATTGCTGCACTCGCTTTGCATAAGGGTACAGTGCGCAAAACGAACCTGTTTCATATTTGAGTACGAAAAAGAACTGAAATGTCCGTGGCACTCCTCGAACGAAACATTCCGCAGCGTTGAGTCCGCTGCATTCATTCCAACCATTTTGGATTGCTTAATGGAAGTTCTGTGAATGACAGCCCCGCTGAAATCGGCGTTTGACAGATCACATTTTTCAAAGACCACATCGGTCAGTTCAATATGCCGGAAAGACACATCAATAAATACGACATTTCTAAATATCGATTTTTCGATACAAAGTCTTTCAATATCTGCACCGCAGATTGTACAATTTTCAAACAAATGCATGCTGACCACATCATCCTGTGTCACGGTTTCATGAAAATCTGCGGTTTGCAGGCTTTCCGGTATGTGCGGTTTTTGAATCACTATTTTATTCATGCGATGACATCCTTTGCTGCCCGAAAACCAGAAGTCTCCGGGATCAATTTAATAGATCGTTACGGGGATTGCTACATATAGTGAATCGTGAAGAGCCTTTTCTTGGTACAGCAGCCCGCTTGTTTTGTAAGCATAAATGGAAAGCTTCCTGTGCGTCAAGGCGTTTACAGGCCGGGAAAGAAAAGGGAACAGGAGGAATGCGGAATGGGGCATTACGTCAAAACCGAGGAGCATGTCACATTGTTTGTAGAGGATATCGGGCATGGAAGGCCGATCATCTTTTTGCACGGGTGGCCGTTGAATCATAAGATGTTTGAATATCAAATGAATGAGCTTCCGAAAAGAGGATTTCGTTTTATTGGCATTGATTTCCGGGGATATGGGCAATCTGACCGCCCTTGGGAAGGCTACGATTATGATACGATGGCCGACGATGTGAAGGCAGTCATTTATACGCTGCAGCTTGAGGACGCGGTGCTTGCCGGTTTTTCGATGGGCGGCGCCATTGCCATCCGTTATATGGCAAGGCATGATGGAGCGGATATTGATAAGCTGATTTTATTGTCAGCAGCGGCGCCCGCATTTACAAAACGCCCGGGTTATCCGTACGGGATGAGGAAGCAGGATATTGACGATATGATTGAACAATTCAAAATGGATCGGCCAAAAACGCTGGATGATTTAGGGAAACGATTTTTTGAGAAAGAGGTATCACCAGAGCTCAGGGGGTGGTTTCTCAATTTGATGCTGGAGGCTTCCTCCTACGGGACGATCCGCTCAGGCCATGCATTAAGAGACGAGGATCTCAGAAAGGATCTTGTGTCAATCAAAGTTCCAGCACTGATCCTGCACGGGAGCAAGGATCAAATTGCGCCGTTTGATTTCGCGAAAGAATTGAAGCGTGGCATCAAGCAGTCGGAATTGGTTCCGTTTGCAAACAGCGGGCACGGCGCTTTTTATGAGGAAAAAGAGAAGATGAACCGTTTGATTGCGCAATTCGCCAAATCATAAGAAAAAACCCGATATCATTCGGGTTTTTTTATGATGCCTTTGGTTTGCAGTTCCGTAATGATGATGTCAGCTCCATCGGAAATAGAGATCTGGTCTGATTCAATGATGAAGTCCGGTGAAAGCGGCGCTTCATACGGAGAATCGATCCCGGTAAAATGTTTGATCTCTCCGTTTCGCGCTTTTTGATAAAGCCCCTTCGGATCGCGCTGTTCACAGACATGCAGCGGGCATTTTACGTAAATTTCAAAGAATTCTCCTTGAGGAAAGAGCGCTCTGACCATGTCACGGTCTTCTCTGAATGGAGAAATAAAAGCCGTTAAAATCATTTGCCCGCTATCGACAAACAGCTTCGACACTTCTCCGATCCGGCGGATGTTTTCAATTCTGTCTTCAGTCTGAAAACCAAGGTCTTTGTTTAAGCCGTGGCGGATATTATCGCCGTCAAGCACATAGCTCTGAATGCCCATCCGGTACAGCTTTTCATCAACGGCATTGGCCAGCACCGATTTTCCTGAGCCTGACAGCCCGGTAAACCAGAGGACGCAGCTTTTGTGTCCGTTTAAGGATTGTCTGTCAGACTTTGAAATGGCAGCGGGGTGCCAAATGATGTTCGGTTTGTGAGTCATTGCAATCCCCCGTTGTTTTGCTGGATCGCAACAGGCTGTTGATGAAGTCCCTTGATCAGCACGTTGGCGACCTCAGGCCGGCTGAATTCTTTAGGCGGCTTTTTGCCTTGGCGAAGAAGCTCTCTCACTTTTGTGCCCGATAAGTGGATGTGGTCTCTTGGGCTGTGCGGACACGTTTTTGAGGTGCCCATGTTTCCACATTTCCGGCAGTAAAAGCTGTGTTCAAAAAACAGCGGCTTGATGCCCAGCTCCTCTTCTGTGAATGATTGAAAAATATGTTGCGCGTCGTACGTTCCGTAATAGCTGCCGACACCCGCATGATCTCGGCCTACAATAAAATGGGTGCAGCCGTAATTTTTGCGGACGAGCGCATGGAAAATCGCTTCACGCGGACCTGCATACCGCATGGCGGCAGGGAAAACCGATAACATGACACGATCCTTTGGATAATAGTGATCAAGCAAAACCTGGTAGCTCTCCATTCTGATATCACTCGGGATATCGTCTGACTTCGTTTCTCCGACAAGCGGGTGAAGCAGCAGACCGTCGACCGTTTCCAACGCTGTTTTTTGAATATATTCATGCGCTCTGTGAACAGGGTTTCTGGTTTGAAAACCAACAATCGTTTTCCAGCCGAGTTTTGTAAAGGCCGCTCTTGTTTCGGCAGGCGCCGCATAGAACTGTTCGAAGGATTTGTCGGGAAGGCGGCTGACCGTGACAGGCCCTCCGATATAGTAATCCTGACGCTCCAGCAATTTTTTTACGCCTGGGTGGGCAGGATCGGTTGTTTTATAAACAGACAGCGCTTCTTGTGTTTTATCAGGCCGGTAAATATCAGTGACTGTGATCATGCCGTAGGCAACGCCGTCTCTCACAAGCTTGACACGATCTCCGGCAGACAGCTTGTTTGCTGTTTCTTCCTTGACCGTTAGCGTAATCGGCAGGCTCCACGGCAATCCGTTTGCCAGCCTCATTTCTTTCACAACAGAATGATAATCTTTTTCTCCCAAAAAACCAGTTAACGGGCTGTAGCCGCCGATCGCGATAAGCTCCAGGTCGCTCAGTGCAAGTTGGTCCAGCTCCGCTTCGCACGTGCACCCTTCAAAATGGCATGCGGGATCGCAGCGGTTGATTAACACCCCTCCATGGGGTTCGTTTTCATTCAACGTGTTCAACCTCCATTTTTACGTTTGCTTTGTTTTCTTATCTGCGCTTGCTGAAAGCTTTAGCAGCGCTCAACATGTTTTCAATCCCTTAACAAAGACATGCCGGCCATTAATCTTGATGCAGGCCGCATTCTGTTTTCTCCCGTCCGGCCCATCTTCCGGCCCTCTCATCGTCCGGGTCCGAGGAAGGCAACGTACACATTTCACAGCCTATGCTCGGGTAATGTTGATCGTGCAGTTTGTTATAAGGCAAATGGTGCAGGCGGATGTACGTCCAAACGTCATCCCATGTCCAGTGGATGAGCGGGCAAATTTTGATCAGTTTGAACTTCAGGTCAAGATTCACGTATTGAATATGCTTTCTCGTGGGTGATTGCTCACGGCGCAGTCCCGAAATCCAAGCTGTCATGCCGGACAGGTGCTTTTGCAGCGGTTCAATTTTTCTTAATTGGCAGCAGAAATTCGGGTTATGCTTCCACAGTTCTCCACCGTATTTTGTTTCCTGCTCTTTTAAGCTGAGCTCGGGTTTGAGCAGCTGGATTGTAAATGCCGGATATCGCTCTTTGACGGTCTCGATCAGCTCATACGTTTCGTGAAAATGCAGCCCTGTATCCAAAAAGATGATGTGCGCGTTTTTGTTGATTTTTGATATGAGATCGAGTAGCACCATTCCTTCTGCGCCAAAGCTGCACGCGTACACAATCTTATCCCCGTATGTTCGGAAAGCCCATTTCAACACATCGAGCTCATCGATCAATTGATCTGTTATCTGTTTGGACAGCGTGTCGTTCCACGTGTCATAAGTGATGATTTGCTCCCTCAACGTTTTCCCCCCGTTTGCATCTCTGTTTTTTTATCTATTGATCGAGTTATAGGCAGACTATTCATGTTTTGCATAAAGGTTCAGGTTTTTCAGGTGCGGCCCGCGCCTAAAATGAGGAGCGGAACCATTAAGAGACCGCCTGAATATGCTTTTAAGCAAAATGGTTTTATGCCCAAGGAGAGGTATTATGCCGATTACCATTTATCAGGGGCATCATCATACGCTTGCCCCGGGGGATATTCATATCGTCATTGATGTCATCAGAGCCTTTACGGTCGCCCATTATGCGTTTATCGGCGGGGCGAAAGAGATTTACTTGGTCCGGACAGCTGACGAAGCCTTTGCACTGAAAAACACCTATCCGGATTACGTATTGACGGGAGAAGAAAAGGGGGTCGGTATCAGCGGATTTGATTTGGATAATTCGCCAAAACGCATGGCGGAGCAGGACATGGCGGATAAGCGCCTGATCCAGAAAACAACAAACGGCGTCACAGCGGCGTTAGGGGCGCTGAACGCCAAGCACCTGTTCGTGACTGGATTTTCCAACGCCAGAACAACGGCAGAGCACGTGAAAACGCTTGGCGAAAAGAATTGCGTGATCAACATTGTCGCTTCCCATCCGTCAGGTGATGACGACATGGCGTGTGCGCAGTATATAAAGGGCATCATTGAAGGGACAAATGAGGTAACGGCTGCGGAGGCGATTGAAAGAATCAATCGCTCTACTGTTGCGGAGAAATTTTTTGACCGCCGCCAGCCATTGTTTGATCCAGAAGACATCGCCTATTGCACAAAAGAATTGGCAGGCGAGTTTGTCATGAAAGTGAGACAAGAAAGAGAAGTTCCTACGATAGAGAGGGTCATAATATGAATGATTTTTCACTAGAATTGCCAGTGAGAACAAGCAAGCCGAGAGAAACCGGGCAGACCATTTTAATTGATAACGGCTATCCTTTGCAATATTTCAAAGATGTCATCACCGCGGCGTCTGACTATATTGATTTTGTGAAATTCGGTTGGGGCACATCATTACTTACGAAAGACCTTGAAGAAAAAATCAGCACGCTGAAAGAGCACGACATTCAATTTTTCTTTGGCGGCACACTGTTTGAGAAGTATGTAAGCCAGAAAAAAGTGAATGAATTTCATCGGTACTGCACCTATTTCGGCTGTGAATATATCGAAATTTCAAATGGCACGCTTCCAATGACAAATAAAGAGAAAGCGGCTTATATTGCAGATTTTTCTGATGAATTTCTTGTGCTGAGCGAGGTGGGCAGCAAGGACGCGGAATTATCAAGCCGGCAAAGCTCCGAGGAATGGCTTGAGTATATCGTTGAGGATATGGAAGCGGGTGCGGAAAAAGTGATGACGGAGGCAAGGGAAAGCGGGACAGGCGGAATCTGTTCCAGCAGCGGGGATGTCCGGTTTCAAATTGTTGATGACATCATTTCCTCGGATATTGATATCACAAGGCTGATTTTTGAAGCGCCGAACAAAACGCTCCAGCAGGGGTTTATCCAAAGGGTCGGGTCGAATGTGAATCTGGCCAACATCCCGTTTCAAGATGCGATCGCGTTGGAGACGCTGCGTTTAGGGTTAAGATCCGATACCTTTTATTTGTAAAACGGTGGCTGCGGGGCTCTCGCCTACTGAGAGCCTCTGCCTATTATTTTTTATGGCGGTACATAGGCGTGAGATAGGGAAGGGAAGTCAGGCGGATGTTATAGATAAAATCAATGACTCTTGTTGATATCACTTGGCATATCAGGGCTTGAAACACGATGCCCCAGTCAATAATTGAAGCGGTCACCATAAAAATGATGCAATTCATGATGAGCAGGATCGTTCCGGGATTGCCTCCCCGATAAATGGAAATCATCAGAGCAAGGGCTCCGAATCCTCCGTTTGAAATTTTATATTTGTATAAAAGTCCGATACCGAGTCCCAATAACACAGCGCCGCTTGCCAGATCAATCCATAAGTTTGATGTGATATCCGGAACAATCGCATCAAAGATCAATACCGAGACAGAGGTGACGGTAATCGAGGCGAGGGTGCCGGTGAATGTTCTCATCTCCAGCCATTTTAAAGCGGTAAAAAGCATCGACACATTCACGGCCCATACTGAAAAGCCATGGGGAATCTGAAACAGATAATGCAATAGCACCGCAATACCTGCTGCCCCGCCTGTCGGAATATCATGCGGAAATAAAAACAAGGACATGCCGAGTCCCTGTAGTACGCCGCCTACGACAATCATAAACGTGAGTTTTGCTTTCATCAGCAGTTCAGCCATTACGTCAATTGCTCCTTTATGAAAAGACTTGTCCGCTGTTTCCATTTTATGAGGCTGTCCAAGATTTATGTCTGCAAAAAAGGAAATGGCCCAGCTTAATAGGCTGAGCCATCCCACTTATAGCGGCTGATGATGTCCATATTGATGTCTAAGCCAATGCCTTTGCCTTTCGGAATGTGGACCATTCCTTTTGAAGGCTGAAGGCTGATGAGATCTGTAAAAGGATTCTCCATGACGTCCCACTCAATCGGTTCAATTTGGTCACTTTTCATTTTAGACCATGGGGTCAGGCAGGCCTGCGCAAATAAAGCATATAGGCGTGAAAGCGATCCATCATAGGCATGTGCAGATGCTCTGACGCCGAAATAACGCGCGAGCTGGAGGCAGTCCCGGAACTCATCGATCCCATTGACATGCATGACATCAGGCTGAATCATATCCAAGCACCGCTGTGAAAGAAGGGAGGCAAATTGAGCCGCTCCTTTCATGTTTTCTCCCCCGGCAACTGGAACAGATAAACGGCTGCGGAGCAGCGCGTAATCCTGCGGCTGATCAAAGGGCAAAGGCTCCTCAAACCAGCCAATGTTCATCCACTCTGAAATATAAGGTTCCCATTTGAAAGCGGCCGCGGCGTCGTAGCTTTGGTTTGCGTCCAGAATCATCGTCATGGAGCTGCTGGCCGTATGCTGCAGGGCGTTAATGTGCCGAAGATCTTCCTCAAATGCAGTCCCGCCAATTTTGACTTTGATTTGCTTAAAGCCTTTTTTTAACTGCTGCTCTACATGGGAAACAGAACGGCTGATCCATTGCGGGTGATCTGAATACGATTGAAAAGAGGCGTACACAGGGATCTCTTCTCTGTACCGCCCGCCCCATAGTTCGCAAACCGAACAATCCGCAGCTTTGGCCGCAATCTCTGTCAGCGCCATGCTCACGGCGGAGGCCGCGCGCTGATGCCATTTCTGAATCGTGCGCACTAATGGCAGGCGGCTGCCGGCCTGTTTTCCTAAAAGATAAGGAATGATCCGTTTGGTAAAACCGACATGGAGAGTCGGGAGCCAATCAACGCACTCTCCCCAGCCGTCAATCCCGCTTTCTGTGACAATTCTGATGAGATAGCAAGTTCGATACTGTTTGAATCCGTTTGCGTCTCCGTACGGCTCTTTCAATCGATGCAAAAGCGGAAAGGTCTCAACCCGTTCGATTTTCAAACTGATACTACCTTTCCTCAGCAGGCTGAAGTCGATTGCCAGCCTTTTTAGAATCTTCTTTTTCCTTTGTGTCTTCTTTGTTTTGATTCACATGGATGAGCAACATCACGAGAATGCCGACAACAAGCGTCAATCCCGCAATGCTTAAAAACATGCCGGGTCTGGACCATTGCATGAGGCGGCCGAAAATGGGAGGCCCGATGGCAACCCCCAAGAAGCGAACCGATCCGTACAGCGAGGTCACAAATCCCCGTCTTTCTTTACCGACAGCCCCGGTAATAAAGCTGTTCACACAAGGAAGGACAAGGCCGGACCCTATACTGCTTAACACGAGAACGCTGATAAAGAACACAAGATTTTCAATGAAAGACAATGACGCGTAAGAAACCGTCATAAAAGCCAATCCAAGGACGATCAGCTTTTTCATCAGCGATTGCTTTTTCCCGATTTTGCTTCCGGTTATATAGGACGTCACACACATGACCAAAAGCGGAATCGCCAAAATCAAGCCTTTTTTGACGCCGTCGGTATCGTACGTTTTTTCAAGGACATCAGATAGGTAAAAAAGGATCCCGAACAAGGTAAACAAACAAGTCGCACCGGCTAAATAAGCGGTAAATAGCCATCTGCCTTCATGTTTAAAAACACTTAACAGGCCTTTCGCGTATTTTCCGATCGGGGGCGGTTCTTTTTCCTTTTTCTTTTCTTTAATAAAAACCCAAGTCAGCACGATCGAAATGATGCAAAACACAGGGAAGGCAAAAAACGCGCCATACCAGACAAGCAGGGCGATAAGGGAGCCGATGATTGGCGAAAGCACTTTCCCCATGCCGTTTGAAGCTTCAACGAGGCCGAGCACCTTGCTTTCCTGGGCGCCTTTAAACAGATCCCCCGTCAGCGCCATGGCAATCGGGCCGGTTCCGGCTGCCCCGATTCCTTGAAGCGCCCGTCCTGCCATGACCCAAGGGTAGGCATTGTCAAAAAAACCTGCGGCAAATCCGGCTAACAAGCCGCCGGCACCATACAGAAATAAGCAGGGAATAATGATGATTTTCCTTGAGAACCGGTCTGCGAGATAACCGACAATCGGAATGGCGAACGCCGCAATCAAGGAAAATACTGTGATCACGAGACTGACTTGAAATTGTGATAAATGAAGTTCAGATTTCATTTTTGGCAAAATCGGAATTAGCATTGAGTTTCCAAGTGTTAATATTAAAGGAATTGAACCAATTGCAACAATCGTCATTCCGTTATTTTGTTTTGATGATTCCATCTCAGAGCACACTCCTTTTCTTCTGCTTAGAATGTCCCTGATAGCTTCGTTTATTCAACGTTTAGACAGCAAAAAACCGAACAGAAACTGCCTGTTCGGGAAAAAAGAGGGTTAACCGAGCGCCTGTGAAATCAACGCATATAAATGTCCATTCTGGTCAGGTAGCATCTTTTCCTGGTAAAGCATAAGCGGTGCCTCTGCGTCTCCTTGAAATCCCATTTTTATCAGCCTGTCATGAAACGATGTGTGTTCTGCTGGTATATCGATGCGCATCGGACCTTGTTTGCCGGCGGCCAGCCTGTTGAGTAGTCGTTCAGCAATGTCCGATGATGGCGCAATGACGGGTCCGAATTTCAAGTTGGCAGGTGTCTGTACAGATAGGCCGTAGCCAATCAGATGCCCCTCGTTGTTTCTGGCGATGATACATTCCTCTGAAGCGGAAATAAGCTGTTGCAGAAGGTTTGACCGATCTCCCCCAAAAGCCGCCAGGTCGGCAGCGGCTAATGCTTGAAAGTCTTGTTCTCGAAAGGAGGTCAGTTCAGCTTCAAGGAAATCTCGCTTTTCAATCGGTTGAAACCTGTGACAGCTGTACTTTCGGACTGACCCCGCCGTATGAAAACCTGCTTTTTCATAAAGAGGCAAACCTTCTGTTGTGGCGCAAAGCCTGATGGATGTGCTTTCATCCGTTTGGCTGATGCACGCGTTTACCATCCGCCGCCCGAGACCGAGCCGTTTGTATTCCTTATCCACGATGACGAGTCCGATTGAAGCAAGACGGCCAAACAAAAACAAGCCGATGCAGGAAATGAGGTCTCCGCGGTCATTTTGATAACCGAAAAAGCGTCCTTGTTGGACAAGCATTTTCAGTTCTTGTTCGCCATAATCCGGCCACCCGGCTTGCCTGCAAAGCCGCAATAGACCGGGGGTATGTTTTTCGTGAAGCTCAATCAGCTCATCTGCTATCTTCATACAGGTCACCTGCTTCTTCCGAGTGTTTTGTACATCACAACATGTGTGCCAATGCCGGGAAGGAAGCTCAAACGGTTCCCAGCCAAGCTTTGCGTAGCAGCCTTAGACAAGTTGTCTTGCATTGTGCCATACTGCCTGCACGCCTTTGTCTACCGGTTTTTGCAGGGTGTCGTATGTATCTTCCGCGAAAATGGTTTTGACTACGAGCATGATGTTTCTCCTCAAAAATGGCTTTTTTATATCGTAACACGAATGCGGTAAAAATAGACCGCCTGATTGGTTCAGGCGGTCTCTAGTATTAATGCAAATAGATATTTTGGCGCTGCTCATCCTTTTGCTGGATATACGATGTGAGCTCAGCGGTCAAGTCAGATCTGAGAAAAGGCGTGATCAAATAGATGCCGTTAAACAGCTCGCATGCCGTATCCAACAGGGAGCGTGCAATCGCAAGGCCTTCCGCTTTTTGTTTCTCTTTATCCTCGCCGGCGAGAGCCATTTTTTCGCGAATAGAGTCAGACAGCTTAATGCCTGGGATTTCATTGTGGATGAATTCAGCGTTCCGGCTGCTTGTGAGCGGCATAATGCCGATATAGATCGGCGTCTTCAGATGCTTTGTTTCGTTATGGATGTCGACGAGCTGCTGCTCGGAATAGACAGGCTGTGAAACAAAATAATCGGCGCCGCAATCTATTTTTTTCTCAAGCCGTTTTACCGCTTTATCCAGATGGCGCACGTTAGGATTAAATGCGGCGGCGACTGAGAAATTCGTTTTCTTGCCAAGCGGTTTTCCAGACAGGGACAGCCCTTCGTTGAATTGTTTGATCAGCCTGATTAAATCAAAGGATGTTAAATCATACACAGACGTCGCTCCCGGAAAATCCCCGATTTTAGAAGGGTCGCCTGTAATGGCCAGCACGTCATTCAGCCCTAACGTATCAAGGCCCATTAAATGTGACTGCAAGCCGATAATGTTTCGGTCACGGCATGTAATATGGACAAGGGAGCGCATATCGAGCTGCTGCTTCACAAGAGCGCCGCAGGCAACATTGCTGATTCGCGGAGTAGCCAGAGAATTGTCGGCGAGCGTCAGGGCGTTGATTCCTGCTTCTTTCAATTCGGCAGCGGCGGACAAAAACGTATCAAAGCTCAATTTTTTCGGCGGGTCCAGCTCTACGATGATGGAGCGTTTTTCAACTGCGATCTCATTTAAACCGGGCTCTGTCCGCTCATGCTGAACAGAAATACATTCTTTAGCAGGGACTTTGACTTCTTTTTCAGTAATGGGGGCAAGCCCGCCAACCGCTTCCGCCATTGCCTGAATGTGATTTGGCGTGGTGCCGCAGCAACCGCCGATAATCCGCGCGCCTTGCTTGCGGAATTCTAAGGCGCTGTTTTGAAAATATGTGTCGTCTGTTTCATAGACGAGCCGTCCCTCTTCCAGCGAAGGAAGACTGCTGTTCGGATAAACGGATAAAAACACATCATCAAAAATCGGCACTTCGCTTAGCGCTTCAATCATGTGATAAGGGCCGAGCCGGCAGTTAATGCCGACGATATCAGCCCCGAGATCCGCGATTGACCGCAATGCTTCAGAAAGCGGTGTCCCGTCCTGCAGTACACCTTGCTCGTGCATGGAGACGTTAAGCATAATCGGAAGGGCGGTCTCTTTGCGCGCAATTTTCAGCACTTCACGGGCTTCTTCTAAATCATAATACGTCTCCAACAGCAAGCCGTCCGGTTGTTCATGCAGGAGCAGGTACAGCTGCTCGCGAAAGCTGCGTTTGATTTCGTCAAGGCTGTACGCGTTTTTATTAAATGTGCGGATGCCGCCCATTGTCCCCAAAATGTACGCATCGCCTGCTGAAGCCCGCGCAATCTTCACTGCCTCCTGATTCATTTTTTTAATGTCACCCTCAAGCCCGTGCCTGGATAATTTAATATAATTGGCTCCGTACGTATTTGTTTGAATGATATTGGCTCCAGCCTCAACGTACGCTTTATGTATGCGCTGAATTTCCTCCGGCTTTGAAATGTTGAGTTCCTCAAAGCACCTGTCAATGCCGTAGGAGTAGAGGAGCGTCCCCATGGCGCCGTCACCGATTAACACCTGTTTTTGCAAATCTTCTAAAAGTCCCATTGTCTGCCTCCTTTATTCACATTCAGCAAGGAAAAAAGAGAAATAAAAAAAGTCCTCTTAAGAAGAAGACTTTGTCAGTGATTTTGTCTCTTCTTATCTTCCAAGCTGTTCGAGCTTGCTGGATTTAGCACCTTGGTCATGGCTGAACGCCATTACACCGGTTGCTGAAGCTTCGTCGGGCCAGTCCCTCTGCTTCTCTTGATAAGAACGGATATGAAGTTTTCGTATAAGGAAATGCCAAAAGCTGCGGGGCTTTTTCCCTTTCTCCAAATTTACCGAAAATAAAGACAATAATCAATAGGATTCAGAAAATTTATCTGAAATTTATAAATTGAACGTCAATTGGCAAATCTGCGCCTCTCACTGCTGTGATAATCTGCTGCAGATCATCCTTGTTTTTACCGGTTACACGAACTTGATCATCCTGCACTTGTGACTTTACTTTCAATCCGGAGTTTTTGATGATCGCATTAACTTTTTTGGCATTATCCTTGTCAATGCCTTGAACAAGTTTGGCGCGCTGGCGCACCGTTCCGCCTGACGCGCTTTCAATCTTGCCGTAATCAATGTTTTTTGTCGGCACGTTTCGCTTAATCAATTTACTGACCAGCACGTCTTTCAGCTGGCTTAATTTAAATTCGTCATCAGAAACGAGGACAAGCTCCTCTTTATCTAAAGTAATATCGCTTTTGCTGCCTTTAAAGTCATAGCGTGTGCTGATTTCCTTGAGTGCGATTTGGATCGCGTTTTGCACTTCAGGCAACTCGACCTTGGATACAATATCAAATGAACTTTCTTTTGCCATATGAAAACCTCCATAACATTTAACTTATGAGTTGATTATAGTAGAATAAAGAGAAACTTCCAACAGAACAAAGAATCAATTTGTGATGATTGGAAAAAATGTTAACAGAATCCGCGGAAAACAAGCGGAACAGGAAGGACGATAGCATGAGACCAGGGCAGCAACTAACCTTGAGTATAGATCACCAAACCGACTTCGGTTACTTTTTGACCGATGGAGAAGACACGATTCTCTTACATAACAGTGAAATAACTGAGGATATCGAGGACAGAGACGAAGTAGAGGTCTTTATATACGTCGACCAGCAGGAAAGACTTGCGGCCACGATGAAAATTCCGTCCATCAGCGCGGACGAGTACGGCTGGGTCGAAGTGGTGGATAAAGTGGAAGATATGGGCGTTTTCGTTGATGTCGGCTTATCCAAGGATGCGCTTGTCGCAACTGAGCATTTGCCGCCATACGAGGATGTCTGGCCGCAAAAAGGCGACAAGCTCTACTGTATGCTGAAGGTGACGAACCGGGGGCGCATGTTTGCGAAACCAGCGCCGGAAGATATCATCAGCGAACTCTTTACTGACGCCTCAGAAGACCTGATGAATAAAGAGCTGACAGGTACGGTGTACAGATTGATCGCAACGGGTTCATTCATCATTACGGACGACGGCATCCGCGGTTTTATCCATCCGTCAGAAAGAAAAGAGGAGCCAAGACTCGGCTCAAGAATCACGGGACGGGTGATTCAAGTAAAAGAAGACGGTTCAGTCAACATGTCGCTGCTTCCGAGAAAACAGGATGCGTTGTCTATAGATGCCGAGTACATTCTGACGTATATGAGAACAAGAAACGGCGCTATGCCGTATAGCGACAAAAGCGAGCCTGACGATATCAGAGAACGTTTTAACATGAGCAAAGCCGCTTTTAAACGCGCGCTCGGCCATTTAATGAAAAACGGAAAAGTGTATCAGGAAAATGGATGGACATACGAGAAAAAATAGAAGGCCTCGCGCCTTCTATTTTTTATATAAGGACTTCACAAATAAAATGTTGTTACGTATCATTACGGGAGACAGAGTGTTTTGTCAGTGAAAAGACAGGGGGGAGAGTTCATGGAAGTTCGGATCGATTTTTTATTGATCTTGATTGCGGGGCTTTTCTTTTGGATTGCTTATATGGCAGGAATAAAAAAGCAAACATGGATACTGTCCGGTTTCGGCGAGTCCCGGATACGTGACAAAGACCGTCTGGCTAGAATTGCGGGATACTTTTTTCTGAATTCAGGGATATTTATTCTGTTAAACGGGTTTATTTCGTTTCAAGGACAAGACCAGCTGATTCCGCCTATGATTTTGGCATATGGAGCGGGAGTCATCATGTATGTAAAGAAAACATTGATATAAAACCTCCAGACTGCACCAAATACTGGAGGTTTTTGTTTGTTCATTTTCTTGAAAAGAATATCGCCAATGTGCCGGGGCCGGCGTGTGACCCGATCGCAGAGCCGATTGAATGGATGATGATCTCTTTCGGCTTGAACTCATCCTCAATTAAGTGTTTCATGCTAATGGCTTTATCTTCATCCGCGGCGTAGCTGATTCCGACGGTTTGATTGCCCCAATCATCACCGCGCTCTTTCATTATTTCGATGATCCGTTTGAAAAGTTTTTTCTGTCCGCGGATTTTTTCCAGAGGCACAAGCTTGCTGTCCTCCATCTGAAGCAGCGGTTTAATATTGAGCAGGCCGCCGACAAAAGCAGATGTTTTGGAGATGCGGCCTCCTCGTGCAAGATAGGTCAGATCATCAACGGTAAATATGTGCTCAATCTGTTCACAAAAGTTCTTTACAGACGTTTCGATTTCTTGTATTGTATTCCCGTTGATACAGAGATCGGCGGCATGCCGGACGGCCAGACCGTATCCTAATGAAGCGCATTTGGAATCGATGACCCGCAAATCGAAATCGGGGAATTCCTCCTTCACTTCATTGGCCATCATCACAGCTGTCTGATACGTGCCGGAAAGGCCTGAGGAAAAGGCAATGTAAAGAGCGGGCTCACCTGTTTTGGCATATTGCAAAAATACATTTTTAATCGTTTGCGGTGAAGCTTGGGACGTCTTAGGCGTTTCTCCATTTTGCATCGCTTCAAATATTTGATCCGCATCAATCGTGACTGCATCCTCGAATTCTTTATCGCCGAGAGAAACCCTGAGCGGAATAAAGCCAATGCCGTTTTCTTCAAAGTAAGAACGGGGCAGATCGGCGGCGCTGTCAGCGATGAGATGAACTGTCATATTGCTTCCCTTCTTTCTGTTATCGCTCGTTATCATAAGAGTTAAGCCAACTATATCATATTAATTTGCCAAAATCGTGTTCAAATATTTGTTTTAAGGGAAAACATATTAAAGAAGATAGAGCGGAGGAACATGCCATGGTACTAGATCAAACAAAAAAATTACTCGTCGTCATCATCGGCGCTTTACTTAATGCGGCCGGGCTGAACTTATTTTTAATTCCCGCAGATGTATATGCCAGCGGATTTACGGGAGTCGCCCAGCTTTTATCAAGCGTCATTGTTCAATACGCCCCCTTTTACATATCGACGGGAACGCTCTTGTTCCTCTTAAACATTCCGGTCGGTATTCTAGGATGGATGAAGGTCGGCAAATCGTTTACGGTGTACAGTATTTTAAGTGTCGGGCTGACTACATTGTTTATGGGAATCCTGCCCGAAACAAGCCTGTCACATGACATTTTGCTGAACGCGGTGTTTGGCGGTGTCATTTCTGCGGTCGGTATCGGCTTAACATTAAAATACGGCGCTTCGACAGGCGGGCTCGATATCGTCGCCATGGTGCTTGCAAAGTGGAAGGATAAACCCATCGGCACGTATTTCTTCATTCTAAACGGGATTATCATCTTGACGGCAGGATTATTGCAAGGTTGGGAGAAAGCATTATATACCCTGGTTACGCTGTATGTGACAACAAGGGTGATCGATGCCATTCACACGCGCCACATGAAGCTCACGGCGATGATCGTGACGAAAAAAGCGGACGAAATCAAGGAAGCCATTTACGGAAAAATGGTGCGCGGCATTACCACTGTTCCGGCCAAAGGAGCCTTTACGAATGAACAGAAAGAGATGATGATTATCGTCATCACAAGGTATGAACTGTACGATTTAGAGAAGATCGTCAAAGAAGTCGATCCGAAAGCATTTACAAACATTGTGCAAACAACTGGGATTTTTGGCTTCTTTAGAAAAGACTGACGAAAGCAGGTGGAAGTCGTGAAACGGCTGCTTGTGATGCTCCTGCCCGTGCTGCTTTTGATAGGCTGCGGGAAGGATGAGCAGACAGAACCCGATAAGGAGGTATCAGGCGGAATGGAGAATCAAGAGGTTGTTTTATCTGTTGACGTAATTCAGGAGCCTGAACAAATCAAGTTTAACATGTCGCTGAAGAACCAAAGTGAACGTGCGATCGAGTTTCAATTTAGCACAGGGCAAAAATTTGAACTTGTCGTGTATAATTCTGAGCGCAAAGAAAGATACCGTTATTCGAAAGACAAAATGTTTACGCAGGCTTTTCAAAACTTGACACTTGAACCTGGAGAAACGTACGATTTCTCTGATGTATGGAAGGAAGTCCCTGAGCCTGGAACCTATGAGGTGAAGGTGACATTTAAGGGCAGAGCGGAAAATCTCAAGCAGATTCAGGCTGTTCAGCAGTTTGAAGTGAAATAAAAGGGCTATGGCGAATCAATCGCCATAGCCTTTTTTTATTGGAGTTTGTCCAGCTGATCCTGAAACTGATGGAGCTGGCGACGTTCTGCATCTGTCGAGTTGGCGTACGCAGAAGACACAGCATTTTTGGCTCTCAGAATCGCTTGATCCTGATCGCCTTCCTCAAAGCCGTTTGTCACCATGACAGCCTGTTGAACAAATGATTTTGCCTGCTGAAACAGTTCATTTCTCATTAATATTCATACTGCCTTTCAGCCGAGTCTCGTGCCGCGGCATGCTGGTGAGCTTCTTCTAAAGTAGACCGATATGGAAATCTTGCGGCGTGTTGCCCGATGGAGTCTTTACCCTGGTGAATAAACCTTCTGGATTTGCTTCGTTTACCCATTTTGAGACTGCCCCCTTCCATACTTTGACGAGATGAGTCGTCTTCAATAGTATGGTGGGGCAAAGTCAGGTTTATAAGTGGCAAAAATTAATACGGGCATGCCTTTACAGTGAGAAATATTCTTTCAAGAATTTTGCCACGCCGTCCTCTTCATTTGCAGCCGTAGTTCGGTTGGCCACCTGCTTGACAGCGTCAATTCCATTTCCCATCGCAACGCCGCAGCCGGCGAATTCAAGCATTTCCAAATCGTTATCCTCATCCCCGAAAGCAATGATCCGCTCCCTTGGCACGTTGTAATAATCGCTTATTTTCTGAAGGCCGACCGCTTTATTCATTCCGCTTTTAATAATTTCTATCACATGCCACGGCGCGGCCCATCTTCTGTGATCGATCACCTCGGCGTGTACATCCGATAAATAGGAGCGTATGGCCGGCACATCTTCTTCTTTTGCATGAATGAGCACAGATGTAACATCCTCACCGAGATTTTCCCGCAAGTCTCCGACTGTCACATTTGTTGTATTCATGTTAAAAGCATCAATCAAGTGCTCGTCATGGTAATGAAAATACACGTCGTCAATGACTTCAGCAAGCACATTATGTACGTTGTATCTCTCGCTGATATCCACCAGCTGCATGACAACATCAAGCGGCAGCGAGGTATGGTACCGTCCCCAGCTGTCGTCCTGCGGATGGTGGACAAATGCTCCGTTAAAATTGACAATCGGCGTTGTCAGCTCCATCTGCTGGTAGTACATGGAACTTGAACGGTATGGCCGGCCTGTCGAGATGCAGACATGATGCCCGTCATCTTTTAGGCGCTGTATCGTCCGAAGGGTGTTTTCGGATATGGTTTTATCATCCTTTAATAACGTTCCATCTAAGTCTAATGCGATTAAATAGGGTTTTGTCTCCATGAAAAGCTCCTTTAATCTTAGAATTTGCTTGTTTTGCCTTACTTACAGTGTAGCTTTTTACCATCTTTATTGTCTACATGTTACACTTATGATTATGGTTATCCTAAGGAGGGACACATTTTGATCCAAATTGAAAATCAAACCGTTTCCGGTATTCCGTTTTTACATATTGTAAAGGAAGAGAACAGGCACCGCGCTGTTCCTCTCGTGATCTTTATCCACGGTTTTACGAGCGCGAAAGAACACAATCTTCATATTGCTTATCTGCTGGCGGAGAAGGGCTTCAGAGCCATTCTGCCAGAGGCTCTGCACCATGGCGAACGAGGTGGGCAAATGGCTGTTGAAGAGCTGGCCGGCCATTTTTGGGACATCGTCCTCAACGAGATTGAAGAGATCGGCGCACTCAAAACCCACTTTGAAAGTGAGGGCCTGATAGACAGCGGCCGCATTGGGCTAGCCGGCACGTCAATGGGCGGCATCACAACGCTTGGCGCACTGACTGCTTACGATTGGATAAAAGCCGGCGTCAGCCTGATGGGGAGCCCGAATTACGTGGAACTGTTTCAGCAGCAGATTGACCATATTCAAACTCAGAGCATTGATATCGAGGTGCCGGAAGAAAAGGTAGAAGAGCTGACGAAGCGTCTCGAAATGCGGGATCTCAGCCTTCAGCCGGAGAAATTGCGCCAGCGCCCGCTACTATTTTGGCACGGCGCAAAAGATAAAGTCGTGCCTTACGCGCCGACCCGAAAATTTTATGAGACGATTAAATCGCATTACAGCGAACAGCCGGAACGCCTCCAATTTATCGGAGATGAACACGCCGACCATAAAGTCCCGCGAACAGCTGTGTTACAAACGATTGAATGGTTTGATACGCACTTATAAAGCACAATGGTGTGAAGAAGGGCTGGATTTACGTTATACTGTAGAAAAAGGAGTGAGGAACGTGGAAGAAGCATTAAAAGAAAACATCATGGGCGCCCTGGAACAGGTTGTTGATCCTGAACTTGGCGTTGATATCGTGAACCTTGGTTTGGTATATGATGTTGATATGGATGACGACGGATTAACGCACGTGACGATGACACTGACATCAATGGGGTGCCCTTTAGCGCCGATTATCGTGGATGAAGTGAAAAAAGCGTTAGCGGACATTCCAGAAGTAAAAGAGACGGAGGTTCACATTGTGTGGAATCCGCCTTGGACAAGAGATAAAATGTCCAGATACGCGAAAATCGCGCTTGGCATTCAATAAAACAAACAAAAAAGGACAGCCTTACTGTGAGGCTGTCCTTTTTTACAGCTGAAAGGAGTGAAAGAAAATGATGTATCTGCTGGCTGTCCTGTGCCCGCCGCTCGCCGTTTTGTTTACGGGAAAACCGTTTCAGGCATTGCTGAACCTCATATTGACCTGTATCTTTTGGCTGCCGGGCGCGATTCACGCCTGCTTTGTCGTGGCTGACCGCCGCGCTGAAAAACGGGCAAGGAGATAATATGGAAAAATGAGGGCGTGAGATATGGTATAATGGCCATAAAAACAGCAGGGAGAGCGCTATGAAAAAGAAATTGCTTGCATTCGCGCTTTGTACAGGCGCGTATGCGGCCCTGTTTGCCTACTCTGTGCACTCAGAGCAAAAAACAGACACAAGCGAGATGACGGATGTCAGCCGGCTGATGCCTGTGAAAATTAAACAGACAGTGAAAGGGCAGGAAGAGGAAACGCTCATTGACACGATCAAAGAGGCCAATCGAAAAAACATAAAGATTTCAATCGCCGGGACCCAGCACTCCATGGGGGGCCATACATATTATGAGGACGGCATCGTTCTCGACATGACAGGCTACAACAAAATCCTATCACTTGATCAAGAGAAAAAAACCATCAGAGTTCAAAGCGGCGCGACGTGGAATGACATCCAGAAATATGTGAATCCATACGGACTTGCGGTAAAGGTCATGCAGTCACAAAATATTTTCACCATTGGAGGATCTCTCAGCGCCAATGCCCACGGACGTGATATCCGCTACGGCTCGCTGATTGATACTGTCAAATCATTTCGGCTTTTAAAAGCGGACGGAACGATCGTCACCGTCACCCCAAAAGATGATTTGTTTACAGCAGTCATCGGAGGGTACGGTCTTTTTGGCGTGATTCTTGATGTAACGCTTGAGCTGACGGATGATGAGCTGTATGTCATGAAGACGGAAAAAATGAATGACAGCGAATACGCAGACTATTTTACAAAGCACGTAAAAGGAAATCCGGATGTCCGAATGCATCTGGCGCGAATTTCAACAGCGAAAAAAGGTTTTCTGGAAGACATGTATGTTACGAATTATGAAGTGGCAGATGATCAGGATCAGCTGTCATCATACAGCGATCTTAAAGAAGACGAGTATACCGGGGTCACAAAGTTTGCACTCGGCTTGTCAAGACGGTATGAATGGGGCAGAAATTGGCTGTGGAACACGCAGAAATCCTATTTTCTGAGCCAAAATGGCACAAAGATCACACGCAATAACGTCATGCGGTCCGAATCAACCTTTCTCGAATATGAAAACAATGACAACACAGATGTTTTGCAGGAATACTTTGTGCCGGTGAAGGAGTATGCGTCCTATATTGACGACCTGAGACAAACGCTGTGTGACGAGGATTTAAACCTTGTGAACATTACGATCCGCTACGTGCAGAAAAATGAAAAAGCCGACCTTTCCTATGGAAAGGATGATATGTTTTCGCTCGTGCTTTTAATCAACGAGGGGTTTTCAAAAGAAGCCCAGGCAGACACCGCCCGGATCATCAGACGCATGACAGACGTTGCCATCATGCACGGCGGCAGCTATTATTTGCCGTATATGACCTACCAGACAAAAGCGCAAATGAGGCAGGCATATCCGAAAAGCGAAGCGTTTTTTCAGAAAAAACGAACGTATGACCCGGATGAACGCTTTATGAATTATTTTTATCAGAGGTATAAATAATGGGGAAAAACAAATTAAAATGGCTCACATTATCACAGAGCAGCGTCTTTTTCGCGAGCAGCTTGATCTTTCCGTTTTATATTCTGTTTGTGAAAAACATCGGCTCAAGCTACACGCAGTTCGGTTTTTCCTACGGATTGTTCGGGCTAAGCGGGGCGCTCATTTATCCGCTCCTCGGACGGCTGTCTGGAAGGCTCGACAGCCGTTATTTTTTGCTGGCGAACTCTTGGGGCATGGCCGTCCTGCTTTTGTATGTCCCGCATATTGGGAGCGTTGTTCAAGTGTACATCGTCCAAGTGCTGTTAGGGGTCTTTGGAGCGATGCAAAAGCACGGAGAAAAAGTGCTGATCGCCGATTTTACAGACAGCGGAGAGCGGGGAAGAAAGATTGGGAATTACCACTTTTGGACGGCGATCTTTTCAGCGGCGGCCATTATGCTCGGCGGATTTCTCGCCGACTTTTTTACGGTGCAAATGATTTTTTATGCAAGCTCTATTGTCTATTTTTTGAGCGGATTGATGATGATGAAAACAGGCTGACGCGGTCAGCCTGTTTTTTATGCGCTTGAAAAAAGCGGCAGGTCAGTGTTTTTTGATGCAACAACGTTATTTGCTTTGAGCGGATTTTTCAGTGAACAGAAAATGTATAAGTGAATAAAAATATTAAATATACGATTGAATTAATTTTTATTCATGCTATAATGTTAAATAATTTCACAAAGACCAAGAAGGTGAACTTGTTTTGAAAATAGGAATTGTAGGCGCTACAGGTTATGGAGGCACTGAACTTGTCAGGATCCTTTCACATCACCCTCATGCAGAGGAATGTATACTTTATTCATCCAGCGGTGAAGGAAATGTCTATAGCGAGGTGTATCCTCATCTTGCCGGCTTAGCCGATCAGAAGCTGAATCCAATTGATATGAAGACGATCAAAGACGAAATAGATCTCATGTTTCTTGCTGCGCCGCCCGGGGTATCAAGTGAATTGACTCCGCAGCTGGCAGACGCGGGAATTCCGGTGATTGATCTGTCAGGTGATCTGAGGATACAAGAGCCCGCTGAATATGAAAAGTGGTATAAACGGAATTCAGCACCAAAGGAAGTGATTCATGAGTCCGTATACGGTCTTGCAGAACTGAATCAAAAGCAAATTCAACAGGCGAAACTCATTGCCAATCCGGGTTGTTTTCCAACTGCGGTGTTGCTTGGCCTCGCGCCATTGGCCCAACAGAAACTGCTTCATGAATCGTTCGTTATCATTGACGCGAAGACCGGTGTTTCCGGAGCGGGACGAAAAGCATCCATGGGAACTCATTTTTCTGAGCTGAACGACAATTTTAAAATTTATAAAGTCAATGAACATCAGCACACGCCGGAAATTGAACAGGCGCTGCAAGAATGGCAGCCGGGGCTCGGACCTATTACTTTTTCGGCTCACTTGGTGCCGATGACAAGGGGCATCATGGCGACGATGTACACACAATTAACCTCTGATCGATCAGCAGATGACTTACATCAATTATATTCGGAATTTTACCAAGATTCGTATTTTGTGAGAGTAAGGCCAAAAGGGCATTATCCGCAAACGAAGGAAGTGTACGGCAGCAATTTCTGTGATATCGCCGTTGCGCTTGACGAGAGAACGAACAGAGTCACGATCGTCTCAGTAATCGATAATTTAATGAAAGGTGCCGCCGGTCAGGCTGTGCAAAACTTTAATGTGATGAATGGCTGGAATGAAGAGACTGGGCTCACCATGACGCCAATTTATCCATAGAACGGGAGAGAGTCGAACCATGATTCAGTTAAGTGAAAATCAAATTATAAAAGTAACAGGTGATGTATCCTCGCCAAAAGGTTTTCAGGCAAAGGGCGTGCATTGCGGGCTGCGCTACTCAAAAAAAGACCTCGGCGTCATTGTCAGCGAGACACCGGCCGTAAGTGCGGCGGTTTATACCCAAAGCCACTTTCAGGCCGCTCCGATCAAAGTCACACAAGACAGCTTAAAGCATGGATCAGCATTGAAAGCTGTCATCGTCAACAGCGCCATTGCCAATGCCTGCACGGGAGAACAGGGCATAAAGGACGCATACACAATGCGGGAGAGCCTTGCTGCACAGCTTGATATTGAGCCGGAACTTGTCGCCGTTTCATCAACAGGCGTCATCGGCGAGTATTTAGACATGGAAAAAATTCAGGCAGGCATCAAACGGCTGACACAAACACCTGCGGGATCGGGAGATTTTGAAGAAGCGATCTTAACAACCGATACGGTGATTAAGCAGACGTGCTATGAGCTGACAATCGGCGGTCAAACAGTCACGATCGGCGGAGCGGCGAAAGGCTCGGGAATGATTCACCCGAACATGGCCACGATGCTGGGGTTTGTCACAACAGATGCAGCCATCGAAGAAAAAGCGCTGCAAAAAGCGCTTCGCGATATCACTGATGTTTCATTTAACCAAATCACAGTTGATGGTGAAACATCCACGAACGACATGGTATTGGTCATGGCAAACGGCTGCGCGAAAAATAAATGCCTGACAGAAGATCATCCAGATTGGCCGGTCTTTAAAAAAGCGCTCTTGCTCACTTGCGAGGATTTGGCGAAAGAGATTGCCAGAGACGGAGAAGGCGCGACAAAGCTAATCGAAGCCCAAGTGCAGGGAGCGAAAAATAATCTTGACGCAAACGTGATTGCCAAAAAAATTGTCGGCTCAAGTCTCGTGAAAACTGCGGTCTATGGAACAGATGCCAACTGGGGGCGCATCATCGGAGCCATCGGGCACAGCGCAGCTCAGGTAACGGCAGAAGAAGTAGAAGTTTATCTCGGAGGCCAATGCCTGTTTAAGCACAATAAACCTCAGCCATTCTCTGAATCTCTCGCTAAGGAGTACCTTGAAGGAGATGAAATTGCCATTATCATCAAGATGCATGAAGGTGACGGGAAAGGAAGAGCGTGGGGCTGTGACCTAACCTATGACTATATCAAAATTAACGCGAGTTATCGCACGTAATAAAGGGGAGCATGATGAACAAAACAATCGTTTTTAAATGTGGGGGAAGTGTCATCCGAGAGCTGTCGGAGGAATTTTTTCATAACCTGAAAGAACTGATGGCGTCAGGATGGAAATTAGCGATCGTTCACGGCGGCGGCCCGGAAATCACAAATATGCTGAAACGCTTAAACATCAAAACAGAGTTTTCCGGAGGACAGCGGAAAACGACGAAGCCGGTGCTCGAAGTGGCGGAAATGGTTTTATCCGGCTCGGTGAATAAATTTTTTGTTGCGGAGCTTGCCAAACACGGACTGCGTGCAGCGGGCATCTCTGGTAAGGACGGCGGCCTTTTGGAGGCGGATTATCTCGATCCGGAAGCATATGGGGAAGTCGGAGAAATCAAAAAGGTCGATGCATCCATGGTGACCGCGCTGATGGAAAAGAGCATTATTCCTGTTATCGCGCCGTTGTCTATGACGAGTGACTGCAAGACGCTGAATGTGAATGCCGATCTGGCTGCTTCAGCAGTCGCCGGAGCGCTCGAAGCTGATAAGCTGATGTTCGTCACAGATGTCGATGGGATCATGAAAGAAAAACAGCGTCTCGACGTTCTGACCCCTGAAGAAGTTCATACGCTGATCAAACAGGAAGTGATCACTGGGGGGATGATTCCGAAGGTCAATTCAGCTTTGTCGGCTTTGTCAGATCAGGTTTCTGAAGTCATGATCGTAAACGGAAAAGGATCATTTTTCACAGAACAAACCTTTCAAGGAACAAAAATCGTTAAAGCAAAGGAGGCTGTTTCATGAGCAGCTTGTTTCAAACCTACGGCCGCTGGGATATTGACATAAAAAAAGCAAAGGGAACGTACGTTGAGGATCAAAACGGCAAAACCTACCTCGATTTCATTCAGGGAATTGCGGTATCTAATCTAGGCCACTGCCATGAAACGGTTACAGAAGCAGTTAAAAAACAGCTTGACAGCGTATGGCACGTATCTAACCTGTTTCAAAACAGTCTCCAAGAGCAAGCGGCCCAAAAGCTGGCGGCGCACAGTGCGGGAGATCTCGTCTTTTTCTGCAATAGCGGCGCGGAAGCCAATGAAGGCGCGATCAAGCTCGCCCGAAAAGCAACTGGAAAAACGAAAATCATCACGTTCCTTCAGTCGTTCCACGGCCGCACGTATGCGGGGATGGCCGCGACCGGACAGGATAAAATCAAAACAGGCTTCGGCCCGATGCTGGAAGGTTTTCATTATCTGCCATACAACGATCCTTCCGCGTTTGAAGCTCTTAGGGAAGAAGACGGCATTGCCGCGGTGATGCTTGAGACAGTGCAGGGAGAAGGCGGAGTCAATCCGGCAAGCGCTGAATTTTTAACAGCCGTTCAATCGTTTTGCAAAGAAAAGCAAGCTCTTCTGATCGTTGATGAAATCCAGACCGGGATCGGACGGACGGGAAAGGGCTTCGCATACGAGCACTTCGGACTCTCACCGGATATCATCACAGTCGCAAAAGGATTGGGAAACGGCTTTCCGGTTGGCGCTGTCATCGGCAAGAAACAACTGGGAGAAGCATTTACCCCTGGTTCTCACGGAACAACTTTCGGAGGAAATATGCTGGCGATGGCTGCTGTGAATGCCACATTGCAAATTGTATTCCATCCTGACTTTCTGCAAGAGGCTGCTGACAAAGGGACGTTTTTAAAAGAACAGCTCGAGGCTGGGCTAAAGAGCCCGTTTGTCAAACAAATTCGCGGTAAAGGGTTAATGCTTGGAATTGAGTATGATGGGCCGGTTGCCGACATCATTACTGAATTGCAGACATTAGGTTTGCTTGTATTGCCGGCCGGACCGAACGTCATTCGGCTGCTGCCGCCGCTGACCGTGACAAAGGATGAAATGACAGAAGCCGTCAGTAAGCTGAAACAGGCGATCGCTCATTATTCCGCTGTAAACCAGTGATTTTTTTTCGGTAAAATAGCATAAAAATTCATTTTTATAATTAATTATTCATCAAGAGGTGGGCTGTGAGATGGAAGGTTATTTAGTGTTAGAAGATGGAACAGCGTTCAGCGGCGAGCTGGACAGTCATGAAAGCTGCACGGGAGAAGCGGTCTTTTTTACAGGGATGACGGGCTACCAAGAAGTGTTGACAGATCCATCGTACAAAGGGCAGATTATCGTATTTACCTACCCGCTGATTGGCAACTACGGCATTAATGAAAAGGACTTTGAAAGCAAAAAACCGCAAGTGAAAGCCGCGGTGGTCTACGAGGCGTGCAATCACTTTTCTCATCATGAAGCCGTATACAGCCTCAAGGAGTATTTGCAAAAATGGAACATTCCGCTGTTGACCCATGTTGACACGAGGGCTGTCGTGAAAAAAATCCGGACAAACGGAACAATGGGGGCAACTGTCACAGCCTCTAAAGAAGCAGCTGAGATTGCCCTTCAGCCTGAAAACGTGGCGGAACAGGCATCCGCACAGGAAATCAGCACACTTGGCGACGGACATAAACATATCGCCCTCATTGATTTCGGCTATAAAAAGTCCATCGCGTCATCACTCGTCAAACGAGGCTGCAAGGTCACCGTGGTGCCGTATCAGCAAATGGAAGCTGTACACGACATCAAGCCGGACGGCATTGTGTTATCGAACGGACCTGGAGACCCGAAAGCCATTCAGCCGTATTTAGGAAAGATCAAAAGCATCGTTTGCCATTATCCGACTCTCGGCATTTGTCTCGGCCATCAGCTGATCGCGCTCGCGTTCGGAGGGAATACATTCAAGCTGCCGTTCGGACACAGGGGGGCGAATCATCCGGTCATCGACCGTGAAACGAAGCGCGTCTTCATGACAAGCCAAAATCACAGCTATGTGGTTGATGAACAGTCCATTAATCAAGAAGAGCTCACGATCAGGTTTCATCATGTCAATGATACGTCAGTTGAAGGGCTTGTCCACAAAAAACTGCCTGTCATGAGTGTTCAATTCCATCCGGAAGCCCATCCTGGACCGGCGGAAAGCGAATGGATTTTTGATGATTATGTAAAGAATGTGATACCAGCAAGGAGAGAAATCGCCCATGCCTAAAGACACCAGTATTTCAAGCATATTAGTAATCGGCTCAGGCCCGATCATCATCGGCCAGGCGGCAGAATTTGATTATTCAGGCACTCAAGGATGCATCGCGCTGAAGGAGGAAGGCTATCGGGTAATCCTTGTCAACAACAATCCGGCGACCATTATGACCGATGAAGCCTTCGCTGATGATATTTATTTTGAGCCGCTGACAGCAGAAAGCCTGACTGCCATCATTCAGAAAGAACAGCCTGATGGGCTTCTAGCTAATTTAGGCGGGCAGACCGCTTTGAATTTAGCGGTGGAGCTTGAAGAAACGGGTGTTTTAAAAGAGCACGGCGTCAAGCTTCTAGGCACATCTGTTGAGACGATACAAAAAGGAGAGGATCGGGAAAAATTCCGATCGTTAATGAACGAATTGAACCAGCCTGTGCCGGAGAGTGAAATTGTCGATAACGAGGCCGACGCCCTCCGTTTTGCGGAATCGATCGGGTTTCCCGTCATTATCCGACCTGCTTACACATTAGGCGGCAAGGGCGGAGGCATCGCTCCTGATAAAGAAGCTTTTACTGGCATGATTAAGCAGGCGCTATTAGCTAGCCCGATCAACCAATGCCTTGTGGAAAAAAGCATTGCCGGCTTTAAAGAAATCGAATATGAAGTGATGCGTGACAGCCATAACACATGCATCACCGTCTGCAATATGGAGAACATCGATCCGGTCGGTGTGCATACAGGTGACTCTATCGTTGTGGCGCCGTCACAAACATTGACGGATGAAGACTATCAAATGCTGCGGACGGCAAGTCTGACGATCATTTCAGCACTTGATGTCGTAGGCGGATGCAACATTCAATTCGCGCTTGATCCATTCAGCAAGCAATATTACGTCATTGAAGTCAATCCGCGGGTAAGCCGGTCATCGGCTCTCGCCTCTAAAGCAACCGGTTATCCAATTGCGAAGATGGCTGCGAAACTGGCCGTAGGATACACCCTTGATGAGCTGAAAAATCCGCTCACAGGCTCGACTTATGCTAGCTTTGAACCGGCGCTGGACTATGTGATCGTCAAATTTCCGCGCTGGCCGTTTGATAAATTCAAAAACGCAGACCGCAAGCTTGGCACAAAAATGAAAGCCACCGGTGAAGTGATGGCGATTGAACGGAATTTAGAAGCGGCGATACAAAAGGCAGCCGCGTCCCTTGAACTGAAAAATGCCGGCACACACCTTCCAGAGCTCAGCGGCTTATCGATTGAAGCGCTATGGGAGTTGGCAGTCACTCCGGACGACCGCAGATTTTTCGTTGTCATGGAGCTATTGAGCCGCAGGGTGCCGATGGATGACATTCATGCGAAAACAAAAATTGATCCGTTTTTCCTTCATACTTTTGACAATATCATCAAACTGGAAAACCGCATGACGGAAGCGGGCAGCGATCTTTCTTTTGAATTATTGAAAAAAGCAAAGGAAAAGGGATTTTCAGACGAAACGATTGCCTCTCTAATTGGCCAAACAGAAGAAGAAGTGCGCGCGCTTCGCAAGGATATGGGCATTACACCGTCCTTCAAAATCGTCGATACATGCGCGGCAGAGTTTGATGCGAAAACAAACTACTTTTACTCCACATATTTCGGAGAGACCGATGGGGACATCAGCCGCAAAGAGAAAAAACGCGCGCTGATTATTGGCTCAGGCCCAATTCGGATCGGCCAAGGCGTTGAATTTGATTACAGTGCCGTCCATGGCGTGCTGACACTGCAAGAGCTTGGGTTTGAAACAATCATGATGAACAATAACCCGGAAACGGTCAGCACCGATTATGAAATTGCGGACCGCCTGTATTTTGAACCAATGACAACGGAGCATATCTTAAACGTGGCAGAGCGGGAAAACATTGATTTTGCAATCGTGCAATTTGGCGGCCAAACCGCGATCAATGCTGCTGAAGCGCTCGAAAAAGCAGGCATTACCCTTCTCGGCACCTCATTTAAAACGCTTGACGTGTTAGAGGATCGGGATCAATTCTATCAGCTTCTAGATGAGCTTGGCTTGAACCACGCGAAGGGAGAAATCGCTTATACAAAAGAAGAAGCCGTTGAAAAGGCAAATGAAATCGGCTATCCGGTGCTGATCCGCCCATCTTACGTCATCGGCGGAATGGGCATGATTATTGTTCACTCGCAAGCTCAGCTTTCTCAGCTGCTGAACGGTGAGGATAGCATGCCGTACCCGATTTTAATTGATCAGTATGTGTCAGGAAAAGAAGTCGAAATTGATTTGATTTCCGACGGTGAAGATGTCTTTATCCCGACATATACCGAGCATATTGAACGGGCAGGTGTCCATTCGGGAGACAGCTTTGCCATCCTTCCCGGACCGTCCATCACAAGCGGGCTAAAGCAGGGCATAAAAGATGCCGCGCAAAAAATTGTCCGTAAGCTTTCTTTTAAAGGCATCATGAACATTCAATTTGTGATCGACAATGGAAACATTCTCGTTCTTGAAGTGAACCCGAGAGCGAGCCGCACGGTTCCCGTTGTCAGCAAAGTAATTGGCGTTCCGATGATCCCGCTTGCCACACGCCTGCTGGCGGGAGCGTCTTTAAAAGATGTAAACCCGGCAGTTCAGAATCATCATGGGGTTGCCGTGAAGTTCCCGGTCTTTTCATCCCATGCGATTCAGGATGTGGATGTCAAGCTTGGGCCGGAAATGAAATCAACAGGAGAAGGCATGTGTGTTGCATACAATGCCGACAGCGCCTTGAAAAAAATCTATACACATGTATGGAAGCAAAAAGGAAGCATTTATTTGCAAAACGGGCCGGAAGATATCAAAAAGTTAGCTGAAAAAGCCGGATTTACGGTTCATGAAGGGACATTTGCCTCATGGATGGAGCAGGAAAGAAAAGCGCTCCACATTAATCTGAGCGGCTCTGAAGAAGCGCGTAAAGAACGTTTAGAAGCCATGACGCATGGCATTACGATCTTTACAGAAGAAGAAACTGTGCGGGCGTTTTTACAAAGCGGTTCAGGCCATGCGCAGCCTGTATCTCTCAAAGATCTCTATAAAAAGGAAGTGGCATCATGCACACAGTGACGGAAACCAGTTTATACGGAAAAGATTTATTAACGTTACAGGATCTTAGTGAACAGGGTATAAACGCCCTGCTCACAGAAGCCGGTGAACTGAAGCAAAACAAAATCCAGCCTATTTTCCAAGGCAAAACCTTGGCGATGATTTTTGAAAAATCATCAACACGGACTCGCGTTTCATTCGAAGCCGGCATGGCGCAGCTGGGCGGGAGCGCTCTTTTCTTAAGCCAGAAAGATCTGCAGCTGGGGCGCGGTGAAACTGTCGCTGATACGGCAAAAGTGCTGTCAGGCTATGTGGATGCCATCATGATCCGGACTTTTGAGCATGAAAAGGTGGAGGAGCTTGCCAAAGAAGCCGACATTCCGGTCATCAACGGACTTACGGATAAATACCATCCATGCCAAGCGCTGGCGGATCTGTTGACGATAAAGGAAATAAAAGGGGAGCTTAAAGGCGTGAAAGTCGCGTACATCGGGGACGGAAATAACGTGGCGCATTCATTAATGATCGGCTGCGCGAAAATGGGCTGTGATATCTCGATCGCTTCGCCAAAAGGATACGAAGTGTTAGATGAAGCGGTGGAAGCGGCGAAAGCATCTGCGCGTCAGTCGGGCGCTTCTATCACGCTTACGGCGGACCCGGTTGAAGCTGTAAAAGGCGCGGACGTGATTTATTCTGATGTGTTTACAAGCATGGGGCAGGAAGCGGAAGAACAAGAGCGTCTCACTGTATTTGCCCCTTATCAGGTGAATGCGGCGCTTGTCAGCCATGCCAAGCCTGATTATACATTTTTACACTGCCTCCCTGCGCACCGTGAAGAGGAAGTGACAGCGGAGATTATTGACGGGCCGAATTCGGCGGTATTCCAACAGGCGGAAAACCGTCTCCATGTGCAAAAAGCATTGCTGAAGGCCGTTTTATACAAAGAGGAATCATCAAAAAACTGCTGAGCCAGACTCAGCAGTTTTTTGATGGCAACATATTCACAGCCGCTTAGGCGCATACTACAGCAAAAAGGAAAAGGAGGAAAAATAGTGGGACAGCAGCATCAATTCCGGCCGGGACAGAAAGCGCCCAACAATGGCATCTACGTTGAAATCGGCGAGACAGGAAGTATGGTAAAAAACCCGCAAAAAATCCATCTGTCAGCAGGGGAAATGTTCCCCGAAACATCAAATCACAACCGGCTGTGGACATACAAAAGAAAGCCGTGATCAAGAAAAAAACCCAAAACAATGACATGTTTTGGGTTTTTCGCATTTTTAATGCTGGTCGGCATTTTTGTTCATAGGCATGATTTCCGCTAAAACCATGATCAAGACATACAGGATAACAGCAATGACAGATGATGTTTTGAATTCATTGAATTGATATGCAACACTGTTCATGCTGGCAATCAAGTAGCATGCCATATGTGATAAAAGGAACGTCCAAATAAAGGCAATAATATATCGCACGTTTCCACCTCGTCCTTCTCAGTCTATTCTAAAAGCTATCATACCATACAAAAAGCGAAGGGGGAATCCAATTTTAAAAGAAAATGAGAAGACAAAATACCTGATTCGATACGGTTTAAATCCAATAAAAAGATCATCAAATGGTATAATAGCCAAAACTGATAAAGGCTAGGACTTTACCTTATTCGTTTCGTTTCTTTTTACATAAGATAGCGTGAGATGAAGTGTGAAAGGAGGCGGGCAAGCGATGGGAATAACGGAAAGATACTTTCAATTGGGAACGGAGCAGAATGTGATTCATTTGCCCTATCGCCCAAACGGCTTCGGCATTTTTATCTTGGGGGACAGAACCCACTTTGTCGGGAATGATTCTAGCTTTTGGCTGCAGCATTACGGCAGAAACCAGCTTCTGAACATGCTGAGGGATGAAGGATATACTCTTTTTAACAGCAATCTGTACGGAAGGCATTGGGGCGCGGAAAAAGCGGTCGCCTATGCCAAACAGCTGATACATTCCGTTCTGAAGCAGGAAATCCTCAATCCGAAGATTCATATTTTAGCAGAGGGCATGGGTGCTCTCACGGCCAATGAATTGCTTCGTTTTTCCCCGGATCATATCCGCTCAGCCGCAATGTTGAATCCTTGTCTCGATCTTCAGGCACATTATGAATCAGAAAAAGAAAATAAATTTTTCTATAAGCAATTTTTGAAAGAGGTATCGGAAAGCTACGGAATTTCTGAAAAAGAAGCGGAAGCGTTCCGTTACAAAACAATTGAAAGCTATTCGAGCGTCGTGCCGGTTCATATATGGCAGCGGATGACCGGAGCTCCCTATCCGTACAGTGTACATGCGGAGGCATTCAAGGAAAAACAGCAGAAGCAAGGCGCGCCGGTCGACATGACATTTCATTTGTTTGAGCATCCAAGCAGACTGTATGCATCAATCTGCAAATTCTTTCACAGGCATGAAAAAGAGTTATAGAGAATACAATAACAACAGCCTTCACTTTTGCGGAGGCTGTTTTGCTTTGGAAATGAAAAACCGGAAGGGCGGCAGATGCAATGGAATCAACACTGATTGTAGGTGCGGACGAATTTTTCGGCCTTTCATTATGCGAGCGAATGATGGATGAAGGCATACATGTTGACGTTATACTGGCGGAAACAGAAGATGAAATGAGACAAATGTACTTAGAAGAAAGACTCATGTGGCTTGGGAGAAATGAACTCTTTTGCCGGCTTGAACGTATTGGTAAGCGAAAATATGATACAATTTGTATCCAATACGGCAGTTTTTTACCTTTAGACCAATTTGATTCTCCTTATCTATTAATCTATGAACAAGATCGAAAAGAATGGGAAAAACGTGAAAAGACAGGTTCAGAAAAAGCGGTGATCCTGCCGAAAATGTATGGGCCATGGAAAGAAGAAACCGAGGAAGACGGCTGCTACACAGACGATGTCGCTGAGGAGCTGCTGAGGTTCCTGCTTGAACCAAGCCGCGATCATCAGATTTTCGATCTGCAAGTCACAGAAAAAACCTCAAAAGAAGAAGCAAAAGCAAAAATTGTCGAGTGGAAAAGACAATATTCATCAATTTTCGACAAATATTAAGAAACACCTTCCATGTTTCACGTTTTCTAGATACAATAAACGTATAAAAATAATACATGTTATAGCTTGTCAAAAGGAGTTGAACATGACTTGATCACAAGGCTTGTCATGATCTTTTCTGTCCTCCTTTTATTAAGCGGATGTGGACAAACTCCGTTTAAAGGAAAAATTGAGAAGGTCGGCATGCTCTTTCCTGATACGATTAACGACCTCGTATGGGGCACAAAAGGGTATAAAGGATTACTGAATATACAATCAAAATACAATGTGGACGTCTACTATAAAGAAGGCGTTAAAACAGATGAAGATATCATAAATGCGATTGAGGATTTTCATAAGCGGGGCGTCAATCTTCTCTATGGCCACGGGAGTGAATACGCAGAGGTGTTTAACTTGGTCAGCGAAGATTATCCGGATATGGAATTTGTCATTTCTAATGCGAAAGCGAAAGGGGATAATGTGACAAGTGTCCATTTCAGCGGCGAGGCAATGGGCTTTTTTGGAGGAATGACGGCTGCCCATTTGTCGAAAACAAATCAGGTCGGCGTGATCGCTTCCTTTACATGGCAGCCAGAGGTTGACGGTTTTATCAAAGGGGCCAAATATGAAAATCCGAATATAGAAGTAAACACGAAATATACGGCTCATTGGGATGATGATACGACGGCAGTAAAGCTTTATCAGAAAATGAAGAACGAAGGCGCGGATGTTGTGTATCCCGCCGGAGACGGGTATAATGTTCCTGTCATTCAGCAGATTAAAAAAGACGGCCTTTATGCCATCGGCTACGTCACAGATCAATCAGAACTGGGCGAAAATACCGTGTTAACCAGCACGGTGCAAAATGTGGACAAGGCCTATGAAATCATCGCTGAGCAATTCGACAAAGGCTCCCTTGAAGGCGGCGACCATTACTACGACCTGAAAACCGGCGTTGTTGAAATGGGAACATTCAGCCCGCTTGTCGATAAAGACTTTCAGCAAAGAATCGACAAGCTGATCAAAACGTACAACAAAACAGGCGAACTGCCAAAAAACGAATAATGGAGTGACGTCATATGCAACATGAAAAATCCATGGAGTTCTTGCAAATTGCCATGAAATACTTGCCTGAAGCGAAAGAACAGCTTGAAAAATCAGGCATTGAGCTGTCAATGGAGGCCATACAGCCATTTATGAATCTATTTACCACGGTAATGGCTGAAGCTTATGAGCTTGGCAAGTCTGACGCGAAATCTGAAACCGAATAAGAAGGAGCCACTTTTTCGAAAGTGGCTTTTCACATGATTTTCTTTTTAATAGCGGAAATCATAGGCGCAAGCTCCTTTAAAGCGGGCTTGATTTGATCAATAGAGTTCATAATTGAACCGATTTGGTCCATAATATGCATGTAATGAAACGTCTCTTCTTCGTTCGTCTGGGATACCTCCTCTTGCTGCTCTTCCTTCTCTTCTGTTTGTTTTGCGGAATCGCCGAACATCATCTTTGAAAACACATCCAACTGCGTACGCCTCCTTTCTATATACAATACTCTATGAATAAGATGAACTGATAGTTTAGACGAATATATTGCCATGTGAAAAAAAATAGGATAGAATTAGTACCTGATACTAATAATTGATCATAACCTGATTGATCTTCTAAATTTACAATATAAAGGAGTCTTCCCTTATGAAAGCTGGAATACTTGGTGTTGGACGTTATATTCCCGAGAAAGTTTTAACAAATCATGACCTTGAAAAAATGGTTGAAACTTCTGACGAGTGGATTCGTACCAGAACAGGAATAGAAGAAAGAAGAATTGCCGCAGATGATGTGTATTCATCACATATGGCTGTTGCAGCGGCGAAAAAAGCGCTGGAACAAGCCGAAGTGGCAGCAGAGGATCTGGATATGATTCTGGTTGCGACTGTTACACCTGATCAGTCATTCCCTACGGTTTCTTGTATGATTCAAGAAGAGCTCGGCGCGAAAAAAGCGTGTGCTATGGATATCAGCGCTGCTTGTGCGGGCTTCATGTACGGGGTTGTAACCGGTAAACAATTTATTGAATCCGGAACCTACAAGCATGTTCTTGTTGTTGGTGTAGAAAAGCTCTCAAGCATTACAGACTGGGAAGACCGCAATACAGCCGTTCTGTTTGGAGATGGAGCAGGCGCTGCGGTAGTCGGCCCGGTCAGCGATGACAGAGGGATCCTTTCATTTGAGCTAGGAGCAGACGGCACAGGCGGTCAGCACTTGTATCTTAATGAAAAAGGACATACAATCATGAATGGACGAGAAGTTTTCAAATTTGCAGTCCGCCAAATGGGAGAATCATGTGTAAATGTGATTGAAAAAGCCGGACTCTCAAAAGAGGATGTCGACTTTTTGATTCCGCATCAGGCGAATATCCGCATCATGGAAGCCGCTCGCGAGCGTTTAGAGCTTCCTGTCGAAAAGATGTCCAAAACAGTTCATAAATATGGAAATACTTCTGCCGCATCCATTCCGATCTCTCTTGTAGAGGAATTGGAAGCCGGTAAAATCAAAGACGGCGATGTGGTCGTCATGGTAGGGTTCGGCGGAGGATTAACATGGGGCGCCATTGCAATCCGCTGGGGCCGCTAAAAAAAGGTGAGGTGCACACAAGATGAGTAAAAAAAGAGTAGTTGTTACAGGACTTGGAGCATTATCTCCGCTTGGCAACGACGTTGATACAAGTTGGAATAACGCAATCAACGGTGTGTCCGGAATCGGTCCGATCACTCGTGTTGATGCTGAAGAATATCCGGCGAAAGTAGCCGCAGAATTAAAAGACTTCAATGTTGAAGATTATATGGATAAAAAAGAAGCCAGAAAAATGGACCGCTTCACACAATATGCGGTCGTAGCTGCGAAAATGGCGGTTGAAGACGCGGATCTTAACATTACCGATGAGATCGCGCCGAGAGTCGGTGTTTGGGTAGGTTCCGGTATCGGAGGGCTTGAAACACTAGAGTCACAATTTGAAATCTTCTTAACGAAAGGCCCAAGACGGGTCAGCCCGTTTTTTGTGCCAATGATGATTCCTGATATGGCGACAGGCCAGATTTCTATTGCATTAGGAGCAAAAGGGGTCAACTCTTGTACGGTTACAGCATGCGCTACAGGAACAAACTCTATCGGTGACGCGTTTAAAGTCATTCAGCGCGGCGATGCTGACGTAATGGTCACAGGCGGAACAGAAGCGCCGCTGACAAGAATGTCATTCGCGGGATTCAGCGCAAACAAAGCGCTGTCTACTAATCCAGATCCGAAAACAGCAAGCCGTCCGTTTGACAAAAACCGTGATGGCTTTGTCATGGGTGAAGGCGCAGGGATTGTTGTTCTTGAAGAGCTTGAGCACGCTCTGGCCCGCGGCGCTAAGATTTACGGAGAAATTGTAGGCTATGGCTCAACGGGAGACGCTTATCATATCACAGCTCCGGCCCAAGACGGTGAAGGCGGAGCGAGAGCGATGCAAGAAGCCATTAAAGATGCGGACATTTCTCCTGAAGACATTGATTATATCAATGCTCACGGAACAAGCACGTATTACAATGACAAATACGAAACAATGGCAATCAAAACCGTTTTCGGCGAGCATGCGCATAAACTTGCGGTAAGCTCTACAAAATCGATGACAGGCCACCTCTTAGGAGCAGCTGGCGGTATTGAAGCGATTTTCTCTGTGCTTGCCATTAAAGAAGGTACGATCCCGCCGACAATCAATATTGAAACACCTGACGAAGAATGCGATTTAGATTATGTGCCTGATGAAGCCCGCAGACAGGATCTCAATTATGTTCTCAGCAACTCATTGGGATTCGGCGGACATAATGCCACATTGATCTTTAAGAAATACCAATCATAACTACGCCAAACCGGCTGCCCTTAAAGGGTAGCCGGTTTTTTTTGCGCGCATAGGATAAAAAGAGGAGGCGATCACATGAGTGTGGAACAAACATATAGCTGGCTTAGCCAGGCTGCTTCAATAAATGATTTGGCGCATTACATTGTCCCGCTTTTTTCAGGGATTGAAAAAAAGGACTGGAAAGGCATTTTGGGGCACCTTCAGCATCATGGAATGTTTAAAAACATAAAAGAAGGCAGCGATACAGCTTCCAAGCTGAAAGAAAAAGGGTTTTACGAGCATATTCAAAAGGAAGAACAGTATCTGAAAAACAAATGGAAAGGTCCTGATGTACCAATTGTCCCGCTTCCGGTTGACGTGCGAAACAGAACAATCCGTTTAGAATTCGGCTCAAAATCAGGACTCGCCTTTCAAGATAAGATGTTCCTCTTTCTCTCGTCAGAGTTGGATTTTGCGTCAGTCTCTGCCCTAATGACACATGAATATCATCACGTTTGCCGGTTAGATCATCTGACAAAAGAGGAAAAGGATGTCACATTGCTTGATACAATCATCATGGAGGGGCTGGCAGAATATGCTGTTTATGAGAGGTTCGGCCGAAGTCAAACGGCTGAATGGACATCTTGGTATACCGAAAAGCAGCTGCAGGCTTTATACGAGAAAAAAATCGCACCCAACTTGGATATCAAACGGGAAAACCGTTTATTTTCACAGCTGTTATTCGGAAAAGGATATCATCCTAAAATGCTTGGATACGCAGTCGGATTCAATATTGTAAAAAAATATTTAACCGCAAACAAAGCAAACACGGCAGACGGGCTGTCCATTCCCGCCGAAACCTTTTTGAATGCAACGCTTTAAAAGAATAAAATAATGGAATTTCGTTAATAATATTACATTTATCCTAAAAAATTCTTGATTTTGCAAAATGATTGTAATAATATACAACTATAAAATTTTTCGATAATTCAATATTATTTATTATTTCTGAATAAAGGGATTGCTTTCTCTTGAAAATGTTTGACAACAAGAGGGGGAAAGGGGAGCTAGCATGAGCACACTTTTAGAAGTGAATAATTTAAAGACTTATTTTTTTAGGAAAAAGGAGCCGATCCCTGCGGTTGACGGAGTCGATTTTCACATCAACAAAGGCGAAACCGTCGCGCTTGTAGGTGAATCGGGCTCCGGAAAAAGCATTACTTCTTTATCCATTATGGGCCTCGTCCAAAGCGCCGGCGGAAAAATCATGGACGGCTCTATTAAACTCGAAGACAAAGACCTCACCTCATTCACTGAAAATGACTTTTGCAAAATCCGCGGAAACGAAGTATCCATGATTTTTCAGGAGCCAATGACCTCCCTTAATCCGGTGTTAACAATCGGAGAACAAATTACCGAAGTGCTGGTTTACCATAAAAACATGAAGAAAAAAGAAGCGCGCCAAAAAGCTGTTGAGCTCTTGCAGATGGTCGGTTTCTCCCGGGCCGAGCAAATGATGAAGGAGTATCCGCATCGGCTGTCCGGCGGAATGAGGCAGAGGGTGATGATTGCCATCGCACTCAGCTGCAATCCTAAACTGCTCATTGCCGATGAGCCGACAACAGCGCTGGATGTGACAATACAAGCCCAAGTTCTCGAGCTCATGAAAGATCTCTGTCAGAAGTTCAACACGTCGATCCTTCTCATCACACACGACTTAGGTGTCGTGTCGGAAGCAGCCGACAGAGTCATTGTCATGTACTGCGGACAAGTCGTAGAAAATGCCGCTGTCGACGACTTATTTTTAGAACCGCTTCATCCTTACACAGAAGGCCTGCTTACGTCGATTCCCGTCATAGATGGAGAGATTGATAAATTAAACGCGATTAAAGGCAGCGTGCCGACACCAGATAACCTTCCGCCGGGGTGCCGATTTGCCCCAAGGTGTCCGAAAGCCATGGATAAATGCTGGTCAAATCAGCCTTCGCTTTTGACGCACAAAAGCGGAAGAACGGTGAGATGTTTTTTATATGAGGAAGAGGGTGCCGAACAATCATGACAGCAGCTAATCAAGAAACAATCTTAGAACTTCGTGACGTGAAAAAATACTTCCCGATCCGCTCAGGCTTTTTTCAAAGAAAAGTCGGCGATGTAAAAGCGGTGGACGGTGTTTCCTTTTCGCTGAAAAAAGGAGAAACCCTCGGAATCGTTGGAGAATCAGGCTGCGGGAAATCGACTGCCGGCAGGACGATGATCAGGCTGTACAAACCGACAGAAGGCCAAATTCTTTTTAAGGGGCAGGATATTTCCAACCTGTCAGAAGAAAAGCTGCGAAAAAGTGTCCGCAAAAATATTCAAATGGTTTTCCAAGATCCGTTTGCTTCTTTGAATCCAAGAAAAACGCTGCGTTCTATCATTAAGGAGCCGTTACATACGCACCACATGTATACGATGCGGGAACGAAACGAGAAAGTCGAAGAACTGCTTGCGAGAGTAGGCCTTCACCCGTCGTTTGCCAACCGTTACCCCCATGAATTTTCCGGCGGCCAGCGTCAGCGGATCGGGATCGCCAGAGCGCTTACATTGAATCCGGAGCTGATCATCGCAGATGAGCCGGTTTCCGCACTTGATGTATCCATTCAGGCCCAAGTGATTAACTTAATGGAGGAATTACAGGAAGAATTTAATCTAACGTATCTATTTATCTCTCATGACCTAAGTGTTGTCCGCCATATCAGCGACAGAGTCGGAGTCATGTATCTCGGCAAAATGATGGAACTGACCGGAAAGCACGAGTTATATGACAATCCGCTTCATCCTTACACGCAAGCTCTTCTATCGTCCGTTCCGGTTACAAGAAGAATAGGATCTGTCAAACGCGAACGCATCGTCCTGAAGGGAGAACTGCCGAGTCCGGCCAATCCGCCAAAAGGCTGCGTTTTCCATACGAGATGCCCTGTTGCAAAGCCAATATGCAAGGAACAAATACCAGAATTCAAAGAAGCTGCTCCCAGCCACTTTGTGGCTTGTCACCTTTATAGCTAATGTTGCCCGCACAGCTTTGAGAGGGGGTATGCACACTACATAAACAACAGCTTAGAAGAACGAACATTTCAAGAGGGGGAATATTGAATGAAAAGACGGAAAACCGCACTGATGATGCTAAGTGTATTGATGGTTCTGGCCATCTTTTTATCAGCCTGCTCCGGATCAAAATCGAGCAGCAGCAGCGAGAAAAAATCAAACGGAAAACCGCAGCAAGGCGGGGATTTGGTTGTGGGTTCAATCGGGGCGCCAACCCTTTTCAACTCATTATATTCAACTGATGAATCGAGTACAGATATTGAACAAATGATTTACAGCTTTTTAACAAAGACAGATGAAAAATTAAATGTCAAAATGTCACTAGCCGAAAGTGTAAAAGAGCTGGATGGCGGTCTAAAATATGACGTGAAAATAAAAAAAGGCGTTAAGTTCCACGACGGAGAAGAGCTTACTGCCGATGATGTTGTCTTTACGTACAACATTCCATTGAACAAGGATTACAAAGGAGAGCGCGGCTCGAACTTTGAAATGTTGAAATCGGTAGAGAAAAAGGGAGATTATGAGGTTTTATTTACGCTGAAATACAAAGATCCTAACTTCTATAACAATACGTTAGATAGCTACGGGATTCTGCCGGAGCACATTTTAAAAGATGTCCCGGTTGCTGAGCTTGAGGATAATAGCTTTAATAGAAAAAATCCAATTGGCTCGGGTCCTTTCAAATTTAAAGAATGGAAAGACGGGCAATACGTCAAACTCGTTGCCAATGATGACTACTATGACGGGCGCCCGTATTTAGACAGTGTGACGTATAAAATCATACCTGACGCTAATGCAGCGGTTGCTCAGCTTCAAGCGGGAGATATTGATTTCTTTAACGTGCCGTCAACTGACTACAAGACCGCGGAATCGTTTAATAATGTCAAGGTTGTAACAGACTTGGCGCTAAGTTACTCATATATCGGCTGGAATGAGAAAAATGAGCTCTTCAAAGACAAAAAAGTGCGCCAGGCGCTCACCACCGCTTTAGATCGTGAAACAATGGTGCAAACTGTATTGGATGGGGACGCGGAAGTCGCGTATATTCCGGAAAGTCCTGCTTCATGGAATTACCCGAAAGATGTAGAGGTTCCTAAATTCAAGTATAACGTCAAAAAAGCGAAGAAGATGCTGAAAGAAGCAGGCTGGGAAGATACTGACGGTGACGGGATTCTTGATAAGGACGGCAAAAAATTCGAGTTTACATTGAAAACGAACCAAGGAAACAAAGTTCGTGAAGATATTGCAGTTGTTGTCCAAGAACAGCTGAAGAAAGTCGGTATTAAAGTAACGCCGCAAATTGTTGAATGGAGCGCGTTAGTTGAGCAGACAAGTGCCCCTAACTGGGATTATGACGCAATGGTTTTAGGATGGAGTCTATCCACGTTCCCGGATCATTACGATATCTTCCATTCAAGCCAGTCTGAAAACGGTTTAAATAATATGTGGTACAAAAACCCTGAAGTTGATAAGCTTCTCAAAGATGCAAAATCAATCAGCGATCGTGATGAGTACTCAAAAGCTTACGAAAAGATTTACCAGAAGCTTGCTGAAGATCAGCCATATACCTTCCTTTATTATCCGAACAACCATATGGCGATGCCGACTAACTTAGAGGGTTATGTATATCATCCGAAACGTACACTATATCAGATTGAAAAATGGTGGCTTGCCCAATAATTTTCCCTTGCAGGGGAGGGAGCGTGTTTCCTTCCCCTGCTATATTGAAAAAGAACCACAAAGGGGACAAGAATATGGTTACATATATCATTCGAAGAACGCTATCTTCGATTCCTATTCTTTTGGGAATTACAATTTTGTCTTTCGTTATTATGAAAGCCGCGCCGGGAGATCCGATGACGCTTATGATGGACCCCACGATCAGTCAGGCAGACAGGGCGCAGTTTATTGAAAAATACGGCCTCAACGACCCTGAGTATGTTCAATATTTAAAATGGCTCGGCAATATGGTTCAAGGTGATTTCGGTACGTCCATCATCAGAAAAGGAACGCCTGTTTCAGAGCTGATTTTAGCACGGCTGCCCAACACTCTCCTCTTGATGCTGGTGTCGACGATATTGGCGCTGATCATTTCCATCCCATTCGGGGTGATTTCTGCAAAAAAACCTTATTCCAAGCTGGACTATGGCATTACATTTACTTCATTTATCGGTTTGGCGATCCCGAATTTTTGGTTCGGACTGATTTTAATCATGGTGTTTGCTGTGAATCTCGGCTGGTTTCCGACCGGGGGAGTGGCAACGCTTAACGCAGATTTTAGTTATATCGACCGGATTCATCATTTGCTATTACCCGCTTTTGTGCTGGCGACAGCTGATATGGCAGGCTTAACGAGGTATACAAGATCCAATATGCTCGATGTGTTAAACCAAGATTATATTCGGACTGCCAGATCTAAAGGCTTCAAAGAGAATAGGGTATTGTTTAAGCACGGATTGCGGAATGCATTATTGCCTGTTATTACGATCTTTGGTTTAATGATTCCCTCCTTTATCGGCGGAGCGGTTGTCGTAGAGCAGATTTTCACTTGGCCGGGATTAGGAAAGCTGTTTGTCGATTCAGCATTCCAGCGCGATTATCCGGTTATTATGGCAATGACTGTAATCTCGGCAGTTCTTGTTGTTGTCGGAAACCTCATTGCAGACATCCTTTACGCGATTGTTGATCCGCGGATCGAATATTAAAAGGGGGGAAACAGAGATGTCAGAGCTGCAACCAACTCCCTCGCCGGAGATCAGGCTGAAAGAAAATATTTCGAAAAAACCAGAGACGATGACCAAGATTTTCTGGGAGAAATTCTCGAAAAACAAACTGGCCATTCTAGGTGCCGTCATTCTGTTTATCATTATTATGTCGGCTGTTTTCGCTCCTTTCATTGCGCCTTATCCCCAAGAGCAGCAGAGCCTGCTTGATAAATATAAGGCGCCGGGCCTTGAACACTTGATGGGAACAGATAAATTCGGCCGGGATATTTTCAGCCGGATCTTATATGGGGCGCGTGTTTCTTTATTGGTCGGTTTTGCGTCAGTAGTCGGTTCGATATTAATCGGAACGGTTTTAGGGGCGTTAGCGGGATATTTCAGAGGAATAGTCGATGCTGTCATTATGCGTCTGGTCGATATTGTATTATCTATTCCTGATATCTTCTTGCTGATCACACTGGTTACCATCTTCAAGCCCGGTGTGGACAAACTGATTTTAATTTTCTGTCTCACAGGCTGGACCACGACAGCACGGTTAGTAAGGGGAGAATTTTTGTCGCTTCGTTCAAGAGAATATGTTCTCGCTGCCAAAACAATTGGAACAAAGACGCACAAAATTATCTTTTCTCATATCCTGCCAAATGCGTTAGGGCCGATTATTGTCTCGGCAACACTCAAAGTAGGATCTGTCATTCTCGCTGAATCAGCGTTAAGTTACTTAGGCTTCGGAATCCAGCCTCCGATTGCTAGCTGGGGAAACATGCTTCAAGACGCACAGAATTTCACAGTAATGATTCAAGCATGGTGGTACCCATTATTTCCCGGGCTATTAATTTTATTGACTGTTTTATGCTTCAACTTTGTCGGTGATGGCCTGCGGGATGCATTGGACCCAAAAAATATGAAATAAAAATGAAAACAATATTTGTTATGAAATATAACGAAATCAGAAGAAAAGCAGATCTCTTTTTGTTAGAAAATCTACAAAGAGATCTGCTTTTTGTGATTCTGATATAAACCCAGCGATTCCAGATTTCCTCAATCTCTTTGGAATAATTTCTCTGTGCCTTGCCTATACTGTGGACAACAGTTTTTATAAAAGTGAGGGGTTAGAGATGTTATTTCTTCATGATGTGTGGGTCAATTGGTTTGAAGGGGAAGAAAATGGCTACAATGTATGCCACTTTCATGAATGGCGCAAAGAAGATACGGTTGAGCTTTTGGATCAGGTGCCGCTGTTAAGGGTGCCGTCAGTTCTGTTTCATTACATAGAGAACGATTTGTCTGAGCTTCCGAAAGGGTTGCTTGACGACGTACATCAAAAATCGTACATTCGGAAAAATCATGAGCGGACAAAGCTTGAGTATTGTTTTGTCGTAACAGACGGAATTGGCATTTTGGCTGTCGACACAATCGGCTACACAATCCCTGTCAGAAAAAGCCGCCTGATCCCAAGACAGGAGCAGCTCGTTTATGAAATGGTAAAAGATGTAGAGCCTGAAACATATGAATTTGAAGTAAAGAAGCTCGAATCCTCCAAAGAATATCACATTTTATCATTAGCACCAGAGCACGTCAGAGGGCTGACAAGAAAAGAACGGCAAATCAAGCAGCTGATGTTTATGGCGCTGGATCAATTAAAAGGGCTGAATAACCGCGCTGAAATCGGCTACTGGTATACAGAATGGAACCCGCATATGTATGAACAAATCAAACGGATGAGCTTTGAAGAGATTTGGGACATGCTGTATAACGAAACAATTGAAGGCTGGTCGGACAAGCATTTGGCTTTTTGCGAAAACCTGATAAAAGGACAGCCTTTTTTCGAAAAGCTATGGGAAATGGAAAACGAATCAAAGGTAAACTGAAAAAAACCGCTCTTTGCCAAGAGCGGTTTTTTGATCAGCGTCTTTTTCGGCCAAGACCCATGGCGTTCTCCATTTTTTTCAGCATTTTGTTTGCTGTCCGGTTCGCACGTTCCGCGCCTTCATCAAGAATCCGGTCTAATTCATCAGATTCAATGAGTTCATGATAGCGGTCCTGAATCGGTTTTAATGCGTTAACCACGACTTCTGCCAAATCACCTTTAAACTCGCCGTAGCCTTTCCCTTCGTACTTTGCTTCAAGCTCTTCAATGGTCGTATTGCCGAGGATTGAATAAATCGTAAGAAGGTTGGAAACGCCTGGTTTGTTTTCCTTATCAAATGTCACGATCCCCTCAGAATCTGTCACAGCGCTTTTGATTTTCTTTTCAAGAAGCTTTGGCTCATCCAGCAAGGTAATATAAGATTTCTGGTTCGGATCAGATTTGCTCATTTTCTTTAGCGGATCATTAAGAGACATAATGCGTGCGCCGACTTTTGGAATTTTCACTTCCGGGACCGTAAAGATGTCGTTATATTTTTTGTTGAAGCGTTCTGCGAGATTTCGTGTCAGCTCGAGATGCTGCTTTTGATCCTCACCGACAGGCACAAGATCCGTTCCATACAGCAAAATATCAGCGGCCATCAGCGGCGGGTACGTTAACAAGCCGGAGACAACAGCTTCATTGCCTTTGGACTTGTCTTTAAATTGAGTCATCCGTTCAAGCTCGCCGATATATGCAACACACTGCATCATCCATCCGGCCTGCGCATGCGCGGGAACCTCTGATTGAATAAACAATGTGGCTTTTTCTGGATCAAGTCCGACAGCTAAGTAAAGCGCAGCCAGACTGCGGATATTCTTTCTGAGCTCAAGCCGGTCTTGAGGCACGGTGATCGCATGCTGATCCACGATGCAAAAATAGCTGTTATAATCATTTTGCAGTTCGACAAATTGCTTCATTGCACCGATATAGTTGCCAAGCGTAACGGAGCCGCTTGGCTGAATGCCTGAAAAAATCGTTTGTTTCATGAAAATCAACCTCATTTCTTAAAACATAATAAAAAAGGCTCACTCTTCCCCTGTGAAAAAGGGACGAATGAACCGTGGTACCACCCTGATTATTCCATTAAAATGGAATCACTCTGACGTTTTTAACGGAGACTGCTCCGGCTGAGCCTACTTTTCGGATTCGGTCAGCTGCTCCAAAGTCCATTCCACATTGCCCGTTATCTGCTCCCAGCACCGCAGACTCTCTTCAAACAGGTGAAATGTGTACTACTCTTTTTCATAGCACGCTTTTCTTTTGATTGCTTCATTATAAATCAATTATAACCAATTGTCATCATGAAAAAACATTCTTTTTCCGAGTAACATTGTAATGATATCAATACCCACGGGTACTGTAAAACCGCCTAAATGATAACTTCTATCAGCATGAAAATAGCTAGATATTATATGTAAAAAGCAATATGGGAAGAAAACTGGCAAAATAGATTTTAATCAATTTATGCTTTAATCGGTAGAAGGATATTATGTTCGTGGAAGAAAAACTAACGAAGTTCTAATATTTTAAATTGATAAAATAATATTGCAATAAATTATTTGTTTCATTATAATGAACTTGTTCACTCTATTGTTACAGCTTTTTTACAAAAATAATCAGAAAAGACGGAACAGAATAAAAGTTATGGAAACACAGGTTCATTTGTCTGATATTTCTGAGGATTTAGCCGTAAGGAGCTGAAAAATTATTATTTAGGGGGTTTGCGAATATGAAAAAACGTTGGTCGATTGTCACGTTGATGCTTATTTTCACTCTCGTATTGAGCGCGTGCGGCTTTGGCGGCGGCGGATCAAACGGTGAGGGGAAAAAGGACAGCAAAGGAAAGACGACGCTTAACATTAATATTAAAACTGAGCCGTTCTCCTTACATCCGGGATTGGCAAATGATTCAGTATCAGGCGGGGTCATCCGTCAGACTTTTGAAGGATTGACACGCATGAACGCTGATGGTGAGCCAGAAGAAGGCATGGCATCTAAAATTGAAACAAGCAAGGACGGCAAAACTTATACATTCACTATTCGAGATGGTGTGAAATGGTCTAATGGAGACCCGGTAACAGCGGAAGACTTTGAATATGCCTGGAAATGGGCGCTTGACCCTAATAATGAATCGCAATACGCTTATCAGCTTTATTACATAAAAGGTGCTGAAGCGGCGAACAAAGGAAAAGGCAGCCTTGATGATGTGGCTGTAAAAGCTGTAAATGACAAAACGCTAAAGGTTGAGTTAAATAACCCGACTCCATATTTTACAGAATTAACTGCATTCTATACGTATATGCCAATTAACAAGAAAATAGCTGAGAAAAATAAAAAATGGAACACAAATGCCGGAGACGATTATGTTTCAAACGGCCCGTTCAAAATGACGGCATGGAAACACAGTGGATCTATTACTCTTGAGAAAAATGACCAGTATTGGGAAGAAGACAAAGTCAAACTGAAGAAAATTAAAATGGTGATGATCAACAATAACAATACAGAACTGAAAAAATACCAAGCTGGTGAACTTGATTGGGCCGGTTTGCCGCTCGGACAGCTTCCGACTGAATCGCTCCCTACCCTGAAAAAAGACGGTTCTTTACATGTTGAGCCGATGGCAGGTGTGTATTGGTACAAATTCAATACTGAAGCGAAGCCGTTAGACAACGTCAATATCCGTAAAGCATTATCCTATGCGATTAACCGCCAATCGATTGTTAAAAATATTACACAAGGAGAACAAATCCCGGCAATGGCTGCGGTGCCGCCGACAATGAAGGGATTTGAAGATAACAAAGAAGGCTATTTCAAAGACAATGATATCAAAACGGCAAAAGAATACCTTGAAAAAGGCCTGAAAGAAATGGGCTTAAGCAAGGCGTCTGACCTGCCGAAAATCAAATTGTCTTATAACACTGATGACGCACATGCCAAAATCGCTCAAGCTGTCCAAGAAATGTGGAAGAAAGATTTAGGCGTGAATGTTGAACTTGATAACTCAGAATGGAATGTTTATATTGATAAGCTTCACAGCCAAGATTATCAAATCGGCCGTATGGGCTGGCTTGGCGACTTCAACGACCCTATTAACTTCCTTGAATTGTTCCGTGACAAAGACGGAGGTAATAACGATACTGGCTGGGAAAATCCAGAATTCAAAAAGCTTCTGAATCAGTCGCAAACTGAAACAGATCCAACAAAACGTGCGGAGCTGCTGAAAAAAGCAGAAGGTATTTTCATTGATGAAATGCCGGTAGCGCCAATTTATTTTTATACGATTCCTTGGGTGCAGGACGAAAATCTGAAAGGAACCATCCTTACTGGGACCGGAGAAATTTATTTCAGAAACGCGTACTTTCAATAAGTCAGATTTGTGAAAACAAAAACCTCAAGGTATATGGGGACTTATTTCCCATATACCTTTCTTGCTGAAAAGTACAAAAATGTAAAAATCATGGAGGTGTTCCCCCTTGCTAAAATATATCGGAAGACGCTTAGTCTATATGATTATCACATTATTTGTGATTGTAACCGTGACATTCTTCTTAATGCAGGCAGCACCGGGCGGGCCATTTTCAGGTGAGAAAAAGCTTCCGCCTGAAATTGAAGCAAACTTAAATACGCATTATGGCTTGGACAAGCCGCTGTTTGTACAATACGCCAGTTATTTAAAATCAGTTGCAATGTGGGATTTCGGACCGTCATTTAAATATAAAGGTCAGAGTGTTAACGACCTGATCAGTTCAGGTTTCCCCGTTTCATTCACTCTTGGAGCAGAAGCTATTCTCCTCGCTTTAGCGTTTGGTGTATTGTTTGGGGTTATAGCAGCCCTTTACCATAACAAGTGGCAGGATTATACCGTCGCGATTTTAACGATATTTGGTATTTCAGTTCCGAGCTTTATCATGGCGGCTGTTTTGCAATATGTGTTCTCCATGAAGCTTGATCTGTTTCCCGTCGCGGGTTGGGAGTCCTGGGCATACACCTTTTTGCCTTCAATCGCACTTGCTTCCATGCCGATGGCGTTTATTGCCAGACTTTCCCGTTCAAGCATGATCGAAGTGTTAAACAGTGATTATATTCGCACAGCGAAAGCAAAAGGGCTGTCCCGTCCAGCAGTTACAGTGCGGCACGCCATCCGAAACGCATTATTGCCAGTCGTTACATATATGGGGCCAATGGCCGCGCAGGTTTTAACGGGAAGCTTCATTATTGAAACGATTTTTGGGATCCCGGGGCTTGGTTCGCACTTCGTAAACAGTATTACAAACCGTGATTATACAGTCATTATGGGTGTAACAGTGTTCTTCAGTGTCATCCTGCTATTGTGTGTATTAATCGTAGACGTGCTATACGGCATTATTGATCCAAGAATCAAGCTTTCCAAAGCAAAGAAAGGAGCCTAGGCCATGCAAAACATTCCAAAAAACCTGTTTGAACCAGCCGCAGCGAATGCCGGCGATGCCGAAAAAATCAGTAAAAAGAGCCTTTCCCTCTGGAAAGATGCGATGCTTCGTTTCCGCAGCAATAAGCTTGCGATGGTCGGGCTTGTCATCATTGTGCTTATTATCCTTATGGCGATCTTTGCGCCGCTGTTCTCAAAGTATGATTATTCGACTACTAATCTTTTAAATGCGGATAAGCCGCCTTCAAAAGATCATTGGTTCGGAACAGATGACCTTGGAAGGGACATTTTCGTCCGCACATGGGTAGGTGCGCGAATCTCAATCTTTATCGGTGTAGCGGCCGCGGTTCTTGATTTGCTGATCGGCGTGATTTGGGGAAGCATTTCAGGCTTCCGCGGAGGCAGAACGGATGAAGTTATGATGCGTATCGCCGATATCCTTTGGGCTGTTCCTTCATTATTAATGGTCATCCTATTGATGGTTGTGCTGCCGAAAGGACTGTTAACGATCATTATCGCCATGACCATTACAGGCTGGATTAATATGGCCAGAATCGTCCGCGGGCAAGTGCTGCAGCTGAAAAATCAGGAGTATGTGCTTGCTTCACAGACACTTGGTGCAAAAACATCCCGTCTGCTGTTTAAACATATCGTGCCAAACGCAATGGGTTCCATCTTGGTTACGATGACATTGACAGTTCCGACTGCGATTTTTACAGAAGCCTTTTTAAGCTATTTGGGACTTGGTGTTCCGGCTCCGCTGGCAAGCTGGGGAACGATGGCTTCTGACGGATTGCCTGCTTTGACCTATTATCCGTGGCGTTTATTCTTCCCTGCCGGTTTCATCTGCATTACGATGTTTGGCTTTAACGTGATCGGCGACGGATTAAGAGACGCATTGGATCCTAAGTTACGTAAATAAGGGAGTGATACGGGTGACACGCCTATTAGAAGTAAAAGATTTAGCGATTTCATTTAAAACATATGGCGGAGAGGTTCAGGCGATCCGCGGGGTGAATTTCCATCTGGATAAGGGGGAGACACTGGCTATCGTCGGAGAATCAGGTTCCGGAAAAAGTGTGACCTCTCAAGCGATCATGAAGCTGATTCCAATGCCTCCGGGTTATTTTAAGCGCGGTGAGATCTTGTTTGACGGCAAGGATCTGGTGCCGCTTTCCGAAAAAGAGATGCAAAATGTCCGTGGAAAAGATATCGGGATGATATTCCAGGATCCGATGACCTCTTTAAATCCGACGATGAAAGTTGGCAAACAAATTACCGAAGTGCTGTTTAAACACGATAAAATTTCCAAGGAAGCGGCGAAAAAACGCGCAATCGAACTGCTGGAGTTAGTCGGTATCCCGATGCCGGAAAAACGGGTCAATCAATTTCCGCACGAATTTTCAGGCGGAATGAGACAGCGGGTTGTCATTGCCATGGCCCTTGCGGCGAATCCGAAGCTTTTGATCGCCGATGAGCCGACAACTGCTCTTGATGTAACGATACAAGCGCAAATTCTTGAATTGATGAAGGACTTGCAAAAGAAAATTGACACATCCATCATCTTTATCACACACGATCTTGGTGTTGTGGCCAACGTTGCTGACCGGGTCGCTGTCATGTACGCGGGACAGATTGTAGAAACCGGTACGGTCGACGAGATTTTCTACGATCCGAGACATCCGTATACGTGGGGGCTTCTTGCATCTATGCCGACACTGGATAGTTCAGGAGAAGAACAGCTGACTGCAATCCCGGGCACGCCGCCTGATTTGACAAACCCGCCAAAAGGAGATGCTTTTGCGCTGCGGAGCTCTTACGCGATGAAAATCGATTTTGAACAGGAGCCGCCAATGTTTAAGGTGTCCGATACTCATTATGTCAAATCGTGGCTGCTTCATCCCGACGCGCCAAAGGTAGAGCCGCCTGAAGCGGTAAAAGCGAAAATGCGTAAGCTGGCAAATACGTATGAAAAACCTGTCTTAGTGAGAGAAGGTGAATAAATTGACTGAGAAACTATTAGAAATCAAACATTTAAAACAGCACTTTGTCACGCCAAAAGGAACGGTTAAGGCTGTAGACGATTTGTCATTTGATATCTATAAAGGTGAAACGTTAGGGCTGGTTGGTGAATCTGGCTGTGGTAAATCGACAACAGGCCGAAGCATCATTCGATTGTATGAAGCAACCGATGGTGAGGTGCTCTTCAACGGCGAAAATGTGCACGGGAAAAAATCACGGAAAAAGCTGCTGGAATTCAACCGCAAAATGCAGATGATTTTCCAAGACCCATATGCATCCCTGAATCCGAGAATGACAGTTGCTGATATTATTGCTGAAGGCCTCGATATTCATAAGCTGGCGAAAACGAAAAAAGAGCGAATGGCGCGGGTTCACGAGCTCTTGGAAACAGTCGGTTTAAACAAGGAGCACGCGAATCGCTACCCGCATGAATTTTCCGGCGGCCAGCGCCAAAGAATCGGGATTGCCAGAGCTCTTGCTGTTGATCCGGAGTTCATTATCGCGGATGAGCCGATTTCTGCTTTGGATGTATCTATTCAAGCGCAGGTCGTGAATTTAATGAAAGACCTGCAAAAAGAAAAAGGGCTCACATATCTGTTTATCGCCCATGATTTATCGATGGTCAAATACATCAGCGACCGCATCGGAGTGATGTATTTCGGTAAACTTGTTGAGCTTGCGCCAGCAGATGAGCTTTATGAAAATCCGCTTCACCCATATACAAAGTCATTGCTTTCGGCGATTCCGCTTCCTGATCCGGATTACGAGAGAAATCGCGTCCGCCAGAAATACGATCCATCTGTCCATCAATTAAAAGATGGGGAAACGATGGAATTCCGTGAAGTTACACCGGGACATTTTGTGATGTGCACGGAAGCGGAATTTAAAGCTTACTCATGATTCTTCAATCCTTCAAGAGAAACGTCTTGAAGGATTTTTTTGCGCAATCATAGAAAGTGAGAATGATAATATTTGCAATTAGAGGAAAAAACGGAGGCGAAATACGATACAATTTCTGCATAACAAACATGTTTTTGCACTGCTGCTGTCTCAATCCCTTCAATCTTTAGCAGGAGTCCTTGTCACAATCGTTTTAATGGTCCGGGTCTATCAAATGACCGATTCTGTCTTTTTGGCGGGTCTTGTTTTATCGTTCATGTCGTTTGCGAGTATAGCGGCGAGCTTTTGCATTTCTGCTGTGCTTCGCAATTTCGGTTTTAAAAAGGTGCTTGCGGGCGCAAATCTGCTGAGAGCGGTCTTTACAATCCTGATGGCTTTTAGCGTCAGTCATAACGCACAGGTTTTCTTTTGGATAACGCTGCTGTTTGTGTTCTGTTTTTCTTTCACAGGCGCCTATTTTCAGCCGGCAAGATTCGCGCTTCTGCCGATGATCGTTTCAAAAGAACAATATGTGAAAGCGAATGGCGTCATCTCCCTCTCGAATCAATTGTTTCTGACTGCAGGCTGGGGACTAGGAGGCCTTTTGACGTATGCCGTACCTTTTGAGATCGTTGTCGGTGCAGCCTTTCTGCTGTTTGTCCTTTCTGGGGCTTCGATTTGTTTGCTTCAGGTAAATGAAGAAGTGGCTGATGGCACAGCTGAATCAGCATCTGCTGGGAGTATATGGAAGGATGTCGTGATCATCCCTATTGTAAGAGACATTACGCTAATGGACATGATAGAAGCTTTGGCAGGTTCTGTTTGGTCGTCTGCGATTCTTCTCGCATTTACGGTGGCTGTTTTGCATGAAACAGAGGTGTGGTGGGGGATGTTTAACGCTTCTTATTTTGTAGGTGCCATTGTCGGCAGTGTGATTGCCATTCGTTTTTCTGCTTTTTTTGAGCGGAAAATGGGATTTGCCATTATGTTTAGCTCGCTAGTCATGTCGATGCTGACTCTTTTGTTCTCATTTTCTCCAATTCCGTTTTTATGTGCTCTTGCTTGTGCTGCAATGGGGCCTTTTTATCAGGTGCGTGATATTTGCCAGGAAACCGTGCTTCAGGAGGTTATTCCGAAACAGAAGCGTATCGGGATCATGGCTGCCAAAAATGCAATTTTGACTCCTTGGTCCGGCGTCACCTACTCCATCATGGGGCTCGTAGCTGATACGGCTGGTGCGAAAACGGTTTTTGTCGCGGCTGCCGCATTATATGGCATAACCTTTTTTATCGCACTGGCACAGCCGCGGCTGCTTCATTATAGAAGAGAAAGCAGCACTTAATGAGGCCTTTTTGCATACCCTTCACAATGAACCGAGCGCCTGGCTGAAAAAAAATGAAACCATGGTGGAAGTTCGTACGTCTTTATAGATGTAAAGCTGTTTAAACAAGAAGAAATGGGGTATATCTAAAAGTATGAAGACAATGAACTCATAAGGAGCAAATCAATGAACTGGTATGAAAAGCTTAGCGAGTACTTTCCAATTGAAGAAATGAAATCAAAAGCGCATATGGAAGCTCTATTAAAAGAGCGGAGCGATATTTATCATAAAGATGAAGGCGAACATCATATTTTAATGTTTGCGGAATTTGAGTCTTTTATCTTCGTGGATTATCTGTATGTGTCTAAGGATGCAAGAGGGCAGGGGCTTGGCGGCAAATTGATCGCGAAGCTGAAAAAGAAAAATAAGCCGATATTGCTCGAGGTGGAGCCTGTGGATGAAGATGATGCTGATACAGAAAAGCGCCTGAGATTTTATCAAAGAGAGCATTTCAAGCATGCTCAGTCAATTGGGTACCGGCGCCGGTCATTGGCTACGAATGAAGTAAACAAGATGGAGATTCTGTACTGGTCACCGAAAACAGAATCAGAAGAAGAAATTCTTGAAGCCATGAAACAGACATATGAAAACATTCATACTTATAAAGATGAGAAATGGTATGGGGAATCATACGAAAAGACGGATGAGGTCCTGAAATTCATTGATGATGAAAAACAAAAAAATATTTTCGATCAGTTAGACTAATTGAGAATCAGAACATATCATTAAAATTAAAAATTTGCTGGATTGACACATTTTTTTCTTAGGATACTGTTCACACTTACTTTTTTATAGTATAATACCTATAAAGATTCCTTTTTTAGAGTAATTTCAATTTAAGAATAAAATAGATGTTCATCCTACTAATTAGAGGAGTGAAGATGAATGGTTACACTATACACATCACCAAGCTGTACTTCATGCAGAAAAGCGAGAGCGTGGCTGGAGGAGCACGAGATTCCATTTGAAGAAAGAAATATCTTCTCTGAACCTTTATCAATTGATGAAATCAAACAAATTCTTCGAATGACTGAGGACGGAACAGATGAGATCATCTCAACCCGTTCAAAAGTATTCCAAAAACTGAACGTGAACGTTGAATCTATGCCGCTGCAAGATTTATACAGCTTGATCAACGAGCACCCAGGCTTGCTTCGCCGTCCGATCATTATCGACGAAAAACGTTTGCAAGTTGGATATAACGAAGACGAAATCAGACGTTTCCTGCCAAGAAAAGTCCGCTCTTTCCAATTAAGAGAAGCACAGCGTTTGGCAAACTAATAGATCGTATCATCAAAAGAAGGCTGAGTCATCAGCCTTCTTTTATTTTTCTACCTGCTGATAATAAATACTCGCCAGGATAACAAACGCGACCGTTAAAATGGGGAGGAGCGTTTCAATTGCGCCGTGCTGCGCCATAAAAAAAGACAGCTTTTTGTCCCTGACAATCATTTCCCCGCCAGTATAAGCAAGCAGCCCGCTTCCCGCGTAAATCAGGAGCGGGATTTTCTCAAGTGCAATGTGGATGAGTTTGCTGCCCCAAATAATAACTGGCACCGATACACACAAACCGATGATAACGAGAGAAAATTCACCGTGTGACGCTCCGGCGACTGCTATGACGTTGTCCAGCGACATAAAGAGATCTGCAAGCACAATCGTTCGTATCGCTCTCCACAGAGAGGTGCTGCTTTTGATGTGCTGGGTGTCTTTTTTTTCAATCAGCAGCTGATATCCTAAATACAGCAGGAAAATGCCGCCGGCGCACTGCAAGAAAGGAATGTTCAAAAGATATACCGCTGCGCTTGTTAACCCGATTCTCATGGCAACGGCGATAAATGTTCCGAGAAGAATGGCTTGCTGTCTTTGCTTGTCCGGCAAATTTCTGCTGGCCATGGCAATGACGACCGCATTATCTCCGCCGAGGATCAGGTCGATCCCCACAATCATAAGCAGAGAAATTAGATAGTCATGCTCCATGAATCGGCACCTCGCTTTCGTTCCATCGCTTGTACTACTACTATATGAGACGGGTCGTATTTTATGATATCAGCCGCACAACTGCCGTTTTTTGGGCAAAGGTGCATTTTTATTTCTTTTGTGACTGTTTTATCATAAAATAGAAATACAAAGGAATTCACACTGGCCGTTCTTCAAGGTTAAGATGTGGACGGAATGGGTAAAGTGTAGTAAAGTACTATTAATCGGGAGCTTAGATGTCCCTTCAACATCTTATATAGAAGGGAAGGTTGGCAAATGGAAATTGAAAGAATTAACGAGCATACAGTAAAATTTTATATGTCTTACGGAGATATTGAAGATCGCGGTTTTGACAGAGAAGAAATCTGGTATAACCGTGAGCGCAGTGAAGAACTTTTCTGGGAAGTCATGGATGAAGTTCATGAGGAAGAGGAATTCGCTGTGGAAGGCCCTCTTTGGATTCAAGTTCAGGCACTGGACAAAGGTTTGGAAATTATCGTCACAAAAGCCCAGCTTTCCAAAGACGGACAAAAGCTCGAACTGCCGATTCCTGAGGATAAAAAGCAAGAACCAGCATCTGAAGATCTTGACGCCTTGCTGGATGACTTCCAAAAAGAAGAGCAAGACGTCAATCAGGAAGAGAAGGAGCAAAAGCTTCAATTTGTCTTGCGGTTTGACGATTTTGAGGATGTTATTTCTCTATCTAAATTAAACGTTAACGGAAGCAAAACGACTTTATATTCGTTTGAGAACCGATATTATTTATATGTGGATTTTGGCAATATGACTGATGAAGAGGTTGAAAATCAGCTAAGCATCCTGTTGGAGTATGCAAATGAATCCTCAATCAGCATACACCGTCTCGAAGAATACGGCAAGCTGATTATTTCTGAGCAAGCTCTGGAAACGATAAAAAAACACTTTGCGTCATAACAAACCGATTTCTTTCCGGAAATCGGTTTTTTTTATGCAATGAAATGCCACTTTTGAGAACTAAAATCAAAAATATACATATACACCGAACATACAGCGAACAGGAGTTCATCCATTTTTCCAGAAAGTATACCTCATCTGGAAAGGAGAGATGACAATGTTTAGTGCTGTGACTGAAGACGGCCAAATGTTTCACCTTCTAGGCGCTCAGCAAAGCCGAAAATTAAAGCGGGGAAGATTCTTCTGCCCTGTGTGCGGGGGAGAGCTTGATGTGAAGCTCGGACTTCAAAAAGCGCCTCATTTCGCCCATAAACAGAACAAGTCCTGTTCGATAGAAGTAGAACCGGAAAGCGCCTACCACTTAGAAGGAAAAAGACAGCTGTATGTATGGCTGAAAACGCAACATGCCTCTCCTGTATTAGAACCATATATCAAGAAAATCAAACAAAGACCTGACATCATGGCAAAGATTAAGGGGCGCATGCTTGCGGTTGAATATCAATGTGCCACTCTCGCTCCAGATGTCTTTCAAAAGCGGACAGAGGGCTTCACACGAGAAGAAATCTTCGTGCAATGGATTATGGGACAAAGCCGCTTAAAACGAACTGCTCCATCCTTTTATCAGTTTTCAGCTTTTCATTGGCAATTTATCAATGCCAGTCCTTATAAATCCCTGATATGTTATTGCCCGGAAACGCGTTCGTTTAGCCGGCTCAGCTGCATCATTCCGTTTTACGCGAACCATTCTTATTCCTCTGTTCAAACCATCCCTATCCATCGTGCAACTGCAAACGATCTTTTTTTCAGTGAACTGATGCCCCCATTTCAATATTCCGCCTGGATAAAAGCCATTCACCGTTTTCGCCATAAACCCCATCGCTTCATCTCCAAGGAGACCAATCGCCTCAGGCAGCTGTTTTATGAGAAGCGGCAGACGCCCCTTTCTTTTCTCCCGACTGAAGTGTTTGTCCCTGTGAAAAAAGGGGCTGTTTTTAAGAGCCCTGTTTTTGTGTGGCAGGGGTTTCTTTATCTGTTTATAACACGTCTTGGGCGTAAACGCGCGCCAATTCGCTTTTCAGCCGTTTTACAGCAGGTCAAACTGCACATTCATGAAAAGAACATTTCACTCAGATACGAATGCAGCGAAGACTGTCTATCTGAAGTTGTTAAACAGTACATTGATTTCTTGTGCAAGAAGGGATTTTTAAGGGAGACTCAGAAAGAAGTATATGTGCTGAACCAGCCTGCAGAGGGTGTACGCTCATTACAGGAACTCATAGAAAGTGACCGCAGCTGTTTTATAGAATGAGTTTGTCCTATTTGGCTCACCCTAAGACAAAAGGTGGTGGGCTGGCTTTGAGAGGCACAAAAGGAAAGGTTTTTCGAGTTTTTACTGCTTTTTTGGCATTCGTTCTCTTCATTACTGCATATGATTTGACAAAAGGCAGTGAAAAACCGGAAGATATTCACAACACAAGTTTATTGGGAAACAGCGGTTTTTTCAATTGGCTTGAATCAAAGAAAACGAGGGGGATCACCATGGCTGAGGAAAAAAAAGCAAACCAACTGCCTGACAGAAGTGAGGTAAAGGCAGAAGACACATGGAGACTAGAGGATATTTTTCCTAATGATGAGGCCTGGAATAAAGAATTTCAAGCTGTAAAAGAATTAATTCCGGATTTATCTAAGTATAAAGGAAAGCTGGCAGATTCAGCCGATCATTTATACGAAGCTCTTACGTTTCAAGATAAAGTGATGGAGCGGCTGGGCAGGCTGTACACATATGCGCATATGCGTTCTGACCAAGATACTGGGAATTCCTTTTACCAGGGGCTGAACGACAAGGCCGGAAACTTGTATACACAGGCCGCAAGCGCAACCGCTTATTTGGTTCCGGAAATTTTATCCATAGAAGAAGACAAACTGCAGCAGTTTATTCTTGAAAAAGAAGAACTGAAATTGTACTCCCATGCGATTGAGGAGATTACAAAGGAACGCCCGCACGTGCTGAGCGAGAAGGAAGAAGCGCTGCTTGCTGAAGCCTCCGATGTGCTGGGGTCATCTTCCAACACGTTCAGCGTGTTAAATAATGCCGAGATTACATTCCCGTCGATTAAAGATGAAGAGGGAAATGAAAAACAGATTACTCACGGCAATTTTATTAATTTCTTAGAAAGTGAAAACCGTGAAGTCCGCAAAAATGCATTTGACGCAGTATATCAAACATATGGACAATATAAAAACACAATGGCCACGACTCTAAGCGGCACTGTGAAAAAGGACAACTTCTACGCGAGAGTGAAAAAGTACAAGTCAGCGCGTGAAGCCGCGCTTTCTAACAACAGTATTCCTGAGGAAGTATACGACAACCTCGTCAAAACGATAAATAAGCATTTGCCGCTCCTGCACCGCTATATCGCCCTGAGAAAAAAAGTGCTTGAGCTTGATGAAGTGCATATCTATGATCTGTATACACCGCTTGTGAAGGATGCGGGGATGAAGGTCACGTATGAGGAAGCCAAAGATTACATGCTGAAAGGCCTGGCGCCTTTAGGAGAAGAATACGCCTCTATTTTAAAAGAAGGGCTGGAAAACCGCTGGGTCGATGTGTATGAAAATAAAGGCAAACGCAATGGCGCTTATTCATCAGGATCTTACGGCACGAATCCGTATATTTTGATGAACTGGCATGATAACGTCAATAATCTCTTTACGCTCGTGCACGAGTTTGGCCATTCCGTACACAGCTACTATACGAGAAAGCATCAGCCATATCCATACGGCAATTACAGCATCTTTGTCGCGGAAGTTGCATCTACGACAAACGAAGCGCTACTTGGCGAATACCTGCTGAACAATTTAGATGATGAAAAACAGCGCTTATATATTCTCAACCATATGCTTGAAGGCTTTAGAGGAACGGTCTTCAGACAAACGATGTTTGCTGAATTTGAACATCTGATCCATACAAAGGCGCAAGAAGGGGAGCCGCTCACACCTGAGCTTCTGACGAATGTCTATTACGACCTGAATAAAAAGTATTTCGGAGACGGCATGGTGATTGATAAGGAAATCGGCCTTGAATGGTCGCGGATTCCTCACTTCTATTACAATTACTATGTGTATCAGTATGCGACAGGGTACAGCGCTGCCCAAGCGTTAAGCAGCCAGATACTGAAGGAAGGAAAGCCGGCGGTTGACCGTTATATTAACTTCCTGAAAGCGGGAAGCTCACAATACCCGATTGATGTCCTGAAAAAAGCGGGCGTTGATATGACGTCTCCAGAGCCGATCGAAGCTGCGTGCAAAATGTTTGAAGAAAAACTTGATGAAATGGAAGAGCTGCTGATGAAAGTCAAGCAGTCTTAAAAAAAGAAAGCCTGTGCAGAAATCTGCACAGGCTTTTTAAAACCCCTTGAAGGTTTTGCGGTGGTTCAGGCGGTAGAGGGTAAACAAAATAGACAGAAACAGCAGAGGAGAGGTAATATAAAGCGGCAGCATCTGCATCATGCCAAGTATATTCAAACAGAAAAAAACGGCAATGCATACAATTGAGATGACAATACGCACCATAGCGTTCCTCCTCGTCCTTTTTCCATATAGGATATGAGTGAATAGGCTCCGTTATGTTTTGTGACAAAAATATGAACATTAAGCATAGAGGTTGTCAAAAGTCGACATCTTTTGTTATCATAAGGATGTGAAATTGATCACAAACAAACATTACCCCTTTGTTTGACCGTGAAAAATTTCTCCCATCCCCTTTGTTGTCGTTAAGACATATGAAACCGCGCTTATCCCGGCGCGGTTTCTTTAGTGTTTTGAACAGAACGTAAGTTTGGTAAAGGGCGCAAAAAAAACAGCCTCAAGCATATATACGCCTGCGGCTATTTTTCACATGATTGATATTCATCTGAATAAGTGCTGAGAGACTTCCAAAACATGCCGTGTTTGGCTTCCACTTTGGCAACCTTTTTAGCGAATGCCAATTTTTTCATTTCCTTTTCTACCTCTTCAAGGCTCAGGTCATATACGAGAGCGATTTCCTTCGAGGCAACGAAGCGGAAATATTCAATAAAACATTCCAGAGGCGGTGTTTCCGATGGCTTCGGCTCGTCGCCAAGCATCTCAAATAGGATTTCTTCATATACATCATATGAATAGCTGCCGGGTACTTTAAGTCCTTCGTCCTCATGCTGTGTATTGAAAAATGTCAGCGTCGGATTCGCGGACACATCCATCTCAGCGGCAATTTTCATGTCACATTGAAGCGCCTTGACCGCGCTTTGAGAATGCAAATCTTTTTTGAATTCTTCAAGATCGAGACTCGTTTTTTCCGCAATTTCCAAAAGCACATTTTCGTCCGTAATATTTTTCTTTGAAACAAACAGGCTTTCTTGCATATTTCTGAGAAATTGCATGCCGGCTTTTCTTCCTTGCAGTTCGGCTGCTTTAAAAGCGAGAGCAGCCATATAAGGCGATGAAAGCGGGGGATCTTGCTCAAGCCAGACATTGCCGTCACACGACATGCCGGAGCGGCTTGCGATCTTTTCCCATGCCTCTGCAAGAAGATGCTTTTTTCGTTTTTTATTTAACGCGGTAAGGCTCGCTGAAGCGATAATGCGCAAAGTGAAAAAGCGTCCGTATCTGATTTTCAGTTTTTTCATGACGGGCTCTAAGGACCAGCATTCAGGACATAAAGGGTCTACAAACATATAAATTTCAAGCGGTTTTTTTGGATGGCCGTGACAATGGGCGAAGTATTGCTCATGCTGATAGTTTGTCAAGATGATCGATCCCCCGCTTCCGTTTGATTCACCATATGTCTTGCTGTCAATTCCAGCCGGCCAAACAAAAACTCACGAATATCGCCCTCAAGCCCTACATGGTCCATTGCGTCGTTCATACAGCTGAGCCACGCATCAGCTCTCTCGTTTGTAATTGGAAAGGGAAGATGTCTTGCTCTGAGCATAGGATGGCCGTGTTCCTCAGTATAAAGCGGAGGCCCGCCTAAATACTGAGTCAAAAATTGCTTCTGTTTCCTGGCGGTTTCTGTTAAATCGCTTGGAAAAATCGGCTTCAGCAAAGGATGACACGCGACACGCTCATAAAAAGTATCAACAAGTTGCGATAGAAGTTCCTCTCCAATCGCTTCATAAGGTGCGTTAAACGATTGTCCCATGTTGACTACTCCTTTAAATATGGCTAATAGGAATCATAAATCCTATTGCAAAAAGTAATTTTATATAGTACTGCATTTCATCTATGATTTATTTTAGCAACAAGGCATCATTTCTACAAACAAACTGCCTTTTATGCGTTTGATGGCTAGTTTCGGCTGAGAGCCGAGGTTTGTATTTCATATCATATCACATAAAAATCAGGAATGCGTAGGATTTCACTTCGCAAAAAAACCAGAGGGCAAAAGCCGCTCTGGTTACGCGTAATAGGCTGAAGTTATTTTTTTTACATAGTTTTGCGTTTCTTTGAAAGGAGGAATGCCGCCGTATCTGTCAACATTTCCCGGTCCGGCGTTGTAAGCCGCTAATGCCATAGACACATTGCCGCCATATTTATTCAGCATTTGTTTTAAATATTTCGTTCCGCCTTCCACATTTTGCCGCGGGTCCAGTGGATTGGAAACGCCAAGTGAGCGTGCTGTTGACGGCATCAGCTGCATTAAGCCAAGCGCGCCTGCTCCGCTGACAGCTTTTGCATTAAAGCCTGATTCCTGCTTAATGACGGCGCGGATTAGTTTTTCATCGACGCCATATTTATCAGCGGCTTTTTTAATCGCGCTGTCTATGGAGAAGTCTCCCGAACTGATCCGTTTTGTTTCTTGTTTGTTTGTAGATACATCATCAGCAGCTGTTTTGGTGCTTTCTGCCGCTTTTGTGATATAGCCTGAATGGCTGCTTGTATATGATTGAAGCCCGTATGCTGAAAGCAGTGACGGCGCTGTTGAACTAGCGTTGTTCTGCAGGTTGAGCGGGATTGACTGTGCAGAAGGTGCTGTTGCTTGCTGCTGTATCGTCAAGCCGTTTGTGTATTGGCTGAGTAAAGAGCTGAAGCTTGAGAGCGGGCTTTCCGCATCATTTTGAGTGCCTGTGCTGCGTGCATTAGATATGGACTGTAATGCCTGAAGCTGAAGTAAAGATGCCCAATTCGTTACGTTCACGATGTCATTCCACCTTATATAGACTTTCGTTTTTCTTCATAAAAACGCAAAATTTTATTTTTGGTTTCTCGCTGAGGAATGCTGTATTGCTGAAGCAGCTTCTCAAAGGCTTGTTGGCCTTCATGCCAGTCTGCCGCCTCAAATTCGATTTCAAAGTCCTCTTTATTTAAATATCGGCTGTGGTCTAAAACTATTAAGCCTTTTTCTGTTTCTTTTTCAGCACGGTTTGTTGTTAAAGATCCAAAGTATTGAATGGTATCTGTATCAATCTCAAGCTGATGCAGCTGGTCTTTCACAGGGCCTTCGGGAATTGAAAAACCAGCAAGATCTGATACCCCTGATAGCCGCTGGTGCGTTTCCAGAAGCCCCACGTCTGCAGGTTCTTTTAATGTCAGGACATACTCGCCGTTTTTCCTGCGGATCCGAAGCGCAGCGTGTTTTTGTTTCAGTGAAAAGCTGTCTGTGTCAAAATAGTGATTGTTTTGGTCTGTAAAATCTTTTTCTGTCAGCTGGAGTGCCGCTGTTATGTTGTCAAATTCCTGTTTGGTTAGCATGTTTTTGAATTCTATCTCAATTTCTTGGCTCATGTTTTTCTTCCTTTCCGCCCCGTAAATCTTATTTTTACTATTATCTCTTTAGATGTTACGTTTATCAATATCAAGCTTGATATGATAAAATGAAACTGTACTTTTGTTGGAAAAGGAGAGCATTATGCAAAACAGAATCGAAATCTTGAACGCAACATTATCGGATGATCAGCTTCGCCTTGTCTGTGAGACAGAAGGCAATGAAGCGGAACGCAAGCCGTCAGGTCAAATGCTTGTTGATTCTGACAACTTTGCTTTTGTATACATACTTGAATTAGCTGATTCTTTTGAATATGCCATTATAAAGGAACATATGTGGCCGGAACTCAAGCAGGCGCATGCACAAAGAATTCCGGTTGTTTTAGAGGCGGGAGACAAATCAATAGAACTGGCCGGCCTGCATGAGGAATTAGAGTATCTTTTAGAAAATATTAAAGATAATGTAAACTATGGAGAAGAAATGGAAGACAAAGTGAAGAGCGTATTTTTATAGAAACCGGTTCGGAATTGGGGGATGTATGATGGATGACAAACAATGGGAGCGTTTTTTAGTGCCGTACCGCCAGGCTGTCGAAGAGTTGAAAGTGAAGCTCAAGGGGATTCGCACACTATATGAATACGAGGACGAACATTCGCCGATCGAATTTGTGACCGGACGCGTCAAGCCTGTGGCGAGCATACTTGAAAAAGCGAGAAAGAAAAGCATACCGCTGCATGAAATTGAAACTATGCAGGATATCGCGGGCCTTAGAATCATGTGCCAATTTGTCGATGACATCCAAATCGTAAAAGAGATGCTTTTCGCCAGAAAAGATTTCACCGTTGTGGATCAGAGGGATTATATTGCGGAACATAAAGAGAGCGGATACCGGTCATATCATCTTGTCGTGCTTTATCCTTTACAGACGGTGTCCGGAGAAAAGCATGTTCTCGTGGAAATACAGATCCGTACGCTGGCGATGAATTTTTGGGCGACCATTGAGCATTCATTGAATTATAAATACAGCGGAAACATTCCTGAAAAAGTGAAACTAAGGCTTCAGCGCGCATCTGAAGCTGCTTCCCGGCTAGATGAAGAGATGTCGGAGATCAGGGGTGAAATACAGGAGGCTCAAGCTGCCTTTTCAAGAAAGAAAAAAGGAAGCGAGCAACAATAGTAAAGGGGAAGAAAAGCATGAAATTTGCCGTATCATCAAAAGGAGATCAAGTTTCTGATACGCTGAAGAGCAAAATACAGGCGTATTTATTGGATTTTGATATGGAACTGGATGAAAATGAACCGGAAATCGTCATTTCAGTCGGAGGCGACGGAACGCTTTTGTATGCTTTTCACAGATACAGCGACCGCTTGGACAAAACGGCATTTGTCGGCGTTCACACGGGTCATCTGGGGTTTTATGCCGACTGGGTTCCTCATGAAATTGAAAAGCTTGTTCTCGCGATTGCGAAAACGCCTTATCATACAGTCGAATATCCGCTTCTCGAAGTGATTGTGACCTATCACGAAAACGATCGGGAAGAGAGATATTTAGCATTGAATGAATGTACGATTAAAAGCATAGAAGGAAGCCTTGTGGCTGATGTGGAAATCAAGGGACAGCTCTTTGAAACCTTCCGGGGCGACGGCCTTTGCTTGTCAACGCCATCCGGCAGCACAGCCTACAATAAGGCGCTGGGCGGAGCAATTATCCATCCGTCTATTAGAGCGATCCAACTCGCGGAAATGGCTTCTATTAATAACCGTGTATTCCGGACGGTCGGATCGCCGCTGCTTCTGCCTTCCCATCATGATTGCATGATTAAACCGAGAAACGAAGTCGACTTTCAAGTGACGATTGACCATTTAACCCTTCTTCATAAGGACGTGAAGTCGATCCGCTGCCAGGTTGCATCCGAAAATGTGAGGTTTGCGAGATTTCGTCCGTTTCCATTTTGGAAAAGAGTCCAGGATTCGTTTATCGGAAAAGGTGAATAGAGAGGACGTATCGTGGAACCATTTATTATCAAAAAGAACATTACTTCTGTTGAAGACGGAATGACTGTAAAAGAATACGCCGGCAAACTGGGAATTTCGAAACGTCTGTTAACCGATATCAAGTTTGCCGGGGGTGACCTGCTGATCAATGGTGAACATGTAACGGTCAAATACGTTTTGCGAAAGGGAGATTTTCTTGTCGTGAAGTTTCCCGAGGAACAGGTGAGCGACACGTTATTGGCAGAACCTGTTCCGCTCGATATCCTGTATGAGGATGAGCACGTGCTTGTGATGAACAAGCAGCCGTATGTATCATCAATTCCCTCGAGAGAGCACCCATCCGGCAGCATTGCAAATGGAATCATCCATCATTATCAAATAAACGGAGTGCGGGCGACAGTTCATCTTGTCACCCGGCTAGACCGGGATACATCAGGTCTCATGCTTGTTGCCAAGCATCGCTTTGCCCACTCGATTTTATCGTCAGCGCAAAAAAGCGGGCTTGTGAAACGCCGGTACATGGCAGTGGTTCACGGGCGGATGACACAGGTGGAAGGAACTGTCGATGCTCCGATTGGCAGACATCCTGACAGTATTATTGAACGGGTGGTGACACCGGCAGGCCAGAAGGCTGTTACCCATTTTCATGTCACACATGCCACTGATGAGATCACAATGGTGACATTGCAGCTTGAGACAGGCCGAACCCATCAAATTCGTGTACATATGAACTACCTCGGGCATCCGCTGTGCGGCGATACACTGTACGGCGGAACGAGACGGGAAATTGGCCGGCAGGCCCTTCACAGCGAGCGGCTTTCATTTATCCATCCGCTGACGCAGGAGAGCATGACGTTTCATGCTACATTGCCTCAAGATATGAAAGACCTGATAAAAGGAGAGAATCATTGATTCTCTCCTTTTTTATATGGGACGAAATCTCGATTCGTCATAAGGCAGGGAGCTTGGAACAGAGATGGTTTCTATTTCTGGGAATCGAAAGCCTGTCAATTTATTTCCGAACACGCAGCCTGTATCAATGTTGATGGTGCGATTGACTATTCGAGGCTCTTTAACAGGTGTATGTCCGTATACCACCCAAGCGCTTCCGCTATAGGATGCAGCCCAATCACGTCTGACAGGTCTGCCGTCCGGGTACGTTTCACCCGTTACATCGCCGTAAAGCACAAAGTCCTTCACTCTGCGGGTATATTTGCCGATATCGTCAGCCTTTATGCCAGCATGGGCGACAACTAATTCTCCGTTATGTAAGATGTCGTAAAGCGGCGCCTTTTCATACAGCTTCATAAACTGATCGCTGATTGTTTTTCTTTCTTCTTTAGATCGTTCCTCAAGCTCTGCGGCTGTAGTTTCTAGGCCATGCATGACTTTCACGGGATTTCCTTTTAAGTAGCGGTACAGCTTATTGCAATGATTTCCAGGAACATAACGCACAGCGCCTTTTTCGTAAGCGCCGGCTACAAAGCGGATGACCTCTATCGATTTCGGTCCTCTGTCAGTTAAATCTCCGGCAAAAATGAGCATCCTTCCTTCTTCGTGGACAGGTACTCCATTTTTTATTGAATAGCCAAGCTCTTGGATTAATGCCATCATTTCATCATAGCAGCCATGAATATCGCTGATGATATCGTAAGCCATGCGTGATCCTCCTTGCCGATTGTTTTATTTATTATGGAGCAAAGTGCTGTGAGTCATCACAGGCTTTTATGTGCAAAATATAGAAGAATTATTTTCTAAACAAGAAATAAGACCTTTTTACTTTATTTTTTATCACCATCCTTGTTAAAATCGCGTTATGTTTTTTTAAAATGAGGTTTTGTTCTTTGATTGAGAACTGAAATAACCCTGACTTAAAAAGGAGGTTCTGATTATGGCGCATTCATCTGTCGCATCTTTAGTTGTTGTACTTATCGTTGCATTTTTGACACCCATCCTTTTGCATCGCTTTAAACTGACCATCCCGGTTGTTGTTGCAGAAATCATTATGGGGCTGATTATCGGAAAAAGCGGTCTTAATTTAGTTGTCGAGGGCGATACATGGCTTGAGACGCTTTCTCTGCTCGGGTTTATCTTTTTAATGTTTTTAAGCGGGCTTGAAATTGATTTTTCATCGTTTGAGAAAGGAAAGAAAAAGCAGCTCCTGCCGAACGGCAAAGCGGTGCCCAATACGTTTGCTGCGGCGTCCGTTATTTTTGCCGGTATATTTATTTTATCATTGCTGCTGTCCTATGGGTTCGTCTTGGCAGGATTTATCGAAAATGCGTTTTTAATGACGCTCATTATCTCAACGATTTCGTTAGGCGTTGTCGTTCCAACGTTAAAAGAAGAACGGATCATGAATTCAAATATCGGGCAGATTATTTTGCTTGTTGCCGTTATTGCTGATTTGGTCACGATGATTCTTCTTGCTGTGTTTTCTTCTCTATACGGAGAAGACAGCGGAAACATGTGGCTCTTGATGATCCTGTTTGCAGCCGGAGTGGTGCTTTACTTTTTCGGCCGGATCTTTAAACATCGTTCATTTGTTGAGTCTATGTCAAAAGGGACGATTCAGATTGGGACGCGTGCCATTTTTACGTTAATTATCGTACTCGTTGCCCTGTCTGAATCACTTGGGGCGGAAAATATTCTCGGCGCTTTCTTAGCGGGGGTTCTCGTTTCCCTTCTTTCGCCAAATAAAGAACTTGTTCAGCAGCTGGATTCATTCGGCTATGGGTTCTTGATTCCGATTTTCTTTGTGATGGTCGGAGTGAAGCTGGATATTTGGACCCTTTTCCAAGATCCGAAAATTTTGATCATGATTCCGCTTCTGCTTTTGGCGCTGTTAGTCAGCAAAATTATTCCCGTCCTGTACTTGAAGAAGTGGTATGATAACCGCACCATTTTGGCGTCTGGTTTTCTGCTGACGTCAACGCTTTCTCTCGTGATTGCCGCTGCGACAATCGGCCAGCAGCTTCACGTGATCAGCGCAAATATGTCAGGAGCGCTGACGTTAGTAGCCGTCATTGCCAGTATTTTTTCACCGGTCTTCTTTAAAAAATTATACAAACGGGAGGAGCAGCCGGAGGAGAAAAAGACCATTACGTTTATCGGCGCAAACCAAATGACATTGCCTGTTACTCTTGAACTGCCGGAAGAGGAGTATGACGTGCGTGTTGTGCATGTCTATCAAGAGAACGCGGAGGAAAAGCTGTCGGAATCAGTTTTTTCTGTTGAAGCGATTTCTGATTATGAACACGGGACGCTTGAATCACTCGGCATTTTTGATACGGATATCCTGGTTGTTGCGACCGGGAATGAAGACATGAATGCGGAGATTGCACTACTTGCAAAAGAAAAAGGAACAGAAAGAGTGATTGCCAGCGTCGGATCACCCGAAAATGAAGCAACTTTGAAGGAGCAGGGAATCAACATCTTTTCTATGCTGCTGTCGACAAAAACATTGCTTCGCGCGCTAATAGAAGCGCCTGGTGTTATGAAGCTGCTCACGAACGAAGAGTCTTCGCTGTATCAAATTAATATGGAAAACAGCACATACGACGGTGTGATTCTGCGGGAATTCCCTTTTACAGGCGATGTCATCTTTGTCAGGATTTTCAGAGGTGTGGACAGCATCGTTCCTCATGGGGATACAAGGCTGAAATTGGGTGACCGCTTAATTGTCACCGGATCTCGGGGGTATGTAACGGAACTTAAGAAATCGTTGGAAGGATAAACCTTGACCAAATAGGGATTCGTGTTAATATAGAGATGCAGAACAATTCAATATGTATTTGTATAACCACTAGGGGTGTCCTTCATAAGGGCTGAGATAAAAGTGTGACTTTTAGACCCTCATAACTTGAACAGGTTCAGACCTGCGTAGGGAAGTGGAGCGGTATTTGTGTTCGTTTACTATGCCAATTCCAAACCACTTTTCCTTGCGGGAAAGTGGTTTTTTTATTTATCAGACAGGGGGAATGACGTGTGAAATTTTCAGAAGAATGCCGCAGTGCAGCCGCAGAATGGTGGGAAGGGAGCTTTGTCCATCCGTTCGTTAAGGGAATCGGTGATGGAACGCTTCCGATTGACCGTTTTAAATACTACGTGCTCCAGGATTCTTATTATTTAACGCATTTTGCGAAGGTGCAATCGTTTGGCGCGGCTTATGCGAAGGACCTTTATACAACGGGACGGATGGCAAGCCACGCCCAAGGTACATATGAAGCGGAAATGGCGCTTCACCGCGAGTTTGCGGAGCTGTTGGACATCAGTGAGGAAGAGCGTAAGGCCTTTAAGCCATCTCCAACGGCGTACTCCTATACATCCCATATGTACCGTTCGGTTTTGAGCGGGAATTTTGCTGAGATCTTAGCAGCCCTATTGCCATGCTACTGGCTGTATTACGAGGTTGGCGAGAAATTGCTGACATGTGATCCGGGGCATCCGATTTATCAGAAGTGGATCAACACATACGGCGGTGACTGGTTCAGACAGCAGGTCGAAGAACAAATCAACCGCTTTGATGAGCTGGCGGAAAACAGCACGGAGGAAGTGCGTGCCAAGATGAAAGAGAATTTTGTTATTTCAAGCTTTTATGAGTATCAATTTTGGGGGATGGCCAATCGAAAAGAAGGCTGGTCCGACCGCGGCGTAAAAGAGGTGGAGGAACTTGGAGCTTCACGCCATAACTGATGACTGCAAGCCGGTTGAAGCGTTAGCGGAAGTCATCATAGCCATTCAGAATGAAGTGGATTGCATCCACATTCGGGAGCGGTCTAAATCTGCGGCTGACATTTTGAAATTGATTGAGCTTTTATCTGAAGGCGGTGTTGATAAGCGGAAATTGGTCATGAACGGACGAGTGGATATTGCGCTTTTTTCAACGATTCATCGTGTGCAGCTGCCGAGCAGCAGCTTTTCACCGAAGCAGGTCAGAGCCAGATTTCCGCACCTTCATATCGGGCGGTCGGTGCATTCACTGGAGGAAGCGATTCAAGCAGAAAAAGAAGATGCGGACTGTGTGTTGTTCGGCCATGTGTTTGAAACGGATTGTAAAAAGGGCCTTAAAGGCAGAGGCTTGTCTTTGCTGTCAACTATCAAGCAGCGGGTGTCCATCCCGGTTATTGCGATTGGCGGGATGGCACCGGGCAGATTAAGAGGCGTAAAACAAGCGGGGGCAGACGGGATTGCTGTCATGTCGGGAATTTTTTCTACCGCTGATCCTTTGGAAGCTGCCAGACAATATTCCCGTACGCTAAAGGAGATGCGCTATGAAAAGGCATTATGATGCAATTGTCATTGGAGGCGGGATTATCGGTTCCGCGATTGCTTATCATTTAGCAAAGGAAAACAAAACAATCGCCTTGTTTGAAAGCGGGACAATGGGCGGCAGAACAACAAGCGCTGCTGCCGGAATGCTGGGCGCCCATGCCGAGTGCGAGGAACGTGACGCGTTTTTTGATTTCGCCATGCACAGCCAGCGTCTGTACAAAGGTCTTGGGGAAGAGCTTTACACCATATCGGGTATTGATATCATGCAGCATAACGGCGGGATGTTTAAGCTTGCGTTTTCTGAAGAAGACGTGCTGCGGCTGAGGAAGATGGATGGCTTGGATTCTGTCAGCTGGCATACAAAAGAAGAAGTTTTAGAAAAAGAGCCTTATACGTCTGGTGACATTTTCGGGGCAGCCTTTATTCAAGATGATGTGCATGTTGAGCCTTATTTTGTTTGCAAGGCATATGCGAAAGCGGCAAAAGCGCTTGGGGCTGAGATTTTTGAGCATACGCCCGTCCTCAATGTGGAACGTGGCGGTGAAGCGCTGTCCATCGAAACGCCGAATGGCTATGTATGGGCGGATCATGTCGCGGTTGCCAGCGGGGTGTGGAGCGGAATGTTTTTTAAACAGCTTGGGCTGAATCACTCATTTTTCCCTGTAAAAGGGGAGTGCCTGTCTGTTTGGAATGATGAGATACCGCTGACAAAAACACTTTACCATGACCATTGCTATATCGTACCGAGAAAAAGCGGCAGACTGGTTGTCGGCGCAACGATGAAGCCGGGTGATTGGAGTGAAACACCGGATCTTGGCGGGCTGGAATCGGTTATGAAAAAAGCAAAAACGATGCTGCCGGCCATTCAGAATATGAAGGTGGACCGTTTTTGGGCTGGATTGCGTCCGGGAACAAAGGACGGAAAACCGTACATCGGCAGACACCCTGAGGACAGCCGTATTGTATTTGCGGCGGGCCATTTCAGAAATGGGATTCTGCTTGCTCCGGCAACCGGCGCTTTGGTCAGTGATCTCATCATGAATAAAGAGGTCAATCCAGACTGGCTGCACGCATTCCGAATTGATCGCAAGGAGGCGGTTCAGATATGATGCTACAGCTGAACGGTAAAGACGTGAAGTGGGAAAAAGACAAAGGTACAATTCAAGACCTGCTGGCGTTCTATCAGCTTGAAAATAAAATCGTTATCGTTGAAAGAAATAAAGAAATTATCGGCAAAGAACATTATCACGAAGTTGAGCTTTGTGATCGCGATGTCATTGAAATTGTCCATTTTGTAGGAGGCGGATGAGCATGTTAACCATTGGCGGGAAATCATTTCAATCAAGATTGTTGCTGGGGACGGGGAAATACCCATCGTTTGACATCCAAAAGGAAGCGGTGGCCGTTTCCGAGTCTGATATTTTAACATTTGCTGTGCGGAGAATGAACATTTTTGAAGCGTCCCAGCCTAATTTTCTTGAACAGCTTGATTTATCCAAATATACGCTTCTGCCGAATACAGCGGGCGCCAGCACCGCTGAAGAAGCGGTACGGATCGCGAGGCTGGCGAAAGCGTCAGGACTTTGTGACATGATTAAAGTGGAAGTCATCGGGTGCGGACGTTCCTTGCTTCCTGATCCTGTTGAGACATTAAAAGCGTCCGAACAGCTTCTTGAAGAAGGGTTTATCGTGCTCCCGTACACATCAGATGATGTTGTGCTCGCAAGAAAGCTGGAAGAGCTTGGCGTTCATGCCATCATGCCTGGTGCATCTCCGATTGGCTCTGGACAAGGAATCTTAAATCCTTTGAATCTGTCATTTATTATTGAACAGGCGAAAGTCCCGGTCATTGTGGACGCCGGCATCGGATCGCCTAAAGACGCGGCATACGCAATGGAGCTTGGAGCGGACGGCGTACTCCTCAATACGGCTGTATCTGGCGCGAATGATCCTGTTAAAATGGCGCGTGCGATGAAGCTCGCGGTGGAAGCGGGACGCCTTTCTTATGAGGCGGGACGCATTCCGCTTAAGCAATACGGAACGGCAAGCAGTCCGGGAGAAGGTCTTCCTGTATGACGGACAGGTACTCCAGACAGGAGCTGTTTGCTCCGATCGGCCCAGCCGGCCAGAAGAAATTGAAAGAATCGCGCGCCGTGATTATCGGCGCCGGCGCGCTTGGAACAGCGAGTGCTGAAATGCTGGTCAGAGCGGGTGTCGGCTCTGTGAAGATTGTCGACAGAGATTATGTGGAATGGAGCAACCTGCAGCGCCAGCAGCTGTATACAGAAGATGATGTCAAAAAAGAAATGCCGAAAGCGGCCGCTGCTGAGCACCGCCTCCGTTCGATTAACAGCGATGTCGATGTGACGGGCTTTGTCATGGATGTGACAGCTGAAAATATCTTCGAGCTGATTAAGGATGCTTCCATCATAGTGGATGCGGCCGATAATTTTGAAACCCGCCTGATCGTAAATGACGCTGCGGTAAAAGAAGGCATTCCTTTTCTTTACGGTGCCTGTGTAGGGAGCTACGGTCTTACCTTTACCGTAGTGCCGGGATCGACCCCCTGCCTGCATTGCTTGCTTGATACACTTCCGATTGGCGGAGCGACATGTGACACAGCCGGCATCATCAGCCCGGCTGTTATGCAGGTAGCGGTCTTTCAGGTGACAGACGCCCTGAAGCTGCTGACAGGAGAGGAGTTCGAGCCACTGCTGCGCTCTTTTGACTTGTGGAAAAACGAACGGTCAGAGGTGAGAGTGGCAGGCCTCAAACATGACGCATGCCCAAGCTGTTGCACAAAGGAATTTCCGTTTTTGTCATATGAGAACCAAACAAAAGCGGCTGTATTGTGCGGCAGGAACACGGTGCAAATCAGATCATCCTTCACAAAAGAAGCGGATCTTGAAGTGCTGGCCGGCCAGCTGAAGCAAGCCGGGCTTCATGTAGCCGCGAACCCGTATTTAATTTCCTGCCGCTCGGATGATATGAAAATGGTGCTGTTTCGGGACGGCAGAGCATTGATCCATGGAACGAATGATATTGCCCGGGCAAAATCCATTTATCATAAATGGATCGGGTAAGTAAGGAGTGTAGTGTAATGACGATTTATAAAGCAATGACAATCGCCGGCTCTGATTCAGGCGGCGGCGCAGGGATACAGGCCGATATTAAAACCTTTCAGGAACTTGATGTTTTCGGCATGTCTGCCATTACGGCGGTAACCGCTCAAAATACGCTTGGCGTGCATGGAGTGTATCCGCTGACTGTGGAGGCGCTGAGCCAGCAAATTGACGCTGTTGCCGAAGATTTGAGACCAGACGCCGTAAAAACGGGAATGCTCTGGAATGCGGAAATGATTGAAGAAGTGGCGAGAAAAATTGACGAGTACGGGTTTAACCGTGTGATTGTTGATCCAGTTATGATTGCAAAGGGCGGGGCATCCTTGCTGCATGATGAATCAGTTGCCACCTTAAAAGAGCTGCTCATTCCGAGAAGCTACACGATTACGCCGAATGTGCCGGAAGCAGAAACGCTGACTGGAATGACAATCCGCTCACTGGATGACCGGAAAAAAGCAGCGGAGCAGCTCGTCGAGATGGGGGCGCAGAACGTGATTATCAAAGGCGGGCACCAGCCTGAGGACAATCACATTACTGACCTTCTTTTCGATGGGAGCATGTTTATGCAAATCAGCCATCCTTATATCGATACGAAACATACACATGGCACAGGCTGCACCTTTGCTGCGGCATTAACAGCTCAAACCGCTAAAGGAGACAGCATCCATCAGGCTTTCGAGGTTGCGGCCAACTTTGTCCGCGAAGCGGTGGAACATACGCTTGGCATCGGATCGGGCCACGGACCAACAAACCATTTCGCCTTTAAACGAAACAGCTTAAAACAAGCCAATGAGATCACCAGCTGATGGTGGTCTCTTTCATGTTTGTCGTTGTATGCGCTTTTCATCTGGACAAGGTTATGATATGATAAGAATTAAGATCAGGTACTAATACTATGTCTTTATAAAATATAGGAGGCTTTATACATATGAATGTTTCACTTGAAGGCCGCAACATTGTCGTGATGGGAGTTGCCAACAAACGCAGTATCGCATGGGGAATTGCGCGCTCTCTGCATGAAGCGGGAGCACGCTTGATTTTCACATACGCAGGAGAACGCCTGGAGAAATCAGTTCAAGAGCTTGCCGGAACATTAGAACGCAATGACTCCATTATTCTTCCTTGCGACGTCACAAACGACGCGGAAATCGAAACTTGCTTCGCAAGCATTAAAGAGCAGGTCGGTGTGGTCCACGGTATCGCGCATTGTATCGCGTTTGCCAACAAAGAAGAACTTGTCGGCGAATACTTAAACACAAATCGTGACGGTTTCCTTTTGGCTCATAACATCAGCTCATACTCTCTGACAGCTGTTGTCAAAGCGGCTCGTCCGATGATGACTGAAGGCGGAAGCATTGTCACTTTGACTTACCTTGGCGGAGAGCTTGTGATGCCAAACTACAACGTCATGGGTGTAGCGAAAGCTTCTCTTGATGCAAGTGTGAAATATTTAGCTGCCGACTTAGGAAAAGAAAATATCCGCGTCAACAGCATTTCCGCAGGCCCGATCAGAACATTGTCTGCTAAAGGCATCAGCGATTTCAACTCGATCTTAAAAGACATCGAAGAGCGTGCGCCGCTTCGCCGCACGACAACACCTGAAGAAGTAGGCGATACAGCTGCGTTCTTATTCAGCGATATGTCCCGAGGCATTACAGGTGAAAATCTTCACGTTGATTCAGGTTTCCATATCACTGCCCGCTAAGGCAGGATCATGGCAAGCAATCCCAAACAGGGATTGCTTTTTTATTTCTTCTGATTTTCAGCTTTCTGTCATATAGATAGAATATGACACAATCGGAGGGATGAAGATGTCTAATAAGAAACGAAACGCGGATAAAAAACCGCTCATGTATATTGTTCAGCCGGATTACGCAGAAACAACAAGGTCATCCATGCAGGAGATCGTCATTAAAAAAAAGACCGACAAACCCGCTCCGCCAAAAGCAGAGGAAAAGCCTGCCTACCATGAGAAACAGCAGGAGGAAGCCGTGCCAACGGACATCAAACAAGCAGAGGAAAAGCCTGCTGCTGAGCCAGTGAGCCAGCAAATACAAGAGATGAGAGCGACAGAGAATAAAAAGAACCAGCAGGAACAGAAAGCAGAGCCGCAAGCCGTTGAAAAAACCGTTGAACACGAGCCTCCTAAAGCTGAAAAAAAGGAAGAGCCTGCACTTGAACTTGAGGACCGGAAGCCTGAAAAAGAACCGGAGGCTGTCCATAATGCTGCCAAAGCGGAGGAAAAAGCACCGCCGGCAAGAAAAGTGAAAAAACCGATGAGCAAGATGACGATCCACGAAAAAATTGATTTTTTAACAAAGCTGCCCCATAACATGCCGAGAGCGCTTTGTTTGATTGAAGCCAACGGAAGAACGTACAGAGGCGTGATTGTCGGTAGAAGAAATGATTCCGTCCTGCTCCGCACGACTGGAAACGGCGCGCCGACTGAACTGGCGATTGATGAAATCACCTCCTTGCACCCGCTCGGTTTTTAATGGAAACGAAAAAAGCTGCCCGGCAGATGTTCCCGGCAGCTTATTTTCATAGAGAAAAGCCTGCAGAGCTGCAAGCTTTTCAGTCTTTTATTAATGGTGCGTGCGATTAATTAGTCGAGGATTTAAGCAATTGATTGCGCAGAAGCAGTCTAAGTCCACCTCAATGCAGTAGTTCGTTTTTTCAAGTCGGAACACTTCACAAACCGTATCTTTATCGGTGAAGTCCAAAATGTGTTTGTGTTCGTCAAATGCGATTAATAATGACAGTGTCGCACAGCTGCCATGAACTTTTTCCACTCTGAAAAATACAGTATTAAAGCAAGGTCCGTTTTCCAGTTCGCCAACATTTCCGAAAGCGACCAGAGGATTTGATTTTGATGTAAACAGCACGAAAGGCACTGTATCGCCCAGCGAATGGGTTGGTGATAAAAGCTTTGAATGGCAGCTTGTCGGGCAGTCCTCTTCAACAGCGTTTTGCAGATCTTCAATATTTTCTACAGCTTCACGCACGCAGCTTGATGTTTTCTGGCTCATATTATCCCTCCTGCCTTATAAATTTCTTGAGACTGGCGAAATGATGGAGAGTCAGCTGCCTCACGCCGGAAGCAGCTGAATGATTTGCACCTGTAATAGAGTTTGGAAGGGGATTCCTCTTTACAAGTGTTTATCCATTGTGATGATGCTTTTTGTCTCTGTTAGGGGATGTTCTGTCAACTAGCTCCGGTGACAGGCACTGAATGGCACAGAAGCATCCGAGATCCACTTCGATGCAAAAATCTGTTTTTTCAAGCCCAAAGAAATCCGGGTCGCAAGGATGGCAAACACTTAAGGTATCGCCTTTGACATCGACCGGGCGTAAAATAGACAGTGTTGCACAGCAATCGCATAATTTTTCAACGCGGAAGAAAATGGACTCAAAGCATTGCATATCATCCACAAATCCCCCCACGTTTCCGAAAGTGGAGAACAATCCGCCTTTTTTATCAAACAAGAGAAACGGAATTGTGTCTTTACCTGCAATTGTCGGATTCAAAAGGTTTGTATAGCAGCCAGTAGGACACTGTTCCTCAACTGCCTCCTGCTCTGCTAAAATCTTTTCCACTGCATCGCATACACAGTTCTCATGCCGGCCATGGGTTTTTCCGCAGCTCATTGATTTCAGCTCCTTCTTTATAGGGTATTTGACTTTAGTCCTTAACAACATATGTACCCGTGCCCCACTTGGTGTGGGTGAACGTCTATATATTCATCATATGCTTGGAAAATAAGAAAAAGCAGAGCGTTTTTAGCTCTGCTTTTAGGTTCTAGAGAACAAGAGTAATAACTAGGATCGCTACAAGGGTGTTTGTTGCTGTAGAGATAAGAGTTGCGATATCGGCATCTACTGTTGAGACATTTACGCCGCGGGAGCATTCGATGAGAAGTTTTTGGCGGTTAACTTGTTTGTTAGCTGTAAGTTGCAATAAATCTTGTGCGACTAATTCGGCAATTACTCCATCTGCAATGGATGTCAGAGTAGCTGTTACGACAGCTGCATTAAGTGCTGTTACGACTGAAGTTACGGCTTGAACGTCTGTAGATGTAACATTGATGTCACAAGAATCTCTGATGATAATCGTTTCATCGGAGACTTGTTTGTTGAGATTTGCCTGAGCTAGATCTTGGTCGATAAAGGCGTTGTCGTTGCCAAACCCATTGCCATTACAGCAAACATCGCAATTGCATTTTCTGTCTTCTTTTTTTTCTTTTTCGTCTAACGGGTGGTCACAGTCAGGATCAAGTGCAACCCAAGAATATGGTCTGCTTTCCATATCTATTCCTCCTTTTCTTTTACTGTTATTAAATGAGCGAGCCTCTTACTTTGACTGAGGCATATATCATGATGAAGTGCCCTATTTTTTATGATTAATTTGAATTGTTATTGTTTTGCCGTCTTTGTCTGAGCTGTTCGATGAGTTGCTCTCGGCGGCTTAGCGGTTTTTCGTTCTTTTGCTCATGTGCGGCTGTTTCTTCTTTTTTCTTCTTTTGGTTTTCTATTAACGCTTCGGATTTAGCCTGCAAGTCTTTTACTAGATTTAAGAGCATTTCTTTTTCTTCGTCTGATACTTTTTTCATTTTGTCTTTTGTGACACCATGTTTAAGAAAAATATTGTGGACCAGCATTTTCGTCATCGGATCAACTTCCGGAAGCTTTGCAAGCTCTTCTTTGATTTTATCGTTATCTGACATTTGTTCTCACCTCGGCTTTTAAGTTTGTGAAAAGAAAGGGTTAAAGGACGTCAAGTTCATTGAGAATGCTGTTTAACACCTGAAGCAAGATTTGTACAAAGGTTATTATTTCGTCGGCAGACAAAGTGATTTTGATGTTTCGGCTGTTGATAATTTTAATGATGGTTCTTTTTTTGATTTGGGAGCTATCGAGAATAAGAATTTCGCTTGCCACTGCGTCAGCCAAATCCTCATCGGCGATGACGAGCTGGGTCGCCAGGATAATCATGGTTGTCACAAAGGCTTGTATAGAAAGGGCAGATGTTATATGTGATGTATCTATTGTGATATTTTCGCAATCAATCACTTCGATCTGCTGCTCGAATTCGCTTGATAATTGCTCAAATATTGCAGGATGCAGGGATTCAACTTTTTCTTCAATCGACATAACCTTCACTCCTTTCTTATCCATACTCTATATAATGCAAATGGGGTGCAGAGCGGAATAAGAAAAACAACCAATTTTGCGCCGGACAAGATACAATTCATGAAGAATAGGGTTTTTGCATATATGTGAAGGGATCATGATTGGCAAAGGAGTGAACAAGTGGTTATCAATGGGCTGACAATTGCTCTTCTTTCGCTTGCGGTCTTCCGGCTCGCACGCTTGCTGGTGTTTGACACGATTATGGCGCCGCTTCGCAGCCTGTTTCAAGAAGAGAAGGAAGAAAAGGATGCGGACGGGAACGTGGAAACGTATATTGTCATCAAGGGGACTGGCATCAGGGCCTTTGTTGGTGAATTGCTGAGCTGCTATTGGTGTACAGGCGTGTGGTGCGCCGGATTTTTGATTTTGTGCCAGGCTTTGATTCCGCAAATGGCGCAGTGGCTGATTTTACTGCTGGCGATCGCCGGTCTTGCCGGCATTATAGAAACACTCGTATCAAAATGGCTACAAGAATGAGGCATTGCCACCAGCAACTTTCTTCAAGAATACGCATAAAGTAGCATATATGACATAAGGAAAGGAAGGGAACGACATGAATCAATTCAATAAACCTTCCCAAAAAACTCCATATACAGATTCATCATATCAATCAAAAAAGATCAAAAAGAAAGGCTGCGGGTGCGGAAAGAAAAAGAAAAAGCCTCAATAGCCTGACAACGAAAACCGGGGGGGCTCCGGTTTTTTGTTTTTTAACGGAGTGGTCTCGTCCAGCATATATCATAAGTGGGGGGATATTAGTGAATGAGTTCGAAAAATGGATTGAAGGCAAATATGAACCTCACGAACAAAAGCAAAAAGAGCATGAAGACATCATGAGCCGCATCAGAAAAGACTTGGATGCATTTGACGAAGCTGGTCTGGCGTTTGAAGAGGAAATTGAAGAGCTGGCAGAAAAAACCGAAGCCTTCCTTAAAAAACGCCAGGACCAGTACGGACAATTATAAATCCGCAATCGCCCTATGCGTATATCCAAACCGATTGAAGCGGCTCACATAGTGTATAGAGAGTAAAGGAGGTGCTTAACTATGGGCTTTGGATACGGATTTGGCGGCGGCTACGGCGGCAGCTGCGGTGGCGGCTGTTATGGCGGTTATGCTGGCGGTTACGGCGGCGGCTATGGTTCAACATTTGTTCTTCTAGTCGTATTGTTCATTCTCCTTATCATCGTAGGTGCATCTTATTTCTGCTAAAACGTTAGAGGAAGTGCGGAAAATCCGCGCTTCCTTGAGTCTGTAAACTGATTCGAGGAAAAAATGGAATGAGAAAGGCACATCACTTATTGGTGTTCATATAATATCGTATTACTCCGCCTAAAGGAGGCGCATTATGGATAATCAATTTTTTAAGAACATTGAAAAGAAAACAGGCGTCAATATGAAGGATGTCATGAATCTTGCCGGCTCTCTTCAAAACGCCAATTTTAAAGATGAAAACACAGTGCGCAGCGTAATTAGCCGTGTCGCACAGCTGGCAAACAGACGCGTGCCAAAGGAATTAGAAGATAAAATTGTTCAATCGATTACAAGCGGTAAAGAAAAGCTTGATTTTGGCACAATTTCTAAAATGCTGGATAACAAATAAGCGGATGGCCTGGCTGACTTTTTCAGCGGGCTTTTTTTACAGAAAAGACCCGGCAGATCACTGCCGGGCTGTTAGTTATGCAAGGGCTGTCTTACTTGCTGTAAAAGGGGATACAAAAATCTTGAGCGGTGGGCCGTTTTGCCGCGTCTGTTGGCGGGACAAGACAAATATAAATGCTGTTCGGCCCGGGTCATGGCTACATATAATAGTCGTCTTTCTTCCTCAAGAGCCGCTTCATCGCCTTTTCTCGCTGTTTCTAATGAGAAATCGTGCGGTATCGAGCCGTCAACCGCGCCTAACACATAAACCGTTTTGAATTCAAGGCCTTTTGAGCGATGAATGGTCATCAGCTGAACGCCGTTATCATCCGTTTTGTTTTTCTCGGCGGCCCTCATATGGTCTACGTGGGCGAGAAAGTCAGGAATGGTTTTGAATTTTTTGGCGACGACTTTAATGTCACGCAGGTCATCGGAGCCTTTTTCTAGCTTGTTGCCTTCGTTCCCCCGTTTTTTTAAATACTCGGAGAAGCCCATTTTTCCTTCGGCGAAGGTGATTGCCTCAACCGGCTTCATCGTGCGGAGGCTTGCAAAAAATGGCACGATTTTCTTGATTTTATTGAGCTGGAACGGCTTCAGATCAGGGAGCTTGGCCAGCGCTTTAATCATCGAGCAGTCCTCGGTAATCGAGAGCGCCTTCAGTGTGTTCAAAGCGGATTGCTTTAAGAACAAGGCAGGCAGCAAGTGCTTAACCGCCTCAGTGTCATCCTCATTTTGGCTGGCGTACAAGTATGCGAGAATCTGGCGGACAATGCGTCTGCTGTAAAACGATTGGACACCGCGGTCAGCTGTATAAGGAATTGACGAATGATGAAGCCTTTCATATATGGCGCGGCCTCCGCTGTTTGTGCGGTAGAGAACCGCAAAGTCTTCAGGGGTTGCCCCGTTTTGAATTTTTTCTTTGATATCGGATACGACCATTGTGGCCTCTTCTTCTTCGTCATAAGGATAAAACAGCATAGGGACCTGGACGTCATCGCGTGCGGCTTCAAGCATTTTGGCATATCTGTTTTTGTTCTTTTTCACAACGATATCAGCACTGGAAACGATTGGGTGTGTTGACCGGTAGTTTGCGGTTAAATAAATCGTTTTCGCTCCGGGATAATCCTTCTGAAAATCAAGAATAAAAGATGGATTGCTTCCGCGAAACGCGTAGATAGACTGATCGTCGTCCCCGACGCAGCACAGGTTTTGCTCAGGGCTGGCGAGCATCTGCATGATTTTATATTGAACCGGGTTAATGTCCTGAAACTCATCAATCAATATATAAGTAAACCGAGATTGATATTGTTCCAGAAGATCCGGCTGATTGATAAACAATTCGTAGCAGGCAGAAGCCATGTCATCAAAGTCAAATTGGTTGTTTTCTTTTTTCTGGCGTTCATAATGTTCATATAATCGATAGACTTGTTTTTCCCACTCATCTTGTAAAGGGATGCGTTCATTCGGCACATAAGTGTTTTTCCAAAAGCCGATCTGCTGCAGCGCCTGATCAACGGGGAACTCTTTTTCATCTATGCCTTCTTCATAGAGTGCTTTTTTGATATATTGTTCCCGCTGCCACTCCATTTTCAGCAAATGCTCGCCGTTCCATTTGGCAGAATCATAGTGATACAAGATTTTATAAAAGAAGCTGTGGAATGTTCCGGTGACAAGTCTTCTGACTTTTGCCGGCTGTAATCCATACTGCTTCGCCATGCGCTCTTTCATTTCGGCGACGGCTTTTGTCGTAAAGGTGACAAGCAGCATATTTTCCGGCGCTATGCCTAAATGTTCAATCATGTGGGCGGCACGAGCCGTCAGCACGCGTGTTTTTCCGCTTCCCGCACCTGCAAGCACAAGCAGAGGGCCTTCTGTTTCCGTGACAGCTTTCAGCTGATCCGTGTTCAAGCCGACAGACGGAAAAAGGCTTGTATCAGGTTCTATTGTTTTTTGGACGAATGGTGTTCCGGGTTTAATGCTTCTCGGCCGCTGCCATTCCGCGACAGCTGGAGACGAGTCAGCCGCAATCGCTTTTCCTTTGGGCAAACGAAAGACACCGGATTCCTGATACTCTTCTTTCTTCTCCTCTTGAGCGGGTTTCGTTCCGCAGGCCTCTTCACATGCCGGAAAGTGGCCTGGCTGGCGGTGGATAAACTCCGGAGGATCAGCGATGTTTAGCCTTAACAAAACGGGTTTTCCGCAATGAGAACAAACTAAATGTCCTTTTATTCCTTCTTCAAAGAGGAATTGATAGTGTTCTCTCGAATATGTATGTAAATGTATCGTTCGATCATTCAGTCGGGCGCATTTCAAAAAGGGGTCCTCCCAATCAAAAAAAGGTGTTCAATACAGACAAAGACTATCATAACAAAAGAAACGTGTTTCAAAAAGTATGTTTAAGGGAAAAGAGATAGCAGAAGGGTGGGTATCGTATGATATATGCAGGTCACATTCAAAACCAGCAATACGCTCAATATGCAAATCGAACGATCGGTCATAAGCAGGATTACGCCGGAACCGAAAAAATCAACTATGTTCCATTTCAGCGGGTATACAAGGAACTGGAGAAACAGCAGGAGAATCAAACGGCCGCTGAAAGAAAAGTGAACGAGATGAAACGTAAGCGCTCTCTTTATAAGATGTTGCGAGAAAAAGGGATAGGCACATATATTAATCGATATGTATAAAAAACCGTTCGCATCCAGAGAACGGTTTTTTATGTGCTTGAAAAAATCCGGATCTCAATAGACCCGGATGCTGTTTAGTCTTTCATCATTTGTACGTGGGGAATGCCGGCATCGAGGAATTCTTTTTCAGAAATCACACGATACCCGTGTTTTTTGTAAAACGGAACAGCATGCGTTTGCGCGTTTAACATGAAGCCCGAAGCACCGCCGTCCGCGGCCGCTTTTTCGAGCGCTTTCATAATGATGCCGCCGACACCGGAGGAGCGGTGGCTTTTCAATACGCAAATCCGCTCTAACTTGCCGCAGCCGTCCTTCATACGCCATCTTCCGGCACCGACAGGCTTTTCGCCGTCATATACGACGATATGCTCCGACTCATTTTCAAGTTCGTCAATTTCTTCTTCAGCAGGCACGTTTTGTTCTTTGACAAAGACTTCTTCTCTTACATAAAATGCGTCTTTCATTTGTTGTTCATTTTTTGCGATAACTGCTTCCAAATATTATTCTCCTTTGCCTAGCAAAAAGGTTTCATATACGGTCCATGATCCGTTTTCAAGCTGATATAGTAAGTGAAAACGATCAATGATTTCTTCATGCGACACTTCCTGCATTTTTAATTGTCCCAGAACATCCGAATGCTCATCGTCGGAAAGATTTTGGCCGACCGTCACATGCGGGACAAAAGCGTATTCCTGTTCACCAGCCAGCACACCGGTGTATAGTTTTTCATTGAGTGTTTTTAATTCTTCCGTCGGTTCTGCTTTGATGTAAATGACATTATTGACAGGCGCAAATGAGCTGTATTTTGTCAATTTCAGAACGACCGGATGGGACTCCCTTGCGATGGCTCTCAGATGTGATACTAGCTGATCGGCTTTCTCCTCCGCTAATTCAAACGATGATCTCAGCGTCATATGAGGCGGGATCAAGGAATAGCTCGGATCATAGCGCTTTCTGTATGAGTTCGCAAGGTCTTGGAGTTTTTTTGATGGAAATAAAACGATTCCGTATTTCATATTATGTCCCTCCTGGAAATAAAGTATGATTGAGTATTAAAGCATTTTTTTCAGAGCCGGCGTGATAAGCGGCTGCCAGTATGTCCATTTGTGGTCTCCTTCAAATGGCTCATACTCATAATCTGAAAGCTTCTTCTCCAGCAGCTGTTTCAGCTCACGGTTCGGTTCTGTAAAGTCCAGAATGTTCCCGTCAGTCGTGTGGACGTCAGTTTCTTTCGTGCCGATTTGGTGATAAATAGTGAGGTGTTCGATATTGTCCGACTGCTTCACGGCCTCCAATACATGCTTGTCAACATAGGGAGACTGCATAATGATGTTTCCGAACATATTCGGATAATCGAGTGCTGTCATGAGCGATATGGTCGCTCCGAGCGAATCGCCGATCAGCGTGCGTCCGTAGCCGACATGATAAGTAGGATACTCATCATCCGCAAACGGTACGAGCTCATGGGCGATGAACCGTTTATACGCTGAAAACTTGGAGCCCTCCGGATGATAGGTTTTTCTGCGTTTATCAACATCCTTATAAGGAACACCGATAATAATACTCCGGTCAATTTCACGTTTGGACAGCAATTCCTCGACCTGTCTGCCAATTCTCCCCAGCCTGAAATAATCGTGGCCGTCCTGCGCGATAATAACATGGTATTTATAAAGAGGGGAGTAGTTGGACGGCAGATAAACGAGCAATGTCATTTCCTCGTTAAGCTCTTTCGAAAAGAATTTCTTTTCTTGCACTGTGCCGTTTTTCGGTGCCATAATACATTCCTCCAGGACAACTAGACTTTCTTGCGTTTTCCATTATTGTACCATGAATTATTAGAAATTTCTCTCTTTAAACCGTTCGGAACTCGAAGAAAAAAGTATTGAAATAAACTGCGAATTAAGTTAATATAAAACAATCAGAAAATTGAAATCGATATTTCTTATCGTGAGAGGTGGAGGGACTGGCCCTTAGAAACCTCAGCAACCGGCCTGTTTTGCATATGTGCAAAGCGCCAAGGTGCTAAATCCAGCAAGCGTTTTATGCTTGGAAGATAAGAGGAAGCGTTTAAACCCCTTCTTCTTATGAAGAAGGGGTTTTTTATTTTGAAAAGGGAAGGTGTCAGCTATATGTCACAGCATGTTGAAACGAAATTAGCCCAAATCGGGAACCGAAGCGACGAAGTAACGGGGACAGTGAGTCCTCCTATTTATTTATCAACAGCATACCGCCACAGAGGGATCGGTGAATCAACCGGATTTGATTATGTCCGCACAAAAAATCCGACACGCCAGCTTGTGGAGGACGCGATCGCCAGCTTAGAGAACGGAGCGAGAGGGCTTGCCTTCAGTTCGGGAATGGCGGCCATCCAAACAATTATGGCGCTATTTAAAAGCGGAGACGAACTGATCGTTTCATCCGACCTATATGGCGGCACGTACCGCTTGTTTGAAAATGAATGGAAAAAATATGGCTTGACCTTTCATTATGATGATTTCAGCGACGAAGACTGTTTACGCTCCAAGATAACGCCGAATACAAAAGCGGTATTTGTGGAAACACCGACAAATCCGCTCATGCAGGAGGCGGACATTGAAAAGATCGCCCAGATCACAAAAGAGCACGGTCTTCTGCTGATCGTTGATAATACATTTTACACACCGGTCTTGCAGCAGCCGCTTGAGCTGGGAGCCGACATTGTGATACACAGTGCAACCAAGTATTTAGGCGGGCATAACGACCTGCTTGCGGGGCTTGTCGTTGTGAAAGATGAACAGCTTGGAGAAGAAATGTTTCAACACCAAAATGCCATCGGCGCTGTCCTGCCTCCATTTGATTCATGGCTTCTCATGAGAGGAATGAAGACGCTGAGCCTCAGAATGCGCCAGCATCAGGCAAACGCGCAGGAGCTTGCGGCGTTTTTAGAAGAGCAGGAAGAAATTGCGGATGTGCTGTATCCCGGAAAAGGCGGCATGCTGTCCTTCCGTCTGCAAAAAGAAGAGTGGGTGAACCCGTTTTTAAAAGCGCTGAAGACCATTTGTTTTGCGGAAAGCCTCGGCGGGGTGGAGAGCTTTATTACATATCCAGCCACACAGACGCACATGGATATTCCTGAAGACATCCGCATCGCAAACGGGGTCTGCAATCGTCTGCTGCGCTTTTCGGTCGGAATTGAACATGCGGAAGATTTAAAAGAAGACCTAAAACAGGCGTTATGTCAGGTCAAAGAGGGAGCTGTTTCATTTGAGTAATCACAATTGGACGCTGGAAACCCAGCTCGTGCACAATCCATTTAAAACAGACGGTTCAACAGGGGCCGTCAGTGTGCCGATCCAGCATGCATCAACATTTCATCAATCTTCATTTGAAGAGTTTGGCGCATATGACTACAGCCGCTCAGGCACGCCGACAAGAACAGCTCTCGAAGAAACCATTGCCGCACTGGAAGGCGGAACGAGAGGATTGGCTTTTAGCTCAGGCATGGCTGCGATCTCGACAGCATTTTTACTTCTGTCACAGGGCGATCACGTTCTTGTGACAGAAGATGTATACGGCGGAACCTTCCGCATGGTGACAGAGGTGCTGACCCGGTTTGGCATTGAGCATACGTTTGTCGACATGACGGACATTAATGAAGTGGCGCGGAATATCAAACCAAACACGAAGGTCATTTATATGGAAACACCGTCAAATCCGACACTTGGGATTACTGATATAAAAGCGGTGGTTCAGCTCGCAAAAGAAAACGGCTGTTTGACCTTTCTGGACAATACCTTCATGACACCGGCACTGCAGCGGCCGCTTGATCTCGGCGTGGATATTGTGCTTCACAGCGCAACAAAGTTCTTGAGCGGACACAGCGATGTGCTCTCAGGCCTGGCTGCTGTCAAGGATGAAGAGCTTGGAAAGCAGCTGTATAAGCTGCAAAACGCATTCGGCGCCGTCCTTGGCGTGCAAGATTGCTGGCTTGTGCTGCGCGGATTAAAAACATTGCAGGTCCGCTTAGAAAAAGCAAGCCAAACAGCGCAGCGGCTTGCGGAATTTTTCCAGGAGCATCCGGCGGTGAAACGCGTGTATTATCCGGGTCTGGCTGATCATCCGGGCGCTGACATTCATCAAGGCCAGTCGGCGGGAGCGGGCGCCGTGCTATCATTTGAGCTTGAAAGCAAAGATGCCGTTAAGAAATTAGTAGAGAATGTATCACTTCCGGTCTTTGCTGTAAGCCTCGGCGCCGTGGAATCGATTTTGTCTTATCCGGCAACGATGTCTCACGCGGCAATGCCTAAGGAAGAGCGTGAAAAACGCGGCATCACAGACGGCCTGCTCCGTCTTAGCGTGGGAGTCGAACATGCAGACGATTTAGAACGTGATTTCGCACAAGCGCTGAAAGAAATTGCGCCAGTGGCGGTTCGATAAAAAGAAGCCGGGGATGGCCCCGGCTTCTTTTGTTATTCATCATCAGGATTAAGAATCGCGAGGACTTGATGATCCTCCCAAACGCCGTTGATTTTCACATTTTTTCGGGCGATGCCCTCTTTATGAAATCCTGCTTTTTCCAATACACGCATGGACCCGAGGTTGCGGGGCATCACACCGGCTTCAATACGGTGCAGTTTCAATTCGTGAAACGCAAAATCAACAATCAATTTGACGGCCTCTGTCATCAGGCCCTTTCCATTATGGGCTTTGTCTAAAAAATACCCGATGAACGCCGTTTGCAGCGCCCCGCGGATGATTTGAAAGAGCGAAACCGTGCCGATTAATGTATTGTCTGACGCAGTGAAAATGCCAAAATGATACTCTTCATCTTTCTCCAGTCTTTGCTGATACTCAGTTATTCGTTTTCTTTGCCCCTCAACCGTATAGTAATCGTCTGCGCGTATCATGGAGAACTGTTCAAAGAAATCCTGATTTTCGCTTTGCAGCCGCAGATTTTCTTCCGCATCCTTTACTTCTAAAGGTCTTACATAGATGTTTTTTCCTTTTAGCATACAGTAATCTCCCCAATCTTCTTACATTATTCTAAGGAAACTGCAATTATCCTTTTTATAAAAAAGAAGAAAACCAATTTCCCAAAAAGGTGCCGACATAGTTCCCGATTAAGTAACCGAGCGTACCGACAAGCATGATCGGGGCGACAAGCTCCCGCCATCCCTTGGCAATTGCCATCGCAGCAGCGGTCGTTGGCCCCCCGACAGCAGCATTGACAGCGAGCAGAATTTCCTCAAGCCGCACGCGGAATAATTTTCCGACGGCTAAGGAAACAGTTAAATTGCTGATCGCAACAACTAAGACAAATAATAGAATAAGAGGCGCATTGGTGACGATTAAGCGCAAATCTGCAGGAATGCCAATCACCACAAAAAACAAATAAATCAAAAAGGTTCCAAGCTCCTGAGATCCATTCAGCCTTTCAAAAAAACGCGGGAAAAGAAAAATGATAAGAACCGTTAAAGACGTAAGCATTAGATATTGATCGCCAAGCGTTCCGGTTAACAGGGGATGAGAAAAAAGGCTTTTAAAATAGCCGGAAATTTTCACACTAGCCGCAACAAGCGCAAAAGCAGCACCGGTATTAAAAGCGATATCCTTTAAAGAAATGTCCTTCCGTTTCCAATAGCTTTCTGCACTGTTTCCGCTCTTTCCATCGGCTTTCACTTTTTCTTCAAACGGCATAGCATAATGCCGCTGAAACCATTTCACTGCAGGAATGCTGATTAAGATCAAAAACAAAAGCGCCATCATAATATTATCAGCCACAACGGCAGCCGACACATATTCCCCCGGCGTCTCAAATTTCGCCGCCATCGCCGCAAAATTGATCCCGCCGCCGATATAAGAAGCACTGATCATTCCGCCGATTTTATCGAGGTAAGGAATATGCTGATTGAACAGAAAAAAAGCAAGGACGCTCCCAAGCACAGTTCCGACGGAGCTAATCAGAAAAATAAACAGCAAACGCCTGCTTTCCTTAAAAATCTGCCGCACATTGATCTGAAACAGCAAAAGGGGAATCGCCAGCGGTACCACATAAGACCAAACAGTATCATACACAGGCGATTCAACAGGAAGAACTCCTATATTTGTAAACACCATAGCACCTAAAAGCGCAATGATAGCGCCAGACACAGCGGACGCCCACTTAAAGCGCTGCTCCAGCCCGATACTCACTGCTGCCCACACCGCAATAAATCCCCACAAAACCCAAACATCATCAGAAGAAATCAAAGAATGCAATCCTCTATCACCTCTATTATTAGAAAATTAAGACATATTATAATAGCCGATGAACAGAACAGCAAGTCCGAAAAAAAGTTTTTCTAAAAAAGCTGTTGACGAATAGGGGAGGAGGTTATATAATAGAACTTGTCAGAAAGACAACAACATACCCAGCAACACATACATATCATGATTCCGTAGCTCAGCTGGGAGAGCGCTACCTTGACAGGGTAGAGGTCGCTGGTTCGAGCCCAGTCGGAATCATAGCTTAAACCCTTGCGCAGCAAGGGTTTTTTACTTTGCTTATTTATTGATTTTGTCATCATTCATCGAGTAGGGGACGAAATTATTTTTTAGCTGATTTTGAAGGGAGATTCAAAATCAGCTATGTTTTTGTTTAGGTTTAATGGATTGAAAAGTTTCAATATTTTTTTCGATTTTTTGAATAACTTGTTCGAGCCATATTAATGGAGATACGCCGTAACTATGAATGTCCACTCCGTCAGCAGCTTCATCGATAAAATCATTCTTTTCTTCATCCGAATAATTGCTGTTAATAAATGCTCTTAATGCGACTATATCCGTTTCTTGCTCTCTTAGAGGTATCTCATTTAAGTATTCATCAAGTGCTGATTCTGGAGAATCAATATCCTGATGAAAATAACCGCCAAGGAATCCAAATACAGAATCAGAAACTTCGATTTCAATCATTACTTATCACCACCAAGAAATGTTAACTTCAAATCTGAGAAATGGTGCGTATCTTATTCTATATAACTCGTTGCCATATCAATATCGTTTGTCATTTCTAAGTCAGGGTACTTTTCATCTAATTTTCTTAAGCAATTAATAAGTTCTTTACTTTGCAAATTTTCAGCTAAATCTTCAAATACCTCACTGATCCAATATAAATCTTCTTTATTACAATTTTCTAGATAGTTAATTGTATTTTCTTCATTTTCTGAGAGCACTTCAATTATTTCATCCCAACTTTTTTGAATTCCATAGTCATCATTAAGATTAAGTTTTTTTCTTTTAATTAATATAGCTTCCATTTTTTTCTCTAAATTCATATTGATCCTCTTGACTAACAATGGATATTATTTTTCAGCTTGCCTTTCCTATTGTTACATCTCCATCATGGAAAAATTCAATAACATAACCAGATTCGCTGAACATGAAAGTATCTGAACCTACAGCAGTTACATCATCAATTACGTTTAAAGCGTTGTCTAAGCTGGTTTTTACAGCTGGATAATCACCGTAAGCCCAGAGGAGAATAACATTTTTATCATCTATTTTATTCTCAATGAACCATTCGTCGATATCTTCAGCATAATCAATAGATCTGTGAGTAGTTACTTCATCCCATTTAATTCTTCCCCATGATGTAAAGGGAAAACTTTCGCCAAGTTGTTCATGATATTTGCGTGTCTCAGAAATAGTGAGGACTTCTTTGTTATTTCCAAGAGCCTCTAGACATTCTTCGTATAAAGTCATATTAACACTCCTATTTATTTAAATGTTTTAAAAGGGATTTATAAGTATCTTCGTTTCCGTTAAAAGGTATATATCTCCTTTTTCATCGCCGACACCAGCAGACGGTTCAAGTTGATGAATGGACTAAATCCTGACGGCATTTGGACCGAAAACGAAAGCGAAACTTGAATCTCTTCTAAAATAAGAGAATCCCTTCTCGTTATGAGAAGGGATTTATCCGTTTATTCCTCGTATAGTTTATTAATCAACTCGGTAAATGAATCACATATATGACTCAAAGCTCGATCAGGATTTTCATATGCAATTTCATGATCCCAAAAAACAATAGAAGGACTACTGATTCCTTTTCGAAAATCGTAGCAGATTTCATTGCCAAACACATCATCCGCAATCGGTATTACTTTGGCGGGCATTCTACCATCTCGATAACGATTAGAAACGTTAACTATGTATGACTCGCTTTCTTTATGGAAGCTATGTAAGTATCCGAATGCAATTCCTTCCCTATCTTCAAGATCAAAAGTTTCGGGAGAGGGGGTAGCACCGGAATAGATTTTGACAAATTCTAAATAATCTTTTGGAAACTTGACTTGTAACATGTTTTCTACTTCAGTAATTTCCTCGTTACTAACAGGATGCTCTCCGAAATCCCATTCAACCATTTTAATAAACTCCTTTTATCTGTATTTGGAACCTCCGCCCCATATGTTTCTTCCTCCAGTATGTCCTGTCTTGCCATGAATATCTGCATCTACTAGCTGCATTATACCTTCATTTTGATGGTGGTGCCATGTAAAACCTTTTGGTTTTTTGCCTTTTGAAATCTGCTTTAACTGCATTTCTGTAAAATGTTTTTTTAACTCTGGATTTTTATTAATTTCTTGCTGTAATAGTTCAGTGGCTTTTTTAAATTGTGCAGTATCATTCTGTAGATATAATGATCTATCAATCTTTACTTCGGTAACTGGTTCGAAAATCGGGAAGCCATCTTTATCAAAAGGTACTCCCGTTACAGGATGAACATCATTTTTTAAATGTCCATTTTTTAAGTTGGTTGTGACGGTGTTACCGAATGCGTCTTTATGTGTATATGGTGCAGCTTGGACGAATTGATCTTGTTTTGATTGAATCTCTTTTTTTAATATAGATGTATTTTTCACATTGTAGGTATTCTCTATATCTTGAGCTATCCCTACAAGTGCAGGTTCATATTTATTTTTTAATAAGGGATTTAAAAATTTGTTTCCTTTTACAAGCCCTTTATTCACATGAGCAGAGGCTGTTCCGCCTTCAACCACTTTACCTACTTTAGAAAGTTTGGTCGTGGTTTGCACTGCGGAACCCGCACCTTTTGTACCAACGATATTTCCTGCCACATAACTGATATAATGCCCTTTTTCGTATGCATTACCATTTATCATTTTATCATTCCATGAGTCGGCAAGGTTTGTCCAGATGATTTTTGAATAAGAAGGTACGCTTAAAACTGTTGTAATTGTTTGTGTGAGTTTTAGTTCGATAGGGAGCTGCGAATAGTCCCATGCGCCCACAACCAAGTCTTTGACGCCATATATCGTATCGTCAATCGCATCGTTAATTCCATCATTAACCCCATCGACGAAATCAATTACTGCTTTACCGGCATTGATTACATTTTCACCGACAGCCTTCAGCTGTTTTGCTTGTTCCAGCTGCACTGCGTACTGGAGCTGTTCTGGTGTCAGGTTTTCATAGCCGACCTTCTTCGCAATGTCTAAGTATTCATCCGGATCTATCACTCCGTCAGCTAGCTTCTTTTTCAGCTCTTTGATTTCTCGTTCTTTCGCTTCATCTTTCTTGATCTTCAAATAGGCTTCAGCCTGTTTCGAGATATCGCCTTTTTTCTTATGTATGTCACTTTCTCGATAGGCTTTGGCATTGTAGTGGATAGGGGAAGCATTCTTGCCTTTGCCTGTGGTTTCCTCAAGCTTTTGGAAGTCCTTCTTGATGAATTGCTCGTTAAGCTCTGATTGGGCATATTCAGAAACAAGCGCTTCGTCCACGCTGCCTAATTTATCGACGATTTTTTTGCGTTTATTCTCAGCATCGGCGAGTTCGTCTTTGAAGGTTTCTGTTGAGAACAAATCAAGCGGAAGAATATCATCGATATCATGTAAGATATCTTTCATGGCTTTCTTTTGTTCAGACATAATGGATTTTGATTTTGTGTAGGCGTTAGCCAGCTCGTGTTCTAAGAAGGATTCTTCTATATATGCATCAGATAAGCTTGCGTCTTCTAAAGTGCCTGAAATGCTTGTCAAGAAAGCAATTTTCATATCAAGTAAGTCAATCCAATTGTCAGCTACCCCTGCGTGGTCTTGATAAAATGCTTTAATGTTGTAGGCGCCTTTGCCGGAAAACTCGCCGTCATCTAAATTAGCTACAGCTTTAAATGCCTTCTTAAGATTGACCATCTGATTTCTTAATTCCTTGTATTCTTTTGTACGTTTATCCGCCTCGGAAAGCAGTGATTTGGCTTCAAATACTTTCATGTTCATATCCTTTCACTTAAAAGTTCCAACTAGATTTTACCATGGATAAATGAGAGAAAGATTGTGATGTGATTCAAAAGTGCGAAATAATTAATTTGGAGTGAGTTATTTTTCCTGTTTTTAAACTCTTACTTGGGGAAGCATCGATCGTCAGCTTGTTCCATCTGATAAATGGACTGAATCTTGACAATATTTGCGAAACAAAATAAAAAACTTAGTGAAATGAGCTTAGATCCTTTCTAACCACATGGGAAAATCTTTTTATATTATTTGAAAGATATGAGAATTAACATGTAAATATTTGAAATGTTTGGTATTATATAAAAATAAAAAAGTGGTTTCTTCCATTAAAGAAACCACTTAAAAATAGAGTCAATCCGCCTATTAGAATTCTTATTCATATTATCAAATTTTTTTGAATATATCTAGTGTGGATCTGCTCTTTAACTTAAAGAGAGGTCGGTGTTTAAATGAAATATGGAAGTGTTCCAGTAACATCAATAAGAAAATTGGCAATGAAAAATAATATTAAACACAGAGGAAGAGATATTAAAGATGTAATTAATGAACTAATTGAAAATGGGCATGAAAAAAAATTAGATTACTTACAGGAGCAATACACCTTTGCTGGCACTAATCTAACTCTTATTAAGACAGAGGATGATTTCCCGGTTTCTTGTAGAACATCAGATGATTTCTTGAATAAACTTATAAAAGAAGGACATATAAGAAAAGAACAGATAGATCATCAGTGGGAACCAAGACTTAGTCCTGAAATACAGATTTGTGCAATCAAAAAAAGAGATAACGATGTTTATTTGAAACTGGTCATTGAGAAAACAACGACGAGAAAAAAAGGGTATACATCTATTGAGGAAGGTTACGCTTCATACACTACAGTTGTCATACATTTTAATGATCAAGTTATTGAGTTAAGATGTGCTTTTACGGATCGAAATAAGTTTGCTGAACACCTTATAAAATTAATGGGATTTGGTGAACCTTATGATAAATGGTTCTCACTTACAAAGACTACGAAAGTTGAAGCTGTGAAAATTTCTAATATGCTTTCAGCAGGCCTAGTGTCGACGCAGATTAACATCCCTTCTTCTGTTGGTGCTTTACGCATAATAGGAAAAAAACAGATTGATTTACGTGTTGATAAGACTTATAGTAAATTAAAGGAAGTAATCGCAGAGCATGCAAATTTGCCAGTTGATGATATCTTCGATGAAGTCTGCGAGTTCACCATTACAGATCCAGTAGCTGAAATAGAAATTCCAGCTTCTTTTGAAATTAAATTAAAAAAAGAAGGGTTTAAGTTTAAAAATACTGTACCTGATATAGTTTATGAACAAGTGATTGAAGCTTTTATTCGGGTCAATTATCTCGATAAAGAAAAAACTTTAGAGAATAAAAAAGCAAGAGTCTAAAAAATAAAGGAGGTTTATTATGCCAATTTTTTACAATGAAATTAACGATCTCCTGACTCAATGGGCAGCAAATGAACCTCCTATAGAAGACTTTACTGTCGAAAACGTATTATGCAAAATTGGATTAACAGAGGAAAGTTATGAAAATGTTTTAAGGTATCTTATGAGTAAATCCGGTTTTGAATTAATTCCTCTACAAATGTTGATTTGCCCTAACGGAGATAAAGGACAAACTTTTCCACTTGATGAACCAATAGATGAAGAGGAAGTATATAATTGTTGGTGTGGAGAGGAGGATATTTACGATCCTGAGAATTTAATCCTCGTTTTTCAATTTACAGACGATTTTAAGCAAAATGCGCTACAATCTATAAAAAAAAAGAAGACTGTAACGAAGAGAAGAGACCTAGTACTGGTATAGATCTATCTTGGAAAGTTAATATTCCTGATCTTATAGAAAACGGAATACTAGGTATTTCAGACGATGGGAGGGTGTTTTACGTGGATAATAGGAGTATTAATATTAGCAATAGCTCGATTACAAACTCTCCTTTTAATACTGGGGATAACGCGTCACAAACTGTTAATGTCGAAGGGGACGATCAAAATCAATTGTTGTTTAAACAGTTAGTTGATTCTCTCAATGCTATAGCAGATGAAGACGAAAGAAAAGATGCAGAAGATAATATAATGAAATTACAAAGTGCTGTAAATAAAGGCGATAGAACAAGGGCTAAAAAAATATTTGGTTGGTTACCTACTGCTGTTACAGGCACAAGTGTGGCTTTGCAAATTTATAAAATAATTGAAAGTCTATCATAATTACGAAAATCTTTGTACTAATTTAAACATTATTAATAACAAGATTAGTTAACAAATAATTGAAAGTCTATTTAATATTTTCTTTTGGAGAATTGTATAACAATAGTAATTAAGGGGCCTGAGTATAAGGCTCTTTTTAATTTGACTTTATAAAATTATTTATTATGTTCATCTCCAAACTTCATATGTCCTAACGGATAGAAGAGCATCAAATGCAATAAACCTTGTATCTCCTTTTAAATCCTTCACATGTAGCTTCTGTTTGACTTCGTTTATGTAATGCACATGCCCTGTTACATCTTCAATAAAGCCGTCTCTGTATATACTGATGACCAGAGCGGAATTAAACTCCATGGCTTCGCAAATAGTGCGTGCCATTTCCTCCAGCTGGTATTGATCAAGAATGGGTTTTTCGATCTTCTGAACTTCTCTCTTCCTGTTTAAAAGGGCAGCCCTTTGCTCGGGAAAAATGAATTTTTGTTCCCATCTCTTGTCGTTAATTCCTTGACTCATTCCGATCATCTCCTTGAATAAATATATACGAACTAATGTTCACTTATCAACGGAGAAAATACTGGTAAGCCTGTGAATTTGCTCATTGGTTTTTAATGGGAAATTGTTGGCGAGTTGTTGCCCAAACCTGCCAACAATTAATATTTTTATTCAGAAGGGATCAGACATCTATTTCGAAATCCCTTGATGGATAAGTATTTGTCAGAAATAAAAATAACAGTTCAGAAGGTAATCACTACCTTGACAGGGTAGAGGTCGCTGGTTCGAGCCCAGTCGGAATCATCAAGGGTTTCAGCGAGTAGAACGGAATTTTCCGTTTTCTGAACCTGTTAGGGACACTTGACACAGTAGGCTTGTTTGGGGAATAACCAACGGCAAATAGGGTGAACACACGGATACCACAAGTGGATATACAATCAAGTTTCAGTCGCCTGCCTGAGTTTGTTTATTTTTTTACAAGCAAATTCAGGCAGACAACTTGTCCAGCCGTTGTCCACAGTCTCAACCAATCAAGCAAAAGATCAAAAGAAAAGTCAAGACAAATAACAAAGAAATTTGTGAGGTTCGTTGTGAACCTGGAAAGGTATAACATACTACTGTAAACATGTCAAACAGTACTCAAAGATAAAACATTACTTAGGCTATTATCAATTGTGAGAGTGGCGCAGAAGTAAGACCTATTAATATGTAGAATGTCTCAATCTTAAAATAGAAAATAAGTAACGAAGTTGTATAGAATTTGATTCGTAATATTCATTTTTTTGGAAAAAGAGTTTGTGTTAACCTAATTATTAAAGAGGTGATGAAAATGGCAAAAAGAAAATTAACTATCGAACAAATGAAAAAGAATTTTACAACATGGGTTAGAAGTTTACCTCTAATTACGACAGGAATGTCAGTGGTGTTTGTTCTTGGACAACTGTTAATAGGTTATTTAAAAGGCAAGCCTGTATTTACCGTTGAATTTCTTATTTTCTCAATTGGATTTGTGATCTTTGGAATTGCTTTAGGTTTTACTTTAAAATATTTCTATTCAAAGATTGGAGATGTTTGGATAGATGATAGTAAGGATTAAAATACGTTTTTGCGTATTTTAAATATATTTTGGAAAGGAAGGAAAGTGTATGAAAAGGTTTGTGCTGATGTTTTTAATTGCTATAGTATCTATCATGCCAATAAATGCTTTAGCGATTGGAAATGGAAGTAATGCCAAAACAGAATGTACAACTTGTTCGAAAGAGAGAGACAGAGAACAAATCATCGAGGAAATTAAAAATGTTTACAATGTCGAAACTGAAGTACTTAGTGAGCAAGAGGTAAAAAATGTAGAGCAAATAGCTCTAGATAAGAAAGAAACGTTTAAAAAGTACATTGAAGAATACAAAAATGCCGGATACAAAAAGGTAGATTTAAAGGATAAGAGTCTTTTATTCAAAGGCGCTCAAGTTGATAAAGAAGGTGCAAAATCTGATTTAGAATTTGTTTATGGGGCTTATAAAAATGAAGAAGGCGATTCCATAATTTATACTTTGGGTTATAGCAAAGATACTAAAGAATTTTTTAATTTTAGCTTATTAGGAATGCCAAAAGATTTTAATGGCGATTCTGATGAACTCGATGTATTGATCCAAGATAATGATAACTCTTTTAAAATTTATGGGAAAAATTCAGATGGTCTTCAGGAGGGGGACTTCCACACAAATGGTTTTAGTGTTTGGGGAAAGAATTTTGCCTGTGGAGCGCTAGGTTTATTGGCTTGCGTCAACTATTGTGGGGTTGTCGGTTTGATTAATGCTCCAGCTGGTTTCACTTGTGGAGTTGTTTGTGATGTAGCAATGATTGCTGCATGTGCATAGGTTATAAGCTTTGAGGGATGGACAAATTGTCTATCCTTTTTTTAGTTTAGTTTGCAACAGGCGTATTTACATAGTGTATACACCCTTAACTAAATACGATTCTTAGGCACTCTATATATTGTATATAAAGGGAGTAAGTAACGTTTACACCCTAAGAGTAAATCCTCAATTTGAGGATTAACCTAACATATTGACATGTTACAGTATGTTAAAATATGGATTGGTATTCTTGTTATCGCAAGGGGGAGAGAAGGAGGGCACCAATGGATTCGAAAGATTACTTCAAAGCAGCTATTAAGTCATACTGTAAGCGACATAATATGTCACCGCAAAAAGCAAGATTTACAATAAGCGATGGTTTTATAACTGTAAGTGTCAAAAACCATAGGGAAAATGGGATAGATATAGACTGTTTTAAAGTCCTGGACTGTATATTTAACATAATTGGGCCTAGAGAAGTTAAATTTCGCCAAACAACCTTTATGTTCGCAGACTCTGAAAAAGTAGATAGTGTAACTGTTTCTTTTGAAGAAAAAGATTATAAAGCCTTAAACTCATTATTTTCATTAAGATGTAGGCAGTCTATATGTTTTGGTGTCACCATCGAGTCACAAAAACTTTAAAAACCACAACAAATATCAGTCAGGAAACTAAATCTCATGAACCCTTATATGGCAAGGGTTTAGGCAATTATTTAGGATTGTTAATGATTAATCAGAATACGTGTCTCGTCCTTGACAGGGTAGAGGTCGCTGGTTCGAGCCCAGTCGGAATCATACACGGCGGTTAGAAGCGTTGTTATAACGTTTCTAGCCGTTTTTTATTGTGTTGACTTAGTCGATGATTTAGGCGTATTAAGACGAAGGATAGCACCATGTCTGAGCGTTTCTTATTCTATTAAATTGAAATGGGAAGCGGGTTACGAACTGGATCATAGAACACTCCAAAACATAAAAATCGCTTTTTCCGGAACCTTCGGTAAAAAACAAAACTTTTGACTCTATGATGTTACGTTATAATGTAAACGGTTACATTTATAGTATACTTTTACTATCATTTGTTCAAGCGGATACTGACAGGAAGGATAGAAAACAGATGAAATACATGAATACAAGACAAAAAGAGATTTTGTATCTGTTGTTATCTGAACCTGATGACTATTTAGTTGTGCAAGATTTCGCAGACAGGGTACAGTGTTCTGAGAAAACGATCAGGAATGACTTGAAAGCGATCGAGGATTATCTCAATGAACATTCTCATGCCCAGCTCATTCGGAAACCAGGGTTAGGCGTCTTTTTACATATAGAGGAACAGGAAAGGGCTTGGTTAAGCCAACAATTACATACAGTACATGTCCATTCTAGGCGGCGGACAGATGAAGAAAGAATGCTGCAAATGGCTTATGACTTATTAATGAATGTAAAGCCTGTTTCCGCAAAAGAAATGGCCGCTCAGCATTTTGTCAATCGATCTTCTATTAAAAAGGATCTATGTGCGATAGAGGAGTGGCTGAAGCGATTTGATCTCACACTGGTTTCGAGGCAGCGGCTTGGATTAAAAGTTGAAGGGAACGAAAAAAATAAAAGAAAAGCACTGGCAAGAATATCTGATTTGATTGAAAGCACCGAGTTTGCAAGCCGATTTATGAAAAGCCAGTTTTTAAGTTATGAAGTCGACTTTGTGACGAAAGAAATCAAAGCATTACAAAAAAAGCATTCTCTCTATTTTGCAGATGAAACATTTGAGAATTTGCTGCTGCATACTTTGTTCATGGTTCGCCGGATCAAAATGAAACAGCCGATCTCGTTGTCCCCAAAAGAAATGGCGGCCGTAAAAAGGAAGAAAGAATATCAATGGACTCTTGCTTGTTTACAACGGCTTGAGCCGGTTTTTGCCATCCGTTTTCCTGAAGAAGAAGCCGTGTATTTAACATTACATATATTGGGCGGGAAAGTTCGTTATCACTTACAGCAGCAAGAAGAGACCCTTGAAAACGCTGTGCTTCCTAAGGTGGTAAGGCATTTAATCCATCGTGTTTCAGAGCTGAAAATGCTGGATTTTCACAAAGACCAGGATTTGATTAACGGATTGAGCATTCATTTGAATACTGTGTTACAACGGCTGAGCTACGATCTTTCTGTATCAAATCCTATGCTTTATGACATCAAAAAGATGTATCCTTATTTGTTTCACCTGATCATTGACGTTTTGGAAGACATCAATCAAACGTTTGATCTTCCTATTCCCGAGGAAGAGGCGGCATATTTGACACTGCATTTTCAGGCGGCGATCGAACGAATGCATCACAGCAGCGAGACGCGTAAAAAGGCGATCATCGTCTGCCACATGGGCATTGGGATGTCACAATTGCTGCGGACGAAAATTGAACGGAAATGTCATCAAATCGCTGTCATGGCTTGTATCGCAAAATCGGATTTAGCGGACTTTATAAAAAAACATGAGGATATTGATCTTGTCATCTCCACCGTTGCTTTGGAATATATAACGATTCCTCACATTGTTGTATCACCGCTTTTAGAGCCTGGCGATGAGAAAGAATTGAACGTATTTGTCGATCAGCTTGAAAAATCGCAACGCGAAAACAAAACATTTCAAATGCTGAACAATACGACGCCTTTTTTGGTATTTTTGCAGCAAGAAGCAGAGCACCGCTACAAGTTAATTGAACAGCTGTCGATTGCTTTGTTTGAGAAAGGCTATGTTGAAAAAGAGTATGCGGTTCATGCGGTAATGAGGGAGAAAATGGCGGCGACAAATATCGGGGCAGGCATAGCCATTCCTCATGCAAACGTTAAATATATCAAACAATCAGCCATCGCGATTGCCACATTAAAAGAACCGCTTGATTGGGGAAATGAGAAAGTATCGCTTGTTTTTATGCTCGCTGTCAAACACGAGGATCAAAATATGACAAAGCAGCTGTTTCGTGAGCTTTCATATCTCAGTGAGCAGCCGGCTTTCGTCCAGAAGCTGACGAAAGAAACAGACATCATGACATTTTTATCTTATTTGGATTATTAAAGCAGGGATTGATTCCTTGCTTTTTTTGTTTATAAGGAAAAATGCCTTTATTTCCGAAATTAACGGTAAAATAAAGCCATTTTTACAGCCTGATTTCAGTATACAGTTGAGACAAGATCTTATGATTCATAGTGTAAAGGAGGATGTATATGAAACTGTTGGCGATAACCTCTTGTCCGAACGGAATTGCCCATACGTATATGGCAGCGGAAAATCTGCAAAAAGCTGCCGACAGATTAGGCGTTTCCATCAAAGTCGAGACCCAGGGCGGAATCGGAGTGGAAAATGAGCTAACCGCGGAGGACATTCGGGAAGCGGACGCGATCATTATTGCGGCAGACCGCTCGGTAAACAAAGACCGGTTTATAGGCAAAAAATTGCTGTCTGTCGGGGTTCAGGACGGCATTCGCAAACCGGAAGAATTGATTCAAAAAGCACTTAGCGGGAATATCTCGGTCTACCATCCCGCTTCAAACCCGGTATCAACCAATCAACAGGAGAAGAAACAAAATCCGATTTACCGACATTTGATGAACGGTGTTTCGTTTATGGTTCCTTTCATTGTAGTCGGCGGTTTATTGATAGCGGTTGCATTAACGCTTGGGGGTGAAAAAACGCCAAAAGGCTTAGTCGTTCCGGATGATTCTTTCTGGAAAACGATTGAACAGATCGGCAGTGCTTCATTTTTGTTCATGATTCCGATATTAGCCGGGTATATCGCCTATAGTATCGCTGATAAACCGGGGCTTGTGCCTGGGATGATCGGCGGATATATTGCAGCGACTGGAAGTTTTTATGACAGCGCAAGCGGCGCCGGTTTCCTCGGCGGTATCATTGCCGGATTTTTGGCCGGGTATGCTGCCCTCAGGATCAAAAAATTAAAAGTTCCAAAAGCAATCCAGCCGATTATGCCGATTATTATTATCCCGGTGTTTGCATCACTGATTGTAGGTTTGGCGTTTGTGTGTTTGATCGGCGCACCTGTAGCCCAAATTTTCGAATCTTTAACGGTATGGCTGGCAGGTATGAAAGGGTCGAGCTCCATCCTGCTGGCATTGATTTTAGGTGCGATGATCTCATTTGATATGGGCGGTCCCGTAAACAAAGTGGCATTTCTGTTTGGATCGGCCATGATCGGAGAAGGAAACTATGAAATTATGGGACCGATTGCCGTCGCCATTTGTATACCGCCGATCGGCCTCGGCATTGCAACGTTCTTAGGAAAAAGAAAGTTCGAGGCATCTCAAAGAGAAATGGGGAAAGCGGCATTTACGATGGGACTCTTCGGTATCACTGAGGGAGCCATTCCATTTGCGGCGCAGGATCCTCTTCGGGTCATTCCCAGTATTATGGCGGGTTCTATGACGGGTTCTGTGATTGCGATGATTGGAAATGTCGGAGACAGAGTGGCGCATGGCGGACCTATCGTCGCAGTGCTTGGCGCAGTTGATCATGTTTTGATGTTTTTTATTGCTGTGATTGCGGGATCTCTTGTCACTGCTCTGTTCATCAATGTATTAAAAAAGGATATTACGGTGGCGCCCCCTGTGCTCAGCGAAACTACACCGCCAAGTGAAGCTGCTGCGGCGAAAGAAATACCGCAGCCGACTCAAGCCGAAAGCCAAAAAGCCGGGATGACGGAAATCAAAAAACTGACAGACATCATCAGCCCAGAGCTGATTGACCCACATTTATCCGGGGAGACCAGGGACGACATTATTGATGAAATGATTCAACAGCTGTCACAGAGAGGTATGCTGCTGTCCGAGAGCGGGTTTAAACAAGCCATTTTGAAGCGTGAACAACAAGGGACAACGGCGATTGGCATGAATATCGCAATTCCGCACGGAAAATCTGAGTCGGTCAGGGAGCCGAGTGTTGCCTTTGGGATCAAACGATCAGGCGTTGGCTGGAACAGCCTCGATGGATCAGATGCGAAATTAATCTTTATGATAGCTGTCCCGGAAGATAGCAGAGGGAACCAGCATTTGAAAATATTGCAGATGTTATCCCGGAAACTAATGGATGACAGTTATAGGAAGCGGCTGCTCTCCGTGCAAACAAAAGAAGAGGCATACAAGCTGCTCGATGAAATCGTGTAATGCGGGGGGATTTTCATGACGACTGAACCGTTATTTTTCAAGCCTGTTTTCAAAGAGAGGATTTGGGGCGGCGCCGCTTTAGCTGATTTCGGTTATCACATTCCGTCAGAACGAACAGGGGAATGCTGGGCTTTTGCTGCTCATAAAAATGGGCAAAGTGTTGTTCAAAACGGGATGTATAAAGGGTTCACACTCTGCGAATTATGGGAGCACCACAGATATTTATTCGGACAGCTTGAAGGGGACTGTTTCCCTCTGCTTACAAAAATATTAGATGCGGACCAAGATTTATCCGTTCAGGTGCATCCGAACGATGAGTTCGCCAAAATACATGAAAACGGAGAGCTCGGAAAAACCGAATGCTGGTACATCATTGATTGCGAAAAAGACGCAGAGATCATTTACGGCCACAATGCAAAAACAAAGGAAGAACTGATCTCGATGATTGAACTTGGAGAATGGGACGAGCTTTTGCGCCGCGTAAAGGTAAAGCCGGGGGATTTCTTCTATGTGCCAAGCGGTACCGTTCATGCGATTGGAAAAGGCATTCTCGTTTTAGAAACACAGCAGAATTCTGATACAACCTACAGATTATATGATTACGAGCGGAAAAATGCAGAAGGCAATATGCGCGAGCTTCATCTGGAGAAGAGCTTAGAAGTGATAGAGGTTCCATCCATTCCAGATCGTCACACTATTCAATATGAACAAACAGATGATTTGCTTACAACCACGTTTGTTGAATGTGCTTACTTTACAGTGGAAAAATGGCGTTTAACAGGAGCTGCGACATTAAAACAGCAAAAACCGTTCCTTCTGGTCAGTGTGATTGAAGGAGAAGGCCGTATGATCTCCGGTGTGAATATCAATACCTTCAAAAAAGGAGATCATATGCTGCTGCCGTACGGTTTTGGAGTATTTAAACTGGAGGGGCGGGCAGAGTGTATCGTCTCTCATCTATGAAACGATCTAGATAACAAGTGCATCAATTCACGCTTGGCTTGACGGTCGCAGAATGGAAAACCCTTCTTAAATGGAAGGGTTTTTTTGATGGTATGAAAGGATGTGATCAGCTTCCTTCATTTAAACCACACTCAAGCAATGCAAAATCACCAAATAAAAGAGCTGTTATTTATCGTATTGCTTCATCTTCGAGCCATTTCTTTTCAGTTATCAAGTTAGAACAGATAAGAATGCAACGAATGAAAGAAAGCATGCTGGACAAACTGATAGGGATGAAAATGAAGAAAGGAGGATGAAAATGAAAAAATGGCTGCAAATGATAGGAGCGTTGTTCCTATCCAGTTTTGTATTAATGGGCTGTAATAATAATCAAGATGAAAATAATGACAACAATGCCCCAGATGTTGAAGAGAACGATCAAGATCATAACGGAAACAACCAAGATACGGACAATAACAACGTGCCAGGTGTCGATGAGGATGATACCATCAATCAAGATGATGAAAACGATAATGAAGCTGATCCAGAAGATCCAGTTGAGGATGCTGAAGATACCGATAAAGATAAGAAAGATGAATAAGGAAACGGAATTAATCATTGTTGAACCCGCTCTCAGTATAGAGGGAGGGTTTTCCCTCTATTTATGGGAGCCTGCTTTTGTTTTAATTGCTCACCAATTGGCATGCAAAGGTTCCCAGCCTATATTGATGCAGCGCTTGATTTTATCATTGGTCAGTGCAGGGAAAATCGGTATGGACCTAAAAATAGTGCAGCAAGAATAAGCCAAAGCATGTGAGCAATCATTTGCTGAACTTGTATACATGGTACGCAACGAGATTGGGATATAAAGGGCAAATGAAAAAGCTTAGACCCATAGACTAAGCTTTTTACGCATCTCTTTCAAATATCATTTCAAAATAAGCAGCCGCTCCATACCCGTTGATACTGGGCGCAAAAATCTGAATGAATTTCCAGCCTTCTTTGGCATAGTCATGGATGATTTGCTGGTAGTCTTCTTTAGGCCTTCTTCTCATGGTACTCAATTCAACTCTTACGAATTCATACTCCTTCATCGTTTGAAACCTCCTTGTGAAGATATACGTTAGATTGGCAAAGAAGTTTCGAAGTCTTTAAGAAAGTGTTTATTCAAATGGAAATATAAATCCATTCAAGAGGGAGAAGCCTCACAAGTTTTTCATCTAGATAGGTTTCCTTTTTACTTCTCTTTATGTTCATGTACTAAATATAGCAACATGTCTATTCTTTTGTTTGTTTTTGGCTTATAATACCTGATGATGGAAAAAAGAGTTCGAGTTTATGAGTGGAGAGTGATATGTATTTGTTAGCAATTTTATTTTTGTGGTTTAGCGCACACCCGATACTAGGCTGGGGGACGTACTGTCTTTTCGTTTATGGATTTATTTTTTCTTGTATTGGTTTTAAGAAAAAGGTACACGTCCCGATCCACGTATTAAGGATGCTATATATTTTTTTCATGCCGTTACTACATTTTCTAATGTTCTTATTTTCATTAGGAGAGAGTACAGCATCAGCCGGTTCGAGCTTTCCGCCGCTTAGTTTATCGCAAAAGATTTATTTTTTTTCAGAAGCGTTTTTCATTTGTTTGCCTGAACTTAGCAAATGGCTGGCTGAAAAAACAAGGACTTCATACAATCAAAACATGCAGTGATGCAGGCATGTTTTTTCTCCGAATGGAGTTTGCATGATCAATGTAAGAAAGCGATGGTATTTCATGAACAAAGAAACCTTAAAATATATACTCATGATTTTTTCAATATGTGCAACTCTTCATGAAACCGATGGTATGCGTATTGCTGATAGCTGGATTTTGAGTGAGATCGTCCGGTTCTTGATTTGCATGGCTGTGTTTTTTTGCGTGGCATTTCTATTAGAGGCTGTGTTTCCAAACAAAAAAGAGTCACATTAACGTGTGGCTCTTTTGCATGATGATCACCTAATCAATAACATGACTAATGAATCTGCCATCATGATGAAAAACAGCAAGCAAAAATAAACGAGCGAGTAGACAAACATATCCTTTGCCCACTTCACGTCATCGTCCGTTTTGAATCCCTGGATGCTTTTTTTGATCCATATGCATCCGAGAATCAGGGCTGCTAAGAAATAAAATGAGCTGATATGGCCGGCGGGAAGAGAGAAAGGAAATAATAGTGTGACCGGCACCAAAACTGCAATATATTGAAGCATTTTTATTTTTGTTACATGATTTCCTTTTACAACAGGCAAGAGCGGAACGCCCGCTGCCCGATATTCTTCTTTGCGTCTGATTCCAATCGCCCAAAAATGCGGCGGCTGCCACAGAAACATGATTGCGTACAACAGCACTGCAGTCATACTGATGTCACCGGTTACCGCACAATACCCCATCAATGGCGGCGCAGCTCCGGGAAAGCTCCCGACAAATGTACTCCACACAGAAGTTCGTTTCACCCATACGGTATAGATAATTGCATAAAAAATAAAAGCGGCCAGTCCGAGAAGGGCGGTTAATGGATTGAGGGAGTAGAGCATCGCAAGACCGGTGATTCCTAAAACAGAACCATACGTGACGATCATGGCTGGCGGCATTTTCCCTGTGACCGACGCTCTGCTGCGGGTGCGCGCCATTTTTGCGTCCATATGCCGGTCAAAATAATTGTTATAGACAGTGCCGGAAGCCATAACAAATGCAGTTCCGAGCATTGCTGTCACCATTGTCATCAAAAAAGCCATTCCTGTAAATGGTTTTTCTGCGCTTGCAAACGCGATCCAGAATCCGCCGAAGGCAGCGATCGAGTTTGATATGATAATCCCGGGTTTTGCAAGTTTGATAAAATCGTAAACTGTTACCCGATTTGAAGGTTTTATGTATTTGGCTTCAGAAATGGCTGCAGAATCACTTGTATTCTCCAAAAAGACACCTCCCCAAAACTGCATGCTTTTGTAATCGTAACAAGACGGCTATAGAATCACAATTATTTCCTAGATTTGTCATAATATTGTCGTTTTTAAAACAAAAAAATGGGGAGCTGGACTGCCCCCATTTTGATTAATGGCGCTTAGTATCCGTATCCTCCGCCATATCCTCCGCCATATCCGCCGCCGAAGCCGCCTCCGAAGCCGCCGCCGAAACCGCCGCCATAACCGGACCATGGATAGTAAGGCGGTCGTGGGCGCGGGTAATAGTAAGGCGGCCGCGGATAGAACGGTCTTGGGTAATAATAAGGCGGATAAAAAGGCGGTCGTGGGCGCGGATAATAATAAGGCTGTCTTTCATCATAAGGTGTCATTTGTTCAAATGGCTGTTCATTCAAAGGGTATTCCAAGAGGAAAACCTCCCTAGCTTTTTTTATTCCTTTTACCATATTCTCGATGTTTGAGTTGGGTGTATGTACATTCTTAAAATCGTTTTTTTTATGATGAATTCTCTGAAGAAAAGGATTGACAAGAACTTCTAAATCTCATAACATTACAAATATGAAATAAATATTACTTTAATGTTACAAAAATATTTCTAAATAGATACAGTTTTAACTAATGAAACATAAATCGAAATGGTCATGAAGGAAGGAATTTGGGGTGTTGGCAAAAAGAATCAAATGGTTTCATATCTTATTAACAGTTGTATGTGTGGCAGGCCTCATTGGCTTTTTCCATAATTCACTGAAAAAAGAAACAGTCATGACGAAAGTAAAGGCTGATTCTCAATATGGGAATGTGGAGATCGCTACGCTTGTGAATGACGGTAAAACGTTCAATTACGCGGTCAATTATCCTGTTTTTAAAAATGCAAAAATAGATGGGGTATTAAAGAGTTTCGCAGAGAAAGAGGTTCGCCAATTTCAAAAGGAAACGAAAGACGTCGATCAGGAACATACAAAAAAACGCAACGAATTAAACGTTGATTATAAAATTGCCCATTATGCCAAGCAGACAGTAGCGATTGTATTTCATGAATATCAATATATCGCCGGTGCACATGGACAAACCATTACAAAAACGTTTAACTATGATTTTAGTAAGCAAGCTTTTCTTTCAATTGATGATATTTTCAAAGAGGACGCCGACTATTTACATGAGCTTTCGTTCATTGCGTATCATGAGTTGAAAAAAGATAAGGACATTCGTGCGGATGATGCCCTATTAAAGGAAGGAACGGCACCGAAAAAAGAAAATTTCAGCCGCTTTGCCATCAAGCAAGATTATATCGAATTTTATTTCGATACGTATCAGGTCGCGGCAGGCTATCTTGGAGAGCGATCGATTGCGATTAAGAAAAGCCTTTTAAAAGACATTGTGAAAGAGCAATATATTGATAAAGAAAAAAACAAAAATAAAATAAAAGAGCAAAAGCCGAAGCATGAAGTGATTTCATTGCCAAAAGAGGAAGCGATTGATCCCCATCAAAAAGTCATCGCTCTTACTTTCGATGACGGCCCGAATCCTGCGACAACAAATCAGATTTTGGACTCCTTGAAGAAACATAAGGGGCATGCCACGTTTTTTGTTCTTGGGAGCAGGGTGCAATATTATCCGGAAACACTGAAAAGGATGCTGAAAGAAGGGAATGAGGTGGGGAACCATTCATGGAGCCATCCGCTTCTCACAAGGCTTTCAGTGAAAGAAGCGTTAAAGCAGATTAACGACACGCAGGATGTGATTGAAAAAGTAAGCGGATACCGCCCAACGCTTGTAAGGCCTCCATACGGCGGCATTAATGATGAGCTGCGGAGCCAATTGAAAATGGATGTCGCATTATGGGATGTTGATCCGGAAGACTGGAAAGAACGCAATAAAAAAACGATCGTTGACCGGGTCATGAGTCAGGCGGGAGATGGAAGAACCATCTTGATTCACGACATTTACCGCACCTCTGCTGATGCGGCCGATGAAATCATCAAAAAACTCACCGATCAAGGCTATCAATTGGTGACAGTCTCCCAGCTTGAAGAAGTTAAAAAACAAAGAGAAGCGAATTAATACGAAAAGGCTGCGCGGATGTTTTCCGTTTGGGCAGCCTTTTTTCTTTTTAGTAAGAGCCTGTGGTGGCCCAAACATTCAGATTCGGCCCTGAATACTTGCCGAAAGCGTAAGAAGTCCTTGGGTCTAAATCATAAACCATCGGTGTATAACAAGATTTTTGGCCGGCCACCGCTTTTCCGTTGCCGCCTGCAGAATCACAGTTGTATCTCTTTTTGTCCGTGTTCCGTGTAATCTCAGCATTTGCTTCAAAGCCTGTTGCCAATGTGTTGTTCATCGTGATTTTTGCCCAAGCCGTTTTACATGTACTGCTGAATTTAAGCTCGACCACTCCGATGACTTGATTGTTGGCATTCACTAAGTTTGAAGATTTTTTTGTAGTGCCGCTGGACGCGCAATCATTGTAATAAGGGCTTTTTCCATCGTAGGCATGGGTTTCCGCATTGGCGGGCGTTTCTTTAAAGGCAAACATAAATACAACTGCGAATAACACCAATGAAGCCTTTGTAAACCGTTTTTTCATGTCCTTTATGACCTCCCTATATGGCAAACAATACATCATACGGGGGAAAAGTCAAAATATGCATGCTTTTTTGTGAACAATAAAGGCGGCCGGGAGGATGGAGCTCCCGGCCGCCTTTGGTATGAGGTTAAGCTTTTACATCAATGGTTTGTCCGAGCGTCGGATGCTGAATCATCTTTAAGGTTTGATCGGCATTTTGCTGGGCGGTATCCAGCATTTTTTTCGTTAAGGCAACCTCAACATTTTGGGCAAGTGATGCTTGATGCATCGCAACTGATAAAGCGGGAATATCCATCGTTCCACCTCCTATGCCTTACCTATCGGCGGCTTTGGATGATTTTACAGTGCAAAAGGGCTTAATTTTGCATGTTGACCCTTACGCTGCGGCATACCGTATGTTTTTAACAAGGGGGAAATCCGGATGAAATTTGTAATGGAAAAAACCTTTGAGCAATATGAAAAGTTGTTTTCAATGGAAGAACAGAAAAGAGTTGATGAGTTTCGGTATACGATGATGAAGCCATTTGAAAAGATGTGGAGCGCCATCCATGTTCCGCTAAGAGCGAAGGAGCAGAACGGCTATGATGTCCTCATGGCTGTGAAAATGCTTGGTTATTTGGATGTCCGTGATGCTGAAGCCAGGCAGAAAGCACTGCAAATACTGAAAGAATCATGTGCTGAAGAGACAGCTGAATCTGCGCTGCGGCAATGTATCCATTTTGCTGAGCGTGAACAGCTGCGGGTGAATGCAGACAAGATCAAATTCGGCCTTTATATCGCTGATCCCACTAAACTTCAGCTGCAAAAAGGCTATTGCGGATTTGGCGGGATACCGGGCTTTATTCATGTATGGCTGAATCCGGACAGCTATAACCTGCCGAGGATTCCTTCCATTATTGCTCATGAGTTTCATCATAATCTGCGGTTTTCGTATGTTGATTTTCATCATGGCTCTGTGAGTGTCGGGGATTATCTTGTGATTGAGGGGTTGGCTGAGTCATTTGCCAGAGAACTGTTTGGCGATGAGCAGTTGGGTCCTTGGGTAACACGTTTTGATCAAGAAGATCTGCGGCATTCCATTGATGTCATCAATGAGGTGCTAGATGTGAAAGGCTTTTCGGAGGTGAGCCGTTATATGTTTGGTGATCCAATCGCGAAAGTCCAAGGCTATGAGCCCGCGGGATTATCAGCCTTTGCCGGTTATGCGGTTGGGTATCATGCCGTTCAGTCATTTATGGCTCAACATCAAGTTACGATAAGCGAGGCAACGCTCTTGGATGCGGAGACCATTCTTTCCCATTGCGGCCTGTTTGGCAACTGAAAAAGCGTCACATGTTGCGGCGCTTTTTGAGTCCCAAAACGATCAATTCTATGGCGGTACAGAGTGCAATTCCGATCGTATACGCCTCGATATCGCTCCATAAAAAACCGTATCCCAGTACAAGGCCGCCAAGAGAAGTGTCTCTGATCTGGTCGATCCAATCTGCGTGATACAGCTGGCTGATTTCAATGAAAAAACAGAAAGAAAGGCTGATAATGCCCGTCATTATTGTATTCATTTTCTGAAATAAAAACCCGCATCCCGTAAAGATCATGGCGGCCCACAGCGAGTCCCCCAGATAAGGATTGACAGCATCCGGCAGAACACTGGAGAATGTTCTGGATCCCAGCCCTATCGTCATGATGATGATGGTAAGAGCTGCATATACCCATCGTTTTCGCTTCATTGAAAATTGATACCCCGTCTCTGCTCAACTCCCATGATTGTAAGGAATATTCCTCTGCTTGTCCAATCAAAAAGCGGCTGACGAGCCGCATCAAGTATTTATTTTGCTTTAAGGTTTACATGGTCAGCGGCCTGGTCCGTGCCCATTACAAAATGGAGTTCATATTGGCCTGTATCATATACATAATCGATCTCGTCGGTGAATGGGACGGTTAATACTCGATTTGCGCGGCCTAATTCATTTCGCAGCACTTCCGGGGTAACCCCGCCTACATTCTGCTGCCGCTCCACGCCGGTTCCAAAGTAGCGGATTTCTGAAATGGTCATGTCTTGATGGTAGGAAAACCCGTAGCCCGGCTGCCCCATATTCCAGCGATATAATTCAAATCGATTGTCTCCGGCAATCGGCCTTTCCGGTTCCCCTAATGCGGCATGGACGTCGCCTTTCGTGCTTTTGTTAATGACAAGGCCTTGCGCCTGCTTAGGCATTTCCCCTTTATAGGCGGTGTTATAGAGATCTTTGACAAGCTCGTCGGCAGATTGATTCGTGTCTTCGGAGAGCGTGGCTGCTTGAGTTTGATTTGGAAAGGGTGCTGCGCCAAGGCCGGATAGAGTGCCTGACAGTGCGGCTGCCGCTGTTAGAACAGACATTGTTTTTTTCATGTGATCCCTCCTTTTTTATCTATCATCCCGTTTCCCGGTGTGATTGGGATAAAACCTTTTAGTGCGCTTTGGATGTTTTATTGATCACTTGTAAGGGAACAGAAATGGGTAATTCGGTATATACACAAGCAAGAAAGGGGAATGGAGATGGCTGAACAGAAAAAAATCACAATAAACGGCGTTGAAATGGAAGCGTCCGAAGGCCAGACAGTGCTTCAGCTTTTGAACAACAGTTCAATTGAAGTGCCGCAAGTTTGCTATCATCCCAGCTTAGGGCCGATTGAAACATGTGATACGTGCATCGTCAGCATCAATGGTGAGCTAAAGAGGTCGTGCTCCGCTGAAGTAAAGGATGGAGACGTCATTGATACGCTTTCGCCTGATGTGAAAAAAGCGCAGGTCATTGGGATGGACAAGATTTTATATAATCATGAGCTTTATTGTACAGTTTGCGATTACAACAACGGGGGATGTGAAATACATAATACGGTGAAAGAAATGAAAGTCAATCACCAAAGCATCCCGTTCGATCAGAAGCCTTACCCTAAGGATGAATCAAATCCGTTTTACCGGTACGATCCGGATCAGTGTATTTTGTGCGGCCGCTGTGTTGAAGCGTGCCAGGACGTTCAGGTGACTGAAACACTGACCATTGACTGGGAGCGGAAACGCCCGCGCGTCATTTGGGATAATGATGTGCCGATCAATGAGTCGTCGTGCGTGTCATGCGGCCACTGTTCAACGGTTTGTCCATGTAATGCGATGATGGAAAAAGGAATGGAAGGGGAAGCTGGATATTTAACAGGAATCAATGACGAAACACTGCGTCCGATGATCGAGATCACAAAAGGCGTAGAAACAGGTTACGGCTCGATTCTTGCCATTTCTGATATGGAATCCGCCATGCGTGATGAACGAATCAAGAAAACGAAAACCGTCTGCACATACTGCGGGGTCGGCTGCAGCTTTGATGTTTGGACAAAGGGCAGAGACATTCTAAAAGTCGAGCCGCAGGAGGAAGCGCCGGCGAACGGCATTTCTACCTGTGTGAAAGGAAAGTTTGGCTGGGATTTCGTAAACAGCGAGGAGCGCCTGACAAAGCCGCTGATCCGCGAAGGCGACCATTTCCGTGAAGCGGAATGGGAGGAAGCGTTAACCCTGATCGCCAGCAAGTTCTCCGATTTGAAAGACTCGTTTGGCCCTGATTCACTGGCCTTTATTACATCCTCTAAATGCACAAACGAGGAATCCTACCTTATGCAAAAGCTGGCCAGAGGAATCATCGGCACAAATAATGTGGACAACTGCTCGCGCTATTGCCAATCTCCCGCAACGGCCGGTCTGTTCCGGACAGTTGGCTATGGCGGTGACTCAGGGTCGATTACAGATATCGAGCAAGCGGATCTTGTATTGATTATCGGCTCAAACACGTCAGAGTCCCATCCGGTCTTGTCCACGCGCATTAAACGGGCTCATAAGCTGAAAGGGCAAAAAGTGATCGTAGCGGATATCAGAAAGCACGAAATGGCAGAGCGCTCTGATTTATTTGTTCAGCCGCGTGCAGGTTCAGATATCGTCTGGCTGAATGCCATTGCCAAATATTTAATTGAAAACGGCAAGGCTGATGAACGATTTTTAAGAGAAAAAGTGAACGGACGGGATGAATATGTGAAAAGCCTCACGCCGTACACACTTGAATATGCCGAGGAGAAAACCGGAATAGATCGAGAAACGCTCATCCAAATGGCCGAGATGATTGGCCAAGCAGATAGTGTATGCGCATTGTGGGCAATGGGCGTGACACAGCATATTGGCGGAAGCGACACGAGCACGGCGATCTCAAATCTGCTGCTTGTGACAGGAAACTACGGAAAACCGGGCACAGGCTCTTATCCGTTGCGCGGCCATAACAACGTGCAGGGGGCGAGTGACTTCGGAAGTATGCCTAACAAACTGCCTGGCTATGAAAATGTAACGGATGAACAAGTCCGCCAAAAATACGAGCGGGCATGGGGTGTGCCGATGCCGAAGGAGCCGGGCATGACCAATCACGAAATGATTGAAAAAATCCATTCAGGCCAGCTGAAAGCGATGTATGTAAAAGGGGAAGAAATGGGTCTTGTCGATTCCAACATCAATCATGTGCACGCCGCATATGAAAAGCTTGATTTTTTTGTGGTGCAGGACATTTTCCTATCACGAACAGCCGAGTTTGCCGATGTTGTTCTTCCTGCGAGCCCAAGCCTCGAAAAAGAGGGAACCTTTACCAATACAGAACGCCGTATTCAGCGGCTGTATCAGGTGTTTGAACCGTTGGGCGAATCAAAGCCTGATTGGCAAATTATTATGGAAGTAGCCAATAAGCTTGGAGCTGGCTGGCGCTATGAACACCCTAGTGACATTATGGAGGAAGCAGCGATGCTGTCGCCGATTTATGCCGGCGTTACCTATGAACGTCTTGAAGGCTACAATTCTCTGCAATGGCCTGTAAGCGCTGATGGAAAGGATTCGCCTTTACTCTTTACAGAGCGGTTTCCTTTTCCGGACGGCAAAGCCATTCTTTATCCTGTTCAGTGGACGGAGCCTGATGAATTCGGTGAGGAATATGATATCCACGTCAACAATGGGCGGCTCTTAGAACATTTCCACGAAGGAAACTTAACCTACAAATCAAAAGGGATTTCGGAGAAAACACCGGAAGTATTCTTAGAAATTTCTCCTGAGCTAGCGGCAGAACGGGGAATTGAGGACGGAACACTCGTCAGACTCACATCGCCTTTCGGAAATGTCAAAGTGAAATGTCTGATCACTGATCGTGTCAAAGGGAAGGAAGTATATCTGCCAATGAACGATTCAGGGGAAGCAGCGATCAACCTGTTAACTAGCAGCCATGCAGATAAGGATACCGATACGCCGGCATACAAAGAAACATCAGCCAAAATGGAAATTTTGAAGCGCGACGGAACCAACCCGCTCCCTAAAATCAATCACCGCAATGGCAACCCGCAGCCGCAAATCGGTGTGCAAGTGCAAAAGAAATGGGCGCGGAAGGATTATATTTTCCCTGGCGACGCAGTGAAAAGGGGGATTGGGCGTAATGGCTAAAGCAATTAAACAAATCCAGAAAATCCAAGTAACCGAAGAGGATCAGCGTAAGCATGATATGAAAGAAATTGAAGATGCATTAGTTGAAAATAAGGAAGCCATTCTAGAAACGCTGCAAATGCTCGGCCACATGAACGAGCGCGGCGCCCTGCCATTGCTCCGCGGCCTTTTTGGCCAAGGGGATAAAGTCCTCGATATTCTAGTGAAAAAGGCAGATACAGAGGAAACGGCCAATACGCTGAAAAATCTGCTTCTTCTGTTTGGAACGCTCGGCATGCTGGATGTGAAACAGCTGGAGCCCCTCATTTTGAAAGTGAATGCGGGTGTGGCAAACGCGGTGGAACAGAAGGACAGCGAAGAGAAAACAGGTTATTTCGATATCATCCGTTCGCTCAAAGACCCGGAAATCAACAAATCCATTACACTGCTTTTCTCGTTTTTAAAAGGAATGGGACAGGATACAAAGGAGATGGAACGCACGACTCAGCCTCCGGAGCATCAAAAACAACAACAGGAACCTCGAGAGAAAAGGGACATGAATAAGCGAGATTGACCACCTGCCCGAGCCGGCTGCTGCCAGCTCGGGTTTTTTGATAAAAAGGACTAATGAACTAGTGAAAAATGTTCAAACACCAGAAAAGAGTCAGTTGGTAATGGATAAAATAGATAAAATCATTACTTTCTTACCTGTCAGGAAAAGGTAAAATCTGATTATAATAGAAATCGATTACTTTAGATGGGGGAACAGTCGTGAAAAAAGTCTTACTACTATTATTTGCCCTGACGATCGGGCTTGCGCTTTCCGCGTGCAGCCAATCGAGCGACGCGTCAGAAAAAGAAAAACCGAAAGAGAAAAAATCGGAAGAAGAGCTTGAAAAAGAAATTGATAAGGAATTGAAAAAACAAGGTGAGCCGAAGATTAAACAAGATGATCAAATACATAAAATAGGAGAAACATTTAAAGCAGGACATACGAATTTTACAGTGAATAAAGTTGATAGCGTGCAAAAAGGTGAATATACGGAAATTGGAGGAGCTGTAGACTCTAAGTCAAAAACATTAAAAGAAGATGAGGAACGGCTCATTATAGAAGTTACGATAGAAAACATAGGGAAAGACTCGATAAGCTACAATTTCATGGGGTTAGACTTAAAAGATAAGAATGATCAATCAGTCCGGCCAGTTTATTCTATTGAAGAGCAGGGCAGAATACTTTTGGAAGGAACACTAATATCAGGGAAAAAGGTTACAGGTGTACTCAGTTATGTCATCCCTAAAGGAGAACAAAAACATTGCACACTGGTATATAATCCGTTTTTAGCTGATATCACAAGCAGTAATTTTGAAGAGAGAGTGAAGGACAATATGGATTATTTGGTGAAGTTAGATTAGAAATAGATTGACAGTTGCACGTTTTCATCAGTGGGAAACGTGCTTTTTTTTATAGTGGCAAATCATGTGAAAGGATGAGTGATAAAAGTGCAAACCAAATGGCTGGATCGGGCGATGCGGATTCGGGCGATCGCACAGGCGGGACTCGCTTTTTCCAAGGATGTGTATGACAGGGAAAGGTACGAAGAGCTGATGAAGCTCAGCGCAGAGATGATGGCGGATTACTCACAAACGGAAATTGAGGTGATCACTGATTTATGGAAGGGTGAGAAAGGCTATCCGACTCCGAAAGCGGATGTTCGCGGCGCAGTATTCCGAGACAATCAGATTTTGCTTGTCCGGGAGAAGCATGATGAGCTGTGGTCACTGCCGGGTGGGTTTTGTGAGATTGGGTTATCGCCGGTTGAAAACGTGATCAAGGAAATCAAAGAAGAGTCGGGGTATGACACAGAACCGTCTCGATTGCTGGCCGTGCTAGACAGCCATAAGCACACTCATCCGCCTCAGCCGTATCACTATTATAAGATATTCATTGAATGCAGCATAACAGGGGGACATGGTGAAACAGGAATTGAGACGAACCATGCCGCTTTTTTTCCGGAAGACAGGCTCCCGCCGCTTTCTCCAAAACGAAACACAGCCTCGCAGCTCAGCATGCTGTTTGATTTTTTGCGCCATCCGGACAAGAGAACGATATGTGACTAAGCAAAGAAAGAGCCTTCCGGGTTCTTTCTTTTTTTATAGCGTAATATGTTTTTCGATGCGAGTTTTACGGCTGGTTTTTTGTTTTCACTTTTCCTTCTAATCAGCTGCCGACATCTTGTTTTTTAAAAAGGGTCTAGAGTTGCCACATTGTCCTCTCTTCACCTTTTTAGTTCATCATAGATTCAGCTAGTTCGCGTAATGGAAAAGTCATTTTTGAGAGTTAGTGCTATTGTCTGAAAATAGGGGGATTTTCTTATTGGAACGTGTGCAATTGAATGCATATTGAATTTGCATGCTTATGTCTAAGGTCACGTTGTGAGCCAAAGGAGGGGTGCAGAATAGAAAAAAATTGAGAGATTATGGTAAGATGAACGAAATTCGAGAGGGAATATATGATGCCTGCATTGGACATCGTGATCGCCTGCCTGCTGTTATCAATCTGTCTATACTTGATTGTCCCTCTCTTTCTCGAAAGCGGGAGGTGAAGACGAACGTTATTTGCTGAATTCTTTCAAGGGGAGTGACAATACATGAATGTGCTGAACCAGCGGCAAGCCTTGCAGCGAGCACTGCTCAATGGAAAAAACAAACAGGATGCTTATCATCCGTTTCCATGGTACGAATCGATGAGAAAGGATGCGCCTGTTTCCTATGATGAAGAAAACCAAGTGTGGAGCGTTTTTCTATATGATGATGTCAAAAAAGTCATTGGCGATAAAGAGCTGTTTTCCAGTTATATGCCGCAGCAGTCAAGCGCTATTGGAAATTCCATCATTAACATGGACCCGCCAAGGCATACGCAAATCCGTTCTGTAGTGAATAAAGCCTTCACGCCGCGTGTGATGAAGCAATGGGAACCGAGAATTCAGGAGATCACAGATGAACTGATTGAAACGTTTCAGGGGCGAAGCGAGTTTGATCTTGTGCGCGATTTTTCATATCCGCTTCCGGTCATCGTGATATCTGAGCTGCTCGGGGTGTCTTCTGAGCATATGGATCGGTTTAAAACATGGTCTGATCTTCTGGTCAGCACGCCGAAGGATAAAAGTGAAGAAGCTGAAAAAGCCTTTATGGAAGAACGAAACAAGTGCGAGGAAGAACTGGCCGCGTTCTTTGCCGACATCATAGAAGAAAAGCGAAACAAACCGGCACAGGATATCATTTCAATTTTAGTGAAAGCGGAAGAAACAGGCGAGAAGCTGTCAGGAGAAGAGTTGATTCCGTTTTGCACGCTGCTATTGGTGGCCGGGAATGAAACCACAACAAACCTGATTTCAAATGCAATGTACAGCATATTGGAAACGCCGGATGTTTATGAGGAACTGCGGAGCCATCCTGAACTCATGCCTCAGGCAGTGGAGGAAGCCCTGCGTTTCAGGGCGCCAGCACCGGTTTTGAGGCGCATTGCCAAGCGAGATACAGAGATCGGGGGACACCACATGAAAGAAGGTGATATGGTTCTGGCTTTTGTGGCGTCAGCAAATCGTGATGAAGCGAAGTTTGACAGGCCACACCTGTTTGATATTCACCGCCATCCCAATCCGCATATCGCGTTTGGGCACGGCATCCATTTTTGTCTTGGGGCGCCCCTTGCCCGTCTTGAAGCGAATATCGCGTTAACGTCTTTGATTTCTGCTTTTCCTCATATGGAATGCGTCAGTATCACACCGATTGAAAACAGCGTGATATACGGATTAAAGAGCTTCCGTGTGAAAATTTAATAGAGAAGGAGAATGGAGATTCATGAAAAAGCACCATATTTCGATGATCAATATCCCGGCGTACGGGCATGTCAATCCTACGCTTGCATTAGTAGAGAAGCTTTGTGAGAGAGGGCATCGTGTCACCTATGCCACGACGGAGGAGTTCGCGCCTGCTGTACAGCAAGCCGGCGGAGAAGCATTGATCTATCGTACATCCTTGAATATTGACCCTAAACAAATCAGGGAGATGATGGAAAAGAATGACGCGCCGCTCATTCTCTTAAAAGAATCACTGAGCATCCTGCCGCAGCTTGAGGAGTTATATCAAGATGATCAGCCTGATCTGATCATCTATGATTTTGTCGCGCTGGCTGGAAAATTGTTTGCTGACAAGCTTCATGTGCCCGCCGTCAAGCTTTGTTCATCCTATGCCCAAAATGAATCCTTTCAGCTCGGAAGCGAAGACATGCTGAAAATGATAAAAGAGGCCGAGGCTGAATTTAAAGCCTACTTGGAGCAAGAGCAATTGCCGGTTGTTTCATTTGAACAATTAGCTGTGCCGGAACCATTAAATATTGTGTTTATGCCGAAGTCTTTTCAAATCCAGCATGAGACGTTCGATGACCGTTTCTGTTTTGTCGGCCCTTCCCTTGGAAAACGGACGGAACAAGAAAGCCTGTTGATTGAAAAGGGTGATCGCCCGCTTATGCTGATTTCATTGGGAACGGCGTTTAACGCATGGCCGGAATTTTACAAGATGTGCATCGAGGCATTTCGGGATTCTTCGTGGCAAGTGATCATGTCGGTCGGGAAAACGATTGATCCTGAAAGCTTGGATGATATCCCTGCTCACTTTACCATTCGCCAAAGCGTGCCGCAGCTTGAGGTGTTGGCGAAAGCCGATTTGTTTATTTCTCATGGCGGGATGAACAGTACGATGGAAGCGATGAATGCCGGTGTGCCGCTTGTTGTTATTCCGCAAATGTATGAGCAGGAGCTCACCGCAAAGCGTGTCGATGATTTAGGCCTCGGCGTTTATTTGCCGAAAGAGGAAGTAACGGTTTCTAAGCTTCAGGAAGCGGTTCAGGCTGTATCCGGTGATCCAGGGGTGTTAAACCGCGTCAAGAACATGCAAAAGGATGTAAAAGAGGCGGGCGGAGCGGAGCGTGCGGCAGCTGAGATTGAAGCGTTTATGAAAAAATCCGCGGTTACACAATAAATCACAAAAACCGAAATCAAACATTCGATTTCGGTTTTTTTGTTTAAATGTTCTTTTTCATTCCGCATCTCCGGCATTCTCTTAGAAATTTTCCGCCTTTAACAGAGCTTTTGAACAGTGTGTAATCACAGTTATCGCAGCGCCCGCTGCGGACGTCCGGGTATTCATTGAATTCGTAAACGATCGTTGTATCGAAGCCTTTAGTTTCATATTCTTCTTTTGTGTCCATGGCGAACCTCCGTTAGAAAACATGTCTGCTGTTTATATTACAGCAAGCTGCCGGCGTATTCAATGGATTTTAGGGGCTTAGGTTGATCTTGATTTCTCCCTTGGTTTGCGCCACAATAGCTTTATTAAGCTCGTGTACATAAAAACATATGCATAGAGGAGAGGAAGCGGGTATGGGAAAAGGATTACATGGAAAACGCGTGGCGATCGGGGGCTCCCGAAAAACGGAAGAGATCAGCACAATCATTGAAAAACAGGGCGGAACACCTGTCATCCGTCCTCTCCAAGGAACGGTTTACTTAGCAGAGAAGCAGGTGGAGCCGGATTTGCGGACGTTTGTGGAGGAGAAAGCTGACTGGGTCATTTTCACGACAGGCATCGGCACGGAGACGCTTGTCGATATGGCAGAGAAAATCGGTCTGAAAGATGAGTTTCTGCAGGCCATTCGCCAAGCGAAAGCGGCATGCCGGGGATACAAAACGCTGTCTGTGCTGAAAAAGCTTGGGATCACACCCCAAGCTTCTGATGAAGACGGGACAACAAGAGGCTTAATCCGTTCTCTGGAGCCCCACGATTTTTCTGGAAAAACAGTCATGGTGCAGCTTCATGGAGAAAATGCGCCGGCCCTCATGGCATTTCTTGAAGAAAAGGGCGCGTCTGTCCTGCCGATTCTGCCTTATCAGCATATCCCGCCTGAGAAGGAAACAGTGGATAAGTTATGCCGGGAGCTGATGAATGGTGAGATCGACGCCGTTTGTTTTACAACGGCCATTCAGGTTCGTTCCCTGTTTGACTTTGCCAGGGAGCGCGGCTATATCAATGAAGTGAAGGCTGTATTCGAAGAGCGCGCTATCGCTGCGGCTGTCGGCAAAGTGACCGCGGAAGCGCTGAGGGAAGAAGGCATGACAAGATTGCTCGCTCCGGAGATTGAACGGATGGGCGCGATGATTATTGAGCTGTCTAAGTATTATGAAGAAAAAGAATAACCAGTACAAAAGCCGCTTTTCCGAAAGGAAGCGGCTTTTTGTATGCCGGCAAAAGACTGAAGCTTGCATCTGAAAGTGAAAACGGCTCCTGAAGCCTCCCCGCATTTATACCCATCAGCTGTTTTTATACTGTCAAACTTCGAAGCATTATGTTTTCATAGCACATTGTTTTCTTTTCGTGAGGCATTCAATTTTGTCTGCAATTCTTCTTTTATTTCATGCAAACGCTGATCTACCGAGACCTGCGGGATTTTATAGCCAACGAAGAAAGGGGAAACAACGAATCGCGGCACGATTTTGCAGATGATCTTTTGATTTGTATGATAGAAAAATAAATTATAGCTTGTGCATTTATAGCTGAAATCTTGGGTCAAATAGGTAACAGCTGTTTGAATATAATCAGCCATCAGGTCAGTATTCTCCAGCGAGTCACTAATGATCACATTCATTTCCGTAAAACCCATAATCGGATCGCTCGACAGATTGAATTCAGCTTTATTAGGATGTTCTGCAACCTTGATCCCCAGAAAATTCTCATATGAAAGTGATTCCATATAATCCGCATGTTTCAATCCGACAATCTGCATATGGGCGTGTTTTATACTGCCGCCAGAAAGCGGGCCGTGGTTTTTATACAATATGACGCTTTTGTATTGAGGATCTTTCTCCATATGTATTAATTTCTCTAAACCAAACTGTATCAGTTTTCTCATTTTTTGAATGCTGTAAGTCGTTATATCTTCGTCACACTGGCCTGTCTCAACAATCAGCGTCTGGTACGTATCCTGGATGGTAGGGTATTTATTTTCGAGCCAAATCATATCCCCTTCTGTTTCTAAAATGCCGGTGAGGTTATCTCGGTCACAAAAAGGACAGGCGTTTTGTTTATTGACAATGGTTTCAGGTTTTTGGGCACCGATATAGCTGGAAAAATATAATTTTTGCATTTGATAAAACGACCTTTCAAAATTTTCTAAATTCCTTATGTCACTTTTACATTCTATATGGGTTACATTCTGCTTTCAATATTTTCTTTATTTTTGTTTACATTCACCAAAAAAATAAAAGAATTTATTTTTTGTGAAAAATAATAATGCGGAATGTTCACGTTTCCAAAAAGCGTAAAATCCCGACATGACGCAGGTTTAATACTGTTTATTCGTGAGCCGAAACTTATAAATTCAAAATTTATAAAAATAAAAATGTTTTGAAAATAATAGTTTACAAATATTACCCATCTGTGTATATTAGGAAATATCTTACGGAAAGGAGAAAATTGGGAGTATTTCACCACAAAAGGAGCGAGTGAGAACATGACAACATCGCATTTTAAAAAAGGCGTGCTTTTTTGCCTGATTGCAGGTATTTGTTTTGGAGCGCAGTGGCCTGTCGCCGGAAGAGCTCTGAAACATATTGATCCATTCTTTTTTACATTGATACGTTATTTGATTGTGGCAGTGGTGCTATCTGTCATTCTGTTTTTTACAGAGGGGGCCAAAAGTTTTAAAACAGAAGGGAAACTGGTTCCAATCTGGTTTTATGGGAGTATGGCATTCTGCGCTTATAATTTTCTTGTATTTTTAGGGCAAAAGATGGCGGGCGATAACGGGGCTATTTTAGGCTCTATTTTAATGGCGCTGATCCCAATGGTGTCATTGCTTGTTTTATGGGTGTACAAAAAGAACAGGCCGGCGAATGTTACATTGCTTTTGGTTGCGGTGTCCTTCATCGGTGTGCTGCTGGTCGTGACAAAGGGAGATATTGCTTTCTTCGCAGACAGTAATAAGCAGGCAGTTCCTATTATTCTCATGTCAATCAGCGTGTTAGCCTGGGTTCTTTATACGATTGGAGGCAGCAGCTTTCCGGAATGGTCATCCTTGCGTTACACGGCTTTGAGCTGTATTTTCGGAAATATTACGTCTATTGTTGTTATTTTAATATTCGTACTATTAGGAAAAGTGGAAGTGCCTTCTGTCGATCAAGTCATGGACATCAAGTGGGAAATGATTTACATGAGTATTTTTGCAGGTGTAATCGGCGTATTTGCATGGAATATCGGCAATAAGATATTGACACCAATCAATGGTTCTTTGTTTATGAACTTGGTTCCGATTGTCTCGTTTATCATTTCCATCATCGCAGGGTATAGAATGTCGCCTGTTGAAGCGGGCGGGGCTTTCTTAACGATCGGTGCGATTGTATTAAATAATATTTTTCAAAGACGTCAGTCTGTCATGCCTGCGGTAAAGACAAGCAAAAAAGAAGCGGTATAGCATCAAATCCAATCAAAAAGGGGTTTTAAGATGAGTATAAAATTAATGGATGTCACGTTAAGAGAATCAGTTCATGTTGAAGGGGCGAAGATCAATTTAGATGCCGCCCGCCAAGTCGTCAGCGGACTTTCAAAAGCGAATGTTGATTTTATCGAAATTGGTTATGTGTCTTCACACGAAGGAATGAATCTTCAAAGCTGCTGTCCGATTGAATACATAGAAGAAATGGCTTCCGCGATAGGGTCGGGGTCAAGCTCACAATTGGTGCTCATGCTGCACCCGGCACAATATCAAGAAGAATTCCTTGAACGGATGAAGCACCCATCTGTCGGTATGGTTCGTTTATGCATTCCTCTTGCGAAAACGAATGCCAGTCTTCCGGTCATCAAAGAATTGAAAGCACACGGCATTCATGTCAGCGCAAACTTAATTAGAGCAAGTCACGCCAATATCCAAGACATCATTGTATTTACAGAAAAAGTAATAGAGGCGGGAGCCGATTACATTTACTTGGCTGATTCCAACGGAGCCATGATGCCGCCTGCTGTTTCATCGTTATTTACCAAGCTGAAAGAACATTCATCTGTAGAACTCGGTTTTCATCCTCATGACAATTTAGGCCTTGCATCGGCAAATGCAATTGATGCGATCCAATGCGGTGTCCAGTTCATTGACGGAAGTTTATACGGTTTTGGAAAAGGGCCTGGTAACCTGTGCATCGAGACATTTGCAGCGATACTCAACCGCTTAGACCTCAGCAAAAAATATGACATTTGTGAATTAATCCAGCTATCAAGACAAGCCTACACCCTATTCATTAACGATACGTCAGAGAATTCCTTCTATGACAAAGAAGAAGGGATTTTGTCGGGACTGCATAATTTGAATTTAGATGTATTAGACAAGCTCGATAGAATGGCGCAATCAAGCGGCCTTAAATTATTGGATTTACTCGTTATTTTAGAAAAACAGACGTTGGTTCATCGTGCGGAGTTTGCGCTGCGAAGCACCGAGCTGAGTCAAGTAGGATGAGTATGATGATGAACAAAGAAAACGCAAAACGCAGCTGGAAGCTGGAGTTAGGAACCGGAGACAGAGTGATTTTGGTTTTGCCGAGAATGGACGCAGACGCATTAAGCCGGGAAGAATGGCTGGTATCACTTGCACCGTACCTGAACGACTATACATTTCTGATTTTAGATGTCCCGGAAAAACTGATACAGGAACATAAGGGACAAGATACATTTACCGTTCCTGAATTGGCTCAGTGGGCACATGATTATGTCGAAAAGAACAACATTACCCCTTATATGATTTGGGGCTTTTCTCTTGGCGGGATGATGGCTCAGTATTTAAGCACGTTCAATGAATACGCAGACACTCCTGTTTTGTTGGTATCCACCATGCTTTGCCCAAATAAAAAATTAAAGGCCGTCTTTTCCACATGGTATATGCTTTGCGACAAATTTGGCATCAAAGGGCTTCAAGCGGGTCTAGTGCCGTGGGTCGTCAAAGAAAGCGAGCTGCCGTTATTCCAGTTGGAGACGACAGACCGAGAAGATGAGGCGATCGCCGTTGCCAAAATGAAAGCCGGTGTCCAAGCCATTATCAACCATAACGGAAAAGCATATCATGAACAGATGAAGTCGCCGATTCAAATCATTTTCGGAGAAGAATCAATATTATTAGGACAAGAGGAATCTGAATATTTTGAAATATACCTGCCGCAGGCGAACATCGATTTTATCCAAAACAGCGGTATGCGCATGTTTGGTGAAAAACCAGAAGAAGTCAAACAAGTAATTGAAAAATTTATTGATTCACATTTTGGAGCAGAGGTGTAAAAACATATGGCAAAATTAACAGCAGCAGTTTTACCAGGTGACGGAATTGGTCCTGAAGTGATCGAATGCAGTTTGCCGGTATTTGATCGATTAGGTGTCGATATTGATCTGAAGTTTGGTGATATCGGATGGGAGTTTTGGAAAAAAGAAGGGGATCCGGTTCCGCAAAGAACGTGGGATTTAATTGATAAATGTGATGTGACATTATTAGGCGCGATTACCAGCAAACCTCATGCTCAGGGCCTAAAAGAATTAGATCCGTCATTGCAAGGTCAAGACCTGAAGTATGTTTCACCTGTCATTCAGCTGAGACAAAAATTACAATTGTTCGCCAATGTGCGTCCGGCTTACAGCTTAGACCATCAGCATTCAAAAAAGTTTAGAATGACCGTCATTCGCGAAAACACAGAGGGACTTTATGCGGGACTCGACTTTTCACCGATTCCCAAAGATTTGTATGATTTTATTCAGGCAAACAAGAACGGACTAAATAATTGGCAGCTTGACGGAGAAGAGGATGGCGGCGCCGCGATTCGCCTGATTACGAAAAATGGTGTAAGGCGATTGTTGAAGTTTGCCTTTGAATGGGCGAAAAAATACAACTACCAACGAGTGACGTGGTCAGATAAGCCAAATGTGATGAGGCAGTCCGGTCAGTTTGCATTAACCATTTTAGAAGAAGTGGCGAAGGATTATCCAGAAGTGGATTGGGAGGTCCAAAACGTTGATGCGACAGCGATGTGGATGGTAAAAGATCCGGGACATTTCGGCGTCATTGTCAGTGAAAATCAATTCGGTGACATCCTCTCTGATCTCGGGGCGGGCATTATGGGCGGATTAGGCCTTGCGCCGAGTTCTAACTTCGGCTACGAGAATGCATATTTTGAACCGGTACACGGCTCAGCGCCAAAACATGCCGGAAAAATGAAAGTGAATCCGATGGCGCAATTTTTGACCATTTCCCTTTTGCTTGAGCATTGCGGTTTTATGGAAGAAAGCATGCGGATCAAAAACGCTGTCAACAAAGTATTAAAAGAAGGAAAAACGCTTACGTACGATTTAGGCGGGATCGCAAGCACAAAAGAAACGGCAAATGCCATCATTGAAAATTGCTAGGGAGGCCAAATAAGTGGATCATCAACAAATCATAAAAGAATTGAAATCGTTTGATACGCCGACGATTTCCGACGCATTGGACAGTTTAAACATAGATGGCGGATTAAGCGGTATCGTACCGAGAAACACGTCTGCTGATATTTGCGGAACAGCGTTTACAGTGGAATACAGAGATCCGAGCGAAGAGGAACAGCAAGTTGCCAAGGCAGCCGATTTTATTGATGAGGCCGAAGAGGGTTCAGTTGTTATTCTTGCTAATAACGGCCGTACGGACTGTACCGTATGGGGCAATATTTTAACCCAATTGGCGATTCAAAAGAAAATCGCGGGCACTGTAATAGATGGTGCTTGCCGTGATATTGATTATATTCGGGAAACGGAGTACGCCATGTTCAGTACTGCTGTCTATATGAAAACGGGAAAAGGCCGGACGAAAAAGACAGCCCATCAGGTCCCTGTCACGATTAGCGGCACGGTTATTCAGCCGAACGATTTTGTCCGCGCGGACCAAAATGGCGTGATCGTCATTCCTCAAGACGTTGCCGAAGAAGTCATCAAGCGTTCTAGAGCCATTGAAGAAACAGAAGAGAAAATCAAAGAAGCCGTTTCGCGGGGCGTACATTTAAAAGAAGCGCGTGACATGTATAAGTATCACCGACCTTGGGAGAATGAAGTGACAGCCAAATGAAACTTGAGCGATTTTTAGATCTTCATGTCCACGCATGGCCTGATACGTACAATAGAAGATATACGATTTTTAATCTGGGTGAAGAACTAAAAGCGAACAATGGAGCCGCCGTTATGAAAAGCCACTTGATGGCCACAACGCCGCTTGCGCGCACGGCCCGGGAGATGGGGCTGCCGCTCTTTGGATCTATTACATTAAACCAGTACAACGGCGGCATTAACCGGTCGGTGGTGGAAGCAGCGATTGCTGCGAACGGTCCGGATCATTCTTCAATGATGATTTGGTTTCCCACTTTGACCTTGCCGTCAAACAAACCAAAAACAAAACAAACCACATCTCATCCTGTTTTAGCTGAACATACAGTGAAATATGAAAGGGTCAGCGAAAACGGAAAACTGCGTCAAGAAACAAAGGAAGTCATTCAAGTAGCATCGGCGTTTAACATTCCATTAGCGACAGGCCATTCCTCAAAAGAAGAAGTGTATATGCTGATTGAAGAAACAGAAAAGCAAAAATGTAAGCTGATGATTACGCACCCGTTTTACCAGTGTACAAATTTTACAATCGCTGAGGTCATTGATATGCTGTCTTCTTCCAAAAACGTCTATGTTGAATTTGCTGTTTTAATGAGCAAAATTGGTTATGACCGGCACGAGGATTTAGTTGAAGTGCTGAAAACATGGGGAACAGATCGCATATGCGTCTCGACGGATTTCGGCCAGTTAAAGAATGGGACAGTAACTGAGGGATATACGGAATATGTGACAGAGGTAAAAAAAGCTGCTGAAGCAAATGGATTTGATTTTAATCAAAAAATCGCTGATGAGATTTGTTATTTGAATCCAACCGCTTTTTTAGGCGTGAAATAAAGGTGAGCCCTTCCGTTTCGGGAAGGGCTCATCTTTTTCGGTTATCCATTTTCCTTCAGCTGCTGATGCGCTGTAAATAATGAAGGGTATGTCAGAACGCTTAAGATCACACATGTCAGCGCGGCTGACGCCATCGTTGTAAATACGATTAAGAGCTGAAAGCGTACCGCCTGAATCGGGTCCGCGCCCGCTAAAATCTGGCCGGTCATCATGCCTGGAAGCTGAACAAGCCCCAGCGTTTTTTGGCTTTCCAGCGTCGGGATCATACTCATTTTCATCGCTGAAGTAAGAATACGCTGTATGGATTGCTTCGGTGTGCCTCCAAGAGACAATATCAATTGTATCTCTTCTTTGCGAACACCGATTTCTGAGCTAAGCCGGTTTAAAAACAGACTTGCGAGCACCATCGAATTTCCAATGACCATTCCGCTGATCGGAATGACATATCGGGCCGTAAACGGGATGATATGAAGAGACAGCAAAATGCCTTGCGTTACCATTTCTACAATCGCTAACGCTGCGAATACTTTCCAAAACGAACCGATCGTATTTTTCTTTCGTTTGACGACATTTTGTGCCGCCACTGCCAGCATTAGCAGCACCATGAACAAGATAAAAACAGGGTGGTCTCCGCGGAAAATCAGCGACAGGACATAACCGATGACAAGCAGCTGTACCGCGGCCCGGATCGTGGCGATGACCATGTCTTTTTCAACGCCGGCTTTAAAGGATTTGGATAAAAACAAGGCGATCAAAACAAAGATCATCGTTAAAGAGAGAGAAAGGTAATCCATTATCGGGTCCCTCCCTTCAAAAACTCTTTCGCTGCTTCATGCTGCGGATTGGAGAAAAACGCTTCGGTTTCAGCAATTTCCAGCAGCCGTCCGTCCGCCATAAACCAAATGGTGTCGGCAACTCGCTTCGCCTGCTCCATATTATGAGTCACCCACATGACCGTCCATTTTTTCTCTTGATGCTGGCGTTTGATCAGTTCCTCAATCTCAAGAGCGGAAACCGGGTCCAAGGCGGATGTGATTTCGTCCAATAAAAGAATAGAGGAAGGGTTTGCGAGCGTTCTGGCTAGTGACAGCCGTTGCCGCTGTCCGCCTGATAAATCCTTGGCGCTTCTGTCTAAAAGCTCTGGCGGTAGCCCTGTAAGAGATGCAAGCTCCTCAGGAGAGTGCTGCTGGGATTGATGCAGCCTTTGGACCAGACTAAGATTGTCACGGACTGTCTCGTCAAGAACGGGAGCCGATTGAAACGCGAGGGCCGCCGTTCGCCTCAGCTCATTGACATTCCATTCTCGGACTTCTTTTCCGTATATGTATATGTCGCCGCTATCAGGCGTTCTCATTACATTGCACATCGACAGGAGGGTGCTTTTGCCTGAACCAGAAGGGCCTAAAACGGCGACGATTGCGCCCTGTTGAATGTCTCCGGTGACATCTTGCAATACATCATAAGTTTGTCTATCTTGTTCATAGCTTTTTCTGACTGATCTGAAGGAGATGGCTGGTCTGTTTTGTGTTTGATCGTTTGCTTCCATTATATTATTCACCTTTCAGTATATAAGTAGGATGATCCTTTATGTAAATATAACGTGAAATAGATGCTTTTTGGTAGCGAAAATAAAAGAGAACAGGCTTTCACCCATTCTCCTGCAGATGCTATGCGGTCAGGTTTGACTGTGTGTTCTTTTTCGGTTTTCCCAGTTGTGAAGCAAAGGTGTGCAACACCATCCCTGCAATAATAATGAATAAACCGGCAAATGATAAAAAGGATGGAAAAACACCTGACAGCAGAACGATTTCACCAAGCAGCGCAAATATCACTTCACCGGATTGGGTTGCTTCAACGGCCGCGAGCTTTCGCGGATTGTCTCTTACCATATCAGTTGCCCAGAAAAATAAAACGGTGGCAATGACGCCTGAGCTGACGGCAACGATGAAGGATTGAACGGTTTGCCCCGCTGTTGGAAGGCCGTCTGACCACCACCCGTAAGCTGCTATAACCAGCCAGAACGGAAGGCTCGCCAAGGTCATTCCCAGCACGCGCTGAAATGTATCAAGCCGGCCTCCGTATTCTTCGAGCATTCTCCGGTTTCCTAACGGATAGGCAAAAGCCGCAATGACAACCGGCAGCACACTGAAAAGCAACATCTTTCCGGAAAGCGATTCTGCATGCTGAAGCTGGATGAGCGCCGCTCCGATCAGAATGATCACGGACGTGCCAAGTGAAACAAGGGGAATCTTTTGCCGAACGAGCTGCGGGCCGCCCGGCATCTCTTTTTTGACATAAAAAAGAGGAGATAGGAGCACGCCGGCTACAATGGTGATTTGCCAAGTTCCGGCTACGAGCCAACCTGGACCGTATGCAGCCGCAAATGTGATCGGCGCGTAAAAAAGCACGAAGCCGGCAAAGCTCCATTTGATCCAAAAAAACGGTTTTTTCCGCATCTCTAGTAAGAGTGGGGCGAATGTCCCTCTCATGATGACAATCACACATAAAAACGGCATCATAAAAATAAATCGCAGCGAAGAGCTCCAAAGCCAGCTGCCTCCGGATAATTCCATCGCTCTGTTTAAAATAAAGGTAACGGCGAAAAAGAGTGAAGCCAATACTCCGATAATGATTGCTTTCATGATATCCCTCATTCTGGCATTATTTTTTATACTATACTACTCGATATCGCACAGATCAATGAAGTCGTGAGAAAATAAGCATGTTTTACAAACCGCAATGTGTGGAAGACAAAAAATGGAGGTGACATTGATGGAACCAGAGACACAGACCTACTTTTTTCAGGATGACGGCAGGATTCCGAACCACCCTGATTTTCCGCTCGTTGTGTATCAAAACGCACTCAAGGACACCGGTTCGGCAGAGCGGATCGTCAATCGGCATGGCTGGTCAAACAGCTGGTCGGGAAGTGTTTTTCCATACCATCATTATCACAGCAATGCGCATGAAGTCCTGGTTGCTGTCCGGGGAGAGGCTGTGATTCAGTTTGGGGGAGAAAAAGGAGTTGCCATTCCCTTCAAATCGGGCGACGCAGTCGTGATTCCAGCTGGAGTTGGCCATAAAAAGCAAAGCGCGAGCGGCGATTTTACCGTTATTGGCGCTTATCCGGGAGGCGTTCAGTACGATATGAAGACGGGAGAGCCAAATGAACGGGACGAAGCGGTGAAACAGATCAAGCAGGTCTCATTGCCGTCGAATGACCCGATCACAGGAAAAAGAGCTCCTCTTTTGGAAATATGGGTCAAGTGAAGGGGAGAAAATTGCCGGAGTGTCAATAACTAGTGCCGCAGAAACGTTATGATACGGGCTTTATTTAAATTAATTTCATAATCGAAGCAATTCACGTTCAAATTTTGTTCAAAAAGTGTTATCATATAGAAGGTAATTGAATTGGAGTTTTTTGTGTTTGCTATTTTCAGAGAGAGTAAAGGATTTTTGACTTATTCAATTGTTTATTTTTGAGATAAAAATAATACTGAATATGGCAAGATGAAAAACTGGGTAGTAAACATTTATTTTTGTAAATGATTGTGCATGAATTCACAATCCTTATTCTTATGCTTTCAAGCATGAGACCAGGGAGAGGCACTACCCTTTCCACAAAAAATCTGCAAACTGCTTATAGTAAAGGAGAATTGGATATGCCAGAAACAATCGATCAAACAAATGCGTCTGTCAGCCAAAGCCAGCAAGATCTTATTGATCAGCTGTTAAAGCCGGAAGTTCAAGAATCACTGACTGTTCTAGTTGACCAGCTTCCAAAGCTGACTGAGTTAGTGAATATTTTAACGAAGTCTTATGATTTCGCTCAGTCTGTAGCAACTGACGAAGTGTTAAAAAGCGATACTGTCGGTGCGATCACTGAAATGCTTGAGCCTGTAAAAGAAACAGCGAAAGAAGTGGCTGCGACTGCAATCGAAGCGAAAGACCGCGCTGATGCAAGCAACGAAACGATTGGTCTATTCGGCCTGTTGCGCATGCTGAAAGACCCTCAAGCGCAAAAGCTGTTCCGTTTTGCTAACAGCTACCTTGAAGTCATGAACGAACGCGAAAACCAAAAATAATCTCAGACTCAAATTGATATAAAGGACGGAGGATATACGATGTCAAAACATATTGTCATTCTAGGCGCTGGTTATGGCGGAGTTCTTTCTGCTTTAACAGTTCGCAAACATTACACAAAAGAACAAGCAAAAGTGACAGTGGTAAACAAATACCCAACTCACCAAATCATTACGGAATTACACCGTCTTGCAGCAGGCAACGTGTCTGAAAAAGCGGTTGCAATGCCATTAGAAAAACTTTTCAAAGGCAAAGACATTGATCTTAAAATCGCGGAAGTAAGCTCTTTCTCTGTTGATAAAAAAGAAGTTGCGCTTGCTGACGGTTCTACATTATCTTACGATGCGCTTGTTGTAGGCCTTGGTTCTGTAACAGCTTACTTCGGCATCCCGGGCCTTGAAGAAAACAGCATGGTATTGAAATCCGCTGCTGATGCGAACAAAGTCTTCCAGCATGTTGAAGATCGTGTGCGCGAGTATTCTAAAACGAAAAACGAAGCTGATGCAACAATCCTTATCGGCGGAGGCGGCTTAACAGGTGTTGAGCTTGTCGGTGAGCTTGCTGACATCATGCCGAACCTTGCAAAAAAATATGGCGTAGACCATAAAGAAATTAAATTGAAGCTCGTTGAAGCAGGTCCGAAAATCCTTCCTGTTCTTCCGGATGATCTGATCGAACGTGCGACTGTAAGCCTTGAAAAACGCGGCGTAGAGTTCTTAACAGGCCTGCCTGTTACAAATGTAGAAGGAAACGTGATTGATCTGAAAGACGGATCAAAAGTTGTTGCCAACACATTTGTTTGGACTGGCGGCGTACAAGGCAACCCATTAGTCGGTGAATCAGGTCTTGAAGTGAACCGCGGACGTGCAACAGTAAACGACTTCCTGCAATCTACATCTCATGAGGATGTATTCGTTGCCGGTGACAGCGCAGTTTACTTCGCTCCAGACGGCCGTCCATACCCGCCGACTGCACAAATCGCATGGCAAATGGGTGAGCTGATCGGCTACAACCTATTCGCTTACTTAGAAGGCAAAACGCTTGAAACATTCAATCCAGTAAACTCTGGTACACTTGCAAGCCTTGGACGCAAAGATGCGGTTGCCATCATTGGTGCTAATTCTACACCGCTTAAAGGCCTTCCTGCTTCCTTGATGAAAGAAGCAAGTAACGTACGCTACTTAACACACATTAAAGGACTTTTCAGCCTGGCTTACTAAGCCTTTCTTGTGGGATCGACATTGCCAAAAGCCATCCTTTCGGGATGCTTTCCGGCAATGTCTTTTTTTATGTGTTTGCTAACGTTAACAATTCATTTTCAAAAAAGAGATTGATTGCAGAGGAATATAAAGGTAAAATAAAGCTAAATCAAAATGTTAACGTTAACATTTTGAAATCGAATGAAAGACGGTGAGGACATGGAACCCTTCATGGGCGAACATTTTTTGCTGAAAAATGAAACCGCTGTCAGCCTCTATCACAATCATGCGAAAGACATGCCGATTATTGATTATCACTGCCACTTAAGCCCGAAAGAAATCTATGAAAATAAGAAATTTCAAAACATCACGGAAGCCTGGCTGTATGGAGACCATTACAAATGGCGCCTCATGAGAGCCAATGGAATTGAAGAAACATACATTACCGGTGATGCGCCTGATGAGGAGAAGTTTATGGCCTGGGCGAAAACCGTGCCGATGGCGATCGGCAATCCGCTCTACAATTGGACTCACTTAGAACTGCAGCGTTATTTTGGCATTTATGAGATTTTAAATGAGCAATCCGCGCCGGGTATATGGAAACGGACGAATGAACTGCTTCAAGGAGAAGGCTTCGGGGCAAGGGATTTCATCGTGAAATCAAATGTAAAGGTCGTTTGCACGACTGATGACCCCGTCGATTCTCTTGAATACCATCTATTATTAAAAGAAGACAAAGATTTTCCTGTCAGCGTGCTGCCCGGGTTTCGGCCGGATAAGGGACTTGAGATCAATCGTGAAGGCTTTCCTGATTGGGTGCAGGCACTTGAAGATGCGGCAGCCATACCGATTACAACCTATAATGAGTTTCTAGAGGCGCTGGAAAAACGGGTGCGATTCTTCCATTCAGCCGGCGGCAGAGTGTCTGATCACGCGATAGATTCGATGGTATTTGCTGAAACGACAAAAGAGGAAGCGGGACGGATTTTTTCTGACAGATTACAAGGAACAGAGATTTCTTATGAGGATGAGAAGAAATTTAAGACGTATACCCTTCAGTTTTTATGCGGTTTGTATGCGGAGCTCGATTGGGCGATGCAGTTTCATATCAATGCCTTAAGAAACACGAATACAAAAATGATGAAGAGGCTTGGACCTGACACAGGCTATGATTCTATGAATGATGAAGACATTGCTAAGCCTTTATACAAGCTGCTGAACTCAGTTGAGATGAAGAAGAAGCTGCCGAAAACGATTTTATATTCATTGAATCCAAACGATAACTATGTCATCGCCAGCATGATCAACAGTTTTCAGGATGGTGTTACCCCGGGGAAAATCCAATTTGGCACAGCCTGGTGGTTTAACGATACAAAAGACGGGATGCTCGAGCAAATGAAAGCGTTATCAAACGTCGGGCTTTTCAGTCGCTTTATCGGCATGCTCACCGATTCCAGAAGCTTTCTTTCCTATACGCGCCATGAATATTTCAGGCGGATCGTTTGCAATTTGATTGGGGAATGGGTGGAAAACGGTGAAGTGCCGCGTGACATGGGGCTTTTGGGAAGCATTGTTCGGGGAATTTGCTATGACAATGCGAAACGCTACTTTCAATTTCAAGAAGAGAAAGCAAACGTGTAACCACATGTCCGCTCAGGCGTGATCATGCGTCATCCTGAGCGGGCCACTACCCGAAAATTTTTAAACACAGAGGTGGAAGATGCGAACTGAACTGGCAAATAAGGTTGTGTCACTCGAAACGGAGAAAAGGCTTTCATTGAAAGAGAAAATATCCTATGGTTTTGGTGATTTTGGCAACGGCTTTATGTTTGATCTCGGCCAAATTTATTTATTAAAGTATTTTACTGATGTAGCGGGAATCCCGGCTGCGATGGCCGGCGGCATTTTTTTAGTCAGCAAGCTGTTTGCGGCGATAACAGATCCGATTGTCGGATCATCTATTGATTATCGCAAACATATCGGCAAACGGGGGAAATTCAGGCCTTATCTATTAATCGGAAGCATCGTGCTCGCGGTGCTTACTGTTCTTATCTTTCTGTCTCCCAATGTATCAACGACCGGAAAACTCATTTATGCATATGCATCCTATATGATCTGGGGAATCGGCTATTCATTTGTGAATATTCCGTACGGCTCATTAGGAGCAGCGATGACTCAAAACTCTGAGGACCGAACCTCCATTTCGACTTTCCGCCAAATTGGATCACTTGGGGCTTTGTTTATCACAAGTGTGGCCGTGATGCCGCTGCTCGTCAAGTTTGATAATCCAAAGGTCGGTTACCCGGTGGTCATGGGCTTGTTCGCCGCACTCGGCGTGATTTGGTTTTATATTTGTTACCGCAACTGCAAAGAGCGCATTGTCATATCGGAAGCGCCAAAAGAAAAATTAACACTCTCATCTGTCGTCAAAACATTTATCACAAACAAACCGCTGTTAACCCTTGTCCTCATGACGATTTTTTCAATTTCCGCATACAACATTAAATCCGCCATGCTCGTCTATTTCGCACAATATAATCTAGGCAATGTTGAACTGATGGCGTATATGAACTTTATTATTATCGGTTCTTCCTTTTTGGGCGTCATATTTCTGCCAAAGCTCGTCAAAATATTTGGAAAAAAAAGAACGGCAATGATCGGCTTCGGCATCAGTGTGGCCGCGGATCTGGTCAACTTTATGCTTCCATCAAACGTTTATGTGTTTACGATTCTTGCCAGCATCGCCTTTATCGGAATCAGTATCCCAAATGGCATCACGTGGGCGCTTGTCTCCGATATTATTGACTATGGCGAATGGAAATCCGGTGAACGGAAAGAAGCAACGACATATTCACTTTTTAACTTCTCCAGAAAGCTTGCCCAGTCATTGTCGGGTTTTCTCTCGGGTATTGGTTTAGGGATTATCGGCTATGTGCCGAATGCTGTCCAGACAGCACAGGCGCTGATCGGAATCAAAGCGCTACTGCTTCTGTATCCGGCTATAGCTTTGGCATTAGCGATGATCATTATCGGCTTTCTCTATAAACTCACAGACCAGCAGCATGCACAGATTGTTCAGGATCTTCATCAAAAGAGCTGACAAAATAAAGTAGAGAATATTTGAAATAATCCGTAAATAAATATATTTGTAAGTGTTTTCTATTGAGAGTGCCCAAAGAATGAAAGAGGAAGGAGGCATGTGATTGAACACGGTAATGATATCAGCTGAAGAAGCAAAGAAACTTGTTCGGCAAAAGCTGGCCTGTGCCCATTTGAATGAACGAGACGCAGAAAAAGTGGCAGATGTCCTCGTACACGCCGATTTACGCAATGTGCACTCACATGGTGTGCTGCGAACAGAACACTATGTAAACAGGCTAAGGGCAGGGGGGATCAACCCCGAAGCACATCCTGTTTTTAAAGAAACCGGGCCTGTGACCGGGATACTGGATGGTGATGACGGATTCGGCCATGTGATTTGTGATATGGCGATGGACCGCGCAATGGACATGGCAAAGAAAAACGGAGTCGGCATGGTGACGGCTGTAAACAGCAGCCATTGCGGAGCGCTAAGCTATTTTGTGCAAAAAGCGGCTGACGAAAAGCTGATCGGTATGGCAATGACGCATACGGACAGTATCGTTGTCCCTTTTGGAGGGAGGGCTCCATTTTTAGGGACAAATCCGATTGCTTACGGTGTCCCTGCTAAGCATAAAAAACCGTTTATCCTTGATATGGCGACCTCCAAAGTGGCTTTTGGGAAGATTTTGCAGGCCCGTGAAGAGGGCGAAGCCATTCCCGTGGGATGGGGAGTCGATGAAAACGGAGAAGCAGCAACTGATCCATACAAGGTCGCCTCTCTTTCAACATTCGGCGGCCCGAAAGGCTATGGGCTATCTATAATAGTAGATGTGTTTTCTGGATTGCTGGCGGGCGCGGCTTTTGGCCCTCATATCGCCAAAATGTACAGCGGGCTTGAGCAAAAAAGAAAGCTGGGGCATTACGTTTGCGCGATCAATCCGTCCTTTTTTACAGACCATGATACGTTTTTAGAGCAGATGGATGCCATGCTCAATGAATTGCAGCAGTCACCGCCGGCTGCTGGAGTCGAGAGAGTGTATGTACCCGGCGAGATCGAACAGCTGCATGAAGAAAGAAATAAGGTGCACGGAATATCAATCGCTCGGAGCGTGTATCAATTCTTAAAAAGCAGGTGAGAAAAATGAAAGCGGTTCAAGTGCGAAAGGCGTATGATCTGGTGACAGCGGAGATGAAGAAGCCGGTTCTTTCAAAGGATGATGAAGTGCTCGTGAAAGTCAAGCGAGTCGGGATTTGCGGTTCAGACATGCACATTTATCATGGCACGAATCCGCTCGCCACCCTCCCGAGAGTCATCGGACACGAGGTAACGGGGCAAGTGGAGGAAGTTGGCGCGAATGTGCAGAGCCTAAAAACCGGTGACCACGTTGTGATTGAGCCGATTTCTTATTGCGGGACGTGTTATGCCTGCCGCAAAGGGCGCCCGAATGTCTGCGCAAAGCTTTCTGTGTTCGGCGTACATGTGGACGGCGGCATGCGGGAATATGTTGTGCTTCCGGAAAGACAGCTTCACGCAGTCTCAAAGGACTTGCCTTGGGAGGAAGCGGTCATGGCCGAGCCTTATACGATAGGCGCCCAGGCAGTGTGGAGAGGCCAGGTGGAAAAAGGAGACACCGTTCTGATCCAGGGAGCGGGGCCCATCGGGATCTGTGTGTTAAAAATGGCAAAGCTGGCGGGCGCTGCCGTCATGATGACTGACTTGAACAGCGAACGGCTGGCATTTGCGAAAGAAAACGGTGCCGATGCTGTCGTAAATGCACAAACAGAACATGTTGCTGAGCGGGTCCGGGAATGGACTGGGAATGAAGGCGCCAATGTGGTCATTGATGCGGTTTGTCTGCCGGCGACTTTTGAGCTTTCAGTTGAGGCCGTTTCTCCGGCGGGGCATGTGGTTGTCCTTGGATTTGATGAAAGAGCGGCACAAATTTCTCAGCTCCCGATAACCAAAAAAGAAGTCACGATAACCGGATCGAGATTGCAGACCAATCAGTTTCCGAAAGTGGTAGAGCTTTTGAATAAAGGACAGTTAACGCATAATGGGCTGATAACGCATACATTTTCAGTAGATGACGTCCATCACGCATTTCAGCTTATCAAGGAGCAACCAGATCAAGTGCGGAAAGCCGTCATCACGTTTGATTAATCGACTGAATCCGGAGGTGTGTACATGAATATGACATTTCGATGGTATGGCCGAGGCAACGATACAGTCACACTTGAACACGTGAAGCAAATTCCCGGAGTCAAAGGCATCGTCTGGGCTCTCCACCAAAAACCTGTCGGCGATGTGTGGGAAAAAGATGAAATTAGAGCCGAGACCGAATATATTCAATCCTATGGATTTCATGCTGAAGTTGTAGAAAGCGTGAATGTTCATGAAGCGATTAAACTCGGTAATGAAGAACGCGGCCGGTATATTGAAAACTACAAACAAACCATCCGCAATCTTGCCGAATTTGGCGTGAAAGTGATTTGCTATAATTTTATGCCGGTGTTTGACTGGACACGCACGGACATGTTCCGCCCGCTGGAGGATGGATCAACCGCTTTGTTTTTTGAAAAGGCCAAGGTGGAGAGCCTTGAGCCCCAAGAGCTGATTCGGACGGTGGAGCAAGCATCTGACATGACACTGCCGGGGTGGGAGCCGGAAAAATTAGCCCGGATCAAAGAGCTGTTTGCAGCATACAGAACGGTCGATGAAGAACAGCTATGGGACAATTTATCATTCTTTTTGGAAGAAATTCTTCCGGTTGCAGAAAGTCACGGTGTTCAAATGGCTATTCATCCGGATGACCCGCCATGGCCGATTTTCGGACTGCCGCGCATAATCACAGGGGAGGCAAGCTATAAGAGACTAAGAGCGATATCAGATTCACCGTCTAATGGCATCACCCTTTGTACAGGTTCAATGGGAGCCAATCCCGCTAATGACATGATGGAAATCGCTAAAACGTATGGCGGCATCGCCCCCTTTTCACATATTCGCAATGTGAAAATTTACGAGAATGGCGATTTTATTGAAACATCTCATCTGACAAATGATGGTTCGATCAACATTCAAGGCGTGATGGAAGAACTGCATAAGCAGGATTACGAAGGATATGTGAGACCAGATCATGGGCGCCATCTTTGGGGTGAGCAATGCCGCCCGGGTTATGGCTTGTACGATCGCGCCCTTGGCATTATGTATTTGAACGGGCTGTGGGACGCATACGAAGCAATGGCGAAAAAAGAGGTGAAAGCATGATTCCGCGGCATGAGAACCTGGCTGGTAAAACGGCTGTCATCACTGGCGGGAGCGGCGTGCTTTGCTCAGCGATGGCCCGGGAGCTTGCCAGACAAGGCATGAAGGTAGCGATATTGAACCGGACAGCTGAAAAAGGCCAAGCGGTCGTGGATAAGATTGCGGCTGCTGGCGGAACAGCATGCTCTGTTTCTGCGGATGTGCTGGACAGGGGGTCACTGGTGCAAGCAAAGGAGGATATCCTCGGCCGGTTTGGCTCTGTCGATCTGCTAATAAATGGGGCTGGCGGCAATCATCCTGATGCGATAACCGATGTGGAGACGTATGAAGAAGCGGGAGAAGGCCAATCCTTTTTTGATCTGGATGAGGGGGGCTTTTTAACTGTATTCTCCACCAACTTCACCGGTGCGTTTCTGGCCTCTCAAGTGTTTGGAAAAGAGCTGCTGAAGGCTGATTCGCCTGCGATTATCAACCTTTCTTCCATGAGTGCTTATTCACCGATGACGAAGGTTCCGGCATACAGTGCCGCCAAAGCATCGATCAATAATTTTACGATGTGGATGGCCGTTCATTTTGCCGAGACCGGGCTGCGGGTTAATGCGATAGCCCCAGGATTCTTTCTGACGAAACAAAATCATGATCTGCTGATCAAGCAAGATGGAACATTCACCAGCCGATCTAACAACATTATTGCGGGAACACCGATGAAGCGCTTTGGAAAACCGGAAGACCTGCTCGGCACGCTTCTTTGGCTGGCGGATGAATCCTATTCCGGTTTTGTCACTGGAATTACCGTCCCTGTCGATGGAGGATTTATGGCTTATTCAGGCGTGTAGTGAATCAGCGCAACAGAAACTGAACCAACATAGGGGTGAGGTTGAGATGTTCTCAAAAGATAAGCTTCCCATTATCCTTTTTTTGTTCCTGGCAGGAGTGATTAATTATCTGGATCGCTCGGCGCTTTCTATTGCCGCACCTTTTATTCAGGATGATCTCACATTGTCTGCCACGCAAATGGGCTTGATTTTCAGCAGTTTTTCGGTTGGTTACGCCATTTTCAACTTTCTTGGGGGAGTGGCGTCTGACCGCTATGGGGCGAAGCTGACCTTGTTTGTCGCCATGGTCGTTTGGTCGCTGTTCAGCGGCGCAGTCGCCCTCGCCGTTGGTTTTGTCAGCCTGCTGATGATACGCATCCTCTTTGGAATGGGAGAAGGTCCGCTGTCTGCGACCATCAACAAGATGGTGAATAACTGGTTCCCGCCGACACAACGGGCGTCCGTTATCGGGGTGACCAATAGCGGAACGCCGCTCGGGGGAGCCATTTCCGGACCGATCGTCGGCATGATCGCAATCGCGTTCAGCTGGAAGGTATCCTTCGTTCTCATTATGATCATTGGATTATTATGGGCAGTGCTTTGGCTCAAGTTCGTCAAAGAAAAGCCGCCAGCGGCGAGGGGAGATGCCCCCGCGATCAAAATAGAAACGTCTCCCCGTGAAAACATTCCGCTTATTTTTTACCTGAAGCAAAAAACAGTCCTGTTCACAGCATTTGCTTTTTTCGCTTACAACTACATCCTCTTCTTCTTTTTGACGTGGTTTCCGAGCTACCTTGTTGAAGAGCGGGGGTTAAGTGTTGAATCGATGAGTGTGATTACGGTCATTCCGTGGATTTTAGGCTTCATCGGCCTTGCAGCGGGGGGATTTGTTTCTGACTATGTGTATAAAAAAACAGCCCGAAAAGGTGTGCTGTTCTCGCGCAAGGTTGTGCTTGTCTCATGTTTGTTTTCATCAGCGATCCTGATTGGTTTGGCAGGGATTGTGACAACTACTGCGGGCGCTGTAACACTTGTCGCTTTATCAGTGTTCTTTCTCTATTTGACCGGCGCGATCTATTGGGCTGTCATTCAAGATGTGGTCGATCAAAACAATGTCGGTTCTGTAGGCGGCTTCATGCATTTCCTCGCCAACACGGCAGGAATTATCGGCCCGGCTTTCACCGGTTTTATCGTTGACCAAACGGGCACGTTTTCTGGAGCATTTTTGCTTGCCGGAGGGCTGGCGGTCTTCGCTTCACTTGCTGTTATTCGTTTTGTCTGTCCGATCATCGGCAAACCGGCAGGAACAGGAACGAAGGATTCGGTGACTTATTAATCTGGAAATATAGTGGGAGAGGCGGTATGTTTGATGATACAATATACAGTAAATCGCAGCCGGTATGGTAAGGAAGGGAATTAGATGGTAACCATAAAAGATATCGCAAAACTCGCAAATGTATCCCACACAACCGTTTCCAGAGCACTCAACAACAGCCCTTACATCAAAGAACATACGAAGAAAAAAATACTGGAGCTCGCAGCACAGCTCAACTATACGCCAAATGTAAACGCGAAAAGCCTGGCGATGCAAAAGTCTCATACGATCGGGCTTTTCTTTACAAGCATTACAAACGGAACCTCACACAGCTTCTTTGCTCATACAATCAAAGGCGTAAACCAAGCCATAAGTGAGAATTACAATCTTTATGTGCGCGGCATTGATGATCTGAAAACCTATGACTCTGTTACGCCGATGAGATATGACGGCATCATTTTAATGAGCCAAAGTGACATTGATAATTCTTTTATTTATCATATTCGGGAAAAAAACATCCCGCTCGTCGTACTGAACCGCGATATTGATGACCGCAGCATCACGAATATCTTGTCCAATGACAAGGAAGGCTCTCAGGAAGCTGTAGAATACTTCATTACAAACGGACATCAAGATATCGCCATCATCGAAGGAATAGAAGGCTTTAAATCCTCCCAGCAGCGAAAGGAGGGCTACTTAGCCGCATTGATTCATCATCATATACCGATCAAACATGAATACAGTGTCAAAGGGCAATACGATATGGAAAGCGGCTTTCAAGCGATGGAACGGCTGCTGGCACTGCCGAATCCTCCAACCGCTGTCTTTTGTTCGAATGATGATATGGCAATCGGAGCGATGAATGCGATATTCGCCAAGGGCCTGAGGGTTCCTGATGACATTTCCGTAATCGGATTTGATGATATTGGGTTTTCGCAATACATCACACCAAGGCTTTCAACAGTAAAGCGCCCAGTGGAGAAAATCAGCGTGCTCGGCGCGCAAAAACTGTTGTCGCTGATCAGCGAACCGGAAACAAAAGCAGAAAAAATCTTCGAAAATACAGAATTTATGGTCCGTGATTCAGTTAGACAATTGACGATATGATGCCCCGTGTTCAGCGGGCATTCTTTATACAGAAAAATGTTAACGTGTGCATAAATAAGAGAGGGAGGCAATGAAAGTGCAGAAGCTCAATAAAAACGTGTACGATCACTATACTCAGTACCGGGAAAAAATCCTTCAATTTGGAGAAGGAAACTTTCTGCGAGGGTTTGTCGATTGGCAGATTGATCAATTGAATCAACATACTGATTTTCATGGGAGCATCGCAGTTGTGCAGCCGAGAGGGTCAGAAAAAATCAAAAGGTTAAATCAGCAAGATGGTTTATACACGCTTTTTTTACAGGGAATGAAAGACGGAGAAGCGGTAAAAGAGCATATGATTATCAACTCAATCAGCCGCGGCATTGATCTGTTTTCTGATTATGAAGCGTACAAAGAACTGGCTTCAAGCGAAGACCTGAGATTTATCATTTCCAATACCACTGAGGCTGGTATTGTATGTGATGAAAAGGATCGTTTAGAGGATAGGCCGCAAAAAACATTCCCTGGGAAATTAACTGCATTTCTCTACTTTCGCTATCAGGCTTTTAGAGGAGATCAGACAAAAGGGTGTGTCTTAATCCCATGTGAGCTGATCGAGAATAATGGCGAAAAGCTGAAGGAAACGGTTCTTCATTATGCGGATCTATGGAAGCTGGAAGAAGGGTTTACACAGTGGCTTCATGAGGCCAACACGTTTTGCAATAGTTTAGTAGATCGCATTGTCCCGGGTTTTCCTGTGGATCGCATTGATGAGATCACGGCAGATCTGGGCTATCAAGATGATTTGATTGTTGTGGGAGAACAGTATTATTTATGGGTGATCGAGGGGCCGAAGTGGATTGGAGAGGAACTGCCCTTTGCGGCTGCCGGGCTCCATACAAAGATCGTCAGCGACCTGACCCCTTACAGGGTTAAAAAAGTGAGAATTTTAAATGGTGCTCATACGGCCATGACGCCAGTGGCTTTATTATACGGCTTGCAAACGGTGCGGGATGCTGTCGAGCATCCGGAAGTAGGGCAGTTTATTAGAGAGATGATCAGTGACGACATTCTTCCTGTTTTAAAAATGGAAGGGCTTTCTCAATATATTAATGATGTGCTGAACCGTTTCAAAAACCCGTATATGAAGCATTATCTAGAAAGCATCGCATTGAATTCCGTTTCCAAATTCAAAACGAGAAACCTGCCGACCATTCAGGAATATGTTGAACAGAAAGGACAGCTTCCTGAACGCATGGTGTTTTCTTTCAGCGCTCTTCTGTATTTTTATCAGGGAAACGAGTATTTGCAGGATGATCCGGCTGTTCTTCAATTTTTCACAGAGGTGTGGCATCAGGAGAATGGAGACATGCTCCGTATTGCCTCAAGGGTGTTAGGCGAAGAGCGGCTGTGGGGGGCAGATCTGAACGAGATACCGAGGCTGACTGAAAGAGTCGCTGATCACTTGAATCATATTCATAAGCTGGGCATGCAGCGGGCTCTTAAACAATGCTGCACACAAAGGGGAGAAGTGCGATGAAGTCATTTATCAAGATTCATAAACAAGATAATGTCCTTCTTGCTCTGCGGGATATCGGGAAGGGAGAGCGGCTGAATGCGGACGGCGTGTCGATTGAAGTGAAGGATGATATTAAAAGAGGCCACAAGATTGCGCTGCAGCCTATCAAAGAAAACGACAGCATCATCAAATACGGATTTCCAATCGGGCATGCATCACAAGATATATCGATCGGAGAGCATATTCATGTCCATAATACGAAAACAAACCTGTCTGATATCCAAACATACAGCTATACACCGAGATTTGATGAAAATCCGTATTCAAATGAAAACCGGACGTTTAAGGGATTTAGAAGAGAAAACGGAGATGCCGGTGTACGGAATGAATTGTGGATTGTGCCGACTGTCGGCTGCGTCAACGGGATCGCTGAAAAAATGCTCCAGCGTTTTGTCAGAGAAACGGGGGATATCGCTCCATTCGATAACGTGCTCGTGTTAAAACACCAATACGGCTGCTCGCAGCTTGGCGACGACCACGAAAATACGAAGCAAATCCTTCTAAATGCCATTCGCCACCCAAATGCCGGCGGCGTCTTGGTGTTAGGGCTTGGCTGTGAAAACAACGAGCTGGCAGGAATGAAGGAAGCGCTGCAAGATGTGAATCTGAATCGGGTGAAGTTTCTTGAATCGCAGTCGGTGACGAATGAAATGGAGGCAGGCGTTGCGTTGCTGAAGGAAATTCATGAAGCCGCTAAAGGGGATAGGAGAGAAGACATTTCGCTGTCTGTACTGAAAATCGGGCTGAAATGCGGAGGGTCGGACGGTTTTTCCGGCGTAACGGCAAATCCGCTGCTTGGCCGTTTTTCAGACTATATCATCGCACAGGGAGGAAGCACGGTGCTGACGGAAGTCCCGGAGATGTTCGGTGCGGAAACCATCCTGATGCAGCGGGCTGCCAATGAGGAAGTGTTTCATAAAATTGTCCATTTAATCAATGATTTCAAACAATATTTTATCAAACACGAACAGCCGGTGTACGAAAACCCTTCACCGGGCAACAAAGCGGGCGGCATCTCTACGCTTGAGGATAAATCGCTGGGCTGCACGCAAAAAGCGGGGATTTCCCCTGTCACGGATGTCTTGAAATACGGCGAAGTGCTCAAGACAAACGGGCTGACGCTTTTGAGCGCGCCAGGCAATGACTTAATCGCGTCCTCCGCATTGGCGGCGGCCGGCTGCCAAATTGTCTTGTTTACAACGGGAAGAGGCACGCCGTTTGGCACCTTTGTCCCGACGGTGAAGGTCGCGACAAACACCCAGCTGTACGAGACGAAACCGCATTGGATTGATTTCAACGCGGGTCTTTTAGCGGAGGATGATGTGCATGAGGAATATGTACTGCGGGAGTTTATCCACTATATGATTGAAGTGGCCAGCGGTCAGCTTGTGAACCATGAAAAAAATGATTTCAGAGAACTTGCCATTTTTAAATCAGGTGTGACGTTATAATGAAGAAGAGCTATCCTGCGAGGGGATAGCCTTTTTCATTAAATCAGTTTTAAGCCGCTGATCAGAATGATGGACGCCATAATAAATTGCAGCGGACGCGGGGAGAAGCGAGGCGAGAGATGGCTTCCGATCAGCACGCCGGGAATTGAACCGAGCAGCAGGTTAGCTGCCAGCATATAGTCGACGCTTCCGAAGCTTGCGTTCAAGATGCCTGCTGCTGTCACGAGAAGAAAAGCATGCGCGATATCGGTTCCGACAATCTGTGACGCTTTCATGTTAAATAAGTAAATCATGGCAATGGCAAATAATGATCCGGAACCGATTGATGTTAATCCGACGATAAATCCAAACACGACACCAATGAGAATCGTGAGCGTCCGCTTATTTTCAAGCGGCATCAGCTGCCAGCGGTTGGGGCGAAGTTTTCTATCCAAAAACAAACGAACGATAATGGAAATGGCAACTAGCGTTAACACATAGCCAAGAGCGTGCTTTATAATGTCTTCCTGATGCTGATGAAAGGCGGGGAACAAATGCAATATGCCAATGGCTAAAGAAGCACTAGGAATACTGCCGATGGCTAAGTATTTGACTAATGTAAAGTTAATCGTTTTCTGCCGCCAATGGGAGGCAACGCCAAACAGCTTTGTGATCGAGTTATATACAAGATCCGTACCGACAGCGATTGAAGGATTAATGCCAAGCACAATTAAAAGAGGAGTTAATAAGGCCGCTCCGCCCACTCCTGTCAATCCCACTAAGGCTCCGACAAACAAACCCATCAATATGATTGTTACACTCATGATAAAGGCCTCCTGAAAACCCGACTATTTTTATCAGATTATATATAATTAGGTCAAGTTAATCAATTGAATGTTTAGAATGTTTGTGCGTTTGCTGCTTGAAAATTTGGTTTGCTCAATATCTTTATTCATTTGCCCTAGAATGAGTGTCTGGACAGGATTCAGCAGGAAGCCAGAGGCACAAAAAAAGATACCCTGGACAGGTATCTTTTTGTCTTATGTATTTACATGCGCTGCTGATAGAAAGGAAGTTCTGTGTGCCCCATTTCCCGCACATAAACGAACAGGTTGCCTTTATGGTGAATTTCATGCTCCATCGCAAGCTGAAGCAGTGTGCGGCCTGTGATTTTTCTGCCAAAAGTAGCTGTCAGATCAATTTCTCTGTCCAGTTGCTCTTCTGTCAGCTGTTCAAGGATAGCGGCCGTTTTTTCTGTATATGTTTTTGCCAAAACATTGAGATCTGTTTCCATTTCTTCCTGTTTGTTTTGGAATGGTGAGGCGTTGCCTTCTTTAATGACATTTGCAAACAAGTGGAAAGACGTAAGAATGTGTTTGACCAGTTCCTCCGCTGACATTGATGTTTCAGCCGGTTTGTAGCTGTAATGGTCTTTGCTGATTTTTTCAGCCAGCTCATTTGTCACGTTTCGATGGGATAAAAAATGGCTCACAATTTGATTGGATTGACTCAATATGATCTCCTCCATATGAAAAATAAATGGTGCAATGAAATCCTATATCAACGGTTATCATTTCACAAGCAATATGCTGTGGGATGAAACAAAAAGCTAAGTCAATCGTCTATATAACGTTCACAAAAGATCAAGAAATGGAGATTAACATGACAAATATACCTTTCATTTATCAGTACGAAGAAAAAGAGAATGAAAGAGCTGCGGTGGGCTACGGCACTTTCGGTTATCTTATAACACGAATTGAAGAGGCGCTTTATGATCAATATGGCGTTTTCTATGAGCTTTATGCAAGTGATGACCCGAACACTGAGTACTGGGAGCTTCTTGAAGAAGATGTCCGCAGCGGTTCATTGGAGCCTAAGCATGTGGCTTATATATTTGAAAAGCTTGAAAAGAAAACCTTTGCTTACGATGAAGATGAAAAAGAACCGGATTATACCGTTCATCAATCTATACGAAACAGCGTATATGCATATCCTGAAAAGGGTGTTGCTTTTGCCAGAATTCCATATTTCCAAGATGGGAGCATGATGAGTTTCGATTGCCTGTTTGCGGTTAACGATGAAAAAATGCGTGCATTCTTAGAGGGCGTCAGACCACGCCTTTGGGAAAAAAGCAAGCGGAAAGTGACCGTTTTTACGGATGGGGATGGCGGGACTTCAAAAGAACAGGAAGCGATCGTCAGAGAGGTTCAACGAAATCAGGTGATGATGAGCCCAGTGTTGAAAAAAGAGATATACCGGTCAATTGATCAATTTTTTCATAGTGATAAAACGTTTTATCAAACGTATAACATCCCTTACAAGCGCGGCATCCTGTTATATGGACCTCCCGGAAATGGAAAGACAACATTAGTAAAGTCGATTGCAGGCAGTATCGATGCACCTGTTGCCTATTGGCAAATTACAGAATTTACGTCGAGCGAGACAATAGAAGAAGTCTTTCAGTCAGCGAGACGACTCGCTCCTGCAGTTTTGGTCATCGAGGATATAGATTCGATGCCGGAAGATGTGCGATCCTTTTTTCTCAATACGCTGGACGGCGCGACATCAAAAGAGGGGATTTTTCTCATCGGCACGACAAATTATCCCGAAAAGATCGATCCGGGCTTGATGAATCGTGCAGGACGGTTTGACCGTGCCTACGAAATCGGGCTTCCGGATGAAGAGCTGCGGCGGGAATATATGAAAATGAGAGGCTTTGGCATCTTCCTGAATGAAGAAGAAATCAAAAGTGCCGCGAAGCTTACAGAAGGCTTTTCCTTTGCCCAGCTGGGAGAATTATATGTATCTTCCGCCCTTCAATGGCACCAAGAAGGGGAGCATCATATTGAAGCCATGGTAAAAGACATGACAGGAGAACAAAGAAAAAGCCGGCACGGAAGCTGGATGGAAAGAAACAAGGTCGGTTTTCACTAAATGAAAGCACGGGTTTTGAAAACCCGCGCTTTTTTGTTGCGGTTAGCCGAAATTCGACAATTGCGGTCTTTTTGCGTTCTTCTTTTTCTAGTAAATATGATAAAATATGACATATCTCGGGTAACTCAAAAGGGGGGATTAATTGAGGATGAAGCAGACGATTCCGTCCTCTTATGTCGGGCTTAAAATTAATGAATGGTATACCCATATCCGGCAGTTCCACGTGGCTGAAGCCGAACGGGTCAAGCTCGAAGTAGAAAGAGAAATCGAGGATATGGAAGAAGACCAAGATTTGCTGCTGTATTATTCTTTAATGGATTTCAGGCATCGAGTCATGCTGGATTACATTAAGCCTTTAGGAGAGGACACGTCGCAGCTAGAATTTTCAGAATTATTAGAAGACATTGAAGGGAATCAGTACAAGCTGACCGGGCTTCTCGATTATTACTTTAACTTTTTTCGCGGAATGTTTGAATTTAAGCAGAAAATGTTTGTCAGTGCCATGATGTATTATAAACGGGCGGAAAAGAATCTTGCCCTCGTCTCGGATGATATTGAAAAAGCCGAGTTTGCTTTTAAAATGGCCGAGATCTTTTACAATTTAAAACAAACCTATGTTTCAATGAGCTACGCCGTTCAGGCATTAGAAACGTACCAAATGTATGAAACGTACACCGTCCGCAGAATCCAATGTGAATTCGTTATTGCAGGAAATTATGATGATATGCAGTATCCAGAAAGAGCATTGCCCCACTTAGAACTGGCTTTAGATCTTGCAAAGAAAGAAGGCAATCCCCGCTTGATCAGTTCGGCCCTGTATAATCTCGGAAACTGTTTTGAGAAAATGGGTGAACTGCAAAAGGCAGCCGAATACTTTGAGAAATCCGTTTCTATTTGCAAGTCGGAAAAGTTCGATAATCTTCCGCATTCTATCTACTCTTTAACACAGGTTCTGTATAAACAAAAAAATGATGCCGAAGCGCAAAAAAAGTATCGTGAAGGATTGGAAATCGCCCGTCAATACAGTGATGATTTGTTTGTGGAGCTTTTTCAATTTTTACATGCGTTATACGGAAAAAACATGAACACAGAATCAGTCTCACACACCTTTCAATTTCTTGAAGAACATATGCTGTATCCTTATATTGAAGAGCTGGCGCATGATGCTGCCCAATTCTATATAGAAAACGGACAGCCTGAAAAAGCACTTTCATTTTATGAGAAAATGGTGCACGCACAAAAACAAATCCAGAGAGGAGATTGTTTATATGAAATCTAAATGGATGTCAGGTTTGTTGCTCGTTGCGGTCGGGTTCAGCTTTACTCAGGTGATGGTCCATCCAGGAGAAACAGCAGACAAAGAAGATAAAACATTTCATATTGCGGCACGAAATCAAACATGATGTTGACGAAAAAAGACCCCCAGGGGTCTTTTTTATTTCAGCTTCCATTCCCTTATCGTCAGCTCGGAAGATCCGCTTGCCACCAGCGGATCTTGATGGCCGATTTCCTTCGCTTCTTCTGGCGAACCTGCTTCAATGACGTAGGCTCCGCCTGTGGCGTCGCTGAATGGCCCGAACATTTTTAAACGTTTTTCTGCCTGTAAGCGGTCCAAAAATTCATAGTGTCCGGCTACATGCTCCTGATTGAATTGATCTGTTCTTGTTGTCAGCATTAAATACGTGTGCATGATCATTTCCCTCCTATTGAATTTCAGTCTAACACAATTATCCATATTACGGTGACGGATGAAATGAGCTTTTCGTCCTACGAATGCCATCTATTGGTGAAAAAGTAAAAGGAGAGATGATAGGTGAGCATTCAAGTAAAGCAAAATTTGGTTTCTGGGGCGAAATACGCGCTGAAGTGCCCCAATGCGATGTCCGCTGAATACATTACCATCCACAACACGGCAAACGACGCCTCAGCGGCTAATGAAATCAGCTATATGATTGGAAATACCAGCTCGACAAGCTTCCATTTTGCAGTCGATGATAAAGAGGTGATTCAAGGTCTGCCGCTTAACCGAAACGCATGGCATACGGGTGATGGCACAAATGGTACAGGAAACCGCAAATCAATCGGTGTTGAGATTTGCTACAGCAAATCGGGAGGTCCAAAGTATGAAGCGGCCGAAGCCTTGGCGATTTCTTTCGTGGCTCAGCTTTTGAAAGAGCGGGGCTGGGGAATAGACCGGGTGAGAAAGCATCAGGACTGGAGCGGCAAGTACTGCCCGCACCGCATTTTATCAGAGGGGCGCTGGGATCAAGTGAAGGCGGCAATTGAAAAGGAATTGAACGGAAGCGTGTCAGTAAAAAAGGCTTCAGTCTCTTCTTCGGCGTCTGAATACCATGTGAAAAAAGGCGACACACTGTCCGGTATTGCTGCATCGCATGGTGTCAGTGTGAAAACACTGCAAAACATAAATCATATTACTGACCCGGATCACATCAAAGTCGGACAGGTGATTAAGCTGTCTCAAGCGGCATCTTCTTGTAAAAGCCATGCCACATCTTCCTATCCGCTCCCATCAGGAGTGATCAAAGTGACAAGCCCGCTGACTAAAGGGACAAACGTAAAACAGGTGCAGACCGCTTTAGCTGCTCTTTATTTTTATCCTGATAAAGGGGCGAAAAACCATGGCGTTGACGGTGTTTATGGCCCGAAAACAGCAAATGCCGTGAAACGTTTTCAGTCTGTCAGCGGATTAACGGCAGATGGGATTTACGGTCCGAAAACAAAAGCAAAAATAATGGAAAAGCTGTAATCAATAAACGGAAGCTGCTGAGCTTCCGTTTCACCTTACATACAAACTGCTGCAAGAACCTTTTGAATATCATAAATGCTTTCATCTTTTTTAAACTGTTTTGAAACAGCGGGAAGTTCCGCGCCGGAAATCCAAATGTTTAGCTCTGAATCTAGGTCAAAGCGGCCGGCGGTCTCTACGCTGAATCTAGAAATGCTTTTGTACGGAATTGATTGAAATTCCGTTTTCTTGCCTGTGATTCCCTGCTTATCTACAAGAATAAGCCGCTTATCAGTAAAGACAAGTAGGTCGCGAACCAATTTAAACGCGGCATTGACATTCTCATCCTCCAGCAAAATATGAGCCAGTTCTTCCTTCGCCGCAGCCTTTGACAGTGTCGACGCATTTCCAAGTAATCCATCAATGAATCCCATGATATCCCTCCTGAAATGTGCTTGATCAAATCATACAATAAAAAGGTTTTCATTCATAGGTGAGTAGAGTAAACTGGTGCTGACTGGTAAAGGAGAGCGTTCAAAATGAAAGATAAGTATGAAAGTTTTGTAGCCCTTTCTGCTTCTGAATCGGAGTACCGGATTATATATGACGAGAAAAACGGAAGTGAGCTTATTGTTCTCGGTCCCCACGGCGGCAAAATTGAGCCCGGTGTCAGTGAATTGGTGCGGGCTTTTTCCGATCAATGTTCCATTTATTTATTTGAAGGTGTGAAGCAGCGAAACAACCGTTCTTTACACCTGACAAGCACTCGGTTTGACGAGCCGCTGGCTTTAGAAAAAGTCAATGCCCACCATTACGCATTGGCATTTCATGGGTACCATGATCCGAAAACTCCGCATACACTGGTCGGAGGCGCGGATCGTAAAAAAGCCAAGCTCATTTGTGAGCGGCTGAATGAAGCGGGCTTCAGCGCCGAGCTCACGAGTGAGAAAGGCCGGCTGGCAGGTGTCCATCCCGAAAATATTGTCAATCGGACGAAAAGGGAAATGGGGCTGCAATTGGAAGTAAGCACGGCACAGCGAAAGGCGTTGTTTCGCCATTTTGGCTGCCATGATAAAAGCTACACACAAAACGATCTATTTTATCGATATGTGGAAGCTGTTAAGCTCGGCTTTTATGAATAAATGAAACGGGACCTGCACGATCGGCCCATTCCTTCATACGCTGAGGTTGTGTGAAAGTGTAGGGAGGAATGCATGTGTTTTATCATATTAAAGAGCTTCAATATCAAGCAAAGCCAGCTCATCCCGATCCGGTGTATGCGAAAAAGCTTCAAGAAATACTGGGCGGCCAATTCGGTGAGATCAGTGTGATGATGCAATATTTGTTCCAAGGCTTTAACTGCAGGGCGGATGCCAAATATAAAGATTTGTTATGTGACATAGGCACTGAAGAGATTGCACACGTCGAAATGCTGGCGACAATGATTTCCAGACTTCTGGATCATGCGCCAGCTGATGTACAGGAGGATGCTTATAAAAGCAATCCCGCTATTGCAGCAGTAATGTCGGGAATGAATCCTCAGCATGCGATTGTGTCCGGTTTGGGTGCAATGCCATCAGATAGTGAGGGCTATCCGTGGAATGCCAAATACATTATTGCAAGCGGGAATTTGCTGGCGGATTTTCGCGCAAACTTAAATGCGGAATCTCAAGGGCGCCTTCAGGTGACCCGGCTGTATGCAATGACTGATGATCCTGGTGTAAGGGATATGCTCTCGTTTTTAATTGCAAGGGATACTTATCATCAAAATATGTGGTATGCGGCCATTAGAGAGTTGGAAGAAAGAGAACGGGATATTGTGGTGCCAACGACGTTCCCGCGTGAACTCGAAAAGCGTGAAGTGGCTTATGACCTGTTTAACTTTTCCAGAGGGGATGAAAGCTCACAAGGAAGATGGGCTCATGGCGAAGCCTTTGACGGACGGGGAGAATTCAGGTATATTCCGGCCCCGATTGCATTCGGGCCTGCGCCTCATCTTAAACCGGCGCCAATGTGGGTGCATGATACGATGCCTCCAATGTCAAAATGCTAGTTTTTCTGCCGGGCTGAGGATAGATGATATCTGTTCCCAGCCCGTTTTTGGTTACCTGTTTTTGCCGATATGATATAACGCTTTTTCTTCAGCGACCTGCAAGTGCTGCTGATCGCCTTCCTCGTACGCATTTGGCCGCTTGTGTGATAATAAATAAGCGAGCCGCTTCTGAAATTGAATACCTGCTTTACGCCGTTCAAACATTTCAAGCCTTTTATCCGCAAATTCTTTTGTCACCCGGAATACAGACGCGATTGTGGCAAGCGCCTGGCTTCTCCATTGCGGCAGCTCCATCTGCAACAGCATAAAGGTTGGCACACAGAAGTGGTACATAAATTGATTTGCCTGGAATTCCTGCAATTCCCTGAAGAGCTTGTTCATCTGAAAATGATTGCCTGCATGCTTTAACACATGGCACAGCTCATGGCCAAAATCCTCCCATTGCTCTTCACGTGATTTTCTCTGGTTCAATACGATGCTGTACATCCCGTCGTACTTGACCATCATGCTCCCCATATCCTCAAAATGAACCCAAATATCAAGGTCCTTTGCGATTTTCAGCATGTCAATGTGATGCGGGGAGGTGATGCCCAGCCGACTGTATACATTTTTTACGTATTCCTCCAGATGTGATAAGTAATCGCCCAATTGAATACTCCCTTTCGAACGTTTGTTCTGTTTTTAGCGAGAAAGAAAAGCCCCGTATAGGACTGGAAAGTGTGTAGAAATCTTTCCCTTTTCTAAAAAAAATAAACAATTTTTTCTTTATATCGGTCTATTTTTCATATGTTTTAGAGAACGGAGAAAGATTTATTTATTTTTTGGGTTTTCGGTTTTTCTCTTTTTCTTTTAAATAGTTGATAAACTCGATGGCCTGCTGTTTGCTTTCGGGGGAAAAATCCTGCATATCACGGTATGCGAGCTGCAGGTCCGGATCTGAAAACATATCGTCGTCGTCTTTTTTGTCTTTCCCTGTTAATAAGTAATCAGCCGTTACTTGAAAGTAATCAGCCAGCTTTTGCAGTGTATCGTAATCAGGCTCGCTCCGCCCGTTTTCATAGTGGGAATATCGAGCCCGTGACACACCGATGTGTGATGCGATTTCTTCCTGCGTCCTTTTCCCTCTGAGACTCTTCAATCTGCCGCCTATCATGCTATGACCTCTCTTTTTTAAACTCTCTAAGTTACTATTGATTATAGATACAAAATGTATCAAAATAAAGGGATGATAAAAAAAGTATCAAAAATAACTTGATGATACAGAATGTATCGTTTATACTTGGATACAGCTGATACGAAATGTATCAAAAACAGATCAGGAGAGTGATCACATGTATCCCATCCAAATTGTTTTTAGTGAAAATCCCATAGATCAGCGCCATCTCGGACAATCCGGCGGCACCATTTCGTTTACGCCATGCGGCCTTCCGGTATTCCACTTTGAAACGCAAGCACAGTTTCAAACATATATGCTGTTAAAAGGAGAAGCTGCGTACAATGAAAACCGATAAAAGCTATCCTTTTCCAACGTATTCAGGGTTATTGAATTCAGAACATTATGACAAAATCGGTCCGGCTCTATGGCTGTTTCTCTGGTTCATTAGCTCAACAACAAAAGAAATTGAAAAAGACGGGGTATGCTGGGGAATCGTGCTCGGACATAAGCCGTTAAAAGCAAGAGAAATGGCGGCTGTATTCGGCGTCAGTGAAAAAACCGTCAGAAGATGGCTGGAGCTCCTTGAAGCCCATGAGTACATAAAGGCTGTCCGCGCGCCATATGGACTGGTGATTTCGGTAAAGCATTCCAAAAAATACAGCTTCAGATCGGACAAAATGGCACACCTGAGCATAACGGAACGGCCATTTTCGCCGCAGGCACCGGACACAGACGTCCGCTCAAATAAAGATAAAACAAATAACAATACTGCTGCTATTGATGCAGTGGATCACATTGCGAAGCGCTTTACACAATTACGGTCGGCTCAAGAAGGACGCACCGTGTATCCTTCCTCCAGAGATTATCAAGCCATCGCCCGTATTGTCGCCATCGGCGTTCCAGTAACGCAAACAATCAAATGGCTTGAGGAATGCTTTCAAGCCTTTGAAAACCGGCGGACCGCCACTTCAGAAACAATCAAGGCCTTTCGCTATTGCTCGAAATTTATTGAAGACCGATTTTTCGCGCAGCAGGCCAAAAAAAACACCGCGATTCAACATGAGAGGATGGAAAGACATGACAAAACGAACAATCGAGCAGATTTTAGACGAGCTGAGAAGAGGGAGACGTCCATTACTGGCGGACAAACCGGCCGAATCAGACGCAAGCCGGTATGATTGCCCGCGATGCAAGGATCAGGGAGGCTATCTCATCCAGCAGAACGGCCTGGAGGTATGGACGAGGTGCAGCTGTATAGCAGAACGGAAAGTGAAGCGGCTCCTCGGTACCAGTGAGATTACCCCTGCCTTCAGACAGCTGGGCTTCGAAGAGTTCAGCATTGAGGGGAAGCCGCAGGCTATAGAAGACGCGTTTGAATGCACAAAAGAGTATGTGGCGGATTATGAACAAATCAAGGATAGCCGGAAAAATAGCATCGCCCTTTTAGGACAGCCCGGCTCAGGGAAAACGCATCTTTTGACCGCTGCCGCCAACGATTTGATGAAAACACGCCATGTGCCGGTCATTTATTTTCCGTTTGTGGAGGGCTTTACCGATTTGAAAAATGATTTTGATCTTTTGGAAGCGAAGCTGAACCGGATGAAGCAGGCAGATGTGCTGTTCATCGATGACCTGTTTAAACCGGTTAATGGCAAACCCCGCGCCACCGATTGGCAATTAGAGCAAATGTATTCGGTACTCAACTATCGCTACTTAAATCACAGACCGATTTTGCTTTCGAGCGAGCTGACGATCGAAACACTTGTCCGGGTTGATGAAGCGCTCGGGACGAGAATCTACGAAATGTGCAGTGACTATTTAGTGATTATCAAAGGAACAGCCCGCGAGCTGAATCATAGATTGGAGGGGGCCAGATAATGTGCGAGCTTTGTCTGACAAAGAAAGTCATCGTGGAGCATACAGACATTGGCGCCGTTTTTCATCCATGTCCGAACTGCCGCTCCGGCACTGATTTAACGCCGGTCATTCAAAAACTGGAGGAAATGATGACAGAGGGAAAAGCGAGGCTGAATATCCATGATTAAAAAGCTGACTGCTTTCATAGCTTTGCTGTTTCGGGCGAAGCAAACGGAAAAAAACATTGAACAATGGTATAAGGATGACGGGAAGTGAAGGTATTGGAAAAAATAAAACAGGCAGAGAAAAGCCCCGCACCGTGGCGTGCCGTCCCGTGCGGGGATACAAAACCGATCTATATTTATTCAGCTTACAGTGAAGAAGAAAAAGAAAGATTCCCCTATTCAAACGGGAGGCTGATTGCTGCTGTATTTGACCTCAGCTCATATTCGCAAAAAATGAATGCGGCTTTGATGGCGGCTGCGCCAGAACTGTTGGAAGCGTCTCAAGCAGCTCTTGATTTTCTGAAAGGGAATTCTATTCATTCAAAAGAGCGCATCATTCAGCTATTAGAAAAAGCCAACACAAGCGCGGAACCGCCAAAAGGAGGAAAAGAAACATGATCGATCCTAAAAAACTAGTCAATATCAATTCCATCACGCTGGAGAGCCAGCTGGAGGAGGGAAAAATCCATGTGATTATTGTGGACGGCGTCAAACGGGAAGCATGGATTGCGGAAGCGCCGGAGCATGGAAAAACGCTCGTTGAAACGAGAAAGGGAGACCTTGCCCGCGTTGAATTTGAAATCGGCTATAAATTAAATTAAAGCGAAAAAAGAATACGTCCAAGACGGAAAGCCTGCGGACACTGATCAACTTGCACAGCATTTGTGCGTTGATTGGTGTCCGTTTTTTTTGTCCAAAATAAGGAGGATCATAGAATGCAAGATTTACTATTTGAATATAAACGCACGCTAAAACAGACGAGAACTCAATATAAACCGCTCGCGGAAGCAGATGAATCCATGCTCTCAGCTGAAGAGCTGAGGGATAAAAAAATCATCCGAAACATGATTACTGATCTGGAATATGTAACAGAATGGCTTGAAAAAGGAAGACAGCCCGGCATCAGACGGGCGATTGACCGGCGTGATGCGTACCAGCGGCTGATGATCAAGGATCCGAGAATCATCGAATCATTTTCCAGCGCTATGATGGTTGAGCCGGACGGACAGGTATCAGAAGAAGACAGAGAGAGAATCCGAGAAGCGTTATCCCTGTTAACGGACAGGGAAAAAGAAATATTTTTGCTGCATAAGGTAGAATGCTTTTCTTATGAACGGATTGCTGATCTTCTCGGCGTGAAAAAATCGACTGTGCAAACGACCATTAAACGAGCGATCGTCAAGATGCAAAGACAGCAGAAAGAAATGAAACAATCGCTTGCCTGAACGCTTGTCATACGTTTGCCACCTATAAGTGAATAGAGCATGACACATAAGCGGCTGGCAGGATCAGCCGCTTTTATGAATAGACATCCATGCCGGAGGTGGCGGTGATGCCGTAGCATGAAAACACAACAGCGCGAACAAGCATTAGCAATCTATCAACAACATCAAGGAAAGATCACAAATCAAGCGATCGCGGAGACAATCGGCGTTTCCGCGAAAACAATCGGCATCTGGAAAAAACAAGACAAATGGAAAGAGGCCTTGTTTTCTGAAGCCAGAAACGAACAAAAACAGCGCCGGATAGATAGTGATGAATTAAATGAACGGCAGCGGCTGTTTTGCCTGTATTACGTCAAAAGCTTCAATGCCACACAGTCGGCAATCAAAGCGGGCTATTCTCCGGACAGCGCCCATGTGACGGGCAGCCGGCTGTTAAAGAATGAAAAGGTCGCTGCTGAAATCAGGCGCATTAAAAAAGAAATGGTCAATGAAATGTTTATTGAAGCGATGGACGTGCTGCAGGTTTACATCAAAATCGCGTTTGCGGATATAACGGACTATGTGACTTTCGGAAAAAAAGAGGTCCAGGCAATCGGGAAATCGGGGCCGCTGTTTGATGAAGATGATAATCCGATTATGAAGGAAATCAGCTATGTCGATGTCAAAGATTCCGGGCTTGTGGACGGCACCATTGTAACGGAAGCGAAGCTCGGCAAAGAAGGCATCGCCATCAAGCTCGCCGATAAAATGAAGGCGCTCGAGAAGCTGTCCTTATATTTCGATTTGTTTCCGGATCAATTGAAACAAAAAATTGAAAACGAGAAATTAAAGCTTGCCAAACAAAAAGCGGAGAGAACAGATGACAGCCAAGCGCCGATTGAAATCATGATCAAACGAAAAGAGGGCAACCCATGATTGTAAAAGAAATCAACCCTCATTTCGAAGATTACGTGTTCAATTGGGAGCAGACGTACCAGTTTCTCGTCGGCGGCTACGGCTCATCCAAAAGCTATCATACCGCATTGAAAATCGTATTAAAGCTGCTGAAGGAAAAACGGACGGCTCTTGTCATCCGTGAAGTGTTCGATACCCATCGGGATTCAACCTACTCCTTGTTTCAAGAGGTGGTCGAAGAGCTCGGCCTCACAAAGGCTGTGGCACCTCTTTCTTCCCCGCTGCAGCTTCGTTTTCAAAACGGCAGCCGGATCATGTTCAAAGGAATGGACAATCCGGCGAAATTAAAATCAGTTCATAACATTTCTTTAATATGGATTGAAGAATGCTCAGAGGTGAAGTACGAAGGCTTTAAGGAATTAATCGGCCGTCTGCGCCACCCTGAGCTGAAGCTACACATGATCTGCACCACCAATCCCGTCGGCACCTCCAATTGGACGTACCGGCATTTTTTTCGGGATGAGCGCAATAAACGGTTTGTGCTGGATGACAGCGAGCTTTACGAAAAGCGGACGATTGTGAAGGGAGATACGTATTATCATCATTCCACGGCAAACGACAATCTCTTTCTTCCGAAAAGCTATGTGAAACAGCTTGACGGACTCAAGGCGTATGATCCTGACTTATACCGGATTGCCCGTAAAGGACGATTCGGCGTCAATGGGATCAGGGTGCTGCCGCAGTTCGAGGTGCTTCCGCATGATCAAGTAAAAGAACGCATCGAAGCCATCGGCCAGCCGATTTTTCGGACAGGCATGGATTTTGGGTTTGAGGAATCCTACAATGCCGTCATCCGGCTCGCTGTCGATCCTGAGAAAAAACACCTCTACATTTATTGGGAGTATTATCGAAACAAAATGACAGATGACAGGACGGCTGAGGAGCTGCGTGAGTTTATTGATACACAGGAATTGATTAAAGCCGACGCTGCTGAACCGAAAAGCATCCAATATTTCCGTCAGCAGGGCTTTCGAATGGTCGGAGCCAGAAAGTTTCCCGGCTCAAGGCTTCAATACACAAAAAAAGTGAAACGATTCAAAAAGATCTTCTGTTCGGACCGCTGTGAAAATGTCATCTATGAGCTCAAGACGCTGACGTATGCCAAAGACAAAAACGGCGTGCTGATAGAGGATGAATTCACGATTGACCCGCATACGCTGTCTGCCATTTGGTATGCGCTTGATGACTATGAGGTGGCTGATATGAAAGAGACAGCACACAAACGGATCCGGCCGAACCGTGAAAGGAGGAGGTCATAAATGATGCACAATCAAACAGTCAGAGCGACTGTGTTCAAATCCAATTCCGCCGCTCCTCAGACAAAGCAAATCTATGAAGATGACTTTTCTGAGCTGTACGGAGACGATATTATCGCACCGCCTTACAATATGATCGAGCTCAAAAGCATTGCTGAGTACTCGACGATTCTCCAGCAATGCATTGATGCGTACAAAGTCAATATTACAGGTTTTGGATTCGATGTTGAGTACACATTTGATGTCAACGCGAGTGATGTCGATCAAACGAAAAAGAAAAAAGCGGAACAAGAATGGGCCAGACTCGAAGCCTTTTATAAATGCCTTCACTTTGACGAATCAGCTGAAATGATTTTGGGCTATGCCATCGAAGACAGAGAAAAAACAGGCAACGGGTTTATGGAAGTGCTGCGTGACGGGATGGGAAAACCGGCCGGCATTGAATATTTAGATGTGAAGCATATGCGAGTATGCGGAGCCGGTGAGCCAGTCGAGGTTTCATTTGTATACGAAGAAAACGGGAAAGTGAAGAGGATCAAAAGGCAAAAACGCTTCCGAAAATATGTGCAGATGATCAATGGAGAGAAAGTGTTTTTCAAGGAATACGGCGATCCGCGAAAAATGGACATGCGAACGGGTGAATATGTAAACACATTGGCAGAGAAGCATCAAGCGAATGAAGCGATTCACCTCAAAATCGGAAGCGGTGTATACGGGGTGCCCCGCTGGGTCGGCAATATCGTCAATTTATACGGGGCGCGAAAAGCGGAAGAGCTCAATTTTATGTATTTTAAACAGGGCCGTCACGTACCCGCCGCCATCACAGTGGAAAACGGGATGCTGTCGGAAGCTTCTTATCGGGAGCTGCAAGAGTACATGAATGATCTTGAAGGCGTGGAAAATGCCCATAAATTCCTCCTTATTGAAGCGGAGGGAATCGCGAAAGAGAAGGACCTGCACGGGGGAGAGGATATTACGCCGGTTTCTGTTGAAATCAAATCACTCGCGGAAATTCTCCAAAACGACGCCTTGTTTCTTGAATACGATGAAAAAAGCAGAAATAAGCTGCGCTCGGCGTTCCGCCTCCCGCCGTTGTATACAGGCGAGGCCCAGGAATACAACCGGGCGACAGCCGATACCGCCAGAAAAATTACGGAGGAGCAGGTCTTTCAGCCGGAGCGAAAAACGCTCGTGAATAAACTGAACACACTGCTTTTGCCGGAGCTGAATATTCATGACGTCAGGCTGACATTAAAAGGACCGGACTTTCGTGATCCGCTTGAGATTGCGAAAGTGCTCGGTCCTTTTATTACAGCCGGAGCGGTCTCGCCGAATGATTTACGCGACCTTGCCGGACGGGTGCTTGGCAAAACGCTGGAGGAGTGGCCCGAAGAAATGTATAAACGGCCTGCAGGACAGGATGCGGAAAAAACAAACCTGGCTGCGCTCATGCAGGAGCTGAAAGAAAGCATCGATGAGATCAAAACGTCCTGAAGGGAGGTGAATCAAGCAGGTGGCGCGGGAATTAAAAAATGCCAAAATCAGCTTTGTCAGCTATGTGGACAAGGCGGCTAACCAAACAGAATTTTTCTTTACGAAGTCAGCGGGACCTCCGTCATTTGAAAAAAAGGTTCGGCTGTTTACAAAAAGTGAGCGGGACGAACAAAAGCTCGTGTACGGAATCGTGTATGAGCCAGATGTTCCTGACGCCCACGGTGATTTTATGACCGCCGAGGAAATTGAAAAAGCAGCGCACGGATTTCTCGCGGAGGCACGGGAGATTGACATCAATCACAGCTTTGAGGGCGGAACTGGCGTCGTGGTCGAGTCATATGTGGCGCCCGATGATTTTATGATCGGGTCAAAGCAGATTGCAAAAGGCTCGTGGGTGCTCGTAACAAGAGCGTCTGACGAGGTGTGGGAACAGATCAAGGCTGGAATCATTACCGGCTATAGCATGGCGGGCACTGCTGATGTGTATGAGGAAGAACCGGTTGAAAAAGCGGGATTCTTCAGTGTATTCAAGCAGATGCTGACTGACAAAACAGGGAAGGAGACTGAAGAAATGAGAAAAGAAGACATGAAAGAATCATTCGAGCATGCGCTGTACCCTCTGCTCAAACGGCTTGAACGAATTGAAAAAAACACAAATATGGAGGAAAAGCCGGAGCAGACGGGTGATGACGAGCGCCTGAAAAAAGTCGTTGAAGAGATGCTCGCCCCGCTGATCGAACGCATCGAGGCGTTGGAAAAAGCGCGAGGCGCGTCTAAACAGACAGCGGACGATGCGGGCGGCAATACAGAGCAAGTCAAAAAATCAATCTGGAGCGGACTGCTGTAAAACCAGTCAAAGAGGAGGAAATCAATTGAGAAATCAAGAGATCATTCGGAAAGCGGAAATGTCGCTTTCTGCTTTAAAAAGCGGCGGGCTTATGAATCCTGCGCAAGCATCGGCTTTCATCCGCATGGTGCAAAACACGCCGACCATTTTCAGTGAATCCCGCGTGATTCAAATGGAAAATGACTCGCAAAAATTTGAAAAAATCGGCTTTGGCCAGCGTATTCTGCGGGCGGCTCAAGAAGGAAAAGCATTGTCAAACGACGAGCTGACTGTTCCAACGACCAGCACTGTCCAGCTGAACGCGAAGGAAGTCATTGCGGAAATCAACATTACGTATGACACACTCGAAAACAACATTGAAAAAGACGGCCTGCAGCAAACCATCATGCAAATTTTAGCAGAGCGCGCAGCAGTTGATATTGAAGAGCTGATTGTAAACGGGGATACAGCATCAGCTGATCCGTATTTGGCACAGCTGGACGGCATCCGTAAACAAGCGGTGTCCCATATCGTGGACATGAACGGTGAGGAACTGTCCAGAGCGACATTCAAGAAAGGCTTAAAGGCTGTTCCGCCGAAATATTTGCGCATTCCTCAGGAATTCAGGTTCTATACGTCTCACGGCTTAGAAGTTGAATGGAAGGACCGTGTGGCAGACCGCCAGACAAACCTTGGGGACCAGGCTGTTCAGGGCGGCTTGTCAACAGCATTCGGCGTACCGGTTAAAGGGGTATCCAATATGCAGCCGTACACAGTCGGTGAGGGAGACGCGCAATATGACGCTTCCGATATCATTCTCACACATCCGAAAAATATCATTCTCGGCTTCTCCCGCAATATCCGTATTGAAGTCGACAAAGACATCCGCGCCCGTAAATTCGTTATCGTCTTAACAGCCAAGCTGGACAGCAAGTTCGAGGAAGAGGATGCCTGCGCGAAATTAATTAACGTAAAAGAATAATAGAAACGGGGTGGTCAGCTCATGCTCATTGAACCGACTGACGTAGCCTCCTATTCGGTCTTTGATCGAGTGAAAAACAGGCCGGAAGAACTGCTGGCACAGGATATCATCGAGGCGGAAGCGGAAGCGGCCCTCATCACGGGCCACCGCTTTGAAGACAGCGTTTATGACCCGCTGCCCGACAAGGCGAAATTGGCTTTGCTGAAACTAGCCCAGTATTTTGCGCTTGTAAACAGCGATGAATCAGCCTCATCAAGCTATCAGTCTGAAAAAATGGGGGATTATTCTTACACGATGTCCGGAGACGGAGGCATTCAGCGGCCAGAGGTGTATCATTTGCTCGAAGCGTTTATCACGCCTGGCTACTTTCCCGAGTCCTCCAGACTGAAGGTGAGATCTTTATGAGCTATCAGCACATGCTCATTCACCGCTGCGACATTTATCATGAAGCAACAAAAGCGCCGTCTGCAGGCCGATTCGGAATTCCGGCCGACAAGCTGCAGCCGGTGATTTCCTATCCGGACACACCCGATGAACAAGGTGTTCCTTGCTATTTTACCGAAAAAACGCAGCAGCTGATCCAGGAAGAACCGGATCAAACTGTATATCATAGCTTTCTCGTCCATTTTCCGTTGTCAGCGGACATCCGCGTGAACGATAAAATCATTTGGGAGAATCATCAATATATACTAAAGCTGCCGAAAAGGATCAGACATCATCATTGGGAAGTCATCGCGGTTAGGGATGAAAGCCTATGAAAATAGCGGGGCTGAAACAGCTAAATACATCATTAAAAAAAGCGGCATCAGGCGGCTTTTCACATCAGGCGTCCCGCTGGCTTGAGGAGTGCGGGCAAGATTTTCTAGAGATCGTTCAATCTGAACTGATCAGCACACAAACGATTGATACAGAAAAACTGCTCAGCTCCTTTCAAAAAGGCGCGGAGGACAATCGCTGGATTGCGCAAAGCGGAGGGCTTTCGCTTGAGGTGGGGACACAGCTTGATTACGCTTCATTTCTGAATGACGGCCATTGGACGTCACAAGAAAATGTCAGATGGGTGCCGGGGCATTTTCAAGGTGCGCGGTTTATTTATGATCCCGCCGCTTCCACGGGAATGGCACTCAAGAGAAAATGGATTCCGGGCACAAGCTACTGGGACCATGCGCTGCTTTTATATGAACAGCTGTTTGAAACATCGCTGGAAAGCAAATGGCGCCAGTGGCTGAAGAAGCTGTAAAGGAGGAGCAGGATGAACAGCGAAACAGGATCGATCATGGCGTTTTTATACAGCCAGTGGTCTGTTCCCATATATGAACGAGAGCTGCCTGATCAGTTTCAGGTGCCGTCGTTATACGTCCCATCGCCATCTGTTTTCGAGGAAACAGATACGGTCTCCACATTTAAAAAAACCTACAGTCTCAATGTGAAGCTGTTTCATCATGACTCCGTTCAGGCGCTGGATGAAGCGGACAGGCTCGCGGATGCCATCCGAGAGGCGAGAAACATGGTTCCGCTGCTCAGTGAATCCGGTGAGAAGACGCGGGATATGGTTCGCATTACCCGAATCGAGACAAGGGTAGGAGACAGGGGCGAGGCGGTCATGGTGATCAGGTGGAGCAGCCGATATTATTATCACAAAACAGAACAGCCTGTCTTACAGGATATCGACATGAACAGCGGGGTGAAATAAGCGGTGGCAAAGAACAAACAACAGAAGAAGGCTGTACATACAGAGAGCCGGGAAGCTCTTTTTGATACAGCGGATTTGATTAAGCACGCGAAGGAGCTGTTCGGCGTTAAGCCGGATATCCTTCAGGGGGCTTTATTTGGCGTGGATCAAACACGTATGACGAAATCAGAAGCCAATCGATTGATTCAAACATTTCTAACCAAGGAGGTCATGTCATCATGAATGGCGGAACATTTACAACAGGCAAAGAAAAAGAACGTGCAGGCATTTATTTTAACTTTAAAACGACAGCACAGGAGCGGGTGTCACTCGGTGAGCGGGGAACTGTCGCGCTTCCAGTCGCATCAAGCTGGGGCGAAGCGAAAACGTTCGTTTCCATTTCCAGTGTTGAGGACCTAAACAAAAAAGTGGGCCTCAGCATTGATGATCCGTCCTTATTGCTTTTGCGTGAAGCGAAGAAAAATGCGCAAACGGTATTGATGTACCGTTTAACCGAAGGTGTCCGAGCGTCTGCTGATATTGCTGAAGGCGTCAAAGCGACAGCTGTATATGGCGGTTCAAAAGGCAATGACATTATCATCCGCATCAACCCAAATGTGCTGGATGCTGCTTCTTTTGATGTGACAACGTATATGGATGAATCAGAGGTTGATAAGCAGACGGTCAAAAAGGCTGAAGAATTAACAGCTAACGGCTATGTCACCTTTACTGGAACAGGCGATCTTTCTTCGACCATTCCGCTCACTGGTTCAGAAGGAGATACTTCAGCTGAGACACTGAATGCATCTGCGGGAATCCGTTTATCCGGCGGTACGGATAAGGCCCCTGTCAACTCCGACTATACAGATTTCTTAGCCGCGGCTGAAACGGAGAGCTTTGATGTGATTGTGCTGCCTGTTGCGGAAGGTGATCAGCTGAAGGCGACGTTTGCCGCTTTCATTAAGCGCCTGCGCGACGGACAAGGACAAAAAGTGCAAGGGGTCACAGCCAATTATGCCGGTGACTATGAAGGCATCATCAACGTAACAGAAGGTGTGCTGCTGGAAGATGGCACGGAAGTTCCGCCGGACAAAGCAACGGCTTGGGTAGCTGGAGCGAGCGCAGGAGCTACCTTTAACCAATCACTGACATTTGTAGAGTACGAAGGCGCCGTTGATGTGTTACACCGCCTTGACCACGATGCGATTGTTGAACGTCTGGGCAAAGGCGAATTTTTATTCACATTCGATGCCCGCGATAAATGCGTGAGCGTAGAAAAAGACATTAACTCACTCGTCACATTTACAGCCGAGAAAAACAAAAAGTTTGCGAAAAATAAAATTGTTCGAGTTCTGGACGCTGTAAATAATGATTTGACTCGCGAGCTGAAAACCTTAATCAAATCACGAAAAGGCAGCGGAAGCGATATTCCGGCGTCTGAAGACGGGCTTCAGTATGTGAAAACGATGATCACGCAATACATGACAACTCTTCAGGATGCGGGCGGCATCACCGGCTTTGATTCTGATGAAGATATCACCATTTCCATGAATGAAGACCGTGACGGCTTCTTGATCGACCTGGCTGTACAGCCTGTCGACGCGGCAGAAAAATTCTACTTTAATGTGGAGGTAAACTAATATGGCATTAAAAGCGCAAAACACTATTTCAGGAAAAGAAGGCCGCTTATTTCTCGATGGCGAAGAAATGGCGCACATCAAAACATTTGAAGCCAATGTCGAGAAAAACAAGTCTGAAGTAAACATTATGGGCCGCCGCATGACCGGCCATAAAACAACAGGGGCAAACGGAACAGGAACAGCGACGTTCTATAAAGTCACATCAAAATTCGTGATCCTGATGATGGACTACGTCAAAAAAGGCAGCGATCCTTACTTTACGCTGCAAGCTGTGCTGGATGATAAGTCCTCCGGAAGAGGCACGGAAAGAGTCACGCTTTACGACGTCAACTTTGACTCAGCGAAAATCGCAAGCCTTGATGTCGATTCAGAAGCATTAGAGGAAGAAGTTCCATTTACATTCGAGGACTTCGACGTGCCTGAAAAGCTTTCTGACACGTTTTAATCAGAGCTGAACAAGCCGTACAGGCCTTTCTCAGAAAGGCCTGTTTTTACATGATGAAATCAATTAAAAGATAAGGGAGTTTTTTACATGAGCGAGAAGAACGAAAACGTATATGATCTTTCCTTTTTTATGCCGGGGAAAACAATTGAAGCTGAGGAAATCAAAGTGCCGATCTCAAAGCGTTTTGTTGATAAAAAAGGGAACATCGTGCCATTTGTTTTTAAAGCGATCACGACAGAACGCATTGATGAATTGGAGAAAGAAACAACAACGTATAAAAATGTCAAAGGCAGAGGCCGTGTAAAAGACTTAGACAGCCAGCGCTTTTATGCCCGAATCGCAGTGGAATCAACCGTTTATCCTGACTTCCGCTCAAAAGATCTTCGAGAAGCATACAAAACGGCCGACCCGGTAGAAGTTGCGAAACGCGTCCTGTCCGTCGGGGGCGAGTACGCAAACTGGTTAAACAAAGCGATTGAGATTAATGGCTTCGAAGATGAATTAGAAGACCTGGAAGAAGAAGCAAAAAACTAATCAAAGATGGACATAAAGAAGCCGTGTATCTCTACTATGCGATGCACGAGCTTCATTATTCTCCATCTGATTTATTAGAACTCCATGAAGCGCCGCGTAATTTTAAGGCGCTGTTGTATGGGCTGATCGGCTATAAGCTGGATCTTCTTGAAAAACAAGCAAAGAAAGGAGGGGCATCGTAATTGGCAAAGCTGACAGCAAGATTTGAAATGGAAGACCGTGTAAGCAAAAAGTTAAGAAAGATACAAAATGGATTTAGAGCGCTTGAAAAGTATAGAAAAGTAACGCAGCGAAATAGGGCTATCGATATACGAAAAGAGAGCAAAAGTGTGTTGAGGACAATTGACCGCATACAAAAATCATTAAAGAAAAAGCTTGGCGCCCAACTGATTTCCATTTCGGCTGAGGATAATGCCAGCACTGTCATTCAGAAGGTTCAAACTCAATTGCAGGGATTGCCGGCATCGGTATCTATTAAAATTGGCGCCACTGACCGAGCAACAGCAAAGTTTGAACGATTAAGAGAGCTCGTTGCGGGATTTAAAGGATTTACGATCATGCTGAGTGCAGAAGACCAAATTTCGCCGGCTGTTCAAAAAATACAGCGTTATATGCAAAACGCACTTCAAAGTGGCTACTCTGTTACGATACGCGTGATTGATCACGTCATGAAAACAGTCGGTCGCATTTCAGCAGGTATTGATGCCTTAACAGGAAAAGACAACAAATTGGAGCTGGCTATTAATGACAAGGTATCAGGTAAGCTGGATTCCTTGCAGAAAAGAATTGACAGCATGGGAAGCTCAGATTCACCCGACAAAGCAGCTCCTACAACCGGAGGAAATGCCGGTGGTATTGCAAGCATGTTTGATCCAGAACCGATTTTGACAGCACTGGACAAATTTGCTGCATCATTCATGGAAAAAGTGGATGACATCGCCACAAAATTCAGCCCGGAAACAACCTTAACAGAGCTGGATAAATTTACAACATCGTTCATGAATAAGGTGGATGCGATTGCGACAAAATTCAGCCCGGAAACAATGTTAACTCAGCTGGACAAGTTCACAACATCATTCATGAGTAAAGTGGATGCAATTGCAACAAAGTTCAGTCCGGAGACAATTGTGGCACAACTGGATAAGTTCACAACATCATTTATGGGAAAAGTGGATGCAATTGCGACAAAGTTCAGCCCAGAAACGATTCTGTCCCAGCTGGATAAGTTTACAACATCGTTCATGAGTAAGGTTGATGCAATCGCTACAAAGTTCAGTCCAGAGACAATTGTGACACAACTGGATAAGTTCACAACATCATTTATGGGAAAAGTGGATGCAATCGCAACGAAGTTCAGTCCGGAGACAATTCTAGCACAACTGGATAAGTTCACAACATCGTTCATGAGTAAGGTTGATGCGATTGCGACAAAGTTCAGTCCGGAAACGATTCTAAAACAGCTGGATAAGTTTACAGGCTCTTTTATGAAGAAAGTAGATGCAATCGCAAGTAAATTCAGTCCTGAAGCCATTTTTAAACAGCTAGATAAGTTTACAGGCTCATTTATGAAAAAAGTAGACGAAATCGCAAGTAAATTCAGCCCTGAAGCCATTTTTAAGCAGCTGGATAAGTTTACAGGCTCATTTATGAAAAAAGTAGACGAAATCGCAAGTAAATTCAGTCCTGAAGCTATTTTTAAGCAGCTGGACAAATTTACAGAGTCCTTTATGAAAAAGGTGGACGATGTCGTAAGTAAATTCAGCCCGGAAACGATTTTTAATGAATTGGACAAATTTACAGAGTCATTTATGAAAAAAGTGGATGATATCGTGAGCAAATTTAGTCCCGATGCCATTATCACGAAAGCAGAAGACTTTGTAACAAATATCATTGACAAAATCTCGGATAAATTTAATTTTCTGAACCCGGATAAAATCGCCAATAAAGCGGAAAAGTTTGTTGATAACATTGTCTCCAAAATCGCGAAAAAATTTGAGAAATTCAGCCCTGATAAAATTATTGAAAAAGCGGGAGAGTTTTTTGAAAAGATTATAAAAGGCATTGCTGAAAAACTGGGGAATTTGGATTTTGGTGGTCTGCTTGGGGGCAAATCCAACGGAAGCAAAGGGAAACAAAAAGCACCAAAAGCCAATACAAAGAACGCAACTTCTAACAACTCAAACCGCACGAAAAAACCTTCTATGAACAAAAAAGCGTCGGGCTCTAAATCGAAGAAGTCAGGCGGAAAATGGGGCGGGGCTTGCGGATGCTGCTGTGCTGGAATCAGTACAGGCAAAAGCAAAAAAGTCAAAAACAGAAACGGTTCATCAACGAAAGGCAATAAAACAAATTCTGTGAATACACCGAAATCCGCAAAAGCAGCTAAAGGCGCGTCCGGTAAAGGTTTTTCAGGTCTTCTGAAATCATTGGGAGGTTCAAAAGGTTTGAAGGGGGGACTGAAGGGCTTAAAAGGAGCCGCGAAAGGAATCCCAGGATTAGGCGAAATCTTGTCTCTTACTGACTTAGCCGGAATCAATAAGGATAATGCCGGTGAAAAAGTAGGTTCAGCCGGCGGAGGTCTAGCAGGAGCAGCAGCCGGAGCGGCAATTGGAAGTGTTGTTCCGGGAGTCGGGACAGTGATTGGCGGTGCAATAGGAGGAATTGCAGGATCTTTCGGCGGAGAAAGTTTAGGTAAGGCAATTGATGCTGGCGCTCTAAATGATACATGGAACAGCATTACAGAGGGGGCACAAAGTGCATGGTCAGCCATTCAGGATACTTGGGGAACTGTATCAACATGGTTTATGGATAATGTCTGGACGCCAGTATCATCAGCAGTTGTAGGCGTAGCTACAAGCATATGGTCAAACATTGTAAACGCATGGACAACGATACAAACCATTTTCAGTACCGTATCCACATGGTTTATGGACAATGTCTGGACACCTGTGTCATCGGCGGTTGTCGGTGTGGCTACAGCCATTTGGTCTAAAATTATAGGTGCATGGACGACGATTAAAAATGTGTTCAGTGCAGTTGCATCCTGGTTTATGAGCAATGTGTGGGGGCCAGTAAAATCCGCTGTTATCGGAGCGGCAACCACAATCTGGGATAAAATGACTGGTGCATGGAATAAGATTAAGAGTGTTTTCAGTACAGTATCGGGATGGTTCATGAATACAGTTTGGAACCCGGTCAAAAATACAGTCTCAGATGTAGGCAAGGGAATTTCTGACGCTTTCCAAAAAGCAATAGATACCGTCAAGAAGATATGGAAGGGTCTGAGCGGCTGGTTTAAAAAGAATATCCAAGAACCTCTTGCAAAGGTTGGAGAAGCCATCTCAGATGCTTTTTCTAAAGCGTTCGGCTGGGTGAAGAAAATTTGGGATAAAGCTGGCGGCGTAGCTAGTAAAGTGATCAATTTTGTAACCGGCGGCGGAGATCCGGATAAAGGTAAGGATCTGGATAAAAATGCCACAGGCGGTTACATCACCAAACCAACCATCTCTTGGATCGGTGAAGCCGGCAAGGAATTCGTTATCCCTGTCGATAACAACCGAGGACGTGGCAAAATGCTTCTTTCACAAGCGGCGTCTAAACTCGGTATGCAAGTCGTAGACGACATGGGAGCCGCTTCGTCTTCCGGTGGAAGTTCGGTATCTGTCTCAGGAGGTGCAGTCAGCCCATTATCAGGATCACCTTCTCCATCAATGGACACTGCAAATCTTACAGGCCAAGCATCCGCACTCGGACAGCAATTTTCAGAAGGCATTGGCAAAGGCATAAGCAAAGAGCCGGTCAATATGGAAGACTGGAAAAAGAAAAACATCAATACGCCATTTACACAAATGATTTCTGCTTCACCCAATTACGGTAAACAAATGGTAAGCGGGTATGCCAAGGGTCAAAACGGCACTGCAACCGGTACAGACGGCTATTTGCAGACGAAAGTCAAAACACCATTCCAGAACACTGTGAATAAATCCTCTTCATGGGGAACTGGTACGATCAAAGGGTTTGCTTCAGGTCAAAATAGTTCACAAACTGGCACTGATCAGTACGTGAATACTCACGTGAATAAACCGTTTGTCCGTTCTAAGGAATCCTCAAATGGCTGGGGCAGCGGCATGATCGGGAATTTTGTTTCAGGTATGACTTCTAAGGCAAGTGACGTTCATGAAGCTGCCAAGGAACTCGCGAAAAAAGTTGAAAAGGCATTCCGTGAAGAGCTAGATATTCATTCGCCTTCTCGAGTTATGATGAGTCTCGGTCGCTTTGCCTCTGTAGGTGTTGTAAAAGGTCTGGATTCTGTCGATGTGAAAAAATATGCTGAAAAGCAAGCTGGATCACTGGCGGCTGCTTATTCCGGAATGGGTGCAGCAGGAGGGAATGTGAAGCAGTGGCTTATGGCTGCAATGATGGCCACAAAAACACCATTAAGCTGGCTTTCAGGATTAATGACGATTGCACAGTATGAATCAGGGGGCAATCCTAACTCTATTAACCTTTGGGATAGTAACGCGAAGGCAGGGAATCCATCGCAAGGTCTGATGCAGACAGTTCCGACCACATTCAATGCTCATAAAGCACCGGGTATGGGTAACATTAAAAATCCGATTCACAACGCTGCTGCCGCTATAGGATATATCAAAAGCAGATACGGTTCAATTGACAATGTACCTGGTATTAAAAGCTTGAAACGTGGCGGTCCGTATGTCGGTTATGCCAACGGCGGACTGATTACAAAAGAGCAAATCGCCCGTGTCGGTGAAGGAAACAAGCGGGAATGGATCATTCCTGAGGAGCGGGGCATCCGCGGCCGCTACCTCCTTCAGAAAGCGGCGCAAGCACTGGGAATGGAAGTGACAGATCCATCTCAATCCCAGCAGCCTGAGCTTTCTTCAGGCCAAGTTTCAGCCGTTACCTCTGGAACCCGGCAAACGATCCAAACGGCCGGAACGAAAGAAATTAAGATTGAGTTTAACGGCGATCAGCATTTCCATAATGGACAGGACGCTGACAGCCTAGTAGCGAAAATTAAGCAGGCATTGCTTGATGAGTTACAAAAAGACATAAACACCGGAACAAAGGGGGTCGTAGCTTTTGACTAAGTCTGTTTATGAATTTTGGATATCACAGGGGAAGGAAAAGCTGCGGTTTCCTGTTCTTCCCGAAGCAATTGATATAGCAAATAGTGTACAGAATGACTCAGTAAAGATTACAGGTCTGGGAGAACTAACGTTTATTGAAGAACCTGGAGCGAAAGAAATTTCATTTTCTTCTTTTTTTCCAAAAAAGTATACACCGATAGCTGAATATCAAAATTTACCGTCTCCTGAGAATGCCATTGCGAAAATTGAAAAATGGATGAAGGCTAAAAAGCCTGTCCAATTTTTAATTACGGGAACAAAAATCAATATGACATGCAGCATTGAAAGCCTTAAATACAGTGAAGGGGACAAAGAGATAGGAGATAGGGATTTTGATATCGTCCTGAAAGAATACAAAACCGCTTCCCCCCGAAAAATCAAGCAGAAGAAAAAAACTAAGGCAAAACGCCCGTCGAAGGCGTCTCCCAAAACCTACACCGTAAAAAAGGGAGATACGCTGTGGGACATTGCCGGCAGGTTTTATGGGAACAGCACGCAATGGCGCAAAATTTGGAACGCCAATAAAACCGCAATGATCAAACGGAGCAAACGGAACATCAGGCAGCCGGGGCACTGGATTTTTCCCGGCCAAAAATTAAAGATACCGCAATGAAACAGGTGATGTGTGATGATAGAACTGTTTGTCATTAAAGACACAGAGTGGCTCGAGCTAGTGGCAGAAAGCGTATCGCTGGAAGGCCACCGTTATCAGGCGCCTCGCTCTATAGAAGCGACCATCGTCATCAAACAGGGCGACCAGACGTATTACAGCGTTACTGAGGGTGATACGGTCTTGTTTAAGTGGAAGGGAAAAGAGCTTTTTCGCGGCATTGTTTTTGCAAGAACACCGGACGAGCATACGCTTGCTTTTAGCGCGTATGATATGCTTCAATACTTGGTCAAAAATAAGGACGTGTACGTGTTTTCCAATCAGCGAGCCGACCAGATGATCAGGAGGATCGCCAATGATTTTCAAATACCGACAACCTCGATTGCGAACACAGGCCATACGATCAAAAGTCTCGTCATAAAAAATGATACGACCTTATATGACATCATATTGAAAGCGTTGAAACAGACGAAAAGCCAGACAGGACGACATTATCAGCTGTATTCGGAAAAAGGAAAGCTCGGCTTGCGCGCTTGGCCAGATCCGTCGGAGGTATGGGTGCTGGAAACGGGTGTCAATATCACGGGCTACCAATACAGCACTTCCATAAACGACACTGCTACACGGGTGGTGCTCCGTAGGCAGAAGGACAATAAGACGTATAAAGCGTCTGCCAAGGACAGTTCAGGCGTAAACAAATACGGTGTGCTTCAATATACAGAAACGGTCACAGATGATATCAACCAAGCTCAGCTTCAGCAGCGGGCAGATGTGCGCCTTGCTGAAAAAAAGGGCGTCAAAAAAGAGCTAAAAAATATTCAGGCGGTCGGCATTCCGGAAGTAAGGAGTGGTTTGCCTGTCTATATATCCATTCCGGAGGCCGGGATCAAGAAAACCTACTGGGTAGATACGGACCGGCACGAGTTTAAAGGAACGAAACATACGATGACCATTGATGTTGTCGAAAAGAATACGATGCCGGAAGGAGTGTCCTGATGAGATTAAGTGAGGCGATTAAACATTTGGCCGTCGGCGCAGTTGACGCTGAGTCTCCGGTGGAGCTGCTCCCGGCTGAGGTGGTTTCGGTTTCTCCTGTTGAAATCAAATTAAAAGAAAACAGCAAACTGATCATACCGGCTGACGCCCTCATCATCCCAAAACGGATGAAGTTCGGAGAAGATGATGCACTCGAGCCGGGGGATCGCGTCATGACCGCGGCTCTGACTGGCGGTCAATCGTTTTTTATTTTAGATAAAGTATAGACAAACCGCTTCCATACGAAGGGGTTTTTATTTAGCTTGTCATAAAGGAGTGGGCGGCATGGCCCTGACACCAGAAATGGAGTTTGAAGATTTTGAGGATGAAAGTGACGTCATTGAAACCTCGCAAACATACAAAATAGATTTTGTAAACGGAAGAATTACAAATGAACTGATTACCGGGCTTGAAGCGATCAGACAATTCGTGTATATCGCCTTACAAACAGAACGCTATGCGTATTCGGTGTACAGCCATAATGTCGGAAATGAGCTTCAGGACGTGCTGACAGACCAAGAAACGACAGATGCATATAAAAAAATGGAGATTCCGAGGCTAATTGAAGAGGCACTGGTTTATGACGACCGGATATCTGCTGTAACAAATTTTGAGATAGAAAAACAAGGTGATGCGTTTCATGTTTCCTTTGTGGTGGAGACAGATGAAGGAGCGCTTGAGATTGAGGAGGTGATTGGAGCAGATGTTTGAGGAGCAGACTTTTGAAAATATTATGGAACGCATGCTGAACAGCATTTCCGCAGATATTGACACAAGAGAAGGCAGCGTTATTTATAATGCGTTAGCTCCGGCGGCAGCCGAGCTTGCGAAGTCGTATATATGGCTGGACACCGTGCTCGAGCTGGTCTTTTCTGATACCGCCCAAGGCGAATTTTTAGACCGGCGCGCAGCGGAAGCGGGGATTGAACGGACAGCCGCGACAAAGGCGGTCAGAGCGGGAGAGTTTACATCTGGCGTTACCATTCCTGCGGGCTCCCGCTTTTATGTGGATCATCTTTATTTTCAATATACGGCAGATGGAACGCTCATCTGCGAAACACCTGGTGAAGCGGGAAACGCCAATCTGACTGGACGCAATTTATTGTCGCTGGATACCATTCCCGGATTAGAGACAGCCATTGTTAAAGAAATCCTAATCCCGGGGCGAGAGGAAGAAGGAGACGACAGCCTAAGAGAACGGTATTTTACAAGAGTTCGGCGCGAGGCTGTCAGCGCTAACAAAATGCACTATAAAGAGTGGGCTGAAGAGGTGGACGGTATTGGGAAAGCAAAGATCTTTCCGCTTTGGAAGGGAGAGGGCACGGTCAAAATCGTCGTCACGAATGTGAATCTTGAGCCCGCTTCCGATATCTTGATACAAAAAGTGAAAGATTATATTGATCCTAAACCGGGACAGGGTGAGGGACAGGCGCCAATTGGAGCCTATGTCACAGTCGAAAGCGCGGTCTGGAAGGAAGTTGAGATTTCTGCCGAAGTGCTGCCTGAGATCAATCACTCAATTGAAGAAGTAAAGTCGGAAATCAAAGAGGGGGTTTTAAACCTCTTTAAGAAAATGGCGTTTGAAGAGAACGTCATCCGCCTTTCTCAAATTAACAATATCGTCTATAATTCACCGTCAGTCAGTGATTATTCCAATATTAAAATCAATGGAACTTCGGAAAATCTCGTGCTGAGCGACGTGGAAATTCCGAAGCTTGGGCAGGTGAACATCATTGAGCAAACAAGATGACATGACAGCGTATCTGCCGCCGTTTCTCACCAGCCTAAAAGAAATGGCTGAGCTGCTGAAAGCGGAAGCGCCTGAGTTTGATCAACAGAATCACAGCATCTTTGATCTGACTGATCAGCTATTTGTGCCGACAGCGACATGGGGGCTCAGCCGCTGGGAAAAGATTTTAAACGTCCCGCGGGAATCAGGCGATACGGATGAGATCAGGCGACTGCGTCTCATTTCAAAAATGTCGAACATTCCGCCAATCACCTACAAGGCCATTGAGCAGGCGGTGAATCGTTTCTTGAAGAACCCCTCTGCACAGGTCCGCCTGCTGCCCGGCGAATACAGATTTAACGTGGATATCAATGTTGATGACCTTCAGCACATGAATGAGCTGATTGAAGCGATAGAAAACATGAAGCCCGCTCATTTGGCGTATACGCTCAGAGGCGGATTGAACGAGACGCTACAAATCAAAGACACAGTCATCCTGAATCACCGCAGATACCGAACAGCCAGTGAGCTGAAGGTCGGTTATTCGGTCACCCTTAACAACAATGAGGTGGTTTTAACTTGATTTCAACCATATACAGAGAACGTACAGCGGCAGATTTAAAAAGCAGAATTGATCACGTGCTGCTGAACGGACAAAAAACAGAAATAGTAGAACTCACCATTGACGGAGCGACAGTCACCGTTCTGACAAAACGTGAGGAAGACATCAAACATATCGAAACGGTGCAAATTTTTGACGAACTGGGCAACGTGATCACAGAAAGAAAAACAGACCTGGACGTCAGCGAAAACAGAACACTCGATTTCAGATTTACTTTTGAGGTGGTGTAACCATGGCATACGAAGAAAAAACAGACTGGCTCCCGGATGATCCAATCAACGAAGATGACGTCAACCGCTGGGAAAAAGGCATAAAAGATGCCCACACAGACCTGGCCGCCCACAAAAACGACATGAACAACCCCCACAACACAACAAAGGCGCAAGTCGGGCTGGGGAATGTGGAAAACGTGCAGCAGGCGGCGAAGAAGGATTTTGACAAGCATGAGCAAGATCAGGTGCGCCATATTACAGAGGAAGAGCGGGAGAAATGGAATGGTGCGCAGTTATCTAAGATTACGAAAGATGATGGTTCAGTCTTTATCACTATTGACAATGGACAAGACTTTAACGAGATAGCTGCTCAACAAAAGCGATCCTTTACTTTTTACACGGCAAAAACAGGCCTGAATACCCCCCCGCAACCCACTAAAGGCATTTATCTGTACTCTTCAGAAATAGAAGGGGAAGCGGTTGCTATGACAAACGATGGGGGCATCTGGAGAAAAACTCTAACCGGGGGTATATGGTCTGAGTGGATCAGTTTCGAGACAGAAAGTGGATCAACACGGAAGGCTGATGAAGCTGAAAAAAATGCTAAATCTCATATGGACAATCATACTGCTAATAGCAATATTCATATCACAAATGCTGAACGTACAAAATGGAACGGGGCTCAACTGACAAAGTTAACGAAAGATAATGGCAGAAGAACTTGGATTCCTGATGGGACTGATATTCTATCATTATCAACGGGTTTTTATTATGGAGTAGGAAAGAATGTAGTAAACAATCCGGTTGATGGTGATAATGCTTGGTATAACTACGATGTGATAGAGGGTGAGAGCGGCAGAAAAACCATCGTTGCTTACCAAAGCTTTGAAGTCACCATGTGGATCGGAATGGTTCATACTAACGGCGAATTCAAAGGATGGAAACGTTTGGTTACATCAGATGAGTTGAAAAGTGATAATATCAATAAAATTGCTGATGAGTCACTTTATCAAGACGCAGCGTACTCTGGGAACAACTATCCAATTGGCATTACTACTGTCTCAATTCTTCAGGGATCTACAGGATATCCCTATCAATACGGTGAATTGCTGAATATAAAATCGAGTAAATACCGTTTTGCTCAATTTTTCTTTTATGCCGGAAACACGGACCAAAAGAAAATATTTATTCGCCATTGGTACGATACTGTAGGCTGGACTGAGTTTATTACCATTCCTTCGTCAGATGAACTAGAATCTGTTTTAAATACAGCAAAGCTTTATACGGACAGTCATGCAAATAACATGGAAATTCATGTTACGCAGAATGATAAAACTAAGTGGAATAACAGCCAGGTTTTTAAATTGACTCAAGATGATGGGACGTTGGGGAAATACTATACTGAAGATTTGAATAATATAACAAAAACGGGGTTTTATTATATTTACTCAACGACCACGGAATTAAATGCCCCAATTAATAGAAATGGGTATTTGCTTGTCTATAATGTTGAAACTTATCCTTATCAAGAGTTTACTTCTTATTCGGGATACACAGATTCAATTCCAGACAATAGAAGAAAATTTATCCGAAATAAAAAGCAAGATTCAGAAGAGTGGACTCCATGGATGGAGATCGAATATTCACAAGGAGCACAAGCAAAAGCAGATAAAGCCTTAGCTGATGCAAAAAACTATGTTGATACAAATTATACAAATCAAAATTTAACGATACTTACAGGTTCTAATGCAATACAAGATGCAAGAACTGGAGGAAATGAATATCCCCGGGGGCTAACACTAATGGATGTTGGTCAAGGAAATACTACGGGTTATCCACTTGGTTACGGAATCGTGAAAAATGAGAAATATCATGATTATAGATTTACTCAATATTTTTATGGGACTGGAAATGAATCTGACAGTTACATTCATAGTACTGGAACATGGATACGGCACTGGTGGACTGGTTCCGGCTGGACAGCTTGGCATAAAATATCTGGGTTTGCACATGCGAATATAGGAACTACGGGTATTCAGTATTTGGATAAAGCAGCTCATACAAAAATTCAGTTTAATCGTAAAATAAAAGACAGTCACAATGCTTTTGATACAAAAAATAATAGGTTCATTGCTCCTAATGATGGAATGTTTTTAGTAGGAGTTGGACTGTATATGTTGAATACACCGGCATACATCAATTTTCATCTAAAACTCTATCTAAATGGATCAGTATATAAAGCGGTTGACCATAAGAGAGGGTACTTTGATGATAAGGACAATGAAATGAACCTTAACTTAAATGGTAATGTAACCGTTCCTATGAACAAAGGTGACTATATAGAGATCTATTGCTATTGCAACTATGGTGGTAGTGATAGAAGAGGTGTTTCCGGTTATAATGGAGTATACAATTATATAGACATTCAAGAACTTGGAGGACTTAACTATCCTACAGTATAAGTATAGGAGGCAAAATGATGATCGCAGAAGCAATCATGTATAAATACCCCAATACAGATCCAACGAAAGATTTTATCGTTCAAAATGACGGGGAAGGATCTTATATAGCTGAGTGGAACCTGCGCGCCCCCATCCCAACCCAAAAAGATCTCGAATCTTGGTGGGAGGAGTCACAAAAAAACCCGCCGTTCGAGCCGCCTAATCAGGTGGAGCTTCTCGCTCAGGAATTGTCGCAGGAAAAGCTGGCTCGCAAGCAGCTTGAAGAGTTGAACAAAACATTGGGGAGCGAGCTGTCAGATATCAAGCTTTCATTACTTTCCTTGAAAGGAGATCATGCCGAATGAATTATTGGGTGCTTGCCTTGCATTTTGAGTGGGCGACAGCGGAGATGGTGAGACAGGCAATCGCATATCAAGACTGTTCAATTGAGGATCTGGCAGAGGGTGTGAACAAAAAGCTAATTACTTCTGACCAGTATAAAGAAATTACCGGCAAAGCCATGTAGGCTTTTTTATTTTGCCTGTTTTTAGAACAAAAGGAGGATGAAGATGGTGAAGTATCAATACGAATTTCCTCTCGATAAGACTGGAAAAGCCGGAGCTGTAAGGCCCTACAGAGGAGAGAAAAATGATTTTGTGACACCTGTTTCGAATTTGTCAGGTGTCGCGGAGATTTTAACGAACGCTGCCTTAAAGGCAACTGAGGCATATAGTCAGCTCGGACAAGACAGACTGGGCACCGTTCTGATTTCGAAAGTAAAGGGCTGGGCGTATGCTGATCGCGAAGGCACGCTCTTTGTGGAAGAAAGCGAGAATAACAATGTTTGGACAACGACAGCAGCAGTTAATGTCTCAGCTGGTGTCCTGACGGAGACGGACTGGATATATCTATCTAAACGCTATTACCGCTTCCGTTATGTGAACGGGAACCTTCAGCAATCGGAATTTGCAGTCTACCAATCAGTAGGCGCGGGAGAAATGGATGTGCGCGTAAGTGAAAAAGCCCCTTTGCAGATTGACTTTTCGACGATTCAGACAGACGATGGCTTGCTGAAAGTAACAGCCGGCAACACGTTTGACTTTGTCTTTCATGAAAATGCCGATTCTGCCGGCGAAGGTGCTGCTTTACTTGTGAACGGTGCCGAGCATTTACTCGTTGAAGTATACGGCACAGCGGAAACGAGTGAGGTGAAGTTTTGGGGTAAATCGCTGTCGGGGCAGAAACTTCCAATCAGAGGCGTGAAATCTGATGATGCGTCCTCTGCCTCGGGTACGTTAGGGAAAGCTGAGGCGTGGGCTTTTGATATTAAAGGGTTTAAGGAGATCATCATGGAGATCGCCAGTATCACCGGCGGATCTCTTTCGGTAAAAGGAACCGCGATTTCATAACCATTTCGGCCCTCGGAAGGGAGGTGATCCGCATGTAAAGGAGGAGTGAGTGATGCAGCAAGAGATAGATGTGAATATGTATCAGCAAGATTTAACAGACATAAAGGGTGAACACAAAGCGCTTGAGCAGCGGGTTTCCGTATTAGAACGCGTGTCTGACCGGCAAGATCAGCAGATCATGACGCTGAACGAGAAATTAAATAAAATTGATGAAAATACAACGTGGATTAAACGCACCATCACAGGTGCCATGATTACAGCGGTATGCACAGGGATCATTGGCGGAGCCATCGCGATTATGTACAACCTGCTGCAGCAGTAAAGGAGGATTATGAATATGAAAACGTATGACAAAGGCACGGTCATCAGGACGGTGCTTCTTTTGGTTGCATCCATTAACCAAACCATGCTGATGTTTGGCAAATCACCATTGGACATTCAGGAGGAGCAGGTCAATCAGCTTGCGGACGCTCTCTATACTGCAGTCTCTCTCATTTTTACAATTGGAACGGCACTTGCCGCTTGGTTTAAAAACAACTATGTAACAGAAAAAGGGAAAAAACAGCGTGACTTGTTAAAGGAACATAATTTGACGAAATAAGGAGAGTTGAACATGCTGAACGTGATTCAAGACTTTATTCCAGTCGGGGCAATTAACCGTCCTGGCTACCTGATGACACCGCTTTATATTACAGTGCATAATACAGCGAACACTGCACCCGGAGCGGATGCTGAGGCGCATGCCCGCTATTTGAAAAATCCTGATACGGCGACAAGCTGGCATTTTACTGTTGATGATACAGACATTTATCAGCATTTGCCATTAAATGAAAACGGCTGGCATGCGGGAGACGGAAACGGCAGCGGCAACCGGGCTTCTATCGGGATTGAAATTTGTGAAAATGCGGATGGAGATTTCGCACAAGCAACAGCAAATGCCCAGTGGCTTATCAAAACATTAATGGCTGAGCACAAGATCAGTCTTGCCAATGTCGTCCCTCATAAATACTGGTCTGGGAAGGAATGTCCGCGCCGGCTGTTGGATACGTGGGATACATTTAAAGCAGGGATTGGGGGAGGCGGCAGCCAAACCTATGTCGTGAAACAGGGTGACACGCTTACCTCCATAGCGAGAGCATTCGGTGTGACTGTTGCTCAGCTGCAAGAGTGGAATCATATTGAAGACCCGAATCTCATTCAGGTCGGTCAAGTGTTACTTGTAAGTGCGCCATCGAACGCTGAAGAACCAGAGCTTTATCCGCTCCCGGACGGTATCATCAAACTGACAACGCCTTACACCTCAGGGGAACACGTCTTTCAGGTGCAGCGAGCACTGGCCGCTCTTCATTTTTACCCTGATAAAGAAGCTGCCGACAACGGAATTGATGGCATTTACGGACCGAAAACGGCTGATGCGGTTGCGCGTTTCCAGTCTGTTAACGGATTAGCGGCCGATGGTATTTACGGACCGGCGACTAAAGCGAAGATCAGTGCTCTATTAGTTTTGTAGAAAAGAAAACATTGACAACGCCTGCTAGTAAAACCATACTGAATATGATGAATTTGTATTTTGGGTGGTTATACTGTGCAAAAAGATATTAAATTAAATAATGTCAAAGGCGTATTGATATTTTTGGTTGTATTTGCCCATCTGCTGGGGGTTAGTAAAAGCGGGCTGGAAAATATGATTGAAATCATTTATTCATTCCACATGCCTGCTTTTATTTTTCTTAATGGTTATTTTTCAAAAAGGCCATCAATGAAAAAAGTCATCAATCTTATCCTCTTATATGTTATTTTTCAAACCTTTTACTGTGTGTACCGTTACTACGCAGGTAATTTTTCTGTCATGCAATTGACTTACGGTAGACCGCATACTCATTTATGGTATATTGTAAGTCTCGGTAGCTGGTATGCATTGGCTATTGTTTTAAAGAAAATAAACGGAAGAAACGTTTTAAAAGCGGTGTTGCTGATTTTGTTGCTGGTGCTGAGCTTTTATTCCAGATTTTATGCAGATCAAATTGTGGAATTTATCAGAGTATACTACAGCAACATGCATACGCAAACAATGTCTATTTTAAGAACCTTTGTTTTCCTTCCATTTTTCTTGGCTGGTTTTTATTGTTCAAGAGACCTCATGAATAAAATATACTCTTCTTTAGACAAATTGAAGTTTAAATTATTTTTCACTTTAGCTGTCTCTGTAGTGGTATTTATTATTCTAGGTAAGCATCATGATAAATTTGATCAGCTGTTTTTCGGTTTTCTTGGCTACCAAAAGTTCCAAATAGAGAATCATAGTTATACTGGGATTGTATTCTTTCATTATTCATTAGCTGTGTTAGGCATTTTCTTATTATTAAATTTAGTTGGGGCAGGCAAAAACAAATTGACTCAATGGGGAGAAAACTCACTTGCGATCTTTTTATTTCATATGATCTTTGTCTTCCCGCTATTTACTTATAATAGCTGGTTAAACGAGCAAAACCCTGACACGCGATTAATGTTATGTTTTACAATGGCATTAGGAATAACCTCTCTTTTCGGATCGCGCGCATTTAACCGCATAGTGAAATATATCATTTATCCAATGAAGTATTTAGAATTCTTTTATGCACGGCTCATTAATCAAAAAGATAAAAATGATGACTATAAAAAGCGACATGTTGTTTAAATGTCGCTTTTTTTTGTTCGTTTTTTTAGATGCTTCAATACCATGGCACTGCGCTCCCTCACCCGAAGCGAATACCCGGAAAGGCCAAACTTTCCGTAATCAACTAACTTCACACGCCTCACCAATTTTTTCACTATATCACCTGACAATATCCTCTGTTTGTTTTATTATATGTAGCCCTTTAAGAAAAGGAATAAGGACAAGAGCTGTTTTCCCTTGTCCTTTTAGTGTGATCATGCTTTTTTTCGTTTATACTCGTCAATCAGCCGTTCGTTTTCTTTGAAGATTCTTGCTGTATGCGGACTGACTTGATAGCTTGCGACACTGGTGGTTGAACGTTTTTTCAGGATCTTTGACGGTTTTGCCGCTCTGGGCTCGCACCCGTTTTGAAACGCGCGTTCCATTATCCTTCACCTTCCTCCTCAATTGGCAGCACCAAATCATATATGCTCGTTAATGATGTGAAAAGCAAATAATCAAATTCAGTGACAATGCTGTCAGACGTCAGCTTGATGACGTAGCTTTGTGTCTCGATGGTAAACGGGATGAGAACCACTTTTCCGTATTGGTCGTAATACACATCTTTTCGATCGAGCCGTGTTTGCACGTCCGCGGGATTGTCCATATGCTCAGTTAATCGGTCCTTGTCGGTCTGTGTTGAATAGTGACAGAGGGAGGCCGTTACATTCATTTTATCTGCATAGGTTTTCAGCAGCTTATCAATACCTTCAGCATATGCATCTATACTTCCATAATAAACGTGGATCGGTTCGTTTTTCAATAGGTATTGGTATGTTTTCAGCCGATCGAGATACATGTGGAGCATTTCGTTGTTTTCTTCGAGGATTTCTCTTGTGTCTGTTTCCAGTTCGCTGCCGGCCAGTTTTTTGACGTACGCACTTAAGAAGATGAAAGCGTCAATTAAAGCGAAACTGACGGCGACAATGAGATACCGTTCCCAGTCGTCAAACAGGGAAGAGGGCTTATATGTCCAGTATATCATAGCGCCCAAAACAAACACCAAGTACCATGTTTTCCGGATGGCGGGCATTTTTTCTTTGACTTTCGCTTCGAAACGCCACGTGGCGTACACGTACAAGCCTAATCCGGCCATGATGCACCAGACCATGATCTGAAAGAATAAAAGCATACATGAATCCCTCACATCTGAAATAGGTTCTGCTTATAGTATTCGAGAGATCCGGCTGGTTTTCCTGTTTCATCAAAAAAACCGCTCCTTTGACAGAAGCGGTGTACCATTAAAAAATCATATTTAAAATAAAGTAGGCGATGGCACCGAGTGTCGCTGAAATCGGAAGCGTAATGACCCATGTAACGAGCATGCGTTTAGCTGTGCCCCAGTTTACGCCTTTTACGCGGTGTGACGCACCGACGCCAAGGATTGATGAAGAAATGACGTGGGTTGTGCTGACCGGCAAATGAATAAATGTGGCGCCGAATATGATGGCTGCTCCTGTTAAGTCAGCGGAAACACCGTTTACCGGACGGATTTTCATGATCTTTCCGCCTACCGTTTTGATGATTTTCCAGCCGCCGATTGAAGTGCCGAGACCCATGGCTGTCGCACAGGCGAATTGCACCCATGTTGGAATGACATTAGCAGAAGTATGTAAATTCGCTGTGATGAGAGCCATTGTGATAATCCCCATGGCTTTTTGCGCATCGTTTGTTCCGTGCGTATATGATTGCAGGGCAGCTGTTACAATTTGCACTCTGCGGAATTGCTTGTTCGTTTTCGACAAATTGCTGTCTTTAAAAATCACCTTAACGATGCTGTAAAGAATAAAACCAAGAACAAAGGCAATAATGGGTGATAGAATGAGTGCTTCAATGATTTTGATGAAGCCCTTATAATTTAACGCAGCAAAACCCGCTGCCGCAATAGCTGCACCGGCAATAGCTCCGATGATGGCATGAGATGAACTGCTTGGAATGCCGTAGTACCATGTGATCAGGTTCCAGGCAATCGCGGCAAGTAGCGCAGCCAAAATGACAACTGAGCCGTTTTCCAGTGTATAAGGGTCCACGATGTCTTTCGTAATGGTTTTGGCAACACCTGTAAATGTCATGGCCCCGATGAAGTTCATCACAGCCGCCATAATAATGGCATGACGCGGTTTCAGCGCTTTTGTCGATACAGACGTTGCAATGGCGTTCGCGGTATCGTGAAACCCGTTGATGAAATCAAACGCCAGAGCACAAATGACTATTAGTATCGTTAATATGAATAGAATATCCATTTTTATCCCTCGTTACGCGTTTTTCATAATGATGGTTTCAAGATTATTGGCAACACTTTGGCATGAGTCAGCAATCTCCTCAAGTGTTTCGTAAATTTCACGATATTGAATCACTTTGATCGGATCTGTTTCATTTCCGAAAAGATTCTTTAATGATTTTCTGTGCAGGTTGTCACAGCTATGCTCGTACTCTTTAATTTTGATTGCGTGTGGCTGAATATCCTTTAAGCGGTTTTCTGCCAGCAGCTCAATTGTAATCAAAATTTCTTTCGCGCATTCTCTGATGTATCCGCTGAATTTATCGATATGCTCGTCTGATGAAGTGATTGAGAAAATCTCCATCATGGCAGAAAAATGCTCAATACCGTCAAGCACATCATCCAGGCTGTTTGTCAGCTGAAGGATATCTTCGCGTTCAATAGGAGTGATGAACGCTTTGTTAAGCTCTTTAATCATGACATGAACATGATTGTCACCTTTTGTTTCATATTCTTTTAACGTATCTGCGAATTCTTTAAGCGTCGTTTGGTTTGTGACCTTAAAGTTCACAAAATATTCGGCAGTTTCGTCTATATTTTTTGCGATTTCTGTTAAAAGGAGTGAGAACTTATCTTTTTTTCTTCTTATCATTAAAAACCCTCCATAGTTTGAATGAGACAATGCACACATCAAATTATTATATAGCCTTTTGTCGAAAAAAAACAGGTAAAGTCGAAAAAAACGTGCCTTGACTTTTTCGGTAAATCATGTCTCCTTATATTGGCCTACTTCGGCACAAAAAACGAACCAAATGTGCAAAATCCCTCTGCTTAACGTAAAAAGTATATCAAAAGTTGTGTTTTTCCTGTCAACATTTCTCTTCTGTTACACCAAAAAACGGCTCCCTAAATGAGGGAACCGTTTTATCAGCTTGCTTTTCGTTTTTTCATCCAGTAATAAACAGGCAGTCCGGCAAGGCCGATCAGAATGGATAATCCGCAGCTCAGTGTATCTGTAATCAGAGTGCTTCCTAATACAAAGAATGAGCCCGCGATTGCCAAAATCGGCATGAATGGGTAAAGCGGGACACTGTAGGCGCGCTTTTCTCCCTTTGTTCGCTTGCGGAGGATAAATACTGCAAAAAAGGCCATGACATAAAAAATGTAGATCATGAAAATAGAGATCTCCGAAAGCTTATCAGGGTTGCTGATCAGCATCATGATCAAAGACACAGCAATCTGGAAGGAAATCGCAATCCATGGCGTGCGGAACGTCGGATGCACATGTGACAGTTTATCGGCAAATGGAAGCTGTTTGCGCTCGGCCATCGCGTAGGACACACGCGGGAAGGAAAGAACCTTTCCGTTTAAGCAGCCGAAGATGCTGACAATAATACCGATACTGATCAGTTTTCCGCCGATGGAACCGAAGAGCATGGTGGCAGCAGTGCTTGTCGCATTTTCGCCTAGTGTGACAATTTCATTCGCTGACAGGATGTGAAGCAATGCGAAATTAATAAAAATATAGATGGCTGTTACGATTAATAATCCGCCTGTCATTGCGCGTGGCAGCAGTTTTTCAGGATTTTTCATTTCTCCGCCGAGAGCGGCCAAAAGAATCCATCCGTCGTAAGCAAACAGTGTAGCCAAAATGGCTGCTCCGAAGTTCATATCAGAAATGCTTTCGTTTACTGCTGTAAAGATGTGCTGATCGCCTTTCCAAAGGCCAAAAATGATGATGCATGCAATCGGGATCAGCTTTCCAATTGTTGTAAGCGTTTGGACGAAGCCGCCGTATTTTGTACCAATAATATTAATGACACATAAAAAGAGAACGGCTAAGATTCCGATTCCTTTAGATAGGCCAGATCCCCAGCCGAAAAGATTCGCCATTAAAGATCCAAAATATAAACCCAGCGCGCCGATAATCGCCGGACCGTAAATGATAATCTGTACCCAGCCGCACAAAAATCCCCAAAACTCTCCGTACACTTCTTCTAGGTACGTATAGAGCCCGCCGGTTTTCGGAATCTGCGTTCCAATTTCCGCGATTGTCAAACCGCCCGCCAGTGTTAAAATTCCGCCTAACAGCCAAGCGAAAAGCGCTGTTTTTGAATCTCCGGAATAAGCGAGAACGGCGCCAGGTTTCATAAACACACCTGAACCGATAATGGTTCCGATAACAAGAGTAAGGGCAAACAAGAGACCTATCTCTTTTTTTAACCCGTTGTCTTCAGTATGCATGTCCTTAACCTCCTATGATGTTGAAGCTTCATGATGAAGAATCTATTTTTCATATTGTAAACCCTATTTTAGAAAAGTGAAATAAAATAAATTTTCTGATTTTCGATATTTGCATTATTACAGCTGATAAAATGAAAGATATCCCTGATTTGAAATGTTATAAACGAATAAAATGCTGTTAATAAGGATATAAAGTTCGTGTTTTTGTAAGGAGTTTTCCCCGCATCGAGCGAGGTATGGATTTTTGTGAAAATAACGAATCTTCGTTGAAGCTGATATGTTGACTTTCCAAAGGGAATAAAATACCTTGTTATTAGAACACTAACTATACAACTATGATATAATATCTCGAAATCGAGATAAAATAACCTGGAGGGATAGCATATGAAAGTCAACGGTATTCACCACGTGTCTGCATTAACGGCCGACGCACAAAAAAACTTGGATTTCTATAAAAAAGTATTAGGATTAAAACTCGTCAAAAAATCCGTCAACCAGGATGAACCGACAATGTATCATCTGTTCTACGGAGATGAAGTGGCAAATCCGGGCACTGAGCTGACGTTTTTCGAGATTCCCCGCATTGCGCCGTTTCATGCGGGTACAAACAGTATTTCTTCTATTGGTTTGCGCGTTCCAAGCACGGGAGCCCTGCATTATTGGAAAGAACGTTTTGAAGAGCATCAGGTGGCGCATAGCGGCATCGCGAAAAGAGCGGGACGCGACATATTGGCATTCCAAGATCATGAAGGACAGCGCTTGGTGCTGACTGCTGATGAGAAAGGCAAAGGATATGGGCTGCCTGTTCAACAGAGCGGCATTCCGGAAGAGTTTTCATTTCGCGGGTTAGGGCCGGTTGAATTGACTGTGCCATACGCTGATCCAACCTTACACGTATTGACAAATATTCTCGGCTTTACAGAAATCAGCCGTGAATCAGTCGAAGGACAAGGAACCGCCGTTATTTTGGAATCTGGAGAAGGCGGTGCTGCAACAGAAATCCATTTAATAGAAAGAAACGATCTTCCACGCGAGCGCCAAGGAAAAGGGAGTGTCCACCATGTTGCGTTCCGGGTAAGAGATGAAGAAGAACTTGCCGGCTGGCACCGGATCATCAGCCGGGAAGGCTACAGCAACTCAGGCATCGTTGAACGCTACTATTTCAAGGCGCTTTATTTTAGAGAACCGAACGGCATTTTGTTCGAGTTATCAACCGACGGACCGGGCTTTATGGTAGATGAAAACCTTGATGAGCTTGGCCAAACGATTGCTCTTCCGCCATACCTTGAGCATCGAAGAGCTGAAATTGAAGCAAAACTAAAACCGATTCAATAATTTGTGATTCATTTGCCTTCCGGCGTACCGGAAGGCTCTTTTTATCGCATAAATGGGGCGGGGAATATGAGATGCCGATTGGGAGAAATGGCTCGAAACACGTTATATATATGGACGATTGGCAAGAAATGGCCTCGGCAAAAATATTGCCTTTGTTTATTAACAGTTTATTCATATTTGCTTGTTACACTATTTCAAAGTGATACAAAAAGGAGTGAAAAACAAGTGGAAAAGAAAAAACGCGAGCTGGATATCATCCTCATCCTCATTTTGCTCGCATCAGCATTCTTAAATATCTATAACATTTGGAAAGATGACACGGTGAATCCTTATTACACCGCGGCAGTTACAAGTATGATGCAAAGCTTTCATCATTTCTTTTATGCTTCGTTCGATGCTGCCGGCTTTATAACAGTTGATAAACCGCCCGTTACATACCAAATCCAAACGATCAGCGCACTGATCTTCGGTATGCACGGGTGGAGCGTCATTCTTCCTCAAGCATTGGCGGGTATAGGTTCAGTCTTTCTGATGTATTTGCTGATAAAGCCGACATTCGGCAAGACGGCGGCGCGCATTGCCTCATTTGTGATGGCATGTACGCCGATTGCAGTAGCTGTGGCACGTACAAATAATGTTGATGCATTACTGGTATTTTTCTTATTGCTGGCCACATGGCTTCTCTTTAAAGCGATCAGAAAAGGAAAGCTAATCTGGCTGTTAGCAGCATTTTTCGTCGTCGGAGTAGGTTTTAATACAAAAATGCTTCAAGCTTATATGATTTTACCGGCCTTCTTACTGTTCTATCTGATTGCGGCAAACGCCACAATCAAGAAAAAAATCATTTCCTTGGTAAGTGCGTTAGCCGTATTAGCCGCCGTTTCGTTATCATGGCCGCTCATTGTTGACAATATCCCTGCGGATAAACGGCCTTATATCGGAAGCAGCCAGACCAACTCTGTTTTAGAATTGGCTTTCGGATATAACGGGATTCAGCGGCTGACTGGCCAAAACTCCGGCGGCCAGGGCGGGCCAGATGGAGATGCTTCAAAAGAAATGCCGTCTTTTGTTAACCATTCATCACAAACTGACCAGTCATCAAGCAGCAGTTCATCAAGTGATGGCCAAAATGACAGTATGCCGGCGCCTCCATCCAATGGCCAAATGCCAAGCGGCGGCCAAGGCGGACCTGGCGGAGACGGAGGGGAAGGCAGTACAGGCACCGGCTCGAAAATGCAATCAGGCTCAGGAATGTTCGGAACGGGAACACCGGGTCCACTGCGGCTTTTCCAACAGGAATTATCTGATCAAATCAGCTGGCTAATACCATTTGCGCTTTTTGGAATTGCAGGCTTACTGATCGCAGGTGCAAGAGAAAAAAGAAGATTATCTGCAACGCAGAAAGAAACGGTATTCTGGGTCGCGTGGCTTGTGCCGATTGCCGGATTCTTTAGTGTCGCGGAATTTTTCCACCATTATTATCTCATTATGCTGGCACCGCCGATTGCGGCGCTTGTCGGTGCGGGATGGGTTGCCCTTGTTCACCTGTACCGCAATCAGACAGGCTGGACATCATGGCTTCTGCCGGCAGCGATCATCGCCACAACTGGATTTGAATTGTTTATTCTCAGAAACTATACCGGTCAAATCGGATCAGGCTGGAGCATTGGGCTAGGTGTGATTGGCGCGTTGTCAGCGATGGCGCTGCTGATGTTCAAACAGCGCCAAAAATCGATCAGTTATTATGTGTCACTTGCAGCTCTTCTCACATTGCTGGTGATGCCGATTTATTGGGCAAGCACACCGCTTCTTTACGGAGGCAACAGCTCACAGCCTGAAACAGGACCTCAACTCGCTTCAGCCAGCGGAAAAGGCATGGGGATGTCCGAGGCGACTGTAAATGAAAAACTGATCACATATTTGGAGAAACATAACGCCGGAGCCGAATATCTATTTGCCACAACCGACTCGAACACAGCGGCGCCATATATTATTGAAACAAAAAAAGCGGTCATGACAATCGGCGGATTCAGCGGTTCTGACCCGGCTATTACGCTGACTCAATTTAAAAAGCTCGTAAAAGAAGGAAAAGTGAAATACTTCTTAGCGTCTGGAATGGGAAGAGGCGGAAACAACGATATTGTTGAATGGGTTCAGAAAAACGGGAAGAAAGTGTCCTCAGATCAATGGCAATCAAGCTCAGATCAACAAGCATCATCTGATCAGAAAACAGAAAATAATGATTCAGCTGATACATCAAGCAACAGCAAGACTTCAGGCGGAAACAGCCAAATGGGCGGCGGGCCTCGCGGAATGAATCAGTCAGCTGCATTATACGAACTGAATGCTGATGAATAGGAGGGATAAACATGAGCAAACATATTCAATATTCGGTTGTTGTACCTGTGTATAACGAGGAGCTTGTCATTCATGAAACCTATCAGCGCTTAAAAGAGGTCATGGATCAAACGAAGGAAAACTACGAGCTGATTTTTGTCAACGATGGAAGCAAAGATCGCAGTATTGAGATTTTAAGGGAATGCAGCCTGATCGACCCAAGAGTGAAAATTATTGATTTTTCAAGGAACTTTGGGCACCAGATCGCCATTACAGCGGGTATGGATTATGCACAGGGAAATGCAATCGCCGTCATTGACGCCGATTTGCAGGACCCTCCTGAACTGATTTTAGATATGATTGAAAAGTGGAAGGAAGGCTATGAGGTCGTGTACGCCGTGCGGACAAAACGAAAAGGGGAAACCTTTTTCAAAAAACAAACCGCGGTTATGTTTTACCGGCTTCTCAGCAGCATGACGGATATTGAAATCCCGATTGATACAGGGGATTTCCGCCTCATGGACAGAAAAGTCTGTGATGAAATGAAGAGATTAAAAGAAAAAAATCCTTTTGTCAGAGGGCTCGTCAGCTGGGTGGGCTTCAAACAGACAGCGGTCGAGTACATACGTGATGAAAGGCTCGCTGGAGAAACAAAGTACCCGCTGAAGAAAATGCTGAAGCTTTCAATGGACGGCATCACGACGTTTTCGCACAAGCCGCTGAAGCTGGCAAGCTATGCGGGGATGTTCATGTCAGGTGCGGGATTTTTGTATATGTTTATCGTGCTGTATCTGAAGCTATTTACAGACAGCACAATTACAGGCTGGTCATCACTTATTGTGATCCAGCTCCTGTTCAGCGGCATCGTCCTTCTGATTCTGGGCATGATTGGCGAATATATCGGCAGGATTTATGATGAAGCTAAAGACAGGCCGCTTTACATCGTTCAGAAATCGTATGGAATTGAAAGCAAAAGACTCTATAGAGACCAGCATATGTCATAATATGAACCCCCTGTCCGCGGCGGACAGGGGGTTTTATGTTCATGTTCTGCGAAACGATTAAAGCAACAGACGTAGATCGTTTATGGGACTGATGGATTGTAAACTTGGATTGCGGTTCAGTCATGCTGAAATAAAATAGTGTCGACTTCGGTTTGTCTGAATGTCAGCTGAATATCTTGAGGGCGTTGCAGAAACGCACGTTGAGAGACGTATCGATTATTAATAGAATACTGGCACCCAGTGCAACTCCCCAGCCGTCGATTCAGAAAGGAGAAAGCTTAGCGCAGAAAAATTAAGCTTGCTGATATCATGCTCGATCCCACGTATCTCAGATGTTGAGGTAGATTGTTTCGCAGAGCTGACAGGCCTTTTGTCCAATAAAAAACCTCAGGCCGCTTTGCGGCCTGAGGCGTTATGTCTTACGAAGTTGTTTCTTCCTTTTGATCGAGTTTGATTTTTTTCGTCATTTCTTTGCCGTTTCTGAGAATTTTCACTTCCACGGTATCACCGATGTTTGCGTCCTTATATAAGATATTGCGCAGTTCACTGCCTGTAGTGATTTCTTTGCCCTTCAGGCTGATGATAATATCCTCCGCTTTCAATCCAGCCTTTTCAGCAGGAGAGCCTGAGGCGACCTCACGGATGTATACGCCCTTATTCAGCTGGCTGCCGAACAGGCCGAGTGTGCCTTCTTGGTAGTTTTGCGGCACTTGTTCTAAATCAAGCATGCTGACACCGATATAAGGGCGTTCAATTTGCCCCTTAGACAGCAATTCTTCTGCAATCGGTTTTACATCGTTGCTGGGGATCGCAAATCCAATGCCCTCAACATCATCTTCGCTGATTTTCATACTGTTAATGCCGACGATTTTGCCGTCTGTATTTAACAATGGACCACCGCTGTTACCCGGGTTAATCGCTGCGTCGGTTTGAATCACGTTAATGCTGGTTTGACCGGCTGATGTGGACATTGAAACCGTTCTGTCCACACCGCTTACAATTCCTTGCGTTACTGTGCGGGACAGGTCTTTTCCGAGCGGATCTCCTATCGCAATGACGGTCTCGCCTGTTCTGAGATTGGATGAATCGCCAAAGCTTGCCACTTTTGTTACGTGGTCATCACTGATTTGAAGGACTGCTAAGTCTGTTAACGAGTCACTGCCTACCAGCTTTGCTGTCGCTTCCGTGCCGTCATATAAAGATACCTTCAGTGAAGATGCCCCTTCTACGACGTGGTTATTCGTAATGATATAAGCCTTGCCGTTCTCTTTTTTAAACATGACACCAGATCCTGAACCGCTTTCCGTACCTTCGCTGGAACCGGATGAGCCAGAGCCGAACAAAGAGCTGTTTGACTGGGCCTGAAGATTAGTGATACCGACAATGGCCGGTGAAATCTCTTCCACCATATTTGAGATTTTAGAAGAATCCTCGCTCTTGAATGCAGATGAGCTGCTTGAGTCTGACGAGCTTTTGCCAGATTCAGAGGATGTGCTTTTCGCAGTAACAGATTGCGTTTGCTGCTGGCCTGATGATTGTTTTGCTGTATCCTGAGCATTATGGTCGCCAAGCGGTGTAAACGTGTAAATGCCAAGGGCGAGACTGCCGCCGATCACACCGCCAAGCAACGGTCTGAACCATCCAAAGCCTCGTTTTTTCTTCTCCTGATCATGAATGACGTTACGGGCTGAGTGGGAGGTGCCCTGATCGTTCTCTTTCGCTAGAAAGACCTCATTCTCATTTCCTTCCGTCTTGTTTTCGTCACGATAGTTATCCATCATGTTCACTCCATTTCTCTATTTTCATACATTTTTTCAATTTGATTATGATAGGTTTATGACTTGAGTTTATCATAAACAAAAACTGTGGGATAAAAATGAAAAGATTATGGGAAATTGTGAAAAAGGGCGGAAAACGGTACACTTCTTATTGTATATGAAAGGACTGAGTCGATGGAACAGATTGGATTGATTGGATATGGCAGCATGGCCGATATGATCGCCAGGCAGCTGTTGAAGCATGGACAAATTAAGGAGAATGAACTCTTTATTGAAACAAGAACGAAAGGGGAGCGGCTGAAGGCGCTGATATCAGATTATCCACATGTATCGGTTGATTCGCTTGAGAACTGGGCGGATGCATGCCGTTTGATATTGATATGTGTCCCGCCGCTAAATATTATTGAAACAATGCGCCGTCTGCACCCGTATGTGAACAGGAGCACGCATATCGTATCCATTGCCGCCGGTGTGCCGCTGCGTCTTTTGGAGGCTGAAACGGAAGCCGGTATATCACGTGTCATCCCTGCCATTACGTCCGAAGCAGAAGCGGGCATCTCGCTTGTCGTTCACAGTGAAACACTGACAGCTGATCAAAAAGAACGCCTGAATGAACGGTTATCGGTTTTCAGCCGTGTACGAGAAATCAATGAATCGAATATAGACGCCGCCAGCAATTTGACGAGCTCGGCACCAGGGTTCATAGCTGCTATCTTCGAAGAACTGGCGCTGTCTGCAGTCAGAAACAGCACCCTGTCCAAGGAAGAAGCCTTTGATTTTCTGATTCACTCGCTGTATGGAACTGGCAAGCTGTTGATCGAAAAGAAGGTATCTTTCGAGGAAACGCTGGAACGTGTCGCAACGAAAGGCGGAATCACAGGAGAGGGAGCTGAGGTGATCCGGGCCTCGGTGCCGGACGTTTTTGATGAGATGTTTGAAAGAACCTTGAAAAAATATGAGCTGCTAACAGAACAGGCGGAGAAACAGACGTGAATCCTTGAAAGAGGATTCATTTTTTTATCACTGAAAAGTTGTGATTTGCCCCGGCTATATTGCATTTTTCCTCTTTTTTTAATATAATTTGTTAGAATATTCATAATTTAGTAAAAAGGAGGAGTGTTATGAAGCTGTACATGTCAGTAGATATGGAAGGGATTTCGGGTCTTCCGGATGATACCTTTGTAGATTCCGGCAAGCGAAATTACGAACGCGGGCGGCTTATCATGACTGAAGAAGCAAACTACTGTATTGCCGAAGCGTTTAATAGCGGGTGTACCGAGGTGCTGGTCAATGACAGCCATTCGAAGATGAATAATCTGTTGGTCGAAAAGCTTCATCCTGAAGCAGACTTGATTTCCGGTGACGTCAAACCGTTTTCAATGGTAGAAGGGTTGGATGATACGTTCACAGGCGCTTTGTTTCTCGGTTATCATGCGAGAGCTTCGACTCCGGGTGTGATGTCACACAGCATGATTTTCGGCGTCAGGCATTTTTACATAAACGATCGGCCTGTCGGTGAGCTTGGGTTAAATGCGTATGTTGCCGGTTATTATGATGTCCCGGTGTTAATGGTAGCCGGAGATGACCGGGCGGCCAAGGAAGCGGAAGAGCTCATACCGAATGTCACGACAGCCGTTGTCAAACAAACCATTTCAAGATCCGCAGTGAAGTGCATGTCCCCCGCGAAAGCCGGCCGGCTTTTGACAGAAAAAACCGCATTTGCCTTGCAAAACAAAGACAAAGTCAAACCGCTCACACCGCCTGACAGACCGATCTTAGGCATTGAATTCGCCAATTACGGCCAGGCAGAATGGGCCAATCTGATGCCGGGAACTGAAATCAACCCGGGTACCACAACCGTTCAATTTCAGGCGAAGGACATGCTTGAAGCCTATCAGGCGATGCTTGTCATGACTGAGCTTGCGATGCGGACATCATTCTGCTGAAGGGGGGTGTTTTAGGCATTGGCTCGATACATGATGAAGCGTTTTGGGGCAATGGCAGCTACGATTTTGGTGATTACCACCCTGACTTTTGTTCTTATGAAGGTCATTCCCGGATCTCCTTTTAACGAGGAGAGAGGCACAAATGAAGCCGTTCAAAAAAATCTCGAAGCCTACTATCACTTAGACGATCCTCTCATTTTCCAATACATCATCTACCTAAAATCCATCATTACATTCGATTTCGGACCTTCCATTAAAAAACCGTCAGACAGCGTAAATGACATGCTGGAACGCGGATTTCCCGTTTCCTTTGAGCTTGGAATGACAGCGATTGTCATTGCTGTGATTTCAGGGCTCGTGCTGGGCGTAATCGCTGCGCTCCGCCGTAATGGCTTTTTGGACTACGCTGCGATGAGTTTGGCTGTACTTGGCATCTCCATCCCGAATTTTATTCTGGCAACATTGCTCATTCAGCAATTTGCTGTCAATCTTAAACTATTTCCCGCTGCCACATGGACGAGCCCGATTCATATGGTGCTTCCGACCGCAGCGCTTGCTGTTGGGCCAATGGCGATCATTGCCAGGCTGACACGGTCAAGCATGGTCGAAGTCCTGACACAGGATTATATCCGCACAGCAAAGGCAAAAGGGCTTTCTCCGTTCAAAATTATCGTAAAACACGCACTCAGAAATGCACTCATGCCCGTCATTACCGTCTTGGGCACACTAGTCGCCAGCATTTTAACAGGAAGCTTTGTTATTGAAAAAATCTTTGCCATTCCGGGAATGGGAAAATATTTTGTTGAAAGCATTAATCAGCGGGACTATCCCGTGATTATGGGAACGACCGTTTTTTACAGCGTCATTCTGATCATCATGCTGTTTTTGGTCGACTTGGCTTACGGTCTCTTAGACCCGCGCATTAAACTGCATAAGAAAGGGTGAGGCGTGTGAATCTCCCTGTACAAACAGATGAACGCCAGTCAGAGCAAGATTTTCAGGTGCCGGATGAGTGGTTTGTCTCGAATCAGGAAAAAAATCGAGAAGCCGATTCGGTTAAGCGGCCGAGTTTGTCATACACGCAGGATGCCTGGAGGAGGCTGAAGAAAAATAAATTAGCGATGGCGGGGCTCTTGATTCTTTTATTTCTTTTTGTCATGGCAGTAATCGGGCCTTTTTTATCGCCCCATAGTGTCGCGCGCCAATCACTGACCGAGCAAAATCTTCCGCCTTCAGCCGAGCATTGGTTCGGCACCGATGAGCTCGGCCGGGATGTGTTTACCCGCACATGGTACGGAGCGAGGATTTCGTTATTTGTCGGCGTGATGGCAGCGCTGATTGATTTTGTGATCGGAGTTATCTACGGAGGTGTTGCCGGCTATAAAGGCGGCAGGACTGACAGCGTCATGATGCGGATTATCGAAGTGCTGTATGGCTTGCCGTATTTGCTTGTTGTCATTTTGCTGATGGTGCTGATGGGGCCGGGACTCGGCACTATCATTGTGGCGCTGACTGTGACCGGATGGGTTGGCATGGCGAGAATTGTAAGAGGGCAGGTGCTTCAGATGAAACATTATGAATATGTACTCGCCTCGAAAACCTTTGGTGCGAAAACCTTTCGCATCATCCGGAAGAATCTGCTTCCGAATACAATGGGAGCGATTATCGTACAAATGACATTAACCGTACCTGCCGCTATATTCGCAGAATCCTTTTTAAGCTTTCTCGGCCTCGGCATACAGGCTCCGTTTGCCAGCTGGGGTGTGATGGCGAATGACGGCCTGCCTACAATTTTATCCGGGCATTGGTGGCGCCTGTTTTTTCCGGCCTTTTTCATTTCCTTAACAATGTATGCGTTTAATGTGCTCGGGGACGGATTGCAGGATGCGCTCGACCCTAAGCTGAGGAGGTAGCTGTATGGAAAAAGTTCTGTCAGTCAAACATCTGCACGTTTCTTTTACGACTTACGGCGGGACGGTTGAGGCGGTCAGAGGGGTCAGCTTTGATTTGTATCAAGGTGAAACCTTTGCAATCGTCGGCGAATCCGGCTGCGGCAAAAGCGTTACCTCCCAAAGCATCATGGGCCTGCTTCCGTCCTACTCAGCGAAGGTGACGGACGGCAGCATTTTATTTAAGGGGAAAGACCTTTGCCGTCTCTCTGACAAAGATATGAGAAGCATAAGGGGAGCCGACATTTCTATGATTTTTCAAGACCCGATGACGGCGTTAAACCCGACGCTGACGATCGGAGACCAGCTGGGGGAAGCACTTCTGCGCCATAAAAACATGAGCAAAAAAGCGGCGAGGGAAGATGTGCTTTCCATGCTGTCAATGGTCGGCATTCCCGATCCCGAAGAGCGTCTCAAACAGTATCCGCACCAATTCAGCGGCGGCATGAGACAGCGGATCGTCATTGCGATGGCGCTCATTTGCGAGCCTGATATTTTAATCGCAGATGAACCGACCACCGCTCTTGACGTGACCATTCAGGCACAGATTTTGGAGCTGTTTAAAGAGATTCAGAGAAAAACGAATGTGTCTGTCATTCTGATTACACACGATTTAGGGGTCGTTGCCCAAGTTGCCGACAGAGTCGCAGTGATGTATGCCGGCAAAATAGCGGAAATCGGCACGAGAAAAGATATTTTTTATCAGCCTCAGCATCCTTATACGAAAGGGCTGCTGAACTCTGTCCCGCGGTTGGATACGGAGGGCGCGGAGCTGATTCCAATTGACGGGACGCCGCCGGATTTATTTTCACCTCCGCCAGGCTGCCCGTTTGCCGCCCGCTGTCCGAACAGGATGATCGTGTGTGACAGGGTATACCCGGGCCAGACGATCAGGTCTGACACGCACACCGTCAACTGCTGGCTGCAGGATCAACGGGCTGAGCATGCGGTGCTGTACGGCGACGCGAAGGATTGATCATGAAAAGGGGGAAGAGAATGAAACGAGTGAAAAAGCTTTGGGGAATGAGTCTTGCATTAGGGCTTTCATTTGCGTTGTTGGGATGTACAGCAAACGAACAGGCCGGAAAAGAAAGCGGTCATGACAAAGCAAAAACAAGCGGAGAAAAAGTGCTGTATGTAAATAACGAGAATGAACCGACTTCATTCGATCCGCCGATCGGTTTTAATAATGTATCGTGGCAGCCGTTGAATAACATCATGGAGGGGCTGACGCGCCTCGGGAAAGATCATGAGCCTGAACCGGCAATGGCGGAAAAGTGGTCTGTGTCAAAAGATAAAAAAACCTACACATTTACGATACGGGACAATGCGAAATGGACAAACGGAGATCCGGTAACGGCTGGAGACTTTGAATACGCGTGGAAACGGATGCTTGATCCGAAAAAAGGGGCTTCCTCCGCGTTTCTAGGCTATTTTATTGAAGGCGGTGAAGCGTATAACAGCGGGAAAGGGAAAAAAGAGGATGTGAAGGTGACGGCAAAGGATGATCGAACCCTTGAAGTAACGCTTGAAGCACCGCAAAAATATTTTCTCAGCGTCGTGTCCAATCCGGCGTATTTTCCAGTAAACGAAAAGGTCGATAAAAAACATCCAAAGTGGTTTGCTGAGGCGGATACATTTGTCGGGAACGGTCCGTTTAAGCTGACGGAATGGAAGCATGATAACAGCATCACAATGGAGAAAAGCGACACGTATTGGGATCAAGATACCGTGAAGCTTGATAAGGTGAAATGGGCGATGGTCAGTGACAGAAATACAGATTACCAGATGTTTCAGTCTGGGGAACTGGATACCGCTTATGTCCCTGCTGAGCTGAGCGGCCAGCTGATGGATCAGGAAAACGTGAGCATTGCCAGCCAGGCGGGCCTTTATTTTTACCGATTTAATGTGAACATGGAGCCCTTCCAAAATGAAAACATCAGAAAAGCCTTTGCGCTGGCTGTCGATCAGGAGGAAATTGTAAAGTACGTCACGAAAAACAATGAAAAGCCGGCGCATGCTTTTGTATCGCCCGGGTTTACGCAGCCTGACGGCAAGGATTTCCGTGAAGCGGGAGGAGACCTGCTCACACCAAACGAAAACAAAGCGAAGCAGCTGCTGGAAAAGGGCATGAAGGAAGAAAACTATGATAAGCTTCCTGCGATCACTCTCACTTACAGCACAAAGCCCGAGCATAAAAAGATTGCCGAGGCGATCCAGCAAAAATTGAAACATACCCTTGGAGTCGATGTGAAGCTGGCCAATATGGAATGGAACGTATTTTTAGAAGACCAAAAAGCGCTAAAATTCCAATTCTCTCAAAGCTCATTTTTGCCTGATTACGCCGACCCTATTAGTTTTCTGGAAGCCTTCCAAACAGGAAATTCGATGAACCGCACAGGCTGGGCCAATAAAGAATATGATCAGCTGATCAAGCAAGCGAAACATGAAGCCGATGAAAAAACGCGTTTTTCCCTCATGCATCAAGCGGAAAAGCTGTTGGTCAATGAAGCGCCGATCATACCGGTTTATTTCTATAACCAGGTCAATCTTCAAAACGAACATGTGAAGGGAATCGTCCGGCATCCTGTCGGCTATATCGATTTAAAATGGGCCGATAAAAACTGACGCCGGCAATTGAGAAATACTGCTTCTTTATGGCGAAGAAGCGGTATTTTTTCTCATTCTTGCACGTATACGTAGGGTGCAGAGCAAATGAAAGGAGCGATTCAGTTGAATCACAAGCCGAAAGCGCTGAAAAAGGGTGATGCAGTCGGAGTAATCGCGCCCGCAAGCCCCCCGGATCCAAAAAAGCTTGACACCGCGCTTTTATTTTTAAAAGAGCTAGGTATAAAGGTGAAATTGGGCAAGGCGCTAAAAAACCAGCACGGTTATCTAGCGGGACAGGATGATGAGCGGCTGGCTGATCTCCATGAGATGTTCAGAGACGAGGAGGTAAAAGCCGTGCTGTGCGCATGCGGGGGGTTTGGGACAGGACGTATCGCCGCCGGCATTGATTTCAGCTTAATCCGCAAACATCCTAAAATCTTTTGGGGGTACAGCGATATTACGTTTTTACATACTGCCATCCATCAAAACACAGGCCTTGTCACCTTCCATGGCCCGATGCTCAGCTCAGATATTGGCCTCGACGACGTTCACCCGCTGACAAAAGCGTCGTATGAGCAGCTATTCCAAGAGACGGAATTCACCTATACTGAAGAGCTTTCTCCGCTAACCGTGCTTGTTCCGGGGAAAGCGGAAGGCGAGCTTGTCGGAGGAAACCTCTCTTTGCTGACGTCTACGCTGGGTACGCCGTTTGAAATTGATACGAGAGGCAAACTTCTGTTTATTGAAGATATAGACGAGGAGCCGTATCAAATCGACCGGATGCTGAATCAGCTGAAAATGGCAGGAAAGCTGACCGATGCAGCCGGAATTCTTGTTTGTGATTTTCATAACTGTGTCCCGGTGAAGAGGGAGAAGTCCCTCTCGCTTGAGCAGGTGCTTGAAGACTATATTGTTTCGGCAGGCAAGCCTGCTCTGAGAGGATGTAAAATCGGCCACTGCTCACCGAGTTTCGCCGTACCGATCGGTGCGCAAGCTGCTATGAATACAGAACAAAAAACAGTCGTGATCGAGGCGGGCGTTTCAGAAGGGGCGCTGAAGACATGAAAATCACGCGAATCGAAACAACCCGAATCGCCGTACCGCTGACAAAGCCGTTTAAAACCGCGCTTCGCACTGTGCATACAGCTGAATCGGTCATTGTAAGGATCACTTATGACAACGGCGCTATCGGATGGGGGGAGGCGCCTCCGACGATGGTGATTACAGGAGACAGCATGGAAGGCATTGAAAGTGCGATTCACAATGTCTTGAAGCCGGCACTAGTTGGAAAAAGCCTGTCCGGCTGTGAGGCCATTTTTCACGACATTCAGCATCTCCTCACAGGAAACCAGAGCGCGAAGGCGGCTGTGGAGATGGCGGTATACGACGGCTGGGCGCAAATGTGCGGACTGCCGCTTTACCAATTGCTCGGCGGATACCGAGATACGCTGGAAACGGACTATACCGTCAGTGTCAACCCGCCTGAAGAGATGGCAGCTGATGCTGAGCAATATCTCAAACAAGGCTTTCAAACGCTGAAAATAAAAGTCGGCAAAGATGATATTGCAACAGATATCACCCGAATCCAGGAAATCAGAAAACGTGTCGGCCCAGCCGTGAAACTTCGATTAGACGCCAACCAGGGGTGGACGCCGAAGGAAGCGATAACAGCCATTCGGAAAATGGAGGATGCAGGTCTTGGCATTGAGCTTGTCGAGCAACCTGTCCATAAAGACGATCTCGCTGGGCTTAAAAAGGTGACAGATGCGACAGATACACTGATTATGGCTGATGAAAGTGTGTTTACGCCGCGGCAGGCGTTCGACATTCTTCAAACCCGGAGCGCTGACTTACTTAATATTAAATTGATGAAAGCGGGCGGCATCAGCGGAGCAGAGAGAATCAATGCCATGGCCGAGGTGTGCGGAGTGGAGTGCATGGTCGGCAGCATGATCGAAACGAAGCTGGGCATTACGGCCGCGGCGCATTTCGCCGCAAGCAAAAGAAATATCACACGCTTTGATTTTGACGCGCCGCTGATGCTGAAAACAGATGTCATCAAAGGCGGCATCACATACAGCAACAGCAAAATTACGATGCCTGACAGACCGGGTCTCGGTATCACCGGAGCTGCGCTATAGAAAGGGGAAATAAAACCATGATGCATACTGTCATATCAGCAGTGGCCAACATTTGGACCTCGCCTGATTCGCCGCGTCCTGCTGACCAAGTGATGCTTCGTCCGACTGTAATGATCAGAGACTGGCTGGAGCGCATGACGTATGATGACAGGCTTGGATTATGTACAGACAATGTGATCCAGACCCAGGTTCTCTTTGGCGAAAAGGTATTGGTGACAGGAGAACAGGGCGAATGGGTTTCTGTGATCGTGCCGAGCCAGCCATCCCGAAAGGATCCGCGCGGATATCCGGGCTGGATGAGAAAGAACCAGCTGAAAAAAATAAGCCTCATTCAGACGCAAAGCGATGTGATGATCAGCAAACCTGCTGCCTTTTTATATAAAAGTAATGGCGAAAAGGAAATTGAATTAAGCTTTTTAACGCTCCTGCCCTTTATTGCAGAAGAAAACGGATATCTTAAGGTTTCAACACCTTTGGGGGAAAGATTTGTGAAGCAAACGGACGCAGCGCATGTTCGCGAACAGAAAGGGACTGTTGAAGACATCATTCAAACGGGGATGTTTTTTCTCGGACTGCCCTACCTGTGGGGAGGGATCAGCGGATTTGGATTTGATTGCTCAGGGTTTATGTACAGTATATGTAAAGCCAATGGATACAGCATCCCTCGTGATGCGGGAGATCAGGCAAAGGCGGGGAAGGACATCCCGCTTGATGCTATGAAAGCCGGTGATCTGCTGTTTTTTGCTGATGGGGAAGGAAAAGGAGCGATTCATCATGTCGGTCTGTCCGTCGGCGGCGGGAAAATGCTTCATTCTCCAAAGACAGGGAAATCAATCGAAATCCTCACGTTGAAAGAGACCATCTATGAAAAAGAACTTGGTGCGGTCCGCCGCTGTTTTTCAGAGAAGGAGGGAGACAAATGACGCCACTGCCTTTGTTAGAGGTCAGCCAGCTGAAAATGCACTTTGACGCAGGGAAAAAACGGACGGTCAAAGCCGTCGACGGGGTTACCTTTCAGATTCTTGAGGGAGAAACATTCGGGCTAGTCGGTGAATCAGGGTGCGGAAAATCAACCTTGGGGAGAGTGCTGATGCGCCTGTATCAGCCAACGGAAGGAAGTGTGAAATACCGCGCCACAAACCTCCACTCACTGAGTGAGAAAGAGCAGTTTGCTTTCAACCGCAAGCTGCAGATGATTTTCCAGGATCCTTATGCTTCATTAAACCCGCGCATGACCGTCAGAGAAATCATTTTGGAGCCGATGGAGATTCACAATCTATACAATACCCATAAAGCGCGGCTTCTCATTGTGGACGAGCTGCTTGAGGCAGTGGGGCTTCACCCGGACTTTGGCAGCCGCTATCCTCATGAATTCAGCGGCGGGCAGAGACAAAGAATCGGGATTGCCAGAGCACTGTCGCTGAACCCTGAATGTATTGTGGCGGACGAACCGATTTCTGCACTTGATGTCTCGGTTCAGGCGCAGGTGGTCAACCTGCTGAAGCAACTTCAGAAAGAGAAAGGGATTACGTTTTTATTTATTGCCCATGATCTTTCGATGGTGAAGCATATCAGCGACAGGATCGGTGTGATGTACTTAGGGCACATGATGGAAATTACAGAGAGCGGCACCTTGTATCGCGAACCGCTGCATCCTTATACAAAGGCGCTTTTGTCCTCGATTCCGATTCCGGACCCTGAATTGGAGGATAAGCGCGAGCGCATCCTCTTAAAAGGGGAGCTGCCGAGCCCGGTCAATCCGCCGAGCGGCTGCGTGTTTCGGACACGCTGTCCGGAGGCGATGCCTGAATGCGGGGAATCCCGTCCCCAGCTTCAGGAAATTGAAGCAGGCCGATTTGTCGCTTGCCATTTGTATCGAAATGCTGAAACGAAGGAAAAAGTGAGATAAATAAAAAGAGTGGCTCCTTTTTACTAGAGCCACTCCATTTGTTTATACTTGATGTAAAAACTTTACACAAACCGGGTAAGGGACGGAAACAGTTGAAGAAAGCACTGTCAATCGGCCGGTTTCTTTGTCTCTTTCAAATAGGACAAGGTTGCCTGTTTCTTCATTTGAAGCAACAAGGAACGCTTCTGTTGGATCAAGGACGAAATCACGAGGCCAGTTTCCTTCTGTCGAAACTCTTTCCACAAAAGCCAGCTCGCCTGAATATTGATTCACTTCAAAGACAGCGATACTGTCATGGCCTCTGTTTGCGACATAAACAAAACGTCCGTCCTGTGTGACATGAATGGCGCTTCCCTGGCTGTTATCCGTAAAATCATCAGGAATGGCAGAGACAACCTGGATTTCTCTAAATTCTCCGGCTGTCGGATTGTATTCAAGCGCAATCACTTCATTGCTTAATTCTGTCATCACATAAGCGTATTTTTCTTTCGGATGAAAAGCGATATGGCGAGGTCCTGCGCCGGGAGCGAAGGCATGGCTTCCGGATTCAGTGAATCCGCCGTCCTTCAGCTTATAGGTGTACAGTTTATCAGTTCCTAAGTCAACCGCTACAACATAGTTGTGTTCAGGTGTGAATCCAGCGTAGTGTGTATGCGGTTTTTCCTGTCTTTCGTGCGGCCCTTTTCCTGTGTGGGCGGCTTCTGAAGCAGGTGATTGCAAGCTTCCGTCTTCCTGAACCGGAAAAGCGTGGACCTTCCCGCTGTGATAATTGGCAGTCAGTACGAACTGATTTTGATCATCAACGCTTACGTGGCATGGCGATGGGCCATCGATTAACTGATGATTCAGAAATGTTAATTCACCGCTGTTTTGATCGATTTGATAGGCAGCAACTCCGCCTTGGCCGTCTGCTTTTTCAATTGAATATAGAATGGTGTTGTTTTTATTCGGTGTTACATACGTCGGATTGCCCAGTTTAGCGGCAAGCTTTGGCTCACTGAGTGATTTTTTCTCAGTATCAAGCTCAAAAGAATAAATTCCTTCACTTCCGCCTTTTGTATACGTTCCGACATACCCTATGTACTTTGTCATGCGAATGCCCCCTTAAAAATGATGTCACCTCTATATTAACGTATCTTGATAAAATAAGCTGTTCAAAACGTAGAAAAGGGGAGGATTCTTCATTCACCGCGAATCAGCGGCATCGTACAGCACCTGAAGGAGCCGCCTGATTTGATAATTTCTGTCAGGTCAATTTCGATGATATGGTAGCCTCTATTTAATAACTGCTGATTGACATGGCGGTTGCAAGGGAGGCTGATAATCGTTTTTCTTCCAATGGAAAGGACGTTGGTTCCGAGCGTAAATTGTTCATCCTCGGGCACTTCAATGAGATCATAACGTTTTGCCAGCATATCAACTTCCTCTGGCTCAAGGGCTTGAGGATAAATTAACGCTTCGTTTTCAGATATGATGTTAAATACGCAGTCCAAATGCAAATATTTTTCATGCAGGTGAACGGGGACGACTGTATAGCCAGGAAGTGCCTTTTTTAGCTGGCCGATGGCTGACATATTCGTGCGCTGGCTGATTCCGACGTAGACAATTTCGCCATCAATTATGACGTCACCGCCTTCAATGCTTGTATGAAGCATGTGGGTGTAAGGAATGCCTTGAGTGTGGAAAAACTCTTTTATTATAGCTTCTTCCCCTTGGCGAATCGGTTCCGCCATGCTCGAGAGGAAGGCTTTTTCTCCGATGACAAATCCTATGTCCCGGGTAAAGACCTGCTCGGGGAGTCCTTCGCGGACAGGCAAAAGGATGACATCGATGTTGTGAGACCTGAGTGCTTCAATAAAGCGGCTGTGCTGATCTGTAGCGGTTTTTACATGGATATTGTCCTCTTCAAAATGTTTTTGTGTTTCGTTTATGACATCTTTTATCGTCATATGCTCCGGCCTGCATAAAATGACTTTCTCAAGTGCGCCGTATTCCGTTCGGCATACCGTTTTTTGCTGTTGTTTCGGGATGGATGCTTCCATAGGTTCTCCTCCTGACCGTTTGAAGAATACAGGTATTATTTCCCCATCACCAAAATCCTTAAACGTATTGGAAAGAAGACAGGCAAACCATTTTAAATTTTAGACAAATGGCAGAGAATATTGTTTAATAGGAGAATATGAGTGTATGTTGCTAAACGATCAGACATCAAAGGGGAGAAAGATATGGAAACACCAGAAACAAGATTTTGTAAAGAGTCAAAGGTTGTAAAAACCAGCAGGGTGTTCCCGCTTGATACGAACAACCATAACACGCTGTTTGGCGGAAAATTAATGAGTTATATCGATGACATTGCCTCTATTTCCGCGGCGCGCCATTGCAGACGTGAAACAGTAACCGCTTCGATGGACTCAGTCGATTTTTTGAAGCCGATCGGCCAAAAGGAGTCTGTCTGCTTGGAGTCATATGTGACATGGGTCGGCACTTCCTCGATGGAGGTGTTTGTGAAAGTCATTAAGGAGCATCTGATGACTGGCGAACGGGAACTTGCCGCGACATCCTTTTTGACATTTGTCGCATTGGATTCAAATGGAAAACCGATGCCTGTTCCGAGAGTTGTGCCGGAAACGGAAGAAGAGGTGATGCTTCATAATACAGCTGTTCAGCGCGCCAATGAACGGAAGAACCGCAAGAAACACAGCCAGGCGCTAGCAAATGCGCTTGGAACTGAAAAACCTTGGTAATCGTTACACCCAAAACACAAGTTGTTTTGGGTTTTTTTGTGCTTGCGTCTTTCCGCTAGTGATCATGACAGGGGGTAGTCCGTATTTGCTAGGGGATGCTATAAAAAAGCAACAATTATCACATTAAATGGATAATTTTGTGACAAATTTATTAAAGATTCATTTGAAATATATCTTTTATTCGCGGGATCGTGTATCTTAAAGATATATTTTAAATACATCTTTTGAAAGGATTGTTTATGCGATGTTAGATAATCAAACAATCGAAATCATTAAAAGCACTGTACCCGTATTAGAACAGCATGGAGAAGCAATCACTGGCCGTTTTTACGATCTGATGTTCCACGATCATCCAGAGCTTCTGAACATGTTTAATCAAACCAATCAAAAGAAAAAAACGCAACGAACTGCCCTTGCAAATGCCGTTATTGCAGCTGCGGCAAATATTGACCAGCTCGGAAATATTATTCCTGTCGTCAAACAAATCGGCCATAAACACCGCAGTATCGGAATCAAGGCTGAACATTATCCAATCGTCGGCAAATATTTGCTGATTGGGATCAAAGATGTTCTGGGAGACGCCGCGACACCTGATATTATCCAGGCATGGGAGAAAGCGTACGGCGTAATCGCTGACGCGTTCATCGGAATTGAAAAAGAAATGTATGAGCAGGCGGAAGAGCAAGCCGGCGGCTGGAAGGAGTATAAGCCATTCGTCATTGCGAAAAAAGAGCGGGAAAGCAAAGAAATTATATCCTTCTATTTGAAGCCGGAAGACGGCAAGCCGTTACCTGAATTTCAAGCAGGACAGTATATCAGCATCAAAGTGCGGATTCCTGGTTCTGAATATACGCATATTCGTCAATACAGCCTGTCTGATATGCCGGGAAAAGACCATTACCGAATCTCAGTGAAAAAAGACGGGACCGTATCTTCGTATTTACACGATGGGCTGCATGAGGGAGATTCAATAGAGGTCAGCGCACCGGCAGGGGACTTTGTTTTGAATCCTTCATCACAAAAAGATCTCGTTCTGCTCAGTGCCGGAGTTGGTATTACACCAATGATCAGCATGCTGAAAACATCTGTTTCTAAGCAGCCTGAACGGCAGATTCTGTTCATTCATGCCGCGAAAAACAGTGAATACCACGCTTTGCGCCATGAGGTGGAAGAAGCTGCAACCCATTCTTCTGTGAAAACCGCATTTGTGTATCGTGAGCCGACTGAGGAAGACCGAGCAGGTGATCTTCAATTTCATGAAGGACAGATTGATCAGCAGTTCCTCAAAGAACTGATTGCCAATACAGACGCGGATTATTATATTTGCGGTTCCCCCTCATTTATTACGGCAATGCATAAGCTTGTGTCAGAACTCGGATCAGCGCCGGAGTCAATCCATTACGAGCTGTTCGGCCCGCAATTAAGTTTGGCGCAATCCGTTTGAGCACATACATGAAACTCTTCTCCTTTCTGAGAAGAGTTTTTTGTGATAGAAGAGCAGACAAGCGCCCGTTTCTACAGGATTTTGTTGTTCTTGCATCGTTCTCAGCAATTCATTGTTTCTCCATTTTCGCTCTAAACCGGCTAGCCTGTCGAATGTCTGCTGCTGTTCACGTTGTCTATTTAGGCACCGGATAAAAGGGGTGATGCATAGAGGATATGCCTCGGGGCACAATAGGCTCAATATGACTAGCAGATGGAGGTAAGGATCAGTGTTATGGATGGTATGGGCATTTTTGCTGAAGCCAGTTATCGTATTTTCAATTGCGTATATTTTGTTTCGGCTTGCCGGTAAAAAAGCCGTGTCACAAATGAACAATTTTGATCTGCTTTTGACCTTCGCGATTGGTACGATTATCAGTGAACCGATTCTTACATCCAGGCTGCCGATGTCCATTTATTACGCAGGCGCTTTTTTGGTGCTTTATCTCCTGATGACCAAGCTCTCCCTTTCTAATAAATGGAGATGGTTGCTTGTCGTAAGCCCGACAGTCTTAATCCGAAACGGAGATATTGATGAACAGGGACTGCGTAAAGAAAGGCTGACTGTTAATGAACTGCTCGGAAAGCTGAGGGAAAAGGGCTATGCCGATCCGGCTGACATTGATCTTGCCATCATTGAGGAAACGGGAGAAGTAAGCGTCATTCCAAAAGAGGAAGCGAGAGCGGTGCAGGTGCGGGATTTGAATATGGAAGCTGAACGGAGTTTTATCCCGATCCCACTCATATTGGATGGCGAAATCCTTGACCATAATTTGAAATACCTTCAAAAAAACCGATCCTGGCTGTTTGAGCAGCTTGAGGAAAAAGGGTACAGCCCTAAACTGCTGTCCTCGGTCACACTAGGCACGATGAATGCCCATGGCGATATCTCGCTTGATGTGAATTCCTCCAACGGCCCGCAGCATGATCCCTACTTATATAAACCGGGAAATAACAATTGATCCTGCTCTCTATTTAAGGGAGCTTTTTTCTTTTTTAAAGGGAATTTTTTCTTGGTGTCAAATGTACCTAGTAAGGGGGGAGCTGAACATGAAGGACTTATGTATTAGAAACGACATGGCGCCGACGGTCAGTCTGCTGTATTCCGCAGTGGAAGAAAACAGTCTCCGTCTGGCTTCTATTGTAAGTCACATGACACAGGGTGAACTATATTATAAGGGCAGCTGCCAAACAAAAAACAGCACGGCTCAGCTGTTGCGCCATATCGCAAATGTTGATATCAGGTGGATATGGTGTGTCAAGGAAAATCGGATACCAGATCATATTGAGCGGACATACGGCCCGATGACAGATGAAAACGGACAGCTGCCTGAACCGAAAAACCAACCCGGTTTAGATGAACTCCTAAGAGGACATCAGCATGTGGTAAACGAGCTGAAATCGGTATGTTTCACCTTAACCGATAATGATTTGCATCGGCCGCTTACTTACGCTGATGACACTGCGACGGTAAGGTGGGGCATTTGGCTATGGCGGATCATAACCGCTATCACCAAGCCCATATTGAAGTCCTCAAAAAAGAATGGAAGCAGGAGAGGATGATATGGGCGTTAAAACGAAGCTTGTGACCGACCGAATTCGTTTGCGCTGTATGGAAGATCGGGATTATGTCTCTTTGCTTAAGCTTTTTAACGACCATGATGTGATGAAATATTACTCCGGCTTAAAAGATAAAAGGCAAACCCGCGAGTGGATCAATTGGAACAAAAGAAATGAAAAAGGGTACGGCGTCAGTCTGTGGATTGCTGAAGATAGACAGACGGGAGACTTTTTGGGGCAATGCGGCATCGTTCCCCAACAGATTGAAAATCAAACAGTCATGGAAATCGGCTATATGTTGGCCCGCCGCCACTGGGGGAACGGCTATGCGAAAGAAGCGGTTCAAGCCTGCCTGGACTACGGCTTCAACGAGCGGCAGTTCGGCAAGATGGCGGCTTTGATTGACCCGGATAATAAAGCGTCTATACGGGTGGCGGAGCACATCGGCATGCTTTACAGCAGAACGATCAGAAAATGGAATAAACCGATCGCGGTATATGAAAGAAAATCTTACAATTGAAAGAAAGAGGCGGGTTATAGTATCATGATGTCAGGTAAAGTTTTCTAGGGTTCCGCATGTCAATGGACATGGACTGGTCCGAGAGAAAACACATACGCGTAAATAGAGGCGTGTATGCACACGGAGGGAAAAAAGCCCGGGAGAGTCAATCTCATGTGAGACGACTGTCCGGGGTTTTTTTGTTTTCGGAGATTCTTACCAGAAAGAAAGGAATGACTTGAAATGAAATGGGGATTAGTCGTGTTTGCCGCCGTTTTCGAGGTTGTTTGGGTGGTAGGCTTAAAGCATGCTGACTCAGCATTAACATGGAGCGGCACTGCCGTTGGCATCATAGTCAGTTTTTATCTTTTAATAAAGGCGACAAACAGTCTGCCTGTCGGAACCGTGTATGCCGTTTTTACCGGACTTGGGACGGCAGGAACAGTGCTGAGTGAAATCATTCTGTTTCATGAGCCGGTTGGATGGCCGAAGCTTTTGTTAATCGGTGTGCTCCTAATTGGTGTAATCGGATTGAAGCTTGTGACACAGGATGAGACAGAAGAAAAAGGAGGCGAGGCATAATGCTGCACTGGATCAGTTTATTGTGCGCGGGCTGTTTGGAGATGGCCGGCGTGGCCCTTATGAATCAATATGCGAAAGAAAAAAGCATGAAATGGGTGCTGTTGATCATTGTTGGTTTTGCCGCTTCATTTTCCTTGCTGTCTTATGCAATGGAAACCATTCCGATGGGCACGGCTTACGCTGTCTGGACAGGCATTGGCACCGCAGGCGGGGCGCTTGTCGGCATCCTCTTTTACAAGGAGCCGAAAGACGCCAAACGGATCTTCTTTATCGCTTTGATTTTGTGCTCAGCGGTTGGTTTAAAAATTCTGTCATAAATTGATTTTTATCAAATCTTCAGTATAATGGATAAATAGTTTAGACTTACAAAGATAAGAGGGATTATTCATGAAATCATATATGACTCAGCGTTTAAACGAATTCCGCGACGGAAATGAGGACAAAGGCCGTCTTTTGGTCAGCTGTCCTGATCAGCCGGGTATCGTTTCTGCGGTTTCCGCGTTTTTATTTGAACACGGCGCCAATATTATAGAATCCAACCAATATACGACAGACCCTGAAGGCGGCCGATTTTTCCTGAGAATCGAATTCAACTGCGAGGGCATTCGTGAGAAAAAAGAAACACTGCAGGAGGCGTTTGCGTCTGTTGCAGAAACATTTGACATGACATGGAGCTTAACATTGGCAAGCGAACTGAAACGTGTCGCCATTTTTGTATCAAAGGAGCTTCACTGCCTGCATGAGCTGATTTGGGAATGGCAAACCGGCAACCTTATGGCGGAAATCGCTGTTGTCATCAGCAACCATGAGGAAGCGAGGGAACTGGTTGAGCGGCTGAATATCCCATTCCATTATATGAAAGCGAACAAAGACATCAGAGCGGAAGTCGAAAAAAAGCAGCTTGAACTGCTTGAGCAATATGAGATTGATACGATCGTTCTTGCGCGCTATATGCAAATCTTAACCCCTGACTTTGTTTCAGCCCATCCGAATCGCATCATTAATATTCACCATTCATTCCTGCCTGCTTTTATCGGTGCGAATCCGTACAAACGGGCTTACGAACGCGGCGTGAAATTGATCGGAGCGACATCCCACTATGTCACAAACGATCTTGACGAAGGGCCGATCATTGAACAGGATATTGAGCGCGTAGACCACCGTGACAATACGGAAGCGCTGAAAAACATCGGCAGAACAATTGAACGCAGCGTGCTTGCCCGTGCTGTGAAATGGCATTTGGAAGACCGCGTCATCGTTCACGAAAATAAAACAATCGTCTTTAACTAGACTGCAAAAGGCCCGCGCCAAGCGGGCTCTTTTTGATGATAAAAAACTTGACAAGAGACTTTTTTCTTTGCATAATATAAAAAAATCATTGAGCGTTGAAGAGGATTAGTAAGCAGACCTTTCTGTGACAGAGAGCAAAATGAACCGCTGAAACATTTTGCCGCATGAAACCTGCCGAACCTGCCTTGGAGTCTTAGGGGGAAAACCTAGGCGCATAACCTGGCGTTACAGGAAAGCGGAGCGCGCATAAGTGCGTTCAATCAAGGTGGTACCACGGAAACCCATTTCGTCCTTATGAATCAGGATGAAATGGGTTTTTTTATTGTAAGTTGGCTGGCGAAGAGCCGCGGAGGAGAATAAATGAAAAAACAAAGAATAGTAGTGAAAATAGGAAGCAGTTCGCTCACGAATAGCAACGGAAGCATTGATGAGGCGAAAATCAAAGAGCATGTTCAAGCCATTTCACTGTTGAAGAAAGCGGGACATGAAATGATTCTGATTACCTCGGGAGCCGTAGCGGCGGGGTTTTCCAGCCTCGGTTATCCGTCCCGCCCCGTTACCATTAAAGGAAAACAGGCGGCGGCCGCGGTCGGACAAACACTGTTAATGCAGCAATATATGAATCAATTCAAACAATACGCACTGACTCCGGGGCAGATCCTTTTAACGAGAAATGATTTTTCGAAAAGAGAACGGTATCGAAACGCGTACGCAACGATTATGGAATTACTGGAGCGCGGTGTCATTCCGATTATCAATGAAAACGACTCTACATCTGTTGAAGAATTGACATTCGGTGATAATGACATGCTTTCTGCGTTAGTGAGCGGATTGATTCATGCGGACCAGCTTATGATTCTCACTGACATCAACGGGCTGTATGATGCCAATCCGAATGAACATCCTGAGGCGAAACGATTTGATGATTTGCCAGAGATCACGCCTGAATTGCTGGGGTATGCGGGTTCAGCCGGATCAAAGGTCGGCACCGGCGGTATGAAATCAAAGCTGTTAGCCGCACAAACCGCTCTGTCTCTTGGCGTGAAAGTGTTCATTGGAACAGGAAGCGGAGAGCAAAAGCTTGCGGATATTTTGGACGGCAAGGGAGACGGCACTTACATCGGTGACAAAGAACGATCCTCGGTTAACAACACGAGACAGTGGATTCAGTTCCACTCACCGATCGCAGGAGAAATTGTGATTGATGCGGGTGCCGAGGAGGCGATGATCCATCACGGAAGCAGCCTGCTGCCTGCTGGCGTAGTTGGCGTAAATGGAAGCTTTCCAAAAGGGGCGGTCGTAGAAGTTCGGGGGCCGGGCGGCGTGATCGGAAAAGGCCAAACACATTACTCCTCCGAGGAGATAATGGCGGCCAAAGGCAAACGCAGTGATGAACTCGATTTTGAGAAAACGTTTGAGGTGATCCACAGGAATGACTGGGTCAATGTAAAAGACTAGGAGGCGGAAAAATGAGTGAAGTTTCTGTAAAAGCGAGACTGGCAAATGAAGCAGCAGCGGAACTGATCATGAAAACAACGTCTGAAAAAAATGAGGCGCTCAGTCTTATCGCAAACGGGCTCCGGCAAGAAAAGGATTTTCTCTTAGCCGAAAATGCGAAAGATATTGAGAATGGAAAGAACAATGGCTTAACATCAGATATCATTGATCGCCTGACATTGGATGAGAAACGCATTCTTGATATAGCGGACGCGGTAGAGCTTTTAATTGATTTGGCAGATCCAGTCGGTGAATCTCTTGAAACGATTGAAAAGGAGAACGGCCTGCTGATTGAAAAAATCCGTGTTCCGCTTGGTGTGGTCGGAATGATCTATGAAGCGAGACCAAACGTAACAGTCGACGCGGCCACCCTCTGCTTAAAAACGGGAAACGCGGTTGTCCTGCGGGGGAGCTCCTCAGCCATTCACAGCAACAAAGCCCTCGTCAATGTCATTCACAGAGCGCTTGAGCAGTCTCCGCTTCCAATTGACGCCGTCCAGCTGATTGAGGATACGAGCAGAGAAACGGCAAAAGAACTCTTTACACTGAACGATGGCCTAGACGTATTAATTCCGCGCGGAGGCAAAAAGCTGATCGATCTCGTTGTGAGAGAATCAACGGTGCCCGTGTTAGAAACCGGAGCAGGAAACTGCCATATTTTCATTGACGAGACTGCCAAACCGCAAATGGCGGAAAAGGTTGTCGTAAACGCCAAAACACAGCGCCCTTCTGTCTGTAATGCAATTGAATCATTGCTGATTCACAAGGCGTGGGCGGAAAAACACGGGAAAGAATTGCTGACTCAGCTGGAAAACGCGGGAGTTGACATTCGCGGAGATGAATGTGTATGTGACCTTCATCCTTCAAGCAAAAAAGCGTCCGAAGAAGATTGGGAAACGGAATTTTTAGCGCCTGTCCTCAGCGTAAAGACGGTTGCGAACGTCGAAGAAGCTGTGAAGCATATCCAACAATACGGCACCAATCATTCAGAAGCGATTTTAACTGAAGATGACAAGAACGCAGTTTATTTCCAAACGGCTGTCGATGCTGCCGCTGTCTACCATAATGCGTCAACCCGTTTTACCGACGGCTTTGAATTTGGATACGGAGCCGAAATCGGCATCAGCACGCAGAAGCTACATGCAAGAGGGCCGATGGGGCTTCCTGCACTGACTTCTACTAAATATATCATTAAAGGAACAGGGCAAATCCGCGAATAGCGGGGGGGAATTCGGTGAAAAAGCTTATCTCTTAACGGGATAAGCTCAGGCTGTCGAGAAAATCTCGACAGCCTTTATTTTTCCTTAAAATATCCATTCACGTGTAATAAAATAAAAGAAAGACTAAAAAGGATGGTGTCTTTCTTATGTTCCACACAAGAAATTCTTCTCAAAACGCAGCCGAATTTGTTCTGCTTGACCAACTCGTCGAAGAGGATCATTTGCTTCGAAAAATTGATAAACACATAGACTTCTCTTTTATCATTGAAAAGGTTAAGCCTTACTATAGCGAAAACAAAGGCCGCCCCTCACTCGACCCGCTGATTTTATTCAAAATGATGTTTATCGGCTACCTCTACGGTATCCGTTCAGAAAGACAGCTTGAAAAAGAAATTTATTACAATATGGCGTACAGATGGTTTTTGGGCCTGAATATCAATGACCCAGTTCCGCACCACTCCACCATCAGCTGGAACAGACGTACACGCTTTAAAGATACAACGATTTTCCAAGACATTTTTGATGAGATCGTTCTTCAGGCCATCAATCATGATATGGTGGGCGGACGTGTCCTTTTCACTGATTCAACTCATCTGAAAGCCAATGCCAACAAGCACAAATACACAAGAAAAACGATTGAACAGGATACACAAAACTATATCAAAGATTTAAATGAAGCCATTCAAGAAGATCGGGAGGAGCACGGAAAAAAGCCATTACCAGCCAAAGAGGAGGTGAAAGCTGAAAAAGAGATCCGCCACAGTACAACTGATCCTGAAAGTGGATATATGTATCGTGAAAACAAACCGGAGGGTTTCTTTTACTTAGATCACCGAACAACGGATATGAAACATAACATTATCACCGACGCCTATGTTACGCCTGGAAATGTCCATGATTCTGTGCCTTATCTTGGCCGATTAGATCACCAAATTGCACGATTTCATTTTGAAGTAGAAGCCGTCGCTCTTGATTCTGGTTATTTAACGACTCCGATCTGTAAAGGGTTAGCCGACCGCCATATTTTTGGCGTTATTGCGCATAGACGATATCACCCTACTAGAGGTTTGTTTCCAAAATGGAAGTTTCATTATGACAGTGAAAAAGACAGATACATTTGCCCGAACCAGCAAACACTTACATACTCAACAACTGACCGAAAAGGCTACCGGTCATATAAATCAAATCCTGAAACCTGTTCCGCGTGCCCATTGCTTGAACAATGCACAAGATCAAAGAACCGCCAAAAGGTCATCACCCGGCATGTATGGGAGGACCACAAAGAAAAGATCAGACAAAATCGCTTATCTGTTTCAGGAAAAAACCTCTATAAAAAAAGAAAAGAAAAAATAGAGCGAAGCTTTGCAGATTCAAAACAGCTGCATGGGCTTCGCTATTGCAGGTTGAGGGGAAAACGGAATGTGAGTGAACAAGTTCTCCTCACAGCCGCATGCCAGAACATGAAGAAGATTGCCACATACCTAGCCAAGCAGGGCTAGGTATGTGGGAGCTCTTTTTCAGTTTTTGAAATCCGCTGAACAACTAAAGAAACAGTAGAAAACAAAAAAGCTTGTAGAAAAAACGTCGTTTTCTCTACAAGCTGAGCTTATCTCTTAACGGGATAAGCTTTTTTTGTGCACCGAAAATTGACACTGTAAATTAAGTTGTGTACAATTTAATTGTATAAAATTAATTGGGGGAATGAAAAATGAGTCAAGCATTATTTACTGCAACTGTTTCAGCGGTAGGAGGCAGAGAAGGAAAGGTGATATCATCAGATCGCGTTCTTGAGCTTGATGTCGCAATGCCGGGGACACCGAGAGCAAATCAATTAGAAAAAGCGACAAATCCGGAGCAGCTATTTGCCGCAGGTTACGCAGCTTGCTTTGACAGCGCATTGCAGCTGGTAGCAAGAACAGAACGAGTGAAAGTGGAGACAGAGGTGACAGCGCATGTCAGCCTGTTAAAGGATGAAGCGGATCAAGGCTACAAGCTGGGTGTGAAGCTGCAGGTGAAAGGAAAAGGAGTCGGTGCAGCAGAATTACAGGCACTTGTGCAAAAAGCGCACGGCGTCTGCCCGTATTCAAAAGCAACCTCCGGAAATATCGATGTTACGCTGGAAGTAGCTGAATAAACGAAAGAGAGGATGCCTCCATATCAGGCATCCTCATTTTTTTGATGAAGTATTTCCAGCAATGTATATAGAACGGATTTTAACTGTTTCAGGTCCTCTCCGGACTGATGTGAGAGTCCCAGAATCTTCCCAGGAATGTCAGCCGCTTTTTCTTTTAGTAATTCTCCGTCCTCTGTCAGGCTGATCAACACGGACCGCTCATCCTCTTCAGATCGTTTTCTCGTAATTAAGCCCTGCTGTTCCATTCGTTTTAGCATCGGAGTGAGCGTTCCCGAATCTAAATACAGCAGCTCGCCCATCTTTTTGACAGTAAGTGTTTCATGTTCCCATAACAATAGCAAAGCCAAATATTGAGGGTACGTCACATTCAGCTGATCTAGCAGCGGCTTGTATTGCTTTGTCATTTCACGCGAACTCGCATATAGCAAAAAACATAGCTGATTCTCCAATTTCATATGGTCAAATTCATTTTTCATTTTGTTCACCAACTCTTTCTGACATTCCATTCTATTGTATCTGAAAAACATCACTTTTCCTATTCTCGGCAACATAGCATGTTTAAAAAGATCAGAAAGGGAAATATAACTATTAGATACAAATAAGGAGGTTGAGACATATGGCACTATTTACAGCAAAAGCAACCGCGCGAGGCGGACGGGCAGGACATATTACATCAGATGACGGCGTACTTGATTATGACATTGTCATGCCCAATGCAAAAAAAGAAGGACAAACCGGCACAAACCCGGAACAGCTCTTTGCGGCAGGATACGCTGCATGCTTCGGCGGCGCGCTCGAACACGTGGCCAAAGAACAAAATATCGAGATTGATTCCGAAATTGAAGGACAAGTCAGCCTCATGAAGGATGAGAGCGACGACGGGTTTAAAATCGGCGTCACACTTGTTGTGAATACGAAAGATTTGGATCGCGACAAGGCGCAAGAGCTTGTCAATGCTGCTCATGATTTCTGTCCTTATTCAAAGGCAACCAGAGGAAATATTGATGTCAAATTAGAATTAAAATAATGACCGGCATCCTGAGGGTTCTCAGGATGTTTTTTTGTGCAGAAGCATGCGGGGCGGGCATGATCTATTCAAAGTGTGAATACATGTAGTATAGGTAAATTCAGACGAGAGAAAAGGTGAGCACATGAAAAGGCCAAAGCTGTCAGTATGTATGATTGTGAAAAATGAAGAACGCCATATCGCCCGCTGTTTAGAGAGTGTGGAGCATATTGCTGATGAAATCATTGTGGTTGATACTGGATCAAACGATCGTACGGAAGACATTTGCACAAGCTTTCATGCCCGAGTGTATCATCATAGATGGGAACAGGACTTTTCGCAGGCGAGAAATGCAAGCTTGCAGTATGCCGAAGGAGAGTGGATATTAATCTTGGATGCTGATGAAGAACTAGACCCGGATACGGGCGCCCTATTGCTTTCGCTGCTGACTGACAGCTTGCCGCCTCTTGGTTGCGTGAAGGTTGTAAGCTATACAGGGAAGCAATGGAATGAAAATGAAGCGTTTGAACAAAGTCAGATCAGGCTGATCCGGAATCAGCGACACATCACGTTTACAGGAAGTATTGGCGAAAGGCCTGAGGGAGAAGACGCAAGCAGCACTTTCTCGCTTCCATGTACCATTCACCATTACGGCTATTTAGAGCAGGAGGCAAAGCAAAAGCATCAACGCAACATCAGTTTATTGAATGCAAAATCGCATAAACCCTTCACTGACCCGTTTCTCATTTGTCAGAAAGCAGTTGAGTATGAGAGAGGATACGAAGTTGATAAAGCGATCCGGCTGGCAATGGACTGTATCAACGAATGTAAAAGAAAAAAGCAAATCCCGCCGCCTGCTAGCTATTATGTAAAGGTTAAATTATTCATTGACGCAGAACGGTACGAAGAAGCGGAACGCGATATCAATGAAGCGCTGAGGCATTATCCCGACTACTGTACGCTTCACTATTACAAAGGAATAATCTTGTATCAGCTTAAAAAAGTCAGAGATGCGATCACGTCATTTGAAGCTTGCCTGCAAACCAATCATGAAAATCATCAGTACATACAGGTAAAGGGTGCAGCCGATTTTAGATCAAGCTGCTGGCTCGGTGTCTGCCATGCTGAATTGCGTCAGCATATGACTGCTGTTTTGTATTTGCAAAAGGCGCTGAAAGCCAACCCGAAGTGCATACGGGCACAGCGGCTTCTCAGCGAACTAACAAAGGATCAGGCCGCACATGCCTGATCCTTTTAATATTCTTTCTTATTGGCAAAATCCCGCCATGCCTGAAACGGGGATAAATGCTCCGTCAGCGTCACTTGATAAAAGGGAATCGTTCTTTCTTCAGCAGGCTTATCAATTTCTTGATAAATGAATGAATCATCAAATCCGGCTTCAGCAGCGTCTGTATGTTTCGCTGCAAAGTAAACGGCTTTCGGCCGCGCCCAGTAGATGGCACCCAAGCACATGGGGCATGGCTCGCAGCTCGTATACAAAATGCAGTCATCGAGCTGGTATGTTTCAAGCGCCTCGCAGGCGTATCGAATAGCTGTCACTTCCGCGTGGGCAGTCGGGTCATTGCTTGTTGTGACATTGTTCCGCCCCTCGGCAATAATGGCACCGTCTTTTACAATAACAGCACCGAAAGGCCCGCCAACTCCTGCGTTCACTCCATCTAGTGCAAGGTCGACAGCCCGTTTTAAGAACATTTCATGACTCATTTCAAACCCTCCTGTCAATTGAGTGTTATCAGTATAGCCGAAAAAAGGGCAAAATTCATTCTCGAAAAAGTGCAAAATTAACAAAATATTTGGGGGATTTTCTAAGATCAGAGGAGGGGAATCATGCTGCATTTATATATTGCCAGGCACGGACAGGCTCAATGGAACTGAAAAACGGATGCAGGGCTGGCAGGATTCTGATTTAACAGAACTTAGACAATACAACGCCCGCGCTCTTGGGGAGCGTTTGCGGGATATTGAATTCAATCAGGTTTACATCAGCCCGAGCAAGCGAACAGAAGAGACTGCAAAACCGTACTGGGACCGCGCAGGCTCCAGCTGGTAATAGATCATATATTCAGAGAAACGTCACTGGGCTCATGGAAAGGGAAAAAACAAAAGGAGATTGAAAAGGACGAACCAGAGCTTTATCATGCTTATTTTCATTATCCCAAAGCTTATCGCCATCTAATCCTGTTAGCGGATCTCAGAAAGTGTCAACACCAAAATTCAGCAGTAGCAAAAAAGACATACCAGTGAGGTATGCCTTTTGCCTGTTCATTTAGGTTTTCTTCATCAAGAGTGTTCTGCTTAACGGAGAAAGCACCAACCTTTTTGAATTATTTTACTGTAACTATGCCTGTTGCTCTAAATTTTTGCCCTGTTGTTAATGTTCCGGTAACTGTCACCCTCTGCTCTCCTTTTTCCAGAGTGCTTAACAGCTGCTGTCGTGGAAATACGATTTTGTATGCAGCTATACCATCATTGTTAAAGTCAACGACAGGATCTTTCTTTTGATGTTCAGCTGGAACGACTTTTCCATTTAAAAGAAGGCTGGCAAAGTCGATATTCTCTAAAACAGTTTCGTCAGCAAATACCAGATAAGATGTTAAAACTGCCTTGCTGTTTTTATTTTCGTTGAGTTTTAATGTAGCCGGGCGCACCGCCAGCTCAGCTGTTATAGTTGGGAGATATTGCAGGAAATCCCCCCAGATTATATTTGATTCTAAGCCTTCTACATCTTCATCACGTTCATACGGAAGTTCTGGATCTAAACTTACAAAGTTCTCATCTGTAATGACATCTGAAGATGCGTTCACAGATTCCTTGCCATTAAAGAAGTAGTTATCGTCTGATAGAGCGTCCTTAGGATAGGTATCAGTAGCATTAACTCCACTGTGGTAGGAAACAACGCCACTTAACTTAAAGTCTTCTTCAATTCCAGAGTACGTAGAAAAGTCAATGTTTTTTCCATTGTTGTATGAGATGATGCCCTCTGTGATTATTCCTGGATTACTATTGCCGGTGAAACCAGTTGCCCCGTTATTAAATGCTATACTGTTTCGAATAATATGTGGGACATGGACACCTTCGCCACCTAGCTTAAATCCATTCTTATCGCCATCACCAACCGTACCATCTGTTAATGTGCCGTTATCATAAGCAATACTATCCTCAATGGTAACGGCCCCGATCGCTCCGCTTCCAACTTTAGTGTAAAGATCCCAGCCATCATCTATGTTATGGTGCGAGATGCAGCCACGGAAAATGTTTCCTTCTCCAGATGTCAGCTTAGCTGCAAATCCATCTGCGTTATTGTGGGCAGGGTCTGCATTATCAAAGGATTCACTGTTTAAAATAAGGTTGTTAGACGGCCATTCTTCACGGGGAGCATCACCGTCTGTTCTACTAATTTGCAAACCAGTGTCACCATTTTCATAGAATCTGCTGTTTTCTACAATATTGTGGTGTCCGCCAACCACAAAACCTTTTGTGTTAGCTGCAGATCGTGCAACATCAATTCCTTTTACATGCCAGTAGTTACCACTTAATATGACACCTTCTGAGCGTTTATCAAAGTCGATAACAGGACGTGCGCCGTTAGCAGCGACAAGATACTTTCTCGAGTTCTCTGTACCATCGTTATATTTAGAAATTTCCAGTTTAGAATCTCTTACATAATTACCGTCAGCAACGATAATTCGTTGTCCAGGTTGCACGTATTCAATGGCAGTATCTAGGTCAAGTGGATTTGCTAATGCGCCATCTCCAGTCCTTGTGCCATCAGGAGAGACATGGATATCTTCATCATCTCTAAAAGTTTTCATCGATACGGTAAAGTTCTTCACTATCTTATCGTAAGAAGTTAAATATTGGGTGTCGCCTGGCAAGAATGTCACACGAAAGTTTGTGTCAGCATTTTCTTTAAGTGTAGCAGGCACCTTGACAATTTCCCCTTCGGTTATATTTAAATAGCCAGCAATTACTTCCTGGCCAGCTTTAACTGTTAGGACTCCGTCAACATTTGATTTCAATAGTAAATCATATTTCGCTTCAGAAGTTTTGTCGCGGGATACAATGCTGAAGTTTGGCTCAACAGGTTCAGCAGGTTCAGCAGGAGGATATACCCTTGGTGCATCAGTAGCAGATGCTGTTATATCCAAGTCGATATGATGAACTTCAATATCTGCTAACCTTGCAGTATAGAAACCTACGTAAATCTTGTCATCCTGGACATCTAAAATCTCTGGTTCAAAGAAAACCGCCTCATCCCCATTATTTAATTGTCCAGTATAACCACTGTTTGTTTTCGAGAGCGTTAAACGATAGTCTTCAGCAGGATGAGTGTTATCAATTGATGGTCGCTCAGCTTTAAGCATCGTTTTTTGAATCCCTTGACTCCCAGTTCCATCTGAAGATTCTACCCCGGTTCGGATAAACAGTTGTGTACCATTCATTTCTTTTGTGCCGCCGCTAAATCCTCCGATAGCAGCAATATTGGAAGCAAATACACCACTGTTTCCATTTTCACCAATCGCATCACGGGCCATAATACCAAAAGATTCTTGACCATCATGGGAAACTTTTGCATATTCGTTCACTTTGATATCAGCAGAAAGTGTAAAGTTATCTTTCTTAGCATCAATTTCGGTGTAATAGAAGGTAATCCCATCATGATCACCAGTAATTTTGCCGGCACTTGTCCCCTCTGCAACGACTCGAGTGCCTCCGTTATCAAGATATTCAATATAGTTTGTATCATCACCCGTAGAATGGCCGAATCGGATTTCGTTCCAAACTATTTCTGCTTCTTCCCGTACAGTTACATCAAACGAAGTGCCGTCGATTGAGCTGTCAGTTGGGTTTACACCAATTGTATAGACACCTGCGATTGAATGATTGAAATTACTTGTATCAAGTTCATAAGCATCTGAGTTTAGGACTTCCTGGTCTCCGTTGTCATATATTTTAGATACTTCCAGACCATCTGCATTAAACGCATCCCCAACGGTATATGTTGTTCGAGGATATCCAGTAACACGTGTCTTGGCAACGGGAGGCTCTGAATGGTCTCCATTAACAGCAGTAGCTTCTAATCCTTCCAGCCTAAGCTCTTTGTCCCCCAGATACTCAGTTTTTATATCATCCTTGTTTGCTTGAAGTTCATCAGTAACTACATCAGAGACATCAATTGTGGTGTTTGAAAATGTAATTTGACCATTACGAGCTACAAACAATCCCACTGAGATATCCCCCGAAAAGGCATCCTCAAGTTTGAATGTCTCACGTTCCCCATTGGAGGTAACAACGAATGTATCTCCTGATTTTCTGATAGATAAGTTATAAGATTCTCCAGTCGCGGGACTTACGCTATTTGGAAAAACGTCTAACTTGGTAAGCCCGCCTTTACTGTAATACCCTCGAAGATCCCCATCAAGGGCCCCCACAGCAATGTAATTGTGACGGTTTTTCCCATCTTTATCTTCACCTGTTTGATCAAGTATCATCAGACCGAAACCATGCTGTTTGTCAGGACTATAGGAGTCGGCTGACACTGTTGTTGTGATTTCAAAGTTATCTGAGGCATTAAGTTCTAAAGACTGAAAGGATATACCAATTTCATTGCTTGCAATTTTTCCGCCCTCAGCAAGGATTGTAAGGGATCCGTCCCCATTATCAGTAGGTGCCGTGTTTTTGCCGTCACTTGTGTTAGAGCCAAAAGCTTCAAAGCTCCATCCATCTCCAAGTGGATTGTTGAAAGTTTGTGCGAACACTGTCAGATTCATATTAGAAAACAACATTAAAAAGATAGCAATCATTGCTATGTTTTTGACAAAGCGCGGTTGTTTCATTTAGTAACGCCTCCTTATATAATTTTAGATAAGTTTTAGACAAAGTAAGTTCGGTCAAACACCTCCAGATAAATTAAATTGCCAGGCATGTTTTTTGGATAAGTTTGCTGCGATTGAAGTAGAATGGAGTTAAATAGTGGATATAAAAAGTGGTTTGTGTTAACAACGTTGTAATTTTAAAATACCCACGTTTGAAAGCGCTGTCAATAATGAACTGAATATTAGGTGTAATCAACTTACTTTGAAACCTTTATAGTAAGGGAGTTGCAAAAGAAAATTCCCGAAATCCGCTGTCAGGCACCGACAGAGATGGTAGGATCGTCCTGGCCATTAAAAGTCATGAGAAGAGGAAGCGCTCTTCAGTCCACGTTGAGAGCTGTCTCTCTTTAGAAACATGTGACTTACATATGCTTAAATATCGCTCCGTTTTCACAGATAAAGTTCTACTCCCGGGTAAATGGAGACTCGACCTCAAAAGACTTTGACCACCTCCCGAGAGTTCAAACATAATCTAAATCCGAGAAAGATCAAGTTGAACCTGAAGGAGAAGGTCAAGATTCAAGAGTACGCAGAAAAACTAAGAAACTATCCAAAGAGCACGAAGCAAGCAATTTGTTTGAAGACGAGAACATCAAGTAATCAAGAAAATACTTGCTAGCAGGTTTACTAAAGATTCCTTAGTGTGGAGCAACAGTGGTATCGAATCGTACAGAAAATACACTAAAAGATGGAAATAGATGTGAAGAAGTATACACTAAACTTTGAGGAGAGGTTGTTATGAAATACAAGATTAGTGAGGTAGCGGCTTTACTTAACTTTTCCACTAACACAATCCGAAGATACGAAAAAATGGGCTATATTACTTCGAAACGATCTGAAACTAGTAACTACCGATATTATCATGAAGAAGATATTATCATGTTAATGAACCTAAAGTTATTGCGGAAGTATGATTTTACACTTCCTGAAATAGACGAGATGAAGAGCAGTGAATTGCCAGGGTTAATAACTGCATTTGAGAGGAAAATAGAGGATTTTGACAATAAGATTAGCTATTTAAAAAATTTAAGACATAGATTAAAAGATGATTTGGTTCTAATGAAAAAGGCGAATGGCTTAAACCATTGCTATATCAGAGATTGCGTTGATTTGTCATATGTACTTTATCAAAGTGGGGATAAGATTTTAAAAGAACCTAATAGACTAGTAACTGTACAAAAATTTTTGAATGTATCACCTGAGGTACAAAGGATTTACTTAATACGAAAGGAAGACGTTGAAAGAGACCATATCATTTTAAATGCAGGTTGGGCCATAAAGAGCGTCCATTTAGAAAAATATCAGATAGCACATAATGAATATACGGAAAAATATGATAAACGCAAATCTCTGCTCACTATGGCCAAGCTACCGTTAACTATTGACGAGGCCAGTAAGTCTAATAGTTTAAAGAAATTTTTACTTAATGAACCTTTTCAATATATGGAGGATCACAATTTACAGGTGACTGGTGATATTATTGGGATTGTAGTTGCCAATGTGTTGGAAGAGAATCAAGAGATACAGTATATTTTACTAGGTATTCCTATAACAAAAATGTAAGCGCTTTATTGACTTTGACATTGTGTCAACCTTCATAATACTTATGCAGACCTAGGAAAAGATGAAAGAGGAGGTGACACACTATTCGATTATTAAGGGATGTCCGATCTAGTTGAATAATGGCTGTTAGATAAAAATGCGAAAGCGGACGAATCCATTTAATCTCCTAATATGTCTTTGATGCGAGTATAAGAAACAAAGTTTAGGGATCATGAACTTAAAGAACTATCACCAATTATTGAGAGGGGTGTAATAATGCAAAGTAAGTCTAGAAAAGCTTTTAGGAAAGCCCTTATATTTACAACGCTTTTCACCTTAGCCTTAAACAGTATTGGTGGTTTAGCATTAGCCAGTGACACATCTAACAGCAGAAAAATTGATGTATGGGATTTTGGGGGAATTCAAACGCCGGGGGAATTATACAACAACAATATCACACCCGATATTCTTGACAAGAAAACCACCATTAAATCTGGTACATTTGAAACTACTTCTTATGGTGATTTAACCGTAGCTAATCCAGTTACAAGTGACAGGTCTTATTATGATAAAGCTGATGGCACGACTGTCGGTGATAACTCCTCTGGTAGCTGGGAAAATCAAGAGCACAGTTATGAGGATGGATATCAATCAAACGGCGTTTATTACGCAAATGGTACGGGAGGTACAGAGAGAAGGTTTTTGACTCTGGAGCATGTTGTTGCAGGAGATAAAATTACGGTATATGGTGGCACAAGCAATGGAGATGAAACCATCCACTTCGTTCACGCAGCGGTAAGTATAGACGGTTCAAAAGTAACCGTAACACCGGATACTTCGGAAGTTCAGGATAGTGCTGCTGATTTTACTAGAACAGCACAAAAAGTTGAGTTTATAGCACAGTATTCAGGCTCCTATCAAATTTATGTTTCTGCGACTTCAGGAGGAAAGCCTTGGTTCCATCGAGTAGTTAGAACTCCTGGAGTTAAGGTAAGTGGCGCTGTGAATGTAAATGGCAGTGATATTTCTACAGATTATGCACTTACGTTTACGAATCAGGCAACAGGTGATACAACTACAGTGAATATGAATGCAGACAATACCTTTGATGCAGTTTTAGCAACTGGTTATGAGTATATTGCCACTTTAAAGGATGTTCCGGAATACAGATTTACTGATGAAACCAAGGTAGTTAGCACGTCAACGTCTGATATTGCAATGGGGAAAACGATTAGCTTAGATGTTGTGGCTAACCAGCTTGTCACAGTAAGAGGGGATATTATGGGCTTTGACAGCAGTTATGATGTAAGTAAATTACAAATTAAGTTTCATCCTGAAGAGGGTAGCCTTGCTTCACCAGTTACAGCCACAGTTAATACACAGGACATGACATTTACAGCTGATGTTCAGGATGGACTGCTGTATACAGCCGTTATTTCTGGTGTCAATGATTATGAAGTTGTTGATGGTGGTCGAATAAATGTAAGCGCTGACACTATTCAGGATATTACAGTTGATAAAAAACCAGTATATACGGCAACAGGTACATTCCAGGGATTATCATCAACAGCTCAAATTTCAAGTATGACATTTACTAATGTTAATGATGGATACGTGTATTCCGGGACCGTTTCGAACGGAGGATATACGGTTAGTCTCAGAGAAGGAGTGTACAGCGTTACAGCGACTAGTTCTGAGAATGATAGCACAAGCACTCACGTCGTTATTAGTGGACAGGATACGACAAAGGATATTCTGTTTGTTAACCATTCGGAGCCAGAGCCCCTTTCATGGGTTGCTGACTTATATGTTGGTGATAGCTCAAAGGAACATAACTATCATACAGTGAAGGAAGCTCTTGCTGTAGCGGCCAGAATGAACCCGAGCAATGAAGAGCAGCGAATCACCATTCATATTGCGCCGGGGGTATACAGGGAGCAGCTTGTAATACAAACTCCATACATTTCCCTTGTGAATTCCAATCCAAACCCAACCAGTGATCCAAATACGCAAGTGAAAATTACGTGGTATTACGGTATTGGATATAAATATTACAGCATCGGGGATGACGGCTTCTATGATGAAGAGAGGGCATTTGATCAGTATTCCAAAAATACCGCCAGTAAATGGGGAGGTACTGTGTATGTCACCAGTGCTGCAGAAAACTTCAAAGCTCAAAACATCATATTTGAAAATTCCTTTAACAAATATGTGACAGATGAGGAATTAGCAGATGGTGTGGAGTTGGCCAATGTAGCTGGAAGCTCTATAAATGTAGAAAGAAATTCTTTTACTGATGTTACGTCAAAAGCAGCTACAGAAAGAGCGGCAGCAATGATCATGGAGGGAGACCGTGCAGAATTTTTGAACTGTCGTTTTCTTGGAAGTCAGGATACCCTTTATACAGGTACGAATCGCAGTTATTTTAAGAACTCTTTTATAGAAGGCAACACAGATTATATATTTGGTGATGGGAACGTAGTATTTGATAATGTTACATTGAATTTTGCTGGTTACAGTGAGCAGGCTGTTGGCGGTTATATAACAGCAGCGAAAGATACAGCTTCCTATGGGTACCTGTTTAGGAACAGTACAATTACGGCAGACAGTGAAAAGCTGTTTTCACCTGGTTATTTTGGAAGACCATGGGGAGCAGGGGCAAAAGTAACCTTCCTAAATACTAAGCTTCAGACAAGCGATATCATGAATCCAAGCGGTTGGCATGAGATGTCTGGCAATCAACCTGAAAATGCAAATTATGCAGAATACAACACAACTTATAATGGTAAAGCTGTCGATACATCGCAAAGAAGAGTACCCGTTTTGACAAAAAAACAAGCAGACGCTATAAATGTTGAGAATTACCTCGGAGGGTGGAAACCATCTTACTATTCAGCTGACAGTGATGCTGCTCCGACATTTAAGATTAATCCTTTCTTTACAACAGACGATGATATTAATATGCCTTACACCGGAAACACGATTAGCTTAGGTTATGAGTTTAAGGATCCAAATGATAATCAAAACGACAGTTCGTTAATCCAGTGGTATAAGGTAAGTCCTGATGGAACGGAAACGTTAATCCATGCAACAACAGCGTATATCTCAAAAAATTATAAGATAACTAGTGCCGATGAAGGTTATTATATTAAGGCTGTTGTTACACCGGAAACCGTTAATGGTTTAAAGAGCACTCCGATGTCTGTTCAGCTTGACAATTTGGTTAAGGCTGGCTCATCCGGTGGCGGAGATAATGAAATTCCGGATGGAGAGCGTGTAAATATTTATATAGCAGGTGATTCAACGGTTAAGACTTATGGCTCATCATCAGGCTCAGGTGGCTGGGGAGAATATTTACAGAGCTTTTTTAATGACGATAAAGTGAATATTGTGAACTATGCGAACGGAGGTAGAAGCTCGAGAAGCTTTATCAATGAGGGAAGTCTTGATAAAATTGCTTCGACTATTGCAGCTGGTGACTACTTGCTGATTCAGTTTGGACATAATGATTCATCAAATCAAACTGGATATCTTTTAGATAGATTTGTCTCTATGGGAGAATCGGATGAACATGGTATTTACCCTTCTGTTCCGGGTATGAAGGAAGCAACGCCGGAGAGCCTTTCAAAATATGGGCCAGAGTATTTTCCATATACAAGCGGTACCTTCAAGTGGTATTTGCAGCAATATATTGATGTAGCAAGAAATTCAGGTGCCACACCTATTTTAGTAACTCCGGTTTCAAGACAATATTTTAACTCCGATGGAACGATTAGGCCTCATCATGATGCAACGGATACTACAACAGGAACAATAACAACGTCCAATAATGCTTATGTAAAAGCCGTTGAGCAGTTGGGTGAAGAGCAGGGTGTTGAAGTCATTAATATGTTTGATTTGACAAAGGAATCCTTTGAAAAGGCATATAAAAATGATCCTGCAGCCAATAATAGAGTCTCTCCTGTAGCTAGGGCTATCATGAATCCTGCCGATTCAACTCACAATAATAAAATTGGAGGATTTTATAACAGTGGTTTACTAACCAAGGGAATACAGGACCTTGGATATAACATCTCCAGCTACGTGATTCCACCTGTAAGAGTAGGCGCTGTAGACGGTAAGGGGGGTGTACTATTTGAAGTTAATTCACGCAGCGAAGTAAGTGTTTTTACTCGTGATGAAAACGGCGTTTATACAAAAGAGTTAGATAACTATTGGACGAATGAAACACAAGCTTTAATTAACAGTCTATCTGCTGTACCGGAGCAACCTATCATAACTTCAATCGTACAACCAGAAGATATAGCTGTAACTCAAGGAAATGCAGCTGAACTTCCACAAACTGTAAAAGTGGTATACAGTGATGGAACTCAAAAGGATGTGGATGTGACCTGGGATACGGTTGACACTACAAAGGTTGGAACAGTGAAAGTTCACGGAACCGTAGACGGTTTTGCTCCGGGAGTTATCATAAAGGTGACAATAACAGCAAAAACGACTGATCCTACTTCAACCATTTGGATTGTTGGCGATTCAACCGTAAGTGCCTTCTCAGACAACTACTATTATCCAAGATATGGTTGGGGGACTCATATCGAAAACTATTTGGGTGGCTCATTCACTATACAAAATCTTGCATTGTCAGGAAGAAGTTCAAAAAGCTATATCGCTGATCCTGAGTATCAAACGTTACTAAACGGTATGAAGAGCGGAGATTACTTATTAATAGGTTTTGGGCATAACGATGAGAAGCATGAAGTTGACAGATATACAAATCCCAATGGAACCTATTCGGATCAGGGATCCTTTGCGAACTCTTTGTATGAGAATTATATTAAGCAGGCTCAAGCGGCAGGAACTCAAGTCATCTTGACTACCCCAATTGTAAGAAGAACATCAACTGGTGAGTGGAGTAATTCGAATCTTCATATTACAGCCAGTTCTGGAGAATTTGAAGGTGGAGATTATGCACAAGCCATCCGAAATTTAGGCGGTGATTTAGAAATTCCAGTAGTAGATATGACAACATTAACGAAAAATGTATATGATCAATTAGGTCCGGATGAAACGTTGTATCTACATTCATGGACATCGTCGAAATCGGAAAGTGTAGATAATACCCACACTAATATATGGGGTGCAGCCTATCATGCACACCTTATCACCAAGACGATTAAGGCATTAGGCATTAGTGGGCTAGCTGAGCATGTAATTGATACACAAGCACCAACGAAAGCAGATATACTCGTTTCTAATCCAAATTACGAGGAACCATCTTATACAGGTGAATTGCCGCAAAGTGAGTTATGGGCTGACTATGGAATTTGGAAAGGTACGGTTTTTGGTAATGTTGGTGGTAGTCCAAATACGGAAAATCAAACCTTAGAAACCGATGATGGTGGAAATATGCACATCGCTGTTAGGAATAATAAGGGGAAAATTGCTAGTAACGTGGATGGGCTTGCGATGTATTACTATAAGGTTCCTGCAAACAGTACATTTAAGCTGACTGCAAAAGCTAAGATTAATCGTTTTGAATACAACGATCAAGTATCCTTTGGTTTGATGGCCAGAGACGAAATGTACATTGATTCGAATATGACGACAGCTCTGGGTGATTATGTTGCAGCAGCACCTTTGAAACTGACAAAAGCAGCAGACGGAAGGTATTGGAATTCCTTTGCAAGGAAGAGTGGAGTGCTTACTCAAGGTGGAACGGCTGAGAGCCCAATATCCCCAGGAGATACGGTTAACCTTCGGATTGAGAGCAATTCAGATGGCTATGCTGCTATGTTTGGGACTGAAGCTACGATTACAGGAGGTTTTGATTTTAAATTAACAAGTATTGATTCCGATTACGTTTATGTAGGATTGTTTGTAGCGAGAAATGCTGACATTACCTTCAGTGACATCAAACTAATCGTTGATGGTGTTGAGGTGATTAAAGAAGATACAACAACTCTATGGAACAAAGGAAAGTTAAAAACCTCAAATGTAACAGATACAGGCCTCACTTTGACCTGGAGTGGGGCTAGTGACAAGGTTAGCGGTTATAAAGTATATCAAGATGAAACTGAACTTGCTACCGTTACAGAAAGCAGTTATAAAGTATCGGGGCTGGCAGCAGGAACAAAGTATACCTTTAAAATAGAAGCAATTGACGCAGTAGGCAATGAATCTACAACAGGGCCATCAAAGTCTGTCAAAACAAAAAAGAAGGAAAAGCGGTAATAGTGAGGGGAGTGGGACTTCAGGTACAACCAGACCTTGTGCAGCCAGTCCAGATACTGACACAACTACAAACAAAAAAGGCGCAAGGGTCTAGCTAACCGATATCAGAACATGCGTTGGACTTAGATGAAACGACGGTGCAACGGCGGTATGAGAGGTTGGGGGTTAGTCACCCCCACCTACTCGGGTGTCAATCTTAATCATCTGAATTGAGTGAATAAATATGGTAAGGGTTTGCCTATAACCTGTTACGGTGAAAACGCCTTAATGACATATGGAATTCTGCTTACATACATGATACATCATTGAGCCTTGTGGAATTTGATGAAAACGGAACAGCCAAAATATTAATAGAAGGGGACGGGAAGCATCGGAAACCGATTTCCGCTTTCTAATAGAAAAAACCATCTGCCAAAGACAGATGGTTTCTCTATTTTATACAAGCTGTGTCTGCTGAGCTCTTGCCTGTTTTGCGGCTTCAACCATGTTTTTCAATGCGGCAACCGTTTCTTCCTGCTGTCTTGTTTTCAATCCGCAGTCTGGATTGACCCAGAAGCGGTCAGTCGGGCAGACGGCAAGCGCATCAACGATGATGTTGTACATTTCTTCAGTTGACGGCACACGGGGGCTGTGAATGTCATAAACACCCAGGCCTAAGCCCTTCAGATACGGATGCTCTCTTAAGTAATCTAAAAATCCTCCGTGGCTTCTGCTGTGTTCGATTGTAATCACATCAGCATCAAGATCATTGATCGTATCGACGATGTCTTCGAAGTTGCTGTAGCACATATGCGTATGGATTTGCGTCTCGTTTTTGACGGATGAAGTGGTTAATCTGAATGCTTCCGCCGCCCAAGTCAAATACTCATCCCAATCTTGGGTTTTTAATGGCAGGCCTTCGCGCAACGCCGGTTCATCCACTTGAATAATTTGAATGCCTACGTCTTCAAGCGCTTTTACTTCTTTGCGAAGGGCGAGCCCGATTTGGAAGGCGATTTCTTTTCTCGAAATATCGTTTCGAGGGAAAGACCAGTTTAAGATTGTAACAGGACCGGTCAGCATTCCTTTCACATGCTTGGATGTCAGGGACTGTGCATATACTGTGTCTTTCACTGTCATCGGTTCAATAAATTCAACATCTCCGTAAATGACTGGCGGACGGACACAGCGTGAGCCGTATGATTGAACCCAAGCGTATTTTGTGAAGGCAAAGCCGGCCAGCTTTTCACCAAAGTATTCGACCATATCTGTCCGTTCAAATTCACCGTGCACTAGCACATCAAGATCCAATTCTTCCTGAATATCAATCCATCGTTTTGTTTCCGCATTGATAAAGTCTTGGTACTGTTCATCAGACCACTCATTTTTCCGCCACTTTTGGCGTGCGCTCCGCACTTCAGCGGACTGTGGGAAGCTTCCGATCGTAGTCGTCGGCAAAAGCGGAAGGCCAAGAGATTCATTTTGCACGGCTAAACGTTCTTCAAACGGAATTGGGCGCTTAAAGTCTTTATCGGTTAGTTGCTCAAGCTCTTTCTTTTGTTCAGAATGTGCGCCTGTTGCAAACTGTTTGAGCGCCTGGATATCAGTTTTCGCCTGCTGAATCTGTTCGCTGATCGCCGCTTTTCCTGATACCAAGCCTTCTTTCAAAGCTGTCAGCTCGGCTAGTTTTTCTTTTGCATAGGATAAGCCGTTCAGCAGATCCTTCTCCAGATGCTCATCAGGGTGCTTCGCTACCGGAACGTGCAGCAGGCTGCTGGAAGGCTGAATCCACAGTTCATCAACCTTTGCAGTGCTCAGAATATCAAGAACGGCATCAAGGCGTTCCTCGAGATCCGCTTTCCAAATGTTGCGTCCGTCGATAACGCCGGCTGCCAGCACTTTGTCTGCTGGAAACCCGTGTGTTTTCAGCTGTTCCAGGTTTCTGCCTTTATCGTGAACGAAATCAAGGCCGATTCCTTGTACCGGGTAAGAGATCAGCTCTTCATAGGCATCAACAGAATCAAAATACGTCTGCAAAAGCACATTCAAGGAGGAAAGCTCACCTGTGATGCTTTCAAATAATTCTTTTGCGCCGCTGACATCCTCGCTAGAGGCGGTGACGAGCGCCGGCTCATCGATTTGAACCCATTTTACGCCTTCTTCTTCAAGCTCTTTCAGAAGCTGTACATATAACGGCACAAGGCGTTTTTGGATCGCTTTTGCTTCAGAGGGTTCATATCCCTTAGCAAGCGTGACGAACGTATAAGGGCCAACAATCACAGGTTTTGTTTCCACGCCGTATTCCTGTTTGATCCGGCGGTAATCTGTGAGCTGTTTGTTTCTTGTCAGGCGGAATTCAATGCTCTCGTCATATTCCGGAACGATGTAATGGTAATTTGTATTAAACCATTTTGTCATTTCACTGGATACGGCGTCTTTTATTCCGCGGGCGATCGCAAAGTATGTATCGGCAGCGTCAGTCAAATGTCTGAACCGTTTCGGAATCCAGTTGAAGCTGACTGCTGTATCGAGTACATGGTCATACTGTGTGAAATCAGAAACAGGCACAACATCAATCTGCTGGTCAATTTGTGTTTTTGCTGCGGATAAAAATAGGTCGTCGATTTGCTTTAAAAACGTATCTTTATCAGTGCTGCCTTTCCAATACGCTTCAAGTGCTTTTTTCCATTCTCTGTTCAGTCCAATTCTCGGGAATCCTACATTCGATGTTTTGATGGTTGTCATTGTTTCTCCTCCTTTATATGTAAAACACTCTCGTTAACCCGCGGATGCAGGCCGCTAAGAGGTTTTCTCACAATAAAAAGCCTCTTTCCCATGAGAGAAAGAGGCTTTTCTGCGTAAAACACTGCCTCTCTCATCTCTCAGAACAATCTGATGGAATTAGCACCGTGCCTTATGAGACATCAGTCTCGGCGCGAAAAGCAGTGCGCCCCATTTCACAATGGAATTACGGTCGGTTGCTGTTGGGGTCAAAAGGCCAATCCCTCGCCCAACTCTCGATAAGAGAAAATGTTATTAATTTTTTGAAAAGTTAAATCATTTGTTGGTAATCTTAACAGTAATCCAAATTTGTTGTCAACATAGAATTTGAAATTATATTTACTATATTTGGATTATGTTATATAAGAAAAATAATTTTATAGGGTCATTAAATGTGATTGCTCTGCTTTTTCTGCCAGCTCATCAGGAGCGGTTAAATATAGGAAGCCATTACCTGCCAGCGTTTTTGCAATATCAAGAGGGAGTGTTCTGCGGATCAGCTGTGCATAAACCTCAGTTTCAGAAAGTTTTCTTTGAAAAGATTCTTCTTCATAGCTTTTGATTAAAGCAAGCGCTCCGCTGACATGAGGGGCAGCCATTGAAGTGCCGGTGAGTTTTCCGTACTTCTTGTTAGGAAGGGTCGATAAGATCTGTTCTCCCGGAGCCACAAGATCGATCTCTTTATTTGCGTTAGAAAATTCTGATAATTCACGCGCTATGGAAACAGATCCAACCGCGATGACTTCATTATAAGCCGCAGGGTAGGAAAGCTCTTCTGTTCGTTCATTTCCGTCACCTTCATTACCCGCTGCGCAAACGACAAGCACTCCGTTTTTGACGGCGTTTTTCACCGCTTCTTTTAATTCTGGCACATCGCTCGGTCCGCCAAGGGACATCGAGATGATATCAACTTTCTGTTCCACCGCGTAGTTAATGCCGTTAATAATCCATTCGTATTGGCCGCTTCCGTTTGCGCCGCCCAGAACCTTTACAATCAATAGGCTTGCCTCAGGCGCGACTCCGGCAATGCCGCCGTTTGAATCGTTAGCTGCAATCGTTCCGGCGACGTGTGTGCCGTGTCCGTTGTAGTCGGAAATCACATCTTCCTTGCCGCCGTCATCATCCGTGAAGTTTTTTCCGCCGATGATTTGGCTCTTTAAATCTGGATGGCTTGTGTCGCATCCCGTGTCCAATACTGCAATTTTTACATCTTTGCCTTTTACCCCTTTTGCCCACATTTCTGGCGCCTTAATCACTTTAATGCCCTCAGGAAGCTCGTTTACATCCATGATCTGCTCATTCGTCACATACGGGATCAAGCGGATTTCACCATTCATAAAAAAGCCCTCCTTTTTTATGCTTGCAAGTGGATTCAAGGGTGTTGCCTCATATTATATGAAAAAAGCAACCGCTCGGACAGAGCCATTTGAAGCATTTTGAAAAAATAGGATACACCCCAAAGAATGATTAAATTTCAAAATATTGGATGTCTCAGCATGTATGACTGGGATTCAGCTGTCAGTCAAGTTATAATAGTGTTGGGGAAAGGAGCGGTGTGATGAAACTGAATGAAAAATTATATGCATTTTTTTCAGAGCATGTGGAACAAATGGCAGAGGAATGGATTGAAACAATGGAGGAAAGTGATCCGAATTCGCTTTACGCCTTACATAATGCATCTGTAACGGAAGAATTGAAAGAGCAGGACAGAGAGTTTTACAGGCATCTGAATAACATGTATGTTTTACCGGAAAAACAATTTCTCGAAGAATTTCAAGAGTGGGTCATTGAACTGACGAACGATCAAAAGCATCTCGACACTCCGGTTCAGTATGTGATTCGGGAGTTTATGAGAAACCGGAGATTATATACGAAGTATCTTGAGAAGTTCGCAAAAGAAAATGAGTTGGCGCTTGAACCGGAGGAGAAACAAAAATGGGCCGATTTGATTGTAAGAGTTTTTGATTTTACCATTTATACATTCGTTGATCACGCTGAAGCGAATGCCAAACAGCAGTTAAACGCCCAGAGAGAGATGATTTTGGAATTAAGCTCGCCTGTCATTACCCTGAGCAAATCAACAGCTCTGCTGCCGCTTGTCGGAGACATTGATACTGAGCGGGCAAAGTTCATTCTGGAAAACACGCTTCATGCTTGTGCAAAAAGGCGCGTGGAGCATCTATTAATTGATCTATCAGGTGTGGTTGTGGTTGATACGATGGTGGCGCACCAAATCTTTAAATTGATCGAGGCGCTCACTTTAATCGGTGTCAGGTCAACCCTGTCAGGAATCAGGCCGGAAATCGCGCAAACCGCTGTACAGCTGGGGATTGATTTTTCGAATATTACAATTAAAACCAATCTTGCCCAGGCTTTAAACTATCATCAATAAGAAAAAATCCGCTATCATCGCCGATAGCGGATTTTTTATGAGGCAAAACATAAGGATACGAGAAAAGATCCTGCGAATAGCAAGAGAATGAGGCACAAGAACAGCCAGTCGAGGCGGTTAACGGTAAGGGTCCTGTAATATGTCCGGTTTCTGCTTCCTGTAAACCCTTTCGATTCCATTGCGAGCGCTGTCCGCTCCGCTTTTCTGATGGCGCTTGCCAAAAGCGGGATGGTATACCGCTTTAAGGCGCTGATTTTCTCAATAAACCCGCTCTCTGCCGCTCCTCCTCTGATTTTATGGGCCTGCTGGATCAGCTGGATTTCATCCTTTAACAGAGGAAGAAAACGAAAGCCTGCAATAACGCCATATGCGAGCTTTGGTGAGAGCTTGCACTGCTGGACAAGGCTCAGCATAAATAAAATCGGATCGGTCGTAAAAACAAACATCATTGATAAGGCGGAAAAGCACAAAACCCGAAAACCGAGAGAGATGCCGACAGAGACATTATCACTGTTGATCGAGATAGGGCCGGCCTGAAACCAGAAATTATCCGGAGTTGTCGGAACCTTTCCGAAAACAGCAGCTGTCCATACGCACCCGAATGCCAAAATCAAAAACGGAATCGTAAACAAAAACCATTTTTTCAATGGGATGTTGGCCGCCACAAGGACACCCGCTACGATGATGACATAAAAACAAGCAGGGGTGTAAGGGTTGTAAATGAACGACAGCATGACGACACAGCAAAAAACCGCCGCCGCTTTTACTGCCGGATTAATATGATGTAACGGCTGCTTCATCACGCACCTCCTTCTGGCAGGCCATCCATTCATATAAAAGGGGAAGGGTAAGCTTTGCTTTTTGGACAAGCCCCTTTTCCTGAGAAAATAGCTGCGCTGGAGATCCGTCAAAAGCCAGGTTCGTATCGTGCAGGACAAGGACGCTGTCGGCATACGAAGAGACAAGCTCCATATCATGTGTAATCATAAGAACAGCGGTTCCTTCTTCCTTAATATGCTGAATCATGTCCATACATTCAGCCGCCGTGCGGGCGTCCTGGCCAAAGGTTGGTTCGTCTAATAATAAAACCTTTACGTTATGCATGAGCATGGTGGCGACGCTCAGGCGCCGTTTTTGTCCTTGGCTGATGGCAAACGGATGATGATCAGCCAAATGCGCAAGATTAAAACGATGCAGCAGATGCTGCGCTTTTTTCTCAGTTTCAGCATTTACTTTCCGGCCGAACAGCAGCTCGTCATATACTGTGCCTGTGACGAACTGATGCTCCGGGTTTTGAAAAACAAATCCCATTCGTTTTCGCAGTTCAGTTTCTTTATACGATTGCAGCGGCTTTCCATATAGAAGAATCTTTCCGCTTTTCGGCTTCATCAGACGGGCGAGGACGGATAAGAGCGTTGATTTCCCGGTGCCGTTCGGGCCGACAAGCGCCGTCAAAGTGCCTTCGCGCAATGAAAAACCGATGTCTTCGAAAATCGTCTGCTGCCCTCGTGCGAACGAAAGGCTGCTGACTTCCAGCACACTCTCCCCGAAATGAACTTTTTTCTTTTCGGCATGGCAGGGAGGAAAGGGCTCTTTGAACAGTCGCTCTTTTGATAAAGTAAAAGGGATGCTGCGCTTTTTCAGCAGGTCACACACTTTTGGAATTGCGATGCCTAGTTTCTTTAAGGTTTCCGCTTCGTGCTGAAATACATCTGCCGTTCGGCCATCCAGCGCTTTTTTGCCTTCTTTGTCCAGTACAATCGTTCTCTCAATCCAAGGTATCCATTCATCAAGCTGGTGCTCAATGATAAGGAGGCTGAACCCTTTTTCCTGCTGAAGATCTTTCATCATATGAACGAACTCCCGCGCTGAATAAGGGTCTAAAAGAGAAGTCGGCTCATCTAATATAATCAGCTCAGGCTCTATGGCCAGTATACAGGCAAGAGCAACTTTCTGTTTTTGTCCTCCTGACAAAGTGGATATCGTTTTTTCTTTTAAATGTAGAATGCGTAATGTGTTTAAAACGGCATCGATCTTCTCTGTCATCTCTTCTTTTGGAATCTGCAGATTCTCCAGCCCGAAAGCGATTTCGTCCTCTACCGTCAGCATGCAAAACTGCTGATCCGGGTCCTGAAAGACGACGCCGGCATGCTGAGCAACAGATTCGGTATCTGTGACCGGTTTTTGAAATAAAAACACATGTCCGGACTGTATGCCGTCGCAAGCCTCCGGATAAAGACCGTTTAAACAAAGGGCGAGCGAGCTTTTTCCACACCCGCTCGGTCCTAACAATAAAGCGCATTCTCCTTTTTGAAGCGCAAACGAGATGTTTTGAAATACCGGTTTCTCGTCTTCTTCATAAGAGAAGCTGAGCTGGTCAACCGTCAGAAGCTTATCAAAGGCTTGCATGTTCTGATACCCGTTTCCGTTTCTTTTTCAGTTCCTTTCCGAGCGCTACTCCGTTTAACACACCCGTATAAGCGAGAGAATCGCTGACAGCTTTCCCGAGAAGTCCCGCGAGAAGCGCGCCGGAAGCAAGACGGATTATGAGCAAAATGAAAAGATAGCCTGGTGAATAGGCGATATAGCCAGAAACAAAAAGATTATAGATAAAGCTGGCTACTGAAGATCCCATTCCCGCCAGCATAAGGACTGGAAGAGAGTATGCTTTCCAGCGTGTCGCGAAAAATACAGCTTCAGCCCCGAGACCTTGAACGATGCCGATGACGATGACCATCGGGCCGGACGGATTTCCCAGCAGGCATTCAACGAGAGCGGCGATAACTTCAGAAATAAGCGCCGCACCCGGTTTTCGAATCATGTACGCGGCGATGATAGAAACGATAAACCAAATGCCATAAATCGGTTCATAGGCGATTGGCCCGAACATACCTGCAAGTACGTTTCCAAAATGCGTAAATAATAAATAAACAATGGCAAAAACGATACTGATAACGGACATGATGACAATTTCTTTTACTTTCCAGCTTTTCATTTTATCCCTGCTTTCGGTTTTTTCTTGATGGACTGTTAGCTGAGAGATTCACAGTCATGGTGACATGGTTTGTTTGTTGCTCAGCCATGCGGAAAACGGCTTCCAATGTCCTGAATACGTCATGCGCATCCCCGTCAAGCTCACTCGCGTAATGGACACCCTGTACGAAGGTGCCTTCTGCTTCCGCAATGTCGACAGCTTCCATGATTAAGCCCATGTAATCCGGCTCATTCATCGGATAAAGGGCAAATTGGCATGGCGCTTCCGCTTTCAGGCTCCGGATAGCCTCTTCATTGACACGCTTCTCGTCTGCGGAAAGATATGTATCTCCTTTGGTATCGCCCGGGCATCCGATGGAAAACGTCCCGTTCATGACGATGTGTTTTTCGCTATTTGCCGTATAAAGGTAAATGGCTTTGGCAACGTCGAATACATGATCAATTGAACCGCGCAGAACTGTGCTGATATGATCGGTTTTCGCCCAAACCTTAGATGTGTCGGTTTTATTCAGCGCAGACTTGATCACACTGATAAAATCATCCGACATCGGATATAAAGAGAACCGAAAACCGGCGATTCTGCTTGTGCCGCATATGTGTTCCATTTCTTTAACCCCCTGTTTTTTGGTAAAATAAAAAACTGCATATCCTAAGGGAATATGCAGTCATAGACCGATTAAGCGCACAAAAAAATACACCATTCGGTCAACCTGCACTTCCCCACGCTGGTATTATCCAGATCGGGTCATAAGGGATCAAAGCGCGTACTCTCGCGCTTTATCTCAGCCAAAAACAGCACCCCTAGTGCTTTCCGTATACAATTTTTTATGTTGACATCATAATAGATGATAAGAATCATTTTGTAAACAAAGAAATCATTTTTTTCATATTGGGACAGGAGAGGATGGTCGGATTTGGAAAAAGGGAACCTATTAATTGTGGAAGATGAGGAAAAAATCGCCAGAGTGCTTCAGCTGGAATTGGAATATGAAGGATATGGCGTCACCGTTAAACACAATGGCACAGAAGGACTGAACGCGGCCATAGAAGGAGGGTACTCCTTGGTGCTTCTTGATGTCATGCTTCCGGGGCTTAGCGGCCTGGAAGTGCTGCGCCGCTTAAGAAAAACAGATTCGCACACACCAGTTATTTTATTAACGGCGCGCGACAGTATACCTGATAAGGTAACAGGATTGGACATCGGAGCGAACGATTATGTCACCAAGCCATTTGAAATTGAGGAATTGCTTGCGAGAATCAGGGCGGCGCTGCGCCAAAATGAAACAAAAACAGAAGGTATCAGCACCTTTCTTACATATGACGACTTGCGGGTGAACGAAAAAACCCGTGAAGTGAGACGCGGAGACAAAGAGGTAGAATTAACGCCGCGTGAATTTGATTTGCTCGTCTATATGCTGAAACATCCGCAGCAAGTGCTGACACGGGAGCAGATTTTAAACACAGTATGGGGATTTGATTATATCGGTGATACAAATGTGGTCGATGTCTACATCAGATACATCAGAAAAAAACTGGACTATCCTTACGAAAAACAGCTGATCCATACTGTTCGCGGGGTCGGCTATGCCATTAAGGGGTAAACGATGAAGCTAAAGACCAAAATTCATCTGTATACATCCATATCGCTGTTGATTTTATTGATTTTGGTCCACACGGCAGTCTATCTCATTTTTTCGTCCGGGCTGACATCAAAGGATGCGGCTCGGCTTGCTGATGAGGCGGATACCATTGCCGAAGCGCTGCATGCTGCTGAAACAGAGGGAGTGGCTTTGCAGGACATGCTGCAGGCCTACCTTCCAGCAAACGGCATGGTCCGTGTAGTGAATGGTGATCAAAAAGCTGTCATGACCATAACAAAAGAAAAAGGGTATAAAGATTTTCCACTCTCTTTTCACAGCGGGGAAACGGCAGATGTAAGGAAACATGACGGCAAACTGTTTGCTGAAGCTGCTGTTCCGGTGATTTGGGCTGATGGGCAAGTGGTATCTCTTCAGCTGGTTGAAAGGCTGGAGAACACGGAAGAGAGTCTGTTTCTACTGAAAATCATCTTAATCGCTGCAAGTGCCGCTGTTTGTATCGCTTCTTCTTTTGCCGGCAGCTTGCTCGCTCGCCGTATCATCAATCCGATCAGACGATTAATGATGACGATGAAAGATATACAGCGGGAGAAAGCATTCAAAACGATTTCCTTGGAAGGACAGTCTCACGACGAGCTATATCAGATGGGGCTGACATTTAATGAGATGGCGATGATGCTGAAAGAGCACTACGATAAACAGCAGCAGTTCGTTCAAGATGCTTCACACGAACTGAAAACTCCGCTCACGATTATAGAAAGCTACAGCAGTCTGATGAAGCGTTGGGGAGCAAAAAAGCCGGAAGTGCTTGAAGAATCGATAGAAGCAATTTATTCAGAAGCGCTGCATATGAAAAAACTGACCAATCAGCTTCTGGCGCTGGCAAAAAGCCATGAAGGACTTGATCTTGATTTGAAAACAATCGACCTGGTTGAAGTGTCGCGCACCGTCATTCAAACGCTCCAGCCTGTCTATCAGCGGGATATTTTGCTTGAAACAGATAAAAAAAGCCTGTTTGTAAAAGCTGATGAAGAACGCATCAAGCAGCTGCTGACCATTTTGCTCGATAATGCAATAAAGTATAGTGAAAAACCTATTGTGATGTCAGCTGGAACGAGGAATGGACTTCCGTTTCTGTCAGTAAGGGATGAAGGCATCGGAATAGCTGAGGAGCATATCCCGCATCTGTTCGAACGGTTCTATCGGGCGGATGAGGCGCGGAACAGAAAAACAGGGGGAACAGGTTTAGGCCTTTCCATTGCCAAACAAATCGCCGATGAACACGGCATTGGGCTGTCTGTCAAAAGCAATCCGGATGAAGGGACAACCGTCACTATGCAATTCAAAGAACAGAACGGGGGAGGCAGATGAACAAAACAATCAAAGCAGCAGCTGTTGCGGCAGCAGCGGTTTTAGCCGTCATCATCTGTACGTTTCTCATCATTCGGCAAATCCATGATGATGTACTGTCAAAGGAGGATGTCGTAAAAAAAATCGAAGCCTCTTATGAAGGCGAGGTTACGAAAGTAACACAATCAAAGGATAAAAAAACATATGACATGACCCTTAAAAATCCAAAGGGCACTTATTTTATAAAAGCTGACGCAACATCTGCTGACGTTCTTTCGATGAACAGAGTAAAAGCGATGAATCCAACTGTCTTGACAGAAAAAGAAGCCGAGCATCTCGCGCTTGGGCGGGTCCCGGGAATCGTCAAAAAACAAACACAACAGAATCGTGTTGCCACCTATACCATTCAAAAAGAAAATGGAGAAACATACGAAGTAAAGGTAGACATGCAGGCAAAGGCGGTCGTATCTGCTGATCGAATCAGCGGTGAAGATCAGCAAAAAACACCGATAACGAAACAAGAAGCCAAAACAATTGCAGAGCGGGAAACGGGCGGGACGGCAGATGACGCAGATCTCGAAAAAAGTGAGGGGACTCTCATCTTTGAAGTGGATGTTGATCTTCCGGATCATAAAGAAGCGACAGTGAAAATTAATGCCTACACCGGAAAGGTTGCGAACATTGTGTATGAAGACTGACGGTTTCTCATCAAATTCTCATCTTTCTCTCGTTTTCCTTTCATGTTGAGGATGTAAACTGTACTCATCTAAACAAAGGAGGAATCATTATGCTTAAGAAAAGATGGATGGTTGGTCTTTTAGCAGGGTGTTTAGCGGCTGGCGGATTCAGCTACAACGCGTTTGCGAAAGAAAACAATGAAAATACACGGACTGCCGCTGCAAATCTTGGAGCACTTACTGAACAGGAAGCAGAATCAATTGCCCACACGGTTGTTGACGGAACAGTGGACGACATTGACAGAGACATTTACAACGGCAGAGAAGTCTATGAAGTGGAGATTGAAAAAGACGGTGAAGACTACGACGTTTATGTGGACATCAATTCAAAACAAGCGCTCAATGACCCGTTAAAGGAGAAAGCAGAACAAGTTTCCATCACAAAAGAAGAAGCTGAAGAAATAGCCTTAAAGCAAACAAATGGAACCGTAACAGAAAGCAAGCTTGACGAAGACGACGGCGCTTACATCTACGAAATTGAGATCCAAACGAAACAAGGCATTGAGACGGAATTTGACATTTCCGCAAAGGATGGACGGATCGTTAAGCAGGATATAGACGACTAATCATTCAGCGTGTCTGCAAACCCTCGCATTCGTTGTCAGGACTGGCTTCGGTGCCCATGTGGTATGAAAGGAGCGGCGGCTAAATGCTTAAGCGTCATGCCTAAACACCGCCGTCATCACATCCTGTGAAGTCCGCTTTCATACTCGTCCTTCCTTCCTAGACATCAAGGGTTCTCAGCGGAAACATTTTTAGATTTTGTCAACAGTTTGAACCCCCGTTAGCAGCGGGGGTTTCAGCGTGTCGACAAACCCTCGCATTCGTTGTCAGTCCTGCGCGTTGGTGCTCACGAATCATAACATTCACTCCGCTCCAATGCTCGTCCTTCCTAGACTTCAAGGGTTTTCAATCACGCTGAAAAGATGACAAAGTCCTAAAACAAAAACCGTTTTAGGACTTTGTCTACAATCTGGAACCCCCGTTAGCAGCGGGGGTTTTTCATGATAAGAAAACCTTCGTTTGGACAATCTAAGCAGAAAAGGAGGCGAAACAAATGGAAAAGAAAGAGGAGCAATACATCAATCAGGCTGAATATGTCCCTCATCCGACAAAAGAAGGAGAATATGCTTTATTTCTTCATGAAACATATCATTTGCTCTCAGAAGACGATGAGACGCAAACAACAGAATAAGGGCTTAGGCCCTTGTTTTGTTCCATTATTATGATGAAAGCGCATTAATTACTTTTTTGAGTTGACATAGCTTGTTTTTTTCTGTAATCTCAGTGTGTCAATTCAATTAAGAACTTCGTTAGGTGAGGCTCCTGTATGGAGATACGCTGCTGCCCAAAAATGTCCAAAGACGCCAATGGGTCAACAGAAATCATCGACATAAGGTGATTTTTAACGCAGCTGGATGATTAAATCCTATGCCATACAGTGCTAAAGCTCTACGATTGAAGGCGCCCGCACGCTTTTTTGCCGTGCTTCTTTCTCCTTCAATCCCGAAGGCTTTTTTTATGCCTTGAAAACGAATTTTATCAAAAGGAGGTGCGGAGTATGGATTCTCCCCATTCGAGTCAATCTGAAGAAGTACCCATATACTATGACAGCAAGACAATTGATCACACGGTGAGGAGACGATCTGCCGCACCTTCAGGCGAGGCCGGCACGTCTCCGTAGAGGAGGTACGAGTCCCGATGGTTCAAAACATGACCTATGACGAACTCATTTTACGCATCATAATTTTATTGCGAGACGGGAAGATTAGGGATTTCAGAAGCGTTATTGATGAGCTTCAGCCCTATGATATGGCGTTTATTTTCAAAGAAATGCCGGAAAAACACCGCGCCCGCTATTTATCTTATTTAACTGTAGATGATATCACTGATATGATCGGGGAGCTGGAACGCGAGTATCAGCTTGCCGTCTTAAATAAAGTCGGAAAAACAAAAGCAACACTTGCGATGAACAAAATGGACAACGATGACCTCGCGCAATTGCTTGAAGAAATGAACGAAGAACTAAAGGAACAGCTTTTGTCCAGCATGGAAGCGTCAGAGTCCAAAGCTGTTCAGCTTTTGATGAATTATCCAGCCGAGTCAGCGGGACGCATGATGACAAACCGGTTTGTGTGGATTCCTCAGCATTACACGGTGAAAGACGCGGTCGTCAAATTGAAAAGCTTTGCCGAAATCGCTGAATCGATCAACTACCTATATGTCATCAATGAAAGCAAACAGCTGGTGGGCGTGCTATCCTACCGCGATTTGATTCTGGGCGAACCTGAAGAAAAGGTGCAGGATTTAATGTTTACCCGTGTCATATCTGCAGACGCTCTTCAGGATCAGGAAGAGGTTGCCCGCCTGATTGAACGGTACGATTTCTTGGCGATTCCGGTTGTGGAAGAAAACAACGTGCTTGTCGGCATTGTAACAGTAGATGATATTATCGATGTTGTCATACGGGAAGCTGATGAAGATTACGAAAAGTTTGCCGCTTCCGGTAAAGACATCACCTTTGACACAAAGGCGTATGTGGCGGCATACCGGCGCTTGCCATGGCTGATTTTGCTCTTGTTTATCGGGCTGATTTCCGGAAGCATTATTAGTTATTTTGAAGATGCGCTGCAGCAGGTTGTCGCGCTGGCGTTTTTCATGCCGATGGTGTCAGGGATGACAGGAAATACGGGGACACAATCTCTCGCGGTTGTCATCCGAGGGTTGTCTAAAGAAGAATTGAACAAAAAAACGATTGTGCGCCTGATCTTCCGTGAATTCAGAACCAGTATTTATATCGGAGCGGTTTGTTCAGTGCTGATTGCAATAGTTTCCGTCTTATGGCAGGGGAACGCGCTGCTGGGATTTGTTGTCGCTTCTTCACTGTTCTTCACTTTAATTATCGGCACAATGTCAGGAACCATTATCCCAATTATTTTGCACAAGCTGAAGGTAGACCCGGCTATCGCTTCAGGACCGCTGATTACAACGTTAAACGATATTTTGTCTTTATTAATTTATTTTGGCATTGCCACTGCATTTATACACTCATTATAAATGACAAAAGTCCGTCTCAATTGTGAGTCGGACTTTTGTCATTTAACGGTTTTTGTACCGAAAGTGCGCATTAAGCTGCCCCTCCAGCATTTTTTTCCGCACTTGCGGATCGTTTTTTACCATTTGCTCTTTTTTCCGCATATCCTTTAAAATCTCAGCCGTCTGAACGCCGTCTTCACGTTTATTGGCAATATCCATCAGCCGCTCCACATCGGCAAAAGAATATTTTCTCGTTCCCCTTGAAGAACGCTGAGGATAAATGAGCTTTCGTTCCTCATAATACCTGATCTGTCTTACGGACAATCCTGTCAATTCACTCACAATCCCGATTGAAATCACTTTTTTGTCTTTATAAGAATGATCTTCTGTGGTCATTTTTCCACCCCTGGCTGTCTTTTGATAATAGTATATAAAAAACAATGAGAAAAAACCTGACGCTTGTCATATTTTCTAACATCAAATAGAAGATTTTTGAAAAAATACGGAAGAAAAATTAACAAGAATAATGCGTCACACCCAAGCGCGTTTTATCCTTTATGTAATGAATGACTGAGGAGGAAGGATAATCATGGAGGAAGAAAAAGCGGTCTCACTGGCAAGAGAAATTATAGAGTTGGATATCAAGCGTGATCAAATGCTGGAGACGTTTATGCAGCTTGCCGGAGAGCATGCTCTACAATTATTAAGATCAGTTCAAAACGGACATTACCGACAATCTTCGTCATCATAAATTCTTTACATTAGATTCATACCACGTTCATGTAAAAAGAGTATCTTGTGTATAGGATACCTCATAATGAAGGAGGACGCTATGAGCAATTTATTAAAATCCGCTTTAGAAAAAGAAAGAAGCCACTATTCTGAAAAACTCTTTCAAATTGGAGTTTATAATAAAGAAGTCATGAACAAAATGACGATTTCCGAACTGCGGAAGGAATATGCGTATTTTTTTCGCAGCATTCCAAATCACAAAAAATATCCTTATACAAGATAATGTATAAGGATTTTTTGCTTTTAGAAGGAATTTCTCGAATGATAGCGAATACATATAGTAAGGGACTGAACTCTTATTATATGTAAGGGTTTTCATTATTTTTTTATAAAAATCCTATATACGAGGTAGATATGATGAGATTATCGTTTAACGAAGAAGAAGTTGAGCGTGCGATGAATTTGTACAGAGTTTTTGCAAGGGCTTTCAAAAGTGTGTCTGAACATAGTATCCGTGACAGCAAAGAGCATGGCTTTAATCCGACTGAATTTGCTGTATTGGAGCTTCTCTACACAAGAGGCCCGCAAAAATTACAGCAAATTGGGTCGAGACTTCTGCTAGTGAGCGGAAACGTCACATATGTCATTGACAAATTAGAAAGAAACGGGTTTTTAGTCAGGGAGCAGGACCCGAAAGATAAACGCTCTGTTTACGCGCATTTAACTGACAAGGGAAATGAGTATTTGGATAAAATTTATCCGATTCATGCACTGCGTATTGCGAGAGCGTTTTCAGGCCTATCGCCTGATGAACAGGACCAGCTGATCGACCTGCTGAAGAAAGCAGGCATTCACAGCCAGCATTTGCTATTTCGTTAACTAGTTACACTCTCTGTGTCAGGGAGTGTTTTTTGTTTCTTATAAGCCTTTTTAACACATCTTCTATCTTCCGATCAGAGATTTCGCCGAGATATTCATTGACATGTTTTTCATATTCTTTCACCTGTTCATTCGATTGAAAAAATGCCTCAATACGTTCTTCCGCTTGCTGCATGTTCCAATTCCTCATATCTGTGACAAGCTTCCGTTTTTTTAGAAGGTTCACATTCATTTCCTCCTGGCCTGGCAGCGCATGATAAATAAAGACAGGAAGCCGTTTCTGTAAGCATTCGCTGATGGTCACGCCCCCAGGTTTTGTCATAATGCCTGAAGCCTGTTCGTATAAACGGTTCATCTCTGCTTTGCTGTGAAGGTAGGGAATGGCCTCAATCAAAGGGTGGCGTAAACTTTTGACATAGCTGTAGAGCTTTTCGTTCCGGCCGCATAATATTTTGTATAAGATATTTCCGCCTGGCGACAGATCCTGAACCCATTTCAAAATACCCCCGACTCCCATACTGCCGCCTGTGATGATGATGGTATATGGAGGATGATGCTGACAGGTGTCATCTGATCCTCTTTCAAACATCCGGTGAACGGGAATGCCAGTCATGAATATGTTTTTTTGATCGATTCCTTCAGACATGAGCTGCATCTTGATATCAATACTCGGAGCAAAATGGTAATCAATGTTCTCTCGTCCCCATAATTGATTCACAAAAAAATCGGTATATACATTCACAACCGTCATATCCGGATATTCAGGCTTTAGCCGATTCAGCAGATAGGAAGGCAGCGCATGTGTGCAAAAGGCGATATCAGGCTGCTTTTCATTAAGGATGTGTCTCATTTGTTGTGTGAACAGCCATTCGTACATGGTATAGCGTTTGTCAATCTGATATTGGCCGCAGGCGAGGAGCCTGTAAATGCCGCTGTACGTTTTCGGGAAGTGCTGAATCCATTTTAAATACGCCCCAGAGGTCAATTTTTCTAATCGTCTATATGTGTGTGAAAAGATATCCATTTTCTCAGATGCGAATCCTTGAGAATCCAGTTCAGCCTGAAGGGCATCTGCAACATGGTGGTGCCCGGTGGAAATGCTTAAAAAAGGAAAAATGAGAATGTTTTTCATGATGGTCCTCCTAAAAAATATGGCAACTATATTTTGGGGAGAATGGTCACAAAATATAAGGGTGTATTTGATCATAAGGAAGTGAAGAGATGAAAACCTGTCTCCTTTCCATTTGGAGAGTGATTGATCCGATTTATTTCTTTTTTTCAAGATTAACCTTGATTGACAAAGATCGAAAAAGCGTCTTTCGGGTCAGGTTGACGAAGTACAAAGGGCATCATGTCGTGCTGAGCGACGGAACGCATATCAGAAAAATGATGTGCTCGTAAAAATCCACCTGCACAACATTAAGCTGGCCAGAGAGCTGCAAAGCATTGAGAGCGCCGTCAGAAAGGGAATCATTATCTATCAAAAAGTATATCAATCGATGCCGATTCTTTTGGATTACATCAACAATCATAAAAAAAGAGAGAAAATCAAAGGAATCATTGGGATTACGATGCTTGACAAAGGCGTGGAAAGACTCGGCTTTGACGTGGTTCCTCCGGTCAACCCCTTTTACAGATGCTTTAAAAAGATGACCCATCTGCCAATTTTATATTTAACGTCAAGGCCAGCAAGCTTGCGGCAAATACCGAATTCATCCTATTTGTTTATCTCAAAAGAAAAGCTTGAGAACACTTACCAAAAAAAAGACTGATGCTTTGGTCAGCACAGTCTTTTCTGATTAAATCTGATGAAATGTCACTTCGGGGCGGCTTCCGACACGGATATTCACACCGGTTTGTCCCAAGCCTTCGCTGATATAAAACGGTCTATCATTGTGATAATGAAGGCCTTTAATCATGTTCATGCGCACGAGCTTGCCCATTTTCACCAAATGATACGGTTTTGGCCAATGAATTTGCCCGCCGTGGAAATGGCCTGATAGCAGGTAATCAAAATGAACATCTTTCATATCCAGAATAATGTTTGGGTCATGTGTTAATACGAGCTGATAGCCATTTTCTAGATTTTGATAAGAGCCGGTAATATTACTGCGTTTCGTGCTGTAATCATCAATGCCGATAATATTGACAGGCCCTGCAGCCGTCTCGATTTGAACATGTTCATTTTGAAGCGTGATACAGCCGTTTTCCTCTAAAACACGCTTCAATCTCTGAAAGTCCTTATCTTTCAATACATAATCATGGTTGCCGAACACCGCGTACATTCCATATGCAGGCTTCAGCTTTTGCAATGCATGTAAATAACCCGCCAGCTTCGGAATATTGCGTTTCCGATCTAGAAAATCTCCGGTAAGCGCAATGATATCCACAGGCTGATTCTTTGTTAAGCGATATAGCTCTTCAGGTGAAACAGAAATGTTTTCTAAGTGAAAATCTGATAAATGAAGGATATTCAATTTTTTTCTGGCTGGAAGGCCGTCTTTTTGATCAATTGAAATGGTGTTGACCTTCACATCTTTTGTATTGCGGTTCGCTCTATATATAAATGGCACAGATACGAGTATTATGGCCAATGAAAGTAAGATTGTAAACAACGTATATCCCCTCCCTTCTATCAGTATAGTAAGTGGTCGTACCTTAAAGATAGCGGGAATTAATGGGTAACAGACGGGGTGAAAACGGATTGTCTTCTGATGAATGTTTTGGAAGGGAAAAGGGATAATAAATTTTGACACATGAGGCAGAACATGCCGGATATGGAGTCAGAATAACAAATGGATGTGTAAGCGATGTTACGATTGATGAGACAACACAAAAAAGAAACATATTATCTCTGGATCGCATTATTTCTCCTTTTGCTGTATGTATCACCGCTTTTTATTTTAAAGGAAGATGCCCATATTCGCGTCCACGATAATTTAGATTCCAATATCGCTTGGTACAAGGTTTTGGCAGACAGCGGAGAAATCGTCGGCAAGATTGACGCTGCCATTCCGCAAATTATTAACGGGCTGCCGAGAGATGCTTTTGGCACTGAGTGGAGCGGAATTGTTTGGCTGCACGCTTTCTTTTCTTCCATGACCGCCTATGCGATAAGCCAGACGATTACGAGGGTCGTCGCTTTTTTTGGAATGTATGTATTGCTGAAGAAACATGTGATTCCGGAGCCAAAAGCGGCTTTTATCCGAATAGGCGTATCGCTGGCATTTGCCTTAACACCTTTTTGGCCTTCTGGAATGCTGAGTACGCTTGGATATCCTTTGGCACTGTGGGCTTTTTTGAATATCCGAAAAGGTGATATCTCGTGGAGAGAGTGGCTGACGCTCGGTTTGCTTCCTTTATACTCAAGCTTTGTTTTAGGTTTCTTCTTTTTCTTGGCAGGAATGGCGTGCTTTTGGCTATATGATGCCATCACAAAAAGAAGATGGAATTTGATGTTTTTAGGCAGTATTGCATTTATGACGAGTATTTATCTTTTCGTTGAATATCGGCTCGTGTACTCGATGCTGTTCTCCCACGCGCCGATGCATCGGCTTGAATTTATCTCATCCCGGCATGATGTATGGCATTCACTTCGTCTATCCGTGAAAAACTTTGTCTACGGCCATAATCATGTGATGACCGTTCATACCGTTGTCATCCTCCCGATTCTGCTGATTGTTTTCGCAGCTATACTGTTCAAGCGAAATCGGACAAAGCTGGAAAATGTTTATCTGTTTTTATGTGGGCTAAATTACGGCCTGTCTTTATGGTATGCGTTTTGGTTCAACAAAATATGGGCGGTGCCAAAGCAGAAATTTGCCTTTTTAGCTGAATTTAATTTTGCCCGTTTTCATTTTCTGCGGCCGCTTGTCATATACGTGAGCTTTGCGCTTGCTTTATACCTTATTTGGCGGATGGGGAGAGGGTGGAAATGGCTTGTGCACGGTGCAGTCGCTGCACAGCTGATGGTGTTGGCGCCTTTTAATGAAGAATATACGTATGGCGTCCACTACAACGCGCCGACATTCCGGGAGTTTTATGCATCTGAGCAATTCAAGGAGATTAAGGAGTATATCGGGCGTCCGCAAGATTCATACAGGGTGGCGAGCATTGGATTGCATCCGTCTATCGCCCAATATAACGGGTTTTACACATTAGATACGTATAACAACCTGTATCCGCTTTCATATAAATATCAATTTAGGCAAATCATTGAAAAAGAGCTTGAAAAAAACGCTCGGCTGAAACAATATTTTGATGAATGGGGAAGCCGTTGCTACCTTTTTGTCGATGAGCTCGGGAAACGATACGATTTTAAAAAGAACTCGAACAAAACGATCAATCATCTTCAATTAAATACAGCTGTATTTAAAAAAATGGGCGGGCGTTACATTTTTTCTGCCGTTCCGATCATGAATGCTGATCAAAACCATCTCGCGCTGGTAAAGACGTTTGACCATAAAGATTCGGCCTGGCGCATTTATTTATATGAAACAAAATAAGGAGGATATCGATTGAAACAGCCACAGCCACAGCCAGTGTTAACCATCGTCGTTCCGTGTTTCAATGAAGAGGAAGTGTTTCAAGAGACCTGCCGTCAGCTGACAGGGGTTATAGACGGATTAATTGAAGAAACATTAATCGCTGAAGACAGTAAAATCCTGTTTGTCGATGATGGCAGCAAAGACCGCACTTGGGCTTTGATTGCCATGGAGAGCATAAAAAACAAGAAGATTACGGGCTTAAAATTAGCCTGCAATGTCGGGCACCAAAGAGCGCTTTTAGCCGGACTGCATAAAGCGAAGAACAAATCTGACTGCGTGATTTCGATTGATGCTGATCTGCAGGACGACATTTCTGTTATCCGGGATTTTATATTAAAGTTTCATGAGGGGTGCGAGATCGTTTACGGTGTCCGCCGCAGCAGAAAAACCGATACCTTTTTCAAGCGGACGACCGCTTTAGGATTTTATCGCCTCATGAATAAGCTTGGAATTAAATTAATTTATAATCATGCTGATTTTCGTTTAATGAATAAAAGATCGCTTGAAGAGCTTGCACGCTATCCGGAAGCGAATCTGTTTTTAAGAGGCATTGTTCCCATGATCGGCTTTAGATCAGCCGAAGTCTTGTATGACCGGAAGGAGCGCTTTGCCGGAAAAACGAAGTATCCGCTGAAAAAAATGCTCTCATTCGCTTTTAACGGGATTACATCATTCAGTGTCGCGCCGATACGCTTTTTTACGCTTTTAGGTTTTGTTTTATTTCTCCTCAGCGCTGTGGCGGGAGTCGGTGCCTTTATACAAAAGCTGCTCGGCCATACAAACGCAGGCTGGGCGTCGCTCATTATTTCCATTTGGTTTTTGGGCGGACTGCAATTAATGGGAATCGGGATCATCGGAGAGTATATCGGAACCATTTTTTCCGAAGTGAAAAGGCGGCCGAAATATGCGATTGATATCGATTTGTATAATGAGCCGCTGAGCCCGCTTCAGCGTCAAGAAAAAGAGAGGCTAGAAAAAAAGTACAGTTGAACGAAAAAGAGCTGACTTATATCGTCAGCTCTTTCGCATGTTGACAAACCTCATGATACTGGCTGGCGTCCCTGCTCGAACGTGAGTCAGCTTTGTTTTTTCAACTGATGTAAAATCGCGCTAAGAGGTTCGTCTTGCGGATTGCGGTAAAAATCAAAAAAAGGGCAGCCCTGCTTTCTAATCCGTTCGACGACGGTATCAATTGTAAACATAGAAGGTATTAAGGAGGTTTGGACCTCGTGCCAATAGAGCGGGGCTGCGACAGTGCCAAGCTCGTTTCCTCTTGTCGAATAAGGACAAATAATCGTTTTTCCTTCAGCGTGCTGCAAGTAATCAAGGTACAATTTGCCGTGCCTGTTTTTGATCAGGCGTTCGGTGGTAAATAGCTCGGGAAATGCATTTGTGCAGTACGCTGCCACCAGCTGTGTGAATTGGCGTGTTTCTTTATACGTAAATGTCTCAGGGGACAAGGGAATATAAAGCTGGATGCCCTTGTTGCCGGACAGCTTCGGGTATGATGTGATACCGAAGGAGTCAAACAGCCGCTTCAGTTCATTCGCAGCCTGCACGGCCATAAGAAAGTCCTCTCGTGAGGGCGGGTCCAAATCAATGACAATTTCAGCCGGACGCCTGCTTTTAATGGTTTGAAAGGGAACATGAAACTCCAAAGCAAGCTGGTTGGCAAGCCATAATAAAGTGGACATATCCTCGCAGACGATATGTTCATGGCTTCCGTCATAGAAAGATTGAACAAAATCCGGCGCATAGTCCGGTTTGTTTTTTTGAAAAAACGATTCGCTCCCAGATCCATGCGGATAGCGGATGACGGTGACGGCACGGTCTTTCAGAAATGGGAACAGGTAGTCACTGACTTCAATCATGTACTGAATAAAATCTTCCTTTGTTTTTTTATTCTTTTCAAATATGATTTTATCCAGGCTTGTGAACTGAAGCTTCGGATGGACGGTTTTGGAATGGCGTATGACTTGGGCATACGTGCATTCGCTCCAATCCATTTGAAATTCAAAACCGACAAACGATACCTCCCTTAATGTGCCCTGGAGAATCGTTAAGTATTGAACGGTTGCGCAAATCGATGGTTCAAGCGTAAATTCGCCTGTTGATGATCGATGTCCATGCTGTTCCATAATCTCGCGTATGGCGTTTTTTTCCTCATCACGCATTCCGTGCGAGACAGAGGCAATCGGTGTCATTACGCCGTGTTTTAGCACTGACACCGTCAAAAATCCATTATTGGGGTTAAACCCTGTTATGCAAACGTAAGCTTGTTTAAAGTTTTTATATTTAAGCCAATCGGATGACCGCTTCTTTTCAAGCCATTTGCTGTTTGTTTTCTTCGCTACAATTCCTTCTCCGTCATATTTCACAACCTTCTCCCAGGTCGATTCAAAATGGTCGCAGGAGGGGATGTACTGAATAGCTTCCTTTGCATAAGGGTCTGGAGATGCAGGAAGCTTTGCGGCGGCCATCAGGCTATACAGCGATTTTTTTCGATCCAGATACGAAAGAGACGATATATCCTCTCCGCGGCGCTCTATCAAATCAAAGGCGAGAAAGCAGCACGGCCGCGCATTGGCCGCTTCTTGGATCTTATCCGGTCTTTTCAAACGCCCCCGTACTTGAATGTGCTCAAAATCTGAACGGCAAGGGTTCACCAAACATACGATTTCGCCATCTAGTGTCAGCGGAAGGTCTTTTTCCATATGCTGAAAGGCGGTTTTGGCGAATTGCGTGATTTCAGGGAAGGTACTGGTAAGCGCCAAGCCATTTCTGCTGGTTAAGGTCACACCTGCTGAATGGATGCTGAGAATACAGCGGTACCCGTCATATTTTATTTCGTAGTGCCATTCTGCTCCGATTGGCGGTGACGAAGTAAGGACGGGCTGCATGGTGAACGCCATGGGCTATGACGTGCCGGAGGCTTTTTTTCTAGTCGTTTTTTGTTTTTTATCTCCGGCTCCTTTCGGTTCAGCAGATTGTGCGGGTTCTGCTGCCGGTTTTTCCCGGTTCGGCTTTCTTGTTCTGTCGATGCTTGCTTGCAGGGCGCTGACCAGATCAATGACATCTTCACGAGGAGGCGCTTTGTCAGGTGTGACGGCTGTTTCCTTATTTTCGAGCTTGTCGTTGACTCTTTGCAGCAGCGCTTGCCTGTACGTATCCTCGTATTTCTCCGGCTCAAACTCAGCTGTCAGTTCATCTATTAATGTGATCGCGGTTTGCAGCTCCTTATCATTTACATTCGATTGATCCGGTACACCCGGGACATGGACCGCGCTTCTGACCTCATCAGGATAATGGATAGACTCCATTACGATACAATTTTCATAAACGCGGAGAATGGCTAGCTGCTGCTTCGATCTGATTGTCATATTGGCGATGCCGATCTTTCCGGTTGAACGCAGCGCTTCACGGAGAAGGGTATAGGCTTTCGTGCCGTTATCTCCGGGTCCGACAAAGTAGGAGCGGTTAAAATAAATCGGATCAATGTCCTGAAGCTGAACAAAGTCAACAATTTCAACCGCTTTTTCCTCATGCTCCTGCTTTAAGCTTTTTAGATCTTCGTCCGTCAGCACAACATATTTTCCTTTTACATATTCATATCCTTTCACAATTTCATCAGGATCGAGTGTTTTGTCGCAATTCGTGCAAATTTTTTCGTATTTGATGGGTGCGTGATCCTCCTTATGGAGGCTGCGCAGCTTGATGTCTTTATCTTCTGTGGCCGCATAAAGCTTGATTGGGATGTTTACTAATCCGAAACTGATCGATCCCTTCCACATTGTATGCATATCGATAAACCCCTTTTTTTCTTTAGTGTGAAGAGGTGGAGAACGATTCATGTGTAGTAACTTATGGGTAAAAAAACAGCCGTCGCTATGAAAGCGGCGGCTGTTCGAGAATTAATTGTTCGAGTTGTTCCGGCGGTATCGGCCTGCTGAAAAAGAAGCCCTGTAAATGGTCACAGCCTTTTTCGTAAAGAAGCTGTTTTTGGGCTGAGTTTTCCACGCCTTCAGCAATCACCTGCAAAGACAGCTGATGTCCCATGGCAATAATCGCCCCGGTAATTTGCTCTGATTTCGGATGGGTCTGAATATCGTCGATAAACGATTTGTCAATTTTAAGCCTGTGTATCGGAAAGTCCTTTAAATAGCTAAGGGAGCTGTGCCCTGTTCCGAAATCGTCAATGCTGATCCTGATGCCTAATTCCGTTAAAGACGACAACACCTTCTTGGAGTGATCGAGATTGTCCATTGTCATGCTTTCTGTCACTTCCACTTCCAGAAGCTGCGGCGGGAGCTGGTATTTATCAAGCGTATCCTTGATCAGAGGAATCAGTTCTTCGGATTGAAACTGTCTGGCGGAAATATTAATGGCGACAGAAAGATCAAAGCCTTTCTCATACCAGGCTCTTGCCTGCTTGCATGCTTCATCTATAATCCACTTTCCGATATCAATAATGAGACCCGTTTCTTCAGCAACGCCGATGAATTCTCCGGGAGGACGCAGCTGTCCGTCAGGTGTGACAAGGCGTATCAGCGCCTCAGCACCCGTCATTTTTTGGTTTTTTGCACTGAATTGCGGCTGATAATGCAAGATAAATCGATCGTTTTCTATTGCCTCTCTGAGCTCCATCTCTTGGTTAAGCTTGCCCGTTTCTTTGTTGCCGATTGAAAAAGAATAGAATCTGTATTTGCTTTTGTTTCGCTCTTTGGCGGCATACATCGCCATATCGGCTTTTTTCATCAATTCAAGACCGTTCGTCCCATCTTTCGGTGATATCGCAATTCCGATACTGACAGATGTAATAAGTGTATGCTCCTGAATCTTAAAAGGTTTTTTGAATTTTTGGATTATTTTTCTTGCTACACTATCCGCTTCGCCTGTTCCGGTATTGGCGTCAGTCAATATAATAATAAATTCATCACCGCCGAGACGGGCGATAAACCCATTATCAGGTACAACAGATGACAGGCGTTTAGCTGTCATCTGAAGCAGCTGATCACCGACATTATGTCCTAACGCATCGTTTATCACTTTAAATCGATTTAAGTCTAGAAAGAAGACAACGGTGTTATAATCCAAGGTATGCTCGCGATTCAGCACCTCTGTTAAGTGAGAGATGGCATGCCGTCTGTTTGGTAAATCTGTAAGTGAATCGTAATGAGCCATTCTATGGATTTCTTTTTCTGCCCTATACTGCTTTGTCATATCTTTGCAAATGACATAAATGCTGTCCAGCTCTTGATGAACTTCAACGGGTATGAGCGTAATATTTAAGTGAAACTGGCCTTTTTCAGTGATTAGTTCGCTGTCACTGTTGATGGCTTGTTTATCTAGTTTGACCTGCTCAAAAAGTTGTTTGAATTTCTCTGAAGTATAATCTTTCCAATTTTTCATGTTGAATCCAAATTTTCTGATCATGTCCTCGCCAGCGTGATTAGAGGATATAATCTCACCTTCTAATGATAAAATAAAGATGGCGTCAATATTATGGACGATCAAAGACTCAAATCTCTGTTCATTATCCTTTATGCGTTCGCTTTGTTTAATAAACTTTCGATCGGCATGGGAACTGAATAACAATAGCGTTTGAATACAGAAAATAATTAACGCAACAAAAATCGACCAATGAAACGTATGGATTTCCATATGGCTTCCGGGCGGTGCCATATCCAAACGGAAAGTTGCCGCAAGCATCCCTGTATATTGCATGCCTGAAATGCCTATCCCCATTACAATCGAACTGATGACTTTATAGATCATAAGGTGATCAGAATGTTTTTTCATGGCCAAGTCAAAGAATATTTTTAACGAGACGAAAGAGGCCGCAATCGCAATCAGAATGGATGCTGTAAAAAGAAGCGGTTCGTACGTAATCATTACCCGGGAAATGGCAGACATTCCGATATAATGCATAGATGCAATAGACGCGCCAAGCACAACTGACCCGGTAAGCAGTCTATAATATGTAAGAATGTGCCGGCTGACAAAATAGAGGGACACAAATGATCCGGAAACAGCTGCGCCAATGGACGCAATTAAAGGCATGAATTCATATTGGATCGGCATGTCGATATCGACGGCCATCATCCCGACAAAATGCATTGACCAAATACCGAATCCCATAATAAGTGAGCCGCCAATCAGCCAGATCTTACTTTTTAAACCTGTATGAATGGTGACTTTCCTTGACAGTTCAAGGGAAATATACGCTGCGGCACAGGCAATTAGAATTGATAAACATATGAGTGTTATATTATACGATACGTGTATTTCCAAATGGAGATTCCCCCCGTTGTTCCAGTCTTGTTGACTCTCATTATTATCGGCTGTTTAACGGCAGAGTTACAGCCTTTGAGATCATAGAAATTGAAAGAGATCTTTTTTTAGTTCAGCTGACCGTGAAATATGTGTTAAAATCATGTTGACGTTTTCCGAAAAAACAAAATGTATGATACATAAAGATGAAAAAAGGGAAGTGATGGATATCGAAGAACTGGTTATGTCTTGGATAGAAGCATTTAAAAGCTTATCTTATTTTGGAATATTTCTGGCGCTCTGTATTGAGTTTATCCCTGCTGAAATCGTCCTGCCGCTTGCGGGTTATTGGGTGTCTAAAGGGGATATGACGCTTGCCGGCGCTGTTTTGGCAGGATCTCTCGGAGGAGTGGCCGGCCCGCTCACGCTATATTGGATAGGCCGATACGGCGGGAGGCCGTTTCTTGAGCGTTTCGGGAAGTACCTCTTCATTAAGCCTGAAGCCCTCGATAAGTCGGATGAATTTTTTAAAAAACACGGGGGCTTTGTGGCCTTTAGCGGCCGTTTCTTGCCAGGCATCCGCACATTGATCTCCATACCGTGCGGCATTGCAAAAATGAACGTTTGGGTGTTTTCGATTTACACTTTCATCGCCATGCTGCCCATTACATTTGTATATGTGTACCTCGGTGTGAAGCTCGGTGAAAATTGGAAGGAAGTCGGCTCTATTCTCGATCAATACATGCTTCCGATCGGGATCGCCATTTTGGCTTTGTTCGTGGCCTACTTGCTGATCAAAAAGAGGAAAAAACGCGTGCACGCCGAAGACTTATCTGTATTTTTAAAAAATAAGCGTTGACAAATCATCGCGCTGCGCATATCATTGACGTATAAAATCATATTTCTTGAAATCCCAAAGGGGAGTAGCGTCCGGATTGTGTTCCGGAAACAAAGTCGTCATTTCATGGATTGTGAGATCCATCGGCTTTGTTGGCATGCCTTCATTCATGTCTAGCAAGACCTTTGCCTTATGTCGGCAAAGGTCTTTTTTGCATGGACCGGCCGTCATAAGATCGGATGAAGAGAAAGAAAACAACTTTTTGGGGAGGGTATCACTTATGGATGCAGCATTATTATTGGAGTATGGTTGGGTTCTTCTCGTCTTGATCGGGCTGGAAGGTATTTTGGCCGCTGATAACGCGTTAGTGATGGCGGTAATGGTAAAACATTTGCCGGAGGAAAAAAGAAAAAAGGCTTTATTTTATGGATTGGCAGGAGCTTTTGTTCTGCGGTTTGGCTCTTTATTCGCCATTTCTTTTTTGGTCAACGTATGGCAGGTTCAAGCGATTGGCGCGATCTACTTGTTGTATATCTCAATCAGCCACTTATTGAAAAGATACGTATTTAAAAAAGAAGACACACATAAAGAGGCGAAGCAAAGCGGTTTTTGGCCGACTGTTTTAAAAGTTGAATTGGCAGATATCGCGTTTGCGGTTGATTCTATCTTAGCGGCGGTAGCGCTGGCGGTTACGCTTCCTGCAACTTCACTTCCGAAGATCGGCGGACTTGACGGGGGACAATTTCTCGTCATATTGGCCGGTGGAATCATTGGCCTGGTGATCATGCGGTTTGCGGCTTCAATGTTTGTTAAGTTATTAAAGGAACGTCCAAGCCTAGAAACGGCAGCCTTTGTCATTGTCGGCTGGGTCGGAGTGAAACTCGCTTTATACACACTTGCCCATCACGACATCGCAATTGTTTCCGAGCACTTTATCCATTCTGGAACATGGAAGCTGATATTCTGGGTTGTCTTAGCGGCAATTGCGGTTTGCGGCTGGTTCATGTCAGGCAAAAAACAGCCGGAGGGCACACAAAACGAACAAAGTAACAGCCGGGAAAGGGCATAATCTGAAAGACTCCGCTTGAAGAAAGCGGCGTTTCAGATGTCGACAAACCCTCGCATCGTTCTGAGACTCTGCTAAAAAGCGGAGTCTTTTCATGTTTGGAACGCTTTCATAGCCGAAATAAAATAACATTTTTATAACAGCTTTGTTACAAAAAACACTGATAAAACCCCCTTAATTCTCTAGAAAGGCACGAAATCATGTATAGTACGTCAGAATGGTTTGTCATAATTGAGACATTGGAAATCAATATTTCTTTTTCTCCTTTGCGAATCCCTATCAAATTAGCTATCATTAATGAGTAGTTATAGGGAGGAACTGAGGTGAAACCAGTGCTTAGCCTTTTGTTTAAATTAGGAAAAAAGAAGCAAACGCTTGAAAAAACGGTTGAAAGTATACAAAAAGGCAATAAAGATCTGCAGAATCAATTAATACAGCAATATAAGCCATTTATCGCAAAGACGGTTTCATCCGTTTGTAAACGATATATAGATGAAAAAGACGATGAGTTCAGCATCGGGCTCATCGCATTTAATGAAGCTATTGAAAAATATTCACCTGAAAAAGGGAATTCTCTGCTCGCCTTTGCTGAGCTTATTATAAAAAGAAAAGTCATTGATTACATTAGAAAAGAAGCGAGAAGCGCACAAAATATCAATATCGATTTACAGGAAGGGGACGATCAGGAGTCATCGCAAAGCCTGATTGAAGCTGAGCTTTCCATTGATGAATACCGCCGTCAGATTGAACAGGAGCAGAGGCGGGAGGAAATCATCTATTTTCAAAAGCAGCTCAAAGATTATGGTTTATCGTTTCAAGAGCTGCTTGAAAACTCTCCAAAGCACGCGGACGCAAGGCAAAACGCCATAAAGGTGGCAATGACCCTTGTTGAACATGAAGAATTGGCCGCTATCCTGTATACAAAGAAACAGCTTCCGGTGAAACAGCTCGAACAGCTAGTCTCTGTAAGCCGAAAAACGATTGAGAGAAACCGAAAATATATTATTGCGATGTGTATTATCATTACGGGTGATTATATTTATTTGAAAGATTATCTTAAAGGGGTGCTGCACTCATGAGAAGAGGGATTATAGTAGAGAAAAATAGAAAATTCGTCACGTTGCTGACCCCTGACGGACAATTTTTAAAAGCAAAAAATGATCGCCGCAGCTATGAAATCGGAGAAGAAATCATGCTTCCGAGTGAATCACGCATGGGCAGAAGGGCCAGCTTTTTTGATTTTTTCAAACTGCGCCCTTTCCAAATGGGGATCGTTACGATGACCGCTATTATGCTTTTTATTTTTATTATTCTCCCCGTTTTTTCTAATAATAAGGCCTATGCGTATATGACAATTGATATTAATCCAAGCGTTGAAATGGCGTTAAACAGCGATTACGAAGTGATTGAACTGACGCCTCTAAATGATGAGGGAAAGAAGGTCGTTAATGATATAGATGATTGGGAGAAGACAGATTTTAAAAAGGTGATAGATGATATTATTACCGACTGCAGTGAACATGGATATGTAAAGGAATCGAAAGAAATATTGATTTCCACTGTTTATGAAAATACGGAAGACAATACATATAAAAAAGCTGTGAAAAAACAGCTCAATGATGTGACCGAAAAATATAAAACAACATACCGCATGGAATCTCTTGAGTCAGATATGCAAACAAGGGAAAAAGCAAGAAAAAAAGGCGTTTCAACAGGCAGCTACATCAAATCAACTGAAATGAATGACAATAAAGATTCAAAAGAGGACCCGAGCAAACCATCCGATACAGAGGACCAGAAGAATGCCGGAAATGAGGATGAAACCATCGATCAACCTGACGGACAGGACAGCAAGCAAGGAGATCATGAACAGCTGGATGATACGGATTCCAAAGATCAGAAAAAAGATACAACAGATGATAAGACTAACGATGGTGACAAAGATAAGAAGGTAAAGGAATCAGATGAAAACATAAACCCTGAAAAAGATGGGGATCAAAAAACCCCAATACAAGATCCTCAAGATAAAGGAAATGAAGGAAACAGCACTGGGAAGGATCAAAGCCAATATCACCGGGATTGGAATAACGGCGAGCAAGGAAAGAATCGTTCTTCGTCAAATGGAGATAACGCTTCTGACCGCCGTAATCCAAACGGCTACAACAGTGAAAATCATTCAGCCCAAACTGAAGATTCGCCGAGTGACCCCGGCGAATAAAGGCCTGGATTTATTTAGTTGTGCCATTTATTTGTGACTGTGCTTGCTGTACCAGCCGCTTTGTCATTTCTCCGCCTACAGAGCCGTTAGCGCGTGCGACTGTATCAGAACCAAGGTTCACACCGAATTCTTGAGCCACTTCGAGTTTAAATTGGTCTAGTGCCTGCTCCACCCCTGGAACAACGAGTTTATTTCTGCTCGCCATCTTTTTCATCTCCTTTTTCTATAAAGAATTCTTAACGCGTATTTAGTTTGAAATGTACGGGGGTTATTTATGCTGGCAATTGTTGTGGAGAATAGGAAAACCCCCGGATTTGAGCCGGGGGTGCCGCAGCTTATAAGATGTCAGCTGTCATTTTATGTGCGGTTGCCTGAATATGGAACGTTAAAATGGAGAGAACTGTAATGGCTATAATCTGTCTGATTTTAAGCCATTGGCTGTCATTCAGTTCTTCAAAACGGTTGCGGAGGCGATCAGTTTCTTGTTCGACGATCTCCTGCAGATTCGATTCCTTCATAGAAGGCTTGTCCTGGTGATGAACGGCATCAAGCACGTATGCGCAGCTTTCATAATAAGAAATCGGGCTGATGACATCATCGGTTCTGTCTGAGATGGTGTTAAACGCTACTGTTAAAATACCCCGTATATGTTCAAAGTCATAAATGGATTTTAAATCACGTACAATTAAAAGTATGACAGCCTGTTCAACCGAATATTTTTTGCCCAGCTCAGGATGTCCGATCAAATCTTTGAAATCACGCTTTACCCAATTTTGGATTGCGGTTGACTTTAATGAAGTCAGCTCGCATAAGTTGCCAAGTTCTACAATTTCGTTTGTAGAGAGCCCGTATTCTTTCTTTTGTTTTTTTCGTTCATATCTTGAAAGAAATTCAGGAATTTCAAGATGATTGGCAGCTTTATTTGCTGACATGTTCGCTGATTGGACGACAATGTCAAGCGGGCTTATTTCTCCCTGTCCTTTTAGGGAATACAGCAGCCGCACCATATCGGTTCGAGTGAGTTTGAAAATGTTCATTGTTCACCTCTTCAAAACAATTTGACGCGAAGATAAAGTCTATGTATGAATTCAAATGGAAGCGTCAGCAATACATTAACATCATACGTCTAATTCCTTGCATTTTCAAACAGATGTTTTATAATTTAAATATACAGGTTCTTTTGAACTTAAAATAACGGAGGTTATTATGGCGAAACGAATTTTTCTGTTTATTTTAACAAATATTTTGGTGCTTACCACAATCGGGATCGTTTTATCTGTTTTAAGCTCGGTTACCGGAGTCGGGACGTACTTTACCGCTGATGGCGGTATCAATCCTATTGCGCTCCTTGTGTTCAGTTTAGTCGTTGGTTTTGTCGGCTCCTTTACGTCTCTTGCGATGTCCAGATGGATGGCAAAGACGATGATGGGCGTCAAAGTGCTGAATCCGGAAAAACACACGCTCAGTTACGAAGAACAGCAATTGGTTGATCGTGTTCATCGATTAAGCCGTTCTGCCGGTTTAACGAAAATGCCGGAGGTCGGCATTTACCGGTCGCCTGAAGTGAACGCATTTGCGACTGGACCGTCAAAACGCCGTTCTCTTGTGGCAGTGTCGTCAGGGCTGCTGGAGCAAATGGATGATGCCGCGGTTGAAGGTGTGCTTGCCCACGAGGTCGCGCATATCGCTAACGGTGATATGGTAACGATGACGCTTTTACAAGGTATCGTCAATACCTTTGTCGTCTTTTTATCCCGTATCGCAGCATGGATTGCAAGCCGTTTTGTCAAGGAAGACCTTGCGCCGATCGTTCATTTTATTGCAGTGATTGTCTTTCAGATTGTCTTTTCCATTCTCGGCAGCCTTGTTGTGTTTGCGTACTCACGCCATCGTGAATTCCACGCTGACAGAGGAGGAGCCGATCTGGCGGGCAAGGATAAAATGATTCACGCGCTGCGTACGCTTCAGAGCTATTCTTCCCGCATTAAGGAAGACGATCAGGCAGCTGTCCAAACATTAAAAATTAATGGCAAGAAGCACTCTTCGCTTTTCTCTACTCACCCTGATTTGGATGAGCGAATCAGACGGTTAGAATCTAAATAAAACAAACATCTTGTTCCTCTGAGAGAACCTCTCAGAGGTTTTTTATTTTATCCTTTGACTAAAATGATAAAAAAATAAGCAAGTTAAGAAAATGTTGCGTAAAAGCCTTTAAAAATGTGTCCAATATCTTTAGAATAATTACCGTACTTAAAAAGAGAGGCAGAAGGATTTTACATGAAATTAAAGTTTGGAAAATTGATACAGGCATTGTCGCCGGCCCAGCTGATCGCTGTTTATTACTTTCTAGCGGTGACGGTTGCAGTTATTTTATTGAGCCTTCCTGTAGCCCATAAACAAGGGGCAGAGTGGTCTTTTATCGACGCTCTGTTTACAGCAGTGAGCGCCGTAAGTGTCACCGGGCTTTCTGTTGTGAATACCGCTGATACATTTAGCTCAACAGGAATTGTTATTCTTGCGTTTGTTCTGCAGTTTGGCGGAATTGGCATTATGACATTAGGCACTTCTGTTTGGCTGTTAATGGGCAAAAGAATAGGATTAAAAGAACGGAAATTAATGATGATCGATCAAAATCAATCACAATTTTCTGGGATCGTGAATCTCATGAAACAGATTCTCTTTCTCATATTATGGATTGAGTTCTTTGGCGCGATCATTCTTGGGACATATTTTTTAACATACTACGATTCCATTCAAGATGCTTACTTGCATGGTTTTTTTGCCAGTGTCAGTGCAACCACAAATGCTGGTTTCGATATAACAGGCAGCTCTCTGATTCCATATCGGCATGATTATTTTGTGCAATTTATTACACTGTTATTGATTGTTTTCGGAGCCATCGGTTTCCCTGTTTTAGTGGAAGTGAAAGACTTTTTGTTTTCAAAAAACCGAAGATATCCGTTTAGTTTATTCACAAAAATTACAACTAGTATGTTTGGCGCGCTTGTTTTGTTTGGTTCTATAGGGATCTATGTGCTTGAAGCAAATCATTTGTTTGCCGGTAAATCGTGGCATGATATTTTATTCCTTTCTCTATTTCAATCAACGACAACAAGGAGCGGAGGGCTGGCCACGATTGATATCAGCCAGCTGTCTGACCCCACTCTGCTGTTTATGAGTGCGCTGATGTTTATCGGAGCGTCGCCAAGTTCAGTAGGGGGAGGCATACGGACAACGACTTTTGCCCTGACCCTTCTGGCGCTGTTTCATTTTGCCCGCGGCAATAAGTCAGTAAAGGTATTCAAACGGGAACTGCATCCTGCTGATCTCATGAAGTCGCTTGTTGTCGCCATGATGGCGATCCTCCTCGTTTTTGGCGCGACACTCATACTTACGATTACAGAAGAGCATTCATTGCTGGAGATTCTGTTTGAAGTGTGCTCAGCGTTCGGTACAACCGGACTGTCACTTGGAATTACTGCTGATTTGAGCAGCGTTGGAAAATGTGTCATTATGATTTGCATGTTTATCGGGCGAATCGGTATTCTGACCTTCCTGTATTTGATCGGAAGAAAAGAAATTGAAGCGAATTATCATTATCCGAAGGAAAGAGTGATTATCGGATAGAAAAACACCGCATGTTGTGCGGTGTTTTTTGATTGCCAAAAAAAAGATGTGTGCCTCTGTTTCAGTTGGAGAACCTAACATCTACAGGTGGCGGTTTAGCGCTCCTGCATCATTTAACGAAAAAATCTCTAAAAACAGGCAAGGAGGATTCGTATGAAGCGCAAAGCCGAAGTCGATGAAGCCATTAAAAATAACAATACACCTACCGAGAGCATGGACCCGAATTCATTTAAGACCCAGTATCATGACAACCCGAATTTTAGAGGTGCAAACCGCAATTCCAAACAGGGCCGGCAAGGAGGCATGTGATTTTGAAGAAAAACCGCCATAGCAGAGATATGCAAAATCATAAAAAGCCTATGAATAAGCAGGTGCTGGAGGAAGAATTCTCAAGTGAATTAGGGGATTACAATGCCGGGAAAATCATCGAGACACTAGAAATCACAAAGCCTGAAAAGAAAAAAGAGAACAAACAAAAATAAAAAAAGACCTCTTAGGCGGAGGCCCGCTTAAGAGGTGCTTTCCTATTTTTAATAAGCATTTTTGCCCGTGCCTCTGACAAATTGCAATAAGTTGGTCATTCTCAGCTCAATGAATGGCTGAGCCACTGTCTTAACAAAATTGCTGGAGAGGATTGATGTCAAGGCTGCCGTTAAAAGCAAGAGAATCACTAAGCTTTGATAGTCAGTAAGCGAATCCTCAAGCCCGACCTGTCTCAGAGTTTTAATAATGAACCCATGAAGCAAATACACGTAAAAAGTCCGGGTTCCCCATTTCGTGAAGAAAAACCTCTTTTGCGGAACGAGCGCTAAAAAACTGAAGGTTGCCGCAAAGGCGAGTACATACCAGCCGATTCGGGAAAGCCCGCTTGCCAAGGTAACGTTTCCAAACGAAGAATACGGTTTAGAGCCGAACAGAAAAGAATAGTCAAAGTCAATGCCCCAGCAGATGACGAATACGGCGGCAAGCACCCCAAGCGCGATTTGTTTGCCTCGCTTGGACTTCAATAAATCAAAATGATGTTTATTCAAATAAAACCCGACAAGGAACATCGGCAAGAATACAAATGTCCGCGACAGGCTCAGCGTGCTGCTGACAAAGTCTAGATAACCGATCAGCACGGCAATGCCGCAGCTGACAAACAGCGCCCACAGCTTTGAAAGCTTTGAAAAAGGATAAAGCAGCAGGTTCCAAAAAAATAAGCTTACGAGAAACCATAACGACCATTGCGGATCAATCGGATTCACATTTGCCATGCTTTCGTCTTGCATCATGTAATAAAAGACGGAATAGATGATTTGGAAAATCAAATACGGAATAATCAGCTTGACCGCCAGCTTTTTCACATAACCGGCGCGTTTGAAGCCTTTCGCGAAATAACCGGAGACAAGGATAAAAGCAGGCATGTGGAATGTGTAAATGAACTTGTAAAGGTAGAGCATAAAGTTGTTATCATGAATAAAAGAACGAAGAATATGACCGAATACAACAAGGAATATCAATAAGAATTTGGCATTATCAAAATAACTGTCACGCGATTTACTCATAGCATCACCTTCTCTTTCATCAGTCACTAAGAGATTATTCCCTGCTGGTATCTATTTTAAAATAAAAGAGGAAAAACGAATGAAAAAAACAGCTGATTGTTAGGACGATGTAAAGTGGTGGTAAGGAACGTAGAAAATGTCTTCGTTATGTCATCACACTGAAATTTTCTGAAACTTATAGGGCAAATGAAGGAAGTTTCCGCATTTTGTAGAAATATTGAGGGATAGGTTTTGAAGAAGGAGTGTACGCGCATGGAAACTCTTGATGCCCAGACAAATTCAGAGCTGCGGGAAGAACTGAAGCGCCTCAAAGAAGAAAATGCACGGCTGAAAAAGGAATTGAATCAGCATCAAGTGATTGTCAACAATACGCTCGATGCTATTTTTATATGTGATAATGAATTGCGAATCGTTCAGGCCAATGAAGCCACGGAGAGGATGCTACAAGTTGATTCGGAAGACTTGAAGAATCGCTCCGTTTTGGATTTTTTGTTTTCTATTCCAAAGGATGAGCTGAACCTTGCTGTAAAGAAGTTTTTTAAGAAAGGTTTCCTATGGAAGGAGGTGCCGGTCAGGCTTGATGGCGGAGCGATAAAATACATAGAGTTTCTGGCCAAAAGAGGAATTGGCGAGGATTTCTTTTTTGTTGTCATGAGAGATATATCTTCCAAGAAGATTCTGGAGCGGGAATTCTCTATGAATGAACAGCTGTTTAAGGACTTGTTTGACAGAGCTGTTGACGGAATCGTCCTGTTTGATAAAGATGGCGGTTTTATTGACGCCAATTTGTCCTTCTGTAAAAGTTTTGAAATCAATCAAAATGAGCTGTCTCATTTATCATTATATGAATTCATAGACAGCGGCTCACATAAAGATTTCGATAATACCTGGAAGACGCTCAACCGCAAGGGAAAAGCGAAGGGGGAGCTGCCCGTCAAGCTTCGTTCAGGAGTCCATAAGCTATTTGAATTCACGATTACATCTAACATCATCAGCGGTTTTTATATGTCCATTATGAGGGATATCACAGAGAAGCGGTCTATGGAGCTTCAGCTATTTAAAAGTGAGGAGCGTTTCAGAGAAATATTTGAAAATGCGATGGACGCCATTATCATCTGGTCAAATGACGGAAGAATCGTGAAGGCGAATCAATCCGCCTGTAAAATCTTCGAGCTGCCGATGAATTTGCTGTTGAAACGAAAGCTTTGTGATTTTCTCGTTCATTCGCAGCGCAAATACAGCATAACGAAAAAGAAATACGCAAAATACGGAGAAATTAGAGAAGAGATGCTGTTTCAAATGGGGAACGGCCAGTTTAAAGAACTCGAATTTACGTCAAAGCGAACCATACTCGAAAACCAGCATCTGACGATATTAAGAAATGTCAGCGACAGAAAGCGGATGGAAAAAGAGCTTCGGGAAAGCGAGCTGAAATTCAGAAAAGTGTTCAACGGCTCAATGGATGGCAATGTATTGTTCGACAATCAATACAGGATCATTGACGCCAACCCGTTAGCAAGCAAAATTCTAGGCCTGTCACATGAAGAGATAAAAAAGCACAGCCTGTTAGATATTATCTCTTCGTACGATATAGAAAACCTTGCATCACCGGCAAGACAGATTAATTTTGATGAAATGGACAACGAAATTCCGTTCTTGCTGAGCAGCAGCGATAATAGAAAACTTGAATTCTCATTTAAACGAAATATTATTCAAAACATGAACCTGGCTATCTTTAAAGACGTAACGGAGCGAAAAGAACTGGAGGAACGCCTGCGCAAGTCGGATACCCTTCATGTTGTCGGCGAACTCGCTGCCGGCATCGCTCATGAGATCAGAAATCCGATGACAGCACTTAAAGGCTTTATACAGCTCCTGAAAGGAAGTGTGGCGGGAGACTACGCCCTTTACTTCAACGTGATCACCTCAGAGCTAAAGCGCATCGAATCCATCATCACCGAATTCTTGATTTTAGCCAAGCCCCAGGCCATCATGTATGAAGAAAAACATGTCACCCAAATTATGAGAGACACCATAGACCTCCTGAACGCGCAAGCCAATCTCAGCAACGTGCAAATGCATCTTGATTTAATGGACGACATTCCTCCCATCTACTGTGAACCGAATCAGCTAAAACAAGTATTTATCAATATATTAAAAAATGCCATCGAAGTGATGCCTGACGGCGGAAACATTTCAGTTACGATAAGGACTTTGGATCAAGATCATGTTCTCATTTCCTTAAAAGACGAGGGGGTCGGAATGTCAGAAGATAAAGTAAGGCGCCTAGGTGAACCGTTTTATACGACAAAGGAACGGGGAACTGGACTTGGACTAATGGTAAGCTATAAAATTATTGAAGAACATCAAGGCGAGATCATGGTAGAAAGCGAAGAAGGCAAGGGCACCGTTTTCCACCTTACACTTCCCGTCAGACAGAATGCTGAAGAAAGAAGGACTGATGAATGAACTACTATACGACAGCGGAAACGCCTCTCGGGGAACTTATCATTGCCGAGGAGGATGGCCAGATTACCCGACTATTTCTCAGTCAGGAAGATTGGATGGATTGGAAAGAAACCGTTCAGCACACAGAACACAAGGAAACGCCATGTTTAGCGGAAGCGAAAGCCCAGCTTCATGACTATTTCGCCGGTGAAAGAAAGACATTCTCTTTGCCGCTCAGCCAAAAGGGCACCCTTTTTCAGCAAAAAGTGTGGAAGGCGCTGACGATGATACCATACGGAGAATCGAGAAGCTATGCTGACATTGCCGCTGCGGTTGGCAGTCCGAAAGCGGTGCGCGCCGTCGGACAGGCGAATAAGCGAAATGACCTGCCAATTTTCGTCCCATGCCATAGAGTGATCGGCAAAAACAGCGCGTTAACAGGATACGCCGGGAGCAAAACCGACCTTAAAGCATTTTTGCTGAACATCGAGCAAATCTCCTACAACGAAAAATAAAACATATGGCACGTTCCCTTTTTTTACTGCCCGACATATCATTTTATTAAGTTAAAAAAGTTGGTCTGATGAAAAAGGAGGACAAAGCCATTGAAGCCGAGCCGCTCTGAAAAAATTGCCGGTTTTGCCAAACTGTTTGTGAAACTGCATATCTTATCAAGCGCTCAAAAAGATGAAATCATTCATATCAATAAAAATAAACAAAAAAACCGCTGACTCGGCCCATAATGAGCAAAGTCCAGCGGTTTTTTAGTGAACCTTTTCGCCTTGGAACAGCTGTTCAATTTCTTCTTCATAGTTACCGGTCATAATCCCTTTTTCTGTGATGATTCCTGAAATGAGATGATGCGGTGTAATGTCAAAAGCGGGGTTAAAGACAGGCACATCGGATGGTGCGGTCCGGACTCCGGAAATCTGCCTTACTTCCTCTGGATCCCGTTCCTCTATCGGAATATCAGCGCCGCTTTTCACTTTTGTATCAAATGTAGATAATGGTGCGGCGACAAAAAACGGAATATCAAAGGCATTTGCTAAAATCGCGAGACCGTATGTTCCAATTTTATTTGCCGTATCACCGTTCCCAGCAATTCGATCGGCTCCGACGATGACGGCGGAAATTTGTTTTTCCTTCATCGTATGAGCAGCCATGCTGTCTGTAATCAGAGTGACATCAATGCCCCCTTGCATCAGCTCCCACGCAGTAAGTCGTGAACCTTGAAGGACAGGCCTTGTTTCACAGGCGAAAATATGCAGTCCCAAATCCTTTTGTTTGGCCAAGTAAAATGGAGCGAGCGCCGTTCCGTAGCGGCTTGTCGCTATAGAGCCTGCATTGCAGATCGTCATAATCCGGTCGCCTTTTTTGAAAAGCTGCAGGGCGTTTTGGCCGATCATCCGGCACGTTTCCTCATCCTCGACCTGAATCTGAATCGCTTCATGGACAAGGTTCGTTTTTGCTTCATTTACGGAAATGGCATTTTCGATCGAGTGGCTCAGTCTCTCAAGGGCCCAAGATAAATTAATGGCTGTAGGCCGTGAACTGTTTAAATACTGTTTGATGCCATCAAGTTTATGGCGGAATTCCGTGACATCATCTGTTTCAATGTCTTTGGCGGCAAGCGCAAGTCCAAAGGCAGCCGTAATGCCGATGGCGGGAGCGCCTCTTACTTTGAGTGTGACAATGGCGTCAAATACAGCCTCTTTGGTCGTCAGTTCCAAATATTCCGTCACTTCCGGAAGTTTTTGCTGATTTAAAATGAGTATAGCTGTTTCCTTCCATTCAACAGAACGAGGAACAGCAAATGAATGGGTCATAAATGGATCATTCCTTTACAAGTAGCTTGAATAATTCAATAACATCCGTGATCGTTGTGAATTCCGAACGTTTTTCGATAAAGGCTGTGCCGGTTTCAAGCGCCAGCCGTTTTCTGTCGATTCGTTTATCAAACGGCGCGATTGTATCCAGATCAGCCACATGGGAAAGGCCGATCGTCCGGCGTATCAGCTCGCAGCCCGCAAAACCGATCGCCTCTTCAAAAATATGGCTGAACGTATCAGTAAGGTAACTGTCGATTTTGGCGTAAACATCGAGACTGTCCTTCTCCCAAGCTTTAGTGAATGTTTCTTGAAACGTTTCCCAGACCTGCTTGGCATGGTGATATAACGGCTCTCTGTCAGCTCCGTCACGGCTGAGTGCATTCAACAATAAGTTGGCGATAAATTGGCCAATATCAAAGCCGATCGGTCCGTAAAAAGCAAATTCAGGATCAATCACCTTTGTGTCATGTTCGCTGGCGAAAATGCTCCCTGTGTGCAAATCACCATGAATCAGCGTTTCTGCAGATGTTAAAAAAGACTTTTTCAGCTTAGCCGCTTCGATTTTGACGCTGTCATTTCTCCAGAGCTTTTCGACAAAAGGACGAAGCTCTTCTTCAAAATCATTTGTGTCATGGTCAAAGAAAGGGTCTGTAAAAACAAGCCTTTCCGTAATGTCGCACAGCTCCGGATTTGTAAACTGTTTAACAAGCTGTTTTTTTACCTTAGGTTCAAGCGCGTAATCTGAAGAATAGAAAAGGGTCTTGCCTAAAAATTCACCGATGTGCTGTGACAGGTGCGGATAGGTTTCACCTTCAATGAGCCCTTTTCTTGCGATCTTCAAATGAGAAAGATCCTCCATGACGGTAACCGCCATTTCTGTGTCAGAATAAAACACTTTTGGTACGAGATGAGGGACATGCTCGCCTTGGCGGATGAGAGCGCTGCTTTCGATTCTGGCGCGATCGATTGTCAGCGGCCAGCTTTCTCCGACGACTTTTGCATAAGGAACCGCCTGCTTAATAATCAATGCTCTGTCATGTTCTTGATCATAAATATGAAAAACGTAATTTAAGTTGCCGTCGCCGATCTCCTGGCATGTCAGCGTGCTTTTGCTTGGAAATAAGCCAAGCTTCACCGCCAACGCCACAGCGGAGCTTTCATTTAACGTTTCGTATAAAGGTGTTTTTGTGACTGCCATTGTCATAACCTCCAATTATGTAATCTCTTTGATATGTTTGCAGCTGAATGGCCGTAAAAAAGCCTCCTTCTCAGAGAGAAGGAGGCTTAACATTTATGTCCGCCTCTCTTATCTCTCAGATCAGATCTGAAGGAATTAGCACCGTGCCTTAGAGACGAGCGTCTCGGCGCGAACAAGATGCGCCCCATTTCACAATGGAATTACGGTCGGTTGCTGTTGGGGTCAAAAGGCCAAATCCCTCGCCCAACTCTCGATAAGAGAATATATTCATTTGTTAAACAATTCTAATTTATCAGTTGATGAACATAGTAACAGGTGTTTTAGTGAGTTGTCAATCTATTTTTTAATATAAATCTTTTCTGATATCATCGAAAACAGGGATGCTTTCCCGAACTTCAACGCTTTCCTGAAGGTTAATTTCCGCACGCACAACGCCTTCTTCCCGGCCGCCTTCAGCAAGTACACGTCCCCATGGATCAATAATCAGGCTATGCCCGGCAAATTCATGATCTGGATTTGACCCAGTGCAATTGCAGGCAGCGACAAAGCATTGATTTTCGATGGCCCGCGCAATAAGCAGGCTTTTCCAATGATCAAGGCGGGGAAGAGGCCATTCCGCAGAAATAAACAGCACGTTGGCGCCTTTTGTCGTATGTTTTCTGATCCACTCCGGAAAACGGATATCATAACAGATCAATCCTGAGCTTTTGACGCCATCAAGTTCAAAATATCCATCTTCGGAACCGGCTGATAAATACACATGCTCATCCATCAGCTGAAAAAGATGGGCCTTCCTGTACTCTTTAATGATTTGTCCTTCCTTATCCGCGATGTACATTGTATTATAAACATCGGAATCCTTTCTGACAGCAACCGATCCGGCGACAATATGGACGCCATGTTTTTTTGCTGTTTTCTTCAGCCAGCTCTGAGCAGAACGCCCGTCTTTATCGGCGAGCTCATCAAGGTTGGCCAGATCATAGCCGGTCGTCCATAGTTCAGGAAGAACAAGAACATCCGCGTGTTTGCTTTCTTTTTCGATAAAGAATTCAGCCTTTTTGATATTTTCTGAAGGCTTTCCGTATGAAATATCAAATTGCAGGCAAGATATGGTCCATTTCATCTTTTGATCACTCCACATTTTTCTTTACTTTTTTCATTTAACCATATATGATGATGGACTATCATTTCAAGATTTTTTTAGAAGGTGAGAATAGATGAAATTTGAACAATCTCATGTATTAAAGGAGCTGCCTAAGCAATTCTTCGCTTCTTTGGTGCAAAAAGTGAACCGAAAGCTTGCAGAAGGACATGACGTCATCAATCTCGGACAGGGAAATCCGGATCAGCCGACTCCGGAACATATCGTCGAGGAAATGAAACTAGCCGTTGCTGATCCTGACAATCATAAATACTCGTCTTTTCGCGGCTCATACAGCCTGAAATCAGCAGCGGCGGCATTTTATAAAAGAGAATACGGCATTGACCTTGACCCGGAGACGGAAGTCGCTGTATTATTCGGCGGAAAAGCCGGTCTGGTCGAGCTCCCGCAATGTTTGCTGAATCCCGGAGATACGATTTTAGTTCCGGATCCGGGCTATCCTGATTACTGGTCAGGTGTGGCACTCGCGAAAGCGAAGATGGAAATGATGCCGCTCGTAAAGGACAGGGCGTTTCTGCCTGATTACAGCAACATCCCCGCTGAAGTGAGAGAACAGGCGAAATTGATGTACTTGAATTATCCGAATAATCCGACTGGAGCTGTTGCTACCTCCGGTTTTTTTGAAGAAACCGTGAGTTTTGCAAAAGAAAACGGGATTTGTGTTGTTCATGATTTTGCTTACGGCGCTGTAGGATTTGACGGCTGTAAGCCGTTAAGCTTCTTGCAGACTGAAGGTGCGAAGGATATCGGCATTGAAATTTATACGCTGTCAAAAACGTATAATATGGCGGGGTGGCGGATCGGCTTTGCCGTCGGAAACGCTTCGGTCATTGAAGCGATCAATCTTTATCAAGACCATATGTTTGTCAGTCTTTTCAGAGCGACTCAGGAGGCTGCAGCGGCGGCACTGCTAGGTGATCAAACGTGCGTGGCGGAGCAAAATGCCCGATATGAAAGCAGGCGAAACGCTTGGATTGCGTCATGCCGGGAGATCGGCTGGGATGTGGCTGCTCCGGCAGGTTCTTTTTTTGCATGGCTGCCCGTGCCTGAAGGCTATACTTCCGAGCAGTTCTCAGACCTTTTGCTGGAAAAAGCGAATGTGGCCGTTGCGGCTGGAAATGGTTTCGGTGAATATGGCGAGGGCTATGTCAGAGTCGGGCTGCTGACAAGTGAAGAAAGACTCAAAGAGGCCGCTTATCGAATTGGGAAGCTGAACCTGTTTACCCAAAAAAGCATTGACAAGACTTGATAACGATGGGATAATTCAAAATAATTTATAAAATCTATATTTTCTTATCAAGAGCAGGCAGAGGGACGAGCCCGATGAAGCCCGGCAACCGACTTATAAAGCACGGTGCTAATTCTTGCAGCTGGCGGCTGAGAGATAAGATTCGGACGAGAAACGAAACCTCTTTAGACGCGATTGCTGTTTGAAGAGGTTTTTTTATATGGATGAAATGAAAGGAGCTCTGGCATGGGTGAGTTATTAGCAACATATCTCCTGACCGAACCGGGAGCCGATACAGAGAAAAAAGCGGAACAAATCGCAACAGGATTGACAGTAGGCTCCTGGACTGATCTGCCCCTTGTAAAACAGGAACAAATGCAAAAGCACAAGGGACGGGTGATAAAGGTCGAGGAAAGAGAAGGGACTCCTGCGTCAGGAAAACAAGCGGTGATCACAATTGCCTATCCTGACATCAATTTCTCTCAGGATATCCCGGCTTTGCTGACAACAGTATTTGGGAAGCTGTCGCTGGACGGAAAAATCAAATTACTCGATCTTCACTTCTCTGACGCGTTTAAGCGCACGCTGCCGGGACCGAAGTTTGGTGTATACGGCATTCGAAAGCTGCTGGGAGAGTTTGAGAGACCGCTGTTAATGAGCATTTTCAAAGGGGTTATCGGAAGAGACCTGAGTGATATTAAAGAACAGCTCAGACAGCAGGCGCTTGGCGGAGTTGACCTGATTAAGGACGATGAAATTTTCTTTGAGACAGGCCTGGCGCCTTTTGAAACAAGAATTACAGAAGGAAAGCAAGTATTGAAAGAAACGTATGAGCAAACCGGGCATAAAACGCTGTATGCGGTCAATTTGACCGGGCGTACGGCTGATCTGAACGACAAAGCGAGACGCGCTGCTGAATTGGGAGCGGATGCGTTATTGTTTAATGTCTTCGCTTACGGCTTGGACGTCATGCAAAGCTTGGCGGAAGATCCCGAAATCGCAATCCCGATTATGGCTCATCCAGCTGTCAGTGGGGCGTTTACGTCTTCTCCGTTCTACGGATTTTCTCACGCTCTTTTGCTCGGAAAATTGAACCGGTATTGCGGAGCCGACTTCAGTCTCTTCCCATCTCCGTACGGTTCGGTTGCGCTTCCAAAAGAAGATGCGCTGGCGATTCACGAAGAATGTGTGAGAGAGGATGCCTTTAACCAAACATTTGCCGTTCCGTCAGCAGGCATTCATCCCGGTATGGTTCCGCTTTTAATGCGGAATTTCGGCATAGATCATATTATAAACGCCGGGGGAGGCGTACACGGACATCCGAACGGCGCCCAGGGCGGTGGCAAAGCGTTCAGAGCCATAATTGATGCTGTTTTAGAAGCTCAGCCGATTGATGAAAAAGCCGAACAATGCAAAGATCTGAAGCTGGCGCTTGATAAATGGGGAAAGGTTGAAGCCTTATGACGACTCGAAAGCCATTCATTATTTGTGATTTTGACGGCACCATCACGATGAATGACAACATTATAAACATCATGAAAACATTCGCTCCGCCGGAGTGGAACGCATTAAAAGACGGCGTCCTTTCCAAAACGCTGTCGATCAAGGAAGGTGTCGGGCGGATGTTCGGCCTTCTGCCAAGCCGTTTAAAAGAAGAGATTACGAGATTTGTATTGGAAGATGCAAAAATCAGGGAAGGCTTTCGCGAATTTGTAGCGTTTGTCAAGGAGCATGAGATTCCGTTTTATGTCGTAAGCGGAGGAATGGACTTTTTTGTGTATCCTTTGCTTGAAGGCATTGTGGAGAAAGAGCGTATTTATTGCAACCATGCGTCATTTGACAATGACTATATTCATATTGACTGGCCTCATTCTTGCAAAGGAACTTGCAGCAATCAATGCGGGTGCTGCAAGCCGTCGGTGATACATGAACTCGCTGAACCGAACCAATATATCATCATGATCGGCGATTCGGTTACAGATGTGGAGGCTGCAAAGCTGTCCGACCTTTGCTTTGCAAGGGATTATTTATTAAACGAATGCAGGGAGCGGAACCTAAACCATCTCCCGTATCAAGATTTTTATGAAATTAGAAAAGAAATCGAGAATGTAACGGAGGTACAGGAATGGCTGCAAAACAAGAACGTTGGCGAGAGCTCGCTGAAGTAAAACGGGAATTGGCCGAAAGAGACTGGTTTCCGGCGACTAGCGGCAACCTGTCTATTAAAGTTTCTGATGAGCCTTTAACCTTTCTCGTAACCGCAAGCGGTAAAGATAAACGCAAAGAGACGGATGAAGATTTTCTGCTGGTGGATCAAAACGGAGAGCCTGCCGAAAGCGGGCATTCTCTAAAACCGTCAGCGGAAACGCTGTTGCACACACATTTGTACAATAAAACCAATGCCGGATGCTGCCTGCATGTCCATACAGTAAACAATAATGTGATCTCAGAGCTATACCGAGACCAAAAGAAAATCACATTCAGAGGCCAGGAAATCATAAAAGCGCTCGGCCTGTGGGAAGAGAATGCAGAAGTGGCTATCCCGATCATTGAAAATCCAGCCCATATTCCGACACTTGCGGCACTGTTTGCGGAAGAGATTTCAGAAGATTCGGGAGCCGTTCTGATCCGAAATCACGGTATTACCGCTTGGGGAAAAACAGCATTTGAAGCAAAAAGAGTGCTTGAAGCGTATGAATTTTTGTTCAGCTACCATTTGAAATTGAAAACACTCCAGCACCAGCTGGTTAACTAAAAGGAGGAACTGAAATGGCAACAATTCGTATTCATGATAAGACAAATACAACGATTGAAAATCAAGAGGAAGTAGCAAGCTTTTTGGATAGTCAAGAGGTGATTTATGAGCAATGGGATATCGCGAAGCTTCCGGAACATCTCTCAGAGAAATACGATCTGACAGAAGAAGAAAAGCAGCAAATCCTCAATACATTCGAAACGGAAATTAAAGATATTTCTAACCGCCGCGGTTACAAAGCACAGGATGTTATTTCATTGTCAGATGCCAATCCGAAACTTGATGAACTGCTTGAGAACTTTAAAAGAGAGCATCATCACACAGACGATGAGGTTCGTTTTATTGTAAGCGGACACGGCATTTTTGTCATTCAAGGCAAAGATGGCACGTTTTTTGATGTCCGTTTAAACCCTGGAGATTTAATCTCCGTGCCTGAAAATATCCGCCATTATTTCACACTTCAGGAGGATCGGAAAGTTGTCGCGGTGAGAATCTTTGTCACAACTGAAGGTTGGGTTCCGATTTATGAAAAAGACAGCGTGAATCAATAAGCAGCAAAAGCCCCGTTCATTGAACGGGGCTTCTTATATCTATTGCAAACGCCATTTTTCATATTGAGACATTTCTTTTTTAATCAGCGTCCAAAGCAAACCTAATACAGCTGCATCGTCTATGATTCCAAGACCAAGGATAACGTCTGGCATGATATCGAGCGGCATGGCGATATACAAGATGGCGGCAGTGAGAAGCAAAAGCGTTCTAACCTGTGAACGGGGGTAGTCGCCTTTTCTCCAATCACGAAGCATTTGGAAAAAAACAGTGATGTGCTCGATACATTTTTTCCGGTTTTTTCTTTTTAATATCGCTTTTCCGCCTGCCGCTCCGAGCATCAATGCTTTCTTTTTCTTCATGTGGCATACCTCCTGCCTAGCGGCGTGTTTAAGATATTCTTCATCTGGGTATTGTTCTTCTAATCCTATCAATAAATCTATTATACCTGAAAAAATAACTTATTTAATGAAAATATGTTTACAAATAAAGTATAATCTGTAATAATGCACAATAACCCAATCAAACTTGTTTCCTATTTCTTAGCGGCGAGGGGTGAAGTGAATGGGCGGTTCTTCAGAACATGAAAAATTGTTGGTGTCTATTGATGAAAAAAGAAAGTTAATGATAGATGCCGCTAGAAAACAGGGATTTACAGGCCATGACACGATCAAACACAGTCAGGAGCTGGATTGTTTAATGAATGAATATCACCAGCTAATGCAAGAAAGCGAACATTCTCAAGGCATTCAAGGCCTTGTAAAGAAATTAGGCTTGTGGCCTCGCAGGGATGTCATGCCTGCTTATGATGCAAATAAATAGCGGCGCTATCAGATGCATATATAAAGAGAGAGCTTTCCAGAAGCGCTCTTTTTTTCTGGGGAAATTCATATGAAAGAGGGAACTGATGAAAGAACTGGCGGTTATCATTACTGAAATGGTCAATCAATTTCATGATGCTTTTATTTCATTATGCGAAATGTTTGGGATTCATTTAACCGACAAAGAAATGCATTTCTGGGTGATTGGCATTTTTGGTATTATCTTTTTCGGTGTCACTCACGCTGTATTTATATGGCTTTCAAAATGGAGCATGACAGCCCTGTCCTTTATCTATACCGTTACAGTCATCATTGTTGTCGTATTTGCGATAGAAATTCAGCAGAAAGTGACGGGGAGAGGGAATATGGAGTTTTTAGATGCTACTGAGGGCCTAAAGGGATTTTTGGTGTTTTTTATGTTTTTTTTGCTTCTCAAAATGCTGTTGCGCGTCATTACAATACTCTTCTCAGGCAGAACAGCGAGCAAGTCAAATGGCAATGCCCGGTCACGAAGATAAAAAGCCCTCCTGACATCGTCAGGGGGGCTATGAAGCGGATACGGGGAGATTGATCGTTACCTCTGTACCTCTTCGCACTTCGCTTTCGATATGAATGGTTCCTCCGTACATCAGCACGATCCGTTTACATACGACAAGGCCGAGGCCGGTTCCTTTTTCTTTAGAAGTAACAAAGGGAAGGAAGATGTGATCCAGCATTTCCTGAGAAATCCCTTCACCGTTATCCACAACTTTGATAATGGCTTTTTGATCCGAAGCTTCCAAGGAGATCGTCAGTTTTCCTCCTTCAGGCATGGATTCGAGGCCATTTTTTGCTACATTTAAAATCACTTGTTTAATATGATCTTTTGTACATTTTACGAGTAAAGGCTTTTCGGTTAAATACTGTAATTCGACTTCAACATTGTATAGATTGCCCTCAGAATAAATAATCGGCATAATTTCTCCGATAATATCCTGAAGTGAGTTCAGCTCCCATTTTTCTGCTGTCGGTTTTCCGAGAACGAGAAACTCGCTCACAATTTGATTAATCCGTTTTATCTCCTGTTCAATAATGGAGAAGTACAGCTGATCTTCTTCACCTTTATATTTCTTTTGCAGCAGCTGAATAAAGCCGCTTATGCCAGTGAGCGGATTGCGGATTTCATGAGCCGTGCTGGCAGCAAGCGTCCCGATCAGCTCTAATTTTTGCGCCTCATTTTCGGAGCGCTCCAGCTGGGTCTTGCGTTTCAGCAAGTAATACAGCACTAGAATAAAAAGGATATTCAGCAGAACAATAATACATGAAAGCGGAAGCAAAAGGCTTTTCGTCAGTTCTTCTATTGTGACAGGGTTCGGATAGACTTTCATATTCCAGCTGATTTCATCCAGGTATCCGCTGACTGGTTTCTGATCTTTGGCATGAGAGGCTTGTCCGCTCGTGAAAATCATTTTCTCGTCTTGGTTCACCACTTCAATATAAACATCAGGGCTCAGCAAGTTAATGAGGTTTTTTAAATAATCAATTTGAATCGCTGCGACAAGATAATCTGTCACATTTTTTTTTGAGTCCAGAACAGGGACACAAATGGTAAAAATCGGCTGGCCAGTAATTCTGCTTGAATAACTATCTGAAATGACTGTCTTTTTTGTTTCCTTTGCTTTTGCAAAAAAAGATCTGTCGGCCAGGTTTACTTTCGTTTTTAATTCTGATGTGCTTGCAGTGACGTCTCCTTTAGTGTTCAGAAGATAGAGGCCGGAAAATCTCGGCTCTGAATCAAAGGTTTCTTCCAAAATCGACTGCATTTTGTTTATATCAACCGGTCTGTCAATGGCGATGGACAAAGAGGTCATTCTCGCCATTGTTTCACCGATTAAATAATTGATTTTGTTGCGGTGAAGGTTCAGCATCACACTTGCTTCCTGCTTATGTTCTATAGCTATTGTATCTTTTTCTTTTTCATATACAAAAAAGCTGATGACGAGTGCCGGAATCACGACCAGTATGATATAAAGTTTGACTCTCCCGCAGGCGCCTTTTAGTATTTTCAATTTGCATCGCTCCAACTTACACCTGATTAGAGGTATTATATCATTGTTTCTTCATCTTTAATAAGAAAAAATAACCAAAAAAATAAGAAAAAGATGTTGAACCGCTTATATGATAAAAAAGAAGAGAAATATTGGAAAGATTTTTATTGACATTTTCGTCTTTGTTTATTAATGTTTCTCTGTAACGGTTTCTAAAAGGATGATTGAGACATGACAGAAAAATCACTGAAGTTATTTATCGTGCTGTCGCGCGCGTATCGGTCTATTAACGATCATATGAATAAGCATATTCATAAGCATGGACTGAATCCGACTGAATTTGCTGTGCTTGAGCTGTTGTACCATAAAGGCGATCAGCCGCTGCAGCAGATAGGGGATAAAATTCTCTTGGCTAGCGGAAGCATCACATACGTTGTAGATAAGCTGGAGCAAAAAGATCTCCTCATTCGGAAAGCGTCTCCTACAGACAGGCGAGTGACATTTGCACAAATCACTGATAAAGGTATCAGTCTTTTGAATGATATTTTTCCTAATCACGCTGCTGAAATTGCTGAAATGATAAGCGTATTAAGCGAAGAAGAGGTAGAGATGTGTACAGAAATGTTAAAAAGAGTAGGGTTAAACGCAAAACAGTTTCATCATAAGTAAAAAAAGGAAGCCTGATATGTCACAGGGCTTCCTTTTTTTATTGTTCATTTGTTTCTGCCGCGCCTCTCGGCAAGATGAGAACTTCAACTCGCCGGTTTTTGCTTCGACCTTCCGCTGTTTTGTTGGAAGCCACCGGCTTATACTCACCATAGCCCTTGGCACTGAACACTTTTGCGTCGAGCTTAGGATTTTCTATCAGGAGTCCCATAAAGTTTACAGCTCTCATGACGCTTAAATGCCAGTTTGATTGGAATTCTGAATTTTTTATTGGCATATTATCAGTATGGCCGCTGATGATGATGTTTCTCGGCGGGTTAATCACAAGAAGATTGGAAATCTCTTGTGCAAGCCGAACATCTTCCTTACGTATGGTCGCTTTCCCAGAGTCAAAGAATATACTGTCTTTAATCGTAATCAGAAGACCTTCACTAGTCAATTTTGTTTCCAGCTGATGTTCGAGCTTTTTATCTTTGATGAACTTTTCTACCTGGCTCTTCACACTTTTAAGTTCTTCTTGATCAGCCGCTTTTTCTCGCTCTTTCTTGTTTTTCTCTTTCTCTTCTTTTTCCTTTTTCACGTCATCTATTCCGTCTGACTCGTTTTCAGGGGGGGTGACACTGGAATAATCCATGACTCCCGTGCCGCCTGTAAAGACTTCATTAAATGATTTTGAAAGCATCTTAAACTTGCCTGCGTCAATCGAACTGCTCGCGTACAGCACAATAAATAATGCCAGGAGAAGAGTTAGGATATCGGCGTAAGGAACCAGCCATGATTCATCAACGTGCTCGTCCTCATGCTTCTTCTTCTTTTTTCTCGCCATTTTGCGCCTCTCCTTGTTCTGCAAATTTCAAGCGGTCCTTCGCAGGAAGGTACATTAAAAGCTTTTGTTCGATGACTTTCGGTGCTTGTCCTTCTAATACGGATAAGACACCTTCGATCATGACTTCACGCAGTTTTACTTCTTGTTTTGATTTTCGTTTTAATTTATTTGCGAAAGGATGCCATAATACATATCCCGTGAAGATACCGAGAAGGGTTGCAACGAAAGCCGCACTGATGGCGTGTCCAAGCTCATCTGTATTATCCATATGAGAAAGGGCGGCAATCAGGCCGATTACAGCGCCGAGTACACCAAGTGTCGGTGCGTACGTTCCCGCCTGTGTAAAAATAGCGGCTCCAGCCTGGTGCCTGTCCTCCATCGCTTCAACTTCCTCTGTCATAATATCTCTGATAAATTCCGCGCTTTGTCCGTCAACAGCCATGCTGAGTCCGTTTTTCAGGAAAGCGTCGTCTACATCTTCAATACTTGCTTCTAAAGCAAGTAGGCCTTCGCGGCGCGCAAGCTGGGCCCAATCTGAGAACATAGGAATGAGCTCCTCAATTGTCAGCTGTTTGTTTTCCTTAAATAACACTCGGAACAGAGCGGGCACTTTTTTAATTTCTTTTGTAGGGAACGCAATAACGACTGCCGAGATGGTCCCGGCGATAATAATTAAAATGGCAGCGGGGTTTGCAAGCGCGCTGAAACTGACGCCCTTCAGAACCATCCCCACGCTCAATGCCACAAAAGCAAGAATAACACCAATTAACGAAGTTTTATCCATAGTTTTCACCAAATCCTTTTTTACTAGCTTGTCTATGGTTAATATCGGTTTCGGTACCCGGAACTTTAGGGACTTTGTGAATTTGTTCATGAAATATTCAAGGAAGAGGAATAGAAGGGAGAAATAAACAAATACGGGCCTTTCAAAATTGAAAAGCCCTCGTGTTTAGCGGTATTGAGATTGGCAGCTTTCTCGCAAGCTGTCCTACAGACGGTTTTCATAGGATAATAGAAATAAATATTCACTGTATATAAACATGTATCATCCCTCCTTAAGTAAAAGTGTATAGGATGAAGGGGAGTAACACTTCAGGGGAAGGGACGGTATTTTATCAGTCAAGAGTATGAATCCGCAAAAAAGCGGCTTCCTAGACAGGAAACCGCTTTTTGTTATTTCGCTTGCACTTTGATTGTATGATCTTCTGCAGCCACGTGAAAACTTGTGATCTCGCTATTGTCAATCAGCAGATCGGTCATTTCATCTTCAATCCATTCTTGGATGGTTCTTCTGAGCGGACGTGCGCCGAATGAAGGGTGGTAGCCCAACTCTGCGATTTTTTCTTTCGCTTCGTCTGTCACACTCAAGGTGATGCCGCGTTCTGCCAATGTTTCTTTAAGTTCTCCAAGCAGCAGGCTGACGATTTTGACCAAATGCTCTTTTTCCAGTGAGCGGAACTCAATAATGCTGTCAAAGCGGTTGAGGAACTCAGGTTTAAAGAACATGCTGAGTGAATCAATCAATGTTTGTTCTTCGAATACACTGTCATCTGATTGGAAACCGACTTTCGTTTGTTTCTCACCAGCACCCGCGTTGCTTGTCATAATAATGACAGTATCTTTAAAGCTTACGGTTCTGCCTTGGCTGTCTGTCAGACGGCCGTCCTCCATAATTTGCAGGAACATATGCTGAACGTCAGGGTGTGCTTTTTCAATCTCATCCAGCAACACGATGCTGTAAGGATTGCGGCGCACTTTTTCTGTTAGTTGTCCAGCTTCCTCATGGCCGACATATCCAGGCGGTGAACCAATGATTTTGGATACGGCGTGTTTTTCCATGTACTCGCTCATATCAAGGCGGATCATAGCGTCTTTTGTGCCGAAAAGTTCATCCGCCAGCGTTTTAGAAAGCTCTGTTTTCCCTACGCCGGTAGGGCCGACAAATAGGAAGGAGCCGACTGGTCTGTTTTTGGACTTTAATCCGGCGCGGCTTCGTCTTACCGCTTTTGCCACTTTTCGAACAGCGGCTTCTTGTCCGATTACACGTTCATGAAGTTTTGCTTCAAGCTCTTTCATTTTTGTTTGTTCATCCGCCTGCAGCTTGCCGACAGGGATGCCTGTTTTTTGTTCAATGATATCCTGAATATGGTCAGCTTCCACAGTGACAGCGGAATGGGCGGAAGAGCTGTTCAGTTTTTTCTCTAATGCGATCTCCTCATCACGGAGCTTTGCTGCCAGTTCGTAATTTTCCTCTTCCAGCGCTTTTGTTTTTTCAGCTTCAATCGCGGTTAAGCGTTCGGCCGCATCCTCATCATTCAGCTCATCAATTAACAGGTTGGCTTTTGAACCTGCTTCATCTAATAAGTCAATTGCTTTATCAGGCAGATGTCTGTCCTGAATGTAGCGGGATGATAAAGTCACACATGCTTTGATTGCTTCATCACTGAATGTCACGCCATGGTATGCTTCGTATTTGTCTTTAATTCCTTCTAGAATGAGAATGGCCTGTTCAATGGAAGGCTCCTGTACCATGACAGGCTGAAAACGTCTTTCCAGCGCGGCATCTTTTTCGATTTGACGGTATTCTTTCAGTGTTGTCGCACCGATGACTTGCAGTTCGCCTCTGGCCAGGGCTGGTTTGAGAATGTTGCCTGCGTCCATTGATCCTTCTGCAGAGCCTGCACCAACGAGAAGATGAATTTCATCAATGAACAGAATGACATTTTTTCGTTCTTTCAGCTCAGTGATCAGCTGTTTCATTCTCTCTTCAAATTGGCCTCTGATCCCTGTGTTTGCAACAAGGGATGCAACATCAAGCAAGTAGAGTTCTTTGTTTTTCAGTTTGTTTGGAACATCACCAGCAGCAATTTTTAAAGCGAGCCCTTCGGCGATGGCGGTTTTCCCTACACCCGGCTCACCAATGAGAACAGGATTGTTTTTGTTGCGGCGGTTCAAAATTTCGCTCACGCGCGCCACTTCTTCATCACGCCCGATGACGGGATCGATGAGACCGGCTTTTGCACCGTTTGTAATATTTTGGGCAAGCTCATCAAGCAACCCTTTTTTCTCACTTTGTTTTGCTGCGTTTTGTTCTTTCGGCTGGGATGCATGTTCAAACGGGAAACCGAATGAGTGAGGCCCCATGCTCATTGAAGGTTGACGAGTCAGTTTGTTATAGCAAGTTTCACATAGAACCATTTGTTTATGAACGGAATTTATTTGCATGTTAAGGCGAATCGTCGCCTCGTTTTGATGACAATGTTGACAACGCATTTGCCAAAACCTCCTTAAAAATTTGATCTTCTTTGACCAATGAATGTGAATAAAAAGGCCGCTTGTATTTGACCTTCTTTGACTATTAGTATACGGGAAACTTATCGGATTTCAAAACGATATGCTCAGAGCAGTCTGATTATTTGACTATCTTTGACCAATTGGTTTTTAAAAACGCCGGTTCATTTGACCAGCTTTGATTCATAGTATACTCTGACCTTCTTTGACTTTCAAGTCATTTGCGCAAAATCTTTTTGGATCGTTTACAAAGTAAAACATGTTTTCTCCTTCTTTTCAAGGAACTTGTCTCATAGGTTATAAAAAGGCGCATGTGGACAAAACGGCGGTTCGCTCGGAGGGGAGAAATGGAACAATCAAAAGGGTCGGCAAGTCAGCTTGCCTTTGTGTATGTGGGTACAGTAGTCGGAGCTGGGTTTGCGACTGGCAGGGAAATTGTTGAGTTTTTTTTGAAGTTTGGCTGGTTCGGTTTATTCGGGATTATCGTCAGCGGCGGGATGTTTACATTTCTGGGGGCCAAGCTGATGATCATTTCAAAGCGAATCAATGCCAATTCTTATCAAGAAATGAATATATTCTTGTTCGGGGCGACGGCTGGGCGGTTTATTAATGTGTTTATGCTGTTTGTTCTCCTCGGCGTGACCTCTGTTATGCTTTCCGGAGCAGGGGCGCTTTTTGAGGAACAGCTGGGGATGTCTCCACAGATAGGGATGCTGATTACAATTGGTTTGAGCTTAATTGTGATGACTAGAGGGGTGAAAGGCATTTTTGGTGTCAATGTGTTTGTTGTTCCTCTTTTAATCATCTTTTCTATGATCGTGGTGGCCGACTCTTTTATTTTCACCGAGTCTCGTAACGCAGATCAGTGGGTATGGCCGCACCGCTGGAATTGGCTGTTATCAGCGTTTTCTTACGGCGCTTTAAATTTATCGCTTGCTCAAGCGGTTTTGGTTCCGCTGGCGAATGAAATGTCATCGGAAAAAGTGATAAAAAAAGGCGCTTTAATCGGAGGCACGATGCTGACGATTGTGCTGTCCGCGAGTTTTCTGTCTTTATCGATGCTGCCGGATGTTTTTTTGTATGATATACCGATGGCTCAAGTGGTTTATCTCTTTGCAAGATCTGTCCATTTGATTTATTTGCTCATTATTTTCGGTGAAGTGTTTACATCGGTTATCGGCAATCTATACGGATTGGAAAAACAAGTGCAAAGCTTTCTTCCGATAAAAAGCAAATATATCTTTGCAGCCATTATGACCACGGCTTACATTACGAGCCAAATAGGATACGGAAAGCTCATTTCAACGATTTATCCTTTGTTTGGTTATGTGAGTCTGGCGTTCATAGGCGCCCTGATTTGCAAAAAGGTCCCCCGGAAGCCCGGCTTGTAAATACATCTAATGAAGCGGGCCGTCATTGCAGAGCAATGTTTGCTCGGGAAGTCAGGGCTGACTTTTTTATTGTCAGGAAAAACAGTATTATGGTAAGATAGCAGAAGTGAAAAATTGAAGAAAATCCGTGCGATATGCGGGAGAGGTTCTAGCTACACCCTCTATAAAAAACTAAGGACGAGCTGTATCCTTGGATACGGCCTTTTTTACGTTTTTCTAGAGCACCTTCCGACAAGGTGTTTTTTTGTGTGAATTAGCTGTAGCGATGTCTCTCGCCGATGGTTTTATTGCGGAGAAGGAGAGGAATCATGAAAAAAGAAAAAGCAATTGTCGTATTCAGCGGCGGTCAAGACAGTACCACTTGCTTACTATGGGCTTTACAGGAATTCAAAGAAGTCGAAACGGTGACTTTTCATTATAATCAGCGTCATTCACAAGAAGTTGAAGTCGCAAAATCGATTGCGGAAAAGCTGGGTGTGAAAAACCATTTGCTCGATATGTCCCTTTTAAATCAGCTTGCACCGAATGCTTTGACAAGAAATGATATTGATATAGAAGCAAAAGACGGCGAATTGCCATCCACATTCGTTCCGGGCCGCAATTTGGTATTCTTATCCTTTGCGTCTATTCTGGCATATCAAATTGGCGCGCGCCACATTATTACAGGAGTTTGCGAGACAGACTTCAGCGGTTATCCTGACTGCCGTGACGAATTCGTGAAATCTTGCAATGTAACGGTAAACCTGGCAATGGAGAAGCCGTTTGTCATTCATACGCCTCTCATGTGGCTTAATAAGGCGGAAACATGGAAACTTGCAGATGAGCTTGGCGCGCTTGATTTTGTGAAAAACAACACGCTGACATGCTATAACGGCATTATCGCAGACGGCTGCGGTGAATGTCCGGCATGCCACCTACGTTCAAGAGGTTATGAAGAATATATGGCGATGAAAGGGGAGCGTGCATAAATTGTTATCTCAAATTTACCCGCAGGCCCAGCATCCTTATTCATTTGAATTGAATAAGGATATGCACATTTCAGCTGCCCACTTTATCCCCCGGGAAAGTGCGGGAGCGTGCAGCAGGGTTCACGGGCATACGTATACCGTAAATATAACTGTTGCCGGCGACGAACTTGACGACTCCGGCTTCCTTGTCAATTTCAGCGTGCTCAAAAAACTGGTGCACGGAAACTATGATCATACGCTTTTAAATGATCATGATGATTTTTCTCAAGACGATCGATATTCCCTGCCGACAACTGAAGTCGTGGCGAAAACGATTTATGACAACGTACAGGCTTATTTAGACACATTGGAGAATAAGCCAAGCTGTGTACAGGTGTTTGTTCGTGAAACACCAACCAGTTACTGTGTCTACCGTCCGAAAAAGGGTGGTTTGAATGGCTAAAGGAATTCCTGTATTAGAAATTTTCGGCCCGACGATTCAAGGAGAAGGCATGGTGATCGGACAGAAAACAATGTTCGTTCGCACAGCCGGCTGTGATTATTCCTGCAGCTGGTGTGACTCCGCCTTCACTTGGGACGGGTCTGCTAAAAAAGATATTCGCTGGATGACGGCTGAGGAGATTTTTGCAGAGCTTAAAGACATTGGGGGAGACGCGTTTTCCCACGTGACGATCTCGGGCGGCAACCCGGCCCTGTTAAAGCAGCTGGATGCTTTTATCGAACTGCTGAAGGAAAACAACATTCGTGCAGCGCTGGAAACCCAAGGGACCGTTTATCAAGATTGGTTTACGCTGATCGATGATCTGACAATTTCTCCAAAACCGCCAAGCTCAAAAATGGTGACGAACTTTCAAAAGCTCGATCACATTTTGACTTCACTTAAAGAGAATAACAGGCAGCACGCAGTCAGCTTGAAGGTAGTCATTTTTAATGATGAAGATTTGGCGTTTGCCAAAACAGTGCACAAGCGTTACCCGGGAATCCCGTTTTATTTACAAGTCGGTAATGATGACGTGCATACGACAGATGATCAGTCACTGATCGCACATTTGTTAGGAAAATATGAAGCGCTTGTTGATAAGGTAGCTGCTGACGCGGAGCTGAATCTGGTCAGGGTGCTTCCGCAGCTGCACACCCTGTTATGGGGCAACAAACGCGGCGTATAATAGAAAGGAAGATAAATATGACGACAAGAAAAGACTCAGAATTAGAAGGTGTCACACTGCTTGGCAACCAAGGAACAAATTATTTGTTTGAATATGCGCCGGACGTGCTGGAATCATTTCCGAATAAACATGTAAACCGTGATTACTTTGTAAAATTCAATTGCCCAGAGTTCACATCTTTATGCCCTAAAACAGGGCAGCCTGACTTTGCAACAATCTACATCAGCTACATTCCTGATGAAAAAATGGTTGAAAGCAAATCATTAAAGCTGTATTTGTTCAGCTTCAGAAACCATGGTGACTTCCACGAAGACTGCATGAACATCATCATGAACGACTTGATCGAATTAATGGACCCCCGCTACATTGAAGTATGGGGCAAATTCACGCCAAGAGGCGGAATTTCAATTGACCCGTACACAAACTACGGAAAACCGGGCACGAAGTATGAAAAGATGGCCGAGTACCGTATGATGAATCATGATTTGTATCCGGAGACGATTGATAATCGTTAAAGAATCCGTTGTGTGATATGGAGTGAAGTCACAGTAAAATCCGAACATTTAGCGTTATTTGTAAGCGGAAATGTGACCCCGTCACAATTTGGCGGCCCTCCTGTGACCACGCCGTGACTCAAAATAGATAAACGTATGACCATGATCCCTGTCTTTTTGACGGGGATTTTTATTTGATAAAATTATTTAAAAGACGCCGATTTACTCAGCGTCATCTTCCGTAGTTTCCTCTATTTTTTTATAGCTCCTTGACTTCCACGCCGAGCGCCTCCGCAATAGGGGAAATATGCCAACCTTCGTGGCGACTCTTCTTATTGAATCTTGCGGGACTTATGCGAGTCTTGCCTGCGTCCATCCTTTTGCCTTCATAACAACGTGTAGGCGTGGTTAGCGTTTAGTTTCATTTCGATCACCTTTGTGACTGAACTTGTCTATAGTAAACTGCTGGTTATCATCGATAATTAAGGTAGCTTTTTATCTCGTTTTAAAGCTAGTAACAAAAGTTTCTCCGTCGTTTTCCGCGTTAACGATCAGCAAGGCACTTTCGCTAATCCGCTGAGCGAGTGCTTTTTGTGCTTTTCCCTCAAAGCTGTATAAAAGGGCTGAATAAACATCGTTTAATTCTTCCTGCAGCGAATTCATTTCGAACTTTGGTTTAAGATTTTTTTGAACGGTAGCCAGCTTAGTATTTGCCACTTGCGTCATCCCCGATTTCAGCATTTGGCGCTGCAGCTGTTTTCGCATCGGGTCATCTTTATGTTCTAAAAGGTTATCTAACGTTGGCATTGCCTTGTCACTCCTATAATCTAAGCCAATTGGCAAGCATTTGATCTTTTTCCTCAAAGTCGTCGGCGATTTTATTCAAGAAGCCGCCTATCTCCTCAAGGTCTGTAATCGCTGCCTGCAATGAGTCTATGTATGATTGTTCTGCCTGTGTGTCGTAAAATATTGGTCCTTTATCGTAAGATTGAGCTATATCCTCTAACGTATTTGTTACATCCTGCGCATTAAGCTGGTCATAAAAGCCATGCCCAACTTGACCGTAAAATTCCGTTTTTAGTTCGGCAACTTTCTCATCGTGCTCTTGATAAGCATTTTGCGCTTCTTTTATCATCGTTCTCAGATCCTCGACCATTGCGTCAACTTTTTCGGCGAGTTTTTTCGCACTTTTTGGAGTGACTTTAATGGCATCCCCGCCGTTGATCGTGCCAGTCGGCAGCAATACGTTTAAGTTTTTTTCGTACACAAGCCCATCGCCGTTTACGTTTGTGATATTTCCGTTTTCATCAAAGATAAAATTAGCCTCATTTAAACCGTGTGTATCTGGATTGCGAACAATAACTGTGCCTATAAAGTAGGCGAGGTTCTTAGCGATTTGGTCACTCCATCTCCCGCTAAGTCTCTGTTCGCGACTGAATTGCGATAGAGCTGGATTTTTTGTGTAAATTGTGGTCCCGTTGTGGCGATCATATTCGTTCCAGTAACCGGCTCCGACCATATCATCCGGGTTGATGATAGACCTCACGTAAGGGTCGTACAAGCCATCGTTTATTTCTTTTTGCTTGTTATCAGTATGCAGTTTGACGACAGAAGGGCTGTTAAACGCGACCGCATAAATATCATTATTTACCGCACTGTATTCAGCTTCTGCGCCTCCAAGCGAATGGCCGGTTGTTGAAACAATCGTCGATGTTCCGTTATACTTTCTTTTAACTTCCTTAACGAGCTGATCTGCTTGGTCGATTTGCGATGTTTTCATAATGAGTTTATAGTCTCCGGTTGTAAGCATCGCGTCTTGAGAAGGTGTTCCGTTATATTTTCCGAGTGTTTTAGACGTGTCTTTTGCGTCCTTTTTAACGATATAATGAGCTCCATTTTTGGGGTCGCTTCCAAAAACAATGTTGCCGCCGTCGGCTTTTACACCGTCATTAATAGGATCTTTTGTGAGATCCGTTCCTGCAAAGGATACGACAACATTTTCTGGGTTTTTGGATTTCACCCATTTGCCGTTTTTCTGTTCCGCTTGCACTAATACAACCGCGTCAAGCCCTGTGTCATCGTCTGATTTTATTTGGTCAACGTACCACCTAGTAGGAGATTTTATTTTTAAGGGTTTTTGGGTTTTCAAATGATTTTTAAGGGTTTCATAATCATAAGATATTTGGCTTATATAATAGTATTCTCGATCACTGATTTTCGGCACAACGACGTTTTTAGACATGTACAACACCTCAAAGTTGATGTAAAATTAATATAAGAAAGGATGAGTTTGTGAAAAAAAACATAATTATCCTAATCTTTGTTGTAATTATAGCATTAGGAGGTATTTACATGAAGTACCAACATGATAAAGATGAAACAGAACAAGAACTCTTTAACCAAGCGAAAGAAAAAATGGATAGTTACATAAAAGCTAATTACAGCGATATAAATCAAATTACATACTATAAAGAGTACAAAATAAATCCTATGGGCGGTATTTCTGTAAAAGGGTATTTGAATGGTAATAAGGAAAAAGAATTCTTTGGACTTTATGATGAAACTAATGACGAAATAGGGGTTTCATCAGTCGATGCAGAAGAGAAGCCGGAGTGTCAGGAGAAAGAGTGTGATTATTAATAAAGACGCCAGTCGTGGCGTTTTTATTTTTGAATTATACCTTCAATTGCCTCGGATATCGTGGACCATTTTTCTAAACCGCGAGCTGCATGCGTACCTTTGCCTGCTATTGTCGCGTATGCTTCGTATGTACTATTGGTTTCGAAAACTCTCATCGATAGATCCCTCTCCTTAAAGAGTAGCCATTCTTGTTTTTCTCCTTCAAATATCAAGATTATCTCCTTCTACTTCGATTAAACTTATAATCTCGTTTATATCTTCAATATCTAAGGCATTTGCTATACGTTCAATATGACCGAAATTAATATTCTGCCTCTTACCATTTATTAGCTCGCTTAATGCTGCATGTTTTATTCCGCATTTATCAGCAAGAGCTCTGAGCGAAAGATCCTGCTTTTCCAAAAGATCTCCTAATTATATATTAACTTTTTCATTATTTAACTAAACCAACCATCCCCTAAAATCATATTCATCGCTGGACTTATGTAAAAAAAGACGAGTGAATCCGGGGGAATGTCACTCGCCGCTTTCCCATGAAAAGACGGGATGCTGGATGGCAGCTCGTCTGTTTTATTATAATTTATCGAACGTATGTTTGTAAAGGTGTCTTTTTTTAAGAAATGGTTAATATAACGGTTGGAGAACAGATTCGTTGTAAACGTTTGTTAAGGTATGCTAAGATGCATGGACTTATAAAGGAGTGATACGAAGTGAAGACATTGCGTTTAAATGATGTAACGCTAGAAATGGATGCATTTAAAGTGGAAAGCGAGCCGAAGCGCAAAATCGCTTTCACCCTGAATGTGACAAGTGAGACTTATCATGATATCGCTGTCCTGTTGTATGAAAAAACGTTCAACGTCGAGATTCCTGACGAGAGTCTTGCCTTCCGGGGTGATATCACCAATTACTCAACGTCATTGACCAACCTGTACGAAGCAGGGTCCGTCAGCGAGTTCTATATAGAAATAACGGAAACAGACCAAAACGCCGATTCATAATCGGTGTTTTTTGTTGTAAAAAAGCTGCCGGCCGGCAGCTTTTGAGAAAGCGAATTTCATATGTAAGGTGTTTAATTGACCGTCTTGCAGTTTTTGCGAATGAATGTGGGAAATTAGGAGGTTTTATAGGAGTCTCTGATGATCTTATAATTTTTATGATTAACAACTGTCAATGAATCTAACTCAAGATCCCGATAGTTATCCATGATCGTCACATCAACGATAACAGAATTCTCATTTACTTTTTCAACAACACCGGTTAATCCATTTTTAAATTCAATGACGTTTCCAACCTTAGCGATTTTCACAAGCTTCCTCTCCTTTTAACATAATAATGCCTTTTGAAAGTATTTTGCAGTATTTTCATTAAGAAGTAAAGTGATAAGGAGTGTTATCTCCCTCATGAATTGTCCAGATGCGATAAAGATGATATATTGATTTTCGTCAATAAAAAGAAAAAAGGGGGGATTTCATTGCGTCCAGAAGAGATAATAGAAATGATTGACCAGCTGCGCACCGGCACAATTAACGAACTGAGAGTCCAGAAAGAGCATTTCTTGGAGTTCAGGGCTGTATTATCTAAACAAGATGATTTTAAATATTTCCGAGGTATTGCCCAACAAGGCGGAGATGTGATCTTTCAATATTTAGAACAGCCAAGAAGCTAAAGGTTTCTCATTTGTGAGGAGCCTTTTTATCATATGTGACAGAATGCAGGCCTTTTATGACAAGCAACTGTAACAGGTGTAAACAAAATGTAAATCGCCAAAAATGGATAAATGTGTTTCGCATTGACAAGATTTATAGAATTTCGGGCTGTTTTTCTTCCATTAATCAGTCTGTCATCCGGTATATTCCATCCTGATGCCTCCTTGGGAGAGTTGGAAAATCTTTTTCCGTGAAAATGAATGGATCTCTTGTTAAGGTGGTGAAGTGTTTTTTGAGCACTTTAAGGAGGAAACTGTATGACGACAAAATTCACTGCTCTGGCTGTTTTTCTTCTTTGTTTCATGCCTGCGGCAAAAATTGAACATACACATGCTTCACTCATGAGCACAAAGAAGACAAAACATGAAGAAGCGAAATGGCTTTCACATATAGAACGAGGTACAGACGGATCTTTCCCTTCACTGTCTGCTGATAAGGAGAAGAAAAAAATAAAGCCGATCAAGCTATCAGCACACACTGAAAAGAAAGAAAAAGACAAGCCAGCCAAAACAACTGAAAAGAAAGAAACATATACACAGTCTGAAAAAGATCTGCTGTCTCGTCTCATTCACGCAGAAGCTAAGGGAGAATCCTATAAAGGCAAGGTCGCTGTAGCAAGCGTTGTGCTGAACAGAACGGAACAAAAAGGGTTTCCTGATACCATTAGAGGGGTTATTTATCAGAAAAACGCCTTTGAACCAGTCGCAAACGGAAGCATTAAGCAAAAACCTGATAAAGAATCGATTGCTGCTGCTGAAGAAGCGCTGTCCTCACAAAATAGAGAAACAGATGCCATATTCTTTTATAATCCAAAAACAGCGTCGGATGATTGGATTCGTTCAAGAAAAATCATAGAAAAAATCGGCGGGCACGTTTTTGCCATCTAAGCATAGAAGAGACAATTTGTCTCAGCTGTGCTTTTTTTTATATAAAGAGTAAAAATAAAATAATTTTTGAACTTGTCTCATATGATGTTGATAGTACAAGAGACAAGGAGAGACATCATGAATCGATTTGTGAAAGGGATCATTCTTTTATCCATTGCCGCCTTTTTCGCCGAATGCCTTGAATTTGTCGTGAATATGATTTTGGCGCGGGAGCTTGGCGAGCACGGGATGGGGCTTTACATGAGTATTTTGCCCACGATCTTTTTAATTATCGTTATCGCAAGCCTGGAATTGCCGATCTCGATTTCTAAATTTATTGCCGAGTCAAACCCTAAGCTTCATGAAAGCATGCTGAGGCACGCTTTCAAAATGACAGCCGTTTTTACAGCGTTTTCTACTGCCGCCGCCAGTATTGCGCTTCCGTTTATTCCGGTATTTGATACATACCACCCGTTTATTAAAGGGATTGTGATCGGCTTAATTCCTATTGTCGCCTTTACTTCAATTGCCAGGGGCTACTTTATGGGTGTTCAAAAAATGGGGAAAATCGCAATCGCCAATGTGCTGAAAAAAATCATCCAGCTCTTGTGCCTATTCCTCTTTTTTCAATGGTACTCATTTGAATTGGATATGGCTGTGCTGATTTCCTTGTTTGTCCTCGTCGTGAGTGATGTGGTCGTGCTTGTTTATTTATATTCACAATTTATCATCGCGAGGCGGGCGGTATCCGGCCAGCAGCACATTCATTTGCGCGGAAAGGATGTAAGAAAACGACTGCTTGCTGTATCCATTCCTACAACAGGGCTGCGTATTTTTCATGCCATTGTCAACGCAATTGAACCCTTTTTAGTAAAAGGAGCGCTTTTGGCAGCTGGCGTTGCCGGGACAGCTGCAATTGATCAATACGGAATGCTTGCCGGGGTGGCTGTAACAATAGGCTCGTTCCCTGCTTTCATTGCCCATTCGTTAATGGTTGTCATGATACCTAGTATTTCGGAAGCTTATGCGCTTTCGCAATATGACATCGTATTAAAAAGGCTGAAGCAGTCGATTTTCATTACATTTGGCTACGGTATACCGGCTGTCTGGATCATGTTCCAGTTTGCAGGCCCTCTGACACATCTGTTTTTTCACTCACCTGAGGCGCAGTATTACTTGCAGCTGTTGTGGCCATATTTTCTCTTTCATCTGTTTGTCATGCCGCTGCAGGCGTGCTTAATCGGGATGGGATTTGTGAAAGAAGCTTTTTATCACAATGTGTGGAGTCATATCGTTGCGCTAAGTATGATGTATGTGCTGGGGTCAATGGAGAATTTGCAAATGCTCGGGATTATTTTGGGAATGAACACCGGCATGATTTTGCTGACGAGCCTGCACTATGCCACGATCTGCAAAGCGCTGCGTGTATCTGTTTTTCTTACGGGAGGAAACAGAACGCCGCGTATTGAAGGATGATAAAGAAAAGCAGGGGCAAGCTAATTAAAAAGCATGAAAGGAAGATTCCATGTTGACGAAGCGCTTGCTTGCTGTATGCCTTATGTTATTGGGGATGATTGCGTGCCTTCCCGATGTAGCAGCCGCTGAGGATAAAAAGCCTGCAGTTCCCGCTGTTTTTCTTATGAAAACGATAGAAGGGGAGGATATCTCGATCCCGCATAAAGGGCAAAAAACGATCCTGCATTTTTGGACCTCATGGTGTCCGCCCTGCAAAAAGGAGCTTCCACAGTTTCAATCGTTTTATGATGCACATCAATCTGGGAACGTGAAGCTGGTAACAGTGAATTTAGTGAACGCGGAGCAAAATCAGCAAACTGTCGAAAACTTTATTGAAGCAAACAAGCTGACCTTTCCGATTGTTCTTGATTCAAAAGGAGAATTAATGAAGGAGTACCATATCATCACGATCCCAACTTCGTTTTTGCTAAATGAAAAGGGCGAAATTGAAAAAACAAAAGTAGGCCCAATGACGGCAGAACAACTGAAAGAATGGATGAAAGAATAAGCTGAGCGTGTAGTCTTTAAGCTTTAGCGTGTCGACAAACCCTCGCATTCGGTGTCAGTCCTGCACGTTGGTGCTCACTTGTTATGAAAGGGAACGGCGGCTAAATGCTTAGGCGTCCTGCCTGAACTTCATCACATCCTGTGGAAGTCTGCTCCAATACTCCGAAAACGAAAACCATTTTTCTGTAGCTGAGGGCATAAACTCTCAGCTTTTTGTGTTTCAAGAAGAATTGGATAAATGTTAATGATAATTATTATCAAGAAGAAATTAAAATAATTATAATTGTAATTTTCTTCGGGCGTGCTATAATAAAGGAAGACATCAAGGAATATCAGACAATAAAGCTGCCTTTTGGGCAGCAATTTTGTTTTTATAAGGGAAATGAAGATGATTTGCGTTCTCAATTAGAGAGGAGAAGTTGATATGAATGAACAAGTTATCGCTCCACACGATCCGCACGAGCCATTAAAAACAGAACAGAGAGAAAAAAACTGGACACAGCATGCTGAGCTTATTGCAGCACTCGTATCAGGCGCTCTTATTTTGGCCGGCTGGCTCTTATCCGGACATCAAGTATTGTCAGTATCGCTTTACCTGCTGGCTTTTGTGATCGGCGGGTTTGCTAAAGCAAAGGAAGGAATCGAAGAAACGTTCGAATCCAAAACCCTGAATGTAGAACTTTTAATGATTTTCGCTGCCATTGGTTCGGCATTAATCGGATACTGGGCAGAGGGTGCTATTTTAATATTTATTTTTTCTTTAAGCGGCGCTTTAGAAACATACACGATGAATAAAAGCAGCAGAGATTTAACTTCTTTGATGCAACTTGAGCCAGAAGAGGCGACACTGATGGTCAATGGCGAAACGAAAAGAGTTGCGGTTTCCGACTTGAAGGCCGGTGATATGATTGTGATCAAGCCCGGAGAACGAGTAGCGGCAGACGGTGTCATTGAATCAGGCTCAACAAATCTAGACGAGTCAGCATTAACAGGTGAGTCAATGCCTGTAGAAAAACACATCGGTGACGCTGTATTTACGGGGACTGTGAATCGCAACGGCTCCTTAACCGTCCGTGTCACAAAAGCAAATGAAGATTCGTTGTTCAGAAAAATCATCAAACTGGTTGAATCAGCCCAAAACAGTGTTTCACCCGCACAGGCTTTCATCGAACGATTTGAAAATGCTTATGTAAAAGGTGTGCTGATTGTAGTGGGGCTCCTGTTATTCGTGCCGCACTTTGCGCTTGGATGGAGCTGGAGTGAAACCTTCTACCGCGCAATGGTGTTTATGGTTGTCGCGTCACCTTGCGCGCTTGTCGCCTCTATTATGCCGGCGGCGCTTTCCTTGATTTCTAATGGCGCCCGTAACGGCATGCTTGTAAAAGGAAGTGTCTATCTTGAGCAGCTGGGCTCTGTGCAAATGATCGCCTTTGATAAAACAGGCACTGTAACAAAAGGGCAGCCTGCTGTCGAAACTGTCAGGATCGCAGACGGATTCAGTGAAACGGAGGTTATGGAGGCCGTCTATGCCATCGAAACGCAATCAAGCCATCCGCTCGCTCAAGCTATAACAGCATATGCTGATAGCCGCGGCGTGAATCAGTCCGGATACATATCTATAGAAGAAACATCAGGGTTTGGTGTTATGGCAGAAGTGTCGGGCGCGAAATGGAAGATCGGTAAAGCGGGTTTTATCGGCGAGGAAAAGGCAGCACAATTTATCAAACAAACAGCACCTGATATTATTCAAAGCGGCTATACGATTGTATTTGTGAAAAAGGATGACCAAATAGCAGGCTGTATCGCACTGAAAGATCAAATCAGGCCAGAAGCAAAAGAGGTCATGGAAGAATTGAACCGACTGGGGATTAAAACGGCCATGCTGACAGGGGATCATGAGGACACGGCTCAAGCGATAGCGAAGGAAGCCGGAATGACAACTGTTGCAGCAGAATGCCTGCCTGACCAAAAAGTGAATGAAATCAAACGGTTAAAAGAAGAATTCGGAACGATTGCAATGGTCGGTGACGGAATCAATGATGCGCCGGCACTCAAAGCTGCGGATGTCGGCATTGCAATGGGCGGCGGAACAGATGTCGCTCTTGAGACCGCCGATATGGTCCTCATGCAAAACGATTTGAAAAAGCTCGTAAACATGTGCCGCTTGTCACGGAAAATGAACAGGATTGTCAAACAAAATATCGTATTTTCTCTAGCTGTCATCTGCTTGCTGATTTGTGCAAACTTTTTACAGGTGATGGAATTGCCTTTTGGCGTGATTGGTCATGAGGGAAGTACGATCTTGGTTATATTGAATGGATTAAGACTTTTAAAATAAAATCAGCAGTCCAATTGGGCTGCTGGTTTTTTATGTATCAAGCTTTTCCTTTGTGTTTGTCTTTTTCAGGTCTTTTCGTAACGAGGATGAGTGCAAGGATGCAGCATAGGCAGCCCGCTGCACAGCCTATGATCGAGCTGTAATAATAAAAACCAACCATCTTCATGCCAATAAAAGGAGCGGAAATTCCCAAAACCGTTAAGAGCATAACTGCTTTTCGCCTAAAAAAATTCATCAGCAAAACGGAACAACTCCCTGCGTTTGAACTCTACTGCCAGTATACAGGATGGGAGAGAGGAAATAAAATGGATCTGAAAATGAAGCGCCGCAAAAGGCAAACACCTGTAAAACCTGTTACAATGAAAAGATAGAATGATGTATTGAAATGGCAGGGAGGAACAAAAAGTGAATAGAATACAACGCGTCTCTTCATGGCTGAAGGAAGCAGGGCATACTGCCGCATTTATTCATACGAAAGAAAATGTTTTTTACTTAACCGGCTTTTACACAGAGCCGCATGAAAGATTAATGGGCTTATTTATTTTTCAAGAAGAAGAGCCTTTCTTTGTTTGTCCCGGAATGGAAGCAGACCAGGCCCGCAACGCAGGATGGAATCATGAAATCATTGGCTATGCGGATCACGAAAATCCGTGGGAGCTGATAGAGAAAGCCTTGAAAAAGCGACATATCGGCATACATACACTTGCGGTAGAAAAGGACTCGATCTCACTGTCACGAGGAGAACAGCTGAAGCACTCTGTCGGCGGGGCTCAGTTTGTTTCAGTCGAAGAAACACTCAATCAATTTCGGCTCATTAAAGACGACAAGGAAATTCGTTTGCTGCAAGAGGCGGCAAAGCTTGCTGATTTCGGTGTTGAAGTCGGCACAGCCGCTTTACGTGAAGGCATTAGTGAAGTGGAAGTGCTCGCTCAAATCGAGTATGAGTTGAAGAAAAAAGGGATTCAGGGCATGTCTTTCTCCACAATGGTTTTATTCGGGGAAAAATCAGGCCAGCCCCACGGAAATCCGGGCACAGCCACATTGAAGAAAGGTGATTTTGTTTTATTTGATCTCGGGGTTATTCTTGACGGGTACTGCTCTGATATTACAAGAACATTTGCATACAAGAGCATCAATTCGAAGCAAGAAGAGATTTATGAGACGGTGCTTCAAGCGGAAAAAGCCGCGATTGAGGCAAGCAAACCCGGAGTCAGAATCGGAGATCTGGATTTAACTGCCCGCGGTATCATTGAAAAGGCGGGATACGGTGATTATTTTCCTCACCGGCTGGGACACGGACTCGGGATTTCTGTCCATGAGTACCCATCAATGAGCCAAGCCAACGATACACTGCTGCAGGAAGGCATGGTCTACACGATCGAACCAGGGATTTATGTGCCTGAGATCGGCGGCGTGCGCATAGAGGATGACGTTCATGTGACAAAAAACGGAGCGGTTGCTCTGACCCAATTTCCGAAGGAATTGATCATACTGCCATAACAGGAATAAAAAAGGACTTTGTTCTCGACATCGTCCTTTTTTATCTGCATTAAATAAAAAAATCATCAAATGTTCGAAATGGTTCGATTTCATGTTTTTGGTTGAGCGGTTTTACAGCAAGATAGCTGCCGCCGAGAACAGTTAAACATAATCCAATTAAAATGAAGAAACCCATGTAATCCTTCTCCTTTCAGCTAAAAACATAAAATATGTCTGGTATGTTCATATCATATTGTATGAAACGCATTCCAGATCAAGGGGTTTTAGAAAGAAGGGAATCTATGGCCAATATTAAAGACATTGCAGAAAAAGCCGGTGTCTCCATTACAACGGTTTCCCGAGTCATCAACAACCATCCTTACGTCAGCGAAGATAAAAGAAATAGGGTGTTTGAGGCAATGGAAGCGTTGGCGTACACGAGAAATATCCATGCCGTACATTTATCGAAAGGATATTCAAACATGATTGGCGTTGTCTTGCCGACGATTAATTTGCCTTATTTTGCAGAGCTGATTGCAGGCATAGCTGATGCAGCCGAGGGATCCGGGATTCACCTCTCCTTATTCCAAACCAACTACGATGTTCAGAAAGAAATTTTTGCGCTGACCCAGTTAAAAGAGCGCCAAGTTGACGGCTTGATTTTTTGTTCGAAAGCGCTTGCTGATGAGAGGCTCATGGATTGGAAGGGCCCGATATTGCTTTGCCAGAATTCAGATATCGGCCGTTTTTCAACCATCAGCATCCCTCACGAACAAGCATTCAGGTACGGCTTGGACTATTTAATGGCCAAAGGCCATAAAAAAATAGCCATCTGTTTGGCAAGAAAGAAGGGCATGAACAGCCATTTTCGAATCAAAGCCTATAGAGAAGCATTGGAAGAGATCGGAGAGGCATTTCATGAAGATTGGGTGATCGAGAAAGCGATTTCAATCAATGATGGGAAGGCGCTCTTTCATAAGTGGAAAAATTGGAAGGAGAAGCCGACGGCTATTTTTGTCGCCAATGATCAAGTTTCAGCAGGGCTTTTACTTGAAGCAAAGGCGCGGCGGGTATTGGTGCCAGATGAGCTTGCCATTTTAAGCGTTGATAACCATGAAATCAGCCAATCGCTTGGTATCACAACGATCGACATTCAAACAAAGGAAATGGGAAAGCAGGCGTTTGCGATGCTGGAAAAAAGAATTCAGGGACAGCCGATTGAAAAGAAAGTTCTCGATTACCGCCTCATCGAAAGATCGACTGTTTAGTGAAAGCGCTGAAAAAATGTTTGACGTGCATTCCGTTCGTTATGTACGATATGAGGTATTGAATGACAAAGGAGCTGAGGATCGTGAATGGGTCCTTTACAGTGAAAAAGGTACTGAATAATAACGTATTAATTGCTTCTCATCATAAATACAGTGAAGTCGTTTTAATCGGAAAAGGGATTGGTTTCGGAAAAAAACAAGATGACGTCATTGAAGATAAAGGCTACGAGAAAATGTTCATTTTAAAAGACGAAAAGGAACAAAAACAGTTTAAAAAGCTCCTTGACTATGTTGATGAAAAGCTTGTTGATATTTCAAACGATGTCATTTATCACATCAGCAATAGGACGAACCACTCATTAAATGAACATATTCACATTGCGCTGACTGACCATATCGCATTTGCGATCAAAAGACAGCAGCAGGGCTTTGATATGAAAAATCCATTTTTAATGGAGACTCAATCACTATACCCTGAAGAATACCAAATAGCCAAAGAAGTCATAGATATGATCAATGAAAAAGCGGGAATCTTCCTTCCAGAAGGAGAGATCGGTTTTATCGCCCTTCATATTCATTCGGCCCTGACCAACCGTCCGTTGTCCGAAGTCAATCAGCACTCGCAGCTGATGACGCAGCTGGTCGAGGTGATTGAAGACTCATTTCAAATGAAAGTGAACAAAGAAAGTGTCAACTATTTGCGGCTGATCCGCCATATCAGATTTACAATAGAAAGAATTAAAAAAGAAGAACCGACTAAAGAACCAGAAAAATTAATGTTGTTATTGAAAAATGAATATCCGCTATGCTACAATACAGCTTGGAAATTGATTAAAATCTTGCAGCAAACATTAAAGAAACCAGTTCATGAGGCGGAAGCGGTTTATCTGACGCTTCATCTGTACCGATTAACCAATAAAATTTCATAAAATCAGTTTATCCTTATAACGTGTTACTGATCCGATCAGGCATGAGTGATTGAGGGGAAAAAACGGGAAATCAATTCTCGTTCTTTTGTGCACCCAATTTTGCTCATGCCCTTTTTGTTGTGTAAAAGGGCAAATGTAAACGGTTAAACTGGGAGATTTACGCCTGTGAATTCGTTGTCATGATTTTTAGCTGTAAGGTCAGACTAGTAAAAAGAGGAGGTCAATTCTTATGTTTAAAGCATTATTCGGCGTTCTTCAAAAAATCGGGCGCGCGCTTATGCTTCCAGTTGCGATCCTTCCGGCTGCGGGTATCCTGCTTGCGATCGGAAATGCCATGCAAAATAAGGACATGATTGAAGTCCTGCATTTCTTGAGCAATGACAATGTCCAGCTCGTAGCAGGTGTTATGGAAAGCGCTGGACAGATTGTTTTTGATAATCTTCCGCTCCTATTCGCAGTAGGTGTAGCCATCGGGCTTGCCAACGGTGATGGAGTTGCAGGGATTGCAGCAATTATCGGTTATTTGGTGATGAACGTATCCATGAGTGCGGTTCTTCTTGCAAACGGAACCATTCCTTCCGATTCAATCGAAAGAGCCAAGTTTTTCACGGAGAACCATCCAGCATATGTAAATATGCTTGGTATACCTACCTTGGCGACAGGCGTGTTCGGCGGTATTATCGTCGGTGTGTTAGCTGCCTTATTGTTCAACAGATTTTATACAATTGAACTGCCGCAATATCTTGGTTTCTTTGCGGGTAAACGCTTCGTTCCAATTGTTACGTCAATTTCTGCACTGATTCTGGGTCTTATTATGTTAGTGATCTGGCCTCCTATCCAAAATGGATTGAATGCCTTTTCAACAGGATTAGTGGAAGCGAATCCAACCCTTGCGGCATTTATCTTCGGGGTAATTGAACGTTCGCTCATTCCATTCGGTTTGCACCACATTTTCTATTCGCCGTTCTGGTATGAATTCTTCAGCTATAAGAGTGCAGCAGGGGAAATCATCCGCGGGGATCAGCGTATCTTTATGGCGCAGATTAAAGACGGCGTACAGTTAACAGCAGGTACGTTCATGACAGGTAAATATCCATTTATGATGTTCGGTCTGCCTGCCGCGGCGCTTGCGATTTATCATGAAGCAAAACCGAAAAACAAAAAACTCGTTGCGGGTATTATGGGTTCTGCGGCCTTAACCTCTTTCTTAACAGGGATCACAGAGCCATTGGAATTCTCATTCCTATTCGTTGCCCCTGTATTGTTTGCGATCCACTGTGTGTTCGCAGGGCTTTCATTTATGGTCATGCAGCTGTTGAATGTTAAAATTGGGATGACATTCTCCGGCGGTCTTATTGACTACTTCCTATTCGGTATCTTGCCGAACCGGACGGCATGGTGGCTTGTCATCCCTGTCGGCTTAGCGATTGCGGTCGTTTACTACTTCGGATTCCGATTTGCCATCCGCAAATTTAATCTGAAAACACCGGGACGCGAAGATGCTGCTGCTGAAACTGCAGCAACTGGGAAAACAGGTGAAGCTGGAGATCTTCCTTATGAGATCCTGCAGGCAATGGGTGACCAGGAAAATATCAAACACCTTGATGCTTGTATCACTCGTCTGCGTGTGACTGTAAACGATCAGAAAAAGGTTGATAAAGACCGTCTGAAACAGCTTGGCGCTTCCGGCGTGCTGGAAGTCGGCAACAACATTCAGGCTATTTTCGGACCTCGCTCTGACGGTTTAAAAACACAAATGCAAGATATCATTGCGGGACGCAAGCCAAGACCTGAACCGACAACATCTGCCCAAGAAGAAGTAGGTCAGCAGGTTGAGGAAGTCATTGCAGAACCACTGCAAAATGAAATCGGCGAGGAAGTTTTCGTTTCTCCGATTACCGGGGAAATCCACCCGATTACCGATGTTCCTGATCAAGTCTTCTCAGGAAAAATGATGGGCGACGGTTTTGCGGTTCTCCCTTCAGAAGGTGTTGTTGTATCGCCGGTTCGAGGAAAAATTCTAAATGTGTTCCCGACAAAACACGCGATTGGCCTGCAATCCGACGGCGGAAGAGAAATTTTGATCCACTTTGGCATTGATACGGTCAGCCTGAAGGGTGAAGGATTTACGTCTTTCGTATCAGAAGGAGACCGCGTTGAGCCCGGACAAAAACTTCTTGAAGTTGATCTTGACGCAGTCAAACCGAATGTACCATCTCTCATGACACCGATTGTGTTTACGAATCTTGCTGAAGGAGAATCAGTCAGCATTAAGGCAAGCGGTTCGGTCAAAAGAGAACAAGAAGAAATTGTGAAGATTGAAAAATAAGGTGTTAGTACGCTGTGCTTGTCAGATGACAAGTACAGCTGTATGATATAATATTGTGAAGTAATATAGCTTTAAGTTAAAAGGAGAATGATAAAAATGGCACAAAAAACATTTAAAGTAACTGCAGATTCTGGAATCCACGCTCGTCCTGCGACAGTTCTAGTACAAACTGCAAGCAAATACGACGCTGACGTTAATTTAGAATATAACGGCAAAACAGTAAACCTTAAATCTATCATGGGTGTTATGTCTCTTGGAATCGCTAAAGGCGCTGAGATCACAATCTCTGCTACTGGTGCTGACGAAAACGATGCTCTTAACGCTTTAGAAGAAACAATGAAAAGCGAAGGACTTGGCGAGTAATGCTAGAATTAAAAGGGATTGGCGCTTCAGCCGGCATCGCGATTGCAAAAGCGTACCGGCTTGAAGAGCCAGATTTAACGGTTGAAAAGAAAAACATCTCTGATTCTGAAGCGGAAGTAAGCCGTTTTGATGAAGCGATTGCACGTTCAAAAGAAGAGCTCGAAAAAATTAAAGAGCACGCTTTGAAAGAACTTGGTCAGGATAAAGCTGACATTTTTTCTGCTCACCTTTTAGTTCTCAGTGACCCTGAGCTGCTAAACCCTGTGAAAGAAAAAATCAGCACTGATTCAGTGAACGCTGAATTCGCTTTAAAAGAAACGTCTTCTATGTTCGTTACTATGTTTGAATCAATGGACAACGAATATATGAAAGAGCGTGCGGCTGATATTCGCGACGTAACAAAACGCGTAACCGGCCACCTGCTTGGCGTCGAAATTCCAAACCCGAGCATGATCTCAGAAGAGGTTATTATTGTAGCTGAAGACTTAACACCGTCTGACACAGCTCAATTAAACCGCGAGTTCGTAAAAGGATTCACGACTGATATCGGCGGACGTACATCTCACTCTGCCATCATGGCTCGTTCTCTTGAGATTCCAGCAGTTGTCGGTACGAAAACGGCTACAGGCACGATCCAAAACGGCGTGACTGTTATCGTTGACGGTATCAATGGTGATGTCATTATCGATCCATCTGCGGAAACTGTAAAAGAGTATGAAGAAAAACATAATGCTTATTTGGCTCAAAAAGCTGAGTGGGCGAAGCTTGTCAATGAACCGACTATCTCAAAAGACGGCCATCATGTAGAACTTGCAGCAAACATCGGTACGCCTGATGATGTAAAAGGCGTTCTTGAAAACGGCGGAGAAGCAGTTGGCCTTTACCGTACAGAATTCCTTTACATGGGAAGAGATCAGCTGCCTACAGAAGATGAGCAATTTGATGCTTACAAAACGGTTCTTGAGCGTATGGAAGGAAAATCAGTTGTCGTGCGGACACTTGATATCGGCGGAGACAAAGAGCTTCCTTACCTGCAGCTTCCTAAAGAAATGAACCCGTTCTTGGGTTACAGAGCGATTCGTCTTTGCCTTGAAGAGCAAGAAATCTTCAGAACACAGCTTCGCGCGCTGCTTCGTGCAAGTACATACGGAAACTTGAAAATCATGTTCCCTATGATTGCGACAGTTAATGAATTCAAAGAAGCAAAAGCGATCCTGCTTGAAGAGAAAGAAAAGCTTGTCAAAGCGGGACAGGCTGTATCTGATGATATTGAAGTCGGTATGATGGTTGAAATTCCGTCAACTGCAGTCATCGCTGATCAGTTTGCTAAAGAAGTTGATTTCTTCAGTATTGGAACAAATGATTTGATCCAGTACACTATGGCTGCTGACCGTATGAATGAACGTGTATCTTACCTGTATCAGCCATACAACCCGGCAATCCTGCGCTTAATTACACTCGTCATTGAAGCGGCGCACAAAGAAGGAAAATGGGTTGGCATGTGCGGAGAAATGGCAGGAGACGAGATTGCGATTCCAATCCTTCTCGGCTTAGGCTTAGATGAGTTCTCAATGAGCGCAACTTCTATCCTTCCGGCTAGAACGCAAATCAGCAAATTGTCTAAACAAGAAGCTGAATCATTCAAAGAGAAAATCTTATCCATGAGCACGACAGAAGAAGTTGTCGCGTTCGTAAAAGAAACATTCAAGTAATATACAAAAACCAGACGGCCTCCGGCCTGTCTGGTTTTTTTCATAAGCAAGGGTATAAAAGGGCACAATAACATGGCTAGGAGGGATAGTATGTCAAACCAATTTAACGCAGGAGATCAGGTGTATGTGATCTACAGAAATCCGCACGCCGCCAATGTTGCCCACATAAAGGAAGCAGAAATTGTGCATCACCCATACCATGAAGGTGAGCTTTCTCTGTTTATTTTTGAGACCTATCATCCGTTTGCAGAGGATGATGCTGTGTTTGCAAGCTATGAAGAAGCGAAATCACTTTACAAAGAACTATTTGATATCGATCCTTATGAGTAACAAGGAAATCATTACAACTCATATCCTTTCCGTCTTATGAGAAAAGTAACGTTAGTAAAGGAAAAGGATGTGGCATTATGCAGAACCCATTTGTTCCGCAGCTTGTGTATATTGAACCGAGAGCGCTGGAATACCCGTTGGCCCAAGAACTGCAGGATAAATTTGAGAACATGGGCATTGAAATCAGAGAAACGACATCCCACAATCAGGTGCGTAATATTCCTGGGAAAAACCACCTTCAACAATATCGCAATGCGAAATCAACTTTAGTCATCGGTGTCAGAAAAACATTAAAGTTTGACTCTTCCAAACCCTCGGCTGAATATGCCATTCCGTTTGCAACAGGCTGCATGGGGCATTGCCATTACTGCTACCTGCAAACAACCATGGGATCAAAGCCGTATATCAGAACTTATGTCAATGTCGAAGAGATTTTAGATCAGGCAGATAAGTATATGAAGGAGCGAGCACCGGAGTTCACAAGGTTTGAAGCTTCATGTACATCAGATATTGTCGGAATTGATCACCTGACTCACACGTTGAAGCGCGCCATTGAACATTTTGGACAAAGTGATCTCGGAAAGCTTAGATTTGTAACGAAATTCCATCATGTCGATCACCTTTTAGACGCAAAGCATAACGGGAAAACAAGATTTAGATTCAGTATTAATGCCGACTATGTAATTAAAAACTTTGAGCCGGGAACCTCACCTCTTGATAAACGGATAGAGGCCGCTGTAAAAGTTGCAAAAGCAGGGTATCCGCTAGGCTTTATAGTAGCGCCAATTTATATTCATGAAGGCTGGGAAGAAGGATACAGACATTTGTTTGAAAAGCTTGACGCTGCTTTGCCGCAGGACGTTAGACATGATATTACGTTTGAATTAATACAGCACCGTTTTACCAAACCAGCCAAACGGGTGATTGAGAAGAATTATCCAAAGACAAAACTCGAATTAGATGAAGAAAAGCGGCGTTATAAATGGGGCCGTTACGGGATCGGAAAATATATTTATCAGAAAGATGAAGAACATGATCTTCGGGAAACGCTTGAATCCTATATTGATGCTTATTTCCCTAATGCGAAACTCGAATATTTCACTTAATCGGGCTGTTGTGATGAACAGCTCGCTTTTTTATATTAAAAGAATTTTTCCATTCCATTAAGACACCGACATTCAATCATTCTTTATCCTCGAAATCATTGCCGATTACATGAATCAGTGAACGGCCGCACTGGAGGTGAAAGAGGGCACATGGGCTTTTTTCTTGCCCTTTATCACATCTTCATGTATTGTACAGCACTGATCTGGTGTGCGAATCTATGATAGAAGGAATACGCCCGCCGCCGAGAAGCGCACAAGCCGTTTCTCAACAGTCAGCTCATACATAGTGTTCATGAGCCATTTTCCAATTCGAAGCAATCAAAACTGAAGTATTCACTACAATGAAAGTATTTCCATCTCTTTGATTATTAGAAATCAGCTCCATTTTGTCGGCCTCTGAATCATCGCCCCAACTTACGGCCGTTATGCACATACATTTTTTTATATGGCCATTCCTCTCCTTATGATGTTTCAACCAAAAATGAGATTGAATTTTCAGTAAATATATTCCGTTTTTCATATAATTTATTTTTTGATTATTCATTTTTTAAACGAAAGGACCGATATAGAAAGTAGGAGGGGATTGGTTTGTTTAAAAAACTTCACATGAAGATTGCTGTTTTTGTTTCGATCATGTTAATCGTCACAGTTGGTCTTTTAATGCTGTCTTCGTATCTGACACTAAAACCGATGATTACAGAGGATGGGAAAAATACTACTCAAAACGTGACGCAGTCACTTGAACAAAATATTGAATTGCAATTAAAAAATTATGCCACATCGTTATCAAGATTGGCTAACGGGGAATTAACTTATACGTTTGTAACGAAACCAAGCAAAGAAGCTTCTCGGCTGTTTAACGATGATATTAAACAAATCAAAGATCATGATGATTATGTTGCGATGGCTTACATAGGCACCGCCAAAAAAGAAATGTTTACATATCCGAAAGCCGATTTTGCTGATGATTATGATCCAACCTCGAGACCATGGTATAAGCTTGCAGCTGAAACCCCTGATCAAGTCGTTTGGACGGAGCCTTATCAAGATGTCGTGACGGGAGATATGATTGTCACCGCTTCGAAAGCGGTTCTTGACGGGCAAAAAGTGATGGGGGTTGCCAGCTACGATTTGAAGCTCTCCGCCATCCAGAGCATGGTCAATAAGCAAAAGGTGCCCTACAATGGATTTGCCTTTTTAGCTGATGCGGGCGGCAATCTTTTAGCCCATCCGTCAAATCAAGGGAAAAATATATCAAAGGATCAAACACTGAACACCATTGCATCTGACAAAAAAGGGATACAGGATGACAATGGGAAAATGGTTGTGTACCAAACGATTGCAGAAACGGGCTGGAAAGTCGGAACGCAATTTGATACTGACAAATTAATGTGGATTTCCGATAAAATGAATCGGGCGAATCTTTTGATATCATTGATTGCGCTTGTCACTACAATCATTCTCAGCTACTTTCTGGCCAAAACGATAACCGGTCCAATACAGCAGCTGATTGCAAAAACAAAGGCAGTTTCCGCAGGCGATTTAACCGTTCATGCTGAATCTAAATCCAAGGATGAAGTCGGGATTCTCACTAGAGACTTTAACCAGATGGTAGAAAATATGAAGGAAATGGTAGAACAAGTGAGACTGTCTTCAGGGAAAGTATCTGATACCTCTGAGCAGTTAACAGCTGTCTCCGCCGAAACAAATGAAACAAGCGGACAGATTGCAAAAGCGATTGAAGAAGTGGCAGCAGGGGCATCGGAACAAGCTTCAGAAGTAGAGACCATTAACGAAAAATCAGAAAGTCTGTCAACAAAAATCAGACAAATTGCTGCGGAGGCAGGCGGAATGAAAGAACGCTCAAAATCGTCTGAGGATGCAAGCTATAAAGGGCTTGATGCGCTTGGCCAGCTGCTGATGAAGTCAAACGAAGCCAACACGGAAACGAAAAAAGTTGAAACAATGCTGCTTGATTTAGAAAATCAAACAAAGAATATTGAAGAAGTGGTTACAGCGATCTCGAATATTTCTGACCAAACGAACTTGCTTGCCTTAAATGCCAGCATTGAGGCTGCCAGAGCCGGAGAAAGCGGACGAGGATTTGCTGTCGTAGCCGAAGAAGTACGGAAGCTTGCTGAGCAATCTGCGCTTTCGACAAAGCATATCAGCGAGACTGTGAAGCTTATCCAGGTTGAGACGAAAGAAGCTTCTCACGCAATGGTTGAGGCAAGCAGAATGAATGATGAACAAAACAGTGCCATTCATGAGACTGGAGAAGTATTAAACACGATTACCGTGGAAATGCAGTCACTTGTTCAAGGCATTGACCACATTTACGAAGAAATTCAAAGAATGAGTAACGAACAGCTCGCGATTTCTGAAGCCATTCAAAGCATTTCAGCCATATCACAGGAATCAGCCGCTGCAGCAGAAGAAGTGAATGCATCAACTGATGAGCAGCTGATCACCCTTGATAAAGTCAAACACTCAACGGAAACATTAAAGCATGCAAGCCAAGAGCTGATGAACACAATTGCGAAATTCACATTGTAACCCTTACATCCCCAAAAACTTGGGGATTTTTTTATGTGAAGAGTCTACTATACGAAGAATAGATATGGTAGTCTAGAAAATGAAGGAAATATGATAAATTTTAACTAAAATCCAAATAAAGCCTCTGGGAGGAATGACTTTGAAAAAAACAATTGGTTTTATCGGTCTTGGCGTGATGGGAAAGAGCATGGCATCACATATTCTGAATGACGGGCATCCTGTATTGGTGTACACCCGGACAAAAGAAAAAGCAGATACCATCCTGGAAAAAGGCGCGGTATGGAAAGAAACCGTCAAAGATCTTTCAAAAGAAGCGGACGTTATCATTACAATGGTCGGCTATCCCAGTGACGTTGAAGAAGTGTATTTCGGAAACAGCGGAATCATTGAAAACGCAAAAAAAGGCGCATATCTGGTTGATATGACGACATCTAAGCCTTCGCTTGCGAAGAAGATTGCTGAAGCGGCTAAAGAAAAAGCATTATTCGCTTTAGATGCCCCTGTTTCCGGCGGAGATATCGGTGCACAATACGGAACACTCGCAATTATGGTTGGTGGAGAAAAAGAAGCCTTTGAGGCCTGCATGCCGATTTTTTCTTTAATGGGAGAAAATATTCAATACCAAGGACCGGCTGGAAGCGGCCAGCATACCAAGATGTGTAATCAGATTGCAATTGCAGCTGGAATGATCGGTGTGGCTGAAGCGATGGCATATGCACAAAAATCTGGCTTGCAGCCGGAAAATGTCCTGAAAAGCATCACAACGGGCGCAGCGGGAAGCTGGTCATTGTCAAATCTTGCTCCCCGTATGCTGCAAGGCAATTTTGAACCGGGCTTTTATGTGAAGCATTTTATTAAAGATATGGGAATTGCGTTGGAGGAAGCGGAATTAATGGGAGAAGAAATGCCAGGCTTATCGCTCGCGAAATCCTTATATGACAAGCTCGCTGCACAAGGTGAAGAAAACAGCGGAACTCAGAGTATATACAAGCTTTGGGTAAAATAAAAAAGATTGCCTGGTACGATACAGGCAATCTTTTTTGTATTATTTTCCGATGAATTGCTGTGTCCAGTAACTTCCGGACTCAACGTAGCCGACACCGATATGAGTAAAGTTAGCGTTTAGGATGTTTTTTCTGTGTCCTTCACTGTTCATCCAGGCTTTCACTACTTCTTCTGGTGTTTTCTGGCCCTTGGCAATGTTTTCACCTGCTGTTTTGTAGCTGATACCGAAAGATTTCATCATATCAAACGGTGAACCGTAAGTTGGGCTTTGATGATCAAAGTAGTTCTTGTCTTTCATATCTTGAGATTTTGCGCGTGCAGATTTGCTTAATGTTTCATCAATTTGAAGCGGCTTTAAGCCTTGTTTTTGTCTTTCTGCATTTGTAAGCTCAACAACTTTTTTCTCATATGCGCTTACAGATGAAGGCGCAGATGTTGTTTTATTTGTTTTTTCAGCAGCTGCAGGTGCTTTAGAAGCAGTATTTTGTTCAGGAGCTGCTTTTTCAGCTGTCTTTTTCGCAGGTTTTGCCGTTTCTGTCTTTTGAACATCCTGAATATTCATGTTAGATTGCTTCGCATGTTTTTGAAGAAGCTTCTTAAGCTCTTTTTCATTTGCAGCGTTTAACGTTTTGATATTTGTTTTAATATGCAATTTTTTGACGATATCGTTAAGGGACATGTTTTGCACTGTGTTCCCCATTTTTACCTTTACCACATGCTGGCAGGAGAGTTCTTTCGCTGATGCTTGCTGTACGCCTCCGAATGTGAATAATCCAACCGCAGCGGCAGCAGATAAAATAAATGCTTTCTTCATTAGTTCATAACCTCCTAGAGTTGTTTGTTTCTACAAAAAAATCATAACATAGCTTTTTTGTCATAAAGCAACCATCACTTTCCTTTGACAAAGAGAGATTGTCATTTTTGTAACTAGTGTGTGCTGAATCCTTGAAAAGCAGGGAATCAGCTGCAAATCATGTTTTATCACACTGTTACATGTCTTCCTTTTTTTTGAATCGTTAGTTAAATTTAAATATGTTTTTATATTGACAGTTTTTTTTATCCCTTTTTGCTGTAACAACTATTACAAAGGTGTTACAATTAATCTCAGTATATGTAAATATATTGAATGATCTGAGAGGGGTAACCAGAAGTGACTGAAATAGGACGTGAACCAAAGAAAAAGAGCAAAGGAAACAGAGCGATCAGAATGAACCTTTTTTTCCTTGCTGTCTTTGTTCTATTCACTGCATTAATTTTCAAGCTTGGTGTTGTTCAAATTGTTGAAGGTGAACAGCATGAAGAAGACGCTGAGGTAGCAAATGCAAAAACAGCGTATTATCCCGCACCTCGAGGGAAGATGTATGACAGAAATCAGAAAGTTGCTGTCGATAACCAGAGCGTGCCTGAAATTGTCTATGTTTCAACATCAAGCACAAAAACAGAGGATAAAATCAAAACAGCGAAGAAGCTTGCTGCTTTCATTCATATTGATACAGAATTTTTGAAGGATAGGGATTTGCGTGATTACTGGATCGCATCCCATCCGAAAAAAGCTGCTGCTCTGCTCAAGGAATCTGAAAGCAATCTGAAAGGGGCGGAGGCTTACAAACTCCAAATCGAGCGTGTTCCGGATGAAGAATTGAAGGCTATTCAGCGAAATGATGAAGAAATGGAAACTGTTGCGATATATACAAGGTTTTCAAGCGGCAATGCTTACGAACCTCAAATTGTAAAGGCGATGAATCCAAATGAAAGCAACAGCACTGGAAAAAATGGCACGCTGCTCGATGAGAAGAAAAGCTCCGCGCAAAGACCAAAAAATGACTTAACATATGATGAAATTTCAATTGTTTCTGAGCATTTAGAAGAGCTTCCGGGAATCGACATCGTAAATGATTGGACACGAAAATACCCTTATGATAAAACCCTCTATTCCGTTTTCGGGGGCGTCACAACACCTGAACAAGGCCTGCTCAGCGACCGGAAAGATTTCTACTTAACAAGAGGTTATGCCAATAATGACAGGGTGGGGAAAAGTTATTTAGAATATCAATATGAAGACTACTTAAATTCCCATAAAGAAAAAGTGCAATACGTAGAAGACAATAAAGGAAATGTCGTCAGCCAAAAAACCATTGATAAGGGCAGCAGGGGATACGATCTACGGCTTTCTTTCGATATGGAGCTCCAGGCAAAAGTAGAAAAGATCATTGAAGAAGAAGTGAGAAACAGCCGTGCACGTGGGAACTATATGCTTGACAGAGCCTTTGTCGTGATGATGGACCCGAATAACGGCGATATTTTATCGATGGCGGGAAAAAAGATAGATTTAGAAACAAACAAAATTCAAGATTATGCGATAGGCGCATTTACGACCCAATATGAAATGGGTTCGGCAGTGAAGGGTGCCACCGTACTTGCCGGCTATCAGGACGGGATTCCGCATTATAAATATTTTGTGGATACACCTCTTTATTTTGCAGGAAACGGTAACAAGCCTAAGAAGTCCTATATGAATATGGGAACTATTAACGAATTAACCGCACTGCAAAAAAGCTCAAACGTATACATGTTTAATGTCGCCATGCATATTGCCGGTGTTACATACAAGCCGCATGGACCTCTTCCCGCTGACCAGAAGGATTTGAACAAAATGAGAAATTACTACAGCCAATTTGGCCTGGGTGTAAAGACAGGTATTGATCTGCCGCAGGAATCAGCCGGTATGCAAACCACGCCTGATGCTGTAGGGGGATTAATATTAGACTTGGCAATCGGTCAATACGATACATACACACCGCTTCAAATGGCGCAGTACATTTCATCCATAGCCAACGGAGGCTATCGTATTCAGCCAAGAATTGTTACAAGTATTCATGAGCCCAGCAATAAAGACGGTCTCGGAAAAACAATTGAACAACGAAAGCCAAACATTCTCAATAAAATTAACAATACAGAAAGTGATATACAGCAGGTAAAGACAGGAATGAAATTAGTTACCGCTTCAGGGACTGCTAAAAATACGTTTACAGAAGATGTTTCCGGAAAAACAGGAACAGCGGAAACATTTTACTATGGCACGAACCGTAATTGGTGGGGGAAAAAAACATATAACCTAACTTTTGTAGGCTATTACCCGTCGAAAAATCCAAAAGTGGCTTTCAGTGTCGTTGTACCTTCTGTAAAGGATGATGATAAGATCAATAAAATTATTGCGAAAAGAGCTATCCACGCTTACGCAGAGCTCGAAAAAAAACACAGCAAAAAATAAAAAAGAGGGTGCACATCTGAATGATTGTGCGCCCTTTCATTTATTCAAAAAATGACGTTCACCATAAGAATAGAAGGAGAATCCTGATTTTCTAGCGAATCATACTAGGTAAAAGTCAATCTGTATATGTCGAAACAAGATGATCATGCAAAGGAGGGATTCTGTGGAACAGGATACGCAGCATGTTAAACCATTTCAAACAAAAACCGATATTCATGCAGTCTTGGCCTCTAATGGACGCATCATTTATATATCTGCCAACTCCAAACTGCATTTGGGCTATCTCCAAGGAGAGATGATCGGATCATTCCTCAAAACGTTCCTGCATGAGGAAGACCAATTTTTAGTTGAAAGCTACTTTTATAATGAACATCATCTGATGCCGTGTACCTTTCGTTTTATAAAAAAAGATCATACGATTGTGTGGGTGGAGGCTGCAGTAGAAATTGTGACGACAAGAGCTGAGCGGACAGAACGGGAAATCATTTTGAAAATGAAAGTTCTTGAAGAAGAAACAGGCCATCAACCCCTAAGCTTCGAAAAACATGAAATCGAGCCTGCAAGCCCGGAATCGACTACATATATAACAGATGATTATGAACGGTTAGTTGAAAATCTCCCGAGTCCGCTATGCATCAGTGTCAAAGGAAAGATCGTCTATGCAAACAGCGCGATGCTTTCAATGCTGGGAGCGAAAAGCAAGGATACTATTATTGGCAAATGGTCCTATGAATTTATTGAAGAAGAATATCACGATATCGTGAAAAACAGGATTATACGAATGCAAAAAGGAATGGAAGTCGGAATGATTGAACAGACGTGGAAAAGGCTTGATGGCACACCTGTTCATTTAGAAGTGAAAGCGTCCCCGACCGTCTACAAAAACCAGCAGGCTGAACTGCTGCTGCTGATCGATATCTCTTCAAGGAAAAAATTCCAAACCATCCTGCAAAAAAGCCGTGAACGATATCAGCTGCTCATTCAAAATTCAATCGATACCATTGCGGTGATTCACAATGGGAAATGGGTGTTTATGAATGAGTCGGGAATCTCACTGTTCGAAGCAGCTACCTATGAGGATTTAATTGGCAAAAACATATATGATCAGCTGCACCCTTGCGATCATGAGGATGTAAAAGAGAGAATTCAAAACATCGCCGAGAAAAAAACAGAATCAGAAATTGTCAAGCAATCCTGGTTTACCTTCCAAAATAGGGTCATCTATACCGAGATGGTCTGCATTCCGACGACCTTTTTTGGTGAAGCGGCAGTCCAAGTCATTCTTCGAGACATTTCTGAGAGAAAACAAACAGAAGAGTTGATGCTGCAATCGGAAAAATTATCAATCGCAGGGCAGCTCGCGGCGGGAATCGCCCATGAGATCCGCAACCCGCTGACAGCGATTAAAGGGTTTTTACAGCTGATGAAACCGACGATGGAAGAAAATGAACACTACTTTGATATTGTGTTTTCTGAACTCAGCCGCATCGAATTAATACTCAGTGAGCTTCTCATGCTGGCGAAACCCCAGCAAAATGCCGTTAAAGAATATTTGAACCTAAAAAAATTAATTGGTGAGGTCTCGGCCCTGTTGGAAACGCAGGCGAATTTGAATGGCATTTTTATCAGAACAAGCTATCAAAAAGACAGCATTTATATAAACGGTGATCAGAATCAATTGAAGCAGGTATTCATTAATTTAATTAAAAATGCGGTTGAATCAATGCCTGACGGAGGAACAGTAGACATTATCATAACTGAGGATGAGCATTCTGTTCATGTCACGATCAAAGATGAAGGAGAAGGCATACCTGAAAAGGTGCTGAACCGAATTGGTGAACCATTTTTAACGACAAAAGAAAAAGGCACGGGGCTTGGGCTGATGGTTACATTTAATATCATTGAAAATCATCAGGGAGCCATCCATGTAGACAGCCAGCCGGAAAAAGGCACAGCGTTTAAAATTTCATTTCCAAAAAAATAAAACAACGGCTTAGACGCCGTTGTTTATTGTCTGCATGGATTCCCGTTTCTTTAATATAAATATTTCCAAGCGGTCCAGCCCTTCTCTTAGCGTATCCAGCGAGTATGCGAAAGACAATCTCACATATCCTTCACCATACTTTGAGAATGAACTGCCCGGCACGAGTGCGACACCAGCATCCTCCAAAAGAGCCATACTAAAATCAAATGAAGACATTCCAAATGATTTAATAGAAGGGAAGATATAAAACGCGCCCGACGGTTTGACAACGTCAAGTCCCATGGAGACAAGGCGGTCATATACATAGTCCAGTCGTTTTTTGTATTGTTCCCTCATAATCAGGGCATCGTCAAAGCCGTTTGTCACAGCTTCAAGCGCGGCTTTTTGAGAAATTGATGACGCACACGACACATTGTATTGATGAACCTTTAAAATGTGCTTAGCAATGTCTTTCGGCGCGAATAAAAATCCAATTCTCCAGCCAGTCATGCTGTGTGATTTTGATAAGCCATTAATGACAATCGTTTGATCCCGCAAATGCGTAGCGATGGAGTAATGCGGCCTGTCATATGTTAATTCACTGTATATTTCATCAGATAATACGAAGACATTTCTGCCTTTTAAAAGGGCAGCGATGCTTTTCAGCTCTTCATCAGATAAAGTCACACCGGTAGGGTTCGACGGATAAGGAAGCACGACACACTTGGTGTTAGGAGTCAGAGCCTCTTCAATCAGGCGGGCAGTAAGCTTAAAGCCGTGAGACCTAGTATCAACAATCACAGGCTTAGCGCCGCACAAATTGATAATCGGTTCATAGCCTGGATAAATCGGGCCCGGCATAATGACTTCATCACCAGGAGATAAAATCGTCCGAAATGCGGCATCAATGGCTTGGCTTGCGCCTGTTGTGATGATGATTTCAGATTCAGCATCATAGTTGAAATCCGCTTTTTTCTTCATATAAATTTGTACAGCTTGTCTCAGCTCCAGGTAGCCGGCGTTCGGAGTATATGACGTCACGTTTTCATCAATGGCTTTTTTTGCGGAAGCTTTCACATGATGCGGCGTAAAAAAGTCTGGCTGGCCGATTGTTAGTGAAATGACATCTTCGTGTTGGGCTACAAGATTTGAGAATTTGCGTATTCCTGAAATTTCAATTTCTCTTGCTTTCGGATTCAGCAAATGTTCCATAATTCATCACCTTAACAAATATAATGAGTTTATCCTATTTTACCACTAGCTGGCTATTTGTCACCTTTTTAGCCGATATATTTCGATTGTATGCGCCTTTTTTCTAAACATACCTTTCTTTACAGAAAAAAAGAAGACAACCAGCGTTTTGATTGTCTTTATTGTATCATGTTCTATTATTGTTTATATGTGCTGCTTTCATTAATAACCATAATCAAAGTGAAGGTCTTCGTGCCAAGTCATATACGGGGGATGCTCTTCTTGAAGGTCAGCTGATTCTTTCTTCATATGCAGGTAAGTCTCTTCACTGATATCTTCTAAAACAGTCATTTCATTTTCTTTGAATATTACTAAGGTACCCATTATTTACACCCTTCTTTGGAAAAATCCTTGACTATTTTATCACTGCTAGTTGGAAAGTCAATGGTTAGTAGGAAAAAAGTTTCTTTTTTAGAGAAACGCGTCTTAACGCTCTCCGAATCCGATTTTGAAGAGCCATACCATTCACTTTTTACAATTTACGCCGATATATACAGTACAATACTGAATGCGAATAGCGAGGGATTGAAGTGTCGTTACAACAATACGAAATTTTATTGGATTCTGGAACAAATGAATTGGAAATTGTGAAGTTTGGCGTGGGCGATAATGCTTTCGGAATTAACGTCATGAAAGTAAGGGAAATTATTCAGCCGGTTGAGGTAACATCTGTGCCTCACTCTCATCAGCATGTAGAAGGAATGATCAAGCTCAGAGGAGAAATTCTCCCTGTGATCAGCCTCTTCTCATTTTTTGGAGTGGAGCCTGACGGATCAAAAGATGAGAAATATATCGTAACTGAATTTAATAAACGGAAAATTGTTTTCCATGTCGGCTCTGTGTCTCAAATTCACAGAGTATCCTGGGAAGCAATTGAAAAGCCGACATCGTTAAACCAAGGAATGGAGCGGCATCTTACCGGGATTATTAAGCTCGAAAACCTGATGATCTTTTTGCCTGATTATGAAAAAATTATTTATGATATTGAATCAGACTCAGGTGTGGATACGTACAATATGCATACCGAGGGCTTCGATCAAAGAAGAGCTGATAAAAAGCTTATTATTGTAGAGGATTCACCGCTCTTAATGCGCCTCTTGCAGGATGAATTAAAAGAGGCTGGGTACAATAATATTTCTTCGTTTGAAAACGGAAAAGAGGCCTATGAGTATATCATGGACCTTGCTGAAAACGAAACGGATTTATCTGAACAGATTGATATGATTATCACTGATATTGAAATGCCAAAAATGGATGGACACAGGCTCACAAAGCTGCTGAAGGAAAATCCGAAAAGTTCAGACGTGCCGGTTATGATTTTCTCATCGCTAATTACCGATGATTTGCGTCACCGCGGGGAAGTCGTTGGCGCAGATGAACAGATCAGCAAGCCTGAGATCAGTGATTTGATTAAAAAAGTGGATACGTATGTTATCGAATAAATAAAAACAGCCGATGCCCGAGGGGGCACGGCTGTTTTTATGTTAAAAGTAACTCTCGCCGAGTTTTTTAAAGACGGGTTTATGATAAGTTGGCTGCTGGCGATTTGCCACAAGCGGCTTTTCTTTCATGCCGACATATTCTTGCAATAGGTGTTTCGCCTTTGTTAAAGACATTTGAGCTTTAGGATTTCGGTACGATTGATTAAGTGTACCTAAATGCGGAAGATGTTCGAAGTCTTCTTTCGTTGGAGGCATGTGAAAATAGTAGTCTCCGATTGAGATAAGCACGTCCGATTGCTGTTGGCTGAACCTTGGATTTTTTGAAAAATGAAGCCCTATTTTCTTTCCTTTACCTTCTTTGACAAGCTTTTGCAAAGCCCGTTTTTTCAGCAGATATAGGTATTTAGGGTTAGGGGCGGTTTTTGCATGGCGGTTCACAGTGTAAACTGCTTTTGAAAGATTTTCTACGGTTGGCTGCAGATCTTTCGTATATGCATGGTCGTCCATTATTTCTCTCCTTTGCTCTTATCAAATTCTATATGATTAGATTATACTTTTTTAAAGTTGAAATGCAAATATTGAATGTGAAAATGCGCTTTTTTCTGAGAAAAAAAGCGCATTAACAACTTAAATTATACAGATTTTACTTTCTTATTGGGCTGCTCTTGAAAGACTTCCTGAACATTGACTTCCACAGCCTGTGCACTGTATTTTGGCAGTGCAACAAAATAAAAAATAAAAACAAGCAGGGTGATAACGCCCATGCCGTAATAAAGATAATCAATGTTTGAAACGAATTTAGGGAATAACAGCGCAACTAAGCCGAGTGTCAGTGACTGTGCAAACATCATAAAAGGGTCCTGCAACCCGCTTACACGTCCCATCAGCTTAGGGTGAACAATCTTTGGCATCCAGCCTCCGATCGCAATGTTGACCGGTCCGATGCACATTCCGAGGACAAATGCTGCCGCGTAATATACCCATAACACATTTGTGTAGCCGAGGACAAAAATCAGCAAACCTGCGATAAAAATCGGTATCGACATTAAAAAATGGGGTTTCACTTTTTTTGAGATGATCGTGCCGAGAACACTTCCCGCCAGCAGCCCAAAACCGAGTGCGATCGTAAATACAGACGTATGCCATTCATAACGGTCGGGCGCCAATCCATATTTCATTGTAAACATCGGCAATACGGCGAATCCCCCGTTGACAAATCCAAAAATGAAGAAGCCGAAAATCAGGGATGCCAGCAGTTTGTTTTTTGATATATAGAGAATGCCTTCTCTAAAATCATTTATTGAATCTTTAACAGAGGCTTTTCTCCAGCTGAATGCGCCATTTGGCTGTCGGGCTTCCTTTGGAATTCGGCAACTGCGGATCAGCAGCCCGGAAATGATAAAGCTGACAAAATCGAGAATAATGGCGCCTTCAATTCCGATTGTGTTGTACATAAAAGCACCTATTCCGACTCCGAACACCATAAAAATACTAAAGAGCATCTGATTAAGCCCAGCTGCTTTGGCATAATGCTCCTTTGGCAGGATGGCTTGTACCAAACTGTTTTCTGCCGGAAAGAAAAACTTCGTGACAGCGCTTCTGACAAATAAAATACAGAAAACAAGAGGAATATTGCCGGTAAATAAAGTGAAAAAAAGGACGACAGTCAGACCTGCTCTAATCCAATCGCAGTTTTCCGCCACCTTTTTTCTGTCAAACCGGTCCGCGACGACTCCCACGATCAGAAATACAAATACGGTCGGAAGAGAATACATCAGCTCCGCCAAGGTCGTATATGAAGGCTGGCTGCTGAAGCGGTCCAGCAAGAAAAAAGCAAATGCCATGTTGCCTACTGTCGTCCCCATTTGAGAAGCGAGTGCTGCGAAAAATAGACGAACAAAATTACGATTTTTAAATATATCCATAAAAACGCTCCTTACCCTAAAGGTCCCACTTTATCATATTATAAACCGCCTGTTTTTGAAACAAATAAGAAAACATTACCGGTTAATCATGACTCTTGTTCCGTTTGGCACAATTGAAGCGAGTTCGATCACATCTTTGTTATGCATACGAATGCAGCCTTTAGAGACAGCCTTGCCAATCGAAGAAGGATTATTCGTCCCGTGTATTCCGTAGTGTTGCTTAGAAAGGCTTAGCCAATAAGCGCCGAATGGGCCGCCGGGATTGCGCTGGCGGTTAATAATATAAAATTCTCCAGTCGGCGTTTGGGTCAATATTTTGCCGACCGCAATCGGATAGGTCTTCATTATTCGATTATTCTGGAACAGCGTAAGGGTCTTCGCGCCGATTGAGACTGAGATATGATACGGAATCGTATTAGGGTCCGGGAGGCCGGGGATGACAATGGACTGTCCCGCAGTGAGCCCTGCCTGCAGTGACGGATTAGCATTGAGTAATGAAGCGGTGCTGATTCTGAAATCAGCCGCGATGCTGCTTAGTGTTTCACCTTGCTTTACCTGGTACGTAAGCAGTTTCCTCATCCTCTCTTTTTTACTTATAAGTATTGATGAGGAGCCCATCCTGCTACATTAATTTGTGCTTTTTAAGGTAAAGACTGAGATTTCAGGCTTGGCCAGAAACCGCAACGGCAATCTGGTCATCCCGAGGCCGCGGTTCACGTAAATATGGGTGCTGCCTGTCTGATACATTCCCTCTGTGTAGACCTTTCCATAAGGAGGTGTAATAATCGGGCCGTAAAAAGGCAGCTGAATCTGGCCGCCGTGTGTATGGCCGGAAAGCTGAAGGTTCACCGGATAGCCTGTTGTTTTTAACGCTGCATCAGGCTCATGGACGAGCAGAATAGAAAAAAGTCTGTCGCTTAGCCTTGAAAGGATGCCTTCATAGTCCGGGCTTCCTAGCATTAAGTCATCAAGTGATGCAATCTCGATTTTGCTGCCATCTGCAAGCGACAATGTTTGATAGCCATTGCGGTATACCGTAAAACCGCCGGCCGTCATCAGGCTTTTGTAAACGGCAGTTCCATAGCCTCCGTGATCATGATTGCCGTAAACACAAAACTTGCCAAAGGGCGCGTATAGTTTTCTCAATAATGGAATGACTGCCTGATGTTGCTGGTACGTATCAGGATTATCTATAATATCACCTGTAAACACAATGAGATCAGGTTTAGATTCATGAATTGACTGGATAACAGTCTTTAAATCTTCAAGAGTAAAAGAATCACTCAAGTGTGTATCACTAAACTGCACGATTTTGAAACCGTCAAATCCGTGCGGGATGAGAGAGCTTTTGATTGTGTGTTCGGTTGTCTCGATCATATGCGGCTCCAGATATCTGGCATAGCCGTATCCGCCGCCGGCCGCTAAAGCTCCTGCAGCAAGAGCCCCGAACGTTCCTTTTAGAAATTGCCTTCTGGACATCTTTTTCATTTCAAACCAACCTTTAATAGAGTTTTTCTATTATATCATCTGTATCTTGAAAAAATCTCATATCAGCATGTACTGACAAAAGCCGGCATATCATGATAGAATAAAATTGAATGAATACTCATTCATAACAAGGGGGAGAAATCATGGAAAAAAAGGCGGTTGTTATTACCGGCGGGTCAAGCGGCATGGGAAAAGCAATGGCAAAAAGACAGGCTGAATTAGGCTGGTACGTTATGGTGACAGGGAGGAACGAGGAAGCACTCGCAGAAACGAAACGAGACATTGAAACCTTTGAGGGACAGGTCGCCTGTTTTCAAATGGATGTCCGTTCTGATTCCGCCGCTTCTGACATGATGACAGAAGCGATAAAAGCATTTGGGCGGCTTGATGCGCTGATCAACAATGCGGCCGGAAACTTTATTTGCCCGGCAGAAAAGCTGACGCCCAATGGATGGAAAGCCGTAATTGAGATTGTCTTAAACGGCACATTTTTTTGCAGCCAAGCTGCAGCCAGACATTGGATCGAGAAGCAGAAGCAGGGCGTCATTTTAAATATGGCCGCCACATACGCTTGGGGAGCGGGAGCGGGGGTCGTCCATTCCGCTGCAGCGAAAGCAGGGGTATTGTCATTGACAAGAACGCTGGCCGTGGAGTGGGGGAGCCAATACGGCATTCGCACAAACGCGATTGCACCCGGCCCAATTGAACGAACAGGCGGTGCGGAGAAACTATTTGAATCAGAAAAAGCGAGAGCCCGAACGCTGAACAGTGTGCCGCTCGGCCGGCTCGGCACACCGGAGGAAATCGCATCTTTAGCCGCATTTATGCTTTCTGATGAAGCTTCCTATATGAATGGGGAATGTGTCACTCTAGATGGGGGGCAATGGCTCAATCCTTATCCATTTTAAAGCATATTAAACTTTGGATTCAATGTGGTATAATCAGACAAAGATAGAGAAGCAGGTGATAACATGTTGGATCCACTTGATATTTTAACGAACATTGATGATGTCCTTCCATATTACCAAGCGATTTTCAGTGCTGAGGAGCAGAAAATCGTTGGGTATGAGGTGCTTGGGCGTATAATGGCAGATTCAGAAATCCAAAGTCTCGGGCCCTTTTTTTTAGACGCGGGGATACCCGAAGAATATAAATTAGAGGTGGATAACAGAATTATCCGCCAAGCTCTTGACCGCTTTTTAGAGGCTGATTCTGATCTGCTGATTTTTATGAATCAGGACGCCAATCTGCTGATGCTTGATCATGGTGAAAGCTTTCTGGAGCTTCTGAAAGAGTATGAAGCAAAGGGAATCGAACTTCATCGTTTTGTGCTTGAAATTACGGAGCACAATTTTGAAGGGGATATTGAGCAGCTCTACCATATGCTTGCCTACTATCGTACATACGGAATTAAAATCGCAGTTGATAACATCGGGAAAGAAAGCAGCAACCTGGACAGAATCGCACTGCTTTCACCAGATCTGTTAAAAATCGATTTGCAGGCGCTGAAAATATCACAGCCGTCACCATCATATGAGCATGTGCTGTACAGCATATCTTTATTAGCGAGAAAAATCGGTGCAGCACTGCTGTATGAAGATATTGAGGCGAACTTCCAGCTTCAATACGCTTGGAGAAACGGCGGCCGCTATTTTCAGGGGTATTACTTGTTGTCTCCTTCTGAAACGTTTCCACAGAGAGATGTATTGAAGCAAAGACTTAAAGCTGAGTTTCACCAATTTATCACACATGAGAAAAAGAAGCTTGAAACCGTCTATGAGCACTCCGAACAGTTTTACAAACGAGTCCATCAAGCTGTGACATCTTTAAGAAAAATTAACTTGTCTTCTGATGATGACTTTATAAAAAAACTCGCAAAAGAGCTGACAGATTGCAGCTTTAGAATTTACATGTGTGATGAAGAAGGCGACCAGCTGACGGGAAATGTGTTTAAACAGGATGGAGAGTGGATTTACCAGCCGGAATACGCGGAAAAGAATTGGAGTTGGCGTCCTTATTTTTTGGAGAATATCATGAGAATGAGAAACCTCAGAAAAGGGTTTTTCAGTGATTTGTACAGCGATTTGGAAACTGGTGAAATGATCAGAACGTTTTCGTATCCGATGGATGATCAGATGTATTTATTTATAGACTTGCCTTACTCTTATTTATATGAGCAGGATGGATTGATTTAAGCGGCTGAAAGGCCGTTTTTTTTAATAATTGAAAAAATGTTAAAAAACGATTGACATTGATACTGATAATCATTATCATTTAATTATAGAGAGATACCTACTCTCTGTTCCCCAACCCCTCTATCAGATCAAGATCCGAAAAAACTTGGCGCTACCCCCGCCAAGTTTTTTATTTTGCCAAAGCATAAGACAATCAATAAAACAATAAACCTAACTAGGGGAAAACATTGAACACTGGGAGGAACAAAAATAGACATTCAGCGCCTGAACCCCGTACCAATGCTGCATGGCGGTGTAAGAGATATTAGTCGGCAAATGCGGCGAGATGTTCACTCCTGAATCATTACATATTGCAAAATTTCAAAAGAAAATTTTGATGAATTAGTAAAAAAGCCTTCTTGACGCTGCGGGCATATTAAAAAAATCATTAATGTGTGCATGACATTCAAAAAAAAGCCTCAAACTAATAAAAAATCATTTTTTCACTTTTTTTCTTTTCTTAAATTCAGCAGGGAAAATGCCATCCTGTCCGACTTTATGGTATGATGCTCAATAGAACTTGTATTATAATAAATACTTGTTGATTTGAAGTTGCTTTTTGAAAGGAGTCTTTTTTTAGAATGTCACAATTAATGGGTATCATCACACGGCTGCAAAGTCTGCAAGAAACAGCGGAAGCGGCTAACGAGCCAATGCAGCGTTATTTCGAAGTAAATGGTGAGAAAATATGCAGTGTAAAATATTTCGAAAAAAATCAAACGTTTGAGCTGACAGTTTTCCAAAAAGGTGAAAAACCTAACACATATCCGTTTGATAATATCGACATGGTTTCCATCGAAATCTTTGAACTTCTTCAGTAAGGTTCCTGAAATAAGGGGAACAAGCTCCCGCTTCTGTAAAAAGTAATCGTAATAAACGATAAGGAACATACTTGTTTCATGGTTGTAAATCCTTGAAAAGGAGTGTCGGCATGGCTGATTCTTTTCTGTTTTATAATCTCTCAGAAGCACAGATGACCTTTCAAGATGTGATGGAACGGCTTAAAGCCTTTGTTCGAAAGGACCCCCGTTCCTCCTATGTGTTATCTATCGGAACCGATTCACAGGTCCACCGCGATTACACCAAGTTTATTACCGCATTGCATTTGCATCGTACAGGCAAGGGAGCTTGGGGCTGTTTGAAAAATCATACAGTCGACAGACCCATACATAGCCTTCGGGAGAAGATTTCGTTAGAAACGGCGTACAGCCAGGAAACAGCCGCTTATATTCTGGATGGACACTTAATGGATATCACAGATCTGCTCCTGCCCTTTACCGGTGAGGGAGCGGATCTGACCTTTGAGGTTCACTTGGATATTGGAAAAAAAGGGCTTACAAAAGAACTGATTCAAGAAATGACAGGCCGTATTACTTCCATGGGGATAGAGGCGAAAATAAAACCGGATTCATACACTGCCTTCAGCTATGCAAATCGTTTCACAAAATAATTCCGGCTGAAAAGCCAAGGGAAATGTCGAATTATGCGGTTGACGTTTGTTTTCTGATTACTTATTCTAGCGGTAGAGCTGAAAGTAAGTTGACTTGCTTTCAGAGGTATTCAGTATAAAACAGGGGGCCTGATTGCGAATGAGTCTTATCGGTGAACGATTTACAGAAGAAGAACAAAAACTTCTGCTGAATATCCTGATCAACCATGAGTATGCTATCGAGCTTTTGAGCAGTGAAATCAACGATATAGAGACAGGAACCAAAAACGTTGATGGAACCACCTACAAAAAACTTGTAACACTATACGACCGATTTCGATTTGAAAATTAATGTAATGCCCTATAATTGATACTCGTAAAAAGAGTATCTTTTTTATTGGAGGAAACTTTTCGACAAATACTGATAAAGTTTATATTATTGTAATATAGGGAATGTATGGTTGATGAAAATGAAAAGGGGTCGAAAACATGATAAGCTTACAATCAGACCAGCTTCTTGAGGCAACAGTCGGACAATTCATGATTGAGGCGGACAAAGTAGCGCACGTTCAAGTCGGCAATAACCTTGAGCACGCATTATTAGTGCTGACAAAAACCGGATACACAGCTATCCCGGTTCTTGATGCTTCCTATCGTTTACATGGTTTAATCGGCACAAATATGATTATGAACAGCATTTTTGGGCTTGAGCGAATTGAGTTTGAAAAGCTTGACCAAATTACAGTTGAGGAAGTCATGCTGACAGATATTCCGCGTCTCCATATAAATGATCCAATTATGAAGGGATTTAGCATGGTCATTAATAACGGATTTGTCTGTGTGGAAAACGATGAACAGGTGTTTGAAGGGATTTTTACGAGAAGAGTGGTATTAAAGGAGTTAAACAAGCACATACGCTCATTGAATAAGTAGGCTTCACGGCCTATTTACGTTATATTGGCAGAGCAACAAAGAAAGCGCATACATAATTTAAACCAGAAAAGGACTTGAATCAGAAACGAAGAGTTTATTAGAATGGGAGATAAGAAAAACTTATTGATTATAAAAAAGGAGGACGACATGCAGCTTCAAGAGCTTCATATGCTCGTAGTTTTAGCTGAGGAGTTAAATATGAGAAAGGCGGCGGAGCGGCTTTTTGTATCTCAGCCGGCTTTATCTCAGCGCTTACAAACGATTGAAAAGGCGTGGGGCACTAAAATCTTTTTGCGATCTCAAAAAGGGTTAACGGTAACCCCCGCCGGTGAAAAAATCATTCAGTTTGCGAATGATGCAACGTTAGAGCAGGAAAGGATTAGAGAAAATATTGATGAGCTTGAAGGTGAAATTCACGGCACATTGAAGCTTGCTGTCGCCTCAATAATCGGCCAGCATTGGCTCCCTAAAGTCCTGAAGACGTATGTGGAAAAGTACCCGAATGCAAAGGTTTCGCTCATTACCGGCTGGAGCAGCGAAATGCTGAAAAGCTTATATGAGGATCAGGTTCATATCGGTATTATAAGAGGGAACCCTGAGTGGAAGGGCCGTAAAGATTACTTGATGACAGATCACCTGTATTTAGTCGATACTGAAATTTCCTGCATCGAAGATATTGCCCATACCGAACGGCCGTTTATCCAGTTTAAAAGCGACAGTACTTATTTTCAGGAAATTCAGCATTGGTGGCATCAAAAATTTAAAACGTCGCCAAAACAGACGATATTGGTTGATCAGATTGAAACGTGTAAACAGATGGCGCTGCACGGAATCGGTTATGCCATATTGCCGTCAGTTACTCTTCAAAATGAAGATAAAGTCAATAAAATGCCACTGTTAGACACAAAAGAGCATCCAATTGGACGGGACACATGGCTATTAGGCTATGAACCTGCCTTTGAGCTGAAGCAAGTTCAAGCTTTTGTTCAAGTCATAAAGGATATGCTGGATCAGGAAAATCCATTTTAAAAGACAGCGATGTGCTGTCTTTTTTTATTTGCATATTGACAATGAAAATCATTATCATTTAAAGTGTTACATATGATACTGAAAATCATTATCAATTGATGAGGTGATAACATGGCTAAAGCCTTGATTACATATGCCAGCATGTCAGGAAATACGGAAGACATTGCCGTCATTATAAAAGAAACGCTTCAGGATTATGAGTTGGATATCGACTGCATTGAGATAGATGATGCGGATGTTTCTGCCTTAACATCCTATGATTATGTGCTGATTGGCACGTATACATGGGGCGACGGCGATTTGCCTTACGAAGCGGAAGATTTTTTTGAAGAGGTCAAACAGCTCCAGCTAAATGGCTTGAAAACAGCTTGCTTTGGGTCTGGCGACTATTCTTATCCGAAGTTTTGTGAAGCGGTCAATTTGTTCAGCGTCATGCTGCAAGAGGCGGGAGCTGCTGTTTACCAGGAAACATTGAAAATCGAACTGGCGCCTGAAACAGATGATGATGTGGAAAGCTGCCGAGCGTTTGCGAGAGATTTTCTTGCATGGGCGGATTATATCAGCAAGGAAAAGACCCATGTTTCATAAAGGAGCGACTGCTGTCACGGCATCGGCATCTTCAGGTTATTTTGTGGCGGTACAAAGAGAAGGCATTTTTCATTATTCTTTGGAGCAGGGCTGGAGAAAGCTTTTCCGTTTGAAAAGCAAAATTCATGGCATCAGTTACATAGGGCCTTACTTGTTTGGCGTCGGTGAAAAGGGAACGGTCATTCGTTCGTCTGACGAAGGGAAAACCTGGACGATGTCGAGCTTTCCGACAAACGCAACAGTGTGGGCGATTACAGGCCGTAACGACGGGTTTGCCTGCGCCCATGGCAAGCATTGCATTTATGTATCGGATGATTTTGGGGTTTCTTGGCGCGTAGCCAAACCTTTTGCGGGATTTGATAACCCTCCTGTAATCCGTTCGTTGTGCCTGCAGGGCAGCAGCCTTTTCATCGGCACGCAAATACACGAATATTATGGAGGCATTTGGGCTTATGACTTTAACCATGACACAGTCCAAATCGTTAAAAAAGAAGAAACACGCATGACAGCATCCATGCTCGTGTTCAATGAAAATTGGCTAGTGGCTGCGATGGGTTCTGTGAAAGGAAAGCGCGGTGCTGTGACTATACGGAATATTTTGACTGATGAAGAGTTCACTATACAATCCAGCATGATGAAAAAAGAAGAATCATTTCTTGATATTTCAGAGGATGATGGAATTATATATGTCACAACAACGCAAGATGAAAATGGCTATTCGAGAATTTACCAGGCCGACCTCGAAGCCAGGTCGTTAAAATGGTTCGATACCATTAAAGGGCATGGATGGAGAGTGGCCAATCAGAAAGAGAATTTCTTTTGTGCAGGCTTGTATGAATGTAAATTTGTTCAGCCGTACGATGTGTCAGCAATGATTCATTAGAGGAGGAAAAAAGAATTGGGGAAGATTTTACTCGTTTATGCAACAATGTCTGGCAACACTGAAGCAATGGCAGATTTGATTGAAAAGGGCCTTCAAGAGGCGGAAGCGGAGGCAGACCGTTACGAAGTGATGGATATAGATGATGCAGAGCTGTTTAACGATTATGATCATATTATGATGGGAACCTACACGTGGGGTGACGGCGATTTGCCTGATGAATTTTTAGATCTTGCTGAAGATATGGATGAGATTGATTTTTCCGGCAAAACTTGCGCTGTATTCGGTTCCGGTGATACAGCATATGAATTTTTCTGTGGAGCAGTTGATACGCTTGAAGCAAAAATAAAAGAACGCGGAGGCGAAATTGTACTGCCTTCAGTAAAAATCGAAAATAATCCAGAAGGTGAAGAAGAGGAAGAATTGATGGAGTTCGGGAGACAATTCGCAAAGAAAAGCGGAATCGCTGTCTGACTTACCCACTGGGAACTGCTCAAGCGGCTGTTCCTTTTTTTCTTGTCTTTGTATCTTTCCTTTGATACAGTAATGAGGTAGAAAATCAGGAGGAGGACTATACATATGAAAATGATGGACGCAAATGAAATTATTTCATTTATTCAAAATAGCACGAAATCTACACCGGTAAAGGTTTACGTAAAAGGTGAGCTGGAAGGAATCAATTTTGGCGAATCTGCGAAAGCTTTTATCAACGGAAACACAGGTGTCATTTTCGGTGAATGGAGCGAAATCCAAACAGCCATTGAAGAAAATCAAAGCAAAATCGAAGACTATGTGGTTGAAAATGACCGCCGCAATTCTGCGATTCCAATGCTTGACCTTAAAAATATCAAAGCGCGTATCGAGCCTGGCGCGATCATCCGCGACCAAGTTGAAATCGGTGATAATGCAGTCATCATGATGGGGGCTTCTATCAATATCGGTTCAGTTATCGGCGAAGGCACAATGATCGATATGAACGTTGTCTTGGGCGGACGAGCTACTGTCGGCAAAAACTGCCATATCGGAGCGGGTTCTGTGCTTGCGGGCGTTATTGAGCCGCCATCCGCTCAACCGGTTGTTATTGAGGACGACGTTGTGATCGGGGCAAATGCTGTTGTGCTTGAAGGCGTAACAGTAGGTAAAGGAGCCGTTGTTGCTGCAGGCGCGATCGTGGTAAACGATGTTGAGCCATACACTGTCGTTGCAGGAACACCTGCTAAAAAAATCAAAGACATTGATGAGAAAACAAAAGGCAAAACTGAAATCAAGCAGGAATTACGCCAGCTGTAAGGAATGGTTTGATAAAAAAGGGCGTGGATATATTATCCACGCCTTATTCGTATAGGCAGGAGGAATAAGGAATGAAGAAAGAGGAGCTCATCGCAATCCGCAGAGATCTGCACCGTATACCGGAGCTTGGATTTCAGGAGTACAAAACCCAGCAATATTTATTAAATGTTTTGGAACAATATCCGCAAGACAGAATTGAAATTGAGAAATGGCGAACAGGGCTTTTTGTTAAGATCAACGGGACGGAGCCGGAGAAAATGCTGGCGTACAGAGCGGATATCGATGCGCTTTCCATTGAAGAGCAGACCGGTCTTCCATTCGCATCAGAGCATCACGGCAACATGCACGCCTGCGGACACGATTTGCATATGACGATTGCACTTGGCATTATTGACCATTTTATTTACCACCCGGTCAAACATGATTTGCTCTTCCTGTTTCAGCCGGCAGAGGAAGGGCCTGGCGGTGCGGAACCAATGCTTGAGAGTGATGTATTAAAAAAGTGGCAGCCTGATGTCATCACCGCATTGCATATTGCTCCAGAGCTGCCCGTAGGCACGATCGCGACAAAAAGCGGCCTCCTTTTTGCGAATACATCAGAGCTTGTCATCGATTTGGAAGGAAAAGGGGGACATGCGGCCTATCCGCACCTTGCCGAAGATATGGTTGTAGCGGCAAGCACACTTGTCACCCAGCTGCAAACGATCATATCTAGAAACACAGATCCGCTGGACAGCGCGGTTATTACAGTCGGTACCATTACAGGAGGCTCAGCACAAAATATCATTGCGGAAACAGCCCACTTGGAAGGCACCATTCGCACCCTTTCTGAAGAATCGATGAAACGGGTAAAGGAACGGATTGAAGATGTAGTGAAAGGAATAGAAATCGGATTCCGTTGTACAGGAAAAGTAACGTATCCGTCTGTATATCATCAAGTTTACAATACGAGCGGGCTGACAGAAGAATTTATGTCTTTTGTTGCTGAACATGAACTAGCAACAGTAATCGAAGCAAAAGAAGCAATGACTGGAGAGGATTTCGGCTACATGCTGAAGAAATATCCAGGCTTCATGTTCTGGCTCGGTGCTGATTCTGAACATGGGCTTCATCACGCAAAGCTGAATCCTGATGAAAATGCGATAGAAACAGCGGTTAACGTCATGACAGGTTATTTTTCTGTTTATGCCAATTAAGTACAAATGAAAGAATAAAATTCCAAGAAATGAGCACTCTAGTAAACGGAGGTGTTCAATAATGGCAAAAAAAATTGGAATTGAACAATCGTTATCAGATGTTGAATCCGCATTAAAAGAAAAAGGATATGACGTTGTCATGATGAAAAGCCCTTCCGATGCAAAAGGCTGTGACTGCTGTGTCGTAACAGGCCTTGACAATAATGTGCAAGGAATAGCTGATACGGCAACACAAGCAACCGTCATTACAGCTTCCGGGATGACTGCTGAAGAAATTTGCAGCGAAGTGGAAAGCAGAATTCAGTGAATGAAAAACCGAAGCAAAAAAGCTTCGGTTCTTTTATTTACTCAGTTTCTCTAGGAAAAGCGCGGTCAAGGGCGGTTTTTATTTCCTTTCGAAGCACTCGCTCGACGCGCCACTGTTCCATATTTTCTGTTTTGGCAATGACTCTGATCACGATTTCGGAAGTGCCAAGTTCTTGAATCCCAATGACATTTGGGCCCTCTATTATTTGCGGAAGAGCGGCTGCCGTTTCATTGCATACTTGCTGTAAAATGTGAATCGTTTCATCAATGTTTCTTTCAGCCGGCACTTTTATGTCAACCAGAGCCTGCATTGTTCCCCGGGAATGATTGCTCACGTTTGTAATGTTTCTATTAGGGATATAATGCAGTGTCCCATCAAAACTGCGGATTTGAGTTGTTCTTAAGCCAACCTGTTCGACAATCCCGTCAAAGGTGGAAACCGTAATATAATCTCCAACATCCAATTGTTTTTCAAGCAGAATAAAAAAACCTGTCACGATGTCGCTGACAAGCCCTTGGGCACCAAATCCGACAGCCAGTCCGACAATTCCTGCTCCCGCTAAAAGAGCGCTAGGGTCGTAATGAAACAAATCCAGAACCATGACGAAGAATATAAAAATCAATATGTAAGAAAATATGTTGAGAGTCAGGCTTTGGAGCGTATATGCGCGTCCTTTGGACAAACTGTTCTGCTCCTCGAATTTTGCAAAAAGATGCTTAATGATTTTCATGCCTAATGATCGAACGATAAAGTAGATGAAAATCATAATGACGAGTTTAACGAGCAGGACACTGGCATGTGTAATAAGTCCCGGCCAATCATATTGTTTAATAAAATCCATATTGGGGCTCCTTTTCTGAAGTGATTGCAGCATATTGAGGTTTGTTACCCTTTACTTGAACATGTTAAACTTTTTCTTCAAAAATGTTTCAGCCGAAGACGAACATGAATTGTTAAAAATTGACTCGAAAAATGAGCTCCTATATAATGGGCATTGTGATGTTATTAACGAAATATAGATGATGATCCTTTATTTTCATGGGAATCCGGCTTTTAAGCCAAACGATAATTGGAGGGATACATATGGCAGAACGTATGGTAGGTAAACAGGCTCCTCGTTTTGAAATGGAAGCAGTCCTTGCAAGTAAAGAATTTGGCAAAGTTAGTCTTGAGGAAAACATGAAAAACGACAAATGGACAGTGCTGTTCTTCTATCCAATGGACTTCACTTTTGTTTGCCCAACGGAAATTACGGCAATGTCTGACCGATACGACGAATTTGAAGATCTTGATGCAGAAGTCATCGGAGTGTCAACTGACACAATCCATACTCATTTGGCGTGGATAAATACTGATCGTAAAGAAAACGGCCTTGGCCAGCTGAAATATCCGCTTGCAGCTGATACAAACCACGAGGTATCCCGTGAATATGGCGTTTTAATCGAAGAAGAAGGTGTGGCCCTGCGCGGATTATATATTATCAATCCAGAAGGCGAGCTCCAATATCAAACTGTTTTCCATAACAATATTGGCCGAGACGTTGATGAAACGCTTCGTGTTCTTCAAGCGCTGCAAACCGGCGGACTCTGCCCGGCCAACTGGAAACCAGGCCAAAAAACACTTTAATTCTTTCTAAGAACGAAAAAGGGTCTGACATATTTGTTAGGCCTTTTGTGTAATAGGAGGGAAAGCAATGAAATTACGTCAGCCAATGCCTGAATTGACTGGGGAAAAAGCCTGGTTCAATGGTGAAGTAACGAGAGAGCAATTGATCGGGGAAAAGCCGACGCTTATTCATTTCTGGTCCATCAGCTGCCATCTGTGCAAAGAAGCGATGCCGCAAGTGAATCAATTTCGTGATCAATATCAAGATAAACTGAACGTTATAGCTGTGCATATGCCTCGTTCCGAGGATGATCTTGACCTCGGCAAAATAAAAGAAGTAGCTGATGAACATGATATCACTCAGCCAATTTTTGTTGATAGTGATCATGCTTTAACCGATGCATTTGAAAATGATTATGTGCCTGCATACTATGTGTTTGATAAAACAGGCCAGCTTCGTCACTTTCAAGCCGGCGGCAGCGGGATGAAAATGCTTGAAAAACGTGTGAACCGTGTTCTGTCTGAAACAGAACAGGCTTGAAGGTTCTTCATAAAAACCTGATCTCATCAGGTTTTTTTATTTGTATAAGAAAGGAATCGAAAATGAGTAAGAAGATTATTTTTCCAAATCTGGGCAAGGTGAAAGTTGATATATGGATTGATACGATGAAAAAACAGCAAATTTTTTATGTTTTTCCTCAATTTTAGATAAATTTCATCGCCCATAACTCGAAAATTGTAGATATTACACTACATTTTTTTAAAGAAGTAAGTAAAATATATATTTTCAACATAATACCAAATGAACTCGAAAGTCCCTTGAACCCTTGAGAATAAAGAACTCTTCTGGAAAATAAATATTTTTCAGAAAATAAGGAATTTTTCATAGAGTAAATATAATAGTAAAATGCTAAAATAATAGTTGATAAAATTACTTTTGTAATCTAATATCTTATTTAAAGATGTTAATTTCGATAGGGGGTACATTGAGGAATGTTTAATGAAAGAGAAGCTTTGCGCTTGCGGTTAGAACAATTAAATGAAGCTGAAGTGAAAGTCATTCGTGAATATCAAATCGAACGTGATAAAATATACGCAAAATTAAGAGAGTTGGACAGAAATGGAAGCCCTTCTGAAATCAAAAAGGATTTACGTTCTGAAAAAAAACCAGACTCTCTGCCGGTTCTCGCTGAGCTTGCGGCTCAGGAGATCAGAAGCTATCAGCCGCCGTCACAGCAGCAGTCTGTTCAGCCTCAGCTTCAATCTATTTCCTCTCTTCCTGCCGGTATACCAGACGGAACAACACGAAGAAGAAGAGGTACGGCAAGACCGGGATCAAAAGCAGCTAAGCTGAGAGAAGCTGCCATTAAAACTTTAAAGCGCCACAACGCGGCGATTAAGAGCTCCGAGCTTCAAAAAGAGATTGAAAAAGAAAGCGGTCTTGAAATCCCTAATATGACAACATTCATGCAAAGCCTAATTAAAATGTATCCGGAAGTGAAAAAGCCGTATCGCGGCCAGTATATTTTAGAAGGCGAAATCGAATCTGCAGAATCAGTTGAACCTGCGGAATCAACAAATGAATAAATAGACAGAAAAACTGCTTGCGTAGTGCGCAAGCAGTTTTTTATTGATTTTTTTTCTGTGAAGGTTTGTTTTCCCTTTCAAGATTAAGCTTATAGACCCATTTTTGATAAGGTTTTTCTTCAGCGGCTCTGCCTTTCAGTTCTTCGATCGTATGGCTCATAGCCTGGTCTGTTGATTGGGCGCGGGTGAGCTGTTTTTGAAGCGCGTGTACCTGTTTGGTGACATCTTCAAGTATGGTCTCTACATGATGTGGCTGCGCATAGGCCGCTGGGGCTTTTTCTTCTGTTTTTTCTTTTTGTTTCGGGCCGCCATCAATATCGGCAAAATGAGAAGCAATCCAGGCATCACTTTCATCAAGCTGCCGTTTATACGATACAATAGTTTCGTGAAATAGTTTTTCTTTCGTTTTTTCTATTTCGAGCAGCCTTTCTTTCGTTTCTATGATTCGATCTTTCATATGATCAACTTCTATTTTAATATGTTTTAGCTGATATTCTTTTTCTATCATTTGCTCTTTTAGACGGCTGTTTTCAGCTTTCACCTTTTCGGTTTGGTGTTTTGCCTGAAGCAATGCGTTCTGTTCCCGCTGGATAGAGGATTGAAGAAGGCTGACTCGTTTATGCAGATTTTTATTTTCTTCTTCAATTTTAATTTTAGCAATATGAAGTTTATGTTTTTCTTCGGTATCGGCTTTGCGTTTGAAGGTTTCAGCAGATAGGAGCTCCTGCAGCGCAACGATTTTATCTAGGAGCTCAGCTCTTATTTGATGCAGCGTTTGGCTGGTGTGGGAGGCGTGTTTTTCTTTCGTTGACATTTGCGTTAATTCGGCGGACAGCTGCTGAAGTTTTTCTTTCATATCGTTATTTTCTTTGAGCAGTTTGTTATTTTTCTGATGGAAGTAGGTTGCTTCAAGTTCGGAAATCAGCTTATGGCACCTTGAAAGCTCTGATTTTAAATAAAGGTTCTCCTGAGACACATCGTGGAAAAAAGGACCTGATCTTTTCATTCGAACCATCTCCCTCATGATGTTAACACTACAATATGCAAATAATGAACAGCTATTCCTCTTTAATAAACAGACAAGCAGTGGCGTTAGGGCCTTGCTTTTGCTATGATTTTAACGAACTAGAGGTGAGAGGACATGAAGCATATAAACGTACTGCTGGCAGGAGGAGCCTCACGGCGCTTTGGGGAACCGAAGGCGTTTGTGAAATGGAAGGGCAGGATGTTTTACGAATGGACCAAAGAGGCGCTTGGAGAACATGCGGTTATCATCACCCGTCCTGAGTTGATTGGTAGATTCCAAGAAAACGGTGAAAATGAAGTATATCAAGATACTGAGCCGTTTCGAGGAATGGGTCCATTGGCGGGTATATATACCGCTTTTAAAAAGACAGACGGCGAGCTTTATACTGTGTTGTCCTGTGACACGCCGCTGATCCAAAGAAGGACGATGCTGGAGCTCAAGCGTCTGATGATTCCCGGTATAGATGCGGTCGTCCCGATTTCAAGGGGACGGGAGCAGCCATTGATTGCAATGTACCATAAACGAATCATGCCCATTTTATATGATCAGCTTTGTGAGAAGAGATTAAGAATATCAGATTTGTTAAGCCGTATATCGGTTTGTTACGTACAAGATGAAGAAATTGGGGCAAATCCGGCTGAGTTTATTAACGTGAACACACGTGATGATTTTAGCTGTTTGGAAGAAAAAACGGATTCCTTCAGGCGGGACTGATGGGGCAAAAACATGTTAAGATGACATAAAAGATAAGGAGAACAGGTTTGATGGAGGAGCGTTATTCGCGGCAAATCAGATTTAAGCAAATAGGGGAAGAGGGCCAGAAAAGACTGGCAGACAGCCATGTGCTGGTTGTCGGTGCAGGAGCGCTCGGGACGGCAGGAGCAGAAGGGCTTTCGAGAGCGGGGGTCGGTACCATTACCATTATTGACCGTGATTATGTTGAGTGGAGCAACCTGCAAAGGCAGCAGCTTTATACAGAAAGCGACGCCAAGCTCCACATGCCGAAAGCCATGGCTGCCAAAGAGCATCTATCAGCGATTAACAGCGAAATACATATTGAGGCGTACGTTACCGAAGGAACAGCCGAAACGCTTGAGCCGCTGATTGAAAAAGCGGATGTCGTCATCGACGCGACAGATAACTTTGAAACCCGCATGCTGATAAACGATCTTGCCCAGAAAACAAAGACACCGTGGGTCTATGGTGCTTGTGTCAGCAGCCAAGGGATGTTCATGACGATCATTCCAGAAGAAACGCCTTGTCTGTCTTGTTTGTTTGAGCAAATTCCTGTCGGCGGGGCGACGTGTGATACTGCCGGCATTATTCCGCCAGCTGTGCATATTGTTTCGGCCTATCAGCAGGCAGAGGCATTAAAGCTGTTAACCGGAAAAAAAGAAGCGATACAGCGAGGGTTTGTGACATTCGATGTTTGGAATAACTCGCATATGAAGATTAACGTTAATCATGTACGCCGTGAGAATTGCCCATCTTGCGGAGCACACGCGGTTTATCCTTATCTCCAAGACTGGAACACACCAAAAGCCGCTGTACTATGCGGCCGTGATACAGTACAGGTAAGGTCGGAGTCGTTAAAAAGAATTCCGAAACAAGAGCTTATCAATCGGCTGAAAACAATCGGCAAGGTCGAGGCCAATGCGTTTTTGCTGCATATTTTTTACGAGGATTTCAGAATCGTCATTTTCAATGATGGACGGGCACTGGTGCATGGAACAAATGATGTGAAAGAAGCCAATTCCGTGCTGGCAAGAGTAATTGGATTGTAACAACAGGAGGGGTCAGAATGCTGGAGAAAAGAACACCGATACCGGTAGACGAGGCAATTCGGCGTGTCAGCCATTTTCAAAAACAAGGGGAAACAGAATGGGTGGCGCTTGAAGACAGCCTGCATCGCTTTTTATCCGAAGATGTAACAGCGGATCACCACGTACCTGCCTTTGACCGTTCGCCATACGATGGTTTTGCTGTCCGAGCGTGCGATACGGCTGAAGCTTCACGTGAAAACCCGGTTCGATTTGAGGTCATTGACCATATTGGAGCGGGGGCTGTATCTGAAAAAGAACTTGGCCCGTTTCAGGCCGTGCGGATTATGACAGGCGCGCAAATCCCTGTAGGGGCAGATGCTGTCGTCATGATAGAGCTGACTCAAACCTTTGAGGAGGATGGGAAAGCGTTTATGTCTTTAAAACGCCGCTTTCAGCCGGGGGATAATATTTCAAAAACAGGTGAAGACGCTCAAAAAGGGAGTGTTTTATTGAAAAAGGGCACCCGGGTGACACCAGGAGTGACCGCTCTTTTGGCAACCTTCGGATACGCATCTGTGCCTGTCGTAAGAAAGCCGGTTGTCGGAATTATTGCAACCGGTACTGAATTGCTGAATGTCAGTGATCCGCTGGAACCGGGGAAAATCCGCAACAGCAATGCCAGCATGGTGTATGCGCAAGTGGTTGAAGCAGGCGCATCTCCGCTTTATTTAGGGAAAATCTCTGATGACCTGGATCAAAGCTTTGCCGCGGTCAAAGAAGCGATGAAAAAGGTTGATTTTCTGATCACAACTGGCGGTGTATCAGTGGGTGACTTTGACTTTTTGCCTGCGATCTATGAAAAACTCGGAGCGGACGTGCTCTTTAATAAGGTTGCCATGCGCCCGGGTAGCGTGACAACGGTGGCGCATGCAAATGATACGCTCCTGTTTGGTCTGTCAGGTAATCCGTCAGCTTGCTATGTCGGTTTTGAATTGTTTGTCAAACCAATGATCCAGATATGGCTGCTCAATGAAAAACCGCATTCGATTTGTGCGGAAGCTGTTTTGACGAAGGATTTTCCGAAACCGAACCCATTTACCCGTTTTGTACGTGCGTTCGTATACCACCAGGAAGGGCAGCTGCTGGCGGAACCCGTTGGATTGGATAAGTCGAGCTCTGTTACGTCACTTGCAGAAGCGAATGCGTTTATTATCCTGCCGGGCGGCACGAGAGGATACGAATCAGGCAGAACGGTTCAAGTGCTGCTTATCAGAGAAGAGAATGGAAGTGAATGGCCTTGGTCCGTCCTTTCCCAATCGTCCAAGTTGTAGGATTTCAAAACAGCGGGAAAACAACGTTTATCGAACGTATTCTTGAAAAATCCTCTGAACAGGGGCTCAATTTAGGCTGCCTAAAGCATCATGGTCACGGTGGTGAACCGCAAACGTTCACTAATGGGAAAGACACTGACCGTTATCAAGCGGCAGGTGCTGATGTGACAGCGGTAGAAGGTGCGGGTGTGTTACAGCTGACAGCCCGCCGCCATTGGGATTTGCCGCGGCTGATTGGGTTATACCAGTTTCTCGAAACAGACTGTCTTCTGATAGAAGGCTTTAAAAAAGCTCCTTATCCTAAAGTGGTTATACTAAGCGAAAAGGAAGATCTAGAAGCACTGCAGGCAGACAATACAATCGCCATCATCTATAGGAAAAAAGAGCATATAACAGAGCATAAGGGATTGTCCGTTTTTCATGCGGATGATCCGGCTGCCGTGGATTTTGTGCTTTCACAGCTGAAGGGGGAATCTGCATAATGGAACGGTTTGAGATCACGAAAACACCCATTATTACCGAAGACATCATCAAAAAAGTGGAGAAACGGGAAGCCGGGGCAATTACCACATTTATTGGCACGGTTCGGGAATGGACAAACGGAAAAAGAACGGTTCGGCTTGAATATGAGGCATATGAACCGATGGCCGTGCAAATGCTGGCTCAAATCGGGACTGAAATTGAAGAAAAATGGGAGGGGGCTTCAGCCGCAATCACCCATCGTATAGGTGTGCTGGATATCGGTGAAGCAGCGGTTGTGATCGCTGTATCCTCTCCCCATCGAAAAGCTGCTTATGAAGCCAATGAGTATGCGATCGAACGGATTAAACAGATTGTCCCGATTTGGAAAAAAGAAATTTGGGAGGACGGAGAGCAGTGGATCGGCGACCAGCTTGAAAACACAGCTTATCCGAACGGAAAACCAGATGTAAGCGAGGGAGAGCAGCATGATTAAAATCCTTTTATTTGCAGGGCTTGCAGAACAGGCCGGAACACAAGCATTGGAAATGGATATGGAACAAGCAACGACAGACGAAATAAAAGCAAGTTTAAAAGAACAATACGGACTCGAATCCATTGATACAGCTATGATTGCTGTAAACGAAAGCTATGTAAAAGAAAATACTACCGTATCTTCAGGCGACACGGTAGCCATCATTCCGCCTGTCAGCGGGGGATGAACCGGACGGCATGCAGCCGTCCGGTTTTTCTGTATTTCATTTGCATATCCCCAAACATCCCCAGCATACAATGATTTTCTGTAAGCATTATTTTACATAAGAGACTTCCTATAAAGTAAGAGACTCACTCCATCATTAGACTGAATTTTCGAAAAAACAATAGAAATTTATTTCGGGTACCGATATAGTAAAGATGATAAAAATTGGAAAGGTGCTGGATATGGAGACATTTAAAAGGTTAAAAATGTTTTATTGGCCGTACAGAAAGGTGTTTATGTGGTCGCTTCTGGCCATGCTTTTGATGACTGCGATTACTGTCGTTTACCCGATTATCCTGCAAATCACGATTGATGAAATTGTCCTGGGAAAGCAGTATCGGCTTGCGGCATGGGTTAGCTTAGGATTTATTGCGGTAATGGCCTTGAAAGGAACCGCCACTTTTTTTCATCAATATTTAGGTGATATGTTCGGCATCAAATCCGTTTATCGGCTGAGAAATGGCCTGTATGAAAAACTGCAGCGGCTTTCTTTTTCTTATTATGATAACGCGAAAACAGGGGATTTAATGTCCAGACTGACAGCTGACGTTGAAGGGCTTCGTTTTTTCTTATCTTACGGTCTCGCTGAGCTCATTCGATTCGGTCTGCTGGTCGCCATCAGCCTATCTGTCATGTTTTACTATTCTGTTCCTCTTACGCTTGTGACAATCGCTGTTTTGCCATTTCTCGCTGTTGCGGTATATCAGTTTGACAAAAGAGTCCATCCCGCTTTCAGAGGGATTCGCAAATCGTTTGCGAAACTCAACACAAAAGTCCAGGAAAATATCAGCGGCATCAATACGGTTAAATCTCTATCCAGAGAAGATTTTCAGATCAGCCATTTCAATAAGGCCAATGCGGAGTACAGGACACAGTATTTACAAACATCATCCATTTGGTCTGCGTATTTCCCTTTAATGGAGTTCATCGGCAATATTTGTATTGTGGCTCTCCTTTCATACGGCGGCTACCTGGTCATGCACAACGAGCTCAACCCCGGCGAGCTTGTCGCTTTTTTCAGCCTCGTCAATTATATGATGTGGCCGATTATGAACTTAGGCTTTGTCATCAATATGTTCTCTCAAGCAAAAGCGTCAGGTGAACGCCTGCTGGAGATTCTTGAAAAAGAAGAAGAGATCACAGATCATGCTCATGATATGCAAAAACAAAGATTAACAGGAGATGTCATGTTCAAGAACGTTTCTCTTGCATACGGTAAAGAACAAACAAACGCGCTAAGCAATGTCAGCTTTGATGCAAACAGCGGGAAGGTCATCGGACTATTGGGCCCGACAGGTTCAGGCAAGAGCTCAGTTACACAGCTCCTCACCAGATTTTACAGTCCTGTTGGCGGAATGATTACCATTGACCATAAGCCTATCACCGATTATTCGTTAAAAACCCTTCGCTCCAATATCGGGGTCGTTCTGCAAGAATCTTTTCTGTTTTCATCTACGATTCGATCAAACATTTCGTACGGGAGGCCGGATGCCTCAATGGAAGACATCATCGAAGCGGCAAAAAGGGCGCAGGCTCATGCCTTTATCACGGAGCTTCCTGATGGATATGACACCATGCTTGGAGAGAGGGGAATGGGGCTTTCCGGCGGTCAAAAACAGCGTATCGCCATTGCGAGAGCCATTTGTTTGAACCCGAGCATTTTAATATTGGATGACGCCACGAGCGCAGTAGATATGCAAACAGAGCACAGCATACAGCTGGCTTTAAAAGAAGTCATGAAAAACCGCACAACCTTTATCATCGCTCACCGCATTTCTTCTCTGAAACACGCCGATGAAATTCTCGTTTTTGATAAAGGGCGGATTTGTGAAAGGGGAACACATCAAGAGCTTCTCGAAAAAGGCGGCTACTATCAAAAGATTTACGATTTACAATACCGTGATGTCAAAATGATCAATGAGCCGCATCAGGTCGGATAGGGAGGGCTATATGAAACAAGCAGAAAAACGAGGGATTTTGGAGCGTTTCTATTATTCTTCAGATGAAATCATTGAAAAGCCGTTTAACTGGACTCAAATGTGGCGGCTGCTGGGCTATGTTAAACCATATCGAAAAACGATTTTGCCGCTTTCTTTTCTTACCGTATTGATTGGGACTGTTGTGAAGCTTGTGATTCCCATTTTGATCGGCGTTTATGTTCTCGATCAAGCCATTGCGGAGAGAAACTCAGAGCTGCTGGTCCAGCTCATTTTTATCATTAGCGGTTTATATGTGCTCAATTATGCCGCCAATGTATTCAGAATTAAATGGATGAACCAGCTTGGCCAGCATGTGATATACGATTTGCGCCAGCATTTATTTACCCATGTGCAGCGCTTATCCCATCGTTTTTTTGATCAGCGCTCGGCCGGATCGATCTTGGTCAGGATTATGAATGATATTAACTCTCTTCAGGAGCTTTTTACAAGCGGAGTCATCAACTTATTGACCGACTTGCTGCTTTTGGCCGGCGTTATGATTATTTTGTTTACGCTGAGTCCTGAGCTGACTATAGCCATTATGGTGACACTGCCGATTATGTTTTTTATTTCAACAAGTCTTAGAAAAAAAATACGCCGCTCCTGGCAAAAGGTGCGCCTCAAACAATCGAAGCTGAACTCTCATTTGAACGAAAGCATTCAGGGCATACGTGTCACACAGGCATTTACGCAGGAAGAAGAAAACACGGCGTATTTTGATGGCGTCAATCAGGAGAACTATCAATCATGGCAAGAAGCCACAAGAAAAAATGCCATGTTCCGTCCGCTGGTAGAAATGACAAACGCGATTGGCACGGGTGTCTTGATTTGGTATGGCGCCACACTCATCATGAATGAAACCATCACGATTGGCGTCTTCGTTTCTTTTGCATTCTATCTGGGCATGTTTTGGGAACCTATTTCAAGACTGGGGCAAGTCTATAACCAGCTGTTAATGGGAATGGCGTCATCAGAACGGATTTTTGAGTTTCTGGACGAACAGCCAAATGTTAAAGAGAAGCGGGGCGCGATTCATAAGCAAAAAATAAATGGGGAGATCAGTTTTGAAGAGGTTGAATTTTCGTATGATGAAAAACGAAAAGCCCTTCACGCTGTTTCCTTCACTATTCCGGCGGGCTCGACGCTTGCGCTTGTCGGGCATACGGGGAGCGGAAAAACAACGATCGCGAATTTAATCAGCCGTTTTTATGATGCCACGGGAGGCACCATAAAAATAGACGGTATACCAATTCGGGATCTTTCCCTTGCCAGTTTGCGCTCCCAAATCAGCATCGTGCTGCAAGATACATTCATTTTCTCCGGAACCATCATGGAAAATATTCGTTTTGGCCGGCCGGGTGCTTCAGACGAAGAAGTGATAAAAGCAGCCCAAGCGGTCGGAGCGGATGAATTTATTTCTGGTTTAGCAGAAGGGTACGAAACAGAGGTGGAGGAGAGGGGCAGCGTACTTTCTGCCGGTCAGCGCCAGCTCATTTCATTTGCAAGAGCATTGCTTGCCGATCCAGCTATTATTATCCTTGACGAAGCAACCGCAAGTATTGATACAGAAACGGAAGTGAAAATTCAGCAGGCGTTAAAAACGCTATTGAAAGGGCGTACAGCAGTGATGATCGCCCACAGATTGTCCACGATCCGCGACGCCGACCGCATCATTGTTCTTGATCACGGCAAGAAAATGGAAGAAGGAAACCATGGGCAGCTGCTTGCTATAGGAGGCATCTATGCCGGGCTTGTGAAAACGCAATACAGCGAAGCTATACAATAAGAGCGAAAGCCTTCAGTTATATATTGAAGGCTTTTGGAAATTTATTTGAAAAAACATGAAACTTTTTGAACCCCATCTCGTATTATCTGTTAGATATTCTCAAGGAGGTTTTGAAATGGAAACAAATGTAGAAAAAAACAGCGCAACGGCGACTGAAAAGCCGTCACTTTTCGGAGTGATCACTAATCCGTCCATTCAATTTGAAAGAATAAGAGAAAGACCGGCTGTATGGGGACCGCTATTTATTGTTGCAGCGATTATCATCGTCGGCGCGGTACTGCAATCACTCGGTACGGACTATAGTGAGCTTATGAAAAACACGGGCCCTCAAGGGTTATCAGCTGAAGAAATTGAAACAGTCGCAACAATCACCAAATTTGGAGGAATGGCAGCCGCGATTTTCGGCGGTATCGCAGCGTTATTTATTGCCCCTCTTATTTATTGGCTTTGTGTAAAAATCTCAGGCGGAGTTACGACATACAAAAAAATGCTTTCTCTCGGTCTGTTTGTCTCTTTGATTAGCAGTCTTGGATTATTGGTTAACGGAATCGTTATTTTCACGACTGACGCGAATTCTCTTTACAGCGTGACATCATTGGCGGGGATTATTCCGTCTGACGGAGCTCTTGCCAGCGTGTTAAATACTTTTGAGATATTTAGCATATGGAGCTATGTATTATTAGCAATCGGCCTTCACAAAACAGGCGGCATCTCAAAAAAAGCAGGATGGATTTCAGTGATTGTTCTTTTCGGGATTTTAGTCGCATTTTCATTCTTTTCAGGTTTAATCAATTCAGTGGCGGGTGCATAACATCATGAAAAAAGTCTGGATCGGAATTGGAATCGCAGTTTTAGTTGCACTTTTCATTGGAATCAATATATACCGGTCTGCTGCCCCGGCAAGCGGCAGCGCCGGACAGAAGATAGAGGCGGGAGGTCTTGAAGAAAAAGAAATCTCGTCAACGGTTATGGTTCCCGGGACCCTGCAATTTTCAAATGAACAGTATGTCTTTTATGAAGCCGATAAAGGGACATTAGAAGACATTAAAGTGAAAGAAGGCGACAAAGTGAAAAAGGGAACGCCTTTAGTCACCTATACAAATGAGCAGCTGAGCCTCGAAAAAGAACAGAACCGGTTAACGGCTGAATCCAACCAGCTTCAAATTGACCAAATTGAAGAAAAATTAAAAGCATTAAATCATAAAGAAAAAGAACTGGCAAAACAGGTTGGAAAGAAAGAAGCAGAAAAACAAATTGAATCTGAGCGGACGGAGCTTCAAATGCAGAAAAAAACAACTGAGATCGATTTAAAACAAACCGAGCTCCAGCGGCAGTCACTTGCCAATCGGGTGTCAGATCTTGAAGTCAAAAGCGAAATCGAAGGTACCGTTATTAGTGTCAACCAAGAAGCGGCATCCAAAAAATCAGATATTCAAGAGCCTGTCATACATATCGGCAATCCAAAAGACCTTGTCGTCTCAGGGAAATTGTCTGAATACGATACACTGAAAGTCAAGAAAGGCCAGAAGGTCACACTCACTTCAGATGTTATTCAGGATAAAACATGGAAAGGCACAGTGTCCGCAGTCGGACTTGTTCCGGATCAGCAGGACAGCACTGCGGTACAAGGAACAGAACAAGCGGTCCAATATCCGCTTCAAGTGAAAATAAAAGGGGATCTTCCAGAAGGAAAGCCTGGCTTTAAATTCATCATGAATATTGAAACAGATAAGCGGAAAGCAAATACGCTTCCTTCAAAGGCAGTCAAAAAAGAAGATGATCAATATTATGTATATATAGTAAAAGACGGAAAAGCAAAACGAGTTGATGTCAAAATCGGTGAAGTTACAGATGATCTGACAGAGATTAAAGAAGGGGTTTCTCAAGAGGATCAAGTCATTTTGAATCCCTCTGATCAGTTGACCGATGGAACGGAAGTGAAAGCATAAATGATTCAGCTTTCTAATGTGAGAAAAAGCTATCAGATCGGCAGGGAAACGTTTGATGTTCTCCATTCTATTGATTTGGACATTCATCAGGGGGAATATGTCTCGATTATGGGGCCGTCAGGATCAGGGAAATCGACGATCATGAATATTATCGGCTGTCTTGACCGGCCGACTTCCGGTACGTATAAATTGGACGGCGAAGACATTTCTTCATATAAAGATAAAGAGCTGGCGGCAGTCCGTAACCGGTCCATCGGTTTTGTATTTCAGCAATTTCAGCTTCTTCCGCGGCTGAACGCAAAAAAAAATGTCGAGCTGCCGATGATTTATTCCGGTATAGGCAAAAAAGAACGACAAGAGCGGGCTGAGAGAGCGTTGGAGAAGGTCGGGTTAGCCAATCGAATGCTCCACATGCCTAACGAGCTGTCGGGCGGGCAGAAGCAGCGGGTAGCCATTGCGAGGGCAATCGTGAATGAGCCAAAATTGATTTTAGCAGATGAACCGACCGGCGCGCTGGACACGAAAACAAGCGTGGCGATTATGGAACAATTTACAGAATTAAATGCCGAGGGAACGACAATCGTTCTTGTTACGCACGAACCGGAAGTCGCAGATTGCACGAATCGAATCGTCATGGTGCGTGACGGACACATTGTTCCTGCCAGCTCCGGACAAAGGAGCGTGGGAGAATGAGCCTGTTAGAGAACATTAGAATGGCTTTAAGCTCCGTCCTTGCCCATAAAATGCGTTCGATTCTAACGATGCTCGGCATTATCATTGGTGTAGGCTCTGTCATCGTCGTGGTTGCGGTAGGACAGGGCGGCGAGCAAATGTTGAAGCAGTCGATCAGCGGCCCGGGCAATACCGTGGAGCTGTACTATATGCCAAGCGATGAGGAGCTTGCAAGCAATCCGAACGCCTTAGCAGAATCTACTTTTACAGAAAATGATATCAAAGGTTTAAAAGAGATAGAGGGCATCAAACAAGTTGTTGCCTCGACTTCTGAAAGTATGAAAGCACGTTATCATGAGGAAGAAACGGATGTTACCGTTAACGGGATAAACGATGGATACATGAACGTCAATTCTTTAAAAATCGAAAGCGGCAGAACCTTTACCGATCATGATTTTTTTGCGGGGAAAAGAGCCGGAGTAATCTCTGAAAAGATGGCTGAAGAGCTGTTTGATAAAGCATCCCCTCTTGGAGAAGTGGTCTGGATCAACGGACAGCCTGTTGAAATCATCGGCGTGCTGAAAAAAGAAACAGGCTTGCTTTCTTTCGGTTTGAGTGAAATGTATGTGCCATTTAATATGATGAAATCCTCTTTTGGCACAAATGATTTCAGTAACGTATCCTTGCAAGTCGAATCAGCAGACGACATAAAAACAGCTGGAAAAGAAGCAGCGCAGCTGGTAAATGACAATCATGGCACAGAGGATTCATATCAAGTGATGAACATGGAAGAGATTGCGGCCGGAATCGGCAAAGTAACAGCGATTATGACGACGATTATCGGCTCAATTGCAGGCATCTCTCTTTTGGTCGGCGGGATCGGTGTCATGAATATTATGCTCGTATCAGTCACAGAACGGACGCGAGAAATCGGAATCAGAAAATCACTCGGTGCGACGAGAGGACAGATTTTGACTCAGTTTTTAATTGAATCAGTCGTACTGACACTGATCGGAGGACTGATTGGGATTGGAATCGGATATGGAGGGGCCTCGCTTGTTTCCGCCATTGCGGGCTGGCCGTCACTCATATCCTGGCAGGTTGTAGGCGGGGGCGTGCTGTTCAGTATGCTCATTGGCGTGATTTTCGGCATGCTTCCCGCAAATAAAGCCGCAAAGCTTGATCCGATTGAAGCACTGCGTTACGAGTAGCCTCATGCAATATGCATGAGGTTTTTTTATGTTCCGTTTTTCTACTATGAATATAAAAGACTTTTTTCATTAAAATAAGAAGAAAATGTCGTACAATTGTCCTTATTTTTGTCGAATTTACAGTTTACAAACCCTATAGACATACGTTAATATGGAGAAACGTGAAAGATTTTGATAGTTATTGAATGAATTTGAATGATTTTAGTTGCCTAAATTGAAAAAAGCGTTTACAATGAAATTGTATTCAAAATGAATACGTTTTCATTAGGAGGTGAAGCATGCTAACTCCTGAACGGCATCAATTGATTATTGATCAAATAGAAAAGCATGATGTGGTCAAAATTCAAGAGCTCATAAATCTTACAAACGCTTCTGAATCAACAATCAGAAGAGATTTATCAACACTTGAAGAACGCGGTTTTTTAAAGCGTGTTCATGGGGGAGCAGCCAAGCTTTCCGATATCAGACTTGAACCCGATATGCTTGAAAAATCATCCAAAAACCTTCACGATAAATTGAAAATTGCTGAAAAAGCAGTTTCCCTTTTAGAAGAAGGAGATTGCATTTACCTTGATGCAGGCACGACGACTTTGCACATGATTGATTTTATGGATAAAAGCAAAGATATTGTTGTAGTCACAAACGGGGCGATGCATATCGAAGCACTAATAAGGAAAGAAATTTCTTTTTACTTGCTTGGAGGATACGTAAAGCACAGAACGGGCGCGGTTATTGGAGGCGCTTCACTGGTTGCCATGGATCAATACAGATTCGACAAGAGTTTTCTGGGGACAAACGGTGTCCATACAGAGGCTGGATTCACAACGCCGGACCCTGATGAGGCCCTTTTAAAACAGAAAGCTGTCAAACAGGCAAAACACGCTTACGTCTTAGCAGATCCTTCGAAATTCGGAGAAATTTCATTTTCGGCATTCGCTGGAATAGGCGACGCAACAATCATTACGACTGACGCTGAAGAGCTTACATTCGATAATTACCAAGAAAAAACTGTCGTAAAGGTAGTGAAACCATGATTTACACTGTAACACTTAATCCATCTGTCGATTATATTGTTCACGTTGAAGATTTTACTGTAGGAGGCCTGAACCGTTCCGCATACGATACAAAGTATCCAGGGGGCAAAGGCATCAACGTATCGAGACTGCTCAAAAGACACCATGTACCGTCTAAAGCGCTCGGATTCGTCGGCGGGTTTACCGGAGAATATATCAAAACATTTTTGCAGAAAGAAAACCTGGAAACAGCTTTTTCTGAAGTGAAAGAAGATACCCGTATCAACGTTAAGCTAAAAACGGGTGATGAAACTGAAATTAACGGTCAGGGACCAACAATTTCGAATGAAGATTTCAAAGCCTTTTTAGAACAGTTCCAGTCTTTGCAAGAGGGAGATATTGTCGTCCTAGCAGGAAGCATTCCATCTTCATTGCCTCACGATACTTACGAAAAAATCGCGGAGGCCTGCACAAATCAGAACGCGCGTGTTGTTCTGGATATCTCAGGTGAGGCGCTTATGAAAGCGACAGAAATGAAACCGTTTTTGATGAAGCCAAACCATCATGAGCTTGGAGAAATGTTCGGCACGACCATTACATCTGTTGAAGAAGCTGTCCCATATGGGAAAAAACTTGTAGAACAAGGGGCTGAACATGTAATCGTATCCATGGCAGGAGACGGAGCGCTTCTATTTACGAAAGAAGCTGTTTATTTTGCTAACGTGCCGAAGGGGAAATTGGTCAACTCAGTCGGAGCGGGAGATTCCGTCGTTGCAGGCTTTTTGGCCGGTATTTCCAAACAGCTGCCGCTTGAAGAAGCATTCCGTTTAGGTGTTACATCAGGCAGCGCTACCGCGTTCTCTGAAGAACTCGGAACAGAAGAATTTGTCCAGCAGCTTCTTCCTGAAGTTAAGGTCACACGTCTATAGAGGAGGAAACAAAAGTGAAAATAACTGAGCTTTTAACGAAGCATACAATAAAGCTTAATATTGAGAGCAAAGAAAAAGAAAATGTGATTGACGAACTGGTCACTGTTCTTGATAAGGCCGGAAAATTAAATGACCGCCAAGCCTACAAGGAAGCCATTTTAAATCGCGAGAGCCAAAGCTCAACGGGGATCGGTGAAGGAATCGCTATCCCGCATGCGAAAACAGCAAGCGTTATCAACCCGGCGATCGCGTTCGGACGTTCAAAAGACGGTGTCGATTATGAATCATTAGACGGCCAGCCGGCTCACTTGGTGTTCATGATCGCGGCGACTGAAGGCGCAAACAACACTCACCTTGAAGCCTTGTCAAGACTTTCTACGCTGTTAATGCGTGAAGAAATTCGCAAGCAGCTCCTTGAAGCTGAGTCAGAAGATGCTATTATCGACATTATTAATCAGCACGATAAAGATGATGACGAAGAGGAAGAAGAAGAAGCGGCACCAGCACCTGCCGGAAAAGGGAAAATCCTAGCGGTGACTGCATGCCCGACAGGCATTGCACACACATTTATGGCTGCGGACGCCCTGAAAGAAAAAGCGAAAGAGCTTGGCGTGGACATTAAGGTCGAAACAAATGGTTCAAGCGGTATCAAGCACAAGCTGACTGCCCAAGAAATTGAAGATGCGCCTGCTATCATTGTCGCAGCGGACAAGCAGGTTGAAATGGAACGCTTTAAAGGCAAGCGCGTGCTTCAAGTACCTGTTACAGCAGGTATCAGACGCCCGCAAGAGCTTATCGAAAAAGCGATGAATCAAGACGCGCCGGTTTACCAAGGCAGCGGCGGCGGTTCTTCAGCTTCAAACGATGATGATGAAGCGAGAGGCAAGTCTGGCGGCAGCATCGGAAGCACGTTTTATAAGCATCTGATGAGCGGTGTCAGCAACATGCTTCCGTTCGTAGTCGGCGGCGGTATTCTCGTTGCGATTTCATTCTTCTGGGGAATTAATTCTTCCAATCCGGACGATCCTACTTACAACACGTTTGCTGCTGCTCTTAAGTTTATCGGCGGTGACAATGCACTAGGATTAATCGTTGCTGTTCTTGCCGGTTTCATTGCAATGAGTATAGCAGACCGTCCTGGTTTTGCGCCTGGTATGGTCGGCGGATTTATGGCAACTCAAGCAAATGCTGGATTCTTAGGCGGTTTAATTGCCGGATTCTTGGCTGGTTATATCGTTGTTCTATTGAAAAAAGCATTTGTCTTTATTCCGCAATCACTTGATGGACTGAAACCTGTATTAATCTATCCGCTGTTTGGTATTTTCTTAACTGGTATTATCATGCGTTTCGTTGTGAATACACCGGTAGCGGCATTTATGAACTTCTTAACCAATTGGCTTGAAAGCCTGGGAACTGGTAACCTTGTATTAATGGGTATTATTTTGGGCGGTATGATGGCGATCGATATGGGCGGCCCGCTTAATAAAGCAGCCTTTACGTTCGGTATCGCGATGATCGATGCAGGCAACTACGCGCCTCACGCAGCGATCATGGCCGGGGGTATGGTTCCTCCGCTTGGTATCGCACTTGCAACAACAATTTTCCGAAACAAATTCACTCAGCGTGACCGTGAAGCTGGTATTACATGCTACTTCATGGGTGCTGCTTTCGTAACAGAGGGAGCGATCCCGTTTGCTGCGGCTGACCCGCTTCGCGTGATTCCAGCTGCTGTCGTTGGTGCAGCTGTTGCTGGCGGATTAACTGAATTCTTCCGTGTAACGCTTCCGGCACCTCACGGAGGAGTATTCGTAGCCTTCATTACAAACCATCCGCTGCTTTACCTATTAAGTATCGTGATCGGTGCTGTCGTGATGGCAATTATCCTCGGCATTCTTAAAAAACCTGTTACAGAGAAATAAGAGAAAAGCGTCCCTCATTTGAAGGGGCGCTTTTTCTTTATCCTGCTGGCGGGAGCGCGGTTAAGTTATGTATTTTATAATCATTTATGATAAAGTAAAAGAAGAGAAACAACTGACATAGCAACCGTCTAGGAGGAAACACTTTGACCGAGGAAAAAAACACGAAAACTGAAGAAGCGGCAAAGAAAAAAACCAATACGTACTTGGAATGGGGAAAAGCAATTGTCATCGCTGTCCTGCTGGCTCTCTTGATCCGTCACTTTTTGTTTGAACCTTATTTAGTCGAAGGTTCATCTATGTATCCCACATTACACGACGGCGAAAGGCTGTTTGTGAATAAAACAGTCAATTATATCGGCGAACTGGAACGCGGAGATATCGTCATTATCGATGGTGAGACGTCTAAAATCCATTACGTCAAAAGATTGATCGGAAAGCCTGGGGAATCCGTTCAAATGAAGGATGATACGCTTTATATAAACGGAAAAAAAGTAGCCGAGCCTTACTTGTCTCAAAATAAAAAGGAAGCAGAAAAACTTGGTGTGAGTCTGACTGGCGACTTTGGGCCGGTTAAGGTTCCCGAAGGCAAATATTTTGTTATGGGAGATAACCGGCTGAATTCAATGGACAGCCGAAATGGGCTGGGGCTGATTGCGGAAAAACGGATTGTCGGCACATCGAAGTTTGTCTTTTTCCCGTTTAATGAAATGCGCCAAACAAAATAAAAACGCCTTGCTGGCCTTTGGACAGCAGGCGTTTTTTAATTTGAAAAAGAAGCGACTAATGCAATGCATAATACCGTAATAAACACTGAACCGATAATGGCCAGCACACTGAAGAAAAGGTGAACCTGTTTGTTTTCTTTTCCGCGTTTTTCTAAAAGCCGTTTAGAAAAAATATGCGAAAATATGTAAATAAGGGCTATGCCAATATATAAGCCGACATCTTTAGCGGTAAAGCCTGTTACAGCGAGGTAAAAACCCGTGAAAAAGATCAATAAGCAATATTCAGTAAGTGTTAAAAGCCTCAATGTGTTCCTCCATAAGAGTGTGTAATTTCCAGCTGGATGCATCCTCTTCTGTTTTATTGTAACATATGCTTGCAACGTTGAGTGTATAAGTGTTTTCTCTCCGATTTATCAGGGAATCATTTCTCTTGCCCTGCATTCATGGTATACTTTTATTGATGATAGACATGATGGAGGATAATAAATGATTGCTGTAAATAATGTAAGCTTGCGGTTTGCGGATCGCAAGTTATTTGAAGATGTCAATATTAAATTCACCCCAGGCAATTGCTATGGGTTAATTGGTGCAAATGGTGCCGGGAAATCAACGTTTCTGAAAGTGCTATCTGGCGAAATCGAGCCTCAGACAGGGGACGTTCATATGAGTCCTGGCGAGCGTCTTGCTGTTTTGAAGCAGAACCATTTTGAGTACGAAGAGTATGAAGTGCTGAAAGTGGTCATTATGGGCCACAAACGCCTGTATGAAGTCATGCAGGAGAAAGATGCCATTTACATGAAGCCTGATTTCTCAGATGAGGATGGAATTCGGGCTGCTGAGTTAGAAGGCGAATTTGCTGAGCTGAACGGATGGGAAGCAGAAAGTGAAGCTGCGATCCTTTTAAAAGGCCTTGGTATCTCAGAAGACCTTCATGCGAAGAAAATGGAAGACCTTGGCGGTTCAGAGAAAGTAAAAGTGCTCTTGGCACAGGCGTTATTCGGCAAGCCGGATGTACTGCTGCTCGATGAGCCGACGAACCACTTGGACCTTCAGGCCATTCAGTGGCTGGAAGAGTTTCTGATTAACTTTGAAAACACAGTTATTGTCGTATCCCATGACCGCCACTTTTTAAATAAAGTGTGTACGCACATTGCTGACCTTGACTTTAACAAAATCCAAATCTATGTCGGAAACTATGATTTCTGGTACGAATCAAGCCAGCTGGCATTAAAGCTTTCTCAAGAAGCGAATAAGAAAAAAGAAGAGCAAATCAAACAGCTTCAAGAGTTTGTCGCTAGATTCAGCGCCAATGCGTCTAAATCTAAGCAGGCTACATCAAGAAAGAAACTTCTCGATAAAATTACGCTGGATGATATTAAACCATCTTCCCGCCGCTATCCTTATGTTAACTTTACACCGGAACGGGAAATCGGAAATGATGTTCTTCAGGTGGAAGGCTTAACGAAAACGATCGATGGCGTAAAGGTGCTCGATAATGTCAGCTTTATCATGAATAGAGAAGATAAAATTGCTTTCACTGGCCGTAACGAACAGGCTGTTACCACGCTGTTTAAAATCATTTCTGGGGAAATGGAAGCAGACAGCGGAACGTTTAAATGGGGTGTAACGACATCTCAAGCATATTTTCCAAAAGACAACAGTGAATATTTTGAAGGCAGTGATCTGAATCTTGTAGACTGGCTTCGCCAATATTCTCCTCATGACCAAAGTGAGAGCTTTTTACGCGGTTTCTTAGGACGGATGCTGTTCTCCGGAGAAGAAGTCCACAAAAAATCAAATGTATTATCTGGGGGAGAAAAGGTTCGCTGTATGCTGTCGAAAGCAATGCTTTCCGGCGCCAATATTTTAATTTTGGATGAGCCGACCAACCATTTAGACTTGGAATCCATTACAGCGCTCAATAACGGCTTAATCAGCTTTAAAGGCGCTATGCTGTTTACATCCCATGACCATCAGTTTGTACAGACCATTGCCAACAGAATTATCGAAATTACACCTAACGGCATTGTTGATAAGCAAATGAGCTATGATGAGTTCCTTGAAAATGCTGATGTGCAGAAAAAACTGGCTGAATTATACGCGTAATAAAAAAAGCAGAGATGTTCCTCTGCTTTTTTTGATACATAGATATGAAAGGGGCTACAACAATGAAGTTTTTAGTTGTCGGAGCAGGAGGAGTAGGCGGGTATATTGGCGGGCGCCTTGCAGAGAAAGGCAATGATGTGACATTTCTCGTACGCCAAAAAAGAGCTGAGCAGCTAAAAGAAACCGGGCTTGTCATCCACAGTGAAAAGGGGGATGTATCATTCCAGCCCGCATTAATCACTGCCGGAGAAATAGGGCAGTTTGACGTCGTGATCATTGCTTCTAAAGCGTATTCACTTGAGCAAGTGATCGATGATGTCAAACCGTTTATCAATTGCGAATCTGTCATTATCCCTTTTTTAAACGGGTACCGTCACTACGAGCAGCTGTTTACGGCATTTTCAAAAGAACAGGTGCTGGGCGGTTTGTGTTTTATAGAAAGTGCCTTAGATCACAAGGGAGAAATTCATCATACGAGTGCATCTCATCGTTTTGTATTCGGAGAGTGGAACGGTGAGCGTACGGAACGAATAACAGCGCTTAAAGAGGCATTTTCAGACGTCAAGGCAGAAGTCATCATCAGCGGGCATATTGAGAAGGACATTTGGAAAAAGTATCTGTTTATTGCGGCGCAAGCGGGGATTACAACATTATTTCAAAGGCCGCTTGGCCCGATACTTGCATCAGAAGGCGGACGTCAGACGGCGCAAACTCTTATTGGGGAAATTGGCGCTATTCTGCGAAAAGAAGGCGTTCCGGCTGATCCGGATCTTGAGGAAGAGAGCTTCCGTACGATGACAAACATGTCTTATCATATGAAGTCCTCCATGCTTCGGGATATGGAAAACGGTCAAACGACTGAAGGCGACCACCTGCACGGCTTTTTACTTGGAAAAGCAAAACGTTTATCTCTAGCAGCACCTATATTAGAAACGGTTTATGCCAATCTGCAAATGTATGAAGCAGAAAAATAAAGGCTGTCGAGAAAATCTCGACAGCCTTTATTTTTCCTTAAAATATCCATTCTCGTGTAATAAAATAAAAGAAAGACTAAAAAGGACGGTGTCTTTCTCATGTTCCACACAAGAAAGTCTTCTCAAAACGCAGCCGAATTTGTTCTGCTTGACCAACTCGTCGAAGAGGATCATTTGCTTCGAAAAATCGATAAACACATAGACTTCTCTTTTATCATTGAAAAGGTTAAGCCTTACTACAGCGAAAACAAAGGCCGCCCCTCACTCGACCCGCTGATTTTATTCAAAATGATGTTTATCGGCTACCTCTACGGTATCCGTTCAGAAAGACAGCTTGAAAAAGAAATTTATTACAATATGGCGTACAGATGGTTTTTGGGCCTGAATATCAATGACCCAGTTCCGCACCACTCCACCATCAGCTGGAACAGACGTACACGCTTTAAAGATACAACGATTTTCCAAGACATTTTTGATGAGATCGTTCTTCAGGCCATCAATCATGATATGGTGGGCGGACGTGTCCTTTTCACTGATTCAACTCATCTGAAAGCCAATGCCAACAAGCACAAATACACAAGAAAAACGATTGAACAGGATACACAAAACTATATCAAAGATTTAAATGAAGCCATTCAAGAAGATCGAGAGGAGCACGGAAAAAAGCCATTACCGGCCAAAGAGGAGGTGAAAGCTGAAAAAGAGATCCGCCACAGTACCACTGATCCGGAAAGTGGTTATATGTATCGCGAAAACAAACCGGAGGGTTTCTTTTACTTAGATCACCGAACAACGGATATGAAACATAACATTATCACCGACGCCTATGTTACGCCTGGAAATGTCCATGATTCTGTGCCTTATCTTGACCGATTAGATCACCAAATTGCACGATTTCGTTTTGAAGTAGAAGCCGTCGCTCTTGATTCTGGTTATTTAACGACTCCGATCTGTAAAGGGTTAGCCGACCGCCATATTTTTGGCGTTATTGCGCATAGACGATATCACCCTACTAGAGGTTTGTTTCCAAAATGGAAGTTTCATTATGACAGTGAACAAGACAGTTACATTTGCCTGAACCAGCAGGTACTTACATACTCAACAACTGACCGAAAAGGCTACCGGTCATATAAATCAAATCCTGAAACCTGTTCCGCATGCCCATTGCTTGCGCAATGCACAAGATCAAAGAACCGCCAGAAGGTCATCACCCGTCATGTATGGGAGGACCATAAAGAAAAGATCAGACAAAATCGCTTATCTGTTTCAGGAAAAAACCTCTATAAAAAAAGAAAAGAAAAAATAGAGCGAAGCTTTGCAGATTCAAAACAGCTGCATGGGCTTCGCTATTGCAGGTTGAGGGGAAAACGGAATGTGAGTGAACAAGTTCTCCTCACAGCCGCATGCCAGAACATGAAGAAGATTGCCACATACCTAGCCAAGCAGGGCTAGGTATGTGGGAGCTCTTTTTCAGTTTTTGAAATCCGCTGAACAACTAAAGAAACAGCAGAAAACAAAAAAGGCTTGTAGAAAAAACGTCGTTTTCTCTACAAGCTGAGGAGGCGAAAGCCTCCTTTTGTTTATTTAAAAAGCCCAATTTCCCTTTCTGAAGATAGGCTCTCTTTTTCCGTCATTCGTAATTCCATCAATATTCATATCTTTAGAACCAATCATAAAGTCTACGTGTGCAATGCTTTCATTTAGGCCCTCTTTGACAAGCTCCTCACGTGACATCTGCTTTCCGCCTTCAATGTTAAAGGCATAGGCACTCCCGATCGCCAAATGATTTGACGCATTCTCATCAAACAATGTGTTATAGAAAAGAATATTTGATTGTGATATAGGCGAATCGTAAGGTACAAGTGCCACTTCACCTAAATAGTGAGAACCTTCATCTGTTTCCACCAGTTCTTTTAAAATGTCTTCACCTTTTTCGGCTTTTATGTCGATTATACGGCCATTTTCAAACGTGAGGGTGAAGTTTTCAATAATATTTCCGCCATAGCTTAACGGTTTTGTGCTCGATACGACTCCATCGACCCCGTTTTTTTGCGGCAGCGTGAATACTTCTTCTGTCGGCATATTGGCCATAAACTCATGGCCGCTTTCATTTACACTGCCCGCACCAGCCCAAACATGCTTTTTCGGCAGCTTAATGGTTAAATCAGTTCCTTCTGCTTGATAGTGTAAAGCGGCGTAATGTCTCTTGTTTAAATGGTCAACTTTTTCATGAAGATTTTGATCATGCTTGATCCAAGCTTGAACCGGGTTGTCTTCGTTTACGCGCGTTGCTTTGAAAATTTCTTCCCACAGAAGCTGAATCGCTTCCTCTTCTGATTTGCCGGGAAAAACTTTTTGGGCCCAGCCCGCTGATGCCGCACCAACGACAGTCCAGCTGACTTTGTCCGATTGAATATATTGTCTGTATGTATGTAGTGCCTTGCCTGCAGCTTTTTGGAATGCAGCGATCCGTTTGGAATCTGCTCCTTTTAATAAGTCTGGGTTTGATGACACAACAGAGATGAAAGCAGCTCCTTTTTGAGCAAGCTCTTCTTTGCCTTTTGCTTCCCATTCAGGGTATTCTTCGAATGCTTCAAACGGCGCGAGTTCATATTTTAATTTGGTGACTTCGTCATCCTGCCAATTCACCGTGACATTTTTTGCGCCTTTTTCATATGCGTGTTTCACAATGAGACGGACAAAATCCCGTACGTCTGTTGAAGCGTTTACCACTACATATTGGCCTTTTTGCACGTTTACGCCGACCTCTACCGCCAGCTGCGCATATGTATTTAATTTCTGGGAAAATGAATCCATAAATTATTCCTCCTCAAGCTTTTTCCTCATCATATCAAATATGATCCCATAAAGGAAAGAAAGGAGGCAAAAGTGAAAAACCCAAAACAACATGTCTTGGGTTTTTCGAAATTACGGATGATTCAGTTTTACAGTGCCGCCTGCAGGCGAATGGGGCATATTGGCTAAAGAAATGCTCATGCCACCAAGAATAATTCCGCTTAAAATGGCTGCGATGGCTACTCTTCTTCCTAAATCTCTTAGCATCTGTTTCCTCCTTAACGTTTCTCCATTTCCCACAATATGAAGGGAGTGAGGAAAAAAGAAGCAAGAAATTTGCTGCATGTGATATTTTTTCAGGAAAAGACTATTTAATCGCCTTTTGAAGCTTATCAATCACTTCTAAAGAACGGCCGGTTCCAATTGCCACAGATTCAAGCGGGTTTTGCGCCACGTGTACAGGCACGACAATCTCTTCTGTGAGCCATTCTTTAATCCCGTTAAGGAGCGCGCCGCCGCCTGTTAAAATGACGCCGCGGTCAACAATATCTCCGCTCAATTCAGGCGGGCAGTCCTCAAGTGTAGCTCTGATGGCTTCAAGAATATGCAGGAGAGATTCACGCATTGCATCTTGAATTTCGTTAGATTGAAGCATAATGGTTTTGGGAAGGCCTGTCACGAGATCGCGTCCCCGGATTTCCATTGCATCAGGAACATGCTCAATTAAAGCATGGCCAATCTCCATTTTGATCTGCTCAGCTGTCCGTTCACCAATCAGCAAATTGTATTTTTTCCGGACGAAGGAAACGATATCCTCATCAAGCTGGTCTCCACCGATTCTAATAGAGTGGCAGGAAACAACGCCGCCGAAGGAAATGATGGCGACCTCTGTCGTCCCTCCGCCGATATCTACTACCACATTGGCAACCGGCTCATCGACCGGCAAATCCGCTCCGATGGCGGCTGCTACCGGCTCTTCAATTAAATGGACGTTTTTCGCGCCGCAATTTTTCACCGCGTCACTGATGGCACGGCGTTCTACGGCTGTCGAGCCTGACGGTGTGCAAACGACTACATTCGGTTTTCTGAACGACATGCCGATGCTTTTTGCGGCTTTTTTCATAATGTGCTTTAGCAAATCGGTTGTCATATCATAGTCTGCGATCACGCCATCTTTCATTGGTCTGACAGCGACAATTTTTCCCGGTGTTTTCCCGATCATGTTTTTCGCGTCAGTCCCGATCGCAAGGACTGCTTTTGTCGTAGTATCCACTGCCACTACAGATGGTTCATTTAAGATAATCCCTTTATTTTTGCTGTACACAAGTATATTAGCTGTTCCTAAGTCAATCCCGATTTCAGTTGATTGAAACATGTTTTCACCCAATCTCTATCCTGATTTTATATCATTCTACATTTAAAGTTTCTGAGAAATGAAGCGATTTTTGGGGGTGTGTGTCGGGAAAGAAATGTTTTTGTAAAAAATCATGGAACAGTGTAACAGAAGTAATACATTTTTCGGTTTTATGGTAAAAATATCTTGTGATTCTTATAGAAAGCGGGAAACTTTTTCTGAGTTTCATACGTCTACGATATATTGAGGTTCATCCTTAAACATTACATGAGAAAAGAAACATTTAAAGGAAGAAGGGTTTTTTATGAAATCAATAGGTGTTGTGAGAAAAGTAGATGAGTTAGGGCGTATTGTCATGCCGATCGAATTAAGACGGGCATTGGATATTGCGATAAAAGACAGCATTGAGTTTTTTGTTGACGGGGATAAAATTATCTTGAAAAAGTATAAACCTCATGGGGTTTGTTTAATGACCGGAGAAATCACTTCAGATAATAAAGAATACGGCAATGGTAAGATTACGTTAAGCCCTGAGGGGGCACAGCTGCTTCTCGAAGAAATCCAAGCCGCTTTAAAAGAATAATATCATGTTGAAAAAGGCGGAAAGAAACAATCTCCGCCTTTCTTTCTGCCGATTTCTGAATCCGCCGCCTAAGATATGGCATCATATACATCAGGTGATGAATGATTTGGGATACTTTACATATTTTACTCAATTATTTGTCGAAGAATGGTACAATAAATAGAGAAACACAAGCGGCAGGTGGTCATATGAGAAAATATCAAGCACGTATCATTTCCATCATCTTGGCAATGATTTTTATTATGTTTTGGGATTATTTATTTTATTTTATAGGCAAAAACCCGATTAATTGGCCTGTTGATATTGTGTATACTGCAGTCACGTTAGCAAGTGTCTGGATGCTGGCTTATTATATTGATGAAAAACAGCAGCTGGTTCAAAAAATGAAGGATAATGAATGGAAGTATAAACAGCTTTCTGAAGAAAAAAACCGCATCATGGATAATTTGCAGGAAATCGTATTTCAAACGAATGCCAAAGGTGAAATTACATATTTAAACCAAGCGTGGGCCTCCATAACCGGCTTTTCCATCAGTGAATGTATGGGCACAATGTATAATGATTACTTCATAAAAGAAAAGCACGTAGCCGACCACATCAACACCCAAATTCAAAACAAAGCCTCTTCTGGCATGTTTACGGCAAAATACGTGACAAAGAATGGCACGATTTTTTGGGGAGAAGTTCATTATAAACTTTACTACGATCGAGATGACCAATTTACAGGCAGCCTGGGCACAATGTCAGATATCACTGAGCGGAAAGAAGCCGAAGATGAGCTTATTGAGATTAATGAACGGCTGGCGAGAGAATCACAGAAACTGTCAATCACAAGTGAACTTGCCGCCGGGATTGCACATGAGGTCAGAAACCCTTTAACCTCTGTCAGCGGTTTCCTTCAGATTATGAAAACACAATATCCAGACAGAAAAGGTTATTTTGACATCATTTTTTCAGAGATTAAAAGAATTGATTTGGTGCTCAGCGAGCTGTTGCTGCTTGCAAAACCGCAGGCGGTCGCATTTAAGGCGCATCACCTCAACGAGATCCTGAAACAAGTTACGACATTGCTTGATACCAATGCAATTCTGTCCAATATCGTCATAGAAAAAAATTTCAAAGAGACAGAGAGCTGTATCATTAACGGAGACGAAAATCAGCTGAAGCAGGTCTTTATCAATATCATTAAAAATGGAATTGAGGCAATGCCACAAGGCGGTGTCGTTACCATTTCAACCGCAAAGACAACCTCTCACGCCGTGATAAGCGTGAAAGATGAAGGAAACGGCATGCCCCAGGAAAAGCTTAAGCAGATTGGCAAACCTTTTTATTCAACCAAAGAAAAGGGCACGGGACTCGGACTTGCCATTTGTTTAAGAATCTTGAAGGAGCATGACGGAGAATTGAAAATCGAAAGTGAAGCTGGAAAAGGCAGTGTCTTTCAAGTTGTTTTGCCTTTTAAACCAAACGGCTGAGAGGGGGGAGACGATACACATGCTGCTGTTTGTATATGGGACATTAAGAAAACATGAAAAAAATCATCATCTGCTTGCGCAGTCGGTATGTATCAATGAGCAGGCAAGAACGAAGGGATGTCTGTTTGATTCAAATGAGGGGCCTGCAGCCGCTTTTGATGATGAAGGCTATATATGCGGCGAGTTATATGAAGCAGATGAATGGTGTATACATAAGCTCGATCAATTTTATCAAGGTAGTGAAAAACATACGGTCCTTGTAGAAACGGATGACGGAATCAAAAAAGCGCTTGTTTATGATATGGACAAAACCAAATATGCCGGCTTTTCAAAAATTAGCAGCGGTGACTGGAAAGAACATCAAATGATCAGCAAATCGCAAAATCCTGTTTATTATTTTGCTTATGGGTCCTGCATGGACAATGCCCGCTTTCAAAAGGCGGGAGTCGAACACTATTTTCAAGATCCAGTAGGGAGAGCGGTTTTAAAAGGATATACAACCCGCTTCACCCTAAAAAGGGAAGACGGCTCAAGAGCGGATATGATGGAAGACGGAGGAACAACAGAAGGCGTTTTATATCGTATTCCTTTCTCTGCTCTCACTTATTTATATAAAAGGGAGGGCGTAGCATCTCTTGCGTATCGGCCGGCCTTTGTAGACGTTGAAGCAGGTGGGGAGCGCTATACAGATTGCTTAACCTTTCTCGTTCTCCAAAAAGAACCGGAAACTGCCCCGCCTCAGCACTATCAGGTTGAAATTGAACGCGGAGCGGAGATGTATTTGTCATCGGAGTTTGCTGAAAAGCTCAAGCGGCATATGAATTCCCTGCCAAAAGGGTAACGATATTAACACTGTTACAAAAGAATATGATAAAATTTGATCAATATGAAGTCAGGTAAAGGAGCACCATTATGAAAAAAGAATTTGCGGTAATTGGACTGGGCCGTTTTGGTGGCAGTATTTGCAAAGCATTAAGCGAAGAAGGCGTCGAGGTTATGGCGATGGATATTGACGAAGATAAAGTCAACGAGTATGCCAAGATCGCATCCCACGCCGTTATCGGTGATTCAACAGACGAATCTGTCCTGAAAAATTTAGGTCTGCGTAATTTTGACCACGTCATTGTAGCAATCGGCGAAAACATTCAAGCGAGTATTTTAACAACTCTTATTCTGAAAGAACTTGGCGTTCATACCATTACAGTGAAGGCGCAGAACGATTATCACGAAAAAGTGCTTTCTAAAATCGGGGCCGATCACATCGTCCACCCGGAACGCGATATGGCAAAACGAATTGCGCATAACATCGTGTCCAATAACGTACTTGATTATTTGGAGCTGTCTGAAGAGCATAGTCTTGTTGAAATCGTAGCTAACAGCCGCCTGGCTGGAAATACGCTTCTCGATTTAGATATTCGTGCGAAATACGGTATTAACATCGTAGCTATCAAAAGGGGCAAGGAAGTCATCGTATCACCTCTTGCAACGGAAGTGATACATCAAGAAGATATTCTCATCGTCATTGGATCAGTGACAGACATTTCCCGTTTTGAAAAAAGAGTTCTCTATACAAAATAGCAGTAAAACAAGCCGTCCCCAAAGGGCGGTGTTTTTAATATTATCAGAATATAACGACTTTAATGAAATGAGCGTTAATTTCCTAATATTTTATTGACTAAGCATGGTCGTTCCGATAGCATATTGTACCATATAATAAAAAAGAGGAGGGGCCTATTTGAATAAAGGAGAGCTGGTCAATAGGCTGAATGCTTCAGCCCGAAGACAAAAAGCTGATATCGTCATTCAGAACGGAAAAATCATGGACGTATATAATCAAGAGTGGATATATGAAGATATTGCGATTACAGATGGAGTCATTGTAGGCCTCGGCGAGTATGAAGGCGAAAATGTTATTGATGCAGAGGGACAAATGATTGTTCCGGGTTTTATAGATGGACATGTACATATTGAGTCATCAATGGTAACACCGATTGAGTTCGCTAAAGCGGTATTGCCGCACGGTGTAACGACAGTTGTTACCGATCCGCATGAGATTGCGAATGTATCTGGTGAAAAAGGGATAGCATTTATGATTGAACAGGCTCGGCAAACGCCGCTGAATATTCATTTTATGCTTCCCTCCAGTGTGCCTGCCGCAAGCTTTGAGCGATCAGGCGCAGTTCTTAAAGCTGCCGATTTAAAGCCTTTTTACGAAGAGAAAGAAGTCTTAGGGCTAGCTGAAGTCATGGACTATGTGTCAGTTCAGCAGGCTGAAGAAGATATGGTTCAGAAACTGCTCGATGCCCGTATTGCAGGAAAGCGGGTTGACGGTCATTTAGCGGGTTTATCGGCAGACCTCATTAATATTTATAGAACTGCATATGTCTTAAATGACCATGAAGTAACAACGAAGGAGGAAGCGCTTGATCGCATTAGAAGAGGGATGTATGTCATGATGCGTGAAGGATCAGTCGCAAAAAACACTCTCAGTGTGCTGCCGGCAGTGAATGAAAAGAACGCACGCCGTTTCTTCTTTTGTACAGATGATAAGCATGTGGATGATTTATTGTCAGAGGGAAGTGTGAATCATCAGGTGAAAATGGCGATTGAAGCCGGACTCGACCCTTTTTTAGCCTATCAATTAGGAAGCCTTAACGCAGCTGAATGCTACGGATTAGATACAAAGGGAGCGGTTGCCCCGGGTTTTGACGCCGATTTGCTCTTTGTTTCTGATCTGGAAAACGTCACTGTCACAAAGACAATGGTAAAAGGACAGACTGTTACTGAAGGTGGTGAAGCAGTCTATCAAGATAGTGCTTCAGCTCCCTCACCAGAACCGGCTCTGCTTCATTCTGTTAAACTCGCTGTGCCTCTTAATAAACAGAATTTTCATATGCCAATCGATCCAAATCAGCCAATCAATGTGATTCAAATCATTCCAAATCAGCTTGAAACACGGCTGGTACGTGTTCCTGCTCCTGAAGGGCATGTTTTTGAGTCTGACACTGAGCTCGATTTGTTAAAGATTGCTGTTGTTGAGCGGCATAAAGGGTTAAAAGAAATCGGACTTGGTGTTGTGAATGGATTTAGATTGAAGAGTGGAGCGATTGCCACAACCATTTCGCACGATTCCCATAATATTATTGCCGTCGGGACAAACGATGCTGATATCGCGGCTGCAGTTAATAAGCTCCAGGAAATTGGCGGAGGATTAACCATTGTAAATAATGGAGACGAGCTTCATTCAGTACCGCTGCCGATTGCGGGTTTACTATCAGACCAATCAGCGGAGCAGGTGAATCAAAGCTTGCTGTCGCTGCATGATCAATTGTCGAAAGTAGGTTTCACAGGCGGATTTAATCCATTTTTGACGCTGTCGTTTTTGGCTTTGCCTGTCATCCCTGATATCAAAATGACGACAACGGGATTATTTGATGTTAAGTCATTCCAGCACATAACATTGCAATAAAAAAAGATGCACTCCAAAGCGAGTGCATCTTTTTTTAAACCTCCATAATGATCGGAAGGATCATCGGGCGGCGTTTCGTTTTTTCATATAAGAACGGTGCAAGTGTATCCGTAATCTCATTTTTGATTTCAGACCATTGAGTCGTTTTTCGTTCCATCACTTTTTGTAAGTGGTTTGAGATAAGCTCTTGAGCGTCATTAATCAAGTCGCCAGATTCTCTCATGTACACAAATCCTCTGGAAATTAAATCAGGTCCCGCTGAAACCTTAAAGCCATCCATGTCAATGCTGACAACCACGATGACCAGACCTTCTTCAGAAAGAATTCTACGGTCACGAAGTACGATATTGCCAATATCCCCGATGCCGCTTCCGTCAATATATACTGAACCGGAAGGGATCTTGCCGGCAACTGAAGCTTCATCTCCTTTAAGCGCTAATACTTCACCATTATCCATGATAAAGCAGTTTTCTTCAGGGATGCCGCAATCTGTTGCAAGCTTGACATGCATCTTTTGCATTCTGTACTCTCCGTGAATCGGCATGAAGAATTTAGGCTTGATTAAACGAAGCATCAGCTTCTGTTCTTCCTGTCCGCCGTGACCGGATGTATGAATATCATTTAGAGGTCCGTGAATAACCTCGGCCCCCGCGCGATACAGCTGGTTGATTGTCCGGCTCACGCTGATTGTGTTGCCTGGGATAGGGGATGAAGAAAATACGACTGTGTCCCCAGGATTGATTGAAATCTGGCGGTGTGTGCCGTTTGCAATTCTTGATAATGCTGCCATCGGTTCCCCTTGGCTTCCCGTACATAATATTGTTACTTTATTGGCAGGCAAACGATTGATTTCGTTATGCTCAATAAATGTATTTTTAGGACAGCTAATATAACCGAGAGTTTGTCCGATTTCGATAGCGGATTCCATACTGCGTCCAAATACGGCAACTTTTCTTCCATTTAATACAGCTGCCTCAATCACCTGCTGCAGGCGGTGAATATTCGACGCAAATGTAGCGAAGATGATTCGGCCGTCCACCTTGCGGAAAATGTCATGAATGCTTTCGCCGACACGGCGCTCAGACATGGTAAACTCCGGGTTTTCGCTGTTTGTGCTGTCTGATAGGAGGCATAGAACGCCTTCTTTGCCGATTTCGGCCATTTTCGTTAAGTTTGCCGGCTCGCCGACTGGAGTAAAGTCGAATTTGAAATCTCCAGTATGTACAATGTTTCCGGGCGGCGTTTTTACAACAATACCGTAGGAATCCGGAATACTATGTGTAGTTCTAAAGAATGACACTGCCGTTTTACGGAATTTTACGATATCATCCTCACCGATAATATTCAGTTTCGTCTGTCGTAATAATCCATGCTCTTCAAGTTTATTCCGAAGTAAGCCGATCGCGAGTTTACCGCCGTAAACAGGAATATTCACTTGTCTGAGCAGGTACGGAATACCGCCGATGTGGTCTTCATGACCGTGGGTGATAAAAAGCCCTTTAATTTTATCTTCGTTTTTGACTAAATACGTGTAATCTGGGATAACGTAGTCAATCCCGAGCAGTTCGTCCTCGGGAAACTTGATCCCCGCATCAATCAGCACAATTTCATCCTGAAATTGCACCGCGTACGTATTTTTACCGATTTCGCCCAGTCCTCCGAGGGCGAAAACGGCAGTCTGATCATTTTTTACAAATTTCATACCGCTCATAACTCCAATACTTTAAAATTTTCGCTCTGTTGTTCGTATTCTAGAAATGCACCATTAACAGGTGTAATAAACTCAATGTTTAATTTTTTCTCTTTTAACTTAGTTCTGACGTCACGCTCAGATACGCCTTCAATATAAAGTGAATCTGTCTTTTCCCGAACAGGTACTTCGTCAGCCTTTTCTTGATAAAATACCTTATAAATCATCCAAATCTCTCCTTAAATGCCGTATGTTAGACTCGCTACTTCTATTATATTCGAAAACGGAATATAAGGAAAGCCTTGAGCAAAATAAGGATCCCTTGAAAAACGGAAGATCCCTTGTCAGGCAATGGCTTTCTTGCGGAGCATTCCGTTCCATTGTCTTCTGAGTTTCTTTCTTAATTTGCGCAGCATTTGTTCCTTCCTCCTTTCATCATAACTTGTCCATAGTTCTTTTATACAAATAGTATACGGAGATTGGGGAAGACTTTTCGTGGTTATTAATGGAATTGAATGTGTTTTTTGAACCAAATAGTTTGCTGAATGGCAATCTTTTTGTATGATGAAGGTGGGATTTGCAGATCAAGACGATAAAGGGGAAGTTATAATGGATTCAAAATTAATCTTTTTTGATATTGACGGTACGATATATGATCATGATAAGAATATACCGGAAAGCACGAGAAAAACGGTGGCCGAGCTGCAGCGCCAAGGGCACCATGTGTTTATTGCCAGCGGGCGGTCTCCGTTTTTAGTTAAGCCTATTATAGAAGAGCTGGGCATACACTCGTTTATTTCTTACAATGGGCAGTATGTTGTCTTTGAAAATCAAGTGATTTATAAAAATCCTCTGCCTGAAGAGGCAATCAAACGATTATTAAAGCAGGCGGGAGAGGGCAAACATCCTGTCGTGTTTATGGCTGAGGACACGATGAAAGCGACTGTTGCGGATCATCCTCATGTCATGGAGGGAATCGGAAGCCTTAAAACCGATTATCCAGAAACCGATGACCTTTTCTATGAAGGAAAAGACATTTTTCAGCTTCTGTTATTTTGCCGGGATGAAGAAGAAAAAGCTTACGCGGCTTTTCCTGAATTTGATCTAGTGCGCTGGCATGATCTCTCGACTGATGTTCTGCCGCATGGAGGTTCGAAGGCTGAAGGAATCAAAAAAGTGATCGAGCGCCTTCCGTTTGATATTAGCGATACATATGCTTTTGGGGACGGATTAAACGATCTGCAAATGATTGAGTATGTTGGAACAGGCGTGGCTATGGGCAATGCTGTTCCAGAATTGAAAGAAATCGCGGATTTTGTAACAAAGCCGGTAGACGAGGATGGAATCGCTTACGCTGTCAAAGAATTGGGTCTTTTAACATAAAAAAATTGGCTGGCACTGAATTGTGCCAGCCAATTTTTTTTAGCGCTCAATTGCAATTGCATTTTCAGGTTCTTTGAAAGGGTTCTCTTTATCAATATGGTCATAGAACATCACGCCGTTCAAATGATCGATCTCGTGCTGAAACACAATTGCCGGAAAACCTTTTAAACGAATATCAATGTTTTCTCCTTCAAGGGTTGTTCCTTTTACTCTGATGCGAGCATAGCGGGGAACATAGCCTGGAATCGCTTCATCAACAGAAAGGCAGCCCTCGCCGCTTGTTAAGTAGCTTTTTTCAACAGAATGGCTGACGATCCTTGGGTTAAATAAAGCATAGCTGTATAACTTGCCGGAAGAATCTTCCGCATGAATGGCGATCATTCGTTTTTTTATATTCATTTGAGGAGCTGCGAGTCCTACGCCGGGACGCAGTTTGTATTTTTCGGCCAATTCAGGATTTTGGCTGTTCTTAACGAACTCGATCATGTCGGCCAGCTGCTGTTTTTCTGCGTCAGATGCAGGCAGCTCAACAGGTTCAGCTGTCTCTCTAAGGGCTGGATGTCCGTCACGTACGATGTTTTCCATAGTAATCAAGAAACTTCACTCCTAAAGCTTAATATGTAAATTATATCGGATTTCTTCACAAAGGTGCAACGAAACGAATGACCAGCCGTTGATGGCTGGTCAAATTCTTGCTGTGTGATTAGCAGCAGCCTCCGCCTAAATAAGCAGCTCCGACAATGATTAACAGAATGAATAAAACAACGATTAGCGCAAATGTGCGGCCATATCCGTATCCGCCATATCCGTAACCACCATAACCGCAGCAGCCTCCGCCGTATCCATATCCATACATACTACAAAACCTCCTCTTTGAATTACGCCAGAGCCTTTATGAGTAGGCATAGCGTCTACTATAACCTATGTAAAAACGAAAAAGTTGTATGGTCATCTGTCCTGATTTTTCACTTTTTTGGTTTGATTTCTGTATTCCTCATCCAGGAAAGCTATTGCCAAATCACCCGGTGAATTCTATAGTAGAAATGATCAAGATTGGGGGATTTAACGTGAAAGACGAATTAAAACGGCGGCCCGGGATGAAAATCGGTGTTTTTTTTGCTGTGACTCTGATGTTATCAGGATGCATGGGGCAGGACCCGGTTGATTCACTGCATCAGTCATTAGAAAAAGCCGCAGAATCGGAGAAGCCGTTTTTAGAAGAGCAGAAAACGCTAAAAGAATTGGAAGCGAAAGAAAATCAGCTTTATGATGATGTAATGACACTTAATATGGATGACTATAAAAAAATTGCAGCTTTATCTAACGAAGCGCTTGAAAATATCAGCAAGCGTGAAGAACATGTAAAGATTGAAAATGACAGCATCAAAAAATCGGAATCGGCATTTGAAGAAGCGAAAACGTCTGCTCAACATATTAAGGATAAGCACATAAAAGAAAAGGCTGACGCCGCAGCAAGCCTGATGGAGAAAAGATATTCATCTTATGACTCCCTGTATGAAGAATATAATAAAGCGCTTCAGCTTGATAAAAAGCTGTATATGCAGTTGAAAGACAAAAGCTTGACACGGGATGCTCTGGACCAGCAGATCGATAAAGTGAATGCTTCTTATAAAAAGGTCCTGAAATATAGCGGAGAATTTAATGAACAAACAGAAAAATATAATGAAGCCCGAGAAGATCTATACGATGCCGCAGGCTATCAAGTGAAAAAGAGCTGACTTTGAGAACAGCTCTTTTTTAAATGCAGAAGACATTGATATTGTTCAAAATTTTCATTTCTATTGTAGTACAGTGTATAGATGTATACTAGTACAGTTTTGGGCGCAGTCGGCTTCTGTTTTTTTATTGAAAATGTAAAGCGAATACAATTATTGAAAATCAGCGATGAAAACGATTGACGGTTCTTCTTTATTTGGTGTAAACTAATCCATGTTAAGCGGTGTTGTATTAGTTTTTTACAACTTCGAAATAATACAGTTCAAAGCAGAGTGTAACTATCCTACATAAAAGGTTTTGGCAAACTGGGGATCGGCTAAAATATATACGACTTACTGATAATACTTTAGGGTACCCTAAGTTTGTATGTATAAAAGGAATGCACGTCTAATGACTGTTTAAAAGAAAGGAAGAGGTGACTTAGTATGGCTGCAAAAACGAAAAAAGCTATCGTTGATAGCAAAAAGCAATTTGATGCCATTAAAAAGCAGTTCGAAACGTTCCAAATTTTAAATGAAAAGGGAGAAGTCGTGAATGAAGCGGCGATGCCTGATTTAACAGATGATCAATTAAAAGAGCTCATGCGCCGCATGGTATTTACGCGTGTGCTTGATCAACGCTCTATCTCATTAAACCGTCAAGGGCGTCTCGGATTTTACGCTCCTACTGCGGGTCAAGAAGCTTCTCAGATTGCAACGCATTTCGCCCTTGAAAAAGAAGACTTTGTTCTTCCTGGATACCGTGATGTGCCTCAGTTAATTTGGCACGGCCTTCCATTATATCAAGCGTTCCTTTTCTCTCGCGGACATTTCAGAGGAAACCAAATGCCTGATGATGTGAATGCTCTTTCTCCACAAATCATTATCGGTGCTCAATACATTCAAACAGCCGGTGTTGCGTTAGGTCTTAAAAAACGCGGCAAGAAAGCTGTCGCAATCACTTACACTGGTGACGGCGGAGCTTCCCAAGGGGACTTCTACGAAGGAATTAACTTTGCCGGCGCGTATAAAGCACCTGCAATCTTCGTTGTGCAAAACAACCGTTACGCGATTTCAACTCCGGTTGAAAAGCAATCTGCGGCTGAAACAATCGCGCAAAAAGCTGTATCTGCCGGTATTGTCGGCGTGCAAGTAGACGGAATGGATCCGCTTGCTGTATACGCTGCAACTGCTGAAGCACGCGAGCGCGCAATCAACGGCGAAGGCCCGACACTGATTGAAACACTTACATTCCGTTACGGCCCGCACACAATGGCTGGTGACGATCCGACTAAATACCGCACAAAAGAAATCGAAAATGAGTGGGAACAAAAAGATCCGCTAGTACGTTTCCGTGCGTTCCTTGAAAACAAAGGCTTATGGTCTGAAGAAGAAGAAGCTAAAGTAATCGAGGATACGAAAGAAGAAATTAAGCAAGCGATCAAAAAAGCTGATGCTGAGCCTAAGCAAAAAGTAACGGATTTAATGAAAATCATGTACGAAAAAATGCCTCACAATCTTGAGGAGCAATTTGAAATTTATACACAGAAGGAGTCGAAGTAAGCCATGGCGCAAATGACAATGATTCAAGCAATCACGGATGCGTTACGCGCAGAACTGAAAAATGACGAAAATGTCTTAGTTTTCGGAGAAGACGTTGGTGTAAACGGCGGCGTATTCCGTGCGACAGAAGGATTGCAAAAAGAATTCGGTGAAGACCGTGTGTTTGACACGCCGCTTGCTGAATCTGGTATCGGCGGTCTTGCCCTTGGTTTAGGCTTAAACGGCTTCCGTCCTGTAATGGAAATCCAATTCTTCGGATTTGTTTACGAAGTAATGGATTCGGTTTCTGGCCAAATGGCTCGTATGCGCTACCGTTCTGGCGGCCGCTGGACGTCACCAGTAACAATTCGTTCTCCATTCGGCGGCGGTGTTCATACTCCTGAACTTCACGCTGACAGCTTAGAAGGTCTTGTTGCCCAACAGCCTGGTATCAAAGTTGTGATTCCATCAACTCCTTACGATGCTAAAGGACTTTTAATTTCTGCGATCAGAGACAATGATCCTGTTGTTTTCTTAGAGCATATGAAACTTTATCGTTCTTTCCGTCAGGAAGTTCCTGAAGAAGAATACACAATTGAGCTTGGCAAAGCTGACGTGAAACGTGAAGGTACTGACCTTTCAATCATCACTTACGGCGCAATGGTTCACGAATCATTAAAAGCTGCCGAGGAGCTTGAAAAAGACGGCATTTCTGCTGAGGTTGTCGACCTTCGCACTGTAAGCCCGCTTGATATCGATACAATCATCGCATCTGTCGAGAAAACAGGGCGCGCGATTGTTGTTCAAGAGGCACAAAAACAAGCCGGTGTTGGTGCAAACGTAGTAGCTGAAATTAACGACCGTGCGATCTTAAGCTTGGAAGCGCCTGTACTTCGTGTGGCTGCGCCTGATACAGTATTTCCTTTCTCTCAAGCAGAAAGCGTATGGCTTCCAAACCATAAAGACGTTCTTGAAACAGCAAGAAAAGTACTTGAATTTTAATCAAACTGCATAATCGAGAGGGAAGATGAATGTTTTCCCTCTATTATATATCTGTTTTCAATGCTTACGATGTAAACTTTAAAATTGCTTAATCAAACTAGGAGGTCGAAAACTGTGGCATTTGAATTTAAACTTCCAGATATCGGGGAAGGTATCCACGAAGGCGAAATCGTAAAATGGTTTGTCAAGCCTAACGATGAGGTAGACGAAGATGATGTACTGGCTGAAGTCCAAAATGATAAAGCAGTAGTAGAAATTCCTTCACCTGTTAAAGGAAAAGTATTAGAATTAAAAGTTGAAGAGGGAACGGTTGCAACTGTTGGACAAACGATCATTACGTTTGATGCACCTGGTTACGAAGACCTTCAATTTAAAGGCAGCGAAGAGTCAGATGATGCGAAAACTGAAGCACAAGTTCAGTCAACTGCAGAAGCTGGACAAGACGTTGCGAAAGAAGAGCAAGCTCAAGAGCCTGCAAAAGCAACTGGCGCAGGTCAGCAGGATCAAGCAGAAGTTGACCCTAACAAACGCGTCATCGCTATGCCTTCTGTACGTAAATATGCTCGTGAAAAAGGCGTTGACATCCGTAAAGTAACTGGTTCAGGCAACAACGGACGTGTTGTGAAAGAAGATATCGACAGCTTTGTAAACGGAGGAGCGCAAGAAGCTGCTGCACCTCAAGAAACGGCTGCGCCTCAAGAAACAGCTGCTAAACCGGCTGCTGTACCAGCTCCTGAGGGCGAATTCCCAGAAACACGTGAAAAAATGAGCGGTATCCGTAAAGCAATTGCAAAAGCCATGGTTAACTCTAAACACACTGCTCCTCACGTAACGTTAATGGATGAAGTGGACGTAACAAACCTTGTTGCACATCGTAAACAGTTCAAACAGGTTGCTGCTGACCAAGGAATCAAGCTGACTTTCTTGCCTTACGTTGTAAAAGCACTTACATCTGCACTGAAAAAATTCCCTGTTTTAAACACGTCAATTGACGATAAAACAGAAGAAGTAGTCCAAAAACATTACTTCAACATCGGTATCGCTGCTGACACTGAAAAAGGCTTGCTTGTACCGGTTGTGAAAAATGCAGATCGTAAATCTGTCTTTGAAATTTCTGATGAAATCAATGGACTTGCAACAAAAGCTCGTGAAGGCAAGCTTGCTCCAGCTGAAATGAAAGGCGCATCTTGCACAATTACAAACATCGGTTCTGCCGGCGGACAATGGTTCACTCCGGTTATCAACCATCCGGAAGTTGCGATTCTGGGTATCGGACGCATTGCAGAAAAAGCGATTGTTCGTGATGGCGAAATCGTAGCAGCTCCAGTCTTAGCTCTTTCTCTCAGCTTCGACCACCGTATGATCGACGGAGCAACTGCGCAAAATGCATTAAATCACATCAAGCGTTTACTGAACGATCCACAATTAATTTTAATGGAGGCGTAATGTTATGGTAGTAGGAGATTTCCCTATTGAAACAGATACTCTTGTAATCGGTGCGGGACCTGGCGGCTATGTAGCTGCCATCCGCGCTGCGCAGCTTGGACAAAAAGTAACAGTCGTTGAAAAAGCAACTCTTGGAGGCGTTTGTCTGAACGTTGGATGTATCCCTTCAAAAGCGCTGATCAATGCTGGCCACCGTTATGAGAATGCAAAGCATTCTGACGACATGGGAATCACAGCTGAGAACGTATCAGTTGATTTCACAAAAGTCCAAGAATGGAAAGCTTCTGTCGTAAACAAGCTTACTGGCGGTGTTGGAGGTCTTCTTAAAGGCAACAAAGTAGATGTTGTAAAAGGTGAAGCTTATTTTGTAGACAGCAATTCGGTTCGTGTTATGGATGAAAACTCTGCTCAAACATACACGTTCAAAAACGCAATCATTGCAACTGGTTCTCGTCCTATCGAATTGCCAAACTTCAAATATACTGAGCGTGTCCTAAATTCAACAGGCGCTTTGGCTCTTAAAGAAATTCCTAAAAAGCTCGTTGTGATCGGCGGCGGGTATATCGGAACTGAGCTTGGAACTGCGTATGCTAACTTTGGCACTGAGCTTGTTATTCTCGAAGGCGGAGAAGAAATTCTTCCTGGCTTTGAAAAACAAATGAGTTCTCTTGTTACACGCAGACTGAAGAAAAAAGGAAACGTTGAAATCCATACAAATGCGATGGCTAAAGGCGTTGAAGAAAGACCAGACGGCGTAACAGTTACGTTTGAAGTAAAAGGCGAAGAAAAAACGGTTGATGCTGATTATGTTCTGATCACAGTAGGACGCCGTCCAAACACTGATGAGCTTGGACTTGAGCAAGTCGGCATTGAAATGACGGACCGCGGTGTCGTGAAAACTGACAAACAGTGCCGCACTAACGTACCTAACATTTATGCAATCGGTGACATCATCGAAGGACCACCGCTTGCTCACAAAGCATCTTACGAAGGTAAAATCGCAGCAGAAGCTATCGCTGGAGAGCCTGCAGAAATCGATTACCTTGGTATTCCTGCGGTTGTCTTCTCAGAGCCTGAACTTGCATCAGTTGGTTACACTGAAGCGCAGGCAAAAGAAGAAGGTCTTGACATTGTTGCTGCTAAATTCCCGTTTGCAGCAAACGGACGTGCGCTTTCTCTTAACGAAACAGACGGCTTCATGAAGCTGATCACTCGTAAAGAGGACGGCCTTGTAATCGGTGCGCAAATCGCCGGTGCAAGTGCTTCAGATATGATTTCTGAATTAAGTTTAGCGATCGAAAGCGGCATGACTGCTGAAGATATCGCGATGACTATTCACGCTCACCCAACATTGGGCGAAATCACAATGGAAGCAGCTGAAGTGGCAATCGGAAGTCCGATTCACATCGTAAAATAATGCTCATATCAAAAACAGCCCTCGCTTAAAGCGGGGGCTGTTTTATTTATTTTGACAGCACATGCTGCAATGGTTTAATGATATCTTCTTTCTTTTTCACACATCCCTCGATTTTCACGACGACATGGCGTTGGTCAACAACCATAAGGGTAGGAACGGTTTCAATTTCATCTTCCCAGCCTTTTTTGTTATCATAAACCTTCATTTTATCTAATTGCTCAGGATAATCTTTTTCTAAATCAAGCAGTGCATCATAATATGGCGCTTCCTGATCAATTTGGTTTTCATCAGAAAAAAACAAAATTTGTGTATGATGAATATTGTCAATCCGGCTTTTTTTCATCGGATTGATGGTGGAAAGCGTACAGCCCGATACAGCAAATACTATTATCAGTATGGGGAATACCGCGCGATATCGCATCTATCTTCTCCTCTGTATAAACAATAGTAAACTAGTTTTAGTTTATCATGAGTGGCGGCTTAATCTGCTCCTTGTTACCTAATTGTTATATAATTGAAACTGTTTTTAACGTGAGATTACATATCGTATCATTCGTTTAACATAGCGGTCTGGGGGTATAAGGAATGTGTGGCTGTGTTCTTTCATGAAAGTTTAAGAAAACACGAAATCACCTGATGTATTTTGCATATGTATCGATTAAAGCTGTTTTTTGGAGGATGAGATTGTATAGTGAAAAATAAAAAAGACACTATATATCATCATATATAAATTAAATGTGTTATACAATTGATGTTGACATTTTAAATGTGACATATTAATATAATAGCAACAAAAGAAATTAAGCGTTTTCAAAATTCAAAGAAATGGGGAATGAGAGATGGGAACGATTGTTTGCCAAGATTGCAACGAAGCCATTCATTACTTTGAAGATGAGAAAGTGACAACATTATACGGATCATGCTGCGGACAATGTCAATGTCCTGTTGATGAAGAGTAATAAAAAGCATGCGGCTTTGGCCGCATGCTTTTTATTTATTGTATCGCTTTTTGTTCTTTAATGACCCGAATCATGTTTAGAGTTGAGTCTTCAGGTCCTTGAACCGGCAGGCCTGCGTCAAGATTCTTAAAAATGTAGCTGATGTTGTCTTCTGTAATAATTTCACCTGGAATGAAGATCGGAATACCAGGAGGATATACCATGACAAATTCAGCGATAATCCGTCCAGATGCTTCTTTTAATGGAATGACCTCCGTATTGGCATAGAAAGCATCACGCGGAGTCATTGCCAATAAAGGGATTTCCGGAAGCAGTACCTCGGTTTGCTGGTGTGTTATATCTTTTTCTGACATATGATGTGCAATCTCTGTTAATGCCTCTACAAGCCGATCTGCGTCATTTTGGCTGTCACCAGGGGTGAAAATACATAAAATATTGTACAGATCAGATAGTTCCACTTCAATATTAAAGGATTCTCGAAGCCATTTTTCAACATCATGCCCTGTAAGTCCAAGATTTTTAACAGAGATAATCAATTTTGTCGGGTCATAGCTGTAAGCTGCTTTTGAACCGAGAATCTCCGAACCGACACAATACATGCCTTCAATCTGATTGAGGCGGTCTCTCGTTTGGTTGGCAAGCTTCAGTGTCTCTTCGGCAAGCTGATGGCCTTCTGTCGCCAGACGTTTTCTGGCAACATCCAGAGAGGCAAGAAGTAAGTAAGATGTAGACGTTGTTGTCAGCATACTCAGGATGGACTGCACTCTGTCTTTAGAAACGAGGCCCTCTCTCATGTTTAAAATAGAGCTTTGCGTCAGTGATCCTCCCAGCTTGTGTACACTTGTAGCTGCTATATCCGCCCCTGCCTGCATGGCTGAAAGCGGCAATTCGTCGTGAAAGTGAATGTGAACGCCGTGTGCTTCATCAACTAGTACGGGCACATCAAACGAATGAGCGAGTTCAACAATGCTTTTTAAGTCGGCTGCAACACCGAAATAAGTCGGATTGATAACAAGAAGCCCTTTTGCGTCTGGATGCTCGGTTAGCGCCCGTTTAGCAGACTCAAGTGTAATGCCGTGAGAGATGCCCAATTCATTGTCAATTTCAGGATGAATAAAGATTGGAATTGCTCCGGAAAATACAATAGCTGTCATGATTGATTTGTGCACATTTCTTGGAATAATAATTTTATCTCCAGGTCCGCAAACAGCCATCACCATTGTCATAATGGCGCCGCTTGTTCCTTGAACAGAAAAAAATGTGTGATCCGCGCCAAATGCTTCAGCCGCCAGATCCTGTGCCTGCTTGATGATGCCTTTAGGCGCGTGCAGGTCATCTAATGGTTCAATATTGATTAAATCTATGCTTAACGCGTTTTCACCGATAAATTGTCTGAATTCTGGGTCCATTCCTGCCCCTTTTTTATGGCCGGGAATGTGGAATTGAACAGGCTGTCTGCTTGCGTGCTTTTTCAGTCCTGTATATAAGGGTGTTTCATGTTGCGACAATTGTTTTCCCACCTTTGTAATCATACCTATGCATAATAGTGTGTATTAAAATCAGTTTCTCAACCGTTTTTTAGACGTAAAACAAATGAATTATATTATGAACTTGAAAGAATGTAAAGAACAATTTATGATCTAATGAAGATGCTTTCTCTTGAAGGAAGCAAATCTATAAGGAGTGAAGAAAATGGAGTACCAATATCCGATGAATGAAGATTGGACAACCGAAGAAGCAGTGGATGTGATTGCGTTTTTCCAGCAGGTTGAGCTTGCATATGAAAAAGGCGCAGATCGTGAAGAGCTTCTTAAAGCTTACCGCCGTTTCAAGGAAATTGTACCTGGAAAGGCTGAGGAAAAAAAGCTATGCGGTGAGTTTGAGGAACAAAGTACATACTCTCCTTATCGCACGGTGAAACAGGCGAGAGAATCTGAGCATGCGAAGATTAAGATGTAAGAAAGAGCCGGAGGCATTTCATGCCCCGGCTCTTGTTTATGCTTGTGATACCTTTTGGGTGAATCGGTACAAGAAAGCAAGTTGCTGAAAGGCATCGTCGATGCGCTGAAGGAATTCCTGGTTATTCATATTCAGCACTTCTTCTTTTTGAAGCTGAATGCCGCATAACAGCTCGGCTTTCTTTACAGTCTGCAAACGCTCAAACAACGTCTTCAGCTGTTCCTGGTCCATTTCAGACTGCTTATGTACTCCCGGTTTTGTGTGGTCTGCGGACCAAACGAAGCTGTCTGGAATATTCTTTGTTATGGTTTCCTGATTCGCTTCAAGCAATTTGCCGTACTCTTCTTTGATAGGGGATTCATAAATAATCGCGAACCACACAAATACGTGGCTTTCCCATAAACCAATTTGAAAATGCGGCAGTTTTTTATAGCCTCTTTTGCTGTTTGCAAACGCCACCCAGCTGTCGGCAGGGGGATTGACGGATCTTCTTGCGTGCTTTGCCACATGCGGAAACATTTCATCTCCGGTTAAAGCAGATAAAGTCGGGGCGAAATGTTCGCCTAGAGCTGTAAGCTTCGGACGGACCGTCTCTTTTAGTACCTCCATGCGCGCGTCTAAGCCTTCTATTGTAAATGTGTTAAAGTCTTCTTCTGTAAAACGCATTTGAGTCATCGTTTTCCTCCTTCATGCAAGTAAACATATTTTATCACAGTTCATACGAGCGTCAAAAGATTGAGCACGTTTGAAGAAAGGGGAAATGTGGTAATAAACGAATAGGTAAACACACAATTTTTAGAATCATGTTACACGTAAATAGAAGGATCATACGATATAAGAAGTAATCATTGTTGAATGGCGAAATGGGATGCTTTTTTACAAACAAATGATCTCTGGAAGGGGCGAAAGACAATGAGGCAAGTTGTGAAAGAGGGATTTAAGGAAGAGAAAGACAATCGTGTAGCTGTCTGGAGACTAGAGGTTGATTATGAATTGGCAACCCTGTATGAAGCAATGCAAAAAGAAAATGAAGAACAGGTTGAACAAAGCAAAAACAAACTTGAGCGACTCAGAAAAGAATGGATTCGTCTTAACGGGTAAAAGCGATAGTGAAAACGAACCGCGTGAATGGTTCGTTTTTACATGAGAAGGGATATTTTTCATTTTCCTTGCTTTTTCACCGCCGTTATCAGTATCCTATAAAATAAAAGGTCTACATAGAAGAGAGGGCACATACGAATGGCAAATTGGACGGAAATTGATGAAATTGCAAAAAAATGGGTAAGAGAAGCAGGCGCGAGAATAAAACAATCTATGCATAAAAATCTGACGATTGAAACGAAATCAAATCCGAATGATTTAGTCACCAATATTGACAAAGAAACGGAAAAATTTTTCATTGATCGCATTCAAGAAACGTTCCCGGGGCACCGCATACTCGGCGAAGAAGGGCAAGGAGACAAACTCCACTCACTGGAAGGAGTTGTCTGGATAATCGATCCGATTGATGGGACGATGAATTTTGTTCACCAGCAAAGAAATTTTGCGATTTCAATCGGGATATTTGAAAATGGAGAAGGGAAAATCGGATTAATTTATGATGTGGTGCATGATGAGCTTTATCACGCATTTAGCGGCAGAGGAGCTTATATGAATGAAACGAAGCTGGCGCCTTTAAAAGAAACTGTCATTGAAGAAGCCATTCTTGGCATTAACGCGACATGGATAACAGAAAACAGAAGAATTGATCCGAGTGTGTTAGCGCCCCTTGTAAAAAGAGTCAGAGGCACACGCTCCTACGGCTCTGCTGCTTTAGAGCTGGCGAATGTCGCGGCCGGCAGAATAGATGCTTACATCACAATGCGGCTTGCGCCATGGGATTATGCGGCCGGCTGTGTACTGTTAAATGAAGTAGGAGGCATTTATTCGACCATTGAGGGTGAGCCGTTTACCTTTTTAGAAAATCACGGTGTTCTGGCCGGAAATCCTGCTATACATAAAACAATATTTGAGGAGTACCTTCGTGCTGGAAAGTAGGTTATTTGAACAGGACGACCTCAGCTTGTTAGAGGCGCTCGCAGAGGCTCATCCTGTCTGGAGAGATGAGGAGTTTGGGGAGAAAGATGCTGAAAGCTATATGATCTCCTACTCCATGTACAACGGCTCCTGGCTTGTATGGGAAAAAGACGGCCAGCCTGTTGCCCTCAGCTATCATCTCGAGTGGGCACCTTCTAACGGAAAACCGTGGCTGGGAACGGTGCTGGTAGACCCGGCTGAAGAAAAAAAGGGGCATGCGGGCATGATCGTTGAACGGATCGGCACATCGCTCAAGGCCCGACACAAAGCGATGTTTGCGGCAGTTCCCATTGACCGCAGTGAATGGATTTTGTTTTTGAGCCAATGCGGGTTTGAACAGCTGAAAACGGAAAAAGATGAGAAAGGCAAATCATTTATGATCTTGGTGAAGCCTTTAGCGAAAGCTGCCGTATGATAACGGCAGCTTATTTTTGTAAGCTGTTAACCATAAAAAGCCTCCCGAAAATGAGAGGCGAATCTATGATAAAAGAAACATTATTTTTTCACCGCATGAATATAATGAATCGTTTCAAACGCCGATAAATCGTCTGTTCGATTGCCAAAGAAAAGGTCATGAATGTCGTCGGGTGTTAGATGTTCATAGATCAGTAAACCTGCTGACTCTAACATTTGTTCCATTTCTTGATAAGTAAAACATGATGTCATTGGTTCTCCGCTTGCAGCAGCCATCTTCACCATATGTTCAACTCGATTTGACTTCCCTTTTGCAGTAAAGAGTGTTTCATCGGCATAATCAAAAACGATAGAACTCCCTGAGGGGACATGAGAAAATAATTGTGTAATCAGGCTTGCATTTTCTTCTTTTGTTATATAATAAGAGACTCCCAGAAGGCTAAAGAATGTTTTTATGTTTTCAAATCCTTCATTTATAAGAGGCTGATAGGAAAACGTTTTGGTAAAATCCATAGGAACATAGTGAAGAAAATCAGGGATGGTCAGCTTAGCCTCCTTCAGCTTACTCTTTTTGAATTGCTGTGTGGCCGGATGATCAACTTCGAAAACTTGTAACGTGTTTTCTAATTCAGGATGCCGAAAACAGAAAGTATCCAATCCGGCGCCAAGAATGACATATTGCTTTGCTCCCAGCATTAATTCGTTGTGCAAGACTTTTTCGCAATACGAAGCACGTGCTAAGGGCGTCGGGGAAAGCTGTACTTGTGTAACCCACTTTAATATCTCTTCTGGATCATGTTGCAGACGATCGGTGATCTCTTTGTTGAAAAACGATATTCCTTGAATCATATTCTTGCTAATGTTGGTAAACTCTTCTTCGTTAATGAGATCTTTTGCGATAAAATCGTCAAAAATGAGAGATGTGTCATATTGGCTGTGATACGCACGGGCATAAGCTGAAATCAAAGACGTTAAGCTGGACTCATTTTTCTTCATGAAATGATCCTCCCATAAAAAAATAAGATTCCCCTGGCCAGGAGAATCTTATTATACAAACAAATATATTAATAGTAAATTATAGCATAAATAAATTTTTTTGTCAATATATATTACTCTTTTTTGCATAGGGATGGAAGATAATTGGAAGTCCTCCTCAACCCTGATGTTTGGTTGATTCATATTGTTACATATAACGAAACAAGCCTGAGTGATCTCAGGCTTGTCCCACATTACAATCCAACAGCATTCCAGGCCGCTTCAACTTTTGCGGCATCAGTTGAGCCGTACAAGTCGCGGGCAGACTGAATAAGAGCTGCCTTGGCATCTTTGAACGTGGAAGAAGGCGTGAGGTACGTTGTTAACGCACGGTAATAGATTTGCTGTGATTTAGAGACACCAAGCTTTGTAATGGTATTGTAAGCGGCTTTATTTGGAATTCCGCTGTTTGTGTGTACGCCGCCATAATCGCCTTCATCTGTGTTTGGAAGATTTCTGTAATCGGCGTAATGGTCAGGCTGACCGTATTTTGTTGGATTGGACAGGCTGCGGAGAGCCGGCTGGCTAACCGTAATGTCTTCACCGATATCCCAGTCTTCTGTATCGTTAAAGTAACCGAATACGTCAGAGAAAGATTCGTTCAATGCCCCTGGCTGATTTTCATAGATCAGGTTGGCAGTTTCTTGAGTAACACCATGTGTCATTTCATGCGCAGTCACATCTAAAGAGCCGGAAAGCGGAGAGAAGAATGAACCGTCGCCGTCACCGTAAATCATTTGGTCCCCTGTCCATGCAGCATTGTTGTATTTAGTGCCGTAGTGAACGGAAGAAACGATCTTGCTGCCTTTATTATCATAGCTGTTTCGTTTAAATGTCGAATAAAAATAATCATATACTTTACCAAGGTTATAGTGGGCGTCAACTGCTGCCCGTTGGGATGAAGATGTGAATGCTTTCGTTGTGTTTGAGACAAGCGTTCCCGGAAGGCGGCTTTGTCTGTTTTGCAAGTCATATGTGATGATTTGCGTGCCTGTTGGTTTTGAAAGATCTCTTAGAACGTATTTTCCGCTTTCATAAGAGATATTTAAAGGAACAGTTGCGCCCTTTAAAGTTGTTCCGGTTCCAGTGGTGGCAACATGCTCTACTTTATTTTGCTGTTTTAAAATGTCGCCTGTTTCGGCATCAACTAAGACTTCCCAATTTGCGGGTTCAGGCTCGATGTAGCGAATCGTCACGTCATAAGCAAGACGATAGCTGCCGTCCTTTGTTTCTACGGCTTTTAACTCGGCTTTATCGCTGTTTTTGGCCATTCCGTTAGAAACAGCGTCTGGTGATTTACCAATGGCTTTGAAAGCGAGTGCCAGCGCTTTGTCAGAAGAGACTTTTTGTCTGTTTTCTGTTTTAGCAGCTGATTGATTGTGTAATTCACCATTGACCGCATAGACATTATCGGACTTATCGACGTGAATGATTACTTGTGAATCTTTAATAGGCACCCCATTAACCACAGGGGCATAACGAAAGTGCTTGTATCCAAGGGCGTCGGTCGTGCTTTCAACAAGCTTCAGCCTTTTGGCAGGGTCACCTTTAAAAATGTTGTTGTTCTTTTTCAAAAACTGTTTGACAGCCTTGTCATTTGGTGCAGATAGCCCTGATTGTGCAATTGCATTTTTGGAGAGGAAATGTGTTTGATTCTCTTTTAGCTGAGGATTTTCAGCAGCCTGAACACCTGGAAGGCTGATTGACAAACTCATAAACGATGCAGCGACAACAATAGACAATTTCTTACCTAAACCCACAATAAATCCCCCTTTTAGAAAATACAGAATAATCTTTATATTGTTATATTAAACTGGCATTCTGGAATACTCAACAAAAACTAACATAACTAGACAAAATTGATAGAATTGTCCTGTGTTTATTTTTGTTGAATAATATCAAGATGAGTCGAGTGTCATGTGATGGCTCATTGCTAGAGTTATGTTTTTACATATCAAGAGGAAGATGAGATATTTTTGTTTCTTCTTGAAACTTTTTGATAAGCCGGCTGTCTAACCGAGTGAGGCCTTAATAAGAAGTAAAGGATTGTTGTTCGTGTTGGATGTATTCAGTCATTATGTATTGCATTTTGAACGTTATTTTATATTAAGCAGACAAAGCACCTTGCTGATCCAATGGTCAATTGTTGTTCTGGCGTGCATATATCTAGTGGTGCATCACCCCAAAATAAACCGGTACAGCACGATGTTTTTGGCAGGTGTCTTATTACGGATTGTGTTGCTGGCCGGGGTGTCTGTTGAACTCATTCATCAGGTACAGGCTACAAACTTTACCAGCGCTTACTTAAGAGAGGACGGCAATGAACTGCTGCCGCTGGTGCATTTTTTGTTATACGGGTATGTGCTGCTGACGGCTTTTCACTATATGCTGATGCCTTGTAATCATGGTGGAAAAGGCATGTTTTATACGTTCGATCTTGCCGTTGTCAGTTTGCCGATCGTACAAATGATATTCAGTTTCTTTTCGTATTGGAAGGAATACCCGGATGGGGTCGAGCTGATTGTATTCGGGTTTCTGTTTTTCATCATTATTCTTCCTATTGTATTGAATCTATTGTTTTTCAAGCTGTATTGGAGAACAAATAAGTTTTTACTAGGTTTATTTTATACGCTGATTATCGGATTGCTCGTCTTGCTGCTTGTCCCATTTTCTGGGCATACCTTCATTGATTATGCTGCAGTGATGCCATACTCGATTTATTTGACAATGGCGGGATTTTTGATGAGCTATCATCTGTTTCAAAAGTCAGGCAAAGTTTATGTGCGTGTGAATAAGTGGCTGACGATGGCTGTCATTGTGTTTTTTATCTTGCTCTTAAATCCGATCTATAACGTAGGAACGGCTGCTTTCGCGGTATCAAAGCCAGCAAATGTTCATGACTCATTCAATTTTGTAGGAGAGCACATTTCATCTGAAAAAGCGGAACAGATTCTAAAGTCGTTTTTTCCTGCGGATGAGATATTGTATTTGCGCGGTACAAACATGGATGTGCATTATTTCTACTCATTTAAAAGCATGAATTATGAGGCAGATGTCGATGAAGTATCCCAGCTGATACGTAATTATCAGTATTTGAAAAAACCGCATGGGAAAACGCTGATTGATCAGGAGTACGTACGGAAGTCCATTGCTTTCCTTGAGCAGCACGGACGTGTGTTAAATAAGGATCATATCGAAACAACGGTATCTAAGGAAGACGGCCAGACAGCCGTTCGTATATTCCTGAAAAATCAATTTCATAAAAAAGATCATGATGATGGAGCTGTATTTTATTGGGAAAAGGAAACCTTAATGGGCTTTAGCGAAGACCCTTCGATTTATCAGCTTGATTCTCTTCAGCATGTTCATATCACAGAACAGGACATACATAATAAAGTGAATGAAATGTTTACAGATTTAAAAATACCGAAAGAGACTTATCAAATCGCAGATATTGAAATCGACAGCATGCTTGGTAACTTGGTGCGCGTTGAAACTAGGGATGGAATTGTTTTGGAATTCGAGAGTGAATCCGGTTGCTTACATAGTCTTTCGCTTCCAATGAAAAAGAATATTTCACTGAAAAACAACCAGCTGCAGCGGCAGATATTATCGGTCTTCGATGCTGATGTATCAGAAATGAAAAAAAGCAGGCAGAGTGATGGGGTAGTGTATCATGATTCATCTAACATGTACGAGTTTTTTGAAGATCAGGGACTGTTACACGTTTATGCTTACAGTGATACATCAGATAAGACATTTCCGTATACGTATCGTAATGGCAAATTGGCTTATGAAAAAGTAGCTTCGGAATATCCGGATGTCATTTACAAAAAACGCATGCGTCCGATCATCGTTCGAAGTGGAAATGAACGCCATTATGCATGGCTGATCATTATTCAGCCGTTTGGCTCAAACCGCCATGATGCTTATGTGGTGGATGGAGACACACAAGAGGTGAAAAGTCTTTATGAATCATAAAGAAAAAGCGTCTGTATTTTTAGATTTATATGATCTATATAAAGAAGGAGAGCTAGAGGATGAATCAATGAAATGGATGAAACAGTAAGAGCCGTTATTTCAAAAGAATGTAGAGGGCTTAAAGAGTGAATCTTGTTCAGAGAGAAGCCCGGATGCTGAAGAAGAGAGCCAAATCAGACATATGAAAGTATACTTGACTGCCATGTATGCCTGTTTCATTTTAATGGCCATTTGGATGACGGTGTGGTTTTACTTTTAATGAAGCACAGGGATTCTATTGAGGACTTGTATCGACAGTATTACCAAGAAATTTTAAATTACTTATTCAGAAGAACTCATCATCTCGAAACAGCCAAGGACTTAGCGCAGGACACGTTTGTGAAGGCTCTTAACGGCCTGACTTCGTTCAGGGGACATTCTTCCATTAGAACGTGGCTTTACACCATTGCCCATCACACTTTTGTCAATTGGTACCGCAGGGATGTCAAATACCAATTTACTGATATCAGCAAGAATGAAGGATTAACGCAAGCCACTTATGAGCAGCCTGAACAGTATCTGTCACGGACTGTAGAAAGTGAGACCCTAAGGCAGGAGCTTCTGCAGTTAAAAGATCAGTATCAATCCGTTCTGATTTTAAGAGAATTTCAAGAGCTTTCTTATGAAGAAATCGCTGAGATATTGGGATGGAGCCTTTCAAAGGTGAAAACCACACTGCACCGGGCGAGATTAGAGCTAAAGAAAAACATAACGAAAAGAAGAGAGGAGGAGCGGATATGACCTGCTTTCTAGTAAGAGACCTGCTCCCTCTGTATCTTGAAGGTGATTGTAAATGTGAAACGGAACACGTCATTGAAGAGCATTTAAAGACATGCAGCAAATGCAGAGAAATGTATGAGATGATGGCTGAGCCTTTTGAATGGGAAGGTGGACAAGCCGTTGAGGAGGCTTTTCTGCCGGAAGAAGAATTGCGGTTTAAACAGAGGTACTACGGTTTGCTGATCGTTAAAGCTGCTTGCTGGTTTGGAGCGGCGGTTGCCGTGATGCTGATCATCAAACTGCTGATATAAAGAAAAGCGCTTGTCCGATACCGGCAAGCGCTTTTTTAGATTAAGCTTGAGGATGAATCATGTCGTAGATTGCAGCAAGCTGTTCTTGTGACAGAGCACTGAAGAATTTTTCATACACGTCAGCTTGCGAAGGTGACGCCCCTGCTTGTACCGCTGCCTCTTTATCATAGCTGTATACACCGTCTTGTAATACAATGGCTGCTTGAAGAATGTGAATCTTTAGGGAAGCAGCGGAGAACAATTGTTCAAGAGCGAGTGCTTCGTTTTCTGTGAAGCCAAGTTCAACTGCTTTTTCTGTATCAAATTTGTAATTTCCGTCCTCGACATACAGACATTTTGCAACGACGCTGAAAAATTCTGATGTCGACTCCCATAATGTTGCGATTATTTGAGCCTCTTCATTTGTCATTCCTAACTCAACAGCTTTTTCGCTGTCAAAATAATACACACCGTCTTGTTCGTATATACTTTGATTTAATATATCGATGAATGCATTGAGATCTTCGTTTGTGATTGTCTCATGCTGAACATGGACAGTCGTGTTATCAGCCAGAGTTTTTGCGCTGGCTGCATCAGGGCCGAACGTGAATAGAGCAGCTGAGGTTAGTGCGGCAGTCGTTAGCATCGCTTTTTTTACAAATATTTTCTTCATGTTTTTTTCTCTCCCTTTTATGAATTGTGATACAAATTCCATTATAGGGATATACTGGTGTATTAAAAATAGGCTCTAAGATATGTTATGTATATCATTGCCGAACTACTTTTTGCTGGTGACATGTGTCATTTTAAGACGATTGGCGATGTATGAAATGCCGTTTTGCATCTTCCCGACTAAGAAACAGGGGAGATAAGTCTTGGTGAAATGAAAAACACCGCTATCTTTGCGGTGTTTTTTGATTATAATGTTTCCGGCCGGGCAAAGCTTTTAATCAAGCAAGCCCTGCTCGCGCATTTTCTTTTTTAATGTAAATCCGCCGCCCATAACGGCGCAAACGAGTACAATGCTCCCTGCAATGCCTATGGCGCTTTTTTCAGCGATAAAGACGCCGATCAGCATTATGCTGAAAACCGCTGCAAATGCAAATAATAGGAAAAGCCAATTCGTTTTTTTCATATTTTCCATCCCCTTTTACGTCTTATAGTAAGTTTACTGAAAAACGTGACGCTTTTAAAGAGGAAGTGTGGTATAATATGAAAGTTATCTAATTTTTTTAGGAGATGAAAAAGTGAAACTTCGAAACGATCTTCGCAACATCGCGATTATTGCCCACGTTGACCATGGAAAAACGACTCTAGTCGATCAGCTTTTACATCAAGCTGGTACGTTCCGTGCCAACGAACAGGTTGCTGAACGCGCAATGGACTCTAATGATCTTGAACGCGAACGCGGCATTACAATTTTGGCGAAAAATACGGCGATTAACTATAAAGATACACGCATCAATATTTTGGATACCCCTGGACACGCAGACTTTGGGGGAGAGGTAGAACGGATTATGAAAATGGTTGACGGCGTACTTCTTGTCGTTGACGCATATGAAGGCTGTATGCCTCAAACTCGTTTTGTTCTGAAAAAAGCCCTTGAGCAAAACCTGAACCCGGTTGTTGTTGTCAACAAAATTGACCGTGACTTTGCTCGTCCTGAGGAAGTGATCGATGAGGTTCTTGATTTGTTCATTGAGCTTGATGCCAATGAAGAGCAGCTTGAATTCCCAGTGGTATATGCTTCAGCAATTAATGGTACAGCGAGTCTTGATCCGAAACAGCAGGATGAAAACATGGAATCTTTATATGAAACCATTATTAAGCATGTTCCGGCACCTGTTGAAAATGCAGAGGAGCCGCTTCAATTCCAAGTTGCCCTTCTTGACTACAACGACTATGTAGGCCGTATCGGAATCGGACGCGTATTCCGCGGTACGATGAAAGTCGGTCAGCAGGTTTCTCTTATGAAGCTTGACGGAACGGCTAAATCATTCCGTGTAACAAAGATTTTCGGTTTTCAAGGCTTAAAGCGGGTGGAAATTGAAGAAGCAAAAGCGGGAGACCTCGTTGCGGTTTCCGGTATGGAAGATATTAACGTAGGTGAAACGGTCTGCCCTGTAGACCATCAAGATCCGCTTCCAGTGCTTCGCATTGATGAACCGACACTTCAAATGACATTTGTCGTGAATAACAGCCCGTTCGCAGGCCGTGAAGGTAAATATGTAACAGCCCGCAAAATTGAAGAACGTCTTCATTCACAGCTTCAGACGGATGTGAGTTTGCGTGTTGAGCCGACAGCTTCTCCAGATGCTTGGGTTGTTTCCGGGCGCGGTGAGCTTCACTTGTCAATTTTAATTGAAAATATGCGCCGTGAAGGTTATGAGCTTCAAGTTTCAAAACCTGAAGTTATCATCAAAGAAATCGACGGCGTACGCTGTGAGCCTGTTGAGCGTGTGCAAATTGATGTTCCTGAAGAGCATACAGGCTCTGTCATGGAGTCAATGGGTGCCCGCAAAGGCGAAATGATTGACATGATCAACAATGGTAACGGCCAAGTCCGTCTTATCTTTACAGTTCCTTCCCGCGGACTGATCGGATACTCCACAGAGTTCTTATCATTAACACGCGGCTTTGGTATTCTCAACCATACGTTTGACAGCTACCAGCCGATGCAGGCGGGCCAAGTCGGCGGCCGCCGTCAAGGTGTGCTTGTATCAATGGAAAACGGAAAAGCGACATCTTATGGTATTCAAGGGATTGAAGACCGCGGTGTCATCTTCGTTGAACCGGGTACTGAAGTATACGAAGGAATGATTGTTGGAGAGCATAACCGTGACAACGATCTTGTTGTTAACGTCAGCAAAATGAAACAGCAGACGAACGTCCGCTCCGCGACAAAGGATCAGACAACAACAATTAAAAAAGCGCGCATCATGTCTCTTGAGGAATCTCTAGAGTACTTAAACGAAGATGAATACTGTGAAGTAACGCCTGAATCCATCCGTTTAAGAAAGAAAATCCTCAATAAAAACGAACGTGAAAAAGCGGCTAAAAAGAAAAAAACAGCAGGATTGTCTTAATCTCTTGCAGAATTTGAAAAGATAGAACCCGTACGTTTACAGGGGAGGGAATCTTTTTGAATGACGTAAGTGAACGCCTGTCGTTCTTTGCTGCTCTATATCAAGTAGACCGGCAGCCTGCGGCAGGCATGTGGCTTTTATACGGGACGATTTTTGTGTTGGCTGTTATTGTATTTAAGCTTGGATTTGCTAAACGGCTTCCGGTATTAAAATCAGCAGTGGTGTATGTCTTTCTGGCTTTAGGCTGCACAGTTTTGACCTTTTTAGGTGTGTTTTTACCCGTGGCAGAGGGATTGGTCGTCGCTGCGCTGATTTTAATCATTTACAAAATTCGGCTATATCAGTCGAAAAAGGGACAGTCTGCAAAATCATAAAAAGACTCAGCTGAGAAGCTGAGTCTTTTTTGTTCTGTATGGTAAAGCTGCCGCTTTATTTTTTGATTTTTTCTTTCTTCTGCTGTCCTGGATGAAAAGTGAATTTTCCCGTTTTCAGCCGTTCTTCTGTTTTTTGGGTAATCCGATCGTGGCATTCCTGGCACATATATGTATGGATTGGGCGGTTTCGAAGCCGTTTCGCGATCAGGGTATCATCATCAATTGTTTCAATTTTATCGCAAATAGAACATTTGACCCTCATCATATCACCTCTTTCACTAACATGTATTATAGCATGGATCAGAAGCTGTCCAAAATAAGAAAAAGCTAAAGCACAAGGCTATAGCTTAATCATCATCATTATTTTTTCATATGGTGATCAGATTGATCATTTTGCTCCTGTTCCAATTCCTGCTGCTGCTTTCTGTTTAATTGGTCATTTTGCTGCTTTGTTTGCGGCTCATCTTCATCGTCAATCACATCGTTTGGCACTTCCGGAAGCACTCGGCCGACTATTGCAGCCAATTCATCTAATATGCCTGTCACCGGCCGGCCTTCACTGATTTCTCTGCTCATTTCATTTAGGCGGCTGACCGTATCCGGGTCAGCAATAACCACTGCGTTGGCACCATGTCGATCATTTTTTAGAGCTTGTGCCACAGAGTATTTAATGGTTTCCACTTTGCTTCTGTCCAAATTATCATCGACATCAATGCCTACAACGGCATAGCCCCCCAGCACAACGGCTGTTGCATCCTTAACATCGGGGATTTTTTCAGCAACGCTGACAAGATGCTTGGCAATGTCCGTTCTTGTCCCATTGTCTTTTGTCTCCTGAGTTGTGTCCTTTACGTGAATCGGTTTGGTTTCCTGCTGCCTTGTTGATTCTTTTTCAACATTTTGATCCTGGTTTCCTTGTTGATAGGCACATGCGGACAGGATAAGCGTCAGCTGTATCATAATGAAAAGAATTCGCACTTGCGGGTTCCCTCCTTGAAATGCATTCATTAATTTTATTGTTGAATTAACCTTCTATCTTTATTCACAAAAACATATATTTTAGCAGGCAATCACCTTTTTCATCGTAAGAGAAGCAGGAAGAACTTTGACCCTTATATCAGGAGGCTGAGACTTGAGTAAAATTTATGTGTTAGATACGAATGTGTTATTACAGGATCCTAACGCGATATTTTCTTTTGAAGAAAATGAGGTTGTCATCCCTGCTGTTGTGTTAGAAGAGGTTGATTCAAAAAAACGGTATATGGACGAAGTTGGGAGGAATGCAAGGCACGTATCTAAGCTGATCGATGCTTTAAGGCAAAAGGGAAGGCTGCATGAGCACGTTCCGCTCGACACCGGCGGCACACTGAGAATTGAACTGAATCATCGTTCGTTTCACCAGCTGCAAGAAATCTTTATTGAAAAAACGAATGATAATCGTATATTGGCTGTAGCGAAAAACTTAAGCCTCGAGGAAGAGACGAAAGAAGCTGGAAGGCCGGTTATCCTCGTCAGCAAGGATGTATTGGTCAGAGTGAAAGCGGACGCAATCGGGCTGCATGCTGAAGATTTCTTAAATGACAGGGTTGTGGACAATGACGAAATGTACAGTGGCTACAAGGATTTATATATTAGCCAGCAGCTGTTCAGCTCTTTTTATGGGAAAAATCAAATTTCAGTAAACGAAATGAAACAGCACACATTTTACCCGAATCAATTCGCATTAATGAAAGATGAGCTGGGAGGATCTTCTTCAGCTGTAGGGATGGCGGATAAAACAGGGACGGTCTTAAAAAGGCTTGTTTTTGATGATGAACATGTATGGGGAATCAGGCCGAAAAATGTACAGCAGACAATGGCACTAGAGCTTTTGCTGCGTGAAGATATTCCGCTTGTCACCTTAATCGGAAAAGCAGGCACCGGCAAAACACTTTTAGCATTGGCTGCGGGACTGTTACAGACAGAAGACTTGGGAATATATAAAAAGCTGGTCGTCGCGAGGCCGATTGTTCCTGTTGGCAAGGATATTGGCTACTTGCCCGGCGAAAAAGAGGAAAAGCTAAAGCCTTGGATGCAGCCGATTTTTGACAACTTGGAGTTTCTGTTTAATGCGAAAAAACCGGGGGAGCTCGAGGCTATTTTGGCGGGTATTGGCTCAATACAGGTGGAGGCGCTGACTTATATTAGAGGGAGAAGCATTCCGGACCAATTTATTATTATTGATGAGGCGCAAAATTTGACCAGGCATGAGGTAAAAACGCTGCTGACGAGAGTCGGTGAGGGGAGCAAAATTGTCTTAATGGGCGATCCAGAACAAATTGATCACCCATATTTAGACAGTCTGAACAATGGTTTAGCCTACGTAGTTGAACGATTTAAAGGACAACCCATCTCAGGCAGCGTGAAGCTGTTGAAAGGCGAGAGATCAGGTCTCGCCCAGCTTGCCGCTGACTTGCTGTAAGCTTACATGATTTCAATTTCTTTTATATCGGTAATCGGCTGATCGTGATCAACTGGATCTTCAAAATAAATATGAACTGGGCCGCCTTCTTGAATCGGCTTGCCTGCCTCACTGAAATGGACAATGCTGTTCAGTGCGGTTTCCAGAGGGACGGCGGTCTTTCCAGAACTTGTGACAAATACGCATTCTGTCGCGGAGCTGAGAGGCTCAGCATTTTTCAGCACAGTCCCAAGTTTCATGGCAAAACTGCCGTTCATTAGTTTTTGCTTCTCGTATTGTTTTTCCGTCTGCAATGTAGGCGGCGTAATCCGGCCCTCTCTGATGACGCGTTCAGGATCAAGGTCTGATTCATCCCCGGCTGATTGTAAATGTATGTCTTGGCTGTCCCCTTTGCTGTCAAACAAAAATTTGCGATCATCAAAAATCCACACGCTCGGATCAATGGTGATCGGATATGTAACATTGCCTTTTACTTGTATAACACTCATGATATAACCCCCTTCTCCCAAAATTATAAAAGTTTTCGCATGAATTGTCACTTTGTGTACAAATTATGTGTATTGACATGCTCAGGGAGCGAGGGTGATTGCATGGTATGCCGGCATAATGATGAGCTTGAAACCTTAGTGAAAGAGGCAAAAAAAGTGACGGACAAGGGAGAGGTGGCAAGTTATATTCCCGCCTTGGCAAAAGCTAATCAACACGATCTGTCAGTGGCGATTTATTATTCCAATCATACTTGTCTGTCAGCGGGTGACGTGGAAAAAACATTTACGCTTCAAAGTATATCGAAGGTGCTCTCACTTGCTTTGGTGTTAATGGAATACGGCAAGGATAAGGTTTTCAGTTATGTCGGACAGGAGCCGACCGGCGATCCGTTTAATTCAATTATCAAGCTGGAAACAGTGAATCCGAGCAAGCCGTTAAACCCTATGATCAATGCCGGGGCATTGGTAGTGACCAGCTTGATAAAAGGGAAAACCGTAAAAGAGAGACTTGATTATTTACTTACGTTTATCAGAAGGCTGACAAACAACCAACAGATTACATACTGCCGGGAAGTGGCTGAATCCGAATACAGCACGTCGATGATTAATCGGGCAATGTGTTATTATATGAAACAGTACGGTATTTTTGAAGATGATGTAGAAGCGGTAATGGATTTATATACGAAGCAATGTGCGATTGAAATGAACAGTTTGGACTTGGCGAAAATCGGATCTGTATTTGCGCTGAACGGCAGACATCCTGAGACTGGAGAGCAGGTTATCTCAAAAGATGTTGCGAGAATTTGCAAAACGTTTATGGTCACGTGCGGAATGTATAATGCTAGCGGGGAATTTGCAATTAAGGTCGGAATTCCTGCAAAAAGCGGCGTATCCGGCGGGATTATGGGTATTTCACCTTACGATTTCGGGATTGGTATTTTCGGCCCGGCGTTGGACGAAAAAGGGAACAGCATTGCGGGTGTGAAGCTTTTGGAAATCATGTCTGAAATGTACAGACTGAGTATTTTTTAATTTATGTCATCTGCTTAAATCCTCTTGCATTTTCTGCTGATACCCTTTATGATAAATAGAAGAATTAGGTACTCGCCTGGGGAACGGAGGGATACTTTTGGCTTCAGAGATGATAGTTGACCATCGGCAAAAAGCTTTTGAACTCTTAAAAGTTGACGCTGAGAAGATTTTGAAGCTGATCCGAGTACAAATGGATAACTTAACGATGCCTCAATGTCCTTTATATGAAGAGGTATTAGATACTCAAATGTTCGGGCTTTCGAGGGAAATCGATTTTGCTGTCCGCCTGGGATTGGTTGATGAAAAAGACGGTAAAGACCTTTTATACACATTGGAGCGCGAATTGTCTGCATTGCATGACGCGTTTACAGGTAAATAAATGATAAAACTCAAACTTATTAACGGTTTGGGTTTTTTTATAACCGCTTATTATCACTCATTTTCTTGGAGAAGGCCTTTTTACACATTTCTTCCGAATCGTATAGAGATTCTTCATCTCGTTTGATAAATTGTAGTAAAATAAAAAAGATAAATACATAAAAACCATAGATAATGGAAGTTGGAAGCAGGGAAGAGGATGTTATGTTAAAAAAAATGCTCAAATCTTATGATTACTCACTGATATTCGCGATTGTTTTACTATGCGGATTCGGTTTAGTGATGGTATACAGTTCTAGCATGATTACGGCTGTTTCTCGGTATGGAGTAAGCAGTAATTTTTTCTTCATGCGGCAGCTGTTTGCTTTAATTGCGGGTGGCGCACTTTTTATATTCATGGCTTTGTTTCCTTACAAGGCATTGGCTCACCAAAAGTTTCAGAAAGGAATGCTGCTTGTTTCTGTTTTTGCGCTCATCTCGCTGTTCGTATTCGGGCATGTTGCAGGAAACGCGCAAAGCTGGTTTAAAATTGGCGGGTTGAGTTTGCAGCCGGGCGAATTTGTCAAGCTAGTGGTCATACTATACCTTGCGGCTGTTTACGCCAAAAAACAAAGCTATATTGATCATTTGTTAACTGGGGTTGCGCCTCCGGTCGTGATGACAATCATTCTATGCGGATTGATCGCGATGCAGCCTGACTTAGGTACAGCGGCGATTATCGGATTAATTGCGGCATGCATGATTTTGTGTTCCGGTTTCAGCGGAAAGACTCTGGCAAGGCTTGTTTTGCTGGGTGGGATTGTTTTGCTCCTGGTCAGCCCGATTATTTATCTAAATAAGGACAAGATCCTGACAGAAAAGCGTTTAGATCGTTTTGAGAGCCTGGAAGATCCGTTTAAATATGCGGACTCATCAGGTCTGCAAGTGATTAATTCTTATTATGCAATCGGATCAGGTGGTATTTTCGGTATGGGACTTGGTGAAAGCATTCAAAAATACGGGTATCTTCCTGAGTCGCATACTGACTTTATCATGGCTGTCATTGCCGAAGAACTTGGTATTTTTGGGGTATTGTTTGTGATTATTCTGTTGGGGTTTATCGTCATAAAAGGTTTTTATATAGCCAGAAAATGCGAGGACCCGTTTGGAAGTCTTCTAGCAATCGGTATTTCAAGCATGATCGCCATCCAATCGTTTATTAACCTTGGCGGTGTCAGCGGATTAATTCCCATTACAGGAGTTACGCTGCCGTTTATCAGCTACGGAGGGTCTTCTTTAGTGCTGCTGCTGGCAAGTATGGGGATATTAGCCAACATCAGCATGTATATCAAATATTCAGAGAATAAGAGAAAGAAAGAGCCTGTGGCATCAAAGGGAAAGAAGAAAAAGCAGCTCAAAAAAACTGTTTATCTGTAAAAAACAACTGTGTACATGGGAAGGATATTCCTTTATGATAGATTATATTCCATTCGGGTAAGGGGGAAAAAAGTTTGTCACAGCAATCTATACAAAAAGTGTTAGTAGCAAACAGGGGAGAAATTGCAATCCGTATATTCCGGGCTTGTACAGAATTAAATATTCGTACAGTTGCGGTCTATTCAAAAGAAGATTCCGGTTCCTATCATCGTTATAAAGCAGATGAAGCGTACCTGGTTGGCGAAGGGAAAAAACCGATTGATGCTTACCTGGATATTGAGGGTATCATCGATATTGCGAAAAGAAACAAAGTGGATGCAATCCATCCGGGATACGGTTTCTTATCTGAGAATATACAATTCGCCAAACGCTGTGAAGAAGAAGGCATCGTGTTCATCGGCCCTACTTCTGAACATTTAAATATGTTTGGTGACAAGGTGAAGGCGCGTGAACAGGCAGAAAAAGCCGGAATTCCTGTAATCCCGGGAAGCGATGGTCCTGCAGAAACGCTTGAAGCCGTCGAACAATTCGGACAAACTCACGGTTATCCGATGATTATTAAAGCTTCTCTTGGCGGCGGCGGGCGCGGCATGAGAATTGTCAGAAATGAAAGTGAAGTAAAAGAAGCATATAATCGTGCAAAATCAGAGGCAAAAGCAGCCTTTGGCAATGACGAAGTATATGTGGAGAAACTAATTGAAAACCCTAAACATATTGAAGTTCAAGTCATTGGAGACAAGCAGGGCAACGTGGTTCATCTTTTTGAAAGGGATTGTTCCGTTCAAAGGCGCCATCAAAAAGTAATCGAAGTAGCGCCGAGTGTCTCGCTGTCATCTGAATTGAGAGATCAAATTTGTGAAGCGGCAGTTGCGCTTGCTAAAAATGTGAATTACATAAACGCAGGTACGGTTGAGTTCCTTGTCGCGAACAACGAGTTCTATTTTATTGAAGTAAATCCGCGCGTACAAGTTGAACATACAATTACGGAAATGATTACCGGTGTCGATATTGTACAATCACAGATTCTTGTTGCCCAAGGGCACAGTCTTCACAGCAAAAAAGTAAATATCCCGCAGCAAAAGGACATTTCTACAATCGGTTATGCAATTCAGTCGCGGGTAACGACTGAAGATCCGCAGAATGATTTCATGCCTGATACAGGAAAAATTATGGCTTACCGCTCTGGCGGCGGCTTTGGTGTCCGGCTTGACACCGGAAACAGCTTCCAAGGCGCCGTGATTACGCCGTATTACGATTCACTTCTCGTTAAGCTTTCAACTTGGGCTTTAACATTTGAACAGGCGGCGGCCAAAATGGTCCGAAACCTTCAGGAGTTTAGAATCAGGGGCATTAAAACAAACATTCCGTTCCTTGAGAACGTTGCAAAGCATGATAAATTCCTGACAGGGCAATATGATACGTCCTTCATTGATACAACACCTGAATTATTTAATTTCCCTAAACAGAAAGACCGCGGCACGAAAATGCTCACGTATATCGGCAATGTGACAGTGAACGGGTTCCCCGGAATCGGTAAAAAAGAAAAACCGGCGTTTGACAAGCCAATACACGTAAAAGCGGACGCTGATCTGGAGCATGCAAGAGGAACAAAGCAAATCCTTGATGAAAAAGGTGCAGAAGGTCTTGCAAAATGGGTGAAGGAACAGAAATCTGTCCTTTTAACTGATACAACATTCAGGGATGCACACCAATCTTTATTGGCGACGAGATTCCGATCACATGATTTGAAAAAAATCGCAAATCCGACGGCTGCTTTATGGCCTGAGCTATTCAGCATGGAAATGTGGGGAGGCGCGACCTTCGATGTAGCCTACCGATTCCTGAAAGAAGATCCGTGGAAGCGTCTGGAGGACCTTCGAAAGGAAGTGCCGAATACCTTATTCCAGATGCTGCTTCGTTCATCAAACGCAGTCGGCTATACGAATTATCCGGACAATGTGATTAAAGAATTTGTGAAGCAATCCGCTCAATCCGGTATTGATGTGTTCCGTATATTCGATAGCTTAAATTGGGTAAAAGGGATGACTTTAGCCATTGATGCGGTTCGTGATACGGGTAAAGTGGCAGAAGCCGCGATTTGTTACACGGGAGATATCCTTGATAAGAACCGTACGAAATATGATCTTGCTTATTATACGTCGATGGCGAAGGAGCTTGAAACTGCCGGAGCTCATATTCTCGGAATTAAAGATATGGCGGGGCTGTTAAAACCGCAGGCTGCATATGAACTCGTTTCTGCATTGAAAGAGACGATCGACATTCCGGTTCACCTGCATACGCATGATACGAGCGGAAACGGTATTTATATGTATGCGAAAGCCGTTGAAGCAGGCGTTGACATCATAGACGTGGCGGTCAGCTCAATGGCGGGTTTAACGTCGCAGCCTAGCGCGAGCGGGTTTTATCATGCGATGGAAGGCAACGCCTGCCGTCCGGAAATGGATGTCCAAAACGTTGAAACGCTATCCCAATATTGGGAATCAGTACGTAAATACTATAGCGAATTTGAAAGCGGAATGAAGTCGCCGCATACTGAAATTTATGAGCACGAAATGCCTGGAGGCCAATACAGCAACCTGCAGCAGCAAGCGAAGGGAGTAGGCCTAGGCGACCGATGGAATGAAGTCAAAGCAATGTACAGACGCGTCAACGATATGTTCGGCGATATCGTGAAGGTCACGCCTTCCTCAAAAGTAGTCGGAGATATGGCGCTATACATGGTACAAAACAACTTGACTGAAAAGGACGTCTACGAAAAAGGCGAATCATTGGATTTCCCTGATTCAGTTGTTGAGTTATTCAAAGGTAATATCGGCCAGCCTCATGGCGGATTCCCTGAAAAACTCCAAAAGATGATCTTAAAGGGACAGGAGCCGATTACGGTCAGACCAGGAGAATTGCTTGAGCCGGTATCTTTTGAAGCAATCAAACAAGAATTTAAAGAGCAGCATAACTTGGAGATTTCAGATCAAGATGCTGTTGCGTATGCCCTTTATCCTAAAGTCTTCTCTGATTATGTGAAAACAGCAGAAAACTATGGAGACATTTCGGTATTAGATACCCCGACATTTTTCTATGGCATGACATTGGGTGAAGAAATAGAAGTGGAAATTGAGCGCGGGAAAACATTGATTGTTAAGCTGATTTCAATCGGCGAGCCCCAGCCTGATGCCACTCGTGTCGTTTATTTTGAACTGAACGGGCAGCCGCGTGAAGTTGTGATTAAAGATGAAAGCATTAAGTCTTCCGTTCAGGAAAAGCTGAAAGCGGACCGGACAAATCCAAGCCACATCGCAGCCTCCATGCCTGGAACGGTTATTAAGGTGTTGACTGAGGCAGGTACAAAAGTCAATAAAGGTGATCATTTGATGATCAATGAAGCGATGAAAATGGAAACAACGGTTCAGGCGCCTTTCTCAGGAACAATCAAGCAGGTTCATGTGAAAAATGGCGAGCCGATCCAAACGGGAGATCTTCTTCTCGAAATTGAAAAAGCATAAAAAACAAGAGTGTATATCATTTGATATACACTCTTGTTTTTTAGATGAAAAGCGGAGTGAAACAAATCTGCATCTAACATTGGCCGATGGCAGCCGCCAGCTTCTGTCGGGACTGATGCTGTTCCGTACTTCAGGATATTTAATCCTGTCACCCAATCGAAGAGGTTTGATCCGGATGGGCTGTTTATTAGAAGGTACATTCCTGAATTGAAACATATTCCGGATGAATTTCTTCACGAGCCATGGGAAATGGCGCCTCTAATTCAAGCGAGTTCATCCTGCATCATCGGCGAGGATTACCCCAAGCCGCTCATTGATCATCAAGTTCAGCGGAGGCTTGCCATTGAGCCATATGAAACGGCAAAAAACATGGCATAAAAAAGACCAAAGCATTGGGAGCTTTGGCCTGAAATCTTTATCATTGTTTAGATTCGTAACGGAACCGTGCAATCAATAATATGAAGTAACATAGAACTCCAAACAGGCAGGCAATAAAGAATGAGTGGGCAAGTGCAAAGCCCAGAGCCATTTCAGAGTATACGATCATAATGCCGGACAGCGCCTGTAATGTAATAAAAATAAGACATGAGATCCAGCCCCAAAAGATCTGTTTTTGATCTTTATAGGAAGTAATGGCATGAACAGCGGCCACAATAATCCATACAACCAACAGCAAAGCTGCTGCTCTGTGGCCCATTTGCACCCATTCATGAAATTGAGTCGGGAGCCCATTGTTTAGCGGGCTGCATAACGGCACATCCGGGCATGCCAAACTTGATTCTGTATGTCTTACATATGCGCCTGTATACACAACGATATAGGAATATACTAATATTCCTATCATGTGAAATTGCATTCTTTTGCCGATTTTAAGCGGTTTGACCAGTTTTCTGACCGATTTGTCAGCTTCAAATATGAGCAACGTCAAAATGAGCACTGAAGCGAAAGATATTAATGAGATGCCAAAGTGAAGCGCCATAATCAGCGCGTTTGAACCGAATACGACAGCCAATGCGCCAAGCAGTGCCTGGAGAAATAAAAAGATAATAGACATGATCGCGAGAAACGTTGTTTCACGGAAAATCGGCGTGATTTTTCTCCATGACCAAAACGCAAGGCTTAACACAAGGATAATAGAGATCCCGCTTGCGAATCTGTGGCTCCATTCAATAATTGAAGCAGGATTCATTTCAGGGAAAAAACGGCCGTGACACAGCGGCCACTGTCTGCCGCATCCTTGGCCGGAACCTGTTTTTGTAACGAGAGCTCCTCCGATTAAAACAATGAGCATGACAAAAGTTGTCAGAACACCGAGCCCTTTTAATGCTTTATTCATACAATTCACCTTCTTAACATGCTGCAATTTTATATACGTTCCAAGTGTAAGCGAATATGTGTTTCGAGGCAATTCTTAGAGCCTTTTGTTCACAAAAATATAATAGAATGGCGGCTTCCGGAAAATGTACCCTTGATTATTCATGCCGGGTCTGATAGAAATAAGGTAAACGGACTGGGGATTTGGCGATTGCCTTTATCTTCGGTAAAATTCATAAAAAGTTCACAAATAAATTCCTGTTTGTCGTTTAATATTTAATAGGATGTTTTTTTACAAGAGGTTATCTTGTATGATAGAGTTGCAGGCTTTTTATTGTCCTGCGTTAGGTTTGTAAGGGAGGTTTACGTTATGGCTAACTCCAGAATCATAAATGATACAGCTATAGACGGACAAATTGAAGAAACAACGGCATGGAAAGATTTTCTGTCCCTTATTAAAATAGGGATCGTCAATTCCAATCTCATCACGACTTTTACTGGAATGTGGCTTGCGCTGCATATCTCCGGTTTGAGTTTTTTAGGCAATATAAACACCGTTCTTCTTACATTAATCGGGTCATCTTTGATTATTGCGGGCTCCTGCGCGATCAATAACTGGTATGACCGGGATATTGATCATCTTATGGAGCGCACGAAAGTAAGACCGACGGTTACGGGTAAAATTCAGCCGATTCAAGCGTTATGGTCTGGAATTTTGCTGGTTGCTTTAGGATTGATCATGCTGCTGATGACAACTGTCATGGCTGCTGTTATCGGTTTTATCGGAGTCTTTACGTATGTTGTATTATATACAATGTGGACGAAACGCCGCTATACCATTAACACAGTAGTAGGAAGTGTTTCCGGTGCAGTCCCGCCGCTTATTGGATGGACGGCAGTGGAAGGGCATATCGGTGTCGTCGCATGGGTATTATTCATGATTTTATTTATTTGGCAGATTCCTCATTTCTTAGCATTGGCTATTAAGAAAACTGAGGATTACAGAGCTGCAAATATTCCGATGCTTCCTGTCGTATACGGATTTGAAGTGACAAAAAGACAAATAATTGTGTGGGTTGCGTGCCTGATGCCGCTTCCGTTTTTCCTTGGAAGTCTGGGCCTTCCGATTGTCATCCTCGGCTTGCTGTTAAATATCGGCTGGCTGATTCTAGGCTTGATGGGCCTCCGCACCAAAAATATCATGAAGTGGGCAACGCAGATGTTCATTTACTCGCTTAATTACATGACAATCTATTTCGTTGCCATGGTTGTCTTGACTCTTTTCTAAAAAAATAGATACATTGTTTGTTTTATCGCTTCAAAATAATCGATGACAACTAGTAAATGCCGCCTTGACCTTTTCCTTCATCAGGCGGCTTTACTTTTATACATAGATGGCATTTTGAGTAAAAAAACTCATAATTTAAGAGAAGAGGAAATGTAAGTGCTTTATTGGTGATAGGCTGGATTGCGAGTCTGCTCTCCGCCTTTGTATTGACCAGAAAAGGGGTTGGGTGAAATGGTAAAGCATTGGCGTCTTATTTCATTATTAGCCTTAGTGCCGCTTCTATTAAGCGGATGTGGAAAACCTTTTTTATCCACGCTCAAGCCTGCTGGCGAGGTGGCTGATAAACAGTATGACCTGACGGTGCTCAGTACATTGATTATGGTGGTTGTTGTTGCAGTAGTATCTGTTATCTTCTTTTATGTGATTGTGAGATTCAGAAGATCACGGGTCGGTGAGAACACGATACCGAAACAGGTAGAGGGGAACAAATTTTTAGAAATCACATGGACTGTGATCCCGATTTTGCTGCTCATTATTCTTGTGATCCCTGTCGTACTATATACGCTAGAGCTTGCGGATACATCACCAATGGATAAGAAAAGCCGCAAAGCTGAGGATGCGCTTGTAGTCAATGTCCGGGCAAATTTATACTGGTGGGAGTTTGAATACCCTGATTACGGCATTATCACAAGCCAGGAGCTGATTGTGCCGACAGACCAGCGTGTATATTTTAATTTAAAAGCCTCAGATGTCAAACATTCCTTCTGGATTCCTTCAGTTGGAGGAAAACTTGATACGAATACGGAAAACGAAAATAAGTTTTTCCTGACATTTGATTCAAAAAGAAGCAAAGAGGCAGGAGATATGTTTTTTGGGAAGTGTGCAGAGCTTTGCGGCCCTTCACACGCGCTGATGGATTTTAAGGTGAAAACGATGTCTGCAAAAGAATTTCAGGGCTGGACAAAAGAAATGAAAAACTATAAGTCTACAGCAGAGAGTGATTTGGCTAAGCAGGGCGAAGAACTGTTTAAAGAGAAGAACTGCCTGAGCTGCCATGCCGTTGAGCCGAATGATAAGCGGGCAGAAGCAGCAAGAACGGCTCCCAACTTAGCGACCTTCGGTGAAAGGGCAAAAGTGGCAGGGGTGAAAGACGCCAACGAAGAAAATGTGAAAGCTTGGCTCAAGGATCCTGAGAGCATAAAACCGGGGAACAAAATGACAGGAACTTATCCGAAGCTCTCAGACAGTGAAACAGATGCGCTTTATGAATACTTAAAAGGCTTAAAAACGGAAAGCAAGTAGGGAAGAAAGGGAGATATTGGGGGAGGTCACATATGTTGAATGCGCTTACAGAAAAGCGGACGCGCGGATCTATACTTTGGGATTATTTGACGACGGTGGACCATAAAAAAATCGCGATTCTTTACTTAATCGCCGGGGGATTCTTCTTTCTTGTCGGGGGAATAGAAGCGATGTTTATCAGAATCCAGCTTGCAAAGCCGGAAAATGCTTTTCTCAGTGCTCAAGCGTACAATGAAGTCATGACAATGCACGGGACAACGATGATCTTTCTGGCTGCGATGCCGCTTTTATTTGCCTTGATGAATGCGGTCGTGCCTTTGCAGATTGGGGCTCGGGACGTTTCGTTTCCATTTTTAAACTCGCTTGGTTTTTGGCTCTTCTTTTTCGGAGGCATTTTCTTAAATCTAAGCTGGTTTTTGGGCGGAGCGCCAGACGCGGGCTGGACATCATACGCTTCACTTTCGCTTCATTCGGAAGGGCACGGCATAGACTTTTTCGTCCTCGGACTGCAAATATCGGGGCTCGGGACGCTGATAGCAGGGATTAACTTTTTGGCTACGATTATTAACATGAGGGCTCCTGGCATGACGTACATGAGGCTGCCTTTGTTTACTTGGACGACATTTGTGGCTTCGGCATTGATTTTGTTTGCCTTTCCGCCGCTGACGGCCGGATTGGCTCTGATGATGCTGGATCGGCTGTTCGGCACCAACTTCTTTAATCCGGAGCTTGGCGGGAATACGGTCATTTGGGAGCATTTATTTTGGATTTTTGGCCATCCCGAGGTTTATATCTTAATTTTGCCTGCATTCGGTATTTTTTCAGAGGTCATCCCTGTGTTTGCCAGAAAGCGTTTGTTTGGGTATTCATCAATGGTTTTTGCCATCGTGCTCATTGGCTTTCTGGGCTTTATGGTTTGGGTGCACCACATGTTTACGACAGGTCTCGGACCGATTGCAAATGCGATTTTTGCAGTTGCCACAATGGCTATCGCGATTCCGACCGGGATTAAAATTTTCAACTGGCTATTGACGATTTGGGGAGGAAATGTAAAGTATACGACCGCGATGCTGTATGCCGTCTCATTTATACCGTCCTTCGTGCTCGGCGGTGTGACGGGAGTCATGCTGGCAGCCGCTGCTGCTGACTATCAGTTCCATGATACGTATTTTGTGGTGGCGCATTTCCACTATGTCATTATTGGCGGAGTGGTATTCGGCCTTTTAGCCGGTGTTCATTTTTGGTGGCCGAAAATGTTCGGTAAAATTCTGCATGAGACGATGGGGAAAATTTCATTTGTATTGTTTTTTATCGGCTTTCACCTCACGTTTTTCATTCAGCATTTTGTCGGATTAATGGGGATGCCGCGCCGGGTTTATACATTTTTGCCGGACCAGGGTCTTGAAACAGGCAACTTGATCAGTACAATCGGGGCGTTTTTTATGGCGGCAGCAGTTATTCTTCTGCTGGTCAATGTCATTTGGACATCGGTAAAAGGAGAATATGTCGGAGCTGATCCATGGCAGGACGGACGTACGCTTGAATGGACCGTTTCTTCACCGCCGCCTGAGTATAATTTTAAACAGCTTCCTTTTGTCAGAGGGCTTGATCCGTTTTGGATCGAGAAGCAGGCAGGACACAAATCAATGACGCCGGCTGAACCGGTTGATGATATTCATATGCCAAACGGCTCAATCCTGCCGTTCATCATTTCCTTTGGCCTCTTTGTCGCAGCGTTCGGGCTGCTGTACAGAACCGATTACGCTTGGGGGCTGCCGGTGATCTTTATCGGGCTCGGCATCACATTTATCACGATGCTGCTTCGCTCAGTCATTGATGATCACGGCTATCATATTCATAAAGAGGAACTTCCGAACGATGATAAAGGGGTGAAGGCATAATGCAAATTGAAGAAAAATTCACCGCGGAAACCTTTCCAGCTTCTCCCGAAAAAGTAACACTGGAAGGGAAAAATAAATTTTTAGGCTTTTGGCTTTTTCTTGGGGGAGAGACAGTTTTGTTCGCGTCTCTCTTCGCCACGTTTCTCGCACTCCGGAATTCAAACGCCGGTGACCCGCCTACGACGGAAATGTTTGATGTGACGCTTGTGTTTATCGCCACAATGCTCTTATTAACGAGCAGTTTAACGAGTGTGTACGCGATGTACCACATGAAGAACTTTTCATTCGGAAAAATGCAGCTTTGGCTGGGAATTACGCTCTTATTGGGGGCGGGATTTTTAGGACTTGAAATCTATGAATTTAAGCATTACACCCATGAGTTTGGCTTTACGATCACAAGCTCTGCGCTCGGTTCCGCGTTTTACACGCTTGTCGGCACACACGGCGCCCACGTGGCATTTGGGCTTATGTGGATCAGCACCCTGATGATCCGCAATGCCAAAAGGGGACTAAACCTGTATACGGCGCCTAAGTTTTATGTTGCAAGTCTTTATTGGCACTTTATTGATGTCGTGTGGGTCTTCATCTTTACCGTTGTATATTTAATGGGGATGGTGGGATAAACATGGTCGGTAAAAAAAGCAGAAGGCATATCAACAGCGGCCTTGAATTTAAGAAAAAGAAGCACGCTCAGGAGATGAAATATCAGGTTCTGTCTTTTGGCTTAATGATCGGCCTTACGATTGTGGCCTTTCTGACTGTGGCAACGGATGGCATCGGCAGCTGGTTTACAATTCCTTTCATTATTCTGCTAGCTGCGATTCAAGTCATCTTCCAGCTTTATTATTTCATGCATATGAATCAAAAAGGGCATGAAGCGCCGGCACTGTTTTTGTATTCAGGCATGTTTGTCGCGTTCATCACTGTGCTTGCGTTTGTCACAATTATATGGTGGTAATGTGAACAGCCGCCGGAGGTGAAATAATGGATCAGTTAGACGTGTTTGGGTTTCGCGCGATGTGGAGCCCTTATCTTTTTTGTATCCTGTTGGGCATTACGGTGCTTTATCTCTATTTTTACTGGCGAATGTTTTCAAAGCCAGAACGGATAACAGGTAAAGAGATGGTGTGCTTTCTATCGGCGATGCTGTTTTTATATGCAGCGGAGGGGAGTCCGGTAGATCTGCTCGGACACATTATGTTCAGCGCTCATATGGTGCAAATGGCTGTCCTGTATTTGGTCGTCCCGCCATTATTGATTGCGGGAATTCCCGCATGGCTCTGGGAAAAAATCATTTTCAGGCCTGCCATTAAACCGGTTTTTTCATTTTTTACGACGCCTTTAATTGCTTTGCTTTTGTTTAACGGCATTTTTTCTTTATATCATGTTCCGCTTATTTTTGATACTGTCAAAACGGACCCGTTTTATCATACGGTAATGACTTGGCTTATCTTTGTGCTGGCGTTTTTCATGTGGTGGCCGCTTGTTCATAAGGTAGAGCGCCTTCGGCAGCTCAGCGGCTTGATGAAACTGGGATATATTATGGCGGACGGTATGCTGCTTACGCCAGCTTGCGCGCTGATCATGTTCAGCGGTGCGCCGTTATATGCCACCTATACAGATCCATCTGCGTGGGCTGAAGCAATGAAGCTTTGTGTGCCTGCGGATATGATGGGGCAGATCCCATTAACAGGACCAGAGATGTTCAATACACTCCCTTTGTTGGAGGATCAGCAGCTCGGAGCAGTCATGATGAAAATCATTCAGGAAATTGTATACGGCACTTTTTTGGCGATTGTTTTTTTCCAATGGGTGAAGAAAGAAAGAGAAAAGGACGGGCAGGAAGAACCGCCGTATATTCAGCAGACCATATCATAAAAGGTACAGCAGAAGATGCTGTACCTTTTCATTACATTTGAACTGTTTTTAGCGTGTCGGTTATGTCCTGAATCAGTGCCTTGCTTTTTGTTACAACCTGTACAGGGAACAATTCCGTTTCTCCATATTCTACGCCGTGCGGGTAGTAATGCTTGCCTAAGAGAGGGGACATTAATTGAATCACGGCGCGGCCGCTTCCTACATCGCCCTCAGCCGCAATGCCCGGTATCCGCAGGTAAAACGTACCCTCAATCGTCGAAAACTTTCTGTCATAGGTGACTCTTTCATAATCCCATTGACCCGCTCTGATGAGACCTTTGCTTTCCATCAAGTCGTCTAGCCAGCTGAGCTCAGCCTTTACCCCTTCAAGCCCGCTTTCAGTAAACTTCAACACTGACCCCTCCTTATAAAATTTACCTTTCCTGACAATCATAGTATGAAAGCGTTAAACTTTCAATGGATCTTCTTCCTTTGAAAGTATGCAAAAAATAAATTTTGACGACAATAGCACTAGACTAAAGGAGGTTATACGGATGACAAAAATAAAAGATCTGATGACAGCCGACTTGCAATATTGCACGGTATTAGATAATGTATATGAAGCTGCAGTGAAGATGAAGGACGCGAATATAGGTGCGGTTCCGGTAGTTGATAAGGATGGAGAAACACTTGTTGGCATCGTGACCGACCGTGATCTCGTGTTAAGAGGGATCGCGATAAAAAAACCGAACTCGCAAAAAATCACTGACGCGATGACCGAAAAACCTGTCAGTGTGGAGGAAGATGCTTCAGTTGATGAGGTTCTTCATTTGATGGCATCACATCAGCTCAGAAGGATACCTGTTACAAAAAACAAAAAGCTGACTGGAATCGTCACGCTTGGTGATCTATCTTTATCTGAGCAAACGAATGAACGTGCAGGCACCGCCCTATCGGATATATCCGAGGGTGATGACAGAAGAGAAGGCTTTTTTCATTAACACATAAATCTTTGACATGTTAAATAGGCTGTATTGTAATGAGATGTAAGGCAAGACACGTGATGGCACGGGGGTGATAGATTGAAAAATATATTGAGAGCAATGGTTGTCCTCTTGATTATCTGCGGAACTTATGTTCTGTTTATTCAATATGGAGCTTCTCCTGAAAAAAAATCAAATGACAGTGAACCTCAGGTGTCTAATGAGGAAGCGCAAAGCGGCAAACGAATACATATGCCGACATCAGGGTTATTGTCCTTTATGGGCAAGTCCGCCGAAGAAGTAACGAAAAAGCTTGGGGAACCTGAACGCATTGACCCTTCCGCTTATGACTACAATTGGTGGATTTACAGTCAAGGAAAGGACCAGTATGTCCAAATCGGAGTATTAAATCATAAAGTAGTCACATTATTTGCAGCTGGGAATGATATTAACGCAAAGCCATTCAAAATTGGCGAATCAACCGGAGAAGTATTCAAGACGACTCAGGTTGCACCGTTTGTGAATGTAGAGTATAAAGGAAATTCCTATCGTTTTGAGTTTTCTGAAGAGGATATCAATACAAGGCCGACTGTAAAGATAGGAAAAATGTATGTCCAGCTGTATATGGACAAATTTGAGGGGAAGCTATCCAGCATCAGGGCATTTGATGCGCAAACCTTTGTCAAGCAAAGGCCTTATGAGGTTGTATACCGCGGTGAATTAATGAAACCAGAAGCTGTTTCAGATGATAAGTGGAAAAAGATCCAAACGACGAGTGAAAAGCAAATATTTGATCTGACGAATGTGATACGTGTCAAGCATGGGCTTGCGAAGCTTGAGTGGGACCAGCCGACGGCAGAAGTGGCTTTTGGGCATAGCGAGGATATGAAGGACAATAACTATTTCTCCCATGTTTCTAAAAAACACGGGACATTGAAAGACCGATTAGAAAAAGGGAATGTTGACTTTCAGCAAGCGGGGGAAAATATCGCATACAATTATGTGGACGGTCCGGCCGCTGTAGAAGGCTGGCTCAATAGTGAAGGCCATCGAAAAGCGCTTCTAAATGCAGATTATACGCATCTAGGTGTCGGAGTAGACCGGAAATATTACACTCAAAATTTTATTAAGCGATGGTAATGAAAAGCCGCGGCCAAATGGTTCCGCGGCTTTTCTAATTTCAAAGGCTTGTTGATCTGAATGCATCCTTCAATAAGGCTTTTTCATGAGTGTATCGAGAAAAGCTAAAAATTCATTCTGTGAATGAATATAGGCGAACACAATGCCTCGCAAAACGATACATTGTAGTAGGTATCGATTTTCTGAGGGGGTGAGGATTGTGGCGAATCAACATGCCAATCATTCAATCAACGACTTTAAACAATTCGTCAAAAAGCATCCCAAGCTGATAAAAGAAGTGCGTAAAGAACAAAGAAGCTGGCAGGACGTCTATGAAAATTGGGTCCTTTTCGGGGAGGGCGACCCGATCTGGGATCCATATCGGGAACCGGAAGAATCTGCCAAATCTGTGCCGGAAACATCGGAAAAAAATGATTTTGTCTCTAAAATGGTGACAGCGGTGAAAAAAATGGATGTCAATCAAATGAACGAACAAATCAATAAAATGAGCCAGTCAATTTCATCACTGCAAAGTCTTCTTCATACATTTTCCGGGAGCGGCCAGAACCAATCTCAGCCAGGATCAGGACAGCATCCTTTTTCATTTCGAAAGGATTAAAAAAGGGGAACTCGTATGCGCAAAGAGGTTCAGGAATTTATTCTAGCCAACGAACAACGGAAACGATTCATCAGAGAACAGCCGATATGGTACCGCAGGCTTTCGAGGAAACCGGATGATCTGTCCTCCTTTCAGCTTGAGATGATGAACTTTTATGAAAAAACCATACCGCACAGGGTGAATCAATTTACAAACGGGATTCAAATGGCGCAAATGATGATGCAAATGTTTCAAGCGATGCGGACAAAAGATTAAAAGGCCTGAAATAGGGTCTTTTTTCATGATGTAAATGCAGAGAGACAGATTGTTTTCGGGCTGCGGATTAAGCATTTTCCAATTGGCTGGTTTCGTGGTAAACTAACAACTGGAGGTGCGTGCTATGTATGCGACGATGGAATCCGTGCGGCTTCAAAGTGAAGCTCAGCAGCTTGCCGAGATGATTCTGCAGTCGGAGACGGCTGAGAACTACCGCAATTGTTACAAGCGTCTCCAAGAAGATGAAGAGGCAGGGCGGATTATTCGTTCTTTTATCAAAATAAAAGAGCAGTATGAGGATGTACAGCGTTTTGGCAAATATCATCCTGACTATAGAGAAATATCCCGGAAAATGAGGGAGATCAAGCGGGAGCTGGACCTGAACAATAAGGTGGCTGACTTTAAGAGAGCTGAAAATGAACTCCAGTCTATTCTTGATGAGGTCAGCGTCGAGATTGGAACAGCTGTTTCAGAGCATGTGAAAGTGCCGACTGGGAACCCTTATTTTGACGGTTTGTCTTCATGCGGAGGCGGCTGCGGTTCAGGCGGAAGCTGCGGATGTAAAGTGTCCTGACGAGACTGGCCGTCTCGTCTTTACATATAAGAGAAATCAGGCAGGTGATTGTATTGGAGAATAGGCGCCAGGGCATGATTGTGTATCTGCATTCCCTAAAACAAAGCAAAATGCTGAGGAAGTTCGGAAATGTGCACTATGTATCAAAACGCTTAAAATATGTCGTCCTATATTGCGATATGAACCAAATTGAAAAAACAATGGAAAAGATCGCATCTTACTCATTTGTAAAGAAAGTGGAGCCTTCTTATAAACCGTTTTTAAAATTGGAATTTGAGTCAAAGCTTGATAAAGCGAAGGAATACGATTATAAAATCGGCATATAGCAGTATAAAAAAAATCCCCGCAGACTTCTGCGGGGTCCTTCTATTCCTTAACAAGTTAAGGAGAAGGCAAAGGGAGAGGAGAAACCGGAGGAAGAACTTATGGGGAAACGTAAGTCTTCTCCGCGGTTGGCAACAACATCCTCTAGATGCTGTTGCTTATAGTATGGACAAGGATCAACCTGCCTATACACATGTTTGATCAAGATTAGCGTTCATTGTTTGAAAGAATGCTTTATGTTAAGATAGGGTTGATTTTTTTCTATGTACATAGCGGCGTCCGGCCGGATAAGAAAACAAAATAGCTTTTAGAAAAAGTGGTGTGGAACATGAGAGTAATTTCTGGATCAAAAAAAGGCCGTTCACTAAAGGCTGTCCCGGGAACGTCAACAAGACCGACAACCGATAAAGTGAAGGAATCCATTTTCAATATGATCGGCCCTTATTTTGACGGGGGCAGGGGACTGGACTTATTCGCGGGAAGTGGAGGTCTTGGAATCGAAGCGCTTTCACGAGGGTTTGAGCATTGCATATTCGTTGACCGTGATTTTAAAGCAATTCAAACGGTCAAATCAAACTTAAAATCGCTGGAGCTTACAAAACACGCACAGGTATACCGCAATGATGCGGAACGGGCTTTGCAAGCTGCTGCAAAAAGAGAAACCGGCTTTCGGGGAATTTTTCTTGATCCGCCATATAAGGAACAAAGACTGAAAGCGCTTTTAACGTTGATTGATGAATATCATATGCTGGAAGACGGCGGCTTTATCGTTGCTGAACATGACAGAGAGGTCGAGCTTCCCGAAACCGTAGGAAATCTTGTCATGACAAGAAAAGAAATCTATGGGCTAACAGGTGTAGCGATTTATAAAAAGAGGGGGTAGTGATGTGGCGAGTATAGCTGTCTGTCCCGGCAGTTTTGATCCGGTGACCTACGGGCATCTGGACATTATCAGACGCGGGGCGCATATTTTTGAACAAGTGTATGTGTGTGTATTGAATAACTCTTCAAAAAAACCTTTGTTTAGTGTTGAAGAGCGGTGTGAGCTTCTGAGAGAAGTGACAAAGGACATTCCGAATATAACAGTTGAAACGTCGCAAGGACTGTTAATTGATTATGCCAAACGAAAAAATGCGAAAGCGATTTTAAGAGGTTTGAGAGCAGTGTCTGATTTTGAATATGAGATGCAGGGGACATCTGTTAACCGTGTGCTTGATGAATCCATTGAGACGTTTTTTATGATGACAAACAATCAATATTCGTTTTTAAGTTCAAGCATCGTCAAAGAAGTGGCAAAATACAATGGCTCTGTATCAGAATTTGTGCCGCCGGAAGTAGAGCTGGCGCTTCAGCAAAAATTCAGACAAGGATGAGGGGGGTTGGACTCATCCTTTTTTTGTGCCGTTTGTCAGTCTGTAAGTAAAAATGATAATGTACGTAAACAGCGCGCATAATGTGACAGCAGGTCCAATTTGTACAAGCAGATTCCAGCCGTTTATCAGTGCTGTTGGCATTTCGCCGCTATGAAGGGATTTGAACACATTCTGATACGGGTCATTCCATGCCATGTATAGAGGCTTCCATAAAAGCATGACGAAGACAGCGGCATACACGCCCTGCAGCAAACGCGCGATAAAAAATGGTTTAAATCTGATATCGGTTTCCGATAAAATACCTGCCACCTGAGCTTGAACGGAAAAGCCGCTAAACCCGAGAATAAAGCTGACGATAATGGCTTTTTGCAGAAGAGTAACGTCTGTCTCGCTGACAAGTTTGCTTCCTAATGTGATTTCAAACATTCCTGATAATAGAGGGATGTCCAGTTGAGCCGGAAGCTGAAACAAGGTCAGCGCGCCTTTTGTGAATACAGACAGAATATCAGTCAGCTGCACCACGGATAACAGCCTGTTAAAGACAGAAAACAAAATAATAAACCCGCCCACCATAAGAAGGGTTTGAACAGAAGAGGTTACGGCATCGCCTAAAATTTTGCCCAAAGGCCGTTTTTCCGCAAGTCTGGCGGTATGCAGAGCGTGCAAGGCATCTTTGATCGAAGGAAAAGGTATTGTATTTTTTCCTCTGAGGTGCTGCTCTTCCTTGCGTCCATATGAACGCATCGTTAAACCGACAGCCAGATTCCCCAAATAGTGTGCAGCGGCTAATAAAATGCCCAATGACGCGTTTTGAAAGAAACCGACGGCAACAGCGCCAAAAATAAAGAGCGGATTTGAAGAGTTGGTAAACGACGCAAGCCGTTCTGCTTCTACTCTTGAAATCTGTTTTTCCTGCCGAAGACGGGCAGTGAGTTTAGCTCCCGCCGGATTTCCTGATGCCATCCCCATTGCAAGAACGAAGCCGCCGACACCCGGCACCCGGAAGATCGGCCGCATAAAAGGTTCAAGCAATACACCGACAAACCGCACAATGCCAAAACCGATTAAGAGTTCAGACAGAATAAAAAATGGCAGCAATGACGGAAACACAACCTCCCACCACATAGAAAGCCCGGTTTTAGAGGCTTCGAATGAAGCCTGTGGATGTGAGATGACAGTCGCTGTTAAAAAAAGAAAAAACGAAGCAATTAAAAGTGTATGAATCTTCGACAAGTTCATTCTTACCTCCCCGATGCTAAAAATACCCAATAACATGAATATCATGATAAAATATGTATGACACGAAACGGCCAAGCAGTACCTGTCCTCTTGAATCTTTGTACTAATATACGAGCATAGGGGTTCAGTTTAGACCATAGAATTCGGTATACAGGGAATTCAGGCAGGAGGTTAACGCGTTGGCTAAACCTAAAATCGGCTTGGCGTTAGGATCGGGAGGGGCCAGAGGGCTCGCTCATCTCGGTGTGCTCTCCAGTTTACATAAGCATCACATTAAAGTGGATATGATTGCCGGGAGCAGCATGGGCGCTTTGGTAGGCAGTTTCTATGCAGCCGGCCATGACGTAGCCACGATGAAAAAAGTCGCTAAAGCCTTTAAACGTCGGCTTTATGCTGATTATACAGTTCCAAGACTCGGTTTTTTAAAAGGCGATCGCGTCAGGCAGCTTGTGCATGCTTATACATTCGGAAAACCGATCGAAGAGCTTCAAATCCCGCTGGGCATTGTTGCGTGTGATTTACAGACAGGAGAAAAGATTGTGTTCCGAAAGGGTTCGGTGTCAGATGCGGTGCGGGCCAGCATCAGCATACCGGGTATCTTTATTCCGCAGAAGCTGGACGGGCGGCTGCTTGTGGACGGCGCGGTCGTCGACCGAATTCCGGTTTCGGTTGTCAAAGACATGGGGGCTGATGTTATCATCGCTTCAGATGTCTCCAGAGTTCGAAAAACCGAAACGGCGGGGCATATTTTTGATGTGATTATGCAAAGTATGGATATACTGCAAAATGAATTGGTGCGGCATCAGACGATCGCCGCGGATATCATGATTCGCCCTTCTCTTGAAACATACAGCTCAAGCTCGTTTGCCAATATTGAAGCAATGATAGCGGCAGGCGAGGAGGCGACAAATCAAATGATCAGCAATATAAGAAAAGAAATAGAGAATTGGGAGGGCTCATAATTTGCTTCGTAAAAAACATTTTAGCTGGATGCTTGTCATCCTCATTCTGATTGCCGTTTTATCATTTATAAAACTTCCATACTATATTACAAAACCGGGAGAAGCGACAGAGCTTGCTTCACTGATAAAAGTGGAGGGAGGCTATCCGGAAACGGGGAGTCTGTCGTTAATGACTGTCAAAGTGGGGCCGGCTAATCCGTTTACATATGTGTGGGCAAAGATGCACCCTTATTATGAAATTGTTCCTGATGAAAGCATCAAGGAAGAAGGGGAATCAGATAAGGAGTATATGAAAAGGCAGCTCCAAATGATGCAGAGCTCGCAAGAAAACGCGGTTATAGCCGCCTATCAAAAGGCAGGAAAAAAAGTCAGCTATTCGTTTAACGGCATATACGCCAGCTCAGTTGTAGAAAACATGCCTGCAAAAGGGAAAATAGAAGTCGGTGATAAAATCATCGGTGCAGACGGCAAAAACTATCAGTCTGCTGAAAAGCTGATTGATTATACCAGCAGCAAAAACGCGGGAGATAAAGTACGGTTGAAAATCGAAAGAGAAGAAAAAGAAAAGCGTGTCACCCTTACATTAAAACAATTTCCTGATGAGCCGGATCGTGCAGGAATCGGCGTTTCGCTCTATACGGACAGAAACGTCAAAGTGGAGCCTGATATTGATTTTGAAATCGAAAATATCGGCGGCCCGTCAGCAGGGTTAATGATGTCTCTTGAAATCTATAATCAGCTGACAAAACCAGACGAGACAAAAGGCTACGATATTGCGGGAACCGGTACGATTGATGTTGACGGAACAGTAGGCCCGATCGGCGGCATTGATCAAAAAGTCGTCGCCGCAGACAAAGCCGGAAAAGACATTTTCTTCGCGCCAAATCAAAACGGCGCCAGCAATTCCGATTATAAAAACGCAGTAAAAACAGCAAAAGATATTGATTCAGATATGAAGATTGTGCCTGTTGATAAGATTCAGGACGCGATTGATTATTTGAATAAGCTGAAAGCGAAAAGCACCTGATATTCTCAGGTGCTCAGGCTGTCGAGAAAATCTCGACAGCCTTTATTTTTCCTTAAAATAACCATTCTCGTGTAATAAAATAAAAGAAAGACTAAAAAGGATGGTGTCTTTCTTATGTTCCACACAAGAAATTCTTCTCAAAACGCAGCCGAATTTGTTCTGCTTGACCAACTCGTCGAAGAGGATCATTTGCTTCGAAAAATTGATAAACACATAGACTTCTCTTTTATCATTGAAAAGGTTAAGCCTTACTATAGCGAAAACAAAGGCCGCCCCTCACTCGACCCGCTGATTTTATTCAAAATGATGTTTATCGGCTACCTCTACGGTATCCGTTCAGAGAGACAGCTTGAAAAAGAAATTTATTACAATATGGCGTACAGATGGTTTTTGGGCCTGAATATCAATGACCCAGTTCCGCACCACTCCACCATCAGCTGGAACAGACGTACACGCTTTAAAGATACAACGATTTTCCAAGACATTTTTGATGAGATCGTTCTTCAGGCCATCAATCATGATATGGTGGGCGGACGTGTCCTTTTCACTGATTCAACTCATCTGAAAGCCAATGCCAACAAGCACAAATACACAAGAAAAACGATTGAACAGGATACACAAAACTATATCAAAGATTTAAATGAAGCCATTCAAGAAGATCGAGAGGAGCACGGAAAAAAGCCATTACCGGCCAAAGAGGAGGTGAAAGCTGAAAAAGAGATCCGCCACAGTACCACTGATCCGGAAAGTGGTTATATGTATCGCGAAAAAACCGGAGGGTTTCTTTTACTTAGATCACCGAACAACGGATATGAAACATAACATTATCACCGACGCCTATGTTACGCCTGGAAATGTCCATGATTCTGTGCCTTATCTTGACCGATTAGATCACCAAATTGCACGATTTCATTTTGAAGTAGAAGCCGTCGCTCTTGATTCTGGTTATTTAACGACTCCGATCTGTAAAGGGTTAGCCGACCGCCATATTTTTGGCGTTATTGCGCATAGACGATATCACCCTACTAGAGGTTTGTTTCCAAAATGGAAGTTTCATTATGACAGTGAACAAGACAGTTACATTTGCCCGAACCAGCAGGTACTTACATACTCAACAACTGACCGAAAAGGCTACCGGTCATATAAATCAAATCCTGAAACCTGTTCCGCGTGCCCATTGCTTGCGCAATGCACAAGATCAAAGAACCGCCAGAAGGTCATCACCCGTCATGTATGGGAGGACCATAAAGAAAAGATCAGACAAAATCGTTTGTCTGTTTCAGGGAAAACCCTCTATAAAAAAAGAAAAGAAAAAATAGAGCGAAGCTTTGCAGATTCAAAACAGCTGCATGGGCTTCGCTATTGCAGGTTGAGGGGAAAACGGAATGTGAGTGAACAAGTTCTCCTCACAGCCGCATGCCAGAACATGAAGAAGATTGCCACATACCTAGCCAAGCAGGGCTAGGTATGTGGGAGCTCTTTTTCAGTTTTTGAAATCCGCTGAACAACTAAAGAAACAGCAGAAAACAAAAAAGGCTTGTAGAAAAAACGTCGTTTTCTCTACAAGCTGAGCACCTGATATTCTCAGGTGCTTTTCTATATATTAAAAAAACGTTGTTCATCCTCGTCATATCGAATCGGTGCATGCCCGTATTCCTGCAGGTCAAATTCAGTTCTCAGCGGTTCTTCTATCGCCAGGCTGTAGATTTTGCTTGCTTTTATATCCAGATCGAGTACAGGATGGGAGAATGAGGACAGTTTGCTGACAAGCGGAACAGACAGCGCTTTTTTCTTTTCCGCTAAATAAGCCTGTCCTTTTTTCGTCATGCCAAGAAGCCTAATATACGGCACCTCTTTATCGGCAAGCAGATTATGCATCTCCTGTTTGTTTGCCCTGTTTAAAATGTGCGTGTTCATCCGCTGGAGCCTTGTCCACGTATAACGTTTCGTTTTCAGCAGCTGCATAAATTCCTGGTAGGAGCTGGCTTTTCTGATCGAACGAAGAATTCTGTGCTCTAAGCCTTCCTCCACCTCGTATACTTGCTGTAATTCCTGTGCTGTTACGATCGACAGGCTGTATTTTAAGTAAGAAAAATAGCTTTCAGGTGTATGCCACAGCCCGAAAGATTTTCGGTAATGTGCTAATTCACTTACAGATGTATCAGGAAGAAAACGAAGGCAGGCTTCAAGACTCTGTTCAAACATGGCTTTTCTGATGCTTGTGGCGCTTGCGATATGGTTTTCGCCTTCAGGAAGGTCAGCATCATGATAGTCCGAGGAAATGCGCGCTGTGGTAGAAGGTTTCATTGAGTATCCCCCGGAAAGAATGGACGTGACATAATGATATCCCAGAATGTTGTTTGGTTTTGACAAATCAAGTGCGTTTTCAGTATGTAAAATGGATCTGAAGGCGATAGCTGCTGCGGCTGGGTAACTGGCCCCCTTTTTAAGTTCTTCCTTGACACATTGATCAAACGTATCCTTATGCTCATCAATAAGCTTTGCTGTTTCTAAAAACGGCGCAATATCACCATTTTCGCTTCCGAAAAAAAGCGCCTCGCACCCAAGTTTATTCAGGGTGGAAACACTGCCGCGCGCAAAAATCTCCGCTTTTTGCACCGCATAAAGATAGGGCAGCTCAATGACCAGGTCGATTCCGCTTTGCAGAGCCATTTTTGTACGGGCCCACTTTGACACAACCGCCGGCTCGCCGCGCTGTAAAAAATGTCCGCTCATGACAGCAACAGCCGTGTCACATCCGGTTTGCCGCTTTGCTGTTTGGGCATGATAAAGGTGACCGTTATGGAAGGGATTATATTCAACCACCAATCCGACAGCTTTCATATTTTTTCCGCCTTTCTTGCTATGTTTCAAAACGTATGGTACATTTGCTGATGAAAACTCTTACGCCTTATATTTATTTTAAGTGTATGCATCGCATATGCCGCTGTCAACGATACGTCAATGGCAGCATTATGCTGTAAAGAAAAAATATTGACAAAAACAATCTTAAAAGCTATAATCATGTTTGTTGCTTTCATGAGGTGATACAAATGAAATGGACGATTTATCAGCTGCATCAAATGCCGAACCAAAGTTTTGAGTTTGATGAAACAGTTGAGTTACATGAGCTGACAAAGGTGAATTCTGACATTCGCCGCATTTCTCCCGTTCGGGTGAAGGGCAGAGCGGATATCAAGTCCAAACAGGTTTCGTTTGATTTTACAATTTCAGGCGAAATGATTTTGCCATGCTCAAGAACACTCGTTGATGTTCCGTATCCATTTGAAATTTCAACAAAAGAACTGTTTATATTTCATCAGACGGATGATATAGAAGATGATGACGTTCACATTGTTGAGGACGATGCTATCGACTTAACTCCGATCGTGAAAGAAGAAATTCTTTTAGAAATCCCTATGCAAATCTTTTGTGAATCTGAACAAGAAAAAGGAGCTGCTCCTCAAGAAGGAAAGGACTGGCAAGTCATTTCGGAGGAAGACAAGAAGAATCAAGTTGATCCAAGACTTGCAGCCCTAGAAAAGCTCTTAAAACAAGATGATGAATCTTAACTCTTTAAGGAGGTGGGAATAATGGCTGTACCTTTTAGAAGAACTTCTAAAATGAAGAAAAGATTGCGCCGTACACATTTCAAACTTAATGTACCTGGTATGACAGAATGTCCGTCATGCGGAGAGATGAAATTGTCTCACCGTGTATGCAAAGCATGCGGATCATACAACGGCAAAGACATAAATGTAAAAAGTAACTAATAAGAAAAGCGCAGGGTGAAAGCCCTGCGCTTTTTCTTTTTCTCTCCTTGTCAGCTTGCGGAAAATTTGTGAGTGCAAATAGTCTATCTAATCTATTACCGGCATATGTATGAGATAAATAAGCTGACATGGAGGGAGATTGAATTTGACCATTACAAGACAAGATGCTTGGACTCAGGATGAGGATTTGCTGCTGGCAGAAGTAGTGCTTCGTCATATTCGAGAGGGAGGAACACAGCTATCCGCCTTTGAGGAGGTTGGAAGGGCGCTGACCAGAACCGCGGCAGCATGCGGGTTCAGATGGAACTCATATGTGAGAAAACAATACCAATCAGGCATAGAGCTTGCGAAAAAGCAGAGGAAAGAACTGAGAAAACAAATCGGCGTTCATTCGGTCAATATGCCGAATTCCGTCAAGCAGACTGCCGCGGCACCGTCAGCAGAAGGAAAACGAGATTTGTCCATTCAGGATGTCATTCAATTTCTTGAACAATTCAAAGAAACGCCGTCTGTGCATGAATTTCAGCTTGAAAGGGAAAAACTGCAGGAGGAAATCAAATCGCTGCAAAAAGAGCTTGAGGATGTACGGAGTGAAAACCAAACATTGAGGAACCAGCTAGAGATGACAGAAGAGGATTACAAGGCACTGATCGATATTATGGATCGGGCCAGAAAAATGGTTGTTTCAAAAGAAGACGGAAGAATGAAAAAAGCGGCTCAAGAAACGTAAGGAGCCTGAAATGAACCGGCCATAGAGTGTGTATAGGCCGGTTGTTTTTATTTCTATGCAGACTCTCCCGGTGTCATTTCTTGGTCCATATCAGGATGCCAGATGAGCGGGTTTTCCCCTTTATCCCGCGCCATATCATATTTAACAGCTTCAAAATTCATTTTATTCCAAAATTCCGCTGATTTCATTCGCGGATTTGTCCGTATCGGCATGTTGAATGATTTTGCGAATTCAACCAGCGCTTTCCCATATCCCCTCTTTTGGTAGCCCGGAAGAACCTCAAGCTTCCACAGCTCTAAATAATCCTGACGGTTGTCGAAATAAGGATTCGATTTGCCGTTAACTTGATATAGGCTCATTCGCGCTACAAGTTTATCCCCAAAATAAATCCCGTAAAAAGGCGAGGTGCTGTCATTTTCAATAATATTATCCTGAAGATCTTCAAGCATGGACAGCTCCTGAATGCCGTATTCTTTGAACCTTTTGAATTCTTCAAGCGTTTTATAGTTGACGAGCAGACGTTCTACCTTTACCATTCCAATCTCCCCCTTTGTTGTTTCTACATATATTGTAAACGCTTTATTTAAAAAAACCAAATATTTAAATTTTGATTTTAAGCACACGGAATCTTTGAGAAGTAATTTTTTCGTACTTCTGCTATGATAATACGTAAATGTTAAATTGGGTGTGACAACATGAAAATTGGGATTATTGGCGGAGGCTCCGTCGGTCTTTTATGCGCCTATTATTTTTCACTTCATCACGAGGTGACTGTTGTGACGAGGCGGGAAGAGCAGGCTGCGGCTATTCAGTCGGAAGGGGTCCGGCTTGATAAAGGCGGAGAAGAATTCAGCACTGATTGCAATGCGGACACGAGTCTGAATTCGGATTTCGATCTTCTTGTCGTGACAGTGAAGCAGCATCAGCTTCAGTCTGTTTTTTCGTTGCTTGAACGGGTCGGGAAAACGAATATATTGTTTTTGCAAAATGGCATGGGGCATATCCACGATTTGAAAGACTGGCGCGTCGGACATTCCATTTATGTTGGAATCGTTGAGCACGGAGCTGTAAGAAAATCAGATACAGTTGTTGAACATACCGGCTTGGGTGCGATAAAATGGAGCACGTTCGACGACGCTGAACCAGATCGACTCAACACTTTGTTTCAGCATAATCATTCGGATTTTCCAATTCGTTATGAGGCGGATTGGTACCGCTTGCTGACGGGCAAGCTGATTGTAAATGTTTGTATCAATCCATTAACCGCGTTACTGCAGGTGAAAAATGGAGAGCTGCTGACAACGCCCGCTTATCTGGCTTTTATGAAGCTGGTTTTTCAGGATGCATCCCGCATTTTAAGGCTTGAAAACGAAGAAGAGGCTTGGGAGCGGGTTCTGGCCGTTTGCGGGCAAACAAAAGAAAACCGCTCTTCTATGCTGGTTGATATTATCGAAGGCCGGCAGACGGAAGCTGACGCCATTATCGGATATTTATTGAAGGAAGCAAGCCTTCAAGGCCTTGATGCTGTTCACCTTGAGTTTTTATATGGGAGCATTAAAGCTTTGGAGCGAAATACAAACAAAGTCTTTTGAGCTTTTTCGGTAACATGCTATACTCATTTCGGATAACTAACTATTTATTGGAGAAAGGAAGTTCTAGAAGATGCAGCTAACTGAACTTTCCATCAAAAATCAGAACGTGTTTGTACAGCACTATATAGATGGCAAAGAAGAAATGTCTTCTTTTTTTGATTACAGCATTCATCATAAGGACATATGGCGCGACAGACTGAAAGACTTATCCTCCCGGTTTTTCGCGAGAGAGGAATTGGCAGCGTACTTATCCTCCTACCATCATAAATTCGGTTCGAGTGCCATGCAGTCTGCTATTGAGAAGCTGAAGGATCCGTCAAGTGCCGCTGTTGTCGGCGGGCAGCAGGCCGGACTTTTAACAGGGCCGCTTTATACTATACATAAAATCATTTCAATCATTGTGTTAGCAAATGAACAAGAAAAGCAGCTGCAAGTGCCTGTCATACCGATTTTTTGGGTGGCCGGAGAAGACCACGATTTGGATGAGATTAATTTTGTCCATACATCTGGAGAGAATGGTCCTGCGAAGACAAAGCTGGCCCAGTCTTATTGGAAGAAATCTTCGGCAGCGAGCACATCGCTTGATCAGGAAAAATGCGCCGCATGGGTCGATGATGTATTTGCCGCTTTTGAAGAAACAGATCATACGAATGCACTTCTCGACAACGTGAAACGATGTTTAAGGGAATCTGTTACATTCACTGATTTCTTTGAACTGCTGATCGCGGATCTGTTCCAAGAGGAGGGATTGGTGTTATTAAATTCTGGAGATCCGGGGATTAAAAAGCTGGAAACGGCCATGTTCCAAAAAATTCTTCAGGAAAATGATAAACTCGCCCTTGCTGTTTCAGATCAGCAGGCCTTCATGCGTGAAGCTGGCTACAAACCCATTATTGAGTCCGGAAAAGAGCAGGCGAATCTGTTTTATGAATATGAAGAAGAGCGTTTTTTAATTGAAAAAGACAACGGCCGTTTTGTCATAAATGAGCTTGATCTCGCATGGACGATGGATGAACTTTATACACATATAGAAAAACATCCTGAGCGCTTCAGCAATAATGTTGTAACGAGACCGTTAATGCAGGAATATCTCATTCCGACTTTAGCCTTTATTGCAGGACCCGGAGAAATCAACTATTGGGGCGAGCTCAAACAGGCCTTTCGGGTGATGGGCTTCAACATGCCTCCTGTTATGCCAAGGCTGAACATCACGATACTTGAACGGCATATTGAGAAAAAGTTGCTTGAACGGAATATCTCATTACAAGACGTGATTGAACGCGGAACGGAGAATCAAAGAGAGACATACTTTGAGCGCCAGATTCCAGAAGAGTTTACCGCGGTCATAGATCAGGCAAAAAACCAAATTGAAGCGATTCACAAAACAGTCCGCCAGGAGGCGTTAAAGGTTGACCAAAGCATGGAGCCTTTACTCCTGAAGAATGCGGCTTTTATTCAGGATCAGCTACAGTTCTTAGAGCGGACAGTGACAAAGCGAATTGAAGAAAAAGAAGGCTGCGTCCTAAAGGATTATGAGAGAATCCAAAATAGCATTAAGCCGATGCTTGCGCCGCAAGAGCGAATTTGGAATATCATGTATTATTTAAACAGGTACGGCCCAAAATTCTTCATTTCATTCAAGAATCTGCCATTTTCTTTTCAAAATCAACATCAAGTTGTCAAACTTTGAAATAAAGTTTTAAAGAACCCTGACTAGTTCAGGGTTTTTTTTTATGGGTAAACAGTGTAAAATGAAGTTGTGGAGAGAAGTGGTGGATAGTGGTGAGTTAAGGAGAGAAAGTGGGGCAAGAGATCATGTTTATGGGTGAATATCAGCATACCATCGATGCGAAGGGCCGCATGATCGTACCCGCTAAATTCAGAGATGGCCTTGGGGAGCAGTTTGTGCTGACCAGAGGGCTTGACCAATGTCTCTTCGGCTACCCTATGCACGAATGGAAACAAATTGAAGAAAAACTAAAAGCTCTTCCTCTCACTAAGAAAGATGCCCGCGCGTTTACCCGTTTCTTCTTTTCAGGGGCGACCGAATGCGAACTGGACAAGCAAGGCAGGGTAAATATTGCATCATCTCTATTGAATTACGCCAAACTGGAAAAAGAATGTGTTGTTATCGGGGTTTCTAATCGAATTGAATTGTGGAGTAAAGTAATTTGGGAACAATACACAGAAGAGCAAGAAGATTCATTTGCTGAAATTGCTGAAAACATGATTGGGTTTGATATATAATGATTCTTCGTGTATAACACTCTACAAATAATTTCAATTCATCCTGATAAAAGGTGGGACCAACACAATATGTTTCAACACAAGACAGTACTTCTTCGTGAAACCGTAGACGGGCTCAATATTAAACCGGACGGTACATATGTAGACTGCACACTCGGCGGAGCTGGGCACAGTACATACTTATTGCAACAGTTATCCGAGAAGGGGCGTTTAATCGCTTTTGACCAAGACGATACGGCGTTACAGCATGCGAAAGAAACGTTGTCCAATTATAAAGGGCAGCTCATTCTGATCAAAAGCAATTTCAGGTATTTAAAAGAATGTTTGAATGAACAAGGCATTACAGAAGTAGACGGTATTTTATTTGATTTAGGGGTGTCCTCGCCGCAGCTGGATACACCGGAACGCGGATTCAGTTACCATCATGACGCACCGTTGGACATGAGGATGGACCAGTCGGCCACGCTTACGGCGAAAGAAGTCGTTAATGAGTGGCGCTATGAGGATCTCGTCCGTATTTTCTTTAAATACGGCGAAGAGAAGTTCAGCAAACAGATCGCCAGAAAAATTGAGGAGGCAAGAATCAAATCTCCTATTCAAACTACGGGCCAACTGGTCGATCTAATAAAAGACGCGATTCCCGCTCCAGCGAGAAGGAGCGGAGGACATCCCGCAAAACGCGTGTTTCAGGCAATCAGAATTGCCGTGAACGATGAACTGAAAGTGTTTGAAGAGGCATTGGAGCAGGCGATTGAGGTTCTGAAACCAGAAGGAAGGGTATCAGTCATTACCTTCCACTCGCTTGAAGATAGAATCTGCAAAACCACTTTTAAAGAAAAGTCGTCGCTTCCAGAACTTCCTCCGGGTCTTCCTGTCATACCGGCAGAGTTTGAACCAGAGCTGAAGCTCATCACACGTAAACCGATTACGGCATCCCAAGAAGAGCTTGAAGAAAACAATCGGGCCCGTTCTGCGAAGCTCCGGATTGCCGAAAAAAGAAAATAACGAAACGCGAAGGCAAAATGAAAAGGAGGTCATCAGCCTATGAGCAATTTAGCTTACCAACAAGAGAAACAGCAGCGGCATGCGATCAGACCTGAGAAAAAAGTGATTGTCAAGAAAAGGGCTTCCATTACTCTCGGAGAAAAAGTGCTTCTTGTCCTCTTTGCTTCGGTGGTGCTCTGCGTATCGCTTTTGATCGTATCGAAGGCGTATGCAGCATATCAAACCAATATTGAGGTACAAAAACTTGAGGAGCAAATTTCGTCCGAAAACAAGCAAATTGGTGACCTCGAAAAAACCGTTGCTGATTTAAGCAAACCGCAGCGCATCATGGACATTGCGGAAAAAAACGGCTTGAATTTAAAAGATAAAAAAGTGAAAAACATACAGGAATGATCCAAATGCCAAAAAAGAATAAATTTATGAATAGAGGAGCGGCGATTCTAAGTATTTGTTTCGCTCTCTTTTTCTTTGTCATCCTGGGGAGAATGGCATACATTCAAATAACCGGAAAAGCAAATGGTGAAGTGCTTGCGACAAAAGCGACAGAACAGCATGAAAAGAAACGGACCATCGAAGCAAGCCGCGGCTCGATTTTAGACCGAACCGGAAAAGTGATTGCAGAGGACACAGCGACGTATAAGCTGATCGCTATTCTCGATGAAAAAATGACCACTGATAAAAAGCACCCTCAGCATGTTCAAAACAAAGAAAAAACGGCGGAAGCGCTGTCTAAAGAGATAAAGATGGACAAAGCTGACCTCCTTGATATCTTAAACAAGGATGCAAAACAAGTGGAGTTCGGTTCAGCGGGGCGGGATATTACGTATTCTCAAAAGAAAAAAATTGAAAAGCTAAAACTTCCCGGCATTTCATTTTTACGAGATACAAAACGTTTCTATCCAAACGGTGTTTTTGCATCTAATTTAATCGGCTATGCCGAGGTTGATCGAGATACAAATGAAATTTCCGGCGCGATGGGACTAGAAAAGGTACTGGATAAGTATTTGAAAGAGCAGGACGGATATGTGACTTATGAAAGCGACAAATCCGGCTGGGAGCTCCCGAACAGCAAAAATAAAATTTCAGCGCCAAAAAATGGAGACAATGTTTATTTAACCATTGACCAGAAAATTCAAACCTTTCTGGAAGACAGCATGACAAAAGTGGCGAAAAAATATAACCCGAAAAAAATCATGGCCGCAGTCGTCGATCCGAAAACGGGCAAAGTGCTTGCCATGGGACAGCGCCCAAGCTTTGATCCGAACAAACGCGATGTGACAAACTACTATAATGATTTGATTTCATATGCGTATGAACCTGGTTCAACGATGAAGATTTTTACACTTGCTGCTGCGATGCAGGAAAACGTGTTTAATCCGAATGAAAAATACAAATCCGGTACGTTTGAAGTTGGCGGGGAACCTGTGAGGGATCATAATCAGGGTGTAGGCTGGGGGCCGACAACGTATCATGACGGCGTCCTAAGATCGTCTAATGTTGCATTTGCGAAACTGGCGAAAGAAAAGCTGGGGTACGATCGCCTCAATCAGTATTTACACAAATTCAATTTGGATCAAAAAACAGGTATTGATTTGCCTGGAGAAGTCTCAAGTAAAATCAACTTTAAGTATGAATTCGATAAAGCATCAACCGCATATGGCCAAGCGTCTGCTGTTACACCAATTCAGCAGCTTCAGGCCGCAACAGCAATAGCAAATGACGGCAAAATGATGAAACCTTATGTCATTGACCATATTATTGATCCGGACTCAGATAAAACCGTCTATCAAAATAAGCCGGAATCAGCCGGAACTCCAATTTCTGCAAGCACTGCGAAAAAAGTGCGAGATATTTTGGGAGAAGTCGTTACATCGAAAATCGGAACAGGGAAGCCCTATAAAATTGAAGGGTTTGATGTTGCCGGAAAAACAGGTACTGCACAAATAGCAGGTAAAGGCGGATATTTGGACGGAACAGATAACTATATCTTTTCGTTTATGGGTATGGCTCCGAAAGATGATCCTGAGCTTTTGATTTATGTTGCTGTACAGCAGCCGCAGTTAAAAGCGGGACAAAGCAGTTCAGACCCAGTTTCTGAAATCTTCAACCCAACAATGAAAAACAGCCTGCACTACCTGAACATCGAACCGACTGAAAAATCTGACTCGGATAAAGAAGAAACAAAAGCGCAGACGATGCCTGATTTGACAGATCAAACGGTAGCTGGTGCTCAAAAGAAAGCAAAGGAAGAGAATCTCACACCGGTTGTCATCGGCAGTGATGTCGCTGTAAAAGAACAGTATCCGAAAGCGGATGAGGAGGTTCTAACCAATCAGAAGGTCTTCCTGAAAACGGGCGGAAAAATCAAAATGCCTGATATGACTGGCTGGTCGAGAAGAGAGGTTCTTCAGTACGGCGAACTGGCGGGGATTCATATGGAAGTAAGCGGACAAGGCTACGCTGTCAGCCAAAGCGTTAAAAAGGACAAAGAAATAAAAGACAAAACCGTCATCAAGGTGACGTTTAAAAACCCTGATTAAATAGAAAGAAAAGCTTGCTGGGATTTCCCTATTATGCAGGCTTTCTTTTTTTATACCTTCAGAGGAGCATCGTTCTACCTGTCCAAGTTCAGGCATAAAATGAAACAAGCTTAAATAAGGAGTGAACGGTCTCTTGCGCGTCTCGAATGTAACGGTTAGAAAACGTTTATTATTTGTTTTGCTTTTTGGCGTGATCGTGTTTCTGATCATTGATACAAGGCTGGGGTATGTTCAGTTTGTGATGGGGGAGAAACTGACTTCGCTAGCAAAAGATTCCTGGAGCAGGAACTTGCCGTTTGAGCCGGAGAGAGGCGAAATCCTGGATCGGAACGGTGTGAAGCTCGCAACAAACAAAAGTGCGCCGACCGTATTCGTCGTGCCGCGCCAAGTCCAAAACCCGATGAAAACGAGCAAGCAGCTTGCTGCAGTTTTAAACATGTCAGAAGAAAAAGTATATAAGCATGTGACAAAAAAAGCGTCAATCGAAAAGATAACTCCTGAAGGGAGAAAGATTTCAAATGAAAAGGCGAAAGAAATCAAAGCGCTCGATTTAAAAGGAGTGTATGTTGCGGAGGACAGTATCCGCCATTACCCGTTCGGCAGCTTTTTATCTCATGTGCTCGGATTTGCTGGAATTGACAATCAAGGTCTCCTAGGTCTGGAAGCTTATTACGATGATGATTTAAAAGGGGAAAAGGGCTCTGTTAAGTTTTATACAGACGCCAAGGGGAAGAAAATGCCTGATGAAGCGGACGATTATACACCGCCTAAGGACGGGCTTGACCTGAAGCTGACGGTTGATTCAAAGGTTCAGACGATACTGGAAAGAGAGCTTGATAACGCTGAAGCTAAATATCATCCAGACGGTATGATTGCAGTGGCCATGAATCCGAAAAACGGAGAAATATTGGGAATGTCCAGCAGGCCTGACTTTGACCCGGCCGCTTATCAATCAGTCGATCCGTCCGTCTACAATCGGAATCTGCCGGTATGGAGCACGTATGAACCGGGATCTACCTTTAAAATTATTACACTTGCAGCAGCTCTTGAAGAGCAAAAGGTAAATTTGAAACGTGATCAATTTTTTGATAAAGGTCATGTGGAAGTGGACGGAGCGAGACTGCGGTGCTGGAAAAAAGGCGGGCACGGACTGCAAACGTTTCTAGAAGTTGTACAGAATTCCTGTAACCCGGGGTTTGTTGAATTGGGCGAGCGCCTAGGCAAGGATAAGCTTTTTAAATATATTAAAGACTTTGGTTTCGGCCAAAAAACAGGAATTGACCTGCAAGGTGAAGGAACAGGAATCTTATTCCCGCTTGACAGAGTAGGCCCGGTCGAGCAAGCGACTACAGCTTTCGGACAGGGGGTATCCGTCACGCCGATTCAACAGGTTGCAGCCGTATCCGCCGCTGTAAACGGAGGAACGCTTTATACACCTTATATCGCAAAGGAATGGATTGACCCTGTAACGAAAAAAACGGTCAAAAAACAATCGCCAATCGCAAAGAAACAAGTCATTTCTGAGGGAACGTCCAAACAAATCCGCTATGCTTTAGAAAGTGTTGTCGCAGAAGGCACCGGCCGCAACGCATTTGTAGAAGGATATCGTGTCGGCGGTAAAACGGGAACGGCACAAAAGGTTAAAGATGGAAAATACCTTGAAAACAACCACATTGTATCATTTATCGGTTTCGCTCCGGCTGATGATCCGAGTCTTGTCGTCTATGTCGCAGTGGATAACCCGAAAGGCACGATTCAATTTGGCGGAACGGTTGCAGCGCCTATTGTCGGGAATATGATGAGAGACAGCCTGCCGGAGCTTGGTGTGAAACCTCGTAAAAATCAAATCGAGAAAAAGTACCAATGGAACGACACAAAAACAGTAGAAGTTCCGAATGTTGTAGGGATGTCTGTCTCAGATCTTGAGTCGATTTTGGTGAATCTCAATGTGGATGCTTCCGGGAAAGGAAGCAAAATTGTGAAACAATCGCCGGCTGCCGGAACGAAAGTAAAAGAGGGCTCAAAGATACGCGTTTATTTGACTGAAGAGGATGAAAAGGAGGCAGCCGATTGATTCGGGCTGCCTATTATTTTATTGCAGAAAAATGCTGATATCTTTCAAGATTAGCTGGATGTATCCTTTTATTTACGCTAAAATATGAACTGTATGCTTAAAATCATTATCACATCATTTGACGTGACTTCAATGATAAAAAGAACGAATTAGAATGTTGAGAGGTTTGATACGATGAAACTAACAAAGCTGCTACGATACTTAACAACCGAACCTTCTGTAAACGACTCACAAGACCCTGAAATAACTTCAATTGAGATGGACTCCAGGGAAGTAAAGAAAGGGAGTCTTTTTGTATGTGTAAAAGGGTATACGGTGGATGGACATGATTTTGCCCAAAAAGCAGTAGAAAGCGGCGCAGCGGCTATTGTGGCAGAAAGAGAGCTTGATGTGGATGTGCCTGTCATTATTGTCCGGCAGTCACTGCGGGCGCTCAGCGTTCTGTCTGATGCGTTTTACGGACAGCCGACTAAGAAGCTTCAGCTGATCGGGATAACTGGCACAAACGGAAAAACATCAACGACCCACATGGTTGATGAGATTCTGAAAAAAGCGGGAAAACGCACAGGCTTGATCGGCACCATGTACATGAAAATCGGCGATGAAACACTTCCCGTTAAAAACACGACACCTGAAAGCGTCACGCTGCAGAAAACGTTTAAGAAAATGAATGACAAGCAAGTTGACACTGCCATCATGGAAGTTTCTTCTCACGCATTGTCTTTAGGACGTGTTCATGGCTGTGATTATGACATTGCCGTGTTTACGAATTTAACGCAGGACCATCTGGACTATCATAAAACGATGGATGAGTACCGACAGGCAAAAAGCCTGCTCTTTTCTCAGCTGGGCGGGGCTTTCAACCATGAACGTCCAAAGTGTGCCGTACTGAACGCTGACGATGAGGCGAGCGCTTATTTTGAAAAGGTGACTGCAGCGCATATTTCTACATACGGAATAAAAAACAACGCTGATGTAATGGCGAAAAACATCACGATCACGGCACAGGGCACAAGCTTTGATCTTGTGACCAACAAAGGCACTAAACATATCACCATGTCGCTCGTTGGACAGTTTAACGTGTATAACGTGCTGGCAGCTGTTACAACATGTATTGCAGCAGGCATACCGTTTGAAACGATCACTGAAGCGGTTCAAGAATTGCATGGTGTAAGAGGCCGATTTGAATTGGTGAATCAGCAGCAGGAGTTTCCGGTTATTGTTGATTACGCGCACACACCGGACAGCCTTGAAAATGTCCTGAAAACATGCAAAGACATGACAGAAGGAAAGCTCTTTGTCGTTGTCGGCTGCGGGGGAGACAGAGATAAGTCGAAACGCCCGAAAATGGCTAAAATCGCTGTGGAGCTGTCTGACGAGCCGATTTTTACTTCAGATAACCCGAGAAGTGAAGATCCTCGCGCGATTTTAAGAGATATGGAAGCCGGAGTAGAGAACGCATACTACCATAGCATTGCAAACCGCGAACAGGCGATCTTTTTCGCGATTGCCAATGCCAAAAAAGGCGACGTAGTCCTCATTGCAGGAAAAGGACATGAAACCTATCAGCAGATCGGAAACAAAACTTTCGATTTTGACGATGCTGAAGTGGCGGCGAGAGCGATTGTCGAACTCAATAAGAATAAGACAAATTCATAGGAAAGAGATGTTATTGAATAATGGAGCTTGAAAAGATTTCTCATATGGAAAAAAATCATGAATATGATAACTACGTATGTCGTTTGAAAGAAACAGGAGGAGAAAAGGACAATGCTTGAGCAAGTCATTCTGTTTACAATTTTAATGGGGTTTTTAATTAGTGTTCTGCTCTCTCCGATTCTTATTCCGTTTTTAAGAAGATTAAAATTCGGCCAGAGTATTAGAGAAGAAGGACCGAAATCACATCAAAAAAAATCAGGGACGCCGACAATGGGCGGGGTCATGATCATACTTTCTATTATTGTGACAACAATTGTGATGACACAGAAGTTTTCAGAAATAAGCCCGGAAATGGTGCTGCTTCTATTTGTAACACTCGGCTACGGTTTGCTCGGCTTTTTAGATGATTACATCAAGGTCGTCATGAAGCGCAACCTTGGATTGACGTCAAAGCAAAAACTGATCGGACAAATTATCATAGCGATTGTATTTTATGCCGTGTACCATTACTACAATTTTGCGACGGACATTCGCGTGCCTGGAACTGACTTATCATTTGATCTTGGGTGGGCTTACTTTATCCTGGTGCTATTTATGCTTGTCGGCGGATCAAATGCAGTTAACCTGACTGACGGTCTTGACGGTTTATTATCCGGCACAGCTGCGATTGCTTTTGGCGCCTTTGCCATCCTGGCATGGAATCAGTCTCAATATGACGTAGCGATTTTCTCAGTTGCCGTCGTCGGAGCGGTGCTGGGCTTCCTCGTATTTAATGCTCATCCGGCCAAAGTTTTTATGGGAGATACGGGATCGCTGGCATTGGGAGGAGCCATTGTTACCATTGCTATTTTAACGAAATTAGAGATCCTGCTGGTTATCATCGGCGGTGTATTCGTTATCGAGACATTATCGGTTATTCTGCAGGTCATCAGCTTTAAAACGACAGGTAAACGAATCTTTAAAATGAGTCCATTACATCACCATTATGAGCTTGTCGGCTGGTCTGAATGGAGAGTGGTCGTAACGTTTTGGGCTGCGGGACTTTTGCTTGCCGTTTTAGGAATTTACATCGAGGTGTGGTTATAAGTGGAAAACGATCAATTTTTACAGAATCAGCATTTTTTAATCCTGGGACTTGCGAAAAGCGGGTATGCGGCGGCATCTATTCTTCATGACAAGGGCATTTATGTTGCAGTCAATGACCAAAAGCCTTTTGAAGAAAACGAACCAGCGCAAAAGCTTTCTGAAAAAGGAATTGAGGTTGTTTGCGGAGAGCATCCTGTTTCTCTGTTCGATCAGCATCAAATCACGGTTCTGATCAAAAATCCTGGCATTCCTTATGAAAATATTATGGTACAGGAAGCGGAAAAAAGAGGCATTCCGGTTTGGACGGAAATAGAGCTCGCTTACTACCTGACAAACGCCAAGTTTATCGGGATTACCGGATCAAACGGAAAAACGACCACGACAACGCTGATTTATGAAATGCTCAAAGCTGACTCGCAAAAAGCACTGATTGCCGGAAACATCGGCACAGTCGCAAGTGAGGTTGCCTATCATGCTGATGGGGATGAATGGATCGTTACTGAACTGTCATCGTTTCAGCTGATGGGAACACACGCTTTCAGACCGGAAATCAGCTTGATTTTAAACATATTTGACGCTCATTTGGATTATCACCATACGCGAAAAAACTATGAAAAAGCGAAACAGAAAGTGTACCTTCATCAGACTGCTTCAGATAAAGCCGTTGTCAACCAGGATGATGAAACCGTCGTGCGGCTGGCTGAGGCCGGAAAAGCCGCTATCATTCCTTTTTCAGTCAGCAAAAGGCTTGAAAAGGGCGCTTACGCAAAAGACGGTATGTTGATGTTCAACGGAGAAGCTATTCATCCTCTTGAAGAGGTTGTGCTGCCCGGGGCTCATAACATGGAGAACATTCTAGCTGCCATCGCAGTTGTGAAAACGGCAGGAGTGTCAAACGAAGCTGTCAAAAAGGTGCTGACAAGCTTTACTGGCGTGAAGCACCGTCTCCAATATGTCACAACAGTGAAAGACCGCAAGTTTTATAATGACAGTAAAGCAACAAACATTTTGGCGACAACCAAGGCGCTTTCAGCATTTGACAAACCGGTCATTCTGCTTGCGGGCGGACTGGATCGCGGAAATGGTTTTGATGATTTAAAACCGTATATGAAGCATGTCAAAGCGGTGCTTACATTTGGCCAGACAGCACCGAAACTCGAGGAGCTCGGCAATGAGATGGGAATACAACATGTCAAACGTGTCGATAATGTTGAACAAGCAGTATCTGCGGCGTTTGCGCTCTCAAATGAAGGCGATGTCATCCTGCTGTCACCTGCGTGTGCGAGCTGGGATCAATTCAAAACATTTGAAGAACGCGGTGACATGTTTATAGATGCCGTGCATATGCTTAAGTAAGGGCTTGTCTTGAAGTAAATCGGCAGCCCTAATGACTTTAAGCTTGGGGTGTCGGTTGCTTTGACTACTAAAAAAACATCGCCTGATTTGTTATTGGTCATCATTACGTTATTATTATTAACAATCGGATTAATTATGGTGTACAGTGCGAGTGCTGTATGGGCGGATTATAAATTTGACGACTCTTTCTTTTTCGCGAAACGGCAGCTTCTGTTTGCGGGGATCGGCGTCATTGCCATGTTTTTTATCATGAATGTTGATTATTGGACTTGGAGGACATGGTCCAAATTACTGATGGTTATCTGCTTTTTCCTCCTGGTGCTTGTTTTGATACCAGGCGTCGGCATGGTGCGGAATGGCTCCAGAAGCTGGATCGGAGTCGGAGCATTCAGCATACAGCCTTCAGAGTTTATGAAGCTTGCGATGATTGCATTCCTTGCTAAATTTCTCTCTGAAAAGCAAAAAAACATAACATCATTCAAACGGGGGTTTGTCCCGGCACTTGGCATTGTGTTTTCAGCTTTTTTGATTATCATGTGCCAGCCTGACCTTGGAACGGGGACAGTAATGGTCGGAACTTGTATTGTCATGATTTTTGTGGCCGGCGCGCGCATCGCCCATTTCGTCTTTCTCGGGCTCATCGGACTCAGCGGATTTGTTGGGCTCGTCCTATCGGCTCCATATCGGATAAAGCGGATTACCTCCTACTTAAATCCATGGGAAGATCCGCTCGGCAGCGGTTTCCAAATCATTCAGTCGCTTTATGCAGTGGGGCCCGGCGGATTGTTCGGAATGGGGCTTGGGCAAAGCCGACAGAAGTTCTTTTATTTGCCTGAGCCGCAAACAGACTTTATTTTCGCCATACTGTCAGAGGAACTTGGCTTTATCGGGGGAACCCTTATTTTGCTCCTCTTCAGCGTTCTGCTGTGGAGAGGGATCAGAATTGCGCTCGGTGCGCCTGATCTGTACGGAAGCTTTGTCGCAGTCGGCATTATTTCAATGATTGCCATTCAAGTCATGATTAATATAGGTGTAGTAACAGGCCTTATTCCGGTAACAGGCATCACGCTGCCGTTTTTGAGCTATGGAGGTTCTTCATTGACCTTGATGCTGATGGCAGTCGGCGTTCTGCTGAACGTGAGCCGATACTCGAGGTATTAGTGGAATGTATTGCTAAGCGTCCTATGAAACAGAGGAAGCCGGGAAACAATTGATGCGATAACCCTGTCCAACAAAACAGGGTTATCGCTATGTTATAGAGAACGTAGACTGGGGGAAGAGATATGCGAATAGCAATAAGCGGAGGCGGTACTGGAGGACACATTTATCCTGCACTTGCTTTTATTAAAGAAGTGCAACGCCGCCATCCTGAAGTGGAATTTTTATATATCGGAACAGAAAACGGGCTGGAGAAAAAAATAGTTGAGCGGGAGAATATACCGTTCCGTTCAATTGAAATTACAGGCTTTAAAAGAAAGCTGTCATTTGAAAACGTCAAAACTGTGATGCGTTTTCTGAAGGGTGTAAAAAAGAGCAAATCGTATTTAAAAGAATTTAAGCCCGATGCCGTCATTGGAACGGGCGGTTATGTATGCGGGCCGGTTGTCTACGCTGCAGCGAAAATGGGAATTCCGACTATTGTCCATGAACAAAATAGCCTGCCAGGGATCACGAATAAGTTTCTTGCAAAATATGTTAATAAAGTAGCGATCTGTTTTGAAGAAGCAAAATCACATTTTCCTAACGAGAAAGTTGTATTTACGGGAAACCCGAGAGCCTCTGAAGTCGTCTCAATAAAGACGGGCCGTTCAATGGCTGAATTTGGGCTTTCTGAAGAGAAAAAAACGGTCTTAATTTTCGGCGGAAGCCGAGGCGCCGCACCGATTAACCGTGCTGTCATTGATATGCAGGACGCGCTGAAAACAAGAAACTATCAAGTGCTGTATATTACCGGTGAAGTTCACTATGAAAAAGTAATGAGTGAGCTGAAAACCAAAGGTGCCGCTGATCATATGGTCACAAAGCCGTTTCTTCATCAAATGCCGGAGTATTTAAAGGCCATTGATGTCATTGTGGCCAGAGCCGGTGCGACGACGATTGCTGAAATTACTGCTCTTGGAATCCCGAGTGTGCTGATTCCAAGCCCATACGTAACAGCGAATCACCAGGAGGTCAATGCGAGATCTCTCGGCCAGCAAGATGCGGCGATTGTTCTGAAAGAAACAGAGCTTACCGGAGAAAAGCTGATTGCTGCGCTTGACCGGATTGTGCTAAATGAGCAAACGTTAAAGGAAATGAGCGAACGGACAAAGTCACTCGGCGTTCCTGACGCGGCTGCCCGTTTATACAACGTACTCGAAGAATTGAAAAAATAATAGAAAAGCAATGGAATGCGGAGGTTTACGATGGAGAAAGTGATACAGGAATTAAAAGAACGCGAAGTCGGCAAGGTCCTTGCAAATGAACCGCTCGCGAATCATACAACGATGAAAATCGGCGGCCCTGCGGATGTATTGGTGATTCCAAGCAGTGTAGATGCTGTCAAAGATATCATGGACGTTATTAAAAAATATGATGTGAAGTGGACAGTCATCGGCCGCGGATCGAATCTTCTTGTTTTAGATGAGGGAATCAGAGGCGTAGTGATTAAGCTGGGTGCCGGTCTTGACCATCTGGAGCTTGAAGGGGAACGAGTGACGGTCGGAGGCGGTTATTCCGTGGTCCGTCTTGCCACATCATTGAGCAAAAAAGGCCTGTCTGGTTTGGAATTTGCTGCGGGTATTCCAGGATCAGTCGGCGGAGCGGTTTATATGAATGCCGGCGCTCACGGTTCTGATATGAGCGAAATCCTCGTTAAAGCACATATTTTATTTGAAGACGGTACGATTGAGTGGCTGACCAATGAGCAGATGGATTTCAGCTACAGAACTTCTGTATTGCAAAAGAAACGCCCGGGCGTTTGCCTAGAAGCTGTTCTGCAACTGGAGCAGAAGGATAAGGAATCAATCGTTCAGCAAATGCAAAGCAATAAAGACTACAGAAAAAATACACAGCCGTATTCAAGCCCTTGTGCGGGAAGCATATTCAGAAACCCGCTTCCAAATCATGCCGGAAACCTTGTAGAAAAAGCAGGCTTAAAAGGATATCAAATCGGCGGTGCAAAGATATCGGAGATGCACGGAAACTTCATCGTCAATGCGGGCGGCGCATCAGCAAAAGATGTGCTTGATCTCATTGACCATGTAAAAAAGACAATCCGTGAAAAATACGAGATTGATATGCACACAGAGGTTGAAATCATCGGCGAAAATCGCTGATTCAAGTTCTGACTGAAGCTGTTCATATGATATACTGTAAGCAAACGACAAACGGCATCATAGTATGCCGTTTGTTTTGGAATAGACAGACTTTTAACAGCTGTTTCATTTGAATGAGGTGAACAGGCAATGAACCCGGGGCATGACCGAGAAAAAATTGTAAACATTGAAGAACGGATTCCCAAAATTAAAGAGCAGCGGAAACAGAAGGCAAACCGCCGTCTCATTTCTTTTATTATGCTCTTTTTTATGATGGTGTTGATCATCGTGTACCTGCAGACGCCAATCAGTAAAGTATCAACAATCTCTGTTACAGGGAATGAGAATGTATCCAAAAAGGAAATTATCGACCTTTCCGATATTAACAGCGGAGATACTGAGTTTTGGAGTTTGGACAAGAAAAAAACAGAAGAGAAGATTCAGCAAAATAAATTAGTGAAAAAAGCGGTGATCAGCAAATCGCTTCCTAATAAAATTAACATTGAAATCAAAGAATATAAGGCGATTGCTTATTTACAAAAAAACAATGTGTACTATGAAGTGCTTGAAAATGGTTCTGTTCTGCCAACCGAAGTAACGCCGGATGATGCCGGGCCGATTTTGGTGAATTGGACTAACGCGAAAAAACGGTCTCAAATGGCCAAACAGCTTAATTCCTTGTCAGATTCTTTAAGTCAGTCAATTTCAGAAATTTACTATACACCTGTAAAAATGGATGAAAACCGTATTAAATTGTACATGAACGACGGTTATGTTGTCACTGCGTCTATAAAAACCTTCGCAGACCGAATGAAAACGTACCCTTCTATCATTTCACAGCTTAGCAGCAGTAAAAAGGGAATTATTCATCTAGAAGTTGCCACCTATTTTGAAGAGTTTGGAAAAAATGATAAAGCTGCTAAAAAGGAAGATGAAAATTGAGGGGCAAATCAGCAGTCCTTCTTTCATTAATCATGCTGATCGCAGGCTTTTTGATTTCGTTTTCTTTTCAAACGACCAAAGAAAACGAGACAGGCACGGCTAGGCCGGAAGAGTGGAAAAAAGAATATGCGCTGAGAGATGAACTGTTGAAACAGGAGAAAGAAAATAAAAATCTTGAAAAAGAATTGTATCAAAAGCAAAACAAAGTCCGTGAGGAAGAGAAAAAGCTGAAGAAAGAAAAGACGGAATACTATAACGTCCTGGAAGATACAGAAAAATACAGAATGTATATTGGGGAAGTCGGTGTGCAGGGAGAGGGTGTTCAGGTGACCTTGGAAGATGCGTCCTACATACCGGAAGGGGAGAATGTGAACAGTTACATCGTTCACGAAAGCCATATCTTTCAAGTGGTAAACGAACTCTATATTTCGGGTGCGGCGGCCGTTGCTGTTAATGGCCAGCGTTTGACACATGATTCCTATATCAAGTGCAACGGTCCTGTTGTAACGGTAGACGGAGTGCAGCATCCCGCTCCCTTTACGATATCCGCTATTGGAGATCCTGATGTCCTGTTGCCTTCATTAAATATAGCAGGCGGTTTGATCAATCAGCTGTCAATGGATCATATTTCTGTTTCTGCAGAAAAAAAGAAAAACGTACAAATGAAACCGATTCTGAAAACGAAGGAATGACTGTAAAAAGCGGGTGAAACAGATTGAAAATAAAGCGTTCCTTCATGAGCATCAGTGTGCTTATGGTCATCTTCGGGCTCATGATATCTGTTCAGTTTAACTCGTTAAAACGCCCTCAAGTCCGTGATACGAGAGATATGTGGGATATAAGGGAAGAACTGACATCAGAGCAGAAGAAGCAGGAAAAGCTGCTGGATGAAATAAACAAATATGATAAATTACTGAATAGCTATTCGCAAACGAAAGAAATGGCAAAAGAAACCGCGCTTAATAATACACTGCAAACCTTAAAAAAAACAGCCGGCATGACCGATATAACAGGTAGCGGAATTGTCATCACCATATCCCCGCTTTTTTCTGAAAGCTTAACAGGAGAGCCGATTGAAAATCCGCCTCCGGATTTGCTGAAAAAGCTGATCAATGAACTTAACTCCTTTGGTGCAGAGCATATCTCGATTAATGAGCGAAGAGTTGTGAATCATACGGTCATTAGGGATATAAATGGCACAACGAAAATAGACGGATACGGCCTTGACGATTATCCTTTAACAGTAAATGTGCTTGCCGAAGATCCAGACATGCTGTACAGCAGAGTGAAGGGATCAGGTCTTGAGGATCTCTTTGCATCTGAAAATTTAGCATTAAAAGCCGGCAAATCTGAAAGCGAATTGACATTAAAAGCATATGACAGACCACTGGATGTACAACAGCTAACACCGCTTAAAGACTGAAAAGGAGGAGAACCGTCATGTGGCTGCCCGTGCTGGGGCTGGTGCTCGGAATTGCGATTGGACTGATGACAAACTTAACGATCCCGAGTGAATACTCGAACTATTTATCGCTTGCGGTGCTTGCCGCACTTGATACATTAATCGGCGGAATCAGGGCGCATTTACAAGGTACATATAATGAAATGGTATTTGTTTCCGGTTTCTTTTTTAATATTATATTGGCAATAAGTTTAGCTTTTCTGGGAGTCCATCTTGGTGTAGACTTGTATTTAGCAGGTATATTCGCATTTGGTGTCAGATTATTTCAGAATATTGCCGTGATCAGAAGAAATCTACTAACAAAGTGGACTCTTTCTAAAAAAAATAAAAAAAATGTGATATAAAAGAGGATATACATAGGATATAACGAATATTTTCAATAAACATAAAATGTGAAAAGCACATAAGGAATATTCCGTTGTTATTTTTTGTTACACACTTGTAAAGCCACATTCATTGTATTGTTGTTCCGCAAATAATAGAATAGAAATGATCGAAATGTGAGGAGGTGCCATAGAATGAACAACAATGAACTTTACGTCAGTCTTGACATCGGTACGTCCAATACAAAAGTGATCGTCGGAGAAATGACAGATGATTCCCTAAATATTATCGGTGTGGGAAATGTGCCGTCTGAAGGGTTGAAAAAAGGCTCAATCGTTGATATAGATGAAACCGTTCATTCTATTAGAAAAGCGTTTGACCAAGCTGAAAGAATGGTAGGTTTTCCGCTTAGAAAAGCTATTGTCGGCGTTAATGGAAATTATATCAATATTCAAGATACAAACGGTGTTGTAGCAGTTTCCAGTGAAAATAAAGAAATTCAGGTTGAAGATGTGCGCCGAGTGATGGAGGCGGCACAGGTTGTTTCAGTACCGCACGAACAGCTGATTGTGGACGTCATTCCTAAGCAGTTTATCGTAGATGGAAGAGATGAAATCACCGACCCGAAAAAAATGCTGGGTGTGCGTTTAGAAGTAGAGGGCACCTTGATCACCGGTTCAAAAACAATTTTACATAACTTGCTACGCTGCGTTGAAAGAGCCGGTGTTGAAATCACTGATATTTGCCTTCAGCCGCTGGCAGCCGGTTCTGCTGCATTGTCAAAGGACGAGAAAAATCTTGGTGTGGCTCTCATTGATTTAGGGGGAGGGTCAACAACCATTGCCGTATTCGAGAATGGACATCTCACTTCTACCCGTGTCATTCCACTCGGAGGCGAAAATATCACCAAAGATATCTCCATCGGACTGAGGACGTCAACAGAAGAAGCAGAACGCGTGAAAAAGCAATTTGGACATGCCTACTATGACGAAGCTTCGGAAGATGAAGTATTTGAGGTAACCGTTATCGGCACCAATCAAAAACAAACATTTACACAGCAGGAAGCAGCGAATATCATTGAAGCAAGAGTTGAAGAAATTCTTGAAATTGTTTCAGAAGAGCTTCGCAGTATGGGAATTACCGATCTGCCGGGAGGCTTCGTGCTGACAGGGGGACAAGCAGCAATGCCGGGTGTCATGTCATTGGCACAGGATGTTTTGCAAAACAATGTCAGGGTGGCAAGCCCGAATTATATCGGTGTAAGAGACCCTCAATACATGACGGGAGTGGGCCTGATTCAATTCGCCTGCCGAAATGCAAGAATCCAAGGCAGAAAAATAGGCTTCAAGATGCCTGAAGAAGCGATACAGGAAATCGCAGTCTCTTCAATTGAGGAACAAGAGCAGCATCATCACCAGAGTGAGATGCAGCAGCGGCCAAAAGGAAAACAAAAAACACAAGCCGAACATAATAAACAGAGCAAAATGAAAAAACTATTAAGCATGTTTTGGGAATAGATAGATAGTCATTCGGCAGATTAGGAGGATTTAGCATGTTGGAGTTCGAAACAAACATAGACGGCTTAGCATCAATTAAAGTAATCGGAGTAGGAGGCGGCGGTAACAACGCCGTTAACCGAATGATTGAAAATGAAGTGCAAGGAGTAGAGTATATCGCGGTGAATACCGATGCTCAAGCTCTTAACCTGTCAAAAGCAGAAGTGAAAATGCAAATCGGCGCAAAGCTGACTAGAGGATTAGGAGCAGGTGCGAATCCGGAAGTCGGAAAAAAAGCTGCTGAAGAAAGCAAAGAGCAGATTGAAGAAGCGTTAAAAGGCGCTGACATGGTATTCGTGACAGCTGGTATGGGGGGCGGAACAGGAACAGGTGCCGCACCGGTAATCGCACAAATCGCGAAAGATTTAGGCGCTTTAACAGTCGGAGTCGTCACAAGACCGTTCACATTTGAAGGACGCAAAAGACAGCTTCAAGCTGCAGGCGGAATTACAGCAATGAAAGAAGCGGTGGATACACTGATCGTGATCCCGAACGACCGAATCCTTGAAATTGTTGATAAAAACACGCCGATGCTTGAAGCATTCCGTGAAGCGGATAACGTCCTCCGTCAAGGGGTTCAAGGTATTTCAGACTTGATTGCTACACCTGGTCTCATCAACCTTGACTTTGCTGACGTGAAAACAATCATGTCAAACAAAGGATCTGCTTTGATGGGTATCGGGATTGCGACTGGAGAAAACCGCGCGGCAGAGGCAGCGAAGAAAGCAATCTCCAGCCCGCTGCTTGAAGCGGCTATTGACGGCGCGCAAGGCGTCCTTATGAACATCACTGGGGGAACAAATCTCAGTTTGTATGAAGTTCAGGAAGCTGCAGACATTGTCGCTTCGGCGTCTGATCAAGACGTAAATATGATTTTCGGTTCTGTTATTAACGAAAATCTAAAAGACGAGATTGTGGTGACAGTGATTGCGACTGGTTTCATTGAACAAGAGAAGGACGTGACAAAACCTCAGCGTCCAAGTTTAAACCAAAGCATTAAAACACATAATCAAAGTGCTCCAAAGCGTGAGCAGAAACGTGAGGAACCTCAGCAACAAAACACAGTAAGCCGTCAGACCTCACAGCCGGCTGATGATACTCTTGATATCCCGACATTCTTAAGAAACCGCAATAAACGCGGCTAATAGAAAGGGCAAAATCGTTTTCGATTTTGTCCTTTTTGTTTTTCAACCTTTTCTCCTTATTAAAGACCTTTCTCCTATATATTCCTTCATATCGCCGCTAAGCAGACTATAAGACTCATTCGAATATCATGACAATTTTATCATTTTCATATATATGGAAATAAAGTGACATAAAACGACAATATCTGTAATGTGAATTGTCTACAGTTAACGTACAGCGATGTTCTGACAAACCATTCATTTGGAAAAGGAGGGACGACATTTTTTTTGGCAAAGCATGTTGAAAAAGGGGGATAAAAATGAGGAAACAAACGAAAAACAGACTCATTAGCTCTGTTTTAAGTACGGTTGTCATTGGTTCACTGCTGTTTCCGGGTGCAGCCGGGGCAAGCAGCAAAGGTGCCTCAACTTCTGTTAAACAGGAGCTTCAATCTGCTGAATCCATTCAAAACAAGATCTCGAGTTCATTAAAGAAAAGCTTTAAAAAGAAAGAAAAAACAACCTTTTTGATTAAATTTAAAGACAAAGCTAACACAGAAAAAGCGGCAAAAGCGGCTGTTAAAAAAGCGAAATCGAAGAAGCTGACTGCCGCTAAGACGGAATATCAAAAGCGTTCTGCCGTTGTGTCATCTTTAAAAGTCACAGCCGATGAATCCCAGAGAGATGTCTTAACATACTTGAACAGCCAGAAAAATAAGGGAAATGCAGACCAAATTCACTCTTATTATGTAGTGAATGGGATCGCTGTTCATGCCTCAAAAGAAGTGATGGAAAAAGTAGCGCAGTTCCCTGAAGTGGAAAAGGTGCTTCCAAATGAGAAACGGCAGCTGTTTAGGTCATCTTCTCCATTTAATATGAAAAAAGCGCAAAAAGCTGTCAAAGCAACTGACGGTGTGGAATGGAATATAGACCAAATCGACGCCCCGAAAGCTTGGGCGCTTGGATACGATGGAACTGGTACGGTTGTCGCGTCCATTGATACAGGCGTGGAATGGAACCATCCGGCATTAAAAGAGAAATATCGCGGATATCATCCAGAAAATCCTGATGAGCCTGATCATGAAATGAACTGGTATGATGCCGTAACGGGCGAAGCAAGCCCTTACGATGATTTGGCTCATGGAACTCACGTGACAGGAACGATGGTGGGATCTGAACCCGATGGTACAAATCAAATCGGTGTAGCCCCAGGCGCAAAATGGATTGCTGTTAAAGCGTTCTCCGAAGATGGCGGCACTGATGCTGACATTTTGGATGCAGGTGAATGGGTTTTAGCTCCAAAGGACGCAGAGGGCAATCCTCATCCGGAAATGGCTCCTGATGTTGTCAATAATTCATGGGGTGGAGGCTCAGGACTTGACGAATGGTACAGAGACATGGTCAATGCTTGGCGTGCGGCCGATATTTTCCCTGAGTTTTCAGCAGGAAATACTGATATCTTTATTCCGGGCGGTCCCGGTTCTATTGCAAATCCGGCAAACTATCCGGAATCGTTTGCAACGGGAGCGACTGATATTAACAAAAAGCTTGCTGACTTTTCTCTTCAAGGACCATCTCCATATGACGAAATAAAACCAGAAATTTCTGCCCCGGGTGTAAATATCCGGTCTTCCGTTCCTGGCCAGACATATGAGGACGGATGGGACGGCACATCAATGGCAGGACCGCATGTGTCCGCTGTTGCTGCATTGCTGAAACAGGCGGATGCCTCACTTTCTGTTGATCAGATGGAGGATATATTAACGAGCACGGCTGAACCGTTGACGGATTCAACATTTCCCGATTCTCCGAATAACGGATACGGCCATGGTTTGGTGAACGCTTTTGATGCTGTGTCAGCTGTTACAGATGGTTTAGGAAAAGCAGAGGGACAGGTTTCTGTAGAGGGAGACGATCAAGAGCCCCCTGTCTATCAGCATGAGAAAGCAACAGAAGCCTATGAAGGCGCGAACCTGCCGCTGACTTTGGTAGCTGAAGACAATGTAAGTGTGACATCTGTCAAACTGTCCTATAAGCTTGATCAAGGGGAGTGGACAGAAGTAACGGCTAAACGAATCAGCGGAGATCACCTGAAAGGAACGTATCAGGCGGTGATCCCGAACGTAAAAGGAACTGCCCTAAGCTATAAGTGGATGATTCAGGATTTTGGCGGCCATAGCGTTGAATCTGATATATACGATGTTATAGTGAAACCAAGCATCACAACGGGCTATAAGCAAGACTTTGAAACTGAACCCGGAGGCTGGATGTCAAGCGGAACAAATAACAGCTGGGAATGGGGAGTTCCGTCAGTAGGCCCAGCTACAGCAGCTTCGGGAGAAAAAGTATATGGAACAAATCTGGCAGGAAACTACGCCAACTCAGCAAATATGAATCTCATGATGCCTCCTATTAAAGTGCCGGATGACGGAAACCTGTATCTCCAATTTAAAAGCTGGCACAATGTAGAGGATGATTTTGATTATGGCTACGTTTTTGTTTTGCCTGAAGGTGAAAAGAATTGGGAGCAGGCTCGTGTTTATAATGGAAAAACATCAAGCTGGATGGATGAAGAAATTGATTTATCCGCTTATAAAGGTCAAAATATTCAAGTCATGTTTAACCTTCAATCCGATGATAGCATTGCAAAAGAGGGCTGGTATATTGATGATGTAGTGCTTTCTGACAAATCAGCCGGAAAAACAGTCAAAAAGAATAAACTGGGTGTTGAAAAAAAATCGCCTGGAAAGCAAAAGAAAAAGACGGTGAATCCGAAAAAAGCTAAGCCATCTGCTAACCAAGCGGTAAAGGCTCAGAGCAAAGCGATACAGCCTCAAGTTTTGCCGCTCAGGGCGCAAGTCAGTGTTGCAGAAACGGGAAAATCAACATATTCTGATCAATCCACAGGGCAGTTTACGCTGACGCACAAAGCGGGAGACTATACGCTTATGGCAGAAGCATACGGCTATCAATCGAAATCGCAAAAGGTTTCTCTGCAGGCAGATCAGACGACACAGGCTAACTTTACGTTAGAAGAATTGAAGAAAGGCACCTTAAAAGGCACAGTCATTAATAAAACGACAGGAGAGCCGGTAAAAGGAGCCTCCGTTTATGTTGTGGAGGATGCTGCGGTAGAACCTGCTACGACAAACGACAAAGGTGAATATGCGCTTGAGGCCTATGAAGGCTCCTATACGATTAGAATCGCTGCAGCGGGTTACTATAGCGATGAATTTACCGTTGATTTAAAAGGCGATGTTACGAAAGAAACTGTACTAAAGCCTTTCGTCGGTTATCCGGGTGAGATTGCATATGATGACGGGACGGCGGAGAATGCCAATTCCTATTTTGCAGCCGGTAACGGATGGGCGGTCAAAATGACGCTGGCTGACGGCAAGGACAAAGGCATGCTTACAGGAGGGCTGTTCAGATTCTGGGATACAGAGTTCCCTGATCCTGGAGGGACAGAGTTTAAGGTTGAGGTTTACGATGCTACAGGAGAAGACGGAGCACCGGGCAAGAAAATTGCCGGGCCATTTAATGCTGAAGCCCTTCGCAATGGCGAATGGACTAAGGTTGATCTCAGTTCAAAAGGGATTATGGTCGATAAAGATTTTTATCTCGTATACATCCAATCGAAACCAGATCCATATTCACCAGGACTGGCAATGGATGAAACCGGTCAGAATTCGGGCCGCAACTGGCAATATATAGACGGGGAATGGCTGCCGGGTGATGAAGCCGACGGCAACTATATGATCCGCGCATTGGTTGATTATGAAGCGGCTGTACCTGAGATCACTTCACCGGCAGACAAATCATACACAAATAAGGAGAGCGTCACCGTAAAAGGAAAAGCCTCTCCGGGAACAACGGTACACCTTTATAATGGAGAGCAAGAAGCAGGAGAAACAAAAGCTTCTGCTGATGGCACGTTCCAGGCAAGCGTCTCACTCAGCGAGGGTGAAAATGAGCTGACGGCCACTGCATCAACAGACAAAGGGACTACGGATGCTTCCAGCCCTGTGACAATTACCCTTGACCAAAACAAGCCTGAATTAACGCTGGACAATCCAAAGAATGGCGAGAAAACAAACAACGAAGCGCTGACTGTCAAAGGGTCTGTATCCGATGACAATCTGAAAGATGTCAAGGTGAATGGCAAAAAAGCAACAGTAACTGATGGTTCATACTCAGCCCGTATTCTTTTAGAGAATGGAAGCAATGAAATCAAGGTGATTGCTACAGACTTAGCAGGCAACAAAACAACGAAAAAGGCTGTCATCGATGTCAACTTTGACAAGCTTGTCATCTCCGGTTTGATTCCGGGAGAGGACAAAATCCTAAAAGCCGGTGAATCTGTAAAAATCGCATTCTCAAGCGCTGAAGATTTGGATGCAACGTTTGTCATTCGTATGCCGCTGACAAATGCAAGAGCGAGTGTGCAAAACGCCACAGAGCTCCCGTTAAGAGAAATTTCTCCGGGGAGATATGAAGGCTATTGGACAGCTACTTCTTCTATTAAAGCTAACGGAGCAAAAGTAGAAGTGATTGTACGTGATGATTATGGAAATGAAGCAAGAAAAACAGCGAATGGAAAACTCTATATCAATACTGAAAATTAAGAGTAAAAAGCTGCCGGTCAACGGCAGCTTTTTTATCTATACTCTCATTTATTCCCTCGACAAATTAAGCAGATATCTCTGAAAAATTGTATTTTCCTCTCAACATTAACTGACAGACTTTCCCACAGAGCTTGATTTATACTATGAAACAAGAAGGGGAGCAGCGTGATGCAAGAAAGGAGTCAGATGTGAAAATCTATTTAGATGTCATTTGGCTGTTAAACTTTTGTTTTGATGCGCTTTTGCTTTTGCTAACGGCATTTATTTTAAAACGGCATGTGAAAAAAAGAAGAGTGATAGGCGGAGCGTTCATCGGTTCAAGTATTGTCGTGTTGGTGTTTACTCCTTTTTCGCCAATTGTTGAACACCCGGCCGGTAAGCTGGCTTTTTCAGTTGTTATTGTGATGGTGACATTTGGCTTTAAAAGATTTCGTTATTTCTTTCAAAATTTGTTTTCCTTTTATTTTGCCACTTTTTTAATGGGGGGAGGAATTATCGGTGCCCATTCTTTGCTGCAGACCAATTCCGTTGTTCGAAACGGTGTCATGATCACCAATCAAACTGGGTTTGGAGACCCGATCAGCTGGTTGTTTATTGTTGCTGGCTTTCCAGCATTGTGGTTTTTTTCTAAGAGAAGAATTGAAGATATTGATACAAAAAACATTCAGTATGAGGAACGAGTCAGCATTCAGGCGGATTTAGGCGGCCAAACGCTTCATGCCAGAGGACTGGTTGATTCTGGTAATCAGTTGTACGATCCGCTTACTAAAACGCCGGTCATGATTATTCACATTGATAAACTGGAATCGATTTTCGGAGCAGCCGAAACAATGATCATTCGCAACACAGATCCATTGGAAGCCACCCAACAGCTCGATGATTCGTTTCGCTTTTTAGATAAACTGAGGCTGATTCCATATAGGGGAGTAGGTCAGCAAAATCAATTTTTATTATGCGTTAAACCGGATCACGTAACAATTATGACAAAAGAAGAAATGATTTCTGCGGATAAATGCTTAATCGGAATCAGCACAACAAAGCTATCAGCAGATGGAGAGTTTGACGCCATTATTCATCCGAAAATGCTTTCGGGCAAGGCCATCAAACACGTTTCATAATGTTCGCAAATGTCCGTTACTTATCATACTCAAATGACGTGACATTTAGAAGGGAGAGGAAGATGAAAAAACTGAAATTGCGATTGACGCACCTCTGGTATAAGCTGCTGATGAAACTTGGGCTGAAAAGTGATGAAGTCTATTACATAGGCGGGAGTGAAGCCCTGCCGCCTCCATTATCTAAAGATGAGGAACAGGTTCTGTTAATGAAGCTCCCAAACGGCGATCAGGCGGCTCGCGCCATTTTGATTGAACGCAATTTGCGCCTCGTCGTCTATATCGCCCGTAAATTCGAAAATACGGGAATTAATATAGAGGATTTAATCAGCATCGGCACCATCGGATTAATCAAAGCTGTGAATACATTCAATCCAGAAAAGAAAATCAAGCTGGCGACCTATGCCTCACGCTGTATAGAAAATGAAATCCTCATGTATTTAAGAAGAAACAACAAAATCCGGTCAGAGGTTTCCTTTGATGAGCCGCTAAATATTGATTGGGACGGCAATGAGCTTTTGCTTTCTGATGTGCTCGGCACTGACGATGACATTATCACAAAAGACATAGAAGCAAATGTAGATAAAAAGCTTTTGAAAAAAGCGCTTGAACAGCTTAATGAGAGGGAAAAGCAAATCATGGAGCTGCGGTTTGGGCTTGTCGGTGAAGAAGAAAAGACCCAAAAGGATGTAGCGGATATGATGGGAATTTCTCAGTCCTATATTTCGCGTCTGGAGAAAAGAATTATAAAAAGGCTGAGAAAAGAGTTCAACAAAATGGTGTAAAAATTTTTGTGGTTTGGAACCCCTTGATTTGACAGGGATTTCCTGGATTCGACTGTTTTTCGGTCTCCGTGCAGTGCATATTTTTCCCACCCAAGGAGATACTTAACGTTGTACAGCAGCTCCTGTAGGGAGGGAAAAAAGTGTCGAGAAATAAAGTCGAAATCTGCGGGGTGGATACCTCCAAATTACCAGTACTCAAGAATGAAGAGATGAGAAAGCTGTTTAGGCAGCTGCAGGATGAAGGCGATGATTCAGCGAGAGAAAAACTTGTAAACGGGAACTTGCGTCTTGTCTTAAGTGTCATTCAAAGATTTAATAACAGAGGAGAGTATGTTGATGACTTATTTCAGGTCGGCTGCATCGGACTAATGAAATCCATTGATAATTTTGACCTAAGCCACAATGTTAAGTTTTCAACATACGCTGTACCTATGATCATCGGAGAAATCCGCAGGTATTTACGCGATAATAACCCGATTCGTGTTTCAAGATCACTCCGGGATATCGCTTACAAGGCACTTCAGGTAAGAGAGCGGTTAATCAGTGAGACAAGCAAGGAGCCGACTGCAGAAGACATCGCAAAAGTTCTTGAAGTACCGCATGAGGAAATCGTATTTGCGCTCGATGCTATCCAGGACCCGGTTTCTCTATTTGAGCCGATCTATAACGATGGCGGAGATCCGATCTATGTAATGGACCAAATTAGTGATGAGCGCAATAAAGATTCACAATGGATTGAAGAGCTAGCTTTAAAAGAGGGCATGAGAAGGCTGAATGATAGGGAAAAAATGATTTTGAGAAAGCGGTTCTTCCAAGGGAAAACACAAATGGAAGTAGCCGAGGAAATCGGGATTTCCCAAGCTCAGGTGTCCAGGCTTGAAAAAGCGGCTATCAAACAAATGAATAAGAATATTCACCAATAATGAAAAGCCTTTAAAACAGTTTTTGTTTTAAAGGCTTTTCTATTGATTGCACGTGGTTTACGTCTTGGAAAAAATAAGATATCCTAGTTTGTGCAAAGTTTTATGAAAATTTAAATAATTATCAAAGGCAGTAAAGAGGGGGACCACGATGATTTTGCAGCTTGACAATGTCTCACTAAAACGAAATGGAAAATGGATACTGAAAGATATTCATTGGAAGGTGGAAGAAAAGGAAAATTGGGTGCTTTACGGGCTGAATGGAGCCGGCAAGACCGCGCTGTTAAATATGCTTTGCTCTTATTATTTTCCAACATCAGGCGAGATGCAGGTGCTTGGCCATGAATTTGGCAAAACGGAGCTTGGGGAGAAGCTTAGACGGAAAATCGGCCTTGTCTCAGCGGCACTTCAGCAAAAATTTTATCCGGCAGATTCAGCATTTGAAATTGCTTTGAGCGGAGCTTACGCTTCAATTGGATTATATGAAACGCCAAGTGCGCAAATCAGGGAAAAAGCGATCGGTTTGTTAGAGGACTTGGGGGCAATTGAATATGCGGACCGCCGTTATGAGACGCTTTCTCAAGGAGAAAAACAAAGAGCTTTGATTGCAAGAGCGCTAATGGCCGATCCTGAGCTGTTGATATTGGACGAACCAGTGACAGGGCTGGATTTTATTGCCCGGGAAAAGCTGTTAGATACGATTACATACATTGCAAGTAAAGAAAATGCGCCATCGATCCTTTACGTGACTCATCATGCGGAAGAAATTTTGCCGGTCTTTGACAAAGCCCTTTTATTAAAACAGGGAGAGGTCTTTCGATCGGGAGAAATGAAGGAAATGCTTACTGATCATATACTTTCCGCTTTTTTTGATACACCAATCCATGTATTATGGAATCAGGGCCGGCCGTATTTAACAAGAGCCGAGCCGATCACGAATGCCTGACAAACTCATATTGATTCATCCTAGGGGTGCTTTTCGAAGCTGAGAGAGACATAGGTCTCAACCCTTTTGACCTGATCTGGATCATGCCAGCGGAGGGAAGCGGTGAAAAATTCGGAGTACATAGGACTCTGTTTATTTTGATGAAGCCGTTTCATACATGTGAAACGGCTTTTTGATTTTTAAAAAAGGAGCGGATGACATGAAGCCACAAATAGACTCTCTGATAAAAAGAGCGGAAGATCAAAAGGAGGAGCTTATTCAGCTAGCAAAAACGCTGATTTCCTATAAAACACCTGCTCCGCCTGCAAGAAATACAGCCGGCATTCAGTCATGGGTTGCAGAATTTTTAAAGAAAAATGGATTCTTGATTGACAAATGGGACGTGTACCCGGGAGACCCCAATGTTGTAGGTCTACTAAAGGGAACAGATTCAGCAGATTATCATAGCTTGATCATCAATGGCCATGTAGATGTGGCAGAGGTAAAAGAGGATGAGGAGTGGGAGCATGATCCATTTCACCCAATTGAAAAAAACGGTCTCTTAATCGGGCGGGGCGCTTCTGATATGAAAGGCGGAATGGCGTGTGTGCTGTTTGCGGTGAAATTGATTCGTGAAGCCGGTATTGAACTTCCCGGTGACTTGATTCTGCAATCGGTGATCGGGGAGGAAGTTGGAGAAGCCGGCACGCTTGAATGCTGCAAAAGGGGCTATCATGCTGATTTTGCAGTTGTGGCGGATACGAGTGATATGCATATACAAGGCCAAGGCGGAGTCATTACAGGCTGGATTGAAATCAAAAGCAGTCAAACGTTTCATGATGCGACGAGGCGGAATATGATTCACGCAGGCGGGGGAACATTCGGAGCAAGCGCAATTGAAAAAATGGCAAAAATCATTGCGGGGCTCGGTGAACTAGAACGCCACTGGTCCATTATGAAAAGTTATCCCGGTTTTACACCAGGTACAAATACGATTAACCCGGCTGTCATAGAAGGCGGCAGACATGCGGCTTTTATAGCGGACGAGTGCCGGCTATGGATCACAGTCCATTTTTACCCAAACGAAACCCATGAACAAGTGGCAGCGGAAATAGAAGATTACATCAACCGCCTGAGTGACAGTGATATTTGGCTGAGGGAAAACCGCCCTGTTTTTAAGTGGGGAGGCTCTTCTATGATTGAAGACAGAGGAGAAATTTTCCCGGCACTGGAAGTTGACCCATACCACCCAGGCGTCTTAGCGCTTACGGCGTCTCATGAGGAGGTGAAACGGGAGCGTCCGGTTATGGACGTTTCTCAATCCGTTACAGACGGGGGGTGGCTGTATAATGCCGGCATACCAAGCGTAATCTACGGTCCTGGTGATCTGCACAATGCACACTCTGTGAACGAGGAGGTATCGATTGAGCAGCTGATAGATTACACAAAAATCATGCTTGATTTTATCATCAGGTGGTGCAGCGGTAAAAAAGAACAGTAACTACGAAAATTTCTTCTTGCTGACAAGGTTCAGCCCGCCCGTTCATATACTTGAAAAAAGGACGGAAAAAGGACGTGATGGAATGATCAGCATTTCTGAATTTCAGGTGAAGGATGTCGTTAATGTCTCAAACGGAAAAAAGCTGGGGAGCATTGGCGATATCGATATCAATGTGACCACAGGCAAAATTCAGGCAATCATACTGGGGGGAAATGGGAAAGTTCTCGGATTTTTTGGAAAAGAAGAGGAATTGGTCATTCCATGGCGAAATATAGTAAAAATCGGGGAAGATGTGATCTTGGTCCGATTAAGTGAGCCGCATGCATAACCTGTTTTGTATGCCGTTGATTGGTAAATGCCGGAAGCCTAGATTCTTTCGGCACATTTCATTTAGAAATATGCAAATCGGCGCTCAACGAATGCAGAAAGATGTGGTAAAATAAGTGGGAAATTCCGCTTTTTTTAATGTTTGTCGAAAGGTTGGATCACCATGAATACATATCACCCATTCAGTCTTACCACACCCTCGACACTCATGATACAAGACTGGACACAAGCGATTCAAAACGACAGAGAAGTCATCGCCGGGTTTACAACGAAAAACGGCGGTGTCAGCCAGAAGCCTTTTGAATCGTTAAATACAGGATTGCACGTTCATGACAAAGATGCAGATGTAGTTAAAAATCGTGAATATATTGCCGATATGTTTAATATTGATTTGCAGTCTTGGGTATTTGCTGATCAGACACACGATAATCGCGTCCAAAAAGTGACGCACAGTGATAGGGGAAAAGGCGCCCGTGAGTATCAGACAGCTTTAAAAGCAACAGACGGGCTCTATACAAATGAAAAGAATGTATTTTTGGCATTATGCTTTGCTGATTGTGTGCCTCTTTTCTTTTATGATCCGGTTACATCGCTTGTCGGGGTTGCCCATGCCGGGTGGAAAGGCACTGTCAAACAGATTGGCAGAGAAATGGTGAAGCAATGGGCCGAACAGGAAGGTTCAAATCCCTCAGATATTTATGCTGTGATTGGACCGTCTATCAGCGGAGCATGCTATACGGTAGACGATCGAGTCATGAATGCTGTCCGCGCATTGCCGGTTTCGGCAGAACGTGCCGTAAATCAGACGGGACAGGGACAATATCAGCTTGACTTGAAAGAACTGAACCGCCTCATACTGATCGACAGCGGTTTGGCAAATGAACAGATCTCTGTCAGCGGTTTATGCACGGAAAGTGAGCCGTCTCTTTTCTATTCACACCGCCGCGATCAGGGGAAAACTGGACGGATGATGTCCTTTATCGGAATGAAGGAGGCATAAAAGATCTTGCGTGTTGTTGATCATTTACGACATATAAACGAACGAATAAACGAAGCATGTAACAGATCGGGCCGCAGCTCCGATGAAGTTACGGTTATTGCAGTCACGAAATATGTATCGCCTGAAAGAGCACAGGAGGCAGTGGATGCGGGCATCACCTGCCTCGGAGAGAACCGGGACGCGGAACTGCTCCGCAAACAGGAAATCATAAAAGGGAATCCGGAATGGCATTTTATCGGCAGTCTGCAATCAAGAAAAGCAAAAGCCGTTGTCAATGCGGTTTCTTATATCCATTCCTTAGACCGGCTCTCATTAGCGAAAAAAATTGAAAAACGGGCTGAAGGTACTGTCAAGTGCTTTGTGCAGGTCAATACCTCTCTTGAGCCTTCTAAACACGGCATAAAAAAAGAGGAAGTCATTCCATTCATACAGGAGCTTTCCGGTTTTGGCCATATCGTTGTGGCCGGACTGATGACAATGGCTCCGCTGACTGATGATCAAGATCAGATCAGAAGCTGTTTCAAAGCGCTGAGAGAACTCCGTGACCAGGTTCAGGAGCTAAAACAGCCGAACGCTCCGTGTACAGAACTGTCGATGGGCATGTCAAATGATTTTGAAATTGCAATTGAAGAAGGGGCTACTTATATTAGAATCGGCTCATCGTTAGTCGGAAATGAAACAGGGGGTGTACAGCAATGAGTATGAAAAATAAACTGAAAAACTTTTTCTCAATGGAAGATGAAGAATACGAATATGAATATATTGAGACAGAGCGGGAATCTGACGGGGAGCAGGAGCAAAAAGAAAAGCCGGCTTACGCTGCCCAAAAACCTGCGGGCAAACAGAATGTAGTGAGCTTGCAAAGTGTTCAGAAATCCTCTAAAGTGGTGTTGAGTGAGCCGCGCGTTTATGCGGAGGCGCAGGAAATAGCAGACCATTTGAAAAACCGGCGGGCAGTTGTCGTCAATCTTCAGCGGATCCAGCATGACCAGGCTAAGCGAATTGTTGACTTTCTAAGCGGAACCGTTTATGCCATCGGCGGCGATATTCAAAGGATCGGCTCTGATATTTTTCTCTGCACGCCTGACAACGTAGACGTATCAGGCACAATTTCTGAGCTCATATCTGAAGACGAACATCAGAGGTGGTAAAGCGAGATGATCCTTTATCAAGTTTTTTCGGTTTTAAGCTTATTAATTACAATATACTCATTTGCCCTGATCATATATATTTTTATGTCATGGGTGCCGAGTACAAGAGAAACAGCGGTCGGGCGGTTTTTAGCCCAGATTTGTGAACCGTATCTCGAACCATTCAGAAAAATCATCCCGCCAATCGGAATGCTCGATATTTCACCGATTGTGGCTATTCTTGTGCTTCGGTTTGCGACAACCGGCTTGTGGGGGCTTTATCGCATGATTGCGTTTTAAAGTGACAGTTTGATAGGGGCTTGGCAGCAGCCAAGCCTCTTTACATAGAAGGGAAAGACGATGAGCGATATCTATCAGCACTTCAGAAAAGACGAGCGGGCCTTTATAGACCAGGCGCTCGAATGGAAAAGAATTGTCCAGGAACAGTACAGAATGAAGCTGACCGACTTTTTAGACCCTCGAGAGCAGGTCATCCTCTCTGCTGTTACGGGACAGGCCGATGTTGGACTTGCTTTTTCCGGAGGCTATGACAGAGCGGAGCGGAAACGGGCGATCCTGTATCCAGAGTACATCACTCCGGAAGAGTCGGATTTTGAATTGCAGGCATTTCACGTCCGGTACGCTGAAAAATTTGTCTCAGTAGATCACCGTGCTCTGCTTGGTGCATTGATGGGCATAGGCTTAAAGCGGCAAAAATTTGGTGATATCGTGTTTTCTGAGACGGCAGTGCAATTGATTGTCTCAGCCGATACCGCTGATTTTGTGGCGGCACAGCTGACCCAAGCAGGGAAAGCGGCGGTCAGCCTTGAGAAAATTGACTTGTCAGACCTTAACATTCCAGCAGTTGATGTCGAAATAAGAGATGACACGGTTTCTTCTTTAAGGCTTGACGCCGTCTGCGCCTCTATGAGCAGACAATCCCGCCAGAAATCACAGACGCTTGTAAAAAACGGCCTCGTGAAAGTGAACTGGAAGGTAGTTGAAGATCCTTCATACATAGTGGCAGAAGGGGACATGCTGTCTATCAGAAGCTTTGGCCGTTGCAGCTTAACAAAAATCGAAGGAAAAACCAAAAAAGACAAATGGAGAGTAACGTTTGAGCGACAAAAATAGTCGGTTTTTCAGTTTTTTTCTCCATCTGTGCAAAATTTGTTTTATAATGTGAACTAGATAACCGTACTGAAATGTAAAAATGGAGGTGGCATCATGCCATTAACGCCAAATGATATTCACAACAAGACGTTTACAAAAAGCTTTCGCGGATATGATGAAGATGAAGTAAATGAATTCCTAGCGCAAGTCAGAAAAGATTACGAAATTGTTCTCCGTAAGAAAACGGAGCTGGAAGCGAAAGTCAATGAACTTGATGAAAGAATCGGACACTTTGCCAATATTGAAGAAACGCTGAATAAATCGATTTTAGTTGCTCAAGAGGCGGCTGAAGACGTAAAACGCAATTCTCAAAAAGAAGCAAAGCTGATCGTTCGGGAAGCGGAGAAAAACGCTGATCGCATTATTAACGAATCTTTATCAAAATCAAGAAAAATCGCCATGGAAATTGAAGAGCTGAAAAAACAGTCTAAAGTATTCAGAACACGTTTCCAAATGCTGATTGAAGCTCAGCTCGATCTTCTGAAAAATGACGATTGGGATCATCTGCTTGAGTATGAAGTCGACGCAGTATTTGAGGAAAAGGAATAAATTCTCTGATTGCCTTGACATGTTCTTAGCTTGTCGAATATAATACGTTCATAAATTCAGATGAAAAGACGGTTGAAAGGGACAGTCATGTTTCCTTCAGGCTTTCATAGCGACCCGGAGATGGTGAGAGTCCGGGATGGCCGGAATCATGTAGATCAGCCCTTAAGTTTCCTTTCTGAACTATCAGTAGGTTAGGACGCTCATCACGTTACGATGCTCGAGAGGAAAAAGCGCCTGTTTGCTTTTTCTAAAAGGGTGGTACCGCGAGATAAGCTTTCTCGTCCCTTATGGGATGAGAGGGCTTTTTTTATTTTCTGAAAAAATGCAGTGGAGGAATGAAAATGGATTTTAAAGACACGCTCTTAATGCCGAAAACAGATTTCCCGATGCGAGGAAATTTGCCAAATCGTGAGCCTGATATGCAAAAGAAATGGGAAGAAGAGGATATCTACCGTCTTGTGCAAGAACGGACGAAAGACCGCCCGAAATTTGTTTTACATGACGGACCTCCGTATGCAAACGGCGATATCCATATGGGCCACGCGCTTAACAAGATTTTAAAGGACTTTATTGTCCGCTACAAATCAATGAGCGGCTACAACGCGCCGTATGTACCGGGCTGGGATACACACGGGTTGCCGATTGAAACAGCCCTTACAAAAAACAAAAAAGTCAACCGCAAAGAAATGTCTGTAGCGGAATTCCGCAAACTGTGCGAAGAGTACGCTTGGAAGCAAATCGAGGGCCAGCGTGAGCAGTTCAAGCGCCTTGGTGTCCGCGGTGATTGGGAAAACCCATATGTGACATTAAAACCGGAATACGAAGCGCAGCAAATCCGCGTTTTTGGTGAGATGGCAAAACGAGGCTACATTTATAAAGGTCTTAAACCGGTTAACTGGTCACCTTCAAGTGAGTCTGCGTTGGCTGAAGCCGAGATCGAATATCAAGACAAACGCTCTGCATCTATTTACGTTGCTTTCGGTGTGAAAGACGGAAAAGGCGTTCTGGACAGCGGCGAGCGCATCATCATTTGGACAACAACGCCTTGGACAATTCCGGCGAACCTCGGAATTTCGGTGCATCCTGACCTTGAGTACAGCGTGATTGCAGTAGGAGAAGACCGTTTTGTTGTAGCAAGTGCTTTAGTGGAAAATGTGGCGTCTGCATGTGGGTTTGATCAGTATGAAGTGACAAGAACGATCAAAGGGAAAGACCTTGAGAACATTGTCGCCGAACACCCGCTATATGGCAGAGACTCTCTTGTAATGCTTGGCGAACACGTAACAACTGATGCCGGAACAGGCTGTGTTCATACTGCGCCGGGACACGGGGAAGATGACTTTATCATCGGCCAAAAATACGGTCTGGATGTACTATGTCCGGTTGATGCAAAAGGTGTCATGACAAGCGAAGCGCCAGGCTTTGAAGGCATGTTCTATGATGATGCGAACAAAGCGATCACACAGCAGCTTGATGAAAAAGGCGCGCTTGTGAAGCTTGAATTCATTACCCACTCTTATCCGCACGATTGGAGAACAAAAAAACCAACCATTTTCAGAGCGACAGCGCAATGGTTTGCTTCAATTAAAGATTTCAGATCAGACCTGCTGGATGCCATTAAAGAAACCAAATGGGTCCCTGAATGGGGCGAGCAGCGTTTGCACAACATGGTTCGTGACCGCGGAGACTGGTGTATTTCCAGACAGCGTGCGTGGGGTGTGCCGATCCCGGTTTTCTATGCTGAAAACGGAGAACCGATTATTACAGATGAAACCATTGAACATGTTTCTGAATTGTTCAGACAGCACGGATCAAACATCTGGTTTGAAAAAGAAGCGAAGGATCTTCTTCCGGAAGGCTTTACGCATCCTGGCAGCCCGAACGGCACGTTCACAAAAGAACAGGACATCATGGATGTTTGGTTTGATTCAGGCTCTTCCCATCAAGCGGTGCTTGAAGAGCGTGAAGACCTCGTTCGACCGGCTGATTTATACCTTGAAGGATCTGACCAATATCGCGGCTGGTTTAACTCATCTCTTTCTACAGCGGTAGCCGTAACAGGAAAGGCGCCATATAAAGGTGTGCTCAGCCATGGTTTCGCACTGGATGGAGAAGGGCGCAAGATGAGTAAATCAATCGGTAACGTCGTTGTTCCAGCTAAAGTTATGAAACAGCTTGGTGCCGATATCTTGAGATTATGGGTGTCTTCAGTTGATTATCAGGCGGATGTTCGCGTGTCAGACGCAATCCTAAAGCAGGTTGCTGAAGTATACCGTAAAATCCGCAATACGTTCCGTTTCCTTCACGGCAACCTATTCGACTTTGATCCAAAAACGAATGCGGTGGCTGTCGAAGATCTTCGCGAAGTGGATCAGTATATGCTGATTAAGCTGAACAAATTGATTGACAAAGTGAAAAAAGCGTATGATGAGTATGAATTTGCAGTTGTGTACCACAGCATCCATAATTTCTGCACAATCGAATTGAGCTCATTCTATCTTGATTTCGCAAAAGATATTGTCTACATCGAGCATGCGGATCATCCGGACAGACGCAGCATGCAGACGGTATTCTATGAAACGCTTCTAGCATTAGTGAAGCTTTCAGCGCCTATCCTTCCTCATACCGCTGACGAATTATGGGCTCATTTAGCATTTGTTGAAGAGCAGAGCGTTCAGCTGACAGATATGCCGGAAACAATCGCGGTTCCAAACAGTGAAATGACAGAAGATAAATTTGACCGCTTTTTGACTTTCCGTGACGATGTGCTAAAAGCATTAGAAACTGCCCGGAATGAAAAAATTATCGGTAAATCATTGGAAGCGAACTTGAAACTGTATCCAAACAAAGAAAACCAAGAGCTCTTGGCTTCGATTAAAGAAAATCTTTCTCAGCTGTTTATTGTTTCTGAACTGACAATCAGCGAAGAAAATGAAGCGCCGAACGATGCGCAAAGCTTCGCGACAGGTAAAATCGCTGTCGAGAAAGCCGAAGGCGAAATGTGTGAAAGATCCCGAGTGATTTCAAAAGACGTGGGGGCAAATCCGAAATATCCTACACTTTCATTGCGAAACGCTGAAATCGTTGAAAAATACTATCAAAATTAATGAAAAATAGCCTGGCGTAAAAGCCGGGCTTTTTTTGTGCCAAGAGTGACATCGTTTAGAACGGCAGGAAAAATCTTATGGGCTTTAGATCATCATTCACAGGCAACAATATAGGTATTACGTTAAGAGCAGGAGTTGTGATGAATGAATGATCAACTGACCGCAATTTATACGGAACTTCTTCTAATGAAAGAAGAATTACAGTCGAGATTATTTGAGTATTCTTGCTTTCAGGCTTCAACAAGCCCGCAAGCAGCAATCAATCATAAACAAAAAGCAACTCTGGTCTATCACATTAAAGAAGAGCTTCAAGACGTTCTTCTCGCTTTGTCCAAAATCGAAAACGGCACATTCGGATATTGTGAAGAATCTGGGGCTCCCATTCCTCTTTCAAAGCTTGCTGTACTGCCGACAGCCCGTACAGCAAACGATTTTATTTATTCTGTCCAATTTGAAAAAAAAACGCTTCCGCTGTGGAAATCAACGGATATCGAATATGGACAGGCACTGTATGAATAACAGTGCCTGTCTGGTTTATATGCCTGATATATCTTTACTCCGGTGCTTTTTATTGATAAAATGCATAATGGATTAAAGTAACCGTAAACTGGAGGAACGTTTGTGCTGTATTATATCATTGCACTTCTTATTATTGCAGCCGATCAATTGACAAAATGGCTAGTCGTCAAGAACATGGAGCTTGGACAAAGCATTCCGATCATTGATCAGGTATTCTATATCACCTCCCATCGCAATACGGGTGCTGCATGGGGGATATTGGCCGGTCAGATGTGGTTTTTCTACCTCATTACAACCGCGGTTATTATTGGCATTGTTTATTACATACAGCGTTATACTAAAGGACAAAGGCTTCTTGGCGTAGCTCTCGGACTTATGCTTGGCGGTGCCATCGGCAACTTCATCGACAGGGTCTTCAGACAGGAAGTTGTGGATTTTATCCATGTCATCATTGTGGATTACAATTACCCGATTTTTAATATCGCGGACTCTTCACTATGTGTCGGCGTCATGCTTTTATTTATACAAATGCTGTTGGACAGCGGGAAAAAGAAAAAGGAGCAATAGCATGAATCAAATTGATATAACCGCCTCAGAAGAACAAAAAAGTGAGCGGATTGATAAATTTCTGGCATCGACTGAGAATGATTGGTCGAGAACCCAGGTGCAGCAATGGGTGAAAGACGGACAAATTGTCGTAAACGGAAGCCCCGTAAAATCCAATTATAAAATTCAGCCGGGTGATCAGGTGACTGTCACTGTACCTGAGCCAGAAGCGCTCGACGTGCTGGCAGAACCTATGGATCTTGATATTTATTATGAAGACCAGGATGTGCTGGTCGTCAATAAACCTCGCGGAATGGTTGTTCACCCAGCCCCCGGGCATCTTACGGGGACACTTGTAAACGGCCTTATGGCTCATTGCACGGATCTTTCCGGCATTAATGGCGTGATGCGTCCGGGGATTGTTCACAGAATCGATAAGGACACGTCCGGCTTATTGATGGTGGCGAAAAATGATATGGCGCATGAGTCACTCGTGAACCAATTGGTCAACAAAACGGTTACGCGTAAATATACGGCGGTTGTCCACGGGCTTATTTCTCACGATGACGGCACTATTGACGCGCCGATCGGCCGGGACAAGAAAGACCGTCAAAGCATGACTGTAGCGCGTGATGGCAAAAACGCCGTCACTCATTTTCATGTACTTGAGCGTTTTCAAGATTTTACGCTGGTGGAATGCCAGCTTGAAACAGGAAGAACGCACCAAATTCGTGTGCATATGAAATATATCGGATTTCCATTAGCGGGCGATCCAAAATACGGGCCCAGAAAAACGATTGATTTTAACGGCCAGGCCCTCCACGCCGGCATTTTAGGTTTTGATCATCCTCGCACCGGTGAATATGTCGAATTTGAAGCGCCGCTTCCGGACGATATGGCACAATTAATCGAAAGCCTCAGAAAAAACGATTGACAGGCTGTTTCTTTTCTGAAATAATAAACGAAGCTGAATAGATTCTTTAAAACAGTCCAGAGAGGCTGAGAAGGATAACGGATAGACGGGATGCGTGTGTTGGCGCGTACCTTGTCCTAAAACCCCTCTATGCTCTGGCAAGAGGGGTTTTTTCTTCTATATGAACTGTGAGGTGTCACACATTGAATCAAAAAGCTGTCATTCTCGACGAACAAGCAATCAGACGGGCGCTGACCAGAATTGCTCACGAAATGATCGAACGCAATAAAGGAATGAATAACTGCATCCTTGTTGGGATCAAGACAAGAGGAATTTACTTGGCGAAACGCCTTGCGGAACGAATCGAGCAGATTGAAGGAAGTCCTGTAACAGTCGGTGAAATTGATATTACTCTTTACAGAGACGATCTTTCCAAAAAAACGAGCAACGAGGAGCCGCTTGTGAAAGGTGCAGATATTCCGGTAGACATCAACGATCAAAAAGTTATTCTTGTTGATGATGTCCTATATACCGGAAGAACGGTCAGAGCAGGCATGGATGCACTCGTTGATGTAGGCAGACCTTCCTCCATTCAGCTGGCTGTGCTTGTTGACAGAGGGCACCGGGAGCTGCCGATCCGAGCGGATTATATCGGGAAAAACATCCCGACATCAAAGGCTGAAAAGGTAATGGTTCAGCTTCATGAGGTAGATCAAAACGATCTCGTGGCCATTTATGAAAATGAATAATAGATCACCTTTTTAAAGGCAATCCAGAGAGGTTGCAAAGAGGTACAAAAACAAAGTCCCGAGCGTATTCGGCAGGACTTTGTATGCCTCTTTGCGTAAAAATAGCAAAGAGGTTTTTTTATACAGTCATTGAGTCATCCTAATATAAAGTTAACAATCAGGGGGAAAATCATCATGAGTAAGAAAAAAGTAAATTTAGGAGTCAGGGATGTCCCGACACCTTTCTCGTGGGTTTCATTCAGCCTGCAGCATTTGTTTGCCATGTTTGGTTCAACGATTTTGGTTCCGAAGCTGGTCGGAATGAGTCCTGCAGTGGCATTGGTGACAAGCGGCATCGGGACACTGGCTTACCTTCTCATTACGAAAGGGCAAATTCCTGCGTATCTCGGTTCATCCTTCGCTTTTATTTCTCCGATCATACTGGTCAAAGCGACCGGCGGGCCGGGAGCGGCCATGGTCGGAGCGTTTCTTGCGGGGTTAGTGTATGGGCTGATTGCCTTATTGATCAGGCAGCTAGGAACAGGCTGGCTGATGAAGGTTCTCCCTCCTGTAGTCGTAGGCCCTGTTATTATCGTCATCGGGCTGGGGCTGGCAAGCACTGCGGTAAACATGGCGATGTACGCTGATCCGAACGCGAGTGAATTGGTCTACAGCTTAAAGCATTTTAGTGTCGCAGGGGTTACGCTGGCCATCACGATTATATGCGCAATTTACTTGCGAGGATTTTTAAGCCTGATACCGGTTCTGATTGGCATTATCGGCGGATACCTATTTGCCCTTACACAAGGGATTGTCAACTTCCAGCCGGTGCTTGACGCGAAATGGTTTGCAGTGCCTGAATTTATCATCCCGTTCAAAGACTATTCACCGTCAATAACACTCGGCATCGCAGCGGCCATGGTTCCTGTCGCGTTTGTGACAATGTCTGAGCATATCGGCCATCAAATGGTGCTAAGCAAAGTTGTCGGACAAGATTTCATTAAAAAGCCGGGGCTTCATCGCTCCATCATGGGTGACAGCGTGGCGACAATTCTGGCTTCCCTGATCGGCGGTCCGCCGACAACGACTTACGGAGAAAACATTGGCGTGCTGGCCATTACAAGAGTATTCAGCGTCTTTGTCATCGGCGGCGCTGCAGTGATTGCATTATGCTTCGGCTTTATCGGCAAAATCTCAGCGCTGATCAGTTCAGTGCCGTCAGCGGTCATGGGAGGCGTCTCCTTCCTGCTGTTCGGAATCATCGCTTCGAGCGGCCTGAGAATGCTGATTGACAACAGAATTGATTATGAAAACAACAGAAACCTCATTATCACATCGGTTATCCTTGTGATCGGTGTAGGAGGCGCGTTTATCCAAGTGTCTCAAGGAGGATTCCAAGTATCAGGAATGGCGCTTGCTGCGATTGTCGGTGTCATTTTAAACCTGATTCTTCCGCAGGCGAAAGAAGAGCAGGTGGATACATCTGAACAACATCATATTTAAAACCTTTTAATGAAAGTCCAGAGAGGCTTGGAAGGGTTATGAAGAGAAGGAAGCTTCAATGCTGCCCTCTATTTAACCATACCCCGAGTCTATCTTAGACCGGGGTTTTTTTCAGCCTTAAAGTTGAAATGAGAGGGGAAAGAACATGAAGCATTTAACGACGATGAGTGAACTCAGCACTGAGGAAATCAAAGATTTGCTTCAAACAGCACACGATCTCAAAAGCGGAAAAACAGACAATTGGCTTGCGGGGAAATTTGCAGCGAACCTGTTTTTTGAACCGAGCACAAGAACACGGTTTAGCTTCGAAGTCGCGGAAAAAAAGCTGGGCATGAATGTCCTGAACCTTGATGGAACAAGCACAAGCGTGCAAAAAGGCGAAACCCTATATGACACCATCCGGACGCTTGAATCAATCGGTGTGGACGTATGCGTCATCAGGCACAGTGAAGATGAGTACTATAAAGAGCTTGCCAGCCAGGTGAATATTCCGATTCTGAATGCCGGGGACGGATGCGGCCAGCATCCGACACAATCACTGCTTGATGTCATGACGATTTATGAAGAGTTCAATACATTCAAAGGTCTTACCGTCTCCATTCACGGCGATATCAAGCACAGCAGAGTGGCAAGGTCGAATGCGGAGGTTTTGGCAAGACTGGGTGCCCGCGTACTGTTTTCCGGTCCTTCGGAATGGCAAGATGAAGAAAACACATTCGGCACATATGTCTCAATGGATGAAGCAGTTGAGTCTTCCGATGTCGTGATGCTGCTGCGCATTCAAAATGAAAGACATCAGTCCGCTCGTAGCCAAGACGGTTATTTAAACAAATACGGCTTGACCGTAGAACGGGCTGAGCGTATGAAGCAGCATGCGATCATTATGCATCCTGCTCCGGTAAACAGAGGAGTGGAGATTGATGACAGCTTAGTAGAAAGCGAAAAATCAAGAATCTTCAAGCAAATGCAAAACGGCGTATTTATCAGAATGGCAGTGATACAGCGTGCCTTACAAACCAAAGTGAAAAGAGGAGAAGCAGCGTATGTCATATCTCATTAAAAACGGCTGGATACTTAACGAAAATGGTGAAAAAACAGAAGCGGATATTCGAGTGACAGGAGAAATCATCTCCGAAGTCGGCAAGCTTGATGCAGCGGAGGGAGAAACGGTCATTGATGCAAACGGATTGCTCGTTTCACCTGGGTTTGTCGATCTCCACGTCCACTTCAGAGAGCCGGGCGGTGAGAAGAAAGAAACCATTGAAACCGGAGCAAAAGCAGCGGCGCGCGGCGGATATACAACTGTGGCGGCAATGCCGAATACGCGGCCGGTTCCTGATACGAAAGAGCAAATGGAATGGGTGCAAAACAGAATTAAAGAAACCTCATGTGTCAGAGTTCTTCCATATGCGTCCATTACGATCAGACAAATCGGTGATGAGATGACAAACTTTGAAGCTTTAACAGAAGCCGGAGCATTTGCTTTTACAGATGACGGCGTCGGTATACAGACAGCAGGAATGATGTATGAAGCGATGAAACGGGCAGCTGCGATCGACAAAGCGATTGTTGCACATTGCGAAGACAACTCCTTAATTTACGGAGGAAGTGTGCATGAGGGAACATTCTCAAAAGCAAACGGGCTCAACGGCATTCCTTCTGTGTGTGAATCGGTTCATATTGCCCGCGATGTGTTGCTGGCTGAGGCGGCAGGCTGCCATTACCATGTATGCCATATCAGCACAAAAGAGTCTGTCAGGGTCGTGCGTGATGCGAAAAAAGCGGGAATCAAAGTGACAGCAGAAGTGTCACCGCATCATTTGCTCCTTTGTGATGAGGACATTCCAGGACTTGACACAAATTATAAAATGAATCCTCCGCTTCGCAGCGCAGAAGACAGAGCTGCTTTAATCGAGGGTCTTTTAGATGGAACAATTGATTTTATCGCAACAGATCATGCGCCGCATACAGAAGAAGAGAAAAACACAGAAATGAAGCTGGCGCCATTCGGAATTGTCGGTTTAGAAACAGCATTCCCGCTTCTTTACACACACTTTGTCAAAAATGGCAGCTGGTCGCTGAAACAGCTGATTGACTACATGACAATCAAACCATGCGAAGCGTTCGGTCTCCCATACGGAACATTACAAACGGGGCAAGTTGCCGATATGACGTTAATTGATTTGGAAAAAGAAGCGGCGATCGACAAAGAGACATTTTTATCAAAAGGAAAAAACACACCATTCAACGGCATCAGCTGCACCGGCTGGCCGGTCGCCACAATTGCGGCAGGGAAGCTTGCTTATGAAGAGGGGAGACTTGTCAAATGAAGAGACGATTAGTACTGGAAAACGGAGCGGTATTCGAGGGAAAAGCCTTCGGAAGCTTAGAACACAGCATGGGAGAAGTCGTTTTTAACACGGGGATGACAGGTTATCAGGAAATTTTATCTGATCCTTCTTACTGCGGGCAGATCGTAACATTAACGTATCCGCTTATTGGGAATTACGGCATTAACCGTGATGATTTTGAATCCATTACCCCTTTTGTAAAAGGGCTGGTCGTCAAAGAATTGTGTGAACTGCCTTCAAACTGGCGTTCCGCATACACTTTAGACGAATATTTAAAAATGAAAAACATTCCAGGACTGCAGGGGATTGATACAAGAAAACTGACAAGAATGATCCGCACATCAGGCGCGCTGAAAGGAACATTCGCTGCACCAGATGAAGATATCGAAGCAGTGCTGAAAAGGCTCACTGAAACTGAACTCCCGAGACATCAAGTATCCCAAGTATCAGCCAAAACAGCATATCCGAGCCCGGGAAGAGGCAAGCGTATCGTCTTGGTTGACTTCGGCATGAAGCACGGCATTCTTAGAGAGCTGAACAAACGGAAATGCGACGTTATTGTTGTGCCTTACAACATTACAGCGGAAGAAGTGCTTCAGCTGAAACCGGACGGCATCATGCTTTCTAATGGACCTGGAGATCCGAAAGATGTGCCTGAAGCGATTGAAATGATCAAAGGTATTCTCGGAAAAGTGCCATTATTCGGAATATGCCTCGGCCACCAGTTATTTGCGCTGGCGTGCGGAGCGAATACTGAAAAAATGAAATTCGGTCACAGGGGCTCAAACCATCCGGTAAAAGAGCTGGCCACCGGAAAAGTAGCTTTAACATCCCAAAACCATGGCTATACAGTGTCATCCATCAGCGAAACAGAGCTGGAAGTGACACATATCGCAATTAACGACGATACGATTGAGGGGCTCAAGCATAAAACATTGCCGGCATTTACGGTTCAATATCATCCCGAAGCTTCGCCAGGCCCTGAGGATGCCAACCATCTATTTGACAGATTCATCGAAATGATCGAAACAACAGAGAAAGAAGGGGAAGCGGTATGCCAAAACGCGTAGACATTAACAAAATTTTAGTAATCGGGTCTGGACCGATCATCATCGGCCAAGCAGCAGAATTTGACTATGCGGGAACGCAAGCCTGCCTTGCGTTGAAAGAAGAAGGCTATGAAGTCATCCTTGTCAACTCAAACCCTGCCACGATCATGACAGATACAGAAATGGCTGACAAGGTTTACATCGAACCGCTCACTCCTGAATTCCTGACGCGAATCATCAGAAAAGAGCGACCGGATGCGATTCTTCCTACTCTTGGAGGCCAAACCGGCTTGAATCTTGCGGTTGAGCTTTCTGAAAGAGGCGTGCTGGAAGAGTGCGGCATCGAAGTGCTTGGAACGAAGCTGTCTGCGATTCAGCAGGCTGAAGACCGTGACTTGTTTAGAACACTGATGAATGAGCTGAATGAACCGGTGCCTGAAAGTGAGATCATCCACTCCCTGGAAGAAGCAGAAGCCTTCGTCAGCAAAATTGGATTCCCTGTCATTGTCCGCCCGGCATATACATTAGGCGGAACAGGCGGCGGCATCTGCTCGAATGAAACTGAGCTGAAAGAAATTGTGGAGAACGGCTTAAAATTAAGCCCGGTTCACCAATGTCTGCTTGAAAAAAGCATCGCCGGCTATAAAGAAATCGAATATGAAGTCATGAGAGACAGCCAAGACCACGCCATTGTCGTTTGTAATATGGAAAATATTGATCCGGTCGGAATCCATACTGGCGACAGCATTGTTGTCGCGCCGAGCCAAACGCTCAGCGATCGCGAATATCAGCTCTTGCGGAATGTATCATTAAAACTCATTCGCGCGCTTGGAATTGAAGGCGGGTGTAACGTACAGCTCGCTTTAGATCCAGACAGCTTCCAATACTATATTATTGAGGTAAACCCGCGTGTCAGCCGTTCATCCGCTCTTGCGTCAAAAGCGACGGGATATCCGATTGCGAAGCTTGCTGCTAAAATTGCCGTCGGCCTTTCGTTAGATGAAATGATGAATCCGGTAACAGGAAAAACATATGCAGCATTTGAACCGGCTCTTGACTATGTCGTCTCCAAAATTCCGCGCTGGCCGTTTGATAAGTTTGAATCAGCAAACAGAAAGCTCGGCACGCAAATGAAAGCGACAGGAGAGGTCATGGCGATCGGCCGCACGCTCGAAGAGTCACTGCTGAAGGCTGTGCGTTCACTGGAAGCGGATGTGTATCATCTTGAATTGAAAGACGCTGCTGACATTTCAGATGAGCTTCTTGAAAAACGAATTAAAAAGGCCGGTGATGAACGCTTATTCTACTTAGCTGAAGCGTACAGAAGAGGCTACACGGTAGAAGATCTCCATGAATTTTCCGCAATCGATGTTTTCTTCCTGCATAAGCTGTTCGGAATCGTACAGTTTGAAAAAGAACTGAAGGCAAAAGCGGGCGATACGGATGTGTTGAGACAGGCAAAAGAACTCGGATTCTCTGATCAGTACATCAGCCGTGAGTGGAAAATGAAAGAATCGGAGCTTTATAGCTTAAGAAAGCAAGCGGAAATTGCGCCGGTATTCAAAATGGTAGATACGTGTGCTGCGGAATTTGAATCAGAAACGCCATACTTTTACAGCACATACGAAGAGGAAAATGAATCTGTCGTTACAGAAAAGAAAAGTGTGATCGTGCTTGGTTCCGGTCCGATTCGAATCGGTCAGGGTGTTGAGTTTGACTATGCAACTGTTCACTCTGTGTGGGCGATTAAACAGGCAGGCTATGAAGCCATTATTGTCAATAACAACCCGGAAACCGTTTCAACAGACTTCAGCATCTCAGACAAGCTGTATTTTGAACCGCTTACGATTGAAGATGTCATGCACATCATTGATCTCGAACAGCCAATGGGGGTTGTCGTACAGTTTGGCGGACAAACTGCCATTAACCTGGCAGACGAGCTTTCTGCACGCGGAGTCAACATCCTTGGGACTTCATTAGAAGATTTAGACCGTGCGGAAGACCGGGATAAATTTGAACAAGCGCTTGGAGCTCTTGGTGTTCCGCAGCCGCTTGGCAAAACAGCGACATCAGTTGAGCAGGCGGTCAGCATCGCGAGTAACATCGGCTATCCGGTATTGGTGCGCCCTTCCTATGTACTTGGCGGCCGGGCGATGGAGATTGTGTATCATGAGGAAGAGCTGCTTCATTACATGAAAAACGCAGTCAAAATCAATCCGCAGCACCCTGTATTAATTGACAGATATTTAACCGGGAAAGAAATTGAAGTGGATGCAGTATCTGACGGTGAAACAGTTGTCATTCCGGGAATTATGGAGCACATTGAACGGGCGGGCGTTCACTCCGGAGACTCAATCGCGGTTTATCCGCCTCAGTCTCTCACAGAAGACATTCAGAAAAAAATTGAACAATACACGATCGCATTAGCCAAAGGGCTGAACATTGTCGGGTTGCTCAATATCCAATTCGTGTTATCACAAGGCGAAGTGTACGTGCTTGAAGTCAATCCAAGATCAAGCAGAACCGTACCGTTCTTAAGTAAAATTACGGGTATCCCAATGGCGAACCTCGCCACAAAAGTCATTCTCGGCCAAAAACTGGCTGCGTTCGGCTACGCCGAGGGCCTTCAGCCTGAACAGCAAGGGGTGTTTGTAAAAGCACCGGTCTTCTCCTTCGCTAAGCTGAGAAGAGTGGACATTACGCTAGGCCCTGAAATGAAATCAACTGGTGAGGTCATGGGGAAAGATTCCACCCTTGAAAAAGCGCTCTATAAAGCGTTGATTGCTTCAGGCATTCAAATCCCTAACTACGGTTCCGTGCTTTTAACAGTGGCTGATAAGGACAAAGAAGAAGGGCTTGCTGTCGCTAAGAGGTTTCATGCGATCGGCTACAACATTTTAGCGACGGAAGGAACGGCAGGTTATCTGAAAGAAGCCTCCATTCCAGCGAAGGTCGTCGGAAAAATCGGCCAGGACGGCCCGAACTTGCTTGATGTGATCAGAAACGGAGAAGCGCAGTTTGTCATCAATACGCTGACAAAAGGAAAGCAGCCGGCAAGAGACGGATTTAGAATCAGACGTGAATCAGTAGAAAACGGTGTTGCCTGCTTGACGTCATTAGATACGGCAGAAGCGATATTGCGAGTGCTTGAAAGCATGACATTCCGTGCTGATCAAATGCCGGCAGTCAACACAAATCAGGAGGCGGCAGTCACAATATGAAAAAAGCGTATTTGACAGTATGTTCTAACCAGCAAATTGCAGACCGGGTGTATCAAATGGTTCTGAAAGGGGAACTTGTCCAAGGGTTTACAACCCCGGGGCAGTTCCTCCATCTTAAAGTGAGCGAAGCGGTTACGCCTCTTTTGCGAAGGCCAATCAGCATCGCCGACGTCAACTTTGAAAAAAATGAAGTCACCATCATTTATCGAGTAGATGGGGAAGGGACAAGACTCTTATCTCTGAAGCAACGAGGGGAACTTGTGGATGTCCTCGGGCCATTGGGAAATGGCTTTCCTGTCAATGAAGTCCAACCCGGAAAGACGGCTTTGCTGGTGGGAGGCGGTGTAGGTGTGCCGCCTCTCCAAGAGCTGTCGAAACGCTTGCACGAAAAAGGGATAAAGGTCATACACGTGTTAGGATTCCAATCGGCAAAGGATATTTTTTACGAAGAAGAGTGCCGGCAATACGGGGACACATATGTCGCAACAGCTGACGGAAGCTATGGGGAGACCGGATTTGTCACAGATGTGATAAAACAGAAAAACTTAGAGTTTGATATTCTTCTTAGTTGCGGGCCGACACCGATGCTGAAGGCGTTAAAGCAGGATTATGCCCATAAAGAAGTTTACCTGTCCATGGAGGAACGAATGGGTTGCGGTATTGGGGCATGCTTTGCGTGTGTGTGCCACACAAACGAAAGTGAGACATCCTACGTAAAAGTATGTCTCGACGGACCTGTATTTAAAGCTCAGGAGGTGGCGCTGTAATGCTAGAGGTGAAATTGCCGGGACTTGATTTGAAAAATCCGATCATTCCTGCATCAGGCTGCTTCGGTTTTGGAAAAGAGTTTGCGCGTTTTTATGATTTATCTTGTCTCGGAGCCATTATGATCAAAGCGACGACAAAGGAGCCTCGCTTCGGGAATCCGACCCCAAGGGTAGCCGAGACTGGCGCTGGAATGCTCAATGCGATCGGTCTGCAAAACCCGGGGCTGGAAAGCGTTTTGCAAAATGAGCTGCCATGGCTTGAGCAGTTTGATACGCCGATCATCGCCAATGTCGCAGGTTCCAAAGTCGAGGATTATGTACAGGTCGCGGCGAATATCGGTAAAGCGCCCAACGTTCATGCACTTGAGTTGAACATTTCCTGCCCGAATGTGAAAACAGGCGGAATCGCTTTTGGCACGAACCCGGAAATGGCTGCCGATTTGACAAAAGCGGTTAAAGAGGTTTCAGATGTGCCCGTTTATGTGAAGCTTTCTCCGAATGTGGCAAATATCACAGAAATTGCATCAGCGATCGAAGAGGCGGGAGCAGACGGTCTTACGATGATTAACACACTAATCGGCATGAGGCTTGATTTAACATCAGGCAAGCCGATATTAGCGAATCAAACAGGCGGGCTCTCCGGACCTGCTGTGAAGCCGGTTGCCATTCGCATGGTGTATGAAGTCAGCCAGGCTGTCAACATCCCGATTATCGGAATGGGAGGCGTGCAGACGGCAGAAGATGCACTGGAGTTTCTTCTCGCAGGAGCAAGCGCGGTCGCTGTCGGAACGGCAAACTTTGTGAATCCTTTTGCATGCCCGGACATGATTGAACAGCTGCCATCTGTATTGCGCCAATACGGCTATGAATCAATTGAAGAATGTATCGGAAGGAGCTGGAACCATGAAAAACGACCTGCCCATCATCGCGCTTGATTTTGCATCAGCTGAAGAAACACTTGCGTTCTTAGCGCCTTTTCAGCAAAAACCGTTATTTGTAAAGGTTGGAATGGAGCTTTTTTATCAAGAAGGGCCGTCGATTGTTAAACAACTAAAAGAAAGAGAGTGCGAGCTGTTTTTAGATTTAAAGCTTCATGACATCCCGACCACTGTGCACAAAGCGATGAAGCGCTTAGCCGCTCTTGGGGTAGACCTCGTCAATGTTCATGCGGCCGGAGGCAAAAAAATGATGCAAGCAGCTCTGGAAGGCTTAGAAGAAGGGACGCCATCCGGGAAAAAACGCCCGTCCCTTATCGCGGTAACCCAGCTGACAAGCACATCTGAACAAATCATGAAAGATGAACTGCTGATCGAAAAGCCTTTGATTGACACGGTCGTCCACTACAGCAAACTAACAGAAGAAAGCGGATTGGATGGAGTGGTCTGCTCTGTTCATGAAGCAAAAGCCATTTACCAAGCGGTGCCGTCTTCATTTCTGACTGTCACTCCAGGGATCAGGCTGTCAGAAGACGCTGCGAATGACCAAATCCGCGTAGCGACACCTGCAATTGCAAGAGAGAAAGGGTCATCCGCAATTGTAGTAGGACGCTCGATTACAAAAGCGAAAAACCCAGTAAAAGCCTATGAAGCTGTCAAACTCGAATGGGAGGGAATCAAATCATGAAGCAAATCATCGCAAAACATTTATTAGACATCCAAGCTGTATTTTTACGCCCGAACGAGCCATTTACATGGGCAAGCGGCATTTTATCGCCAATCTACTGTGACAACCGCCTTACGCTATCTTTCCCGGAAGTCAGAAATGATGTGGCCTCAGGCATCCGCAAGCTTGTCGAAGAGCATTTTCCTGAAGCTGAAATGATTGCGGGTACAGCGACAGCCGGTATTCCTCATGCTGCTCTGGCGGCTGACCGTTTGAACCTTCCGATGTGTTATGTGAGAAGCAAGCCGAAAGCGCACGGAAAAGGCAATCAGATTGAGGGAGCCGTGCAAAAGGGGCAAAAAACGGTCGTCATTGAAGACTTAATCTCTACAGGAGGCAGCGTGCTTGAAGCTGCGGCAGCTTTACAAGCGGCTGGCTGTGAAGTGCTTGGTGTCGTCTCAATCTTTACGTACGGGCTTTCTCAAGCGCAGGAAGCGTTTGAGAAGGCAGAACTGCCATACTACTCTTTAACTGATTATGATGCGCTCACACAGGTCGCGCTTGAAAACGGAAATATTCATTCAGGGGATTTAGAAAAGCTGAAAACGTGGAAACGAAATCCCGAGTCAAAAGATTGGTTTAAAAAATAATAAATAAATTTCGCTGATGCACAGAGGCCTCAAAGCCTTGATGCAGTTGAAAACAGGCCCCGAGGTCTGTTTTTTTATTAATCCTATAAAAAAAGTCGGGTTGACTTATGTTAGAATTGTGCTAAAATTTACTACAAATCTAAAAACTTATCAAGAGCGGCTGAGGGACTGGACCTATGAAGCCCGGCAACCTGCACAGTTTGTAAGGTGCTACTTCCAGCAAAATGAAATCCATTTTGAAAGATAAGGGCTGCATGCTGTTCTTGTCTTTCTTTCCGCCGGATCGAAAGTTTTTTATTTTAAGAGGAAGAAGGGATGGCGGCAATCACCGCAGCCGCGCATGACATTACAATTGGAAAAAGGCAATCAGCAGAAAGCGACTGTTTGTCTCCGAAAGGAGGAAAGAAGAAATGTTAACGTACGATAATTGGGAAGAGCCAACGATTACATTTCCGGAAGACGATCCTTATAAAGGAGCGCTGTCAGTTTTAAAGTGGGCATACGGCCATTACGGCAATCAGCTTGTTTATGCCTGCAGTTTCGGAATTGAGGGAATCGTTCTGATTGACTTAATTTATAAAGTGAAAAAAGACGCAGAGATTGTGTTTCTTGATACAGGACTTCATTTTAAAGAAACCTATGAAACGATTGAACGAGTGAAAGAGCGTTATCCGGGTCTTCATATCATCCTGAAAAAACCAGATCTCACGCTTGAGGAGCAAGCTGGTGAATATGGCGATAAACTGTGGGAGAGAGAACCGAATCAATGCTGCTATCTCAGAAAGATCGTTCCTTTAAGAGAGGCGCTTTCGGGACATCCGGCCTGGCTTTCCGGCCTGCGCCGTGATCAAGGGCCGAGTCGTGCCAATACGAATTTCTTAAATAAAGATGAAAAATTCAAATCAGTAAAAGTATGTCCGCTTATCCACTGGACTTGGAAAGACATTTGGAGATACACATCCCGGAATGAGCTGGACTACAATCCGCTTCATGACCAAGGATATCCAAGTATTGGCTGCGCGCCTTGTACCGCTCCAGCTTTTACTGCAGAGGATTTACGCTCAGGAAGATGGAATGGTATGGCGAAAACAGAATGCGGACTGCATGAATAAGGAGCTGTAAAATGGAATTAGCCGCTATTTTATTTAGCTTGTTTTTCGCGATGAATATTGGTGCAAGCGGCGCTGCAGCTTCGATGGGAGTTGCTTACGGCTCTGGAGCCATCAAAAAGAAAACATACGCTTTGATCCTGTGCGCAGTCGGTGTGCTCGCTGGAGCGGTCATTGGCGGGGGCGAGGTTGTAAAAACCATCAGCTCTGGGATTATCCCTGAGCAGACCATTACACTGACGGTTGTTTGCATTATTATTGGAGCCGCTGCGCTGTCACTCTTTACAGCTAACCTGCTCGGCATTCCTTTGTCGACAAGTGAAGTAACGGTCGGCGCTGTTGTCGGCGTGGGAGTGGCTTACAAGGTATTGTTTGTGAACAGCCTTCTGGTCATTGTGTCGTTTTGGATTTTTGTCCCGCTGTTCGCTTTCGGTTTCACATATTTCGTGTATAAGCTGTTTCGTTATTTTAAGATTGAATTGAAATCGTCTAAAAAGCAAAAAATCCTTGGCATTGCGTTGTTAGGTGCCGGATTTTTCGAAGCGTTCTCTGCTGGCATGAACAACGTGGCGAATGCCGTTGGCCCGTTAGTTGCGGCCGGTGTGCTGGATGTCGCGAAAGGAACCTGGTACGGAGGGATTTTTGTTGCACTTGGCGCGCTGTTATTAGGCCGGCGGGTATTAGAAACAAACGGGAAGAAAATTACGAGATTTTCAAAAGGAGAGGGCATTCTCTTATCCAGTACAGGAGCGGGACTGGTGATCATCAGTTCTGTATTTGGGATGCCGGTGCCTTTGGCTCAAGTCACGTCATCGTCTATTATCGGAATAGGCATGGCAAAAAACGGTCCGAATGTGTTCCATAAACAAGTTGTTCAAACGATGCTGAAGGTATGGATTGTATCGCCGTTTTTATCTTTATCGATTTCTTATATGCTCGTATCCTTGTTTTTAAAAGCGGATTATTATGCAATCTTTATCATGGTAAGCGTGCTCTTAGCGACGGTGGGTGCCGTCAGCCTGACGAAGGCCATACGTAAAGAGAGGCGATCTGTCCATGAACAAGGCGGGGGAATCTGAGTATTAATCTGAGTTTTTTTATATGTTAACTAGGAGGAAGTGGATATTATGAGCTTAGCACCTCACGGAGGAACATTAGTAAACAGAGTAGATGAATCATATGATATAAGCAGCATTCAAAAAGAAATTGAACTTGATTTGATATCTTTTGCAGATTTAGAGTTAATTGGAATCGGTGGGTACAGCCCGATCGAAGGCTTCTTTAATGAAGAAGATTACGTATCTGTTGTTGAAAACATGCGACTTTCTTCCGGTGTTGTCTGGTCTCTCCCGATCACGCTCCCGGTCAGCGCTCAAAAAGCAGCTGATCTGTCAGTTGGTGAAACGGTAAAGTTAACGTATGAAGGAGAAACATACGGCGTGGTACAAATTGAAGACCTGTACGTGCCTGACAAACAAAAAGAAGCAGTCAATGTGTACAAAACAGACGATCAGGAACACCCGGGTGTTAAAAAGCTGTTCAGCCGCGGCGATACATATGTGGGCGGACCGATCACATTGATTAAAAAAGCTTCAAAACAGTTCCCTGAATTTACGTTCGAACCGGCAGAAACTAGACGCCAGTTTGCAGAAAATGGCTGGAATACAATTGTCGGTTTCCAAACAAGAAATCCTGTTCACAGAGCACATGAATACATTCAAAAAACCGCTCTTGAAACAGTAGACGGTTTGTTTTTAAACCCGCTGGTAGGTGAAACGAAATCTGATGACATCCCAGCTGACGTGCGGATGGAAAGCTACCAAGTGCTTCTTGACAATTATTATCCGAAAGATCGCGTGTTCCTTGGTGTCTTCTTAGCGGCGATGCGTTATGCAGGGCCGAGAGAAGCGATTTTCCACGCGCTTGTCAGAAAGAACTACGGCTGCACGCATTTCATCGTCGGGCGCGACCACGCTGGTGTAGGCGATTATTACGGAACATATGAGGCGCAGGAGCTGTTTGACACATTTAAACCTGAAGAACTCGGGATTACACCGCTAAAATTCGAGCACAGCTTCTTCTGCAAAAAATGCGGAAATATGGGAACAGCGAAAACTTGCCCTCACGGCAGAGAGCATCACGTCATTTTATCAGGCACTAAGGTGAGAGGCATGTTGAGAGACGGTGTGCTGCCGCCTGCTGAATTCAGCCGCGCAGAAGTCGTAGAAGTATTGATCAGAGGAATGAAGAAAAAAGAAGAAGCAGGCGTATTTTAAGGGGGACTGGCAGTGACAAATCGCGATATCGTATGGCATGAAGCCTCTATTACAAAAGAAGAGTACCAGCAAAAAAACAAGCACAAAAGCTCCATTCTCTGGCTGACAGGATTAAGCGGTTCAGGTAAATCAACGATTGCCAATGCCGCTGCAAGAGAACTGTTTGAGCAGGGCTATCAAGTCATTGTTCTGGACGGAGATAATATTCGGCACGGCTTAAATAAGGATCTTGGTTTTTCTGACGAAGACCGAAAAGAAAACATCCGCCGAATCGGAGAGGTGGCGAAGTTGTTTGTCCAGCAGGGCACCATTGTGATTACTGCTTTTATCTCTCCTTTCCGTGAGGACAGGGAACAGGTTCGCCAGCTTGTAGGAGCAGGCGAATTCAATGAGGTATACATTAAATGCGATCTCGATATTTGTGAACAAAGAGATCCGAAAGGGCTCTACAAAAAAGCAAGAAACGGGGAAATTCCTTTCTTCACAGGAATTGATTCTCCTTATGAAGAGCCGGAAGCACCGGAACTCATTCTTGATTCAGGACAGCATGACCGTGAAGCTTGTAAAAACCAGCTGATTGAGTTTGTTGAACGAAAATTGAGCTAATATGATCTGCTGTGTTCTTCACAGATGCCGGAATGCAAGCGAGAACAACATGACAATAAATGTTTCTGGAAGAACTCGAATAGATCGGGGGAAATACGATGGGGAAAGTATATATTGTAGGAGCGGGTCCCGGTGACCCTGATCTGCTGACAATTAAAGCGCTGAAAGCCATTGAAAAAGCTGATGTCATCTTATATGACAGATTAGTAAATAAAGAAATTTTACAATATGCCAAAGAGCAAGCAGACCTGATCTACTGCGGGAAGCTTCCAGATTTTCATACGATGAAGCAGGAAACCATTAATCGATTTCTTGTGAAGTATGCGCAAAAAGGGAAAATCGTTGTCAGATTGAAAGGCGGAGACCCTTTTGTGTTCGGCAGAGGGGGAGAAGAAGCGGAATGCCTCTCTGACAACGGAATTCCGTTTGAAATCATCCCTGGCATTACATCAGGAATTGCGGCTGCGGCTTATGCGGGGATTCCTGTTACTCATCGAGATGCGGGCTCTAACGTCGCTTTTGTAACGGGTCATTATAAAAAAGAAGAAGATTTTGATGAAAAGTGGAAAGCGCTGGCCACAGGAATTGATACACTTGTTATCTATATGGGTATCAAAAACGTGCAGCAGATTGAAAGAAAACTCCTTGAAAACGGCAGGTGCGGATCTACGCCGGCAGCCTTTATTCACTGGGGAACAACGGACAAGCAAAAATCTGTTTTTTGTACAGTTGATACCCTTTCAGAAACGGTGATAAAAGAAGATATTAATAATCCGAGTTTAATTGTCATTGGAAATGTTGTAAATTATCACTATAAGCTGGAATGGTTTGAATCTGAACTAAAAAAACAAGATTTAAGCGAGGCGTTGTAAAAATGAAACAAGCCATTTTATATGTCGGCCATGGCAGCCGGGTAAAAAAGGCGCAGCAAGAAGCCGCGGCCTTTTTGGAAGGATGCAAGGCGCACGTCCCTGCACCTGTACAGGAAATCAGTTTTTTAGAGCTTCAGGAGCCGACAATTGAGACTGGGTTTGAAGCATGTGTGAAACAAGGCGCCACTCATATCGCAGTGGTGCCTCTGCTTCTTTTAACAGCTGCACATGCAAAACAGGATATTCCGGAAGAAATTGCGCGTGTTTCATCCCGATATCCTTCGATCCGTGTTTCATACGGGAAGCCGATCGGGATTGATGAAGAAGTGGTCAAGGCCGTATATCACCGAATGAAGGACATAGGTGTTCCGTATGAAAATGCCAGAGTCGTGCTCATTGGGAGGGGAAGTTCAGATCCCGCTGTAAAAAGAGACGTAACCGGTATTGCCAATCTTCTTCAAAAGATGATTCCTGTCAAGGAAGTCATCCCGTGCTTTTTGACAGCATGCGGCCCGAATTACAAAGAGGTTTTTTCAGAACTTAAAAAAGCTGACGGCGTGACAACCTTTATCGTACCTTATTTGCTCTTTACAGGTATGCTGATGAATGAAATCGAACGAGAGGTTCAGGAATTAAAGTCTCATAATCCGAATGTCCACCTTTCTTCATATATCGGTTTCCACCCTCATGTGAAAAACGCATTTTTAAATCGTGTGAAAGAGACTTCCGAAAATCCAGAGGGGAAATTTGATTTTGCCGGAGGTTCATATGCTCCCGCTTCACATTAGCCTGGAGAAGAAAAAGGTTGTCATTGCGGGTGGCGGCAGTATCGCGCTCAGAAGGCTGAAAACAGTGCTTTCTGAGGGAGCTGATATTACGCTTGTCAGTCCGGATGTTGAGCCTGAAATCAAGCAGATGGCCGCCAATCACCTCATCAGATGGATCGGCCGTACGATTAAAAAAGAAGATTATCTCGATGCTTTTTTGATCATTGCTGCCACGGATAATGCGGCAGTAAACAAAGAAATTGCTAAAACCGCTTCACCTCTTCAGCTTGTCAATTGTGTCAGTGATGCTGAGCTTGGCAATGTATACATGCCAAAAATCGTAAAAAGAGGGCATGTCACGGTATCTGTTTCTACAAACGGAGCCAGTCCAAAGCATACAAAGGAGCTGGCTGAACAGGTGAATAAGCTGATTGACGGCGATTTTGTCGCTGAAGTTGACAGACTCTATCAGCTGAGAAGAAAGAAATAAGCCAGAGCAAACAATGCTCTGGCTTTTCTTTATGCGTCTCAGCTTTTTTTCAGCTTAATGACAGTATCAGCATCAGGTGTGACAAAGACGGTATGCTGGCTGTCATAGGTGACGAAGCCGGGCTTCGCGCCGCTCGGTTTTTTGACATGCCTGATTTTTGTATAATCTACAGGCACTGAACTCGAATCTTTAGCTTTTGAAAAATAAGCAGCAATTGTCGCAGCTTCAATGATTGTTTGCTCATCCGGTTCGCTGCTTCTGATCACAACGTGAGAGCCTGGAATATCTTTCGTGTGAAGCCAAATATCCTCTCTGGCTGCCGCTCTGGTCGTTACATACTCATTTTGGCGGTTGTTTTTCCCTACTAATATCGTCAAGCCTGATGAGGATTCATAGGTCTCTATAACCGGGTTGTGAGGTTTTTGTTTTTTCTGCCCTTTTTGCTGCTTAGGGCGCAAATATTTGCCCTCCACAAGCTCCTCTCTGATTTCGCTAATATCTCGAGGAGAAGCGGACGAAAGCTGCTGAATCAGCTGATCAAAGTATTCGATCTCTTCCTGTGCAAGCCTGATTTGTTCTTCGACAACCGCGACCGAATTTTTCGCTTTCTGATACTTCGTGAAGTAGGCTTGTGCATTTTCAGAAGGTGTTTTATTCGGGTTTAAAGGAATTGTAATTGTCGGACTTTCTTCATCGTAATAGTTCATGACCTCAGCCTGTTTATCACCTTTTTTCAGCATATAGAGATTAGCGGTTAAAAGCTCGCCATATAGCTGAAATTCTTTCGCGTTTTCCGAATACTCCAGCGTTTTTTCCAACTTTTTGATTTTGTTGGCATTCTTCTTCCTTTCATTGACAACAAATCGCTCAAGATCTTGTGCCTGCTGTTTGACGCGGTCTCGTTCAGCTTTGCCGAAATAAAAACGGTCGAGCAGCTCGCTTAATGAATCAAAACGGCGCGCTTCACCTTTTAGATGAGTCAACTCCAGCAGATAAAAATATTCCTTACCGTTTACAGTTGTAATGTTGGGAATGAAGCGGTGCTCTTTTACTTCGGCAAAAAGCTCCAGCAATGCTTTTGGCAATGTGACTTTGTTGGCAAGGCCCGCCCTGTGAACCGCTTCTTTGGCAAAGAGCGGTGATACACCTGAAAAGTGCTCGACAATTTGTTTATCAAGCCGTCCTTCTTGAAAATTGAGATGACGTAACATATCGTCTTCTGACGCCTCTAGCGGCGAGATTTTGTTCTGGGCCGGCGGAAGTTTATAATCTTGGCCGGGCAGTACTGTACGGTAGCTGTTCATTGAAGGCGATAAATGCTTAAGCCCGTCGATGATCATATTTTCCGCTCCGTCTGTCAAAATGATATTGCTGTGGCGTCCCATAATTTCTACATAAAGCTTTCGGACGGTTTCGTCGCCAATTTCGTTCCGGCTTTTGATATGAAAAATCATAATGCGGTCTAGGCCCGCCTGTTCAATTTTTTCAATAAACCCGCCTTCGATATGCTTTCTCAGCAGCATGCAAAACATTGGCGGTTCACTTGGGTTTTCATAGGCTTGCGTCGTGATGTGCACCCGTGAATAGCTCGGGTGTGCCGATAATAATAGTTTTTGGTTTTTTCCATTCGCGCGAATGTGGAGGACCACTTCGTGCTTATATGGCTGATGGACTTTCGTAATTCGTCCGCCAAACATTTTCTCGTTAAGTTCGTGTGTCATTCCGTATGTAAACATGCCATCAAACGACATATGCAATACACCCTCTCATTCTTCCTGCATTCGATAATTATAGCATGAAATGGGACGAGTCAGAATAAGCATGCTTATAGAGTGATATCTCTATAAGAGAGCAGGGGAGTGGACGAGGCGAATGAAGTTTCATGAAATGGAACAAACAGATTTACTAGAGGCAACCAATACGTCCATGAAACAAGGATTAACAGAAAAAGAGGTGAAAAAACGCCTCGATAAGCATGGGCCAAACGAGCTGCAAGAAGGGAAAAAAACATCAGCGCTTCTCTTGTTTTTCGCGCAGTTCAAAGATTTTATGGTGCTTGTGCTTTTGGCTGCCACGTTAATCTCAGGATTTCTTGGTGAATATGTAGACGCGGTTGCGATTATTGCGATTGTGCTTGTGAATGGCATACTCGGTTTCTTTCAAGAAAGGCGTGCTGAGCAATCTCTTCAGGCTCTAAAAGAGCTTTCGACACCGCATGTCATGGCGCTTAGGGAGGGGAGCTGGATAAAGATCCCTTCTAAAGACCTTGTGCCTGGTGATATTGTGAAATTTACGAGCGGTGACAGGATTGGCGCGGACGTTCGAATTGTCGAAGCGAAAAGCCTTGAAATAGAAGAATCAGCCCTGACCGGGGAATCAATCCCGGTTGTAAAGCATGCCGATAAATTAAAAAAACCGGATGTTTCGCTCGGCGATATTACGAATATGGCTTTTATGGGAACGATTGTGACACGCGGCAGCGGTGTGGGGGTCGTTGTAGGCACAGGAATGAATACGGCAATGGGGAAAATTGCCGACATGCTTGAATCGGCAGGGACACTGTCAACACCGCTGCAAAGAAGGCTGGAGCAACTCGGGAAGATTTTAATTGTTGTTGCGTTGCTGCTGACGGTGCTTGTCGTTGCTGTCGGTGTTCTTCAGGGGCATGACTTGTACACTATGTTTTTAGCGGGTGTATCGTTAGCGGTAGCTGCTATTCCGGAGGGGCTCCCGGCAATTGTGACAGCGGCGTTATCACTTGGCGTGCAGCGGATGATTAAGCAAAAATCAATCGTAAGAAAGCTTCCTGCTGTTGAAACACTTGGATGTGCGTCTATTATTTGTTCAGACAAAACAGGGACATTGACGCAAAACAAAATGACAGTAACACATGTCTGGTCCGGAGGGAAAACATGGAGAGTGACAGGGGCCGGCTATGAACCGCAAGGAAGCTTTACACTGAACGAAAAAGAGGTCAGTGTCAATGAGCATATGCCGCTTCAGCAGATGTTGCTGTTCGGAGCGTTGTGTAACAACTCCAGTATTGAGAAAAGAGACGGTGAATATGTGCTTGATGGAGATCCGACGGAGGGGGCGCTGCTCACCGCGGCAAGAAAAGGCGGTTTTTCTAAGGAGTTTGTTGAATCTCATTATCGGGTGATTGAAGAGTTTCCGTTTGACTCTGCACGAAAAATGATGACTGTCATTGTAGAGGATCAGGACAGAAAGCGGTATATCGTCACAAAAGGTGCACCGGATGTGCTGATGCAGCGCTCTTCCCGTATTTATTATGACGGCTCAGCGGCGCTTTTAACTAATGAGAGAAAAGCGGAAACAGAGTCGGTGTTAAGACATTTGGCATCCCAGGCGCTCAGAACGATAGCGGTTGCTTACAGGCCGATAAAAACAGGTGAAACACCGTCTATGGAGCAGGCGGAAAAAGATTTGACGTTGCTCGGTCTTTCGGGCATCATTGATCCGCCGCGGCCGGAAGTCAGACAGGCAATTAAAGAATGCCGTGAAGCGGGTATCAAGACCGTCATGATTACAGGCGATCATGTTGAGACTGCTAAAGCGATAGCCAAAGACTTGCGCCTCCTTCCGAAAAGCGGCAAAATCATGGACGGTAACATGCTGAATGAACTTTCTCAAGAAGAGCTTTCAAATGTCGTGGAGGATGTTTATGTATTTGCCCGCGTTTCTCCTGAGCATAAATTGAAAATCGTGAAAGCTTTCCAGGAAAACGGGCATATTGTGGCGATGACCGGAGACGGCGTCAATGACGCCCCTGCCATTAAACAAGCTGACATCGGAGTGGCTATGGGCATTACCGGGACAGATGTGGCCAAGGAAGCGTCATCCCTTGTTCTCGTGGATGATAATTTTGCGACGATCAAATCTGCGATAAAAGAGGGCAGAAACATCTATGAAAATATCAGAAAGTTTATCAGGTACCTGTTGGCTTCTAATGTCGGAGAAATCCTTGTCATGCTGTTTGCGATGCTGCTTGCCCTCCCTTTGCCGCTCGTGCCGATTCAGATTTTATGGGTCAACTTGGTGACGGACGGATTGCCGGCAATGGCGCTTGGCATGGATCAGCCGGAAGGAGATGTGATGAAGCGGAAGCCGCGCCACCCGAAAGAAGGGGTGTTTGCCCGCAAGCTTGGATGGAAGGTCGTCTCCAGAGGATTTTTGATCGGAGCTGCCACCATTTTAGCGTTCGTCATTGTATATCACCGAAATCCGGAGAATTTGGCTTATGCCCAGACGATCGCGTTTGCCACTTTGGTACTGGCTCAGCTGATTCACGTTTTTGACTGTCGAAGCGAGACATCTGTTTTTTCCAGAAATCCGTTTCAAAATATGTACTTAATCGGTGCGGTATTATCATCCATTTTGCTGATGCTTGTTGTGATCTACTATGCGCCGCTTCAGCCGATTTTCCATACCGTTGCTATCACGCCGGGGGACTGGATGCTCGTCATCGGCATGTCCGCCATTCCTACTTTTTTGCTGGCTGGGTCACTTTTGACAAGAAAAAAATAAATTCATATGATATAATCTTAGGGGTAATAGCATGTCTATTGCCCTTTTATTATGAGAACCAGGGAAGAATTGGGTGTTTTAAAATGATACGAAGTATGACAGGCTTCGGCAGTGCAAGCAAAACACAAGATGATCTCTCTGTAAGCGTTGAACTTAAATCTGTGAACTACAGGTTTAAAGAAGTGAACGCTCGTTTGCCAAGGCCTTTGCTATACGTTGAAGATAAGCTGAAACAGACGATTCTGGAGCATATCCAGCGCGGACGAATTGAGCTTTTCGTAGCCGTTGACAGCGATATGCTTGTTGAGAAAAGGCTTGAAATTGATTGGGCGCTGCTCGATGAGTTCGTCGCAGCTGCGGGAGATATGAAGAAGCGGTATCAATTGGCTGCAGAGCCTGATGTAATGGATTTCTTCAAGCTTGATCATGTCGTTCAGATTCATGAAGAACAGACGCAAAACGACAGGCTGGAGGCATTAATCATCGCTGCTGCAGAGGAAGCGGTAAAAGAGCTCTGTGCAATGCGTGAAAAAGAGGGGCTGCTTTTAGCAAAAGACTGCCTGATGCATATTGACCAGCTTGAAGAGCTGGTGAATGAAACCGAATTGCTTGCAGCAGGCGTCGTATCCCGTTACCGGGAACGGCTGTACGCCAGAATAAAAGAATGGACTGAAGACGTGTTAGACGAGAGCCGGCTTGTAACAGAATGCGCTATTTTTGCAGACCGCTCGGATATCACTGAAGAGATTACCAGGCTGAAGAGCCACTTCGCCCAGTTTCGTGATATATTAGCTGAAGGCGGAGCTGTCGGGCGCAAACTCGACTTTCTCGTTCAGGAGCTGAATCGGGAAGCGAATACAATCGGCTCAAAAGCAAATGATCACCAGATCACAAAGCTTGTCGTCGAAATGAAAAGTTCTATTGAAAAAATAAAAGAACAAGTGCAAAATATAGAATAGTGACTGTGCGTATTGTTTACAGACGGTCTTACTAGGCTAAACTAGAGACGTCTATTTTACAGGGGGAACGTAGAAGATGACGATTAAACTGATTAATATCGGATTTGGCAATATTATCTCCGCCAATCGGATGATTTCGATTGTCAGCCCGGAGTCTGCGCCAATCAAACGGATGATCCAGGATGCAAGAGACCGCGGAATGCTTATAGACGCTACATACGGACGAAGAACCCGTGCAGTTGTCGTCATGGATAGTGACCACATTATCTTATCTGCCGTCCAGCCTGAGACAGTTGCACACAGACTTTCTGTTAAAGAAGAAATTATGGATGAAGGGCAGGGATAGTTGCCGCATGAAAGAAAGAGGGTTATTAATCGTTCTCTCAGGTCCCTCAGGAGTTGGTAAAGGAACGGTTCGGCAAGCGATCTTTTCGCAGGAAGATACAAAATTTGAATATTCGATCTCAGTAACAACAAGAAGTCCGCGAGAGGGCGAAGTGAACGGAGTCGATTATTTTTTCAAAACGAGAGAAGAATTCGAGCAAATGATTGCAGACAACAAGCTGCTTGAATGGGCAGAATATGTCGGCAATTATTACGGCACGCCTGTCGATTATGTTGAACAGACGCTTCAAGACGGAAAAGACGTCTTTTTAGAAATCGAAGTTCAGGGCGCTCTTCAAGTGAGAAATGCTTTCCCGGAAGGACTGTTTATTTTCCTTGCGCCTCCTAGCCTTTCTGAACTGAAGAACAGAATCGTGACACGGGGTACGGAAACAGACGCTCTGATTGAAAATCGAATGAAAGCCGCAAAAGCTGAGATCGAAATGATGGATGCTTATGATTATGTCGTTGAAAACGATAATGTTGAAAAGGCATGCGATAAGATCAAAGCAATCGTTCTCGCTGAACATTTGAAGCGTGAGCGCGTTGCACCTAGATATAAGAAAATGCTGGAGGTTGAATAACGATGTTAGATCCGTCAATTGACTCATTAATGAATAAATTAGATTCCAAATATACGCTCGTCACTGTTTCTGCGAGACGCGCGCGTGAAATGCAAATCAAAAAAGACCAAATGATTGAACATACGATTTCACACAAATATGTAGGCAAAGCTTTAGAAGAAATTGATGCAGGCCTGCTTTCGTTTGAAAAGGAAGACCGCGAATAGTAGCACAAGTAGCAACCTATATCATGTAGGTTGTTATTTTTTTCCGTGCGGTTTTTGTAAAGTGCAGAGGGGGAGAAGTCATTGCTTAACAATCGAAATGTGTTGCTTTGCGTGAGCGGGGGCATCGCTGTTTATAAAGCCTGTGCGTTAACGAGCAAGCTGGTACAGGCAGGAGCAAATGTCAAAGTGATTATGACTGAATCAGCATGCCAATTCGTCTCACCGCTGACATTTCAGGCATTGAGCCGCCACGAAGTATATACAGATACATTTAAAGAACAAAATCCAAGCGTCATTTCTCATATTGATGCCGCAGACTGGGCTGACTTGATTATCGTGGCGCCTGCTACGGCTAATGTAATTGGAAAACTGGCAAATGGCATCGCTGACGATATGCTGACGACTACGTTGTTAGCGGCAACGGTTCCCGTATGGATCGCGCCGGCCATGAACGTTCACATGTATGACAACCCGGCAGTTAAACGAAATATTTCTATTCTTTATCAGGATGGCTATCGTTTTATTGAGCCGAGCGAGGGCTATTTAGCATGCGGTTACGTAGGAAAAGGCAGATTAGAAGAGCCAGAACGTATCGTGTCGCTAGCTGAAAAGCACTTTGCTAAAGAAAAAATCGCTCCTTTAGAAGGCAAACATGTGGTCATTACAGCTGGACCGACCCGGGAAGCGATTGATCCTGTCCGATTTTTCACCAATAAATCAACGGGTAAAATGGGATACGCATTAGCGGAGGCTGCTGTTCAGCTCGGCGCACAGGTAACTTTAATTTCTGGCCCTGTTTTATTAGATCAGCCGAAAGGCCTTGCTCAGTTTATCCCTATTCAATCGGCTGCTGATATGCATGATGCGGTGCTCTCTGTATATGACTCGAGTGATATTGTCATCAAAACTGCTGCGGTAGCTGATTTTACGCCGAAAACCGTTTTTGACCATAAAATGAAAAAACAAGACGGCGGTATGACCCTTGAACTGATCAGAACGGTTGATATTTTAAAAGAATTGGGCGAGAAAAAGCAGGGGCAGCTATTGGTTGGCTTCGCCGCTGAAACACAAGACGTTGAACACTATGCCCGTCAAAAGCTCGCCGCCAAAAATCTTGATATGATCGTGGCGAATGATGTGAAAGCTAATGGGGCCGGTTTTGGTGCTGATACGAATATCGTGACAATCTTTTTGGAAGACGGGCGCAAACGCAAGCTTCCCATCATGTCTAAGCTCGATGTTTCTTTTGAAATACTTAAGGAAGTCGCAGCCCTATCAAAACAAACCGGAGAGCAATCATGAATGTTGCCGAGGTCATCGTTGATGTCAGCACCAAAAATATAGACAGGCCTTTTGATTATAAAATCCCAGACCATCTCAAAGGCATGATAAAAACGGGAATGCGGGTCATTGTTCCATTTGGCCCCCGTAAAATCCAAGGGTTTGTAACAGCTGTGAAGGACGCATCTGATCTCTCGGGGAAATCTGTCAAGGAAGTAGAGGATTTATTAGATCTTACACCCGTTTTGACAGAGGAGCTGATGAATCTGTCTTCATGGCTGTCCGACAAAACGCTGTCTTTTAAAATAACGGCGCTTCAAGCGATGCTGCCTGCCGCATTAAAGGCGAAATATGAAAAAGAACTAAAAATCGCACACGGTGCCGATCTGCCTCCGCAAGTGGAACGGCTGTTTTCTGAAACAAAGACTCTTCTGTATTCAGATATACCCGATCACGATATGCTGAAACTGATTCAAAAGCATGTTCAAAAAGGCAGCATTGATGTGACGTATAAAGTTGCGCAAAAAACCAATAAAAAAATGGTCAGGCATATTCAGGCAAATGCGAGTAAAGAAGAGCTTAGCAAACAGGCTGAGGGATTATCCCGCCAAGCGGCCAAGCAGCAGGCGATTCTTCACTTTTTCATCGCTGAGCCGGAAGGGGTAAAAATCGCTGCAACGGATTTGTGCAAAAAAACGGACGCTAGCTCTGCGACCATCAAAACCCTTATCCAAAAGGGGCTTTTGAAGGAAAGCTATGAAGAGGTTTACAGAGATCCCTATCAGGACAAGATGTTCAAAAAAACAGAGCCGCTCCCGCTGACAGACGAACAGAGCGCTGCCTTTCAGCCCATACGCCAGACGTTGGACAACGATGAGCATAAAGTGTTCCTTCTTCACGGTGTAACAGGAAGCGGAAAAACAGAAATTTATTTGCAATCAATTGAGAAAGTACTGGCGAAAGGAAAAGAAGCTATCGTTCTCGTACCGGAAATATCCCTGACGCCGCAGATGGTCAATCGCTTCAAGGGCCGTTTCGGCTCTCAGGTGGCAGTCATGCACAGCGGATTATCCACAGGGGAAAAATATGACGAGTGGCGTAAAATCCACCGGAAGGAAGTGCGGCTTGTCGTCGGCGCCAGATCGGCCATTTTTGCTCCGTTTGAAAATCTCGGAATGATTATTATTGATGAAGAGCATGAGTCTTCTTACAAACAAGAAGAAATGCCGCGCTATCATGCGAAAGAGGTGGCGATCAAGCGGGCTGAACACCACAGCTGCCCTGTTGTGCTGGGCAGTGCTACGCCGACATTAGAGTCCTATGCAAGGGCGCAAAAGGGTGTGTACGAGCTTCTTTCGCTGAAGCACCGCGTTAACCACCAGGTGATGCCTGAGGTTTCGCTTGTCGATATGAGAGAAGAGCTCAGAAACGGCAATCGTTCAATGTTTTCAGTTGAGTTGATGGAAAAGCTTGAAGAAACGATTGCCAAGGGTGAGCAGGCGGTGCTGTTCTTAAATAAAAGGGGCTATTCTTCCTTTGTGATGTGCAGGGATTGCGGATATGTCCCGCAATGCCCACACTGCGACATTTCCATGACATATCATCGTTACGGCCAAAGGCTGAAATGCCATTATTGCGGACATGAGGAGCCTGTTCCGCATACTTGTCCCGAATGTGCAAGCGAGCATATCCGCTTTTTCGGGACGGGCACACAGCGAGTGGAGGAAGAGCTGACAAAAGTTCTGCCGCATGCAAGAGTGATTCGGATGGATGTTGACACGACGTCAAGAAAGGGCGCGCATGAAAAATTATTGTCAGCTTTCGGAGAAGGAAAAGCGGATATTCTTCTCGGAACGCAAATGATTGCGAAAGGGCTTGATTTTCCGAATGTCACACTTGTCGGCGTATTAAGTGCTGATACAACACTCCATATTCCTGATTTCAGGTCGGCCGAAAAAACTTTTCAGCTGTTAACGCAAGTCAGCGGACGGGCAGGAAGGCACGAAAAACCCGGAAATGTCATCATTCAAACGTACACACCGTCCCATTACAGCATCCAGCTGACGAAGTCGCACGATTATGAAGCGTTCTATCAGCATGAGATGGCGCATAGAAGAGAGCAATCCTATCCGCCCTATTACTATTTGGCCCTTGTGACGGTTTCTCATGAGGAAGTGACGAAAGCAGCCGTTACGGCTGAAAAAATCGCTCGCTTTTTGAAATCAAACTGCGGAGCTGACACGAAAATTCTCGGGCCAAGTGCGTCCCCGATCGCCCGGATCAAAGATAGATATCGCTATCAATGCGTGATAAAATACAAACAGGAAACCCAGTTATCTGCTTTATTGAAGAGGATACTGGAACATTATAAACGCGAAATTGAACAAAAGCATGTAATGATTTCAATTGATATGAATCCTTATATGATGATGTAAGATCTCACGTCTTGGAGGGTAACAAATTGGCAGTAAAAAAGATCGTCACACATCCAGCGGAGGTTTTGGAAACACCGGCGGAAACCGTGACTGTTTTTGATAAAAAATTAAAAAAACTGCTTGATGATATGTACGACACCATGCTTGAAATGGATGGGGTCGGACTGGCAGCGCCGCAGATCGGCATTTTAAAAAGAGCAACTGTCGTAGACATCGGGGATGACAGCGGCAGGATTGACCTTGTTAATCCAGAGATTTTAGAAAAAAGCGGAGAGCAAACCGGTGTAGAAGGATGCCTGAGTTTTCCCGGCGTCTATGGTGATGTCACACGTTCCGATTACGTTAAAGTTCGTGCGTTTAACCGGCAGGGCAAACCGTTCATTCTGGAAGCGCGAGGCTTTTTAGCGAGAGCCGTGCAGCACGAAATGGACCATTTAGACGGGGTGCTGTTTACATCTAAAATAAGCACATACTATACAGAAGATGAACTAGCGGATATGGAAGGATGATTTGATGACAAGAATCGTATTTATGGGGACGCCGGATTTTTCAGTTCCTGTTTTAAGAACCTTGATAGAGGAAGCATATGAAGTGGTGGGAGTCGTCACACAGCCGGACCGTCCGAAGGGCAGAAAAAAAGTGCTGACACCTCCTCCGGTAAAGGAAGAGGCATTGCGTCACGGCATCCCGGTTCTTCAACCGGAAAAAGTCAGGTTGACAGAAGAAATCGAGAAAGTGCTGGCATTAAAGCCTGATCTTATCGTAACGGCAGCATTTGGCCAAATTTTGCCGAAGGAGCTTCTCGACAGCCCGAAATACGGCTGCATTAATGTTCACGCGTCTCTTTTGCCGGAATTGCGCGGCGGAGCCCCGATCCATTACTCCATTTTGCAGGGAAAGAAAAAAACCGGTGTAACCATTATGTATATGGTAGAAAAATTGGATGCCGGCGATATGATCTCAAAAGTGGAAGTGGACATTGAAGAAACCGACAATGTTGGAACGCTGCATGATAAATTAAGCGCGGCTGGGGCAAAGCTATTGTCTGAAACCGTTCCTAATGTCATTTCGGGCAGCATATCACCTGAAAAGCAGGATGAAGAGAAAGCGACATACGCGCCTAATATCAAAAGAGAGCAAGAGCTCCTCGACTGGTCTAGAACAGGAGAAGAGCTTTACAACCAAGTCCGCGGCTTAAATCCTTGGCCTGTTGCCTATACGACTCTGAATGGACAAAACTTGAAAGTATGGGCGTCGAAAAAAACTCCCGCACCTAAAAAAGCTGAGCCTGGCACAGTCGTGGCGATTGAAAAGCAAGGGATTATCGTGGCCACAGGCAACGAAACGGCCCTGTTATTAACCGAACTTCAGCCGGCTGGAAAAAAACGCATGAAGGGCGAGGATTTTGTGCGCGGCGCCCATGTTGAAGCTGGTGAAAAGTTAGGAGTAAACAATGAAAAATAATAGTGTTCGTGATATCGCCCTTGAGGCGCTGATCAAACTAGAACAAAACCAGGCATACAGCAACCTGCTCCTGAAATCGGTCATGAAATCAAATGAACTGAGTGATCAGGACAGAGGGCTTTTGACTGAACTTGTCTACGGGACATTGCAAAATAAGATCGCGATTGATTATATGCTTAAACCGTTTATTAATAAGCCCCAAAAAGTAAAGCCGTGGGTGATTCAGCTTCTTCGCCTATCCTTATACCAAATGGAGTATCTTGAGAAGATTCCAGATAGGGCTGCCATCCATGAAGCGGTTGAGATCGCTAAAATCCGCGGACACAAAGGCATTGCTTCATTTGTCAACGGTGTGCTTCGTTCCATACAGCGGGAAGGTGTTCCATCCTTTGACGCCATCGAAGACCCTGTCCGCCGGCTGGCGACAGAGACAAGCCATCCGGAATGGCTCGTAAAAGAGTGGGTGGATGCATATGGGTTTGATGCGGCTGAAAAGATTTGCCGCATCCATCTTATTCCGCCGAAGCAAACACTGCGTGTCAATCAAATGAAAGCAGACAGAGCGGATTTGCTTGATCAAATGGCAGCTGAAGGAATTGAAGTTGAAAAAGGCGACCTCGCTGAAGACGCTGTGAAGCTCCTAAAGGGCACAATCGCCGGAACTCATTTTTTCCAAAACGGTGAAGTGTCCATCCAGGATGAGAGTTCGATGCTTGTCGCCCGGGCCCTTGATCCTAAGCCCGGTGAAATGGTGCTTGACGCATGTGCGGCGCCTGGCGGAAAGTCGGCTCATATCGGCGAATTGATGGAGAACGAGGGAAGTATTTCGTCGCTTGATCTTCACAAACATAAAGTGAAGCTAATCAAAGAAGCGGCAGACCGGCTTGGACTTACAATCATTGATGCGAAAGAAATGGATGCGAGAAAAGCAGGAGAAACGTTTGAAAACGAACAATTTGACCGGGTTTTGGTAGATGCTCCGTGCTCAGGTTTTGGTGTCATCCGGAGAAAGCCGGATATGAAGTATACGAAAAAGCCAGATGACAGCGCGCGGCTTGCTGAGATCCAGCTGTCGATCTTGAGAGAAATTGCACCATTAGTAAAAAAAGGTGGCACTCTTGTCTACAGTACGTGTACAATGGACCGGACAGAAAATGAAGAAGTCATACATGCGTTTATACAAGAACATCCTGATTTTGAACCCGATTTGTCTCTTGAAAAGCGGCTGCCCGAAAAGGCGAGACCCTTTGTTCGGGATGGAAGGGTGCAAATCCTTCCTCATTATTTCGGAACAGATGGTTTCTTTATTTGCAGCATGAGAAAGAAGGGATAACAATGGCAGAAATGAAAAAAACAAAAGGAAGAAAAGAATTGCGGACAGAGCGTCCGTCTATTTATTCTTTTGAATTAGATGAAATCAAACAATGGCTGACAGACAACGGAGAAAAACCGTTCCGAGCGGCACAGATTTTTGAATGGCTATATGAAAAACGCGTATCTTCATTTGAAGAAATGACAAACCTGTCAAAGGATTTGCGTGAGAAATTAAGCGCTCATTTTGTGTTAACAACGTTGAAAACGGCCGTCAAACAAACCTCTTCAGACGGTACAATGAAGTTTTTATTCGAGCTTCATGACGGTTATACAATCGAAACCGTGTTAATGAGACACGAGTATGGTAATTCTGTATGTGTAACGACACAGGTCGGCTGCCGCATTGGCTGTACATTCTGTGCTTCGACGCTTGGAGGCTTGAAACGAAACCTTGAAGCGGGCGAAATTGTCGCTCAAGTTGTCAAAGTCCAACAAGCTCTTGATGAGACGGATGAACGAGTGAGCTCTGTCGTGATCATGGGAATTGGTGAACCTTTTGATAACTTTGAAGAAATGCTCGCTTTCTTGAAAATCATTAACCATGATAATGGCCTAAATATCGGCGCGCGCCACATTACAGTTTCTACAAGCGGGATCATCCCGAAAATTTACGAATTCGCTGATCAGAAAATGCAAATTAACTTTGCGATTTCTCTGCATGCGCCGAATACAGAAATCAGAAGCCGTTTGATGCCGATTAACAGAGCGTACAAGCTGCCTGAATTAATGGAAGCTGTTAAATATTATATTAACAAAACGGGACGTCGTATCAGCTTTGAATACGGGCTGTTCGGAGGCGTAAACGACCAGGTGGAACACGCTGAAGAGCTTGCTGACTTGCTGGAGGGAGTCAAATGCCACGTGAACTTGATTCCGGTAAACTACGTGCCTGAACGGGACTATGTGCGCACACCGCGTGACCAGATTTTCGCTTTTGAAAAAACGCTGAAATCCCGCGGAGTAAATGTCACAATCCGAAGAGAGCAAGGCCATGACATTGACGCAGCCTGCGGTCAGCTTCGCGCGAAGGAGCGTCAAGACGAGACGAGGTGATGAGGGTTGTTAACAGCCTTAAAAACAGATACAGGAAAAATCCGCCAGCATAACGAAGATGATGCGGGGATATTCAAAGGGAAAGACGATTTTGTATTAGCGGTTGTCGCTGATGGTATGGGCGGCCATCTTGCTGGAGATGTTGCGAGCAAGATGGCTGTGAAAGCCATGGGGGAGAAATGGAATGAGGCGGAGACGATTCCAATTGCGCCCGCAGCATGTGAAAATTGGCTAATTGAGCAGATTCTTGCGGTAAACAGTAAAATATACGAGCATGCCCAAGCCCACGAAGAATGCCAAGGCATGGGAACAACGATTGTATGTGCGCTTTTTACGGGGAAAACGGTTTCTGTTGCCCATATAGGTGACAGCAGATGCTATTTGCTTCAGGACAGTGATTTCATCCAGGTGACAGAAGATCATTCACTTGTAAATGAGCTGGTTCGCACTGGGGAGATTTCCAGAGAAGACGCTGAACATCATCCGCGGAAAAATGTGCTGACGAAGGCGCTTGGAACAGACCAGTCAGTTAGCATTGACACTCGTTCCTTTGATATCGAACCCGGGGACAAGCTGCTTCTATGTTCTGATGGACTGACGAATAAAGTGGAAGGCACTGAATTAAAAGACATCCTGCAAAGCGATCAAGCTCCTCAGGAAAAAGTAAACCTGCTAGTGGACAAAGCCAATCAGAATGGCGGGGAAGACAATATTACAGCAGTTTTGCTTGAGCTTGCTTTACATGTTGAAGAGGGTGAAGATCAGTGCTAATCGGCAAGCGGATCAGCGGGCGTTACCAAATTCTTCGCGTCATAGGCGGCGGAGGAATGGCCAACGTGTACTTAGCTGAGGATATGATTCTAGACCGTGAAGTCGCAATCAAAATCCTGCGGTTTGACTATGTGAATGACAATGAGTTTATCAGGCGTTTCCGAAGAGAAGCCCAATCCGCATCAAGCCTCGATCACCCGAATATCGTCAGTATTTACGATTTGGGTGAGGAAGATGATATTTATTATATTGTCATGGAATACGTTGAGGGCATGACGCTTAAAGAATACATAACAGCAAACGGGCCGCTTCACCCTAAAGAAGCGCTGAACATCATGGAGCAAATTGTCTCAGCCATAGCGCATGCCCATCAAAATCAGATCGTTCACAGAGACATTAAGCCGCACAACATTTTGATCGACCATATGGGAAATATCAAAGTGACGGATTTCGGAATTGCGACGGCATTAAGCTCGACCACAATCACCCATACCAATTCTGTGCTGGGCTCAGTCCATTACTTATCACCTGAACAGGCGCGGGGCGGTTTGGCGACAAAAAAATCTGATATTTATGCGCTTGGAATCGTTCTTTTCGAGCTTTTAACCGGCCGTATCCCGTTTGATGGAGAATCGGCAGTCAGCATCGCCTTAAAGCATCTACAGGCGGAAACTCCTTCGGCGAGAAGGTGGAACCCGTCATTGCCCCAAAGCGTTGAAAACATCATCCTAAAGGCAACTGCCAAAGACCCTTTTCATCGCTATGAGACAGCTGAAGATATGGAAGCAGATATAAAAACAGCTTTTGATGCCGACAGACTCAATGAGAAGAAATTTACGATTCAAGAAGATGAAGAGATGACAAAAGCGATTCCGATCATTAAAGATGAAGAGCTCGCGAAAGCTGCTGCCGAAAAAGAAGCTGAATTGACACCCATCAACGAAAATAAAACAAAGAAAAACGGCAAAAGAAAAAAGTGGCCGTGGGTTTTGCTAACGGTTTGCATCATTTTCATCACAGCTGGAATTCTCGCTGTCACCGTTTTCCCGTCGCTTTTTATGCCTAAAGATGTCAAAATACCTGATGTCTCCGGAATGGAATACGAAAAGGCGGCAGACCTTTTGGAAAAAGACGGCCTGCAGGTTGATTCCGAGGTTTTGGAAATCTCAGATGAGAAAATTGACGAAGGCCTGATTGTAAAAACGGATCCTAAAGCGGAATCCACAGTTAAAGAAGGCGCTACGGTCACGCTTTATAAAAGCGCAGGAAAAGCTAAAACGGAGATCGGCGATGTGACAGGCCAAACGGCCGATCAGGCAAAAAAAGCGTTAAAGGACCAAGGGTTTAAACATGTTACAGTGAATGAAGTGAACGACGAGAAAAGCGCTGGCACTGTCATCGAACAGAATCCGTCTGCAGGGACTGAGCTTGTGCCGAGTGAAGATCAAGTCAAGCTCACGGTCAGTATCGGGCCCGAAGACATTACGCTTAGAGACTTGAAAACGTACAGTAAAGAAGCGGCGTCTGGATATCTGGAAGACAACGGACTGAAGCTGATAGAAAAAGAAGCATACTCAGATGATGTTCCAGAAGGGCAGGTTGTCAAACAAAAGCCAGCGGCAGGAACGGCAGTAAAGCCGGGAAACGAAGTTGAGGTGACATTCTCTCTGGGACCTGAGAAAAAACCCGCGAAAACAGTAAAAGAAAAGGTCGAGATCCCCTACGAGCCAGAAAATGAGGGGGACGAGCTTGAGGTGCAAATCGCGATTGACGATGCGGATCACAGCATCTCTGACACTTACGAGGAATTTAAGATAAAAGAGCCGGCAGAACGAACGATCGAATTGAAGATTGAATCCGGCCAAAAAGGGTACTATCAAGTGATGGTAAACAATAAAGTCGTCAGCTACAAAACCATTGAGTATCCGAAAGGTGAATAACAAGGAGGGAAAATATGCCCGAGGGCAAAATTATTAAGGCGCTAAGCGGTTTTTACTATGTACTGGATGAATCAGGTGATTCAGATAAAGTGGTTCAATGCAGAGGAAGAGGCATTTTTAGAAAGAACAAAATTACCCCTCTTGTCGGTGATTACGTTGTGTATCAAGCTGAAAATGACAAAGAGGGATATCTGCTAGAAATTAAAGAAAGAACCAATGAGCTTATCAGGCCGCCAATTTGCAACGTGGATCAAGCGGTCCTTGTTTTCTCAGCGGTTCAGCCTTCTTTCAGCACGGCATTGCTCGACCGCTTCTTGGTTCTCGTTGAAGCCAATGATATTCAGCCGATTATATGCATTACAAAAATGGATCTGATTGAAGATCAGGATACACATGATGCGATTCAAACCTATGCACAAGACTACCGGAATATTGGGTATGACGTGTATCTCACCTCCTCTAAGGACCAAAACAGTTTAACGGATATCATCCCGCATTTTCAGGACAAAACAACGGTATTTGCCGGTCAGTCCGGTGTGGGAAAATCCTCGCTTCTCAACGCGATCAGTCCGGAGCTTGGTTTAAGAACTAACGAGATTTCCGAACATTTGGGCCGCGGGAAACACACTACCCGCCACGTAGAGCTGATTCACACGTCCGGAGGCTTGGTTGCAGATACTCCGGGATTCAGCTCGCTTGAATTTACAGACATTGAGGAAGAAGAGCTGGGTTATACCTTCCCTGATATCAGAGAAAAAAGCGCTTCGTGCAAATTCAGAGGCTGTTTGCATCTGAAAGAACCAAAATGTGCAGTCAAACAAGCTGTTGAAGACGGGGAATTAAAGCAGTACCGCTACGACCATTATGTTGAATTTATGACGGAGATTAAAGACAGAAAGCCGAGGTATTAGCATAATGATAAAGGTTGCACCATCTATTCTATCCGCTGATTTTGCCGCTCTAGGCAATGAGATTAAAGATGTAGAAAAGGGCGGAGCCGATTGTATTCATATTGATGTCATGGACGGCCACTTTGTCCCGAATATCACGATCGGTCCGCTGATTGTAGAGGCTGTCCGGCCGGTAACAGACCTGCCGCTGGATGTTCATTTAATGATAGAAGAGCCGGATCGTTACATCCCGGCTTTCGCTAAAGCCGGCGCAGATATCCTGTCGGTGCATGCTGAGGCATGTCCGCACCTGCACCGTACCATCCAGCTTATTCAAGAGCAAGGCGCGAAGGCCGGTGTTGTTCTAAACCCGCATACGCCTGTACAAGTCATCGAGCATGTTTTCGACGACCTTGATCTTGTTCTTTTAATGACGGTGAACCCGGGATTTGGCGGGCAGAAATTTATTCATTCCGTCCTTCCTAAAATCAAAGAGGTTAAGCGAATGGCGGATGAAAGAGGAAAAAAAGATCTGTTAATTGAAGTAGACGGCGGCGTCAATAAAGAAACCGCTCCGCTAGTGATTGAAGCGGGCGCAAATTTACTCGTAGCCGGTTCAGCTGTTTACGGCCAGCCTGACCGCCAAAAAGCAATTTCTGAAATCAGAGTAAGTAAATAAGCAGCAGGAAAAAGAGCTGGGCATGCAGAGCCTAAGCTCTTTTTCCTGTATGCTGAGAAAGGGATCAGAGATGAAAACAATCAATATCGTTGCGGGAGGCCCTAAAGATCTCATTCCTGATCTAACCGGCTATACAGCTGGGGACATCCTTTGGATCGGTGTTGATAAAGGCACCGTTACTCTTTTAGATGCCGGGCTCATTCCTGATGAAGCTTTTGGAGATTTTGACAGCATAACAGAGCAAGAACGCAGCCGAATTGAAAATGCCGCTCCCGCACTTCATGTGTATCAAGCAGAAAAAGATCAAACAGATTTAGATCTCGCCCTTGATTGGGCGCTGGAAAAACAGCCGGATATCATTCAGATTTTCGGCATTACAGGCGGCAGAGCTGATCATTTTTTAGGAAATATTCAGCTTCTGTATAGAGGTATAAAAACGAATATCAAAATTAGGCTGATAGACAAACAAAATCATATTCAAATGTTCCCTCCCGGTGAATATGATATGGAGAAGGATGAAAACAAGCGATATATCTCCTTCATACCGTTTTCCGAAGAAATACATGAGCTGACACTGGCCGGTTTTAAATATCCGCTGAATAATTGTCATATTACGCTCGGTTCAACACTATGTATTAGTAACGAACTCATTCATTCACGAGGTACTTTTTCGTTTGCAAAAGGCATATTAATAATGATAAGAAGCACGGATTAGCATGTGCTTTCATTCATTTGCTGACATCAGTGAACAGGCGGTTACGGGACGTTATAGGAGGGGACAAAAAATGAAATTTTACACCATTAAATTGCCGAAGTTTTTAGGAGGAATTGTCCGGGCGATGCTGGGTTCATTTAGAAAAGATTAAGGCCCAGGGGTTCATAGCCCTCTTTCACCACATAAAAACGCCTGCCACATATAGAGGCAGGCGTTCATTTTGTTATACACGCTCAACTTTACCGGATTTCAAAGCTCGAGCAGATACATATACTTTTTTAGGTTTTCCGTTCACAAGGATACGAACCTTTTGAAGATTCGCGCCCCAAGTGCGCTTAGAAGCGTTCATTGCGTGAGAACGGTTATTCCCAGCTGTTGTTTTTTTACCTGTGATAACGCATTTACGTGCCATTTGTTTCCCTCCTCACTTGCACAAAACATCTACTTTTTAACATTTCATATGATCTTAGATGCTTTCGATATGGATACTTTAAATAATTTACCACAGCTAAAAAACGTTTGCAACTATTGTTTCATCATCTTTCAAGAAAATTCACTTGACATCTTGCGCAAACAGCGGTGCTATAGTATATGTAGAGGGACGGCAGCAATAGCTGGGTCTTTTCTTTTCATAATGGAAACCATATAGTAGAATAGCTGTAACTCTATGCATTCGAAGGAGGAACTAGTGTGTCCATTGAATTAAGAACGAAGTACGGGCAGATTGATATATCTAATGAAGTCATTGCGATGGTGGCAGGAGGCGCGGCGATCGACTGTTACGGCATTGTCGGAATGGCCTCTAAAAACCAGATTAAAGACGGACTGACTGAAATCCTTCGGAAAGAGAATTTCAGCAGAGGCGTCCAAGTTCGCCAAGAAGGAGAACAGATACATATTGACATGTATATCATTGTCAGCTATGGAACGAAAATTTCTGAAGTGGCACATAATGTCCAAACAAAAGTAAAGTACACAGTAAATCAAACCATCGGATTGGCAGTGGACTCTGTTAATATTTATGTCCAAGGCGTCCGAGTGACGAACCCGTAGTTAGGAGGAGTAGGATTGTCTATTAGAACATTAGACGGCAGAACCTTTGCCGGGATGATTCTCGCGGGAGCGCAGAATCTGTCTCAAAATGCGAGTGTGGTTGATGCGCTCAACGTGTTTCCGGTGCCGGACGGCGATACGGGGACAAATATGAACCTGTCGATGACTTCCGGAGCAAGAGAAGTGGAGCAAATGGATACGGATGATATCGGTAAGGTGGGCTCCGCGTTATCGAAAGGGCTGCTCATGGGAGCGCGCGGAAATTCAGGAGTGATCCTGTCCCAATTGTTCCGCGGATTCAGTAAAAGCATTGAAACGAAAAAAGAAATGAATGCACAAGAGTTTGCCGCTGCGCTGCAAGCCGGTGTTGATATGGCGTATAAAGCTGTCATGAAGCCTGTAGAGGGCACCATTTTAACAGTTGCAAAAGACGCTGCGAGAAAAGCGGTGGCTCTGGCAGAAAAAGAAACCGATATCACAGCGCTGATGACTGCAGTGACAGAGGAAGCAGAGGCATCTTTAAACAGGACACCTGAATTGCTTCCAGTTCTAAAGGAAGTAGGAGTCGTCGACAGCGGGGGCAAAGGCCTGCTTTGTGTGTATGAAGGTTTCCTCGCTTCATTAAAAGGTGAAACTGTGCCTCAGAAAGCTGTTCTTCCGTCACTTGACGACATGGTCAGCGCAGAGCATCATAAGAGCGCGCAAAGCGCAATGAATACAGAAGATATCGAATTTGGTTTTTGTACTGAAGTGATGGTTAGACTCGATCAGGAAAAACGAGAATTCAATGAAGGTACGTTCAGACAAGATCTTAGCCAGTTCGGTGATTCTCTGTTAGTCATTGCGGATGAATCGCTGGCGAAGGTTCATATTCATGCGGAAGAACCGGGAAATGTATTAAACTATGCCCAGCATTATGGTGAATTGATCAAAATTAAAATAGAGAATATGAGAGAACAACATACTTCTCTTATCAGCCAGGAAAGCAAGCCTTCTGGCAACGAAAAACCGCCGGCAAAGCAGCCCTATGGCGTTGTGACTGTAGCAATGGGAGAAGGCATTTCTGACTTATTTAAAAGCATTGGCGCTTCTGTTGTGATTGAAGGCGGTCAGACAATGAACCCGAGCACTGAGGATATTGTCGATGCCGTGAAATCCGTAAATGCGGAAACAGTGTTTATCTTACCGAATAACTCCAACATCATCATGGCGGCTAATCAAGCGGCAAGTGTAATGGATGGACAGGTTTTCGTCATTCCTGCCAAAACGGTTCCCCAAGGGATGTCAGCCCTGCTGGCATTTCATCCGGATCAAGAAGCTGAAGCGAACGAGGCCAATATGCTTAGCGCCATTCAGCAGGTGAAAAGCGGGCAAGTGACGTACTCAGTCAGAGATACCCATATTGATGGCAAGGATATTAAAAAAGGCGACTTTATGGGAATTCTGAATGGAACGATTATCGGCACTGCTGAAGATCAGCTGTCAGCCGCGAAAACGCTGCTGTCAGAAATGATCGGAGAAGACGACGAAATTGTTACCATCCTATACGGTGAGGATGCGTCTCAGGAAGAAGCTGAGGAGCTTGAAGCGTTCCTTAGTGAAAAGTACGAGGAGATTGAGGTTGAGATCCATAACGGAAAACAGCCGCTGTATTCTTATATCGTTTCAGCAGAATAGAAGGGCGATTCGCCCTTCTATTCTTATGTCTGCTTTTAAGTGCGGCAGCGCTGTGACGCGCCCGCTTGCCATTTTATATATGATCAATTAGTCTAGAAGCAAAGCGCTTATAAACTCTGGTTCATAAGGAGGAATAGCATGAAATACAGAAGCGTTTTTGATATTATCGGCCCGGTTATGATCGGTCCGTCCAGCTCGCATACGGCGGGGGCGGCAAGAATCGGGAGAGTGGCCAGAAGTTTATTTGGCAGAGAGCCTGAGCGCATCATCGTATCCTTTTACGGCTCTTTTGCGGAAACGTATAAAGGCCACGGCACAGATGTCGCGATTATCGGCGGATTGCTTGATTTTGATACATTTGACGAACGGATTAAAACCGCTATACAAATTGCAGAAGATAAAGGAATTGAAATAGAGTTTCGCGTTGAAGACGCTGTGCCCGTCCACCCGAACACAGCCAAAATCACCATTTCTGATAAAAAGGGAGAGCTTGAGCTGACAGGTATTTCGATTGGCGGAGGAAAGATTGAAATCACAGAATTAAATGGTTTTGAACTCCGATTGTCAGGAAATCATCCTGCTATATTGGTTGTTCATAATGACAAGTTTGGCACGATTGCCGGTGTTGCCAATGTCCTGGCGAAATTTTCAATCAACGTTGGCCATATGGAAGTAGCCCGAAAGGATATCGGCCAGCTTGCTTTGATGACAATAGAAGTCGATCAAAATATTGACGAACAAATTCTCAACGAGCTGTCAAAGCTGCCGAATATTATTCAGGTAACAAAGATTGCTGACTAGCGAAAGGTCAGGAGGAGCCAGTTATGTTTCGTAATGTAAAGGAATTATTAGAGATAACAAAAGAAAAGCAACTATCCATCTCTGATGTGATGATCGCTCAAGAGATGGAAGTAACAGAAAAAACAAAAGAAGAGATTTTTCAGCAGATGGATCACAATTTGTCTGTTATGGAAGCGGCGGTTCAAAAAGGACTCGAGGGAGTTACGAGCCAAACGGGCTTAACTGGCGGTGACGCCGTGAAATTACAGGCTTACATTCGGTCAGGTAAAAGCCTGTCTGGCCAGCTGATTTTAGATGCGGTATCGAAAGCTGTTGCAACAAATGAAGTGAATGCAGCCATGGGAACCATTTGTGCGACACCGACTGCGGGTTCCGCTGGTGTCGTACCCGGCACGTTATTTGCTGTAAAAGAAAAACTGAACCCAACAAGAGAACAAATGATCCGCTTTTTGTTTACCTCCGGGGCTTTTGGATTTGTCGTGGCTAATAACGCGAGTATTTCCGGCGCCGCCGGGGGATGCCAGGCAGAGGTTGGATCAGCATCAGGCATGGCTGCTGCGGCGATTGTTGAGATGGCAGGAGGAACACCAGAACAGAGCGCGGAGGCCATGGCCATTACATTAAAAAATATGCTCGGACTCGTGTGCGATCCTGTTGCGGGGCTTGTTGAAGTGCCGTGCGTGAAACGAAATGCAATGGGAGCTTCAAATGCAATGATTGCTGCTGATATGGCATTGGCAGGCATTACAAGCCGCATTCCATGTGATGAGGTTATTGATGCCATGTATAAAATTGGCCAGACGATGCCCACAGCTCTTAGAGAAACAGGCCAGGGCGGTTTGGCGGCAACACCGACAGGAAGAGAATTAGAGAAAAAAATTTTTGGAGGAGCGCTAGGTTCACGTGAAACAACATCAGCAAACTAGTATAGCCAACATTAAGGGCATTGGGCCGGAAACAGAAAAAACATTGAAGGAACTCGGTATTTATGACATTTCTGATCTTCTGAATTATTTCCCTTATCGCTATGATGACTACGAGCTGAGGGATTTAGAAGAAGTCAAGCATGATGAAAGAGTTACAGTCGAAGGGAAGGTTCATTCGGAGCCTTCTCTTACCTATTACGGAAAAAAACGGAACAGACTGACATTTAGGGTTCTTGTCGGCCATTATTTGGTCACAGCCATATGCTTCAACCGGCCTTATTTGAAGAAAAAGCTTTCTCTGGGCTCTGTCGTGACAGTCTCAGGTAAATGGGACAAGCACCGCCAAACCATTTCTGTTCAGGAGTTGAAAAACGGTCCGCACCAAGAGGATAAGAGCATTGAACCAGTGTATTCTGTGAAAGAAAACGTTACCGTCAAAATGATGAGACGTTTTATTCAACAAGCGCTGACCCAGTATGCAGACTCGCTTTCCGATCCTCTTCCGGAAAAGCTACGAACACGTTATAAGCTGCCGGATTATCATCAGGCATTAAAAGCGATGCACCAGCCTGAAACAAGAGAAGCGTTAACGCTTGCAAGACGCCGGTTTGTTTATGAGGAGTTTTTGTTGTTTCAGTTGAAAATGCAGGCGTTTCGAAAGGCGGAAAGAGAGCAGACTCAAGGGATACGGCAGCGTTTTTCAAACGAAGAACTCATGAAATTTGTCAACAGCCTCCCGTTTCCTCTCACTAACGCCCAATCCCGCGTGCTTCGCGAAATAACGGCAGACATGTCTTCACCGTACAGAATGAACCGTCTTCTTCAAGGAGACGTCGGATCAGGAAAAACGGCAGTCGCCGCCATTGCGCTGTATGCCGCGATCTTATCCGGATACCAGGGCGCGCTTATGGTGCCGACAGAGATTCTGGCCGAACAGCATGCTGATTCGCTCGTTTCACTATTTGAAAAGTGGGATATCAGCGTTGCTCTTTTGACAAGCTCTGTCAAAGGAAAGCGGCGAAAAGAACTGCTTGAGCGTCTTGCAGCGGGAGAGATTGATATTCTTGTAGGAACCCACGCTTTAATACAGGATGAGGTGGAGTTTAAGGCGCTGAGTCTCGTCATTACAGATGAGCAGCATCGATTTGGAGTTGAGCAGCGTAAAAAACTTCGGAACAAAGGACAGGATCCCGATGTTCTCTTTATGACAGCCACTCCAATCCCAAGAACGTTAGCCATCACAGTGTTCGGCGAAATGGATGTATCTGTCATTGATGAGATGCCGGCGGGACGAAAACAGATCGAAACCTATTGGGTCAAGCATGACATGCTGGACCGTATTTTGTCATTCGTTGAAAAAGAATTAAAGCAGGGAAGACAGGCTTATATCATCTGCCCGCTGATTGAAGAATCAGACAAGCTTGATGTGCAAAACGCCATTGATGTGTACAATATGCTTTCTGATATTTTCCGGGAGAAATGGAATGTCGGCCTGATGCACGGAAAGCTCCATTCCGATGAAAAAGATCAGGTCATGCGGGAGTTCAGTGCGAACCACTGTCAAATTCTCGTATCAACGACAGTTGTTGAGGTTGGCGTGAATGTTCCGAATGCAACCATTATGGTGATTTATGACGCCGACCGTTTCGGATTATCTCAGCTTCACCAGCTGCGCGGTCGTGTTGGACGGGGCGAGCACCAATCGTTCTGCATTCTGATGGCCGATCCTAAATCAGAAACAGGGAAAGAACGGATGAGAATCATGTCCGAGACCAATGACGGTTTTGAGCTGTCTGAAAAGGATCTGGAACTGAGAGGACCGGGAGATTTCTTCGGAAAAAAACAAAGCGGTATGCCTGAATTCAAGGTGGCGGACATGGTTCATGATTACAGAGCGCTTGAAACGGCGAGGCAGGATGCCGCGAATCTTGTGGCTTCTGACGCGTTTTGGAAGGAGCCGGAATATAGGGCGCTGAGAGATCAATTGCTGAAGAGCGGAGTAATGGACGGGGAAAAATTAAGTTAGTCACCAGAAGTTTTTAGTGTCCAGCTAGAAACAATCGTTGCATTCCAATCTATGAAATTATATACTACTATTAGTACCTAGTCTTAATTGTCCGGATGGTGTTTAGATATGAGAAGAAATAAGAGAGAACGCCAGGAATTACTTCAGCAGACGATTCAAGCAACCCCTTTTATTACAGATGAAGAATTAGCGGGTAAATTTGGGGTGAGCATCCAGACAATTCGTTTGGACCGCTTAGAGCTTTCGATACCGGAGCTGAGAGAAAGAATTAAGAATGTTGCAGAGAAAACGCTTGAAGATGAAGTGAAATCCCTGTCACTGGACGAAGTGATCGGAGAAATTATTGACCTTGAGCTGGATGATCAAGCGATATCCATTTTAGAAATAAAACAGGAGCATGTGTTCAGCCGGAATCAAATTGCGAGAGGACACCATTTATTTGCACAGGCGAATTCTTTGGCTGTGGCAGTTATTGATGACGAGCTGGCACTGACCGCAAGCGCAGACATCCGCTTTACAAGACAGGTGAAGCAGGGGGAACGTGTTGTAGCGAAAGCGAAAGTGACGGCGGTCGAAAAAGAAAAAGGAAGAACAGTTGTCGAAGTGAACAGCTATGTTGGCGAAGAAATTGTTTTTTCTGGACATTTTGACATGTACCGTTCAAAACAATCATAAAGGTGGAGCATGCATGAGAATAGCTGTAGATGCAATGGGAGGAGACCACGCTCCCAAAGCTGTTATTGACGGAGTTTTAAAGGGTATAGAGGCATTTGATGATCTCCATATCACACTTGTCGGTGACAAAACAACGATAGAATCACATTTAACAACATCAGATCGCATCACGGTGCTGCACGCAGATGAAGTGATTGAGCCAACGGATGAACCGGTTCGCGCCGTGCGAAGAAAAAAGAACTCATCTATGGTCCTTATGGCGCAGGAAGTTGCGGAAAGCAGAGCTGACGCCTGCATTTCAGCAGGAAATACCGGCGCATTAATGACAGCCGGTCTGTTTATTGTCGGCCGAATTAAAGGGATTGACCGCCCGGCGCTTGCCCCGACGCTTCCCACCGTTTCAGGAGATGGATTTCTCCTCCTTGATGTCGGCGCCAATGTCGATGCCAAGCCGGAGCACCTCGTCCAATATGCCATCATGGGTTCTGTTTATTCTCAGCAAGTGCGCGGTGTCACTTCACCGAGAGTCGGGCTTTTAAATGTTGGAACAGAAGATAAAAAAGGAAACGAACTGACGAAGCAGACGTTTCAATTATTAAAAGAAACAGCTAATATTCATTTTATCGGAAACGTAGAAGCGCGAGACCTTTTAGATGATGTGGCGGATGTTGTAGTAACAGACGGCTTTACCGGGAATGTTACACTCAAAACGCTGGAAGGTTCTGCGTTGTCTATTTTTAAAATGATGAAAGAAGTCATGACGTCTAATTTCACATCAAAGCTTGCGGCAGCTGTGCTGAAGCCGAAGATGAAAGAAATGAAAATGAAAATGGAGTATTCGAATTATGGCGGAGCGAGTCTGTTCGGCTTAAAATCGCCTGTGATCAAGGCGCATGGCTCTTCAGATTCTAATGCTGTATTTCATGCGATTCGCCAAGCAAGAGAGATGGTCAGCCAAAATGTGGCTGCGCTCATTCAGGAAGAAGTAAAAGAAGAAAAAACAGATGAATAGTCTGGAGGTTTTGCATCATGAGTAAAATTGCATTTTTGTTCCCGGGACAGGGATCACAATTTATCGGCATGGGGAAAGAGCTTTATGAGCAGGTGCCTGCTGCAAAGCGTCTGTTTGATGAAGCGGATGAAACATTGGAAACAAAACTCAGCTCACTGATTTTTGAAGGTGATGCGAAAGAATTAACACTTACATACAATGCGCAGCCTGCTTTGCTGACGACAAGCATTGCTGTTCTTGAGAAATTTAAAGAATCTGGCATTACACCTGATTTCACAGCAGGACACAGCCTTGGTGAATATTCCGCGCTTGTTGCGTCTGGCGCGCTGTCTTTCAAAGATGCTGTTTATACCGTCAGAAAACGCGGAGAGTTTATGAATGAAGCAGTTCCTGCTGGCGAAGGAGCCATGGCCGCGATTCTTGGCATGGATGCCGAAGCATTAAAGCAAGTGACCGATAAAGTCACGGAGGAAGGCCATCTGGTTCAGCTTGCGAATCTCAACAGTCCTGGACAAATCGTTATTTCCGGTACAGCTAAAGGGGTAGAACTTGCAAGTGAACAGGCAAAAGAGAACGGTGCAAAACGCGCGATCCCGCTTGAAGTAAGCGGTCCATTCCATTCTGAACTGATGAAGCCAGCTGCGGAAAAGCTGAAAGAAGTATTGGATTCCTGTGACATACAAGACGCTGGCGTTCCGGTCGTTTCAAATGTTTCTGCTGATGTCATGACCGCTAAAGCAGAAATCAAAGAGAAGCTCATTGAACAGCTCTACTCTCCGGTTCGTTTTGAGGAAAGCATTAACAAGCTGATTGAAGAGGGTGTTACGACCTTTATTGAAATTGGCCCCGGAAAAGTGCTTTCAGGCCTTGTGAAAAAAGTAAACAGACGCTTGAAAACAATTGCTGTATCAGATCCGGAAACGATCGAGCTGGCAATTCAAACGCTTAAGGAGGAGAATGAAAATGCTTAATGACAAAACAGCTATTGTCACTGGCGCATCCCGCGGAATCGGCCGCGCAATTGCCCTTGACCTGGCAAAAAGCGGCGCGAACGTTGTCGTCAACTACTCCGGCAATGAAGCGAAAGCAAATGAAGTGGTGGATGAAATCAAATCAATGGGCAGAGAAGCAATTGCTGTCAAAGCGGATGTATCAAATCCTGAAGATGTACAAAACATGATAAAAGAAACGTTATCTGTTTTTTCTGCGATTGACATTCTTGTTAATAATGCGGGAATTACAAGAGACAATCTCATCATGAGAATGAAAGAAGATGAATGGGATGATGTCATTAACATTAACCTTAAAGGTGTTTTCAACTGCACGAAAGCTGTTACAAGACAAATGATGAAACAGCGTTCAGGCCGAATTATTAACGTATCGTCTATCGTCGGCGTCAGCGGAAATCCTGGACAAGCCAACTATGTGGCTGCAAAAGCTGGCGTAATCGGTTTAACAAAATCTTCTGCTAAGGAGCTTGCAAGCCGAAATATTACGGTAAATGCGATTGCGCCTGGATTTATCTCAACTGATATGACAGATAAGCTTGCAGAAGACGTTCAAGACGAAATGTTGAAACAAATTCCGCTCGCGCGCTTTGGTGAACCTGGCGATGTCAGCAGCGTTGTCACGTTCCTTGCTTCAGAGGGAGCACGTTACATGACAGGCCAGACGCTTCATATTGACGGCGGAATGGTGATGTAAGTTTTTTTCTCGAAAATTTCATCATAGTTTCTCTAGTTTTTTAAAAACGAATCCACTATAATACTTGAGGGGAGGTGAATTGCTATGGCAGATACATTAGAGCGTGTAACGAAAATCATCGTAGATCGCCTTGGCGTTGATGAAGCAGACGTCAAACTTGAAGCTTCTTTCAAGGAAGACTTAGGTGCTGATTCCCTAGATGTAGTTGAGCTTGTTATGGAACTTGAAGACGAGTTTGATATGGAGATTTCTGACGAAGATGCTGAAAAGATTGCAACAGTCGGCGACGCTGTGAACTACATACAAAACCAGCAATAAGCTAATGCTAAAAGTCCCGCCGAGATGCGGGGCTTTAGCCCTTTATTCGTGCAGTTATTACAGCATGCCGCTTTTACGCGCGCTGTATCCGGTTTAGTCAGAGAAGCGCGGTGAACCTGATGTGCCTATGGAGGTTACTATGTCAAAACACTCACATTATAAAGATAAAAAAAAGTTCTATAAAAAAGTAGAACAATTTAAAGAGTTTCAAGAACGGATTTCGGTTCACTTTCAAAATGAAAAGCTTTTGTATCAAGCATTTACACATTCATCTTATGTGAATGAGCATCGGAAAAAGCCGTATGAAGATAATGAAAGGCTTGAATTTTTAGGTGACGCTGTTTTGGAACTGACGATCTCCAGATTCTTATTTGCCAAGTATCCGGCTATGAGTGAAGGAGATTTGACGAAATTGAGAGCCGCGATTGTATGCGAACCATCTCTCGTTTCATTGGCTCACGAACTGTCATTCGGCGATCTTGTCCTGTTGGGCAAAGGTGAGGAAATGACAGGCGGAAGAAAGCGTCCTGCCCTATTGGCGGATGTATTTGAGGCATTTATCGGAGCCTTGTATCTTGACCAGGGATTAGAGCCGGTCGAAAGTTTCTTAAAAGTCTATGTGTTCCCTAAAATTAACGATGGTGCTTTTTCTCATGTGATGGATTTTAAAAGCCAGCTGCAGGAATACGTGCAGCGGGACGGCAAAGGCTCTCTGGAGTATAAAATCTCCAACGAAAAAGGGCCTGCGCACAACCGTGAATTTGAAGCCATCGTATCGCTAAAAGGTGAACCACTCGGAGTCGGAAACGGCCGATCAAAGAAAGAAGCCGAACAGCATGCAGCTCAAGAAGCTTTAGCTAAATTGCAAAAATATCATACGAAACAATAAAATCCCCCTGAATCATAAGGGGGATTTCAGTATGTATGCCGTCTTATTTTATCCATGTTTTATGATAGAATTGAAATACTTATTACATAAGGAGGATCGCTATGTTCCTCAAACGTTTAGACGTTATAGGATTTAAATCATTTGCAGAACGGATTTCCGTGGATTTTGTAAAAGGCGTTACAGCGGTTGTCGGTCCAAACGGGAGCGGAAAAAGCAACATCACTGATGCCATTCGCTGGGTTCTTGGAGAACAATCGGCACGGTCTCTTCGAGGCGGAAAAATGGAAGATATCATTTTTGCCGGCAGTGATTCGAGAAAGCGATTAAATTTGGCTGAAGTTACACTTACCCTTGATAATGATGATCATTTCTTGCCGATTGACTTCCATGAGGTCAGCGTGACACGACGTGTATACAGATCAGGCGAGAGTGAGTTTCTGATTAACAATCAGCCGTGCCGCTTAAAAGATATTATTGATTTATTTATGGACTCTGGCCTCGGTAAAGAAGCATTTTCTATTATTAGCCAAGGAAAAGTGGAAGAGATCCTGAGCAGTAAAGCGGAGGATCGCCGCAGTATCTTTGAAGAAGCGGCCGGGGTGCTTAAATATAAAACGAGAAAGAAAAAAGCAGAAAATAAACTGTTTGAGACACAGGACAATTTAAACCGGGTAGAAGACATATTACATGAGCTTGAAGGACAGGTTGAACCTCTTAAAATTCAAGCATCGATAGCGAAAGACTATCTGGAGAAAAAGAAAGAGCTGGAACATGTTGAAATAGCGCTGACTGCCTATGATATCGAAGAACTGCATGGTAAATGGTCAGCTCTAAAAGAGAAAGTGCAGCTCGCAAAGGAAGAAGAGCTCGCTGAATCGGCTGCGATGTCTGCGAAAGAAGCGAAAATTGAAGAGGCGCGAGACAAAATTCAAGCGCTGGATGAATCAGTAGATGAGCTCCAGCAGGTCTTATTGGTGACAAGTGAAGAGCTGGAAAAGCTTGAAGGCCGTAAAGAAGTCCTAAAAGAACGCAAGAAAAACGCTGTGCAAAACCGAGAACAGCTTGAAGAAGCCATTGTTCAGTACCAGCAAAAAGAAGCGGTCCTGAAAGAAGAGCTTGCGAAGCAGGAGGCTGTCTTTGAAACGCTTCAGGCAGAGGTGAAACAGTTAAGAGCTCAGGTAAAAGAAAAACAGCAGGCTCTCAGTCTTCACAATGAAAATGTCGAAGAAAAAATCGAGCAGCTGAAAAGCGATTACTTTGAGCTGTTAAACAGCCAGGCTTCGACCCGCAACGAGCTCCAGCTGCTTGATGACCAGATGTCCCAATCCGCTGTCACATTACAGAGGCTTGCGGACAACAATGAAAAGCATCTAGAGGAACGGCGCGATATTTCTGCGCGAAAAGCCGCATGTGAAACGGAGTTTGCCAAAATTGAGCAGGAGATTCACAGCCAAGTCGGCGCATATCGTGACATGCAGACAAAATATGAGCAGAAAAAGCGCCAATACGAAAAAAATGAATCCGCTCTGTATCAGGCATATCAATACGTTCAGCAAGCGAGATCGAAAAAGGACATGCTTGAGACGATGCAGGGTGATTTCTCCGGCTTTTATCAAGGTGTTAAAGAAGTCCTGAAAGCGAAAGAGCGGCTCGGCGGAATTCGCGGAGCGGTCCTAGAGCTGATCTCAACAGAACAGAAGTATGAAACGGCCATTGAAATTGCGCTCGGCGCTTCTGCCCAGCATGTCGTCACCGACGATGAACAGTCTGCCCGTAAAGCGATTCAATATTTAAAACAGAATTCCTTCGGCCGGGCGACGTTTCTGCCTCTTTCTGTCATCAGAGACCGGCAGCTTCAAAGCCGGGACGCGGAAACAGCTGCGCAGCACTCGTCGTTTCTCGGGGTCGCCAGTGAACTTGTCACATTTGATCCTGCGTATCGGCGCATCATCCAGAACCTTCTTGGAACTGTGCTGATCACAGAGGATTTAAAAGGAGCAAACGAGCTTGCGAAGCTTCTCGGGCACCGGTACCGCATCGTAACCCTTGAGGGAGATGTCGTGAATCCGGGTGGTTCAATGACGGGCGGAGCGGTTAAAAAGAAAAATAACTCGCTGCTCGGGAGAAGCCGTGAGCTTGAAGATGTGAGCAAACGGCTCACTGAAATGGAAGAGAAAACAGCGCTGCTTGAACAAGAAGTGAAAACACTTAAGCAATCTCTTCAGGATATGGAGAAAAAACTGGCTGACTTAAGAGAAGCCGGGGAAAGCTTGAGAGTAAAGCAGCAGGATGTAAAAGGCCAGCTGTACGAACTTCAAGTTGCCGAGAAAAATATCAACACTCATTTAGAGCTCTATGATCAAGAAAAATCCGCTCTGTCAGAAAGCGATGAAGAGAAGAGAACGCGTAAACGCAAGCTGGAAGAAGAGCTTTCTGCCGTATCGGAAAAGATGAAGCAGCTTGAAGAGGATATAGATAGGCTGACAAAACAAAAACAAACGCAATCCTCAACGAAAGAGTCTCTTTCCAATGAGCTGACTGAGCTGAAGGTCACAGCGGCCAAAAAAGAGCAGGCATGCCAGAGTGAAGAGGACAACCTTGCCAGACGTAAGAAAGAGCTCGCAGAAACAGAGTTTGCGTTAAAAGAAGCGAAAGAAGACTTAAGCTTCTTAACGTCAGAGATGTCATCAAGCACCAGCGGCGAAGAAAAGCTTGAAGAAGCTGCAAAACATAAATTGAATGACAAAACGAAAACGATTGAACTGATTGCGTTAAGGCGCGACCAGCGTATCAAGCTTCAGCATGGGCTTGATACGTATGAGCGTGAGCTGAAAGAAATGAAACGGCTGTATAAACAAAAAACAACCCTCTTAAAAGATGAAGAGGTCAAACTGGGCCGAATGGAAGTTGAGCTTGATAATTTGCTCCAGTACTTACGGGAGGAATACAGCTTGTCCTTCGAGGGGGCGAAAGAGTCCTATCAGCTTGAAACCGATCCAGAAGAAGCCAGAAAGCGCGTAAAGCTGATTAAGCTCGCAATTGAAGAACTTGGTACTGTAAACCTTGGAAGCATAGATGAGTTTGAGAGGGTCAACGAACGGTATAAGTTTCTGTCAGAACAAAAAGAAGATTTGACAGAAGCGAAAAATACCCTGTTCCAAGTGATTGAAGAAATGGATGAAGAAATGACAAAGCGCTTTAATGACACATTCGTCCAAATCCGATCACACTTTGATCAAGTCTTCCGCTCCTTATTCGGAGGAGGACGAGCTGAACTGAGGCTCACCGATCCGAACGATCTGCTTCACTCAGGAGTCGAGATTATCGCACAGCCGCCGGGGAAAAAACTGCAAAACTTAAATCTTTTGTCAGGCGGAGAACGTGCCCTTACTGCTATAGCGCTCTTATTCTCAATCTTAAAGGTTCGCCCTGTACCGTTTTGCGTCCTCGACGAAGTAGAGGCTGCGCTTGACGAAGCGAATGTGTTCCGATTTTCACAGTATTTAAAAAAATACAGCAGCGATACCCAGTTTATTGTGATTACCCACAGAAAAGGGACGATGGAGGAAGCGGATGTGCTATACGGCGTAACCATGCAGGAGTCTGGTGTTTCCAAGGTAATCTCAGTTAAGCTGGAAGAAACAAAAGAATTCGTTCAGTAACGAGGAAAGAGGGTAAAAGATGAGCTTTTTTAAAAAATTAAAAGAGAAAATCACAAAACAAACAGATTCCGTATCTGAAAAGTTTAAGGATGGCCTTGAAAAAACAAGAAACTCCTTTCAAAACAAAGTGAATGATCTTGTATCCCGTTACCGTAAAGTGGATGAGGATTTCTTTGAAGAGCTTGAAGAGGTTCTTATCGGCGCGGATGTCGGCTTTACAACCGTTATGGAATTAATAGATGAGCTGAAAAAAGAAGTGAAACGAAGAAATATTCAAGATCCGGCGGAAGTCCAGTCTGTGATTTCCGAGAAGCTGGTCGACATTTATAATAGCGGTGATGGGCAAATTTCTGAGTTGAATATTCAGGATGGGCGTTTAAATGTAATCCTCCTCGTAGGTGTAAACGGAGTCGGCAAAACGACAACAATCGGAAAGCTTGCCCATAAATTAAAGCAAGAAGGAAAGTCTGTCGTACTTGCTGCCGGAGACACATTTAGAGCGGGTGCTATTGAACAGCTGGAAGTATGGGGAGAGCGTACGGGAGTGCCTGTCATTAAGCAAACGGCCGGAAGCGATCCCGCGGCTGTTATCTACGATGCTGTCCATGCTGCCAAAGCAAGAAATGCTGATGTTTTAATCTGTGATACGGCAGGTCGTCTTCAAAACAAAGTGAATCTGATGAAAGAGCTTGAAAAAGTGAAGCGCGTCATTGAGAGAGAAGTGCCTGAAGCGCCGCATGAGGTGCTGCTTGCCCTAGATGCCACGACCGGCCAAAACGCGATGGCGCAGGCGAAAGAGTTCTCTAAAGCAACAAATGTTACGGGTATTGCTTTAACGAAGCTCGATGGTACGGCAAAAGGCGGGATCGTTCTCGCGATCCGCAACGAGCTCCATATTCCGGTTAAACTAGTCGGATTAGGTGAAAAAGTGGATGATCTTCAGGAATTCAACGCAGAATCGTATGTATACGGCCTGTTTTCAGATTTAGTGGAAAACGCCGATGAGTAAGAAAAAAAGGCCCCCGAAAAAGGGCCTTTTTCCTTTATTATCTTCTCACTTGATAGGCGAAATGATAAAGGCTGTTATCTGTGGATACCAGTCTCGCATCTTCTGAATAAACTCTGAATGGGATGATGTCGTAGTAATGAACGGAAACAGATGTGTAATACGTATAGTACCCAGCGGCTGGCCCCAAATACATTGGAACCTCAAATGTTCCGTTTTCATCGGTTGTTCCTGAAGCTGTTTTTGTTGTGTTTCCGACTTTCGTATCTGCCTCAAATCGTACTGGAGCGTTTGGCACTGGCTGTCCGTTTTGATCGAGTAATTTGCCGCTTACGGTGATATTGTACTTCACTCGCCAATATTGACCTTGGCCGTAATTGATTTTACCGTAAACTCCTCCATCTGTGCTGATATTTGTGATCGAAGCCTTATAAGGCGCCTCAGCAGCGTCTGCTTGCTGTGCCGGGACAATGAGTGTAAACACAGCTGCCAAGCATAGCGTAAACAATAAACCGATTTTTTTCATATAAACTCCTCCTTTAAAATAGGGTTCATATATAACATCGGAATAAAATGGATAATATTTAGTGTATTTTGGAAAAAAGGCAATCATTGCTTTGACAAGATAAAAACTTGACAGTCTTCATGAAACCGTGTAAACTAAGTTATCGTAAAGGGATTTGACTTAACAAAGGGGAGAGCTCAAATGTCGCTTGAAAAGACAACGAGAATGAATTATCTGTTTGATTTTTATCAGTCGTTGTTGACGTCAAAACAGAAGAGCTATATGTCGCTTTATTATTTGGACGATTTCTCCCTAGGCGAAATAGCCGAAGAATATGAGGTTTCAAGACAAGCTGTTTATGATAACATCAAACGAACAGAAGCGATGCTTGAACAATATGAAGAAAAGCTGCTCCTTTTGAAAAAGTTTCAGGAGCGTAAAGAGATGTTTAATAAGCTGAAGGAGCTTGCTTCCGGTTCAATAGAAGAGGAAGAAATTACAGCTCTGATTGAAGCGCTTGAGAAATTAGATTAGGAGGCGGCAAACTATGGCATTTGAAGGATTAGCCGACCGACTGCAGCAGACGATTTCCAAAATTCGCGGAAAAGGGAAAGTCAGCGAACAAGATGTCAAAGAGATGATGCGTGAGGTTCGTCTTGCGCTGCTTGAGGCTGACGTTAACTTTAAAGTAGTCAAGGATTTTGTCAAAAAAGTAAGTGAACGCGCTGTAGGCCAAGACGTCATGAAAAGTCTGACGCCCGGCCAGCAGGTCATTAAAGTTGTTCAAGAGGAACTGACTGAGCTGATGGGCGGCGAAGAGAGCAAAATCGCCGCCGCAAAAAAGCCGCCGACTGTTATTATGATGGTCGGTCTACAAGGTGCCGGTAAAACGACAACAAGCGGTAAGCTTGCGAACCTGCTGCGCAAAAAGCATAATCGCAAACCGATGCTGGTTGCTGCCGATATTTACCGTCCGGCCGCTATTAAACAGCTGGAAACGCTCGGCAAACAGCTTGACATGCCGGTTTTCTCACTTGGTGATCAGGTCAGTCCTGTAGAAATAGCGAAACAGGCTATTGAAAAAGCCAAGGAAGAACATTATGACTATGTCATTTTGGATACGGCAGGCCGCTTGCATATTGACCATGAATTGATGGATGAACTCACCAGCGTGAAGGAAATCGCGAATCCGGAAGAAATTTTCCTGGTTGTCGATTCAATGACCGGACAGGACGCTGTGAATGTCGCCCAAAGCTTTAATGAACAGCTCGGTTTAACCGGTGTTGTGCTGACTAAGCTTGATGGCGACACACGCGGCGGTGCTGCGCTTTCTATTCGCGCGGTCACAAACACGCCGATTAAGTTCGCTGGTCTAGGCGAAAAGCTTGATGCGTTAGAACCGTTCCATCCTGAACGCATGGCATCAAGGATTCTCGGTATGGGCGATGTGCTGACATTAATTGAAAAAGCACAAGCCAGCGTCGATGAAGATAAGGCCAAAGAGCTGGAACAAAAAATGAGAACCATGAGCTTCACATTGGACGATTTTTTGGAGCAGCTCGGGCAGGTCAGAAACATGGGGCCTCTTGATGAGCTTCTGCAAATGATGCCAGGTGCCGGCAAAATGAAAGGCCTGAAAAACATCCAAGTGGATGAAAAACAGCTGAATCATGTGGAAGCGATCATCAAATCGATGACTGTTCGTGAAAAAGAACAACCGGATATCATTAATGCCAGCCGGCGGAAGCGGATTGCGAAAGGGAGCGGGACATCCGTTCAGGAAGTCAACCGTCTGCTTAAGCAGTTTGACGAAATGAAAAAAATGATGAAGCAGATGACAAACATGTCAAAAGGCAAGAAAAAAGGGTTTAAGCTACCTTTTATGTAATCGGTTATACATGATAAAACCGTTGTTAAGAAAAAACACTTTACAAACACTTTTATCATTGTTAATATACTATCTTGTTGAAATATTTTCGGAGGTGCTAGTAAAATGGCAGTAAAAATTCGTTTAAAACGTATGGGAGCAAAAAAATCTCCTTTCTATCGTATTGTTGTAGCAGATTCTCGTTCACCGCGTGACGGCCGTTTCATCGAAACAGTCGGAACATACAACCCGGTTGCAAAACCAGCGGAAGTAAAAATCGACGAAGAGCTTGCTCTTAAATGGCTTCAAACTGGAGCGAAACCATCTGATACAGTTCGCAACTTGTTCTCTAGCCAAGGAATCATGGAAAAATTCCACAACGCTAAACAAGGCAAGTAATGACTGATCGACACTTGGAAGATTTGATTGTCCAAATTGTGACGCCGCTTGTTGATCATCCAGATGACATCCGCGTCATAAGAGAAGAAACCGATCAAAAGATTGCGCTGCGCTTATCTGTCCATAAGTCAGATACCGGTAAAGTTATCGGAAAGCAAGGCCGGACTGCAAAAGCGATTCGAACAGCTGTATTTGCAGCTGGCGCACAGTCTTCTAAGAAAGTTCAATTTGAGATATTTGACTAAAAGGGAGAGGGCCGGCACCTCCCCTTTTTTTACACGCAAAAAAAGGGTAAACTGATAGAAGCTTAGGAAAAATAGAGAGGCCTGAGCCAAAAAAGTTTTAAAAGCGGGGAGCTTGGTGCGATGCAAATTATTCACCGTGTAGCCGTTATGCAAGTCTTAACCGAGCACAGCAAGGAAAAGCTTTTAGCTTCTTTTGCCGAAAAGAAACAAATGCTTGAACGAGAATGCAGCCAACTCTATTTTCAGCTAAGAAAACATGAGAAAGAACAGCAAAACCCTGATATGATCGAACAATTTAAAAAGGCAATAGAAAAGCGGAAAGATAACATAAAAATAATCGATTTTCAAATTGCTCAAGTACATACATTGCCGCTTGGCAGTGAGATGAAAGAAAAGGAAGTCGATGCGCTGCTGACAATTGAAGCCGGAGATAACTGGCATGAGAAAACAGCAGCAAACACCATCGTCATAAAAGACGGACAAGTAATTGAAATTCGCCAGAGGTGATCATATGACAAAGCGATGGTTTCATGTAGGTAAAATCGTAAATACCCACGGAATTAAAGGCGAGGTACGGGTGATTTCGAAAACAGATTTTGCCGAGGAACGGTACAAGCCGGGCAACACGCTGTATTTGTTTAGGGACGGACATAACGAACCCGTTGAAGTAACGGTAAATACGCATAGACTGCATAAACAATTTCATCTGCTGCAGTTTAAAGAAAGACAAAGCCTGAATGAAGTGGAAGAGCTGAAAAACGCAATCATTAAAGTTCCAGAAGAAGATTTAGGAGAGCTGGATGAGGGAGAATTTTATTTCCACGAAATCATTGGGTGTGAAGTATTTACCGAGGACGGCCAACTAATCGGAAAGGTAAAAGAAATTTTGACGCCTGGAGCTAATGACGTGTGGGTCATCGGCCGAAAAGGAAAAAAAGACGCGCTGATTCCTTACATTGAATCAGTGGTCAAACATATCGATGTCAGCGAAAAGAAAATTGAGGTTGAACTCATGGAAGGATTAATAGACGAATGAAAATCGACTTTTTGACGCTGTTTCCCGACATGTTTGAAGGTGTGCTCGGTTCATCGATTCTTCAAAAAGCGCAGGATAAAGACGCGGTGCAGTTTCAGGTCGTAAATTTCCGAAAGTATTCTGATAACAAGCACAATACTGTCGATGATTATCCTTATGGCGGCGGCGCAGGCATGGTTCTCAAGCCTCAGCCTGTTTTTGACGCGGTCGAGGACCTGACATCAAAGGCGGCCGCTGCTCCGCGTATTATCCTCGTTTGCCCGCAAGGTGAGCGTTTCACCCAAAACAAAGCCGAACAATTAGCGAAGGAAGAGCATTTGCTGTTCATTTGCGGCCACTATGAAGGCTATGATGAACGCATTCGCGAGCATTTGGTAACGGATGAAATATCCATTGGCGATTTTGTCCTGACCGGCGGCGAGCTCCCTGCAATGATGATTGCAGACAGTGTGGTACGACTGCTTCCGGGTGTGCTGGGCAAAGAGGCTTCCCATATTGAGGATTCATTCAGCACCGGCCTCTTAGAGCACCCGCATTATACAAGACCGGCAGATTACAAAGGTTTAAAGGTGCCTGAAACACTTCTGTCAGGAAACCATGCAAAAATCAAAGAATGGCGGAATAAAGAATCAATCAGAAGAACCTATGTAAGACGCCCGGATCTTCTGAAAGACTATCCGCTTACAGACCAGCAAAGAAAATGGATTTCTGAATGGGAAAAAGAATAGATTTTATTGCACAGACTATGAAATTGTGATAAGATACTACTTGTGGCTTAAAGCGGGCTTATCCGCTGCAAGCTTGAAAACGATGTTCCGCTGTGCCGGGTTATGTGGCCAAGAGCATCTGTTGGAAGGAGTTGAAAACGATGCAAAAACTAATTGAAGATATCACAAAAGAACAGCTTCGCACTGATCTTCCTGCGTTCCGTCCTGGTGACACTTTACGTGTACACGTTAAAGTTGTTGAGGGTAACCGTGAGCGTATCCAGATCTTTGAAGGTGTTGTGATCAAGCGTCGTGGTGGTGGAATCAGCGAAACGTTCACAGTTCGTAAGATTTCTTACGGTGTTGGTGTTGAACGTACTTTCCCTGTACACACACCAAAAATCGCGAAAATCGAAGTTGTGCGTTACGGTAAAGTACGCCGTGCTAAGCTTTACTACCTGCGTGAACTTCGCGGAAAAGCGGCTCGTATTAAAGAGATCAGACGATAATGATAACGACGAAAAGAGCTTGTTACCTGTAACAAGCTCTTTTTTTATACACAATTTGAAAATGCCGGACAGGCATCGTAAAATACATAAAGGACAACAAAGAATCTTGCATATTGAAGAGATAAAGGCGGTGTTCGTGTCACATGACAATTCAATGGTTCCCGGGCCATATGGCCAAGGCAAGAAGGGAAGTAACCGAAAAATTAAAATTAATCGATATTGTATATGAATTGGTAGATGCCAGAATTCCGATGTCATCAAGAAACCCAATGATTGAAGACATTCTAAAAAATAAACCGAGAATTATGCTGTTAAACAAAGCTGACAAAGCAGATGCGGCAGTTACACAGCAATGGAAAGAGCACTTTGAAAAGGAAGGGATCCGCTCTTTATCCATAAATTCTGTAAACGGACAAGGCTTAAATCAAATTGTGCCTGTGTCAAAAGAGATCCTCCAACAAAAATTTGACCGGATGAGAGCCAAAGGTGTGAAGCCTAGAGCAATTCGCGCTTTGATTATCGGCATTCCAAACGTCGGGAAATCAACGCTTATCAACCGGCTGGCAAAGAAAAACATAGCAAAAACGGGAGACAGACCTGGCATTACGACATCTCAGCAGTGGGTTAAAGTCGGGAAGGAATTAGAGCTCTTAGATACACCGGGGATTTTATGGCCTAAATTTGAAGACGAGCTTGTCGGCTTGAGGCTGGCAGTCACCGGCGCTATTAAAGACACAATTATCAATCTGCAGGATGTGGCCGTGTTTGGTCTTCGTTTTCTCGAAGAACACTATCCTGAACGGCTTAAAGAGCGTTACGGCCTTGAGGAAATCCCAGAGGACATTGCGGAGCTGTTTGATGCAATAGGTGAAAAGCGCGGCTGTCTCATGAGCGGAGGGCTTATTAACTACGATAAGACGACTGAAGTCATCATTCGCGATATCCGCACTGAAAAGTTCGGCAGGCTGTCATTTGAACAGCCCGCTAAGTAAAGGCGCGCAGAAATGCGGGTCTTTATTTTTGCCTGACCGAACCGATACATACAGTAAGGGAGAAGAGAAAGTGAATACATTAACCGTAAAGGACATTAAAGACCGTTTGCAGGAAGTGAAGGATGAGCAGGACCCATTTCTCACCCTATGCGAAAACGACCCGAGAAAGAGCGTTCAAACGCTTGTAGAGCAATGGCTTAAAAAGCAGGCGAAAGAAAAAGCGTTGAAAGAACAATGGCTGAATATGACTTCCTTTGAAAGGCTGGCAAGAAACAAAGGATTTCGCTTGATCGCAGGTGTAGACGAGGTCGGCCGGGGTCCATTGGCGGGACCCGTTGTCGCCAGCGCAGTCATTCTTCCAGAGGAATGTGAAATACTTGGGCTGACAGACTCCAAAAAGCTTTCAGAAAAAAAGCGTGACGAATATTACGAGCTTATTATGAAAGAAGCACTGGCGGTCGGAATAGGAATTGTAGAAGCCTCTGTCATTGATGAAATCAATATATATGAAGCTTCAAAAGTAGCAATGGTGAAAGCGATACACGATTTGTCAGATACACCTGATTATTTGCTTGTTGACGCAATGACGCTACCGATCGGCATAGACCAGTCGTCAATTATAAAAGGCGATGCCAAAAGCGTGTCTATTGCGGCAGGTGCGTGCATCGCGAAAGTGACAAGAGACCGGATGATGAGCGCCTATGCCAAAACCTATCCTATGTACGGCTTTGAAAAAAATAAAGGCTATGGGACAAAAGAGCATCTCGAAGCTCTCGCCGCATACGGCCCGACTGAATTGCACCGCAAAACTTTCGCTCCTGTTCAATCTGCCAGATAAATCAATGGACAAGGAGGCACCTCTTGTAAATGAATATAAGAAATGATATGCAAAAGGCGCTGCAGCACCTTTTTAAACATACAGCAGTCCCGCAGGAATCATCAAATGTCAGCGAAGCGCAAAACGGGGAGAAGCGCCTTCTTTTAGGAAAAGTCCTTCGTTTATTAGGCGATCAGCATGCATTGATCCAAGTCGGCAATCAAACTGTCCAGGGAAAACTTGAAACTCAGCTTCGTCCTCAGGCGTACTATTGGTTTTCCTACGAAAAAAAAACGTCAGAACAAACAGGCCGTCTTCAGGTCGTTCAAAGCTTTGACCAACATCCCAAAACCATTCAGGAAGCCGCTGGAAAGCTTCTGAATGCCATATCGGTAAAGCAGACAAACGCTGCTCTAATGATGGCAGGAGCGATGCTGAAGAGCAAAACACCGGTAACAGAAAATGATATTAAAACAGCTGTTCGCTGGATGGATACACTGCCTGCGTCAGATACAAAAAAAGCGATTGAAACGGTCTTGTTCGCTTTAAAACGTGAATTACCCATTCACCCCGAGGTTTTGAGCGGCATACATGCTGTGAAATCGCCTGTTCCGCTCCATCAGCACGTATCCAAGCTGCTTCAGGCTATCAATCAAAATCCTCAGCAGAGCCAAATGATGACAAAGCTAAAAGAAGCTATTACAATGCTTTTTAATAGTGAAGTCGATGTCCATGCAGAACGTCTGATCGATAAGCTTGTCTCTATAACGGACAATACCAAAGCGCCTTCTTCAGGCACTACAGCCGGAAACAGGGAGCTTAGCGCACCATCCGGCTCTCTCGAAAAGGCCGGCTTGCCGCCTGTAAACCATCCAGCGGAACAGAGAAACATACAAGAAGCGCCCGCTAAAACCGTAGCGGACATTCCGATGAAAGAAGCCCGGCAGCTGCTGACAAAGCTGACGGAATCTGCAGAAAAAAACAATCTTCAACTTGTAAAAGAAGCAGCAAATTGGCTGAAGGCGGCTGCTTTATCGGGGGACAGTAAGTCACCGTCACCTGCCGCTTCAGCTGTTTTACAGGCTGCACAAGTCACAGATCAGGAAGCCGAAGTCTTTTTAAAGGCTGTTCAGCAAACTGCACCTAGTCTGGCCGATAAGGCAGATGTTCTTTCTTTCTTGGCCAAAGTGAAAATGGCAATCGGCGCAAGGGACGAGCTTGCATTCATTAAAGCGTTTGAACAAGGGAGCGCCGCGGCCCCTCCTGATGAAATACAATCCATCAAGCTGGCTCTTCAGGCCGCAAGAGGGTCGCATGAGGTAGCGGAACCTATCAAACAGGAAGCCGATCAGCTTTTTCACAAATTAAACGGCCAGCTTTTCATGCAGCAGCATCACCCGTCATACAGCCAAATTGTGCTGTCATTTCCGCTATTTTCGAAGTCAGGCGTTCAGGATATGACAGTTCTGTTCAAAGGCAAGAAAGAAGCCGATGGAAAGCTTGATCCTTCCCATTGCCGCCTTTTGTTTTTGCTGCAGCTGGATACGTTAAAAGAAACGGTTGTTGATTGCTTGATACAGCAAAAAGTCATGACTATTACAATTGAGACTGAATTTGACCTTCAGGCTGCGATCGATCCGATGGTGCCTGCACTTAAACAGGGTCTTATGGAAATGGGGTACAGCCTTTCAGGGGTGAACGCTAAAAAAAGAATTCACACCGAAGAGAAGGCTGCAATTGACCAATATGTAACAAGCATCAGTGACCGGGAAGTGGATGTGAAAATATGAAAGAGCAGATGCCAGCCAGAAAAGCTATGGCTCTCCATTATGACGAACAAAAAGACAAGGCGCCGAGAGTGGTTGCGACAGGGAAAGGCCATGTAGCCGACAACATTATCAAAGAAGCAAAAAAGGCAGGGGTTCCGATACAAGAAGATCGGACCCTTGTCGAATTAATGCGCCATTTGACTGTAGATGATCAAATCCCGGAAGCTCTTTACGAAACGGTAGCCGAGATTTTTTCATTCATTTACAGATTGGACGAAAGCGTAAAAAACAAAAAATAACAATAATATTCCCCATCCTCTGTTGAAATTTTATGTTTTTAATAAAATAAAAGTTTGAATGTTTAGAAGGATTTAAAGATTTTGCATCGAACTCTAGACAATTCTTCCAGTATTATTATAGAATGAAAGCGCAGTCTATTTTAGTTTTGTTACATAAGTTAGGAGGATGGGAAATGAATATCCATGAATACCAGGGAAAAGAAGTCCTCAGAAAATATGGGGTATCTGTTCCTGAAGGTAAAGTGGCTTTTACAGCAGAAGAAGCAGTTGAGAAAGCAAAGAACTTATCCAGCTCGGTTTATGTCGTAAAGGCTCAAATTCATGCTGGCGGTCGAGGCAAAGCTGGTGGGGTAAAAATAGCAAAATCATTAGACGATGTGAAAGCGTATGCCGAAGAACTCTTAGGGAAGACTCTAGTAACACATCAGACCGGTCCGGACGGCCAAGTAATAAAACGCTTACTTATTGAAGAAGGCTGCGATATTAAAAAAGAATACTACGTGGGTCTTGTGCTTGACCGCGCCACTTCCAGAATCGTTCTGATGGCTTCTGAAGAAGGCGGAACAGAAATCGAAGAAGTTGCGGAAAAAACACCGGAAAAAATCATAAAAGCTGTTATTGATCCGGCTGTCGGCCTCCAAGGCTATCAAGCCAGAGAAATCGCATTCGCTATTAATATTCCAAAAGAGCTCGTGGGAAAAGCTGCTAAATTTATGCTTGGACTATATAAAGCGTTTGTTGAAAAAGACTGCTCAATCGCTGAAATCAACCCGCTCGTTGTTACCGGCGACGGAAATGTGATGGCGCTTGATGCGAAATTGAATTTCGACAGCAATGCGTTGTATAGACAAAAGGACATTATGGAATACAGAGATTTGGATGAGGAAGATCCGAAAGAAATCGAAGCGTCCAAATATGATCTAAGCTACATTTCCCTTGATGGAAATATCGGCTGTATGGTTAACGGCGCGGGACTTGCGATGTCAACAATGGATATTATCAAGCATTACGGAGGAGAACCGGCCAACTTCCTTGATGTGGGGGGCGGTGCAACCGCGGAAAAAGTCACGGAAGCATTTAAAATCATTCTTTCAGATCAAAACGTTAAAGGGATTTTTGTCAACATTTTCGGCGGCATTATGAAATGTGATGTCATCGCAGAAGGGGTTGTTGAAGCGACAAGACAAGTCGGTTTAACATTGCCGCTTGTCGTCCGTCTAGAAGGCACAAACGTGGATCTAGGGAAGAAAATCCTTAGTGAATCAGGATTAAATATTACATCTGCGGAATCCATGGCTGACGGCGCGCAGAAAATCGTATCCTTAGTTTAGGAAAGAATGAAAGGCAGGGGACCAGATAATGAGTGTTTTTATTAATAAAGATACAAGAGTTATTGTGCAAGGAATTACAGGTTCTACCGCTTTATTTCATACGAAACAGATGCTCGAATACGGCACAAATATCGTAGGCGGTGTAACACCTGGAAAAGGCGGGACTGAAGCGGAAGGTGTTCCTGTATTTAATACGGTGGCTGACGCAGTTCAAACGACCGGTGCTAACGCGTCTGTTATTTATGTGCCGGCACCGTTTGCAGCTGATGCGATTATGGAAGCGGTAGATGCGGAGCTTGATCTTGTGATCTGCATCACTGAACATATCCCGGTTCTGGATATGGTAAAGGTCAAACGCTTTATGGAAGGCAAGAAAACGAGATTGATAGGGCCGAACTGCCCTGGTGTCATCACGCCTGAAGAATGTAAAATCGGCATTATGCCTGGATATATCCATAAAAAAGGCCATGTAGGCGTTGTATCGCGTTCAGGAACATTAACATACGAAGCGGTGCATCAGCTTTCAGAAGCAGGTGTAGGACAATCTACAGCTGTCGGAATCGGCGGCGACCCTGTAAATGGAACAAATTTTATCGATGTTTTAAAAGCGTTTAACGAAGATCCTGATACACATGCTGTCATTATGATCGGTGAAATCGGCGGTACTGCCGAAGAGGAAGCGGCAGAGTGGGTAAAAGCCAACATGACAAAACCGGTAGTCGGTTTTATCGGTGGTAAAACAGCACCGCCAGGGAAGCGCATGGGGCATGCCGGCGCCATTATTTCCGGCGGAAAAGGTACAGCTGATGAAAAAATCAAAACCCTTAATGCATGCGGTATCGAAGTTGCAGAGACACCTTCTGTAATGGGTGAAACCTTAATTAAGGTGCTGAAAGAGAAAAACTTGTTCGAGACTTGCAAAACGCATTAATAAAAAGGGACAGCCGCCAAGGCTGTTCCTGCTTTTTCTGTCAAAAAGGAGGTCAATATATTGGATCAGGCCGCTGCCTGTTTAATGATCTGCAGAATCAATCAACTATTATCCCCATCTCTTCTATTAAAATGGTGGAAAGCCGATGCATCTATGTCGCTGACATCACCTGTTTTAGAAACTGTTACTCGCGATAAAGAAAAGGCAACTGCATTAAAGAACAAAATTGAAGAACATTATCCAAAGCTTCAGCGTGTACTTGCTGCTTACCGTGGGCAAGGCATTATCCCCATCCCGATTTCTTCTAAACAATATCCTTTCTGGCTGAAAACGATTTATGATCCCCCCGCCGTCCTGTTTGCAAAGGGTGATATGGCCCTTCTTTCTCAAGGGAGGAAAATTGGAATTGTAGGGACAAGAAATCCAACAGCTTATGGGATACATGTTGTTAACCACCTTACAAAAGAGCTTTGCCGCAAAGAGTGGGTGATTGTCAGCGGGCTGGCGTCTGGGATAGACGGAATGTCCCATGCGGCAAGCATTAAGGCGAAGGGGCGGACAATCGGCGTTATTGCAGGGGGATTTCAACACATTTATCCCCGCGAAAACCTTCAGTTAGCAGATCACATGGCGAAACACCATATCCTTCTGTCAGAGCATCCACCTGAAACGAAACCCCAAAAATGGCATTTTCCTATGAGAAATCGTATCATCAGCGGATTAAGTGAAGGCGTTATTGTCGTGCAGGGCAAAGAAAAAAGCGGTTCTCTGATTACTGCATATCAAGCACTGGAACAAGGGAGAGAAGTTTTTGCCGTACCCGGTTCATTATTTGATCCTTACGCCGGAGGTCCTATAAAACTGATCCAGCAGGGGGCTAAAGCCATATGGTCAGCAGAGGATATTTTCGAGGAGCTTCCTGAGAGAAACGTTCAATATACGGAACCCTTTTGAATTATCGTTTGACAAATGGCGTTGTAATATTTAATAATAGTGAGGATTTGAAGTTGCATATTGTTTTCTATTTAAATAATAATGTTCATCATAAAGAATGAAATGTTGGAAGCCAAATAAAGACAGCAGTAAAAATAAGATTGAAATACTTGAAAAGAGAGAGAACACCTCTTGAGGGGGATGAAAATGTCTGATTATCTAGTCATCGTGGAATCGCCTGCTAAGGCGAAAACGATTGAACGTTACTTAGGTAAAAAATATAAAGTGAAAGCATCAATGGGACATGTCCGGGATCTCCCAAAAAGTCAAATGGGAGTTGACATAGAACAGAATTTCGAGCCGAAATATATTACCATTCGAGGCAAAGGCCCGGTATTAAAAGAGCTGAAAACGGCTGCGAAAAAAGCGAAAAAAGTCTATCTCGCGGCCGACCCCGACAGAGAAGGGGAAGCGATTGCATGGCACTTGGCGCACAGCCTTGATTTAGATCTCGATTCAGACTGCCGGGTGGTGTTTAACGAAATTACAAAAGACGCCATTAAGGAATCGTTTAAGCATCCCCGCATGATCAATATGGATTTAGTGGATGCACAGCAGGCGAGACGTGTTTTAGACAGGCTTGTAGGATATAAAATCAGTCCTATTCTATGGAAAAAAGTCAAGAAAGGACTTAGCGCAGGCCGCGTCCAATCCGTTGCCCTCCGTTTGATTATTGACCGTGAAAAGGAAATTAACGACTTTAAGCCGGAGGAATATTGGACAATAGGCGGTACGTTTTTAAAAGGAAAGGAATCGTTCGAGGCGGGCTTTTTCGGAAAAAACGGCAAAAAACTTCCATTAAATAGTGAAGCAGACGTAAAAGACATTCTTTCTCAGCTCAAAGGCAATAAATATACAGTTGAAAAAGTAACGAAAAAGGAACGGAAACGTAATCCGGCCTTGCCTTTTACCACTTCCACCCTGCAGCAGGAAGCGGCTCGCAAACTCAATTTCAGAGCGAAGAAAACGATGATGATTGCACAGCAATTATATGAAGGAATCGATCTTGGAAGAGAAGGAACAGTCGGTTTGATCACATATATGAGAACGGATTCAACCCGCATTTCAAATACGGCGGTTGATGAAGCTGCTGCATTTATTGATCAGGCATACGGCAAAGAGTTTTTAGGCGGCAAACGAAAACCTGCGAAAAAGAATGAAAATGCTCAGGATGCCCACGAAGCCATCCGTCCGACATCAGTTCTCAGAAAACCTAGTGAATTAAAAGCAGTACTCGGCAGAGATCAGATGAGATTGTATAAATTAATTTGGGAACGCTTTGTTGCCAGCCAAATGGCACCTGCAGTTCTCGACACAATGAGTGTCGACCTGGGGAACAATGGTTTGACATTTCGCGCAAATGGAAGTAAAGTCAAGTTTTCCGGGTTTATGAAGGTGTATGTTGAAGGAAAAGACGACCAAACGGAAGAAAAAAACCGGATGTTGCCTGACTTAAAAGAAGGCGACACAGTATTATCAAAAGATATAGAACCGGAGCAGCATTTTACCCAGCCTCCTCCGCGATATACAGAAGCAAGGCTCGTGAAAACCATGGAAGAACTCGGTATCGGCCGTCCTTCCACATATGCTCCGACGCTTGATACCATTCAGCGGCGCGGCTACGTGTCTTTGGATAATAAACGTTTTGTTCCAACAGAACTGGGGCAAATTGTATTAGACTCGATGATGGAATTTTTCCCTGAAATCATTAACGTTGAATTTACAGCGAAAATGGAAAAAGACCTTGATTATGTTGAAGAAGGCGATACCGAATGGGTTAAGATTATTGATAACTTCTACGCCGATTTTGAAAAACGCGTGAAAAAAGCTGAAGCGGAAATGAAAGAAGTTGAAATCGAGCCTGAATACGCAGGGGAAGATTGTGAACTGTGCAGTTCCCCAATGGTATATAAAATGGGCCGATACGGTAAATTCTTAGCTTGCTCCAATTTCCCGGACTGCCGGAATACAAAACCGATTGTGAAACAAATCGGCGTGAAGTGCCCGAGCTGCGGTGAAGGAAATATTGTTGAACGAAAATCGAAAAAGAAACGGATTTTTTACGGTTGTGACCGTTATCCGGAATGTGAATTCGTTTCCTGGGACAAACCAATTGAACGAAAATGCCCGAAATGCGGAAAAATGCTCGTCGAGAAAAAACTCAAAAAAGGCATACAAGTCCAATGCGTGGAATGCGATTATAAGGAAGAACCACAGAAGTAGCGGTGAGCAGGGTCTTGCTCACCTTCTTTGTGTGTTAAAAGAAGACCTTGAATAATAAACTAGGAGATGTGAAAGATGAACCAACAAACAGTGAATGTAATCGGAGCCGGACTCGCAGGAAGTGAAGCGGCTTGGCAGCTTGCTAAACGGGGAATTCAAGTCAAATTATATGAAATGCGTCCTGTTAAACAAACGCCTGCTCACCATACAGATAAATTTGCCGAACTGGTGTGCAGCAACTCTCTGCGCTCCAACACACTTGCTAATGCTGTCGGTGTATTAAAGGAAGAAATGCGGGTGCTAGACTCAGCAATCATCGCGGCTGCTGACGAATGTTCGGTGCCTGCCGGCGGTGCTCTCGCGGTAGACCGACATGAATTTGCCGCAAGCGTGACAAATCGGGTAAAAAACCATCCGAACGTAACCGTTATGAATGAAGAAGTGACAGAAATTCCAGAAGGTCCAACAATTATCGCGACAGGACCGTTAACGTCTGAATCGCTGTCTGCCCAGCTGAAAGAGCTGACAGGAGAAGACTATTTATATTTTTATGACGCAGCGGCGCCAATTGTAGAAAAAGACAGCCTTGATATGGATAAAGTATACTTGAAATCCCGTTATGATAAAGGTGAAGCGGCGTACTTAAACTGCCCGATGACAGAAGAAGAGTTTGACCGTTTTCATGAAGCATTAACATCAGCAGAAACAGTTCCTTTAAAAGAATTTGAAAAAGAAATTTTCTTTGAAGGATGCATGCCGATTGAAGTAATGGCAAAACGCGGAAAGAAAACAATGCTTTTCGGACCGATGAAGCCGGTTGGATTAGAGCATCCTGTTACAGGAAAACGTCCTTATGCTGTTGTTCAGCTCAGACAGGATGATGCTGCAGGGACACTCTATAATATTGTAGGGTTCCAGACTCATTTAAAATGGGGAGACCAAAAGGAAGTTCTCAAATTGATTCCGGGGCTGGAAAATGTAGAAATCGTCAGATATGGCGTAATGCACAGAAATACATTTATTAACTCTCCAAGCCTGTTAAAGCCGACTTATCAATTTAAAAACCGCACTGATTTGTTCTTTGCAGGCCAAATGACGGGTGTAGAAGGGTACGTGGAATCAGCTGCATCAGGACTCATTGCAGGCATTAATGCGGCTAAACTTGTACTAGGAGAAGAGCTGGTCACTTTCCCTCAGGAAACAGCAATAGGCAGTATGGCTCACTATATTACAACAACAAACCAGAAGAACTTTCAGCCGATGAATGCGAACTTTGGGCTTTTGAAAGAATTGCCTGTTAAAATTAAAAATAAAAAAGAGCGGAATGAACAATACGCGAACCGTGCAATTGAGACAATTCAAACAATTTCGAAAACAATATAGGTATTGATTGCAACCTGAACGCGATTTGTGATACCATTTAAAAGCCCTTTCTGGGGAGGTTTAGGCATGGAGAATGTTAAGAATTTCGTAAAGTTATTCGTTGAATATTTACAAATTGAAAAAAATTATTCACAATATACTATTGTGAATTATGTGGATTCAATTGAAGAATTCGAGACTTTTCTGCGCGTTCAAGGTATAAATGGATTTGAAGAAGCTGCATATCAGGATACTAGGATTTTTTTGACTGAAGCCTATGAAAAAGGTTTATCGAGAAGAACGATAAGCAAAAAGATATCTGCATTAAGAAGCTTTTATAAGTTTCTGATGCGGGAAAAGCTTGTTGAAGAAAATCCGTTTCAGCTTGTTCATCTGCCGAAACAAGAAAAACGGATACCGAAGTTTCTATATCAAAAAGAGCTTGAGGAGCTGTTTGAAGTTTCAGATATAAGCCAGCCGGCCGGAATGAGGGATCAAGCGTTGTTGGAGCTTCTCTATGCCACCGGAATGAGGGTCAGTGAATGCTGTTCGATAACTGTTAACAATGTTGATTTATTTATGGACACTGTGCTTGTTCACGGTAAGGGCAAGAAGCAACGCTATATCCCCTTTGGGTCTTACGCCCGCGAAGCGTTGAAGTTATATATGAATAGCGGAAGACAGTGCTTGCTGATGAAAGCAAAAGAACCTCATGATCTATTATTCGTGAATCAAAGAGGCGGACCGCTTACAGCCCGAGGCATCAGGCATATTTTAAGCGGGCTGGTTCAAAAAGCGTCCGGTACTTTACATATCCATCCGCATATGCTTCGACATACGTTCGCCACTCATCTGTTAAACGAAGGAGCAGATTTGAGAAGCGTTCAAGAGCTGCTCGGGCATTCCAATCTGTCTTCGACACAGATATACACGCACGTTTCGAAGGAAATGTTGAGAAACACATATATGTCTCACCATCCAAGAGCTTTTAAGAAAAATTAAAGGAGGCCTCTTATGTCATCTTTTCATGCGACCACAATATTTGCCGTGCAGCATAAGGGACGAAGTGCTATGTCCGGAGACGGCCAAGTAACATTCGGTCAGGCTGTTGTCATGAAACACACTGCAAGAAAAGTGAGAAAACTGTTTAACGGCAAGGTTCTTGCTGGGTTTGCGGGATCTGTTGCAGACGCTTTCACTTTATTTGAAAAGTTTGAAGCTAAACTTGAAGAGTATAATGGCAACTTAAAACGAGCCGCTGTTGAGCTTGCAAAGGAATGGCGCAGCGATAAAGTGCTTAGAAAGCTTGAAGCCATGCTAATCGTTATGAACCAGGATACTTTGCTGCTTGTATCGGGAACAGGCGAGGTAATCGAACCAGATGACGGCATTCTCGCGATTGGATCAGGAGGCAATTACGCTTTAGCGGCCGGGAGAGCTTTGAAAAAACATGCCGGTGAAAATATGTCTGCAAGTGAAATTGCCAGAGCCGCGTTAGAAACAGCGGGCGAAATTTGTGTTTACACGAACGATCAAATCATACTGGAAGAACTTGAATAGAAAGGACTTGAGGCGCATGGAAAATAAACCGTTAACACCAAGGCAGATTGTAGATCGGTTAGACCAATATATTGTCGGTCAGCAAAACGCGAAAAAAGCTGTCGCCGTGGCATTAAGAAACCGCTATAGAAGAAGTCTTCTAGATGAAAAATTGAAGGATGAAGTCGTTCCGAAAAACATTTTAATGATGGGGCCTACCGGCGTTGGAAAAACTGAAATTGCCAGACGAATCGCCAAGCTCTCAGGTGCGCCATTTATCAAAATTGAAGCAACAAAATTTACCGAAGTCGGCTATGTAGGCAGAGATGTTGAATCAATGGTCAGAGACCTTGTGGAGACTTCTGTTCGGCTTATAAAAGAAGAAAAAATCAATGAAGTAAAGGATCAGGCTGAAGAGAATGCAAATAAGCGCATTGTACGCCTGCTAGTTCCTGGAAAGAAAAAACAATCTGGCGTTAAAAATCCGTTTGAAATGTTTTTTGGCGGCAACCAGCCAAGTGGCGAAGATGAAGCGGAGAGCCAGGAAGAAGCAAACATTGAAGAAAAAAGAAAGCGCATGGCGCATCAGCTGGCTTTAGGAGAGCTAGAAGACCACTATGTAACAGTAGAAGTCGAAGAACAGCAGCCTTCTATGTTTGACATGCTGCAGGGCTCGGGTATGGAGCAGATGGGCATGAATATGCAGGACGCGCTAAGCGGATTAATGCCAAAGAAGAAGAAACGGCGTAAAATGACAGTCAGAGAAGCGAGAAAAGTCCTGACGAATGAAGAAGCAAGTAAGCTTATCGATATGGATGAAGTCGGCCAGGAAGCTGTTCAGAGAGCAGAAGAGAGCGGAATTATCTTTATCGACGAGATTGATAAAATTGCAAAAAACGGCGGCGCGTCATCCTCTGCCGATGTATCAAGAGAAGGTGTTCAGCGGGATATCCTCCCAATCGTAGAGGGTTCTACCGTTGTCACTAAATACGGTTCGGTGAAAACAGACCATGTGTTATTTATTGCAGCAGGAGCGTTTCATATGGCCAAACCATCTGATTTGATTCCTGAGCTGCAGGGGCGTTTCCCGATTCGTGTAGAACTGAGCAAACTCACGGTTCACGATTTTGTGAGAATTTTAGTGGAGCCGGATAATGCGCTGCTGAAACAATATCAGGCATTATTGCAGACAGAAGGTATATCTCTTGAATTTTCTGACGAAGCTATTCATAAGATTGCTGAAGTAGCGTATCATGTGAACCAGGACACAGACAATATCGGTGCGAGACGCCTTCATACAATACTTGAACGCCTATTAGAAGACCTGTCGTTTGAAGCTCCTGATGTAACAATGGAGAAAATAACAATTACACCGCAGTATGTCGAAGATAAGCTCGGAACGATAGCCAAAAACAAAGATTTAAGTCAATTTATATTGTGAAAAATTTAATATGAGGAATATTTAGGAGGATTATTTATCATGGCTTTATTACAAAAAACAAGAATTATTAACTCCATGCTGCAAGCTGCGGCAGGGAAACCGGTGAACTTCAAGGAAATGGCGGAGACGCTGCGGGACGTAATCGATTCCAATATTTTCGTTGTAAGCCGCAGAGGCAAACTCCTTGGATATTCTATTAACCAGCAAATCGAAAATGATCGTATGAAAAAAATGCTTGAGGATCGTCAATTCCCTGAAGAGTATACAAAAAATCTGTTTAATGTGCCTGAAACATCTTCTAACTTGGATATTAATAGTGAATATACCGCTTTCCCTGTTGAGAACAGAGACCTGTTCCAGGCTGGCTTAACAACAATCGTACCGATCATCGGAGGCGGAGAAAGATTAGGAACGCTCATTCTTTCACGTTTACAGGATCAATTTCATGACGATGATTTAATTCTCGCAGAATACGGTGCAACTGTTGTCGGAATGGAAATCTTGCGAGAAAAAGCAGAAGAAATCGAAGAGGAAGCAAGAAGCAAAGCTGTCGTACAAATGGCCATCAGCTCTCTTTCTTATAGTGAGCTTGAAGCGATTGAGCACATTTTTGAAGAGCTTGACGGAAACGAAGGCCTGCTCGTTGCAAGTAAAATCGCAGACCGCGTCGGCATTACCCGTTCTGTTATTGTTAACGCACTGAGAAAGCTGGAAAGCGCCGGTGTCATCGAGTCAAGATCATTAGGAATGAAAGGGACTTATATTAAAGTCCTTAACAACAAATTCCTAATTGAATTAGAAAATTTAAAATCTCATTAATCATCGAAAAAGAACTCCTTTAAAGGGGTTCTTTTTTTATACTCAAATAAAGGAAATTGATAAGCTTTATTTCCTGGGTTGAAAGTCTTTCTTTGTCATATTTTTAATAAATCTAACAATTCCCATAAAAATGGCTTAAAAAAGTTGAGAAAAATGTCGAAAAAACAGAAATTCTGCTATTTTCAGGCTTATATCAAGGTGAAAAACATAGTTCTAATAATCTAGGACTATATACCTAGTTGCAAAATAGATAATTGTGAGGACATTTTTTTACACGAACTTCATAGACTTTATGCCTGTTATTTCTTACAATAAGCATATAGTTTTACAATTCTCGACAAGGATATTGAGGTTGAAAAAAACTGAAATGGAGGTAAGTGGATTTGAGCTTATTTTCTGGAACGATACAAAATCTTGAAAATGCCTTGAGCAGAGCGAATATTAAGCAAAAAGTCATAACTAATAATATCGCCAATATAGATACACCGAACTATAAGGCAAAAAAAGTCTCTTTCCAAAATTTATTGAATCAAGAATCCTCGCGTCTTGAAGCGACAAAAACAGACTATCGTCATGTTGATTTTTCTGATACTGATTCGAATTATTCAATTGTAACGAGCGCGGATACATCGTACCAGCAAAACGGAAACAATGTTGATGTCGACAAAGAAATGACAGAATTGGCGCAAAACCAAATCAACTATCAAGCTTTAGTTCAAAGAATGAACGGTAAATTTAATTCGCTGAAGACCGTATTAACAGGAGGGAAATAATGACAGCTTTTCACAGCTTAAATGTTTCAGCATCAGCTTTAACAGCTCAGCGTGTCAGGATGGACGTTGTATCATCTAACTTGGCTAATATAGATACGACAAGAGCTAAGCAGGTAAATGGAGAGTGGGTGCCTTACAGAAGAAAGATGGTTTCTCTTCAGTCAAAAGGTGAATCGTTCTCTTCCATTCTCAATTCTCAAATGAGCGGAAGCGGTAATGCTGGAAACGGTGTAAAGGTTTCTAAAATCACAGAAGATGGTTCGGATTTTAATCTTGTCTACGATCCGACAAACCCTGATGCCAACGCTGAAGGATATGTACAAAAGCCTAATGTTGACCCATTGAAAGAAATGGTTGACCTTGTCAGCAGCACAAGATCATATGAGGCGAATGTCACAGCAATGAATGCCACAAAAGGAATGCTGATGAAGGCGTTAGAAATCGGAAGGTAAGGTGAACGAACGTGATTAATGCAATTTCTCCTTTTCAGGTTCAAAATACTCAAAACACTCAAAATGCAACAAATCAAATAAACAATAGCCAAAAAACAGATTCTTCAAATCAAACAAGCTTTTCGGAGCTTTTAAAAAACTCTATTAGTTCGTTAAATGATTCCCAAGTAGCTTCTGACAACATGACTAATGCCTTGGCTGCAGGAAAAGATGTGAATTTAGATGAGGTCATGATCGCCGCTCAAAAAGCAAGCGTCTCACTAACTGCTGCAACAGAGTTCCGCAATAAAGCTGTGGAAGCCTATCAGGAGATTATGAGAATGCAAATGTAGGGGGTCTGACGATTAAGAGAAAGAGTGGAATGACCGGGGGTTAACATGAATCGTACTCTAATGCAAATGAAAAACAAAACGAGTGAGTTTTGGAAAAATAGATCTAAATTACAAAAGATATTCATGATTAGTGCTTTAGCGGCAATTATTATTATTGGTATTATTATCAGTGTTTTTGCTTCTAGTTCAAAAATGGCGCCGCTGTACAAAGATTTGTCTGCCGAAGAAGCGGGGCACATCAAAGAAGAGCTTGACGCGAAAAAAGTGCCAAACGAACTTTCAAACGGCGGAACAGTGATAAGCGTTCCGGAGGATCAGGTTGATTCATTGAAAGTGCAGCTGGCTGCAGAAGGACTTCCCAAAACCGGATCAATTGATTATTCATTTTTTGGACAGAATGCCGGCTTTGGTTTGACAGACAATGAGTTTGATATGGTCAAAGTGAAAGCGACACAGACAGAACTGTCGAATTTGATCAATGAAATGGACGGTATTAAAAATTCAAAAGTAATGATTAACCTTCCGAAAGACGCTGTGTTTGTCGGTGAGGAGCAATCTGCGGCATCCGCATCAATCGTGCTGCAGGTACAACCGGGCTATACGCTTAATCAAAGCCAGGTCAACGGACTGTATCATCTGGTGTCGAAAAGTGTGCCGAACCTAAAAGAAGATAACATCGTCATCATGGACCAGAATTCTACATACTACGACAAATCAGACAGCGATGCAGGGTCCTACGCGGATAGTTATTCTTCACAGCAGGGAATTAAATCTCAAGTCGAAAAAGACATTCAAAAGCATGTTCAGACATTGCTCGGTACGATGATGGGACAAGATAAAGTCGTTGTTTCCGTTACAGCAGACATTGATTTCACAAAAGAAAATCGCACAGAAGACATTGTCGAACCTGTTGATAAAGAAAACATGGCAGGCATTGCGGTCAGCGCGGAAAAGGTATCTGAAACATACCAGGGTAACGGTGCCGCCAATGGCGGAGTCGCCGGAACCGGTGAAGATGATGTGACAAATTATGAAGCTGACGGGGAAAACACCGAAGGCGGAGGTTATGAAAAAAGCAGCGAAAAAATCAACTATGAGGTTAACCGGATCCATAAAGAAATCGCAGAAAGCCCTTATAAAGTCAGAGATTTAGGAATCCAGGTCATGGTTGAGCCGCCGGACGCTAAAGATGTCGCGTCGCTTTCAGCTGAAAGGCAAGAAGATATTCAAAAAATACTTTCAACTGTAGTCAGAACTTCTATTGATAAGGATGCACAAGAACAAGAGCTTACTGACGAGGACATCAATAATAAAATTGTCTTATCCGTTCAGCCTTTTGACGGCAAAGTAAATATGGATGCTGGTACAGAAGAAGCCTCAGGTATACCGATTTGGGTTTATATTGCAGGAGGTATTTTGATTGCTGCTATCATCGTCCTCATTATAATGCTGGTTAGAAAGAAACGGGCGCAAGAGGATGAATTTGAGGAATATGAGTATGAGGTTCCTCAAGAACCGATCAACCTGCCTGATATCAACGAAGAGGAAAATGAAACAGAGGAAACAGTCAGACGAAAACAGCTTGAAAAGATGGCGAAAGACAAGCCCGAAGATTTTGCTAAACTGCTGAGAAGCTGGCTGGCCGAGGATTAGGAGGAATTAGAAATGGCGAGACGTGATCAAGATAAGCTTACAGGAAAACAAAAAGCAGCCATTCTCATGATTTCCTTGGGGTTAGATGTGTCAGCTTCTGTATATAAGCACTTAACCGATGAAGAAATTGAAAGGCTTACCCTGGAGATATCAGGGGTTCGAAGTGTCGATCATCAAAAAAAGGATGAAATTATAGAAGAATTTCATAGTATAGCCATTGCGCAAGATTATATTTCTCAAGGAGGCCTAAGCTATGCGAGACAAGTTCTTGAGAAGGCGCTTGGAGAGAATAAGGCGGAAAACATTTTAAACAGGCTGACTTCTTCTTTACAGGTGAAACCATTTGATTTTGCCAGAAAAGCAGGGCCTGAACAAATTTTGAATTTTATCCAGCATGAGCACCCTCAGACGATGGCTTTAATTTTGTCTTATTTAGATCCTGTGCAAGCCGGACAAATTTTATCCGAGCTGAATCCTGAAGTGCAGGCTGAGGTCGCGAGAAGAATTGCTGTTATGGATAGAACGTCACCGGAGATTATCAATGAGGTAGAACAGATTCTAGAACAAAAATTATCCTCTGCATTTACTCAGGATTATACACAAACAGGCGGAGTTGAAGCTGTTGTGGAAGTCTTAAACGGGGTAGATAGAGGAACAGAGAAGACCATCTTGGATTCATTGGAAATTCAGGATCCTGATCTTGCTGAAGAAATTAAAAAGCGGATGTTTGTCTTCGAAGACATTGTTACACTTGATAACCGCGCGATTCAGAGAGTCATTCGTGACGTTGAAAATGACGATTTGCTCCTTTCACTAAAAGTTGCAAGCGAAGAAGTCAAAGAAATTGTATTCAACAATATGTCACAGCGTATGGTTGAAACCTTCAAAGAAGAAATGGAATTTATGGGCCCTGTACGCTTGAAAGATGTGGAAGAAGCTCAGTCTAGAATTGTAAGCATCGTCAGAAAGCTTGAAGAGGCCGGTGAAATTGTAATAGCAAGAGGCGGAGGGGACGATATTATTGTCTAATATCATTAAACAAGAATCATCTTTTTCTCCACAAAAGGAAAGAAGAAAACTCTCTATACAAGAGGTGCATATCGATCATTCTCACCTTTTGCAGGCTGAAGAGGACCCAGAAGCGCTTATAGCACGGGTGAAAGAGGAAGCTGATCGGATTTCTGAGCAGGCCAACAGCCATATAGAAAATATTCGACGTCAAATTGAACAGGAAAAAAATAATTGGGCGGATGAAAAACAGAAGCTGATTGAGGAAGCAAAAGCTGAGGGCTTTGAACAAGGCATGGCATTAGGTAGAGCTGAAGCAATTGAACAGTATACCGAACTGCTTGGCCAAGCGAACAGCATAACTGAAATGTCCAGAAAAGCCGTAGAGGATAAGCTTGAAGACGCTTCTGAAGAAATCGTTGAGCTTGCCGTTGCACTAGCTAAAAAAGTGTGGCAGCAAAAATCTGATGATAAAGAAGCCTTTCTCTTGCTTGTGAAACAGGTCGTAAACGAAGTAAAGGAATATGACGATATATCAATATATGTGGATCCGCATTACTATGAGACAGTTTTTCAGCAAAAAGATGAAATCATGCAGCTTCTTTATAAAGAATGCCGGCTTGGCATATATGCTGATGAAAAAGCTCAAAAAGGATCATGTTATATAGAAACTCCTTTTGGCAGAGTAGATGCGAGTGTTGACACTCAATTAATGCAATTGAAAGAAAAACTTCTGACAGCGCTGGAAGCGGGTGCAGCTGAATGAAGACACAGAGTCTGATAGATTGTATAGAAATGACGGACTCGTATAAACGGTATGGCAAAGTCAAACGGGTAATCGGCCTGATGATTGAATCAAAAGGGCCTGCAAGCTCAATTGGAGACGTGTGCCTGATTTATGCAAAAGGGCAATCGGGTAAAGTCATTAAAGCTGAAGTAGTCGGCTTTCAGGAAGAAAATATTTTGCTTATGCCTTATTTAGAGGCAGCAAGCATTGCGCCTGGCAGTATTGTAGAAGCCACTGGTGAATCTCTTCGGGTTAAAGTCGGAGCCGGACTGATCGGACAAGTCATCGATGCATTTGGTGAGCCGCTTGATGGAAAACTCCTGCCGAAAGGGCTTTCGCCTGTATCGACTGAGCAATCACCGCCCAATCCGATGAAGCGGCCGCCTATTCGAGAAAAGATGGGCGTCGGTGTCAGGTCAATTGACAGCTTGCTGACAGTCGGTAAAGGACAGAGGATTGGTATTTTTGCAGGAAGCGGTGTCGGAAAAAGCACATTAATGGGGATGATCGCCAAGCAGACAGAGGCTGACTTAAATGTCATTGCACTTGTCGGAGAACGCGGGCGAGAGGTTCGTGAATTTATTGAAAAAGATCTTGGGGAAGAGGGGCTGAAACGATCGATTGTAGTTGTTGCCACCTCAGATCAGCCGGCATTAATGAGATTAAAAGCGGCATATACAGCAACTGCAATTGCTGAGTATTTCCGTGATAAAGGCCAAAATGTCATGTTTATGATGGATTCAGTCACTAGGGTGGCAATGGCGCAGCGTGAGATTGGACTGGCTGCCGGCGAGCCACCGACGACAAAGGGTTATACACCTTCTGTGTTCGCTATTTTACCTCGTTTATTAGAACGGACCGGTGCAAACGAGCACGGAACCATTACGGCGTTTTATACAGTATTGGTAGATGGCGATGATATGAATGAGCCGATTGCTGATACCGTTCGCGGGATTTTAGACGGGCATATTGTGTTGGACAGGGCGCTTGCGAATAAAGGTCAGTTTCCAGCAGTTAATGTACTAAAGAGCATTAGCAGGGTGATGTCTAACATATCGACAAGGCAACACTTGAATGCAGCAAACAAATTTCGTGAGCTTTTATCGACTTATCAAAATTCGGAAGATCTTATTAATATCGGAGCTTATAAACGAGGATCCTCAAGAGAAATCGATGAAGCAATACAATTTTATCCGCAGCTTATTCAATTTTTAAAGCAGGGAACAGACGAAGCGGCATTATTGGAAGAAAGCATTGCTGCATTAACTAGTTTGACAGGAAATGAGGAATAAACGTGGCCTATCAATTTAGATTCCAAAAGCTGCTGGAACTAAAAGAAAATGAGAAAGATCAATCCTTATCTGAGTATCAGCAATCCGTTTCTGAATTTGAAAATGTTGCTGAGAAATTATATGAGAATATGAACAAAAAGGAACTGCTCGAACAAAATAAGGAAGAGAAATTGAAAAGCGGCATGAGTGTACAAGAAATGAGACATTACCAGCAATTTGTGTCAAATCTTGATAACACGATTTATCATTATCAAAAGCTTGTCATTATGAAACGAAATCAAATGAATCAAAAACAAGAAATTTTGACAGAGAAAAATATTGAAGTAAAAAAGTTTGAAAAAATGCGTGAAAAACAATTTAAAATGTTTGCACTTGAAGACAAAGCTGCAGAGATGAAAGAAATGGATGACATTTCGATCAAGCAGTTTATGATTCAAGGCCATTAGGAGCGAATGTAATGTCAGGCAAAAAGAAAGAATCAGGTAAGTCCCGTTCGGTTTTGCTTATCATTATCCTTCCGCTGATGTTTCTTCTCATCGCAGCGGGAATTGTTCTTTGGGCTGCTGGTGTGAATGTTTTAAAGCCGGTACAGGAAGCAGCGGCAAAAACGCCGGTTCTTAAAGAATTGGTTCCTGAAACCGAAAATAAAAAAGACACAGCGTCAAGCAAGGATAGCAGTAATACGGCAGCTCTGGAAAAGACCATTAAGGACCAAAAAAGTGAAATCAGCATATTGAATAAAGATTTAGAAACGAGTAAATCTGAAATCGACAGGCTCAACCAAAAGATACGTTCTCTTGAAAAGACGGCGGAGGATCAAAAAAAATCATCAGATGATACTGAAGAAACTACGAGTTCGAATTCTTCTAAGGATGACAAAGTCATCAGTGTATATAAGAGCATGGATAGCGGAAAGGCTGCTAAAATTATTGCCCAATTAAATGAGCAGGAAGCGCTAAAAATATTGAATGGCCTAAGCAAAAAGCAGCTTGCCGACATATTGGCGAAAATGACTCCTGAGCAAGCGGCAACCTATACGGAAAAAATTGCTGCCAGCCAAGAATAGGGGGAATTAAAGGTGAAGCTGCTTGAATTGGCGGGACCTTTGCTGCAAACTACAGCAGGTACTGCGGCTAAAACCATGAATAGTAGCCAGGGAGTTTTTCAAAACTGGCTTATGTCTGAGGCGGGTTTGAAGGAGATCTCAGAACAAGGGAAGGGAACCCCTTATTCCGGAGATCAGCTTTTAGCAGATGCACTTCATAAGATCAGTGATTGGCTGAAAGCAAGCCCTGAAGATCAAGACAAACATAAAGCGGAACTTCTGCAAACCTTAAGTAAACTAACAGGGAAGCAGTTGGATGGAACTGCTCAGCAAATGCTGCAGAATCTTCTGCAAGCGGTTGAATCAAAAATGTCCGGCGAGACAGAAGGCAACATTCTTTCGGAAGGTAAAACGGCTCTGATTGAAAATGATTCTTTTGCTGACAGTAATGAAAATCTGAAAGTTGATACAGAACAATCAACTTTGGAAAATGAAGTCCCTGAGAATGAGAAAGAACTTGCCCTTATTCAGATGTTCATTAGCCAGCTGCTAGAAGAGAATAAGCTGATTGACAGCGGGAATGCCGATGAAGCCCATCGCATTTACAAGAATGGAGAACAATTTCTTGTTGCATTAGAAAAAAAGGGTGTATCCCAACAGCTCATTCAGGATCTTAAACAGCAAATGTTCACGAAAGACGAGTCGAGTTCAAAACTTTACTCGATGACAGCGTCAGAGCTGAAAAGCTTTCAAAGTTTAATGGAGCAAATGTCTATGCTTCCCCAAAAAGGGACTAAAGAATGGAATTTAGCTGAAAGCCAGCTGAAAGCTTTCTTGTTATCGAAATCATCCGAATCATCGCAAGACTTTGGAAAGCGTGTCCTCACACCGCTTTCGCAGAATTCAAGCAGCAAAAGCGGATCTGATGCTTCTGGGAGTATTCAACCCGTAGATAGTAAATCAGGACTCCAAATGCTGTTTTCAGGGTACAGGGGTACGGGAGCAGTTCAAACATTCGATTTGCAGCAGCTCTCATCTGATTTACCGGCTGCCGAGACAAAAACGGTGGCTGATCAAGTGGTCAATGCGTGGAAGCAGATGAAATATACGCCATTCGGCAGATCAACGGGAAGCTTCACCATCCGACTGAATCCTGAACATTTAGGATTTGTCACAATCAAACTGACAAATGAAAATGGGATGTTTCAGAGTAAAATTATTGCATCGAGCCAATCAGCAAAAGAACTGCTAGAACAGCATCTTCCTCAGCTGAAGCAATCACTGCCGAATATGGCTGTTCAAATTGACCGTTTTACGCTCCCGGTTCAAAGCGGGGATCAGCCGTTATATGGCCAGCTTGCTGATGAACAGAGACAGCAGCAAGAGGAACAAAAACAGCAAAAACAGAAAAAGCAATCAAATGATTTTGGCGAACTGCTCGATGAAGTGTCGAAAATGGAGGAAGAAGAATGACTTCTATCAGTTCAGAATATAAACTGCCTGAAAAAACAAGCACCGTGTCAACTAACAATAGCAGCTTAGGGAAAGATGAGTTCTTGAAAATATTAATGACCCAAGTCCAAAACCAAGATCCGCTTAACCCGGTTGATGACAAAGAATTTATCAGCCAGATGGCGACTTTTTCAAGCTTGGAGCAAATGGTGAATCTAAATACTACAATGACTCAATTCGTCGAAAACCAAGATCCGTTCACCGCGTATCTTGATTGGATGGGGAAAGAAGTTTCTTGGACTGCTGACGGAAGTGCAACAGATAAAACAGGCACAGTAAGCTCAGTAAAACAGTCAAAAGGAAAATATTATCTCGTTCTTAATGATGGTACTGAAATCAGCCCGTCTCATGTGTTGGCTGTAGCACAGTCTTCTAAATAAAATTAATCTGGGGGAATACATTATGTTACGTTCACTTTATTCTGGAATCAGCGGTATGAAAAACTTTCAAACAAAGCTTGATGTTATCGGCAACAACATCGCCAACGTGAATACAGTAGGATTCAAAAAGAGCCGCGTTACCTTTAAAGATATGGTAAGCCAAACGATTGCCGGCGGTTCTGCGGCTGGCGGGGCAATTGGAGGTACGAACTCTAAGCAGATCGGTTTAGGTTCATCATCCGGCACAATTGATACCATTCATTCAACAAGTGCAACACAAAGCACAGGAAGAACCCTTGATTTAGCGATTGACGGCGACGGTTACTTTCAAATTGATACAGGCGACGGAACAGTTTATACACGAGCAGGAAACTTTTATTTAGATAATACAGGAACACTTGTTACTGGTGATGGCTACCATGTGTTAAATATGACTGGGGGAACGATTCAAATCCCTCTTGATGCACAAAGCTTCAGCATCGGTTCTGATGGAAACGTATCAATCGTTGATGCAGGCGGCCAAACACAAGATGGCGGACAAATCGGGGTTGTTACTTTTGCAAACAGCGATGGTTTAGATAAAATCGGAAACAATTTATACCGTGAATCTCTAAACTCTGGAGCGGCCAGTGCAGCCAACCAGCCTGGCGATGGCGGAACAGGTTCTCTTAAGTCAGGATTTCTCGAAATGTCTAACGTTGATTTAACTGACGAATTTACTGAAATGATTGTTGCCCAGCGCGGATTCCAATCAAACTCAAAAATTATTACAACATCAGATGAAATCCTTCAGGAACTGGTTAACCTTAAACGTTAAGGAGGGAGGGGAGGCGATAATCGCTTCTCCGCTGTTTTATGATTAAAGTAACCCGTTTAAATGGGCAGCCCTTTACACTGAATGCGCTGTTTATAGAACAGATTGAATGTTTTCCGGATACGACTATCACTCTTTCAAATGGGAAGAAGTTTGTCGTAAAAGAAGATGAAGAAGCTGTTATGGAAAAGATCGCATCTTTCTACCGAAAAATACAAATATTTTCAATGGATCAAGGAATAGAGGAACCAGAATGAAGAATAAATTAATGATCATTTTACTAATTATGCTTATCGTAATTGGTGCTCTTGGGGCGGCAGCTTATTTTGTCCTAGGCGGTGAGTCCGAAAATAGTAAAGCGGAAAAAAGTATTGACGAAATCGTTGCATCTTCTGTCGATGTAGAAGAGATTACAACCAATTTAAAGTCCGATAACATTATCCGGCTTGCTATTAAGCTTGAAACAGATTCTGATAAATCAAAAGAAGAACTTGAGAAACGTGATTTTCAAGTGAAGGACGCTGTAATATCATTGCTGGCTGATACGAATGCTAATGCGATTGAGGGAGACAAGGGAAAAGAAGCCTTTAAGAAGGAACTAAAAGATAAAATCAATAGCTACCTCCAAGAAGGAAAAGTAGAAAAAGTGTATATTACCTCCTTTAATCTGCAATAAACCATCATTTGACAGAATACGGAGGTGAGGAAGATGTCAGGAGAAGTTCTCTCCCAAAATGAAATAGATGCACTGCTTTCCGCAATATCAACTGGTGAAATGGACGCTGAAGAGCTGAAAAAAGAAGAAAAAGAGAAGAAAGTGAAGGTCTATGATTTCAAACGTGCGCTGCGGTTTTCTAAGGATCAGATCCGCAGTTTAACGAGAATACATGACAATTTTGCAAGACTTTTAACGACTCACTTTTCTGCTCAGCTCAGAACCTATATTCATATATCTGTCAGTTCAGTTGACCAGGTCCCGTATGAGGAATTCATCAGGTCAATACCGAATATGACGATTCTGAATCTGTTTGACGTCCATCCAATGGAAGGCAGAATTATGATGGAGGTTAATCCGACAATCGCTTATACGATGATGGATCGGGTAATGGGCGGTATTGGACTCAGTCATAATAAGGTAGACAGCTTGACAGAAATTGAAACAAAAATCATTTCTAATTTATTTGAAAATGCACTGGGAAATTATAAAGAAGCTTGGCAGTCAATTGCTGATATTGAACCGGAAATGACTGAGTTTGAGGTGAATCCGCAATTCGTTCAGATGGTGTCTCCTAATGAAACGGTCGTGGTGATCTCACTCAATACCCAAATCGGTGAAATCAGTGGTGTCATTAATCTTTGTATCCCGCACATTGTCCTCGAGCCGCTCATACCGAAGCTTTCGGTCCACTATTGGATGCAATCAGATAGAAACGAGCCGAAGCCTGAGGAAACAAAGTCGCTTGAAAAACGTATCATGACAGCACAAATACCTGTCGTGGCCGAGCTCGGCACATCTGAACTGACAATAGAAGAGTTTTTAAGTTTAGAAGTCGGAGACTGCATAACTTTGGACAATTCAGTCACGGATCCTCTTACTGTATTGGTCGGAGATAAGCCGAAATTTTTAGGACAAGCCGGCCGAGTGAATCGAAAGCAGGCAGTGCAAATTTTAGATCACGACCTAAGAGGTGAACAAGATGGAGAATAATAGATTATCTCAAGATGAGATTGACGCGCTTCTTAACGGTACTGGCAGTACGCCGGATGAGCCAGAGGCTCCGGAAGTACATGACTTATCGGAAATGGAGCGTGATGCGATCGGTGAAATCGGGAATATTTCATTCGGCAGTTCTGCGACAGCCTTGTCAACGCTTTTAAATCAAAAAGTCGATATTACGACTCCGAGTGTAGCTGTCATTCCTAAAAGTAAAATCAGCGATGCGTTTCCTGAACCGTACGTAGCGATTGAAGTGAATTATACGGAGGGCTTCAGCGGCAGCAACCTGCTGGTCGTGGAACAAAATGACGCGGCAATTATCGCTGACTTAATGATGGGAGGAGATGGAAAAGGCGCGGACCCTTCACTGGGTGAAATCCATTTAAGCGCGGTTCAAGAAGCAATGAACCAAATGATGGGATCAGCCGCCACATCAATGTCTACTGTATTCAGTAAAAAAATTGATATTTCACCGCCTCGGGTTGAATTGCTCGATGTTACTGAAGAAAAGGGAACAGACCGCATACCTGATGATGAAATGCTGGTGAAAGTGTCTTTCAACTTAAAGGTGGGAGATTTAATAGATTCCAGTATTATGCAGCTTTACCCGCTGTCATTTGCAAAAGATTTAATTGCAAATCTGATGAACACAGAAAGTGCAGAGGAAGAAACAGCGCCGCAGCCTGATGTTACATATGAGCAGCCGAAAGCGCCTGTGACGCCAGAGCCGCGTATGGAACCGCAGCAGCAACAGCAGCAACAGCCTAAAAGGCAGGGAACACCAAAAAAAGCAGCACCAGTTCAGGTTTCGCCAGTGGAATTTTCCGCGTTTGATCCCAATGAGGCTTCTCAGGCCCCTGTAAACAACCTAGATATGCTTTTGGACATTCCGCTTTCAATCACTGTTGAGCTTGGCAGAACGAAGAGAAGTGTAAAAGAGATTTTGGAGCTTTCTGCCGGAAGTATTATTGAGCTTGATAAATTAGCCGGTGAGCCGGTAGATATTTTAGTGAATCGGCGTATTGTTGCCAAAGGCGAAGTCGTTGTCATTGAAGAAAACTTCGGTGTAAGAGTCACTGACATTTTAAGCCAGGCAGAGCGCATTAATAATTTAAAATAACGAAACACAAGGAGAGAGATAGATTATGGCACACAGAATTTTAATTGTAGATGACGCAGCATTTATGCGAATGATGATTAAAGACATTTTGGTAAAAAACGGTTTTGAAGTAGTAGCGGAAGCTGAAAATGGAGCGCAAGCAGTAGAAAAATATAAAGAGCTTACTCCTGATCTTGTTACTATGGATATCACGATGCCGGAAATGGACGGCATAACAGCATTAAAAGAAATTAAAGAAATTGATGCACAGGCTAGAATCATCATGTGTTCAGCTATGGGACAACAATCAATGGTTATCGATGCCATCCAGGCCGGTGCCAAGGATTTTATCGTAAAACCTTTCCAGGCAGACCGTGTGCTTGAAGCAATCAACAAAACATTAAGTTAAAGGGTGTACGACTGTTGAAAAAGAGTCTATATTTCATCGTTTTTACTTGTTTTTTCGTTTTATTCAGTGTACATCCGATTGCGGCTGCCGCGGCAGACTCTGACAATTCAACTGTAAACGAATGGTTTCAAAAGAAAGATGAAAAAACTGCAGATAAGCCAGAGCAAAAGGAAGAAAAAACAACACAAACTGCTGATGAGACGGAGGGGGCGGCTGCTCCTTCTGTCTCAGCTTTTGATTTCGTGAAGATGATTTTCGCTTTACTGTTTGTTGTCGTACTGATTTACGGGCTGGTTAAGCTTATGAACAAAAGAAATCGGCTCCTCAAGCCTTTTCAATATGTTGAAAATATTGGTGGCACATCGGTCGGGCAAAATAGATCCATCCAATTGATCAAAGTCGGAAACAATGTGCTCGTCGTTGGTGTAGGAGAGACGATCCAGCTGCTGAAAGAAATTGAAGATGAAAAAGAGATTGAGGTTATTCTCAGCCAGCATGAAGAGGCAATGTCAAGCAAAATAGAGTGGACAAAGTTAGTGAAGCCGCTGAAGGGTGCTGAACATCAGCCGCAGCAAAAACTGCCTTCATTTTCAAAAGCGTTAAAAGAGCAGCTTGAAGAGTTAAAACAAAATCGTTCTGAAGGAAAGAAGAAAGGCCCACGTCATCATGAATGAGTTTATAAATATTTTCAGTTCAAGCGATCCGGAAAACGTAAGTTCATCTGTTAAATTACTATTATTGTTAACTGTATTTTCAGTGGCGCCTGGAATATTGATTCTTATGACTTGTTTTACTCGCATCGTCATTGTTCTATCATTTGTCAGGACTTCACTGGCGACACAATCTATGCCGCCAAACCAGGTTCTGATCGGGCTGGCGCTGTTTTTAACGTTTTTTATTATGGCTCCTACTTTTTCAGAGATTAATAAAGAGGCGCTGACGCCATTGATGGACAACAAAATCAGTTTGGACGAAGCGTATACGAAAGCTGAGGAACCGATTAAAGAATTTATGAGTAAACACACAAGGCAGAAGGATCTGGCATTGTTTATGAATTACGCGAATATGGATAAACCTGAATCATTAAAGGATATCCCGCTAACAACAATGGTTCCCGCTTTTGCCATATCGGAGCTCAAAACAGCGTTTCAAATAGGTTTTATGATTTTTATTCCATTTTTAATTATAGATATGGTCGTAGCGAGCGTCTTAATGTCAATGGGAATGATGATGCTCCCTCCAGTTATGATTTCTCTGCCCTTTAAAATATTACTTTTTGTTTTAGTAGACGGCTGGTATTTAATTGTGAAATCTTTGCTTCAGAGCTTTTAGGGTAGGTGCTAAACGTGAGTTCAGAATTTGTAATTTCTATGGCGGAAAAAGCCGTATACGTAACGCTGATGATCAGTGGGCCATTATTGGCTATTGCTTTACTGGTCGGTTTAATCGTCAGCATATTTCAGGCGACAACTCAAATCCAGGAACAGACTTTGGCGTTTATTCCGAAAATCGTGGCAGTTCTCCTGGCCCTGATTTTTTTTGGCCCATGGATGCTGTCTATCATTCTTTCATTTACAACAGAGTTGTTTTCTAATTTAAATCGTTTTGCAGGGTAGTGTAGAGATGAATTCGATTATTGATTTATTTCCTGCTTTTTTATTGGTTTTTATTAGAATTTCTGCTTTTTTTGTAACGATTCCGCTATTCGGACACCGAAATGTACCAGCTGTTCATCGAATTGGATTTGCTTTTTTTCTCGCAGTCATTTGTTTCAGCACCATTGATAAGCCTCCCTCTTTAGAGATAGATGGGCAATATATGCTCCTGGCGTTTAAAGAAGCTTTGGTTGGTCTTTGTCTGGGATTAATTGCTTATATGATGATTGCCGCAGTTCAAATTGCCGGCTCGTTTATTGATTTTCAAATGGGTTTTTCAATTGCGAACGTTATTGATCCGCAAACCGGGGCACAAAGTCCGCTAATTGGCCAGTTTATTTATACAATGGCACTTTTGTTTATGCTCAGTGTCAATGCCCATCATTTGCTGCTCGACGGTATTTACTACAGCTTTCAGTATATTTCAATTGATCAGGCATTTCCGAATTTCGGCGATGAGAAGTTTGCTTATTTTATCGCCAAAAGCTTTAATGCGATGTTTATTATCGCTTTTCAAATGTCAGCGCCTGTTGTGGCCAGTTTGTTTCTGGTTGACTTAGCATTAGGCATTGTGGCTCGAACTGTTCCGCAATTAAATGTATTTGTGGTCGGCCTGCCTTTAAAGATCGCTGTCAGTTTTATCATGCTTATTGTGTGTATGTCTGTTATCTTCGTCGTTGTGCGAAATGTCTTCAGTTTAACGATTGAAACGATGCGGAATCTTTTAGCATTGGTCGGTGTTTCTTAATGAAGCTTAGAGTTGACCTGCAGTTTTTTGCGGGAGAGAAAACAGAAAAAGCCACTCCAAAAAAACGGCAGGATACGCGAAAAAAAGGACAGGTTGCCAAAAGTGCTGATGTTAATACTGCCGTTTCTTTATTAGTGATATTCCTTTCACTCATTGCGATTGGGCCTTTTATGAGGGACAGGCTACTGTCATTTATAGAAACATTTTATACCAAGTCGCTCTTAATGAAGCTCTCAGAATCAAATGTTCATATGCTGTTTATCAGCTTATTAAAAGATACGGCCTTTGTGCTTGCGCCGATTATGCTTGTCGCTCTTGTCGCAGGGGTCGCCAGCAACTATATGCAAGTGGGCTTCTTATTTTCTACAGAGGTCATAAAGCCTAAGCTTGAAAAACTGGACCCGATTAAAGGCTTTAAACGAATTTACAGCATGCGGGCCATAGTAGAACTGCTTAAATCCATTTTGAAAATCACTGTAGTCGGTTTTGCTGCTTTTGCTGTACTTTGGCTGCATTATGGAGAAATTCTCCGGCTCCCGCTTCTGACACCCGAAGAAGCACTTTCTTTTGTTTCAAAACTCACCCTGTGGATGGGGCTGAGCGGTGCAGGGGCTTTGTTGATTCTTGCTGGTCTCGATTATTTATATCAAAAGTTTGACCATGAGAAAAACATCAAAATGTCAAAGCAGGATATAAAAGATGAATACAAAAAGTCTGAAGGAGACCCGATTATCAAGTCTAAAATTAAACAAAGGCAGCGGGAAATGGCAATGAGGCGGATGATGCAGGAAGTTCCAAAAGCAGATGTCATTATCACAAACCCGACTCACTATGCGATTGCCCTGAAGTATGACGAAGAAAAAATGGACGCGCCTTATATTGTTGCAAAAGGTGTTGACCACCTCGCGTTAAAAATCAGGAAAATTGCGAAAGAGCATGATGTCACGATGGTCGAAAACAGACCGCTTGCCCGTGCGTTATATGATCAGGTAGAAATTGATCAGGCTGTGCCGGAAGAATTTTTTAAAGTGCTGGCTGAAATTCTGGCTTACGTATATAAAACAAAACAAAAAGTATATTGAATTTTTCGATTTAAAAGGAGAGAAAAAACAGCATGTCAACAAGAGATTTATCCGTTTTAATAAGTGTTGTCCTCATTGTGGCGATGCTGGTGATTCCATTTCCTCCATGGCTGTTAAGTATTTTGATCATTATTAATATTTCTCTTGCGTTGATCGTGCTTCTCACCACAATGAATATGCAGGAAGCGCTGCAGTTTTCGATTTTCCCGTCACTGTTGCTGCTTTTAACCCTATTTCGTTTGGGCTTGAACGTCTCAACGACCCGTTCAATTCTTTCACATGGTGAAGGCGGAAAAGTCGTCGAGACGTTCGGAAATTTCGTTGTCGGCGGAAATGTATTAGTTGGACTTGTTGTATTTATCATCCTGATTATTATTCAGTTTATCGTCATTACGAAAGGTTCTGAACGTGTTTCCGAGGTTGCAGCAAGATTTACGCTGGACGCAATGCCGGGGAAGCAAATGAGTATTGATGCTGATTTAAACGCAGGGATGATTACCGAACAGGATGCGAAGCATCGCCGCGAAAAAGTGGCAAGAGAGGCTGACTTTTATGGAGCGATGGACGGTGCAAGTAAATTTGTAAAAGGTGACGCGATTGCCGGAATCATCATTGTCATGATCAATATTATCTTCGGTATCGTAATCGGAATGCTTCAGCAGGACATGTCCATTCAAGAGGCAGCTTCAAAATTTACGATGCTGACCGTAGGAGATGGAATTGTTTCGCAAATTCCAGCCCTGTTAATTTCTACAGCTACGGGTATTGTCGTGACAAGAGCTGCCTCTGAAGGAAACTTAGGGCATGACATTACAGGTCAGCTTTTTGCTTATCCAAAGCTTTTATACGTCGCAGCATCTACGATTTTGCTTCTTGGTATTTTCACTCCGATTGGCATTTTTCTGACGGGCCCGCTTGCAGGGCTGCTTGCTTTCGGCGCATATATGCTATCTAAATCAGGTAAGGAAAAAGAAGAAGTGGATGAGATTCTCGAGGAAGAGGCTGAGGTCGACGACCTTAAAAGTCCTGAAAGCGTTGTGCAGCTTCTGCACATCGATCCGATAGAATTTGAGTTTGGATATGGTTTGATTCCGCTTGCTGATGCCAATCAAGGCGGTGATTTATTAGACAGAATTGTGATGATTCGCCGTCAATTGGCCCTGGAACTCGGCCTTGTCATTCCTGTTGTGCGTATCAGAGACAATATAGCATTGCAGCCTAATGAATACCGATTAAAAATTAAAGGGAACGAAGTAGCAAAAGGCGAGCTGTTGCTTGATCATTATTTAGCGATGTCGCCTACGCCTGAAGATGATCTCATTGAAGGGATTGAAACAGTTGAACCGTCATTCGGACTTCCGGCCAAATGGATTGCTGAATCGGTAAAAGATGAAGCTGACATGCTTGGTTATACAGTTGTTGATCCTGCTTCAGTCGTTTCCACCCATATTACGGAGAAGATTAAGCAGTATGCCCACGAACTGATCGGGAGACAGGAGACGAAACAGCTGATCGATCACTTGAAAGAAACGTATCCTGTTCTTGTCGAAGAGGTTACGCCTAATCCGTTGTCTGTCGGTGATATTCAGAAGGTGCTGGCTAAGCTTTTAAAAGAAAAAGTTTCAATCCGAAACTTAGTAACGATTTTTGAAACGCTTGCTGATTATGGAAAGTTAACAACAGATTCTGATCTTTTGACAGAGTATACACGACAGGCGCTGGCCAAACAAATTACAGCCCAGTTTGCAAAAGAAAATGAAGTGTTAAAGGTTGTTACTTGTTCGGGTCGTGTAGAAAAGGCGATAGCTGACGGTGTACAGCAAACGGAACACGGAAATTATTTGTCGCTTGAACCAGATATTTCAGAAAGTATTGTGCGCTCTGTCGCTAAAGAAGCCGAACAGCTCTCATTACGTCAGGAAACAGCGATTCTTCTTTGCTCGCCCCCTGTCAGAATGTATGTAAAACAGCTTCTGGAACGATACTTCCCTGACCTTCCGGTCCTCTCATATAACGAACTTGAGGCGAATGTTGAGGTACAAAGCATTGGAGTGGTGGATATTTAATGAAAATAAAAAAATTTACTGCTGCTTCAATGCAAGAAGCGGCACTTCTTATCAGAAAAGAGTTAGGTAATGATGCCGTCATCTTAAATTCAAAAAAGATTAAAAAGCGAAAGTGGTTTGGACTCATCAACAAGCCTGCTGTTGAAGTCATTGCTGTATTGGATCAGGACTTTCCTAATAAAAAAACGCCTCAGAAGGAAGTTGAGCCGCAACAAACATTAAAAACTCCGGTAAGCAGTCCGAAAATAGAGGAGAGGACATATCTCCCTCAATTTCCGTCGCCGCATGAGCCTGGTGATTTTTCAGCGTATCAATCTGTACTTCCTGAGCCGCTGCGAAAAGCGGAAAAGCTTTTGCAAGAAAGCGGGATTAAAGAGTCAATGAAGACGAGCGCGCTGAAAAAATTGCTTCGCTGCTCTGTGGAAGCTGGCGGTCTGACGGAAGATAACGTGATCGGTAAACTCGAGGATATACTATGCAATGCATTGCCTGCATCAGACAAGTGGCAGGAGCCTATTCATTCAAAGTATATCGTGCTGTTTGGTTCAACGGGCGCAGGTAAAACGACAACACTGGCAAAGCTCGCTGCTATATCTATGCTTGAAAAACAGAAAAAAATCGCTTTTATTACAACAGATACGTATCGGATTGCAGCTGTTGAACAGTTGAAAACATATGCCGAACTGCTGCAGGCTCCTCTGGAAGTTTGTTATACAAAAGAAGAATTCCAGAAGGCGAAAGAGTTATTCACTGAGTATGATCATGTGTTTATTGATACAGCCGGAAGAAACTTCAAGGAGCAGCAGTACATTGATGAATTGAAAGAGACAATCCCTTTTGAAAGCAGTATTCAGTCATTTCTCGTTTTATCCGCGACTGCAAAATATGAGGATATGAAGCATATTGTCAAACGGTTTTCATCTGTCCCTGTCAATCAGTTTATTTTTACGAAAATTGATGAAACTGCTTCCTTAGGTTCTGTATTTAATATACTTTCAGAAACCAAGATAGGTGTCGGATTTATGACAAACGGCCAGAATGTGCCAGAGGATATACAGACTGTATCACCTCTTGATTTTGTAAGGATGCTGTGCAGATGAACAGATTTGACCAAGCAGCAACTTTACGGGCGAAAATGGAAAAGCGTCAGCGTGTTCTGCCAATGGTTTATTCGCAAAAAGCGAAAACACTTGCTGTCATCAGCGGCAAGGGCGGTGTCGGAAAATCCAATATTACCTTAAACATGGCTCTTGCGCTGCAGGATAAAGGTAAGAAGGTATTGCTCATCGATCTTGATATCGGCATGGGGAACATTGATATATTAATGGGAAACTCATCATCCGCCACAATTATCGATATATTAACCGATCGCAAGCCTTTGCTGCAGTCATTATCCACTGGCCCAAAGGGTTTGCGGTATATATCTGGGGGAACCGGTCTGGATGTGATTTTCCAGCTGGATCAGAGAAAATGGGCGTTTTTTGCCAATGAGCTTTCTCACGCGTTAAGCCAGTTCGATTATGTCCTGTTTGACATGGGAGCGGGCTTATCAAAAGATCAGCTGCCCTTTATTTTATCAGCGGAAGATATTTTGATCATAACAACACCCGAACCGACGGCCATCATGGATGCGTACAGCGCTGTCAAGCACTTAGTTTTGACAGAAAATAAGCTTTCAATGAAGGTGGCTGTCAATCGATGCCGAGATCAAAAGGAAGGGCTGGACGCTTTTACCCGCCTTTCCCGCACGATTCATATGTTTTTAGATGTTCAGGTTCAGTTTGCGGGTTCCATTTCTGATGATGCGATCGTAAGCAAAGCGGTTGTCGAACAGGTTCCTTTTTTTATAAAAAGTCCTCAGGCGAAAGCCAGCCGGTCAGTCCGTCTATTAGCGGACGCCTTGTTTGAAAGAGAAGAAACCAGACACAAAGAAGGCAAACAGACATTTATGGAGAAATTATCTTCTTTTTTAATGAGGAGGGCTTAATTTGATTCGTGTGCTTGTAGTTGATGATTCAGCTTTCATGAGAAAAATGATAAGTGATTTTCTAACCGAGGAAAAGCAGATTGAAGTAATCGGAACTGCGAGAAACGGAGAAGAAGCGCTTAAGAAGATCGAGTTACTAAAACCGGATGTTATTACGCTTGATGTGGAAATGCCGGTCATGAATGGGACAGACACACTGCGCAAAATTATTGAAATTTATAACTTGCCGGTCATCATGGTGTCAAGCCAGACTGAGAAAGGAAAAGCGTGCACAATTAATTGTTTGGAGATCGGTGCCTTTGACTTTATCACAAAGCCATCAGGTTCTATCTCTCTGGATCTGTATAAAATTAAAGAACAATTAGTTGAGCGTGTCCTCGCGGCTGGACTTTCCGGTCAGGGAAAACACCCAGTTTCGCAGGCAGCGAGTCCTGAGCCTATCGTACGTCCTGTAAAGCCTGATGTAAGCAAGCCGAGGACAAGCACAGGCAGACAAATTGTATGTATCGGTACATCAACAGGCGGTCCGAGAGCGTTACAAAAGGTGATACCGAAGCTCCCGAAGGGGTTGAATGCACCGGTGGTTGTTGTGCAGCACATGCCTGAAGGTTTTACTGCTTCTTTGGCTGAGCGTCTGAATCATTTATCTGACATTCAAGTAAAAGAAGCAAAAGATGGTGAAGCGGCTCTCAACGGCTGTGTGTACATAGCGCCGGGCGGAAAAAACATATCCGTTATCAAAAATAGCGGAGGGCTCCAGATCGTTCTTGATAATCTCGACACGCCAAGCCGGCATAAACCATCAGCCGATTATTTATTCCGTTCTGTCGGTAAGCTTGCAGACTATGAAAAAATAGCGGTTATCATGACCGGGATGGGCAGTGACGGCACTGCCGGCCTTAAAGACATGCTTACAGCCGGCAATGTGAAAACCATTGCGGAGTCTGAGGAATCTTGTGTCGTATATGGAATGCCAAAAGCTGCTGTTAAAGCGGGTCTCATTCATGAGATTAAACATGTGGAAGATATCGCAGCATCCATCACAAGCTGTGTGAAAAAAGAGAGGGTGTGATTCAAATGGATATGAATCAGTATTTAGATGTCTTTATTGATGAGAGTAAAGAACATTTACAAACATGTAATGAAAAGCTTCTCCTTTTAGAGAAAGACCCGACTGACCTTCAGCTCGTTCATGATATATTCAGGGCTGCCCATACATTAAAAGGAATGAGCGCAACGATGGGCTATACAGATTTAGCACATCTAACCCACCTGCTTGAAAACGTGCTGGATGCATTCCGAAACGGAGACATGGCAGTTACCGCAGATTGGCTTGACATTTTGTTTGAAGCTCTGGACCACCTGGAAGCTATGGTCCAATCTATTATTGACGGCGGAGACGGTAAAAGGGATATTTCAGAAGTGAGCGCCAAGCTTGATGTGAATAATACGCATGCTGAAACGGCTGCCTCTGCGGAGCCTGCAGAAGAACAGAGTTCAGCACCTGATTGGGAATATGACGAATTTGAACGGACTGTCATACAAGAAGCGGAGGAGCAAGGTTTCAAACGATATGAAATCAAGATTTCTCTGAACGAAAACTGTATGTTAAAAGCAGTTCGGGTATATATGGTGTTTGAAAAGCTTAATGAAGTCGGAGAAGTGGCTAAAACAATCCCAAGTGCGGAAGTGCTTGAAACAGAAGATTTCGGCACTGACTTTCAAGTTTGCTTCTTAACACATCAATCATCTGAAGAGATTGAACAATTAATCAATGGAGTTTCAGAAATTGAGCAAGTCGAAGTCATTCAAGGGGCTCCTTTAACATCAGCTGAAAAGCCGGGAGAATCTAAGTCGGCGGAATCACAAGCGCCTGTACCGGTAAAGCAGGAAAAACAAAAACAGCCTGCCAAAAATGACGACCAGGCGAAGCATACCGCCGGGGGATCTAAAACAATTCGCGTCAACATTGACAGACTGGATTCTTTAATGAACTTATTTGAAGAGCTTGTCATTGACCGCGGGCGTCTAGAACAGATTGCAAAAGAGCTTGAGCACAATGAACTGACTGAAACAGTTGAACGAATGACCAGAATTTCCGGAGATTTGCAGTCGATTATTCTCAATATGAGAATGGTTCCGGTTGAAACTGTTTTTAACCGGTTCCCGAGAATGATTCGCCAGCTTCAAAAAGAGCTGAATAAAAAAATAGAACTCTCGATCATCGGTGCAGAAACTGAACTTGATCGAACAGTAATTGATGAAATCGGAGATCCTCTCGTTCACTTGATCAGAAACAGTATTGATCACGGGATCGAGTCTCCGGAAACGCGTTTGCAAAAGGGAAAACCGGAATCAGGAAAAGTTGTGCTAAAAGCCTATCACAGCGGCAACCATGTCTTTATCGAAGTAGAGGACGACGGCGCAGGCCTTAATCGCAAAAAAATTCTTGAAAAAGCGCTTGAGCGCGGCGTTGTTACGGAAAAAGAAGCTGAAACCTTAGAAGATAACCAAATTTACGAATTGATCTTCGCTCCAGGGTTCTCAACTGCTGATCAAATTTCTGACATTTCCGGCCGCGGCGTCGGACTTGACGTTGTGAAAAATAAACTGGAGTCTCTTGGCGGTTCAGTGAGTGTGAAATCTGCAGAAGGCCAAGGCTCTCTATTCAGCATTCAGCTTCCGCTTACATTGTCCATTATTTCAGTTCTGCTGGTCAAATTGGAAGAAGAGACATTTGCCATTCCGATTTCTTCAATCATTGAAACAGCAGTTATTAACAGAAAAGACATTTTACAAACACATGACCGTGAAGTGATTGACTTTAGAGGGCACATTGTCCCTGTCGTTTATTTAAAAGAAGAGTTTAAAATAAATGATACAAGACAAGATGCGGAACAGCTCCATATCATTGTCGTGAAAAAAGGCGATAAACCTACTGCATTTGTAGTGGACTCCTTTATTGGCCAGCAGGAAGTTGTGCTGAAATCACTCGGAGATTATTTAACAAACGTCTTTGCAATTTCCGGAGCTACTATTTTAGGAGACGGAGAAGTAGCGCTCATTATTGATTGTAATGCACTGATTATTTAACCATTCGAGGAGGTGTCTCACATGACTGCAGAAATTAAAACAGGGGAAAAAATGATTGTTTTTGTGGTAAATGGCAAAGAATATGCCATTTCCGTCACTCAGGTGAAATCAATTGAAAAATGGCAAAAGCCGACGAGAGTGCCTGGCGTCGAACCATATATTTGCGGGGTAATCAATTTGCGCGGGGTGGTGACTCCGGTTATTGATTTAAGAAAGCGCCTGAATTTGCCAGAGTATCAAATTACAGATGAAACACGAATTATCATTATTGCTTATCGTGATATTGAAGTTGGCTGGATTGTAGATGAAGCTAATGATGTGATTACCGTACACGAAAATGAAATAGAATCTGCTCCAGAAAGCGTCCAGAAAGATATGGATGTGGCAATCGAACAGATTGTGAAACAAGAGAACAGGCTCTTAAATATTATTGATGCGAACGCGGTTTTGGATAAAGAATCATCTCAGTCCGCTGTGCCCGATCAAGCTTAATCTTAAAGGGGTTATGACATGAGTATTTTTAATGGAATCAAAGAAGAGCAGATGGACATTTTGCGGGAAGTCGGCAATATTGGCGCCGGCCACTCCGCCTCTGCAATGGCCCAGCTGTTAAATAGAAAGATAGATATGGAAGTCCCGTTTGCAAAGCTGCTGTCTTTCGATGAACTTGTCGATTTTTTCGGCGGCGCCGATACCCCGGTTGCCAGCATCTTCTTAAGGATGGAAGGCGATTTAACGGGTTCAATGTTCTTTATAATGCCTTTTTATCAGGCGGAGCAGTTTATCAGAGAGCTGATTGGAAACCCCGAATTTGATATAGAGGATTTAGGTGAAGATCAAATGAGCTCATCCGCTTTGCATGAACTGGGCAATATTTTAGCAGGGTCATATTTAACAGCCTTGGCGGATTTGACGAAACTCCAGCTTTACCCAAGCGTACCTGAAGTTTCATTGGACATGTTCGGCGCTGTGATCAGCGAAGGGCTGATGGAGCTCAGTCAGGTTGGAGAACACGCTATTGTTGTCGACACGTCAATTTTTGACCAAAGCCATCAGCAGGAGCTGAAAGCGCATATGTTTATGCTGCCGGACTATGATTCATTTGAAAAGCTCTTTGTCGCCTTGGGTGCATCATTATGAGTACAACCGAGGCTGTTGTTGTAAAGGTTGGAATTGCTGATGTGAAGATCGCCCGCTTCCCGGAGACCATCCGGACCTCTGGCTTGGGATCATGTGTGGGGCTGGTGCTTTATGATAAAGAAAAGCAAACAGCAGGGCTTGTTCACGTCATGCTGCCGGATTCAACATTATCGAAAACTGCCGAACTCAACCGGGCCAAGTACGCTGATACTGCCGTGAAGACCACAATTGATATGCTGGTAGAAGCGGGGTGCAGGAAATCTGCATTAAAAGCAAAGTTAGCCGGCGGATCGGAAATGTTTAAATTTAAATCAACAAATGATTTGATGAAGATCGGACCGAGAAATGTATTAGCGATAAAGGAACAGCTGTCTTTATATAAAATTCCTATCATTAGTGAAGATACGGGCGGCTCAAGCGGCCGGACGATAGAATTTGAACCGAAGTCCTGCATGCTGCATATTCGAACTGTTAAACAAGGTGAAAAAACGATTTAATAAAGGTATTAGGGGGATAACGATGCAATCCTTGAATTATGAAGATCAGGTGCTTTGGACGCGCTGGAAAGAGTGGAAAGATCCTAAAGCCGGTGACGATTTAATGCGCCGTTACATGCCGCTTGTCACATATCATGTAGGCAGAATTTCTGTCGGACTGCCGAAATCAGTGCATAAAGACGATCTAATGAGCCTTGGTATGCTTGGTTTATATGATGCCCTTGAAAAATTTGACCCCAGCCGGGACTTAAAATTTGATACCTACGCCTCGTTTAGAATTCGCGGTGCAATCATAGACGGGCTTCGCAAAGAAGATTGGCTGCCCAGAACCTCACGTGAAAAAACAAAGAAGGTTGAAGCGACAATTGAAAAGCTTGAACAGCGCTATCTTCGGAACGTAACGCCCGCAGAAATTGCAGAGGAACTCGGAATGACGGTACAGGATGTAGTGTCAACAATGAATGAAGGCTTTTTTGCCAATCTGCTGTCAATTGATGAAAAGCTCCATGATCAAGATGATGGTGAAAACATTCAGGTCATGATCAGAGATGACAAAAATGTTCCGCCTGAGGAAAAGATTATGAAGGATGAACTGATTGCGCAGCTTGCAGAAAAAATTCACGAACTCTCTGAAAAAGAACAGCTGGTAGTCAGTTTGTTCTACAAAGAGGAGTTGACATTGACAGAAATCGGACAAGTATTAAATCTTTCTACGTCCCGCATATCACAAATCCATTCAAAGGCACTATTTAAATTAAAGAATTTGCTTGAAAAAGTGATTCAATAAAGAATTTCATGGTTAGCGAGTGAAAAACATGTCAACACTATTATGGCTTTTAAGCTTTGCGCTCCACGGCGTTCTTCTGTACGCTGTCATGATCCTATATACAAGGCTCGCGGCTGTGAAAGAAACAGAAAAACAGCAAAAGAAGATACTTGAAGAGACAGAAAACACCTTGGCAGCATTTCTTCTTGAATTAAAAGAAGAAAATGAGAAACTGATAGAAAATACCGATTCACTTCCAAGCCAAGCCGATGAAGAAGCCCAAACGCCACACCTTCAGAACGCTAAAACATATTCAGAGCGGAGTACAGTTCAAGAAGAAGAGAATCTTCCTGAACATATTGAAGGTCTGATTACTGAAGTTGAGCGTCAGGAAGAGAGCGTAAACAGCGATGTCCAAACTTTTGAAGACCAGGTCATAGATTTATATGAGCAGGGGTATTCAGCCAGTCAAATCGCTCAGAAACTGAAGAGCGGAAAGACAGAAATTGAGCTATTTTTAAAATTTCGCTCCAAAGGTGTAAAGGATTCTTGATTGTCGGATAAAGCTGTGTTATATTATGTCTTGGTGTTAAATACACACGCTTAACGATTTATGCAGAGGGTGCTGCAGGCGGCAGTTCTGCACAAAAATGACCTAAGCGGAGGAAAAAAACCATTATATTAGGAGGAAATAACATGTCAGTCATTTCTATGAAGCAATTGCTTGAAGCTGGTGTTCACTTCGGTCACCAAACACGCCGTTGGAACCCAAAAATGAAGCGTTACATTTTCACGGAGCGTAACGGAATCTATATCATTGACCTTCAAAAAACAGTCAAAAAAGTAGAGGAAGCTTACAACTTCACTAAAAATCTTGCTGCTGAAGGCGGAAAAATCCTTTTCGTCGGAACAAAAAAACAAGCTCAAGATTCTGTTAAAGAAGAAGCTCAGCGCTCTGGCATGTACTATGTCAACCAACGCTGGTTGGGCGGTACATTAACAAACTTTGAAACAATCCAAAAACGTATTAAACGTCTTAAAGACATTGAAAAAATGCAAGAAAACGGTACGTTTGAAGTGCTTCCTAAAAAAGAAGTCGTTCAATTGAAAAAAGAATTAGAGCGTCTTGAAAAATTCCTAGGCGGAATTAAAGATATGAAGGATCTTCCTGATGCATTATTCATCATCGATCCTCGCAAAGAGCGCATCGCTGTTGCGGAAGCTCGCAAATTAAACATCCCTATCATTGGTATCGTTGATACTAACTGTGATCCTGATGAGATTGATGTTGTAATCCCAGCGAACGATGACGCTATCCGCGCTGTTAAACTTCTAACTTCTAAAATGGCAGATGCAATCTTAGAAGCGAAGCAAGGCGAAGAAGAAGCGGAAGTTGCTGAAGAAACTGCACCAGAAACAGAAACAACAACTGCGTAACCTATTTAAAAGGTGATAAGAGGGACTGCCTTTTATCACCTTTTTTCAAGAAAAATGTGTAATATACATACTCTTGTTTAAACATATAAGGAGGAATACAAATGGCAATTACTGCACAGCAAGTAAAAGAACTGCGCGAAAAAACTGGCGCGGGCATGATGGATTGTAAAAAAGCGTTAACTGAAACTGACGGAAATATGGACAAAGCAATTGACCTTTTAAGAGAAAAAGGAATTGCGAAAGCGGCGAAAAAAGCTGACCGTATCGCAGCGGAAGGTTCTACTATTATTAAAACTGACGGCAACAAAGGTGTTATCCTAGAAGTAAACTCTGAAACTGACTTCGTTGCGAAAAACGAAGGCTTCAAAGAGCTTCTTAACACGTTAGCTGACCACCTTCTTACAAATGCTCCAGCAGATGTTGAAGAAGCAATGGGCCAAAAAATGGAAAATGGTGCTACTGTTGAAGAGTACATCACAAGCGCAGTTGCTAAAATCGGTGAGAAAATCACTCTTCGCCGCTTTACAGTTCTTACAAAAGACGACAGCTCTGCATTCGGTGCTTACCTTCACATGGGCGGCCGCATCGGTGTATTAACTGTTCTGAACGGTACAACTGACGAAGAAATTGCGAAAGATATCGCTATGCACGTTGCTGCGGTTAACCCTCGTTACATTTCTCGTGATCAAGTATCTGAAGAAGAAAGAAATCATGAGCGCCAAATCTTAACTCAGCAAGCCCTTCAAGAAGGCAAACCTGAAAACATCGTAGCGAAAATGGTTGAAGGCCGTCTGAACAAATTCTTCGAAGAAATTTGTCTTTTAGATCAAGCATTCGTTAAAAACCCAGATGAAAAAGTGAAACAAGTTGTCGCAGCGAAAAATGCAACTGTTCAAACTTATGTCCGCTATGAAGTTGGAGAAGGCATCGAAAAACGTCAAGAAAACTTTGCTGAAGAAGTAATGAACCAAGTGAAAAAATAATGGCGAAAAGATTTCGCGGCCAAGTCGCGTCTTTTCAGGCAGTATAGGGGACACAATTGTGTTCCCTATTTTTAAAACTATATTTACAAACCTTTTTTTCTCTTGCATAATAGAAAACGGCAATGTTTACACTTGGAGGTTATCATGGAAAAACCAAAATACAAACGTATCGTATTAAAGCTTAGCGGAGAAGCATTGGCAGGAGAACAGGGTAACGGAATTAACCCAACTGTCATTCAATCCATTGCAAAGCAAGTGAAAGAAATCGCTGAGCTTGAAGTCGAAGTGGCTGTTGTAGTAGGCGGCGGCAACTTATGGCGCGGAAAAACAGGAAGTGACCTGGGTATGGACCGTGCAACTGCTGATTATATGGGAATGCTGGCGACAGTTATGAACTCGCTTGCTCTTCAAGACAGCTTGGAAACACTCGGAATCCAGTCCAGAGTGCAAACATCCATTGAAATGAGACAAGTTGCTGAACCGTACATAAGAAGAAAAGCAATACGCCACTTAGAGAAAAAACGTGTCGTTATTTTCGCTGCGGGCACAGGAAACCCATATTTCTCAACTGATACGACAGCTGCACTGCGGGCTGCTGAAATTGAAGCAGACGTTATTTTAATGGCAAAAAATAATGTTGACGGTGTGTATAATGCGGATCCTAGAAAAGATGAAACAGCTGTTAAATATGAATCACTTTCTTATCTTGACGTTCTAAAAGACGGCCTGGAAGTCATGGATTCTACAGCATCATCTTTATGCATGGATAATGACATTCCGCTTATCGTCTTTTCTATTATGGAAGAAGGAAATATCAAACGTGCCGTTATCGGTGAATCAATCGGAACGATCGTGAGGGGGAAATAACGTGTCAAAAGAAGTCTTAACTCAAACAAAAGAAAAAATGGAAAAAGCAATTGCTGCTTATCAGCGCGAATTGGCTACTGTACGTGCAGGCCGTGCCAATCCATCTTTGCTAGATAAAGTAACGGTAGAATATTACGGAGCACAGACACCTTTAAATCAGCTGTCTTCTATTAACGTGCCTGAAGCTCGTATGCTTGTGGTAACGCCTTATGACAAAACAGCTATCGGTGATATTGAAAAAGCGATTTTAAAAGCTGACTTAGGCGTAACGCCGACAAGTGACGGAAATATGATTCGAATTGCGATTCCTGCATTAACAGAAGAAAGACGTAAGGATTTAGTGAAAGTTGTAAAAAAATATGCTGAAGAGGCGAAAGTAGCTGTCCGTAACGTTCGCCGTGATGCTAACGATGATCTCAAAAAACTTGAGAAAAACGGAGACATTACTGAGGATGAACTGCGTGCTTCCACTGAAGACGTTCAAAAACTGACAGATGAATATGTGTCAAAAATTGACAGTGTCACAAAAGACAAAGAAAAAGAAATCATGGAAGTTTAATGAAAAACTATGTACAATAGATAATAGTGAAAAGACCCTCTCATGTTTACAGGGGGTTTTTTTGTTAATACTGTTGATTACATCGGTTATCAGCAGGGAATGCAACCTTTTTGGGTGACGGAGGAATCTCATGCTCAACATACTCAAAAATTGGAAGAATCAGCAAACTGCGGCTTCCAACTTAGAACGTTATACAAAAGAAGACATACTTAAGGGAGAAATTCCCGAACACATTGCCATTATCATGGATGGAAATGGCCGTTGGGCTAAAAAACGCTCTCTTCCCCGAATTGCAGGTCACCATGAAGGGATGAAGGTGGTAAAAAGGACAACGAAGCTTGCGAACGAACTGGGTGTCAAAGTACTGACTTTGTATGCATTTTCAACGGAAAACTGGAAGAGGCCGAAAATGGAAGTCGATTTTTTAATGAAGCTTCCTGAAGAATTTTTAAATACGTATCTCCCAGAGCTAGTTGAGGAAAATGTACAGGTCCGGATTATAGGGGATGAAACGGCTTTGCCGGCGCACACATTACGTGCGATTGAAAAGGCTGTACAGGATACGGCGCAAAATGATGGGATGATCCTTAATTTTGCTCTCAATTATGGTGGTCGTACCGAAATTGTCACTGCTGCAAAATCGCTTGCGGAAAAAGTGAAGGACGGGTCTTTGCACATTGAAGATATTGATGAATCACTTTTTGCTAATTACTTAATGACTGAATCTTTGCAGGATCCTGAACTTTTAATTCGGACGAGCGGCGAGATTAGACTGAGCAATTTTATGCTATGGCAGGTTGCCTACAGCGAATTTGTGTTTACTGACGTCCTGTGGCCTGACTTTAAGGAAGATCACTTCTTAAAGGCGTTAGGAGAGTATCAGCAGAGGGGCCGGAGGTTTGGCGGAATTTAGAGGATGGTGGACATGAAACAAAGAATTTTGACAGGTGTTCTGGCAGCAATTGTATTTTTATTTTTGGTTATTGTCGGGAAATTGCCGTTCACCATATTAGTTTATGTAATGGGCAGTGTAGCGCTTTTTGAACTTTTACGGATGAAAAAGCTGAGGATGGTTTCACTGCCGGGTTTGATCGGTCTTTTCTTATTATGGATGTTCTTATTGCCAAGCCAGTACTCGTTTTTAGAGGCGCACGGTATTTCAAAAATGGAAATCGCTTTGTTCGCGGTACTGCTTTTGCTGACTTACACAGTGTTGGTGAAAAACACCTTTACGTTTGATGAAGTCGGGTTTATTACGCTTGCAGCAATTTATATCGGAATGTGTTTTCATTATTTTATAGAAATCAGAAATCTTGACCAATATGGGTTAATATACATTTTCTACGCTTGTATTGTGATTTGGTCTACTGATTCCGGTGCATATTTTGTCGGAAAAGCGCTTGGTAAGCGAAAACTGTGGCCTGAAATCAGTCCGAATAAAACAGTGGAAGGATTCGCAGGCGGAATTGTCATCTCGCTTGTACTTGCGACGATTTTTCAACTTGTTGTACACCTTCCGATCCCGTATATCTATCTGTTGTTGATTACGCTGTTTTTATCTATTTTCGGACAGCTTGGAGATTTAGTGGAATCCGCCTTGAAAAGACATTACGATGTTAAGGATTCCGGGAGTATTCTTCCAGGGCATGGCGGTATCTTGGACCGTTTTGACAGTTTCTTGTTTGTCATGCCTTTCTTGTACTTTCTGCTTGCCCTTTTTTCATAAAAAAGTCTAATATGAATATAAGAATGATCATGCAGCAAAAAGAATAGGAGTAGTGGCACTTTGAAAAATATTTGTCTTTTAGGAGCAACAGGGTCAATCGGCGAACAGACGCTCGATGTATTGCGTACGCATCAAGATCAATTTCAGCTGGTATCTATGTCGTTTGGCAAAAATATTGAGAAGGCTGTTCCGATGATAGAGACCTTTCAGCCGAAATTTGTCTCTGTCGGTGATCTGGATACATATCATCAATTAAAACAAGTATCTTTTTCTTTTGAATGCCAAATTGGGCTGGGAGAAGAAGGACTGATAGAAGCAGCGGTGTTCGAAGAGGTTGACATTGTTGTCAACGCTTTGCTCGGAAGCGTCGGCCTTGTCCCGACGTTAAAGGCAATTGAACAGAAAAAAACAATTGCGCTTGCAAATAAGGAAACTCTCGTCACTGCAGGGCATATAGTTAAAGAACATGCGAAGAAATATGATGTTCCGCTGCTGCCTGTCGACAGTGAGCACTCGGCGATTTTTCAAGCACTCCAAGGCGAACAGGCAAAAAATATTGAACGCCTCATCATTACGGCCTCCGGCGGAAGCTTTCGGGACAAGACGCGGGAGGAGCTCGAATCAGTAACAGTTGAGGACGCATTAAAACACCCGAATTGGTCAATGGGTGCAAAAATTACGATCGATTCGGCTACAATGATGAATAAGGGATTAGAGGTGATCGAGGCACATTGGCTTTTCGATATACCATATGAACAAATTGATGTCATTTTACATAAGGAGAGCATCATCCATTCAATGGTTGAGTTTCATGACAAAAGTGTGATCGCACAGCTTGGAACTCCCGATATGAGGGTTCCAATTCAATATGCCCTCACCTATCCGGATCGGTCGCCATTACCGAATGCGAAAAGTCTTGAATTATGGGAAATCGGCAGCCTTCATTTTGAGAAAGCTGATTTTGACAGGTTCCGCTGCTTACAATTTGCTTTTGAATCAGGTAAAATAGGAGGAACAATGCCGACAGTGCTAAATGCGGCGAATGAAGTAGCTGTCGCTGCCTTTTTAGCAGGCAAGATACCGTTTTTGGCTATTGAAGACTGTATCGAAAAGGCACTATCCCGCCATCAGGTAATGAATAAACCGAGCCTGGCGGACATTCAAGAAGTGGACAAAGATACCCGGGGATACGTCAACTCAATACTCACATAAGGTGGTATGTTCGTGAATACAGTTATAGCGTTTATCATTATTTTCGGAGCGCTCGTTTTCTTCCATGAACTGGGCCATTTATTGCTAGCCCAAAGAGCGGGAATTCTCTGCCGTGAATTTGCGATCGGATTCGGTCCAAAGATTTTTTCTTTCAAAAAAAATGAAACAGTTTATACGATTAGGCTGCTACCGGTCGGCGGATTTGTCCGTATGGCCGGAGAAGATCCGGAAATGATTGAGGTAAAACCCGGTTACACGGTAGGGCTTTTGTTTAATAAAGACGATCAAGTTGAGAAAGTCATTATCAATCAAAAGGAAAAGTACCCGGATGCTCTAGTCATTGAAGTAGAAACTGCTGATTTAGAGCATGACATGAAGATTACTGGCTATGAACAGGGGAAAGAGGATGAACTTTCCAGCTTCACTGTCAGCGAAACATCCTTCTTCATTGTAGACGGAGAAGAAGTGCAAATTGCGCCGTATAATCGCCAATTTGGTTCCAAACCTGTGTGGCAGCGAATCAAAGCAATTGCTGCAGGGCCGATTATGAACTTTATTTTAGCTTACGTCATATTAGTGATGCTTGGGCTCATTCAAGGCGTACCTTCAAATGATCCTATGCTGGGACAGCTGACTGACAATGGACGGGCAGCCGAGGCAGGGCTAAAAGAAGGAGATTATATTCAAAGCATTAACGGTGAGAAAATGAGGTCTTGGACGGACATTGTATCCGCTGTAAAGGAAAATCCGGAAAAAGAAATGGATGTTGCCGTAAAAAGAGATAACAAAACGCTTCATATTTCAGTGACTCCGGAAGCAGTGAAAGATGAGAACAAAAAAACTATCGGACGTTTCGGCTCCTATGCGCCGACTGAAAAAGGCGTTCTCTCAGCGGTTGCTTACGGCGCGACATCAACAGTTGATGTCACTAAAGCCATTTTAACCAACTTAAGCAAATTAGTAACTGGCCAATTCAAACTTGACATGCTGTCAGGTCCTGTCGGCATATATGACATGACAGACCAGGTGGCGAAAACAGGGTTAGTGAACTTATTCCAGTTTGCTGCGTTTTTAAGCATTAACCTTGGGATTGTCAACCTGCTTCCGATTCCGGCACTTGACGGTGGAAGACTGTTATTTCTCTTTATTGAAGCGATTCGGGGCAAACCGATTAACAGGGAAAAAGAAGCTTTTGTTGTGTTTATCGGGGTGGCTTTCCTAATGCTTCTTATGCTGGTTGTCACATGGAATGATATCCAGCGGCTGTTCTTGTAAACGAAAAGTAAATCAATCAGAGGTGCGAAGAAATGAGACAAAGTTTGACGCTTATTCCTACGCTCCGTGAAGTTCCAGCTGATGCCGAAGCAAAAAGTCATCAGCTTCTTCTGAGAGCAGGATTTATCAGACAGAATACGAGCGGGGTATACAGCTATATGCCTCTGGCATATAAAGTGATTCAAAACATTCAGCAGATTGTTCGTGAAGAAATGGAGAAAATTGATGCCGTGGAAATGCTTATGCCCGCATTGCAGCAGGCTGAAACATGGCAGGAATCAGGCAGATGGTATACGTATGGTCCTGAGCTGATGAGGCTACAAGACCGTCATGGCCGTGAATTTGCTTTAGGGGCAACGCATGAAGAAGTTATCACTTCACTTGTACGCGATGAGGTTAAATCTTATAAGCGTCTCCCTCTGACTCTTTATCAAATTCAATCTAAGTTCAGAGATGAAAAACGTCCTCGCTTCGGCCTGTTAAGAGGCCGCGAATTTATTATGAAGGATGCGTATTCTTTCCATGCATCTGAAGATAGCCTGGATGAAACGTATCAAAAAATGTACGAGGCCTATTCTAATATTTTCGCCCGCTGCGGGATTAATGTTAGGCCTGTTATCGCAGATTCAGGCGCAATGGGAGGAAAGGATACGCACGAGTTTATGGCGCTTTCTGCCATCGGAGAGGATACAATTGCGTATTCCGATGAATCACAGTATGCGGCTAATATCGAAATGGCTGAAGTTCTTTATCAAGAAGTCCCTTCTGAGGAAGAGCCTAAAGCTTTAGAGAAAGTCCACACGCCTAACGTGAAAACAATTGAAGAACTGACTGCGTTTTTACAGGTTTCCGCTGAAGCCTGCATGAAGTCAGTCCTATTTAAAGCAGACGATCATTTCATCATAGTGCTTGTACGGGGCGACCATGAAGTTAACGATATTAAAGTGAAAAACTTGCTTCAAGCGGAAGTTGTGGAGCTTGCCTCACATGAAGAGGTTATTCAGCAGCTTGGAACAGAACCGGGCTTTGTCGGCCCTGTAGGTGTCAAACAAGATATTGAAGTATATGCTGATCTTGCGGTCAAATCTATGGTCAATGCTGTTGCCGGTGCAAATGAAGGAGATCATCATTATAAAAATGTCAATGTAAACCGTGACGCGAACATTAAAGAGTTTGCTGATCTTCGTTTTATTCAAGAGGGAGACCCTTCACCAGATGGTAAAGGCACAATCCGTTTTGCAGAAGGAATTGAAGTCGGACAAGTCTTTAAGCTTGGAACACGCTATTCAGAAGCGATGAATGCGACATACCTAGATGAAAACGGCCGCGCGCAGCCAATGTTGATGGGCTGTTACGGTATCGGTGTGTCAAGAACGCTTTCTGCTATAGCTGAACAGCATCACGATGAAAAAGGATTAATATGGCCAAAAAGCGTTGCGCCGTATGATCTTCATATTCTTGCATTGAACATGAAAAACGATGGGCAAAGAGAGCTTTCTGAAAAGCTGTATGCCGATTTAAAAGCGGAAGGCTATGGAGTGCTCTTTGACGATCGTGCTGAGCGCGCCGGTGTAAAATTCGCTGATTCAGATCTTATCGGCCTTCCAATCCGCATCACAGTCGGAAAACGTGCGGACGAAGGAATTGTCGAAGTGAAAATCCGCAAAACAGGTGAGTCAACTGAGATTTCAGTAGACGAATTATCTGCATTTATCAGCAAGCAGTAATCACCATAACGATTTATCAAAAAACATGTTAAAATAGAAATAATAGAAGGTACCTCATTGCCTGAGGTACCTTCACTTATGATGTTTTTAGGGAGGGATACTGTCTGAATGGAACAGTTATCAGTCAACAGAAGGCAGTTTCAAATTCTTCTGCAGCAGATTAATATGACAGATGATACCTTCATGACATATTTTGAAGATGGCGAGATTAAAAAGCTGGCGATACACAAAGCTTCAAAGTCTTGGCATTTTCATTTTCAATTTAAATCTTTGCTGCCTTTTCAAATATATGACACATTAACAACGAGGCTGACGCAATCGTTTGCCCACATAGCAAAAGTGACATCTTCAATCGAAGTGCAAGATGCCGAGATCAGTGAAAGTATTGTACAAGACTACTGGTCACGCTGCATTGAAGAACTGCAAGGCATTTCACCGCCGATTATCAGCCTATTAAACCAGCAAAAACCGAAACTGAAGGGCAATAAGCTGATTGTCAAAACAAAAACGGACACGGAAGCAGCAGCTCTTAAGAGCAAATATAGTTCCATGATTCAAGACGGCTACCGCCAATTTGGTTTCCCGGACCTTCAGCTTGATGCCGAAATCTTTGTATCCGAACAAGAAGTTCAAAAGTTTCGGGAGCAAAAGCTTGCGGAAGACCAAGAGCGAGCCATGCAGGCGCTGATTGAAATGGAGAAGAAAGATAAAGAAAGTGATGAAGACCAAATGCCATCCGGGCCTCTTGTTATCGGTTATCAAATTAAAGATAACGAAGAAATCCGGACACTTGACAGCATTATGGACGAAGAACGGAGAATTACGATCCAAGGTTACGTGTTTGATGTGGAGACCCGAGAGCTGAAAAGCGGGCGCACGTTGTGTATCTTCAAAATTACAGACTACACAAATAGTATTTTAATCAAAATGTTTGCACGTGAAAAAGAAGATGCGGCACTGATGAAGTCTCTGAAAAAAGGAATGTGGGTAAAAGCACGCGGCAGCATTCAAAATGACACTTTTGTCAGAGATCTCGTTATGATCGCAAATGACGTGAACGAAATGAAAGCGAAAACCCGTGAAGATTCGGCTCCTGAAGGAGAAAAAAGAGTGGAATTGCACTTGCATTCCCCAATGAGCCAAATGGATGCTGTCACGGGTATCGGAAAACTCGTCGAACAGGCGAAAAAATGGGGTCATGAGGCCATCGCTTTGACGGACCATGCTGTCGTTCAATCCTTCCCTGATGCGTATTCCGCCGCTAAAAAGCATGGAATTAAAATGATTTACGGGATGGAAGCGAACCTCGTTGATGATGGCGTGCCAATCGCTTATAATGCTGCACATCGTTTGCTTGAGGAAGAAACATATGTTGTGTTTGACGTCGAGACGACTGGCCTATCTGCTGTATACGATACGATCATTGAGCTGGCTGCAGTAAAAGTAAAAGACGGAGAAATTATTGACAAATTTGAGGCGTTTGCGAACCCGCATCGTCCGCTTTCAGCCACAATCATAGAGCTGACCGGCATCACCGATGATATGCTTCGCGACGCTCCAGACGTCGTAGATGTCATAAGAGATTTCAGAGAATGGATCGGCGATGATATCCTTGTCGCCCATAATGCGAGTTTTGATATGGGATTCTTAAACGTAGCTTATAAAAGGCTTCTTGAAGTCGAAAAAGCTAAAAACCCAGTCATTGATACGCTTGAGCTTGGCCGTTTTCTCTATCCTGAATTTAAGAACCACCGTTTGAACACACTTTGTAAAAAGTTTGATATCGAACTCACACAGCATCACCGTGCGATCTACGATACTGAAGCCACTGCTTATTTGCTCCTGAAAATGCTGAAGGACGCAGCTGAAAAAGGCATTCAGTACCATGATGAGCTGAATGAAAATATGGGGCAGTCCAACGCTTATCAAAGATCGAGGCCTTATCACGCAACATTACTTGCTGTGAATAGCACGGGGCTTAAAAATTTATTTAAGCTTGTGTCACTTTCACATATTCATTATTTTTACAGAGTGCCTCGTATCCCAAGATCTCAGCTTGAGAAATACAGGGAAGGGCTTCTCATCGGTTCAGCCTGTGACAGGGGAGAGGTTTTTGAAGGCATGATGCAAAAATCGCCTGAAGAGGTGGAAGATATCGCGTCATTCTACGATTATCTTGAGGTCCAGCCGCCGGAAGTATACCGTCACTTGCTGGAGCTTGAACTGGTGCGCGATGAAAAAGCGCTGAAAGAAATTATTGCCAATATCACGAAACTGGGTGAAAAGCTTAATAAACCGGTTGTGGCTACGGGGAATGTTCATTACTTGAATGATGAGGATAAAATCTACAGGAAGATCTTAATTTCCTCTCAAGGCGGGGCTAATCCGCTGAACAGGCATGAACTGCCGAAAGTGCATTTCAGAACGACAGACGAAATGCTTGAAGCATTTTCATTCTTAGGTGACGAAAAAGCGAAGGAAATCGTTGTCGCCAATACCCAAAAGGTTGCTTCTATGATCGATGACATCAAGCCGATTAAAGACGATTTGTACACACCGAAAATCGAAGGCGCTGATGAAGAGATCAGAGAAATGAGCTATCAGCGTGCTAAAAGCATTTACGGAGAAGAGCTGCCTGACATTGTGGAAGCGCGGATTGAAAAAGAATTAAAGAGTATCATTGGCCACGGCTTCGCTGTTATTTATTTGATCTCTCACAAACTTGTAAAGCGTTCATTGGATGACGGATATCTCGTAGGTTCCCGTGGTTCCGTAGGCTCCTCATTGGTTGCGACGCTTACTGAGATCACTGAGGTCAACCCGCTGCCGCCGCATTATGTATGCTCTGAGTGCCAGCATTCTGAGTTCTTTAATGACGGGTCTGTCGGTTCGGGTTTTGACCTGCCTGATAAGCTCTGTCCTCATTGCGGAACGCCTCTGAAAAAAGACGGCCATGATATTCCGTTTGAAACGTTCTTAGGATTTAAAGGGGACAAAGTACCCGATATCGATTTGAACTTCTCAGGGGAATATCAGCCGCAAGCACACAATTACACAAAAGTATTGTTCGGAGAGGACAACGTATATCGAGCGGGAACGATAGGAACCGTTGCAGAAAAAACAGCCTACGGATATGTAAAAGGCTACGCCGGAGACCATAATCTTCATATGCGCGGGGCCGAAGTAGATCGGCTCGTACAGGGATGTACAGGTGTCAAACGGACGACTGGACAGCACCCTGGGGGTATTATCGTAGTTCCGGATTATATGGATATTTATGATTTTTCACCAATTCAGTTCCCGGCAGATGCCACAGGTTCAGAGTGGAAAACGACGCACTTTGATTTCCATTCCATCCATGACAACCTGTTAAAGCTGGATATTCTCGGACACGATGACCCGACCGTCATTCGGATGCTACAAGACTTAAGCGGAATCGATCCGAAAACCATTCCAACTGATGATCCTGAAGTAATGAAGATCTTCCAGGGAACCGAATCACTCGGTGTTACAGAAGAACAGATTGGCTGTAAAACAGGTACTCTTGGAATCCCTGAATTCGGAACCCGATTTGTGCGGCAGATGCTTGAAGATACAAAGCCGACAACTTTTTCCGAGCTCGTTCAGATTTCAGGCTTGTCTCACGGAACTGATGTATGGCTCGGCAATGCGCAGGAACTCATCCACAATAATATCTGCGAGCTGAGTGAAGTGATCGGCTGCCGTGATGACATTATGGTTTATTTAATCTATCAAGGCCTTGAGCCGTCCCTTGCTTTTAAAATCATGGAATTTGTGCGTAAAGGAAAAGGATTAACGCCTGAATGGGAAGAAGAAATGAAAAATAACAATGTCCCGGACTGGTATATTGATTCTTGTAAAAAGATTAAATACATGTTCCCGAAAGCCCATGCCGCGGCTTATGTATTAATGGCGGTCCGTATCGCTTACTTTAAAGTGCATCACGCACTATTGTATTATGCGGCTTATTTTACTGTTCGTGCAGACGACTTTGATATCGATACGATGATTAAAGGCTCTACAGCAATCAAAGCCGTAATGGAGGACATTAACGGTAAAGGACTTGATGCTTCACCGAAGGAAAAAAACCTTCTCACTGTGTTAGAACTAGCGCTTGAAATGTGTGAGAGGGGCTATTCATTCCAAAAAGTCGACTTATATCGCTCCAGCGCTGCTGAGTTTATCATAGACGGCAATAGCCTGATCCCGCCGTTTAACTCCATTCCAGGACTAGGGACGAACGCAGCTCTGAATATTGTAAAGGCTCGAGAAGAAGGCGAATTCCTCTCTAAAGAAGATTTGCAAAAAAGAGGGAAAGTGTCCAAAACGATTTTAGAGTATTTAGATCGCCATGGCTGTCTGGAATCACTGCCTGATCAAAACCAATTGTCACTGTTTTAACATGGAAGCGGAGTTTCTTTGGAAATTCTGCTTCTATGTATACATAAGCGCAAAAAGTGACATTGTAACATCAGAGTCTCTTTCATTTGCTTAGGTGAAAGTAAGCGTATATCCATTTGCAATAAAAATATGGTTATGGTATAGTTTTATTGGAAATGCTAACGATTACCGAGGCAAAGAGTGGGGAAACCCGCTCTTTTGTATTGAACAGGAGAATTTTGTCTCGACATGTTCATCGTTTACTTTTAGCCCCCTGCTCTTTTGAAGCAGGGTTTTTATGCAGAGTGACGAGACGAATATGAGATCGACAGCACAAGGAGGAAGAACATTGAGCAAAAAAGTGACTGACACCGTTCAAGAGATGGCTCAGCCAATCGTAGACAGCCTTCAGCTGGAACTCGTCGACATTGAATTTGTCAAAGAGGGTCAAAGCTGGTTCCTTCGCGTGTTTATTGATTCCGATGACGGTGTGGATATTGAGGAATGTGCCAAAGTAAGCGAAGCTTTAAGCGAAAAGCTTGATGAGGCAGACCCAATCAGCCAAAATTACTTTCTTGAAGTCTCATCTCCAGGAGCTGAGCGTCCGCTAAAGAAAAAAGCCGATTTTGAAAAATCACTTGGAAAAAATGTGTACATTAAGACGTATGAGCCTATTGAGGGCGCAAAAGTGTTTGAAGGTGAACTGGCTGAATTTGATGGACAAACAGTGACAGTTGAGATCACGATCAAAACAAGAAAGAAACGGATCAATATTCCGTATGACAAAATAGCTAATGCAAGACTAGCTGTTACATTCTAATGAATACAAATGCTTTAAGGGGGGAGACCGTTAAATGAGCAGTGAATTATTAGATGCTCTCACGATTCTTGAAAAAGAAAAAGGCATCAGTAAAGAAATTATCATTGAAGCAATCGAAGCTGCGTTAATTTCTGCTTATAAGCGGAATTTTAATCAAGCGCAAAATGTACGGGTGGATTTAAACCGTGAAACAGGCTCCATCCGTGTTTTTGCTAGAAAAGATGTCGTTGATGAAGTATACGACCAAAGACTGGAGATCTCTATTGAAGAGGCGCAGGGCATCCATCCGGAATATATGGTCGGCGATGTCGTTGAAATCGAAGTAACACCTAAAGATTTCGGGCGCATAGCTGCTCAAACAGCGAAGCAGGTCGTCACACAGCGTGTGCGGGAAGCTGAGCGCGGCGTGATTTATTCTGAATTTATCGACCGTGAAGAAGATATTATGACAGGTATCGTCCAGCGGCTGGACAATAAGTTTATCTACGTGTCCTTGGGCAAAATAGAAGCTTTGCTGCCGGTTAATGAGCAAATGCCAAATGAAAGCTATAAGCCTCATGACCGCATTAAAGTATTTATCACAAAAGTAGAAAAAACGACGAAGGGCCCGCAGATTTACGTATCTAGAACACATCCAGGCCTGTTAAAGCGTTTGTTTGAAATCGAAGTGCCTGAAATTTATGATGGAACTGTGGAGCTGAAATCTGTTGCCAGAGAAGCCGGCGACCGTTCAAAAATTTCGGTCCGCACAGACGACCCTGACGTGGATCCTGTCGGCTCATGCGTAGGCCCTAAAGGTCAGCGTGTTCAGGCGATCGTCAATGAATTAAAAGGTGAAAAAATTGACATTGTCAACTGGTCTAGTGATCCTGTAGAATTTGTCGCGAATGCACTCAGTCCTTCGAAAGTGCTGGATGTCATCGTTAATGAGGAAGAAAAAGCGACAACTGTTGTTGTTCCTGATTACCAGCTGTCTCTAGCGATTGGCAAAAGAGGACAAAACGCACGCTTAGCTGCTAAACTGACAGGCTGGAAGATTGATATTAAGAGCGAAACGGACGCAAGAGAACTTGAAATCTATCCGAGAGAACTTGAAGATGAAGACGATGAGCCGCTCTTTACGGAGCCTGAAACTGTTGAATCGGATGAATAAGAGGTGACCTTAGGTGAATAAACACAAGAAGATCCCGTTACGCAAATGTGTAGTGACTGGTGAAATGAAGCCTAAAAAGGAACTGATCCGAGTTGTACGTTCGAAAGAAGGCGAAATCTCCGTAGACCCGACCGGAAAGAAGAACGGGCGGGGTGCGTATGTAACGCTGGATAAAGAGTCTATCTTAGCAGCAAAAAAGAGAAACACTTTGCAAAATCAATTTCAATCACAAATCGATGACCAGATTTTCGAAGAATTGCTGGAGCTGGCGGAAAAGGTGAAAAAATAAAATGTCTGGAATGGAATGGTTTCCCTTGCTGGGTCTGGCCAATCGAGCTCGTAAGGTCGTGTCAGGCGAGGACTTGGTAATCAAAGAAATCAGGAATGCGCGTGCAAAGCTTGTCCTGCTTACAGAGGATGCATCTTCTAACACAGCGAAAAAAGTAACCGACAAGTGCAATTATTATAAAGTCCCTTATAAAAAAGTCGAGAGTCGCGCGGTTCTTGGACGCTCTATCGGTAAAGAAGCCCGTGTCGTTGTCGCCGTCACTGACCAAGGTTTTGCGAATAAGCTGATCAGCTTGCTCGATTAATATTTTTGGGGGTGAACGAATGGCTAAAATGAGAGTATACGAATATGCAAAAGCGTTAAATGTTTCAAGTAAGGAAATTTTGACCGCACTGAAAAACATGAATTTAGAAGTGAATAATCATATGGCCATGCTTGAAGAAAAGGCCATTAAACAGCTTGATGCCAAATTTAAAAAAGGCGGCGCAGCCGCTACATCTCAAAAGCCAGCACAAACGAACAAAAACAAACAGCCGCAAGGGATCGATCAGCAATCAGCTGGAAATCAACCAAACAAAATTCGAGACGGAAAGAAGAATGACGTGCAGAATAATCAATTTAACAAAAACAAGAAAAATAACAACAACAAAAAAAATAAACGCAACCACAATAACAATAAAAACCAATATCAGCAAAAGCCTGTAAAGCCGAAAAAAGAGCTTCCTGAGAAAATTACATTCTCTGGAACATTAACAGTCGGCGCACTGGCTGAAGAGCTTGGCAAAGAGCCATCAGAACTCATTAAAAAGCTGATGCTTCTCGGTGTAATGGCAACCATTAACCAAGAGCTTGATAAAGATACAATTGAACTCATTGCATCAGAATATGGCGTTGAAACAGAAGAAGTTATTGTACTCGAAGAAACAGAGCTGGAAAAATACGAAGAGCCTGATAAGGAAGCGGATCTTGAAATTCGTCCTCCTGTCGTGACGATCATGGGTCACGTTGACCACGGGAAAACGACGCTTCTTGACAGCATCCGTAAAACGAAGGTTGTTGAAGGAGAAGCAGGCGGAATCACCCAGCATATCGGTGCTTACCAAATTGAAGAGAACGGCAAGAAAATTACGTTCTTGGATACTCCGGGCCACGCCGCATTTACGACAATGCGTGCGCGTGGTGCAGAAGTAACTGATATTACGATTCTCGTTGTGGCTGCAGATGACGGTGTAATGCCGCAAACTGTAGAAGCGATTAACCATGCAAAAGCAGCTGAGGTTCCAATTATCGTTGCTGTGAATAAAGTTGATAAAGAAGCCGCAAATCCTGACCGTGTGATGCAAGAACTGACGGAATACGGACTTGTCCCTGAAGCTTGGGGCGGAGAAACCATTTTTGTTCCGCTTTCCGCTTTAACCGGAAAAGGCATTGATGAACTCGTTGAAATGATTTTGCTTGTCAGTGAAGTAGAGGAACTGAAAGCGAATCCGAAACGCCAGGCAAAAGGAACGGTTATTGAAGCGGAACTTGATAAAGGCAGAGGGTCAGTTGCGACATTGCTCGTACAGACTGGAACACTGCATGTCGGTGATCCGATCGTAGTCGGCAACACATTTGGCCGTGTCCGTGCAATGGTAAACGATATTGGACGCCGTGTGAAAACGGCCGGCCCGTCAACTCCGGTTGAAATTACCGGCTTGAATGATGTCCCTCAAGCGGGAGACCAATTCCTTGTCTTTAAGGATGAAAAAACAGCACGTTCTGTCGGGGAAGCCCGTGCTTCGAAACAGCTTGAAGAGCAGCGCAGCGATAAAGCGAAGCTCAGTCTTGATGACTTATTCGAGCAAATTAAACAAGGTGATGTAAAAGACATCAACCTCATCGTAAAAGCTGACGTTCAAGGATCGGCAGAAGCCTTAACCGCTGCACTTCAAAAAATTGAAGTGGAAGGCGTTAAAGTGAAAATCATCCATACAGGCGTTGGTGCGATTACTGAATCTGACATTATCTTGGCATCTGCTTCCAATGCAATTGTTATCGGGTTTAATGTGAGACCGGACGGAAATGCTAAGAGTACGGCTGAAGCTGAAAATGTAGATATTCGACTTCACCGTATCATTTACAAAGTCATCGACGAGATTGAAGCTGCTATGAAAGGTATGCTTGATCCTGAATATGAAGAAAAAGTAATTGGTCAAGTAGAAGTACGCCAAACATTCAAAGTATCTAAGATCGGTACAATTGCCGGCGGATATGTTACTGAAGGAAACATTACGCGTGACAGCGGCCTCCGTTTAATTCGTGATGGTGTTGTCATCTTCGAAGGCGAAGTAGATGTTCTGAAACGCTTTAAAGACGATGTGAAAGAAGTTTCACAAGGCTATGAATGTGGTATTACAATTAAGAAATACAATGACATTCGCGAAGGTGACATCCTTGAAGCGTTTGTCATGCAAGAAATTGAAAGAAAGTGATCGGATTTGCGGAATGTGAATGCATCATTTATGATGCAGGATCGTTAAAAGAAAAGCGTGCCGTTCTGAAGCGTGTTTTAACCAGGGTTCAAAACAAGTTCAATGTCTCGATTTCGGAGATTGACTATCAGGACACATGGCAAAGGACCAGCTTCGGAATCGCCGCTGTTTCTTCCTCTCGCGTTCAAACAGAAAAAGAGCTGCAGCGCGTCCTAGCGTTTATCGATTCTTTTCCTGAAATTGAACGGACGATCACTAGGACAGAGTGGTTTTAACTTAGAGGTGATTGAATTGAGTATGAGAGCAAACCGTGTCGGCGAGCAAATGAAAAAAGAACTCGGTGACATTATCAGCCGCAAGCTGAAAGATCCGAGAATTGGTTTTCTGACAGTAACCGATGTACGTGTATCAGGTGATTTGCAAATTGCAAAGGTGTATATCTCGGTTCTCGGTGACGAGAAAAAACGGGAGGAAGCGCTGAAAGGGCTGGCAAAGGCGAAAGGGTTTATCCGATCCGAAATCGGCAGCCGCATCAGACTTCGAAAAACGCCTGAAATTGAATTTGAGTTCGATGAATCAATCGATTACGGAAATCGAATCGAAACGCTGATTCACGAATTGCATTCAGAGAAACCATCTGAATAAAAAAGGAGAGGATAGGCGTATATCGTCTGTCCTCTTTCTTCGTTTAAAGAAAAAACTCAAAAGAAGGAGTGAAAGACAAATGGTTAATGGAGTTCTCCTTTTACATAAACCGGTTGGCATGACATCGCACGACTGTGTCATGAAAATCCGAAAACTGTTAAAAACAAAAAAAGTAGGTCATACGGGAACGCTCGATCCAGAAGTCTCAGGCGTACTTCCGATTTGTGTGGGAAGGGCGACTAAAATCGTCGAATACTTAACTGAAAAATCTAAAACATATGACGCGGAAATCACACTTGGCTTTTCTACGACAACAGAGGACCAAACAGGAGAAACGGTTGAAACAAAGCCTGTGAATCAAGACATTGATAAAGCAGATGTTGAAAAAGTTCTAAACAGCTTAAAGGGTAAACAAGAACAAATTCCTCCCATGTATTCGGCTGTCAAAGTAAACGGCAAAAAGCTATACGAATATGCTAGGGCAGGAATTGAAGTAGAACGTCCGAAACGTATGATTACCATTGAAGACATTGCTTTGACGACAGAGATTAAACATAATGGAGAAACCGCAAGCTTCCGTTTTACAGTGACATGCTCCAAAGGAACCTATGTAAGAACGCTGGCGGTCATGATTGGGGAAAAGCTCGGATATCCGGCTCACATGTCTCATTTAATCCGTAAAGCATCCGGAGATTTTTCTCTCGACGAATGCTTTACCTTTGATGAACTGGAAGCACAGGCTCAGTCCGGAAACGTGGAAGAGCATGCAGTTCCTATTGAACGCGCGCTCAATCATTTGCCGAAATGGATCATAAGTGATACATTAGCTAAGAAAGTAGAAAATGGGGCTTTGCTTGAGACGCCCGAGCAGTTTTCTGAAATGACCAGTGAAGACCGCATTGCCGTCTTTACTGAATCCGGAAGCTGTTTGGCGATCTATTTCCCCCATCCTGCTAAAATAGGGCTGTTAAAGCCGGCAAAAGTATTGATGCAAAAAAGCGAACAATAGAAAAAAGGTGACCGTTCTGTGAAGACGATACATATTACACATCCTCATCATTTAATCAAAGAGGAGCAGGCAAAGTCTGTGATGGCGTTAGGGTATTTTGACGGCGTTCATCTGGGACATCAAAAGGTAATCGGCACAGCGAAGCAGATAGCTGAAGAAAAGGGCCTGACATTAGCTGTAATGACCTTTCATCCTCATCCTTCTCATGTATTGGGCAGGAATCGGGAGCCAAAGGATCTGATTACGCCTCTTGAAGATAAAATTAATCAAATTGGACAATTAGGCACAGATATTCTGTATATTGTTACATTTAATGAAGCATTTGCTGCCCTTTCTCCTAAGCAGTTTGCAGACCAGTATATTATCGGCCTTAATGTGCAGCACGCAGTGGCGGGCTTTGACTTTACGTACGGCAAATACGGCAAGGGAACGATGGAGACCATGCCGCTTGATTTAGACGGAAAAGCTGAGTGCACAATGGTTGAAAAATTAACGGAACAGGACAAAAAAATCAGTTCTACATATATCCGCACTGCGCTTCAAAACGGAGATGTTGAATTGGCAAAAGTCTTGCTTGGACAGCCTTATTATATCAAAGGAATTGTCATTCACGGTGATAAGAGAGGGCGGACCATCGGGTTTCCGACAGCAAATGTCGGTTTAAATAATAGCTATATCGTTCCGCCGACAGGTGTATATGCCGTAAAAGCGGAAGTGAACGGCGAAGTCTACAATGGCGTTTGCAATATCGGTTATAAGCCGACGTTTTATGAAAAACGTCCGGAGCAGCCTTCAATAGAGGTCAATTTGTTTGATTTCGATCAGGAGGTATACGGAGCCGCTATAAAAATCGAATGGTATAAACGGATTCGGAGCGAGCGGAAATTCAATGGCATCAAAGAATTAACAGAGCAAATTGAGAAGGATAAGCAGGAAGCCATCCGTTATTTCAGCAATCTGCGGAAATAACATGCAATGGACACAAATTTTATTCTAAAATATTTGCATATAGGCCTGATTTTTAGTATGATAGTTCTCGTAGTCTTAAAACCATTGCTTGGCAATCCGAAGTCACCGACGGTTGCTAGGTAACTGGGGCTAAATATGATTTGGAGGTGAAACAGGATGGCAATTACTCAAGAGCGTAAAAACCAACTCATCAGTGAGTTCAAAACACACGAATCTGATACTGGATCTCCAGAAGTTCAGATCGCTATCCTAACTGACTCAATTAACAACTTGAACGAGCATTTACGTACTCACAAGAAAGACCACCATTCACGTCGCGGTCTTCTTAAAATGGTAGGTAAGCGTCGTAATCTTCTTACGTATCTGCGTAATAAAGACGTAACTCGTTACCGTGAGTTAATTAACAAACTAGGCTTACGTCGATAATCGTAAAAAGCGGGAGGATTCCCGCTTTTTTATCGTATTAAAGCGAAAATACTTATAACAAATCATTGAAATCCTTTTACATACTACTTTGACATTGATATGTTCAATTCATTTCGTTCATAATAGGAGTAATTGATTATTTCACACAACGAAGAGAGGAGTTCGTAATTGTATGGGACAAGAAAAACATGTCTTTACCGTAGATTGGGCCGGCAGAACACTTACCGTTGAAACCGGCCAGCTTGCCAAACAGGCAAACGGTGCTGTGATGATCCGTTACGGTGATACAGCAGTGCTTAGTACAGCAACTGCTTCAAAAGAGCCAAAACCGCTTGATTTCTTCCCGCTTACTGTAAACTATGAGGAAAGATTATATGCGGTAGGGAAAATTCCGGGCGGATTTATTAAAAGAGAAGGACGCCCGAGCGAAAAGGCAATTCTTGCCAGTCGTTTAATCGACCGTCCGATCCGTCCTTTGTTTGCTGATGGATTCCGTAATGAGGTTCAAGTTATCAGCATTGTCATGAGTGTTGACCAAGACTGCTCTTCTGAAATGGCTGCCATGTTCGGTTCATCTCTTGCTCTTTCTGTATCGGATATTCCGTTTGAAGGGCCGATTGCAGGGGTTACTGTCGGGCGCATTGATGACAAATTTATCATTAACCCGACAGTCGATCAGCTTGAAAAAAGCGATATCAATCTTGTGGTGGCCGGTACGAAAGATGCCATTAACATGGTAGAAGCAGGCGCGGACGAGGTTCCTGAGGAAACGATGCTTGAAGCCATTATGTTCGGCCATGATGAGATTAAACGCCTGATTGCATTCCAAGAAGAAATTGTAGCCGCAGTCGGCAAAGAAAAATCAGAAATTGCTCTATATGAAATTGATGAAGAGCTTAGTGAAAAAGTAAAAGCTTTAGCAGAAGAGGATCTGCTGAAAGCTATCCAGGTTCATGAAAAGCATGCCCGCGAAGATGCCATTAATGAAGTGAAAAATACCGTTGTGGCAAAATTCGAGGATGAAGAGCATGATGAAGACACAATCAAACAAGTGAAGCAGATTTTATCCAAGATGGTGAAAAATGAAGTTCGCCGCTTGATTACTGAAGAGAAAGTAAGACCGGACGGCCGCGGTGTCGATCAAATCCGCCCGCTTTCTTCTGAGGTCGGCCTCTTGCCAAGAACGCACGGATCAGGGCTGTTTACAAGGGGACAAACACAGGCCCTCAGCGTATGTACGTTAGGCGCTCTAGGTGATGTGCAAATCCTTGACGGCTTAGGTGTGGAAGAGTCGAAACGGTTTATGCATCATTACAATTTCCCTCAATTCAGCGTTGGGGAAACAGGGCCAATGCGCGGACCGGGACGCCGTGAAATCGGACACGGAGCACTGGGTGAGCGAGCGCTTGAGCCAGTTATTCCGTCTGAAAAAGACTTCCCTTACACTGTCCGTCTTGTGTCAGAAGTGCTGGAATCAAACGGTTCTACGTCTCAAGCAAGTATTTGCGCAAGCACACTTGCAATGATGGATGCCGGTGTACCGATCAAAGCCCCGGTTGCAGGTATTGCGATGGGTCTTGTTAAATCAGGCGAACATTACACTGTTCTGACTGATATTCAAGGCATGGAAGACGCGCTTGGAGATATGGACTTTAAAGTAGCCGGGACTGATAAAGGCGTAACGGCGCTGCAAATGGATATTAAAATCGAAGGCCTTTCCAGAGAGATTCTTGAAGAAGCGCTGCAGCAGGCGAAAAAAGGAAGAATGGAAATCCTTGATAGTATGCTTGCGACATTAAGCGAATCACGAAAAGAGCTTTCTCAATATGCGCCTAAGATTTTAACAATGGCCATTAATCCTGATAAGATCCGCGATGTCATCGGGCCAAGCGGAAAACAAATCAATAAAATCATCGAAGAAACCGGTGTTAAAATTGATATTGAACAGGACGGCACCATCTTTATTTCTTCAACAGATGAAAGCAGCAACCATAAAGCGAAAAAAATCATCGAAGACCTTGTCAGAGAGGTTGAAGTCGGCCAGCTTTACCTAGGTAAAGTGAAACGAATCGAAAAATTCGGGGCTTTCGTTGAAATTTTCAGCGGAAAAGACGGTTTGGTGCACATCTCAGAGCTTGCGCTTGAACGCGTAGGGAAAGTTGAAGATGTTGTGAAAATCGGGGACGAGATCCTTGTCAAGGTCACTGAAATTGATAAACAAGGACGAGTCAATTTGTCCCGTAAAGCGGTGCTCCGTGAAGAGAAAGAAAAAGAAGAACAACAACAATCTTAAATGAAAACATAAAAGGAGCCTGGGAGACCCGGCTTCTTTATTTTGAAGCTTTTAAAAAAGCAGGCGGGTTCTACCTTGTCCTTCTCCTTCATAATGTGAGGTGAGGGGGGACAGAACATGTACAAAAAATTTGTGCCGTTTGCCGTGTTTCTATTTCTGTTTTTTGTTTCATTTGAGATGATGAAAAATCCGTATACACTTGATTATATAGGGGCAATGAAAAAAGATACGGTGACTGTCACGGCATCCAAAGACCCGTTATATGAAGAATTGCTTCAAAAAGCGCCTGAGTACGAAGTGAAGCCCCAGGATGCCAGAATCGATAAGGTTTGGAAAAGTATACCCGGTTACAATGGGTTAAAGGTCAATATTGAAAAATCATATAAAAAAATGAAAAAGCAAGGCGAGTTTCGGGAAAGCGATCTAGTGTACAGCCAAGTAAAACCAACTGTTCATCTTGAGTCTCTTCAGCCTGAGCCTATTTATAAAGGAAATCCAGACAAACCGATGGTGTCTTTTTTAATCAATGTGGCATGGGGAAATGAGTGTTTAGAAAAAATGCTCCCTATTTTGCAAAAGCATCAGGTCAAGGCTACGTTCTTTTTAGAAGGCAATTGGGTGAGGAAAAATGAACAGCTCGCTAAGAAGATTGCGGAAGATGGACATGAGATAGGAAATCATTCATACAATCATCCGGATATGAGCAAACTGACTACAGAAAGAATTTCCGAACAGCTCGACAAGACAAATAAGCAAATAGATAAAACGATCGGTGTTAAGCCGAAGTGGTTTGCTCCGCCGAGCGGAAGTTTTCGAAAAGCGGTCGTCGACATTGCAGCTGAGAAACAGATGGGAACAGTCATGTGGACAGTTGATACGATCGATTGGCAAAAACCGGCTCCGTCTGTACTTCAAACGAGAGTGTTAAGCAAGATACATAATGGTGCCATGATTTTAATGCATCCGACTGACCCTACGGCGGAAAGTCTTGAAGCGCTGATTACAAAGATAAAAGATAAAGGATACGCGCTTGGAACAGTCACCGAACTAATGGATGAAACAAGACTGTTGAAGTAACAGTTGCAGGCAGCTTGTCTTTGAATAGGAGGAACAAATTTGATTAAACGATATACGTGTCAAAATGGTGTAAGAGTTGTGCTGGAAAATAACCCGACAGTCCGTTCTGTTGCGATTGGCGTGTGGATCGGCACAGGTTCGCGGCATGAAACACCGGAGATAAACGGGATTTCTCACTTTTTAGAGCATATGTTCTTTAAAGGGACGAGCACAAGATCTGCACGTGAGATAGCAGAATCTTTTGATCGTATTGGCGGTCAGGTCAATGCGTTTACCTCAAAGGAATATACATGCTACTATGCAAAAGTGCTTGACGAGCATGCGAATTACGCGCTGGACGTATTAGCAGATATGTTCTTTCATTCAACGTTTGATGAAAACGAGCTGAAAAAAGAAAAAAATGTAGTATATGAAGAGATTAAAATGTACGAAGATGCGCCGGACGATATTGTGCATGATTTACTGAGCAAAGCCACTTACGGCAATCATTCTTTAGGCTATCCGATTCTAGGCACAGAAGAAACGCTTGATTCCTTCAACGGTGATTCTCTCAGACAATACATGCATGATTATTATACACCGGACCGAGTGGTGATTTCGGTAGCGGGCAATATATCTGAAAGCTTTATCAAAGATGTAGAAAAATGGTTCGGATCATACGAAGCGAAAGGCAAAGCGACAGGCCTTGCGATGCCTGAGTTCTACACGGAAAAACTGACGAGAAAAAAAGAAACAGAGCAGGCTCATTTATGCCTTGGTTTTAAAGGCCTAGAGGTTGGCCATGAGAGCATTTATGATTTAATCGTCCTGAATAATGTGCTCGGAGGCAGCATGAGCAGCCGGCTGTTTCAAGATGTCCGCGAAGATAAAGGGCTCGCTTATTCTGTTTACAGCTATCACAGCTCTTATGAGGACAGCGGAATGCTTACCATTTACGGCGGGACCGGTGCAAATCAGCTTCATCAGCTGTCAGAAACCATTCAAGAAACCCTTGCCACATTAAAACGCGAGGGGATTACCTCGAAAGAGCTGGAAAACAGCAAAGAGCAAATGAAAGGAAGCTTGATGTTGAGCTTAGAAAGCACAAACAGCAAAATGAGCCGAAATGGGAAAAATGAACTGCTGCTTGGCAAACATAAAACATTAGATGAAATCATCAAGGAATTAAACGCCGTGAACTTAGAGCGGGTCAACGGCCTTGCCAGACAGTTATTTACTGAAGACTATGCATTGGCGCTCATCAGCCCTTCCGGCAATATACCGTCTTAACAAGGAAAAGCCTGCACCATAACGGAGCAGGCTTTTCAGCAAATGGATAAATCCTCGCATTCGTTGTCTGCGCGCGGCGCTCACGAATGAGAACATTTGCTCCGCTCCAATGCGCCTTTCCTAGTTCTCCATTTTCAATCACGCTGAAAAAATGCAACCCTAAAACTAAAAGGGTTTGAGGATCTTGTCAACAACTGAAATGCCTGCCGTTTAACGGAGCGGGCATTTTTTCCCCCTTTTAATCATACATAGTACAAGGGGGTGACAGACATGAGGCTCAGTGAATTATCAGGGAAGGAAATTGTAGACATCAAGAGAGCTGAACGGCTGGGAGTGCTAGGCCAGACAGATTTAGAAATTAATGAACAGGATGGACAGATTACGGCACTTCTCATTCCGACAGTTAAGTGGTTTGGTTTGAGAAAACAAGGCCATGGCATTCGTGTCCCCTGGCATCATATTCAAAAAATCGGCTCCGATATGATTATATTAGACGTACCTGAGGAAATATCTCCTCGGCAAGAGTGAATGAAAAAGCCCAAAAGAATGTAGAGCGCGCCCTAAAGTAAACTGATGAAACACCGGCTTCGGCAGCCGGTGTTTTTTTGTGTGAAAAAAGCGCGTTTTAATTCACCGGTCCTTCCTTTCCATCATAAGATGAAGGGGAGCTTAACAACTAGAGATCCAGTATATACAAAGAAGGTGAACGTTTAACATGTTAACCGGATTGAAAATTGCAGTTATCGGCGGTGACGCAAGACAGCTCGAAATTATAAGAAAGCTCACTGAACAGCAGGCTGATATTTATCTTGTTGGTTTTGACCAATTGGATCACGGTTTTACTGGAGCAGTAAAATGCTATATTGATGAAATTCCTTTTCAGCAAATTGACAGTGTTATTCTCCCAGTATCAGCAACAACAGGAGAAGGTGTCGTATCGACTGTATTTTCGAATGAAGAGGTTGTGTTAAAACAGGAGCATCTCGACAAAACGCCTGCACACTGCATCATTTTTTCAGGAATTTCTAACGCCTATTTAGAAAGCATTGCAGCTCAAGCAAACAGAAAACTTGTTAAGCTGTTTGAGCGGGATGACATTGCGATATACAATTCTATTCCGACAGTAGAAGGAACGATTATGCTGGCTATTCAGCACACGGATTATACGATACACGGATCTCAGGTGGCCGTTCTCGGCCTGGGGCGCACCGGGATGACGATTGCCCGTACATTTGCCGCGCTCGGAGCGAACGTAAAAGTGGGGGCAAGAAGTTCAGCGCATCTGGCGCGTATTACTGAAATGGGACTCGTTCCTTTTCATACCGATGAGCTGAAAGAACATGTGAAAGATATAGATATTTGTATTAATACAATACCGAGTATGATTTTAAATCAAAAGGTGCTTTCTAGCATGACACCAAAAACCTTAATATTGGATCTGGCCTCACGTCCCGGAGGCACGGATTTCAAATATGCCGAAAAACAGGGAATTAAAGCACTTCTTGCCCCTGGTCTTCCAGGAATTGTCGCTCCTAAAACAGCTGGGCAAATCCTCGCGAACGTCTTGAGCAAGCTATTGGCTGACATACAAGCTGAGGAGGGGAAATAAGCATGTCGTCATTAAAAGGAAAAAGAATCGGGTTTGGACTCACGGGATCACACTGCACATATGAAGCGGTTTTTCCGCAAATCGAGGCGCTGGTCAACGAAGGGGCGGAAGTCCGGCCGGTTGTCACGTTTAATGTAAAATCCACAAATACCCGATTTGGCGAAGGAGCGGAATGGGTTCGTAAAATAGAAGACCTGACCGGATATGAGGCCATCGATTCGATTGTAAAGGCTGAGCCCCTTGGACCGAAGCTGCCCCTTGACTGCATGGTCATTGCTCCCTTAACCGGAAACTCAATGAGCAAGTTTGCAAATGCCATGACAGACAGTCCGGTGCTGATGGCGGCAAAAGCGACAATCCGGAACAATCGGCCGGTCGTTCTTGGCATCTCGACAAATGATGCTCTCGGTTTAAACGGAACAAACTTAATGAGGCTCATGTCAACAAAAAACATCTTTTTTATTCCATTTGGGCAAGATGATCCATTTCAAAAACCGAATTCAATGGTAGCCAAAATGGACCTGCTTCCGCAAACCATTGAAAAGGCGCTTATGCATCAACAGCTTCAGCCGGTCCTGGTTGAGAATTATCAGGGAAATGACTAAATTTACAGAAAATCTTACCCAAACTAAAAAATTCGGTCATCACCCGCATATTCTATGGTAAAATAAAACGTAAAATCATAGTCAAATCAATTCAATGAGGCTGATTGGCGGAAGGAGTTTTACAGATGGGAAGAGGTTTACACGTAGCTGTTGTCGGAGCGACAGGGGCTGTAGGACAACAAATGCTGAAAACACTTGAAGACAGAAACTTTGAAATGGACACACTTACATTGCTATCTTCAAAACGCTCTGCGGGGACAAAAGTCACGTTTAAAGGCGAAGAGCTGACTGTTCAGGAAGCTACTCCTGAGAGCTTTGAAGGGATAAATATTGCTTTGTTCAGCGCCGGTGGAAGCGTATCACAGGCATTGGCACCAGAAGCTGTAAAACGCGGCGCTATCTGTATCGATAATACGAGTGCGTTCCGTATGGACGAAAATACACCGCTTGTTGTGCCTGAAGTGAACGAGGCAGACTTGCGTGAACACAACGGCATCATTGCCAATCCGAACTGCTCTACAATCCAAATGGTTGCGGCCCTTGAACCAATCCGCAAAGCATACGGTTTAAACAAAGTCATCGTATCAACGTACCAGGCGGTATCAGGAGCAGGAAATGAAGCTGTAAAAGAGCTTTACAGCCAAACACAGGCGATTTTAGACCAAGAAGAAATTGAGCCTGCGATCATGCCTGTAAAAGGTGACAAAAAGCACTATCAAATCGCCTTCAACGCGATTCCGCAAATTGATAAATTCCAAGATAACGGCTATACGTTTGAGGAAATGAAAATGATAAATGAAACGAAAAAAATCATGCACATGCCTGACCTTCAAGTAGCGGCTACATGTGTGAGACTGCCAATTCAAACTGGGCACTCAGAGTCCGTCTACATCGAGGTAGACCGTGATGACGCTACGGTTGAAGATATTAAAAATCTTTTAAAAGACGCTCCGGGCGTGACGCTTCAGGACGACCCAAGCCAACAGCTTTATCCGATGCCTGCTGATGCCGTCGGCAAAAATGATGTGTTTGTTGGCCGCGTTCGCAAAGACTTGGACAGAGCAAACGGTTTTCATTTATGGGTTGTTTCTGATAACCTGTTAAAAGGCGCGGCATGGAACTCTGTTCAGATTGCAGAAAGCCTGAAAAAACTAAACCTCGTATAAAAGATTGAATTTCCCAAAGACGAATAGAAGAGAGTAAGGCGTATCAGCCTGCTCTCTTCTGTTACGTCCGAATAATTTGGAGTGAAAACAGTGAAGATAATTGTTCAAAAGTTCGGCGGAACATCTGTAAAAGATGATAAAGGCCGGAAACTGGCTTTAGAGCATATTAAAGAAGCAATCAGTGAAGGATATAAGGTTGTCGTTGTCGTTTCAGCGATGGGCCGGAAAGGAGACCCATACGCAACGGATTCTTTGCTTGGGCTGCTTTACGGCGATCAGTCAGCGATTTCTCCGAGAGAGCAGGATTTGCTTTTATCATGCGGAGAAACCATCTCCTCTGTCGTCTTTACAAGCATGCTGCTTGATAGCGGTGTGAATGCAGCTGCGCTGACAGGGGCTCAGGCTGGCTTTTTAACGAATGATCAGCATACCAATGCAAAAATCCTTGAAATGAGACCGGAGCGTTTATTCAGTGTGCTCGCGAATCATGACGCTGTAGTCGTCGCAGGGTTCCAGGGCGCAACTGAAAAGGGTGATACAACTACGATCGGCAGAGGGGGCAGCGATACGTCCGCAGCCGCACTCGGCGCAGCGGTTGACGCGGAATACATCGATATTTTCACCGATGTAGAAGGTGTGATGACTGCTGACCCAAGAGTAGTAGAAAATGCGAAACCGCTTCCTGTCGTGACGTATACGGAAATTTGCAACCTGGCGTATCAAGGGGCAAAGGTCATTCATCCGCGGGCCGTGGAGATTGCGATGCAGGCCAAGGTTCCGATCCGCGTCCGTTCGACTTATTCAAAAGATAAAGGCACACTGGTGACATCACATCACTCTTCCAAAGTCGGAAGCGATGTTTTTGAAAGGCTGATTACGGGAATTGCCCATGTCAAAGATGTCACGCAGTTCAAAGTGCCAGCGAAAATCGGCCAGTATAACGTTCAGACTGAAGTGTTCAAGGCGATGGCGAATGCGGGAATCAGTGTCGATTTCTTCAACATTACACCTAGTGAAATCGTATATACGGTGGCCGGGAATAAAACAGAAACAGCTCAGCGCATTTTAATGGATATGGGCTATGATCCGATGGTTACGAGAAATTGCGCGAAGGTATCGGCAGTCGGAGCTGGCATTATGGGTGTTCCTGGTGTCACGTCAAAAATTGTTTCGGCTCTTTCAGATAAAGAAATTCCGATTCTTCAATCGGCTGACAGCCATACGACGATATGGGTGCTTGTCCATGAAGCCGATTTAGTTCCTGCTGTAAACGCTTTGCATGAAGTGTTTGAACTTTCCAAGTAAATGTGATTGAATCATGATGAGGTGAATAAAATGAATTTCGGAAATGTGTCTACAGCGATGATTACACCCTTTGACAATAAAGGGAACGTAGACTTTCAAAAACTGTCTACACTGATTGATTACTTGTTAAAAAACGGAACGGATTCTTTAGTAGTGGCGGGAACAACTGGGGAGTCGCCAACCCTTTCCACTGAAGAAAAAATTGCGCTTTTTGAATATACGGTAAAAGAAGTAAACGGACGGGTGCCGGTTATCGCGGGTACTGGAAGCAACAACACGAAAGATTCCATTAAGCTGACAAAAAAAGCTGAAGAAGCTGGCGTTGACGCGGTCATGCTCGTTACGCCGTATTACAATAAACCTTCTCAAGAAGGGATGTACCAGCATTTTAAAGCAATTGCGGCAGAAACGTCTCTTCCTGTCATGCTGTATAATGTGCCGGGCCGCACAGTCGCTTCCCTCGCTCCGGAAACGACGATTCGTTTGGCGTCAGACATTCCGAATGTTGTTGCGATTAAAGAAGCGAGCGGAGACCTCGAAGCGATTACGAAGATTGTTGCGGAAACGCCGGAAGACTTTTCTGTCTATTCAGGGGATGACGCCTTGACGCTTCCTATTCTCTCAGTCGGAGGAAGAGGAGTGGTGTCAGTCGCGAGCCATATTGCAGGCTCTGATATGCAGCAAATGATCAAAAATTATACGAATGGGCAAACAGCTAATGCGGCACTGATCCATCAGAAACTGCTGCCGATTATGAAGGAACTGTTTAAAGCGCCTAACCCGGCTCCTGTCAAAACAGCGCTTCAGCTGAGAGGCCTTGATGTCGGATCAGTGCGGCTTCCTCTTATTCCGCTAAGCGAAGATGAACGGCTGAGCTTAAGCAGCACGATCAGCGAACTGTAAGAAAAATTCATACAGTGGAACAAACGCGGTCATTCTCACATTTAGCTGAGTTTGACCGTTTCTTATACATATTGGTTTTCCCTAAACCTTCTGCTTTATCTTGTTTTCTAAATTTACTTTCAGTTATAATAGGAACAAGTGATGATGGACGGGTATGAGACTAGGAGGATATAGATTTTGAAAAAGAAAAATACAGAAAACGTTAGAATTATCGCCCTTGGCGGTGTCGGAGAAATTGGGAAGAACCTTTATGTCATCGAAATTGACTCAGACATATTTGTCGTTGATGCCGGCCTTATGCATCCAGAAAACGAAATGCTCGGTATTGATGTAGTGATTCCTGACATATCATATTTGATTGAACGGGCTGACCGCGTCAAGGCCATCTTTTTAACACATGGGCATGATGAAAATATCGGCGGCGTTTTTTACTTATTAAACAAGCTGTCCGTTCCAGTGTATGGAACAAAACTGACGCTTGCGCTATTAAGAGAAAAGTTAAAACAATACGGACATAACCGAAAATCTGATTTAAGAGAAATTCACTCCAAATCTGTCATTACATTTGAATCGACTAAAGTATCGTTCTTTAGAACAATTCACAGCATCCCTGATTCAGTAGGTGTGAGTTTTAAAACATCACTTGGATCTATTGTATGCACGGGCGACTTCAAATTTGACCAAACACCTGCACTTAATCAAATCTGCGACATTGGCGAAATCGCCAAGATCGGAAATAGCGGCGTGCTCGCCCTGCTATCTGACAGTGCAAATGCGGAACGTCCGGGACATACACCTTCGGAAGCAGCTGTCAGCGGAGAAATTTCGGACGCGCTGTATAATTCAGAGAACCGGGTCATTGTTGCTGTTTTCGCATCTAATATTAACCGGATCCAGCAAGTCATTCATGCAGCGTCTCAAAATGGAAGAAAGATTGCCATCGCCGGAAAAAATCTTCAATCTATCTTGCAGCTGGCAAGAAAGCTCGGCTATATTGAAGCGGATGATGAATTGTTTATTTCTGTGCAGGATGTTAAAAAATATCCGAAGCGTGAAGTGGCCATTATTACTGCCGGCAGCCAAGGTGAACCGTTAGCTGCCCTGACAAGAATGGCAAACAAGGCTCACAAACAGCTGAATATTGAAGAAGGGGATACCGTTGTCATTGCGTCCACACCAATCCCTGGACAGGAACTCATTTATTCGAAAACAGTAGATCTTCTTGCGAGAGCCGGAGCGCAAGTCATCTTTGCCCAAAAGCGTGTCCATGTTTCTGGCCACGGCTCACAAGAAGAGTTAAAGCTGATGATCAATCTGCTTAAACCAACCTATTTAATTCCTGTAAACGGTGAATACAGAATGCAAAAAGCTCATTCGAAAATCGCTGAAGAAACCGGCATGAAGCGCAGTGACATCTTCTTAATTGAAAAAGGAGACGTCGTTGAATTTCGCGGCCAGAACGTAAAAATTGGGGATAAAGTTCCGTATGGCAATGTTTTAATTGATGGTTTAGGTGTCGGCGATATCGGAAACATCGTACTGAGAGACCGCCGCTTGCTTTCACAGGACGGAATCTTAATCGTTGTCATTACACTTGATAAACAAAAGAAACATCTTGTATCAGGACCAGAAATTATCACACGCGGTTTTGTTTATGTAAGAGAGTCTGAAGGCCTTATCGTACAGGCTACTGAACTTGTCCGTTCCATCGTGACAGAAGCGACTGAAACATCAAATGTTGAATGGTCAACGCTGAAGCAAGCGATGCGGGATGCTTTGAACCAATTCCTATATGAAAAAACGAAACGTAAACCGATGATCATCCCAATTATTATGGAAGTATAATGTCAGACGAAAGACCGGAGCTGCTCCGGTCTTTATTTTTTGCCTTGTAAACCGGGGATTGAATGTAGTGACTTTGTTCATAATACAAAGAGAAACTCGGAAAGGGTGAAAAGCGAATGGATCATCGTATGGAAAACACAGAAGAAGAGCGTCCTGAAAAAAATGATGCGAAGGACAGTATTATGAATAAAATACAGCAGCTTGGTGAAACGGCGCTCCCCCAGCTGCCTCAAGATACAAATATTCATTGTCTGACCATTATCGGACAAATAGAAGGCCATGTTCAGCTTCCTCCGCAAAACAAAACAACCAAATATGAGCATGTGATCCCGCAGATTGTCGCAATTGAACAGAATCCAAAAATTGAAGGCCTGCTGATTATATTAAATACTGTCGGAGGAGATGTTGAAGCGGGTCTTGCTATAGCAGAAATGCTCGCATCTTTATCAAAACCGACCGTTTCCATTGTGCTTGGCGGAGGACATTCCATCGGCGTTCCGATTGCCGTATCCTGTGATTACAGCTATATCGCTGAAACAGCAACAATGACCATTCATCCGGTTCGGCTGACCGGATTGGTAATCGGCGTGCCGCAAACGTTTGAATACCTGGACAAAATGCAAGAAAGAGTTGTTAATTTTGTGACTAGCCATTCCAATATAACCGAAGAGAAGTTTAAAGAGCTGATGTTTTCAAAAGGAAATTTAACACGCGACATCGGAACAAATGTTGTGGGAAAGGATGCAGTTGAATACGGATTAATCGATCACGCAGGCGGTGTCGGGCAGGCGATCAATAAACTGAATGAGCTCATTGAGGAAGCAAGAGAAGAAGAAGGACGGATGATTCAATGATACTGTATACCGTGATGCCGCAGGAAATTGTGTTTGCAGAACAGAACCAAGAGACAAACATACACGAGCAGATTGAGTATAAAGGTGTGCCGCTTCTTGTCGAGATGAAAGGCAATGAAGCGGAAGTCATTCAAATCATGAGCACAAATCCAATGCATTTTCTGCACCCAGACATTTCTCCGGGACAAAAGCTGAAATTAAACGTATAAGATTCCAACCCTTTTTCAAGGGCAAAATATGCTATAATAGGGGAATCCTACAGAAAAAACGCAGCCTGTAAACGGCTGCTTTCTTCATTATGTATGAACTTACATTTTTTAACGCAGTAAGGTGATGAGTGTGGCAAAGAAAAAACGAAAATCAAGAAAAAAACAGGCGAAACAGCTCAATATAAAATACGAACTAAACGGATTGCTGTGTATCGCCATTTCCATTATCGCGATTCTGCAGTTGGGGGTAGTCGGGCAAACCTTTATCTATTTGTTCCGCTTTTTTGCTGGAGAATGGTTTATTTTATGCTTGTTAGGCTTATTGGTCTTAGGAGTCTCGCTGTTTTGGAAGAAGAAAACGCCAAGCCTATTAACGAGACGAAAGGCCGGATTGTATTGTATTATCGCAAGCATATTGCTGCTTTCTCACGTGCAGCTGTTTAAAAACTTGACGCACAAGGGGTCGATAGAGTCCGCAAGCGTGGTGCGCAACACGTGGGAATTGTTTTTGATGGATATGAATGGCAGCTCCGCTTCACCTGATTTAGGCGGAGGGATGATCGGAGCGTTGCTGTTTGCGGCTTCACACTTTTTATTTGCGTCAACCGGTTCTCAGATTATGGCGATTGTCATGATTTTAATCGGAATGATTTTAGTCACGGGACGATCTCTTCAAGAAACGCTGAAAAAGTGGATGAGCCCGATTGGCCGCTTTATAAAAGAGCAATGGTTTGCATTTATTGATGATATGAAATCCGTCAAAACAAATATGAAGTCATCGAAAAAAACAAAAGCTCCTAGCAAAAAGCAAAAGCGGGTCCGCAATAAACAGCAAATGGAACAAGAGCCTTCTGATGATGAGGAGGACCCGGAAACGGAAACGGTATCGCCTCTCATTCATTCAGAGCCGATTATCTCAAGCTTTTCAGATCGTAACGAAGATGAAGATTCTTCAGTCGTAGAACAACGCGCTGAACCTGTATCAGAGCCGCTTCGGGACATCCAAACGGAGACAGGTGACCAAGAGGCTGTTTCCGCTCCCGCAATGACCTTTACGGAGCTTGAAAATAAAGATTACGAAATGCCGTCACTGGATTTACTGGCCGATCCAAAGCATACCGGCCAGCAGGCTGACAAAAAGAATATTTATGAAAATGCAAGAAAGCTCGAACGCACCTTCCAAAGCTTTGGGGTAAAGGCGAAAGTCACGCAGGTTCATCTCGGTCCGGCGGTAACAAAATATGAGGTATATCCTGATGTCGGAGTGAAGGTTAGCAAAATTGTTAATTTAAGTGATGATTTAGCGCTTGCACTTGCTGCGAAGGATATCAGGATAGAGGCGCCTATACCAGGGAAATCAGCGATTGGAATTGAGGTTCCGAACGCAGAAGTGGCGATGGTATCGCTGAAGGAAGTGCTGGAGTCTAAATTGAATGACAGGCCTGATGCAAAGCTGCTAATCGGACTCGGCCGCAATATTTCAGGTGAAGCTGTACTGGCGGAGTTAAACAAGATGCCTCACCTTTTAGTCGCAGGCGCAACCGGAAGCGGGAAGAGTGTTTGTGTCAATGGCATTATTACGAGTATTTTGATGCGCGCGAAACCGCATGAAGTGAAAATGATGATGATCGATCCTAAAATGGTAGAGCTGAATGTTTACAACGGGATTCCGCATCTGCTTGCACCAGTCGTAACCGATCCGAAAAAAGCGTCACAGGCATTGAAAAAGGTTGTCAATGAAATGGAGCGGCGTTACGAATTATTTTCTCATACAGGTACAAGAAATATTGAAGGATACAATGATTATATAAAACGCTTTAACAATGAAGAAGAAGCGAAGCAGCCGGAGCTGCCCTATATCGTAGTCATTGTGGACGAGCTTGCCGACCTCATGATGGTCGCTTCATCTGATGTGGAAGATTCAATTACAAGGTTGTCTCAAATGGCGCGTGCTGCCGGCATCCACCTCATTATTGCAACACAGCGGCCGTCGGTTGACGTTATCACTGGGGTTATTAAAGCGAATATTCCGTCACGAATCGCGTTTAGCGTATCTTCACAGACGGATTCAAGGACGATTCTTGACATGGGTGGTGCTGAGAAGCTGCTAGGCCGCGGCGATATGCTGTTTTTGCCTGTCGGGGCTAATAAACCTGTTCGTGTACAGGGAGCATTTTTGTCGGATGACGAAGTGGAGAAGATCGTCGACCATGTGATTACGCAGCAGAAAGCGCAATATCAGGAGGAAATGATTCCTGAGGAGACAACGGAAACCCATTCCGAGGTGACCGATGAACTTTATGATGAAGCTGTTGAATTAATCGTCGGCATGCAGACGGCATCTGTTTCAATGCTGCAAAGAAGATTTAGAATCGGTTATACGAGAGCGGCCCGCCTCATTGACGCAATGGAGGAACGAGGCGTTGTCGGGCCATATGAAGGCAGCAAACCGAGGGAAGTTCTATTATCCAAAGAGAAATATGATGAACTCTCTTCTTAATGAAGGGAGTTCCGTTTTCTTTGGTCACCGATAATAACATTATGTAAACTAAAACCTTTCTATTTATTTTTTCGACAAAACATGATATAGTTGTCCCAATTGTTCAATAATTTTTATCGAAAGTGGTTTACGGAGGGAAAACATGTCTACAAAAGCTGATAATCGGCACTTGTATTTAAAAGTAATTGAACGAATCAAAGAGGATATTAAAAATGGAATCTACACTGAGAAGGAAAAGCTGCCTTCCGAATTTGAGCTTTCCAAAAAGCTTGGTGTCAGCAGAGCGACGCTAAGAGAAGCCTTGCGGATCCTTGAAGAAGAGCATGTGATTATCAGAAGGCATGGTGTAGGCACTTTTGTCCATTCTAAGCCGTTATTTCTTTCGGGCATTGAACAGCTGAACAGTGTAACCAAGATGATAGAACAGGCGAATATGACGCCTGGCACGATTTTTTTATCATCGCAAGTGCTTATGCCGTCTGAGGATGATATCAAGAGATTTCACTTGGAAGAGGGACAAGAACTTTTTTACCTCGAACGAGTCAGGACAGCTAACGGACAGCCGATTGTGTATTGTATAGACAAAATTCCGATGAATATTCTGCCGAATTCTTTTTCTCATCAGCAAGAATCTATGTTTGATTTGCTTGAGAAAAATTCAGGCTCCGTGATCAGCTATGCTGTGACTGATATTGAGCCAATCGGCTATCATGATACCATTTCTCCAGTGCTTGAATGCGATCCGGAAACAGCTCTTTTGCAGTTAAAACAAACCCATTACGATCAGCACGATAAACCAGTGCTTTACTCCTTAAATTATTTTAGAGCGGATAAATTCAGATTTCATGTTTTACGTAAACGATTCTAAAACGGACGCCTGTGATGGGTCTGTTTTTTTATTTGCGCTGATTCATGTTTCTTTGTACATACTTTCACTCCGGTTAACGCAACATATAAGGGATGACAAGAAAGTGAATGGGTGAAAACGTTGAGAAAGAAAAATGGAATGAAACATATTATTGCATTGTCTTCCGTACCGCTTGTGATGACACTTGGGAATTCCATGCTGATTCCCGTTCTGCCTATGATGGAGAAAAAACTCTCGGTGACTTCATTTCAAGTATCTTTAATCATTACTGTATATTCGGTGGTGGCAATTATTTGCATTCCGATTGCGGGGTATCTGTCAGATCGATTCGGGAGAAAAAAAATATTGCTTCCGTGTCTCCTCATTGCAGGATTGGGAGGGGCGGTGGCTGCTTTTGCCTCAACCTATATGAAAAACCCGTACGCTATGATTTTGGCGGGACGGGTACTTCAAGGCGTCGGTTCTGCAGGGGCAGCTCCTATCGTCATGCCGTTTATCGGCGATTTGTTTGAAGGAGACGATGAAAAGGTCAGTGCCGGTCTTGGCGATATTGAAACCGCCAACACGTCAGGGAAGGTACTGAGTCCCATACTCGGGGCCCTATTGGCTACCTGGTACTGGTTTGTACCGTTTTGGTTTATTCCGTTTTTCTGTTTGATCAGCTTTTTGCTCGTGTTGTTTCTGGTGGCCAAACCTGAAAAAGATGAAGATGCGCCCGCGGTGTCTGAGTTTATTAAGAATGTGCGAAAAATCTTTAAGCAAGACGGACGCTGGCTTTATACGGTCTTTATTATCGGGTGTGTCATTATGTTTTTGCTATTCGGCGTCTTATTTTATTTATCAGATACGCTGGAGAAGAAGTATGCCATTGACGGAGTGGCTAAAGGCGGTTTACTGGCAATCCCGCTTTTATTTTTATCAACCAGTTCCTATATAGCTGGAAAAAAGATTGGCAAAGATAAAGGCCGAATGAAGTTTTGTGTGGTTACAGGAATGATTATGTTAACCCTTTCGTTTATAGCTTTGTGGTGGAACCACAGTTTTTATTTTTTATTTGTCTTTTTAAGTTTTGGCGGAATTGGAATCGGGATGGCGCTTCCTGCTTTAGATGCACTGATAACCGAAGGGATTGAAAGTGAGGAATGCGGAACCATTTCCTCCTTTTACAATAGCATGCGCTTTATAGGAGTAGCTCTCGGCCCCCCTGTTTTTGCTGCATTAATGTCTAAAGCAAACTGGCTTATTTTCATTCTATCGGCGTTTTGCAGCATCGTTGCTTTATTCTTAGTCATCTTCACTGTGGATACGAAAAAAAGTGAAGAGGAAGAAAAAAACTTAGGGACGGTCTAGCCAACCGTCTCAGCGTGTCGACAAACCCTCGCATTCGTTGTCAGGCCTGCGCGTCGGTGCTCACGAATTACGAAAGGAACGGCGGCTAAATGCTTAGGCGTCCTGCCTAAACACCGCCGTCATCACATCCTGTGAAAGTCTGCTCCGATGCTCGCCCTTCCTAGACTTCAAGGGTTTTCAATCACGCTGAAAAGATGACAAAGTCATAAAATAAAAACCGTTTTATGACTTTGTCAACAATCTGGGACGGTCTAGCCAACCGTCTTTTTTGCTATTAGCGAAAATCTTCTCTCTCCTGCAATGTCCAACTGTGGTTCTGCAGGCACAAACAGCTGTCTTTGAGTTGAAAATGGATTAATCTAACTGCATCCGTTCGTTCAGACGGAGGTTATTGTTTCCTTATAAATCCTACAGTTGCTATAATTACATGAAAGAGTGATTCTGCGTATGCTGAAAATGGGTCATAATACATACTAATAAGAAATGAACGAAGGAGGTTCCATATGTCATATGTAAATGAAATCAAAACAAAGCACGGCGGTTTAACCGCGCACATTGTAAAAACAGAAAAATTCAAAACCGTCTCGCTTATTTTTAAAATGCTTGCGCCGCTGACAAAGGAGCAAGTCACCAAAAGGGCGCTGCTTCCGCATGTGCTCCTTCGCGGCACAAAAAACCATCCGAAAACCGCAGAATTACGTTCTTATTTAGATGAACTGTACGGCACGTCCGTTTCGGCCGATCTTTCAAAAAAAGGAGAGCGGCACGTTATTACGTTCAGGCTTGAAATCCCGAATGAAAAGTATTTAAAAGACCAAACGCCGCTTCTTGAAAAGGGACTGAAGCTTCTTGCAGAAATCGTCTTTTCGCCTGCTCTAGAGGGAGGCACATTTCAATCGCAATATGTGACTCAGGAAAAACGGACACTCAAACAAAGAATCCAAGCGGTTTATGATGATAAAATGCGCTACTCAAATTTAAGGCTGATACAGGAAATGTGCAAAAACGAGCCTTACGCGCTCCATGTCAACGGGGAAATTGAAGATGTCGAAGCCATTACGGCTGATCAATTATATGAAACATACAAAAGCGCTATCCAACAAGACCAGCTTGATCTTTATGTCGTTGGCGATGTGGACAGCAACCAAGTGCAAGCGTCAATCGACAAGTATTTTCAAACAGAAGAACGCAGCCTTGGGGCGATGGAAAACAATTACGCCGAGCAAAACGCACAGCCTAAAGAAGTGATTGATGAAGAAGATGTCAAACAAGGAAAGCTGAATATTGGCTACCGTACCAATATCACTTATACGGATCGGGATTATCCTGCCTTACAAGTGTTTAACGGGCTGTTTGGCGGATTCTCTCACTCCAAGCTTTTCATCAATGTTCGGGAAAAAGCCAGTCTTGCTTACTACGCCGCTTCGCGTATAGAAAGCTTTAAAGGCTTGTTGATGGTGATGTCGGGCATTGAAGTGGAAAATTATGAACAGGCTGTTTCTATTATCGCTGAGCAATTTCAAGCAATGAAAAACGGCGACTTTAGTGAGCAGGATATCGCTCAGACAAAGGCTGTCATTCGAAATCAAGTGCTGGAAACCATTGATACTGCGTACGGTTTATCGGAATTTTTATATCAGCAGGCCGCTGCCCAAGTCGACGTTCCAATTGAAGATTTTCTCGCCAATATTGATCAGGTCACAAAAGAGGATATCATGAAAGCCGGCGAAAAGATTCAGCTTGATACGACTTATTTCTTAAAAGGGACGGAGGGTGCATCTTGATCAAACCAATCAAATATGAACAGCTTCAGGAGACACTGTACCATGAAAAAATGCCAAACGGCCTTGATGTTTACGTTTTGCCGAAAAAAGGCTTCAACAAGACGTATGCGGTCTTTACTACAAAGTATGGCTCTATAGATAACCGATTTGTCCCTTTAGGCAAAAATGAGATGGTTCATGTGCCGGACGGCATCGCCCATTTTCTTGAGCATAAGCTGTTTGAAAAAGAGGACGGAGACGTTTTTCAAGATTTCAGCAAACAGGGCGCTTCTGCCAATGCGTTTACGTCATTTACAAGAACGGCTTATCTTTTCTCAAGCACGTCGAATGTTGAACGCAATTTAGAGACGCTGATTGATTTTGTGCAGGATCCGTATTTTACTGAAAAAACGGTTGAGAAGGAAAAAGGGATTATCGGGCAGGAGATTAACATGTATGACGACAATCCTGATTGGAGGCTTTACTTCGGGGTCATTGAAAACATGTACAAAGAACATCCTGTCAAAATTGACATAGCCGGAACGGTGGAAAGCATTTCGCCTATCACGAAAGACCTTCTGTATGAATGCTATGAAACGTTTTATCACCCGAGTAACATGCTCCTCTTCATTGTAGGGCCTGTAGATCCTGAAGCGATCATTTCTCAGGTAAGAGAAAATCAGGAGAGAAAGCCATATACTGACCAGCCGGAGATCCAACGAGAGGAAGTACAGGAACAAGAAGCGGTGTTCCGCAAAGAAAAAGAGATCAAAATGAACGTGCAGGGACCAAAATGCCTTGTCGGGCTAAAATCAAAGAACCCGTATAGATTAGGCAAAGAGCTGTTAAAGCATGAACTTTCTATGAACTTATTGCTTGAATCTCTTTTCGGCAAAAGCTCTGCCCAGTACGAATCACTTTATGAAAAAGGGTATATTGACGAAACGTTCAGCTTTGACTTTACTGCTGAATATGGGTTTGGTTTTGCGGCGATCGGCGGCGATACGCCGGAACCTGATCGATTGGCTGAAGACATTTCAAGCATGCTTCTGCGCGCCGGTGAATTGATTACTGCTGAAAAGGTTGAACTTGCCAGAAAGAAAAAGATTGGTACATTTTTAAAAGCGCTGAATTCACCTGAGTACATTGCAAATCAATTTACCCGTTATGCTTTCTTGGATATGAGCCTGTTTGATGTCGTATCGGTTCTCGAACAAATTACCCTTGAAGATGTCCAGCAAGTCATACAAGAGGAAATGGCTGCGGATAGACTGACTGTCTGCAAGGTTGTTCCTAAATCATAAACAAAACATCCCTCCAGTGTGAGGGGTGTTTTTCTGCGGAAAGAGGAAAGAGGATGAACAAAACAGCACTCATTACCGGAGCAAGTGGCGGCATCGGCAAAAGCATAAGCGAAACGCTTGCGGCAGATGGATACAATCTGCTGCTGCATTACCATACAAATCAAAACGCGGCAGCGGAGCTTGCTGAAAAACTTAATGAGGCGTATGGGGTGCATGCTGAGATCTTGCAAGCCGATCTCTCCGCACCGGAAGGAGCAGATAAGCTGACAAATTTAATTGTTCAGCCAATTGATGCCATTATTTTAAATAGCGGAAGAAGCCATTTTGGGCTAATTACGGATGTAGATAATGCAACGGTTCAGGAAATGGTTCAACTCCATGTGGCGAGTCCGTATATGCTGACGAGAAACCTTCTTCCAGGCATGATCCGGAATAGATCTGGGGCAATCGTTGCTGTCAGCTCTATTTGGGGAGAAACTGGAGCATCTTGTGAAGTGCTGTACAGTATGGCAAAGGGAGCCCAACACTCGTTTGTGAAAGGACTGGCTAAGGAGCTGGCGCCAAGCGGAATCAGAGTAAACGCCGTAGCGCCGGGCGCGGTTGATACAAATATGATGAATCAATTTTCTCCGCCTGAAAAAGAAGAGATTGCTGATGATATCCCGATCGGCCGGCTGGCCCGACCGCAAGAAATTGCGGATGCAACAGCTTTTCTCCTGTCTGAAAAAGCGTCATATATCACCGGACACATTCTGTCGGTGAATGGCGGCTGGCATTGCTGATCCGAAAATATTCGGTGTATAGTATCTTTTCTGAAGGACACAATAAGCTTGTAACTTCACATGAAATGGAGGAAAAGAGCATGTCAGTATTAGAAAACTGGGATAGCTGGAAAAACTTCCTTGGCGACCGTTTGAACTATGCGCAAGATAAAGGCATGAGCCAGGATACCATTACAGAACTTGCGACAGAAATCGGCGGTTACTTGGCAAATGAAGTGGAATCTAAGAACGAGCAGGAAAAAGTGCTGGCAGATCTTTGGAGCGTAGCATCAGAAGATGAACAGCGTGCCATTGCCAATATGATGGTTAAGCTTGTTGAAAATAACAGCACGCACTAGCAAGAGAGGAGATTTTTCCTCTCTTTTTTATGTTTTCCTCGTCACAGCAACATTCTTCTTTCTAATTAGAGAAAAATGCTTTATGATAAAGGAAGGTAAAATTTTGCCACAATGAAGGGGGTATATCATTTGGCAAAGCTCGAATGGTATTTTGAATATGAAATTCAGGTCAACCGCCCCGGACTGCTCGGGGATATTTCATCTCTTCTTGGGATGCTATCTATTAACATTGTAACGATTAACGGCGTCGACCTTTCCAGAAGGGGAATGCTCCTCAGGTGCCGCCATATAGATCAAATCAAGCGATTAGAATCAATCTTAAAAACGATGGAAACAATTAAAGTAACGAAGCTGCGAGAACCGAGGCTTCGCGACCGTCTTGCGGTACGCCACGGCCGCTACATACAAAGGGATGCCGATGACAAGAAAACGTTCCGCTTTGAACGGGACGAGCTAGGCTTATTAGTCGATTTCATGGCGGAATTGTTCAAAAAAGAAGGCCATAAATTAATCGGGATCCGGGGGATGCCGCGTGTCGGAAAAACGGAATCGATTGTGGCCTCCAGTGTATGTGCAAGCAAAAGGTGGCTGTTTGTGTCATCAACTTTGCTGAAGCAGACGATAAGAAGCCAGCTGATCGCCGATGAATACAGCACTGAAAATGTCTTTATCGTTGACGGAATTGTGTCAACAAGAAGAGGATCAGAACGCCATCTCCAGCTGGTCAGAGAAATCATGAGGCTGCCTGCAACAAAAGTGGTGGAGCATCCGGACATATTCGTTCAAAACACAGAGTATACACTAGATGACTTTGATTATATTATTGAACTGAGAAATGGCCCCGATGAGGTTATTACATATGAACATGCTGAAGAACCCCAAATGTTTGATCAATCCGGGTTTTCAAGCTTTGATTTTTAAAATTGGAAGGTGTTTGTTGTGACTGAACTAGGAATCCGGCTGAAAGAGGCCAGAGAGGAAAAAGCAATGTCATTGGATGATCTCCAAGCGGCAACAAAGATTCAAAAAAGGTATTTAACCGCCTTGGAGGAAGGAAACTATGACATTATTCCGGGGAAGTTTTATGTTCGGGCATTCATTAAGCAATATGCTGAAGCCGTCGGGCTTGATGCCGATCAGCTGTTTGAGGAGCATAAAAAAGATATCCCGAATACGTATCATGATGATGTATCTGAAAAAATCTCCGGCATGAAGCTTCAAAAGGAAATGCCAAAGCCAGCATCTAGAGCGCTGGAATTGCTGCCAACGATACTTGTGATTCTCGGCGTGATTGTCGTGATTGCGATTGTGTACGCGATCATACAATTTGCGAATCATAAAAGCAGTGAGGATAACAATGCAGCTTCAGAAAAATCAATTACGCAAAGTGAAAGCAAGTATGAAATCCCTAAAGATTCCGCGCTAAAAGAGAATCAAAATAATAGCTCTGAAAAAGAGGAAGACACTAAAAAAGAAACAAAAGAAAATGAAGATCAAAAAGAAGAAAATGACAGTGAAAAACTGGAGATGAAAGCAACTGGCACTGAAGGATCGTTAACGACTTATGAAGTGTCCGGCGCTGATAAAATCGAGCTTGAACTAAAGGCATCAGACAGCTCTTGGATTCGGGTGCGTGATGAAAACAGCAGCTCTTTAAAAGAGGGAACGCTGAAAAAAGACGAAACCTATAAAAAAGATATAACTGATCAGAAACAAGTTGAGATCCGCACCGGATATGCACCTAATCTGAAAATAAAAATCAACGGCAAGGTTCTTTCCTATGAACTTGATCCGAAAAAAGTGATGGCACAAACCATTAAGATTGTAAATAAAAAGGAAGAAAAGTCATCTTAATTACCAGATGACTTTTCTTCACGTCCGAGTATGAAATTGGAGGGGCTTTATGTTTAACTTACCAAATAAAATCACACTAGCTAGAATCGCATTAATCCCAATCTTCATGATTATCATGCTGGCGCCGTTTGACTGGGGCAGGCTAGAAGTTGGAGACGAATCGATCCCGGTCGCACATTTGGCCGGTGCCATTCTATTTATTGTTGCATCCACAACAGACTGGGTGGACGGGTACTATGCCCGAAAGCTGAATCTTGTGACTAACTTCGGGAAATTTCTTGATCCGCTTGCGGACAAACTGCTTGTATCCGCAGCATTAATTATCCTTGTTCAATTTGACCTTGCTCCAGCTTGGATGGTCATTGTGATTATCAGCAGGGAGTTTGCCGTGACAGGTTTGAGGCTTGTCTTAGCCGGAACAGGAGAAGTGGTGGCTGCTAATATGCTTGGTAAAATTAAAACCTGGGCACAAATCATTGCGGTTTCAGCATTGCTTCTTCATAATCTTCCGTTTGAACTTGTGTCATTCCCGTTTGCTGACTTGGCGCTATGGGTAGCTGTCTTCTTTACTGTCGTCTCAGGCTGGGAATATTTCTCCAAAAACTGGGAAGCGTTAAAAACAACTAATTAAGAAAGAAGGACTTACGTCATGGAATTTCCAAAGAAAGCAGAAATTATTGCGGTCGGTTCTGAGCTGTTGCTTGGCCAAATCGCCAATACAAATGCTCAATTTATCAGCAAACAGCTTGCTGACATCGGAGTGAACGTATTTTATCATACAGCAGTTGGAGATAATCCGGAGCGGCTGAAGCAGGTCATTCGCATTGCTGAAGAACGCTCTGATTTCATTATTTTTTCAGGAGGTCTCGGGCCGACAAAAGATGATCTGACGAAAGAAACGATTGCAAATGCGCTGGGGCATCCGCTTGTGTTAGATGATGAGGCGTTCCAATCCATTGAGGACTATTTCAAACGGACCAAACGCACGATGTCACCTAATAACCGAAAACAGGCGCTTGTGATCGAAGGATCTGACGTGCTGGCAAATCACTTCGGAATGGCGCCGGGAATGCTCCTAGAGCACGATTCGCGCTTTTATATGCTTCTTCCTGGGCCGCCAAGCGAATTGCGTCCCATGTTTGAAAACGAGGCAAAGCCTCTTCTGCTGAAAAAGATGGGCTCAAATGAAAAAATTGTATCAACCGTTCTTCGTTTTTTTGGTATCGGCGAATCTCAGCTTGAAGCTGATTTGGAAGATATTATTGATGCACAAACCAATCCGACAATCGCTCCTTTGGCAGCCGACGGAGAGGTGACGCTGCGTCTGACAGCCAAACATGCTGACGAAAAGGAAACGGAGCGTCTGCTAAAAGAAACAGAGGCTGTTATCTTAGAACGTGTAGGGGAATTTTTCTATGGCTATGATGATACTTCCCTAGTAAAAGAGCTTTCTAAAGCATGTAAGGAAAAAGGCATTACAATTGCCGCGGCTGAAAGTTTTACCGGCGGGCTGTTTTCTGAATGGCTGACGGATCTCAGCGGTGCTTCAACATTGTTTGCCGGCGGCGTCGTTTGTTATACAAGCGACGTGAAGGAGCATGTGCTTAGCGTCAAGAAGGAAACATTAGACCGTTTTGGAGCGGTCAGCAAGGAGTGCGCATTAGAGCTGGCAAAGGGTGTTCAACAGCTCACTGGCAGCGATATCGGCATCAGTTTTACCGGTGTAGCAGGTCCTGATACTCAAGAGGGGCATGAGCCTGGACATGTGTTTATCGGCATTTCAGCAAATGGAAAAGAAGAGGTTCACGAGTTTCACTTTGCGGGGTCCAGAACGGGAATCAGAAAACGTGGCGCCAAATACGGCTGCCATTTAATCTTGAAGCTTTTAGAGCAAAAATAATATTTTCAGCACATTATCCTCCTAAAAAACATGATTTCTCTGATACATGATAGTATTTTGATAGAAATCCGCCACGAAAAAATCCGAATATGCGTTCGCTTTTTTCTTGGCAAATCCCTTCAAACAGGGTATAGTATATGTAGTGGTAACATAAAGGAGGAAAAAATAGAATGAGTGATCGTCAGGCAGCCTTAGATATGGCTCTTAAACAAATAGAAAAACAGTTCGGCAAAGGTTCCATTATGAAACTGGGAGAAAAGACAGATACAAGAATTTCCACTGTCCCAAGCGGCTCCCTCGCTCTTGATACGGCATTAGGAATTGGCGGATATCCGCGCGGACGGATTATTGAAGTATACGGTCCTGAAAGCTCAGGTAAAACAACTGTGGCACTTCATGCGATTGCTGAGGTTCAGCAGCAGGGCGGACAAGCCGCATTTATCGATGCAGAGCATGCATTAGATCCGGTATACGCACAAAAGCTCGGTGTCAACATCGAAGAGCTTTTACTGTCTCAGCCTGACACGGGCGAGCAGGCGCTTGAAATTGCGGAGGCATTGGTTCGAAGCGGTGCAGTTGACATTGTTGTTGTTGACTCTGTGGCAGCTCTCGTTCCGAAAGCGGAAATTGAAGGCGACATGGGAGATTCGCATGTTGGTTTACAGGCACGCTTAATGTCCCAAGCGCTTCGTAAGCTTTCAGGCGCCATTAACAAATCGAAGACAATCGCGATTTTCATTAACCAAATTCGTGAAAAAGTCGGCGTTATGTTCGGGAATCCGGAAACAACTCCTGGCGGCCGCGCGCTGAAATTCTACTCTTCCGTACGTCTAGAAGTGCGCCGTGCTGAACAGCTGAAACAAGGAAACGACGTAATGGGGAATAAAACGAAAATCAAAGTCGTCAAAAACAAGGTGGCACCGCCGTTCCGTACAGCCGAGGTTGATATTATGTATGGAGAAGGCATTTCAAAAGAAGGCGAAATCATTGATCTTGGAACTGAACTTGATATCGTGCAAAAAAGCGGTTCATGGTACTCTTATGAAGAAGAGCGCCTCGGACAAGGCCGTGAAAATGCAAAACAATTCTTGAAAGAAAATAAAGATATCATGCTAATGATCCAGGAACAAATTCGCGAACATTACGGCTTGGATAATCACGGAGCAGCGCAGCAGCAAGCTGAAGGTGCACAAGAAGAACTTGAATTTGAAGAATAAAAATAAAATCAGTTTGAAATGATACAAAAGGCTGGGTGAAAAACTCAGTCTTTTTATTTTTGCAAAAAATGATAAAAAATATTGCTTTTTTTGACAACTTTTTCGGTGCTTCATTCGTCTAACAAAACGTGTGCAAAATGGAATTTATTTTGGGAGGAAAAACTGAATGACAAGCCCAGCCAGCAGAAGAACTGCGAAACGCAGACGGAGAAAACTAAATAAAAGAGGCAAACTTTTGCTTGGTTTTTTAGCAGCGATGATTTGCTTTACGATTTGGAATGCGCTTCACCGAGATAGTGAAGGGAACGAGCCATCTCAAGAAACTGCAGCAGCTTCAGATAGCGGTCAGAAAAAAGAGGTTAAAAAGAAAACCGCCAAAAAAACAGAGGAACAAATCAAAACAGTGGACCGTAATCAAAAAATCAGCCATTATTTAAATGAGATTGGCTTCAGCGGAACAGCCATGATTGTCAGAAATGGAGAAATCGTAACACATAAAGGTTTTGGTTATGCCGATCGTAAACATCACATCCCTAATAATCCATTGACCTCTTTTTATGTCGGTTCGTCACAAAAAGCGCTGATTGCAACCGCTATTTTGCAGCTAGAGGAAAAGGGAAAACTTCAGACAAGTGATCCGGTAAGCGCGTATTTACCTCAATTCCCTAACGGGCAAACGATTACTTTGAAAAACCTGCTCACACATACATCGGGAATACACGGGCATGTTGAAGGAAACGGTGCAATCACTCCGGACGATTTAATAAAAGACATAGAACGTCAGGGAATCAAACGTCAGCCAGGCGTATGGGACTATCAGGATTCCAATTATTCCGTTCTCGCTTATATTGTTGCTGAAGTAAGCGGTGAGTCATATGAACAATACATAACGAATCATATTTTTAAACCAGCGAAAATGACGCATGCAGGCTTTTACAAAACATATCATAAAGAACCTTATCCGGCTGTCGGTTATAAGCTGAAGGGCGGCAAGCCGATTACACCGTATATGCCCGATTTATCCCAGCTGTATGGGGCCGGTGATATTTATATGAGCGCTTCAGATATGTACAAATTTGACCAAGCGCTGATAGACGGCAAACTGTATTCGCAAAAAAGCTATAAAAAGATGTTTACGCCGGGAAGCAGCTCCACATACGGTATGGGATTTTATATTGCTTCCGGAAGCTACTCAAACCATGGTGTCATGCCGGGCTTCAACATCTTAAACAGCTTTAGTAAATCTGGGCAAACCATTGTAATTTTGTTGTCAAACATTCAAAATAACGCTAAACTGGGCCAAGTGAACAATAAAATATACCAGCTTCTGAATCAAGAATGATTCATGATCTTCTTTTGGATGAATTGCATTCGGCACGGGATAAGACGTCGGCTCTGCAAACGTTAAGATGGCAAGCTTGACAAGTATTTCCGACACATTTACAATGAAGTTGTAACATTGTTTTTTTAACATGATTGTTAAACCATTTAAACTTGACAAGGGCGATGAAAATACTCATTCCCTGTGAAGGTTCTGTATGTTGAGAAAACTAGACAATGTACATGCCGACACTTAATGAAGCAACAACCAAGTTCATAGCAAGAGGAGGTGAAAGTATGACCCCAATTATGATGGTTCTCATCTCCATTTTGCTGATTCTACTCGGTTTAGTTGTTGGCTACTTTGTTCGTAAAACCATTGCCGAAGCGAAAATTGCGGGCGCACGCGGTGCAGCCGAGCAAATTCTTGAAGATGCAAAGCGTGATGCTGAAGCACTGAAAAAAGAAGCTCTGCTTGAAGCAAAGGATGAAATCCACACACTTCGAATAGATGCTGAACAGGAAGTTCGTGAAAGACGAAATGAGCTTCAAAAACAAGAAAACCGTTTACTCCAAAAGGAGGAAAACCTTGATCGCAAACATGAGGGAATTGATAAACGGGAAGCGATGTTGGAGAAGAAAGATCATTCTCTGAATGAACGACAACAACATATTGAAGAGATGGAAAGCAAAGTGGATGAGATGATTCGTATGCAGCAGTCAGAGTTGGAACGAATTTCGAGCCTGACTCGCGATGAAGCAAAACAAATCATTCTTGAACGGGTTGAAAACGAGCTTTCACATGACATCGCCATCATGACAAAAGAAACTGAAAACCGCGCGAAAGAAGAGGCGGATAAGAAAGCGAAAAACATTCTTTCACTCGCCTTACAGCGTTGCGCAGCGGACCACGTTGCTGAAACAACGGTATCAGTTGTTAATCTTCCAAATGATGAGATGAAAGGACGTATCATTGGGCGGGAAGGGCGTAATATTCGTACGCTTGAAACGCTGACAGGAATTGACCTGATTATTGATGATACCCCTGAAGCTGTCATTCTTTCCGGATTTGATCCGATCAGACGTGAGACAGCAAGGATCGCTCTAGACAAACTCGTTCAGGATGGCCGTATTCATCCGGCACGGATTGAAGAAATGGTTGAAAAATCTCGCCGCGAGGTCGATGACTATATTCGTGAGATGGGTGAGCAAACGACATTTGAGGTTGGCGTTCACGGTCTCCACCCAGATCTCATCAAGATCCTCGGCCGCTTAAAGTTCCGTACAAGCTATGGTCAAAATGTGCTTAAGCATTCCATGGAAGTCGCATTCTTGGCCGGTCTAATGGCATCGGAGCTTGGAGAAGACGCAAAGCTTGCTAAACGTGCGGGCCTTCTTCACGACATCGGAAAAGCAATTGACCATGAAGTAGAAGGTAGCCACGTTGAAATCGGGGTAGAGCTTGCGACTAAATATAAAGAGCACCCAGTCGTGATTAACAGTATTGCATCACACCATGGGGACGAGGAGCCTACTTCCATTATCGCTGTGCTGGTAGCGGCAGCTGATGCGCTTTCCGCTGCTAGACCTGGCGCGAGAAGTGAGACGCTCGAGAATTATATTCGAAGACTTGAAAAGCTCGAAGAAATTTCTGAGTCCTATGAAGGTGTTGAAAAATCATTTGCCATTCAGGCTGGACGCGAAGTGCGTATTATGGTGAAGCCGGATTCAATTAATGATCTTGAAGCTCATCGACTGGCGCGAGATATCCGTAAGCGAATTGAGGACGAGCTCGATTATCCAGGTCATATTAAAGTGACAGTAATCAGAGAAACTCGAGCCGTTGAGTATGCAAAATAAAGTGATGCGCTAAGCATCACTTTATTTTTTTGACGGCGAAAGAATTTTAAGAATAGAAGGGATTTACAAAATGAGAATGTTATTTATTGGAGATGTTGTCGGTTCACCAGGCCGTGACATGGTAAAAGAATATGTGCCAAAGCTAAAAACAAAATATAAGCCGCACTTTACCATTATTAATGGTGAAAACGCCGCACATGGGAAAGGGCTCACGGAAAAAATTTATCACAGTTTAATCCAGGCTGGCGCCGATGCAATCACGATGGGAAACCACACATGGGACAAAAAAGAAATTTTTGATTTTATAGATGACGTTCCGAACTTGGTTCGTCCTGCAAACTTTCCTGAAGGAACACCGGGAAAAGGGATCACATATGTGAAAGCAAACGGCAAAGAGCTTGCTGTTATTAATTTACAAGGACGCACGTTTTTACCGCCGCTTGATGATCCGTTTTTAAAAGCGGATGAGTTAATTGCCGAAGCTGCAAAAAGAACACCGTACATTTTTATCGACTTCCATGCCGAGGCGACAAGTGAAAAGCTTGCACTCGGCTGGTACACGGATGGACGGGCGTCCGCAGTCGTCGGAACTCATACACACGTGCAAACAGCGGATAACCGCATTTTGCCGAAGGGGACGGCATATATTACTGATGTAGGAATGACTGGCCCATATGATGGTATACTGGGGATGGACAGAGAAACGATTATTAAGCGATTCAAAACAAACCTTCCAGTACGATTTACTGTCGCTGAAGGAAAAACAACATTAAGCGGAGTAGTGATTGACATCGACGACCAAACGAAAAAGGCTGTCAAAATTGAGCGGATTTTGATCAATGATGATCACATGTTCTTTGAATAATTGAGCATGTGGTTATTTTATAAAAATATTAAACAGAAAAGCAGGAATATAGCGACTCCTTAGTGAATATAGTAAAAATGGAAGGTAGCCCGCTATTTTTGAAAAGCATTGTGGGGATGGCTTTTTGGATAGCAACATCTAATAATGATTGTTCTAATGAACACTCACTTATCCATTGTAAAACTAAGGGGGAGCAGAAATGGAAATCTTAAAAGTTTCAGCAAAATCGAGTCCAAATTCAGTGGCAGGTGCGCTTGCAGGCGTGTTAAGAGAACGAGGAGCCGCCGAGATTCAAGCGATTGGAGCGGGTGCATTAAACCAGGCTGTAAAAGCTGTGGCGATTGCCAGGGGATTTGTGGCGCCAAGCGGCGTTGATTTGATTTGTATTCCGGCTTTTACAGATATTCAGATCGATGGGGAAGAAAGAACGGCGATTAAATTAATCGTGGAGCCTCGCTAAAAACAAATAAAGCATTCTCAACCTGTTTGCGTCATGCAGACAGGTTGTTTTTCATTTGTTGTGATATTTTCTTCCAATAATATTTTCGACATATAAATGATGAATATACAAAAGTAAGGAATAACGTAGAACGATTCAGAAAAAAATTACGCCCATTTTTCAAGACGAACACTTTTGTCTTTGTCAGAAAGACAATGCTGTTTACGCTTATTCCATATCATGGTACAATCCGAATGTAACAAGAATTTGTTAAGGAGGATTGTACATGCAGGATGGAAAGATGAAAGCTCTAATGAAAAAGGACGGGACGTTCGGTGCTGTGCTGACTGAAGTTCCCATTCCTGAGATCGATAAACATGAAGTCCTCATAAAAGTGAAAGCTGCTTCCATATGCGGCACGGATGTGCACATTTATAATTGGGATCAATGGGCACGCCAGAGAATCAAAACTCCCTATGTTTTCGGCCACGAGTTCAGCGGCATTGTTGAAGTTGTAGGAGAGAATGCCGGGAATATAAAAGTGGGAGAATATGTGTCTGCGGAAACGCATATCGTCTGCGGTAAATGTGTGCCTTGCGTAACCGGAAAAGCTCATGTTTGCACCAATACAGCTATTATCGGGGTAGACACGGCAGGCTGTTTTGCGGAGTATGTGAAAGTTCCGGCTGATAACGTTTGGAAGAATCCCGCTGATATGAACCCGGCGGTTGCATCCATTCAAGAGCCTTTAGGAAATGCGGTTCATACAGTGCTCGAGAGCCAGCCCGCAGGAGGAACAACTGCAGTCATCGGGTGCGGACCGATTGGTCTTATGGCTGTTGCAGTTGCAAAAGCAGCAGGTGCTTCCCAAGTAATAGCGGTTGATAAAAATGAATACCGATTGGCGCTTGCCAAACAAATGGGTGCCACACGTACTGTTTCTATTGAAAAAGAAGATCCGCTCAAAATTGTAAGCGCTTTAACCGATGGAGAAGGAGCGGATCTCGTTTGCGAGATGTCGGGCCACCCCTCTGCTATCGCGCAAGGTTTGGCGATGGCTGCGAATGGCGGAAAATTTCATATTCTCAGCTTGCCGGAACATCCGGTGACAATTGATTTGACGAATAAAGTGGTATTTAAAGGACTAACGATCAAAGGAATCACAGGAAGAAAAATGTTTTCGACATGGCGGCAGGTGTCTCAATTGCTCACATCCCATGTGCTTGATCTTTCACCTGTTATTACCCATCAGTTTCCGTTAGAGGAGTTCGAGAAAGGGTTCGAGCTGATGAGAAGCGGCCAGTGCGGAAAAGTGATTTTAATTCCATAATAGGGGGGATAAACATGACGAAGGAATTTGAGTTTTTAAAAACAGAGCTTGATAGAATGAGAGAAAACCATACATGGCAAGACATAAAACAGCTTGAATCAATGCAGGGGCCCTCTGTCACAGTCAATCATAAAAACGTCATTCAGCTTTCTTCTAATAATTACCTCGGTTTTACTTCACATCCAAGACTCATCAAAGCTGCGCAGGAGGCCGTTCAGCAATTTGGAGCCGGCACCGGATCAGTGAGAACAATTGCAGGCACATTTACCATGCACCAAGAGCTTGAGAGAAAGCTCGCAGCCTTTAAAAAAACGGAGGCGGCGCTTGTATTTCAATCAGGATTCACAACAAACCAAGGCGTACTTTCAAGTATTCTTTCAAAAGATGATATTGTCATCTCGGATGAATTAAACCATGCCTCTATTATTGACGGAATCAGACTTACAAAGGCGGATAAAAAGGTGTATCAGCATGTCGATATGAGTGACTTAGAGAGAGTGTTGAGAAAGTCAATGAACTATCGGATGCGCCTGATTGTGACAGACGGCGTATTTTCCATGGACGGCAATATAGCCCCTTTGCCTGATATTGTAGAGCTCGCTGAGAAATATGACGCTTTTGTAATGGTGGATGACGCTCATGCATCCGGAGTACTTGGCGAAAACGGCAGGGGAACGGTGAATCACTTCGGTTTGGACGGCAGAGTCCATATTCAGGTCGGAACGCTAAGCAAGGCAATCGGAGTGCTCGGCGGCTATGCTGCCGGTTCAAAGGTACTGATCGATTATCTGCGCCATAAAGGCCGCCCGTTTTTATTCAGCACGTCCCATCCGCCAGCTGTGACCGCAGCTTGTATGGAAGCGATTGATGTCTTGCTGGAAGAGCCCGAGCATATGGAGCGCTTGTGGGAGAATACGGCCTATTTTAAATCTATGCTTGTGAAAATGGGTCTGACTCTCACGCAGAGTGAAACGCCAATTCTTCCTATTTTAATAGGTGATGAAGCTGTGGCGAAGCAATTTTCTGATCAGCTCCTTTCACGCGGCATATTTGCCCAAAGCATCGTTTTTCCAACTGTAGCAAAGGGAAAAGCCAGGATTCGGACAATCATTACCGCTGAACACACAAAAAAAGAACTGGATCAGGCGCTTAGTGTCATCGAAAAGACAGCTAAGGAGCTCCAGCTATTGTAAGAGGAAGAGAAAGCTCTTCCTCTTTTGAATCCTTATTGATTATTATTCTCAACGAGTGTACAATAATAGGTTGCCAGTTGTGCAGAGCTTCAATAACCTTTATACTGAAGGGTGGAAGTTTGGTTTGAAAGGAGAAATAATCACATGAATGAAAAACAAAAATTAGAGAGCGGACAAGTTCATCCATCGGACAAAAAATCCGAGAAGGATTACAGCAAGTACTTTGAAGCTGTTTATATTCCGCCTTCTTTAAAAGATGCGAAAAAACGGGGCAAGGAAGCCGTTACTTATCATAATGACTTTACAATTTCTGAACAATTTAAAGGATTGGGAGACGGGCGAAAGTTCTATATCCGTACGTACGGCTGCCAAATGAATGAACATGATACAGAGGTTATGGCAGGGATTTTTATGGCGCTCGGTTATGAAGCGACAAACTCCGTTGACGATGCCAATGTCATTTTGTTAAACACATGTGCGATCCGTGAAAATGCCGAGAACAAGGTGTTTGGTGAACTGGGACACTTAAAAGCGCTGAAAAAAAACAATCCTGATCTGATTTTAGGCGTGTGCGGCTGTATGTCCCAAGAGGAATCAGTCGTGAACCGGATTTTGAAAAAACATCCGTTTGTCGATATGATTTTCGGAACGCATAACATCCACCGCCTGCCGGAGCTTTTGTCAGAAGCATACCTTTCAAAAGAAATGGTCGTAGAAGTTTGGTCTAAGGAAGGGGACGTGATTGAAAACCTTCCGAAAGTCCGGAACGGGAAAATTAAGGGCTGGGTCAATATCATGTACGGCTGTGACAAATTCTGTACGTATTGCATCGTGCCTTACACACGCGGAAAAGAAAGAAGCCGCCGCCCTGAAGAAATTATTCAGGAAGTGAGAAGGCTCGCAAGTGAAGGCTATAAGGAAATTACACTATTAGGCCAAAACGTAAACGCGTACGGAAAAGACTTTGAAGATATCACGTACGGCCTCGGTGATTTGATGGATGAACTGAGAAAAATCGATATCCCGAGAATCCGTTTTACAACGAGTCATCCGCGTGACTTTGACGACCATCTCATTGACGTGTTGGCAAAAGGCGGCAACCTGCTTGATCACATTCATCTGCCGGTTCAATCAGGAAGCTCAGAGGTTCTGAAGCTGATGGCCCGCAAATATGACAGAGAGCGATACATGGAGCTCGTTAGAAAAATCAAAGAGGCAATGCCAAACGCTTCTTTAACAACAGACATTATCGTCGGATTCCCGAACGAAACGGACGAACAGTTTGAAGAAACGCTATCTCTTTACCGTGAAGTGGAATTTGACAGCGCCTATACGTTCATTTACTCTCCGCGCGAGGGCACTCCGGCTGCCAAAATGAAAGATAATGTACCGATGCGTGTGAAAAAAGAACGCCTGCAGCGTCTGAACGCACTGGTGAAAGAAATTTCTGCTAAAAAAATGAAGGAATACGAAGGCAAGGTTGTCGAAGTATTAGTTGAGGGTGAAAGCAAAAATAACCCTGATATTCTTGCCGGCTACACTGAAAAAAGCAAGCTTGTCAATTTCAAAGGGACGAAGGAAGCCGTCGGCAAAATCGTCCGTGTGAAAATCCAGCAAGCGAAAACATGGTCGCTTGACGGAGAGATGGTAGGAGAAGCAATCGAGGTGAAATAAGATGACGGTCTACTCAAAAAAAGACATTGTACAGCAAGCGCGAAACCTTGCAAAAATGATCTCTGAAACAGAAGAGGTTGATTTTTTCAAACGGGCTGAAGCGCAAATCAATGAGAATGACAAAGTGTCTGCAATCGTTAATCAGATTAAAGCCCTGCAAAAGCAAGCTGTCAATCTGAAGCATTATGAAAAGCATGAAGCGCTCAAACAAGTAGAAGCAAAAATTGACGCGCTGCAAGAAGAGCTTGAAGAGATCCCTGTCATTCAGGAATTCAGAGACTCGCAGATGGAGGTAAATGACCTTCTCCAGCTCGTTGCACACACCATTTCCAACCAAGTCACAAATGAAATCATTACATCAACCGGAGGCAACCTGCTGAAAGGGGAAACCGGTTCGAAGGTGAAACATTCTAATAACAGCTGTTCTTTCTAAACACGGTGCCTTTACAGGCCCGTGTTTTTTATTTTGAAGCGGCTCGAAATGAACTAAATAATCTGTGTACCAAATGTTCAATTCGTTTTTCTGTGCTCAGCCGCGAGTAAACTTTATCACATCTAAAAGTAAAGTTTCTAGGCACGCCTGCATACAATGGAACAGAAACTTTGTATTTTTATATTTTAATTATAAAAATGCACACTAGACAAATGCCCAGCATAAGATAACACGAAGAAGAACAAGGAGGCATGCCGGAATGTCTGAATACAGGGAAATTATTACGAAGGCGGTAGTAGCGAAAGGCAGAAAATTCACCCAATGCACCAATACCATCTCCCCTGAGAAAAAACCGAGCAGCATTTTGGGCGGTTGGATTATTAACCACAAGTATGATGCAGAAAAAATCGGGAAAACAGTAGAAATTGAAGGGTATTATGATATAAATGTATGGTACTCTTACGCGGACAACACCAAAACAGAGGTTGTCACAGAACGGGTAAAATACGTTGATGTCATTAAACTCAGATACAGAGACAACAATTACTTAGATGATGAGCATGAAGTGATTGCCAAAGTCCTTCAGCAGCCTAACTGTCTTGAAGTGACCATTTCACCGAACGGAAATAAAATCGTTGTGCAGGCAGAGAGGGAGTTTTTGGCGGAAGTGGTAGGAGAAACAAAGGTAGTGGTTGAGGTCAATCCTGATTGGGAAGAGGATGACGAAGAAGATTGGGAAGATGAGCTTGATGAAGAGCTGGAAGACATCAACCCGGAATTTTTAGTGGGAGATCCTGAAGAATAAAAAAGGGACTAGGGGAGGCAGTACCCCCAAGTCTCTTTTTTATATTGATATATCATTCTTTTATCACTTTTTGTTTATGTTATAATGAAGGATAGGAAATAGAAACGTTGATACATAGTGAGGGATTAAACAATGGCAGGTTATACGCCTATGATACAGCAATATTTAAAAATAAAGGCAGAGCACCAGGATGCCTTTTTATTTTTTCGCCTGGGTGATTTTTACGAAATGTTTTTTGAGGACGCCAAAAAGGCGTCACAAGAGCTGGAAATTACGTTAACGAGCAGAGACGGCGGTGCGGCCGAAAAAATACCGATGTGCGGGGTGCCGTATCATTCTGCTTCCGCGTATATCGAGCAGCTGATTAAAAAAGGGTACAAAGTGGCGATCTGCGAACAGACAGAAGATCCAAAAGCCGCAAAAGGCGTCGTGAAACGAGAAGTGGTTCAGCTTATTACGCCTGGAACCGTAATGGACGGCAAAGGCATCCATGAATCAGAAAATAACTTTATCGCATCTGTTTCCGCCTGCTCGAACGGATACGGGCTGGCGCTGTCTGATTTAACAACGGGGGAAAATTTGGCTGTCTTGATTGAACGGCTCGAAGATGTCATATCAGAGATTTATTCAGTCGGCGCACGTGAAATTGTCGTTTCAGGAAGCATGGATGCCAAAACGGTCGCACAGCTGAAAGAGCGATGCGGTGCAACGATCTCAATTGAAGATGGAGAAACAGACGAGCATGTAACGATCGTTGAACACTTAAATAATGAAGATATAACAAAAACATTTATGCGTTTATATACGTATCTGAAAAGAACCCAAAAACGCAGCCTCGATCATCTTCAGCCCGTCCAGGTGTATGAGCTTGAGGAAGCGATGAAAATTGATTTGTACTCAAAGCGAAATCTGGAACTGACTGAAACGATCCGTTCGAAAAATAAAAAAGGATCTCTTTTGTGGCTGCTGGATGAAACAAAAACGGCAATGGGGGGCCGGCTGCTGAAACAGTGGATTGACCGGCCGCTCATCAGAGTCAATCAAATTGAAGAGCGCCAAGAAATGGTGGAAACCTTGATGTCCCATTTCTTCGAGCGGGAAGATCTTCGTGAACGGTTAAAAGAAGTATATGACTTAGAACGGCTTGCAGGCCGCGTCGCATTTGGAAATGTTAATGCACGGGATCTCATTCAGCTGAAGGAATCGTTGAAGCAAGTGCCTGGCATCAAACAGCTTGTTGCTTCACTGGCTCATGACAAGGCCAAGGAACGCGCAGAGCGGATTGACCCGTGCGGAGATGTCCTTGAATTGCTGGAAGAAGCGCTGTACGCAAACCCTCCTTTATCGTTAAAAGAAGGGAACCTGATTAAAGACGGATACAATCAAAAGCTTGATGAATATCGTGATGCAAGCAGAAACGGAAAAGACTGGATTGCCCGCCTGGAACAGCAGGAACGGGAATACACGGGCATTCGCTCTTTAAAGGTCGGCTTCAATAAAGTCTTTGGTTATTACATTGAAGTGACAAGAGCAAATTTGCATTTGCTTGAGGAAGGGCGCTATGAGCGGAAGCAAACGTTAACGAATGCAGAGCGCTACATTACACCTGAATTAAAAGAAAAAGAAGCGCTCATTTTAGAAGCGGAAAATAACATCTGCGAGCTGGAGTACGAGCTGTTCACCGAGCTGCGCGAGAAAGTGAAATTGTATATTCCGCGGCTGCAGCAGCTTGCCAAACAGATGAGCGAGCTTGACGCACTGCAATGCTTTGCGACAATCAGTGAAAATCGCCATTATACGAAACCGGAGTTCTCAAAAGATGAAGTCGAATTGATTGACGGCAGACACCCGGTCGTTGAAAAAGTCATGGACAGCCAGGAATACGTTCCGAACAGTTGTATGATGGGCGATAACAGACAAATGCTTCTCATTACCGGTCCAAACATGTCAGGGAAAAGCACGTATATGAGACAAATCGCACTCATATCCATCATGGCTCAAATCGGCTGCTTTGTACCCGCGAAGAAAGCGGTGCTTCCGATTTTTGATCAAATTTTCACGAGAATCGGCGCTGCGGATGATTTGATTTCCGGACAAAGTACATTTATGGTGGAAATGCTTGAAGCGAAAAATGCGATTGTGAATGCGACGGAAAACAGCCTCATACTGTTTGATGAAATTGGGCGGGGAACGTCCACTTATGACGGCATGGCGCTGGCTCAAGCGATTATCGAATATGTTCACGACCACATCGGCGCCAAGACGCTATTCAGTACGCACTATCACGAGCTGACGGTTCTAGAGGACAAGCTGCCGCAGCTGAAAAATGTTCATGTGCGCGCTGAAGAATATAACGGTACGGTTGTCTTTCTTCATCAAATGAAAGAAGGGGCGGCTGACAAAAGCTATGGGATCCATGTAGCCCAGCTTGCCGAGCTGCCGAAAGACCTTATTTCGCGCGCTCAAGATATTTTAATAGAACTTGAGCATTCAGGGAACAAACCGGAAGTGCCGGTGCAACAACCCCAGGTGAAAGAAGAGCCGGCACAGCTGTCCTTTTTTGAAGAAGCGGAAAAGCCGGCTGAAGCGCCGAAGCTTTCTAAAAAAGAAAAGCAAGTGCTCGATGCCTTCAAATCACTTAATATACTGGATATGACGCCGCTTGAAGCGATGAATGAAATGTACAAGCTGCAAAAGAAATTACATTAAAACGGGGTGATGAATGTGGCAAAAGTCATCCAGCTGTCAGATGAGCTTTCAAATAAAATAGCAGCGGGCGAGGTTGTGGAACGGCCCGCCTCAGTCGTCAAGGAATTGGTGGAAAATGCGATCGACGCTGACAGCACAGTCATTGAAATCGATATTGAGGAAGCAGGTCTTGCATCCATTCGAGTGTTGGATAACGGCGAAGGAATGGAAACGGAAGATTGCAAGCGTGCTTTTCGCCGCCACGCAACGAGTAAAATAAAAGATGAAAATGATTTATTCAGGGTGAGAACGCTTGGTTTTAGGGGAGAGGCACTGCCGAGTATCGCGTCAGTCTCACATCTGGAGATGACGACAAGCACCGGTGAAGGAGCAGGTACGAAACTCGTGCTCCAAGGAGGAAACGTCATTTCCGAATCGCGTTCCTCAAGCAGAAAGGGAACTGAAATTGTCGTTTCCAACCTTTTTTTTAACACACCGGCCCGCTTGAAATATATGAAAACCGTTCATACAGAGCTTGGGAACATTACAGATGTGGTCAACCGCATTGCGCTGGCCCATCCGGAGGTATCGATCCGCCTGCGCCATCATGGGAAAAACCTGCTTCAAACGAATGGAAACGGAGATGTGCGCCAAGTCTTGGCAGCGATTTACGGCACGGCTGTCGCAAAAAAAATGCTTCCGTTGCATGTAAGTTCTTTGGATTTTGAAGTGAAGGGATATATCGCCCTCCCAGAGATTACACGGGCGTCGAGAAACTATATGTCGTCTGTAATCAACGGCCGTTACATTAAAAATTTCCCGCTCGTCAAAGCGGTGCATGAAGGATATCATACGCTTCTGCCAATCGGACGCCATCCAATTACCTTTATAGAAATTACGATGGACCCAATTTTAGTCGATGTCAATGTGCATCCATCGAAGCTTGAGGTCCGCCTCAGCAAGGAAACAGAGCTTCATGATTTAATTCGTGACGGAATTAAAGATGTGTTTAAACAGCAGCAGCTGATTCCGAGTGCCCAGCTCCCGAAAAAATCGGCATCTGTTATCAAAAATGAGCAGCAGTTCATCACCTTTGATGAAAAGCCTGCGGAAAGAAAAGTTCCGGAAAAATCAGCAACGCCATCTTATTCACCAATGAAGCTAAGCTCAGTCGTGAAAGACCCGGTTGACACGGAGGAAGAACTGCCGCCTCTTCAACTTAATGCTCCTCCTATCGTTGAGCAGGAACAAAGCATTGAGGCACCTGATGTTTCAGAAGAAAAGCCTGAAGCATTTGAGCAGGAACACCATCAAGAAGAACAGCCTGAGCCAACGTCTGAGCGAGTTCCGATTATGTATCCGATCGGCCAGATGCATGGGACATATATTTTGGCACAAAACGAAAACGGCTTGTATATTATTGACCAGCACGCCGCACAAGAGCGTATTAAATACGAATACTTCCGGGAAAAAGTAGGAGAGGTTGAGCCTGAGGTGCAGGATATGATCGTGCCGCTGACGTTCCACTACTCCACGAACGAGGCGCTGATTATTGAACAGCACAAACAAGAGCTCGAAAGCGTCGGTGTCTTTTTAGAATCATTCGGATCGAACAGCTACATCGTCCGCTGTCACCCAGCCTGGTTTCCAAAGGGAGAAGAAGCCGAGCTGATTGAAGAAGTCATTCAGCAGGTGCTCGATTCCAAACAGATTGATATTAAAAAACTGCGAGAGGAAGCGGCGATTATGATGAGCTGCAAGGGCTCCATCAAAGCAAACCGCCACCTCAGAAACGACGAAATCAAAGCGCTTCTGGACGACCTCCGAAGCACATCAGACCCGTTTACGTGCCCGCACGGCCGTCCGATCATCATTCACCATTCGACATATGAGATGGAAAAGATGTTCAAACGCGTGATGTAGTGGGGTGTGGTGAAGGGGAATATACCCTTTGCCTATATATTTTTCCAGCATTGAAACATTCTTTGAATGGATCAATGCTTTTTTTGTACACATTTGGAATAACAGATAACAAGCTACCATTTACAAGTAATTTAAATAAATGTATATTTTGGATATAAGGAGGTGAGAACATGACATTAAGCCCAAAGATAGTTATCATTTTGGATGAACTGACTATTGAGAATGAAGGAATCCTTGTTTTTGAATGCAGAATCTAAATTCAATCATCATTGTTTTGCTTCCTGTTTCTTATGAGCAGGGAGTTTTGTTTTGCGTTGAAGAGAATTTGAGGCTGTCGCCCGATTTTATAAATGAGTAATTTAAAAATGAAAAGAGGGTGTTTCGTGATGGAAATGTGTTTCTGGCGTACATTCTATTTTTAATGATTTATGAACCGATATTTGAATACTTTGATTTCCAAAGGTTTAAAAGAAATATCAAGACTGGTGAAAATGGAAATGAAAGAGTGAAGTGTTATGTTCGTACGATGATTGGATTATGGATTCCCGCTTTGTTTATTGTAGCTTTAGTCGCTTTTACTGATCTTTCATTCATCCAAGTCAGATTCACTATGCCGGCAATACAAATAGATCCTCACGGTCCTTGCATCCTATCTTTTCCAACGATTAAGTCTTTCATATGTAATCCCTGTGATGTATTGTATCATCGGTTTTAGACTTAGCCCAAAGATAAGGCGAGATATAGCAAAGAAAGAGCGGAAGAGTTAAAGGCTTCGGCCGCAGCCCATCCTGCCTGTTTCATTGAATGAGAATGTTGTATCCTTAACAGCCGGTGTAACGGAGGAAATCATTTATAGAGGGTCTTTAATGTTTGTTCTCGTGTTTTTGTTCCATTTCAAACTGGGTCATCATCCTGGTTTGATCACTCCTTTTGGATGAGCTCATACATATCAGGGGCTGTAGCAGGGAGTGATCAGAACTTCACTGGCTAGGCTTTGTTTTCCGCTTATATATCATCATTGATTCTATTATTCCGCTAATCATTTTACATTTTGTTGTCGATTATCTCGCAAAATTAGACAATGGGAATGATGTAAAGACAAAAAACGCTTGAATCATCCCAGACGATTTTAAGTCGCTTCCGGCTGGTTACCAAAGGCAAGTTCAATGAAAGCCATCAATGCTGATATTACAAAAAGAAAGACATCTGGAATATATATAGACTGCATAAAGTAATCTGCGAAACAGATTGTGATGAAGTTGCTCACAAAGTAAAGTGTAAAAGTAAAGAGAGCAGTCTTTCTCAATGAAAATGATTTTGCCAGAATCATAGAGACAATCTTTGTGAGTGGATCTATGATCAAGCCGACAGCAAAACAGACCAAAATAAATAAAACCAATGTTTGATTGGAATCGTAAGTAATGCCCAGAATGGAGAATAATCCTTTCATCCCGAAGAAAAAGCCGCCGAAGATCACTGCGAGTGCAATGGCAACGATAAGAATGATAGATACAATTGCGATTAATGTTGAGCTCAGGTTTAGCTTTTTACACTGCTCGTTCTGTTCTTTTTGGCTCAAGCATGCCACTCCTTTCACCTGCTTACTCATACAACGGTTACTCGACTAGAATCTGAAGCTCTTAAGCTAATTTCTATAAAAATAGCAAGAGTTTAGGGGCTCTAGTATTTCGAAAAACAGTATAACATATATTGACAACAACCAAAAAGCCCTTTACTAGCGGAAAGGACCTTCTTTTTCATCAAATTAACTTCTGAAATTCTTTGAAGCTTTTTCTTTTTTTGGCCAAATAAAATAGCTGGCTGTAATGAGAAAGTCAATGCCTATGATGACAGTCCACAGTTTAAGAATGCCGCTCAATGCCCCGGTTCTGGCAGAATCATTGATAAAATAGATCATTCCTGCTAATAATCCCGCACCAATAAGGTAAGCCAGCACATGTCTGACCCAGCCTTTCGCATAATGCTTGGCGTGATTCATTCCATAGCGTTTCAGCGGTTTAGACCCTTGTTTTGCCACATAATATTGAAATGTTTCATCAGCCCATTGAATCATTTGTTTTCCAAAAGCAATCGATACACCGATATAAACAGCCGCAATCCCGTGGGCTGCAGTTGCTGAAGCCCCTCGGTAAAGGTCCGCAGCAGTTGCCGCTAGTAAAATCAAATCGATCACTGGGGTTAAGGCAAGGAATAGCAGCCCTAATGTATGTTGTTTGAATAGGTAGCGTACAGCAAGCCCTAAAGCAATCACAATCCAAAACGCAATTTCGCAAAAGACAATCATCCATGCGATACCGTTCAATCCATTCCCCTCTTTTCAATACAGTTGTGTTATTTAGATAATATGTTATCACCTTTGTTTTTGCAATACAACTGTATTATAAAAATTGCTCTCTTATTTTTTTCTTGCTACAATAAAGCCATGCCAAAACAAGTTGACCATAAGAAAAGAAGAAAACAAATTGCAGAAGCGACGTGGCGGGTGATTTTAAAGCGGGGGATGGAGGGAGCCTCAGCCAGAAACATTGCAAAGGAAGCAGGGCTTTCATTAGGTGCACTGCGCCATTATTTCCCTACTCAGGATGACCTGCTTGATTTTGCAATGAAACTCGTTCAAGAAAAAGCGTTGGCCCGAATTCAGGACATTGCAATGAAGGATTTGCCTCCAAAGGAAAAAGTGTTGCATATTTTGCTTGAAATTGTCCCGACAAATGAAGAAACAATTAGAGAGATGGAGGTGTGGTTTGCTTTTACGGTCTACGCCAGACATAAAAAGGATATGTATGATGCGAATCATGACGGGATTTACAGCGGCATGCGGAAACTGATTGCCTATTTAGATGAATTCGATTTACTGAAGCAGGGTGCTGATAAAGACATTGAAGCCGAGAGACTTTACGCGTTGATTGACGGCTTGGCTTTACATGCGATGCTTGACCCTGTGCGAGTGAATAAAGAACGGATCAATCGTGTCATTATGCAGCATGTAGAATCAATTTGCGTGGAAGAAATATATGAGACGGAAGGGAAGAAATTTAATAAAGCTGTAAAAGGAAACGGTTCAAATCACTAAGTATAGCATGCACAAACATATATTGTATGTAAAGCAGCGCCTTTGAATGAAAAATCAAAGGCGCTAAGCTGTATTTAATTGACTGTCAGCTGTGCTGGACATCAATTGTATAGACTGCACGATCTGTTACAACCTTCAATCCTTCGTTTTCTTGGTGAATATGAATCTCACCTAATAAAGGAATCTCATAGGCATTTTGCGGAAGCGGTATGTTGCCTTCTTCTGTGAATGTTGTTCCTTCTCCTTCTAAAACGAGTTCTTCGTTTGCAACATAGTCATCAGGATGATTGGTGCTGCGCATCCCCACTTTTTCAAGGTGGAGAACAATTTGATCCAAGTCTGAAATCTCTTCATCATGGGTCAATTCACCTTTTCTAATATCAAGTGTTTGGCCGACTTTTGATTCCAGCCATTGAGAAAGCTGTGTATTCGAGTGTGCCATCAATATTCCTCCTTTTAATCTACACGATACTATTCCCAATTGCTGCATCTTTTACACGGAAAAGAGCCGCCTCACCCTTTATGTATGAAATAACTTGTTGTTCAGTGCCTTGATATAACGTACAGCAGAACGCTGGACCGCTTCGTCGGCATTTTCTTTGATAACTTTTGAAAAAGCATTATAAATCCGGTTAAATTGCAGCGGTTTTACTTTGGCTGCTATTTCTTCAACTTTGGAGGCGGGGAGGGGGATGAGATTTGGATAGCTGTACATAAAGCTGACCCAGTTCCGATCGGCCGCAACCGCAATGATATCCCCGGTCAATAGACAGCCTTTCCCTTCATTGCCGTTGCGCCAATGGAGAACAGCACCGCCTTTAAAGTGTCCGCCCAAGCGGTGAAGAGCCAGTCCCGGCTTCAAGTTTAACGTTTCACCTGACCAGAACTGAATGTGATTGCTTGGCCTTGTCACCCATTCTTTGTCATCTTCATGAATATAGATCGGGGCCTGAAACGCTTCAGCCCACTCCACCTGAGCAGAGTAATAATGCGGATGAGACAAAGCGATGGCTTGAATTCCGCCTAATTCATTGATTTGGTCAATTGTCTTTTGATCAAGATATGAAATACAATCCCATAGCGCGTTGAAGCCCTCATGTTGGATCAAATGTGCTGTTTGTCCGATTGCAAACTCTGGTTCGGTTTTGATGCTGTAAAGATGCTCTTCTTCCTTTTTAAGGATGTTTTGAAGGTTACCATTTTCACGCATGTTTTCAAGAGTTGTCCAAGCTTGTCCATCCGGATGAATATACTGTCTTTCGTCATCGCAAATCAGACAAGAGGTCGGCGGATTTACAGTCTGCGCATGTTGTGCGCCGCATGTTTTGCATAAAAAATATGGCATTTTTTCCACTTCCTTCTTCCGTTTTCTTATTATTTTATCTCATTATTGGAAAGATCCAAAACATAAAGCCGGCAGTTCCGCAGAGGGATTTGCCGGCTTTATGAAGCTGTCTATTGGCTGGGAATGGAATGTTCTGCGTTAATAGCGCCCGCTCCGTAAACGTTCGGGTCTTCATCTTTCCATTTGTCCGTGCCGTTTTTCAAAAGCTCTTTCACTTCATCAGGTGAAAGGTCCGGGTTTTGCTGAAGAATTAAAGCTGCGATACCTGCGCAGATTGGGGTTGCCATCGATGTTCCTGACATTGTAAAGTACTGAGATCCTACACGGCTTGACTTTTGAAGCTTATCTATATAGGAATTCGGAGAGCGAAGGGAAATGATATCAACACCCGGCGCTAAAATATCGGGCTTTACTTTCCCATATACTGTCGGCCCGCGGCTTGAGAAGGATGCGACCGTATCATCATCGCTGGTTGCGGTATTGTTATCGTCAAGGGCACCTACAGTAATCACCTTTTCGCTCACACCTGGGCTTGCGATCGTTTGTGGATCAGGCCCGGAGTTTCCGGCAGCGACACAGACGACAATCCCTGCGTTCCACGCTTCGTCAACCGCTCTGACTAACGGGTCTTCCTGTTCATTATCATATCTAAGCGCATCGCCACCAAGCGACATACTGATAATATCGATCGCTTCATTCGGGTTGTCCTCATTGTAATGAATACACCACTCCACACCTTCGATAATATCTGCTAACGTTCCAGATCCTGTCTTGTTCAATACCTTCACGCCGATTAGATTGGCTTTGGGCGCAGGTCCGCGGTATTGGCCGGAAGAAGATGCTCCGCTGCTGGCGACATCACCTGCACAGTGTGTGCCATGGCCATTATCATCATACGGCTCTGTTTTTTGATTGACCATGTCCGCAAATCCGATAATCCTGCCTTCTAAATCAGGATGCGGGTAGATTCCTGTGTCGACAACAGCGACAGTAACACCTTTTCCTGTCAGGGTCTGCCCGTTTCTGACGACTTCCTTCGCGTGACCTGCTTCGGTTGCCGTGTCTAGAAGCGCTTTGACTTCGCGGTTTAAATACACTTTGCGGATATCGCTGCATTCAGAAAGAAGTGAATCTAACGCTTGTGGGGTCACCTCCGCGCTGCAGCAATTGATTTTGTTGAAACGTTTTTTTAGCTTGCTGCGTTTTTCTTTTTGCAGCACCTCTCCAGCCATTTGAAAGCCTGTCTCGTGACAGCCTTCCTCAAATTCAATAATAACTGACAATTTTTTTCGGTTTTTCAATTTGGTTTCAAAAAATGGATGCAAGAAGCAAGGAGTCCATTTGAAGGGCTTGTAAAGCTGCAAGACGCTTTCCCGTAACGGCCAATCTAGCTTATGAGCATTTGCTCTCACCATTTGTACCATAGAGTACCCAAACATGTATTTTCCTCCTATTTTAAGGTTTTCTGTATACTCTATGAGCAGAGGAAAGGTTTGGTAAGTTTGTTTGTCCTTTATAATAGATGGACAAGAGTTGGTTTTTATGAATCTGTCGAATCAGATTCGGAGTCATGGCATTTATTGAGGTATTGAAACGGAACGTGTGTTCGTATTATAATGTTGTTATATCAAACTGGCAAGGGGAGAGCAGCTGTATGAATTTCTTCTTACATCGGTCTTTGGAAAGCCAAATACCAATCAGCATTATATATATGAAGAAAGACGGAACGATCAGTAAGAGAACAATTATTGTAAGACAGAAAAGCAAAACGCAAATTAAAGCTTTTTGTTTTTCGAAACAACAGATCAGAACGTTTTTGTTAGATTCGATTCTCTCCTGTGACTTTGTAAGAACAAATAAACAAGACCTTTATTTGGCAGGCCGATAAGGCTGTCCGTCTCAGCAATCGGACAGCCGCTAATAAAACCCTCCTTACACCTCTATACATGTAATTGCCAAGTGAGGTTATTCCTACCTTTTTTGTCTTTTCTCTCAATCTTTTTTCACTCATATTTGAAATGAACCGCTATGAACTGTGACAATCAATTGATTTTTTGAAACCGGGAACTTTTTCACTGATGATATAGCGTATACAATGGTAAGATAAAACCTATTGGCTAAACCTCATATAATGAACCGTGCCATTCTTATGAAAGGAGTTAAACATGAGAAGATTTCTATTAAATGTCATATTAGTCTTAGCCATTGTCTTATTTCTGAAATACGTTCATTACTCATTAGAACCTGAACCATCTGATCAGCCAGATACATATTCAAATTTCAGCAGCTTGGCAGAGAAAGAGAGCCCGGCTGATTATGATATTTCCTATAATGAGAAAAAAGGAAGCAAAGTGTTAATTATGTCTCCGCACGGCGGCAGAATTGAAGGCGGAGTAAGCGAGCTTGTGCGGTATTTCAATAATGAATACTCTACATACCTGTTTGAAGGGCTGAAGTCACAGGATAACCAAACGCTGCACATTACAAGCACCAACTTTGACGAGCCATTGGCTGAAAAGAAAATCAAGGAGCATCAATATGTTGTGGCTTTTCACGGATATAAAGGGGAGAACAAGCATACACTTGTTGGAGGCACAGATCGAAAGCGAGCGAAAATGATGGTAAGGGCCCTTGAGAGAAGAGGGTTTTCCGCTGAGTTAGCGTCATCTAAAAGCGGCCTTGCCGGATTAAGTGCAGATAACATTAACAACAAAGGGGAAACGGGGCTTAGTATCCAGCTGGAAATTAGCCGCGAGCAGAGAGAGGCTTTTTTCGATGATTTTTATTATAAAAATAGGAAATACACAAAGAACAATGAATTTTATGATTATGTCCGTGCGATCAACAGTGTCCTTGAAAAAGAGTATTCGTAACAAGCAGATCAGGAGACAAAAGAAGAGAAGACCAGTAGACTGAAATAGGATGATAAAAGGAGGCGAAATAGACGATGGCAGACCATCATTTTTATTTAAAGGCAAACTGGCCGGGTAAACGCAACGACGTTGGTACGATCGAAAGCGGGAACCTGGTTACATCTATTTCCATTCCTAAAGAAATGGATGGACCGGGAGAGGGGACCAACCCGGATGAAATGCTTCTCGGGGCGGCTGCGACCTGTTACATTATTACACTCGCTGCGATGATGGAAAGAAGCGGGCTGGAAAAAGAAGACCTGCAGATGGAGTCAGAAGGCGTTGTCGACGTCACCAAAGGAGTCTTTACATACAAAAAAATTATTCACCGTCCCTCCGTTGTCCTCAAACAGGATGCTTCACAAGAGGATGTCGCCTTGGCGCACAAGCTTTGTGAAAAGGCGGAGTCGTCTTGCATGATTTCACGCGCCATTCAAGGAAATGTCGAGCTGAAGCTGGAAGCCTCTGTAAAACCGGCTGGTGAATAAGAATCAGACGGTCACTCACAGACCGTCTGTTTTTTTTCTTTAGCAGGGGCTTTCGACTGATTTAACACGACAACGCCAGCAATGACAAGCATGAGTCCGAACACTCCCTTTAAACTGATGGTTTCGCCAAAAAGCAAAAATCCGACAATGGCTGTAAGCGCCGTTCCAACACCCGACCATGTCGCATACGCGCTAGATAAGTCAACGGTTTTTAAAGAAAAGCTTAGAAAGGTAAAAGCAGAAAGAAATCCAGCAACGACTCCGGCAATGGGCAAGGCTTGTGTAAATCCTTCTGAAAGCTTCAGCATGGTACTCCCGAAAACCTCAAATACAATGGCAAGAGCCAAGTAAATCAATCCTTTCATCATGATCACTCCTTTACTGCCAATTAAGTAGCACGACTCCCGATAGTAATAAAAGAATGCCGATAAGCCCTTTGACATTCAGTTCTTCCTTAAACCATTTCACTCCGATCACAGCTGTCAGCACCGTGCCCACACCGCTCCAAGTCGCGTATGAGAGGCTCAGGGGGATGTGATTTAAGGTGAGTGACAGCATGTAAAAGGCGATGAAGTAGCCAATTATGACCATGACGCTGGGTTTCCACTTTTTAAAGCCGTCAGACACCTTCAGCATAGCCGCACCAAGTGATTCTGAGCATATAGCAATCGTGAGGAATATGTATCCTAACAACATTGTGAATTCTCCTCACTTCAAATTTGTTTTGAGATTATAAAATCGTCAGCTAGAAAAATAGTAGTGCATGCCTAACGGCCAGTCAAGAGATTCATTTTACTCACAGACAAGAGACCTCTTTTTAAGAGGCCTCTTTTTTCATTAATAGTAATAAGGATATGGAGGATAATAGGGATAACCGCCATAAAAATAAGGATTAAATAAAGCGCTTCCTATAAGCCCGCCTGCAAGGCCACCGATAAACGGTCCCCCAAAAAAGCCGAATGGCCGGCCAAAACCAAATCCATAGCCAAATCCAGGTCTTCCAAACCCAAATGGTCTTCCGAATCCGAAAGGCCTTCCAATGATCCTTGTATCTGCAGCAGTAAAATAATGATCTACTTCATTCATGTTTTCTTTCCTCCTGTCATAAAGTGTAGATGATGCAGTGTATTCAGCCTATCGGGATTTGATTGGGCGAATTGAGGGAATGGAAGGGATGTGAACATATTGGGCCTGTATCCATCTGACTGGTCAAAAGCGCCGCCTCACGTACACACTTATCATGCCAAAACGACGAGGGAACAGGGGCATTATCATCTTATTGAAGGGTTTACACAGCCGGCAAACGGATCGAATACCGATCAGCATACACACTATTTTTCAGGGATTACATCTTTTGAAAACGGTCATTTTCACCGGTATTACGGAATCTCGGGTCCTGCGATTCCTCGTACTGACGGCACTCATTATCATAAAATCGAAGAAGCGACGTATCTGGCCTATAACGAACCGATTGAGATCCAGTACGGAGGCGTTGTATATGCTTCTGGTGATGACGAAAAGAAAACGCATCGGCATGTCCTGAAAGGAAAGACGAGAGAAATCGTCGGCAATGAGCCGCTCGGCTGGTAGAAGGATGTTTACCGATGCAAAAAAAGGGCAAAATGGATAGGTGGTTATACATGATGAATGCTATAATGGGGGGAGATTTATAAAAGAGAGTGATACATATTGAATAATACAAAGCAGCCCGTTGTCATTTTAGTCGGACCGACGGCAGTGGGGAAAACAAATTTAAGTATTCAGCTGGCTAAATCCTTGAACGCTGAAATTATCAGCGGAGATTCAATGCAGGTTTATAAAGGGATGGATATTGGAACAGCTAAAATCACCGAACAGGAAATGGAGGGAGTGCCCCATCATCTGATTGACATTTTAGATCCCCAAGATTCCTTCTCCACCGCAGATTATCAAAACGTAGTGAGAAACAAAATCACTGAGATTGCAAAAAGAGGAAAGCTTCCGATGATTGTCGGCGGTACAGGGCTTTACATACAATCTGTGCTTTACGATTATACATTTACGGAAGAGGCGAACGATCCTGAGTTTCGGCAGAGCCTGCAAATGGCTGCTGAGCGGGAAGGCGCTGATTTTCTTCACGCCAAACTTGCTGCGGCAGATCCAGAAGCAGCAGCTGCGATTCATCCCAATAATACAAGAAGGGTTATTCGCGCCCTGGAAATTTTACATACGTCTGGAAAAACGATGTCTCAGCATTTGAAGGGGCAAAAACGAGAACTCCTGTACAATGCAGTGTTAATCGGGCTGACGATGGATAGAGAGACGCTGTATGCAAGAATTAATCAGCGGGTCGACATGATGATGGAGGCAGGTCTTCTTCCGGAAGTAAAGCGCCTCTACGACAGGAATGTGAGAGACTGTCAATCGATTCAGGCGATAGGCTATAAGGAGCTATACGCCTATTTTGACGGTTTTGTGACACTTTCTGATGCCGTCGCTCAACTAAAGCAGAACTCAAGGCGGTATGCGAAACGCCAGCTGACATGGTTTCGCAACAAAATGCAGGTTACCTGGTTCGATATGACACCGCCCGTTGATATGGAGCTGAAAAAAAAGGAAATTTTCACACATATAGCAGGAAAACTCGAACTTTAATCGAAACTGTATGATATAGAGAATCAAGGAGGACGAAACATGAAACCGATTAATATTCAGGATCAGTTTTTGAATCAAATCCGGAAAGAAAATACGTATGTCACTGTTTTTTTGCTGAATGGCTTTCAGTTGCGGGGCCAGGTAAAAGGTTTTGATAACTTTACCGTATTGCTGGAATCAGAAGGGAAGCAGCAGCTTATATATAAACATGCGATCTCAACGTTTGCGCCGCAAAAAAACGTCCAGCTTGAACTCGAATAGATCAAAAATCAACATGTTAATGCATGCGAAGGCTGTCGGGAAATCCCGGCAGCCGTTTTTTAACATCATCCAATTTCGATTCGACAATTTGTAAGCAGACCATGCCAAGGCACGGTCTTTTTTTATGAGATCAACATATGTGAGTTGAAATGGTATATTATGTATTAAAAAAGAATCCGGGGGTGACGGCAACCTTGTTTGAAAGTGAGACAGAACTGAGACGAATCAGGATAGCGCTTGTGTGGATAGCTGTATTTTTGCTGTTCGGGGCGTGCGGGAATCAAGATACCATCATCGAAACAGACAGCGGCAATTCAGGTTATGAAACGCCTCAGCCGACCACGTTTCCTCTTGAGCATAATCATTTTGGTGTTATGGAGGACGGCTATATCAAAATTTATGAGTATGATGAGTCCCGCAATGAGGTAAAGCTGAAGAAAGAATACTCTGATTATGAGCTTGAATAAATTTCACAAGCATCCGAATTTACAAAGCGAATGCTTCCCGCTAAACTAAATACAGACAGATCAAACAGAGGGTGAAAAAATGAAGCATAAAGTGATCGTGAATCATTGGGAAGAAATCTGCGAAGATGATTCTTGCTATGAGTATGGAACAAGCATCATTGTGAACGGAAAAGAATTAATTAGAGAAGCGTCAATTATCAGCGCATTGAAGGCGGTATTAGAAGAAATCGGTGCGGATGTTGAAATAGAAGAAACAGTAGAGAGTGAAAAATGCTGTGATAGCTTAAGAAAAAAAAATCTAGACTACTAAGCAGTTTTTTTTCATGTTATGATATACATCGGCTTAAAAACGACACCCCGAGTAGGACGAGAGACCATTCTCGTTCTGCTCTCTTTTTTGGGCCCTAATGAGCCTGCCTATTTGCCTGATTTGATCAAAATATGAATTTTTCATAAAAACAAATCTATATGTTGTGTTTTTGTTAGAGGATAGTATACTATATATAGTGTTAGTGATGAGAGATTCATATTTTTTGATAGGTCGTGATAAAACGTGGTACAAATCATATTTGATTCGAAAACAGGGAATGTTCAGCGGTTTGTGAATAAAATAGGCTTTCAGCAGATACGCAAGGTGGACGAAATTGACCACTTGGACACTCCGTTTGTTTTGGTCACCTACACGACAAACTTCGGTCAGGTACCGGCATCAACACAATCATTTCTCGAAAAATACGCCCATCTTTTATTAGGAGTCGCTGCGAGCGGCAATAAAGTATGGGGCGATAACTTTGCAAAAAGCGCCGATACCATTTCAAGACAATATCAGGTGCCGATCTTGCACAAATTTGAACTCAGCGGCACATCTAAAGACGTTGAATTGTTTACTCAGGAGGTAGAAAGAGTTGTCACAAAATCAAGTGCCAAAATGGATCCAGTTAAATAACGAAATCATGATCCAAAAAGATGGAAAATTCCAGTTTGATAAGGATAAAGAGGCTGTACATAGCTATTTTGTAGATTATATCAATCAAAACACAGTGTTCTTTCACGATTTAAAAGAGAAGCTGGATTATTTGATTGAAAACCAATACTACGAAGAGGAATTCTTAAGCCTGTATTCTTTTGAAGACATTAAAGACGTGTTTAAGACAGCTTACGCTAAGAAGTTTCGTTTTCCTTCCTTCATGAGTGCGTTTAAATTCTATAATGACTATGCTTTGAAGACGAATGACAAGAAAAAAATCCTCGAGCGTTATGAGGACCGAATCTCAATTGTTGCGCTGTTCTTCGCAAACGGCGACACGGAGAAAGCAAAAGAATATGTGAATCTGATGATCAATCAGGAATATCAGCCGAGCACACCTACATTTTTGAACGCCGGCAGAAAACGCCGCGGTGAACTGGTGAGCTGCTTCTTGCTTGAAGTCAATGATTCTTTAAACGACATTTCACGAGCGATCGATATCTCCATGCAGCTTTCTAAGCTCGGCGGAGGGGTTTCTCTTAACTTGTCCAAGCTTCGCGCCAAAGGTGAAGCCATTAAAGATGTTGAAAATGCCACAAAAGGCGTTGTAGGCGTCATGAAGCTTCTTGATAACGCGTTCCGCTACGCTGACCAAATGGGACAAAGACAAGGATCAGGAGCGGCGTACTTGAACATTTTCCACCGCGATATCAATGATTTTCTTGATACGAAAAAGATTTCAGCGGATGAAGATGTGCGCGTCAAAACGCTCTCTATCGGTGTTGTCATTCCGGATAAGTTCGTCGAGCTTGCGCGCGAAGACAAAGCGGCTTACGTATTTTATCCGCACACGATTTATAAAGAGTACGGCCAGCACATGGATGAGCTGGACATGAACGAAATGTACGACCAATTTGTCGACAATCCTCGGGTGAAAAAGGAAAAAATCAACCCGCGGAAATTGCTTGAGAAACTGGCGATGCTTCGTTCGGAATCAGGCTATCCATACATCATGTTCCAAGACAACGTGAATAAAGTGCATGCGAATAACCATATCTCCAAGGTGAAATTCTCTAACCTTTGCTCTGAAGTGCTTCAGGCATCTCAGGTTTCTTCATATACAGACTATGACGAAGAAGATGAAATCGGTTTGGATATTTCCTGCAACCTTGGTTCGCTTAACATTCTCAATGTCATGGAGCACAAATCAATCGAGAAGACAGTTAAGCTTGCGACAGACTCTTTAACACACGTGTCTGAAACGACTGATATTCGCAATGCGCCTGCTGTAAGACGGGCGAACAAAGCGATGAAATCAATCGGTCTCGGCGCTATGAACCTTCACGGCTATCTTGCGCAAAACGGCATTGCGTATGAAAGCCAGGAAGCGCGCGACTTTGCAAACACGTTCTTTATGATGGTGAACTTTTACTCCATCCAGCGTTCTGCGGAAATCGCAAAAGAGAAGGGCGAAACGTTTGATCAATATGAAGGATCAACCTATGCGACAGGTGAATACTTCGACAAGTACGTTTCAACTGATTTCTCACCAAAATACGAAAAAATCGCTGCTCTGTTTGAAGGTATGCATATCCCGACGACAGAGGATTGGGAAAAGCTAAAAGCATTTGTGGCTGAACACGGCATGTATCACAGCTACAGATTATGCATTGCGCCGACAGGCTCTATCTCATATGTTCAATCAAGCACGGCGTCTGTCATGCCGATTATGGAACGGATTGAAGAAAGAACATACGGCAACTCAAAAACGTACTACCCAATGCCTGGGCTTGCATCTAATAACTGGTTCTTCTATAAAGAAGCCTACGATATGGATATGTTCAAGGTTGTAGATATGATCGGGACAATCCAGCAGCACATTGATCAAGGAATCAGCTTCACGTTGTTCTTAAAAGATACAATGACGACTCGTGATTTAAACCGAATCGATCTGTATGCACATCACAGAGGAATAAAAACCATTTACTATGCAAGAACAAAAGATACTGGGCAAGACAGCTGCCTTTCTTGTGTTGTTTGATTAAAGGAGAGTTTATAGTGACAAAAATTTATGACGCAGCAAACTGGTCAAAGCATGAAGATGATTTTACCCAAATGTTCTATAACCAAAATGTGAAACAGTTCTGGCTTCCGGAAGAGATTGCTTTAAACGGCGATCTCCTCACATGGAAGTACCTTGGAAAAAACGAGCAGGACACTTATATGAAGGTACTGGCCGGACTGACTCTTCTTGATACAGAGCAGGGGAATACGGGGATGCCGATCGTGGCTGAACACGTAGACGGCCACCAGCGGAAAGCGGTGCTGAACTTTATGGCGATGATGGAGAACGCTGTCCATGCGAAGTCGTACTCTAATATTTTCATGACCCTGGCACCGACTGAAACGATTAATGAAGTATTCGAATGGGTTAAGCAAAATAAATATTTGCAGAAAAAAGCGCAAGTCATCGTCGGCCTTTACAAAGCCATTCAAAAAGATGATGAAATCTCATTGTTCAAAGCGATGGTTGCTTCCGTCTATCTCGAAAGTTTCCTTTTCTACAGCGGTTTCTATTATCCGTTATATTTCTATGGGCAAGGGAAACTGATGCAAAGCGGTGAAATCATCAACCTGATTCTTCGTGATGAAGCGATCCACGGCGTTTATGTGGGTCTCCTTGCTCAGGAAATCTATCATAAGCAGACAGAAGAGAAAAAAGCAGAGCTACGCGAATTTTCGATCAACCTTCTGAATGAGTTATATGAAAATGAGCTTGAGTATACAGAGGACTTGTACGATCAAGTCGGACTTTCACACGATGTGAAGAAATTTATCCGCTATAATGCCAATAAAGCGCTCATGAACCTTGGATTTGAGCCATTCTTTGAAGAAGAAGATATTAATCCGATCGTTTTAAACGGATTAAATACAAAAACAAAATCGCATGACTTCTTCTCTATGAAGGGGAACGGCTATAAAAAAGCGACAGTTGAGCCGCTCAAAGACGATGACTTTTATTTTGGAGATGAAAAAGAGCAGATCTAATATCTACTCAGATTAAAGAGAAAGTGGGGGCTTAAAAGACATGGTGTCAAAGAAGCCCTCATTTTTTAATTTTTAATCTACCGATACACGATATTTAGTGTTCAATTCAGAATGAAACATCTATATTATTGCACAATTGATTTTTCGAAAAAGCTGTCGAAATTTTCTCGACAGCCTGAGCAGATCTAATATCTGCTCTTTTCGACTTGAATGAATGAGGAGGACGCAGCAATCATGGGAAAGATGGACGAAATCATTTTGGTCGCCCCGCGCGATGACGTGTTTAAGAAGGAACGCTTAACCTTTCAGGGTGTGAACAGTGAAGATAGCAGAGTAGCAGAAATCATGGCTCAGATCGAAACAGGCTATCGTGAAATGAGAAGGGGAGACGCAGAAGAAAATCCGGATTATAAGCAGCCAATTCCTTATGTCGTCATTACGCGAGAAGATGAAGTTTTCCTTTACGAGCGGCTGGCTGGCGGAGGGGAATCACGTCTGCACAATAAGCTTTCTCTCGGCTTTGGAGGGCATATGAACTCCATCGAAGGAGCAGCCTCATTTGCTGAAGTCTTAAAGCTGAACACAGATCGCGAGCTTGAGGAAGAACTGCAAATCAACGAAGAGGATAAACAGGCAATTGTCACACTGGGATTGATTAATGATGATGAAAACAGTGTCGGCAAAGTGCATATCGGTATTCTTTCTGCGCTTCAATTAAAGCCAGGCTCACAAGTGGAAGTGAAAGAAAAGGAGCAAATTGCAGGAAAATGGATGAAAGTCTCTGAATTAAAACAGGACGAGATCTATAACCGTCTGGAAACATGGTCCCAATTTGTTGTTGATATTCTAGTATAAAAAACCCCGGTTTCTCGTAATGAGGAGCCGGGGCTTTTTTGAGACGCTCGTCTGTGTCTTGATTATGATTCTAGAATGACAATCGCGTCGAAGCCGGCACTATTTGCTCTGGCAGCAAGGTCATCTGCATTGGCTTTGGATGAAAATGCGCCAATCTGTACTTTATAGAATCCGTCCTTTAAAAGGACAATCGTGTCAAAACCTTTAGCTTCGGCACGATTAGCGAGTGAGTCTGCATTCGCTTTTACTTTAAATGCGCCGATTTGAACCTTATATAATCCTGAGCCGGATGTCTTTTTAAGATGAAAGGCTTGCTCCAATCCGTTTGCATGGCCTCTCGCCAAGCTTTGAATAAAACTGCTCGTTTTCAGCTTATTTGCATCTGCAACGGTATCAATAAACCCATTCTCAGTTAATAGGGCAGGCATTGCAGACTCCCTTAGGACGTGGAAGTTCGCTGTTTTTTTGCCGCGGTCTGCAAAGTCGACAGCTTGTATCACTTCAGAGTGAACCGCCGATTGGTACGTCGTCGTCGGGGCTCCCACGCCCGGGTAAATATAGCTTTCAAAACCTGTGCCTCCCCCGGCATTAATGTGAATGGACAAAAAGAAATCTGCTCCCCAGTTATTTGCAGCGTTTGTCCGATCGCTTAAGCTGACATACTGGTCGCTTGTCCGGCTCAACAGCAAAGAAACGCCTTCATACTCATTAGTCAATATCGTACGCAAAGCAAAAGCGATTTGCAGGGTTAACGTTTTTTCTTGAAGGCCATTCCCTGTTGCGCCTGGATCAGAGCCGCCATGGCCAGGGTCAATAAAAATTTTAACCATTCTCTATCACCTCATTACAGGATATGAAAAAACACGGCAGATGCTTGTACGATTATCATTCGTATGTAAAATGAGGAAATAACCCTTTCGCATGCGGAAATTATTTCTCGGGAAAGCGCACAATTCCCCATGAAGCGACAGCAGATTCAATCTGAATGAAACCTGTGAACCTGTCGTGTGTTTGTAAGTAAAATGATCTCGCCTGATCTCCGGCGTTGCGTCAGGCATGTGAAACATAAACGAGGAAAAAAGGAAGGTGTGTCGCTGAAGACATCTCTCGGTATTTATAGGCCGAATGAGGAGGGAAATAAACCACAGTCCATAGATGGACAGGTGTTTTGGCTCGGTGCCTGTTCAAATGCGAAAGCGTTATGTTATGCAAAAGAAGTATACAAATGACACTGAACACCGCTTCAGGAGGGCTTCCGATGACAGATTCGTTTGAGCTGTTAAAAATGAGCGGTATAGGAAGTGTCTGTCAAGGAATTATAGAGGCGTGATAGTGATTATGAGGGTTATATTATATCTCCAGTGTTCCTTACAAAATTGTTAAAAATAAAATCTCTTGGTTTGTCCACCCCATGTCCGTGAATACAATAAGAAATAAAGTATTTCTCGGGAAAGCGCAAGATTCCTTAGCATTCAGCATTCCCTATAAAAGCAATTGTTTCGACACATGATAGGCGTTTGTCACAAAGGGCATCCGCTTGAATATCATATAGAGAGAATAGAGAGGTGAAAATGTTGGAGCGCGCTGTGACATATAAAAACAACGGACAGATCAACATTATTCTTAACGGACAAAAGCAGGTGCTGACGAATGCTGAGGCAGAGGCGGAATATCAAGCTGCATTGCAAAAAAACGAAGCGAAGCACGGCATTTTAAAGGAAATTGAAAAAGAGATGAGCGCACTAGTTGGGATGGAGGAAATGAAACGCAACATCAAGGAAATATACGCCTGGATTTTTGTGAACCAAAAACGCGCAGAGCAAGGCTTGAAGGTGGGGAAGCAAGCGCTGCACATGATGTTTAAAGGAAATCCGGGAACAGGAAAAACAACGGTTGCGCGGCTGATCGGCAGGCTGTTCTTTGAAATGAATGTCCTGTCAAAAGGCCATCTGATAGAAGCGGAGCGGGCTGATCTGGTAGGGGAATATATCGGGCACACCGCCCAAAAAACGAGAGATTTAATCAAAAAGTCATTAGGCGGCATTTTGTTTATAGACGAAGCCTACTCGCTGGCGAGAGGCGGAGAAAAGGACTTTGGGAAAGAAGCGATCGACACGCTCGTCAAGCATATGGAAGATAAACAGCATGAATTTATTTTGATCCTTGCCGGATATTCTCGGGAAATGGATCATTTTCTTTCATTAAATCCCGGTCTCCAATCAAGATTTCCCATCTCCATTGACTTTCCGGATTATTCTGTCACCCAGCTCATGGAGATTGCGAAACGAATGATCGCTGAAAGAGAATACCAGCTGAGTCAAGAAGCGGAATGGAAATTGAAAGATTACTTAATGACAGTCAAAAGCGCGACAAGTCCCATTAAATTCAGCAATGGCCGTTTTGTCAGAAATGTGATCGAAAAATCGATCAGAGCGCAAGCCATGAGGCTTTTAATGGGCGATCAATACTTAAAAAGCGACTTGATGACCATTAAAAGCCAAGATCTTTCCATTCAAGAAGAAGCATCTGGCTCTGTATAGGCCTCTCAGCTTTCGAGAGGTCTGTTTTTTGTTGTATTTCTAACTTTTCAAAGCAATCGATTTGTGGTATACACATGCAGGGTTTGGTATGATAATACTACTGCCCAATATGCAAAAGAAAGGAACATCCATTTGAACGAACAGGAAACAAGACAGGAAAAAGCCATTTTAGTCGGATGTCAGCTGCCGCATATCACGGATGAGCATTTTGAAAATTCTATGGAAGAGCTTGCATCTTTGACAAAAACAGCAGACGGAACCGTATTAACCAGCGTCACACAAAAACGGAACAGGGCTGACGCCGCTACATATATAGGAAAAGGGAAGGTAGAAGAGCTGAAGGCATTGGTGGAAGAGCTTGAAGCTGATCTCCTTATTTTTAATGATGAGCTGTCGCCAAGCCAATTAAAGTCATTGGCAACCGCGATTGAAGTGAAGATGATTGACCGCACGCAATTGATTTTAGATATTTTCGCAAAACGGGCGAGAACGAGAGAAGGCAAACTCCAGATTGAGCTGGCCCAGCTGCAATATGCACTGCCGCGTCTGACGGGGCAAGGGATCAATCTCTCCCGGCAAGGCGGTGGAATTGGGGCGAGAGGTCCCGGTGAAACAAAACTGGAAACCGACCGCCGCCATATCAGAAATCGCATTCATGAAATCAACACACAGCTCTCGACTGTCATTCGCCATAGAAGCCGGTACCGTGAGAGAAGAAAGAAAAATGGCGTGCTTCAAATCGCGCTTGTCGGTTATACAAACGCGGGGAAATCTACATGGTTCAACCGGCTGACAAGTGCGGACAGCTATGAAGAAGACCTCCTGTTTGCCACATTGGATCCGATGACCAGAAAAATGGTCCTGCCAAGCGGTTACAGCGTGCTTCTGTCAGATACAGTAGGGTTTATTCAGGATCTTCCGACGACACTGATTGCTGCATTTCGGTCAACGCTTGAGGAAGTCAAGGAAGCGGATTTGATCCTGCATTTAATTGATTCTTCAAATGAGGATTACACAGGACACGAAAAAACGGTGCTTCGGTTGCTTGAGGAGCTTGAAGCCGATGATATTCCGATGCTGACAGCCTACAATAAATGTGATCAAAAACTGCCTGATTTTATACCGTCCGCTGGAAGGGATCACATTATGGTCAGTGCGAAGCGTGGGGAAGACGCTGATACATTTAAAGAAGCGATTCAGCGCTATTTGCGCCAAGAGCTGTTAACGTCTTTTGAAGCGCATGTGCCGGCAAGTGAAGGTAAGCTTCTTTCTAGAATCAAATCGGAAACGATGGTTGATCGCTTCTACTTTGATGAAGAAAATGAACGATACGACATATCAGGCTATGTACAAGAGGAGCAAAGCATCATCGGTGAATTAAAGAAGTATATGTAGGAAGGACATACAAAACATGTTTGACACATTAACACACGGAGAATTATTGAAAAAAACGGCAATGGAAGTGGAAGCGGACATTTCCGGTGTTCATAAACAAATAGAAGAAATCAGTGAACGTAATGAGTGGAGAGTGCTTGAAAGCTATAGAAAACACAAAGTAAGCGACACTCATTTTACGCCGTCTACAGGATACGGCTATGATGATATCGGGAGGGACACGCTTGAAAGCATTTATGCGGATGTGTTTGGCGGAGAAGCGGGTCTTGTAAGGCCGCAAATTATCTCAGGCACACATGCCATCTCGATTGCTTTGTTCGGTGTTCTCAGACCGGGGGACGAGCTTCTTTATATCACAGGCAAGCCCTATGATACGCTAGAAGAAATTGTGGGCGTCAGAGGAGAAGAAAACGCTGGATCGTTAAAGGATTTTCACATCGGCTACAACGCGGTTAATCTGACGGAAGATGGAAAAATAGACTATGATGAGGTCGCCGCTGCGATCAATCCGAAGACAAAAGTAATTGGCATACAGCGCTCAAAAGGATATGCAAATCGCCCTTCTTTCTTAATCAGCGAAATAGAAGAAATGATCCGTTTTGTAAAAGAAATCAATGAAAACCTAATCGTATTTGTCGACAACTGTTACGGAGAATTTGTGGAGGAACTGGAACCTTGCCATGTAGGAGCCGATCTGATGGCGGGATCTCTCATTAAAAATCCCGGCGGCGGGCTTGCGAAAACAGGAGGCTATCTCGTCGGAAAAGCGAAATGGGTTGAAGCCTGCTCGTACCGTATGACATCACCGGGCATCGGCAGGGAAGCAGGGGCATCTCTTTATTCGCTCCAAGAAATGTATCAAGGCTTCTTTTTGGCCCCTCACGTTGTGTCGCAAAGCTTAAAGGGAGCTGTGTTTACAGCGAGATTCCTTGAAAAGCTGGGCTTTACTTCAAACCCGAAATGGGATGCGAAAAGAACGGATTTGATTCAATCAGTTGAGTTTTCTGATAGAGAAAAAATGATTGCCTTTTGCCAGGCGATTCAATATGCATCACCGATCAATGCACACGTGACACCTTATCCGGCCTACATGCCGGGATACGAAGATGATGTCATTATGGCAGCAGGCACATTTATTCAAGGAGCAAGCATCGAATTATCAGCAGATGGCCCTATCCGCCCGCCGTATGTAGCGTATGTTCAGGGAGGATTAACCTATTCGCATGTGAAAAATGCCATCTGCAGTGCAGTGGATTCACTCATGGAAAAGCAATTAATTTAAATTTTTTAAAAATTTCACTGAATTTGATGTTAAGATTTCTTACATCGTATTGACACAAAATATAACATCACCTATAATGAAACTAAGTTAAGAAAAGGAGGAAATTGAGATGAGTGATAATATTCGCCGCTCAATGCCTTTATTTCCAATAGGAATTGTCATGCAGTTAACGGAGTTATCAGCAAGACAAATTCGATATTATGAGGAAAATGGACTGATATTCCCAGCGAGAAGCGAAGGGAATAGACGATTATTTTCGTTCCATGATGTAGATAAACTGTTAGAAATCAAGCACCTGATAGAACAAGGTGTAAACATGGCAGGGATTAAACAAATTCTGGCAAAGGCAGAAGCCGAGCCGGAGCAAAAACAAAACGAAAAGACGAAAAAACCAATGAAACATGATCTGTCCGATGACGAACTAAGACAGCTCCTGAAAAACGAGCTCATGCAAGCCGGCCGTTTTCAAAGAGGGAACACATTCCGCCAAGGCGACATGTCCCGCTTCTTTCATTAATCCGTTAGCAACTGTTTTGCTATATACATTTACCTTTTAAGAGGAGGAGTTTTACGAAATGGCAAAGTACACTAGAGAAGATATCGTAAAATTAGTAAAAGATGAAAACGTGAAGTATATCCGTCTTCAGTTTACTGACATTCTTGGAACAATCAAGAACGTTGAGATTCCTGTAAGCCAGCTTGAAAAAGCGCTTGATAATAAAGTCATGTTTGACGGTTCTTCTATTGAAGGATTCGTTCGCATCGAAGAGTCAGACATGTACCTGTATCCAGATCTGAATACATTTGTTATCTTCCCATGGACGGCTGAAAAAGGTAAAGTAGCACGTTTCATCTGTGATATCTACAATCCAGATGGCACACCTTTCGAAGGTGACCCGCGAAACAACTTAAAACGGATTTTGAAAGAAATGGAAGACCTTGGCTTCAGTGATTTTAACCTCGGGCCTGAGCCAGAATTTTTCTTATTTAAATTAGATGAAAAAGGCGAACCGACGCTTGAATTAAACGACAAAGGCGGATATTTCGACTTGGCTCCAACAGACTTGGGAGAAAACTGCCGCCGCGATATCGTTCTTGAGCTTGAAGAGATGGGCTTTGAAATCGAAGCGTCTCACCACGAAGTAGCGCCTGGCCAGCACGAAATCGATTTTAAATATGCTGGTGCAGTCCGTTCATGTGATGATATCCAAACATTTAAGCTAGTTGTTAAAACAATTGCCCGCAAACACGGCCTGCATGCGACATTTATGCCAAAACCGTTGTTCGGTGTGAACGGTTCCGGTATGCACTGCAACCTATCACTCTTCAAAGATGGCGTTAACTCATTCTATGACGAAAACGCTGATCTTCAGTTAAGTGAAACAGCGAAACACTTCATTGCAGGTATCGTGAAGCACGCAACAAGCTTTACAGCAGTAACAAACCCGACAGTAAACTCTTACAAACGTCTTGTTCCTGGCTATGAAGCACCTTGCTACGTAGCATGGAGCGCGCAAAACAGAAGCCCGCTTATCCGTATCCCGGCTTCCCGCGGCATCAGCACACGTGTTGAAGTACGCAGCGTAGACCCAGCTGCTAACCCGTACCTTGCACTCAGCGTATTGCTTGCTGCAGGCTTAGACGGAATCAAAAACAAACTGGAAGCGCCAGCTCCAATCGACCGCAACATCTACGTGATGAACAAAGAAGAGCGCATGGAAAACGGAATCGTTGACCTTCCAGCAACACTTGCGGAAGCGCTAGAAGAATTCAAATCAAACGAAGTCATGGTCAAAGCGCTGGGCGAGCACCTATTCGAACACTTCATCGAATCAAAAGAAATCGAATGGGATATGTTCCGTACACAAGTTCACCCTTGGGAGCGCGAACAGTACATGTCTCAGTATTAATCTTTCAATCCCTTGGCACTATTGATGTCAGGGGATTTTTTTATTTGGTCAATAGAATGGGAGAAAATCATTTCTGGTCGTTGGCCAATAAATGACCAAAAATATTTGAAGTTATAAATTTACTCCATAAGTGACGAGACTAATTCTCGTAATCCTTCATTCGGTTTTGGGTTAGTTTTTACTTACACGGGAATTAACACATTGGCGGTTAATGACCTAGTCGCACTTGAATATATTTTTGCGCCTGAGTCTATAAATAATGCAGCAAGCGTACAGTGTAATGCATGGATTGGCATGATATTAATGTTTGATCGCTTTAAAATCCCGATTAAACGCATTGAACAAGATTTATGAAACATGACAGGTGTAGAAGCGTATTTATATGGGTGTAATTAGTAGATAACCCATAGGAGGTGAGAAAATGAGAGTCATTTGGCTGAACATTGAATATGATCCTTTCAGGTTAAAGGATATCAGTGAAGACGAAGTAAGGAAGATTGAAAAAGAGTTGAATGTAACTTTGCCCCATGAATATAAAAAATTGATCATTCAACAAAATGGTGGATTGATTACCTTTAATGCGTTCCCAACAAAGCATATAACGTCTTGGGCAGACGACCATATTCAAGTTGATCACATGAGAGGAATAGGAAAAGATTTGGGGATCTTAGAGAGTGATTATTTAATAAAAGAGTGGGGTCTACCACAAAAACTATTGTTCATACAGGGAGATGGACACAATGAGGTTGCATTAGATTATCGCCTAACTAATGAAAATCCACCTGTTCATTTCTTTGACCTAGAATTAAATAATGACTTTAAGATTGCAGGTTCATTTAATGAATTTTTATCAAAGCTATACACACATGAATATGAAAAAATTCAAGAAAACGAAAATTTAAATTTTGATGATATCCCTAGCATTGATCCAAATGATCCAGATGCTATTCAGAAGGAAGAAGTCGAAAAAATTCTTGCTAATAAGAATCCTATGGAGATGTATAGGATTTCTCTTTTTCCAATCCAAAGTTTTGAAGACCTGAAGTGGTTGCTGAATGTTATTTACCATAATTCCATAGAGGCACAAGGTGACATGGCTTTTGAATTGGCTGACGTGTTGATGTCAGTTGTTTCTTCATACTCACACCAAATAAAGTCGAATAATTTAAAAACTGTGGTTCAAGCAGCTGCTCAGAAGTTAGGGGTGTCCAAAAATGAAGATACTGAGATTATATTTGATCAACTTAAAGACTTCATGTAAATGAAGCACTATGCATTAAGGCAGTCAACGTTTGGATGGTTTTTCTGTTATGTGAATTAAATGGCTGTGGTAAAATTTTCATAGAATAATGAAGGTATTTTAGGCTGATTCATTACTCTCTGAAGCGGATAGAAGAACCAAAGAGTATAAGGAACTAAGGTCACAAATGGTGAAGCTCAGAAAAGCAATTAAAAATGTAGCTGATCTGGGCGACAGCGTATTTTTCAAGTAAAGGTGCTGACAATATTAAAGCATTATATCATGATCATGTCGGTGTTACCGGTCAATGGCTTGATTTAATTGATATGAAAATTGCTGTTTTAAGCCAGCATTTCTTCAAAACTTGAAGAAGCAAAGTTTTCAGATGCTTATATAGAAAAAACCTTCTTAGAACACGAGCTGGCAAACGCTTATAAAATATCAAAGTCCATTATGTCTGAACAAAAGAAAGCAAAGACATTCTAAACGACATCAATGATATTCTTCCCCTTGAAATATTCTCAACAGAAGACTTCAAAGACAAACTATCTTCCACAGACGACAAACGTCAAAAAACACTTGATAAGCTAAACAAACTTGATGAGGATTTAAAAACAGAGTATGCAGAGACTGAGCCTAACGAACAATTCATTCAACAAGATTTTAAAAAGCTGCAGGAATCAACAGGCAAAGGGAAGAACGCTACACCGATCACTATAACGCTAAATCGTATAGAGAAAGTGACAGATCAGTAAGATTTAAGAGACAAGGATCAATTTCACTTTCAATTGGCTTTTTCCCAATCTTTTAGACCAAACATAGTTGAAGAGATCTATAAATCTGCTAACCGTATTTTCTTATGATATACCTAGTATTTATGATGATATTCTTAATGAAGATGATTTTGGATTCGGGCATCCACCGAGTTTTCAAATTGCCCTATCTCCTTACAATAATTAGCCGTGTCGAGTGCTAATTCCTCTAAATCTGAATACATAACATGATCTTTAAGTACAGAAAAAGTTTGAAAAACTGTGCGTTTATCTATAGAGTCGATATATAAAGCCTTTAAGTAATTAAACTCAGCAACTAAGACAGCATCGTTAATGCTTTGTGCTCTCTCGATTCCTTTTTTATAAAGAATAAGGGCTTTTTCAATATCCTTCATTTTGAAGTAAATTTGCGTCAGTGTAAATAACGTATGAGGGTGAAGATCACTTTTATCGTTTTCGTACAATGAGACTGCTTGTTCAATATATTCAGAAGCTTTGTTATACTCTTTCATCTTATAATAACAGTTCCCCAAATTGTATAGTGATGCACCAATTAGTTTGGGCTTGTTTATGGCTTTAGAATCTTTTAGGGCTCTTTGAAGATGCGGAACTGCTTTTTCATGACTTTCCAAATTCAAAGTTACCTGCTATAACAAATGCACATTGTATTCGGCGAACAGTATAAGTTTTTTGGTCTTTATAAATATTAAGGGCTGCTTCAGCATAGTGCATTGATACATGGGTTTGTTTCATGTGATAGTACACTTCTGCCATTTTGAAATAGAATTCAGCTCGTTCAATTTCATCTGTTACTAAAGCGAGCTTTTTCTCAGTAATTTTATAAGACCTTATTGCTTTTATATATTCTTTCTTATCAAATTCATTCATCCCTCTAAAGAAATTCCCGTAGTATTCAAGAACACCTTTAAGTTTTGTTTGGGTGCTTTCAATCTTTTCTAATAAGTCTGAAATTTTAGGGCGTTCTTTATTCAAGGACTTAGGTTCAAGGTAATCGAGCATTAGCTGATGACGAAAACACATGAGAGAATAATACAGCAATAAGTCTTGGTCTTCCTTCATATGTTTTATTTCTTCTTCAACCTCTGCTTTTAATATCCAGCATCTGGAACGGCGAACATCCGAATGTATTTATACCACTCATTAATTTTAACTCCAACTGTGGATGACGGAATTAATTGCTCCAACCGATTCGCAATAAGTTTCATTAAAAACGCCCTTGATATTTGGTCAAGGACGCTCAAGCACAGTGGCTAGCATACGGTGGACGACTTCGTGATCAGACGGGTCATTTAAGCGGTAGTCTTCACCTGGAAGAGTATACAAATCCTTGGCTCCTACATATGTAATAGCCAGTGTGAGAACTCCTTTGTCATCACAGGTAGTGATCAGTTCGAGTTCTCCACTAATGACACCTGCCTCTTTGGTCATGACACCGTGGGTTGCAATAAAGACGGTTGACTTCTTATCCATCAGCTGACTCCTTTCTGCGTATGACTGTTAAACTTAGTATGAGCAAGTGTTGAGCATGGTTTGCAGTGAAGATTTCTCAGTAGACTGCAAGCTAAGGTCCCAGCGATACTTAGTGTTGATCCACCACTTAGCGTACCCACAACGTGCAGCAACACGAGGCGGTTGCCATGTTGAAGGGTCTTGGTCACCTTTAGAGCGGTTGATACTAGCAGTTACTGCAATTAGTTGAGGACCATCGAGGTCGTTAGCGAATTGCTTACGCTTTTCTGTCGTCCAACTTCTAGCTCCTGAACGCCATGCTTCTGCTAGAGGAACAATGTGATCAATATCAATTTCGGATGGAGAGTATACTGTAACACCGTCGAAGTAACTGTACCATTTACCGGATGTTACAGGGCAATTCCCGCTGTAGTATTCAGCGTCACGCTGTAGCACTAGCTGCCGGGTATTGCAACCATTACCTTGACTACTCCAGTGTGGGAACAAATCGCGAGAATAGCCAGTCATAGGATCTTCGGTCTTAACTGTTAAAGAGTTTAATTGTGATTGTGCTTCTAATTTTGAAGGCGTACCTGGTGGCAATGCAGATGCTGTTTGGAGGTCGAAAAGCAATGCAGTAAAAGATATTAACAATGCAAAAATAAAGAATAATGATTTTCTGAACATAGAAAGCCTCCTTATTCGTAATAGAAATGTTGATCAGTTCTACTTACAATGATATTGCAGTCATAGATTTTTTTGGGTTAATATTTTGTAAATAATTGGTAAACTTTATTGAGATATGTATTGAAGTGAGGGATATGGGGTTCAGAGATGAACAATCAGAAAATATTGAAATATAGTCTAACTTACTGCAATAGATACCAAAACAATGATTAAAGCGATCTCAAGTAAGATGATAAGTCCAAAATTCTCGAAACGTTTGATTGGGATTCAATTAAAGACACTCAATACACTCTATAAGGAGAAAGTAAAATGAACACTTATGTAGTCGATGACAGCAAGTATAAACGTATTTATGCGGGAACTGAGAAAGTAGCTGCTTTTAATAATGAATTTGGAAACGGAACAAGAGTATGGATTTGGTTTGAAGGCCATCACATAAAAACGTTTGAGATAGAACAAAGAGAAATCTGTGGAGTAGGAGAATGGATCCTTAAGTATGATGCTGCTACTGAATTGCAAAAGGAAGTAAATCGTTTGGAAAAGACATATTTCAAGAAGAAAGAATTGTTAGACACTATTAGACAACCTGATGAAGTCTAAATAAACGATAGTTTTTAATGAAAATAAATTAATGGAGGAATTTTATTGGAATATAACTTAACAGTAACAGACCAGGATGGACAATTTTTGGTGGATAGTCGTGAAGTGGCGGAGTTGATCGGTAAGCGTCATGATCATTTACTTCGTGACATTGAAGGATACGTTACGGTTTTGAGTCAAACCCTAACTTTGGGGGCTGACGAATATTTCGTTAAAGTACATATCAGTCAGGAACAGGAAAGAGTTATAAACATTATCTTCTTACAAAATGGGCTGTGAAATGGTTGCCAATAATATGATTGGTGAGAAAGGCATTATCTTTTCACCTCAATATGTAAAAGCGTTTAATCGAATGGAAAAAGAGTTAATGCAGCCAAAAACAGAGCTAGAGGTTTTAGCTGCAACAGTTAATAATATGGTACAACAAGAAAAACGAATAACTGTTATTGAAAATGAGCAAAAGAGGATCTTTGATTTGATTGGATTAAATCCGTCGAATTGGAGAAAAGAAATCAACAAAATTATTAGATTAATAGCAAAAGAAAGTGGGTTAAGTCACTCGGCAGTATGGTCTGAGAGTTACAAAACCTTAGAAACTCGAGGGAAATGTAATCTGCAAAGAAGACTTGATAATAAAAGAAATAACATGAAAAAAAGAGGGAGCGTCTAAAACAAAAGTAGAAGATCCAAAGCTTACAGAGATTTTCTTAGCGATTGTTAAAGATATGGCTGTGAAGTATAAGGTGACTCTCAAAAAAGAAACTGCATAAAATATTTATTTTATAGGATGTGGGTGATCTAGTTATGGTAAGAAAAAAGGATTGTTTTACTTGCAGAAGCTGTAATGAAGTGATTTTCTATCCACCTTCAATTGTAACAAGTGTTTCATGTCCAAGTTGCCATCAAAAACACCTAGTACAGAGAGAAGTGAATATAATTCCGTTAGAAAACACTAAATGACCAATGTACTAAATTTTCATTAGCTTTTTAATTACTTGGTGCTAAGGAGTTAATGTAACGGAGAAATTATACTCTCCAGGATTCGAAGGAAGGTATGCGAAGTTTGCCGTGCCTAGTCTTAAATCTGTGCTTAACCTTACATAAAATAGGCTCAATAAATACATATTCATCAGATTCAGACTTTACTTGTTTCATAGAATGAAACTTGCCACGTTCTGCATGTGGCATGAATTCCATAAATCCAGCTGCAGTTCCATCGGGATAGGATAGAAGGAATTTTATATCCTTTTTGGTGTAGCCGGTAATAAGAACTTCGGTGTAATCGTAATTGATCACTTTCAGCCAATTATGTGAACGTTTATGATCTCATAAGGGGAGTCAGCTTTTTTGAGTACGATTCCCTCTAAATTCTTTTCTTTGGCCAGATTGAAGTAAGCGAGGCTGTTACCTTGAATTCCTTCAATTACAAAGATATTAGGATGATTTAGCTCAAGTAAGTTCAGAACTGTTTTTCGTTCGATGAGCGGCTTAGCTGCAATTGACTGACCGTCTTTGTAGATAACATCAAAGACACAGTAAACGATGTTGTGGACTGATTTTTTGGACATAAAACGTTCCATTACAGCTTCAAAGTTAGGAGCACCATCTGGGGCAGCTACAATGACTTCACCATCGAGTACGGTTCCATCTGGAATATCTAAGTCCAAGAGTTCTGGAAACTTGCTTGTTACTTTGTTGTTGTGACGAGTATATAGCTTTATCTGATTATCAAATTTAGAAAGGATGAGTCTGATTCCATCAAATTTGAGCTCAGTGATATAGTTCTCGTCATCTAATGGTTCCTTTATCGATTGCAATAGCATTGGCGATACAAACAAAATATCACCTCCTACTTAGAACATATTAGCTAAGCGAAGGTGATATATAAAGCGATATGGCGGTGGTACTTAATGGGATTCGATTTTGCTACCATTCTAAAAAGTATAGTTATCTACAGTGTTGACACATGAAAATCAAAAAGGAGGAATGTGATGCAGCAAACAGTTGAGGTTAAAGAAGTTGAAATATTAATCAGAGGAATCTGGAGAAAAAAAAAGTTCACTGATATTCAAAAGGGACAAACCTTTAAGATTGAGGAGAACGGAAGAGTAAAGAAATACATAGCAAGAACAGACCCTTATTGGGATGACATGTACGAGACTTACATAATTGATTTGTTGGATAAAAATAAAATTAGAGGAGTGTAAAAGTGATCGGGTTAACACAAGAAGAGAAAGATAGAAGAGCAATTCAAAGGAAAAAGGACAAATACAATAAAACGCACAAAACAATCAATGAAGTTGAATACAAGCTTTGTTCAATATGCAATGATTGGCAGTTAACAGATATGTACTATAAAAATAAAAGTAATAACGTAGATGGATTATACCCATATTGCAAATCATGCGCTATCAATAAAGCCCATAAATGGGCTATTAATAATCGAGAATCTTCTAGAATCATGAAAGAAAAATATGCTAAGAGTGATAAAGGAAGAGAACGGAACAATATAGCTTGGAAGAAGAGAACTCAAAACGGTTCCATAAAAGAATACCAAAGGTTCAATAAAGAAAAAATAAAGTTTTACCAGTTAAAAAGGAAAAAGAAAAAACACAAAATTTCTGAGGTTGAGAGAGACAGGTGTAAATCATATTTTTACTACAGTTGTGCCTATTGTAGATTATCGGAGATAGATCATTTTAAAGTTAACAATCAAAAACTCCATCTAGACCATGTTGACCCTAGTAGTGCAAACGATTTAAGTAATAATGTTCCTGCTTGTAAATCATGCAATTCAAGCAAAGGAACTAATTCACTTTATAGCTGGTATTTAAACAAGTCATTTTATAGACTAGAAAGATATGATTACTACTCAAATGGCTTAATGAAGATTATAAAATAGCACTGGAGTAAAAATAAAATTAAACATTCAATAAAAACGATATTTTATCGAGACAGGGGAATGTTTGTTTTTTAGTTATGTTGCTGAATAAGCATGTTAATAGGCAGTTAAAGCACATACAATGTCTGTTGATACAATGAGAATGAGTCTGGAAATAAAAAGCAGATACAGCAATACACAACCTATAATTAATGCTTTTATTGAATGGGTTGATTATATGAGTGAACAATTATGACAGATTAGTTAAAAAATATTATTTTATAGTTTAAATGGATATATATGGGGTAATAGCCGAATGTACACAAAATTTTACATTTGGAGGAGGATTACCATGAACTCTACGATTTGTAAGGTTGGTATTGTTGGAATGTTGTCCATTGGCGGGTTGCTTTCTCCTTTTGCGACTGGGGCGGAAGCTAAAGAAGAATCCAGAAAAAACCAAACAACTACATTAAGTGTTAATCAACCAGTTAATGTACTTAAAACAGCCTCAGTGCTTAACAGTCAAAACAGTAAACCAACTGCTGATGACTGGGAATCAGCTGGAACCGAGTACGGAAGCACAAAATTCGAAAAATATTCTTTAGCTGCAGTTGTTCAGACACTAGGATTTGCATTAAATCTTCCTTCAGGGGGATGGTCATCTTACTTAGCGGGTTTAGCCAATATGGTTATTTTAGGTGAATATCCTGTTGTTTATTTTAAAGATCGTAAAGAGTTTAAAATGGCCGGGGCGACACTAATGACACGCCACAATGTTACAATTTATGAAGACAAAGATCGCAAGAAAAAAATTAGCTCAGATAGCTTTATCATTACAGATAGAGGTGGCCCAAAAGCTGCTGATAAGTTTAAACAAAAAAATCCTCCCAGAAAGGGAGGATTAATATTACATATTGACTAAAGTGTAAGTCAATGAAACGATGAATAAAAAATACGAAGTATAAGAAATTGTTTTTGAAGAGCTTGTTTTATGTTTTTGGAATGTATAGATAAGTGCAAAACCAAGGAAGAAAAGTGTTACAAACCAAGAAGTGTATTGTGGAAAGATAGCAACCAGCAAAACCATAATTGTTGAAAAAACAAATGAAGAGTAATGAGTAACTTTATGTTCATTATTCAAAGAAATCACCTCTACAGATTTTTACCCAATTCAGTGTGTATTAAAACATTATACAAAAAGGAGATTGAAAAAATGCCAAACATTATTTCTAAAGAACAGGATGAAGCGATTAAATACTTTAGAAACAAATTAAATTTATCAGACAAAGATTTATACATACCGTTCATTAATTTCGAACTACTTAGAGACAAGAACGAACAATATGCGAACGTCTTTTGGTAGCTTTATAACAATGGTGCTTATTTGTTTATTGTCCGTTCTTTAATAGAGAGGAACTGGCTATTCCAAGGTCAATATGAAAATGAAGAAGCTACCTGATTGATTTACTTTACAGACAATGGATATGTAGTGGTGGAGAGAAATTGTGAATGCACTCAACTCTTAGTTCTTAATCAGTTAGAAGCTTATTTTAAAAAAGAGTCAGCAGAAGATATAGTTTGTAAATCCAAATAACTCTGGAATATCGTTATATGTCCATATATTAAGAAAAAAAGCGTACCGGCAACAGAAGTTAGGACGCTTTTTTTGTTATGGCATCTGAATAAAACAACAATTTTAAAGAGAATAGAGGATATTAATTATTAGGATAGTCTTTAAATCTTAAATGAAAAATCGATTAATATCTGCTATTTACTTTTTGTTTAGTTCTAAAGAAATGATCATATTGTCATTTTTTATCCGTAAACAAAGTTAATTCACTATTTTAGAAGGATGCACATTCTTCCGGTCTTAAGTATTATATTCAAAGAAATGAAAAATGGTCCATAAGAAAACAGGAGGAATTACACAATGAAAAAGAAATTGGTTATGACATTAGCTACTTTTGTTATTGCATTGACTGGCTTTACAGCTGTTGATCTAGCGAGTAACAAGGCACAGGCTAAGGACTGGAAAAAAACGGGTGGTATGTTTGTTGAATACTATCACTCAGGTTCCTTTACGAATTACACTTATACTCCAACTATTCATCCTTATTATAAGGGGAAGGTATCTGGTTTTTTAACAGCAAACGGATCAGGTAGTGGAAAGATCAAAGCTGTTCTGCAACATAAGGCAAGCAAAGGTTGGAAAAATGTAAAAACATTTAATGCAAAGAAAAAAGGAAAAACAAGCATGTACTTTACCAAAGCGGCGAAAAGTTACTCAGCTAGTTACAGATTTAAACTTATTAATACAGGTTCTAAGAAAACTATCAAGTATACATTTATGTCTGCGTATTAAAAGAGGAAAAAGCGCCTGGCTTCTATGAAGTGCACCCCAAATTTTAGACACAGTCTAAAATTTGGGGTGCTTTTTCTTTTGGCTAAATTTAAAAACGAAGAAAAAATCAACGCGGTCTTACGCTATATAAACGGCAACGAGAGTTTGCTTGGGATCGCAAATCATATTGGAGTGCATAAAAGGGTACTCCAATATTGGGTGAGAAAATATCAATATCACGGTGAAAAAGCGTTCTTAAAGTCATATACAAATTATCCAGTCCAATATAAACTAGACGTACTTGACTATATGAATGAACATGGGACGTCTATCTTAGAAACAGCTGCGATATTTAATTTGCCTTCTGACTCAACGCTTTGGAACTGGCAGCACGTAGTACAAACACAAGGAGCAGACGCCCTCAAAACAAAGAAAAAGGGGCGTCCATCCATGAAAAAGAAAACAGGAAAGCAAGCACCAGCTATAGGCTCAATAGAAGCATTACAGGCGGAAAACGAACGGTTGCGTATGGAGAATGAGTATTTAAAAAAGTTGAATGCCTTAGTTCAAAACAAGGAACAATCACCAAACAAGACAAAGCGCAAGTAGTCTATGATTTAAGGCATAAGTATCCGGTGAAAGCACTTCTCAGGCTCGCAGGTATCCCACGCAGCACCTACTATTACTGCGTAAAGCATTTTGATCGCCCTGATCGAGATGCCGACATAAAAAAGATGGTTCAACTTATTTTTAAAGAACATCAAGGCCGGTATGGATACCGCCGTATTCGTGATGAACTAAAGAATCGGGGACGAAAGGTCAATCACAAGAAGGTGCAGCGCATCATGAAAGCCCTCGGACTAAAATGTATGATTCGAAAGAAGAAATATCGTTCATATAAAGGAACAATCGGCAAAGTGGCGCCTAACATTCAAAAGCCAAATGAAAAATGGGTCACGGACATGACGGAGTTCAAATTATTTGGGCAGAAGCTGTACGTATCGCCCGTATTAGATCTGTTTAATGGTGAGATCATTACCTATACGATTGGTTTAAGGCCTGTTTATTCTCTTGTTTCGGTGATGCTTGATCAGGCATTCAAGCATTTGAAAGATGGGGACAAGCCCATTATGCATTCCGACCAAGGCTGGCATTACCAAATGAAGCATTATAGGCAAGCCTTAAAAGAACGCGGGATTACACAAAGCATGTCCCGAAAAGGCAACTGTTACGATAACGCAGTGATCGAGAATTTCTTCGGCATCCTAAAGTCTGAATTTCTGTACCTAAAAGAATTTGAAAGTATCGAACACTTAAAGCAAGAACTTGAACGATATATTGACTACTACAATCAAAAACGAATAAAGGCAAAACTAAAAGGCATGAGTCCGGTACAATACCGAACTCATGCCTCAAAAACTGCCTAATGAAAACCCGTGTCTAACTTTAGGGGGTCACTTCACTAAGTCAGGGCGCTTTTTTTATGCTATAGATCTGCCGGTAGTTCAGAACTTGTATTCAACAGAAACATTCTTCATCCAGTGATTTTAAGCTATGTGGTGTTTGAATAAAACAGCAGTTTTATTTAAAGTTTTTTAGGTTTATAATTAAGAGTTAGAGTATGGGGCGAATTAGTATCAGTATAGTAATTTTAGCGTTTCTTTTAGGTGCGTGTTCTTCTCAACAACCGGACTTAGAGGCAATTAAGAAAGAAGGCGACAAAGTTCTTGATAATACCGATTTAAATACGTATATTACTAAAACTATCTATAAGTTAAGAAAGAATGAGTCAGAGAAAGACGCATACTATGTAGATCTTAATTTAAAATTAAATAGTGATTTTGCTGAACTTTCAAAGGTTCAGAGATATAAAGAAATCTCAGATGCAATGTTAAACATTTTAGAAATAAATACACTTCCTGAGTGCGGTTCAAATGACTATGAATATGGAGTAATTACTGGTTTAGATGAAAAACAAAATAAATATTCCATTGATTTTGCTTCATCTTATTTAGAAATTAGGACTCCTCCAATAAACATAAATGGAGAAATGCTTACAGATGATGTTTTACCAATAGATAGCCAATACTAAAAGTGATTTGCAAAAATGAGGTGAAAAGATGAGTAACTTATTTATATTAGGTAATGGATTTGACATTGCACATGGTTTACCTACAAAGTATTCGGACTTCCATAATTACTTACTTGAAAATTACACAGTTGGGGAAGCGACTTTTGATATCAATAGTTCAATACTCCCTGATGGTGAAGAAGTATTTAATAGCGATGAATTAGTATCCTTTCTTGTGCGGTTAATTTCTGAAACTGAAAAAGATGGAGAAAACTGGTGTGATATTGAAAGGAGTTTAGGAAGATTAAACTTCGATAATTATTTTGACGATATGTCTTATATATTTGATGAAGAAGCCTTTAAACAAGCCCAGATTTATGAAGATGTTTCTGCAAATTTTCGTAAAGCAATAAAAAAAATTAGAGAACTGTTTTTTGAATGGGTTAACACTATTGATATATCGGAAATTTCTTTTATTCCTTCATTTTATAACTTAATAAATTCAGAAAAAGATGTGTTTTTGACTTTTAATTATACATATGTGCTTGAAGAATATTATGATGCTGAAAACGTTGAACATATACATGGAACACAAGGTGATAAAACTATCGTTGGGCATGGAGAAAATGGCAGGGAATTTGATAGCTATCCAATTGGCACACAATTGGATCTGGCAGAGTTACATGATTTATTAAGAAAGAACACGGATGAAATAATAAATAATTCAAAACACTTTTTTGATAATTTACGTTCTATAAAGAATATTTATTCTTTTGGGTTTTCTTTTTCGGATGTAGACCTTCCTTACATTAGAGAGATTTGCAAAAGGTTGGATACTAGAAGTATTACATGGTTTTTAAATGATTTTAATTATGAAGAAACAGCGGAAGAATTTAAACGTAAAATTAAAGAGTGTGAATTCGAAGGTCAATTCAGTGTGTTTGGGTTAAAAGAAAAATCCCAAGTAGAGGCTGAGATTAAATAAAACATGGATATTAAAGTGATTTTAAGGAGGTGACTGAACAATGTTGAAGAAGATTTTATCATGAAAGGGGTTATTAAACATGCAAGTTTTAAGGATCATGTTTGTTCATGTCTTGTCTGCGTTATCTGCTGCTGCTGTTTATGTTTTTTGCATCGATTATAATGGTTACTATCCATACATTCTAATAAGTGCTATTCTCTATATCTTTTATTTAATCTTTGCAACACCTGTTCAATATTTTTTAAATCGTAAGCCAAAAAGGTTTAGCCTGAAATATTTATTCATATACTTATTCTTTTCCTTCTTAGTATGGTTATTCTTCGCTTTAATCACTGATCCAATGAACACCTTAGGGATTTTATTATCATACGAAATTTACTTGTTTAGCATTTCATTTGCTATTATCTTTTGGGTCTGGGACTCAGTTTTTCTGCAAAACAAGGCAAAGACAGCAATCTAAGTTATCACAATCCACAAACTCATGATACATTTAAGGAATAACGGTGCCATATAAAAAATTGGATTTGACCTCATGAAGAATAATTCAGAATGGCTTTACTTTATTTTGAAAGGGGTCGAGTAAGGTGAATAGAAAAAAGGATGAAATACAGAGAAAATATAGGAAACAAATGAGAGAGAAGACAGAACAAGAAAAAAAGATGGCAGTTCACATACTTTTGAGATTGTTGTTGTACTAGCCATCATTATATTGATGATATTCTTTAATTCAGTATTCAAAGCTTTTTAGATAAAAGAATCGTTAATTGTAAAAAAGAGCCCAGTGCAGCCAAACCAATTCTAAGTACTAATGCTTCCTTTCTGATTAGAAAAAAGGGGTTATAATGAGTTTGGGGATATTCACCATATGGAAGAATTTGAGGACTTGAAACTTCAAGGGGCAATTAATTCTTAAATAATGAATCACTACATATTGGGGATATAAAAAATGAAATTGTATAAAGAATTTATAAATATAGCTAAAACTCTTAATAAAGAGTTAGATATCATTCCATTATTATATGGCTCTTTAGGTCTTGAAAAGGTAACTGGGTTGGATTTTTCCCCAGAAGATATTGATACCCTTATTCCTTTAATTTTTTTAGAGGAAAAGTGGGAAAAACTAAAAAAAATTATGGAACTGCAAGGCTATAAAATGGTTGATTTACATGAGCATGAATTTAGGAAAACTAATACTAAAATAGGCATTGCGTACATAGAGGATTTAAAACCATTTGCAGATGTAGACTATAATAACCTAGAGATTTTTGAAGATTACGGAGCGAGATATCATTTGCTAACTATTGATGATTACCTCAAGATTTATAATAAGTCTTTGTTAGATGGCTATAGAAGAACAAAGAAGAATAATAAAGACCAAAGTAAAATTAACATATTGAATAAACTGATACAGAATTAATTTCTGTTTTTAATAACAAATTTATGTTTGCAGCAATGTCGCAAGGAAGAAGCATTTGATCAAAAGTACAATTTCTAGTACTTCCAGTACCAATAAAAGTTTAAAGTGGAATACCAATCTCTCAAATAAAATAAGAGTTTTAAAAAAACTTATTTGTAAAGTGAAATTATAGTACGGTTAAGCACTAACTATATCTATCTTAGTTGAGAATTATATTCATCATGCAAAAAATATAGGTGCGGGCTCTTTTGTCTTTTGCTCTTGCCTTCATGAGTGTTTGATAATCAGTCTAAATCATTTGTTCGTTTGCTAAATAATGACTTAGAAAAGGAAATTGAAGAGGTACTAATTTTTTTACTGACAAACAATCCGAGAAATAAGAAGAAAGCCACAAAGAGATTTCCATTAACTGGTTATGTTCTAGCGAATAGAAAAGCCCCCTAAGAGAGCTTTGAATTTATTGCATGTACCTTATTATGTCCATGAAGAGAAGGTGGAAGATCACTCTAAGTTTCAACCTTTGATGCGTATTCAGGAAATAAAGATTGAAACTTTGTTTTAAATTTTAATCGATATTGGATGAAGAATACATAATTAAATCCCTTTATGTTTTTTCGGTAACCGGATCCATCTATAGTGGTTGTCATGATGTAAACATTATTCGTGTTTTATTTGCCAAAAGTTTAAATTAAATTTTTGAATGGAAAAATTGTTAAGCTTTCAACCGCCTATACCCGAAAAACATAGAAGAGCAGTCCCTATAGCGGAAAACAAGCCTTTTTTATGAGGAACTTCTTTATAAGTGTTATTCTCTTTATCTGTTATTTAATCTTTGCTGCGCCTGAAAAGAAGGTGAAATCAATATTTTTCTCAAGCCAATTTAAATTTCATCTGAAAAAACGTTGAAAAAGCTGAAAGGATTTTATAATATTAAACCAAGTTAGTTTGTTTGATCAACAAACTAATGAAATGAACTTACAGTTGTCCATAAGATAAGTTCTTATTCAATACGGATTAAAAGGAGGAGAGGCTCAACGACCAACAGATGAATGTACTGCTTGCTGATCACGATTTAGAGGATGATAATGCTCAGTAAAGTAACCACTAAGATTTTCAACACCTTTTTGAAAGCGCTTTTATAAACACTGGGCATAAGTCTGAAGAGATTTTTCCATTTCTTACTGTTCCATATTAAAGGATCGAAAAGGGGAGTAATCATGCTCAGTGAAAATGTAAAGAAGATTAGGATGGTTGAAAAAGTTGGATATGCGTCCGGGGATTTCGCATGTAATTTAATTTATGCAACGGTGTCTACTTACCTTTTGTTCTTCTATACAGATGTATTTGGTTTATCGGCGGCAACAGCCGGCACGATGTTTTTAGTGGTTAGAATAATTGACGCTCTCGCTGATCCTTTTATTGGAACAATAGTAGACAGAACGAACAGCAGATTTGGACGCTTTAGACCGTATCTATTATTCGGAGCTTTCCCATTTGTCATACTGGCCATACTCTGTTTTACAACTCCAGATTTTTCGGATATGGGGAAATTAATATATGCCTATATCACCTATGTTGGCTTGTCGCTTACATATACAATGATAAACGTTCCATATGGCGCGTTAACTTCTGCAATGACTAGAAATAATCAAGAAGTTGTTAGCATAACATCCGTTCGCATGCTATTTGCAAATCTTGGAGGACTAGTCGTTGCTTTTTTTGTTCCCTTACTGGCTGCCTATTTAAGCGATATTTCCGGTAACGAATCTCTTGGCTGGCAACTAACCATGGGTATTTTGGGTATGATAGGCGCGTTCCTTTTAATCTTTTGTTTTAAAAGCACAAAAGAGCGTGTCACTCTTCAAAAATCTGACGAAAAAATTAAATTTTCTGATATATTTGAGCAATTTCATGTGAATCGTCCCCTTGTTGTATTAAGTATTTTCTTTATTATCATTTTCGGAGTGAATTCAATCAGTAATTCAGTAGGCATTTATTACGTGACGTATAACTTAGGAAGAGAGGATTTAGTGAAGTGGTACGGTTTGATAGGAAGCTTGCCTGCATTGGTTATTTTACCGTTTATTCCAAAGCTTCATCAGCGATTGGGGAAGAAGAAATTACTAAACTATGCATTATTACTGAATATAATCGGCCTCCTAGCTTTACTGTTTGTTCCGCCAAGTAATATATACCTCATACTCTTCTTTCGATTAATCGCTGCTGCTGGAAGCCTCACTGCCGGGGGATATATGTGGGCGCTCATTCCTGAAACAATAGAATATGGAGAGTATAGGACTGGGAAAAGAATGGGCGGGCTCATATACGCGATCATCGGATTTTTCTTTAAATTTGGCATGGCCTTGGGAGGGGTTGTACCGGGATTGGTTCTTGATAAGTTTGGATATGTGGCAAACCAGGCACAAACGCCCGAGGCATTAACTGGAATTTTAATTACAACAACCATTATTCCCGCGATTTTGCTTGTTTTAGCCATGATCGATATTCATTTCTATAACTTAGATGAGAAAAAATATAAAAATATGCTTCGAGAATTAGAGAATAGAGACAAAGTTTATTTGGATCATATTGATGATTTCAAAGCTTAAAAAAGGAAATAAACTGAGGAGGAGTCCCAAATGAAGATTATCAATCCAGTACTTAAAGGATTCAATCCCGATCCAAGTATTTGTAGGGTAGGAGAGGATTATTATATCGCTGTATCTACATTTGAGTGGTTTCCAGGAGTACAGATACATCACTCAAAAGATTTAGTGAATTGGCACTTAGTTGCACATCCATTACAGAGAGTTTCACAATTAGACATGAAAGGAAACCCTAACTCAGGTGGGGTTTGGGCGCCATGTTTAAGTTATAGCGACGGAAGGTTTTGGCTCGTCTATACGGATGTTAAGGTCGTAGATGGCGCTTGGAAAGATTGTCACAATTATTTGGTGACTTGTGAAACGGTTAATGGTGACTGGGGAGAACCGATTACATTAAATAGCTCGGGGTTTGATGCATCTTTATTTCATGATACAGATGGGAAAAAATATTTATTAAATATGTTATGGGATCAGCGTATTGATCGGCACTCATTCGGAGGAATAGTCATACAAGAGTATTCTGCTAAGGAGCAAAAATTAATTGGTAAACCGGAAGTTATATTTAAAGGAACGGATAGAAAACTGACAGAAGCTCCGCACCTTTATCGTATCGGGAACTATTATTATTTATTAACTGCAGAAGGAGGAACACGGTTCGAACACGCTGCTACAATTGCCCGTTCTGCAAATATTGAAGGGCCATATGAAGTTCATCCCGATAATCCACTCTTAACGTCGTGGCATGACCCAGAAAATCCGCTGCAAAAATGTGGACATGCCTCCATTGTTCAAACACATACAGGTGAGTGGTATTTAGCTCATTTAACAGGGCGTCCCATACATCCTGACGATGATTCCATTTTTCAGCAGAGAGGATATTGTCCTTTGGGCAGAGAAACAGCTATTCAAAAACTCTATTGGAAAGATGAATGGCCTTATGTAGCAGGTGGAAAAGAAGGAAGCTTGGAGGTAGAAGCCCCTGCTGTATCAGAAAAGACGTTTCCAGCAACCTGCCCGGAAGTTGATGAATTCGAAGAGCCAACATTAAATATTCATTTTCAAACGTTAAGGATCCCGTTTACAAATGAATTAGGCTCGTTGACTCAAGTGCCAAATCATTTGCGATTATACGGTCATGAATCATTAACCTCGACATTTACTCAGGCATTTGTCGCCAGACGCTGGCAAAGTCTCCATTTTGAAGCGGAAACTGCAGTTGAGTTTTACCCGGAGAATTTTCAACAAGCCGCCGGATTGGTGAACTACTACAATACCGAAAACTGGACGGCTCTTCAAGTCACGCATGATGAAGAACTTGGCCGTATTCTTGAATTAACAATATGTGATAACTTCTCTTTTTCACAGCCATTGAAAAATAAAATTGTGATTCCTCATGAGGTAAAGTATATCTATCTAAGAGTAAGCGTTGAAAAGGAAAACTATTATTATTTCTATTCGTTTAACAAAGAAGATTGGAGAAAAATTGACATTGCATTGGAATCGAAAAAATTATCAGATGATTACATCCGTGGAGGAGGCTTCTTCACAGGTGCTTTTGTAGGAATGCAATGTCAAGATACAAGTGGAAATCATATTCCGGCCGACTTTAGATATTTTCGTTATAAAGAAAAATAATATACACGTGAAAAAGGAGACTTCTAGTGAAGAACTCCTTTTTCATAGGAGAAGGTATCCTTAATAAAATGGTCTTATTCATGAAATCAACAAAACAAAAACTCATCTTCGAAGATGAGCATAGAACATAGCGTATTGTACAATTCATCATGTAACGATATCTAGAAAATGTTTAATCACAATAGAAGACATTCCTAATGCCGGTGCACTCTTTCCTAAGGAAGATGGCAATAACTCATAGCTATTGGCCAATTGGGAATAACCCCTGGATGACACTTCACTTCTAATTGATTGTAAAACCATTGGATGCGATTCGATGATGCTGTTTCTTAAAATGATGGCTTGTGGGTTGAATGTATTTAAAATATTGGTAAGGCCTATGCCTAAATAGAATCCAAAATTTTGTAGCGCGTTTAAAGTTCCAATATCATTCAGATGGGCGAGGTCTATGATATCTTGAGTGGACACTTTTTTCTCTTTCGTCTGAAGAGATGTTAATAAAGTCTTCTCGGAGGCATACAATTCCCAGCAGCCTCGGTTTCCGCAACTGCATTTAGGTCCATTAAAATCTATTGTCATATGTCCCATTTCTCCAGAAAATCCGCTTACCCCTCTATATAAATGATTGTTGATAATGACACCGATCCCTATTCCTGTACTGATACTTGCATAAATAATGTTTTCGTGATTTTTTGCAGCACCGAATACTTTTTCTCCATATGCACCGGCATTTGCCTCATTTTCAATAAAAACAGGAACATTGAACGTCTCTTGAATGAAAGGTTTTAAGTCAATATTTCTCCAGTTGGAGTTCGGAGTGAAAACAATTTTTTGATTTTCATCAATGAGCCCAGGAACGCATATGCCTATACCAATAAGCCCGTACGGAGATTGTGGCATATGTGTCATAAAGTGATGAATCATATTCACTAGAATGTCTTTCGTTATTTCTGGAGAATGACATTCCAAATGATGGTGTTGATCCAGGACGATCGTCCCTTCAAGGTCTGTTAAAATGCCATTAATATAATCCACACCAACGTCTATCCCTACGGAGTATCCCGCCTTTTGATTAAAAACAAGCATGACAGGTCTTCTGCCGCCGCTTGATTGGCCCTGGCCGATTTCAAATACAAGGTTTTCTTTCATTAATGTGTTTACCTGTGATGAAACAGTTGATTTATTTAATCCAGTCTTTTCAGATAATTTTGCTCTTGAAATAGGTGAGTTCCTAAGTATTTCTTTTAATAATAATTTTTGATTTACTTTTTTGACAAAGGTTTGATCTGCGATATCCACTTCATCCACTCCATTTGTATAACCTATAAATTAAGTTGACATTTTATGTGTTCAGTATGAAACATGGTACATATCGAATCTTACCCTTATTATATCTAATGTGTTCATAAAAAACGAAAAAAATATTGAAAATACGGATGAGGTTATATAAGATGAAAATAAGTTAGTTTGTTTAGTCAACAAACTAATAAATAACTTGCTTACCATATGACATAAAATGCGCCTGAATTTATTTTTAAGGGGGAAATCACATGGTTCACTCTCATTCTAGTTCAGTTAACTACTTTGAAAGCGTAAACAAAGTGGTTTACGAAGGGACAGACTCCACTAATCCTTTAGCATTTAAATATTATAATGCTAAAGAAGTAATCGGCGGAAAAACGATGAAAGAGCATTTGCGTTTTTCGATTGCTTATTGGCATACATTTACCGCTGATGGCACAGACGTTTTTGGAGCGGCTACGATGCAAAGACCGTGGGATCAGTATAAAGGAATGGATCTGGCCAAGGCGAGAGTAGATGCAGCATTTGAGCTGTTTGAAAAACTGGATGCACCATATTTTGCTTTTCATGACCGAGATATTGCACCGGAAGGAAGTACGTTAAAAGAGACGAATCAAAATGTAGACAGTATCGTGAGCATGTTGAAAGAATACATGAGAACCAGCAACGTTAAGCTATTATGGAATACTGCAAACATGTTCACGAATCCCCGTTTCGTCCATGGTGCCGCGACTTCCTGCAATGCAGATGTGTTTGCGTATGCTGCAGCACAAGTAAAAAAAGGGCTAGAAACAGCAAAAGAACTTGGCGCCGAGAATTATGTGTTTTGGGGCGGCCGTGAAGGATACGAAACACTGTTAAATACCGATTTGAAATTAGAGCTTGATAATTTGGCCAGATTTATGCATATGGCAGTGGATTATGCGAAGGAAATCGGGTATACAGGGCAGTTTTTGATTGAACCAAAACCAAAAGAGCCGACCACTCATCAATATGATACAGATGCAGCAACAACCATTGCCTTTTTAAAGCAATATGGCTTAGACAGTCATTTTAAATTAAATCTCGAAGCCAATCATGCCACATTAGCCGGACATACATTTGAACATGAATTACGCATAGCAAGAGTACATGGTCTGCTTGGCTCTGTTGACGCGAACCAAGGTCATCCTCTTTTAGGCTGGGACACGGATGAATTTCCGACAGATTTATATTCTACGACATTAGCAATGTACGAGATCCTGCAAAATGGCGGCCTTGGTAGCGGCGGATTAAACTTTGACGCGAAGGTCAGCAGATCTTCTTTTGAGCCTGATGATTTAGTGCATGCCCATATTGCGGGGATGGATGCATTTGCAAGAGGATTGAGAGTAGCCCATAAATTAATCGAAGATCGTGTGTTTGATGATGTGATTCAACATCGTTATCGCAGCTTTACTGAAGGAATTGGTCTTGAAATTATAGAAGGAAGAGCTAATTTCCATACGCTTGAGCAATATGCGCTAAATCATAAAGCGATTAAAAACGAATCAGGAAGACAGGAGCGATTAAAAGCGATATTGAACCAATACATTTTAGAAGTATAACAGATCAAGAGAACCGCTATAAAAAGGTATAGCATGATAGCCAATACTTGAGACTACCCGTCATGATTCCTTAACTATTGTTTATTGTTATGACGGGTCATTTCTATAACTGGGCATTTATCTAGAGTGAATGTTTTTTTTACAAGGGTAAGAGGTGAAAACATGAAGTATGTCATTGGAATAGATCTTGGAACGAGTGCTGTTAAAACGATTTTAGTCAATCAAAACGGCAAGGTTTGTGCAGAAACGTCCAAAAGTTATCCGCTCATTCAAGAGAAGGCGGGATATAGTGAGCAAAATCCTGAAGACTGGGTGCAGCAAACAATTGTTGCATTGGCTGAATTGGTTTCTATATCTAACGTTGAAGCCAAGGACATTGACGGCATAAGCTATTCAGGACAAATGCATGGGTTGGTCCTGCTTGACCAAGATAAACAGGTGTTACGTCATGCCATTCTTTGGAATGATACCAGAACGACACCTCAATGTAAGAGGATGACCGAGGAGTGCGGCGATCATCTGCTTGACATCACAAAAAACCGTGTTCTAGAAGGGTTTACATTACCAAAAATGTTATGGGTGAAGGAACATGAACCTGATCTTTTTAAAAAAACTGCTGTTTTTTTGCTTCCGAAGGACTATGTGAGATTCCGTATGACTGGTGCGATTCACACCGACTACTCCGATGCGGCAGGAACTTTACTTTTACATATGACTCGCAGGGAGTGGAGTGATGATATTTGCAACCAATTTGGTATTTCTGCAGCTATTTGTCCTCCGCTTGTTGAATCTCATGAATGTGTAGGGTCGCTGCTTCCCAACGTTGCGGCGGAGACGGGGCTATTGGAAAAAACAAAAGTGTACGCTGGGGGAGCAGATAACGCTTGCGGTGCTATCGGAGCCGGTATCCTCTCATCAGAAAAAACACTATGCAGTATTGGGACGTCAGGGGTCATACTTTCCTGCGAAGAAGGCAATGAAAGAGATTTTAAAGGGAAAGTGCATTTTTTTCATCATGGAAAAAAGGATTCTTTTTATACGATGGGAGTCACGCTTGCTGCAGGATACAGTTTGGATTGGTTTAAAAGAACGTTTGCACCAAACGAATCGTTTGAGCAATTACTGCAGGGGATGGAATCCATTCCGATAGGAGCAAATGGACTATTATACACTCCTTATTTGGTTGGTGAAAGAACGCCGCATGCGGATTCTTCTATTCGGGGAAGTTTTATCGGAATGGATGGAGCTCATAAAAGAGAGCATTTTGTGAGGGCAGTAATGGAAGGCATCACATTCTCTTTACATGAATCAATTGAGCTATTTCGCGAATCGGGAAAATCAATTCATACTGTTGTTTCTATCGGTGGGGGAGCTAAAAATGAAACGTGGCTTCAAATGCAGGCAGATATTTTCAATGCGAGGGTGATTCAGTTAGAAAATGAACAGGGCCCAGCCATGGGGGCCGCTATGTTAGCTGCTTTTGGAAGTAGGTGGTTTGAATCCCTTGAAGAATGTGCAGAGCAGTTCATTCGTGAGGCTGCTATATTTTACCCAAAGGAACAAAATGTTCAAAAATATAAAACACTATTTGATTTGTATAAGAAAATTTACAGCCAAACAAAGGATCTCAATTCGGCTTTGAAGAGCTTTCGAAAAGCCTAATTGAGAAGTGTGGGACGTAAAAAGTGTATTTTCTGTCAGGAGATTAACGAAAGAACAATATAATTTGTTTCCTTGTTTTGAAAGATGATGAGATAAACAAATCATCACGGTAAGTACCAAATGAAACAATTCGAATGAACCAACCTTCTATGTATAGGTTTCGCAATATTTAAACAGTATTGGAGTGTCCGGCAGACAAAACGAACGAGCGGAACTGTATCTGTCAGCGAACACTTCAAGAAGTGGGAAAGCTTAGGGAAGATGTATGAAACCGCGCTTACGGTAGAGGGATATCAAAGTAATGGCAGTGCTAACGTAACGACGAATGTACTGGCTATTGGAGGGAAAAGCAGATAATCATTTTGTTTTGTGATTCAAACCTGATTTGGTATCCGTCTAAATTTTTGGTTCACGAAGAAAACGGAAACAAATAAGCCCCTCACGTTACCGTAAGGGGTGTTTTTATGATGTTTCTATATCATTCAACAAGCTTAAAAAGCATGTTTGACTCTATATAAGGGGATTACTAAAACAGGTAAAAAATATAGAATATTATAAAACATCTACTAATCCCTTTTGATCAATGAGACGTTATATGTCTTAAACAAATTTTAAGAAGATAAGCGTGTAGAAGCAGAAAACACACAACTAGGCAAGGGATCAGACAAGGAGAGCGGTCTTACCTAGCGGAAACATTTCCTCGAAGATGAAGAGAACTTAGTTCTGGGATAAGTGTTTTTCCTTTGGATATCAAACTTTGTGATGGTTTTTGCAGAAATTCATGCCGGAAACGAAGGGGCGTACATGTAAAGAACGCAAAGAGCATTTTCGTTGTCGACACGATAAAAATACCATGAAAAATCAGTCCTTGAGGTATATCAAACATTAATTCGGCGCATTACATCTCTCTGTTTATAGGGGGGTGGTTTTGAAAAGTAAATTCCCCCGTTAGAGGAATCTTGGTCAGCATAACGTATTTGCAAAAAATGCAAGAAAACCCTACACGTACATTACTGGGGTTGATACCTTGAAAATCTCACCATCTCTTATATAAAAACGAGGGATGCGGCGGCTTAATGTTGACACCACTTCGTAGTTAATCGTATTAAGCATGTCAGCAACCTCATCAACGGTGATCTCAGCTCCCTTTTGCTGACCGTAAATTACGACTTCCTCACCTTGTTTGCCTTCACCATGCTCTCCTAAACTGACCATGATCATATCCATTGTTACTCTCCCCGCAACTGGCACTCGTCTTCCGCGATGAAGAACAAACCCGCGATTGGAAAGGGCGCGAGAATAACCGTCAGCATACCCGACCGGCAATGTGGCGATGACTTCGTCAGGTTCTGCTATATATGTAGCCCCATAGCTAACGGTTCGGGGTTCTGTCCGCATGGTTTTTACATAAGCGATTCGCGCTTTTAAACTTAATGCAGGTTCAAGCTTCACGAGGCCTAGTTGTTTAATATAGTCTGAAGGGTATAAGCCATACATGCCGATGCCTAAACGAATCATATCAGCGCTATATTCAGGAAAAGCGATCGCCGCAGCCGTATTGTTCATATGCACGGTGGGCAATTCAATTTCTTGATTTTTTAAGAAGCTGAGAAAACTGATAAAGGTATCGTGCTGCAGCTTGGTTAGTGTAGTGTCTGGTTCATCAGCTGTTGAAAAATGTGTATAGATACCTGCCCATCTTAGGAATTTACTTGCTGTTACTGCATTCACTACTGCTAAAAGTTTTTCTTTTGTGCGTACACCTAATCGTCCCATTCCGGTGTCTACATTAATATGAATACCCAATCGATTAGCACTATCTTCGTTTTCCAATATCTTGATCGCGTTTTGAATCCAATCAGCCTGGAATGCGGTTAACTCTATATTCCAATCCGCTGATTTTTTCACACAACTAAGGGATGTAAAACCAAGCACAAGGATAGGTGCTGTAATGCCCGCTTTTCGTAAAACGATTCCCTCCTCTACGCTGGCAACAGCGAGCTCACTCGCTCCGTGTTCCAGAGCATGGCGCGCCACTTCTACAGATCCATGGCCATAACCGTTTGCTTTTACGACAGCCATAATTTTGCTCTTATTAGGAATATGGCGGCGAATCGCTCGCAAGTTTTTTTTTATGGTATCAAGATTGACTTCGATCCAAACTTCTCGGCAAAGCTTTGTCATCAAGGTTTCCTTCTTTCTTATGGAATAATAAAAAACGCATATAGCGATAACATAAATTGTTAATTGTTGGATACGTTCAATTTTATTTTATTCAACTTCATTTGAAATCATTCAATAGTAAATCTATGATAGAGAAGAAGGTGCTTATCAATGCCGACGCTGGCTCCAGAAGGATTTCATTAATGGGAAATCCCCCCATAAAGAGTACGACTGGCTCTTATTGATAAAAACCAGGAGAATACGGGGCGCCCTTTTGTTACAGGCGCGAAAATTTATGAAATGAGTATTCAGAAGAAAGAAGATCGGGATCAAATGGCAGTCGATTTCGTGTAAAACGCCTAACAATGCAGTAATTGTAAGAGAGGAGTATATATGTTAAGGGGAGTTCACTTTCAAATACCGAATGAATACGGTGTTTAACTATGGAAGATGCTTCAGCCGTTAGACATATCTAATTATATGTGGCTTACGAGTGGAGAATCCTATTTTGTTATAGACGAAGAGCTAGATAATGAGGAGCTTTTTAATGATGTTGAAAGGACTGACTTTGCGAATCGGTTAGAAACAAATCTGCAAGCATTTCCATTTGGGAAAACAGTTGATCAAGTCGAGACATATGAGGAGTTTGTTGACAGTGATTGCGAACTTGTCCTATTGTTGGCAGATAGCAGCTATGTTGAAATATATTGCAAAGACAGAAATGCCATTGAAAAATTACCGTGTGGTAACTAAATAATCTTAAAGGAGTCATACAAATGACAATGCAAATAAAAATCAAATATCTAGATGAAACACAAACAAGAATCAGCAAAATTGAGCACGGAGATTGGATTGATCTTCGTGCAGCTGAAGATGTTGCAATGAAAAAAGGTGAATTTAAACTTGTCCCATTAGGTGTAGCTATGGAATTACCCGAAGGCTACGAAGCACATGTCGTTCCCCGTTCAAGTACATATAAAAACTTTGGCGTTATTCAAACAAACTCAATGGGTGTTATCGATGAGTCATACAAGGGTGACGGCGATTTCTGGTTTTTCCCCGCTTATGCGTTACGGGATACTGAAATGAAAAAAGGAGATCGGATCTGCCAGTTCAGAATCATGAAAAAGATGCCGGCAGTTGAATTGATTGAAGTAGAGCATTTAGGTAATGTAGATAGAGGCGGACACGGTTCTACGGGAACGAAGTAAAAGCAATAACCTTGGCTGATTTTCTGAAGGAGGATTCATGGAGGTTAGCCAAGGCACACCTTATCGTATTCAAAAATGAATAATGTATTATAATGTTAAAATGGGAAGTTTTGAAAAAGTGAAATCGTAATAACTATAGTTGATAAAGAACCTAAAGATGTCAAAGAAACAATTTTTCGGGTGCTTTGCGTTTTTGAAGGTTTATTTAGTTCATGGATCACTGCACCCCATAAAAGCATGGATGCTAATATGATAATACTCATATACATATCAACGCTTCCTTTCTTGAATATTCACATTTTTAATATTAATTTTACCATTTTGTGATAAAAATGTCGATGGATTAAGCATCTCTACAAAAAAATAGTTTTAAATAGTAGGTGTGGTTCACTAAATACTAGCAATAATACTAATTACAAGCCAAGTTGTTAAATGAGATGTATTCTTTAGTCATTGAACTCATTGAGCCAAGTTCAACATACTAGATGAAATAATGTAGACTGACCAATACATACTGATATCCTCGACAAATATCATAAAAAAAGCCCCGGTCTGTCACCGAGGAAAGAAATAGATGTGTAAGAGTTTTAGTGATATTTTTTATACGATTTGACATAATCATAATAATAATCATCGTCATCATAATATTTTTTGTCATAATGATAATCGTGTTCATCACAATACTTTTTGTCATGATCATAATCCTTTTTGTCGTGATCACAATACTTTTTGTCATGGTCATAATGCTTTTTGTCGTGATCACAATACTTTTTATCATGATCATAATGCTTTTTATCATGGTCGTAATACTTTTTGTAATACTTTTTCTTCCAGGTGTAGTACTCTTCTTTATATTTTTTATAATACCCCACTTAAATTCCTCCTTTTATTATATTCGAAATTAATATATGTGGTTTAAATCATTTGGTATGGTCAAATTTAATAATAGTTTACAAATAGGGCTGTTTCTGAAACATCTGTTACTAATTAGTTAGGAGAACGGATTCTATCACAGTGAATGGGAGTAATACTAGAAGAAGGGTTTTCTTTACTTCAAGAGATTGACGAATAATCCTTAGTGATTATGCTGTCATGCTAAGCAAGAAAACTAGCGAAAAAAATTGTAAGAGGTATTGGAACATTGGCGAACATAATTAAAGGTAGGTTTGTTGCTGATCATTGAATAAAAGGAGATGTGGTTTAAATTTGAGCTGCCATTACAGTATTGGCTTTGATGGAACAGCAGAGGAAGTGTAGAAGCTTTATACTTAATGCAAATAGAGTTGAGTCTGCCTTTAAGAAAAATGTAGAAGGGTGAATGTAACTGACATGCTTGCTGTAAACCTAATGTGTTACAATACAAAATTGGAGATAAAGGCAGCACAAACTTATGTTAAGATGATGGCATCACATGGCTGATAACGGTTAAAGGAAGGGTAAACATGACACAATTCGACAAACAATACAATTCAATTATAAAGGATATCATGAATGATGGAATCTCAGATGAAGAATGTAATGTAAGAACCAAGTGGGACTCTGATGGAACACCTGCTTACACACTAAGCATCATCAGCAAGCAAATGAGATTCGACAACTCAGAAGTTCCTATTTTAACAACAAAAAAAGTTGCCTGGAAAACAGCGATTAAAGAGCTGCTCTGGATTTGGCAGCTGAAATCGAACGATGTTACAGAATTAAACAAAATGGGCGTACATATCTGGGATCAATGGAAACAAGAAGACGGCACCATCGGACAAGCCTATGGTTTCCAGCTGGGCAAGAAAAACAGAAATCTAAATGGAGAAAAAGTAGATCAGGTTGACTATCTTCTACATCAATTGAAAAGCAATCCATCTTCACGCAGACATATTACAATGCTGTGGAATCCTGATGAATTAGATTCAATGGTTTTAACACCTTGTGTATACGAGACACAATGGTATGTGAAGCAAGGTAAACTCCACCTTGAGGTAAGAGCACGGAGCAATGATATGGCGTTGGGAAATCCATTCAATGTATTTCAGTATAATGTGTTGCAGCGCATGATTGCTCAGGTGACTGGTTATGAGCTTGGTGAATATATCTTTAACATTGGTGATTGCCATGTGTACACACGTCATATCGACAATTTGAAAGTTCAAATGGAAAGAGAGCAGTTTGAAGCCCCTGAATTATGGATCAATCCCGAAGTCAAAGATTTTTATGACTTTACCATTGATGATTTCAAGTTAATCAACTATAAGCATGGCGACAAGCTTTTATTTGAGGTAGCGGTTTAATGCTGCCTCTTTATTAATCGCTGATTGGTTTGGTGCCAACCTTCATTTTAGTAAGAAAAACATCATGAAGCTGTATAAAATTGAGCAAAAAGATAATACATATATTCTAAAAACTCATTATAAAAAAGATTAACGTTGCAAGCTAATCTTTTTTATTCAGAAGAAAGTATCCTAATTTTGTAACTAGATACAAGGTAAAAGCGATCATTAAAGTTCTTGATATCACAATTCCATGAATAGCCAGATCATACCCAGCAGGTATCAATGCTTTTGTGTTAAACATAAAATGTATTGAGATTAAAAGAGCTATAATAACCAAAATCATTCCAAAAGGACCTGTTTTTCCAGATTTCATACCAATTTCCACCCTATAATATAATAAGATAAGCAAACACAAGAGCTGTAAATTCTGATGATTATTACGGATATGCTGAGCAAAACCGCCTGGCAATGCCGGCGGTCTTTTGCTGCTTTGTTTATTTATTAAGAGAAATCGTCACATTATTTCCTGAAACGACAACCTTTGCGAAATCCTGTGTATCTACTACAGGGGTGACGGCTTTATTGTCGATTGTGATGTTATTGAAAGCTGTCGAAAAGGTTGCTTTGATGGCAGAACGCTGACTTTCATACGAAACAGCCGCGGTAGCAAGAGTTTTCCATTTTGAGATTGTGCCGATATTGGTTCCTTGGATTTCTGTGATAATCCGGCCCGTATACCCGTCATTGTTCGTTCCCCAAAGGGTCATGCGTGTATTTCCGTTCAAATTTTTATAGATTGTCATTTGGACTGTGCTACCAGGGCGGAAACCTTTGGTATATGTGAATTTATCTTTTCCTTCGATATACGTTTCATTATTTTTGGATCCGACCTTCATGAGAGGCTTCCAGACATTGTATTGTTTGCTGTACTGAAGCCCGAGATCTGCCTCAGTTCCGCTTTTTGCGCTAAATCCTGAATAAATATACGGAGTAGAGACTGAGTCATCACTTTTTACGGTGTCTGGAAGCTTGATTTTAGCTGTGAAAACAGCGCCTGTACTGTTCAGGTAGGCGCGGCCGCCGATTCCCTTAGGCAGCTGGGAGGCTGCTTTTGCGACCTGAGTGTCTGCCGCGGGCAAACCTGGAATACCCGATGATAGTGTTCCGAAAAGAACCGCTGTTCCTACTGCTCCTGCAATCAATACTTTTTTCAACACAATTCCCCCTTTTTTGCAATGGTTTCATCATTTATTATACCTTATTTTGGAACTCAATTTATGTATATAAATCGACAAATTTTTCATTTTATTACTATATTTTTCTATGTGGAAAAACTGTTCCTCTAAAAGGATTTGCTCACAGCTGTTTTAAATGAGTTGAAATCCTCCTCAACATAAATACACAAATGAGTAAAGAAACGATAATCAAAAGTGTGACAGCGATCTTTTCCCAGCCTGTAACGAAGAGGGGGCTATTCATATATGTTTTCCCCTGCAAAATAACAAAAGTACAGATACACCAAGCAAAGAAAACAAATGATGGGGAACGTCAGCGCTTTGTGTGTATATATTTTCAGTTCCTCTTTAACATAGAACAAAACAAAAAGTAAGCAGATCACATTGGCAATCGATCTTATGACCTCAAAGCTTTTCATGGCAATTGATACAAATAGACAGAGAAAAATGAGATAAAATACTATGTTTTTAGAACAAAAATTCACCTTTTATGGCTATAAAATTTTCTTTATAACTGCAAATACTTATAAACACTTTTTATAAACTAATAAAACTATGTACTAAATATTCAATATGATTTTAAATTCTGTCATTAAGGCTAATTAATAAGAAAGGAAACTTCAAATTATACCAACAATAGCAGATCAAAAAAACCCGGCATTCAGCCGGGGAACAAGTGGAAAATGAGGAGATGTTAATGGAGTTTAGTAATGTTTATGCTTTTTATACTCTACAACATAATCATAGTCTTTTTTGTCGTGGTCATCATGTTTTTTATGGCAGTCATCATATTTTTTGTCATAGTCTTTTTTATCATGGTGATCACAGTATTTTTTATCATATTCGTAATACTTTTTATAATACGTTTTTTTGACCGTATAATACTCTTCTTTATATTTTTTGTAATAACCCATATATACTCCTCCTTTATTGTTAATACGCTATATTATATGGCGTATTGGTCGTGCGGCTTGGACAGTTACAACCATAGAAGAAAAAAAGGGCTGTCCAAAATCTCTAAAAAAAGAGGGGATGGAAACAAGTCAAAAATATCCGGTTATTCATCGAGACATATCATTTTCTGATATTAGTGGTTTTCTATGTTTCTGAATCACTTTTTCTACACCGCAGGGTGAAATGAAATCGATGCCTTCTAAAGCGAAGGCTGTCTCCCAGACTTTCTGAAAAGGCGCTTTCAGAGTAATGTTTTTCGCGTTTTGCGATTAAGATCCATTCGTTTACCTCTTGACACATGATGTTTTATCAATTATGTCATATAATAATTAATAAGATCATACCCGCCGTTTACATGATTTATTGTGCATTCTGTCGATGAACATTTCTGTTAAAGGGGGGAGTACTCCATGTATGAGAAAGAAAATACAGTGAGAGAGTGGAAAGTGTATATTTTCGTCTTTTTATTTATGATTGTTTGTGCAGCTGCAATTGTTATTGTTGAAAAAGAAATCCAGTTCAGCCAACTTGTTCTGCGCGGATTTGATGGGTTTATCAGTTTTGTTTTATTAGCCAACGTACTGTTTTTCTGGAGGCGGAGCAAAGGGATCGCTTTTTTTTCAGGAGTTTTAGCTGTACTCAATTTCATGATGGTTCTATCTCTGAGTTAGAATCTAAAACAGGGGGGGTTTTATGCTAGGAAAAATCAAAGCAGCCATTGATAACAGCCCGGGAAAACCGGCCAGGATTGTAGTCAGCGAAAAAGCGTTTCAGCAACTAGAGAAAGAGATGCGCTTTGTTTACGTTTCTATACCGAAAACGATTATGGGAATACCTGTGGAAGTGTCAGATCAGGCAGAAAGCTTCAAGCTGGAATTTTAATTGATTCTGAATGGCGAAAAGGCTCATGCTGCGCTTTTTTTATTATATGAAAGTTAAGATTCGTTATCATTTTTAAACAAGCGCTTGCAAACATGGTTCAGTTTTTTATACTAAAGTGGAGTATTTCTGCTTTATTAAAATGCTGAGAACATGGGAGGAAGCAATGCACGAACATAAAAGCAACAGCTTTAAAACGCTGATAGAAATTTTCATTATTTCAACAAGACTTGGATTTACATCATTCGGAGGTCCCATTGCTCATCTGGGCTATTTCTATGAAGAATATATTCGCAAAAGAAAATGGCTAGATGAAAAAAGCTATGCCGATTTGGTTGCATTGTGCCAGTTCTTGCCTGGTCCAGCGAGCAGCCAAGTTGGGATAGGGATTGGTGTGATGCGTGGCGGGTTACTTGGCGGGATCGTTTCATTTCTCGGCTTTACGCTGCCCTCTGTTTTGGCATTGATTATATTTGCTCTTATGTTACAACATACCAATGTAGAGCAAGCCGGCTGGATTCATGGTTTAAAAATCGTAGCGGTCGCTGTTGTTGCCCACGCTATAGCGGGAATGGCTCAAAAACTGACGCCCGATGCCAAACGAAAAACGATTGCATTGTTTGCATTGATTGTCGCACTTTTATGGCAAACCGTGTATACGCAAGCTGGCATTATCATCCTTGCGGCGGCAATTGGTTTTCTAATGTTTAAAGAGTCTGCCGGCAAAAAAGAATCAGCTGTCCGTTTTCCAATTTCTAAGACATTCGGAACAGTGTGTCTTTCTGTATTTTTCGGGTTGCTTGTTCTTCTGCCCGTCCTTCGAGAAGCTGCGGACTTGCGGTGGCTTTCTATGTTTGACAGCTTTTACAGGGCTGGTTCCTTGGTTTTTGGCGGGGGACATGTTGTCTTGCCGTTATTGGAACAGGAATTTGTACCGGCCGGAATGGTCAGTAAAGAAGCATTTTTAGCAGGATATGGCGCAGCACAGGCTGTGCCGGGGCCATTATTTACATTCGCCGCCTATCTTGGTGCGGTCATGGGCGGCTGGCAGGGCGGCATGTTAGCTGCTATTGCCATCTTCCTGCCTGCTTTTTTGCTGATTTTAGGTGCGCTGCCCTATTGGGATGTTTTGCGGAGAAATCCTCATCTAAAAGGAGCTCTTGCAGGAGTGAATGCAGCGGTAGTCGGAATTTTGATTTCAGCTTTTTATTTTCCGATTTGGACAAGTGCGATTTTGAATCCGATTGATTTTGCGTTTGCGGCCGTATTGTTCAGTATGCTTGCTTATTGGAAACTGCCTCCGTGGGTTGTCGTAGTCACGGGTGTGATTGGCGGCTTTCTTTTGAGCCTTCTTTAACTTAGATATCTCTAAAGCGTGATGAAACATTCATCACGCTTTTTTTATTGTGAAAAAAGATGAACATAAAAAAGAGATGTACGGGAAAAATAATCCTATTAGAGTGAAGGGGATTGACAGATGGATAATATGATATCAACACTTACTGACTGGACAGTATGGCTTCAAGCGTTAGTTGTATTCCTCGTTCCATATGCAATCAATAAGGTATTTACTTGGATTGATATATAAGAAGGTGCAATTATGAGATGGCGGAACCATCAGTACAAAACAAAGAAGCAGCATCAAGGCTCAGATCAATCAAAAGCTGAAACGGACCAAGAAGTATTATCCGGTCATTTCGGGGACGACATTGAACTAGTGAAAAGAAAAATCGGGCATAACGGAGACGTTCATATCCGGGAATTTGAAATCAATCATTCACATGTGAAAGCGGCATTGATCTTTGTTGATGGACTGTCTGATCAGGATTTGATTAATAAAGGGATATCTGCTTTAGTCATGAATCAGCCTCATCAAGCAAGAGAGGACATTTCTCAACCCGGTAAAGGCAAATTCACTTCGCAGGATATCAAGAATCAAATCGGATCAATTTGTGATGTCGCAGAGTCGGAAAAAATCAGTGCTATCGTGTTGAATGTTTTCATGGGTTCCACAGCGCTTCTTATCGATGGAATGCCGCAGGCCTTTCTTCTGGGAACCGTAAAAAAACAAAATCGAAGCATTGAGGAGCCGCTTTCAGAAGCGCTTGTCAGAGGGCCGCGGACGGGCTTTACAGAAGAGTTGAGTACGAATACAGCTCTTTTAAGGCAGCAAGGGAAAAATGATCAATTGACATTTCAGAAATTTGAAGTAGGGACACGGCTAAAAAAGGATTTAATCATCGCTTACATGAATGACATAGCAGATCCAGAAGTGGTCGAGGAAGTAAAAAAAAGAGTGAAAGGAATCGAGATCGATCATCTGCCGGAATCTGGCTATGTTGAACAGCTAATCGAGGACAATTATCTCAGTCCCTTTCCGCAAGTACAAGGTACAGAACGGCCTGATCGCGTCATCAGCGGATTAATGGAAGGAAGAGTAGCCATTCTGCTTGACGGCACTCCGTTTGCTTTGCTTGTTCCGGTTACTTTCAGCATGGTGCTTCAATCGCCTGAAGATTATTATGAAAGGTGGTTCCCAAGCTCGTTCATCAGATTGTTGAGGTTCATTGCGGCAATCATAACCTTATTTGCACCGGCTTTATATATATCATTTATTTCTTTTCATCCGGGGTTAATTCCGACCAAACTGGCCATTTCAATTTCCGGGACGCGTCAGGGTGTTCCGTTTCCCTCACTCATTGAAGCTTTATTTATGGAAATTGCGATCGAAATTTTACGGGAAGCGGGGCTTCGTCTGCCAAAGCCCATCGGACCTGCAATAGGCATCGTTGGCGGGTTAATTATCGGGGAAGCAGCTGTGCAAGCGGGTATTGTCAGCCCAATCATGGTCATTGTCGTTGCGCTCACAGCCATTTCTTCATTTGCCATCCCGCATTACAGTACAGGCATTGCGCTTCGGGTGCTTCGGTTTGGCGCGATGTTTTGCGCGGCGGTGTTTGGGTTATTTGGTGTCATTATGTATTATCTGCTTTTAAGCAGCCATGTCGTAAAATTGAAAAGCTTTGGCCTTCCATACGCAAGCCCAGCGGTCCCTTATTATGTGAAAGATTGGAAGGATTTTATCATCAGAATGCCTCTCTTAGTCATGAAGCGCAGGCCGAAAATCATGAATACAGATAATGCAAAACGGGTGAAATGATGACCTCGACAGGATGGTGCTAAGCTTATGTCCAGCCCAAAGAGTAAAATTACTACCGCACAAGCAACGGTGATCATCATTAATTATATGCTCGCTGCAGGAGTTCTTACGCTCCCTCGGACAGTGACAGAACAAACAAAATCCCCTGATGGATGGATTTCCGTTTTATTAGGCGGGGGTATCGCGATCATTGCCGGAATAGTCATCGTCAAATTAAGCCAGCAGTATCCTAAGGAGACGTTTTATGAATATTCCGGCCATATTGTGGGCAAATGGCTCGGTGCTTTCATCAGTCTCATTTTCATTACTTATTTTTTAACTCTCAGTGCCTTTGAAGTGAGAGTGATGTCAGAAATTGTTGTGTTTTTTCTCCTTGAAGGGACTCCATCGTGGGCCATTGTCATGACGGTTCTTTGGATCGGGCTATATTCGATTACACAAGGTCTTGATCCTATTGCCCGGCTGTTTGAAATGATCTTTCCGGTTACGGTCATCATCTTTTTAACTGTAGCTCTTATGAGTATAGGCATATTTGAGGTTAACAATTTACGCCCTGTATTAGGAGATGGAATCATGCCGGTTCTCAAAGGAGTGAAAACAACGGCCCTTTCGTTTACATGTTCTGAAATTATGCTCATTTTAGTAGCGTTTATGAAGAAACCGAAAAAAGCAGTGAAAGCGGTTATAATCGGGACAGGCGTTGTGACATGTTTTTATATTATTACCGTGGTTATGGTGATCGGTGCCATATCTGTTGATGGTGTTGTAACGAGAACATGGCCGGCGCTTGACCTGATGAGAAGCTTTGAAATATCTGGTTTAATATTTGAGCGGTTCGAATCATTCCTTCTGGTCATTTGGATTATGCAGCTTTTCGCCACGTTCACTATCACTTTTTATGCAGCTTCCTTGGGTGTCTCGCAAGTTTTCAAAAAGAAACCGATTTCTTGCATGTTTGGGCTGCTTCCTGTTGTTTTTATTCTTTCTTGCATGCCCAAAAATGAAAATGATGTGTTTATTTTGGGCGATTTGGTCAGTCATCTAGCTTTGTATATATTTGGCGCTTTGCCGATTTTGCTTTTAGTCATATCGAAATGGAGGAAAAGAGGTGAAACGTAAACTCAAACACCCAGTAACCGCTATTGTCATAGTTTGTTCGCTAATGACTTTTGCAACAGGGTGCTGGAGCAGCCGGGAAATAGAAGAGCTAGGTCTCACATTCGCTATCGCAATCGATAAAGGAAAGGAAACAAATATTGAGAAAGAGCTAAAAGAAGAGGGGGGGAGCTACCCGAAAAAAGACAACATGACGCTGACTTATCAATTTGTTAATGAAAAAGTGGCCGGCGCGGGACAAAGCGGAGGAGGCGGTGGCGGACAAGGAACGCAAAAAGCGTATCAAAATATTAGTGAAACAGGGGATTCGTTACAGCAGATTGGGAGCGAGGTTGCGTTAAGAAGGGACCGTGAAGTGTTCAGCCCGCATTTAAAAGTGGTTGTGATGAGTGAAGATGTATTGCGTACATACCCGATGGACAAAATGCTGGATCAATTTGTTCGTGATAATGAAATTAGGCTGAGCTGTCTTGTTTTATCTGCAAAAGGGAAGGCGAGAGATGCCCTCCAGCTGAAAGAGAGTGGTGAGATTCCGGCATTTCGGCTGACTGGATTAGCTGAGAATGAACATAAAGTTTCCAGAATACTGCGCCCTGTAACACTTGCGAAGCTAATCGGCAAACTGCATTCTGGCAGCAGCTTTTTACTGCAAAATGTGGTCTCGGCAAATGGAGCGGTCAAGTATTCCGGAGCAACGGTCATTAATGGGAAATCAAAAAAAATGATCGGTTCTTTAGATGAGTATGAAACGGAGGGGATTACATGGATAGCCGGGGAAGGCAAAGGCGGAGTTGTCAAAGCCCATGATAAAAAGAGCGGGCAGATTATTGCGTACGATATCAATGATATAAAAAGCAAAATCAAGCCTATCGTAAAAGGAACGGATATCTCATTCCATATTGACATTGAATCAGAAGGGGACTTGGTTGAAAACTGGAAAACCAATGAAACGTTGGACACCCAGTTTATAGAACGCATTGAGACGAATATTGAAAACGAAGTGAAAAAAATAGTCGGCCATGTATTAAAAAAAATCCAGAAAGAGTATAAAGCTGATGTTGCGGGTTTTGACGAATCATTAAGACTGGAACATCCTGACTTATGGAAAAAGGTGAAAAAGAACTGGGAAGACACCTTCAGTAAGGCTGCGATCACGTACAGCGTCAACGTCACAATTACTCATTATGGAACGGTTAAAACTCAGTAAGGGATCACATAGCTCTTTAAAAAGAAGAGAAGAAAACATCTCTTCTTTTTATTATGCATTTTTCAGGATGAAAATACTTTTTTTGGGATATGCCCCTTTTTTAAAAGGATCAATATGCTAATATAGAATTGCTTGAAATAGAAGGGAGGAGGGGCTGTGAGACAGAGACAGAAACCGATTTATGTAGAAATCGAAATGAGATCTGATCTGGATAAGCTCTGGGAATATACGCAAACCCCAGCACTGCATAAAGAATGGGATCTCCGGTTTTCAAATATCACATATTTGCCTAAGCAGCCAGACGAAAAGCAGAAGTTTCTTTACGAAACAAGGGTAGGCTTTGGGTTAAAGGTATCGGGTACAGGAGAAACAGTCGGTGTTTTCGACAAATGTTCATCTGAAAGAGTGTCCTCACTGGCTTTTGGCTCTGATCATCCGTTATCCCTGATTCGGCGCGGGAATGGCTACTGGAAGTATATACAGAGAGACAACGGGAAAATGACATTTTTAACACAGTACCAGTACAAAACAGCCTACGGACTGCCTGGAAGATGGATTGATCGTTTGTTTTTTCGGCCGCTGCTTGGCTGGGCGACTGCATGGAGCTTTGACGCATTAAGGCTTTGGATTGAGCAAAATAAACATCCGAAACACTTCATCCGGTCTGCTATTGTCTATGTTTTGATATGTTTAATTTTTAGTCTGTTTTGGTTTTATCAGGGCTTTACGGGTTTTGAAACTAGTTTTTTTACAGGAACAGCGAAGATAGGATTGGGTATTTTGTGGCTTATTCCCTTAAAGAGAAAATGGGTCCTTCATGCTGTCCAGGCTGGTCTCTTTGCTGGATTCGCTATTTTACATTCCGAGGTATTATTATCAATCCTGTTGAGTGTGTGTTCTGCGGCAAGCGGCGTTCTTAGTGTTCAGCTTCCCAGTGCCCGTCACACAAAACGAAAAAGAAAGAAGTGACATTGTGAGCTCGATTTATGAAAAAACGATCAAGAACTATCATTTGCTGCATCCCAAATTGCAAAAACGATATCAATTAGACGAATCTCATACATTCAGCGGAACAGGAACGATGTCAGAAATAAGCGGAGGCTCTTTTCTGGTCAGAATGCTGTTAAAGCTGGGTGTTTTTTTCAGGTGCTTCTTTTCAGAAAGAGGCAAAGACATCCCTTTTACGATACAAAATAAAGCTAGTCTTCTGTATCGGGACACCATCGGAATAGAATGGAACCGTACATTTTTCTTTAAAGGCAAAAAACGTTTCTTTGACGCGATCATGGTATATGACGAAAAAGACGACAGAATACTCGATTTCTTCGGCAGTCCTCATCTTTTGCTCTCTGTTTTAGCGTTTGAGGCTGCTCTTGACGGCTCTCTGACAATTACATCGGGAAAGCAATGGCTGTTGTTATGCGGAAAACGAATACCGCTGCCAAAATGGCTGACGGGGACATCTGTTGTTTCCGAATCGTTTGATGAAAGCAAGAATTGCTTCACCATTCAAGTACATGTGCAAAATACAATTCTCGGCACTCTTTTCTTTTATAAAGGAACATTTCAGGAAGAAGCGAAGAAATCATGTTAAAACGAAATGGCATGATCAGTACGCTTTTATTTATAGGATTTCTTGCTGCGGAAGCACCCGATTTATCAGTGGCTGAGGCACTTGTATTGTTATCCATCCTATTTTTTGTGCCGGGGATTTTTCCTTTTGTGTTTCATCAATCGCCGCTTAAGGCTGTTCAATTTCTGGAATGTGGCTTCGTGCGATGCTATCCGGCAGCCGCTTTCTTTGCGGTGCTGGCTCTAGTGACAGACGTCGAGTGGTTCGCTCTGGTCTGGTGGATCTACACCGTTTTTTTGGCGTTGTACGCGCTCCTTCGGTTACGGGATACAAAGATACATAGAATCGAAGAGACATCAATTTTGTTCGGGCTTATCTATTTGGCGGGCGGAGGGTTTTGGTTTTTTGCTTATGCTGCACATTTGCAAATCATGCAATTTAGCCCTCTCATCATTTTGCTGACAGCTGTCCACTTCCACTATTCAGCCTTTCTGATCCCCATCTTTAACGGCTTGCTCGGGAGAATCACCAGAAAAAATCGGCTGTTGTACAGTTGGATGACATGGGTGATTTTGTTTTCGCCCATTCTTATCGCGCTTGGGATTTCATATTCCAAAATACTTGATGTCATTGCAGTTGGCCTCTATATGGCGGCGCTTTATCTTCAAGCATATTTGGTGCTCACCACAGCTTTTCGCAATAAGATTGGGAAAATCCTTATTCGGCTTTCTTCTGCCGTTTTAATGGTGACAATCACATTCTCGATGATTTATTCACTTGGTGTATTTCGGCAGGAAATGACACTGACCATCAATCAGATGATTTGGATTCACGGTTTTGTCAACGCATTTGCCGTGATATTGCCTGCACTAATCGGATGGAGAATAGAAGGCCCGAAGCCTTTTGATGCGGCCAGTGTAAAGACGTTCAGTCGTATCTACGGAAAAAGAAAGATTGGAAAAGACTTTTTAGCTCATATTCAAGCTGAAAATAACGTCCAATACAGAGGGCTTGTGGATGATATGAGAAGCCTTCGCTCAAAAGACTTTTCACCTGAAAAACTGGCGCCGTTCATTCTATCGTTTTATGAACAAACCGTTGAGTATGATGTGAAGGCAAAAGTGGCGTGGAGCACGTGGTTTCGGCCGCTTGCTGTTGTTTACGAGTGGTTTAGCAAAAGAACCGGACAAATTCATTTGTCGACGAACCCTGACTGGTATAAAATGTACAGCAAGATAAAGGGTGTTCATTCGAAAAAAGACGGCAGAAAAAGAGTGCGGGCCTGGATCAGAACAAACGAAAAAAACGAAACCATTTTTACCGCTCTGTATTCTGTGTATCGCTCAAATGAAGAGGGATATATGAACATCTCTCTCCCGCTCCCATTCAGCAGCATGACAGGCATTTTAAAGCCTTATCATCATCAGGAAAAACTGGTTTTGACAAGCAAGCGGAGAAAAAACAGAGCTGGGGATGAGGGGATTTATCTGCAAACAAGAGCGGGGACATTTCCGCTTCCATTATCTGAGACCTTTCTGATAGAAGCTGCACATGACAACAGATTAACCGCTGTTCATCACATGTGGCTGTTTGGATTAAAATTTTTAACTGTCCATTACCTCATTACATATATTCGCTCAAATGAAAGAACCTAACACCAGGAAGTGACTACGTCTGACAGCTGTTTAACGATTCCATCAGTTACATTCCAATTCTGCGCCGCATCTGGACGGGAAAGGAAGGGATTAATGATGTTTTATATCAGTTTATTTCTGGTTCTTTGGCTGGCTGTTGGATTTGCAGTGGGAATGAAACAAGTGTATGTCGATCAGCTGTTCGATCAAGATGTGATCGAAAGGCTGGAAAAAGAGAAGGGGAATCACAGGCGCGCTGGCCGATTTATCAAACGCCGTTTTCTTTACATCGCAGCAGTAACTTTAAGCGGATTTATCGCTGTTTATTATGAAGTGAAAACAATCCCGCAAAGGCGAAAAATAAGAAAAATTGAAAAAAACATTATGAAATTGAATAAAGCAAAGAAACGAAGAAGCGATAGAAAATAAAAAATGCACAAGCCAAGAGCAGGTGCGTTTTTTTTGTGTTAGATATGGGAATTGGGAAACAAGCGGGGCCAATTCCTTTTCATAAATTCAGAAATGGGAAGAACAGCGCCCGGGCTAATGGTATATAATATTGTGAATTTAACAAAAATTTAACAAGGAGGACGAGAGAATTCGTGCGAAAGCCTCAAAGAAACCGACATCCTGTTGATTTGGACTTAGAGGCGGAGTAGATGAAACCGGCCAAAGTATCCCTGCTCCGCCGTTTGCTCCATTCCCTGAAGCATGTTGATTGTAACATAGTCAAACGTTTCCCATCAACTTTTAAAATTGTTAAATTATTCATTGTTTTTGTGATGTTCATTCCCATTTCTTCAATTTACGCTGAAGATGTCTATCAGAATTTTGAGGAATTAAAAAACAATGAAGAGCCTTCAGATTACCGTATTGTAACGAAAGAAGCCGGACACCCTGTCCTTGTGTTAGCCATTCATGGAGGAGGGATTGAAGGCGGGACAAGTGAAGTAGCCAGAGAGCTGAGCAAAGAGTATTCGATATATGTATTTGAAGGCTTAAAATCGTCAGGAAATTTTGCACTGCATATTACGAGCACGCATTTTGATGAACCCAGAGCCTTGAGGATGACGAAAAACCACGAATATGTCATTTCATTGCACGGGTATGCAGAAGAAGATCAGCAGATTGAAGTTGGCGGTACAGATCGCGAAAGAGCTGCAGGTTTAGTTGAAGAACTGCAAAATGCAGGTTTTCCAGCTGTCTTGCTTAGTACGGACCACCCGCATGCAGGCGTTAGTCCGAATAACATTGCAAATAAATCAAAAACAGGGCTGAGTATCCAGATCGAAATGAGCACAGGTTTTAGAAGATCTTTGTTCGGCATTTTTTCTTTAAAAAGCAGATCTGTTACTCAAAATGAGAGATTTTATGATTTTACAGAAGTAATGTCCCGTTTTCTGAAAAGTAATTACTGAAAAATAGGAGGCGATAAGTCGGCCTCCTATTCCTCATGCTTCTCGTTTGTAACGTCAGGATACATCTCATCAGCGGCTTCTGTTTGATATTGTAGTGTGTTATCTCTGGCTGTCAGTTCATTTCGGAATGTTTCATCCAGCACATTCTTCAGTAAATACCGATGAAAAAAGTATTCAAAAACAGTCAGGCAGACAGCGGAAAGAAGAGCGGCTGCAAACGGTGAAAAATCATTTCTTGTTTGGGTTAAAGCAAAGACCCAAATCAAAACGAATGAAAGTCCAAAGTCAGCTAATGAAGCTGTAATATTGTTTGTTCTTGGAAGAACGAGCATGTCACCGGAAAGGTATGAGACAAAACCTAAGAAAATCGCAATCAACATCACACTTAAAAACGATGCGTAGTAGACCCTGTCTAATATCACATATAAAAGGGCGAGAGTGAAAGCAATCTTTGAGGCTAGTGCAATGAGATGTTTCATTTGATCACCTACATTGTTATTTTTATGAAAAAACCTTTGCAGTAATGAATGATAAACACATTAAGCAATTTAGTTGAACCCATTTAACAGTCATTATTTTAAACAATCCGATTTTGTTTACACTGGTATTTTTTTCTTATTGCATGAAACTTTCTTGGTGCAAAAACGTACATATGGTTGATCAGCCTTAGAGGGGGATTTTATTGTGGAGATACAAGGAATCAATCATTTGTTATTTTCTGTTTCTCATTTGGACAAATCGATCGATTTTTATTGCAAAGTGTTTGATGCCAAGCTGCTGGTCAAGGGAAGAACAACAGCATATTTTGATTTGAATGGCATCTGGCTTGCACTTAATGAAGAGCCTGACATTCCGAGAAATGACATCAAGGCATCTTATACACATATTGCTTTTACTATTCAAGATCGTGAATTTGAAGACATATTAGCAAAATTAAAAAGGCTTCATGTCAATATTCTCCCTGGCAGAGAACGAAATGAACGCGATCGAAAGTCTATTTATTTTACCGACCTTGACGGCCATAAATTTGAATTTCATACTGGAACCCTTCAAGACAGACTTCAGTTTTATAAACAGGAAAAAACACATATGAAATTTTATGATTGAAGCGTCCTCGAGATTTCCCAAAGAACATATACATAAACGTGAGGAAAGAGTAAAATATGGTAAGGGAGGGGTTTGATTGAAAATGAAAATAGTGGTTTTAACGGCAGTTTTGGCGTGTTTTTTAGGCATTTGTACACATGCGTCAGCATTAGAGTTTGATCACAAAACCGATTTTACTTTAAATGACAACACTAAGTCGTTTGTTTTGGAAAACATAAGTGATGTTCCGGCTATCGAGTATTTTTTAGGCTATCAGTTTACGATCTTGGGAGCTAAAAGTTGTTCGGTTGAGTTTAAACTTCAACGGATGGGACTTACCGGGCAATATACCACGCTGAGCACGAAACAATTCAGAGGCAACTGGTTTGATTTTAGTGCTCAAGATAAGATTTCAATTGATCCATTTCATCGATACCGTATCTTTGCAGAAGAACATTCGGAAAACTGTACAAACGTTCGGGTAAAAGGGAGTTATGGTATTCAATATTTTCATTTTGATTGAAGCTCATGATCATAAGGTGAGCTGTTTTTTTACATTAAAAAGAACTAACTAAACTATGTGCTAAATTTTCATATTAATTTAATCGCCGCGCTCACTCGATAATATCTGAGGCCATATCATTCCCCGACCTAAACATAAAACATTTTTAAGCAGATTACGTCTATATTTGATAGACAGCATTTTGATAAAAAGTTTCCTGAAGGAAAGAATATTTCTTGACTTCAACAATCAATTGATGGATAATTGTGGTGTAAACATGATGTTCTTTTTCCTCCTATTCAGGCTCGCACCTAAAATTCAGGGCGAGCCTGCTTTTTTTTATACAAGAAACCCCCTCTTCATCGAGGAAGAGAGGGTTATTTCATCATTTGATAGTTCAATAGATTAATGGACGGTTCTGAACACGCCAATCACTTTCCCTAGAATGCTGACATTCTGTAGGATGATCGGTGCCATCGTTGGGTTTTCAGGCTGTAAGCGAATGTGAGTATCCTCTTTATAGAAACGTTTTACCGTAGCCTCATCATCTTCTGTCATCGCAACGACAATTTCCCCGTTGTTCGCTGTGTTTTGCTGTTTAACGATGACATAATCCCTATCGAGAATACCTGCATCAATCATACTGTCTCCCATAATCTCAAGCATAAACACATGCTCGTCTGGGGGAACCATACGGTCGGGAAGCGGAAAATATTCTTCAATATTTTCTACTGCTGTAATAGGAGATCCCGCCGTGACTTTCCCGATGACCGGTACATTAACGACCTGGCTTTGCGGAATGTCTACTTCTTCATCAAGAATTTCTATTGCTCTTGGTTTTGTCGGATCTCGTCTGATCAGCCCTTTTGTTTCCAAACGGGCCAAGTGGCCGTGGACAGTTGAGCTGGACGCAAGCCCGACAGCCTCTCCGATCTCTCTTACGGAAGGCGGATATCCTTTTGATTTAACCTCTGCTTTAATGAAACTGAGGATATCAAGTTGCCTTTTTGATAGCTTCGTCATTTTTCGCACCTCAAAACGTCGATTTTAAGAAGATTATAGCATGATTTTCCTGACAGTACAAACATAGGTTCGAAAAAACAATTGACAGAAACATTTGTTCGTATATACTGAAATTATAAAAAGCGAACAAACATTCCTGTCGGAGGTTATGATCATGGGTAAAGAATCTATTATTTTTGTCGGTCTGTTCACAGTGATTTTGAGCGCGGTTATCCTTTTGCTGTCATATTCAAGCAGCGGCCAGGAGCTTAATCAGTATGTTAAAATAGAAGTCCAGCAAGGCGATACACTTTGGTCTATAGCTGACCAGGTAACAGATAAAAAGAAAATGAACAAACAAGATTTTATTGAATGGGTAGCTGATAAAAATTATCTTCAGACGACTGATATCCAGCCGGGAGATGAATTGGTGATTCCGTTGAAAAAAAAGCATCAGGATGCATATGAATTGGCAACTGTAAGATAGAGAGGAAAGATAGAAAAAATGAAAGCACTCATTTATGCCCGCGTAAGCACAAATAAAGAACAGCAGGAGACGTCATTAAAGCGGCAGGAGGAGGAGCTTACGGCCATTGCGGCCGAGAACGGCATGGAAGTCGTCAAAGTGATTTCCGAAAAAGCAAGCGGATATGAAATGGATCGGGATGGTGTATTTGGGCTGCTTGATGAGATCAAGAATTCTGAAATTGATGTCATTTTGGTTCAGGATGAGACTAGGCTCGGACGGGGAAATGCAAAAATCGCACTGCTTCATTGCATCTATAGAGAAGGTGTGAAAGTCTATACAACCGCTCATAAAGGCGAACTGGAGTTATCGGAGGCTGATTCGATGGTGCTGGAGATCGTCAGCATTGTGGAAGAGTACCAGCGGAAAATTCACAACATGAAAATCAAACGGGGCATGAAACGTGCAGTGAAAAACGGTTTTAAACCGCAAAAAAACCTGAAAAAACAACATGAAAACAGCGGAAAAGAAAGAATAGAGGTGCCCATCTCAGAGATTGTCCGCTTAAGGGCGAATAAACTGACGTTCGCAGAAATTGCGGCTACGCTCAGGGGGTTTGGCTATGATGTGTCTAAAGCGACAGTCCACCGGCGGTTTCAGGAATACATAGAGAATGACGATACAACCGATTGAATCAGTTGTAAAACTCTTTTTGATCTAGTAGTATATAGGCAAAATGCAATAAAGGAGTTTAACATGATTTCAAACGAAAAAATTGCCAGAATTAATGAACTTGCTGCCAAGGCCAAAGCTGGCGTTATAACAGAAGAAGAAAAAGCCGAACAGCAAAAGCTCCGTCAAGAGTACCTGAAAGGTTTTCGCTCTTCTATGAAAAACACATTAAAAAGTGTGAAAATCATTGACCCAGAAGGCAATGATGTTACACCAGAAAAACTTAAAAAAGAAAAAAGAAATAATAAACTTCACTAATAGAGGAGGAATACGGCAATAACGTATTCCTCTTTTGCATATACTATAAGCAAAACTTTTATGTTACAAATTTCAACAAGTTTCTCTCAATTTTAAGCTGAAACAGTTGAGAAAAAGTCGTCAGACATTTATGATGTAAGGGTACAACACATAAGGAAGGGGATTTTTATGGATACAATTGAAAAGAAATCGGTTGCTACCATTCGCACACTCTCAATAGACGCTATTGAAAAAGCAAATTCTGGTCACCCAGGAATGCCAATGGGGACAGCTCCAATGGCATACACACTATGGACAAAATTTTTGAACGTAAGTCCGTCAAACCCTGGCTGGTTTAACCGTGACCGTTTTGTTTTATCTGCCGGACATGGATCAGCACTTTTATACAGCATGCTTCATTTAAGCGGGTTTGATCTGAGCATCGAAGATCTTAAGGGATTCCGCCAGTGGGGCAGCAAAACACCTGGACATCCGGAATTCGGACATACTGCCGGTGTTGATGCGACAACAGGTCCGCTCGGCCAGGGAATTGCCATGGCTGTCGGAATGGCTATCGCTGAACGCCATTTAGCGGAAACTTACAACCGCGATTCATTTAACGTAGTCGATCATTATACATACAGTATCTGCGGTGATGGTGATTTAATGGAAGGTATTTCTTCTGAAGCAGCTTCACTTGCAGGCCACCTTCAGCTTGGCCGTCTGATTGTATTATACGATTCTAATGACATTTCTCTTGATGGAGATCTCGACCGTTCATTCTCTGAAAATGTGAAGCAGCGTTTTGAAGCAATGAATTGGGAAGTTCTTTATGTTGAGGATGGAAATAATATTGAAGAATTAACAGCGGCTATTGAAAAAGCACGCCAAAATGAAAAGAAACCTACATTAATCGAAGTGAAAACAACGATCGGATTTGGTTCACCTAACCGTGCCGGCACATCCGGTGTTCACGGTGCTCCGCTTGGTAAAGAGGAAAGCAAATTAACAAAAGAAGCATACGCGTGGACGTATGAAGAAGATTTTTACGTTCCTTCAGAAGTTTATGAGCATTTCGCTGAAGCGGTTAAAGAGTCAGGCGAGAAAAAGGAACAAGAATGGAATGCCCAATTCAATAAATATAAAGAAGTTTATCCTGAACTTGCTGAACAGCTTGAACTGGCAATTAAAGGAGAGCTTCCGAAGGATTGGGATCAAGAGGTTCCTGTTTATGAAAAAGGAAGCAGCTTGGCATCCCGTGCATCATCCGGTGAAGTTCTTAACGGACTTGCGAAAAAAATTCCTTTCTTTGTTGGAGGATCTGCTGACCTGGCGGGTTCAAACAAAACAACAATTAAAAATGAAGGTGATTTTACAGCGGTTGATTACTCAGGCAAAAACTTCTGGTTTGGTGTTCGTGAATTTGCGATGGGTGCAGCATTAAATGGCATGGCGCTCCATGGCGGACTTCGTGTATTCGGTGGAACTTTCTTCGTCTTCTCTGACTACCTGCGTCCGGCGATTCGCCTTGCAGCATTAATGGGTCTTCCTGTCACATATGTCTTCACACATGACAGTATTGCGGTTGGTGAAGACGGCCCGACACACGAGCCTGTTGAACAGCTTGCTTCACTCCGTGCGATGCCTAATCTTTCCTTGATCCGTCCTGCAGACGGCAATGAGACAGCGGCTGCATGGAAGCTCGCGGTGCAAAGCACTGAACAGCCAACAGCGCTTGTATTGACACGCCAAAACCTTCCGACAATTGACCAAACAGCTGAAGAAGCATTGGCAGGAGTAGAAAAAGGTGCGTATGTCGTTTCTAAACCTAAAAGCGAAACACCTGACGCTCTTCTCATCGCTTCAGGCTCTGAGGTAGGTCTTGCGATTGAAGCGCAGGCTGAATTGGCAAAAGAAAATATCGATGTTTCTGTTGTCAGCATGCCATCAATGGACCGTTTTGACAAACAATCAATCGAATACAAGAACGCCGTCCTTCCTGCAGATGTGAAAAAACGTCTTGCAATTGAAATGGGCGCATCATTCGGATGGGGCAAATACACAGGACTTGAGGGAGATGTGCTCGGCATAGACCGATTCGGTGCATCCGCTCCTGGTGAAACCATCATCAATGAATACGGCTTCTCAGTTCCAAACGTAGTGAACCGAGTCAAAGCACTACTCAATAAGTAAGTCTTTCAAAGAGGATGAGTCAAATCATCCTCTTTTTCTTGTATATCCGACAAAAATAGTATTGGCTGTTTAACAGTAATAGACAATTCTTTCTTTTCTTCTTTTGTATAATAGAGTGCAAATCACTTGCTGCTGGAAAAGGGGATGAAAAGATGGAACGTCACTACTATACGTACCTGATAAAAGAGGAATTTGCCAACCACTATTTCGGACGGGAATCGGTTATGTTTGAGCTGTTTCAAGACTATCATTGGACAAGCCTAACAAAGCAGCGATATGAAATGACAGAGAAACAGATTCAATATATTACACAGCCAATCCCGATTTTACATATGCATCAGCGGTTAAAAATGAATTTAAGCAATGTGGAGTACAGGCAGCTGGATTATATTTATAGATTAGCTTTGCCGAAAGCAAAAGGCCACGCGACGTTAATGATGAAAGAGAACATGATAGAGATTGTGGCTTCAGGACATTACGAGGCAGAAACGATTTTCTTTGAAGTGTTGAGGAAAGTAAGCCCGTGCTTTCTGGCAATGGATTTCAATTCGAAGCGTTATGGATGGCTAAATCCGGTGAAAGAAAGAAATTTTGTCTAAAACCGAAGAAAAAGAGATGTAAATGTTGTATAATAGCTTTTGGTTTAGTACACTTTAAACTAGACAACATGAAGGAGGAAATAAAATGACTTTATGGGTTGGCATCCTAGTGGGCGTTGTTGCATTGCTCATAGGTGTTGCACTCGGGTTTTTTATTGCTCGTAAATATATGATGAGCTATCTTAAAAAGAATCCGCCTATTAATGAACAAATGTTACGCATGATGATGATGCAAATGGGAATGAAACCTTCTCAAAAGAAAATTAATCAAATGATGAAAGCCATGAATAATCAAACGAAATAATACGTAAAGATTATGATATAGAGAAACATGGTTATAAAATAAAAAACCCTTAACGGGTTTTTTATTTTGCAATCATTCGTCACCCGCTACTGCTCGAAGGCGCTGCTTTTGATATTGTATGAGAAGATGGTCAAGCTCCTGACTGAGCTCTATCGTCATATGAGATGTCATTCCGTTCGCCATGACAATTTGCAGCAGCTCTGCTCTTTTTTTTTCGATTTCATTTAATAGATGCTCTTTAATCACAGGGATGTATCCTTTCATACATTAGATCTTCAAAGTGAATGTTTATATTATATCCATTTTTATACTAATTTTCAAATGAGAAGGAGTACAATATCTCAATGTCAAATTAAATTATATAAGTTTTTTCTAAAAATAGAAATCCTTCAAGTGAAAGTGTTAAAAAAATGAAATGATTTTGTCATTTGAAGGAGTGTCAAATCGTGAAGGGATGATGACATGGGAGACGTGAATTATTTTTTGACATTCGGAGCGGGATTTTTATCTTTTATTTCGCCTTGCTGCCTGCCGCTTTACCCGGCTTTCTTGTCATATATTACAGGGGTCAGCATGGATGATGTGAAAACAGAAAAGCTGCTGCTGCAGAGAAGAAGCTTGTTTCATACTTTGTGTTTTTTGCTTGGTTTTTCAGTCATTTTTATTGCTTTAGGCTATGGAACATCTTTTATTGGCAGCCTGTTTAGGGATTATCACGATGCGATTCGGCAAATTGGCGCATTGCTTATTATTTTGTTCGGTTTCATTACACTTGGCGTGTTCCGGCCTGAGGCGATGATGAAAGAGAGGCGAATCCATTTTAAGCATAAGCCAGGCGGCTTTTTAGGTTCCATCTTAATCGGAATGGCATTTGCGGCGGGATGGACGCCATGTACCGGTCCGATATTAGCGGCTGTTATCACGCTTGCAAACACAAATCCAGACTCAGCGGTGCCGTACATGATGTTATATGTTCTCGGTTTTGCTCTTCCGTTTCTTTTAATGTCTTTTTTTATCACAAAGCTGAAATGGATAAGAAAGAACCAGCTTTTGATCATGAAAGCAGGAGGCGTTTTGATGATTGTGATCGGGGTGCTATTATTCTTTAATTGGATGAGCCTGATCATTATTTTGCTGTCGGATCTATTTGGAGGATTTACTGGTTTTTGAGATAAATTACTTTCGCACTACTACTCATGCTGTTGTTTTTGGTACAATAAGACTATTATCTGTGGAAATCAAGTTTTGGAGGGGAATATGACAAGAGTTTTAGTTGTAGACGACGCCAAGTTCATGAGAGTGAAACTCAGAGAGATCTTGGAGGAGGCAAATTACATAATCGCAGGTGAAGCGGCGGACGGCGAGCAAGCAGCGAACCTGTATAAAACACTGCGGCCGGACATCGTGACAATGGATGTTACAATGCCAGTGAAAAATGGCATTAAGTCGCTTCGTGATATCTTAACCTTCGATCCTAAAGCGAAGGTTATCATGTGCACCGCTATGCGCCAACAAAGAATTGTAACGGAAGCGATTGAACTAGGGGCAAAAGATTTTATTGTCAAGCCGTTCGAGGAAACAAAAGTGCTAGAAGCTGTCAGCCGCGTTATGGGACATTAACGTCATTTCTTTTCAAATGGTTTTTTTTATTGTTTTGGAGTATAGTATATAGTATCAACACTCCTAGAAATAAAGGAATGATAAATATGATGATTATAGTTTCATCGATTCTTGCTGTGTTAATGGCTGTAGCTGTGATGGTGGTCAGAATAAAGTCTTCTGATAAGCCCGTATCACCGAAAAAGATCATTCTTCCGCCGATTTTTATGAGCACGGGGGCGTTAATGTTTTTATTTCCGGTATTTTGGGTAACTGGAGCAGAGTTTTTAGAATCAATCACTTTAGGCGTGATTTTCTCTATTTTTCTCATTAAAACGTCTAAATTTGAAATTAAAAATAATGAAATTTACATGAAACGCTCGAAAGCATTTGTATTTATATTGGTCGGCCTTTTGGTGATCAGAATCGTGATGAAATCGATCTTGAGCACATCAATTGATTACGGCGCCCTGAGCGGAATGTTCTGGATTCTGGCTTTCGGTATGATTGTGCCGTGGAGAATCGCCATGTACTTGTCATACCGAAAACTTCATAATGAGCTGCAGTCAGCTAATATTCAAATGAATTAAAAAACCTTTCCTCTTGTCAGGAAAGGTTTTTATTTAAGAAGAGCTTGATATGGTTCGAGATCGATTTTTTTGTCTCTCAGATGCCTTTTTAAGAAGGTATGGTCTCTTTTAGGAGTTGCGAGAATATAGCCTCTGATCATAAGCTGCTGATCAATCTTTGCTGCCTTTTCTTTTAATGCAAGCTCACCGATTTTACCCGCGATTTTGGCTTTTGCTGCATCTCTGAACAGCTCCGGAACCGGAGAAACCAATTCATTAAAAAATTGTTTGTTTTCATTGCTCCACAGGTGCCTGCTCTTTTCGATATAGTAATCCTGCCAATCGAGCTCTGACCTGCCGTCTTCTTTTGGCAAACGCTTTAAAAACTTTCGAAACATAAAAAAGCCGCCGATTGATAATAAGACAACCATCGCGATCACCCAAAACAGAATAAACCACAAAAACCAGCCTTCCAGCATCAATCATACCCCCTTATTCTAACCATATTGTATACGAAGAGAGATTAGAAGAACACAGGAAAAAAAGAATAGAAAAAAGTGATAGACGTCTAGTCAAAAGAGATAGTAGATCATACTCTATTGTATAGTGAATCTGCTATTTGGCCATGGGAGAGGCACTAGAGGGTATTTGACGATAAACGGACGGAAAAAAAGTCACTTTCATAATAGGGGATGAAAGTGACTTTTTATGTTAGCTAAGAGGAAATTGAAGAGAAAAAGAAGAATCCTTTTCTGTTTCTTTATTAACGGCAACTGTGAGTATTTGGTTTTCGCATTCAGTTTGAATGGTTTTGTCATTTAGATAAAAAGGAAGCATCATTTGTTTTTCAAAGGTCTGTCCTGACGATTTAACCTTTAAGATGAACTCGCATCCAGACAAGGTAATGGTTACTTGTGTTGGCTGCAAGAAAGTCAAATCCGCTTCAATAATATATTGCTGACTTGTTTCATATAAATCAATAGGCAATGTTTCGTCGTACCAGGCGAAGGGGTCTTCAAAGAATAGCCGAAGCCATTCATCCATACTATCGAAATCATTAGCGTCATTACGTTTCGAATGGGTCATGGAAGCATTCCTCCACATATCAACCTTGCTTTCCATCATATGCGGCGGATCAGAAATGGGTGAACACATAAAAAAACAGACACTGAGGTCTGCTTTTTTTACATATCGTGGCTTGAATTGTGCTTCTGTCTGGTATGGTTCCGGTTCTTCACTTTTTTGCTTCCGCTAAGAGGCTCCGGCTGGCCTGGATTGTGTCCTTTAGGGGCGTTCTTATGCATATCTTTACTAGTATTTTTATTGGTCATAAAATGAGAACCTCCTGAAAAGAGTTCGTTGTTATTGATTGGTTTTTCTTTTCTTATTATTTTGGCGTTCCGCTTCAGTCAGTACAAGCTGGTCGTTTTCGACGTAGCCGGCGCCTTTGCCTTGGCTTTTAGCGTCATTCATTCCGTTAATGACGTGATTCGCTTTTCTTTTGACCACCATTATCACCTCCGTCATAATATGGCTTCTTTTGTTGCGTTCTATGAGAGATCATAAACAGCAATAATTACCGGTACATTTGTCCGATAAGGCCAACTTATTGTATTTAATAAAAACATTGATATTTACTTATGTATGATTTTGTTTTAATATGAAATTGTGAGAAAATTGTGATGGAATTTACGTTCATCTGAGAATGATCTGATCTGAAGGGGGATTTTGGAGAATGGCAAACGAGCAAAAAACTGCGGCAAAAGACGTTTTCCAAGCGAGAAAAACGTTTACTACAAATGGGAAAACATATCATTATTACTCTTTAAAAGCATTGGAAGATGCAGGGGTCGGGAAGGTTTCGAAGCTTCCTTATTCCATCAAAGTTCTTTTAGAATCTGTTTTGCGTCAAGTTGACGGATTCGTGATCAAAAAAGAACATGTGGAAAATTTGGCAAAATGGGGAACTGCCGAATTAAAGGAAATCGACGTTCCGTTTAAACCATCTCGTGTTATTTTACAAGACTTTACAGGGGTTCCGGCAGTAGTAGACCTAGCTTCACTGCGTAAAGCGATGGCAGCCGTCGGGGGAGATCCTGATAAAATCAATCCTGAAATTCCTGTTGATCTTGTTATCGACCACTCTGTACAGGTTGATAAAGCCGGCACGGAAGATGCGTTAGCGATTAACATGGACTTGGAATTCGAAAGAAATGCAGAGCGCTATAAATTTTTGAGCTGGGCGAAGAAAGCGTTTAATAATTATCAGGCAGTGCCGCCTGCAACAGGTATCGTCCACCAGGTAAACCTTGAGTTCCTGGCAAGTGTCGTCCATGCCATTGAAGAAGACGGCGAGCTTGTCACGTATCCTGATACACTTGTCGGAACAGATTCACATACAACAATGATTAACGGTATCGGTGTTCTCGGATGGGGTGTCGGCGGAATTGAGGCTGAAGCGGGAATGCTTGGACAGCCTTCTTACTTCCCTGTTCCTGAGGTAATCGGCGCGAAACTTGTCGGAAAGCTTCCGAACGGAACAACAGCTACTGACTTGGCGTTAAAAGTGACACAGGTGCTACGTGAAAAAGGCGTTGTCGGCAAGTTTGTTGAATTCTTCGGACCGGGAGTTGCTGAATTGCCGCTGGCAGACCGTGCAACAATTGCGAACATGGCTCCGGAGTACGGGGCGACATGCGGATTCTTCCCAGTGGATGAAGAAGCGCTCAACTACATGCGCCTGACAGGCCGCGACCCTGAACATATTGATGTCGTCGAAGCATACTGCAGAAGCAATGGCTTGTTCTACACTCCAGATGCCGAAGAACCTCAATTTACTGATGTGGTTGAAATTGACCTGTCTCAAATTGAAGCAAACTTATCAGGTCCAAAGCGCCCTCAGGATTTAATCCCGCTTTCTGCTATGCAGGAAACGTTCAAAAAACATTTGGTCAGCCCTGCGGGTAACCAAGGATTCGGTTTACAAGCTGAAGAAGAAGACAAAGAAATTCAGTTTAAACTCCTTAACGGCGAAGAAACAGTGATGAAAACGGGTGCGATTGCCATTGCCGCAATTACAAGCTGTACGAATACATCAAACCCGTACGTTCTGATCGGAGCTGGACTTGTGGCGAAAAAAGCGGTTGAATTAGGGCTTAAGGTGCCTAATTACGTGAAAACGTCACTTGCACCGGGTTCTAAAGTCGTTACAGGATATCTTGTGAATTCAGGCCTTCTTCCATACATGAAAGAGCTTGGTTTTAATCTGGTTGGGTACGGATGTACAACATGTATCGGAAACTCAGGTCCGCTTTCACCAGAAATCGAAGAAGCGGTTGCGAAAAACGATCTTCTGATTACATCGGTCCTATCTGGAAACCGTAACTTTGAAGGACGTATTCACCCGCTTGTTAAAGGCAACTATCTTGCTTCTCCGCCGCTTGTTGTGGCATACGCGCTGGCTGGAACGGTGAATATTAACCTGAAAACCGATCCGATCGGTGTGGGCAAAGATGGTCAAAACGTATACTTTAACGATATTTGGCCGTCAATGGACGAAATCAATTCACTTGTTAAGCAAACTGTGACACCTGAGCTCTTCCGCAAAGAGTATGAAACGGTATTTGACGACAACAAGCGCTGGAATGAGATTGAAACGACAGATGAAGCGTTATATAAATGGGATAATGAGTCAACATACATTCAGAACCCGCCATTCTTCGAAGAAATGTCTGTTGAACCAGGCAAGGTTGAACCATTGAAAGGTATGCGTGTTGTCGGTAAATTTGGCGATTCCGTCACAACGGACCATATTTCTCCTGCGGGGGCAATCGGAAAAGACACGCCTGCCGGTAAGTACTTGCAAGAGAAAGGGGTTTCTCCTCGTGATTTTAACTCCTACGGCTCCCGCCGCGGAAACCATGAAGTCATGATGAGAGGAACATTTGCCAACATCCGCATCAAAAACCAAATCGCGCCGGGTACCGAAGGCGGATTTACAACGTACTGGCCGACTGGTGAAGTAACATCAATCTATGATGCGTGCATGAGATACAAAGAAGATAAAACCGGTCTTGTCGTATTAGCTGGAAAAGACTACGGTATGGGATCTTCGCGTGACTGGGCGGCAAAAGGAACAAATCTTCTCGGCATCAGAACGGTCATTGCTGAGAGCTTTGAAAGAATTCACAGAAGCAACCTCGTATTCATGGGTGTGCTGCCGCTTCAGTTTAAGCAAGGTGAAAATGCGGAAACTCTCGGCTTAACCGGTAAAGAAGTGATCGAGGTAGATGTTGATGAAAGCGTACGCCCTCGTGATATCGTTACGGTAAGAGCGATTGATGAAGCTGGAAATGTAAAAACATTTGAAGCGCTTGTCCGCTTTGATAGTGAAGTTGAAATTGATTACTATCGCCATGGCGGCATCCTGCAAATGGTGCTTCGTGAAAAAATGAAACAGTCCTGATGAATTGATAGGAGAGAAGGCATGTCGCTTTCTCTTCTTTTTATGACAAAATGTGCTGCGGAGGTGGCATATGATGAAAAAATGGCTCGCAGGGATCTTGCTCATTATGCTTGCCGGTTATACGGGATGGAATTTGTATCAAACATACAGCAAAAAAGAAGTCGGAATTGAAGAGGGACAGCAAGCACCCAATTTTTCTTTGAAAACGTTATCAGGAGAGAGAAGCTCTTTACAAGACACAAAAGGCAAAAAAGTCCTCCTTAATTTTTGGGCAACTTGGTGTAAACCTTGCCGTCAGGAAATGCCAGCGATGGAACAGCTGCAAAAAGAACACGCTGACGAACTATCAGTTGTTGCGGTTAATTTCACTTCAGCTGAGAAAAGCGAGAAACAGGTTCAGGCATTTGCTGATACGTATGAATTAACATTTCCTATTCTGATTGATAAAAAAGGGATCAATGCTGACTATAACGTGATGTCATACCCAACGACGTATATCTTAGATGAAAAAGGCATGATTCAAGACATCCATATCGGCACCATGACAAAAAAAGAAATGAAACAAAAACTGGATCTTGATTAGATTCAGTTTTTTTATGTTCAGGCATGCTTACAAGTTTTCAGAATTGGAAAAAATAAATGAGTATGCGGAGGTGAGAAGAGTGAAGAAGATGAGAAAGCGTTCGTTTCATGAGCTCGTCATGGAAAACAAAAAAGAGCTGATGACCAATACAGAGTATTTACATCAGCTTGAGGAAAAGCTTGAACAGCGATTTAAGCAAAAATAACCTTTAAATTGTATTCATGTTTACCCCTCCTTTTGAGAATCCTATCTATTGAGGAGGGATAAACATGGGAAACAACAAGAAAAACGGTCAGCCTCAATTTGCTCCAAGCCACTTGGGTACGAAGCCTGTAAAATATAGAGCCAATAAAGGGGAAAAAATGCAGGATAAGTCCGGACAGCAGCCGATCATCATGCAGACAAAAGGCGAGTAGCGCGAATCGAGTATATATTTAGGAGGTTCATCCACATGACAAAAAAACAAAATCAATATCAGCACCCTAATCCTGATGATCGTTCTGATAATGTAGAAAAACTGCAGGATATGGTTCAAAATACAATCGAAAACATGGAAGAAGCAGAAGCATCAATGGAATTTGCTTCAGGAGAAGACAAGCAGCACATCAAAGAAAAAAACGCTAGACGCGAACAGAGCATTGAAGCGTTTCGCAATGAAATTCAAGACGAATCCGCAGCGAGACAAAACGGATACCGTTCATAAAAACCAGGGAAACCTGGTTTTTTTCTTTCTGATTTGATTATGGTAAAATGGGGCTAAATTGACGTTAAGGGAGCAGAGTAATCTTGCAGGTATCAAAAAAAGAAATAGAAGTGCGTTATGCAGAAACAGATCAAATGGGGATTGTCTATCACGCAAATTATCTTGTGTGGATGGAGGTCGGCAGAACGGCTCTCATTAAAGATTTAGGCTTTTTGTACAGTGATATGGAAAAGAGAGGCGTCCTCTCACCAGTCGTTGATATCAATATTTCCTATAAAAAGCCGCTTCATTACGGAGAAACCGCGGTTGTGCATACATGGATAGAGGAATACAACGGGTTTAAAACCGTCTATGGTTATCATATTTATAATCCGGCCGGTGAGCTTTCTATAGAAGCCACCTCATCTCATATTTGTGTGGATAAAGAAAGCTTTAAGCCTATTCAGTTTCGTAAAGCTTTCCCTGATTGGCACGCAGCATATGAAAAGGCCAGAAAATAGGGAAGTGAACGAAAAATGGCGTTTGGTGTGAAGCGGGAGGAACTCAACCGGTGGAAACAAGCAGTGAAAAGAGGAGACATCGCATTTTTAACACATTACTGGCTGGATGACCGGTTTCCGGAAGCAAAGACTGTGACAAAAGCAGGCTGTGCAGATATTGATAAGCTGATTCAATGGGGAGCGGCGTACGGTTTAAAAAAAGAATGGATACATAAAAAAAGTGAATTTCCTCACTTTGATTTGCTGGGTGAAACACAGAAGTATATCTTGGAACAAGAGAACCTGACCGATCATCTTAAAAGATTTCATATATAAAAAAAGGAACGCACGTGTGCGTTCCTTTTTATTGGTATTCAAAAACCGGTTCGTCAGCGTCCTCTGAGTAGCTGACTAAAAGGTCGTGGTTATCGAAGTACCATAGATCACTCTCTTCAATAAAGAAGGTAATGCCGCCGGCTTCTGCAGTGGCTCCAGCCTCTTGTGGGGCATCTTTCGCCACACCGAGGGAAAATCCCTTTTGTACATTGCTGCAGCCGCCGTAGCGGACGAAAAAGCGAACCTGGTCTCCGCTTTCTAAATCAAGCTCTTCTTTATACCAGTTCAGTGCGTCTTCTTTAATTGTCATATTCATAACAGAACACCCCTTTGTTCTTCATTTGAATTTTCTCTATTATAAACGTATTAGGCTATTCTGTGTCAAAAGAGAAGGTTTTTACGTTTATAACCACTTTACTTTAGGTTCTGTTTTATTGATAATTCGTTTAATGTTCGCCCGGTGTCTGTATATCACAAAAATAGTGAGCAGGGTAACAACAATCAATAAATACTTGTCATGGACAAAGAGACTATATATCACAGTATAGATCCCTGTTAACATCGATGACAGGGAAACAAATTTAGTCAAGTATAAAAAGATGAAAAATACCGCGACCATCGTGATAAATAACAAAGGTGCGTAAAATAGCAAAACGCCTCCGGACGTTGCCACGGCTTTGCCGCCTTTAAATTTGGCGAAGATAGGAAACACATGGCCTAAAACTGCAAACACTCCTGCAAGAAGCGGATGAATATCAACATGCATGAGATGAGGCAATGCAGTTGCCAGCGTCCCTTTCAAAATATCTCCGGCGATGACGACGGAACCAGCTTTTACGCCCAGCGTACGGAATGCGTTGGTTGCGCCTAGGTTGCCGCTGCCGTGCTCCCGAATATCGATTCCCTTGGCAAGCTTGCCCACAATTAAGCCAGATGGAATGCTGCCTATCAGGTAGGCCAAAATAATCAATAAAGCAATTAACATCTACATTTCTCCTTTTTCAAAGTCCCTTCTTTTTATTTTAACACGAGATGTCATGATCTGATGACAAGTTTTTTGTAAAGTTTGCTTACAAATCCACACAAACATGCATCATCTTTTGATTTCTTTCATTTTGATCGTGTAAAATAGATAAAAAAGGAGTGGTACAGGATGCAAAACCCTACCAAAGCCGAAATAAAAGAGATTCTTGACAGAAGCAAGCGAATAGCGGTAGTCGGGCTTTCAGACCGGCCGGATAGAACGTCTCATATGGTTTCAAAAGCGATGCAGGATGCGGGTTATGACATCATTCCTGTCAACCCGACAATTGATGAGGCGCTCGGTGTCAAAGCCGTTTCTTCTTTAAAAGAGATTGACGGTCCCGTTGACATCGTCAATGTATTCCGGCGCTCAGAACAGCTGCCAGGCGTTGCGGAAGAGTTTTTGGAGACAGATGCTCCGGTATTTTGGGCACAGCAAGGGCTGGTCAACGATGAAGCTTACAAGATGCTAAAGGAAAAAGACAGAACCGTTATCATGGATCTGTGCATAAAAGTGGCGCACGCAGTAACAAAATAGGTGCAGAACTGCAAAAATCCTTGTGAATTCAAGGATTTTTGCTTTTTAATTTTAAGATATTGTTTGCGTATTGCGATGAAACAGATACAATAAAGCTTGAACAGCTTTTTTTGAATACCTTGTCTAACTGGGTTTCGGCCGTTCGATTTGCGAAGGTCTGCTGCTTTATATATAATAAACAAACATACGTTCTCGTGGTGTGAAAACAGCACTTACCGATGTTTTGCAAACTGATTCGTTGGCTTTATGTTGCGATCGCAAACATATTGGTTATAATGAGGAGTCCAAGCAGTACCGGCTTAAGGCGAGGTTTATAAAACTTATTTTATACAATTGATGCGCAACACTGAAAAAAGAGAAAGACAATGTAGTTTTTGAAAGGGGTTTGTACGTTTGGCTAGAAAACAGCAATTTGATTACAACGAAGATGCCATACAGGTGCTCGAAGGCCTTGAGGCCGTCAGGAAAAGGCCGGGTATGTATATTGGTTCTACTGACGCGCGGGGCTTGCACCACTTGGTTTATGAAATCGTAGATAACTCTGTCGACGAGGTGCTTGCGGGCCATGGAGATCACATCATCGTCAAAATACATAAAGACAACAGTATTTCTGTACAGGATAGAGGCCGCGGCATGCCAACTGGAATGCATAAGCTCGGCAAACCAACCCCTGAAGTGATTTTAACGGTGCTTCATGCCGGAGGAAAATTTGGCCAAGGCGGCTATAAGACGAGCGGAGGGCTGCACGGAGTTGGTGCATCAGTCGTAAACGCTTTATCTGAATGGCTGACGGTAACCATTGAGCGGGACGGTTTCATTTATCAGCAGCGGTTTGAAAATGGAGGAAAACCGGTTACATCTCTCGAAAAAATCGGCAAAACAAAAAAGACAGGAACGCTTACGCACTTTAAGCCAGATCCAACGATGTTCAGTGCAACAACTTATAATTTTGAAACGCTTTCTGAGCGCTTAAGAGAATCTGCGTTTTTGTTAAAAGGATTAAAGATTGAGCTGATTGACGAGCGCAATGACCAGCATGAGGTCTTTTATTACGAAAACGGCATAGAAGCGTTTGTCGCTTACTTAAATGAAGAAAAAGACGCCTTGTCTGAAGTGGTTTCTTTTGAGGGAGAACATCATTCAATAGAAGTCGACTTTGCGTTCCAGTTTAATGACGGTTATTCTGAAAACATCTTGTCATTTGTAAACAACGTGAGAACAAAAGACGGCGGTACTCATGAGTCTGGTGCAAAAACAGCGATGACACGTGCATTTAATGAATATGCGAGAAAAGTGGCTTTGCTGAAAGAAAAGGATAAGAATCTTGAAGGAACGGATATAAGGGAAGGGCTTTCAGCCATTATCTCTGTCCGCATTCCCGAAGAGCTTCTTCAATTTGAAGGACAAACAAAAGGAAAGCTAGGTACAAGTGAAGCGAGGTCAGCGGTTGATGCGATTGTTTCAGAGCAGCTTGCTTACTTTTTAGAGGAAAATCGGGATACCGCAACGCTCCTTGTTAAAAAAGCCATCAAAGCGAGCCAGGCACGCGAAGCGGCACGCAAAGCCCGTGAAGAAGCAAGAAGCGGCAAAAAGCGCAAAAAGTCCGAAGCGACCCTAAGCGGAAAGCTGACGCCTGCTGGTTCGAGAAACCCGGCAAAAAATGAATTGTATCTCGTTGAGGGAGATTCTGCAGGCGGATCAGCCAAACAGGGGAGAGACCGCAGATTTCAAGCGGTTCTGCCTTTACGCGGTAAAGTCATTAATACGGAAAAAGCAAAACTTGCTGATATATTTAAAAATGAAGAGATCAATACGATCATTCATGCGATCGGCGGCGGAGTCGGAGCGGATTTCTCAATCGATGACATCAACTACGACAAAATCATCATTATGACCGATGCTGATACGGATGGCGCTCATATCCAAGTGCTGCTTCTCACCTTTTTCTATCGCTATATGAAGCCGCTTATTGAGCATGGCAAGGTGTTCATTGCGCTGCCTCCTTTATATAAGGTCAGCAAAGGAAGCGGGAAAAAGGAAATCATTGAATACGCATGGTCTGATGAAGAGATGGATGATGTCCTGAAAAAAATCGGCAAAGGCTATACCATTCAGCGATACAAGGGTCTTGGAGAGATGAACGCAGACCAGCTGTGGGAGACGACGATGAATCCTGAGTCCCGCACGCTTGTGAGGGTTAAAATCGACGATGCGGCGCGCGTAGAGAGACGTGTGACGACGTTAATGGGAGACAAAGTGGAACCGCGCAGAAAGTGGATTGAGAAAAACGTCGCTTTCGGCTTAGATGAAGAAAGCAATATTTTAGAAAATGAAAATTTATCGGTCGCTGAGGAGGTTTAATGATTGTCACAGCCAGAATTATTTCATGATTTACCATTAGAAGAGGTGATCGGCGACCGTTTTGGGCGCTATAGTAAATATATTATTCAAGACAGGGCGCTTCCGGATGCGAGAGATGGCTTAAAGCCGGTACAGCGCAGAATTTTGTATGCGATGCATACGGATGGAAACACGTTTGATAAAAACTTCAGAAAAGCGGCCAAAACGGTCGGTAACGTCATCGGTAACTATCATCCGCACGGTGACAGTTCGGTTTATGAAGCAATGGTGCGGATGAGCCAGGATTGGAAAGTGCGAAATGTGTTAATCGAAATGCATGGAAACAACGGAAGCATCGATGGAGATCCTCCGGCAGCCATGCGTTATACAGAGGCGAGATTATCTCCGATTGCATCTGAGCTTCTTCGGGATATTGACAAAAATACGGTTGAGTTCGTCCCGAACTTCGATGATACAAGCAAGGAGCCTGTCGTACTTCCAGCGATGTTTCCTAACCTATTGGTCAACGGATCTACCGGGATTTCAGCGGGATATGCGACCGACATTCCTCCTCATCATCTCGGAGAAGTCATTGATGCTGTTATAAAACGCATCCAAATGCCATCTTGTTCTGTTGATGAACTCATGGAAGTCATAAAAGGGCCTGATTTTCCGACAGGCGGTATTATTCAAGGTGTTGACGGAATAAGAAAAGCTTACGAAACCGGAAAAGGAAAAATCATTATCCGTGGTAAAGCTGAAGTAGAAGGAATCAGAGGCGGACGTGAACAAATTGTCATTACCGAGATTCCATATGAAGTAAACAAAGCGAACCTTGTGAAAAAAATGGACGAGTTCCGCATTGATAAAAAGGTTGAGGGCATTTCAGAGGTTCGCGATGAAACAGACCGAACAGGGCTGAGAGTGGTTATTGAACTGAAAAAAGAAGCGGATGCTAAGGGCATTTTAAATTTCTTATATAAAAATACCGATTTACAGATCACTTATAACTTTAATATGGTGGCCATTCATAACCGCCGTCCCATGCTAATGACTCTGCCTGCTATTTTGGATGCATATATCGGCCACCAAAAGGAAGTTGTTACAAACCGGTCCGTTTATGAGCTTCAAAAAGCAAAAGACAGACATCACATTGTAGAAGGGCTTATGAAAGCTTTATCCATTTTGGATGAGGTCATTGCAACAATCCGCTCTTCAAGCGACAAACGTGATGCTAAAAACAATTTGATAGAGAAATATGAATTTACAGAGCCTCAGGCTGAAGCGATCGTGTCATTGCAGTTGTATCGTTTAACCAATACAGATATCACAGCGCTAAAGGAAGAGGCGGAAGAACTAGATAAAAAAATTGAAGAGCTCGAATCCATTCTGAGCAATGATAAAAAGCTCTTAAAAGTGATCACAAACAGCTTAAAAGCACTGAAAAAGAAATATGCAGACACACGGCGCTCTGTGATTGAAGAGAAAATTGAGGAAATTAAAATTAACCTTGAAGTCATGGTTGCGTCTGAAGATGTATATGTGACCGTTACGAAGGATGGGTACTTAAAACGGACGAGTCAGCGCTCATTTGCCGCTTCCAATGGCCAGGATTTTGGAATGAAGGATACGGATAGAATACTGCATCAGTTCGAAATGAATACGACGGATGTACTGCTGCTCTTTACGAACAAAGGCAGCTATATCTACTGTCCGGTTCACCAGCTGCCTGATATCAGATGGAAGGACATGGGCCAGCATTTTTCAAATGTGATTAGCATTGATGGTGATGAAACGATTGTAAAAGCAATACCGATAAAAGAATTTGATCCATCGGCGTATCTTTTGTTCTTTACGAAAAACGGCATGGTGAAGAAGACAGAACTCACCCATTATAAAGCACAGCGTTATTCTAAAGCGCTTGTGGCGTTAAATCTGAAGGGTGAAGATGAACTGATCAATGTACATGTGACAAATGGGGAAAGCCAGATCTTTATAGCCACTCAGCTTGGGTACGGCCTATGGTTTGGGGAAGATGAAGTAAATGTAGTTGGCGCGCGTGCGGCAGGAGTCAAAGGGATTAACTTAAAAGAAGATGACTTTGTGGTTTCCGGAGAGATCCTTCAGGAATCTGATTCCATCGTATTGTTCACACAACGGGGAGCGGTCAAACGCATGAGTCTTGCCGAGTTTGAAAAAACGTCCCGTGCAAAACGCGGTGTTGTGATGCTGAGGGAATTGAAGAAGAACCCTCACCGTGTCGTATCAGTATTCACTTGTGGTTTGAATCAGCGGCTGATGGCGGAAACTGAAAAAGGCGACAGAAAGGAACTTCAGGCAAAAGACTTGCGGACAAACGACAGATATAGCAATGGCTCTTTCTTTATTGATGAAGAGGAATCAGGCAGGGTCACAGCTGTTTGGCGCCTTCAAACAGAATAAATCATCAAAAAACCCGCTCACATGATGCGAGCGGGTTTCGTTTGTTTGCAATCAGCTTTCATGGCTTGTGAAAAGATCTGTAAAGGCATGAACAAATTCAATTCCTTGCCATACAAATAAATTCAGCGCTGTGAAAGAAAATAAGCCTAAAATCACCATTCTTAAGATAAACAACATGTTTAACAGCCTCCTCATATTTTCGTTATATAATCGGGTGATGTTGAACATGAAGTTTGCCGAAATAAGATGATTGATAAAATTTAGCCAGGATAAAGCTTTTTTTCCGCTGGCGCCTGCGGGAGTCACCCGTATCTTTGCTTTCAGCGGTCAGAAGCAGAACAGCCATTGCCCATAAAGCGATAAGCGCAATTGCTCCTGTGATGGATTTCTTCTCATCATCAGCATTTTGGCCGGTTTTCATCTCATGCATTTCCTGCTGGTCGGCTACGGCTTTATAATGATGGCCGATATCAAAGGCGTGGGGAATTGAGAACAAATGAAAACTGGCAATCGCCAAGAATAAGATGGACGCTTTCAGTATCGTTACTTTTTTCAAATGATCTCCCCCCTTTAATATTACTGAATATTCTTATAATAATACCCTAATCCAATCTGAAAGTAAACCTGATTTTTTAAATTTAAAAATAAATTTCACTTTGTTAAGTATATATCTTTTTGCTTACTTTTGAAAGAGAAATTGCTTTTATTAGTGTATGTATACCCGCTCTGAGATGTGAATAAAAACACATTTTAAATGATATGTTCGGTGTTTAGGATTTATCACTTTATTTATAAAAGTGTCAAGATAACATTCTTATTTTTTAATAGAGAACACTTTTTCTATGCGAGTTTATCATAAATTTTTTTATTCATAGGAAAATAATAGAAAGGCGGAACGAAGGAGTAAGTATCAATCTAGACAATAATCTTCGCGAAAAAACTTCCTAATTCGACATATTGTGATATAATAAGACTCAGCATGTTAAAAAATCTAACATCAAAATTGAATTTACTAAGAATTGATGAAACGGGAGGGCAATATGGAGTCTTTATTCAATAGCTTAATCAATATTCCAAGTGCTTTTATTTGGAAATATTTGTTTTATATTTTAGTAGGGCTTGGGTTATTTTTCACACTTCGTTTTGGTTTTATCCAATTCCGTTACTTTATTGAAATGTTCAGAATAGTAGGAGAGAAGCCTGATGGAAATAAAGGCGTCTCATCTATGCAGGCGTTTTTTATCTCGGCGGCATCCCGAGTCGGTACAGGGAATTTGACAGGTGTAGCCTTAGCCATTGCGACGGGCGGCCCAGGGGCTGTCTTTTGGATGTGGGTTGTAGCTGCTGTAGGCATGGCTTCAAGCTTCGTTGAGAGTACGTTGGCACAGCTTTATAAAGTGAAGGACGGAGACGATTTCCGCGGCGGTCCGGCCTACTATATTCAAAAAGGCCTTGGAGTCAGATGGCTTGGGATCGTATTCGCTGTCTTAATTACCGTATCATTCGGATTAATTTTTAACGCTGTTCAATCCAATACAATTGCAGGAGCGTTAGAAGGCGCTTTTCATGTGAATAAAACTGTTGTCGCCATTGTTCTTGCTGTTTTAACAGCCTTTATTATTTTTGGCGGTTTAAAACGTGTTGTCGCTGTGACACAATTGATTGTTCCGGTCATGGCTGGACTTTATATTTTAATTGCGCTATATGTTGTATTTGCAAATATTTCTGCATTCCCAAGTGTTATTGCGATTATTGTTAAAAACGCTTTAGGAATTGATCAAGTTGTCGGCGGAGGACTGGGAGCTATCATCGTCATTGGTGCACAGCGCGGACTTTTCTCTAACGAAGCGGGAATGGGTAGCGCGCCAAACGCTGCTGCGACAGCTCATGTTTCGCATCCGGCAAAACAAGGCTTTATTCAGACATTAGGCGTGTTTTTCGATACATTTATCGTATGTACGTCTACTGCGTTTATCATTTTACTGTACAGTGTAACACCAAAGGGTGACGGCATCCAGGTTACACAGGCTGCTCTGAGCCACCATATTGGAGGCTGGGCTCCTAGTTTCATAGCCATCGCAATGTTCTTGTTCGCCTTTAGTTCAGTTGTCGGAAACTACTATTATGGTGAGACAAATATTGAATTTATTAAAACAAGCAAAACATGGCTGAACATTTACCGTATCGCGGTTGTTGCTATGGTTGTCTTTGGGTGTGTAGCAGGGTTCCAGATTGTGTGGGACATGGCGGATCTCTTTATGGGAATTATGGCGCTGATTAACTTAGTTGTGATTACGCTCTTGTCCAACGTAGCTTATAAAGTGTATAAAGATTATGCGAGTCAGCGTAAACAAGGACTTGATCCTGTATTCAAATCGAAGAACATCCCAGGTCTGAAAAACGCTGAAACATGGGAAGATGAGAGACAAGAAGCATAAAAACACAGCTGCATTCACTTCAATGAATGCAGCTTTTTATTTGCCTGAAAGAAGCGGAATATTTTGATTTGATAAAATAATCATGTGTAAAGTCCTGATTATATGCTTTTATCTTTGTTCCCCATGTGTCAGCAGTATCTGACATAACTCGAAAAGAGCAAATAGACAGGCTTTTAAGCTGGCTAAAAACAAGAAATTAGGTTGATAGACAAACATGAGAAAGCTTTTTACAATGAGTCCGTGGTACAAAAGCGAAGGGAGGAGAGCGGTAAGATACTAGGCATCGTTTTTACATAACGATTGAAGGAGGAAAAAATGTCAGATATGAAACGTTCAGTCTCTATCTTCATTGTATGTTTATTTATTACATTACTAGCAACAGGCGGCTTAACGACTCCAAAAGCATCTGCAGCAGGGGCAAAAACGCCAGTATCAATCAATGGCCAGCTAAACATAAAAGGCACGCAGCTAGTCAATCAAGACGGCAAAACGGTGCAGCTGAAGGGGATCAGTTCACACGGATTGCAATGGTTTGGCGATTTTGTCAATAAAGACAGCTTAAAATGGCTGAGGGACGATTGGGGCATTACGGTTTTCCGAGCGGCGATGTATACGGCAGACGGCGGCTATATCGATAATCCGTCTGTGAAAAACAAAGTGAAAGAAGCGGTTGAAGCGGCAAAAGAGCTTGGGATATATGTCATCATTGACTGGCATATCTTAAATGACGGCAACCCAAATCAAAATAAAGAGAAAGCAAAAGAATTCTTTAATGAAATGTCAAGCCTTTATGGAAACACGCCAAACGTCATTTATGAAATTGCGAACGAACCAAACGGCGATGTGAACTGGAAGCGTGATATTAAACCGTATGCGGAAGAAGTCATCTCCGTTATCCGTAAAAACGATCCCGATAACATCATCATAGTCGGAACAGGTACATGGAGCCAGGATGTGAATGATGCTGCCGATGATCAGCTTGCGGATCAGAATACCATGTACGCACTTCATTTTTATGCCGGCACACACGGCCAGTTTTTACGTGATAAAGCAAACTATGCCCTCAGCAAAGGAGCGCCTATTTTTGTAACGGAATGGGGGACAAGCGATGCTTCGGGAAATGGCGGAGTATTTCTAGATCAGTCCCGGGAATGGCTGAATTATCTCGACAGCAAGCACATCAGCTGGGTCAACTGGAATCTTTCTGATAAGCAGGAATCATCTTCAGCATTAAAGCCGGGAGCATCTAAAACAGGCGGCTGGCCGTTGTCAGATTTATCCGCTTCAGGAACATTTGTAAGAGAAAATATTCTCGGCAGCAAAGATTCGGTGAAGGACAGACCTGAAACGCCGATTCAAGATCAACTGTTACAGGAAAAGAGCCTCTCTGTGCAATACAGAGCAGGGGATGGAAGTGTGAATGGCAACCAAATCCGCCCGCAGCTTCACATCAAAAATAATGGCAACACTGCGGTTGATTTACAAGATGTCACTGTGCGTTACTGGTATAACGCGAAAAACAAAGGCCAAAACTTTGACTGTGACTACGCGCAGATCGGATGCGAAAATGTGACCCATAAGTTTACGGCGCTACATAACCCTAAGAAAGGCGCAGATACCTATCTGCAAGTAGGGTTTAAAAACGGAACGCTGTCACCGGGAGCAAGCACAGGGGAGATTCAGATTCGTCTTCACAATGATGACTGGAGCAATTATGTGCAAGGCGGGGATTATTCCTTTTTCCAAACAAATACGTTTAAACCAACGAAAAAAATCACATTATATAATCACGGAAAACTGATTTGGGGAACAGAACCCAAATAGTTTAGCTTTTGGCGGGCATCAGCAATGATGTCCGTTTTCATCATCTCAAAAGGAAAACAAGGAGGTTTAGGTTGTGGATGAAACACTGAAGCAATATATGATGCTATTCAAAAAAATAAATAATGCGATAAATGGTCCGGACTATCCAGAGAAGGAAACAGATATTCAACATCAAAAAGAACAGCTCGAATCTTACGAAACAAAGCTGCAGCAACGTTTTTCTACGGATTATGACTACGATGTATTTGCTGACTCAGTTATCAAATGTGCATATGGCGATTTGACGCTCGAAGATTTAGAAGCAGTTTATGATGAATTGACTACGCCATTTTTTTGATTAAACCTCCAGCAGTAAAATTTTCATTTCTGTCTCACTAACTTAAGTATACTTTGATATTGAGACAGGAATTTATTAATTTCATTTACTTCCTAGAATATATATTATGTAAACTAAGAAATCGAACGACATCATTCAGTACATATCATTTGTCATCTTCCCTTTTGACCATTCAGCCTTTATGCGGCGTGCTTCAGACAAAAAAGCGATTTTTCCGATCGGAAAAATCGCTCAATTTCAACGCGGTACGCTTGCCTTAGGTGCCTTTAACGATTTACGACAAATGTTGTCACACTTTGAGCTGGAAGATGCGCCCAAAAATGATTGCCCGTTACATTAAGATTCGTTCCAGGTTGAAGATTGCTGTTGCTGCTCGTGATCCATCTAGATACGCGGGAAGCAGATCCATTATGCAAAACAAAGTTTTGGTTGACCCCTGTGTTGCTTTTGTTAATGGCAACAATCACAACCTTGTTGTCACCTTTATAAGCTGATACGTAAACGTTCGGATTAGGATTTTTCGTTGCATCAACCCTTACATAGCCGGGACGCACAAACTTCGAGAAATGAGCCATGTTGTAACCGCGTTTGCTGATTGTACCGTCTTCTTTCATAGGACCGTATGATCTGCGGATGTACCACCAAACATAAGCTTGAAAATCTCCCTCTACCATTGAATGGTGAATATGCTCTGAAACGCCTAATGCCTCGGGCCAGCGATCCGCAGAGTTATTGTCACTGTTCGGGTAGTATACTTCTGTCATCCATAGCTCTTTCCCTGCTCCTTTTTGTTTGAAAAGAGGATAAGGAAACTGACTGACCTGAGTACCGTACAGGTGAGTGCCGAGAATATCCATGTTCCTAAGCGCCTGCGGATCGTTCAAAATCGGGTCCGATATATTTTTAAAGTATTGAAATGATTCTGGTGCAATGACACGTGCGTTAATAGAACCGGCATTTTCTCTCATGAAACGAAGTATTTCTTGCGGCGTCCACCATGTCCATTCGTGTGCATAATCAGGCTCGTTTTGAACAGAAATCGCATAAAGATTCACGCCATGATTCTTCATGTAGGTAACAAAATCGTTAAGATGCTGCGCGTATGCGGCGTATTTATCGTATCTCAGCCGTTTAGCGGATGTGTCACCATTACGATTGAAGGTTTCAACCATATCGCTTGGCGGATTCCAGGGGGAAGCAAAAACGATCGCCCCATGTTTGATCGCACTTTTTGCCGTCTCTACTTCTTTGTACCAATTATTTCTATTTTCGTCCACATGAATTCTTAACATTGAAAAACCTAACTGATTTTGCCCATTTCCAAAAGCGGTTTCTCTTTGAGCTGCTGTCAAATCTCCAATCCAAGCTGGGTAGTTCATTCCTCCAAAACCGCGAATCACTTGTTTTTCAGCAGATACATTAACTGTTATATCACTTGCTGCCAAAACTTCAGTAGCGCCTGGCCCGGTAAACATGACTGACAGCGCAGTGAAACATACCATTAATACACAAATTGTTTTTTTTACGCATGAAACCATTTTTCCCCTCTCCCTTATATGGTTTTTACGGTACTGTCTCTTTTTATATTGCAAATGAAAGGTTTTCTCCTACCTTTGCGTAAACTGCCAGTAATCAAAATTAAACAAATTTCCTGTACCAGTTCCGGTAAATACAAAGAAAACGTTGTGCACACCGGTTGCGCCGCTTACCGCAGTTTCTATTTCTCTCCAGGTTTGTGCTCCACCTGTTGAAGGTACATTCAGGGTTCCTGCAAGCTTACCGTTTGGACTATCGAGACGCACTTCTATTTTCCCGCTTATAGCCGATGCTACATGTGCTTTAAACGTCTTGGCACCGCCTGACCCGAAGTCTGCATTTCCTACAGCAATCCAGTCTCCGTTATGAATGTTTGTGACATGTTGATTATTGACCGGCCCGCCGGGTGCAGAGGATACCTCGGTCAAAATGCGTCCATTCCAGGCAAACGTTTCAGCTTCTACCCTGTTATATGGATTGAAATTGGAAAGCTGTGTTACACCTGCATAATTTGCCGCAACCTCTCGAATGGAGCCATCTGCATGATGCACCAGCTTATTAATATGGGGAGAACGGTATCCTTTGCCAGCCCCGAACAAAGCGGAACTGACAGTTTGAGTATGGTACACTACATACCACTCATTTTTAAAATTGAAAACAGCATGATGGTTGTTTCCGCCACCTCCGAAAAATGCACCCGGATTTTTCAGGAAGTGCCCTCTATATGTAAAGGGACCCATGGGATTTGAACTGGTCATGTAGCCGATTTCACCTGGGGGTTTATCGGCCGGGTGTGTGCCGCCGAAATTGATGCAATAGGAATAGTAATATGTTCCGTTATACTTGTGCAATCCCGAATCTTCAAACATGAAAGGCGCATCAATTGTAGATGCACTTCCCTCAACACTCGTCATATCAGGCCCCAATTTTATGACTCTTGCCGTTTTAGGATTGGCCCATTGTCCCTGTGTTGGATTTGAACCGCCAGGAACGCCTCCTCCGGCATACAGGTAACCTGTGCCATCATCATCTACAAATGCTGCCGGATCAAAAAGCCATACAACACCAGCCATTCCTGGTGTACTTGGCGTGACGAGCGCTTTTCCGATTGGGTCGGTCCATGGACCAATCGGGCTGTCTGCGGTGAGAACGCCGATACCTCCGCCGCTGTTTGCGAAATAGAGAAAGAATTTATCCTTGCCATTGATTTTTTTAACTGCGATTGACGGGGCCCAGGACGCACCTGCCCATTTTGCAATTCCACGGCCTCCATTAGCTCCATTGGCACCTGCTACCGGAATAGCTCCGTGGTCTGTCCAGTTCACCATATCCGCTGAAGATATGACGAATACTTTATTCAAGTTGGCAAATGAATTATCTTTAATTGTTCCGTTGCTATTATATTCATAGTCATCACTTGACATATAAATGTAGACTCTTCCGTTATAGGTCAGCGCAACCGGATCTGCTCCCAAATGATGATCGATAAGCGGGTTTGAATTCCCTATATGTTTTGCAATTGTAGTACTGGTGGCAGCATACGCAGACTTCACAGATAAGCAGCACAATAGTAAAGCAAGAACCCATAAGCATACGCTACACTTTTTAAACATCACTTCACATCCTCCTTTTTCCTTAAAATGGGGAGTTCTTTTGGAATTTGCTAACAACAGGTCATGAAGATCGCTCCGCTTATTTCTACATGATCAATCTAGAAAATTTCCCCCATGCCTAGCGACCATTGTCCAGAAAATAAAATGGCAGGATTGTTCATGAGCCCCCTCTACTTCCGTTGAACAGAGATGTATATTTATCCAAAATATCCCTTTATCTAACATCCTACATCATGAAAAAAATTGTGTATAGGATACTTTTGGAGGAATTCGTGTTCGATTCTACAAAGGAACTGGATACATTTATTCATTGATAAGATGGGGCTGACATAGACGGCTGTTACCGACTCCGTTCCCTTGATTTTCGTTGTTTTAGAGCTATTGACGTAATAGACATCTCTGCTGATAGGGAATCAAGGCTTGAAACGAATTCCGGCTGCTTTTTCTCCTGATGTTGTTAACATTGTTCTCTTCTTTGTCAGACACTTCTTATCATTCCGCCCTCCCCCCTTCGGAACTCTTCTATTTTCTCCCCCTTATATAACAGGCAGGCACCAAAAAAACAGCCGTTCAATGCATCTGTTTTTTAAAAGAGTATAAGAACTATTGAGCAGTATGCCTGCTTTTTCATGTTTTGTTCATATTTTAGTAATTGTTTATTCAACACTGTCCGGTAGAGTAATCCATATCAACAAATATGACAGCCATCCGCATCTTTTGTGAAGGGAGGTAAAGCCGGGTGCCGTTATGCTGAAAGAAAAAATAAAGACATTAGGCCGTTTTTGCACCGTGGGCGTCGGCAATACGCTGATAGATTTTGGTGTCTTCTTTCTTCTCACCGCTTGTCATGTCCCTTATCTGCCGGCGCAGATCTGCTCCTATTCTGCAGGTATCAGCAACAGCTATGTGTGGAACCGGAGTTGGACGTTTCGTGTAAAACGTAAGGCCGGCGGGAAAGAGATCGTGCGCTTTCTCATGATGAATATCGCCGCGTCGGGAAGCACCTTTTTGCTGCTTTATTTGTTTCAAAAAGACGATTGTACGCTTTTGGTGAGTAAGCTCGCCGCCACTATCGGCGGAATGATGGTGAATTTTATCGGAAACCGAATCTGGGTATTTGGAGATTCGCTGAAAAACATACAGGATCAGGAGTGAAGATGAATGAGAAAAAAAGTGAGAAAAGCGGTCATTCCCGCAGCGGGTTTAGGAACAAGATTTCTGCCGGCGACAAAGGCGCAGCCGAAAGAAATGCTCCCGATCGTCGATAAACCAGCAATCCAATACATTGTTGAAGAGGCCGTAGAATCAGGAATTGAAGACATACTGATTATTACAGGGAGAAACAAACGCTCGATTGAAGATCATTTTGACCGGTCGGCGGATTTGGAATTCAATCTGCGGGAAAAAGGCAAGACGGAGACGCTTAAAGAAATGCAGCAGATTGCCGATTTGGCCAACATTCATTACATCCGCCAGAAAGAACAGCTCGGATTAGGCCATGCGGTGCTGTGTGCGGAGCGTTTTATCGGCGATGAGCCTTTTGCCGTTCTCTTAGGCGATGATATTATGGTGTCTGAAAAACCAGCTCTTCGGCAACTAATGGATGTATACAATGCTTACGGCACAGAAGTTATCGGTGTCCAGTCGGTTCTCCCTGAGGATGTCAGCAAATATGGTATTATAAATACATCTGGAACTCATGGGCATGTGTATGAGGTCAAGGATGTAGTAGAAAAGCCTTCACTTGATGAAGCGCCTTCCGAAATCGCCTTAATGGGACGTTATGTGCTGAATTCATCAATCTTCCCCGTTTTGAAGTCAATTGGCAGAGGCGCGGGAAACGAAATTCAGCTTACAGATGCGCTTCGTGAGGTTTGCTGTAAGCAGCCGATCCATGCCCGGCTGCTGGAAGGAAATCGATATGACATTGGCGATAAGCTGGGCTGTTTTAAAGCGAGCACTGAAATCGGTTTAATGCGCCCCGATATGCGGTCTCAACTTTTGGCTTATTTAGAAGATGTGATCAAACGGGAAACGAAAGACATGCTGCGTTAAAAAAATTGTAACCATCTTATTCGTTCATCAGTCATATAATAGTGAAAAAGATTAGGACAGGTTGTGAAGAATGTGGGCAGTTTGATAAGCGAAATGTTAGCATGGCTGACGAATATGGGATATGCGGGCATTGCGATTGGCTTAATGATTGAAATCATTCCGAGTGAAATTGTATTGGCCTATGGCGGCTACATGGTATCGGAGGGCACGATTGGATTTATTGGCGCCATTATTGCGGGCGTTATCGGCGGCACCATTGCCCAAATCTTTATTTATTGGATCGGGCGCTATGGCGGCAGACCGTTTTTGGACAAATACGGGAAGTACCTATTGATTAAAAAGCATCATATTGACATGTCAGAAAACTGGTTTCAAAAATACGGCACGGGGGTTGTCTTCTCGGCACGTTTTATCCCAGTTGTCAGACATGCGATATCCATTCCCGCAGGCATTGCGAAAATGCCGTTTCTCAAATTTGTCGTATTGACTGTACTTGCGATCATTCCGTGGTCTATTCTGTTTGTTTATTTAGGCATTCAGCTCGGAAGCCAGTGGGATGACGTTGAGAACATTGCGGGCACTTATACAACGCCGATTATGATACTGGCTATTGTCGTGATTGCCCTTTACTTTGTGATTAAAAAACGTGCAGTTATCTTTAAACGATAGCTAGCTGATATGCATAGGGATGGTTGATTCCCTATGCATATTTTTTTATCGGCGATGCTGATTTGCCAGCTTCAAATGCTCCGCTAAAAATACGACAAATCCTTCATCACGCACGAGTGATGCCGCATAATTTCTTTTGATAAACCATTCTGCTTCTTCAAAAGATGCGAATGTTTCTTCCTGTGCTTCCCCGTTAATCTGGATATTCCACTCGTTGTCTAAAGGAAACAGAAAAAATCTCATTTGTGCGCGATTTTCATACAGTGATCCGTTCGCCGATCCCTTTAGATTATAGATATTACGGAAAGCATCTGGTCGGACAGGATCGATTCGGAATGCTTCAGCAACGAACAATTCGTATACTTCATCGGTGATGGAACAGCCGGACGCCTTAGCATGCCCGCCGCCTCCGTATCGGCCGGCGATTTCTGACACATCGATGTCCTCATGGATGGTGCGCAGGCTGACCCGCTTTGACCCCATGCTTAAAATCGCAATGTAATCAAGATGCGGATTTTCTTTTCCAAGCCTGTTACCAAGCTCAGAATGATAAGATTCTGCGTGAACGATGCCCACACAGTGTTCGTGAACAAACGTTTGCACCATTTCCCTTTTCTTCCTGCGTAGGTAGCGCTCGATTTTTGCATCTTCTAAATCAAGCAGTTTCTCTTCGAAATCATCAAAGAAAAATTCATCATGCGCAGAAAGACGCTCAATCATTTTTTGTTCAAATTCATCAATTGACAGCAGGAAGAAAAGATCATTAAGCCGCTTCGCTTGTTTTTGATCATACCGCTCCCACTCCCATGTATCATATTGGCGGACGAGTTCTGTAAATTGATCTAAGGCATTTGTCGGTTTCATGAAACCATTCTCAACGAGATAGCCATATAAAAGCGATGTGGCCGATGAGAGCCTTCCATCATCGTATTCCACTTGGACAAATCCCCATTCATGCTCATTCAAATGAAGCGCTGTTTTATGATGGTCAATCAGCTTTACTTTTCCGCCCGCATGAACATACTCATTTAATCTCTCTTCGTTTTCTTCGTTGACAGAAAGATCAGTGATGAATAATGCGTCTTGTCTTTTGTTCTCTTTCGCTTTTTCTAAAAAGTACTGCACTTGAGCGTTTAAGCCGTTGATAGAGTTATACCGGACCTCAACATCTTTTGCGAATGCCAATTTTGCTACGATTCCGCACCCTACTCCGTCTAAGTCGTTATGTGAATATAAATGATACATCATGTAGGCCCCTTTTTATGATGAACTGACAATTGCCGCTAGAGAAGCGGCAGCCTTTATTTACTATTCTAAAAAACATCGCGTTTTATGCAAAGTTAGTTAGTTAACATAATGTTATTATTGTTAATATATAAAAGGAACGCTTTTTTGCGCTCCCTAAAGCCCTTGCTTTTTTATACCGGATAAACCGGATGCTTTCGATTCGTAAATGTCATTTCCTTTGTCATGTATGCTTTGAGCCGTTTGGCCAGTTCATCGCGCAGCGAATTGGCCGGGATCACGGCATCGATGATCATTTCTGAAGCCAGGCGGTATATATTGATGTCCTCTTTGTATTCCTCCCGTTTGCTGCTGATAAACGGCGCCCTCTCTTCTTTCGGCAGCTCGGAAATTTTTTTTGCATAGACGGCGTTTACAGCTGCTTCTGGGCCCATGACGGCGATTTGGGCGGTTGGGAGCGCCAGGCAGCAATCCGGTTCAAATGCCGGCCCTGCCATTGCATACAACCCCGCTCCGTACGCTTTTCGGACGATGACAGAGAGCTTAGGAACAGTTGCCTCTGACATCGCTGAAATCATTTTTGCGCCGTGCCTGATAATGCCCGCTTGCTCTACCTTTGTGCCGATCATAAAGCCGGGTATATCCGCTAGGAACAGCAATGGGATATGAAACGCGTCACATAAGGTAATAAACTTAGCCGCTTTGTCTGCCGAATCGTGGAATAAGACACCGCCTTTTATGTTCGGCTGATTGGCAACAATGCCGACAGGCTGCCCGTGAATTCGTGCGAGGCCCGTTATTAATTCAGGTGCGAATAAAGCTTTGATTTCAAAAAAAGACCCTTCATCAATGACCCGCTCTATGAGCTCATACATATCAAAAGGCGCATTTTGGTTTTGCGGAATGATGTCGGCAAGCTGGGAGTCGAAGTGTTTTGGCGGGCGTTTCTCTTGCATAGGTGCTTTTTCTTGATAATTTGCCGGGAAGTAAGACAAATAAGTCCGTGCCAGACGTATGGCTTCTTTCTCTGTTTCTGCTAGAATATCTCCGCAGCCGGAAATTGAGCAATGCATACGGGCGCCGCCCATTTCTTCGAGAGTCACTTTTTCGCCGATAACCATTTCCGCCATCCGCGGTGAGCCTAAATACATGGAGGCGTTACCGTCTACCATGACGACAATGTCACAGAAGGCCGGGATATAAGCGCCCCCTGCCGCAGATGGCCCGAAAAGCAGGCAGATTTGCGGAATGCATCCTGATAATTTGACTTGATTGTAAAAAATCCTTCCCGCACCTCTCCGCCCTGGAAATACATTGATTTGGTCGGTGATTCTGGCGCCTGCTGAATCGACTAAATAAAGGAGCGGACAGTTTAATTTTTCCGCTGTTTCTTGAATTCTGATGATTTTTTCAACGGTTTTTGCTCCCCATGATCCTGCTTTTACCGTTGAGTCATTGGCCATGGCGCAAACGGTTTGGCCGCCGATTTTTCCGATGGCTGTAATGACTCCGTCAGCGGGAAGCCCGTCTGACATGCATTCCGCAAAAAAAGCGTCTTCAAGCTCGATGTCATCGTCAAACAAAAGAGCAAGCCGCTCTCTGACAAAGAGCTTGCCTTTTTCTTGGTTGCTGTGATGATACTTTTCCGCCCCGCCTTTTCGAATCCGTTCGGCCCGTTCTGTTCGTTCCTTTTCATAATCCATGAACATTGCCTCCTTTATATGCCCTTATATACGGCCCGTCTTTTTTCTTGAAACGCTTCAAGCCCTTCTCTTCTGTCTTTTGTCGGAATGGTATGTTCATATGCTTTTTGTTCAATCGCGAGACCTGTAGCAAGCTCTGTCTCCATCCCTTTATTGATCGCGAATTTAGCTTGGCGGACGGCGATCGGCCCGTTGGCAGAAATGGCTGCGGCCAGTTCCTCTGCTTTTGGCATGAGGTCACAGGGAGTCGTGACATGCTCTACAAGGCCAATTTCTTTTGCTTCGTGTGCGGTGACGCGGCAGCCTGTATATATTAATTCTTTTGCTTTTCCTCTACCGATCAGCCGGGGCAGCCTTTGGGTCCCTCCAGCGCCCGGGATAATGGCTAAACCTGTTTCTGGAAGCCCCAGCACAGTTGATTCAGCTGCGATTCGAAGGTCGCATGCCAATGCCAATTCAAGCCCGCCGCCTAATGCGATTCCGTTTATCGCAGCTATGATTGGCTGCGGCAGGGCTTCAAGTAAAGACGCCGTTCTTTGAATGAGAGATACATGTTCCAGAACCTGATCTTCTTTCAGTTTTATCCGTTCTTTCAGGTCTGCCCCCGCGCAAAACGCTTTTTCACCGGTGCCTGTGAGGATGACGCAGCGGATGTTTGCATTGAATTCAATTTCCTGAAGAATCACATGCAGGTTTCTGAGCATTTCCGCTGAAAGAGCATTTGCCGCCTGAGGCCTATTTAAAGTGATCACGGCAATGTGGTCGTTTTGAACGGTAAAAAGAATAGATTCTTCCATTGTATTTGTCCTCTCTTTTATGAAGATGATTTAAACACCTGTAAATTTCGGCTCGGCAGTTGTTTGCCCATTTTCTCTTCTATCCATTTGGCCGCAGAAAGCAGTTTATCGAGCTTTACATTTGTTTTGATGCCCATGTGTTCAAGCATATACACGATGTCCTCAGTTGCGGCGTTTCCTGACGAACCTGGAGCATATGGGCAGCCTCCAAGCCCGCCTGCCGAGCCGTCGAACACAGTGATGCCCATTTGGAGCGCTGTGACCATGTTGGCCAGCGCCGTTCCTCTCGTATCATGAAAATGCAAGGCCAATTGATTGGCGGGGAATCGTGGCAAAAGAGCTTCAAGCACGGTTTCAACTTGGGCGGGATTTGCCGCTCCGATTGTATCTCCAAGCGACAGTTCAGAAATTCCAAATTCAAATAGGGCTTCAGAAAGGCGAATCACTTGTTCAATGGGGACATCTTTTTCGTATGGACAGCCGAAAACGGTTGAGAGGTAGGCTCTTGTTGTGAGGTTTGCTTTTATTGCGTCATCGTTTACTTGTTTGAGAATGTGAAGAGTTTCAGAAGTCGATTTGTTGATGTTTTTTCTATTGTGCGTCTCGCTGGCGGACATAAAGACGCAAGCTTCGTCAATGCCTCCTTCAAGCGCGTTCTCCAGTCCCTTTTGATTCGGAACAAGTGCCGCGTACGTTACCTCCTTTACACGGTCGATGCCTTTTGCGACGTCTATCGCATCTCGAAGCGCCGGAATCCATTTCGGGTGCACGAAGGATGTGATTTCGATGTAGGAAAGCCCTGTCCGGGAAAGCTGGTTGACCCAAGTGATTTTATCTTCTGTTGCGATCCATACGGGCTCGTTTTGTAAGCCGTCACGCGGGCCGACTTCTTTGATGGTCACTTTTTTAGGATATGACATGGTCTGCCTCCCCAACATTAAATGGAATCACTTAGTTCGAGCAGCACATCTCCTTCATTTACAAAATCCCCCTCTTGTTTTTTGACCTCTTTTACGGTTCCGCTTCTGTCTGCAACGATCGGGATTTCCATTTTCATTGATTCCAAAATGGCAACTTCCTGGCCTTTTTCAATTTGATCGCCGGCTTTAACGTGGACTTTCCACAGGTTTCCCGCCATTTGTATCATAACCGTCATAGCAACTGCCTCCTTTATAGGTGCTGTTTCAAAAAGTCAGTCGTGATATCCCCTTCCTTAAATGCTTTTGATCCTGCAGCCTGTATGAGAAGAGGTAGATTTGTTTTGATTCCTTCTATCCGATAGTCGCGGAGCGCTGACTCCAGCTTTGCAATGGCTTCCGCTCTGGTTTGGCCTTTGACAATCATTTTGGCGATCATCGGGTCATAAAAAGGGGTAACGGTGCTGTCTTTTGCTACCGCGCATTCGTGTCTCACCCCTTTTTGGTCAGGGAGTGAAAACGCAGTGATCGTACCTGGTGACGGATAGAAGGTCTTCGGATCTTCCGCGTATATTCTGACCTCTATCGCATGCCCGTTTCGTTCGATCTCTTTTTGGGAGAGTGTAAGAGTATGGCCTGCGGCAATCCGTAACTGCTGCTCCACTAAGTCCAGGCCTGTTATTTCTTCAGTCACGGGGTGTTCAACTTGCAATCTCGTATTCATTTCGAGAAAATAAAAGTTTTGATTCTGGTCAACTAAAAATTCGATGGTGCCTGCGTTCGTATAACCGATCGCTTTTGCTGCCTTTACGGCTGTTTGCCCAATCTTCATTCTCAGTTCATCGTCTACAAAAGGAGACGGCGCTTCTTCAATGACCTTTTGATGCCGTCTTTGAACTGAGCAATCGCGTTCAAACAGGTGTACTGTATGGCCATGCTGATCGGCCAAAAGCTGAACTTCGATGTGGCGGGCATGCTCAATGACTTTCTCCATATACATTGACCCATCGCCGAAAAAAGTTGCAGCGCGCTTTTTGTTTCCCTCGTACGCCTTTACTAATCCTTCCTCGTTTTGAACAAGCTGCATTCCGATGCCTCCCCCGCCCGCTGAAGCTTTCAGCATGACAGGATAGCCGAGTCGGCTTGCAGTGCGGCAGGCTGCCTGAATGTCTCCGAGGGATTCGGAAACACCGGGAACGACAGGGACACCTGCCGCTTCCATTGCTTTACGGGCTTCAATTTTGCTGCCCATCTTTGCGATGATATCGGGCGCAGGGCCGATAAACACGATGTTTTCTTGTTTGCAGCGTTCAGCAAATCGGCTGTTTTCTGATAATAACCCGTATCCCGGGTGGATGGCATCGGCGTTTGCTTTTTTCGCTGTTTCTATGATTCTCTCTCTATTTAAATAACTTTCACTGACTCTTGATTCCCCGATGAAATAAGCCTCTGTGGCCGCCTTTGTATGGGGCGCGTCTTTATCTGCTTCTGAATAAACCGCGACCGTTTTGATGCCGAGACGGCTGCACGTTCGGATAATTCTCATTGCGATTTCTCCGCGATTGGCGATCAGTACTTTTGTAAACATGACTTCACCTCATTGACATGATAAGTTGAACATTTCAATCGTTTTTTCACGCAGTTTATATTTTTGAATCTTGCCTGAAGCCGTCATCGGGTACTCGTCTGTAAAAATCACATAACGCGGAATTTTGTGGCGGGCGATTTTCCCTTTGCAGTAAGATGTAAGCTCTTCAGATGAAACGCTTTTTTCGGCCTTCAGCTTAATCCAGGCTGCGGCCTCCTCTCCGAATTTAGTATCAGGCACACCAACGACCTGTACATCTAAAATAGCGGGATGCCGGTATAAAAATTCTTCGATCTCCCTCGGATAAATGTTTTCACCGCCTCTGATGAGCATGTCTTTTAATCTTCCGGTGATGCGGCAGTACCCGTCTTCATCCATGACAGCAAGATCTCCGGTAAACAGCCATCCGTCGGCATTGATTGCTTTTTTGGTTGCTTCTTCATTTTTATAATACCCTTTCATCACATGATAGCCGCGGGTGCAAAGCTCTCCCTGCACGCCTCTTTGAACTTCTTGACATGTCCCGGGTTCTACAATTTTCACTTCTGCATGCGGCAGGGCGCGGCCGGTTGTTTCGACTCTCCTTAAGAAGGAATCATTTGCCCTCGTTTGCGTAATGACTGGTGAAGCTTCGGTTTGTCCATAGGCGATCGTAATGTCTTTCATGCCCATTTTTTCAATAACAGCTTTCATCACTTCGCTTGGGCAGGGAGAGCCTGCCATGATGCCTGTTCGAAGCATCGATAAATCATATGCATGAAAATCCGGATGATGCAGCTCGGCGATAAACATGGTCGGCACGCCGTGAAGCGCTGTGCATTTCTCTTTTTCGACTGTCTTAAGGACGGTAACGGGATCAAATTCTTGTACAGGTATCATGGCTGCCCCAACGGACACACACGCCAAAACCCCAAGCACGCATCCGAAGCAGTGAAAAAACGGGACCGGAATGCACAGGCGGTCTTGAGAGGTTAATGCCATACATTCAGCGATATTAGAAGCGTTATTGATGACATTAAAATGGGTCAGCATCACTCCTTTAGGAAAGCCTGTCGTTCCTGAAGTGTATTGCATGTTAATCACATCATCTTTTTCAAGGCTGTTCATTCTAGATTCCAGCTCAGCATCCGTCACTGTTTTCGCCAGTATCTCTGTATCGTCCCAATGATACATGCCCGGCAAACGTTTTTCGCCAATATAGATCAGCGTTTTTAAAAAGGGATAGCGGTCTGATGTCAGCTTGCCGGGCTCAGCGGTTTGCAGCTCTGGAATAAGGCTGTTTAAGATGTCTGTGTAAGAAGTGCCCCGGTAGGAATCCATGACAATAAGCGCAGCGGCATCCGATTGTTTTAACAAGTAATCGAGCTCGTGTGCTTGGTAATTGGTATTGACAGTCACGAGCACGGCCCCGATTTTTGCGGTGGCGAACTGAACGGCAAGCCATTCGGGAATATTCGAAGCCCATATGGCTACGTGGTCTCCTTTTTCGATCCCCATCCGCATGAGTCCTTTAGCAGTTTGACGGCACAGACAGTCAAATTGGGCGTACGTATAGCGGATATGTCTGTCTGGATAAACAACCGCTTCGTGGTCGGGATAGGTTGCAGCGGTTTGTTCAAGCAGTCTGCCGATTGTGGAATGGATGAGTTCTGCCATGCACTTTTCCACCTTTCTACGCAATGAGAAAGCGTTTACATTTTTATGTTAAAAGCTGTCTGGCGATCACGATACGCTGAATTTCAGATGTGCCTTCACCGATTTCCATTAATTTTGCGTCCCGCAGCATCCGTTCCACCCCATATTCCTTCATGTAGCCTGAACCTCCGTGGATTTGAATGGCTTGATTGCATGCTCTTGTCGCCATTTCAGATGCAAACAGCTTGGCGTACGCCGCTTCTTTTGTGAACGGGCGGTGATGGTCTTTCAGCCAAGCGGCTTTTAACACCATTTGTCTGGCAAGGTCAATTTCCATCGCCATGTCAGCAAGCTTAAATTGAATCGCCTGAAAGGAAGAAATCGGCTGTCCGAACTGCTTCCGTTCTTTCGCATATGCCAATGAGGCTTCAAGTGCCGCTTGAGCGATGCCGACTGCAAGAGCAGCAATGGAGATCCGCCCGCCGTCCAGCGTGTATAGAAACTGTTTAAACCCTTTTGTTGGGTCGCCGAGTAAGTTGCCCGCAGGCACTCTGACATCCTCAAGCAAAATTTCCGCTGTGTTTGAACCGCGGACGCCCATTTTATCGTACGGGCTCGTAATCGTAAGTCCGGGTGTGTCAGTGGGCACGATCAAAGCGGAAATGATGTTTTTTCCGTCTTTGTTTTTGCCTGTTACTGCGGTTACAATCACCGTGCGTGCGTAGCTTGCATTCGTGATCCAGCATTTTTCGCCGTTGATGACATAATCGTCTCCTTTTGTCATGGCTTTCGTTTGAGTGCCTCCTGCATCTGATCCTGCATTTGGTTCCGTTAAGCCAAATGACCCGAGTGCTTTACCCGAAGCCAGTGGAGTCAAATGCGCCTGTTTTTGTTCTTCTGTTCCGAAGTAATAAAGCGGGCTTGCGCCGAGCGAGACCGCCGCTGCATAGCTCAATCCAGTACTGCCGCAGGCTTTTCCGATCTCTTCAACAGCTACGGCATATGAAATCGTGTCGCCCCCTGATCCGCCGTATTCTTCCGGAAATGGAATGCCCATCAGTCCGATGTCACCCATTTTTTTGAATGTTTGGATCGGGAACTCGCCTGTTTGATCTACATGTTCAGCGTGAGGAGCGATTTCTTTTTTCGCAAAATCCTTTACCATTTCACGTACCATTTGCTGTTCTTTTGTCAGCTCAAAATTCACATGGTTTCCTCCTTCACATCTTTGTAACATCCTATTAGGCGAGTTCTGTAATCATTCCCTGAGAGAAGAAGTCTGAAAATTAAAAACCAAATCATTTTTATGTGAAAATATCAACGGGTTGATCAAATTTAGGCGGACATCATCATATCGCAAACGCATTGATTTGCCTGTTCAGCAGTGTCCGGAAAGAGATGATAGGGTGATTCCAAGTGGGAACGTGTCAATCAATCAACCGACGGCTGTTCTCATAAACCGAGCTATATCACAGCGTACTGTAACCGATTAATATTTTGAGACTGGACAAAAAATAGTGCAGCGCCTAAACCAGAATTCACCCCGCAATTGAGTGAGCTCCTCTGTCAGACATTGATATTCGAATCGTATTTGAAAAAGAAAGACTTATATGTAGTCATTCTTAAGAAGGCCGTATATCTCTACATCAACAACTCCTTTCCCGGACCAATAGGTAGCCTGTCTGAGCAATCCTTCTTTTGTAAAATTGTTTTTTAAGAGGACGTTTTTTGAAGCTTCATTTTCAGGCATGACTTCAGCTTGAATTCTGTTTACATTGACGTTTTTAAATAAAAAAGCTGCAAGCATGCGGACGGACTCTGTAGCAAAGCCCTTCCCCCAGTATGCTTCAGCTAAGTAGTATCCAATTGTTACCATGTTTGCTTTCTGGTTAAAATCCATCGCTTCTATAATCCCAACCAGTGCATTCTCTTGGCTCTTCGGAAACATTCCCCACTTGATCCTGCTTTTTTTTCTTGTAATCCCGATCAAAATGGCCAATCATTTTATGTACTGTTTTTAAGTTATGTTTTGGGATGATCCCACAGTATTCAAATACTTTGACATTATCATAGATCGAAAATACATCCTGTACGTGTATCTCTTCAATTTTACTTAAAACTAGATCCTTAGATTCCAATACTGGGAAATGTCCGAAAACCGCTTCCATATTCATGTGAGTCTCTCCCTTGCTTTTTCTTTTCTTTAACCAATTCAGCGGCTTATGATAATGATCCTGTTTCAACATCGCTTTTTTAAAAAAAGGACGACTTTGAGAGCCGTCCTTCTCACTCCTTATTTTGTCTTTTGTTTGGAAGCCTTGCTTTCATTATGGAGCCGGTCTGCTGCAGTGACATAATACGTATACCTCTTGTTTGGGTCTGCCGTTTTATCTAAGAAGGTTTGCTGCTCATTTGTTTTTCGTGTGGTTGCCAGCAATGTTTTGTTCTTTTTCCCCTCAGCTCTGTATATCGCATAATAGGCTGTTTCTTTCGATTTTTGATTTGATGGGTGGTCTTGAATGTGCAAAAGATTGCCGTGATTGTCTCCGGTCACTTTCGTAAGCTTCGGTTTTTTTGGTGCGGTACTGTCAAGCCAAGGCGTTTGCGGAATGAGTGCCGGTTTGCTGTAAAGCTCGTTGATGAGTCTGTCTTTGATGCCAAGCGGATTTTTGTTGAGGTCTTTGAGGCTGAAGTGCATGCTTCCTTTTACAAGCTCAAGCTGCCGGTTTAAGGTGATTTGTCTTCCATACTCCTCGGGGTCGGACCATGGCGGGTCAAAGTTGTTATTGATTTTATAGGCTGCTTGCCCAATGTATAAATGAACAGGCCTGTTTTTGACTTCATTGCTCCACCAATCAGCCAGCACATCGTAAGCGGCTGCGTGAAAGCCGATGCTCCAATAGATTTGCGGGGCAATATAATCAATATCTCCTTCTTGTATCCAATGTCTTGTGTCGGCGTATAGATCGTCATAGTTCCTGACGCCAGCTTTGGTATTTGATCCGGTCGGGTCATCTGCCGCGTTTCTCCATACACCAAAGGGACTGATGCCGAATTTGACGTAGGGCTTTTCGGCCTTAATCGTTTGGTTGATTTGTTTGACTAGCTGGTTCACATTATCACGCCGCCAGTCATCAATATTGGAAAATACGTTTTTTCCGTATTGTTCATATTGAACTTGGTCAGGAAACTCCTGCCCCGCTATTTTATAAGGATAAAAATAATCATCCATATGAACGGCATCGATATCATAATGCTTTACGACTTCCTCAATGCCTTTGACGATAAAATCTCTCGCTTCAGGAATGCCCGGATGGTAATAAAGCTGGTTTCCGTAAGCGGCAACCCATTCTGGATGCTTTCGTGCCGGATGATCCGCAGATAATTGATTGAGGTCTGTATGATTCATCGTAATACGGTAAGGATTAAACCATGCGTGAAATTCCAAATTTCGTTTATGGGTTTCTTCAATTAAAAACGCAAGCGGATCATAGCCCGGGTCTTTTCCTTGGACACCGGTTAAGTACTCAGACCACGGTCCGTAAGCGGATGGATAAAAGGCATCTGCCGCCGGTTTAATTTGAACAATAACGGCATTCATTCCCATTGTCTGTACATCGTCAAGCAGTTTCATATACTCTTGTTTTTGCTCTTCCGCTGATAATCCTTTTTTTGATGGCCAATCAAGGTTTAAGACGGAAGCGATCCATACGGCTCTCAGTTCCCTGTCATGCTGTGCGTTGGCCATAAACGGAACGGAGATGACAAACGTTCCGATGATTAAACTGACAAGGAAGCGGACAATCGGCTTTTGGCGAACCTTCATTCTGTTTCTTCTCCCCCATTACATCACTTTCACTTTTCGCTATTACGGTATTCCCGGGCTGTAAAAGGGTGCTTGTTCGGTTAGAAGAAATCAGGATTTATGTCTATATCACCAAAATAAACGAAAAAAGCCCAAAGCATATTTGCGTTGCTTAGGACTTTTTATCATTTAACATCGTTTGCAGGCTCTTTAACACATCAATGAGTTTTACGCCGACACCGACAGCTGTTTCAAGAATCGCTTGTGCTCCTGCGATGGCTAAAATAAAGATGACTGGGATCGCAATACGAGGGAAAAAGAGATAGCCCAGTCCAATCAAGATCGCACACCAAACGCCGGCACACCAGTAGCAATTGAGCATGTATCCAAAATTAGAAGCCGGCACGCTTTTTTCATCTATATGACCATTTTGATCAACGATCCTTTTCTTTTTCATAAAAGGTTTTCGGATAAATTCCGTGATTTTATCGAATACAATTAAATGTGTCAGCCTGTAACTGGCTAGTATCAGTATGATAAAAGTAAGCAAAGAAAGACGATCCATGACAAGCCTCCAAGAAAAAGGATGATGTTATCATTCCCTAGTGTTCTTTATCCATTCTTGATGTAAAAAGAAAGACGGACAGAGAATGCCTCTGTCCGCTAAATCGCTTTATCGTTTGTGCAGCAGTGCTTTATTTGAAGTGATCTTGTCTAAAATATCGAGGATAATGTCAGCGTTCTTTTCAGCATATGTGCCTTCCAGCATGTCTTTGTGAGCGCCAAAACCAGTGTATTCGCTGTAGTTTCCGCAGGCGGCGCGTTTCCATTTCGTTAAGCCTGTATGCCCGGTTTCGGTTTGAATTCCAGCTTCAATGAAATGAATGTTTGCTTTGATGTGCCCTTCATTCAGCAACTGCGCCCAATATTCCTGATAGTTTCTTTTTTTCTTCATCACCTTTTCTCTGACCGCTTCAGACAAGTATGATGCAGATTCGTCATTTCCAGCATCGACAGGGATAGGCTGTTCTTTTAGATAAGCGTCCACGATCATGAAGTCACTGACTTCCAATCCTCTGCGCTCCATAGCCTGTACCACTTCAAAAGCCAGATTTCCGCCCGCGGAGTAGCCTAATAAAACGTAAGGGCCTTCAGGCTGTATGTCTGTGATGCTATTGACATATTGTTCAATGCGGATGTCATGTTCAATAAAGTGAAATCCGTAGACAGATGCCTTGTTATTCAGCAATAAAGCAATATCTTTGAAATAAATGCCAAATCCTGATATCGGCGGAAAGCAGAAAAGGTTTTGCGCGCCTTGCTGATTTAATTTGATCACATGTTGTTCATCTGCCGCTGTCAGCTGTTTGGAATAAAGTTTTTCGGCAAGCTGAGCGATGGTCGGATATTCGAACAAGAGATCAATCGGTATGTCTATTTGCTGCTGATGCTTTAATGTGTGTATGACTTGCAGTGCTTTTAGCGAATGTCCGCCAATAGCAAAGAAGTCATCATCAATACTGATGGTCTGGACACCAAGAACATGTTTCCAGATGTTCGCCAACTCTTCCTCAACCAAGTTTCTGGGCAGTGTGATGTTCTGGCGTTTGTCAGGTTTATTTTCTGGTATAGGAAGAGCGCTGCGGTCTATTTTTCCGTTTCCGGTAAGCGGCATCCGGTCTACACGCACCCAGTGCTGCGGGATCATATAGTCCGGGAGCACACGCGCCAAATCTGCGCGGATCTCCTTTTCTGTTCGTTTGCCATCGCTGACGTAATGAGTGTGCAGCTGCGCCTCTCCGTCTTTTTCTTTCATTGTCACTGCCGCTTCCTGCACACCTTCCATTTCTAACAGGCGCGCTTCAATTTCAGCGGGCTCAATTCTTTTTCCCCTGATTTTCATCTGCCTGTCAATCCTGCTGATGTATTCTACATTTCCATCGGGCAGCCAGCGAGCTAAATCACCGGTACGATATATTCTTTCTCCAGACAAGAAAGGATGAGGAGAAAAAACATCATTTGTCAGGTCTTCTCTGTTCAAATAGCCTTTTGCAACCCCATCACCTCCGAGACAAAGCTCGCCGGGAACACCTATTGGCATAAGGCGTCCTTGTGTATCTAAGATGAATGCGGTGCTATTGCTGATTGGTTTTCCGATCGGAATCGGCCCTGCGTAGTCTCTTTTTATCTTAAAAAATGTTGAAAATGTCGTGTTTTCCGTAGGCCCGTAAATATTATGAAGTGCCAGATCTGGACAGGCCTGTCTCACAGCATTGATAAGGGCCGGCGAGAGTGCTTCTCCGCCGACATATAACGTATGGAGCCCGCGAAACATATCTGCTTGAGCTTGAGCCAGTTGATTAAAAAGAGCCGTTGTTAAAAAGAGCACTGTGGTGCCATTTTCAAGCAAATACGCCCCAAACCGATCAGGTGACAGCATTGTTGATTTATCAATGATATGAAGGCTTGCGCCATTTAAAAGCGCCCCAAACATTTCAAAGGTGACGGCGTCAAAGCTGATAGATCCAGTCAGAATAAACCGGTCATCAACGGACGCAGACGTGTAATTGCTGTTTTTGACAAGGGACACGACATTGCGATTGGTGATCATGACGCCTTTTGGCCGGCCTGTGGAGCCTGAGGTGTACATGATGTATGCAAGATCCTCCGGGCTTGAGGTGATATTGATTGGGATATCATTCTCTTCCGTCAATGCCTGGGCATCTGAAATGATACATGTCCCTGAGAACGCAGCGTTTTGCTCCAGCCCCTTTTGAATAATCAGCATTTTTGCCTGCGTTTCCTCAAGCATAAAGCTGACACGTTCAGGCGGAAGCTCGGCATCAAGCGGGAGGTATGCTCCCCCTGCTTTTAAAACGGCAAGCACACTAATGATGAATTCAGGAGAATGAGCAGCCAATATGCCGGCTGTCTCGTTCTTTCGAAACCCTTTTTGATCTAACGCTCTGGCGAGTGAATTAGAGCGTTGATCAAGTTCTTTATACGAAAAAGTCAAATTCCCACACACAAGTGCGATATGATCTGGCGTCTTTTCTGCTTGTTCACGAAATAAATCTATAATTGTATGATTCTTTGGATATTCTGTTTTTGTATTGTTGAACTGTGTGACAATCCGCTCTTTTTCTGTAGCATCAAGAAAAGAAAAATCAGCAATGGGAATGTCAGGGTGATGCGCCGCTGTGTCTAGCGCTTGTGTAAATTGTCTTTTGATACAGCTGATCCAGGCAGCATCGTAAATGAACGCATTATAGCTGAATTTGATGATCAGTTCTTCGCCGGGAGCAACGACAAGATTAAAGTGATATCCTGATTGCTCGGATACCTTCACTTGATCGATTTGCAGCGGTGAATCGGTTTGATCGGCTGAATCGGCGATTTTCTGCTGTATCGGATAGTTTTCAAAAACGATGATGTGGTCAATCAGTTCCTGTTTTAATGCGGTGTTTGCCTGAATATCAAATAAAGGCTGGCAGGTAAACGGCTCAGCTTCCAGCATTTCTTTCTGGCATCGTCTGACCAGCTCCTGAAACGTTTCGCCTTGAAATGTTTTAATGCGAACCGGAATGGTATTGATAAACAATCCTATCATTTGTTCCACACCCGGAATTTCTGACGGTCTGCCTGAGACAACCGCGCCAAATACAACGTCGTCAGTTCGGTTATATTGCTGCAGCATCAAACCCCAAACTGCCTGAATAAAGGTGGCAAGCGTGACGCCATGTTGTTTGGCAGTCTCTTTGAGCTTGTCTGTCAGTGGTTTCTTTAATGAAAATATCAAATCTTCACGTTGATAACCCTCTTTTGTTTCTTCATCAGACACACGAGGCAGCGGTGATGGGGTGCTGTAGTTTTTTAAATAGGAATCCCAGTACTTCGCCGCTGTTTCTTTGTCACGGTTCGTCAGCCAGGAAATATAGGTGCTGTACGGACGGACAGGGTCTAAAGAAAGCGGTTTTCCTGCATAGATCGATTGATAAATCCGCATAAATTCCTGAAGAACGATGCCGAGGCACCAGCCATCCATTAAAATGTGATGGTGGCTCCAGATGCAAACATGCTCCTCTTCAGCTGTTTTGAATAGATAAATTCGCATCAGCATGTCTTTTTGCAAATCAAAGCCTTTTTGCTTGTCCTTCTCCTTAAAGCATTCAATATACTCATTCTGGCCGTTTATTGGCAGGTGGGAAATGTCTTCGCTGTACAAATGGAATTCGCGTTCTGTCATCACGACTTGCCGAGGTCCCGACAAATGCGGGACGTGCGGCAAAAACACGGTTCTGAAAATGTCATGGCGGTCGATGATGGTTTGAATGCTGCGCTGAAACCATTCATAACTGAGGCTCCCTTTAATGGTGAAGAGCGACTGCTCAACGTATGCCCCCTCCTCTTTACGGAGGAAGGAATGAAACAGCATTCCTTCCTGCATATGACTCAGAGGATAAATGTTCTTGATTTTTTTGATGTTATCCATGGTATCTGCACCTTTCTTCACGGATTCATTAGTGAAAACTGAGCATATCAGCAATCTCTTGCAGCGCGTCCTCGGTCAGTTCTTGATCATCAAAATCACTGATGGTCTTTTCTGTTTCGCTTTTGTTCTGGCAGTGTTCGATCAGCTGTAATAAAAATTGATGGCAATTCTCGTTAAGCTGTTCCATCGTTTTGCGCTGAAAGCGGGTATTGTCATAAGTTATGTTGACAGTCATTTTTCCTTCAGCGGCGATTGCACTGATATCCAGCGACTGTTCACGATTCCAAGTTGTGCTGATATCATCCCCGGCACCAAACGGAGAGAATGAGAAGGCGTCCTCCTCAGGTGCTTCACCTGGGCTGCCGCTTTCAAATTGCCCCAAATAATTGAAGCTGATTTCTGGCGCGCCTGTGAAATTGATGTCTTTTTTGTCAGGCGGCGTCAAATATTTGATGACACCGTAGCCGAATCCTTTGTCCGGTACACGTCTCAGTGTATCTTTTGTTGTTTTTAACACATGAACCATGCCTTCTCCCGAATCTGGCAAGTCTGCGTTCAGTTTAATCAATAACGGATAAATGGCGGTAAACCATCCAACCGTACGGCTCACATCAACCCCGTCTAATACATCCTCTCGCCCGTGGCTTTCTAATGATAGTTTGAAGGCGGATTGATTGGTCCAATGGCGCAGCGCGAGAATGACAGAAGCGAGAAGCAAATCCTGAGTATCTGTGTTGTATGCGCTGTTGGCATCTTTTAAAAGCGCAGCTGTCTCTTTATCATTTAATGTAAACGAAATGGTGGATCGTTTTCTCTCGTTTGCTATGGGTCCGTCGATTTGATCAAAAGGCAGTGCTTCTGTTTGATATTCTTCGGTTTCGCGCCAATACTTGAGCTGTTTTATAAGCTGCTGGCTTTCTGCATAGCCAGAAAGCTTTTTCGCGTACGCTTTAAACGAGCTTGTTTTAGGCGGCAGTTTGATATCCTCCCCGCCAGCAGCTTGGCGATACCCTAAAGACAAATCTTCAAGCAGAACCCGCCATGAAATGCCGTCAACGACGAAGTGATGAGCCGATAAAAATAAGAAATCCCCGTCAGTTGTGCGGAAAAGACCGGCTTGCAGCAGCGGACCATTCTTCAGATCCATTTTCCGCTGAATATCACGTACATGGTGTTTGATAATAGGCTCATACGCTCTATTTCCGTTCGTGTCTTCTGGAACTGATAAATCAATCATCTGAAGGCCATACAGTGCATCGTCCGAATGACTGATCGGCCGATTATATTGATTCCAATATCCTTGTTCATTCTGTGAAAATACCATCCGCAGCGCATCATGATGACACGTTATTGCTTTTAAGGTTTTACGCAGTGCGTCCTCTTGTATAGGGGTTCCTCGATGTAGCATAATGGACTGATTAAAATGGTGTTTTTCTTTTATATCTTGAGAAAGAAACCATTTCTGAACAGGCGACCATTGTACGTCTCCGTCAACCGGGGCTTGGCTGGAACTTGTATTTGAATCCCGGATATAAGCTGCGAATTCTTGAATGGTAGGATGGTTAAACAAATCTTTTACTGCCATTTGCTTGCCTATCCGATGAAGCCGTGCTGATACCTGTAAGGCTTTGATCGAATCTCCTCCAAGCTCAAAGAATGAATCAGCTGTTCCGATTTTTTCTGTCCCTAGTACTTCTTTCCATATACCAGCCAGTATTTGTTCCATCTTACTGGCTGGTGATCGGAATGAATGTACAGCTTCGCCCTTGGATTCAGGTTTTGGAAGTGCTTTACGATCCAACTTGCCGTTTGGTGACAATGGAAGTGAACCCAGTTTTTCAATAAACGCAGGGATCATAAACACCGGCAGCTTGTTTTGTAATTCTAAGCGTATCGTAGTTGTGCTCAACGCTGATTCTGTCACAACATAAGCCCTTAACTCGGTTTGTCCCGATGCTGCTACATGAGCGAGTACTGCGGTATCTTTTACACCATTTATACAACGAATGACCGATTCAATTTCTTTCGTTTCTACACGATAGCCTCTTATTTTGACTTGTTCATCAATTCTTCCCAGATATTGAAGTGTTCCGTCGGCCATCCATCTGGCGGCGTCTCCTGTTCGATACATTCGCGTTTCGGGTTGGTATGGGTTCTGGACGAATGACCTCTCTGTCAGTTCCGGAAGGTTGACATACCCTCTTGCAAGACCTGTTCCCGCAATACAAAGCTCACCGGTAACACCGATTGGCTGAAGCTGTTGATTGCCATTTAAAATCAGCACTTGGGTCCCGTCAATCGGCTGGCCGATGCTTATGTGTTTCTGCTTTTCCATATGTCTCATGACGGTGGTAGCCACACTGTTTTCTGTCGGCCCATATTCGTTTGCGAGTTCGGTATGCGGGCATATTGCCATGCTGCGGTCGATCAATTCGCGGTCAGCTGCTTCTCCCGCCAGTGTGACGACTCTCAGCGTCTTTACATCTTCCGGCTGCACTACGTCCAAAAGCGCTCGATATAAAACAGGCACAATAATCATATGTGTTATCCGGTGACGAGACAGCTGATGCTTAATGGTCAGAATGTCTTTCGCTTCCTCTTCATGAAGCAGAACTGCTTTTGCACCTGACAAAAGCGGTGTGAACATACTAGTTAAAAAGCCGTCAAATGAGAAAGAAAAGAGCTGCAGGATGGTATCTTTCTCGGTGAAAACATAAGCATTTCGCCGCCATTGAAGAGTGTTGACAATGCCTTTATGCTCGACCATCACCCCTTTTGGTCGGCCCGTCGTTCCTGATGTATAAATGATATAGGCCAAATGATGAGCAGACGATACTTGCGGCAGCGGTGATTTGTCGTATGCCTCTGCGTCTTCGACGGTCAAGATCTCTCCTTCAAAATCATCAGCAGCTCTCCAATCCGCTGTCATCAGTAGTTTCGTTCCGCTGTCGCTGAGAATATAGCGTTTCCGTTCAGTTGGGTATTCCGGATCTATAGGAACATAGCAGCCGCCTGCTTTCCACACACCAAGTATGGCTGCTACCATGCTGAACGAACGAGGCATCATGATGCCTACTGGTGTGTCCGGTTTAACACCTCGGCTGCGCAATGTGTGTGCGATTCCATTGGACCACTCGTCAAGCTCCTGATATGTGAGTGTTTTGTCTCCGATGACAAGTGCAGAGGCTTTTGGTGTTCGTGCAGCTTGCTGCTCAAACAATTGACTAATTGTTTGTTCTTCGTATTGATTTGCTTTCCTGATGTTAAACTCATTGAGCAGCTGGTTCCGCTCTTCTTGGGTCAGGATGTCGATACGGTTGAGTGTCACCTCTGGTTTTTTTCCGATGATGCGAAGTACATTTGTCAAATGAGATGCCCAGCGTTCCATGGTGGTTTTCTCAAACAGTGCGGTTGAATATTCAAAAAGAAAATGAATGTTCCCGTCACCCTCAGATGCTTGTAGTGTCAAATCGAATTTGGAAACGAGATGAGAAACTTCTGCCGGCTTCATTTGCAAATCATGCAGGTGCAAGGGCTCGTAATCATTATTTTGGACAATTAACATGGTATCAAATAGCGGGTTTCTGCTCATATCCCGCGTCACTCCAAGCTTATCGACAAGCTCTTCGAACGGATAATCCTGATGCTCATAGGCTTCCAATGCAGTGGCGCGCACTTCCTGCAAATACTGTACAAACGACTTCCCGCCCTCCGGGCGTGCCCGAAGTGCCAGCGTGTTCACAAACATGCCGAGTATCGGCTCAAGATCCTTGTGCGGACGGCCGGCAATTGGCGAGCCGACGATGATTTCTTCCTGTCCGCTCAAGCGTGACAATAACGCTGTGTAGGCCGCAAGGAGCACCATGTACAGTGTGCTTCCGTTCTCCCGTGCCAGCTTGTGAAGCCTTGATGCGGCCTCTTGATCAAGCGTAAATGAGACCTTGTCACCCGCGAAGCTTCGCACCGGCGGGCGGGTATGATCAGCCGGGAGATCCAGCACCGGCAGCTCGCCCTCGAGCTGCTTCAGCCAGTACGCCTCCTGCGTATGGTATGCGTCCCCTTTTTTAAACCCTTCTTGCCATACGGCGTAGTCTTTGTATTGAATGGGAAGCGCTGGAAGGGTCCGGTTGTTGTACAGCTCCCCGAATTCCTGAATCAAAATGTTGACGGAAACACCGTCTGATATGATGTGGTGCATATCAACCAGCAACAGGTGCCGTTCATCTGATGCCTTTACGATTTGGGCGCGGAACAGCGGCGCTCGGCTGAGATCAAACGGTTTGATAAACGCGGCTGCGGCTTCCTGTTCGGTTTGTTCGCCGAGGGCGGCTGTCTGTAATGTAAACGGCACTTCGTCATGGATGCGCTGCACCGGCTCGCCTCCTTCGTCCAGTTCGAAGGATGTCCGAAGCGATTCGTGGCGCTTGATCAGCTCTTTGAAAGCCTTGTTCAGCCTTTCAGGGGCGAGCTTTCCTTCCAGTTCTAACACAGCCGGCATATTATAGCCTGTCCCTCCGTCCTCCAGCTGTTGAAGGACATAAATCCGTTTTTGGGCGGATGAAACCGGATAGGTCTCCCGCTGTTCCGCCGGTTTCATCGCTTCATATGGACTGTCCGTTCCTTGACGGATGACGGAAGCCAGCCCTTCTACCGTCGGATGGGCAAACACATCTTTCAGCGGCACCTGTACATCGAATGCTTTGGCGATTCGGGATACAAGCGCCGTTGCTTTTAGAGAATGTCCTCCGCGGTCAAAAAAGTTGTCGTGAATCCCGACCGGGCCGTTTTTCAGCACGTCCTCCCACAGCTGGGCGAGCTTCATCTCGGTCACATTTCTCGGCGCCGAGTAGGCCTTTTCATCTGCAGCTCCGCCAGGAGCTGGCAGGGCGTTTCGGTCCAGCTTTCCGCTCGGCGTAATCGGCCACTCTTCCATCTCTATCATATGGGCTGGGATCATGTAGCTCGGCAGCAGTCTTTCAAGCTGCGCCCTCACTTCGTTTCTCCGAAGCCCTTCTATATACGCGCATAATTCCGGCTCGCCGCTGTCTGTCCGTACGGTCACTGCTGCCTCCCTTATGCCTTCTATGCTTCTAAGCGCCGCTTCAATTTCTCCGGGCTCAATCCGGTAGCCGCGGATTTTCACTTGATCATCCAACCGGCCGAGGAATTCAACATTCCCGTCAGGGAGCCAGCGTGCCATATCCCCTGTTTTATACATGCGTTCGCCCGGGTAAAACGGGTCTTCAAGAAAGCGCTCCTCCGTTAAGGCCGGCCGATTCAAATAGCCCCTGGCAACACCCGCGCCGGCGATGTACAATTCGCCGATACATCCGGCTGGCAGCATCCGCTGCTTCTGATTAAGAACATATAATCTGACATGATGAACAGGTTTTCCTATTGGAACCCGCTCAAGCTTTTCATGCTGCGGACAATTAAAGAACGCAGCTTCTACGGTTGCCTCCGTTGGTCCGTAAGAATTGGTTAATGTAACATTTGGAAGCAACTCGCGAAATCGGGAGACGAGATGGGTCCCCAGCTGTTCTCCCCCGGAAAACACCCGCTTGAGTCCGTTTGTCTTCATCGGTACAGCACGATGTTTTGTATGTTCTAAAAAAGCATGGAGCATCGAAGGCACAAAATGCATAGCTGTGATCTTTTGTTCTTCTATGGCCTTTGCGATCATTTCGGGTTCTTTTTCGCCTCCCTGAGGAAGCAAATAAACAGAGGCACCGGCATAAGGCCACCAAAACAGTTCCCATATTGAAGCATCAAATGAATAAGATGTTTTATGCATAATCACATCTGATTGGTTCAGTTGATAACGGAACTGAAGGGAATTCAAAAAATTCACCGCTGATCGATGTTCAACTTCAACACCCTTTGGTTTACCGGTAGAACCGGATGTATAGATGACGTAGGCTAAAGATTGCGGATGAACGTCCGCATTCGGATTGGCCAAATGATGTTCCAGCCTGTTATTTGTCTGATTGAGATAAACAATCTCTCCTGCAAATGCCGGAACAGGCAGGTCGGCAGGCTGAAGCAGGAGAATGTTTGTACCGCTGTCCTCCAACAGAAAGCTGATTCGTTCTTCCGGATAATCCGGGTCAATGGGCAGATAAGCACAGCCGGCTTTAAGAATGCCATAAATGCCAATCACCATTTCAGGCGAACGCCGTCCTATAATGGCAACGATTGTTTCCGATTTCACGCCTCGTCCGATGAGCTCCCAGGCGATACGGTTAGCCTGTTCGTTCAATTCTTTATAGGTCATTCCTCCATCTTCAAAGATAATGGCTGGTTGATCAGGCGTTTTTGCAGCTTGCTTTTCGAGTGCATAATGGAGAGTTCGATTCACCGAATAGCCTGTATCCTGAAACGGATGGCATGATTCAATGAAGGCTTTCTCTTCTTCTTTTGTTAGGATCGCTATATCGTCCAATTCTGTTTTAGGACTGACAGTTATATGTTCCACAAGCGTGGTGAAAAGATTGGCCCACCTTTGGATCGTTTCTTTCTCAAACAAAGCTGTGCTGTATTCAAACTGACAGAAAAGCACGGAATCGTGTTCTGTCACATACAGGGAAATATCAAACTTTGATATTGGATGCTGCATATCGTTCCAATGAAGCTTTACCTCTTTCATTTTCAACTTTTGCTGTTCCATATTCTGAAGGACAAGCGTTGTGTCAAACAATGGATTCCGGCTCATTTCCCGCTGTACGCCGATTTTATCCACGAGCTCTTCAAACGGATAATCCTGATGCTCATATGCTTCCAGTGCCGTCTGCCTGACTTCTTTCAGACATTCTTCAAATGTCTTATTGCCGGCCGGGCGTGTCCGGAGAGCCAATGTATTGACGAACATTCCGAGAACTGCTTCAAGATCGGCATGGGGCCGGCCGGCGATAGGCGAACCGATCACGATATCATCTTGACCGCTTACCCGAGACAAAAAGGCTGAATATAAAGCGACTAGCGTCATATAAAGCGTGCTTTTGTTTTGACGGGCGATCTGCTTTATCCTGGCTGTAATCTTTTTATCCATCTGAAAAGTTACTTTTCCGCCTGTGAATTGCTGTTCTGCCGGGCGGCGTTTATCGGTCGGAAGCTCTAGGACAGGAAGGTTCCCGCTGAGCTGCTGCTGCCAGTAAGTTTCCTGCTTTTGGTACGAGTCACCTTGTTTAAATTGCTGTTGCCAAACGGCATAATCTTTATACTGGATTCGCAAAGGCTTAAGTTGCCGATTTGCATAAAGATCGGTGAATTCTCGGATTAAGAGCTGGACGGATACGCCATCTGAAATGATATGATGCATGTCCACCAGCAATACATGCTTCTCGTTTGCCACTTTTACAAGGCCCGCTCTAAATAACGGCGCCTGACTGAGATCAAAAGGACGGACAAAACCCTCGATAGCGGCCTCTTGGCTTAATGTAAACGGCACTTCGTCATGGATCCGCTGAACCGGCTCGCCATCGGCGCCAGATACAAAGGAAGTTCGAAGCGGCTCATGCCGACGGATCAGCTGTTTACATACAGCAGATAATTTAGCGACATCCAGTGCCCCTTCCAGATCTAAGACCGCAGGCATGTTGTAGGCGACACCCTCATCAAGCTGCTGAAGCACATAGATCCTTTTTTGAGCCGAAGATACAGGATATGTCTCCCTTGCTTCCGCTGGTTCAATTGCTGCATACGGATTTTCCTCTGCATCTCGAATGATTGAAGCCAATCCTTCTACTGTCGGATGGGCAAAGATGTCCTTGAGCGGAACTTGTACATGAAATTCCTTTGTGATCCGTGACATAAGCACCGTTGCTTTTAATGAGTGGCCGCCAAGGTCAAAAAAGTTGTCAAAGATGCCTATATGACTGTTATTCAGCACATCTGCAAACAGCTGCGAAAGCTTTGCCTCTACCAGATTACGAGGGGCAGTATACGGTGTCCCGATGATTGAAGCATCTGGCTCTGGAAGTGCTGATTGATCTACTTTTCCGTTTGGGGTAAGAGGTATGCTGTCAACCCAAACCCATTTCGCCGGAATCATGTATGCTGGAAGCTCACTTGCCATATAGCGGCGTAGATCTGCTGCATTCACCCCTTGTACACTGCAATAGTAAGCGCACAATTCATGATCACCGTTTGATTCTTGCCTGACGAGAATGGCAGCTTCTTTAATGTCTGGATGATTCATTAATGTGACTTCGATTTCTTGGGGCTCAATTCGATACCCTCTGATTTTCACTTGATTGTCTGCCCGCCCGATATATTCGATGTTGCCGTCTTCAAGCCGTCTGGCCAAATCACCAGTACGGTACATGACCGCACCGGCCCTGAATGGGTCGGGTGAAAATTTGTCGCGTGTCAGTTTATCGTGATTAACATACCCTCTGGAAACACTCGCGCTGGAAATATAGAGTTCACCTGGTACGCCGCAGGGCTGAAGCTGTTTTTGACGATTCAAAATATATAGATTAGTATAGCCTATCGGTTTACCGATAGGAGGAAACTCAGGAATAGGGTCTCCCGGATGAATGGTATACGTAGATACCACATGAGTTTCTGCAGGTCCGTAATGATTGTGCAGGTGAATGCTGCGTTTACGTAATACTTCTTGGAAAAGGCTTGAAATGATTAATTGTTCTCCAGCAGCAATCAGGTGTGTGACGCCATCAGGAAACATGTCCGCAAATTGCCGCTCGCTGAAAATCATTTTGATAAAAGCCGTTGGGAGAAACACAATATTCGTCTGATGCTCGTTTATAAATGCAAACAGCTGAGGCACATCTCTTTTTAGGGCTTCTGGCACGATGTGCAGCGTGCCGCCTTTCAAAAGCGCAGAAAAAATTTCTTGATAACAGACGTCAAAGGCAGAAGTCGCAAATTGCAGAACATCTGCTTCAAAGTCAATGCCAGAGCGAGTATATTCGGACTTCAGCAAGTTCGCCATGTTTCGATGTTCAAATTGAACGCCCTTTGGTTTACCTGTTGTACCTGATGTATAAACGATATACAGCAGATCATCCGCATTGTTGACTGACTTCATGTTACTGCCGTCTTCCTTGCTTTCAATCTCTTCTACAAGAGTGATAAGGTAATTGCTTTCTAGCGATGCGGAAAGATGGGCTTGTGAAACAACATGTGAACAGCCGCAGTCGTTTAGAATATAATGGATTCTGTCAGCTGGATAATGCGGGTCAATCGGAACAATGGCGCCGCCTGCCTTCAAGATGCCAAGAACACCGGTGATAAACGCCGCAGATCGCTCCATCATGATCGCGACAGGCTCCTGTCTCGCAACACCCTTCATTCTCAATTGCCGCGCCAATCTGTTTGCCGAGTTGTTCAATTCTTGGTACGTTAACGAGCAGACTTGATCTATTACTGCCTGAGTATCCGGTGTCTTTTCCGCTTGTTTTTCAAACATAGCATGGATGGTTTCGTAAATTGGGGGTTCATCTGTGTTCTTTCCAATCAATTGCTGCTTTTCAATATCGGTCGTGATGTCGATTTCTTCAGGCGGAAGATTGGGATTAGTTACAATTTGCGATACAACATTCAGAAGATGCTCCTTGACAGAAAACACAAAAGACCGATCATGCTGCTCCGCATCATAGCTCATTTTGATATGGATTTCTTCCCCTGGCGCCACCATAAGGTAAAAGCTGTAGTTGGTTTCATCTGCCACAGTGAAGTTATGAATTTGAAAAAGATCAGAAGCATGCTCCTCTTGGTTCAGCATATGAATCTCTTGCTGTACCGGATAATTTTCAAATACGAGAATATGATCGATTAATCCTTGCTTAATCGCCGAACGGGCTTGAATTTCATATAAAGGGTGATAGCTGTATGTTTCAGCGGCAAGACGGTCTTTTTGCATGTCTTTTATGAGCTTAAGAAATGGCGTTTTTGTTCCCTGCACCCGAACTGGAATCGTGTTAATGAAAAGACCGACCATATGTTCAATGCCTTCGATTTCTGCAGGCCTTCCTGACATGACAGAACCAAATACGGCATCATCATTATGATTGTATTTTTGAAGCAGAATGCCCCAAATGGTATGAAAAATCGTACTGAGTGTTACTTCTTCTCTTGCCGCAAGCTCTGAAAGCCTGCTGCTTTCTTGCTTAGAGAATGAAAACGTAACGTGCTCCTGCCTGCTTCTCGCCTTTGTTTTTTTCTGCTTCGGGAGTATCGTTTGCTGTTCATGGCCAGATAGGTAATGTTCCCAATAAGAAACTGCCTGCTCTTTGTCTTGTTCCATCAGCCATTTGATATACGTTCCGTATGGCTGGACCGGCTCCAATGCTATTGGAGATCCATATATATAAGATGCGTAAATATGGAGAAACTCCTTTAACACAATGCTGAGGCACCAGCCGTCCATCATGATGTGGTGAAAGGTCCAAATACAAGTGTACTGGCCCTCTCCTGTTTGAATCAGAGTGATACGCATGAGCATATCTTTTTGCAAGTGAAACCCTTGAGCACGGTCCTCTTCTTTCCATTGCTCAATAAATTGTGATTGCCTCGCATCGTTTAAATGTGTAATGTCTTTTTCCTGTACGATGACATTCCGTTCTCTCAGGACAACCTGTTGGGGAGAGGAAACATTTTGGCTGATAAAAATCGTTCTGAAAATATCGTGTCTTGCTACAAGGGCGTTAATGCTGTTTTGAAAAAACTTCGGGTTGACTTTCCCTTCTATTATAAAAGAAGCTTGCTCGACATATGCTTGTGAATCCTTTTGCAAGAGGGAATGGAAAAGCATCCCTTCCTGCATGTAAGACAGCGGATAAATATCCTGAATTGAATTCGCTTTTGTCATGTTCATGTCTCCCTGTCACGATTTTCTACAATTCTTCCACCAAGCTGGATATACTGTCCAAATCCTCTGCCGTTAATGATTCGCTGCTGAAATCGCTCAGTGTTTTTTCTGTATTTTGTTTACCGGCGCAGTGTGTCATGATGTCCAGCAAAAAGTGTTCGATCCTGTTGATGAGCTGCTTCATCGTGTTCCTATGAAAGCGTGTTGGCGGATAACTGAGATTGAAATGAAGCTTGTTCCCTGCTGCCATTGCACTCATCTCGATGATTTGTTCACGTTTCCATGTGTGAGTGATGTCCTTTCCGCTTCCAAGGCTTGATGGACGGAAGTTACCTTGTCTTTCTATGTCGTTAAACTGGCCTAAATAGTTGAAACTGATTTCGGATATTTTTGAAAACGCAATGCTTATGTTTTCAGGGTGTGTGATGTATTTCAGCATACCGTAACCCACCCCTTTGTTTGGTATCCGGCCCAGTGTATCTTTAACGGTTTTTACTGCGGTTCCAAGCTCATTCCCATGATGTTCAAAGCTTATGAGAGCTGGGTATATAGATGTAAACCAGCCAACCGTCCTGTTGATATCGAACTCCGGCAACACGTGTTCTCTCCCGTGTCCTTCCAGTGCAATGCGGATTTTGTTTCTGCCTGTCCACTCACGAATCGCCAAAGATGCAGCGGTTAACAGAATATCTTGTGTATCTGTACCATAGGCATGGTTGACGTTTTGCAGCAAGGTGGCGGTATTTGCTTCAGTGAGTGAAAAACTTACCGTGTCCCTCCTGCTGAAGTCGTTGTTCTCATGATGCGGCAGTTCATATGGCAGTTCCGCAGCTTGCTGTTCCTCTACACTCCGCCAATACGCCTCCTCGCGAATCAGCTTGCTGCTTTGGGCATAGTCCTGTAGCCGTCTTGCGTATTCCAGAAAGGAATCAGTTTTAGGAGGAAGCTGGATCGCCTGGCCTGAAGACGCTTGTTGGTATCCGGCTGACAAATCCTCCAGCAAAATCCGCCATGAGACACCGTCAACGACAAGATGATGGATCGCAAGGAACAAGTAATCTCCGGTCACTGTTTGAAACCAAGCGGCATGTAGCAACGGTCCTTCCTGCAAATTGATGCTTTGCTGAAGATCTTCAATTTCTCGTTTGATTTGGGTTTCCCAACCGCTTTCTGACTGTGAAAAATCAGTTATTCTTAAACTGTATAGTTGTGATTCATGAATGCCTTGATTGATTTGTATCCATTGCCCGTCATCGTTACAATAAACCATCCGAAGCGCATCATGATGTTCCGCAAGTTTCTTTAAGGATGCTCTAAGAGCGTCTTCAGACAAACGACCAGAGTGGAAAAGCATGACAGACTGATTGAAATGATGTCGTTCTTCAATCTCTTGTGAAAGAAACCATCGCTGAACAGGTGTCCATGGAACATTTCCCTGAATGGGTCCTTGTTCGATGATTCTTTCTGTCTTACGAATACATCGTGATAGGTCCTTTATCTTTGGATGACGGAATAAATCACTTACCTGCAGGCTTAGCCCATGGCGTCCAAGGCGTGCGGAAACTTGAAGCGCTTTGATTGAATCTCCGCCCAATTCAAAAAATGAATCCTCTATTCCGATCCTCTGGATGCCGAGAACCTCCTGCCAGATCAACGCCAGCTGCTCTTCAAGGTCATTGCGAGGCGGGATGTACGTTTGTTTAGATGCAAAATCTGGTTCAGGCAGTGCTTTCCGGTTCAATTTGCCGTTTGATGTGAGCGGAAGAGTCTCCATTTCAATGATGTACGCCGGAATCATATAATTTGGCAGTGAACGCGCGAGAAGAGAACGCACTTGTTCAGCATTCGTGCCTGCTTTCACACTGATGTAGCCAAACAGCTCTTTGCTTCCTGTCTGGCCTGTACGTGCCAACACAGCGGCTTCTTTGACCCCGTCTATTTGGCGAAGCGCTGATTCGATCTCACCAAGCTCCACCCGGTAGCCTCTGACTTTTACTTGATCATCAATACGGCCAACGTACTCAATTGTGCCATCGGGAAGCCAGCGCGCCAGATCACCTGTGCGGTACAGTCGATCGCCAGACGCAAATGGATTTGGGATAAATTTCTCTCTCGTTAAATCAGGACGGCCCAAATATCCTCTGGCGACGCCATCTCCGCCGACACAAAGTTCGCCAACAGTTCCGATCGGCTGCAGCATTCCCCATTTATTTAAGATATAAGCGGTGGAATGACCAATCGGCCGCCCGATCGGAATGGAAAGTTCATATGTTTTTTGAATGGGAAAGCACGTCGAAAAAGTCGTATTTTCGGTTGGCCCATATCCGTTCCATATTGATACTTCCGGGCACACATTTTTAATTCGATTGATGTGGCTCACCGACAAAGCTTCTCCGCCTATAATCAGATGGTTCAGCTGTGAAAATGTTGTCTCATTTTGCTCTGTCAAATGATTGAATAGAGAAGATGTCAGCCACATCGTTGTGATCCCGTGATGTTCTATGTATCTCTTAAGCTGATGGGGATCGAGAAATGCCTGTTTCTCGGACAGATGCAAAGCTGCCCCATTTAGCAGCGGTCCAAATATTTCAAATGTCGTACCATCAAAACCGATAGATGATGTCATGAGAAGACGGTCTGCAGGTGTAAATGCAATATAATTGCTGTTTTTAACAAGGCGAATGACACTTCGCTGCTCAATCATGACACCCTTTGGTTTACCGGTTGATCCAGAGGTATAAATGGTATAAGCGAGCGAATGCGGCCCTGCTGAAGATTCAATGTTCGTTGTTTCTCCTTGCTTTTGAATGTCTTCGATTATGATTTGTTCACATTCAATGTCTAATAGCCGTTTGTCGACTTTTTCAGATTGAAGAAGGAATGTCGCTCCGCTGTCTGACAGGATGTAAGCTATTCGCTCAACAGGCAGATCAGAAGCGATAGGCAAATAGGCTCCCCCGGCTTTCAGAATACCCAGCATTCCGGCTATGAGTTCTGGCGTTCGTCCTGTCAGCAAGGCTACGACTCGATCAGGACCGACTCCCTTTCTCTGTAGAAGTAAAGCAATTTGATTTGCCCAGCTGTTCAGATCCGCGTAAGTTAACTCTAGTGTATCGCTGACAATTGCTATGGCATTAGGCGTTTGTTCCGCCTGCATTTCAAAGAGTCTGCTGATGGTTTCATTTCTTGGATATTCTATTTTTGTACGATTCAGCTCATAGATAAGGTAATGGGTCTCATCCTCATTCAGTATATTTATTGATCCGAGAGCGGCTTTGTTGTCTTGGATGATGGAGAGTAACATATTGATGAAATAGTGAAGCCACTTTTCTATCGTTTTTTTCTTATATAAGTCCGTACTAAATTCCATTTGGAACGTCAGCAAACCCCGGGGCTGTTCGTGAGCATACAGGGTTAAATCAAATTTTGACGTTTGATGTCCATTGTTTGCTGCAGGTTTGAGACGAAGTTCATCTAGCCGTATCGATTCCTGGTCCATATTTTGAAGAACAAACATCACGTCAAACAGCGGATTCCGGCTCATATCTCGCGTTAATTGCAGCTTGTCGACAAGCTCTTCGAACGGATAATCCTGATGCTCATAGGCTTCCAATGCAGTGGCGCGCACTTCCTGCAAATACTGTACAAACGGCTTCCCGCCCTCCGGGCGTGCCCGAAGCGCCAGCGTGTTCACAAACATGCCGAGTATCGGCTCAAGATCCTTGTGCGGCCGGCCGGCAATTGGCGAGCCGACGATGATTTCTTCCTGTCCGCTTAAGCGTGACAATAACGCTGTGTAAGCTGCCATAAGCACCATGTACAATGTGCTTCCGTTCTCCCGTGCCAGCTTGTGAAGCTCTGATGCCGCCTCTTGATCAAGCGTAAACGAGACCTTGTCCCCCGCGAAGCTCCGCACCGGCGGACGGGTATGATCAGCCGGGAGATCCAGCACCGGCAGCTCGCCCTCGAGCTGCTTCAGCCAGTACGTCTCCTGCTTCTGGTACGTGTCTCCTTTTTTAAAACCTTCTTGCCATACGGCGTAGTCTTTGTATTGAATGTGAAGCGCCGGGAGATTCCGTTTGTTGTAAAGTGCCCCGAATTCCCGAATCAAAATGTTGACGGAAACACCGTCTGATATGATGTGGTGCATATCAACCAGCAACAGGTGCCGTTCCACTGATGCCTTTACGATTTGTGCGCGGAACAGCGGCGCTTGGCTGAGATCAAACGGATTGATAAACGCGGCTGCGGCTTCCTGTTCGGTTTGCTCGCCGAGGGCGGCTGTCTGTAATGTAAACGGCACTTCGTCATGGATGCGCTGCACCGGCTCGCCGCCTTCATCCTGTTCAAAGGATGTCCGAAGCGACTCGTGGCGCTTGATCAGCTCTTTGAAAGCCCTGTCCAGCCTTTCTGGGTCAAGCTTCCCTTCCAGTTCTAATACAGCCGGCATATTGTAGCCGGTCCCTCCGTCTTCCAGCTGCTGAAGGACATAAATCCGCTTTTGGGCGGAGGAAACCGGATAGGTCTCCCGCTGTTCCGCTGGTTTCATCGCTTCATATGGACTGTCCGTTCCTTCACGGATGACGGAAGCCAGCCCTTCTACCGTGGGATGGGCAAACACCTCTTTCAGCGGCACCTGTACATCGAATGCTTTGGTGATTCGGGATACAAGCGCCGTTGCTTTTAAAGAATGTCCTCCGCGGTCAAAAAAGTTGTCGTGAATCCCGACCGGGCCGTTTTTCAGCACGTCCTCCCACAGCTGGGCAAGCTTCATCTCGGTCACATTTCTCGGCGCCGAGTAGGCCTTTTCATCTGCCGCTCCGCCAGGAGCTGGCAGGGCGTTTCGGTCCAGCTTTCCGCTCGGCGTAATCGGCCACTCTTCCATCTCTATCATATGGGCTGGGATCATGTAGCTCGGCAACAGTCTCTCAAGCTGCGCCCGCACTTCGTTTCTTCGGAGCCCTTCTATATACGCGCATAGCTCCGGCTCCCCGCTGTCTGTCCGTACGGTCACGGCTGCCTCCCTTATGCCTTCTATGCTTCTAAGCGCCGCTTCAATTTCTCCGGGCTCAATCCGGTAGCCGCGGATTTTCACTTGATCATCCAACCGGCCGAGGAATTCAACATTCCCGTCAGGGAGCCAGCGTGCCATATCCCCTGTTTTATACATGCGTTCACCCGGGTAAAACGGGTCTTCAAGAAAGCGCTCCTCCGTTAAGGCCGGCCGATTCAAATAGCCTCTGGCAACACCCGCGCCGGCGATGTGCAGTTCGCCGGCGACACCGCAAGGCTGTACGGCTAAATGCGGATCTAACACATACAAACGCGCACCGGGTACGGGCTTCCCGATCGGAATCCGCAAGCGATCCCTGTCCCGCTCTGGGTCCAACACATAAAATGCCGCGTCTACCGTTGCTTCTGTCGGCCCGTATCCATGGATCAGCGAGACTTGCGGCAATAAAGAAGCAAAACGGGCTGCCGTGCCCGGCGCAAGCGGTTCACCTCCGGCGAATACACGCTTCAGGCTTGTCCCGTCACTCAGCCTTTCGATCTCCGCTTGATCGAGAAAACTGTTCAGCATAGCCGGAATAAAATGAACCGTTGTCACTTTTTCCTGATGAATGGCTTTTACAATCAATGCGGGGTCTTTTTCCCAGCCGGGTGGGAGCAGATAAGCCGAAGAGCCGGAAAGCGACCACCAAAACAGCTGCCAGACAGATGCATCAAAGGAGAAAGAGGTTTTCACCATGACAATGTCATCTTCCTGAAGCGGAAACTGGCGCTGCATGCCGGTCAGAAATGAAACAGCTTGGCGGTGCTCAACGGCCACTCCTTTTGGCTGCCCGGTGGAGCCCGACGTATAGATGACGTAGGCGAGAGAATCGCTGTCAGCAGGAGCAAACACAAGATTTTCTGCTTTTTCGCCCGCAAGAGATGTCATATCAACTTCAAGCGTTTCGCCAGAAAAGTTCGGCGCGGAGCATCCCGGCTGTGTCAGCAAGAGCGCTGCCCCGCTGTCTTTCAGCATGTAGCTCAGCCGTTCCTCTGGATACGCAGGGTCAAGCGGCAAATACGCCCCACCTGCCTTCAAGACAGCAAGGACAGCGATCAGCATGTCAGGTGACCGCTCAGACAGGACACCGACGATGCTTTCCTTCGTGACGCCGCGTGCCGCGAGGCGGGCAGCCAGACGGCTGGCATACATGTCAAGCTCAGCGTACGTCAGTGAACCGCCGGAAAAGCGTATGGCTGGCCGTTCCGGTGTGAAAGCCGCCTGTCGTTCAAACAGCCCGTGCAGGGTTAGGGATTCAGGCGAAATAGATACTGTCCTGTTGTTTTGAGAAACCATTTCCCGTGCTTTGTTTTCATCTAGCAATGTCATCTTTGACACAGGCAGAGATGGATCAGATATGACGTCAGAGATCATGTGCTGTACATAATCTTTTATCTCGGACATCATGTTTGGCTGATAAGCGCCAGTATGAAAATGAATCCGAACGTACATGGTCCGGCCTGGGATCACTTTGACACTGCATCTATAGTTGGTCAGTTCTTCCATCTCGAAATCTTCCACGGAGAAATCAAATGATCCAGCCTGATTCAGCCCTTCAATCTCTTGTTGAGCAGGTGTATTTTCAAAGACGATAATATGATCGATCAGTTCTTGTTTAAGAGCGCTCTGTGCCTGAATGTCATATAAAGGGAAGTAACTATATGCTTCTGCTTCCGTCATGTCTCTTTGCATCCTGCTGACTAAGTCAGAAAAAGAAAGAGAATCACTTTGGACTCGGATAGGAATGGTATTGATAAACAGTCCGACAATGTTTTCCACATCGTTTAGCTCAGAAGGTCTGCCTGATATAACTGATCCGAACACAACATCGCCACAGCAATTGAACTTTTGGAGCATGATTCCCCATAGAGCTTGGAAAACAGTGGGGAGTGTCGCACCAAAAGCTGCTGCGATTTTCTGTAATTCGGAGGTTTCTTTTTCAGGAATGGTGAATGTGATCTGTTGTAATGTCCCATCTGGCATTTGATCTGTTCTTTTTGGCAGAGGCGAAGCTTTTTCGAAATGCTGAAGCCTTTTTTTCCAATACACAGCCGCTTCTTCCCGATCTTGCTGCATCAGCCATTTAATATACGTCCCGTACGGCTGTACGGGAGGCATATCAGGAAGCCTGCCTTTATCCAGTGCTTGATAAATGTGAAGAAAATCCTTAATGACGATGCCTAAACACCAGCCATCCATTAAAATATGATGATGGCTCCAGATGCAGACATACCGGTCAGGCGCCCATTTTAAAATAGATATTCTCATCAGTACATCCGTTTGGAGATCGAAGCCTTTTGATTTATCCTGCTCTTTGAATGCCTCGGTACAATGTTCTTTATCTCTCTCATTGAGATGAGAAATATCTTCAAAATGAATATGGCAATGACGATGCTTGAGTACGACTTGACGAGGTTTGGCTACATTTTTATAGATGAACGCCGTTCGGAAGATTTCATATCTGTCAAAAACAGCATCCATACTTTTCTGGAAACGCTCCAAATCAAGCTGTCCATGGATCGTAAAAGAAGCCTGTTCAAAATATGCTCTTGACTGTTCATCATACAGCGAGTGAAAGAGCATCCCTTCCTGCATAAATGACAAAGGATATATATCCTGTATTTCGGGTTGCTGCGGCATCAGTGTGAATCTCCTCTCCCTATAGTTTGTTGACGGCTCCCATAATTTCACTCAATTCATCAAGCGTTAAATCTTCATCAGTGAAATCAGAAGCGCTCCATTCTCGGTTTTCTTTGTCCGTACAATGCTCAATGATGTTTTCCAGAGCCTGTTTAAAATACCCGCCAAATGTTTGGATTGTTTTCTCCTCGAATTGAAGGCTGCTATAGATGATGTGCATGCTTAGAATCCCCGAAGAAACGGCGCCGCTGATATCCAGTGTATAAGGCCGCTCCCAGTTCGGGCTGATCTCATTTTCTGGCTTGATGTCAGAAACCTCAAAGGCTTTTGATTGAATATCCTGATCAAACTGGCCTAAATAATTAAAGCTGATTTCCGGGCTGTTTGTCTCAGAGCCCCATCTTTTGCTAATATATTTCAGCACACCGTAGCCGGCGCCTTTATGTGGTATACGGTGCAGCATATCTTTTGTCTGTTTAATGAGGTGGCCCAGCCGTTCATCTTTGTTCTGATGTTCAGAATCGTTCATATCAAGCCATATCGGATAAATCGAGGTGAACCAGCCGACAGTTCTGCTAATATCAATGTCCTCAAGATATGCTTCTCTTCCATGGCCCTCCATGCTGATTTTAAACCGGTCAGAGCCCGTCCATTGCTGTAAAGCAAGGCCTAAAGCTGTCAGAAGGATATCATTCATCTCCGTGCTGTACGCTTTATGTACAGCCGTTAACAAGCGTTCAGTGTGATAGCGAGATAGCTCAAAATCAATCACTTCTGTGTCTTTGAATGTGTTAGGCGCTGTTTCATTGTCTTTAGGAATCACTTCAATGTGACGGTTCTCACGCTCATCCCAATACGCTGCTTCACGCTGCATCTGGCGGCTTTTAGAATAGTCAGCTATTCTTTGTGAATACGTTAAATATGAATCTGTTTTGTGCGGCAGTTGAATAGATTCTCCTGTGACTGCCTGTTTGTAAGCTGTTGAAAAATCCTCGAACAAGATGCGCCATGAAACTGCATCAATAACCAAGTGATGAATCGTCAGAAACAAATGGTCACTATTCTCGGTTCTAAACAATGCAGCGCGAAGCAAGGGCCCGGTTTCTAAACGAAAGTGCTCCTGCATCTGGCTGGCTGCTTCCTCAATCGTGTTACGTGTTTCTGTTAAGTTACTCTTTACATCAAACAGTTCAAGAGCATATAACTCTTCATCTTGCAGATCTATCCCTCTGTTCATCTGTATGAACCTGCCATCTTCATACCGGCAGACGATTCTCAGTGCGTCATGATGAATCACCAGGCTTTTTAGCACCTTTCTCAGTGCAATCTCATCAAATCGTTCATTCCGGTAAAGCATAACGGACTGGTTAAAATGATGGATTTCCAGAGATTGAGAGAAAAACCATTCCTGGACAGGCGTCCAAGTGATCTCGCCTTCGACCGGGCCTTGGTCAATGACGTGCACGGCTGTTCGAACCCGAGCGGACAGTTCACCAAGAGTCTGATGTTCAAACATCTCACGTACTGTCGTTTCAAATCCACGCTGCTTCAGCCTGGCACAAACTTGCAGCGCTTTAATAGAATCTCCGCCAAGTTCAAAGAAATTGGCGCTTACGCCCAGCTCATCCACATCAAGAAGTTCTTCCCAAATGTCAGCCATCACCTTTTCAATCTCATTTCTTGGGCTGATATCATCAGCAGGGTAAGCGTTTTTTTCAGGTTCCGGCAGGGCTTTCTGATCGAGTTTTCCGTTAACAGTCAGCGGGATGCGATCAATCTGTATGAAACGGGCGGGAAGCATAAAGTCAGGCAGCTTGGTTTTTAGAAAAGCCCGGACGTCTGATTCGTTTGCGGCCTGTTGATCTTTTGTTACCATGTAAGCATATATAGCTGCTTGCCCTTGCTCATCTGTTCTTGTGATGATAGCCGCCTCTTTAACAATTGGAAGCTGAAGAAGCGCCGCTTGGATTTCGCCGAACTCAATACGGTGCCCTCTGACTTTAACCTGAGCATCAATGCGGCCTACATATTCCAACTCGCCATTTGACAGGCGCTTAGCTAGATCTCCAGTCCGGTATAATCTATCTCCCGGAAGATAAGGATTGGGCATAAAACGGTCAGCGGTCAGGTCATCTCTGTTGAGATATCCCTGTGCCACACCTTCACCGCCTATATAAAGCTCCCCTGGAACACCGATTGGCTGCAGATTCATATAAGCATCCATTACATAAGCCTGCAGAGTTGTAAGTGGCCGCCCGATATTTCTTCTATTATTTGCAATGTCAGCTGCGGACAATTTTTTGAATGTCACATGCACCGTCGTTTCTGTAATACCGTACATATTGATCAGATCAGTATGTGGATATTGATCATTCCAGCTTTGAAGCATGCCGGGCTGTAAAGCTTCGCCGCCAAAAATGACGTATCGGATGTTTAAACGATCCGAATGGTTTTGCTCTTCATACATCAGGCCGTAAAAAGCTGTCGGGGTCTGATTGAGTACAGTGACGCGTTCTTTTTTTAACAATAATCGGAATGCCTTGGGATCACGGGCTGTTTCCTTAGAAACCACGACTAGTGTACTTCCGTTCAATAACGCACCGAACACTTCCCATACAGAGAAATCAAAACAGTATGAATGAAAGAACGACCAGACGTCTTCGTGGCCAAATTCAAAAGGCAGGTTTTGATGCTTTAAGAGACTGATTACATTGCGGTGCTCGACAACGACACCTTTTGGCTGGCCTGTCGTTCCGGATGTGTATATCACGTATGCCGGCTGATCCGCTAGGGTTTCTTGAATGTTTAAATCAGCTAGAATTGAGTCGTTTTCGCCTTCATCGATATACAACATATGACCGTTGTAGTCTGCAGGTTTGATTTGATCGCGCTCTGTCAGCAATAGGTCTGCTCCGCTGTCATTAAGCATAAAGCTGATACGTTCCTGTGGATATTCAGGATCAATCGGCAAGTAGGCCCCTCCAGCTTTTAGAATCGATAAAACGGCAATGATCATATCTGGTGACCGATCGAGCAGCAAACCGACGATATCTCCAGTGCCGACTCCTTGTTTGATGAGCATAGCAGCTGTCCGCTCCGCTTTTTCATTCAGCTCTCGATAGGTAAGCTGAGAGTCGCCGCACACCACTGCGAGATGCTCTGGATGCTCAGCGGCTTTTTTTTCAAATAAGCTTACAATGGTTTCGTTTCTCGGAAACGCCGCATACTGTCCCATTTCTTCAAGGAGCACATTCCGCTCTGCAGCAGGAAGCAATTGCATATCCGAAATTCTCATCTCGTTATCCGCCAGTACCCTTTTTAACAGCTCAATGAAATAGGATGCCCAACGCGCAATGGTCTCTTCTTCAAATAGAGCAGTGCTGTACTCAAAACGGCAGCGAATTCCGCCCGAATGCTCCTCAGCGTGTAATGTCAAATCGAATTTAGATATATTATGTTTTGGAGTGACAGACGAAATCGATAAACCTGGCACTTCGAACTGAAAATCTTCACTGCTTTGAAGCACGAGCATCGCATCGAACAGCGGATTGCGGTTTACCTCTCGATGTGTATCGAGCTTATCTGCCAGCTCCTCAAAAGGATAATCCTGATGCTCATAAGCCGTCAGAGCCAGGTGGCGAATGTCCTGCAAATACGAGCTGAACGTTTTGTTGCCCTCAGGCTGGCTGCGCATTGCTAATGTATTGACGAACATCCCGATGACGCCCTCCAAATCGGTGTGCGGTCTTCCGGCAGCAGGCGAGCCGACAACAATATCCTCTTGCCCGCTTAGCTTGGAAAGCAAAATAGAATACACTGCCAGAAGGATCATGTACAACGTTGTTCCCGTTTCAGCCATTAAATGGTGCAGCTCGTCCGCCGTGTCTTTATCAATAGTTACTTCGATTGTTCCGCCGCTGAAATCAGGGAGTTGCGGCCTTGTTTTATCAAGCGGTAAATCTAATACAGGAAGACTCCCGCCTAGCTGATTGAGCCAGTAGGCCTCCTGTTTTTTGTATAGCTCTCTCGGAAACTTCTCTTGCTGCCAAACAGCAAAATCCTTATAATGCAGGTTTAAAACTGGCAGCTTCTTTCCACAATATAAGTCAGTAAACTCTTGGACTAGCGTGCTCATCGAGACACCGTCGGCAATGATATGGTGCATATCGAGGAGGAAAAAACCGCGTTTATTGCCCATTGTAATCACACATGCTCTAAATAGAGGGCCGGACGAAAGATCAAACGGTTTGATAAAGGATTCGATTGCAGACTCAAGCATTTGTTCTGATTCCATTTCAAGCTCTCTCAAATCAAAAGCTATCTCTGGATAAATGATCTGCACGGGCTCTCCACTGTCAAGCAAAAAAACAGTCCGCAATGCTTCATGCCGATTCACAAGTTCTGCGAGAACGCTTCTTAAACGCTGGCGATCCAGATTTCCGCGTAATTCAAGTACAGCGGGCATGTTATAGCCTGTGCTGTCATCTGCCAGCTGATGAAGAGCATATATACGTTTTTGCGAGTAAGACAGTGGATAGACATCTCTTTGATCCGCAGGCTCAATCTGATTAAAAGCATGTTCTTTTAAGCTCATCAATTTGACTGCCATGCTTTCAATTGTCGGGTGAGAGAAAACCTCACTGAGCGGAAGCTCGACATGAAACTTTTTATGTATCCTTGATACGAGTACGGCCGCTTTTAAAGAATGTCCGCCTAGCTGAAAGAAATCATCACGAATACCGATTCGCTGTTTATTCAGCACATTTTCCCAAATGTGTGCGAGGTCAGCTTCCATTAAAGTTCGGGGCGGCATAAAGGTGAGGCTCGCATTGCTTTCTGGTTCAGGAAATGCTGCCCGATCAAGCTTTCCGCTGGATGTTAATGGCATCCGGCTGATGGTCATGATAGTTGCTGGAATCATATAGGGCGGCAATGCCCCGGCAAGATGCCGATGCAAATCAGTGAAACTGTTACCCTTTTCCGGAACGATATAAGCAATCAGCTCCTTGTCCTCAGCAGAAGCATTACGAGTCAATACCGCCGCTTCCTTTACCCCCGGTGCCTGCCGAAGAACTGTTTCTATCTCTCTCAGTTCAATGCGGTAACCCCTCATTTTCACTTGATCATCAAAACGTCCAATATATTCAATCGTTCCATCCGGCAAAAAGCGGCCTGCGTCACCTGTTCGGTATATCCGCTCCCCTTCAAGGAATGGGTGATCAGAAAATGCTTTCTCTGTCAGCTCTGGCTGTTTGTAGTATCCTCTGGCAAGACCCGTGCCGGAAATGCACAATTCACCCGCCGCGCCAATCGGCTGCAGTTGATTTCCGTGTAAAACAACTACTTTCGTGTTTGCAATCGGGTGTCCGATCGTGATCCGGCCTTTTTCATTCAGATGACGCAATATGGTTGTTGCCACACTGTTTTCTGTGGGCCCGTATTCATTTGCCAGTTCTGCAGAAGGACAAATTCTTTTACTCATCTCAAACAGGTCATGCGTAACCGCTTCACCCGCAAATGTCACAATCCGAAGACTTTCTGCATCGTCAGCAGTCATCACTTCCAATAAAACCCGGTACAGGGAAGGAACAATGATCATATGACTGACCTTATAACCGGCTATTTTCTGCTTAAGGGCTAGAGCATCCTTCGCTTCGTCATCCGTTGTCAGCAGTACGCACGCACCGGATAACAGCGGGGTAAACAGGCTCGTCACACAACCGTCAAACACGTATGAAAATAAATGGAGGGAAAGATCCTGTTCAGTCATTCCATACTCTTCCCGTCTCCATTGCAATGTATTAGCAACGCCTTGATGATCAACCAGAACACCTTTAGGACGCCCTGTCGTTCCCGATGTATAGATCAAATAGGCGAGATCGCCAAGCGGAACATCTGGAGTTTCTGTTTGCTGATTTTCTGTATGTTCTATCGTTATCATATTTCCTTCATAGTGCGGCGGGATGAATGGCATAAGGTCTTCTTCTATCAGCAATTGAGCCGCTTGACTGTCCTTCAGCAGGAAAGAAAGACGTTCTGTTGGAAAATGTGGATCCAGCGGCATATAAGCGGCGCCCGCTTTCCAAATTCCAAGCAGAGCTGCAGGCAATTCCATTGATCGGCCCATCATCACAGCCACGATATCTCCGGCTCCAACTCCCTTTTCTACTAAGGCGTGCGCTATTTGATTGGCTCTTATGTTTAATTGGCGATAGCTCCAGCATTCATCCCCCATTTTCAATGCAGCAGCATCAGGTGTTTTGCGAGCTTGTTCCTCGAACAATCGACCTGTCGTTTTGTTCTCATAAAGACACTCTGTTTTGTTAAACAATCGGATAAGTTTTTGTTCCTCCGGCGGGACGATACCGATGTCACTGACGGCAATATCGGGATTCGCCAAAATGCAATCCAGCGCTTGTTTTAGATGCCCCTGAATCCTCAGCATCTCCTCTTGTTCGTAAACGGCTGCGTTGTAGCTGAATTTGATATAAAATGATTCTCCCGGAACGACAACGATATTAAAGTTGTAATTGGTTTGCTCCGACATTGAAATATCACCCAGCTTCAACGCATTTTCCTCATTTTCGCTCTCCATGCGTAATGCCTGATCAAGCTGTATAGGATAATTTTCAAAGACAAAAATATGATCGATCAAACCTTGCTTCAATGGGCTATGGTTTTGAATGTCATAAAGCGGGTAATACCCATGCTGTTCAGATGATAAAATATCCTCCTGCACGGCTTTGACCAGAGAAGAAAACATCATGCCCTCCGCAGATCGAATTCGAACTGGAACCGTATTAATAAACAAGCCGACCATTGATTCAATCCCGTCAATCGCTGACGGACGTCCTGAAATAACGGAACCAAAAACTGCATCATCAGCTGCATTATATCGGTGCAGAAGCACGCCCCATATGCTCATAAACAACGTATTTAATGTGACCCCCCATTTTTGGGCGGCCTCTGTCAGTTTCTCAACCATTTCCGGCGCTAAAGAAAAGCGGACCTGAGCGGCTATATAATCCGCGTCCGCTGAGCGGTTCTTTATCCGGGGAATAGAAGCGGTATTGCCGTATTCCTCCAAATATCCACTCCAGTAAGCGGCAGTCTCTTCTTGGTCTTGTTCTCCAAGCCATTCGATATAACGGCTGTACGGCACCGTGCTACCAAGCTGCACAGGCCTGTTATTGCTGAGTGAATCATATATGCTGAAAAACTCTTTAAGAATAATGCCGAGACACCAGCCATCCATGATGATATGGTGATGTGTCCAGACACATGTATATTGGCTGTTTCCTCTATCAAAAAGGGCAAGGCGCATTAATGAATCTTTTTGCAAATCAAATCCATTTTCCCGATCCTTGATCATAAAAGCATCGATCAGAGCCTGCTGTTCATGATCGGTCAGGTGAGAAAAGTCTTCTTTGTGCACTGTCAATTCGCGGTTTGATAAGACCACCTGCTGCGGTCCTGTAAGGTCTGGTACTTCTTTAATAAAAATCGTTCTGAAAATATCATAGCGGGAAACAAGCAGGTTTAAGCTCTTTTGAAACGAGTCGATACATAGATTTCCCGTAATGGTAAACGAGGTCTGTTCAACATAGGCTTTTGAGCTGAAATCCATGAGTGAATGAAACAGCATTCCTTCCTGCATGTGCGATAACGGATAAATATCTTGAATCTTTGCCGATTGTGCCATCAATTCCACACACCTTTTCAAAGTTAAAGATCTTTCACAAGATTTTCAATGCTAGATAATGCAGACAACGTTAATTCCTTATTGCTGAAATCGCTGAGCGTTTTTTCGCGTGTTTTTTTCTGCGAACAATGTTCAATGATCTCGATAAGATGCCTGTTAAAACGATCCATAAAACACTCAATTGCGTGTTTGCTGAACACTTGGGTGTATACCGCTTTTACTTGAAGCCGTCCGTCTGTAATGAGAGCATTGATGTCCAGCTCATATTCTCGATCTCTCTCACCCGCTATTTCGTAACGAGGCTGGTAGCATGATAATTGAAATGTTTCAGCTTCCTTCTCTTCGCTGAATTGGCCGAGATAATTAAAGCTGACCTCAGGATCTTTATGCCGCAGTTCTCCTATTTGTGTTAACAATCCGTAGCCGGTTCCTTTGTTCGGCACTCTTCTCAGCATATCTTTTGTCGTCTTAATTCGGTAAGCGAGCTGATCTTCGAAAAGCTCGGGAATACTCATGTCCAGCAGAATAGGATAAATGGAAGTAAACCATCCAACTGTACGTGAAATATCAATGTTTGGCACATGCCCTTCTCTACCGTGTCCTTCAGTGCTGATCACGATTTGATCATGCCCTGTCCATTCAGAAAGCGCCAATCCTAACGCCGTAAGCAAAAGCTCGTTGGCATCCGTGCCATAGGCTTTCTGAGTTTCAAACAGCAATTTTTCAGTCCAGTCTCCGGATAGTGCAAACATCGAGCTATCACTGTTCAATTGCAGTCTGTCCGGCATATTTTCCGTGTCCTTAGGTAAAAAAGCATTATGAGCGTCCAAAATCGTTTGCCAATACGGTTTTTCTGCAAGCAATTGTTTATTTTCAGCTATGTGTGCAAGACCATTGGCGTAGGACAAATAAGAATCCGTTTTTGGCGGCAATTGGATCTCTTGGTTTTCTAAAGCCTGCTGGTATGCTGCCGCTAAATCCTCAAGCAGAATTCTCCATGAAACGCCATCTATCACAAGGTGGTGAAGTGCAATCAGAAGATGATCCCCTTCTGCCGTTTGAAACAAACCCGCTTGTAGCAGAGGTCCTTTTTGTACATTCATTTTGCTTTGAATGACGGTCTCCTCAGCGGCTAGTTTTTCAGTAAGATGCGTACTTTCCAGTCCCTCTTTTGTCCAGTCTGCGAGGTGAAGGCTGAACAGTTCATGGTCCTCATGATTTGTTCCGCGATTATACTGAATGACATGGCCCCTCTGGTCTTGTTGAAAAACCATGCGAATGGCGTCATGATGCTCGATTATTTTACATAGTGCTAGACGAAGCGCGTTAGCATTAAATCCTTTTTTACTGAAAAGCATGACGGACTGGTTGTAGTGACATTGAAAAGAATGAGCCTGTCCGAAAAATCTTCGCTGAACCGGGGTGAGGTCAGCTTCACCTTCCACAGGCCCCTGATCCGCTTGAGATGCCAATGGTGTGATATGTCCGCTTAGTTCCTGAATTGTTGGATAACGGAATAAGTTGCGTATTGTCATGCTCCAGCCTTCAGCTGCCAGCCGCGCTGCCACTTGTAATGCTTTAATTGAGTCTCCGCCAAGCTCAAAAAAGGAATCGTGAATGCCGACTTGTGACATGCTCAGTACATCTTCCCATATAGACGCCATCGTTTTTTGTATGTCGTTAACTGGTGCGGTATATGGGCGCGACAACACATTACTTGGAGCCGGCAATGCATTTTTGTCCAGCTTTCCGTTTAAGGTCAGCGGCATGTTTTCTAAAGGAATCAGATGCGCAGGAACCATATACGCCGGCAGCTCCTTTGTTAAAGCAGCACGGAGAGCATTTGTATTGACATCTGTAGGCACAATATATGCTGCCAAACCAGCATGTCCATTCTTATCATGCTGAACGGTAACAGCAGCTTCTCTGACAAGCCCCGTTTGAAGAAGAACACTTTCAATTTCTTCTGTTTCAATTCTGTATCCATTTATCTTCACTTGATCATCCATTCGGCCAAGAAGCCGGATCGTTCCGTTTGGAAGCCAGCAGGCTCGATCACCGGTTCTGTACAGTCTTTCTCCTGAGACAAATGGATTTTCTGTAAATTTCATCTGTGTTAAGTCAGGTTTATGATGATAGCCTTTCGCAACACCTGCCCCGCCGATGCACAGTTCGCCGGCAACGCCAATCGGCTGAATTTGATCCGTCTGGCTGAGTACGTACATGCGTACATTTGGCAGCGGGCTGCCGATTGGTACGTTATCTCCCGTCCAGTCTTCTCCCGTACTTGTTTCATAAAAGCTCGAATCAATCGTTGCCTCTGTGACACCATAGCTATTGAAGATGCGCACGCTTTGGCCAAAGCGCTCTGTTAATGTTTTGAAATCTTGAGCTTTCACCATGTCAGAACCAAGAATCAGTATGTCTAGGTCAGGAAGCTTGAGCTGGTTACGGTATACATACTCCATCACTGGAATAATGAGAGCAGGTGTGGACTCCATCATCGTGATTCTTTTAGAGCTCATGATTTTATATATTTCAGCAGGTTCCAGCCGTTTTTCCTCTGGGCAAACGATGAGAGTCCCGCCGTTGGTCAATGTTCTTGCCAAATCTCCTGAGAAGACATCGAATGAAAAGCTTGCGATTTGAAGCAGTCTGACAGGCTTCTGATCCAGTTCATAAATTTGACGCCACGCAAGAGCAGCATGAGTAAAGTTACGATAGGTGACAATAACACCTTTAGGCGCACCTGTAGTTCCTGACGTATAAATGATATATACTGCGTCTTCAAGAGCAGGTGATAGGGTAAGGTTACTGCTATTTTCTTCATATGAGGCTTCCTCCTCAAGACAGATGTGAGACATCTCAGATTCAGGTGAGTTTGAAATCAAATGCTTCAATTCCTGTTGTAAAAGAAGAATATCTGCACCGCTATCACGAAGAATGTATTCAATGCGAGCTTTTGGATAGTGTGAATCGATTGGGATATACACTCCGCCGACTTTCATCACTGCCAGTACGCCAACAATTGCCTCAATGGAGCGCTTGGCTAAAACAGCCACTGTTGGCTTCGTCCCTGCTCTTTTTTGCAATGTCCGTGCCAGGCGATTGGCTCTTTCGTTTAGAAGCCGATAGCTAATTTGTGTTTTGTCATCAATAACAGCGATATGTTCAGGTGTTTCTTCAGCTCTTGCTTCAAATATGCGATGAAATGCAACATCTTTTTGAGAAAATTCAACTTGAGTTTTGTTGAATTCAGTGAGTATGTTTTGTTTTTCTTTTTCACTAAGTATGTTTATTTGTGAAAGTCTTGTTTCAGGATTAGAAATGGCTGCATGCAGAAATTCGATAAAATGAGATGCCCAGCGTTTAATCGTAGCTTTCAGAAATATTTCTGTACTGAATTCCAATTCGCAGCAAAGGGCACCATCTGTTTCCGTTGCTATTAACGTGATATCGAATAAAGAAATGTGTTGCGCGAAATGGGCATCCCGGACTTTTATCTCTTCCAGTTCTACGTCCTGCTTTTCCACATTTTGAAGGATAAACATCGAATCAAATACTGGATTCCGGCTCATATCTCGCGTTAATTGCAGCTTGTCGACAAGCTCTTCGAACGGATAATCCTGATGCTCATAGGCTTCTAATGCCATCTCGCGCACTTCCTGCAAATACTGCACAAACGGCTTCCCGCCCTCCGGGCGTGCCCGAAGCGCCAGCGTGTTCACAAACATGCCGAGTATCGGCTCAAGATCCTTGTGCGGCCGGCCGGCAATTGGCGAGCCGACAATGATTTCTTCCTGTCCGCTCAAGCGTGACAATAACGCTGTGTAAGCTGCCAGAAGCACCATGTACAGTGTGCTTCCATTCTCCCGTGCCAGCTTATGAAGGCCTGATGCGGCCTTTTGATCAAGCGTAAACGAGACCTTGTCCCCCGCGAAGCTCCGCACCGGCGGGCGGGTATGATCAGCCGGGAGATCCAGCACCGGCAGCTCGCCCTCGAGCTGCTTCAGCCAGTACGCCTCCTGCGTCTGGTACGTATCTCCTTTTTTAAAACCTTCTTGCCATACGGAGTAGTCTTTGTATTGAATGTGAAGCGCCGGGAGATTCCGTTTGTTGTACAGCTCCCCGAATTCCCGAATCAAAATGTTGACGGAAACACCGTCTGATATGATGTGGTGCATATCAACCAGCAACAGGTGCTGTTCATCTGATGCCTTTACGATTTGGGCGCGAAACAGCGGCGCTTGGCTGAGATCAAACGGTTTAATAAACACGGCTGCGGCTTCCTGTTCGGTTTGTTCGCCGAGGGCGGCTGTCTGCAATGTAAACGGCACTTCGTCATGGATGCGCTGCACCGGCTCGCCGCCTTCATCATGTTCAAAGGATGTCCGAAGCGATTCGTGACGCTTAATCAGCTCTTTGAAAGCTTTGTTCAGCCTTTCAGGGTCGAGCTTCCCGTCCAGTTCTAATACAGCCGGCATATTGTAGCCTGTCCCTCCGTCCTCCAGCTGCTGAAGGACATAAATCCGCTTTTGGGCGGAGGAAACCGGGTAGGTCTCCCGCTGTTCCGCTGGTTTCATCGCTTCATATGGACTGTCCGTTCCTTCACGGATGACGGAAGCCAGCCCTTCTACCGTCGGATGGGCAAACACCTCTTTCAGCGGCACCTGTACATCGAATGCTTTGGCGATTCGGGATACAAGCGCCGTTGCTTTTAAAGAATGTCCTCCGCGGTCAAAAAAGTTGTCGTGAATCCCGACCGGGCCGTTTTTCAGGACGTCCTCCCACAGCTGGGCAAGCTTCATCTCGGTCACATTTCTCGGCGCCGAGTAGGCCTTTTCATCTGCAGCTCCGCCAGGAGCTGGCAGGGCGTTTCGGTCCAGCTTTCCGCTCGGCGTAATCGGCCACTCTTCCATCTCTATCATATGGGCTGGGATCATGTAGCCGGGCAGAAGCGTTTCAAGCTGCGTCCTCACTTCGTTTCTCCGAAGCCCTTCTATATACGCGCATAATTCCGGCTCGCCGCTGTCTGTCCATACGGTCACGGCTGCCTCCCTTATGCCTTCTATGCTTCTAAGCGCCGCTTCGATTTCTCCCGGCTCAACCCGGTAGCCTCTGATTTTCACTTGATCATCCAACCGGCCGAGGAATTCCATATTTCCGTCAGGGAGCCAGCGTGCTATATCCCCTGTTTTATACATGCGTTCGTCCGGGTAAAACGGGTCTTCAAGAAAGCGCTCCTCCGTTAAGGCCGGCCGATTCAAATAGCCCCTGGCAACACCCGCGCCGGCGATGTGCAGTTCGCCGGCGACACCGCAAGGCTGTACGGCTAAATGCGGATCTAACACATACAAACGCGCACCGGGTACGGGCTTCCCGATCGGAATCCGCAAGTGGTCCCTGTCCTGCTCTAGGTCTAACTCGTAAAATGCCGCGTCTACCGTTGCTTCTGTCGGCCCGTAGCCATGGATCAGCGAGACTTGCGGCAATAAAGAAGCAAAACGGGCTGCCGTGCGCGGCGCAAGCGGTTCACCTCCGGCGAATACACGCTTCAGGCTTGTCCCGTCACTCAGCCTTTCGATCTCCGCTTGATCGAGAAAACTGTTCAGCATAGCCGGAATAAAATGAACCGTTGTAACACGCTCCTGATGTATGGCTTTGACGATCAATTCCGGATCTTTCTCCCAGCCGGGCGGAAGCAGATACGCCGAAGCGCCGGAAAGCGACCACCAAAACAGCTGCCAGACAGATGCATCAAAGGAAAAAGAGGTTTTCACCATGACAATGTCATCTTCCTGAAGAGGAAACTGGCGCTGCATGCCGGTCAGAAAGGAAACAGCTTGGCGGTGCTCAACGGCCACTCCTTTTGGCTGCCCGGTGGAGCCCGACGTATAGATGACGTAGGCGAGAGAATCGCTGTCAGCAGGAGCAAACACAAGGTTTTCTGCTTTTTCGCCTGCAAGAGATGTCATGTCAACTTCAAGCGTTTCGCCAGAAAAGTTCGGCGCGGAGCATCCCGGCTGTGTCAGTAAGAGAGCTGCGCCGCTGTCTTTCAGCATGTAGCTCAGCCGTTCCTCTGGATACGCAGGGTCAAGCGGCAAATACGCCCCGCCTGCCTTCAAGACAGCAAGGACAGCGATCAGCATGTCAGGTGACCGCTCAGACAGGACACCGACGACGCTTTCCTTCGTGACGCCGCGTGCCGCGAGGCGGGCAGCCAGACGGCTGGCATACATGTCAAGCTCAGCGTACGTCAGTGAACCGCCGGAAAAGCGTATGGCTGGCCGTTCCGGTGTGAAAGCCGCCTGTCGTTCAAACAGCCCGTGAAGGCTTGGCGCTATAGGCAAAACAGCTTCCGTCTTGTTAAACCCATACAACAATTTTTGTTTTTCTTTTACATTAGTCATATCTAATTCTTTTATAAATTTGTACGGATGTTGAACGGCGTTTTCCAGTAACGTAAGCAGATGGAGCTGTATTCGTTTAATATCCTCAGGAGAAAACAAGATATTTTGATAGTCGAAATTTAATTGAATGGTTCCAGTGTCTATACGCTCCTGTATTTGAACAGAAAGCTCGTTCGCGGTGTATCCGCTGAAATAAAGCGCCGTTTCATAGTCAAAACCGTCTGCATTATGCCATTGGAGCGGCTGATACTGCATAGAAATACCGATAAGGTTGTGTAATTTTTTCTGGTCTTTTCTTAATTCATTCACCAGTAAATTATAAGGAAACCGTTGGTGACGCATAACGGAAAGCTGTTCCCTGCCTACTCTGCGGACAAAGGAAAAGAAGTCCGCGTCAGGGTCAACTGTTATTCTGATGGGGAGAGAACTGACAAACATGCCGAGCATTTCTTTTTCAGCCTTTGACCCTCTATTGCCATAGTAGGTGCCAATGGCAAGATCTTTTTTAGATGTGAGCCGGCTGATGCATATGTAAAATGAAGCCATGAATAAGGAAATGATATTGATCTTTTGTTCTTCGCAAAAGATTCGAATCGTTTGCCCTAGATGAGGTGAAAGTGTGATGGTATCTCTGGATGCGGATGTGCTCTGTTTTTGGAAGGACGTCTGGCCGGCTAACGAGTGATAATCCGGCGGCTGCTGAAAGGTTTGAGTCCAAAATAAACGGTCCTTTGCAAAACGTGAAGATTGTAGATACTGACTTTCTTTTTCGATGTAGCTCAAGTAAGAAGGCTCAGGCTGATCGGGTAAAGGATCTTGCTTTTTTATTTTTTGATAAAGATCTATCAATTGATTTCCCATTACGTTTAAGGAGATGCCGTCCATAATGATATGATGGAATTTTGCAAACAGCCAAACCTCATGAGAGTGGATTCTTAGGAGAGAAAATTGGTAAAGGGGCGAGTTGAACAGTTGAAATGGAATTCTTGCTTGGTCTTGTATCCATTGCTCTATTTCTATCATTTCAACATTTGAAAAGTCTGTTGTTTCAAGTGAAGTATATTGATATTCGGCAAGGTAGAGTCGCGGTTCAAGCTCCTCTCCTTCTAGCAGCTGAAACCTGATGGCGTCATTGCGGGAGATGGAATGATTCAACGCTTCTTCTAAAGCATCATGATCAATATTGCCTCTGAATTTCACACAGGCCGTGAGATTGCAAATGCCGGTGCCTGGCTCCAGCAGTTCGGTAAACCACACTCTCTTTTGGGCATGGGTTAAAGAATAAGTATGTTCGCTCAACGGATTCCCTCCAGTTCTCATATTAAGAGGATAAGAAAAAAGCAGAAAAATGACGATAAAAGAAATTATATGACTATATAATCCATATATGCACTATATTAACGGATATTTTTTAAAGTACAATAAAAAATATTAAATTTTTATAACATTTTCTTGAATATAGTATTATTTCTTTAGTTTTCGTTTCTTTTTTTATCATTTTTTTGAACTGGAAGTGATAAAAGTATCGTTTTTTGTCAGGCCTTACACACTACTTTTTCGCTTGTGCAAATGTGCGGTTGCGCCAGGTCAAGATGGCAGACATAAAAAACCTGTTTTCGGCTTGGAAAACAGGTCTGCTGCGCTTATTGATTTGCCAAGATCACAGCGATTTGGTCCTCAATATCTTTTCCTTCCTCTTCATCAATCAATCCGTTTAGAAGAATAGAGAACACAAGGGTTTTTCCGCTCTTGGTTTCTGCGTACCCGGATAAAGAGCTGACTGTGCTTAGCGATCCGGTTTTTGCCCTTATTTTCCCTTGTGCAGGGGTGTCTTTCATACGGTTCCTCAGCGTTCCGCCTATCATTCGGTCACGATTGCCCGCAACAGGCAGAGAATGTAGATAAGCTGAGAACCACTTTTCATCTTGAATGTCATATAACAGCTTTGAGATTTGATCTGAGGTTACAGCATTAATATGAGAGACGCCTGAACCGTCCCTTAAGACAAGTGATTGGGGATCAACGCCGAATTCCGGAAGTGTATGGTTTAATACTTCCAGCCCCTTTTCCCAGCTCCCCTCTCCTTTTTTCACTTTCCCCATTTCCTTTATAAGCACTTCGGCATGTCCATTATTGCTTAATTTTATAAACGGAATAAATAGTTTTGACAAAGGCATTGAGTGATGGGAGATGAACACGTCTGAGGAGCTGGGTGCAGCGCCCCTCGTGACGTTGCCTTTTATAGTAATTCCTTGTTTTTGTAGTGCTTGCTTAAATAAATCTAAGGCATATCCAGACGGCTCCCAGACCGCTATCCACTCCTTTGTCTTGCTTGCATCAACCGGTACGCTTCCTTCAATTATGATCGTGTTTGTCCCATGCTCTCTTTCGATTGTGAGGTCTTTCTTTAAACCGGCCGCAGTCGTTTCAGCATTGTTCTTGACCGTTACATAATCCGTCCTTGGTGATACAGAAACGGAAGGCCGTTTCCCTTCTTTTTTCCCTGGGCTGACCTCTACAATCACAGTACCTGCATCATAGTCTTCATTTGGTGATACTGTTAAAGCGGATATTTGAGTGCCGTAATACGTATATTCATCACTCCATGGTAAATCAGGTGATAATCGGATGTCATCATACCACGTATCATCAGCGATCAGATTGCCTTTCACCATGTTCACGCCGGACTGTTTCAATTTCTCAGCCATTTCTTCAAAATCAGAGGGTAAAAGCGTCGGATCTCCTTTTCCTTTCAAATAAAGGTTTCCATTCAGCTTTTTCCCTTTGACGGTGCCGTCTGTCCGGATCTCGGTTGTAAAGGAATAATCCTCTCCAAGGACGGAAAGTGCCGAGGCCGCAGTCAATAGCTTCAAAGAAGAGGCGGGTCTCATTCGAACGTCTCCTGAATGCTCATATAAAACAGCGCCTGTATCCGCAGAGCGAACGGTGATGCCGGCCATTGCGCCTTCGAGTGCAGGATGCTCAGCTAATATCTTATCGATCTGCCCGGCAAATGCAGCTCGTTTGTCAGCCGCTTGTGCAGCTTGGTGCATATAAGGTACCGAAGCAACGACAAATAGCAGCAAAACAGCAATATAAAGCTTTATGCTTTTTTTCATTTATTTACCCGCCTCTCTGCGCCTCATCATTGGCTATTAATGATTCAGTTCAATGGTGATGCTGCTTTTGGCTGTCGTTTTTTCGCCCGGCTCCAGCACTTGTAAACCAGTGAGTGATGAAGGCAAATCAAGATTCACAGCGTTTGTCACCCACGTGTAAGGTTCAGGGCATAAATACCCCTGTTTTGCGTCCGCATTGTATACTACCCAATGTTTAAATTGTTCATCAGCCTGATAAATAATGCCTAGATTTGCATGCTGATAATAAATGATTGCCTGATTTTCTCCGCCTCTTTTCTGATAAGCAGATAAAAAGACATCATCCAGCTGCTTCTCGCGTAAATCCATCCCTTTATGCAGCGCTTCTTTATTCGGTACATCTATGAGTTTCCCGGTCGGCAGCAGGCGTTCATTCAATTCCCACTGCTGATCTGCTGTCAGGGAAAATAACGAGCTTTCTTCTGGAAACAAAAATGTAGTATGATAACCGATCCCCCATGGAAACGCTTCCTTTCCTTTGTTCATGACCGTTGCATGTTTAAATAAAGTATTCCCCTTTAGCTGATATGTCATCCGAACGACGGCATGATGAGGAAATTGTCTATATACATGAGGAAGTTCTGATAGATCAATTTCTGTTTCAACGAGCACTTCTTCGTCCGTTTGCTTCATGGTTACGACGTGCCACTTTTCTTGATAAAGAAACCCGTGAAGATGGTTGTGTTTATCCTTTTCATTGATATCAAAATGATATGTTCTGCCCCGGAAACTGAATGTTCCGTCACTTACCCGGTTAGGCGGAAACAGGATCGGGATCCCATATAATGTTGGTGTGTCATGAAAGCTTTCTGCTGTTTCGGGTTCACGCAAAAGCTGGATCTTTGTTGCTTTGTCCACAAGAGAAATGACGTTGCTCCCCCACTCTGGAACGACAATCATTTCTATATGCTCGTTGCCCGCTTTGATGGCAGGCGTTCCTAAATGCGTAATCTTCTCGACGTAGTTTGACATGTGTCCTCAACCTCTCCTTGATTCATTTCTTTATAAGAGTTCAATGTCATGTGCCATATTTCCTCCATTTTATGTTTTTCCTATCAAATAAAAACACACCGTTCACATGTTGAACGGCATGTTTAATGAGTCTATTGGATGAGACGTGTAATTTGTTTCTTTTTCCACACGAATTGATAATACCCATAAATCAACAGCAAGCTGGTGGCAAACGCAGCCGGATAGCCAACCCATACACCGAGTATTTCAAGCTTTGTGTAGTGGGAAAGTACGAACGCGACAGGCACCTCTACTCCCCAGATAGCGAAAATACTGATCACGGTCGGCCATAAAACCGTTCCGCTTGCGCGCATCGTCGCAGAAAAAATTTGGGCGTTTCCAAACAGCAAATAGCTCCACAATGTAATCATCAAGAGACGGTGCGCGATGTAAAGTGTGTCTTTCTCGGTTAAAAACAACGCCAAAATCTGATGTGAAAAAACATAGATCAAAGTGATCAGCACGCCGCCAATGATATAATTCAGCCAAATCCCGACACGAATCACTTGCTTTAAGCGGTCAACCTCGTTTGCTCCGATGGATTGCGCAGCGAAAATAGATACTGCAATGCCGAGACTGACAGCGGGCATCTGTACATAGCTGGCTACCTGGTTGACTACCCCGTAAGCAGCTGTCGCATTAGAACCGTAATGGTTGACGAATGAAATAACCGCTATCTCTGATAGTGAAACGAGAATCATATTAATGCTTGAGGGAATCCCGAGACGCAGCAGGAGGACCAGCAGTTCCTTATCCATTTTCAAATAACGCCGCACCGTTTTGTCGAATTGCAACGGATGGTTTCGTTTTCGCAAATACACCATTAACACGATAAATGTCACAATAGTAGAAACGACGGTGGCATATGCGGATCCATATATGCCTAGCTGCGGAAAACCGAACATGCCAAGGATTAAGAGGGGCAAAAGCGCTATGTTGATGACCGTGCTCACAATCAGCGTATAAAATGGTGTCTTAGAATCCCCTGTTCCGCGCAAAAATGTTGTATAAGCGAAATATAAAAACATAAACGGCATAGCGTAAAATAAAATACGTGCATAGCTGGCGCTGACATGAATAACATTTTCAGGCGTGCCCATTAAGCGAAGAATATCCATGGTAAAAATACTCCCGACGACGGCTAGCACAACCCCTAATAAAAACGTAAACGTAAGCGTTGTCCCGACAACAGCCTTTAACCGCTCCTCATTCTTCGCCCCATAGGCTTGTCCGATCAGGATCGAACTTCCTGAACCGATCCCAATTGTAAATGAGATTAAAAGAAAAAATAACGGGAAAAAGGATGATACAGCCGCAACCGCATCAACACCAAGCCATCGGCCTACAGCCATCATTCCGACAAGCTGGCCGACTGATTGCAACACATTGCTTAGCAAAAGCGGCACTAAAAAGAGTGACATTGACCGCCAGACAGTTGGGTTGCTTTTCTTTTCAGTTGCAAGTTGTTCTTGTGATGATTCCATATTGAAAGCTCCTTTATTTCATTTCGTTTGTAAACATGCCCCTATTCTTTTGACAAAAACAGGATATCTAACATGATATTATTCATCACCTTACACATGAAACCCTTCCCGATTCTTCTCATTTTACACATCTTTTTAGCTTATGAAGAATAAACTGCCAAGTAACAGCCTGCTTCTTTGTGAGAAAAAGAATAAAAAATAATTTATGCAAAAGTATTGTAATCTATCCGTAATTATTGTAACATTTGTAACATAAGAGAAAGAGATTTTGAAGGAGTGAACTACAATGAAAAAATGTCTTCTATTTCTAACAACGATTGCACTTATTCTGACTTTAAACACAAATGCATTTGCAAAAAACACTTCAGGCGATTTATCACAAAAACAAGCACTGCAGCTGGCATTATCAGCAAGAGAGCATTTTTGGAATACAATGAGCGGCCACAATCCAAAAGCGAAAAAGGCAGTTTGCCCATCAGGCACATTTGAGCATCAAAACCTTCAATATGTGTACATGTGCAGTGATCTAGGCACGAAAGCAAAAGCAGTGAATTACTTAACACCTATTTTCACAAAAACAGCAATCGAAAAAGGCTTTAAAGACTACCACTTCACTGTTTCAAAAGGAAAACTTGCAGTTCCGATCGGCGACGGAGATAACCTTTTAAATTGGAAAAAATCAACTGCTAAACGAATCTCTAAAAAAGGCGGCACAATCACTTACGAATTTACCGTTCCAACTTTAGACGGGTCACCTGCAGCGAAACGAAAAGTGACATATGTAAAAGAAAAAAATAAATGGAAGGTCAATCAATTTGACGCTGTTATATAATGAAAACGCCCGGCTAAGCGGGCGTTTTTTGGTCTAAAGAAAGATGATAGACGAAAAAGCTCGTTGTCTATTTCTCCTATTCATTATGCAATTTATATACCATTTCCTCCTCTAACCTTTTGGGAATAATAATATATCAGATAAACAATCAGAAAGACGAAAGCTGCGGCAACATAGTATAACCGCATCGCCAAGAAAGGAGCAAAATTCGCTATGACCACCAATATAATGATGCTTATTCCATACAAGCTTATAAAGCGTAGTAAACTAAATGACTCTCCACTTATCTCCTCAAAAAAGGGCGCTTAACGCACTCTAAGGCTGCCGAGAAAACCTCGACAGCCTTAAAGAATCCCCTTATTCTTTTGAGATCTCGGATAGTTTTTAAAAGTGATTTTGTCTACACAGTATATCAACCTTTACGTCGTCTCCTTCTTCGGCTTTCCAGCTGTCCATTTAGATCATACATTCACACACGCAAATAAGTCTGGATGCAATTGAATGACTATCATTACGTTTAACGAGTGCCCTCCCTTAAAATGTTTCTTTCTTCTAACGCTTGTGTGCACCTGAAAACTTTTGTGGTATACAATTGTTAAAATAAAAAGCACCCCGAAGGATGCTTTTTGATAGACTTTATTTCGCTCTTACATCAAATTGCGTTACAAGTCGCATATTAATATTTGCAATACGCTTACCATTCTCATACTCATACCAATGTTCACATTCTTGTAATTCTTTTATAAGTGCCTTCTCAGATTCTGCATTTACTTTAGCTGTTCTTACATTTCCATTGTCAAACCAAAAGTCAACTACAATGTTCATAAACTTTCACCTCTTCTTTTATTATCAAACAAGAGATCTAGAAATGTAACAGTTTGCAAAATTTGTCGAACGATTCTCTATTCCTCATTAGGTTTATTCTAGTGCAAATAATGTGTAATAAGAAATCAATTCACATCGTTTTCTACCGTATTCTTGTTCAACTGAAAAACTCCTATAAACACCAAAAAACCCTTGTTTTACAAGGGTTTTAAAGCTTTATGAATCTGAACCCATCTAATTTTAAAAACGCTCTAGGAGAGATTCGAACTCCCGACCTGCAGTTTAGGAAACTGCTGCACTATCCGCTGTGCTACTAGAGCTTTTGTATTTATATAGTAGCTCCGATAATGAATATTTTCAAGAGGTTTGTTTAAAGCCCTCCAAAAACCTTATACGCCGCCCTTGTTGTATCTTCATCAATACCGATATATCGCATTGTAATCGAGGGTGATGAATGATTCATGATTCTCTGCAGCTCGGCGATATCTTTTGTCCGCTGGTAAAAATGATAGCCAAACGTTTTCCGCAACGTATGCGTCCCTATCTCCTCAAGTCCGCACGCTGCGGCGGCTTCTCTTAAAATCCTGTAGGCCTGAATGCGGGAAATCGGCTTCCTGGTCCGAACAGATTTAAAAAGATATTCGTTTTCTTTCATATCTTTCGTATACTCGTATATTTCCTGTTTCAACGACTCTAAGATCAGAATCTTTCTTTTCTTTTTCGTTTTGCTTTCAGTTGCCCATAAATGGTCTTTGTTTTTAACATCCTTCACTTGCAGCGGCAAAATATCAGAAATGCGGAGCGCGCTGTTGATGCCGAAAATAAACAAAAAGTAATCCCGTTTGTTTTTGTTTAGCAAATACTGTTTTACATCTTGAATTTTCTCTAAACTGCGAATCGGCTGTACAATATGCATCGAAAAACTCCTTACAATCCATTATGTAACGTATTGAGGTCTATGTTACTATTATAGCTGAAAAACGTTGAATGTCAAAGTACGGCGGCTTTTATGTAACATAATATACATAGTGTTACATAAGCGGGTAAGAAACGTTCGAAACGCCCCTTCCGATAAAACGACATTTAAAACCTCATATAAAGCTTTTAACCTCTATGATACCTATTGCTCTAGGTATTATCTAAAAACCTCTTAAAACAAAATCTGAAGCTTCCATTTTTCTGGTGTATCTAAAAACATATACAAAAAAAGACACAATTTGAAATTGTGTCCTAATCTTCATCCTTTACATCAATATCTTCTGGGATCGGTTCATTTAATATTTCCTGGACGAGTGCTTTGTAATTCTCCAGCTGTTCGAGATGGGTTTTGAACTGCCCCTTATAAATCAAATATTGCTCACCATCATGAACGGCCCTGATTTTTCCTTCGAGCACCAAGCTTTTAATATAATCCTCTGAAAGATTTGCATAATCTGCTGTTTCTTTAATTGTTAAATACATATAGGTGTCCTTTCTAATTCGTAACTGCTTCTAATATAGCACATGGCCTATGCCGATATAATCAATTTTGCACAGAAAAACGGGTTCATGTTCTATATGATCTTATTTGTACCCACTGTTCCAAAACGTTAAAGTTTCATAGATGGTCTTGAGATACAAGGAATCGCCTTCAAGCCTTTGATGTAATTGATTTTGGCTAAAGATGCTAATGTTGATCAGACAAAATGTAACTCCTTCCCATTGTTTGTGAAGTCTCGTTCAAGTTCCAGCAGTCGCGTTTTCATTTCCATCCCGCCGCGATAGCCCGTCAGCGATCCATTTTTGCCGATAACACGATGGCACGGAACGGTAATGAGGGTCGGATTTGCTCCGATAGCCCTTCCAATGGCCCGAACCGCAGTCGGTTTTTGAATTTGTTGAGCAATTTCCGAGTAGGATCGAGTTTGACCGTACGGAATGTCACATAATGCCTTCCAAACGGCTTCTTGAAAAGGTGTGCCGTGATAAAAGATGGGAATGGTGAACCGATTGAGCTTGCCTTGAAAATAAAGAACAAGCTCATCTGCAAAGGGTTGCAATTTTTCGTCATCTCGAATGAGGTCGTTACCAGGCAAGTAATAATTTGCCCATTTCCCCAATTCTTCGAATGGCTGATTTTGCGATCCAACAAAACATATACCATTATGTGTTGCGGCAATGTACATCTTCCAGTTCTCATAAGAAAACAAGGACCAATAGAGAGAACTGCTTTTTTTAGGTACCATTTGAGTATGTCTCCTTTAGGTTTTGTTTTTGCTGTCTACGGTAAGCTTCCGGCGTTTCTCCGGTTTTCCTCTTAAACAGCGTGATAAAATATGGTGTATTGGAAAGCCCGACAGACTTACCAACTTCAGAAACCGGGTCATCAAAAGTGGCCAATAACGTTTTTGCTTTTTCTATACGAACATGCTGGATGTAGTCCACCGGGGTCATGCCTTTGATTTTTTTAAAGGTTCTATGCAAGTGATAAGGGGTTCCGTGACTCAGAAGCGCAAGGACGTCAAGCGTCAACTTTTCGTCGCAGTGGCGATCCACATATTCAGTTATGAAAGCAATCCACTCCTCATCAGGCGATCTTTGCCCCGTTGGCTTGCACCGTTTGCAAGGGCGAAAATGTGCAGCTTGTGCTTGATCAGTATATTCAAAATAGCCAATGTTTTCTCTTTTAGGTACTCTCGATTTGCAAGAAGGGCGACAAAAAATCCCTGTTGTTTTCACCGCATAAAAAAATTGGCCGTCATAAGAAGCATCATTATGGACAATAGCCTGCCATTGTTCATCAGAAACAGGAGAGGGCAAAAACAGCTTGTTAGAATCTGGTTGTTGATTAGTTCGGTTCGGATTCGCTTTCCAATTGTATGTCATTTTGAATCACCTCTAGCTTCAGTATAAACCCGGAAACCCTCAAAGCAACTTATTGAAAGTATTTTAGAATGTAACAGCAAGATAACGAAATGAAAATGAAGAGTTGTTATGTAATCATACATAGTCTGTTTCATATGATTGGAGAGGGTCAAAAATCTACAGCACGTATGACGTTTGAATTCAACTGGTCACCAGAGCCATTTGACAGTTTAGAGAGCGAGCCTTTTACAACCCTTACGTTCTTTTAGTAATAAAGAACCCAATTTGATTAGCGTAGGTTTTTTCTGAGGTGCTGGCGGGGACGGCTCATCTCCATATAATCAATTTTGCACAGAAAAACGGTGGAATGTTCTTTATAATATATCATTTGTCACTTGTGAAACCACTGTAAGTTTTTTACGCTAAGATTGTAACATAACAGCTTCATATAGGAGGGAGAACATGAAAAGAACGTGGAACATTTGTTTAACAGCGCTGCTTAGTGTTCTGTTAGTCGCTGGAAGTGTCCCTTTTCACGCGGAAGCTAAAAAGCCGCCCAAAAGCTACGATGAGTACAAACAAGTAGATGTAGGGAAAGACGGCATGGTTGCCACCGCCCATCCTCTCGCTTCGGAAATTGGTGCTGATGTACTGAAAAAAGGAGGAAATGCCATCGACGCGGCGGTTGCCATCCAATTTGCACTCAATGTAACAGAGCCGATGATGTCGGGCATTGGCGGCGGCGGTTTTATGATGGTGTATGATGGAAAAACTAAGGATACAACGATCATTGACAGCCGCGAACGCGCTCCGGCAGGCGCCACACCCGATATGTTTCTCGATGAAGACGGGAAAGCGATTCCTTTCTCTGAACGTGTGACAAAAGGTACTGCCGTTGGTGTTCCGGGTACGCTGAAAGGGCTGGAAGAAGCTCTGGATAAATGGGGAACCCGTTCAATGAAAAAATTAATTACCCCTTCTATTAAACTCGCTGAAAAAGGCTTTCCAATTGATTCTGTGTTAGCAGATGCCATTTCTGATTATCAGGAAAAGCTGTCGAGGACTGCCGCAAAAGATGTATTTTTGCCGAATGGAGAGCCGCTTAAAGAAGGCGATACCCTGATTCAAAAGGATTTGGCCAAGACATTTAAGCTGATTCGCTCCAAAGGCATTGACGCTTTTTATGAAGGAAAATTCGCCAAAGCGCTTTCTGGCACTGTGCAGGATTTCGGCGGATCAATGACGGAAAAAGATTTAGAAAATTACGACATTACAATCGATGAACCGATTTGGGGAGACTACCAAGGCTATCAAATTGCAACAACCCCTCCTCCAAGCTCTGGCGGCATTTTCTTATTGCAAATGCTGAAGATACTTGATGATTTCAACCTTTCACAATATGATGTCCGCTCATGGGAAAAATATCATCTGCTTGCTGAAACGATGCATTTGTCTTATGCCGACCGTGCGTCTTACGCAGGTGATCCTGAATTTGTAAATGTTCCTCTTAAAGGCTTACTTCACTCTGAATATATTAAAGAGCGCCAGCAATTAATCAATCTAGATCAGGTCAATAAAAAACCGAAAGCCGGTGATCCTTGGAAATACCAAGAAGGATCCGCAAACTATAAGCAAGTCGAACAGCCGGAAGACAAAGTAGACGGCCAAACAACCCATTTTTCAGTTGCCGACCGCTGGGGAAATGTTGTGTCCTATACGACGACAATTGAACAACTATTTGGCACGGGTATTATGGTCCCCGATTACGGCGTCATATTAAATAATGAACTAACGGATTTTGATGCGGTTCCAGGCGGTGCTAACGAAGTTCAGCCGAACAAACGGCCTTTAAGCAGCATGACCCCGACCATTTTATTTAAGGATGACAAACCTGTGCTTACCGTCGGATCTCCTGGCGGGGCCACCATTATTTCATCCGTATTGCAAACCATCCTCTATCACATCGAATACGGCATGGAATTAAAAGCAGCTGTTGAAGAGCCAAGAATTTACACAAACAAGATGAGTTCCTATCGTTACGAAGACGGGGTTCCTGCAGATGTTCTCAGCAAACTAAACGGCATGGGCCACAAGTTTGGCACAAGCCCAATAGATATCGGAAACGTACAAAGCATTTCCATCGACCATGAAAACGGCACCTTTAAAGGTGTAGCTGATTCAAGCAGAAACGGCGCAGCGATCGGCGTTAATTTAAAACGGAAATAAAAAGAATAAACTGTACTCGCTTTAATGAGTACAGTTTATTATCCGAGTGGGGAAAAGCGCAGCAACGAGGTGCTGTGAAGACCTCCCGCTGAGTTCACTTCATTGAAAAAATAAAGCTGCTTATCGAAATTATAATGAAAGAAAAAGAGAAACCGGCTGGCAAACAGACCGGTTTCTCTTATATAATATCCCCTTTATTTACGGAAGAACTGAACTCCCCATCAAATATCGATCCACTTCACGCGCCACTTCACGGCCTTCATTAATCGCCCATACGATTAAGCTTTGGCCTCTTCTTGCATCCCCTGCGGCAAATACGCCATCGATATTAGTTTGATAATCCCCATATGCTGCGCTGATTTTGTTATTTACAGAATCAACACCAAACTGTTTCAACAGCGGCTGTTCTGTGCCTTCAAAGCCGATAGCGATGAAGACAAGCTGAGCAGGCCATACTTTTTCCGTTCCAGGCAGCTCGCGGAACTCGTATTTTCCGTGCTCATTTTTCACTTTTTCCATTTGAATGGTATGCAGCTCTTTTAACTTGCCATTTTTATCTGCAACCAATTTTTTCGTTTGAATCGAGTATTCCCTCGGATCTCTTCCGAATTTTGCTTCCGCTTCTTCATACGCATATTCAAGCGTAAAGACGTGCGGCTGTTCAGGCCACATATTGTCATTTGTGCGGGCTGGCGGAAGTTTCGGGTGTTTTCCGAATTGGTGTACGCTTTTGGCTTTTTGCCGCAGAGCAGTAGCAACACAGTCAGCTCCTGTGTCTCCGCCTCCGATTACGATGACATCTTTCCCTTTGGCATCAATGAATTGCTTGTCTTTAAAGTTAGAATCTAGATAGCTTTTTGTTGCAAGTGTCAGGTAGTCCATCGCATAATGGACTCCTTTTGAGTCGCGACCTTCAATTAATAGGTCCCGCTGTTTTTGAGCGCCAGTGCACAGAATCACAGCGTCAAATTGCTCCTTCAGCTCATCAGCTGTAATGTCAACGCCGATTTCTGTGTTCGTGACAAAATCAATTCCTTCTTGCGTCAGCAATTTAACCCGGCGTTCTACAATCCCCTTCTCAAGCTTCATGTTCGGAATGCCGTATGTTAAAAGACCTCCCGCTCTGTCTGAGCGTTCAAAAACAGTGACGGAATGCCCCGCTTGATTCAGCTGGTCAGCACTCGCCAGTCCGGCTGGGCCTGAACCAACAATCGCCACTTTTTTGCCTGTTCGTTTTTTAGGAATTCGAGGCTGAATCCAGCCGTTCTCAAATCCTTTGTCGATAATGGTCCGCTCGATGTTTTTAATTGATACGGCCGGGTCTGAAATGGCTAATGTGCATGATCCTTCACAAGGAGCGGGACATACCCGCCCTGTGAATTCAGGAAAGTTGTTTGTTTTTAGAAGGCGTTCTAATGCTTCTTTCCATCTGCCCCGGTAGACAAGATCATTCCATTCAGGAATTAAGTTGTAAATCGGACAGCCGGATGTAAATCCGTTAATGTCCGCACCTATCTGGCAAAACGGTGTACCGCAATCCATACACCGCGCCCCCTGCCGTTTCGATGCTTCTTCTGAAAAAGGAGCAGAATATTCTTTCCAATCCTTTAAGCGAGTGAGAGGGTCCCGCTCAGCAGGTTTTTCTCGTTTGATCTCCATAAATCCAGTTGGTTTCCCCATTTTCCTCTCCCCTTCCTTACTGCACTACCGCTTGTTTTTGTCCCGATGTTGCTGTATTTTGCTTTGGTTTCGTGTTGGCTTCAAATGCGAACATTACGGCTTCTTCATCTGATAACCCTGCAGCTTTTTGCTCTTCGATACTTGCGAGCATTTGTTTGTAGTTTTTCGGAATGACTTTGACGAATTTTTTCACACTGTCTTCCCATTGATCAAGCAGGTCTGTTGCTTTTTGGCTGTTTGTATACCCAGCATGTTTTTCAAGCATGGCTTTGACATGCTGGATTTCTTTTTCATCCTCTAGTGATTCAAATAAAATCATTTCAAGGTTGCATTTGCGTTTAAACGCTTTTACATCTTCAGCGAGAACATAAGCGATTCCGCCGGACATACCTGCCGCGAAGTTTTTGCCTACATCACCGAGTACGACAACACTGCCGCCAGTCATGTATTCACAGCCGTGGTCGCCGATACCTTCTACCACCACATTCACACCGCTGTTGCGAACGGCAAAGCGTTCACCCGCACGTCCGTTAATATATGCTTCACCGCTTGTCGCACCGTAGAACGCCACGTTACCGATAATGACATTATCATCAGACGCGGAATGGAATCCTTCCGGTGACTTGACGATAATTTTTCCGCCAGAAAGCCCTTTTCCGACATAATCATTTGAGTCTCCGTCCAAATAAAGCGTCATGCCTTTAGGGACGAAAGCTCCAAAGCTTTGACCGGCTGATCCGGTAAACTGCAGCTTGATCGTATCCTCAGGAAGCCCTTCTTCTCCGTAGCGTTTTGAAATTTCACTGCCTGTTATCGTTCCGGCTACACGATTTGTATTGTTAATGTCGATAGAAACATCTGCATTTTTTCCAGTCTCGATGGCTTTTTGTACGGCCGGGAGAATCGTTGTAATATCGAGTGATTGATCAATTTTATGATTTTGCGGCGATTGGAATGTCCGTATGCCTTCAGGCTGATAAAGCAGGGTAGACAAATCAAGCTGGCTTGCCTTCCAGTGCCCCTTCGCCCGTTCACTCACATTGAGTACGTCAGTGCGGCCGATCATTTCATCAAATGTCTTGAAACCTAACGCAGCCATATACTCACGAACTTCTTCAGCAATGAACAACATATAGTTCACAATATGGTCGGGATCTCCCATGAACTTTTTGCGAAGCTCTGGATTTTGTGTCGCTACCCCGACAGGACATGTATCCAAATGGCAGGCACGCATCATGATACAACCGAGTACGACTAACGGAGCCGTTGCGAAACCGAATTCCTCAGCTCCTAGCAAGGCAGCCATCACAACGTCACGGCCCGTCATGAGCTTTCCGTCTGTTTCTAATACAACACGGTCGCGGAGTCCGTTCAACATTAATGTTTGATGTGCTTCCGCGAGACCAAGCTCCCACGGAAGCCCTGTATGTTTAATACTGGTTTTCGGAGAGGCACCTGTACCTCCGTCGTAACCGCTGATCACAATAACATCTGCAGTCGCTTTGGCAACACCAGCAGCAATTGTGCCTACGCCTGCTTTTGATACCAGCTTCACGCTGATTCTGGCGTCACGGTTGGCATTTTTCAAATCGTGGATCAGCTGGGCTAAATCCTCAATTGAATAAATGTCGTGATGCGGCGGCGGTGAGATTAATCCGACGCCAGGTGTTGATCCGCGAACATCAGCAACCCAAGGATATACCTTGTTGCCAGGAAGCTGCCCGCCTTCACCTGGCTTAGCGCCTTGCGCCATTTTAATTTGCAGCTCATCTGCATTGACCAGGTAATGGCTTTTGACACCGAAACGTCCGGATGCAATTTGTTTGATCGCGCTTCTTCTGTCATCGCCGTTTTCATCTGGAACAAAGCGTTTTGGATCTTCTCCGCCCTCACCGCTGTTGCTTTTTCCGCCAAGACGGTTCATTGCGATTGCTAAAGCTTCGTGTGCTTCCTTACTCAAGGATCCAAATGACATGGCACCCGTTTTAAAGCGTTTGACAATCGATTCAGCAGATTCAACTTCCTCCAATTTCAGGGGCTTGCGGGTTTCGTCAAATCCGAACAAATTCCGTAAAAATCCAATGCGTTCTTCATCAGCCGCTTTTGTATATTGTTTAAATAAATTGTAATCATTTTTGCGGCACGCCCATTGCAAGGTATGAATTGTTTTTGGGTTAAACGCGTGATGCTCACCGCCGTTTCTCCACTGGAAGTCACTACCGGGTTCAAGCGTTTTGCTGTAATCATCCTGATACGCTTCCCGGTGGCGGCGCTGTGCCTCTTCCGCAATTGTTTTCAAGTCGATGCCGCCGAGCTGTGATGCGGTTCCTGTGAAATAGCGGTCAATCACATCACGGCTAATGCCTACCGCCTCGAAGATTTGGGCGCCCCTGTAGCTTTGTACAGTTGAAATCCCCATCTTGGACATGACTTTGACGACACCTTCAGTAATGCTTTTCCCATATTTGCTGACCGCTTCTTCATAGCTAATATCCAAACGGCCTTCATCAATTTCCTGCTTGTAGGTTGCATATGCGAGATAAGGATTAATCGCATCCGCACCATATCCGATTAATGCTGCAAAGTGATGCACTTCTCGCGCTTCTCCCGATTCCACAATAATACTGGTTTTCGTACGCAGCCCTTTGCGGATCAAATGCTGATGCAGCGCGCTGACTGCCAGAAGCGGCGGAATGGGTGTTAGGCGTTCGTTCATTTTTTTGTCTGATAAAATTAACAGGCTAACACCTTGGCTGATGGCTTTCTCAGCCTGTGTGAACATCTCCTTCAATCCGCGTTCAAGGTCCTCAGAGAACAGCACATCGATTTTTTGGCTTTTTAAATCCGGATGAACAATCGTTTTTAATGCGTAAAATTGTTCGTTTGATAAAACAGGTGTATACAGTTTAATCCGGCGAACGTTTCGCTCACTCGGGTGAAGAAGGTCGCCTTCTGCGCCAAGCCAGGTCATTGTAGAAGTTACAAGCTGCTCACGAATCGCGTCGATCGGCGGGTTCGTTACTTGTGCAAACAGCTGCTTAAAGTAGTTAAACAGTGATTGCGCTCGGTCTGACAGGACGGCCAGCGGCGAGTCATTCCCCATTGAACCGAGAGGATCTTTGCCTTCTGTGATGACAGGAATTAAATATTTCTGGACATCTTCATATGTGTATCCGAATGCCTTCTGACGAGTCAGAAGGTCTGCAAACTGTTCTTCCTCTCTTGTTTCCGGGTCAGGATTCACTTGGACAAGCTCTTCTTCAAGCCACTTTTGGTACGGGTACTCAGTCGCAATTTCTGTTTTAACTTCTTCATCTGTGATAATACGGCCTTTTTCCAGATCAATTAAAAGCATTTTTCCGGGCTCAAGGCGGTTTTTATATAAAACGTTTTCCTGTTCAACTTCAATAACGCCTACTTCAGATGAGAAAATAATATAATCATCTTCGGTTACATAATAACGCGCCGGCCGGAGACCATTCCGGTCAAGGATTGCGCCGATTTGTTTACCGTCAGTAAATGAAATGGCTGTCGGTCCGTCCCAAGGCTCCATTAGAGAACTATGGTACTCATAAAACGCTCTTTTTTCCTTAGACATATGCGTATTTTCCGTCCACGGCTCAGGAATGAGCATCATTGCGGTATGCGCCGGTTTGCGGCCAGCCATCACAAAAAACTCAAATGCGTTATCCAAAATGGAAGAGTCACTGCCGTCAGCATTCAAAATCGGCAGAATCTTGTTTAAGTCCTCCCCGAAGCTTTCAGATACAAATTGCTGCTCACGCGCGCTCATCCAGTTGATGTTTCCCCGAAGGGTGTTGATTTCACCGTTGTGAACCAAATAGCGGTTTGGATGCGCTCTTTCCCATGTAGGGAATGTGTTTGTGCTAAAGCGTGAATGAACAAGCGAAAAAGCTGATACAAACGCTTCATCTTGCAGGTCAGAGTAAAACGCATCAACTTGTTCAGGTGTTAAAAGCCCTTTGTAAACAATCGTCTGGCTTGAAAGACTGGCAAAATAAAAATCAAGACCTTCCGTTACTCCCCAGTTTTCAGCCTGCTTACGAATGACATACAATTTTCGTTCAAAAGACAAGTCATCCTTCAGATCAGAACTTGCGCCAATAAATACCTGACGGACAAACGGACAACTTTTTTGCGCTACTGTTCCGATTTTTCCGACATTTACAGGTACAGTTCTCCATCCAAGAACGGCTTGGCCTTCTTGTTCAATCAGTGCATTGATTTGCTTTTCGATTTTTTTTCTTTCTTCTTCCTTCTGTGAGAAAAAGACCATTCCTACCCCGTAACGCCCTTTTTCCGGCAGATTGATGTCTTTGCACGCTTTTCTAAAGAAAGCATCAGGGATTTGAACCAGTAAGCCGGCTCCGTCTCCTGTATCCGGATCACTGCCTTGGCCCCCTCTGTGGTCTAGCTGGCAAAGCATCTTAAGCCCTTGTTTGACGATGTCATGAGTCTGCTTGCCCTTTAAGTGTGCATATAGGCCGATTCCGCATGCATCATGTTCAAATTCAGGACGGTAGAGACCTTGAGCTTTTGGCATTTGATTGTACGTCATAATTCCTCTCCCCCGATCAATTTCCGATAATACCGGTCATAAAATCTAACACTCTATAATCATTGTAGGTTTTCAAAACGATATAAACAATATATAATTTAGATCAAAAGAATCTCAAAATGAGATAGATGGATGTGAGACAAACATGGAGCTGCGCCAACTGCGTTATTTTATGGAGGTAGCTGAAAGAGAACACGTTTCAGAAGCCGCGGATTATTTGCATGTGGCCCAATCAGCAATCAGCAGACAAATTGCTAACCTAGAAGAAGAATTAAATGTGACTTTATTTGAGCGCGAAGGGAGAAATATCAAACTCACACCGATCGGAAAAGAATTTTTAATTCATGTGAAAACAGCGATGAAAGCCATTGATTACGCAAAAGAACAAATTGATGAGTATCTCGACCCGCATCGCGGAACGGTCAAGATCGGTTTTCCCACTAGCCTTGCGAGCCAGCTGTTGCCGACTGTCATTTCAGCATTTAAAGAAGAATATCCGCACGTCGAATTTTTGCTGCGCCAAGGCTCCTATAAGTTTCTGATTGAGGCTGTCAGAACCCGCGATATTGATCTGGCCTTATTAGGACCGGTGCCGACAAATTTTCCAGACATATCAGGCAACATTTTATTCACAGAAAAAATTTACGCGCTAGTTCCATTAAATCATCCGCTTGCCAAACAAAAAACGGTTCATTTAATCGATTTGCGCAACGACCAATTTGTATTGTTCCCGGAAGGATTTGTGCTTAGAAAAATGGCAATCGATGCTTGCCAACAAGCTGGATTTGCTCCTCTCGTTTCTACGGAGGGTGAGGATTTGGACGCCATCAAAGGATTGGTTTCCGCAGGAATGGGCGTTACTCTTCTGCCGGAAAGCACTTTCGCTGAAACGACACCTCGTTTTACTGTGAAAATCCCAATTGAGTTTCCTCAAGTAAAACGGACGGTCGGAATCATTAAACCAAAAAACAGAGAACTTGCTCCGTCTGCGAATGATTTTTATGAGTTTGTCATTCAATTCTTCTCTAAACTAGAGCAGTATCAATAAAAAAGCAACCCGAGCTTCAATAAAGAAGCTTCGGGTTTTTTGCTCTTGTATCTGATTTTCATTAATAGACAGGCAAAGATAAATCCACATGGCAAACAAATGCTTCCTGATCAATGACTGCTTTGTTCATCAGCTCTTTTTTCTTGTCGGGTTCTTGAAGCTGTACAGAAGAATAATTGACGATTCCGAGGCCGATTTCTGCCCCTTGAGAATCCATTAGCCTGACAACTGATCCGTTTTTGAATTTGCCTTTAATCTCCTGTACACCATCCAGATATAAACTCGATTGCCCGTTCGTTATTTTTCGTGAATAATCATCTGATAAAATCATTTCACCTTCAGGGCCGGAATTAAAAGCAATCCACTGTTCCTTACGATTCAACGGAAGCGTTCCCTCTGCTTCAAAATAGGTGCCTTCCGCTTCTTCATGAACGGCTTGATATAAAATATTATCGGCATCTGCCTGACCAAGAAACCCTTTAATGCCGGACGCCATTACGATTTTAAATGCATCAAGCTTAGATCGCATGCCCCCGGTACCGACGTCGCTGCCTGTGTCACCTGCGCATGCTTCGATGTCGGGCGTGATTTCACTCACCCGCTGTATCCTTTTTGCTTCTGGATTTGTGCGCGGATTGCCATTATATAATCCGTCAATGTCTGATAAAATCACAAGCATATCTGCATCGATTAAACCGGCTACTTTTGCTGCGAGCGTATCATTGTCACCAAATTTGAGCCGATTAACGGTAACTGTATCATTTTCATTTATAATCGGGATAATGCCGCGTTCAAGCAGTACATTCATTGTATTCCGGACATTGTTATATCGATATTCATCAGAAAAATCGCTTCTCGTAATTAAAATTTGGGATGCCACATAACCATGGGCCAAAAACAGCTTTGAATATGCTTCCATCAGCAAGCCCTGGCCGATTGAAGCCGATGCTTGTTTTTCGGGAAGTTTTTCGGGTCTTTGGATAAATCCGAGCTTTCGATATCCAGCTGCCACTGCCCCTGACGAAACCAAAATGACTTCGTAGCCGGCGTCTTTGAGTTTGACGACCTGATCGACCAATGCTTCTAATTTTCGAATGCTGATTTCTCCATGAAGACTTGTTAATGAGCTGCTCCCAATCTTCACAACGACTCTTTTCATGTTTGTATCAGGCGTCACTTTACCACTCCTGATAGCGGGGCCGCTGTTTTTTCGATATCGTCGCTGATTTCCTTAGAACGCTCAGCCGCATGCTTAATGGCTTGAGAAATCGCTTCTCCGCCGCCGCTCTTTTTTAAGGCTTGCAGCCCGGCAGCTGTTGTTCCGTTCGGTGAGGTGATATTGTCTCTTAATACCTCGGGCTGTTCTCCTGTTTCCATGAGCATTTTTGCGGCGCCCAAAAGCGTCTGTGCGCCAATTCTTCGTGATAACTGTTTGTCGAGGCCCGCTTCCTCGCCTGTCTTTTCAATGAATTCCATTAAATAATAAAAATACGCGGGGCCGCTGCCTGCAATTCCGGTGAATATGTCCATTTGATTTTCTTGTATTGTGTAGACTTCACCCATGCATCCGAGCAATACTTCAGCAAGCTTTTTCAGATCTTCTGAGACATGCTTGCCAAGCGCAACGGCCGTTGCAGAAGCGCCAATTGTACTGGATGTGTTGGGCATCACTCTGACAACCGGCTGTTGATTAAGCAATGATTGTTCAATAAATGAGGTAGTTATGCCGGCAAGGACCGACAGTATTAATTGATGGGGTTGAATACGTGATTTAAGTGATGACAGAGCGCTTTCGGCGTCTTTTGGCTTCATTGCCAAAATGAGCACATCCATGTCTTCAATACATATTTCATTCGGTGCAGCACCTTTGATACCATATTGAAGCTCAAGTTCAGCTAATCGCTCTGTATTGCTGCGGTTTGTAACGCAGATGTTCTGTTTCGGGATTTTGTTGGCACGAACGATACCTGATATCATTCCTTCCGCCATAGATCCTGCTCCTATAAAGGCTACTTTTTTTTGATCAAAGATCGGTAACATCTCCTTTGTTCGCTTTTTTGTTCGCATTTTCACACGTTTAAAATGTTACCACGTGAGGAAATGATGTCAAGTAAGAAGGTCATCATTGATTTGTATTGTTTCTTTTCGACAAATATGTATACTGTGAAGCAAAACACCCAATAGACACTGCCGCTCTGGGTGTTTGTTTGTATTAAAAATTATCTGACAGCGCTTTTTCAATCAATTTTTTACAGCGGTCAAGCTCAACCTTCAGCTGTTTTTTATATAATTTGGCAGCTTCGTAATCTTTAAATTGATAGAGGACAACTTCCTGAAGCTTAGCCCCTTCTTTTTTTACTTTGATTTGCTTTAATATCCCATCATCAAGAAGCTCATGCAAAGAACGGTATACTTCTGTATGATTTGGCTTAAAACCTATTTCTTTAAATTCAGATCGAAGCACCTCAAGCAGCTTCAAGCCGTATAGCCTTTCTTGCTCTGTCATAGTGATCATATAAAGTTTTAAAAACGCGCGTTGTTTTACTAAAAAGCCCGTTGAACTCCTTTTTTCCTCTTTCATCACTTGCACTCCCTTCTTCTGATACTAAAAATATGATGTACTAAATATTCAATTCCCTTCTTTTGTTTTCCTTCTTCTATAAAAGACTGATATTGCAGGATTCTTGTATTTACTGTTTATAAGTGGAGTGGACTAACTAAGAATACATACTGAATATTTAGTACATAGTTTGTTTAGTTCAATTATATTCAAATAAAAAAAGCCTGTCAAAAGACAAGCTTCTCGTTTTACGGATTAGTTGACCACAATCCCGCTGTTTTGATGAAGATTCGCGGATCTAATTTCAATTGTGCCACCATGTATTCAGCAAGATCCTCTGGCTGCATCACTTTTTCAGGATTACCGTCTGTTAAATTCAAATCAATTGACATATCACTAGCGACAGTGCTCGGTGTTAGCGCGCTGACTCTAATATTATGCTTTCTCACTTCTTGCATAAGAGACTCTGTTAATCCGAGAACCGCAAATTTAGAAGCGCTGTAAGCACTAGTCACAGCTGCTCCTCTTTGGCCAGCTGTAGACGAAATATTAATGATGTCTCCGGCTTTGCGTTCGATCATTTCCGGTAGCACCGCGCGAGTGACATGATACACACCCATTAGGTTAACTTGAATAATATCTTCCCACTCATCAGCTGACAGATCTAAGAAACCGCCAAATTTGCTGATTCCAGCGTTATTAATGAGGATATCAATATCGCCAAGCTGTTCCTTCACTTGAGCTACAGCTTGATTAACCTGACCGGCATCTTTTACATCTGCAGCGGCAAATGCAGCTTTTACGCCAAGCGCTTTGACTTCTTCAGCCACTTTTTCAACATTTGCGGCAGTCCGGCCGATTAACCCGATATTCACGCCTTCTTTCGCAAGCGCAAGAGCGGTAGCGCGGCCGATTCCTCTGCCTCCGCCTGTGATAAGAGCGGTTTTATTTTGTAAACTTTGCAATTGAAGCACCCTTTCTTTGTTTACATATGTACGATATCACATTATAAGTACAATAGATCCAATACGCAAATCAAACGAATTATGCAAATATCATTTCTTCTGATTAAAAATGAAGAAATAGGGTAATGACATAAGAAAAGGAGTGAACATATGGTTATTGTTTATATCAGCATCGCAGTATTGGCTCTCTCTATCATCTTTCTAGGAGTTAATGTGATTCAAAACAAGAAAAAAATAGATCCCGCTCTACAAGAGCTCACCTCTGTTACGCAGGCAATGCAAAAACAAGTCGAAGGATTAAAAAATGAGGCGCAGCTGCTGACACGAAAACAAAAGAACATTCAGCAGGATGTCCAAATGAAAAAAGCTGCCTTTCAGCAGACGGCTGCAGAAGTGAAAGAAGTTCCTCAAGCAGTTAAAAAGGTGTGGCAAGCAGGGCCTTTTAATAGCAGATAAAGATGAATGATATCCCTTTGTTATGATCAAAATGGACAATGGGATATCATTTTTTTAGGAGGCTTACGCATGATGTTAAACCGCAGGTGCTTAGAGGCGTTCACAGAGAAACTGCTTACTCTTCCCTCGTCACCTACAAAGTCAGAATTACTCGTTTCTCAATTTCGTCTTCATCAAGAAAACGGGCTTGGCATCTACTATTCACCTCATAATGAATATATCAATCGGTCTGCCACAATGATAATTGCGGGATTCTCGCCGGGTTTTTTCAGATGAAAACAGCGTACACAGCGCCGGCCCTTCTTATTCCGCTTGGAAAAGCCGCCGAAGCAGTCTGTGAAACATTGCTCAGCCAGCATAGTCTCCGGAATGTTCATTGCCTGTGCGGCTTTCCTCACCCATCAGGTGCGAACGGCCATCGTTTGAAACAATTCATCACAAACAAAGAGCTACTCAAAAGTCAAATTCGTTCCTTTGCTTCCTCGGGTTTGAATGTACTATAGAAAAGAGGAAATAAAAGGGATATGATAAACAAAAAATGAACTTGGGAGTGGTAGAATGTTTCCTGTATTAGAGACGGATCGGCTTACCCTTAGGAAAATCACAGATCAAGATGCGAAAACCATTTTTGCTTGTTTTTCAAACCATGAGGTGACACGCTATTACGGACTTGAAAACATGGAATCTATCGAACAGGCTATTTCAATGGTTCAAACGTTTTCCGGCCTTTATCAAGAAAATCGCGGTATACGGTGGGGAATTGAGAGAAAAGACACCAAAGAATTGATCGGAACAATCGGCTTTCACGCTTTGGCCCAAAAGCACAGGCGTGCAGAAATCGGTTATGAAATCATCCCGGCCCATTGGCGAAACGGATTCGCATCAGAAGCCATTTCAGCGGTTGTATCCTACGGCTATGCCACCCTTGGACTGACACGAATTGGCGCAGTTGTATTTACCGAAAATGAAGCCTCAAACCGCCTGCTTGTAAAAATGGGATTTCAAAAAGAAGGCGTCTTACGACAGTACATGTATCAAGATGGAATCCCTTATGATACAAATGTATATTCTATGGTAACATCAAGAGAATGAACGAACGGCATTTTCTCAATGTTAATGACCGATCCATGGCCCGCACCAATTATGACATCTTGATTCCAGATCACTTCCTTCATGATTTTCATCTCTTTCGCTCATATCACATATAAAAATAAACAACTATGAAACAAGTAAAATAGATGCACAGCTCACTATGCTCTCAGCGTGTCGGCAAATCCTCGCATTTGTTGCGGAGTGAAACGGCGGCCCATTCTTAGGCCGCCGCCGCCGTCATACTACATCCTCTGAAAGTGTGCTCCAATGCTCGCCTTTCCTAAAATTCGAGGGTTTTCAATCACGCTGGAAAGATGACAAAATAAGATGCATCATCACTAATCTTATATTTAATTTCTTTATTCATATATCCCTATATTAGTCCTCCTTCTAGTGATAAAACCACCAAGGAAACAAAACACAGCGGACCACATCAAAATATAGACAATCTGCGTCTTGTATTCCCACATTGAATCCCCCTTTTCTACCCCGTGAATGAAAGTCATATACGCTTTTTGCGGCAGTATCGAACAAAGGGTATTCAATAACGAATGATGTGGAGCAAAAGAAATAAAGCAGCCTGACAATACACACGTGACCACACTGATACCGCTAGACAGCAAACTGATATTTCGATCCATCACAGAAGCCATAAAGATAGCGAACCCTGTTGCAAGCACTGTAAGAACACACAGTAACCCAGCAAGAATATCCAAACGGAACCCAATGTCAGCATGAAAGAATACATTTGTAATCACGATGGCCAAGTATGTGGGTATGTATAGACATAAGCAAGTAAAGATAAACTGAACAAGCAAATATTTTCCCACATGTACGGGAGATACTAAAATCCTTCTGAAAGTTTTGAGCATCCGGTCTTCTGGAAATAACGAAGCTAATGCCACACCTTGCATCAATACAAGCATTACGATAAAGCCTAATATATTTGTTCCGGTTCCCCGTTCAGTCCTTACTTCATCCTCGCTCCGATAGCTGTCTGGCATTTTTCCAGTCTCAAAAAATTGCTGAATCATTTTTTGATCGGCTTTACTTTTCAACGTGGTTACTTTGTATTCACGTTGATTTTTTTCTACGATGGCCGCATATTTCCCTAACACCAGATCAGAAAACTCCGGCTTTTGATGCACCGCCGCCACTCTAAATGCAGAATCACTCGGCATATGTTGCACGTCGTCCCGCTCTGTTACAAAAGCGATTGTTTCTTTGAAAACCGACTTACCGGAAAACATAATCGCAACGCCAATCATCAGAGGAATGATGATCACTGCAAGGATGATAATCGCTTTTTTGGTGAGGGTTCGATCCCACCTGTTTTGAAATAAACTCAGCATACATATCCCTCCGGCTTACAGACAACATGCGAAACGGCAATACAAATGATTGAAGCCAAAAATAGTCCTGTCATAACAGGCAGCAGCATACTGACATCTTGATCATAAATGAGGCGAAAGGAACATTCTGTTACCCATTTAACTGGAGAAAGAAGAGATATGTGATTGACGGTATCTCCAAATCTGTGAATCCCGAAAAATACACCGCCAAAGAAAACAAAAAAAGCTATCGGAATTTGCATGATCCCGTTCGCCTGTTCTTCATCTTTGAACAAACAGCAAAACATTGTGCCAAAACAGCAGCCAAAAAATAAAAATACATACAATAAGAGCATGACATACGGAAGATTCTGTCCTCCAACGTTTAAATGAAAAACCGTTTGAGCAAGCAACACATTCACGCTGTACATGATGATACTGAATGTCCAGGTTGATAGTATTTTAGAAAGATAAATACTGCTTGTCGAAACCGGCGCATACACAATGCGAATGTTTGCTTTCTTCACCTTTTCCTCCATAAACGTATTAGAGGCCGTCATGGCGATTAGGGCCGCAGCAAAAATCATCATATTCACTGTGTAATAATCGAACGAACTGACACCGCCCGCCCCAAAGCTGTTTTTCGTCACAAAACCCATGACCAGAATGAGAACGAAAGGAAAGGCCGAATTGGCGATTACAAGAACCGGATTCCTTACAATATTCATAAAATCAAACGTTATCAATTTTAACAAGCTCATTTTGCTCTCCTAATCTCTTAATTTTTTTCCCGTCAGCTCTAAAAATACTGTTTCTAACGACGCCTCTTGTTTGTTCATGCTTTGGATGCTGCAGCCTTGGGCACTCAATTCTGCTATGATGTCACTCAGATGATCATGATTTTGCTGAACGGTCACTTTTAGTTGATGGTCAGAGAAATTAACTTCTGTCACTCCTTTAATATCCCTAATTGAGTTTTTATTTAATGGCTGAACACGCGTCAGCTGAAAAGCATATGTCAATTCTTTATTCACTTTTCTGTATAGCTCCTCTATTGTTCCATCGGCAATGATTTTCCCTTCATTCATGATGATAATCCGATCTGAAATAGCCTCGATCTCTTCCATGTAATGTGTCGAGTAAATAATGCTCGCACCTCTTGTTTTCAGCTCTTTTATCGATTCTAAAATATGATGCCGAGATTGCGGATCAATTCCTACGGTAGGCTCATCCATGATAATCAGTTTCGGCTGGTGGGCAGTGGCGCATGCAATGTTTAATCTTCTTTTCATCCCGCCAGAAAACGTCTTAGGCTTGTCATCTTTCCTGTCATAAAGCTGTACGAGCTCCAAAGCCTCTTTTACCCGGGTTTTCAGTTCTTCTCCTTTAAGCGAATAAAGACTCGCAAAAAAACGAACATTTTTCTCAGCGGAAATTTCCTCATAAATCGCGATATCTTGAGGCACAATCCCGATGCCTTTCTTCATTTCCTTCGACCCTTTTTTCACATTATGGCCCAATATCGTAATGTTTCCGGAACTGGCCGACAACACCCCGGATAACATATGAATGGTAGTGCTTTTTCCTGCACCATTTGGACCTAGCAAGCCAAGAACTTCCCCTTCTCTCACTTCAAACGAAATGCCATCTACTGCCGTTTTGTTTCCGTACCGTTTGTTCAAATCTTGTACTGCCGCCACGTTGTTCATATGTGTCTCCTTTTTACATTCTCCGTTTTGCGAATTCCTGTAATAAATGTGTTTTCAAATGATCTTGATTTTGTTCAGCGTCAAAATCAGCAGCGTCTTCTTCAAAACCATCCTGTTCTACTCCATCAAAACTGTATAGCTTCTTCAATAAAACCCACAATGTTTCCAGCTCTTCCGTAGAAAATCCTTTAAATAGATCTGCCATAAAGTACACCGCTTTTTCACCGCATTCCTCCATGACACGTTTTCCTGAATCGGTAATCTTCACATTCAGCGCTCGCTTGTCGCGTTTACTAGGTACAGTGGTGACATAACCTCTTTTTTCAATGCCGCTGATAAGGCTGTTGATGTTTTGTTTGGAAGTGCCTAATTTTTTTGCAATGTTGTTGAATGTCGTTTCCTCTTCCGGTAAATGCATGATTGCAACCATCGTCATAAATTGTCTTGACGTTAAGCTCTCATAATAATCATCTCCGCGTGATTGGATTTTGTTTAAAACAGAAAAAAGTGTAGCGTAAGACTGCTGCATCAAAAATAAATCCTTCAGTTCTTTCTCGTAATCCATGATATCCCCTCCCAAATGACAACATATTGTCCTTTAATAGCATAACATCCACCAGTATATTGTCAATATATTGTCTAATATTTTAGTAAAGTTTTACATCTTTCGGCCATTCATACAATACGAATATATCCAGATCAGTTCACCATTTCGGCGAGCCTTACATCACTGAACAATGACGAAAAGCGCCCCTGTAACAGGACGCTTTCTGATTAAGATGCATATTGAGGAGAGGTTTCCTCCTGTACTGCTTTTTCCTCAGGTATATGAATGCATTTCGTCATGACCGCACTCGCTAGATATAGGACGGCAAAGATCCAGACAACGCCTTGCGCACCGACAAGACCGATAAACAGCCAAGCGAGTGCAGGACCGACAAATGCTGATAAACCTGCCGCCAAATTCAATACAGACATGGCTGCTCCTTTGTCTTTTCCAGCCGCCGTCGGCACAATGGCGCCGATTGGCACATAGCCTGCCAGCAAGCCTCCCCAAATAAAACCTATCACGCTGACAATCGCTACACTTCCGCCGGAGAAAACAGGTGCATAATATAAGAGGACGGTGAAAATGCCGCAGCCGACTCCGCCGAACCACATAACGGTATTTTTCCAGCCGAATTTATCACCGACAATCCCAAAGATGAGGTTAAACACAATGTTCCCCAGAAAAATCGTTCCCCAAATTTGCAGCCACACATTGGTTGAAATTCCGTGCTGCGCCATGTGCATCGGCAAAAAGACTGGGAATCCATATGTACCAATGCTGTTGATGATTCTGATGATTCCGCCTGTCAGCACCCGCGGGTTCGTAAAGAGAATGGTGACTCCTTTTAGAAGCTCCTCGGCTGTTTCTGATCTTTTTCTTTTCTTCTTTTCAAAACGGTCTTTATTGATGAATAGTGCGAAGAATGCACCTAGGCATACCCAGAAAATAGAGCTCCACAGCGTATTCAAATAACCGAACGCTTTGATCGCGTAGCTTGAGTACCAAGCGCCGAACACAAACATGCCCAGGCAGTATGCAATCCAAAACCAGCCGACAGCGGTGCTTAGTTTACGCTGCGGTGTTCTGTAAATGACCCATGTCAAGAAAGAATAAGCAAAAAGCGGGTAGCCTAACCCTTTTACGAAGTAAGTCGCATACATCACCGGAAGATTAAGCTGTTCAAACCCAAACACGATAAAGGCAGCTGTACCGATCACATAAAACAACAGCCCCATAAACATCGTCCGTTTTGCGCCAAATGCTTCGAGACATACACCCGAAAACCAGGATGCTATCGCCAGCGCAATCCCGTAAATGCTAAAAATTGAAGCGGATTGCTGAACCGTAAGCCCGTTTTCAATCAGAAAAGGACTGAGCCAGCCTTGTTCAAGCCCGTCTCCCATCATAAACAAAACAACCCCTAAAAACCCCCAGGCAAGCCGCTTCGGTATTCCAATTTTATCTAACATTTCTGTCTCCTCCTTAGATGCATATATCAATTACCGTATTACCTTGTTAAAGCCAATAATGAGAACATCCCTTAAAACAGCAGCTTATGCTGCCTTATATCAGCACTTCGCTTTCTGAACCTGAAAAAAAGCGCTGTGTTTGCTTCCATTCCTCATATAAAACAAGTTCAGTCTGACAGTCCTGCGGTTCGATCACCCGGATATTTGCTGTCATCTCTTCCGTCAACTGAAAGGCTTCATTGCAAATGACTGCGGCGCCAACGACAGATGCCTGATGATATCCCTCTTTAACATAGATTTTTTTCTGAAGAAGGTCCGCGATATATTGAGTGAGCGCCCTGCTTTGGAATCCTCCTCCGCACACCCACACATAGTCACGTTCAAACGGTGTATCCTCTGTTAACATGTCAAAGTTCCATTTGATTGAAAATGCAATCTCTTGCAGCGCCGCACGCACAAAATGCGCTCTTTCTAAATGTGCTGCAAGCGGGGCATCAAAAAGAAAACCGCCTTTCGTTAACACATTTTTTTCCGCCGATAAGTAAGAACCGAGAGCCGCCACGCATGCATTGTCTTCTTTAGCAAGTGCAGAAATCTCTTCCTCCATCACTTCGTACGATTCATTCGGATAAAAAATCTGTTTTAATTTTTGATAGTTCAGACCGGTAATGCCCGGGTTTGTTTCCACAAGCCAATGTCCTTGATCTGTATGGCAATTCAGCCAGGCTTTATGTTTTGTGTCGCCATGCTTAGCCGTAATTTTGGTTATTGGCGTTGTTGTCCCTGATACGATGACAATGTCCTCAAGCGCAGCGCCGGTGCTTTTCACAGCCAGCTGTGTATCCCCTCCTCCTGATATCACCTTTGCTTGTATGGAAAGGCCTAATTCGGACGCATACTCATGCGTTAGCGTTCCAATCACTGTTCCCGCTCTTACAAGTGGAGGAAGGACGGATGAAGAAAAGCCGAATATGCCGCACATTTCTTCTGACCAAGTATTCTGCTTCACGTCAAACAGCAAGGTTTCGGTTGCCTGTGATGGTTCATATGTCAATATTCCGCTCAGCTTGTACGTCACCCAATCACTGATGCTTGTAAAGCTCACGGTTTTTTCCCATAAAGAGGGCTGCCGCTGTTTTAAACCATACAGCTTGAGCGCAGAAAAAAGTGCAGTCGGCAAACGGCCCGTACGGCTGTATATCTCTTCCTGATTGGGTATACTCTCCTCCCACTCACGGCCGCGGTTATCAATGTTCGGCAGCCCGAGAAAAGAGTCGCCGTTTTGATCGATCAGCACAATCCCTTGTCTTTGACTCGTCGATGTCAAACCAATGATGTCAATATTACTTGAACGAGAGAGCGCACGTTTTGCCAGTTTTATTACTTGCTCCCACAGCACCTGAGGGGAAAAATAACGGCTGTCCGGGTAAAGCGTCTCAGTGGAATAGACAATGTCCTCCCGTTCAACTGTTTGGACTCGACCCGATACACTCACGACAGCTACTCTCGCATTGCCTGTGCCGATATCGAAAACGAGATAGCCTTTTTGTTTTGTCATTCCGTTAGCCTCCTTTCTTTTCCCTCTGTTTTTAGTACATCTTTGTTATATAGTGTTGGAAGATGAAGAGTTTTTTCAGCCTGCCACTTTTTGAGGGCATCATTCAGGATCGTCACATGATGATCCTCCACTTCAAAAGTTGCTCCAGCGAGATGCGGTGTTGCCAGAACATTAGGCAATGAAATGAATTCGTAATCTGATTCCTCTGGAGGTTCATGATAAAAAACGTCCAAAATCGCTCCTCTGATGTTATGTTCTTTTAATGCAGATAAAAGATCCTCACGGTTTACCACAACTGCTCTTGACGTATTGATGAAAATCGCACTCTCTTTCATCAGATCAAAATACGTCCGATCAATAAGTCCCACTGTTTCCTCGGTACGAGGCAGATGGACTGAAACGATATCACTGTCTGAAAACACCGTTTTAAGAGATACGTTTTCATAGTGAGGATGATCGTCTTGCACGTATGGATCGTAATACTTTATTTTACAGTCAAACGCGGTCAGCAGTTTTGCAATCCTTTGCCCAACCGCGCCGAACCCAACCATGCCGACCGTTTTCCCCGTTAATTCATTCCCTTTGAATTTGACATAGGCCTGCAAGTAATCGCTGTCCCATTTTCCATCCTTCAGCCATTGATTAGAGGCGCTGGTATGACGGAGAAAGGAAATCACATTGCCGATAAACATTTCAGCAACAGCTTGTGCATTCCGCCCGGGTGTATAGAAAACGGGTATGCCCTTTTTTGACGCTGCGGCCACGTCCACATTGGAGGGCATGCCTCTGCATACGCCCACAAATGAAAGTTCTGGAACAGATGCAAATACGCTTTCTGATACGTGGTCAAGCTCAGTAATCAATCCTATCGCATGTGTTTCTTTTAGTAGCTGAATGAGTTCATCTTCCCGGTATGCCTGGCCTTGTTCCTTCCAGGAGTGATAAGCAACCGAGCCGAACAAGTTTTCAAGCTCTTTTCGTCCTTCTTTGTTGTACGGTGCTGTAACCAAAACCGTCATGGTGCAAAACATCCTTTTCATCATATTTTTTCATAAAAAAAATCTCTTCCCGAAGATGGAAAGAGATTCATGTATAAGCGCATGCCCTGTTTAGAGACAGACGCCGGTATAAACCTTGCTTTCCTATCTTTCAAGCTGACGCTTGCTGGAATTGGCACAATAATGTTGCCGAGGTTTCATAGGGCCAGTCCCTCCACCTCTCTGGATAGAAAATGTTGAGTATGTAATTTTCAGAATAAAGAATACGTTTATCATAAAGAAGTCTCAGATTGTTGTCAATCTCTTTTTTCAGAATTGACGTTATCATCGGAAATGTTATAATTCTTACAAAATATTTAACTAGAGAGAGGTACTGGGCCATGAAATCATTTGCCACACAACAAAACGGCATTTTTAAATCGGTTTGCTCGCTGGACTGCCCGGATCAGTGCGGATTGCTAATACATAAAAAAGATGGAAAAATAGTGAAAGTGCAAGGTGATCCTGACCATCCTGTCACAGCCGGTAACATATGCAACAAAGTCCGAAACATGACGGAGCGCATCTATGATGAAAAGCGGCTGACGACACCGCTCAAAAGGACTGGCCCAAAAGGACAAGCGATATTTGAACCGATCTCTTGGGAAGAGGCGATCGATACCATCACCGCACGCTGGAAACAGCTGATTGATGAAGATGGCGCTGAAAGCATACTTCCATACAGTTTTTACGGAAATATGGGGAAATTAACAGCTGAAGGAATGGACCGCCGCTTCTTTTATCGTCTGGGCTCAAGCCAGCTTGAACGGACAATTTGCAGCAAAGCGGGATCTGAGGGCTACAAATATACAATGGGCATTAGCGCGGGAACTGATCCTGAGGAAACCATTCATACAAAACTATTTATATTTTGGGGAATTAATGCGGTCAGCACAAATATGCACCAAATTACAATCGCTCAAAAAGCGCGAAAACAAGGTGCCAAAATTGTCGTCATTGATGTGCATAAAAACCAGACAGGGCGTCTCGCAGATTGGTTTATTCCCATAAAACCCGGAACCGACAGCGCACTTGCCCTTGGCATCATGCACATTTTATTTAAAGAGAATCTTCATGATGAAGCCTTTCTGTCTGAATACACAGTCGGCTATGAAGAGCTCCGTGAACACGTGAAACAGTATGATCCGGAAAAGGTATCGCGGATCACCGGTGTCAGCACCGACGATATATACCAGCTGGCAAGAATGTACGGCGACACCTCCCCTTCTTTTATCAGAATCGGAAACGGGCTCCAGCACCATGATAACGGCGGGATGATCGTACGGACGATTGCCTGTCTTCCAGCCATCACCGGCCAATGGCTACGCAAAGGAGGCGGCGCAATTAAGCATAACAGCGGAATTTTAGCATATAACACGAATGCCTTGCAGCGGCCTGACTTACTAAAGGGGCGCACACCAAGATCATTTAATATGAATCAGCTTGGCAAAGTGCTTTTGGAAACAGATCCGCCGATCCGTTCCCTTTTTATTTACGGGACGAACCCGGCCGTTGTCGCGCCAGAAGCGACCAAAGTCAGAAAGGGCTTGCTGCGGGAAGACCTGTTTACTGTTGTTCATGATTTGTTTTTAACAGAAACGGCTGCATATGCGGACATCGTACTGCCTGCGACATCCGCTTTTGAAAATACTGATTTTTATACCTCCTACTGGCACCATTATATTCAGCTTCAACAACCGGTGATTGAGAGATATGGAGAAAGCAAGTCTAACACCGAGGTGTTCCGATTACTGGCTGAAGCAATGGGCTTCACAGACCAGGAGCTCAGAGATTCTGATGAAGAATTAATCCGCCAGGCGCTTGACCATCCAGATAACCCGTATTTGGCGGAGATTGATTATGACTCACTAAGTACGCATTCCTTTATGAAAGCGAAACGCGAAAAACCGCTGTTTCCGGGTAAACTCCCGACTCCAAGCGGAAAAATAGAATTGTATTCACAAAAAATGAAGCAAGACGGTTTCCCTGCTCTACCGGCACATACGCCTCTTGCAAACGATGACGACCTTCCGTTTATGTATGTTCCGGGGCCAAATCATAATTTCTTAAACTCAACATTTTCCAACAATCCGAAACACATCAAGCTTGAAAAAACGCCAAAACTCTTTATCAACACAATAGATGCTGAAGAATACGGAATCGGTGATGGAGACGCTGTACGAATTTGGAACAGACGAGGAGAATGCGAGCTGGCCGCTGCAGTCGGAGAACAAGTGCTGCCGGGTGTTGTAGTCAGTCAAGGATTATGGGCCGATGAACCAGAAAAAAAACAGCTTGTAAACGCGCTCACTCCAGACCGCTTATCCGATATGGGCGGCGGCGCTACCTTTTTTTCAGGCCGGGTGCAGATCGAAAAGGCGTAAAAAAGAAAACTGTCAGAGCACATTCTGGCAGTTTTTTGGTTAGAAAATGAAACTTGGAGAAGGCCAATCTCGTATAACCTAACATCGAAAAAATGGAGGCATGCACATGGACGTTTTTTTAGGAATCGGTATTGCTTTGGCTGGATATTTTATCGGTGAAGGCGTAAAGCAAATGAATCATCCAAAAGCATATGAAAAAAGTGATACCTTGTTAATAAAAGAACGAGATATTCACTATTACATCGGATATTTTTTAGGAATAACGACAGCAGAGGCAAAACAATTAGCCGGGGAGATGAAAGACCTGCCTTACATTGAAATAAACGGAAAAAGGTATGTGCAAAAACATCTGTTAAAAGAATGGACATTCACATTAGTTGAGAAACATCAGGGTGAATAAAGCAAACTCCGAGAAGAGCGTATTCATTAGTGACGCTCTTCTTAGTGACTTTTCATTTACGTAAATTTGTAAAAACACATGGTGTTGCCGCAACACAAACGTTGTATTCCATTTTGTTTTCTGTCAAAATGTCCCAACCGGTATCTGTTTTGAGTTCCATAAGGCAGACAAACCCTTCAATCTGTTTGCGTTTTGAAACATAAATTCATTTTTTGTGCACTTTCCTTATTAAAGCATATCCCCTCTTCAGTTCCCTCCCTTTATGATAAGATAAATCGCTCTCATCTATACATACAGACTTTTCAAAATCTCAGCTCTATATACAGCCTCTTCAAATCCGTAATGTACGAACGAAAGTTTCAAAAATGTCGGTTTTCCTTATCAATTAATACGATCGGATTGCACAATCAACAAAATAATGCGAATGAATCCCTGCCTAACAGACAGAATAAGAAGAGTTGATATTCAACACTTTTCGTAAAGGGGTGACACCAATTGAGTAAAAAAGGAATTCAAAATTCAAGTATTGAGCAAATAAGAAATGACCATGAGACTGAAACAGCTTTCAAAGCAGATAACCCTAAAAAACATGATTCTGATCCTAAAAGAACGAAATAAGTTTTGCCTTATTCCCATATCTGACACAGTAAATTTCAATAGTCTGGAGTGAGTAAAAATGACTCAAAAAAATGGAGCAGACAGACCGGATGACTACAAAAGATTTTCTTCAATTGACAAGGAATACGATTTTCAGCAGTCTTTAAATGAAAATGGTCAGGCGGAACATACAAAGGCTGAAAATCAAACTCATAAGAAAGAAAACATAACTGACAACACGGATGTCGCTGGCAGATATTTCGAACCTTCCGATTATAAAGGAACGACGCAATTGGAAAAAGGATTGGCTGAAACTCATGAACAAGTCAGCGATGACTATTTTGAAGGGACTATTGATCAAAATTTGGATTAGTCATTCAGACGGGGCTAACTTAAAAGAAGCAAGTTAGTTCCGTTTTTTTAGAAACAAACACTGCAAAGCAGGAAAAACCCCACCGGATTAGATGGGGGTAAAAATGCAGCCTTATTAATATTTAAAACGATTAATGACGGTTTGAAGTTCTTCCGCCAACTGGGATAGAGATTCTGCAGCATAGGAGATTTCCTCCATTGAATTGAGCTGTTCTTGTGATGATTTTGCCACAGCTTCTGTATGTGCTGACGTTTCCTTTGTGCCAGCTGCCAATGAATGAACTGTATGCTGAATCACTTCAACGCCGGATGTAAGCTGTTGAGTGGCCGCCGCCACTTCTTGTATTTGAGAAGTGACCTGTTCCACAAGGTTCAGTATTTCATTGAAATTCCCTGTTGTCTCTTGAGAAAGCATAATACCCGAGCTCACATTTTCTTGAACAACCTTAATGTTATTCACCGTCTCAACTGATTCATTTTGGATGGTTGTTACCACTGATTGAATGTGTTTTGCAGATTTATTTGTTTCATCGGCCAATTTCCGAACTTCTTCTGCCACTACAGCAAATCCTTTCCCTTGCTCTCCTGCTCTAGCCGCCTCGATCGCGGCATTCAGCGCTAACAGATTTGTCTGCTCGGAAATATTTGTGATCAATGAAGAAATATCACTGATTTCCGCTGAGCTCGAAACCAATGCCTGCAAACCATTTCCGGCTGAATCCACAGATATATCTATAAATTTCATCTGCTCTAACATTTTGTTGACGGATTTCGACCCTATTTCAGCTTTATCTCTCATTGAAGAAGAAAGATCCGCTATATTACCCGTATTTGAAGCAACGGATGAAATACTGTCTAATAATTCAGTAATGGATTCCGCACTTTTTTCTGTCATTGAGCTTTGTTTTGCATTACTGTCGGCAGCCATCTGCATGGCTCCGGAAATATGTTCAGAAGTTGATTTTGATTCTTCCGCGCTTGCCGATAATTCTTCAGAAGATGCGGCGACTTGCTCAGATGAACTGCTGATCTGCCTTACAATTTGAGTTAATGATTGGGTAAAAGAATTGAAAGATTGAGCAAGCTGTCCAAATTCGTCTTTATTTTTTACAATGACTTTTTTCGTTAAATCAGCGTCTCCGTGAGCAATTTCCTCAAGCTGCTTATTCAAGCTTCTCAATGGCACCATAATGGACTTTAACAGCAATAAACTTAAAACAATGCCTAATATGATTGATACCCCTGTAACAATGCTGATGAACCATTGACTCTTTTCCCCATTGTCTCGTATTTCTCCTTTTAGAGCCTCCACCTCTTGATCCAAGCGGTCAGACAGCTTATTGACAGCTGGATCTACAACTTCTTTTCTTAACGTTCTTTCTTCTCCAAAATGGATGGTTTCTGCTTTTTTAGGATCCGAAGAGTAGGCTTTTACTACTTGCTGATTTAAAGCTCTATATTGAGTGAAACTTGACTTAATGTCTTCGATATTTGATTGATCATTCTCTTTATCAATCAAGTCATTGATCCGATCAAGGCTCTTTAAGACATCGTCTGCTTTTTCCTGCATTCCCTCGTCATATTCTTTGTCTCCGTTAATCAGAAAGCCCCTTTCATCATTTGATAAACCGGCCAAACGATATTGGATGTGTTTCATTTCTTTTTGGAATTCCATTTTGTCTTTAAGTTCTTCATTTTTTTTCACAGTAGAAGAAATCATAAAAACGGAGGAGCCTCCAATTCCAAAGATTGAAATCACTAATATCGATATAATCCCCAGCAATTTTGTTTTCACATTCATATGTCGATTCCCTTTCTGCACGATGTAATAGTTGAAAAAATATGTTCAAACGTTTGAGTCATCATTCGCTTAAACCCCTGTCACTAATATCGACATGTTTGATGAAGTTTATAGTGCTATCATCTCAGTGAAAAATCCAATTTTTCACACCTGCGGGCATGGAAAAAAACGCGCAAGACACCTAGGTATTCAAATGGTTTCTTTTTCGCTGCTTCTATACTAAAAAAGGCTTTTCCTATCTGAAATTGGCTGAACAGGCTGTAATCTCAAAAATATAATGACAACACACAGCTATTTGAAGGAGCGAAACGTCAAATGGGGATCATCAATGGAAAAGAATTCATTGACCGATTGAATAAACTAGAAAACGAAATATGGTACGATCTTTCACGCCTTTACCTTTCACCAGGTCGCCATTAGGGAAATGATCAAAATAGAATTTCTATTAGGAGTCGCGCAGCTCTTGATCGACACGATTAATGTCTCTGAATATCAGCATATTCAAGAAAAACTCTCTGAAATCATTGTAGGATTGGAAAGCATGAAGGCACTCATTGACAAGTCAGAACATGATGCCCAGTTAGATGAATACGGTTATATGCGGCCCAGTTTGATTCCGCTGTAAGTCATCAGTACGATCATTCCTACTTTATATCCTAGGCTGACTGAAATCATTCAACGAATTGGCGCTAGCGGAATGGTGACGCTGCCGACAGAAAAAGGGTTTGATTCAGCGATCCGGGAAGATCTTGATCAATACCTCCAAGCAACCAATACAAATGCTGAGAACGGGTGAGAATTTTTCGTTTGGCATGGGATTTAACCATGAGTTCATTCGGAACAAGACAAACTCACTACGAAAGATACTTTTATGGAGATCCTATACGGATTTCAAGCAGACTGTATAGCACGTATCCGAAGCAGGAGCAAGTAAACATGATTAAAGAATTTTTATATCCACAATTTGATGATTCATACGATTCATAGGGAAAATAAAAAAACAGCGGGATAAGATCCGCTGTTTCGTGCTTTTTATTCAGGAAACTGTACATGGCCCGGCACTGTATATGCATTGGACGTTCCGCTTTCAGGCAGCTTCGGAATGGTGTCTTTCACGACTTTCCCGCGGATGTCAGTGATTCTGACTGTGAGAGAGCCTGTCCCTAGATTGGTGCTGACAAAATGGTTATAGTTCATTTTTTCCATGTTGATCCACTTTCCATCCTTAGCATATTCCATTTTCATAACCGGATACTTGTGATTTCTGACTTGGATTGCCGCCCACCACCTGCTGCTGCCTTCTTTAATCTTGTACGTGAAATGTCCTGTGATTGGAGCTTTGACAACACGCCATTTGATATTGATTTTTCCATCTTTCATATTGCCGATTTTACGGAAAGCATTAGGTGACAGGTCGAGAGCTCCCCGAGCGCCTTCAGGATACAGGTCGGTAACGTAGACAATGGTTTTTCCTTTTGGCCCTTCGACTTCCAAATACGAGCCTGCAAGTGCCGCTTTCACTCCCCCGTAGTTGAGATCTGCCGGATTGATTGCAGCAATCTCCATATCAGAAGGAATGGGATCCAGCAGGAAAGCCCCTCCTGAATAACCCGATCCTGTATACGTTGCATACCCCTCATGCAGATCGTCATATGCTGCCGAAGCTTGCGGGGAAAAACAAATGAGCATCAATAAAACCACACCGACAATAGCACTGATATTCTTTTTCATGCATGTCCTCCTCAATCCAGGCTTTAAATGAGAATCATTATCATTTTAAAGCTCAATCATCTGGTTTGAAAGAGGAAATAGATTCATAGATTGTTTTAAGACAGATTCACTATCATTCATATATCAAAGGTAGGATGTTCCTGAAAAAACCATACAAATGAATGAGTGTGCATGCCAGTCGAATTTCATATTTTTATTTACTGTGCCGCATTCCTATAGCCCTTTGCGACATGAAACAAGCTGCTCATCTGGTAACTGCTTTTATTTTTTCCCGCTCAGTTTCAACTTAGCTGTCAGCATGATGCCAAATATCATCACGATCGGAACCCAAATGATGATGTGATAAAAATCAGGCTCAGCTAAAGCTACAATAATAGCCCCCACACAATATAAGATAATAGCCAGCGCTCGCAACACAGCGTCTCTTACAAAAGCCTTCTTCTGCTTCTTAAAAAACAAACGGCCGGACAAATCCTCTAAAAGAGAAGCCAGTGTTCCAGTCAACACAGTTGAAGAAATACCGGCGATTCCCAGCTTTTTAGCTGCGATGGTTTGAATCCCCATGGATATGCTCATGAGAATAATAAGGATGTATACAGGAACAAAAGCCGAATAAAAAGAAAGACAAGCAAAGATAAACAAAATGAATGCTTCAAGTGCCAGCGCTTTTGTCACCGCAGTAGGCCACAGGGTATTTTCTGCCTTTCCGACAATCAGTGTTGATATAATGACGCCACATATAAATCCGATTAGCGCAGTCAAAGAATGAAAAACTGTGACCTCAAGGGATTTGCCGATCGCCAACCCCAACAATACAATATTCCCAGTCATATTCGCTGTAAATACATGTCCCAGGCTTAAATACCCGATTACATCCACGATTCCAGCTGTTAAACATAAAAGTGAAAGCAAGGTGTTTCGATAAGCTGCTGCAGTCAACGGTGCATCAATCCCTTCTTCTATTTCAATTGAGAGTATGTTTTTAACGAAATCTGTTTATTTTTTCATAACCCGGCTTTAATTAGGAAGATAGAACCTATTATTCCATTCCATTACCTGTAATAATAATCTCCGCAAGGAAATTTAATTGAAAGGGGCAGATTATGCTGAAACGATTTTGTTTATGGTTCGCCGTGTTTAGTTTGTTTTTGGTTCTCTTGCCTGGAAAAGCATTTGGAGCTGTTGATTTTCCAAATACCTCGACGAATGGCCTTTTAGGATTTGCCGGAAATGCTAAAAATGAAAAAGGCATTTCTAAAGCAAGCACAACGGGCGGAAAAAACGGCCAGATTGTTTACATTCAAAGCGTTAATGATTTAAAAACCCATATAGGAGGTTCCACTCCGAAAATTTTAGTGCTTCAAAATGATATTTCCGCATCTTCGAAGACAACAGTCACCATTGGCTCAAATAAAACACTCGTAGGCTCTTACGCGAAAAAAACGCTGAAGAACATTTATTTAACAACTTCATCTGCATCAGGAAACGTCATTTTTCAAAATCTGACATTTGAACACAGTCCGCAGATTAACGGAAATAACGATATCCAGCTTTATTTAGATTCTGGCATCAACTATTGGATTGACCACGTCACATTCTCAGGCCACAGTTACAGCCCAAGCGGAAGTGATTTGGACAAGCTCCTTTATATCGGAAAATCAGCGGATTATATCACGATCAGCAACTCAAAATTCGCGAATCATAAATATGGTTTGATTTTGGGATACCCAGATGATTCACAGCATCAATATGACGGCTACCCCCACATGACAATCGCCAACAATTATTTTGAGAACTTGTATGTAAGAGGCCCAGGTCTCATGAGATACGGATACTTTCATGTTAAAAACAACTACAGCAACAACTTTAACCAGGCGATTACTATTGCCACAAAAGCAAGAATATATTCCGAATATAATTACTTCGGGAAAGGCAGTGAAAAAGGCGGAATCCTCGATGACAAGGGCACTGGCTATTTCAAGGATATAGGCAGCTATCCGTCTCTAAACAAGCAAACCTCTCCGCTGACTTCATGGAATCCCGGCTCTAACTATAGCTACCGTGTCCAAACGCCGCAATATACAAAAGAATTTGTCACGAAATATGCCGGTTCACAAAGTACAACACTGGTATTTGGCTACTGACACAAAAGAGGCCTGCGTAAAAAACGCCGAGCCTCTTTTTTCGCTTATAGGGTATTTTCAAGCGGTTTTATTGCCTCCCTCAAGCTCAAGCCCAGGACCAGTCTAACCATTCTTGCCAAAAAGCTTATGTTCTTTTTCGCCACAACGTCCCAATCGATTTTTTATTATACCAGTTTATCGCAAGTAAATAGAATAAAAAGAATCGGCTAAACAATGTTTTACTATCAATTCTTCTATTCACATGTGAATTCGTTTTTATAAACTAGACCGCCATCACTTTAATATGGTTTGTCCGGTATTGTAATTTGAGGCAACCGGCGCTAACAATGATACTAGATCAATAACACACTCTGGAGGTTAATAAAGGGCTGATACAAAAAAGCCTGTTTCTATCTGTAAATATTGCTGTTAGCATTTTCAACTAACATTGCCTTCGGAACTGCTCCAATTGTTCATTCTCCAGACACCAATTCATTAAAAAAAGGCCCAAGTTTTTAAACCGGCCTTTACATTTAACCCTTTTTTCGTGTGCGTACAGCTCTTTACATTGATAACCGCACTACCTTTAACGTTTACATCCTTACAATCCTCTCTTGTAGCTCTACATCATCAGCGCAGCGCTTCTGCTAATCAATATAAACTTTATGCATCTTGTCATGAACATGCTCAAAAAAATCTAATGTCAAATCCAGCATGCTACATTATGCATTATCTAAACCAGGCCTTTTCTAAATGATTCGTGAAATTAGGGTCATTAAAAGGGACATTCGCTTTACCGAAATCCGTTGTATTCAGAGCATTCCTCGCTGCCGGTGTTAAGTCTTCCCACCCGATTAATGGCTGAGTGCCCCCTACTTGATCACTAATATGCAACTCATGGTTTATGGGCCATGTGCTGTTGTACGCAATTAATGGATGTGTATCCTTCATATTTCTTTCATTTGGCTGAACATTCGTGAATTTCCCATGTCCGGAGTATGCAATGGATAAAACGTTTGCATTTTGGTTAGACGGATTGTCGACCCACACTACAATTCCTTCCCAGTCATGTCTATGACCCAGACCTGGTGAAGGCTCATCCTTTGGAAAATACCAAGCATACATAATTGCCCACACGCCATTGTACCAAGTTGAACGTGAATAAACTTGTCCGGTATGTTTGCTGCAATCTCCTTTAGACGATCCAGATGGCTGTAACCCGCCACTTGTATTGCCTTGTGCATCTACCGCCGGAAAGGGCACACAGCCGCTATAAACCTTCAAATACGGCTGAAACTTTTTTTCTGCCTTTTGAGAAATAGTAGTTGGGACAACTTCATTGAAACCTACGACTTTGTCATGATCAATGACAGCAGCATCAACTGTTGGAACCAAGCTGATAAAACAGAGAAATGACATCAAAACAGCAAACGAAGTTTTTTTCATTTCACTTTCCCCCCTTATCGCATTCGTTATGTAAAATCCAAGCTGCAAAGTCATTATATAAATAGCGGAAACCCCATTCAATCAAATTTACAGAATCTTAAAAGCTATAAACAGAATCGATACAATGATCCATCAATCTTTACCTTCAAGTTAACCTGCAGAGCTCATTTCGTTTTTTGATTTTCATGGATCCAACCTGTACACTATTTAAAAATACAAAAAAGGATGATTGATATGTGCGGCCGGTTTACTTTGTTCTCTGCATTTGATGATATTATTGACCAGTTTGACAGCGATCAATTTTTCCGTAAAGCCGAATACCGTCTAAGCTATAATATTGCACCTTCACAAAACATCTTGGCAATGATCAATGATGGATCAAATCAGCGCTTAGGCAAGCTTAGATGGGGTCTTATCCCTCCGTGGGCAAAGGATGAAAAGGTCGGTTATAAAATGATCAATGCTCGGGCTGAAACATTAACTGAGAAGCCGGCGTTTCGAAAACCGCTTGTCAGCAAACGCTGTATGATTCCGGCGGACAGTTTTTATGAATGGAAACGGCTTGATCCCAAAACCAAAATTCCGATCCGGATCAAATTGAAATCATCCGCTCTTTTTGCGTTTGCCGGGTTATATGAAGTGTGGAAAACACCTCAAGGGACTCCTCTTGGCACCTGCACAATCATAACAACTACACCTAATGAGTTCATGAAAGATATACACGACCGAATGCCGGTTATACTGACACATGGGGATGAAAAAGAGTGGCTGAATCCTTCACATACAGAACCTGCTCATCTGCAACCTTACTGAAGCCCTACGATGCTGATGACATGGAAGCATACCAGGTTTCGTCATTAGTAAACTCACCTAAAAACAATTCACCTGAGCTTCTTGATGCACAGAATGGAGGGTAGTCGGCTTACATATTATGTGAACAAGCTTTATTTTCTTAGTGCCTACCCACTAATTCAGTGTGAAACTTTAGTACAAAGATCAATTAGTTAATTCAGATGAATTAACACAATAATATTATTATGTAAACTGTTAATAAGCAATGTAGATCCCTTTAGACAATAGGGTTTACATTGCTTATTAAAACTAAGTCCTTTGCAGAAAAGCAAAGTGTTTTGTAACAACTGGATTGAATTCAATCCTTAAACCATGAATGGGCTTTGAATCAGTCGCCTCCAGTGAAGACATTCAGTCAACTTTTGGCTCTCTTTTAATACATGTTTTCTTATATAATTTTATATCCTCTGTTTGTTTTTTGCCGCCTGTCTTCCACTCTACTTTAACTAATAGATCATGTCCTATTACTTCCTCTTCAGGCATAAAGTCAAAGATAGCGATGTGGTCTGGCATTTGACCTCCCTCTGGCATTTCTTCACCTGTATACTCTGATAAATCATAATCTTCCCTGTCATCATACTTTTTGCCATCTATGTACAAGGTGATTTTTGAAACAACAGTCCTTTTTTCATCCTTCTTACTCCCCTGCCAATACAAATTTAGAAAGTAATTTGGTCCAATTGAGTTTTTGTCTGATTTTTCAATGTTGGAAAACCATAATCCGCTTTTTCCGCTGCCCTCATATTTCACTTTGTTCCCTGACATTATGACAAAGATTGATACGGTGAAGATCACCACAAATACAGCAATTATCAATAGCCATTTTTTCATGTTGTTCTTTTTTCTCATGTTTTTCCTCACTTCCCTTATTCTTTTAGTAGAGAAATGAGATCAAAATGTTACTAAAATGGCAATTTTCCTCTTCGTATCTCTTAGGAAAGTTGAATTGCACTTTTCTTTGGATGATAAACAATTCGTAAGATGGAAAAATAAAACAATTATATTATTATGATTTAAATGCAGTACTCTACATTTCTTTGTTCGAAGCACCATTTGCTACGGCGCATAAAAATATATAACAAGTAAAAGGGGAATGAAAATTGGTGAAAAAGTTATATTTATGTTTAATTTGCGGATTTAAAGGATTAGTTCAAAATCCTCTGTATAAAGGCGAGTATCAAAAAACGTTTGACATTTGTCCATGTTGTGATTTTGAGTTTGGCTACAGTGAGGATCATGATGTGAGATTAGGCTATATTGTAACGCCAGATTATTTAATTGAGGCTGCATTTCAATTGTATCGCAAACAGTGGATTGAATCCGGGATGAAAATTTCTCACCCTGAAGTTATTCCAGATGAATTCAAAAATGGTGATTGCTTAAAATTTGACGTTTTGTGAAACAATTGAAAAGCCTAAATCTCGACATAGAAAATTTTGAAATCAATGGCTTTCATGATTAACTGGTGCTATTGAAGGCATGCCAGTCTGCTCTGTACAACTTCAAACCAAAACGCGCAGAAAGTGATTCAACTGCTGTTTATTTCTTACTTTCTCTATTGGTATTCAATAAAGACTTTGTGATTATCAACAAACATTTCACTTCCATCGGATAAATGTATCCAAAATGCTTCCTCTGGTTCTTCTCTGTAGTCAAAGATGGCAGTAACTTTGACGTTCGACTCTTCTTTGATTGGTTTTCCGACTGTGATTTTCGTTTTTTCCTCAGGCAAAGTAATGGATCTAATCATCAAATCATCCCATCTTTTTTTGTTACTCTCTCCTTTCTTCCTCAACAGAAGCTTCATCCTGATTAATATTCTCTCTATATAAAGTTGAAAACACTATTTCATTGGCTGGCAAATGTTAAAACAAGCTGCTTATACGCCTAATGTCCGCCGTCTTCAGTGAATGTAAAGCTCTGTTTTAAATGGCGCCCTTCCTGCCCTTTTTGCGTCCAAATAATCACCACTTCTAATTCAGAAGCCTTATTTGCCAGCATAAAATGATTAAACCTCAACGGCGAGCCGTCGTTTAAACTTTGAGCTAACGTTTTAGCCTCTTCTATTTGATTTATACCATTTTCATTAGGGCATCCAAAAAGCGAAAACCTTGTGATTGAGTCAGGATCATTTCGATACAATTGCACATCCACCGTAGCCGCTTCCTTCCCTATGTTTTTGACTTCCAAGGAATATACATGATATACCCCTTTCTTAGGACGCGCTAATCCCTTTACATTTTTTGCTTCTCTTACTTGTACTGACCACTGTTCTGTTTTTTGTGTAATGGGTAACACAGAAAAAGTCAGGGCGTATGTTTTTGGTTGAGCAAAATGAAATGAAAATAATAAAACACATAAGAAAAATAATACGTTCTTCACTTCATTTATCCCTTCTTTCTTTTTTAGTTGGTTCTCCAATAAAGGCATCCAATTGCCGCTCAACATTTATTTCTTTCGGTATTTGAGATGGTGCATTAGGAACGTTTCTCAGTTTGTTATTGATCATATCAGAAGAGTAAAGCGTAACAACCATACTTCCCCCACGCCGTTTGGCCCGAATGAGTATTGGCTGGTTATATTGGTTTTGAAAGAGAAAGTCAGGACCTCCCCAGCTTACTGTCGCATCGCGTCCAGGCGGAACATATGGCACGCTTCTTGTATGAGAATAACGCTGAACGATTCGCAGTCCCGCGCGATCGACTGCATTATATAGTGTTGATGATACCTGGCAAATCCCTCCGCCTACACCTTCAGACAACTCACCTTTAACAATAATGGGTGCACTTTTATATCCTTTATCTCTAGTCCTCATCCCAACAACTTGATTAAACGAAAACGTTTCATTAGGGAAGACAACATGATTGTCAATCGCTCTTGCAGAAAGGGAAATATTGTGTGAGCGGCTTTTATTATTCGCATTAAAATACGTTACGTAATGGCCAAGCTGATGTGTACTGATGTGAGCAAGTAGTTCACTGTCAACTTTTGGATAAATGTTTATTTCCGGCACTTCTACCTTGGAGGGGCCTTGGCCATAGAAAAACGCATAAAACGTTTCCCTAAACGCCTGTTGATAAAGTCTGTACCCAACCCTGCCCGGGACGATGCTTCCCTGATCGTTAAGCACAGCGTTTATCGGCTCACGATAAATGTGCTTATTGAGCTGTTTGATGAATTCACGGTACTTTTCATGGTCAATTATCGGGGTACCGGGAAGAGGCAATGTAAAGCTATCACGGGTAACAGTAGCTATCGTACGCCCTTGCTGTGTCACCGATAAGCTGTCAGTCGGCTCGCTTGGTTGAGCCAATAATAAAAGACCCGTGATCCACATTTGTTTCATAAGCCGGTTTACCTCCTGATCATTAGTATGAACACCAGCTTATCCTTTGATGTATTTCTTCCTATCGTTGTTACACTATTTTTCAGCCATAATAAATTCCTAAAAGGAAATCCATATCTTTTATTGTTCTCCGAGCTGCCTGAAGCACACAGTGTCATTCGTTGCTTATAATCGACTTTTGGCTTATCTTAAATGAAAAATCTCCATATAACGATAATTAGATAATCAATTTCAATACTTTTTTATTGTAAAACGATAAATATCGTGTTACATTCAGGATGACAACAAATCGGTGAGGTGCTTTTTATGAATCGAGTCTCAACACTTTTTTTAAAAATTGCTGTTATTCTTATTGGCATTCCAATTCTTGCTTTGTGCATGTTTGTGGTGCCTAAGATAGCCAATTATGCAGCAGAATTATTACCAAATATGGCTTATATAAAATATCTTGTTTTCGTCTTTTTGTATGTAGCGGCGATACCTTTTTACTTTGCTCTTTATCAAGCGTTCAAACTTTTAAGCAATATTGACCAGAACAAAGCTTTCTCTCACATTTCTGTAAGAGCTCTAAAAAATATTACATACTGTGCGGTCACTATCAGTCTCTTGTTTGCGGCAAGCATGCCATTTTTTTATCTGATCGCCGAGATAGACGATGCCCCGGGTATCATAGTCATCGGCTTGGTCATTATTTTTGCTTCAATGGTGATCGCGGTCTTTGCTGCTGTTCTTCAAAAACTGTTAAAAGAAGCGATTGATATAAAATCAGAAAATGATTTAACGGTCTGAGGTGATAAACATGGCGATTATTATCAATATTGATGTGATGCTTGCTAAAAGGAAAATGAGCGTAACAGAACTTTCGGAGAGAGTCGGCATCACGATGGCTAATCTCTCCATCTTGAAAAACGGTAAAGCGAAGGCCATTCGATTATCAACCTTAGAAGCAATTTGTAAGGCTTTAGAATGCCAGCCCGGAGATATTTTGGAATATCGAAGCGAGGAAGACACATAAAAAGAACGCTTTTTCATAAAAAAATAAAGTGATGTGGTGGTGATCCTATGGATGCAACCTTATGTCCATTTAGCGTCTATTTTAAGCGTGCCCTACAGATATCCAGAAAAAACCTTAGGGGGAATCACACATCATGAGAGCCTTCAAACAACTCGTTCGTTTTGGTTGGGAACAGGCTCTTTCATGTTTGTTTCCTGTCGTCATTTTTGCCTCTTTGGCTGTTACACAAATCATCCCGCTTCCCTTCTTGCCAAGGTATGACTGGCTGCTTATTATCTGTGTTCTCATGCAGGGGCTGATGGTGCGTTCCGGGCTTGAAACAAGAGATGAATTAAAAGTGATCACTTTGTTCCACCTTATTGGGCTTGCTCTTGAACTTTTCAAAGTCCATATGGGCTCATGGTCTTATCCAGAAGAAGGATATTCCAAAATATTCGGGGTGCCTTTATATAGCGGCTTCATGTACGCAAGTGTAGCCAGCTATCTCTGTCAGGCGTGGAGAAGGCTTAAGGTTGAATTGGTGAAGTGGCCGCCGTTTTTTGCAGTTGTCCCGCTTGCCGCTGCGATTTATTTGAATTTTTTTACCCATCATTATTCGATTGACATTCGCTGGTGGTTATCTGGACTTGTCATCATTGTCTTTTGGCAAACTTGGGTCAAATACGAGGTGAATGGAACTCATTACCGTATGCCGCTTGCACTCTCTTTTGTGCTTATCGGATTTTTTATATGGATAGCGGAAAATATCGCAACGTTTTTTGGGGCTTGGACATATCCAAACCAAAGCGAGGCATGGAGTCTTGTTCACTTAGGAAAGGTGAGTTCATGGCTTTTGTTAGTGATTGTTAGCTTTCTTATCGTAGCGACGCTAAAACAAGTTAAGGAACGGACTCCTCCAAAGGACGTCCTTTCTCCTAACATGCAAAGGACCCAATAAAAACAAAAAGCAACGTTCAAATCGTTGCTTTTTTCCAATGTACTCTTCTAGTATGATGTTAAAAATCCTTATAAACCGATTGAAAGAAAAATATTAAAATAATGATGGCAGATACAACAACAATCTTTCTTTTTCTCGTTCTGTCTTCTTCCTTATTTGATCCCTATATTTTCTTTGAATGTCATCTTTTTTATGATCCATGTTACTCGACCCCTTTCAAAGTAAAGTCAAGCAATACTGACTGATTCTCTCTTCATGCCTTTGTGTCGATTTAACCGCTTGCTCATCATGAACAAATGGCTTTTATAGCCTGTTTTCTTTTTCAGTCTTGTCAGTAAAATAAGAAAAGTACATGAAACTGACGAACCCAGCAACTCCTATGATTGTAAATATGATATAAGCCCAAGCAGGTAAATCCATACATTTCCCCTCCTCATTTTTCTTCATTTATTTTTAAGAAAGGTAATTCACATCACTGTTTTTCATGTTATGTAGTTTGATGTCTTTATTTACCCCTCGCGCATACGGGAGAATAAAATCCACAATAGGTGTCCATATCAAAAGGAAAATCAAAGTCCAACAGCACTCTTCATATGATGATGTCGCATGTATTCTCTATCCAAAAAACAGTTTATTCAGAGCTGCTCATTCGTGTTTTCTTCTTTTACATTCTCGTTTAACTTGAAGCCAATCAAGATATTGATAACCGCAGCTGGAATATATAAAATTCCTGCACCTATTATTCCTAACGAAGTACTTACATTAACGATAAATGACTGGACTTCTACATTTCTCGACTTTAGACTTAGTAACATAAGAATTCCTGCGACAATCCCAATGAACCGAGAAATACCCGAAAGGAAAAAATCGGTTAGTATTCCAAAAAATTGTCCTATGGCTGATAACAGGATTCCTTGAATGCTAGAAATCACGACTAGTTTTTTTATACCCTGTCCCCCCCTTTTCATTGCCACAATTGAATTTCCCTTACTTCAATGTCACTTGTTAAAATGCTCTGAAAGAAATGATGAACGCTTGCGTGTGAAAAACAGCATTTTTCATTACATTTGTTAACATGCTTCTTTTATCTTACTCCCTTAGTCTCTCCAAGGACAGCGCATAACGTGTTAAGCTTTTAAATAAAAAAACTTTTTCAAGGAGGGATTCTTTGCTTAAAGCTTCAAAGTTGTTCATTTCATGTGTAGCTTTAATACTGTGCGTGTATTCATTATATAACCAAAGTGATTTCCTTTTAACCTCTCTCCAAGTGCTAGTTGCACTTCTGTTTGTTTTAATGGGCGTGGAGGCCCTTTTAAAGAAACAAACGAGGTCCGCGTATATCATGTTCGGATCAGCGGCTTTTATACTTGTTGTAAACGCAGTTAAATACATGATCTAGCTTAATTGTTCTAATTCCACTAAAATCTCAATCACAAGTAAGTGGTGAAAGCGTAAAAACAATGATGTCAATAGTGTAACCTGATTGCCATAAAATCGGAATAAAACAAACATATACAGACCAAAGTTCAGACCGTATGAAATACTCGAAAATGCAAGAGAATGAACATAACTTTTCAACTTCTTTTGATAGAGGCTCAAGTGAGCAGCTCCGCATTTTCAAATCATGGGTTACGTTGTTATGTTCCGCTCAGGTAAACTCATCGTAATGCAAAATTATGCTGGTATTTATTTGTTTTTATCTTTCGGAAACGGTATTATCATAGGAATGAATAACGCCCATAACGGAAGTGCGCTCTTGGTAACGATAATACCTACTGAAGCAGCCAAAGCAGTCGATATCCATATGACTGCATAAGTCGTGGTTGGTTTCAATGTAATCCCCCTGATTTTATTTCTCGAAGCGTGCAAGAGACTTCCAATACTTGTCACATCAGTATACCATTTTCACTTTGAGTGATCGATAGATTATAACCTTTTTGAAAAACTAGCAATTTATGCAGTTCAATGTGCAGATATGATCCACCCATTTTAATCAAAATCATTTGAAGCTACATGATTGGTAAGTGATGCATGTATTTCATAGATAGAATGATGATTCCGACAATTATGACGAACCTCCTCTTTATTTTTTCATGATCGTTTTATACTTCATTAATATGAAATATGACATATCCGACAACTTCAGCTACAAGAAGATATATCATGTACCTCGCATAAATAAATACATCTTCATCCGCATTTTTTTGTTTTTTGAACACCCATGCGAATAAACCTAATATAGTTAACACTGAGAAGATTTCAACAATTATTAAAATAGACATCTTTGCTCCTTTCCATTTACCTCGACACTTTCCATTTGTGTATAAACCAGTCGTTAAACATCATGCCCGATTCTCTTCTTCTTACGTCTCCACCTTGCTATTACTGCTGGCATTAATAGTAGAGTACCAACAAAAAGCAACATAAAAAAGATCACAAACAGCGTTCCTGTACCCGGCACGATTTCTTCATAGGTAATAAAGCGTTTATCCCCCTGCACGACGAAAAAACGAGAATTTTCGAGAAAAGCCAGATGAAAGGCGATAGATGTCCATAAGCTTCCTGTTACAATACGCAGAAGTTGAAGAATGAAACCAAAAGATAACAATAAAACGATGTAACCTAATGTGATAGCTGGTGATTCGATTCCTGCTATATACTGCAAACCACATACAGCTATTGGTGCAAGCACAAATAGGATCGGCTGCAGAAGTAAGGCTATAAAACAGTTAAATCGCCCGTTTAGAGCATTGTACATCGTCCCGCGAAATGTTAATTCCTCTGGAAAAGCTTCATAAAAGAATGCGATGATCATATTTAAGAGCAATACTGTAACCAAATGTCCGGAGAAGTGAAATTGTGTAATGGTTATCAAGCCTAATAAATGGGCGATAGTAAACCCAGTTCCAGAAAGAAAAATCACATACAGTGCTCCCATAATGGCTTTCGGAATGGCTTGCCGCCAGCCAGACAATCCGATAGAGCAGAATGGTCTACTGGACGTCCGCTTAAGAAGAATATAAAGCAGCGGGACAGTAATGAACGTCACTAAGCCTGCCTGAATACCTTGCTGCAAGAGCTTGGAAGCTCCTGCTTGGCGTGCCATTGAACCGATAAAAGTAGCAAAAAACAACGCAAAAACGAACGTTCCCCAGCTGAAAAAAATAGCCCCCAGCCATTTAAGATGATTGGTTTGTTTTCCGTTTTGAATTTGATGAAATTGCATTTTCATCCCCCTTTCACAGCATGTACAGCGTCAAACAAGAAAGCTAAATAAGCGTCGATCATAGCTTTCTTATTACAATACGTTCCAAATGCTGTTATTGTTTCAAATTTTTGAATCACCCTGCTTGCATTGTATCGCTTTCTTTCATCATAAAAAAATGCCCCATCATTTCTGGGGCATGGCACTGATTCTATCAATTTATTGTATTCATTAGCTCGAAGAAGTATTCAGGTTTTTGGGTCTTGTTTAACTCATACCATGAATGCAATGTTTCTGGTGCACACACATCTAATGTTTTCAGTACTTCCATCGCAAATTCAAGGGGAGCAATTCCTGATGCGGTTACCAAATTCTCATCAGATACTGCAGGTCCCATCTCATAAAATGTTTCTCCTTTATAGTGAGGACAGACCATTTTCAAGTAGGCTAAGTCATTGCTTGTGTGCATTCTGGAATCTAAGTATCCATAATGCGCGAGGCCCTCGGTTGCACCACAAATCGCAGCAACAATCGTGCCAAGCTTTAAAGCTTCGCCAACTTTTTTCAAGATCGGTTGATGAATATTTTCTCCCCAAGTATTCCCTCCGGGTAAAATCAGAAGATCTTTACTCTCAAGCTTAACTCATTAAGGGTAATATCTGGTTTTATGCTTAGCCCTCCCATCGTCTTTATCATTTGTTTATAAGCTCCTACTGTAACTACTTTTATAGGTGCTACATCTTTTTTTAAATATCTCCCTGAGTTTAGTTCAGCAATTAAATAGCCATATTCCCAGTCTGACATGGTATGAAATACATAAAGATACACTTTTTTTGTTTGCATTGATTACGCTCCCATTAGGATGGCTTCACGCCATGCTTTTAATTAGGAACACTGATAAAATCTCATGCCAGCTGCACTATGATATTTACCATAATCACCTTTAAAATGGGTGTTTATCTATTTTTCTTCCCTTTCCCCTCATGGCCCTATTCACTTACTATATGAAAAATCAAAAAACGAGATGAATGAAAGGGTTTAGTTTAAACTTTCATTGGAAATATATCGATTTTGCTCCTATTTTTGTGTTATTAATAGAAGGTGAATACATCATTAATTGAATGAGGAGGTCGATTCATTTGAAAAATAAAGCGCCATTAAAACTTGGAATCTGTATTGGACTTTTATGTTTAAGCCTTACTGGTTTCAAACCCTTTGATGCATCAACGCATGCTGAAGCAACAGCCATAGGAGACACAAAAGTGACAAGCTGTATAACGGATGAAAAATTTGTTCAACTTGAGAAGAAATTTGATGCGAAACTGGGCGTTTATGCAATTGACACAGGTACAAACAAGACGATTTCCTATCGGCCCAATGAACGATTTGCATACGCATCAACCTATAAAGTTCTCGCCGCAGCTGCTGTCCTGAAGAAAAACGCAATTGAAAAACTTAATGAAGTCATTCACTACAGCAAAGACGATCTTGTTACGTATTCTCCAATCACAGAAAAACACGTGGATACAGGGATGAGCTTGAAGGAAATCGCTGAGGCTGCTATCCGTTACAGCGACAATACTGCTGGGAACATATTGCTGCAACAGCTTGGCGGCCCTAAAGGTTTCGAAAAATCACTGAAACAGATTGGGGATCATGTAACCAAGGCAAATCGTTTCGAGACGGATCTAAACTCTGCCATTCCTAGGGATATTCGGGACACAAGCACCGCCAAAGCACTAGCAACAGACCTTAAAGCTTTCACTGTTGACAACAACCTTACACCTGACAAGCGCACGATCTTAACTGACTGGATGCGGGGGAACGTTACTGGTGACGAACTGATTCGGGCGGGTGCTCCTATAGGATGGGAAGTCGGCGATAAGTCTGGAGCCGGAAGTTATGGAACACGAAATGACATTGCTATCGTTTGGCCGCCTCATAGAGCTCCTATTGTTGTGGCAATCTTATCAAACCGGTTTACGGAAGATGCTAATTATGATAATGCTCTTATCGCTGAGGCTGCAAAAGTCGTTCTTAACAATTTCAAATCATGATATAAATCAAGATTGTCAGTGAAACACATGATTGATCCACCTTATAGCTTTCTCATTTTTTTAATACCACACCGTTCTTCTTTTTCATGAACGGTGTATTTCATTTTTTTAGCGTTTATCCCTGATTTCAGTAAACATCGTCATTACTTAGTTTAGCTAAGCCAGCATCTGAAAAAAAGCAAATTGTTTAATTTCTAATGTGAAAGGCGGAGAGGAAAAATGAATCAAATTGATTTTTATGATAAGGTTGGAAAAGTAAACGGCTGGAATTTCAGTGAATTAAAGTGTGAATCTGAAGGGGTTAAGTGGAATTTTCACGAAGAAGTACAAGCAAGATGTAATCACTCAGATATACTTTTGGATATAGGTACTGGCGGAGGGGAAAACGCATTAAAAATTGCATCTTCATTATGTCTCTTAATTGGAATAGACCTTTCTCGCGGGATGGTGGAAACGGCAAAATCCAACCTTAACCATTCGGGTCTCTCAAACGTTCGATTTCTCCAAATGTCCTCTGAAAATTTACAATTCCCTGCTGAATTCTTTGATTTGGTGTCAAATCAACATGCCCCGTTCAACCCTAAAGAAGTTGCTAACGTATTGAAAAAGGGCGGGACGTTTTTAACACAACAAGTTAGTGAAGGTGACAAACTGAATGTAAAAAAAGCATTCGGTCGAGGGCAGTCATTTGCAGAAAAAGATGGGACATTAAAAGAGCGATATATCCAAGAACTAAAAGATGCTGGATTTTCAGATATCCAAGTACATGATTATGACGCTATTGAATATTATCAGAGACCCGAAGACCTAATTTTCCTGCTCCAACATACTCCTATCATCCCTAATTTTGGTCAGGAACGGAGTGACCTTCATATTTTGAACAACTTCATTGAAACCAATCAAACTGAAAAAGGAATTTGCACAAATGCTAAAAGATTCATGATTGCAGCCCATTTATAATTTCTTTTCATGTGCGTTTCTGTATAAACAGGGACGCTTTTTTATTATTCAAACGTAATGGATACTAGAATCATATAAGTCATCCAACCGGAAAGCGCTCAAATTGTTTGCTAGCGATTTAAGGACGTATTCCTCCCTTCTCCCCTAAAGGATTTAGCTTGGTCACAGATTAAATCAGAAGGCATTCAGTAATACCTAGTGGAAGCTTCTTGGTTAATACATAGATGTTCTCAGCGCAGCTCGTTGGATCTAATGAAAAACACGATTTTAAATACGTGCAGAAAGTTCGTTACCACAAATGCAAAGCAAGAAACGAAAGCGCCCATGCAAATATGCCGAACATGACAAAGAACCTAAGAAAAGTTTCATATTTTGTAAGCTTTCGTTCTCTTTTTGTTGTACCTAATCTCCAATAAAGGGCGTAGCCGGAGAATAATAAAATTAATTGTCCCAGTTGTGACACGGACTCAAAAAATTCTATCCCATTCATTGCTTTCACCTCTTACTTTATTATCGCAGACGGAAAAACCGTTTCCAACAGTTATGAAAATTAAGCAATTGGTCTACTCTAATGGTATAAAAAATGATGTTTCCTTTTTCCAGCAGAACGATAAGTGTAAGGCAGCAGTTTTGTTTCCCCATTAAGTCGTAAATGAACCTTCAAGATTTATCATCTTATGATTAGGGTCCTCTTGTCAGTTCTGCTCTATAAAATACAGTTCCTGCCGGTGTGTATAAAACTGCTTTAAGAATTGCTTTTGATCCGTATTTGCTTTCATCCATCACGATTCTTCTCTTTTCATTATCCACCTGAAATAATGCTGATTACCAATATTCTCAATCGTTGATAACGTGACTGAGTTACTTCGAACAGTCTTACCTAAAGAGAGCATGAAGCATCATCTCTAAGTAATGGAGATATTTGTGGAAAGACTAAGAGTCTTCGGTCGTAGAGCAAAATAATATATTATTTCCTCTTTCTAGTTTCTAAAAATAAAGGGACGATCTTAAAAAGTATCTCATCCCTTTATTTTTCATTAATCCAATAAGGCCTGTGCTGTCTGTTCGTCTGTCACCAATACATGGACTAACTTGCCTTCCAATGCTGCTTTTATTGCTTGCACTTTTTCTAATCCGCAAGCCACTCCAATAACAAGTGGAATCTCCCTTAATTGATCTAATTCCAACGCAATCACTCTTTCATTCCATGAACTAAGAGATGATCGGCCATTTTCATCGATGAAATTATAACAAATGTCTCCGACGACATCTGTATGATCAAAATACTCCTGATGTTCCTGACCTAGATAAGACTTCACCATAGTCGAATGTTCAGGAGTTCCCCCGATTCCTACAATCGCTATATGAGATTTGGCAGATTGATTAAAAATGTCTTGTATCGAAGTTTGTCTCATAAATATGTCTTTTGCTTCTTTAGAATCTACCATTACGGGTGCATGAAGAAGCTTATAGTGAGCTTGTAGACTTTCTGCGAGCTTAGCTACTATATGATTGGCATGTATATCTACTCGTTCGTTTCCCATTCCCCCAACTAAAGGAACAAATGTAACGGAAGGATAGGGCTGGCTAGAGGTCATCGCCTTTGCTACTTCATACAAAGTGGTTCCTGCGGAGACCCCTATCGTTTGCCCGTCTCTCATCACTCGCAACAAGTATTTACAAGCTGCAGATCCCAACCTGCTTTTCGAGGATTCGCCTCCCAGATTGGGAATGCATACGACTTCACGCAATCCATATAGACGTTCCACTTTTCCTTCGAGTTTTCTATAAGGATGAATCATGTCATCATGAATAATAATTTCAACAATTCCCAAATCTCTTGCTTTTGCAAGATATTTTGAAATTAGAGAACGACTTACACCTATTTCATCTGCAATCTGCGATTGATTACGTCCTTCCTCGTAGTACATATGAGCTATTTTAACAAACAATCTATTATCTTCAGGTAAGTTCACATTCGTAACTCCTTTTTCTTTATTATTTAAATTCAATGATACTGCCATTTTTAACTTTCGGAAGCACGTACGGGCTGACAAACACAGCACCAGGAAGAACGTCTCCGTTAGGCTCGTTGAAGTAGATAGAAATATGGCCAAGTTCCTTTAAATTGTTATTGGCTGCGGATCCTACAGCAGTAATACTGAATTCTTGATCATCTACTTTTAGAGTATGCCCTTCTTTAATTGGGTTTTCTGATTGATCTTCATCAACCTCATGAATGACAGCCACGTCTCTTAACCCCTCTGGTGTTTGAGGCCCAAATAAAATCATTATCTTTTCTTCCTCAAATGATAAAGCTAATTCCCCGATTTCTTTTACAATTGACTTATACATACCCATACCTCCATTTATCATCATTATACATTTATTAAAACATCCCAATACTTGCGACATATGCAATGATAACAGCAAGAACCCCAGTGATAAGACGACTATATAAAACTGCTGGTACACCATATTGTACCGTTTCTGCTTTCGCCTCGCCAAGTGACAAACCAACTGGTATAAAGTCCGCTCCCACTTGGGCATTAATTGCAAATAAAGCCGGCAAGGCAAATTGAGGCGGAATGTTTCCTTTAGCTATTTCAGTTCCAATTAAGACCCCTATAATTTGGGCTATAACGGAACCCGGTCCAAGCACTGGCGAAAGGAATGGTAAGGTGCAAACCAATGCCAAAATGATTAATCCCCACAAAGAACCAGCCAAAGGTGACAGGATGTGAGCCATTGCATCGCCAATACCTGTGTAGTTAATAATTCCAATGAGCATACTCACAAAAGCCATAAATGGAATGATATTTTTGATAAGCATGTCTATTGAATCTCGACCAGCTTGATAAAAGGTTCCTGTTACTTTTCCGATTCCTTTCGAAAATCTCATCAAGAAGTTATCTCTATCTTCTCGCTCTTCTTTTTTCATTTCTTCGTTCAAATTTTCCTTGTCATTTATATTAAGTTGGCTGGTTTCTGATGGATCTTCTGATTCTGATGGAATTTCTGCTTGCTCGTCAGCCAATCTGATTTCTTTCTCTGTCACACCAGAAACAAAGATATCTTCTTTAATATGTTTAGCCAGTGGGCCTGAAGGTGAAGAAGGAAGGACATCCACTGTGGGAATCCGTTTCATTGGATAAAGTCCAATTCTTGCTGTTCCCCCACAATCAATAACAACACACATCATTTCATCTTCAGAAACTGAATGTTTAAAGCCGTCTACAGCCTCTGTTCCCGATACCTGAGCGATTTTTCTTGCGACAGGGTGAATCCCTCCACCCGTAATAGAAACAACCTTCGTCTTTTTTCCTTTAGGTTCAATTCTTAGACCTGCTCCCCAGCCACCTGAGCCTTTATCCACAAAGATTGCACGTTCCTTATTCATCTTATTAGGATTTTCTTTATCACTTGTGTTGATTTGACTAGCTTCCGCTGTTTCTTCAGGTTCAGCTAACCTGATTTCTTTCTCTGTCACACCAGAAACAAAGATATCTTCTTTAATATGTTTAGCCAGTGGGCCTGAAGGTGAAGAAGGAAGGACATCCACTGTGGGAATCCGTTTCATCGGATAAAGTCCAATTCTTGCCGTACCTCCGCAATCAATAACAACACACAGCATTTCATCTTCAGGAACTGAATGTTTAAAGCCGTCTACAGCCTCTGTTCCCGATACTTGAGCGATCTTTCTTGCGACTGGGTGAATCCCTCCGCCTGTAATAGAAACAACCTTCGTCTTTTTTCCTTTAGGTTCAATTCTTAGACCTGTTCCCCAGCCACCTGAACCTTTATCCACAAAGATTGCACGCTGTTTATTCATGATCGTTCCTCCTCGAGTCATGGTGACTTCTGCTTCAATTAAGAATTCGCTTCCATTCTTTTAGATAGATATTTTGTGATAAGTTCAGTAATAACCCCGCGTAAAAGCATGATGACAATTCCTATTAGGAAATAGCGAACGGCGAGATCAGACATAGGGTAACCAGCCTCTTTTATACCATTCGCAATTCCTAAGTAGACGAAAAGCTCTCCTGCATTTGCGTAGGGGAATAAAGCTGTAACAGGATGAAAGAAAGTAACTAGTGAATCGAAAAACGCTGGTTTTTGTTTTTCTGGTAAAAACCTTCCAAAGGTATAAGCCATTGGGTTTGTTAATAATAAGATTGATAGGATAGGCATTAATGTATATCTTAATAACGTATACTTTGCTGCGAACTGAATGACCTTATTGACTCTTTCTTCTCCTATGAACTTAATCATTGCATAGGTAAATGTGAGCAGTACAACTAAAGTAGGAACGATTCCAGTCATTAAATCCATAAACTGTTTACCACCAGCATCAAACATTCCTATAAAGTGTTCGCCGAACCACTGAATCCATTCCATAGAAATCAACACTCCTTTCCATTAAAGCATAGAGATTTTTTTGCAGAGATTGATAATAAAGCATTTTCAGCAACCTTGGAAAGGGCTGTATGAAGAGCTGGTAATCGTCTATCATTTCCTTTTTGATTTGTTTTGTATTCTTGTAAAGCATCTAATACAGTTCCTATATGTTGGCCCTTATATTTACTGATTTCTTTAAACTTAGATAAGATTGAAAAACCATTGATTACATAACATTCCTGAATGATATAGTTACGATCAACGACAATCATAACAATAGCTCCAGGACGAAACTTTCTTCTTTCCGTACCAGAAAATAAATAGTATCCTTTTTTCTCTCTGTAAGCACTTACAAACGTACTCATACTCTTTCTATAATAACGAACTTGTATGAAGGTAAATACATATTGAACGACTAGCAAAAAGCAGAGAATGAAAACAAATTTCATAGGAAGTCACCCCCTTTTTAAGTCATATCTGATGAAGAAAAAGGGCGCGGACAAAACTCTTTTTTAGAAAGAGTTTTGTTGCACGCCTATGAACTTACAAAGTAGTTACAATTTTACTATCAGCCGTCACTGTCGGGAACAAACTATCTTGAAGCGATCTTAATTTCCAAACTGTTGTTGTAGGATCTAGTTCTACATCATCAGTTGTTAAGAATTGGCCTTGACGAATATCTTTTTTCGCCACAACATTTCCACTGATTAAACCAATTGGAATATGATTATTTCGCTTCAAATCTTGATGAGTTTCAAGAACCCCGCGTACAGAGTAACCTCCAATACCATCTAGTGCTTCTCCGGCTTTCATATCACGTTTTGCAACGGCAACCGTATCAGAAATTGGAGCGCCTAGTGGTTGAATAGATCCTTCATTTTGTAAAACAGCTTTGGCAATAGTAATAGGCGTTTCTAAACTAGCTAAATGATATGGCCGATATAAAATGTGATGGTCTCTTTCACCTTTTTTCAATAAGTAATCCAACTCATGCGCTACAGCATCATTTTGCCCTTTTACAATTACGAATACTCCAGGTGCAAGCCCGTCTACATAATCAACTACCCCAAAATGATTTAATACCCCGCCATTTTCTTTAAGGTCTAAATCTTTAATAACTGAATCTAGATCTCCAGTAATTCCATGCATCCCAACTACATCTGGTACAAATCCAATAGCATTAGACAATAAATTCATTTCAGCCATTGTCTTAGTACCATCCTGGAAAGCGGCAAGCATATGAGAAGCCATTTTCTTCTTATTTGCTTCTTCTTGTGCAGTGCCAGGGTTTGCTGTGACATTTAATTTATTATTTTTCCCTTTGCCAGCAACTAGAACTTCCATCCCCATCGTTTTGGCAAATTCAAATAATTCAAGTATTGCTGCCGGCTCATCCCCAGCAGAACCACTGTAAACTAGACCAGCATTACTAAACATTTGATGCATCACTGAGCCGATCGTAATATCCACTTCTACATTCAATAAGACAAGATGCTTTTTAGATCTTAAGGCTTCTAGTGAAATGTTGGCTCCTACTTCTGGGACTCCTGTTGCATCAACGATAACTTCTACATTGGCAGATTGAATCACTTCACGAAAATCATTAGTTACCATAATGGATTCTTTTCTGGATGCTTGTGAATTATAGTAATTTGCAGCTCTTTCTGCTGCCTCAATATTTATATCACTGATTCCAGTTACGCTCATACCAGGAATATGAGAGATTTGACCGATCATGCCAAATCCCATTTGTCCAGCACCGACGACTCCTACTTTAATCGGTTCGTTTGCACGTTCTCTTTCTAAAAGTTGTTGATAAATTGACATATAGCACATCCCCTTTGTGAAAATTCATAAAATTTAATTCATTAAACGCTTACATTCACATATAAAACAGCAGTATGCCTTATATGAACAATTAACATTGGTCACACACCATATCAAACAAATAATTTTTGTAACATTTGTTACGACATTTAACATTTGTTAATTGTTATGGGTTTATTGTAGAATGTTATGAAAAGGCTGTCAATAAAAAATGTTAAAAAATGAAGAGGATAAGAAAGGTCGTATGTAACAAAATGACTAGAACCGATTATTATTACAATGATGACGCACCAAAACCAATAAAGATTGTTCCTGCTGTCTCAGCTGTCGTTCTTCATAAGGAAAGAAACATTTTACTTCAAGAACGTGTTGATAACGGAAAATGGTTTTTACCCGGGGGCAATGTGGAACCGGGAGAAACAGTGGAAGATGCCATAAAAAGAGAGGTTAAGGAGGAAACTGGCTTAGATATAGCGGTAAAACATCTGGTTGGGGTATACAGTGATCCCAATCATGTTATCGCATATCAAGATGGAGAAGTTCGCCAACAGTTTTCCCTTTGCTTTTTATGTCAAAAGACAGGCGGGAAATTAGCAACCAGTAATGAATCTAAAAAAGTAGAATTTATTTCGATAAGCGAGCTAGGTAATTTGAATATTCATACTACCCAGAGTATAAGAATTCAGGATGCTCTCCGTGGATACAGTAAAGCCTTTATACGATAGCTCAAGCCAAAAAGGAGAAAATCTTGTTGATAGGTAAGAAGGACTTCGAAGTTTTACATTTCCTTAAGGGTTGCTTTGTTCACCTAAGATATTTTTCAATATATTCACAGCACAACATATTGTTTTTAAACGAGAATATATGTCCGTTTGGCATTCCTAACACAAAAGTTGTGAACAGAACGTGATAAACGCCCTTTTCACTGAATATAATGTCATATATTCATAAAAGAGGTGCTTCTAAAAAGTGACTTCTCTAACAAATGAAGACATGGTGAAGATCATTAGAAACGGACTTAACGCATCACATCATCCAAAGCATATTATTGTTGTGGGAGCTGGATTGGCCGGGCTGGTATCAGCATCTTTGCTGAAAAATGCCGGACACAGAGTAACGATTCTTGAAGCGAGCGGCAGAGCAGGCGGCCGTGTCCGCACGTTGAGATCTCCCTTTAGTGATGGTTTGTACTTTAATGTTGGCCCGATGCGCATTCCGAATATCCATATGTTAACCTTAGAATATATTAAAAAATTCAGGCTGCCGACAAATGTATTTATCAACAAAAGCCCAATGGACATCATTTATACAAATGGGATCAAAACACGTCTCCATCTTTTTGAACGACATCCTCAGATCTTAAGATACCCCGTTGCACGAAACGAACAAGGAAAAACCGCTGAAGAGCTGTTGCTTTCTGTATTACAGCCTATTCTGCATTTTATTTATCAAAATCCTGCGAGAAATTGGCTGATTGTTGAAAAACAATACAAAAATGACTCGTTAAGCTCGTTTTTAAGCACTTATTTTTCATATGGTGCGATCGATATGATTGGTGTCCTACTGGATATGGAAGCGTATATGGGGATGTCCCTTGTTGAGGTGTTACGGGAATCCATCCTTTTTACTTCGCCCACTCACTTCTATGAAATAACAGGCGGCATGGATCGGCTTCCTTACGCGTTTCTTCCTCAACTAAAAACAAATATTCTATACCATCAAAAAATGATGAAAGTGTCTCAAAATGCGACTAGTGTTACGATCCATTGTCGGCACCAACAAACAGCAGAACATGTAACGTTCACAGCTGATCTCGCTATTATCACCATTCCTTTTTCAACATTGCGATTTGTGAAAGTCGAACCATACCATTCATTTTCCTACTATAAACGAAGGGCTATTCGTGAACTGAACTATATGAGCGCAACAAAAATCGGCTTAGAGTTTAAAAGCCGATTTTGGGAAAAAGCCGGACAGCGCGGTGGCAAATCGATTACTGATCTTCCGATTCGTTTTTCGTATTATCCAAGCACTGGTATTGGAGAAAATGGACATGCTGTTGTTCTGGCGAGTTATACGTGGGCGGACGAGGCACTGATGTGGGACAGTCTTTCAGAAGGAGAGCGTATTCAGTATTCGTTACTGAATTTATCTGAAATATATGGCGATATTGTATGGGCTGAGTTTGTGTCGGGCGCCTCTTTTAGCTGGAGTCAAAATCCTTATTCTGCGGGAGCCTTTACAGCTATGGAACCAGGTCAAGAATTAGAACTGTATCCCTATATCCCTGTCCCTGAGGGAAGAGTTCATTTCGCTGGAGAACACGTCTCACTCACTCATGCATGGATGCAAGGTGCAATTGAATCCGGGATCCGTGCCGCTTATGAGGTCAATCGTTTATCTTAGATCTTGCTCTGTGCTAAATCTTGTTGTCTATAACAAAGAAATCCTTACATTCATTCACCCGCCATGCTATTTCATATAGCGATGAGCTGATTTGTGTAAGCCGATGTACATGCCCTTTGCGGCGCACACGAATGTGGCGTGTCAAAAGAGGTACTACAAAGCCATACACAGCGCAGTTCATCGCTTTTTTTATTTGGTCAGGTTACAAGTGAGGTCACACTTTTAAAATCCATCTTATCTGCTGCTTCTACTTGCATTGTTGGAAGTGCGTGACATATGTTCTTAATGTTTGTTTAATAATCATTTACCATTGAAGTCATATATTAGGATTCCAGCAAAAAGACCGTCGCTTCTTAGTAACTCACAATAACAAATGACAAAAACTCTTAAGGAACGATCAGCAGCCCGTTAGCTACCCGTGATGACCTGTTACCACACTGTTACGTTAGAACTTCCACTACTTTGATAGCCCTCTGTCGCTAAGACTTGGTAAGACCAATTACTACCCAGATTCATTCCGTGACTCTTCCATGCGTTAACATGATTGCTGAAAGTGATTGTAGCGTTGCTTCCAGTTGGTCTCTTCGACTGGCGAACACTCCAGTACTGGGTAAAAGTAGTGTTATCGCCATCAATGGATGGAGCATTATAACGTGTAGTTGTATATATGTCATATACACCCCCATCACTGTATACCGTACCTTTATACGTTCCAGTAGGTCTATAAGTACCCCATGAATCCACTACATAATATTCTATGAGAGGTGATCGCGTCCAACCATATAAAGTCAAATATCCATTGCCTTTCGGCGCCCAAACGCCAGCGTTATAGTTTATTGTCCTAAATGGAGAACCTGTAGTCCAACCTTTACCAACAACAAAATTTCCGGTATTAGACCAATTCACACTGTAATTTCCGCCAGACCCATTGACAGCGTTTACTATTCCGCCCCCATCCGTCCAATTTTGCCAGTAGTCTGTGCTAGCTGCAGAGGCGGTTGACGAAAACAAACTAATACTCATGAAAGCTGCCGTTAATCCAACTAAGAATTTCTTTTTAAGCTTAAACATATGTTACCTCCTTTATATTTTTTCTGATTTTGCATGAGGTGGCACTCGTACATGTTTAAACCATTCTTACTTACTAAGCCGAAAGCTTTTGATCGTTCCCTTCAATATAATACCATGAATTCACGAGTGAATATGATGAGTATTTGTAATTTAATTACAAAGGACTAAATTTGCATGATAGGTGGTCTTGTTTCACTTGCTTCAATCTGGCCAAAGAAAAGAACTTAGAAGGAATCGTACTCAAGAAAGTGACTCTCTTTATGAAATTAATAAACAGTACACAGTTGGCGATAAGTAATTAATGATGAATACACCGATGTTCTTCTTACTTCTGTCTTATTCTGAAGAGACTGCTAAAATTAGATCAAGTCAAAAGCACGATAACCTCATCGTATGTTGATGCTAAAGAAAAACCAGAGTTCAAAGATCAAGCATGTGAATAGTAAAGAAACATCCCCTTTATTTTGAGGGGATGGTTGCTTTCAAACAATTGTTTTATTGAATTGATACTCTCTATTAAGTTTCTTTAGTTGTCCAATACTAACTTCATATTTACCTCCGTAAACTTTACTGATTGTTTTCACTTCTTCCTTTGGCCCAAAATAAATAATGTTAAAATCATCAAAATCATTATTTGTATTTTGATTTATGGGAATAAAACCACTTAATTGAGCTGTTGTTTTTACACTAATCCGTCTGCTATTACTCACAACATCAAATCCGTCATGATTGGTTGACGTGCCAGAGTGCCATTGGTTTGAAGTGCACAAATGAATTCACCAATCCTGCCAATTAAATGCCTCAATTCTGTAGGATTACAGTTTAATATATTCATTTCATATCTCAGGTGGTCAGTAAGAAACAATTTTACTCATAATTGAAGCAGCATTAGTGGTGAACAAAATGTAAGTATTATTTGTTGTTTTAATTACTACCCTATCCGTTGAGCCGTAAGGAAACCCAATCCTGACTGCGCTTTTCTCCTCTCCCCCATAGTTTGGGTCAAGGAATACATCGTTAATTTCTTTGATTGGAATTTCAATTTTGGTTAGCTGCCAATTGATTATTAAGTTTTCATTTGATTTTTCAACGTTGATTCCCAGCATAAAACATTCCCCTTTTGACTTTGAGTTCAGTAAAATTTTAACATACGCCAGAAAGTCTTAAAGAGAAATGCAATGATATTAAAGAAAAATTAAATTTACAATAACCGCATTCACTTTGAGCCTATCGTTGGCAGCTTGTAGCTCAAATGATGCTGAAATAGTGCGCACAGCATAAAGAAATTCAATAAGTCTCAAAAGCTGCATTGATCATGACTGGGTTTGGAACATCCTATCACAAAAAACCAACTCGCTATTACTCAATACCCCAATCCTAAGATGTACATCTACATGACAGTAAATATAGCAACATAAGATACGGATTATAAAATGACAAAGTAATCCTTGCATTTCTGCACCCGCCATGCTATATTCATATAGCGATGAGCTGAATTGTGTAAGCCGATGCACATGCCCTTTGCGGCGCACACGAATGTGGCGTGTGGTGCATCGCCTCAATACGCAAAGACGTTTGCCTAAGGCAAACGTCTTTTTTGTGTTATCCGATTTTTGTGCCGTTTGGGATTGGCTGCCCCGGCTGCAGCAAGACAACGTCGCCCTGCCCGGGTATGCCGCCAAGAACCAGTACTTCCGATTTAAATCCGGCAATCCGGCGCGGCGGAAAGTTGACGACTGCTATGATTTGCTTGTTGATCAGGTCTTCTGGCTGGTAGCGCTTTGTGATTTGCGCACTGGACTGTTTCATGCCGATTTCTGCTCCAAAATCAATCACAAGCTTAATCGCCGGGACTCTTGCTTCAGGAAATTCCTCCGCTTTTACAATCGTGCCTGTTCTGATATCCAACTTCTCAAAATCTTCAATGACTGCCATATCGATAACCCCTTTTTCTCCCATTATAAAAGAGATCTCCAATGTTTGTTTAACCAAAAAACGATCATTTTTTATCCAAATATAAGGTGTTTTGATATAGACGGGGCGGCATGCCTGTCCTTTGTGTAAACCATCTTGTAAATGAAGAGAGATTTTGAAAGCCCAGCACCTCGCTGACGACAGTAAGGGTTTCCTTTTTCTCCATCAGCATTCGTTTCGCTTCCTCATGACGAAGATCAGCGATATAGTTCTGCGGCGACTTTCCCGTCTGCTTCTTGAACCAGCTTGAATAGTAGGCTGGGTGATAATGCTCGATGTCTGCCAGCTTTTTAATCGTCAGCCGCTCAAATAAATGGCTGTGAATGTAGGCAATTGAGGCGTAGGTGTGGGATTGCAGTTTTTCTTTTATGTATTGAACAAGCATATGCAGCGAGTTTGCAGTGCCCGCTTTTGCTTCCTCCGTCAGTAAATACCTGATGGAAGACCAGAAAGGATCAAGTGCAGCTTCAATTCCCGATCCCGCATGATACTCATCAATTTTCATCGCATAAAGCGGAACATCCAGTACAAGACACTCATTTCTGCCAATTGAACGGAAACGATGCTCGCACTCAGGCGGAATATACAAAAAATGATCCGGCTTTAATTTCACCTCGCGCCCCTCCGTCTCAAGATCAATACTCCCTTCAAGCGGAAAAAGAAATTGGCTGTACGCATGCCGATGTGAATGATAAAGACGTGTATATGTCCGTTTTTCGCAAATGATCTCTTGAAGCGAGTCCATCAGCAATCCCCTCCTCTCCTTTGGTCTTCTTTTCATTCGGGAACGGTATTCCGACATTTCATATAAAGACTGCCGCCCTTATAATACTTTGACATTATACAATATTCAGAAATATAAGACTATACATCATATTTTTATTGTCTATTAATAATCCTGACAAATACGTCCGAATTGAAAATGGCAGCTTTCTGAAATATCCTCTTACGTTCAAAAGCTTCTTTTGTGATGAAAACCGTAAAGCCTTGCACCAGGCTTCTTGTCGCGCGAATGGCAGCCTCTTCGTCTGTATAACTGTTTTCAACGAGCTTCAAAGACAAGCTAGACATTTTGGTCTGAGATTTGCTCTTTCGTTCTGAACCTTAAGGAAAACTGCTTCATAATATTCTTTATTTAAACTGCAAAATCAACAGATGCATGAGCTAAAGAAGGCGTAGCGGAATCACCCTATCTTTGCTTTTTGGATGGCCTGGCGCATCCGTTCTGCGGGTGATCTCAGGAAATTCCCATGTCCCACCGCGAGACACGAAGGCGCCTTGTCGGTGAGCAATTGTGCGCTTTTAATGGCTTCCTCCTTATTCCATGTGCCGAATGCGGGAAAAGGAAACGTCCATTTCACCTGTCCTGATACAGCAATTCCTCCGCGCAATTGAAACGCATCACCAGCTATGATCGTGCCGTTTCTTGTATCAATAAATGACATGCTGCCCGGTGTATGGCCCGGTGTGGGGATCGCAAGCAGAGAACCGATTGTTTCACCGCCTGTCAGCAGCTGGTGAGGCTTTGTTTGTATGGGTTTCGCCATAGCTCCTTTAATGGGTGTCTGTGCTTCATCTTGACGCAAGGATCTGTCACCTTGCAGCAGGAAAGAATCCCGTTCTGAGATCATCACCTTTGCATGGGGAAATGCTTCTGTCAATGCATCCAGTGAGCCGACATGATCCCCATGTGCATGGGTCAGTAAAATATGCTGAAGGGGCTTTCCCAGCTGATTTACAGCTTGAATGATTCCTTTATAGCTGCCCGGAAGTGCGGCATCAATAAGGGTGACTTCGTTTTCTTCCTCTACTAAATAGCAATTGACCGGAAATAATGCCGGCAAAAAAGTCAGCTGCCAAACCGTTTGGTACTGAGTCACTCTCATTTATTTAGTCCCCCTATTAAAAAACGAATGGTGTTAGTTTTATTATGAACTAACACCATTCGTTTTCTCAAGCATTCAGTTCATGAGTGTTTTATGGCGACATATATGCGAACTTGCGCCCGCTGAGGTACTGCTGCACTTTGATCGTACATTTCAAAGTCACCTGTAAATGTGCGGAGATGACGCTTATCCCAAGACCAAATTTCCTTCCACGTTTCAAGCACAACTTCTTCAATAGGACCGATTCTGGAAGTGAAAACGGCATAATCGGAAGCTGGCAAATCAATGGTTTCATAGGGTTCCGAAAGAGTGCTACTTTCCTTCTGAAACGTACCGACTGAAAATGTGTAGAGCCCATTCGTCTCCTGTTCGTAATTGGAATATAAGGCGATAATGTTTTGATCTTTCTCAGCCTGCGAGAATAGAGCGCTCATATCGAGCTGCCAGAATTGATCCCACAGTGCCGGAATCCGCCTTTGTTCCGTCATTTCCAAAGCATTGGTGGTCCGTTGTGAAAGCCCGGCAAACCGTTTCTGTTCTAAGTGTGTCATATGTGAAAAACTCATACGATCCCTCCTTTTTACCTAGATTATAAAAAAAGAAACCTGACAGCAGTGTGTCAGGTTTCATAAACTTTTTGCATTTGATGAATGGTATCTTTTACTTTATCCCGTATATGGAGAGGCTTCAGAATCTCAATATCCTTTCCGAACTGCAGCAAAAACCCGATCAGCCATTGATCGTCTGGAAGAGAAATGACTGCCCGGCAAATTTCATCTTTATCATAATGAAGAACTTCATTTCCGAACCATTCCCGTATGCGCTGGCGTGCTGCCGGCTGAACAAGAATGACCAGTTCAGTTAAGCGGTCCTTTTGGTACCAATTCTTATCCCATGGCAAGGTATCCAGCTGAATGTCTTTTCTGGTGAATGATTGATATAAAATGGTCAGATCATTCATCCGATTCAATTTAAAAAAGCGAAAATCGTTTCTAATCAGGCAATAGGCGTATAAATACCAGTGTCCCGCCTTGCAAACCAACGTGTAAGGTTCCGTTTGACGATGAAGTGTTTCCCCGCTTGCGTTTGTATATGTAAATGATATGGTTGACAATTGATCAATGGCGGCGCTGATATTCTCACGAAGCGCCTTTTGATCCTCAGTTTGGCCCCAAGCCGTCATGTCAATAAACCATTTTTCAGTTTGGTGCTGAAATGCTTCAGCAGACTTCTCCGGTATAAGATGCTTGATTTTTTGATAAGCTGTACTGTGAGAGGCGGGTTCATACATAGACGAGACACTCTGCAAAGCAGAAGCAATCGCAAATAACTCCTCCTCTTTCAGCCACTCTCTCTCAAGCCGATACGACTCCATAATGCCAATTCCGCCTCCGGAGCCCTGTGAGGTCACAATTGGAATACCAGCTCTATTGATCGTCTCAATATCACGGTAAATTGTTCTTACAGATACTTCAAACATCTCAGCAAGTTCAGCGGCCTGTACTTGTTTTTTACTGATTAATAACACAACCATTGCTAACAAACGTTCCAATTTCATTTTACGCACCTTTTCTTCCATTGTTTTACAAAAAAATCTATCTTAACATTTTCATAAAGCTTGGGCATATCTATTATGCGGCCCAACGAAATCCCGCATATGGTATGAATACAGGGGTCTCCCCTTCTTTTTTGTGTCAAGTATTACTATTTTGAACCGGATAAGCATACACTTCTCAACGGAGGGGATTTCACATCATGCATCTTACACTTCAAAGCATTTATCCTGCCATGATTATTATCTTTTTTCTGTATAAAAAAATTAAAAGGTCCATCGGATATCAGCCGCTGAGGCCTCGCTGGCTGTTCACCCGTATGATTCTTTTCTCACTGTTTGCTTTCGGTCTTTCAATCTTCAGCATCATTCATCCGTCTTTATATGGTTATCTCATTTTCGGCACTCTTGGCGGCTGGCTTCTTGTCTTTTTCGCCAAAAGAAACATCTCCTTTGAAAAACGCAGAGGAAAAATTTATTTTCGCACTCATATTTGGGTAGAAATGATTCTTTTAACCTTATTCCTTTCTAGATTTCTGTATCGAGTGACAGAGCTGTATCATACTTCACCTGATTTAAACAGCCTTGGATCGTACAGTCAGTCAATCGGAACGGATCCTCTGACAATTGGCGTCTTTTTTCTAATAGCTGTTTATTATATCGGTTTTTCTTCGTTCGTCATCAAGCTCAGCAGAAACGAACTCGATCAGAACGGACAGAATAAAGCAAAAGACATCCTTGCCCGCTAACAGCGATAAACGCAAGGATGTCTTTTTTAATCATGTTGGGTATGATGGATCATTTGCTGAAGAACATCTAAAACGTGTTCATCCTCCGGAGAGTAATAAATGGATGTTCCTTCTCTTCGCGATTTGACAAGCCGGAGATTTTTTAAGAATCTGAGCTGGTGGGAAACGGTGGATTGCAATAAATTCAGTTTTTCTGCAATTCCGTTTACAGCATGTTCACCTTGGGATAATAAATGGAGAATCCTGATTCTGGTCGGATCAGAAAGCGCTTTGAACGTTTGCGCGACAAGAAACAAGGTTTCCTCGTCCAGATCAGCAGCCGCCCGCTCCATTTCTCTAAATTCAGTCATCTGTATCACCTTTCTTTATTCATAGTTTTATTTTATAACAAATGTGCTTGGGTGCAAACCAGCCGCCTGTGTTCCAATTCAATCTCATAGGTTAAATTTATGTTTCAAATCAGGTTTTTACTTGGTCTGATATATCGTACTGTGTCATAATAAAGAGGTCATACTGCTCCAAACATTGAGGGTGAAACACAGTGAAGAAAAAGAGAAAAGGCTGTTTCGCTGCTGCGGGTTTTATGATGATTTTTGTCTTTGTCACCGCCTCTTTTTTATTCGTCTTGCTTTTTTTTAACCGGGATTTAATCAAGAAACTTCCGATTGACACGAAAATGATTGTTTTGGAACGTTTAACTGATTATAAACCGCTGGTGGAAGACGAGCTTGAAAATCAAGGACTCACCAATTATACATCACTCATACTTGGCATGATGTATCAGGAGTCAAAAGGAAAAGGCAATGATCCTATGCAGTCCTCTGAATCTCTGGGGTTAAAACGCAATGAGATCACAGACCCTCAACTCAGTGTTAAACAAGGCATCAAGCAATTTACCCTCATGTACAAGACCGGTAAGGAAAAAGGTGTGGATTTGGATACCATTATTCAAAGCTACAACATGGGGGCAGGTTACATTGATTTTGTAGCTGAACATGGAGGAACGCATACTGAGGAATTGGCAAAACAATACTCCGAGCAGCAAGTCAAAAGAAATCCCGATCTGTATACTTGCGGGGGAAATGTGAATAATTTCCGCTATCCGTATTGCTACGGTGATTATACGTATGCAGAAAAAGTAAAAGAAAAAACAAAAACTGTTGAAGAATCTTTACAGGTTGCAACACTTGAAACCATGGAATCAAAGGCCCATAAATAGGAGTCTATCCATTTGCACGCAAAAGCCCAACTATTTGGGCTTTTGGCATGTCTACAAGCACAAAAAAGCCATACTGAGTATGGCTTCAGCTTGTAGAGAAAACGACGTTTTTTCTACAAGCCTTTTTTGTTTTCTGCTGTTTCTTTAGTTGTTCAGCGGATTTCAAAAACTGAAAAAGAGCTCCCACATACCTAGCCCTGTTTGGCTAGGTATGTGGCAATCTTCTTCATGTTCTGGCATGCGGCTGTGAGGAGAACTTGTTCACTCACATTCCGTTTTCCCCTCAACCTGCAATAGCGAAGCCCATGCAGCTGTTTTGAATCTGCAAAGCTTCGCTCTATTTTTTCTTTTCTTTTTTTATAGAGGTTTTTTCCTGAAACAGATAAGCGATTTTGTCTGATCTTTTCTTTGTGGTCCTCCCATACATGCCGGGTGATGACCTTTTGGCGGTTCTTTGATCTTGTGCATTGTTCAAGCAATGGGCACGCGAAACAGGTTTCAGGATTTGATTTATATGACCGGTAGCCTTTTCGGTCAGTTGTTGAGTATGTAAGTGTTTGCTGGTTCGGGCAAATGTATCTGTCTTTTTCACTGTCATAATGAAACTTCCATTTTGGAAACAAACCTCTAGTAGGGTGATATCGTCTATGCGCAATAACGCCAAAAATATGGCGGTCGGCTAACCCTTTACAGATCGGAGTCGTTAAATAACCAGAATCAAGAGCGACGGCTTCTACTTCAAAATGAAATCGTGCAATTTGGTGATCTAATCGGCCAAGATAAGGCACAGAATCATGGACATTTCCAGGCGTAACATAGGCGTCGGTGATAATGTTATGTTTCATATCCGTTGTTCGGTGATCTAAGTAAAAGAAACCCTCCGGTTTGTTTTCACGATACATATATCCACTTTCAGGATCAGTTGTACTGTGGCGGATCTCTTTTTCAGCTTTCACCTCCTCTTTGGCTGGTAATGGCTTTTTTCCGTGCTCCTCCCGATCTTCTTGAATGGCTTCATTTAAATCTTTGATATAGTTTTGTGTATCCTGTTCAATCGTTTTTCTTGTGTATTTGTGCTTGTTGGCATTGGCTTTCAGATGAGTTGAATCAGTGAAAAGGACACGTCCGCCCACCATATCATGATTGATGGCCTGAAGAACGATCTCATCAAAAATGTCTTGGAAAATCGTTGTATCTTTAAAGCGTGTGCGTCTGTTCCAGCTGATGGTGGAGTGGTGCGGAACTGGGTCATTGATATTCAGGCCCAAAAACCATCTGTACGCCATATTGTAGTAAATTTCTTTTTCAAGCTGTCTTTCTGAACGGATACCGTAGAGGTAGCCGATAAACATCATTTTGAATAAAATCAGCGGATCGAGTGAGGGGCGGCCTTTGTTTTCGCTGTAGTAAGGCTTAACCTTTTCAATGATAAAAGAGAAGTCTATGTGTTTATCGATTTTTCGAAGCAAATGATCCTCTTCGACGAGTTGGTCAAGCAGAACAAATTCGGCTGCGTTTTGAGAAGAATTTCTTGTGTGGAACATAAGAAAGACACCATCCTTTTTAGTCTTTCTTTTATTTTATTACACGAGAATGGATATTTTAAGGAAAAATAAAGGCTGTCGAGATTTTCTCGACAGCCTGAAGCCATACTGAGTATGGCTTTTAATAATACGGTGATATCATCAGATATACAATAACGCCTGTAAGACTTACATACAGCCACAAAGGCATTGTCCATCTGGCTATTTTTTTATGGCGCTCGACCTGCATGCTGAAGCCTCTGATCAGTGTAAACAGCGCAAGCGGCACAATGACTGCAGAAAGGACGATATGCGAAATTAAGATAAAGAAGTAAATCGGACGCATGATACCTTCCCCGCCATACAGCGTATTCTCCGCGATCGAATGGTAAACAACATAACAAACCAAAAATAGTAATGTTGTTGTAAAAGCTGCTAGAATAAAGCGTTTATGAGCTTTAATATTTTTCTGTTTAATCATCATCAGCGCGGCCAATAAAAAGATAAATGTAAAGCTGTTGAATATCGCATTCAGCATTGGCAAAATGTGAATATTCGCATGGCTGAACTGGTCTAATTTAGGCATAAAAAACAGCACTGCGATTAAACCGTTAATCAGAACTGTCAGCGTAAGGACAATCCCCGTATAATTTTTCGGTTTATTTTCTGTTTGATTCATTTGATGATCTCTCCTATTTGTACTGACTATCCAAATCGTATGCAAATTCAAAGAGGTTGTCAACGTTTTGGAATGCTTCGTCAGAAATTAGACACACTTCAAAGGCCGGCAGCTTGCAGCCCCGGCCCTGTTCGATTTCACGCCTCTTTGATTAAATGCTCAACAGCTTTATGTTCATTTTCATTCAACAGGTTCTTTTGGATTTTCGAATGAATCGGTTTATTCATATGCTGATCCAAAATATCCGCTGTTTCTTTATCACCGGCGATAACCATTCGTTCCCATCTTTTCGCGGCTGCTTTTTGATCAAGGTTGGCAGCCAGCCGCTTATACAGTCTTGTTTGGTTTTCCGTTACATGTTCCCTCATTCGATCCTCTTCAAACGGCACCGCTTTTTCTGCAGAGGAATGGCGATTCTCCCAAGACTCATTGATGATATCATACTCATAATGCTCAACCGCCTCAATTTTACCTAAAACGGTTTCAATAATTTTCACTTCATGCTGCTGCGTTAAAATAAACGCCGTGCTTGGGTATGTTTGACGCAAATCCCTCAACTGATCCAGAACAGCTGTTTCTTCCCAGTAAAATCTTGTTTCTACAGGGATTTGTAGCTTTATTGGTTCCCATATACCGCTATCGGAAACAAAAAACACGAGACTTCGGGGCATATCCTTCCCCATTTTATTAAGGTATTGATTAATCTTCGTTCTGATCCCTTCCAGACACTTCTCTTCCTCTGGATCACTTGCTGCCAAATACTCTTTTAATCGGCCAAATCCTGACTTTAGGGCAATCTTCCATTCTCCCCCCTGCTGCTCGGGATCTCTCATGTCTGTATTGAGATATAGGGAGAGAATTTTATCGGGCGGTTCCAATTGGACATAGTGTAATTTCTTAATCAATGAATCAATCGCCATTCCAATTCCTCCTTTTTCAACAAGTTAGTTTTCTTTTTCCTCTCTTAGAAACAATCAAACCTTACTTTGCGCTAATTTCTACTAATAATGGATTTGTTATTTACAGATGCCCCTTTCATCTAATACAATTGATAACTGTGTTTCTGAAAACGGTTTGTTGAAAGGAGTTTGGTCTTGTTTACTGTTAAAGAAAAAAATCGCGAAGAACTAGAGGAAGAACTGCATGATTTAGAATTTCAAATTTACCGCATGCAGGAGAATATGAAGGATCTATCTAAAGATGCCAAAGTGCTTGGTATTGATCAATCGAAACATGAAGAATGGATGATTGTTTCCTCGATTGATGATGGCCAAACATGCAAAATTATGCTTACTGATTGTAAAACGGCTTATAGAGGAAAAGACTGTTTTTCACTTGTAGCGTCCTACAAGGAAGATGCCATTCATATCGGCGACATAAAAGGCCCCCCGAATCACGGGTTTGGTTCCATTTGTATGAAATATATAAAAGATATCGCCAGAGACCACAATATCCCAAAAGTCACAGGGGACATTGCCAAACGGGATTGGAATCATGTAGACCGGCTGATTCATTTTTATGAAAAACATGAATTTACAGTATGCATTGATCATGATACACAATCAGGCAGCATTAAGTGGGTTGATTTGTAAAAAGGTCTGGAAGAATGAACCAAGGTGTGCTCTAATGGTGTAAAACCATTGTTGGAGGAATCTATGTACGCCTCAAAACTGAAAAAGGGAGACGAAATCCGGATCGTGTCTCCCGCGACCAGCATGTCTCTATTATCAAATGAAACAAAAATTCAAGCAAAAACGGCGTTAGAACGATTAGGTTATCGGGTAACCATTGCTGAACATGCAAATGAATGTAACGAGTTTGATTCATCCTCTATTGAATCAAGAGTCCATGATCTGCACGCTGCCTTTTTCGATCCAGGTGTCAAAGCGATTTTAACGACACTCGGCGGTTTCAATTCAAATCAGCTGCTGCGTTATCTTGATTACGATAAAATCAAACAGCATCCAAAAATTCTGTGCGGGTATTCCGATATCACGGCTCTTTGCAACGCCATTTATCAAAAAACGGGCCTTGTTACGTATTCAGGCCCCCACTTCTCAACATTCGCAATGAAAAAAGGACTCGACTATACAAAAGAGTATTTTCTTTCTTGCTGCGCTTCGGACAGTCCGTTTGAGGTTCACCCTTCTGGCGAATGGAGCGATGATCGCTGGTATTTGGATCAAGAAAACAGGCGCTTTTTTCCTCATGAAGGCCCTGTTGTGATCCAAGAGGGTTTTGCGGAAGGCACCTTGATTGGCGGAAACCTATGCACACTTAATTTGCTGCAGGGAACGGAGTATTTTCCTGAAACAGAGAATTCCATCTTATTGATTGAAGATGATCATATGTCAGACATCCATATGTTTGACCGTGATCTGCAATCGCTCATCCACCTCCCCGCTTTTTATCATGTGAAGGCGATTTTGATCGGCCGATTTCAAAAAGCATCCAATGTATCAATAGAGCAGGTAAAAGCCATGATTGGAACAAAAAAAGAATTATCCGGCCTCCCAATCATCGCAAATATAAATGCCGGCCACACTTCACCAATTGCCACGTTTCCTATAGGGGGAACATGCAGGATAGAAGCTGTTTCAGGTGCATCACGAATATGGATCGATAAACATTAATCAGCTTGTAAATTATTTTACAAGCTTTTTTAGCGTAAACAGTGATGCAAGCGGCACGACATGACAAATGTCATATAGGGTGTATGATGGGTGCTACTACAAAGAACTCCTCTCATTCGCGTATACTTAACCGAGACACACAATGAGAGGATACTTACTATGACTGAACAAACCACTGCGCAAAAACAAAAACAGCTGACAAAGCAAGTCGCTGCTTTTGCTAAGCCCGAAACAAAAAACAGCCTGATTCAGCTTTCGAACACGTTTATTCCTTTCTTTGGACTATGGTTTCTTGCTTATCTGTGCCTCAATGTCTCCTATCTCCTTACGATAGCATTAACAGTGATTGCCGCAGGATTTTTGACAAGGATCTTTATCATCTTCCATGACTGCTGCCATCAATCATTTTTCAAACAAAAGCGGTATAACCACATACTCGGTTTTGTGACTGGTGTCCTGACTCTCTTCCCTTATCTTCAATGGCAGCACAGCCATTCGATTCATCATGCGACAAGCAGCAATCTGGATAAACGCGGAACAGGAGACATCTGGATGTTAACAGTAAACGAATATCAAGCTGCATCCAGACGAACAAAGCTTGCATACAGACTTTATAGAAATCCGTTTGTCATGTTTATTCTCGGACCGATTTATGTTTTTCTGATTACGAACCGTTTTAACAAAAAAGGGGCAAGACGTAAGGAGCGTGTTAACACTTACCTTACAAATCTGGCAATCGTGGCATTGGCTGCTGTTTGCTGCCTAATCTTTGGCTGGCAATCGTTTTTACTGGTGCAAGGCCCTATTTTTCTGATCTCAGGCTCAATCGGTGTATGGCTCTTTTATGTGCAGCATACCTTTGAAGATTCTTACTTTGAAGCGGATGAAAATTGGAGTTACGTGCAGGCAGCTGTGGAAGGCAGTTCATTTTACAAACTCCCGAAACTGCTTCAATGGCTCACAGGAAATATCGGGTACCACCACGTACACCATTTGAGCCCCAAGGTTCCTAACTATAAGCTTGAAGTTGCACATGAACATCACGAGCCATTAAAAAACGTACCGACAATCACCTTAAAAACGAGTTTGCAGTCACTTGGTTTCCGCCTTTGGGATGAAGATAAAAAACAATTTGTATCATTTCGGGATATCAAACATATCCCTTCCAGCCTTCCGCCTGATTCAACAGAAAAACAAAAGCTGCGGAACGCCTGATGATGAAGGAGGTCTTCTCTTATACACAAGAAGGCTTCCTTTTTATTATTCAAGGATGCATTCTGGCTTTCGCAATGATAAAGTTACATGTAAGATGAAAAGCTGAAAATGAGGGAATATCATGATTAAAAAGCATTTTACATTTCAAAAACTAAACGGGATTACGCCCTATATATGGACAATATTTTTCATCCTCCCCTTCTACTTTATATGGAAATCATCATCTACATTTGTTATCATCATCGGCATCATTTTGACGCTTTTGTTTTTTTCGGTATATCGATTTGCTTTTGTTTCAAAAGGCTGGTCCATTTATTTGTGGGCGTTTTTGTTAATCGGCATTTCAACCGCCTCGATTACGCTGTTCAGTTATATTTATTTTGCTTTTTTTATCGCGTATTTTATTGGAAACATAAAAGAACGTGTCCCTTTTCATATTTTATATTACGTCCATTTAATAAGCGCAGCCGTTGCAGCCAATTTCAGCCTCGTATTAAAAAAAGAATTCTTTCTGACTCAGATCCCTTTTGTCGTCATTACCCTCATTAGCGCGATTTTATTGCCCTTCAGTATCAGAAGCCGCAAGGAACGCGAACGACTGGAAGAAAAACTAGAGGATGCAAATGAACGGATTGCTGAGCTGGTGAAATTAGAAGAGCGGCAGCGAATTGCCCGTGACCTCCACGACACACTAGGGCAAAAGCTGTCTCTCATCGGTTTAAAAAGCGACTTGGCGAGAAAATTGATATACAAAGATCCTGAACAAGCAACACGTGAACTGAAAAGCGTTCAGCAAACAGCGAGAACGTCTTTAAATGAAGTCAGAAAAATCGTATCTTCCATGAAAGGCATCCGGCTCAAGGATGAAATCATAAACATTAAACAAATTCTTGAAGCAGCCGGCATTACGTTTATCTACGAGGAAGATCAATTGCCAAAAAATATCTCATTGCTTAATGAAAACATATTGAGCATGTGCTTAAAAGAAGCTGTCACTAATGTCGTCAAACACAGCCAAGCTAAGAACTGCCGAGTCGACATTCAGCAGCTCTGGAAGGAAGTTGTCATTACAGTGACTGATGATGGAACATTTCAAGGTGAAGAGAAGTACTTTTCAAAAGGACATGGCCTGCTTGGCATGAGAGAACGTCTTGAATTCGCAAACGGAAGCCTTCACATTGATACAAAAAACGGCACCACGCTTACCATGTCAATTCCTAATAACTCTAAATAAACAAAAAAGGGTGACTTACATGATTCGAATATTTATTGCGGAAGATCAGCAAATGCTCTTAGGCGCTTTAGGATCACTTCTGAATTTAGAAGATGATATGGAAGTCGTCGGCAAAGGGACAAACGGTCAAGACGCTGTTGATTTTGTCAAAACACATCAGCCTGATGTATGCATCATGGACATAGAAATGCCTGGAAAAACGGGGCTTGAAGCTGCTGAGGAGTTAAAAAATACCGGCTGCAACATTATAATCTTAACCACTTTTACCAGACCCGGCTACTTTCAGAGAGCCATTAAAGCTGGCGTTAAGGGCTATTTGTTGAAAGACAGCCCGAGCGAAGAGCTCGCGAGCGCCATCCGAAGCGTCATGAACGGAAAACGCATTTATGCACCTGAGTTGATGGAAGACATATACAGCGAAGCTAATCCTCTTACAGACAGAGAAAAAGAAGTGCTCGAACTTGTCGCTGACGGTAAAAACACAAAAGAAATCGCTCAGGAGCTCAGCATCAAAAGCGGGACAGTTCGAAATTATATCTCAATGATTCTAGACAAACTTGAAGTAAAAAACCGAATAGAAGCCATTACCCGCTCAAAGGAGAAAGGCTGGTTTAAATAAAAAGGATCTTGGCAAATGCCAAGATCCTTTTTGCTAACCCGCAATTCCCCATGGTGAAAACAAAAGATACGTCGCCGCAACCAGAATCAAAATGATGCCTGACGCCAGTTTTACGTGTTTCCAAGGTGTGACATCCACTTGCGGGTTGTGATCAAGCTTATAATCCGTTTCCCTCGGATACAGCTTTCCTGTCAGAAGCATCACAGCCACTGAAAATGGAAAGAGCACGGCAAGGATGTATAGAAAATGAATGTGCCCTAAATAGATTTTTGATAAGCCGTATAAAACAATATGGGCTGGTATTGCTATTTTCACAGCTAAAGCCGGCACTTTTTTTGTAAAGAATCCAATGACAATCGCCGCTAATATCGGAACATTAAAAAATCCGAACATCTCTTGAAGATAGTTGTACAGCCCTGATGGCGCATATAAAATAAAAGGCGCAATGACAATCGAAACGAGCCCGAGAACCGCGACAAAAATCCGTCCTGTTTTGACGAGATCAGCTTCATCTGCATGAGGCTTAAATACCGGTTTGTATATATCTAGAGTAAACAACGTAATGGTACTGTTCAGAGAGCCGTTGAACGAGCTTAAAATCGCTCCGAATAATATAGCGGCAAATACACCGGTAAGCGATGCAGGCAATAAATCGACGATCAGCCGAGGATATACACTGTCAGCATTTCCAATGCCGCCTCCATATAAATGAAAGGCAATCACTCCAGGCACGACTAAATAAAACACGCCAATCAGTTTAAAGAAACCTGCTAAAAGAGCGCCCTTTTGCCCTTCAGCTAGATTTTTCGCTCCTAATGTCCGCTGAACGATTGCTTGGTTAACAGCCCAGTAAAAGAGATTGTTCACTAAAAGCCCTGTTAAAATCGTTGGCCACGGCACATCTGCCGAATTGCTGATATCAATTGAATTGAGCTTTTCCGTATGTAAAGTGGTCAGTTGCGCAACTCCGCCCCCAAAGCTGCCCTGCCCGACTGCAAGAACACCTAATACCACAATAAAAAAACCGCCTAAAATTAATCCGATTCCGTATATGGCATCCGCTGATGCAGCGGCTTTCAATCCGCCGAAAAAGATATAACAGCAGCTCGTTACGCCAATGATTAAGGATATCAGCAAGACAGCCATAAATGTACTGATGCCAAATGTCTCTGTAATGCGGAATACTTGATTCAACACAAGAGCCCCTGAATACAGTACTGTCGGCAGGAATGAAACAGCGTATCCGATAATAAGCAGTACGGAAACGATCTGCCTTGTTCTTTGGTCAAACCGCTTCTCTAGAAAATCAGGTATGGTAGTAATTCCTGTTTTTAAATAACGGGGCAAAAAGACAAGTGCCAGAAAAATTAACGCAAGCGGCGCACTCGCTTCCCATGACATCGCTGTCATAGACCCTGCATAGCTTTGTCCGTTTAACCCAACCATCTGCTCGGTTGATAAATTGGTTAACAGCAGCGAACTTCCGATATATAACGCAGTAAGACTTCTTCCCCCGAGGAAATATCCATCGGACGATTGCAAGTTGACCTCCTTTGTTCTCCGCCATGAAAATAGAAATATCCCAATATTGATAATCAGAAAAGATACAATAATCCAAAGCAACAGTCAGCAACTCCTTCTGCACATAGTTAGATGATAGGGACATATACCATCTACCCATTTTTCACACGCGAAAAACATCAGGAGCGCTTTTCTTTTATCAGCATAAGATAGAAACATAGCTATACAAACGAAAAAGACACAAGCCAAGAGCTTGCGTCTTTTATCACAATCTATATGATTAGTTTAAGATTTTTACATTTACAGTTTTGACGCCCCAATTGGATGCATCACTTTTATTAGGTACAAATACGTCGATTTTATTTCCTTTAATAGCGCCGCCAGTATCTCCTGCTGTTGCTTCACCGTAGCCTTCAACATAGACTTTAGAACCTAAAGGAATCACATTAGGATCAACCGCGATGACTTTCGCGTTCGGGTTCTTGTTTAAGTCAATGCCTGTTGCTGTAACGCCGGAAATGCCGCCGTCGTTAGCAGTATAAGCAGTAGCCGTAACTGTTAGCTCTTTTGAAGCTTCTTGATGATTTGTATTTGATTGAACAGCCTTTTCTTCTGTAGGAACAGAAGTTTCTGCTGCAGCCTTTGTTTCTTGTTTTGGTTGTTGTTTAGGTTGCTCTTTTTGTACAGCTTCTTGTTTTGCTTCAGTTTGAGGTGCGCTTGTTTGCGTATTCTCAGTAACCGCAGTTGCTGCTGTCGCCTGACCTTTTACTGATAGTGTTGATCCAGCATAGATCATGTCAGAGCTTAAGTTATTCCAAACTTTCAGGTTGTTGACTGTCGTTCCGAATTGTTGAGCAATCTTTGTCAGCGTGTCTCCCGCTTTAATTGTATATTGCCCAGTAGTGGTTGTTTCTTCTGAAGAAATGGTCAGTTTTTCTCCTGCAATGATTTTATCAGAAGTTAACTTGTTCCATTCTTTTAAGTCCTTTAGGTTCACTCCGTTTTTCTGAGAGATTCCCCAGAGCGTATCACCCTTTTGCACCGTGATTTCTTTTGCAGAAGCGTGAGCTCCGAATGCAGTTGATGAAAGTGCAGCAACTGCTACAAAGGACATAATCGTCTTCTTCATAAGTAAATCCTCCCTTGTTAGCTTTTTATTGGCGGCTAACAGGTGCTATCGTAACACACGTAAATGTCAAATCAATAACAAAAAGATATGATTTAGATTACAGTTCCTTTACATGAAGGATTTCTCTCGGCTGGAAAGACTTGCTGAACCCTTGGTATCATAGGCTTCATAAGTCGTTTTCATTTGAGGCGAAAAAGAGAAAATAAAATGTGTTTTTTATAGAAAAAAAGGTTGATTTCCTATTTTTTTAGTCTGTCACTCTTGCATAAGCTTGTATTTCCTGTAAAAAAAGCCGGCCGTATTTTGCTCTTTTTTGTTCACCGACTCCTTTTATTGACAAAAGTTCCTCGTCATTTACAGGCTGTTTGCCTGACATTTCTTTTAATGTTTGGTCAGAGAAAACGACAAATGGCGGAACCCCCTGCTCTGCTGCAATTTCTTTGCGAACCACCCGCAGACGTTCAAACAGTTCATCATTTTCAGTAATCGCAGCCGCTTTTATTGCTTCTTTTCTTGTTACAGATAATTCCCCTCTCAGTACATTGCTTCCTTTACTGCTGACTATAAGAGTCGGAAATGTTCCATCTGACATCCTAATGAAATCGTCAGAAATCAGAAATTCGATAAAGTCACTGATTTCCCCTACTGATTGGTGTTTTAATATCCCGTATGTTGAGAGATCGGTAAAGCCGTTTTCAAGAACTTTTTTATTTTTAGACCCGGCCAGCACCTGGGCAACCATCATCTTGCCAAATCGTTCTTTCATGCGAATGATACACGATAAGACCATTTGCGCCTCTCGCGTCACGTCATGGGCCGTCCTTGTATCGGTGCAGTTCCCGCAGTGTCCGCACGCATCAGGCTCCTTTTCTCCGAAATACATAAGAATAAAACGCTGTAGACAATCTTCCGTGTGACAATAGTCGACCATTTGTCTCAGTTTTTTTAGATCCTGCTTTTGTTTCTCTTCATGTTCTGATTGTTCAATTAAAAAACGCTGCACCATAATATCTTGCGGCGAAAACAGGAGAACACATTCGCTTTCAAGACCGTCCCGCCCAGCTCGTCCAGCCTCTTGATAGTAGCTTTCCATATCTTTCGGAATTTGGGCATGCAAAACAAATCTTATATTTGATTTATCAATGCCCATTCCAAAAGCAGAGGTTGCCACCATAACCTGCAGCTCATCATTAAGAAACCTCTCCTGCTGCTCTTTTCTCACATCGTCAGCCAAGCCCCCGTGATACCGCCCTGCACGAATCTGGTTTCGTTTCAGTTTCTCATAAATCCGATCAGCTTCTTTTCGGGTCGCTGTATAAATAATGCCTGCTTCATGTTTGTTTTGCTGCACATATTCATCAATAAAACGGTCCTTATTTTCTCCTTTTGCTACTTTAAACGTTAGATTGTCACGGGAAAATCCGGTATAGACCGTATTTTCTTTATGAATATGAAGCTGTTTGCAGATATCCTCATGGACCTCGGGTGTTGCCGTTGCTGTTAATGCCATGATGACAGGTTTGTCATGTAATTCTCGGAACAATATTTCAATATTCCTGTAGCTTGGCCTGAAATCGTGTCCCCATTGAGAAATACAGTGTGCCTCGTCTATTGCGACTAAGGGCACATCAATCCCCTGTAAAATCCGAATAAACTCAGCGGATGTTAATCGCTCCGGTGTAATGTAAAAGAGTTTATAAGCCCCTTCTTTAAGCCTGTTCAACCTTCCATATATTTCCTGGTTGGATTGTGTGCTGTTGATATAGGCGGCGCTGATCCCCGCTTCTTCTAACGCATCGACTTGATCCTTCATCAAGGAAATCAACGGCGAAATGACAATCGTCGTTCCTTCAAACATCAGGGCGGGAATTTGATAGCAAATTGATTTCCCTCCTCCCGTCGGCATAATGCAGGCTGTGTTTTGCCTCACTTCCGTCACCGAGCGGATCGCTTCTTCTTGGCCGTTGCGAAGCTTTTCGTAGCCAAAATAATGAGCCAGAAGGGATTGGGCTCTATGTAACATAACGTGTAAACCTCGCTTTTTCTTGAATTTCTCCTATCATATCATAAAAAATCGCCCTTCATTTCTTTCACACTGAAATTGAATTTTCACGATATCAAACCTATTTAGATAAAATAAAAAGCCATTTCCAAAAAGGAAATGGCTTTCGCTACGTCTTGCCGTATGCAAGTAAGAAAGTTTTAAACCACCACTCCTCAAAGTGGGTGTTTGCAGAAGCGTTCCTGTCGTCCTCTACACTGGAGGCATGACATTCCGGCTTCGATATAAAACTCCCTATTACAGCTTAAAGGTTAAAACTTAATTAACAATACGCACAAAGTAGCTTCTTTTATATAGTACACCATCAGTCGATTTTTATCAAGAGCTCAGAACAATTGTTTAGAAAAACTTTTTCCAGCAATAAAAACTGATTTTTCGCTATTATATCTGACGATTCGACAAACACAAAATATATTACAATAAGAAAAACAACCTATTCCGCCACGAGGAATGATTACTTTCTTCTATATAATAGATGTGAACAAAAAACTCCTATCGCAACGATAGGAGTTTCTGCTTCATTAGAATTTTGCAGCAAGATCTTTTGCTTCTTGTAATCCTTTTTCAACAATTGCTTGCGCTTGATCAGGCGCTGCGTTATGTCCTTCGATGACAACTGTGTGCAAGTCTTGAACGCCCCAGAAACCAAGAACTGTTTTCATGAAGTTTAATGACATTTCAAGTGCAGCCATTGGTCCTTCAGAGTAAATGCCGCCGCGCGCGTTAAGAAGCGCAACTTTTTTGTCGCCCATTAAACCAACTGGCCCTTCTTGTGTGTATTTGAATGTAACGCCTGCACGAGACAGGTAATCAACATAAGTATGAAGCACTGCCGGCACTGTGAAGTTCCAAAGCGGGAATGCGAAAACAACTTTGTCAGCTTTTACAAACTGATTGAGATATTTGTCAGCGATTGCTGCTTGTTTTTTCTCTTCTTCTGTCATGTCCATTCCTTGACCTGCTTTAAACGTTCCGTTAATCATATCTCTTCCAAGGTAAGGAAGGTTTTCTTTATGAAGATCTAATTCAACCACTTCATCAGCAGGGTTGTTTTCTTTATAAGCAGCTAAGAAAGCTTCGTAAAGTTTAGTTGAAACGCCCTCTTCAGCTGTACGATCGCTTGATTTTACAAATAATACTGTAGACATTTGTATTCCTCCCGGTAAACTTTTTATATTTACTTACAAATAGTATGTTACTTTCTTTTCTACCCGAAGTCAATCACTTTATTTTGAATGTGAGATTTATTTCAAAAAAAAGCAAGTACATCTACTATAGGTGTACTTGCTAGCCATTTTCACTTCGAATCTTGTTCTCGATCCAAAATTTCATACGTTTGTGAGCTTTTTTGATCAACTGTTTCTTCATTGGATAAATCTTTTACCTGTTCGTGAAACTCTCTTTCAAATGACGGAGCATCTGTCTCCAAATCATCCTCCGTATTTGCTTGAGCTTCTACTGTCATTCTTGCATAGGGAACGGCTTCAAGCCTTTCATAAGGAATGTCTCGGCCCGTTTTTTCACACACACCATACGTTCCGTCTTTCATTTTTTGTAACGCATGATTGACCTCCTCTAAAAGCTCCCGGTCAATTTCTCTCACCGTTTGGTCTGTCATCCGGTCTGTGACAAGTGTGCCGTGATCCCCCATATGGTTGTCAACTCCGTTCGTTAGCTCCCCCACTTCTTCCGTCATTGATTCTGTTTCCTTTTTCCCGTCAGACAATTCCTTTTTCATATCGAGTAATTTATGGTAGAGATGCTGTTTTTGTTCTTTTGTCAGTGTCATATGTATCCTCTCCTTTCTATCCTGTTTCCCGTTTTGGCTCCTGTCAAACATTTGATGGAAAGGAGAGCTGCTGCTTTTTTACGGATTCTGACCATCGGCGATTATGAAATGTTTTGGTTTTCTTTATTTCCCTTCTCCTCTTGCCGTACACGGTATGTGCACTCTGCTCTGTTTTTACATAAAAAAAGCCTAACCATTTTTGAACGGCTGGCTCATCAAATATTCAGCTGCATAAGTGCTTTGTCAGCACAGCTTGAACTTCGCTTAAATCGGTGTCTTTCGCAAATTCTAACTCAAAGGTTTTGCTTCTTGTCATCAATAAAAGTCCAGTGTCTGGATCAAACATGCCCGCTTCTTGGATCGCAAAGCTTTCAATTGTTTTATATGGTAGAAATACACGAACTTTCTTTTTAGAAAACATCTTATTGTCAAAGAAAATAATCCGTTTATTTGTAAAGCAAATTTGGTCAACCCGGAGCTTATAAATCGATTCTATTCTTTCCCCTTCAACGAGCAAAGCTTCAAGCTTCTTTGCGTCCGTTGATCTGTTAACAGAAAAAATACCCAATGAAGAACCCCTCTTTCTGCATTTATCTATTTGTTTTATCATTCATTACATAAAAATAAGTCCTTTATCCCTATATAAGAATACGACATAGAACACATTTAAACCATTACGAACAGATTACATTTTTCAAATTTTTGATGTGTTTTTTCGCCTTTTGTGCTGTTGTTATCAAGTAATACGCACGTGTAAAGAAAAAAGTTTCAATATTCAGCAATATTTTTTTAAATCAAGTTATTGATTTTGTTTTATTTTTCCTGTTTTAGCCAGATCAAAAAACCGCAGCTGGGCTGCGGTTTTTGATTTCAATCTTTTTTCTGGCTAATCCTTTAAGATATCAGGCATTACATCTCCTCGAAGTATTCTTTATAATAGCCGCCGACCTTATTCGTATTGTCGATGACAAAGAGAAACTCCTCTGTTTCGTTTTTCACTTCATATTCTTTTCCCGGCGTTAACACGCGGTTTACGATATATTTTTTTGCGTTTGTCTGGACACATTTTACCTTTTTGATGGTTTCTTTTTCTAACCAATTGTTATGAATCATAAATGAAATCTCCTTTTCATATCTATAAGCTTATTGTAGCTTTTTTCTTTTGTAAATTGCAATATCGGTTATTCATTGATTTTGGCTTGTTTTCTATTATAAAATGTTTGTATACGCTTACTCTTACAGCAAATGTCATCGTTTCTTTCTGCTATTGAATCAGGGAATCAATGTACTATCACCAAGAATCTCAAAACAGACCATAAAAATGACTGGAGGTTTGTTACGGATGAGTTCTTTAACGATGCAAGTGACGAAAAGGCTGGAGACATTTTTACAGGGAACCAAGAAGCTGTACATTGATGGAAAGTTTGTTCCGAGTGACTCAGGGGCAACCTTTGACACTCCCAATCCGGCGACCGGCGAAACCTTGATAACGCTTTATGAAGCCCAGACTGCGGATGTCGACAAAGCGGTTAAAGCTGCCCGCAAAGCCTTTGACCAAGGTGAATGGAGAACCATGTCTTCAGCTTCGAGAAGCAGACTGATGTATAAGCTGGCAGACTTAATGGAAGAGCATAAAACAGAACTTGCTCAGCTTGAAACGCTTGATAACGGGAAACCGATAAATGAAACGACGAATGGAGATATTCCGCTCGCTATTGAACATATGCGCTATTACGCCGGCTGGTGTACAAAAATAACTGGACAGACGATTCCGGTTTCCGGCGCCTATTTTAATTATACGCGCCATGAGCCTGTCGGCGTCGTCGGCCAGATCATTCCATGGAATTTCCCGCTTCTGATGGCGATGTGGAAAATGGGTGCGGCTCTTGCAACAGGCTGTACAATCGTGCTCAAACCGGCTGAACAGACACCGCTTTCAGCTCTTTACTTGGCAGAGTTAATTGACGAAGCCGGCTTCCCTGACGGTGTCATCAATATTATTCCGGGATTCGGTGAGGATGCGGGAGAAGCGCTGACGAACCATGAAGCAGTTGATAAAATTGCCTTTACCGGTTCCACTGAAATCGGAAAGAAAATCATGTCGACCGCTGCGAAAAGCATTAAGCGGGTTACATTGGAGCTGGGCGGAAAATCACCTAATATTCTTTTGCCTGATGCGAATTTGAAAAAAGCAATCCCAGGCGCTTTAAACGGTGTGATGTTTAACCAGGGCCAAGTCTGCTGTGCGGGTTCGCGCGTTTTCATTCATAAAGACCAATATGATCAAGTTGTTGATGAGATGGCATCCTATGCTGAATCACTCCGCCAAGGAGCTGGACTTCATAAGGATACACAAATCGGGCCTCTCGTAAGCAAGGAACAGCACGAACGCGTTCTTTCCTACATTCAAAAAGGCAAAGACGAAGGGGCGAAAGCAGTGACTGGCGGAAGCTGCCCTTTTGAAGAAGGGTATTTTGTCGCACCGACAGTGTTTGCGAATGTTGAAGACGAGATGACCATCGCAAAAGAAGAGATTTTCGGGCCAGTGCTGACTGCGATTCCGTATGATACAGTCGATGAAGTCATTGAGCGAGCAAATCATTCAGAATATGGACTTGCGGCTGGATTGTGGACTGAGAACGTCAAGCATGCCCACTATATAGCGGACCGCCTTCAAGCGGGAACCGTCTGGGTGAACTGCTATAATGTGTTTGACGCGGCGTCTCCATTTGGCGGTTATAAACAGTCAGGGCTCGGACGTGAAATGGGTTCATATGCCTTGGATAACTACACAGAAGTCAAAAGTGTCTGGATTCATCTCGAAGACTAACATGCATGTCAAAAAAACTGCTGCCAGCCAGCAGTTTTTTTCTTTCTGTAATGACGGCTAGAAACGCTGAATATATATGCTTCTGAAGGAGTTGAGCGTGATGGGCACACTTCAGGAGAATGTCAGGCGTTTTCAAAAGAAAACCGTTTTAGAGTTAAAAGACCGGCAAAATGCTGACGGTTCGTGGACATTTTGTTTTGAAGGACCAATCATGACAAATTCATTTTTCATTTTGCTCCTCACCTCACTCGATGAAGGCGAGAATGAAAAAGAACTGATATCAGCGCTTGCAGCCGGCATTCGCCAAAAACAGCAGCCCGATGGCACATTCATCAATTATCCCGATGAATCGAGCGGACATATAACGGCTACCGTACAAGGATATGTCGGGATGCTGGCTTCAGGGTGTTTTCTTAGATCTGACCCGCTTATGAAGAAGGCAGAACAATTTATCATCTCACATGGCGGTTTGAGGCATGTTCATTTTATGACAAAATGGATGCTTGCCGCAAACGGACTCTACCCTTGGCCTGTATTGTATTTACCATTATCGCTCATGGCGCTTCCGCCAACATTACCGGTTCATTTTTATCAATTCAGCACCTATGCCCGCATTCATTTCGCTCCTATGGCTGTAACACTCAATCAGCGATTTGTCCTTAAAAACCGCAACATTCCATCCCTGCGCCATCTCGATCCGCACATGACAAAAAACCCTTTCACTTGGCTTCGATCTGATACTTCTGAAGAAAGAGATCTCACATCTATTTTGTCACATTGGAAACACATTTTTCATGCACCATTTGCTTTTCAGCAGTTGGGCTTACAGACAGCTAAAACATATATGCTGGACCGGATTGAAAAAGACGGAACATTATACAGCTACGCGAGCGCAACCATATTTATGGTTTACAGCCTTCTGTCACTTGGTGTGTCGCGGCACTCGCCTGCCATAAGAAAGGCATTGAAAGGCATCAAATCGTTAGTGACACAGTGCAGCGGGATTCCTTATCTGGAAAACTCCACTTCCACTGTTTGGGATACGGCTCTGATCAGCTATGCCCTTCAAAAAAACGGCGTGACTGAAACTGACGGCTCTATTGCAAAAGCAGCCGCCTTTTTGCTGAAACGCCAGCATACGAAAATAGCAGATTGGTCTGTTAAAAATCCAGGTTCAGCTCCTGGCGGGTGGGGATTTTCAAACATCAATACAAACAACCCTGACTGTGACGATACGGCTGCGGCATTAAAAGCGATTCCACGCAGTTATTCTCCTTCAGCTTGGGAGCGAGGAGTATCTTGGCTATTATCGATGCAAAACAATGACGGCGGATTTTCAGCTTTTGAGAAAAATGTGAACCATCCTCTGATACGCCTTCTCCCGCTTGAATCCGCCGAGGACGCGGCAGTTGACCCTTCAACCGCCGACCTTACCGGACGTGTGCTGCACTTTTTAGGCGAGAAAGCCGGATTCACAGAAAAACATCAACTTATTCAGCGCGCAGTGAACTGGCTTTTTGAACATCAAGAACAAAATGGGTCATGGTACGGGAGATGGGGGGTTTGCTATATTTACGGCACATGGGCTGCTCTTACGGGGCTGCATGCCTGCGGGGTTGACCGGAAGCACCCTGCAATACAAAAGAGCCTTCGCTGGCTCAAATCCATTCAGCTAGATGATGGCAGCTGGGGAGAATCATGCAAAAGCGCCGAAGTCAAAACGTACGTTCCGCTTAATAGAGGAACAATTGTACAGACGGCCTGGGCTTTAGACGCTTTGCTCACATACGAAAATCCCGAACACCCCTCTGTTGTGAAAGGTATGCATTACCTTACTGACAGCAGTTCTCATGGCGCCGATAGTCTGGCTTATCCAACAGGGATCGGATTGCCAAAGCAATTTTATATCCGCTATCACAGTTATCCATATGTATTCTCTTTGCAGGCTGTCGGAAGATATTTGAATTCTATTGAAAAGGAGACAGCAAATGAAACGTGAATCTTATCAAACAGAAATGTTCAATTGGTGTGAAGCCTTGAAGGACCAGATTCAAAAGCGAGGACAGCTTGATCAGTTTGAAGATCAAATTGACAAGATGATTGCAGCATTGGAAGATGACCAAACAACAGAAGATGATTGGTATAAGCAGGCCGCTGCCCTTTATCGGGATATTACAGAATCAGAGGATACAAGTGAAAGACGCGCGTACGTCCCTATAGGAAAACATGTGCTGCCGAAGCTTCCGTACAAATATTCCGCTTTAGAACCTTATATTTCACGCGACATTATGGTCCTTCACCATACGAAGCATCACCAAAGCTATGTTGACGGCCTGAATAAAGCAGAAACAGAGCTTAAAAAAGCAAGAGCATCAAAGAATTATGACTTGATCACTCATTGGGAAAGAGAGCTTGCATTCCATGGAGCAGGCCATTATTTGCACAGCATTTTCTGGTTTTCGATGCATCCAAACGGAAAACGGCGTCCTACCGGGGCATTGTTCCAAATGATTGATCTTTCATTTGGAAGCTATTCCGCTTTTAAAGAACATTTTACTCAGGCCGCTAAAAAAGTGGAGGGTGTCGGCTGGGCCATTCTGGTCTGGGCGCCTCGGTCGGGACGGCTGGAGATTTTAGCCGCAGAAAAGCACCAGCTCTTCAGCCAATGGGATGTGATCCCTCTTTTAGCGCTTGACGTATGGGAACACGCGTATTATTTGCAATATAAAAATGACCGGGCGAGCTATGTCGATCACTGGTGGAATGTCGTGGATTGGCGCGAGCCAGAAAAACGGTTCCAGCAGGCAAAAGAAGTCGTTTGGAAACTCTATTAAAAAAAGCCCCCCTTTTCCGGGGGCCTCATGTTTTAAAAAATGCCGATCACATGCAAAAACACGATGATGATGGCAACAGGAGATAGATAACGAATGAGCAGGAGCCAAACCGCAAACCACTTTCGTTTCAGGTTGGACCCGCTTTTTAGCTCGTCAAACAAATCCTGTTTCGGTATTTTTAAAGGAACAAATATAGAAATCAATAACGCGCCTAACGGCATTAAGATATTGCTGACAAGATAGTCGGCCGCATCAAAAATAGACAAGTGAAAAATAGTAACGTCACTTAGGACACCGTATGATAGTGCAGACGGCACACCGACAATAAAAATAGCAATTCCGCCTACCCAAGCGAATCGTTTTCTCTTATTGACATCGCCTTTAGAAAGCACTGCGACCAGAATTTCCAGCATTGAAAAAGCGGATGTGAGTGCCGCAAATAAAAATAAAATTAAAAATGCTAATAAAAAGATAATTCCAAACGGCATTTGATTAAACACAGTCGGCAGCACGTTAAATAACAGCACAGGCCCTTGGTCTGGTTTGAGGCCGAATGAAAATACAGCTGGAAAAATCGCAATTCCGGCCATGACAGCAACAAGCATGTTCAATACCGTTACGGATACAGCAGACTGCACAAGATTTTCCTGTTTTTCTAAATAAGAGCTATACGTTACCATGACAGATACGCCGACACTTAATAAGAAAAAGGATTGGCCCATCGCATATAAAATCGTATTGGCATCAATTGCTGTTATGTCGGGCATCAGGAAAAACTTGAGCCCTTCCATCGCGCCATCAAGTGTGACAGAACGCACCATTAATATGAGAAATAATATAAAAAGCGCCGGCATTAACACTTGGCTGGCTTTTTCAATTCCGCTGCTTACCCCTTTGGCAACTACTAAAATGGTCACCACCATAAAGAGCAGTTGGCCTCCTACAGCCAAATAAGGATTTGAAATTGTACTAGCAAATATTGTATCAAAACCAGATGTTTTCGTTAAACCGCCAGTAAAACCTTTTGTAATATAAATTAAAATCCACCCGCCGACGACGCTGTAGAAAGATAAAAGAATAAAGCACGTCGCCATGCCTAAATAACCGATCCAATGCCACTTCGTCCCCGGAGCGAGTGTTTTATAGGATTGAACGGCATCTTTCTGTGTTTTTCTGCCTATGATGAATTCACCAAACAATAAAGGCAGTCCGATTAAAACCGTAAATAAAATAAAAATAAGTAAAAATGCGCCTCCACCGCTGGTGCCCGCTACATATGGAAATTTCCATATCGCACCAAGCCCGATAGCTGATCCTGCCGCAGCCAAAATAAAGCCGAGCTTCGAAGACCATTGATTTGCTTCCTTCACCCTATCACTCCTAATTTATCAAACCATTATAAAGATTCATTGTAAGAATATCCTCCTATATAGTCAAGAACATTTTCTTTAGTTTACATAATATTTTTATCGTTATTCATATAAAGACAATTTAATTGCTGATATTGAATTATTCAGAAAATTAATTATAATAAGAGGATGCTTTAAAATCTGTGAGAATTTCTGCTGAAGTTCTTGATAAATGTGTAAGGAGTGTTATGATGGACATCATTAGAAAAATAAGTCATTTCGCGGGACAAACCTTCGGTATATGGGTCATTGTTTTTGCCGTGCTGGGGTTTTCTTTCCCGTCTTTTTTTACATGGATTAGTTCTTATATTACGATTCTTCTTGGCATTATCATGTTTGGAATGGGTCTTACACTGCAAGCCGGTGATTTCAAAGAGCTCCTCAGAAAACCTTGGCATGTCATGGTTGGGGTGATTTTACAGTATACCATCATGCCGCTTGTTGCTTTCGGCCTGGCATTTGGGCTGCACCTTCCAGCAGAAATCGCAGTGGGTGTTATTCTTGTCGGCTGCTGTCCTGGCGGCACAGCCTCGAATGTCATGACTTTCTTAGCAAAAGGAAATACGGCTCTTTCTGTTGCTGTCACAACAATTTCCACCTTATTGGCGCCCGTTTTAACACCGATTTTGATTATGGTGTTTGCCAAGGAATGGCTTCCTGTCTCGCCGGGGTCTTTATTTATTTCAATCTTGCAGGCTGTGTTATTTCCGATCATTGCAGGCGTGATCGTCAAAATGTTTTTCAGAAAACAAGTGGAAAAAGCCATACATGCCCTTCCGCTTGTTTCTGTCATTGGCATCGTTGCGATTGTCTCAGCTGTCGTCAGCGGCAACCGGGAACATCTGCTTCAATCTGGGCTGCTCATTTTTTCTGTTGTCATTCTGCATAACGGTATCGGTTATGTGCTTGGATTTCTTTGCGCAAAGCTTTTCAAATTGGATTATCCATCTCAAAAAGCGATTGCAATCGAAGTCGGCATGCAAAATTCAGGACTTGGGGCCGCACTTGCCACGGCTCATTTCGCACCGTTATTTGCCGTACCTAGCGCGATGTTCAGTGTGTGGCATAACCTTTCAGGCTCCATGCTTGCAACGTACTGGTCAAAGAAAGCGAAAAAGAAACAAACTGCACCTAACAGCAATCTGTCACTTTAAATTCCCATTAAAAAAGGTACATCACTTTTTTCGTGATGTACCCTTTGTTAATTATCCCTCTAATAAAAGCTGTTCAGGATCTTCCAGTAAATTTTTGATTGTCACTAAGAAACCAACCGCTTCTTTACCGTCAACAATCCGGTGATCATAAGATAAAGCGATATACATCATCGGACGGTTTTCGAAACGCTCTTCATCAATTGCGACAGGGCGCAGTTGAATCTTATGCATGCCCAATATACCGACTTGAGGGCTGTTTAAAATCGGAGTCGACATCAGCGAACCGAAAGTCCCCCCGTTTGTAATCGTGAAGGAACCGCCCTGAAGCTCACTAAGGGTTAATTTATTGTTTCTTGCTTTTTTCGCAAGCTCGCCGATTTCCTTTTCGATTCCTGCAAATGTCAGACGGTCCGCATCCCGTACAACAGGAACGACAAGGCCTTCATCAGCCGCAACAGCAATCCCGATATCGTAGAATTTCTTAACGATGAGCTCATCGCCTTGAATTTCCGCATTCAAAAGCGGATATTTTTTCAGCGCAGCGACGACTGCTTTCGTGAAGAAAGACATAAAGCCGAGCTTCACTTCGTTTTGCTCAAAGAATTGATCTTTGCGGCGTTTTCTGAGATTCATGACAGCCGTCATGTCTACTTCATTAAATGTAGTCAGCATTGCTGATGTCTGCTGTACCTCTACAAGGCGTTTTGCAATCGTTTGTCTGCGGCGTGACATTTTTTGCACATCGACAGGTTTGTCAAAGCTTTGCTGTGCTTTTTGAGCCTGAGGCTGCTGTTTTTGCTGAGGAGCCGGTTTTGATGCCGGTTTTTCGTACGCTTCGACATCCTGCTTGCGCACTCTTCCAAGCGGATCTCCCGTTGGAACCTGAGACAGGTCAATTCCTTTTTCTCTAGCCAGCTTACGGGCTGAAGGAGAAGCGATTGTTCTGGACTTTGCTTCGGTTTGCGCTTCCTCGCTCACCTCTTGCGCCGCTGGTTCGGCCTGTTTCTCTTCTTTCTCGCTATTTTTGCTTTCAGCTTTATCTGAAGGAGCAGGGGCAGAACTTTCACCCGCGCCTTCTGAAATCGTACCGATAATTTCTCCGACCTGGACGGTATCACCCGAATCTTTCAATACCTCTTGAAGTACGCCCGATTCTTCTGCTGTCAATTCAACATTTACTTTATCCGTTTCTAGTTCAAGCAGATATTCACCCTGTTCTACATAGTCACCAGGCTGCTTTAACCATTGGGCTATTGTTCCTTCTGAGATTGATTCTGCTAATTCAGGTACCTTAATTTCCGCCATTTTTTCATTTCCCCCTTAGTTTTTGCGAGTCAAGCTATCAGATACAATACGTTCCTGTTCTTTTTTATGAACTGTCGGATCTCCTTCTGCAGGGCTGGATCGTCTTCTTCGTCCAATATATTGAACGCCTACTCCCTTTGGTGCAATTTCTGTCAAATACGGGCTGATATAACTCCAAGCCCCCATGTTCTGCGGTTCTTCCTGCACCCAAACGATTTCTTTCAGGTTCGGAAGTTTTGCAAATAAATCTTTGATTCCTTTTGCCGGGAATGGATACAGCTGTTCAATTCTCGCAATGTGAAGCCATTCTTTACCGTCTTCTAACTTGTTGAAATGGTCGCTGATGTCTATGGACACTTTCCCGCTGGATAATACAAGTCTGGTTACTTTTTCATAGTCATGAGAAAGTCCGGACTGTTCATAAACAGGCTGGAAGCGGCTTTCGCTGAGCTCCTGCACTTCCGAAACCGTATTCGGATTACGGAGAAGGCTCTTTGGCGTCATAATGACGAGCGGCCTGATTTCTTCACGAAGCAGCATTTTGGCCTGTCTTCTTAAAATATGAAAATATTGTGCGGCGCTTGTCAGGTTGGCAACCGTCCAGTTGTTTTCCGCCGCAAGCTGCAGGAACCGTTCGATTCTTCCGCTTGAGTGCTCGGGCCCCTGGCCCTCGTAACCGTGCGGAAGAAGCATGACTAATCCGGATTTTTGGCCCCATTTCGCGCGTCCGGCAGAAATGAATTGGTCAAAATACACTTGAGCAGCGTTGGCAAAATCTCCATACTGCGCTTCCCACATGACAAGCGTTTCTGGTGAATGCACGTTATAGCCATATTCAAAGCCGAGAACCGATCCTTCAGACAGCGGGCTGTTATGAACCGCAAAAGATGTCTCACAGTCAGTTAAGTGATGAAGCGGCACAAATTCTTCGCCCGTCTCACTGTCATGAAGCACAAGGTTTCTTTGGGCGAACGTTCCGCGCTCAGAATCCTGTCCTGTTAAACGAATCGGTGTTCCGTCTTTTAAAATAGATGCAAATGCGAGTGATTCTGCCAAAGACCATTCCACTTTTCTGTCATCATCGAACGCTTTGGCGCGTCTTTCTAAAATGCGCTTAAGCTTGCCGAAAACGTTAAATGACTCCGGCCAGTTGACCAATTCGCCATTCAGCTTGCGGAGCACATCAAAATCAATGGATGTGTCCACATCAGGAAAACCGTTTGAAACAGGCTCTGGAAGTTCAATTTCAGTAGCGGTCGGTTCCTTTTTAGCCGGCACTTTCTGATAAGCATCCTCAATGCGCTTCGTTACCGATTTTTCGATGTTTTGAACAACTTCCTCATCAAGCACGCCTTCTTTCACAAGCTTTTCAGCGAAAATGTGTTTGACGGTCGGATGCTTTCTGACAGCATCATACAGCATTGGCTGAGTGGTAGACGGCTCATCCATTTCGTTATGTCCGTAGCGTCTGTACCCGATCAAGTCAATCAGAAAGTCTTTGTTGAATGTTTTTCGGTATTCTACCGCAAACTTAACAGCTGAAAGACAGGCTTCAGGATCATCCGCATTCACGTGGACAATTGGAATTTCATAGCCCTTCGCCAGATCACTGGCATATTTTGTTGATCTTGATTCAGCGCTTTCTGTTGTGAATCCGATCATGTTATTGGCGATAATATGAATCGCACCGCCTACTTGATACCCTTTTAAAGAACTTAAATTCAATGTTTCAGCGACAATTCCTTCCCCAGGGAATGCTGCATCTCCATGAATTAAAATGGCAAGCGATTTCGTTTCGTCCTGCACAGGGTATCCGCTTTGTGTTCTCGTTTCCTGTGCCGCTCTTGTGCTGCCTTCAACAATCGGGTTGATAAATTCCAAATGGCTCGGGTTGTTTGCTAACGTAATGCGCGCTGATTTGGTTGCAGCGTCTTGAAGCTCCCGATTCGCCCCGAGATGGTATTTGACATCCCCTGTCCATCCGTAGCTGATTCCGATTGATCCCTCAGACGGGACAAGATCTTTATTCGGCGCATGCTGGAATTCGGAGAAAATGATTTCGTACGGTTTGCCGAGCACGTGCGCCAAGACATTCAGGCGCCCCCTGTGCGCCATCCCGATGTTGACACTTGTCGTACCGGATTTGACAGATTGTGCAATAATGTCATCCAGCACTGGAACAAGTGCGTCCAAACCCTCAATGGAAAAACGCTTCTGTCCGACGAATGTGCGGTGTAAAAACTGCTCAAAGCCCTCTACTTCTGTCAGTCTTTCCAGCACAGCCGACAGCTTTTCAGCTGAGTTCTTCTGAAAGAGCTCGCCGGATTCAATCATCTTTGTCAGCCACTCGCGCTCTTTGAAGTCATGCACGTGGTCAAATTCAAATGAGATCGTTCTTTTATACGTATTTCGTAAATACTGAATGGCTTCTAAACCGTTCGTAATGTTTTTAGGAGCGTCTTTGCAAATTACTGACGCAGGTATTGCTTTTATTTCCTCTTCTGTTAGCCCGTAATCGGATAATGGAAAGAGTTCGCTCTTTTTCCCATCCTTTCTGAGCGGATTGACGGAAGCGTTTAAATGGCCATAGGTTCGGATATCTTCTGCAAGTCTGACTGCGGCTGCGATCTTTTGAATCAGATCGGCTGTAACACGTCCCTTTTCTTCTGTTCCCGAGGCCTCTTTTATATCGTTTGGCGGAGCACCGAGCTCGTCGAACATTTCCTTTAGATCCGGGTCAATGCTGTTCGGATCCTGGGTGTACTGATCGTAAAGCTCCAGCGCATAGCCGAGGTTCGGACCGTAAAAATCTTCCCAATTCATTCGTTGTTTCATACTATTTTGAAACATTTGAATATTACCCCCAACTTAGATAATCAAGTGATTGATTCACTATCTTAAAATAACTTTCGAACGATGTGTCCAAAATTATGTAATAAAAACGCTTCCAACGATATTTTACCACTGTTTGCAATTTGATTCTACCTTGATTGTTCACAAAATAGTAAAAAACCTTCATAAAAAACAAAAAATTTAATCATTTGAAAAAAGGAACGCCAAAAAGCATAGGATCAAGAGTTAACCTATGCTTTTATGGAGCAGTTTTTTCAGCAGCGGATACAGAACATCCGGGAGCTGATCGACATTCGGGACGAATATACTGAATTTTCCGTACATATCCTGAATGGTCTTCATCTGTGATTCTTCTATTTCTGTGTTGGAAAGAAAAACATTTATGACTTCTATTCCTCTTTTTCGCGCTTCAATAACCGCTTCACTTGTATCGACTATTCCGTTTTGTTCATAGCCAAACGCGGCCGGCTCTCCATCCGAGAAAACAATTAAGAACTTTTGCGCCTCGCTGCGCTGCAGCATTTGTTTCGTCATCTGGCGGATCGCATAGCCGTCACGGTTATCTTCCTCAGGCTCGAGCTGCATAATGGCAGGCCCGGCATCTTGTCTTAATGACGATTGGAAAGGAATAACCGTATTGAAATAGTTTGGCTGGCTTGTTTCGGTCGCATCGTTTGTGTCTTCCCAGAAACCGACAATCTGATGCGGAACCGCTACCGATTTCAACGCTTCGTGAAACAGCACGATTCCCCGCTTTGTCTCTTCCATTTTGTCGAACATGCTGGCTGAACAGTCGACCAGCAAAGTAAAAGCTGCGTCAATTTCGGAAGACGGTTCTTGCTTTTTGTAGAAGAGGCGCGGATTCCGCTCAGTGAAGTAACGGAGGAGCTTATTGTTCAGCCGACCGGCATGAAGATCTGTTCTCGGCAATGTTTTTTTATGCTCCAGCGTTTTTTGAATCATTTGTTTCAAACGCTTTTGATATGATTCGATCGTTTTTGCCTGCTGTTTATAAGAAAGCGCTTCTTCACTGGTAGCCGGCTTCGGTTCTTTGTAAATCGAAAATGCATATTTATTTTCTTTTCCGTCGGCCATACCCGCTCCGTTTGGCTGGTCTTTCCGGGACTCCAGCGCTTCCAGCTTGGAATAGTCTTTCCGTTTTGTTTGTCTGGCTGATCCTTGGACTGAACCAAGCGCTTGATCTCCATCGTCGCCTTCCCTTGAAGCGTCTTTTCCTACATCTGATTTTGCGCCGTGTTCAATATCAAATTGAAGGAAGCTCTTAGACGGAGCTTCTGTTTCCCGGTGCCACGTCGGCATTTCTTCTTCATGAATATCCTCGTCGCCGTCTGACTTTTTCGGAAGCGTGATGTCATCACTCAGCTTCGGCGCTTTTTTCTCTTCTTCAAACAATGGCTGTTCTGCAGCTTTTGCGTAATCAAGCTCAGGCAAAAAGAAGTAGGTGTTCAGCATGTCTTTGTCGAGCACCTCTTCAAGCCCGTCCATGAGGTCTTCAACAATTTTCAGAACCTGACGTGTCGAATCTGCTTCATACACACGCAAAAGCTGCTGCTCAATAAACGGTCGCATCAGATCGATATCTTCACGCATAGACGGAAGGGTCTCGAGCGGCGATTCCGCTGTTAGCTTGACATAGATTGCGCAAAAGAGGGCATCCGTAAAAATGCTTCGCTCTAAATTTAAAGTCAGCTGGGTGGAGAAGTGTTTTCTGTACATGTCTTTTCGCTTCGCAAATACATGTTTCGTACCCGGACGCTCGTGTTTGATGCATTCTTCAATTCTGATGTCCTCAAGCAGCATAAACAGCTGCTTTGCAAAGCTTTTGAATGTCAGATGCCGATGAATATCATCCAAAAAGCTCGCAAACTCTTGCAAAGAGCTATATCTCGTTCCGACCGAACGCAAGTAGACGTCGCTTTTTAGGCCCGCTTCCATGTCCTCAGCCGCCCTGTCCTTCCAAAAATGGCTCATATAAATTTTCTTTTCAAAAGGGTTGTAATACGACTGAACGCCATACTCCACTTCTACCGCTTCACTCTTGGTCAGTGTTTTGGCCAAATCAGTGAGCATCATAAATAAAAACGAATCGATTGTGCTGTCGTTAAATTTGATAAATTTCATCGAAGCTCCCTCATTCAAACAGAGTTTCAGCGATATTTCGGACTGCCGCCTTTTCCCGGTCATCATCAAGCTTTTCTACAATTCCCCGCTCAATCGCACGGCGCGGCGGAATATAAGCGGCTAAATCACATGTATCAATTAATGCTCTGATGGATGCCGCCTCCTCAGACACCTGGCCGTTATTGGCCTGGACGATCAGGTCAGAGGAAAGCGTGATAAACCGGTCAATCAATTTCTCATCTTTCAGGGCTGACTGAGACATGAGCACTTGTTTTAGCAGCTCGCCTTTAATATAAGGTACATCAATGATGACAAAACGGTTTTTCAATGCTTCATTCAGCGGAACAGTTCCGACATAGCCTTCATTGATGGCCGCAATGACTCCGAACCCTTCTTTAGCCCGAATGACCTCGCCTGTAAACGGATTTGTCATCATTTTTCTGTAATCTAATACACCGTTTAAAATGGGCAGTGTTTCCGGCTTTGCCATATTGATTTCATCTATATAAAGAAAATGGCCTTCTTTCATAGCTTTTGTGACAGGCCCTGAAACAAACTCGATCGTTGCCTGGCCAGATTGATTTTCAATCGTTTTATAGCCGACTAAGGCTTCAGCGTCCAAGTCCACTGAACAGTTGACACTGTGCATCGGTTTATGAAAATAGCCTGACAATGTTTCTGCCAGCTTTGTTTTTCCTGAGCCAGTAGGCCCTTTCAGCAGGACATTTTTTCCCATGGCTAATGCGATGATGGCGTCAAATAAAATCGCTTCATCCTCCGCCTCATAGCCTGGCGTTCCGATAAGCGACTGAAATTCAGGGGAAATCGGCTGGTCTTTATATAATAAAAGCTTTTGTTGTATCTCTTCAGGCAATGTTACGTGCTGTATTTGAGTTGTCATAGTCTGGTTCCCTTTCCTGTTCATATTCCATAAACGAGTATACTAAAAAAGCCCCTGTATACTCAATACAAAAGGGCTTGGATGATTTTACTGCTTCTCGTTATTTCCGGAAAGGGCTCCGCAGACGATACGCGCACCTGAATTTCCGCTAGGATTTGTTAAATAATCGTCGGCATGTTCATGAATAATAAACGCACTCCCATCATGATCGAGGATATTTAGCTTACTTCCTATTTTCAGTGAGGTGTCCGGCGCATTCATTATGACATCTACTTTTCCATCGGCACCAACTTCAAGGTTTGGCAGATCTCCGGCATGATTCCCCATCGGATTGTTGAAGCCGTGTTCTTTGTTCAGCGGATTAAAATGGCCTCCCGCTGATTCAAAATCCGGCCTGACACATGAACCTTTCTCATGAATATGAAAACCTAGTGAAGCGCCGGGACGCAGGCTGTTAGCTGAAACGTGAATATCGAGGCCTTCGTCATCTGATTCTTTGATTTCTATAAAACCGACTGCTTTGCCTTCACGATTAACCAGCTGGACATGGTGACCAAACGCTGACGTTTCAATCACTTCTTTTTCCGGCACCCGATCAGGAGGATCATGAGGGTTTTTTTGTCCGCATCCCGCAACTCCCAGAGCCGTCAGCAACATCAACAGCAAGAGACGGTACATACTGTCTCCCCCTTGTTTTTTCTAACAGTGTGGTCAATCATTGTCTGATCTAAACAAAAAAGCCTATAAAAAGGCTTTTTACAGCGTGTCGGATAAATCCTCGCATTCATTGCGGCCCTGCCGCGAGCTCAGTCGCTACAATCTAGAGACCCTGCTCAAACGCCTGTGTCACACCGTATCGTGCGGAAGTCGCCTCCGATGCTCACGCTTCAAGGGTTTTCAATTACGATGAAAAGATGACAACATCCTAAACCGAAAACGTTTTAGGATGTTGTCCATACTCGTTTTTAAAAATAGCTTCTTGCGCCCAAATAGCGCTGTTTCCAATATGAATTGCTGAGATTGGAAATGTCGACGCCAGATGAGCTTGCATGAATAAAGTCTCCGCCGCCCAGGTAAACCCCCATGTGAGACGGTCCTGATTTATATGTGGTAAAGAAGACAAAATCTCCAACTGACGGCTGGCTGACTTTTTGCATCACATTCCAATACCCTGCCGTACTTAATCTAGATATCGATGATACTTTGTTAATGAGGTAATAAATGTAACCGCTGCAATCAAAACCGGCAGGCGTGTTTCCGCCCCAGCGGTATGGCACCCCGACATATTTTTTCGCTTCTGTTATCATTCTGTCAATCTTCGAGCCTATTTGAACGTTTGATCCCGAGTTGTCTTTTGGCTTTGTCTGATTTGAATTGTCAGGTTTTGAAGCTCCCGAAATCGTCAGAACCTGCCCGATTTGCAGAACATCAGATGATAATTTGTTTTTATCACGGATGCTTTGCACAGTAACCCCGAGCTGATTCGCGATTTTCCACAGCGAATCGCCTGCTTTCACCTTGTATGTAGCTGTTTTTGAAGAATTGGAGTTTGACGGCTTCTTGGAACCGCTGCTTCCGCTGTTAGATGAACTGTTCCCTTTTATTTTGAGTATCTGCTTAGGGTACAGCGTATCTGATGTTAAGCCATTTAAGGTTTTTAATTCGGCTACTGTCATATGTAAGCTGTTAGCGATTTTCCACAGAGAGTCACCAAGCTTAACTGTATATGTACTTTTTGACGAGCCTGAGGAATTGGAACCGCTGTTTTTTTTCGATCCGTTTGAGCCGCTTGAACTGCTTGTCCCTTTAATCTTAAGCTTTTGTCCGGGCCGAATGAGGTCACTTGTCAGGCTGTTTATACTTTTAAGTTCAGAAACACTCATTTTATGATTTTTAGCAATCATCCACAACGAATCACCATAGGCAACTGTGTATGTTGACGTTTTGCTTGAGTGTGATGGGGATGTCGTGCTTTTTTTGCTGCTCTTAGGAATTTTAAGGCTTTGTCCGGCATAAATCACCGTTGATTTCAATTTGTTTTCGGATTTCAAAGCTGATATCGTCGTATCGTACTGGCGGGAAAGTTTCCAAAGAGAGTCACCGTTTTTCACTTTAATTGTTTTTGCTTCCGCGGGCGCTGCGGCAATCGATGACCCAACAACTGCGGAAACAGCCAAGCCGGCTACAATCTTCTTTTTCATTCAATCAACCTCCTAAACTGTTTATGCGCAAAAACAGTAGTATTTTCTTTCCAAAAATGGGCACACATCAGTTTTATCGTCACTTTTTCAGCAAGTTAAACCCTTTTCAAATAATCGGCAGCCATTTCAGCATCGTTCGACCTTTAGTCCTTCAAACAAACACCTAATATTTTACATGAGCTGCCTATATTTTTTCGAAAGTCTAAGGAACTATTTAAGCGAGGGGTACAAATGATGGGTTTCTTTGATGAACGGAGCAGTTTTGCCTCCTTTCTTGTCTGTTTTTCCTATCAATTCTCTATCGGCGTGTCAAATCCCTTCACGAAAGAATAGAAAGCCTGTCCTATTGTAAGAACAGGCTATTACACTATGCGTTAGCAGATTGCTTTTTGTGTTTCACAAATTCAAGAATACGATCGGCAGCTTTTTTAGAGCCGCCCGCCGCTTGGAGTGATTGTCCAATTTCTTTTGCCTTTTCAGCATATGCACGATTGTTCATTACTTCTTGAATCGTCTCTTTCAGAAGGCTTTCAGATAATTGTTCTTTTTTCAGCACTTTTCCTGTGCCGACTTTTTCCACCTGATTTGCGACGACAAACTGGTCACCTCCCATCGGAATGACAACAAGCGGGGTTTCAAAATACAAACCTTCACTTGTGCTGTTCATCCCGCCGTGAGTCACAAATAAGCTGGCTCTTTTCAGGATCTCTAGCTGAGGGACATACGGGCGTACAATAAAATTTTCCGGAATGTCGTTTAACTCACTCGGTTTCATATGCTTGCCGATGGAAAGCACAACTTTACCGTCAAAGTCTTTACACACTTCTAGGCATTGATTAAAAAACTGCTTTTGATTGTTAAAAATAGTTCCCATTGAAATAAACAGCACGTTTTCATTGTCAATTTGATCAAATGGGATATCTTTGTTTCCGGCTCTTTCCGTAATGGAAGGACCGACAAATACATAGCGATCGCCAAATTTCTCGGCTAATGGCTGAAATTCTCTTGATGTAAAGACAATCGTCAAGTCCCCATCTGCTAAAAAAACATCAAATGGCTTCTTGATCTCTGCTTGAAATTCAGTATTTAAGGTTTCTGAAAGCTGCTGATAAGATTCATAATGAGGCGAATCTTCAAGTGATCCTTTCATGTATGCTCCCATCATTTGCTTCGTAAATTCTTCATTCATTGCAAAGGTTGTACACAATGAAAATCTCGGCAACTTCAACAAATTGGCAATGATTTTACCAGCGAGAAGATGGTGATCATAGATAACATAATCATATGATTCATGTTTGACTTCATCATAAATATGAGTCACGATCTCAATACAGCCTTTCAAAAAGACGCAGATCATTTCTGTGACATCTCTTTCTTCGTCTCCGGTTGCGTTTTTCCCGAAGTGATCCTCCCGAAAATCCTGATACTCACGAAACTCAACATCAAGAGCGTCAATTTTTTCTTTGTATTCCTTCACTGCATAGTAAGTAATTTGTTCTCCCCGGGATTTCAGCTCCTTCATTACACCGATAGACGGATTAATATGCCCTTCACCGGGGAAACCGATCATTAATACGTTAGCCATGCGGCAGCACCCTTCCTATAATAGATGTAATAATTTTATACGGTACTACAAATACAAAATCAGGTAAAGTATTTAACTTAATTAATATTCATCACATATAACTTTTCTACCAGTTTATATTTTCTGATTCAAGCCAAAAAGCATTCAGCGTAAAGTGAATGCTTTAAAAAAGAGGTGGATTCAGTCCTATTGACTCAAGATAGGAGTCATTTTCAGGCCCTTTTATTTATTTTTACGTTCTTGGCGAAATTAATGGATATAATACACCGTCTTTAGCAAACGACATCTTCCCTGTCTCTTCTGAAACAACGAGCACAAGCGCATCCGTATACCCCGACATACCAAGAGCAGCGCGGTGCCGGGTTCCCAAATGGATATCCACTTCCTTTGTTGTCAGCGGGAGGACATTGCCTGCTGAGACGAGTTTGTTTTCTCTCACCAATAAAGCGCCATCATGAAGAGGGTTTCCGGGGAAATAGATGCTCTCAATTAATGAAGCGCTAATTTCCGCATGAAGGGAGGTCCCTTTTTGAATAAAGAGTTCAACCGGGTCCGTTCTTTCTATCACAATTAGAGCACCATGCTTATGTTCTGATAAAGCTTTAATCGCCTTGGCCAGCTCGATGAATGCCGGCGTAAATTGCTCAATGTATGACTGCAAATAAAAGGATGATGCGATGCCCTGCATGTCCTGAAAAATATGCCCTAATTCATCTAACTCACAAAGAAGGCACTGGTCTTTTTCGTGAAGTGTTTTCAAAATTAGCGACGTATCAACCAATATTTCCTCCAAGAATATTTGTATCTTTCCCTTAAATACATTTTCCGACATTTGTTCATAGCGCATGGACCTTCATCTCCTATCAAATTTCCAACTTTTCACGCATGCTTATTTTATTGATGCACATTCTATAGGTAAAGGAGGGATGTAAAGAATGGAAATTCAAAGAATCATTCAGTATATTTTCACCTTTTTAGGCGTGATTTCGCTTTCTTTTATTTATGCCCAAATGTTTAGAAAAACGAAGCCGACAAAAAAAGAATAGGGCCGGCGTTCATTGCTTTTTATACACAAAATGTTATAATTTCTCTCGTTATGAAAAAGAAACGGAGATCAATGTATGAAAGAAACTCAAAACGCCCGGCAAAAGATCAAACAGCTTTTGCACATTTTCATTCCGATATTCATTACCCAGGTAGGGCTTTCTCTTATGACGTTTTTAGATACGGTGATGTCAGGGAGAGTGAGTGCCGCTGATTTAGCCGGTGTCGCCATTGGCTCAAGCCTTTGGACCCCTGTTTATACGGGACTTGCAGGCATTTTAATGGCGGTCACTCCGATTGTCGCTCATTTATTGGGCGCTGAAAAAAAACAGAAGATTCCCTTTACTGTTTTACAGGCTGTATATGTGGCTGCGCTTCTTAGCATCGCCGTTTTAGTGATTGGATATGCTGCAGTTGACCTTATTCTTGGCCGATTACACCTTGAGGCACAAGTGTATGAGGTTGCCAAACACTTTTTAGCTTTTTTATCGCTGGGCATTTTCCCTTTATTTGTTTACACCGTTTTGAGGTCATTTATTGATTCACTAGGAAAAACGAGAGTCACCATGATGATTACACTTAGTTCTCTTCCGATCAATTTTGTATTGAATTACGTATTCATCTTCGGGAAATTCGGGCTGCCGGCCCTTGGCGGCGTTGGCGCCGGACTAGCGTCAGCGCTTACTTATTGGTGTATCTGCATCATCAGTTTTTTCATTATTCATAAATCCGCACCGTTTTCGGAATACGGGATTTTCCTTACAATGTATACATTCTCTTGGAAAGCATGCAAAAATATGCTCAAAATCGGGCTGCCGATTGGGTTTGCCGTCTTTTTTGAAACGAGCATTTTCGCAGCTGTCACGCTTCTGATGAGCCATTTTCATACAGTCACAATCGCGTCCCACCAGGCGGCCATGAACTTCGCTTCACTTTTATATATGCTGCCGCTCAGCGTGTCCATGGCTTTAACAATTGTTGTCGGTTTTGAAGCCGGTGCATCTCGTTTTAAGGATGCACGCTCCTATAGCTTAATCGGCATCATGATGGCAATCGGTTTTTCTTTGTTGACCGCTGCCTGTATCCTTTTATTCAGAGGCCAAATTGCCGGCATGTACACGTCTGACCCTGATGTGTTCCGGCTGACACAGCACTTTTTAATTTACGCACTGTTTTTTCAGCTTTCCGATGCTGTTGCAGCACCGATTCAGGGAGCGCTCAGGGGATACAAAGATGTAAACTATACGCTGGCGGCCGCTTTTGTTTCTTACTGGGTCATTGGCCTTCCTGTCGGTTATGTGGTCGGCACGTATACAAGTCTCGGCGCGTTCGGGTATTGGATCGGACTCATTGCTGGACTCGCCGCCGGAGCAGTTGGACTGTTTTTCAGGCTGGCTAACCTGCAAAAACGTTATTCGCAAAAACAATACATTTAAAAGAGGTGATCAATCATGGCTAAAAATAAGAAATTATACGAATATCTTTCTCAGCATGCGGAGACGATCAGTTCAACATGGTACGAAACAATCGAGGAGGCTGATCCGAATTCCATTTATGCATCAACAGACCCTGCTGTCATTCACAATTTAAAGAACCAGAATCTAGCCTTCAATTATAAGATAAATCGCATTTTCATAGATGATGAGGAGGTATACCTGCCTATACTGAAAGAATGGGCCTTTAAAGTGACACAGGATCAAGAGCATTTAAAGACTCCTATCCACTATATTATCCGGGAGTTTGTCAGAGTGAGAGATTTATATATTTCCTATGTGAAAGAATTTGTCCATCTCAATCAGGACACTGTGAAAGGCGAAGAAGCTGAAGATCTTTATCATTCCCTTATCAAAGCGTTCGATCTTGTGATTCATATTTTTATAGAAGAAATGTACAAAAACACAAGCCTCCAGCTTCAGGCTCAAAAAGACATGATTACTGAATTAAGCGCGCCTGTCATTGTGCTGTTTCACAGCGTCGGATTGCTGCCTTTAATCGGCGATATTGATACCGTACGCGCCAAACTGATTATGGAAAACACCCTGCATCAATGTGCGGAGAAAAAAGTGACGCAGCTGTACATTGATTTATCAGGAGTAGCTGTTATTGATACAATGGTTGCCCACCAGCTGTTCAGCCTGATTGAAGCACTGCGTTTAATCGGCGTTTCCTCCACATTGTCGGGAATCCGCCCGGAAATCGCGCAAACCGCGGTCCAGTTAGGTTTGTCTTTCGAAGAAATTTCCATGAGATCCACCCTCGCGCAAGCGATCGCATCTGACTTAAAACTAAAAAAGGTATAAGGCTTAAGGCCTTATACCTTTTTGATTAATCGTTCCATTGATACGTCCAATATACTTCTTCTTCAAACCATGTTGCCATAATAGGTTCATTGTTTTTCAATTTTTCTTCAAGTTCTCTTAGCATGCCTTCTGTTTGAGTTCTGTGAGCTCGTAACGCATTCAACTTAATATCAGCTACTTCTTTGATATCAAGTACGACATCAGCTTCGCCGAGTACCACTTCTCTGTTGCGAGTAATCGCCATGCAAAGTGTACGCGGACGGTCTTCTTTCTTTTTTCGGTACAATGCACGAATGACCGCTTCCCCGCATGCATCATGGTCAGGATGCACGCCGTGTTCAGGATAAAATGTGACAATTAAACTTGGTTTTACATCATCTATGATCTCTTCCATAATATCAGCTAAATACTCATCGTCTTCAAATTCGAGTGTCTTGTCACGGAGCCCCAGCATCCGCAGGTCATGAATATCCATTTCTTTGCAAGCGTTAATGAGCTCTTGTTTTCTTAAGAGCGGCAATGTTTCCCGATTCGCGAAAAATGGATCGCCCATATTTCTCCCCATTTCACCTAAAGTGGCACAGGCGTAAGTGACGGGAATGTCTTTTTTTCTGTTTAAGGCAATCAGGCCTGCCACTCCGTATGATTCGTCATCAGGGTGAGGCAGGATTACAAGTACGTGTTCTTTCATTATTTTTCACCCTCTTCTTTAAACTGTGAACGGTTTTTCACTGATTTGCAGAGAAATAGCCAGTTTACCGCCCGGCAGGTGTCCGGCCATTAATATACGGTTTTCTTCATCTATCGTGTATTCAGTCAAACCTTCAGCATAAATCCAGCCTTCTTCTGTTTTTAAGCCGACACGGTAAGGCCCGGTTCCTTTGATTTTCGCCTGATGATAGGTGACTTTTGCATTACGAATATATGCAACAACCGTCATGTTTTTTTCGTTTAAGTGTGCTGAATAAGAACCGGTTGTGGTTTCTAAATGGATATATACAGGGCGGTCCGCATATCGTTCTAAAGATGCTTGCACATCTTCTTTTATGATTGCTTTCATTACTGCTCCCCTCTTTCTTCTTTTAAATGCTCTGCACGTTCTGTATGTAATTTGACCAGCTGACATTTCACTGCCGGTTCGAGCCGTGCATTCACAATGCGCTGGATTGCGGCAAAATATTTTTCCAGCATCGGTTTCCGGAGTCTCGGATGTGTTCGTTTATCCAAGAGCTCAAGATCAATCGCCTCTGCTACCGCCTCCGCGTCATCACTTGCGAGAGATCTGTTGTTCCAGAGTGAAGCGTAGGCTTTCACTATCTCTTTATCATTGTCCATCGTCTTGCTCCTTTATGTCTTACATACATGAAATGATTATACATAATATATGCTTCAGCTAAAAGCCAAAGGCCTCAATGGCTTTTTGACGCCCGTTTCCACTTTACTTGTGAAAACGTAAACAAGAGCAGCGCAGCCCATATACAACTGAATGTAAAAGCCTTCGAGCTTGAAAAGGGCTCATGGTAAACAAACAGCCCGATCAGCAAGGTAATGGTCGGTGCAATATATTGCAAAATACCGATCTGATACAGCTGCAGCCGTTTCGCTCCTTCCGCAAACAATAATAGCGGCAAAGCCGTAAACACACCAGCAAAAAAGAGAAGCATCCACATGCCCCCGCTTTCTGCACCCGCTGGCTGAACATGGCCGCTCAGCAGCAAATACCCCAATGCAATCGGCATAATCATAAATGTTTCCAGCGTTAAACCGATGGCGCTCGGCAGGCTGGTTCTTTTTTTGCTTAACCCGTACAGTCCGAAGCTGAATGCGAGCAGAAGCGCGACATAAGGAATGGAGCCGTATTGGAACGCAGAGATGATAACGCCGGCAGCCGCAATCGAAACCGCCACCAGTTGCAGGCGATTCAGTTTTTCCTTTAAAAATAAAATGCCGAGGAGAACGGATACAAGGGGATTAATGTAATAGCCAAGACTAGCCTCAAGCAAAAAACCATGATTGACAGCCCATATGTATACAAACCAGTTAATCGAAATCAGAATAGAAGCGAGAAATAAAGAAAAGATGCCTCCGTTCTTTTTCAATGAGCGCAGCACCTGCCATCCTGTTTTCCATTGCCGCAAGAAAAAAAGTACGATACACATAAAAACAAAAGACCATATCATGCGGTGGGCCAAGATATCAAGAGCCGGCAGCTGTTCGAGAAGCTTCCAATAGAGCGGAAACAGCCCCCACATGATAAAGGAAACGGCTGTGTAGAGAATGCCTTTTTTAGTTTCTGAATTTTGCATTGATATCCCTGCCTTTCTATAGAGCATCTTAGATTATATCACGTGAAGGATCGGGCGGGCATATACTATTTTGTCCGTGAAGAAAGGGTGTGACAACAATGTTTGAATGGAACAAGTACTTTCCTTTCCACAATCAATTTTCCAAGGAAGCATTAAAAAAAGCAGATCCAAAAGAAGTGGAAACGTATGTAAATCGCGTGATGGAAAGCGTGTTCGGCAGTGATTATGCGGCTCAATTTCCTTTCCGCGATCCCCTCCCCAAAAAAGAACAGCACGCCAAATCTGACATTAAATCTGACATAGATCTCTTTGAAACAACAGACCATGTGTTTGTAAAAGTGCCAATCAGTGAAGGCCAGCTGGATCAGGTAAAAGTTAAACACACTTCACACACATTAATGATAGAGAATTTCCCGAATGTAAACCATCCCAAAAAGATAAACCTGCCTTGTTTAGTCAAACGCAAAGGAACAAAAGCCGTCTATAAGGACGGCCTTCTGGAAGTGATGTTCCAGAAGCAGCATGACTACAATATGTCCGAGGTGGAAATATTCCGATAAAAAACGGCCTGCACCGATGCAGGCCGTTTTTGTTAATAGAAACCGGGGTATCCGCCGTATGGCACACCGGCACCAAAACCGTACGGCGCGCCTCCGTAACCGTAAGGGCCAGGCGGATAAGCATAAGGGCGTGGGTAGTTAAACAGTGCACTCCCGAGAAAGCCGCCTAATAAACCGCCGACTAAAGGAGCGCCAAACACAAAAGGACTTCGCGCCGGGTATCCGGCTGCACTTGGATTCCCGCGATAATAAGAATGATGAGGGTACATGATTTTTTCCTCCTTTATGTCTGCCTATATGTAAGGTATTCAACAAAGAAGAAAAACGATTGGGCTATGACCAGAAACCTGTATTGTAACATCATCAGCTCTGTCAAACACACAGCAAAGCCCTGATACTGGGAGAACTGTTGTAAGCGGCGCCCCAGTTAGAAATGTTTTTGGTCATGCTCAAGCCGAAACATACCTTTATCTTTTAAAATCCACCAACATATGCATGACAAGTGATGAAGACCGATTTTATTGATATCCATGTCAACTAAAAATGAAACACAATAAGTGAGACAAACGTAAGTCCTTTTACTTTAATCATGAGAAAACAAAAAAGTGTTGGTTATATAATTGTTACCTTTTGGTCAACTCATCATTCACACTAATTTCCCATCAACGCCTACCAATCATGCTATAGTTCACCTTTTTCCTCTATCACATACCCAAACCACCGATTAGTTATATGTTGATTACATTTTGGTTATATGTTATCGTTTTTATCAAGTAAGCGATTCTTATATCTATGCATTGTCTGAAAGCAAATCAATCAATGTGAAAACAGACAGATTACAACTTCACAAGAGGAGGAATTCACATGCCATTATTACGTTTTGATTTAATTGAAGGCCGTGACGAAAAATCACTGCAATTGTTATTAGATACTGCCCATCAAGCCATGGTCGAAGCGTTTGGCGTTCCGGAAAGAGACCGATATCAAATTGTCCATCAGCATCCGGAAAACGAGCTTATGATCCAGGACACAGGATTAGGGTTTCAAAGAAGCAAAGATCTGGTTATCATCAGTATGACAAGCAAAACAAGAACAGAAAGCCAAAAGGAAAAACTGTATGCCCTGCTGGCTGAAAAGCTCCAAGCCGAATGTGGGATTTCCCCTGAAGATTTAATGGTATCCATTACCGAAAATGGTGACGCAGACTGGAGTTTCGGTCTTGGAGAAGCGCAATTTTTGAATGGAAAACTATAAGATAATGAAAATGGCAAGTTTGCATATCATAACCGGCTCCTTTATAGCAAAAAAAGAGAGAGTTCCAGCAGATACTCTCTCTTTTTTTCGCTCATTTCTTTTTCATCATCAGAACGAAAACAGCCAGCAAGACGGGGATAAGGAGTAATGAAAATGTGGCAGATGGAGCCTGAATTCCTTATTTACATCCAGTTTCGATGCCAATGTCTCTTTAATGAAAGCTAACTGGCTTTTGACCGTGTATATAACATTCAGACAGATAGAGCCCGCTTTGGTGATGTGCATGACGGAATAAATGATTCTATCCATTAACAATAGGTTAGCTGCTAATAACTTTTTCACGGATCGATCTTTTTCAATATTTGTATATCGCCTTCACCTTACCATTACTTTTGCTAATCTGTAGTAAAAGCCACTCTGACAAATATAAAAAGTCATGTAAACGGCATGAATCACCCCTCACATGACTTTACATTGAAACAAAGGCTCTTTCCCGGACGCCTCTTTCCTTATTTCTCTTCTTCGCACACTGTTTCACCGGGCTCGCAAAATTGGTCGGCCCACGCTTGCATCTCTTGGAATACAGCTTGAAGCGCCGTTCCTTTTTCAGTCAGCGTGTAAATAACTTTGACTGGCGTTTCAGGAAGAACCTGCCGCTCGACGATCTCGTTTTGTTCAAGCTCTTTTAGGCGCTCCGCCAGCATTTTTTGGCTGATCATCGGAATTGTTTCCGTAATCTCTTTAAACCGTTTCGGCCCATCCATAAGCACATGGATGATTAGACCGTTCCATCGTTTTCCCAGCAATGAGAAAGCGGATTCCATTTTAGGGCACATTGTATTTCCCACAAGTCCTCATCCCTTCATCTATTGATTGACATGTTTTCCATGATCCATTACAATAATCTTTCAAGTTACATTTAGTAAGCTTCTAACTTTTCTATTATCATACCACGTTTATCCGAAGGAGGAAACACTATGACGAATACTCTGGACGTTTTAAAAGCACGTGCTTCTGTAAAGGAGTATGATACGAATGCCCCCATCTCTAAGGAGGAGCTGACTGAGCTATTGGACCTTGCGACTAAAGCGCCTTCAGCTTGGAACCTTCAGCATTGGCATTTCACCGTATTTCACAGCGATGAAGCAAAAGCGGAACTTCTTCCTGTAGCCTATAATCAAAAACAAATCGTTGAGTCTTCAGCTGTTGTTGCTATTTTAGGCGATTTAAAGGCAAATGAAAACGGCGAAGACGTATATGCTGAATTGGTAAACCAGGGCTATATTACAGATGAAATCAAACAAACTTTGCTCGGCCAAATTAATGGTGCTTATCAAAGTGAACAATTCGCTCGTGATTCCGCTTTCTTAAATGCTTCTTTAGCGGCTATGCAGCTTATGATTGCCGCAAAAGCAAAAGGTTATGACACTTGCGCAATCGGAGGATTTAACAAAGAGCAGTTCCAAAAGCAATTTGATATCAGTGAGCGCTATGTTCCGGTTATGCTCATTTCAATCGGAAAAGCAGTGAAACCTGCCCATCAAAGCAACCGCTTGCCGCTTTCAAACGTTTCAACTTGGCTATAAGGATATGAAAAACCTTAGTCCGCATTCGGACTAAGGTTTTTTTATACAATCGCATCTTTGTACCATTCGCGAGCCTGTTCAGCTTCATGCTGCGTCAGCTGATGGCCCCCATCCTGCCAAAAAACGGAGGCTGACGCCCCGCTGTCACGCAAATAGCGATGAAGCTCATCTGATTCTTCCTTCGTGCAGAGAGGGTCGTATTTTCCGGCACCGATAAAAACAGGAAGTCCTGTCATGTCAGGCAGCTTGATACCACGTATCGGAACCATCGGATGATGGAGAATAGCCCCTTTTAAGATATCTTTATAATGAAAAAGCAGGCTTGCCGCAATATTTGCGCCGTTTGAATAACCGACCGCAATCACTCGGCCACGGTCAAATTGATGCGTTTCTGCTGCCTCGTCGATGAATTCTTTCAGTTCTCTTGTCCGCTCCACGAGATCCTTTTCATCAAAGACCCCTTCACTCAGACGTTTAAAAAAGCGCGGCATTCCATTTTCAAGCACTGAACCTCTGACACCAAGCAAATGGGCATGAGGGTCTATAAACCGTCCTAGCGAAAGCAGATCGTGCTCATTTCCGCCAGTGCCATGTAACAGCAGCAATACGTTGTCAGATGTCCCTTTTTCAAAAATATGGTTCATTGTAAATTCCCCCTTTTATAGTTCAGGCAAAACGTCTGTAATTTGTTTTCGATGTTTCTCCAGCCATTCAGGCAGTTTTAATGAAGTCCCTAGCTCAGCAAACGTTTCATCTGTCATAAAGCCCGGTTCATCTGTGGCGATTTCAAATAAGATACCGCCTTTCTCCCTGAAATAAACGGATGTGAAATATTCTCTGTCAAGGATTTCTGATGAAGGGAGATGATTTTCGGCAAGAATCGGCAGCCATTTCGCCTGTTCCTCTTTCGTTGTCCGAAATGCTATATGGTGCACCGTGCCATAACCTCCCACTCCTCTTTTTTCAGGGTGTAAATGTACGTCAATGATGCCCCCGATGGCCGCTGATGATGTCAGCCTGACAATCTGGTCTTCTACCGCCGCTTTGGTGTATCCGAGGCTTTCGGTTAACAATTGAATCGTCGCCTGCGGGTCATAGGAATACAGCAGCACGCCTTTCATCCCTGTGATCGCTTCATGTTCTGAAATACCGTCAGGCGCCCACCCGCTTTTGCCGCTTTGTTCATCCTCCATGATCGCTAGCGGAAGGCCTTCCGTATCACCAAAAACCAGACCCATTTCACCGAATAACGTTTTCTCCTCGGGATTCAGCCCGTTTTTCTCAAGGCGTTTCCTCCAAAAAGACAGGGAGCCTTTAGGAACTGAAAAGTAGACCCGACCCGCTTGGCCTTTGCCCACCGTTCCCTGTCCGCTTCCCTGGAACGGAAAAAAGGTCATAATGGTACCGGGATCTCCATTATGATTTCCGAAGTAAAAATGATATGTTCCGGGATCATCAAAGTTGACTGTTTTTTTAACAAGCCGAAGCCCAAGCACTTCTGTATAAAACCGCAAATTTTCTTGCGGATCTTTGGCGAATGCTGTGACGTGATGCAAACCTTCTGTTTTCATGTTTCCACTCCTATTTATCTCGACTTCAAGATATTTATTATTTTAAACCTTTATCATGCAGGATGCAAACCATGTGTTTTTGATTGAATAATTAAAAAAATCACTTTTTTCTAATAATGATCTTGTGATCTTTTCTTACAACTGCTATTATAGTGAGCATTATCATGATTCAGGAGGAAAAGAAATGGTTAAAAAAGCATTTATTGTTATTCTCATTCTTTTGCCATTCGTTCAGCTTGCCTTATTGCCGCTTGTGAATCGAATGGAACCGATTATGTTCGGCCTTCCGTTTTTCCACTTCTGGCTGCTGTTGTGGATTATTATTACGCCGTTATGCTCGTTTGGCATATACCAGATGCAAAAAAAAGATGGAGGACTTGAATAATGCAAGGGAATCTGACTGCACTTCTCATTACAGCTATTATCGTATTAAGCGTTGTCTGTATCGGATTTCTCGCTGGAAGAGACAAATCCTCACGCGCCTCAGTGGAAGAATGGTCTGTCGGCGGCAGGCGCTTCGGCGGCCTTCTCGTCTGGTTTTTAGTAGGCGCCGACCTCTATACGGCCTACACTTTCTTAGGATTGACCAGTACTGCTTTTACCGGCGGAAGTGTTGCATTTTTCGCCATTCCTTATTCTGTTTTGGCCTACTTTATCGCTTACTTCTTCCTGCCAAAACTCTGGAATATTGCGAAAATTCACAAATTAACAACACTGGCGGATTACGCCCGGGAACGGTTTGACAGCAAGCTTTTAGCAAGTCTCGTTGCCATTGTCGGTGTGCTCATGCTCATTCCATACATATGTCTTCAGCTGAGCGGCATTCAAGATACGCTCCAGGTTGCCGGCACCGGATATATAAACGTAAAATTCGTTGTGATCATCTCATTTATTCTTGTTGCTCTTTACACATTTTTCAGCGGGATTAAAGGGCCTACATTTACAGCCATCATTAAAGACATTTTAGTGTGGGTCATTATGCTGTTTATGGTGGTGTCCCTCCCTCTCATTCATCTTAACGGCTGGACGCCGATGATTGACACGTTAGTGAAGGAAGCGCCGCAAATGCTGACGATACCGTCAGAAGGGCCAAAAGGCATCCCTTGGTTTATCACAGCATCTATTGTTTCCGCTCTGGCACTTTTTATGTGGGCACATGCCGCTACAGGTGTTTTCACAGCGAAAAGCGCTGATGCAGTAAGAAAAAACAGCATGTTCTTGCCGCTTTATAATATTGTATTAATTTTGGTCATTTTTCTTGGTTTTATCGCCTTTCTTGTCCTGCCGGAAGATACAAATCCAAGACTGGCGCTGCTGCATTTGATTCAAACATCTTACGGCGGTGTGGCGCAAGGTTTTGCATATGCCACAATTGCTCTTGCTTCATTGATCCCTTGTTCTATCATGGCCATCGGAGCATCAAATTTATTTGCCAATAACCTGTATCGGGATTTGATTCATCCGAATGTGTCCCAAAGCAAGCTTACCCTTGTCACACGTTCAATGGTGTTTGTTGTTATCGGCCTTGCGCTTCTGTTTGGCATGCTGTTCCCGACTGCCTTAGTGACACTTCAGCTATTAGGCGTATCAGGCATGGTGCAAATCTTCCCGGCGATTGCTGTCAGCTTATTCTGGAAGCATCAAACGAAAGAAGCGACAGTTATCGGATTATTAGTCGGCCTTGCAGTAACATTTATTGTGTATACCACTCAATCCGCAAATGGCATTTATGAAGGGTTCTGGGGTTTGGCCGCCAACATCATCGCTGTGGTGATTCTGAATCCGCTGTTCGTCAAAAAAGCAGGGTCCAATCCTGTCATTGAAGGTTTATTTGGTAAAAAACAAGAGCCCAATCCAAGTCAGAGAGGCGCATAAAAAACCCCATACGCGGCAGGCGCGTATGGGGTTTTTTACATTTCTTTTTTCAGTGTTTCAATTGCTTTTTCCATTTGCGTATCATTATTCGACAGTTTCTTTTGAAGTTTTGTCATTAATCTCGTTGTTGTCTCGCCAGTCAATACGCCTGTTTCTTTCAGCTTCTCTTTTTTCTGGAACTGTTTGACGACAGATACAAAATCCTGGTCATACGTACTGTTAACTTTTACGTTGTAGCCAAGTGCTTTGAACATTTGCTGAGCGACTTTGACGTTTGTGCCTGAATCACCGGATTTATACGTTTTATCCGCGTCCAAAAACGGCAGCTTCGCGTAATCAGGCAGCTCTGCTTTCACTTGGGGCTTGACCCCTTTTTTATGAATCCATTCACCGTCAGCCGTCAGCCATTTGGCGACTGTCAGTTTGACAGTAGAGCCGTCATCATATTCTTTTGCAGTCTGCACCGTGCCTTTTCCAAATGTCGTTTCCCCGATTAACGGTATGCCTGACGATTCATGGAGGGCAGCGGCCATAATTTCCGCGGCGCTGGCTGTGCCGTCATTGACTAAAACGACGGTAGGTTTGGTTATTGTACGTTCTTTGTCAGCCTTCATGACTTCTTTAGAACCGTTTTTGTATTGAACCTGCATAATGTTTTTTCCTTTATCAATGAACATGTTGCTCATTGTAATCGCCTGTTCCATTAAACCGCCCGGGTTGCCCCTCAAGTCTAAAATATAGCCTTCAGCGCCTTTTTCCTCTAAACTGTCAATGGCGTTTTTCAGCTCTTTTGCCGTTGTTTCAGAGAAAGAAGTAATTTGGATTTCGCCGATATTGTTGTCTTTCATCTCGGAATAGACGGTCTCTACAGGAATGGTATCGCGCTTAATGGAGAGATCGATATGTCCGACACCCGCTCTGTTGAGCTCAAGCTTCACTTTTGTGCCCTTTTTTCCGCGGATTAAAGCGACGGCTTCATTTACATTCATGCCTTTGACGCTTTTTCCGTTCACCTTAAGGATCTGGTCCTTCGGCTTGATCCCCGCTTTTTCAGCAGGTGAACCTTTAATTGGCGACACAATAAGGATTTCACCGTCTTTTTCCTCTACTTGCGCTCCGATCCCTTCAAAGGATGCAGAAATGGTCTCGTCGAATGATTTTGCTTCCTCTTGATCCATATATGTCGAATACGGATCATCCAGAGATTCAATCATTCCTTTAATTGCTCCGTCTACTAATTTGTCATCGTCTGTCTTTTGGTAGTAATCACCTTTGATTTGCTCATACGCTTTATTTAACTTGTCGAACTGACTGTCTCCCGCACGAATTGATTTTTGGCCCAGGATACTGGAATTGCCCGCAATAAATAAAGTAAGCGCCGAAGCGACAACCGCAGTGATCAGCACTATAAAAAACAGTTTAAATTGCCGTTTCAATTAAACACCACCTTTTTCTTCTTACAATATTATCATGGACGAATTCTTATTCGTCAACTCGGAGCAAAAAAGAATGAGAAACGCCCTTCTTTCGCTTTTCATAAACCCTATGTCTTTATATGACATATGATAAAAAAAAAGGAGGATTCGATATTGAGCCGATATTTAGAAATGCTGTCCTTATTCGGTGTCGCAGGAGCGCATCCGGGCGGACTGGCTTTTTCAAAAGCGGTCTTGCAAAAAGCCGCGCCCTCCCCGGATCAGCCGATTCTTGATGCTGGATGCGGAACAGGACAAACAGCGGCTTATTTAGGCCATTTGCTTTATCCTGTAACAGTTGTTGATAAAGACCCTATCATGCTTGAGAAAGCGAAAAAAAGATTTGCAAATGAAGGTCTCGCCATTCCATCATATCAAGCCGAACTGGAACGCCTCCCGTTTTCTTCCGAGTCCTTTTCATGCGTATTGTCCGAGTCAGTCCTCAGTTTTTCCCATCTGTCATCCTCTCTTCAGGAAATGTCAAGAGTATTGAAGCCCGGCGGGATGCTGATTGGTATTGAAGCAGCTTTAAAAAAACCGATGCCGCCCGCAGAAAAAAAGCAAATGATGGATTTCTACGGTTTTACTTGCTTACATGAAGAACTCGAGTGGCATAAACTCCTGAGAACCTATGGCTTTCAAAAAACGGAAGCGATATCACTTCTTCCGGACGACATGGAATTTGAGCCAACCACAGAAATGGATTTATCGCAAACGATTGCCCCTATCTATTACGATACACTTCAAACACATTATGAACTCATGCAGATCTATAGTGAGTACATGGGACATTGTATCTTTATTGCATATAAGTAAAACGGCGTATCACCCCCTGTTTTCGTCCAACCTTTTTATCCTGTCTATCATATGCTGATAGAAAGTCAGTATAGGAGGGAAACAAGATTGGAGAGATATTACCATCTTTGCAGGAACCACCAAGGTAAAGTCGTCAGAATTACTGAAAGAGGCGGAAGAGTGCACGTCGGCAGAATTACCCGTGTCACAAGAGACAGGGTTTATATAACTCCTGCCGGCGCGGGTCCTAGAGGTTTCGGTTACGGATATTGGGGCGGCTATTGGGGATACGGAGCAGCTTACGGTATTTCCCTCGGTTTAATTACAGGAGTGGCTCTGGCTGGTTTATTCTTCTGGTAAACATAGACTTATTGTCTGTGCAAGCGCCAGATTCATCAAACACAATGAAGCCCGCTTATCAAATTGTAAGCGGGCTTTCTATTTAGATTTTCTTCACTTTTTCAAAATACTCTTCCAGCGTTAAATCATTGTCGTGGATGACTTTTGCGGCCTTTTTGCCTACATAGCGCAGGTGCCATGGCTCATATTTGTATTTCGTAACATCTTCTTTATTTTTTGGATAGCGAATGATAAAACCATATTTATAAGCATTATCTTGCACCCATTTTCCATCTGCCGTGCTTCCAAACGCTTCATTAATCTGAAAGCCATTGCTCCGGCTTGAGATGTCCATCGCTAAGCCTGTTTGGTGCTCGCTTTCACCCGGGTAAGCAACCGCTTCCCTTGCCTTCTTTTCCCCTTTTAAGTTTACTTCATTGTTAAAAATGACTTTCTGTCTGTCATACGCGCGGTATCCCGAGACAGCTGCCAGTTCATAGCCTTCCTTTTTCGCAGCATCGAACATCGTCTTTAATGCGCCGGCCGCTTCCTTCCTGATGTAACGTTTTTGAATCTTTTCTTCAAAAGAAAACTCAACATCAGGTATAACAAGATCACTAGGTTCATAGTTTTCAGGCAAAGCGTATTCTTTATTGACCAAAGCGAGTATATTTTCTGGATTTTGAATAGTTTCCAGACCATCTACTTGTTTAGTATCATTGAAATATTTGCTTTCCAATGAAAACTCATTGTCCTGCTTGTTTTCTTTTTTGCTGTCAGCTGTTTTTTGTTCTGTTTGCTTCGTTTCTGCTGTGGTTTTCGTATCCTTTTGAGCATCTCCGTTTGACATGCTGCAGCCGGCTCCGACTAATGCCGTCACACTCAGAGCGGCTGCCAGCGAGAACCACTTACCGGTCTTTTTCATACTCCATTTCCTTCCTTTTATCAATCGTTTCCGCATTCATAAAGAAGAGGCTGCCGGCATCCAGCACGCCTCTTGATTTATTTTATTGTGATACGGAATGTAAAGCCACTTCTATCATATCATGAAATGTGGTTTGACGCTCTTCCGCTGTTGTTTCTTCTCCTGTTAGTACGTGGTCACTCACAGTGAGAATTGACAGCGCTTTTCTTCCGTGCTTCGCTGCTAATGTATACAATGCAGTTGTTTCCATCTCAACGCCGAGCACGCCGTATTTTGCAAGCTTTTCGATTTGCGAATCGTCGTTATAGAACTGATCAGCTGTAAATACGCTTCCTACAGTTACCGGCACGCCTTTATCCTTTGCGGCATCATAAGCATTTTTTAAAAGCTCGAAATCTGCGCATGGGGCAAAATCAATGCTTCCAAAAGCAACCCTGTTCATTTGTGAATCAGTTGAGGAGGTCATAGCCAAAATGACGTCCCGCACCTTGACATCTTTACGGATAGCGCCGCAAGAACCTACTCTAATTAAGTTTTGTACGTCATAGCTTTGAATTAGTTCATTCACATAAATCGAAATAGAAGGAACGCCCATTCCCGTGCCTTGCACGGATATTTTCTTGCCTTGATATGTACCCGTAAATCCATACATGCCTCTGACTTCATTGTAGCATTCTACATCTTCAAGATACGTTTCAGCAATAAATTTTGCTCGGAGAGGATCTCCCGGCAAAAGCACTGTATCCGCAATCTGTCCTTTTTCAGCACCTATATGTACACTCATCTCTTATCCTCCTAAATCTAAATTATCATCCAGTCCGTTCATTTTACAACGAATGTCATGATGAGACAAACTTCAGCATTGATTATAAAGGAATATAGTGAAAAAAGAAATGCTCTGAGGCTGTTCGGGGACTTCCTGTGAAAAACGGGATAAACGAGGTGTTTATTTGAAAACCTAACCGCAGGAAGGAGGGATAAGACATGGGTAAAAAACAGCGCAACCGGATTACCGGCCAAAAAAAGAACAATCACATACCTGCAAAAGATGTCATTGCAGCTGAAGAGGCGCACGGGAAAGAATATTCCGCTGCCAAACGCAAGCCTTAAACTGCAGAAAACTGCGGAAGTCCGCAGTTTTCTTTTTGTTATGTCGTTTGCACAATCAGACGATTGATTTTCCTCCATCCGGCGGGAAGCAGCTTGTAATATGTCTTGCCTTTTCTGCCTTCATCAATCAGAATCACGTCTCCTGTGGCAACAAATCTCGCATCATAATCACTTGGAACGGTGTCAAATACATTAAACAAAGAGAATGCCCTTTTCAGCACATCTTGATGACCGCTCCCGTTCAGTTCAGTTCGATAGACGGCTCTGTAGCCTTTTTTTTCGCCAAACCGAGGTGTTTGAAATATTGTCACGTCATAAGAACAAGACTTCTTTTTAAACACGGATAACATCATCAAGATCCCCTCCCTTTTATTTCTATAACATATTGGCGTTTTTGCCGCGTTTTCCTCTCTCTATTTTTGTCGAAACCGCTTCATCTTTTCGTCAAAATCTTTTACTAGGAAAAACAGAAGCAGGCCGAGACTAAAGCCTCCTAGCACATCGGTCACAAAGTGAACCCCCAAGTATACTCTGCTTATGCCGACCAAAACTGTGATCACGCCGGCTATGGTGTATACGATTTTTTTATGTTTGGACAAAAACGGAATGTGTTTCACTAAAAAGTAGGCTAAGACAGGATAAACACAGGCAGCATTCATGGAGTGGCCGCTCGGAAAGCTGAAGGATGATTCATGTACCAGCGGAGCAAAATTAGGCCTTACTCGTTCGATCCATTCTTTTAAGACTTTGTTTAATAGCCGATCCGCACCGAATATCAAGAGCATCAAAAGGCCGTCTCCTGTTTTTTTGTAAAAAAACAGGCCCGCTCCAATGATTACGATAAGAGGGAGCAGAATAGAAGAAGCACCAAGATGCGTAACCCCTGTCATGACCTCATTAAGCCATGGCTGACGGGTCAAAACAGCTGCCTTGCTTATCGCTTCATCCGCTGATTGAACAGCATTTGTATGAATGGCCGCAGCTAGAAAAAGAAAGAAAAGAAACAGGCTAACGGGCTTGTACAACATGTAAACCACCTCAATTATCACAAAATTCATAGAACACGAATAATAAAACCGGAGCTGACCACTCCGGCTTCAAGCTTCAATCATCTTCATCCAGCTCTTCATCTATCATACATTTTTCTATCAAATAATCAAAGGTAATGTCAGCGATTTCAAACAGCTCATCCTCACTCGGTATGTAGCCCCGTCGCGCAAGCTCTCTGTAAAAAAATTCAGCGATTTCTTCCGTATCAATCACAAGATCTATTTCTTTCATCTCCGTACCGCCTCCTTTTTTATGTTTTATGAAAAAACAGGCTGAATTATACCCGGTGTTCTAAACAATTCTTTCAATCATATACATTGAATAAAAAACAAGCCATGGGAGGCTGACAGGAATGATTGCTAAAATGATGGAAGCACTGGACGGAGAAAGATTCGATATCATCATGGAAAAAACGCTTAAAGGAATGACGCATGTGATGATGTGGGGCTGTCTGCCTTATTTTTTATATGTCTTGATCTGCATGTTCACAAACTAACTGAAATGCTCTTTTAAACTTTCCAGAACAAACATCATCATATCCTTATATTCTTCATCTCGAAACATGTCATACAGAATTTTGTAGTCGTTATAAATATCGAGAAGCTCATCAACAATTGATACAGCAAGGATGTGAAGGGTATCTTGATCTTCATCATCGCCTTCAAACTGAAGAAGAGCAGACGATGCAATATCTTCGCCGATCTCATGGCCAGTTTCTCCGACATAGTGGACAAACAACAGCTGGTGTACAAACTGGTCCATTTCATATTTTCTCAGCACCAGCGTGAGATCCTCTTCCTCCGTTTCAAGCCACTCTCCATCCTTTAAACGGGTCAGCTCATAAATGATATCTTCCCAGCCATCTTCTAAATATCTCCAAATTTCTGTTCTGTGGCCGATAATGCGAAAGAGTTCTTTTCCATAATCTTTTACATAAACAACATCCCCAATAAGGAATTCATACTCAATATCCAGCTTTTCCATGTCGACAATGACACCCTCATAATCTTTGTACAGCTGAATGGACGATTCAAAGTATAAGACTTCATTATGATTGACTTCATAAAGATAGTGATGATCAATTTGGTGTACTTTTGTGATGGTGCCGACTGTTCCATACATAATGACGACTACAACATCCCCTACTTGGAATTTCGGTTTATTTTGCTTCATGGTGTCTCCCCCTCGCCGCAACATTTCTCATACGCTATCGTATGCCGGGTGACACCAATTCGCATGGGCATGAAAACCAAAGGAAATATCCAATTATGGTTAGATTAGGACATAAAAAAATCCGCAGGAATCTGCGGACGAAACAGTTATTATCTGCCGTGAACTTCAGCCTCGTATTGATCCCAAGCTTCATCAAACGTCGCCATCGTGTGAAGGTAATCAGCGTTCAGCTCCAAATATGAACTGATTTCATGATAATCGGTTGAGGTTTTCGGAAAGCTGTGATCCTCATACGCCTGATTGGCAAATTCACTGATGCTGTCCTGAGGCTTCGGGTGTCTATATTTCAATAAATAGTGATAAAAGGATTTCATGGGTTTCCCCTCCTGATGTCTGTCTTTTGTTGTTCTATTATACAGTTCAAGTGTAAAAATACAACAAAAGAATACCGAAACATCATTCAGGAGAAGTCAAAATAGTTGCGTTTCAGGATCCTTTCTGTCTCCATGAGCTGTTGGTAGGTCAGGCTTTGAGGCAGTTTTTTTGTTTGAATCAAAAGCAGCTGATCCTCAATCACCTTTATTGTGGCTTCCTCCTGATAGGTCATTCCGCAGGAAGCACACACCATGGCGGGGGTGTCAGTCAGCTCTATGGCTCTTGTTCCGTCAGGGAGCTCCCAGTACACCGTGTTCCTGCCGGGTACTGCTTCAAGCTCGCCGCACCATTCGCATGTTTTCATGAAGAATCCCCTCCGTTTTCAGCCTCTTTCTGTTTTTTCTGTTGCGCCAAAAATTTCTTTTCTTTAAGCTGATCTCTTTTCTCACGCCGGTCTTTTAATGTTTCATGCTCCGGATTCGCTGTAAACGCTTCCCGCCTTTTGATTCTGGCTACGTTTTCCGGTGTAAATGAAACCTCTTTGTCAGCAAAAATGGCACTCAGTCCAATTGGCTCCTTTTTGTCAGCGATGTCAGGAAAAACGGATGCAAAATAGGCGTCAGCCTGATTAGGAATGTAATTCTCCGGTTCTGGATATGACGTAATCACACCTTCAAAATTTCTTAAGATGACTTTGTCAGGGCTTTGCGACAGGACATAGTTTGGCTGCAGGGCGATTTTTCCACCGCCGCCCGGTGCGTCAACGACAAAGGTCGGAACCGCATAGCCCGAGGTATGGCCACGCAGCCCTTCAATAATCTCCAAACCTTTGGAAACAGGAGCTCTGAAATGTCCGATCCCCTCTGACAGATCACATTGATAAATATAATACGGACGGACTCTGATTTTTACCAAGTCGTGCATGAGTTTTTTCATGATGGGAATCGAATCATTAATACCGGCTAACACGACGGCCTGATTTCCGACCGGCACTCCCGCATTCACCAGCTTTTCACAGGCCTCAACGGATTCCTCTGTCATTTCGATGCTTGTATTGAAATGGGTGTTCAGCCAGACTGGATGATATTTTTTCAAGATCTCGCACAGCTGATCGGTAATGCGCTGCGGAAAGACGACCGGAGCCCTCGTTCCGATTCTAATGACTTCCAGATGCGGAATGCTGCGCAGCTCTTTTAAAATGTATTCTAAAATTTGGTCATTGATTAGCAGTCCGTCACCGCCTGAAATTAAACAATCGCGGATTTCAGGTGTTTCCCGGATATAAGCAATTGCAGCATCAAGCTGTTTTTTAGGAACTCCCATTCCGATTTGTCCGGAAAAACGCCTTCTTGTACAGTAGCGGCAGTACATGGAACATTGATTGGTGACAAGAAACAGCACACGATCGGGATAGCGGTGTGTCAGTCCAGGTACCGGTGAATCTTCATCCTCATGGAGGGGATCTTCCAGATCGTATTTTGTTTTGTGCATTTCTTCAGAAAGAGGTACAGACTGCATGCGGACCGGGCATCTCGGGTTATCGGGGTCCATTAAAGAAGCATAATATGGTGTAATATTTAAGGGGATCGTTTTGGTTGAAATTCTGACGCCTTCCTCTTCATCCTCGGTCAAGCGAATGACTTTTTTCAAATCATCTAACGTTCTTACCGTATGTGTAAGCTGCCAAAGCCAATCGTTCCATTTCTCTTCCGGAACGTCCTTCCATAATTCTATCTCCTTCCAATGCCGTTTCGGTTTATACCATTTGCTCTCCAAATGAATTCCTCCTCGTGCATCTTTTTGACTTACAGGTGCTTGCACCAAATATTCATGTTTTCAAGACCTTCCGCTATATAGCAATTATTAATCAGCCTTCCGCCATACTGATAACCGGAATGATACAATACAGCATTCATCCCAAAAGAAGCAGCCCGGGCGAGAGAAAACACGTGAAAGATTGCTTTCTCGGCCATTTCTTTTTCTAATGCCTCGATTAAAAAGCTTGTCAGCGAATGGCCTCGATATTCCGGAAGCACAGCGCAGTCGGTTATTTCTGCATGCCCGAGCTCTGGATTGATGTCTGCGCTTGCTGCGCTGATCAGGCGGTCATGATCAAACATGACATAATACATCACATTTTCATTCATCGTCTTTTCAATGTATGCGGGATCAAATACAGGGGTCGGGTACGTACGGAATACTTTTTTAAACAACATCGAAAGCTGATACATGTCGTTTATTTCCGCTTTTCTCATCGTAAAGTTTGGACTGTTTCCGCTACGGGGGTGAGGTGCTGTGCGGTATAAAGCTTCGATCATCTCCTGTTCCTTTATATATGAATCTGTTTGCCTGCGTTTTTCTGTGAGGTAACGCGCCATGACACAAGCCGAGTGGCCGAGATAATAGCCCTCGAGAAAACCCTCCGGCGCAAACAATTGTCTGGCAAGCACAGCTTCATCTTGCTGTTTCGTATAGACGATGATTTTTTCCGCATCCTCTTCTTTTGCCGCTGCCACGATATCAGGCAGGGCCTGCTCAATAGCGCCGTCATAACGGACAACTCTTATTCGCCTATTAAAGCTGTCATGGTCCAGAACAGCAGTGACACCATTACTTATTATCGACTTGAGCATCCTCATTCTCCCCCTCCCCGCCTGTATGAAGCCCGCACCAATCGATCACAAAAAGAGCGATAATCTTAGCAGATTCTATCATGGCTTCAATCTCAATGTATTCATTTGCTTGATGAGCTGTTTTTGTTTCTCCGGGCCCGAAAACGATCACAGGCGTATCGCCTGCATGGTATAAAAGCCCTCCATCCGTTCCCCATGGCGAGGCTTCGATGATCGGCTCTGTCTGTTTCATTTTTTGATAGGCTGATTGCAGCACTGAAATCAAAGGATGGTCATTAGGCAAATCGTTCGGAAGCCATTGAGCGCCGAACCATTCAACTTTAATCGGATGGCGTTTAAACCATTCATCACGGTAATCTAAATCCTTCAGCCAGTTTTCCAATTCAAGTTTTACTGCTTCTGGCTTCTCATGGGGCGCAATTCCGCATCTCCCTTCTATGACGACACGGTCTGCAACTGAAGAAGGCCACGCTCCGCCTGAGATGGTGCCGATATTCACCGGTACAGGTATTGGGACATTGTCGTACAGCGGATCTGAGATTCTGGCATTGCGGACTTTTTCCAGCTCCTGTATGGCTCTGATCACATGCATGCTTTTTTCAATCGCGCTTACCCCTTCATAGCGTGTGCCTCCATGTGCCGCTAATCCCTTCACTGTGATCCGAAACCACATCGACCCCTGCTGCTTTATAAAAAGTTTCATGTTCGTCGGTTCCGGAATCAGCGCCCCGTCAGCACGATACCCTCTCATGATGGCAGACAGTGTTCCCGCTCCGCCGCACTCTTCATCGACAACACTTTGAAATAACACATCACCTTTCAATTTGACATCACAGGCGTTCAGGGCTTCTAAAGCAAAAAGAAGGGCTGTGTTGCCTCCCTTCATATCCGTTGAGCCGCGGCCATATATTTTACCGTTTTCTTCGACAGCTTGAAACGGTTCATGCTTCCAATCCTTCACGCTTCCTTCAGGCACAACATCGATATGGCCGTTTAAAATCAGCGACCGCCCCCCGCCCGCTCCCGTTTTTTTTGCAACGATGTTCGGACTCTCATGAAAATCGGAGCGGTCTGATTTAAAGTAGGGATGCTGTTTTAATTGCTTTAGGCTTGGCTCCCACACGTCAATGTCCATATGAAATTGCCGCAGTTTTTCCAGCACAACAGCTTGGGCATTAAATTCTGAACCCAATGTGCTTTTTTCTCCAATCAGCCTTTTGAGAAGACGAATGGCTTTGGCCGAATGCTGATCAAGCCACTCGATTACTTTTTTCTCAATGTCTTGCATCCTCATTCCCCCTTTAAGAAAAAGGCATATCTATTTTGATTTCAGCTTCAGTCAGCCTTGTCACCTCGGTGATTGTCGAGCCATTCATCAGCTCTTTTAAAATGAAATGACGGCCATCGACCTCAAGAACCGCTTTTTCAGTAATGATCATATCTACACAGCCTGCCGCCGTTAACGGGAGCGTGCATGTTTCTGTTAATTTGGGCCTTCCCTTTTGATCTGTATGACTCATGACGACAACCACTTTTTTCGCTTTTTGGGCCAGTTCCATCGCACCACCCATACCCGGCACCTTTTTTCCCGGGACAAGCCAATTCGCCAAATCGCCTGACTGGCTGACCTGCAGGGCACCTAAAATGGTAATGTCAATTTTGCCTCTTCTGATCATCGCAAAAGACACCGTTGTATCAAAATAAGACGCTCCGTTAACAGCGCGGACCGGAAATCCAGCCGCGTTGCATAAATGTTCATCCTCATCTCCCTTTTCAGGGCTTTCGCCAATTCCGAGCACACCGTTTTCAGCCTGCAGCATGACCTGCATACCAGGCGGCAAAAAGTTTGGCACCAAAGATGGGATGCCAATACCGAGATTCACAATCATGCCCGGCTTGATTTCAGAAGCGGCCCGTTTTGCGATCTGTTCTCTCTCTGCTACTCCCAAGCCCATTTCCACTTCACTCCTTCGCTTCTCACAACCCCCTCGACAAAAACCCCCGGTGTAACAATCCTTTCTTCTGAAATCTCTCCCATCGGGACGATACGCTGAGCTTCGGCAAAGGTTCTCCTTGCGGCCATCGCCATAAGCGGATTCATATTGCGCGCTGTTTTGTCATACGTTAAATTGCCAAATTCATCTGCAATGTGCGCATTGATGAAAGCAAAATCAGCCGTCAGCGCCTCTTCAATCAAATATCGCTTTCCTGCCATAGACATGATGTTCTTTCCCTCACAAACCATTTGATTATCAATCCCCACGTCAGTTAAAATGCCGCCGAGCCCCGCTCCACCGGCGCGAATCCGTTCTGCAAGCGTTCCCTGGGGTGAAAATTGAACCTCTAACGTCCCGTCTGTCATTTGTTTTCCCGCTACTGGATTAGAACCGATATGCGATGCGATCAGGGTTTTGACTCGTTGATTGACAATAAGCGGCCCGATCCCTATTTCCGGAAACCCGGCATCATTGCAAATAACGGTTAAATCCGTTACACCGCTGTCTAATATAGCTTCAATCAATGAAGGAGGTGAGCCGACTCCTCCAAAACCGCCAAACATTAGGACCGATCCGTCCTGGACATCTGCAATTGCCGTTTCGATGCTGATTGTTTTTTGAAATGGCGCCATTTGATTTCAATCCCTTTTCAGTTTTTTTCAATCGCTGCAACTGTTTCTGAAAAAATTGATATGAGTTCTTCAGTCTCACAATCTGAAATGGTAAAAGGCGGTGCAATAATGACAGCATCTCCTTCCCCGCTGTCTATTCCCGCTTTGGCAGGATAAACAATCAGTCCGCGTTTTTTCGCCTCGGCTACAATACGCTGGGTAATAGCCTGCTCTGGCGAAAAAACGTTCCTCGTGTTCTTGTCAGCTACAAATTCTATGCCTAATAGCAGTCCTTTCCCTCGTACATCACCAATGATGCTGCTTTGAGAAGCTGCCTCAATAAGCTTCTTTTTCAGCACAGCTCCCTTTTTTTCTGATTGCTTGATCAAGCCGTGCTTTAACACATACCGCAAAACTTCCAGAGCCGCTTTGGCTGAATAGGGATGTGCACTATATGTGTGGCCGCTCATAATCACACCCGAACCTTGTTTTATCGTTTCAATAATAGGATCTGATACAACGGCAGCAGCAATAGGCGCATACCCCGCACCAAGGCCCTTACCCAGTACAGCTATATCAGGAACGGTGTGCCAATGCTCTGTCGCGAGCATCCTCCCTGTTCTTCCAAGACCTGTCATCACTTCATCTGCAATAAAGAGTATTTCGTGTGTGCGGCATACCTCACTTAATCTCTCATAATATCCCGGTGGCGGAGTTATCGCTGCACCTGCGGCACCGATAATAGGCTCAGCCACAAAGGCGGCGATAAATTGGCTTCCGATTCTTCTGATGGCCGTTTCCAGTTCATCAGCGGCAGTTTGAACAATTTCTTCTGCCGTCCTATCATTCAGCCGATACATGTGGGGAGCTGAGGTAGCGGGATATCGCTCAATGAGATGGGTGAATCGGTATCTCCTCTCATAAAAACCAGATAATGAAAGCGCTCCCAAAGTTATTCCGTGATAACTGCTCCACCGCGACAAAAAGATGGATTTTTGGGTTTGCTTTTTTTCCTGCCAATACTGAATGGCGATTTTCATCGCTGTTTCTATGGCTTCTGATCCGCTGTTGACAAAAAAAGACCAATTCACGTCTCCCGGCAGCTCCTGCGCTAAGAGAGCGGCTAATTGCTCGGCAGGCTCGCTCGTAAACTGTGAGCGGTAAGCAAAAGACACCTGATCAAGCTGTTCTTTCAGCCTCTCAGTCACATGACGAACCCCGTGGCCGATATTGCATGTCACCGCACCTGATGAGCCGTCAAGATATCTTTTTCCGGTCTGATCATAAACATATGAACCCTTCGCATGACTGACAACCGGATAGGCCGAACTAAGCTCCGGCTTAATCAAATAACTGCTCATGTTTCCACCTCAAAAACCCTTTTGACATATTATATGAGTGTCCAAATTGCGGCATGACGTTCACTGAAAAACTTTTCTCACAAAAAAGAGCCTTCCTGAATGGAAAGGCTCTTTTAAAAATTCATATTTAGCCAATAAAAGCGGCTCCGACAATAATTAATAAAATGAACAAGACAACAATCAATACAAACGTATTTGTCCCGCAGCCAGTTCCGTAACCGTATCCAGCGTATCCATGCATGCTGTTTTCATCCTTTCTTATCACGATATACGGCATGTTATGCGGGCCAAGTCCCAAATGGTTGGTACAAACGCCTATTTTAGGAAAGGAAATAATGAAAAACAGTGTGTATCCGCTCATATTTTTTAAATGTCAGCTTTTCGTAAAAATGGGTTGCACCGTCAGTGCTTGTAGCCACTAAATAGGCCGCTTCCATTCCGAGCGATTTTGCGATAGACAGCATTTCTTTCACTAAGATGCTGCCATAGCCCTTCCTTTGAAACTGATCCAAAATGGCAACTTCTTCGATTTTAGCCGTTTTTTCTTGCGGATGGATGAAAAGTTCGCCGCACCCAATGGGAACCTTCTGTGATGGATCGCTGTAACAAACAACAAGGATGACCGTACCCGTTTCATAAAAGGGATATTTTCTTTTTAATTTTTGTTCAGCGATCGCTTCCCCGATATAAATGGAATCATAAATTTTCATGATAGAAGATCCATCACTGAGACTTTTAGCCGTCCCCCATGCCGTTAACGGATGCCCCATCTGCCCTTTCCAATCACTAAGCTTCATGTCGTACAACAGCTCATCCTCGACAACAAACCCGCTTTTGACAAGGGATTGCTTCAACCCGAGCGGAAAAACATGCTGCGGCGCCGCTTTTAAATGGAGATAATTTGCATGAAGCAGCTTTGGTACGGATGGCAAAAAGTCCAATAACCGCTTCAATGGAAACGTATCATGGAGCTGAACAAAGTTATGAGAAAAAATGTGCGGCAGCTTCGGATCTCTATATACGCTGTAATGATCAAACGAAGCCGATTCAGACGTTAACAATATATATTGATGTTCTGTTTTTGAATAGTCTCCTGTCATGAACGTCTCCTTTTTATGGCCTGTGCCTTTACTCAGCTGCAATATTCAATTTCTTTATAATCTCATCGTACACCGGATAAAACGGCTTTCCAATTGGAAATTGCTGAATATTTCGGAAAGAAGCGGGGATTGGCTTATGATATAAAAAGAATTTCCTTACTACTTGTTCACGAATTGGGTGAAAGACGCCGTTTAGAAACAAAAACGGCTCGCGTTCTATGAAAAAAAGCCTGCGTCCAGGCGGATTTTCGATCAAACCAGATCGTTCCCGCGTAATTGGCAGCCCTTCTGGCAGCGCCTTCAGTTCTTCTTCTCCAATGGTCACTATGTCTTTTCTTTTAAATTGATAAAACTGAAAAGCATACTGATCAGCAATTCGTCTTTTTTTTCCGGCTTCGATATAGAATATTGCAGGGTGGTCAGCTCCCTTTACTAAAATGTAGTTCGGAATGTTTAACATTTTCCCAATGTTATATTGGAATAAATACGGATCTGGAACGGCCACAGTCCGATTTAGATACAAAGAACCCCACCTTTCCCCGACAGGATGCCTCACACCCATATCAAAAAAATACACGTTTTGATCTGATCCTTTTACAAAAGATCCGTCAATCAAATCGGCGGGCAGAAACCGATACGCATTTTGAAACGAATCGGGGGTTTTATAGGTTGTATCTAATACTTCATTTATCGGCAGAAACGGAGCAAAGTTGTTCATTCTGGCCCAAAAAATTGAGTCGCCATGATTCCAATGCTTCATATCATCATCCCAATAGCTTCCATATTTATGGCGAATACGATCAAGTAACGAACGGCGATGCATAACTGAGCAATGATCGACTTGAAAAGCAGCCTGATGAAGCACTGTATTGGCATTTCTATAAAAATGGGAGATTGCCTCTCCCCTTTCGTTCACCTGTACAACTTTTTGTTTTGAATAAACAGCCTGCGCCTCAGGATGATGTGAAAACATCTCTACCATACGGCTCAGCCGATCAGGATGATAAACAGTGTCATCAGTGAGATAGGAAATGAAATCGCCGTCGGCAAATGGGAGTGCACTGTTAATTAATGTGGCATAACGAGTGGTTTTTAATCGATCTGCGGGATGTACGAAACTATTTTCATAACGAACGCGAGGGTCATGAAGGTATTTATGAATCACTGCAATTGTTTCATCATTAGAATGATCATCCATGATCAAGAGCTCCCATAGTTCATGCGTTTGCTTCATGACGCTTTCGATCGCTTTTTGCAGATAGTAAGGTTTATTATAACTCGTTAAAATAATGGACACTTTCTCTCCCAATATACAGCCCCCCTATCATCACACATCAAAACGGCTCCGCAGCAAGCAGAGCCTCTGTCATCATTTAAAAAGCACCCCAGCTTACAATACTTGAGAGTGCGACATGAGATCTCGTATGATTTAACGGGTTTTGAAAAATAACCAAATCACTCAGAACCTCTTTTATGATGACGTTTTGAAGCGTCTCCCCATTTATCAGATGAACGGTTGAAACCGGTACGCCAAGCTCTTTTGCAAATACGAGCTGGCGCCTGAGATCAGATGGATGCTCAGTAGACGATTGGCGAATAAGCAAAATCAGCAAAAGCAAAATAAAATGCAGTTCATCTTGGTTTTCTTCTTGATTCACGTGGTTCTCAATATCCAAACATTCCCTCTCCTTTACCCTTATGCTCTGTTTCACAATATGACTGATTTCGATTTATGGTATAGGCTATGTCCACTCATTTAAAAAATCAGCATTTTCCTTAAATATATGAAAAATAGGTCAGGTACGGCATTCGACTCATACCAAATGGCGGCCTGAAGAATATGATTAACATGAGTTCACTATTGAATAGGAGGTGTGTGTAATGAGCTCTGAAAACGCAGAGTTAAAAAAGGATTTGATTAAAACCCTTTTAAACCCTTTATTTCCAACTGCAACAGAAGGAGGAGAAAACGTGGAAAACCATCTTAAAGACTTGCTTGAAGCTGCAATCGATCAAAAAGTAGATCAAAGTGAAATGATTACGGCTGAATCTACTTCCCTTCCGGCAAGATGGATTTTTGCCAGAATTACGCCAGGCACTACAATCAGCATCGTAACTGATTCAGGTGACATGATCGGGCCAGTTGTTTTCGTTGCTTTTGATCAAATTCACGGCATCGTATTTGTAACACAGGAAAGCTCCGTCACGCCAGAAGGGCAAGCTACAACATTAATTGATGTCGACAAAGTAGAAAGCGTCACATTCTTTTCATAACATCTGATGAAAGTGTTGTATATCCAGTCGGGATACGGAGGAATATACAGTTATTTTGACCGCTGGGCTGAAGAATGTTTTCGTCATACTCATACAGAGTACATGTCTGCAGATATTCCGGAACCAGAATCTCTGGAGAACATCGAAGCGTTTCAGCCGGACTTCGCACTCATGATGGTTGGAGACCGCGTTCCTCACGACTGGCTGATCTGGTTAAAGGGTAAGGATATTCCCGTATATGTTTGGCTGACCGAAGACCCATTTTACATTGATATCAGTCTTCAGGTGATAAAGCACGCTGACGCCATATTAACGATTGAACAAAATGCCGCTCTCTATTATCAGGAGCTTGGCTGCCAGCACGTCTATTATGTTCCGATTCCAGTGAATCACCGGCTGTTTAAAAAAATGGACACAGATGATTCTTTTCATTCAAATCTGCTTATCATCGGCTATCCTTACCCTAACCGGGTTCAGCTTATGAAAGAAGCGGTGCATCTGCCTTTCACCGTTCGGGTTATCGGAAAGGAATGGAGAAAATACCTGCCGAATAAAGTGCTCAAACAGCCGCATATCGATGTCGTCAGCACATGGGTTCCGCCCGAACAGGCCGTCCATTATTATAACGGGGCAGACATCGTGATGAATGCGCATCGGCCCTATCATTTTGCTTTCAATCAAAATCATATCCGCCTCCAAAATGCCAGTTTTAATAACCGGACGTTTGATATAGCTGCATGCGAAGCATTTCAATTAACAGATTTACCCGCGGCACATCCTTTTTCATCCTTTATTTCTTATCACAGCATGAACGACTTTAAGGAAAAAGCCGCTTTCTATATCAACCACCCTGAGGAACGTCAAAAAGCAGCAGCAGCCAATTACAAAGAGACCGTGCCCGCATATACGTTTGATGAGCTTCCTGCAAAACTAAAGGCAATCCATCTGGCGCTTTCTTGAAAAATCGTTCATTGTGATGAACGATTTTTTCTGTACAGAAAAAAGCAGCCAAACAAGCTGCTTTCCAGATTGTTGACCAAATGCTGAAACGGTTTGGTCTTAGCGTTTGGTCAACTTTTTTCGTGGTGGAAAACCCTCGCTGTCTAGGAATAAAGAGTATTGGGCGCAGCGAATAGAAATTCGTGAACATCAACGCGCGGGACTGACAACGAATGGCTTGTCGACACGCTGAAAGCCAGCTGAATGTGCTTCTCTTTCTTAGCCGTCAGAACGGTCCTTCAGCTTCCTCGGATTCACCTGTTTATGAAAATCAGGCTTTCCTCCGAGATGCTGTGCAATCTGTTCCCATGACACAATTTTGAAGTTCTGATTGACGGCTTGTCCATTGTCAATATTTTCACCGTCCTGCGCCACAAAAATCCCGTACGGATATTTTGGGCCGAGTCCGAAACCGAGAACATCAATACCGTCCGTGTCACTAGTGCCGTCTATCTTTTCGCCATCTGCAATGTCAAAATTGGCTATGTAGCGATTGCTTCCCTGACGTTCATACATTGCATAGCTGTTATTTCCCTGACTTGAGGCCATGAGATATCCTTTGCCGTATGGCGCATAATAGATCGTCAGTCCTTCAATGTCAGCTGTCAAGCGTTCTCCTGTGGCGCGGTCGACAACCCGTTCCTTTGATCCTCCGTCTGGCTCAGCATGAAATTTCCAGATGGCTTCATTTTCCTCTGCTATATACAAGTTCCCGTACTCATCATCAGCAACAAGGCCTTCTGTCTGTGAATTCAATTTAAATTCACGCACTAATTTCCCCGTTACATAACCCTTTCCATTATCAACAATTTCATATTGCTCGAATTCTCCCTGTTTGCCCGTCACTAATGCGTAAAATGCTCCTGTTTTCTGGCTGTGATACAGGCTGAACCCGTATACCTCGGAAATATCAGTTGAAATAGGATGGTGGGGGTCTGTAATGCTTTTCAACTTTCCTTTATCTCCGTCAATTGCATAGACTTCGATTGTATTTTTTCCTTCAGATCGGTTAGAGGCGGCAGCAATATCAATTTTTTCGCCGTTCAAAGGAAAATCATAACGCAGATCGACATTATTAAGCTTTCCAAACTCATAAGATTGAAGCTGTTTGCCGTTTAAATCATACACAACGAGTCCCGACTTCTTATTTGTCGTGATCAACTTGCTTTTTTCCGGATGCTTTTCATGAACCCAAATGGCCGGGTCATCTGCTGCGTCATCTCCAGAAGCGACAGGATCGGTCTCCGTTTGCGCCGTCACTTTAAAATGATGTTCCGCTTTCACATGATGTGCAGACACCGAGTGAGTTGTCAGGCTAAGCAATATACCCGCAGCAGTGCTTAGCAGCATTGTTTTTGAAACTTTCATTTTGTACCCTCCTCCTTATCACTATCGCTTCTATTGTAAAATATATACAGGTGTTCAACCGTGAGGAAAATGAACCTTTTTTTGTAGTGTTTCTGCCTCATAAATCACTTTTCCCTATGAAGCACGTGAAATGGCTCCGTCAGAATTGTTTTTACGGCGCGAGAGTAAGATCATTATGAATATTTAGTACAACATTTATTTAGTTTACTTTATTGTCTGATTGCCCTTGATATGGATTTTCTATAAAAAAAAACACACTTTGTGAGTTGATCATTCCCATACATTTTTTTGAAAAGTAGGCGGCGGATAAACGGCTTTCATTTGAACTCGTAAATGCGCACGACCACAGATGAGTATCACCGTTCTGTCATGTGAAAACATACATTAAAGCCATCCGGACCAATCTCATCGGCGGACAGGATGTGGCGGGGCTGCCCTTTTAAACCGGGGCCCGCATGTTATGGGTAAACCTGTATCGCCTATGAATACAATGGGTGCCACCAAGCTGTTATCTGAAAATCTGAAACCCCCACGTCCATAACAGAGAAACTGTGTTTTGGTCAGTAGGCTTCGGAAATGTTCCAGCTCCAAAGGATTCGGCCATTCCAATTTTATTTGCACAAAAGATGGAGCGTGATCCGCTAAAATCTCAGGCAAGAACATGACGCGGAGAAGCTTTTATTTTAAAATGAAATCATTGAAGAAGAATATGTATGCATCGCAGCACGGGCGGCCCGCAGTGGAAACCAAAACGTCCAGGTGAAAAGCAACACAAAGAAGGAACGCCCCTACATGAAATTGATTCTCTGTATAAATGGCGCAAGCTTTAGACGATACTTCCAGAGCCTGAAAAACATCCTGATTTTCGCAAAGCCAATCTGCCAAATATCAATAGATTAAGCCCCTCTCATTAAGAAAGACAGAATTGCCCAATGAAAAAAAGGCAAAAAAAAGCCTGTCTATCCAGTAGGCAGGCTTGTTTTTTGTTTTATTTTTCAAAAAGATGCAGATAGCTTTCGTATCCTTCTTCTTTCAGCTTATCCTTCGGCACAAACCGCAGCGCCGCTGAGTTTATGCAGTAACGAAGCCCGCTTGGCCCCGGTCCGTCGTTAAATACATGGCCAAGATGAGAATCAGCCGTACGGCTTCTCACTTCTGTGCGAATCATGCCGTGGCTCGCGTCTAGTTTTTCTTCCACTTCTTCTTCTTCAATCGGCTTTGTAAAGCTTGGCCAGCCGCAGTGGGAATCAAATTTATCCTTGGATGTAAACAATGGCTTGCCTGACACAATGTCAACATAGAGCCCTTCTTCCTGATGATCCCAAAATTCATTTTGAAACGGCGGCTCTGTGCCGTTATTTTGCGTCACTTCATATTGCATGCGGTTTAGTGACTTGATTTTTTCTTCTTTATTGTACCCCATTTATTTCGCCCCCCAATGCTCACTGATAAATCCTGCTCGTCCAGACCCCGTCCGGTAGCGCTGATAATGTCCAGGATTCTTTTTATAAAAATGCTGATGGTAGTCTTCCGCTTCATAGAAAGGTTCAGCTTTTAAAATGTCCGTTACAATCGGATCCTTAAAGATGCCGCTATCTATCAGACGCTGCTTGGAAGCCTCCGCAAGCTCCTTTTGTTTATCATTATGATAAAAAATGGCTGCACGGTAGGAGCTGCCGCGATCCGCAAACTGGCCGCCGGCATCTGTCGGATCGATTTGCTGCCAAAATAATTCAAGCAGCTTTTCATAAGGAAACACATCAGGCTGAAACGTGATTTGAACGGCTTCACGATGTCCTGTCGTTTCACTGCACACCTCTTCATACGTAGGGTTTTCAGTATGGCCGCCTGTATACCCGGACACCACTTTTTCAATCCCCGGCTGTTCGTCAAAAGGTTTGACCATACACCAAAAACAGCCTCCTGCAAATGTGGCGATTTCTTTTTTTTCAGACATACTGGTGCCTCCTTTGTTCATACGTGGTATTATTATATTATAGCATGTAAAAATAGAATGAAAATGATTCTGCTTTTCATAAAATCTATAGATTTTAAGCAATATGCTTATGTAATGGAGGTACAAATTTGAAAGTAAGAACACAGATGATGTACGATATGGAAAATTTACTCCGTAAAGTCTTTAAACAAATACGCAACGAAATCAATGAAATTCTCGATAAAGAGCTGTCACGGAATGAATTCACCATTCTGCGGATCCTCAGTGAACAAGGCCCTAAAAAGGTCACCGAATTTGCGCCTATTTTAGAGGTATCAGCAAGCCACATTACAGCTGTGACTGATGCGCTGGTGGAAAAGGAATGGATTACGAGAATCAGATCGAAGGAAGACAGGCGCATCATCCGCATTCATATCACCGAAGCGGGTGAAAAAGTCCTTCAGCATTTCAACGAGAAAAAAACAGAATATTTCTTTAAACGCTTTGACTGCTACACCGATGCCGAACTTGCCTCATTAATCGAGCTCTTCAGCAAACTTGATAAAAAGCGATGAAAAAAAGCACATACCGCTATACATGGGTATGTGCTTTTTGCAGCGCTTCACTTATTTTTCAGCGAACAGTTTCATTGTTTTCCATCGCCCGTATCTGTAATACAAAAACGCCGCACAGCTGCTTAATAAAAAACTCATTCCGATTCCGAGCCCGATTCCTTTCTGTCCAAACCAAGCTGAAAATAGAGCCGTGAAAGGATATCTCAAAACCCAAAACGATATCAAATTTAAAACCAGCACCTGCAGCATCGCTCCTGCGGCTCTGACGATTCCGTTCAGCACGAAATTAATCCCGATAAAAGGATAAAAAAACGCGATCCATCGCAAATATTGATCACCAAACGCGACCGCATCAGGGTCGCTGATAAATAACTTTATCAGGTATTTACCAAATACCCAAATCATGACTGCAATCACCATCATGCAAGAAATAACAGCCATCACACCAAGCTTCGCAATCGTTCCCACTCTTTTATGGTTCCCGATCCCGATATTTTGCCCCGCCATACTGTTGACTGCCGTACCGGCAGCCATAGCCGGAAGCGTGATGATGCTATCGAGCCGCTGCACCGCGCCGAAGCCTGACACCACATGCTCTCCGTAGGAGTTGACAACACTCATAATCGCCATCATACCGCCTGTAATCACCATCATCTGCAAACCGGCTGGAATTCCGAGTTTCAAAATCAGCGCGGACTCTTCCCACTTGGGCACTCGCGGTATAGAGAACGGCACGAGCTTGTGTTTGAGGACATAAAACAACCCGTACACAAACGCAATCCCCTGTGACAAAATTGTCGAATAAGCTGCTCCCGCTATTCCCATGTGCAGCACAGAAATAAAGAGCGGCGCCAACACAGTATTCAGCACAACGGCAAATGCAATAAACCGGAGAGGTGTCTTGCTGTCGCCGAGGGCCCGAAGCACCGTGCTGATAAAGTTATAACCAAACAAAAATAAAATGCCGATAAATTGAATTTGTAAATAGGTCTCAGCAAGCGGTATCATCGACTCCGGCGTTTTTAGAAGACGAAGCAAAAGCTCTGACAGGAAAAAACCGGCCGCACCGAATCCGATGCTTAGGCCTGTTAATAAGACGACAAAAGCGTTGATATACGACGCCATTCCTTTTTTATCATCTTTACCCTTTTGCTGTGACAAAATCGTTAATGTCGCGTTGTTTAGGCCTAAAATAAAAGACAGCACGGTTAAAACAATCGTGCTCGATACCGCGGCAGCCCCAAGAGCCTTTCCCCCCAGTAAATTGCCGATCCACAAACTGTCTATCAATTGAAAGGAAACCTGCAATGCGTTTCCGAGCATAATTGGCATTGAAAACAACACAAGCTGTTTCAGCACGTTCCCCTGCGTAAAATCGTATGCTTTCATTTTTTCTCCTTGTAGTCTTACATTATCGCTTTGATCACACGAAAAAAGAGACGTTGTTTGCTGTCTCTTTTTTCATGACTTATCGGTTTTTTTTCGGTCTCTCATACCGAAAGTAAACACCATCACACTTAGGAACAAGGCACAATAGGAAATGTTCAAATACATTTGATCCATATCTTCAGCGGCCAGATGGTGATAAGCAAGCCAGCCGAAATACAGGGAAAATGTAAAGGATAATAAACTGAAATACTGATAAATCCGTTTCATTTTCAGTCACCTCTATTGTTTAGGATGGTAATAGGAAAACTCAATTTCATCTTTTTCTAAATTTATTTTATCCGCTTTGACATACATTCCATTCGTTAAAGGCATTTCTGACAGACGCACTTCAATGCTTTTGTCGCCGGGATGAACGTGGACAAATGACGGCAATTCGTAAAAGCTGTCCATATAATTTAACACAAAGCTAATCGGTATACTCAATTTCCCTAACGAAAATTTCGTAACATTCAGCTCCACATCGCCATTTTTTTTCACAGTCGGCTCAAAAGCGACAAGCGCATCAATGGACGTGGAAAAAGCCTTGATTTTCCCCGCGACATGGACATCATCATCGATCTCTACTTTATAATCAAGCTTGTTTGATGCTTTGTCTTTTAAATATGAATTCACAAACGCAGCTAAAGATTCTTTTGTGCTTGTCACTTGAAATCCATACTCGCTCTTCGTTGAATCCTTCACCTGAGCTTGTTTTCCCGGCAGCATGACTAGTGTCACAAACCCAGCGGCGAGAATCAGATTGATGGCAAGCAATATAAAAAACAGTCGTTTCCACTTATTCATGTTGTCACCCTACTCTTTCGGTAATCCTTCTTTTTCAATGGCTTGATAAACACGCTTCGCGATAAGGGAATAACCCGTACCATTAGGATGAAAATCATCATCCTCTGAAATTCTGCTGCTGTCGCTTTTTTGATTGAATAAATCTTCAATATAAATGATTTTCGCAAACTTATCTTTTTTCAGCTCTTTTTCAGCTATTTCGTTCCAATCAGTAACAACACCGTTTATTTCATTTAATTCAGATAACGTAAATGTAAACGGATTATACATGCTGACATAAATCAGCTCAGCGTGATCATTCAGTTCCCGAATTTCAGAAATGATTTTTTTAAAACGCTTTTCATATGGTTTTTCCGCTTCCTGAAATGGTTCCATGGTTAATTGCAGGAAGTTTTGGTGAAGGACTTTCATCAAATCATTGCCGCCAATTGTAAAAAAGACATAATCAGCGTCCTTTATGCCTTTTTGAACCTTTTTATCTTTTAATTTCTCTAATAAATCATCAGAACGGTTCCCTTTTACGGCATAATTTTTTACGTCTACTGTTTTGACTTGTTTATCTGACCGGATAGAATCCGCAACCATGCCGACATATCCCTTACCCGCGGGATCTCCGACACCTTCTGTCAGCGAATCTCCGACAGCCGCTATTACAATGTGCTCTTTCGTTTTCGGTTCATTAGCTTTTTGTTTTCCCTCAGATGCTGTACGTATGCTCGTACAAGCAGTAAGAAGCAAAATCAAACTGGCCATGAGTGAAAAAATGCGCAGCTTCAATCTTGTTGCTCCTTCCCATTCTACTAGTGGAAAGTGTATCATGTTTTAGAAGATTTGCAAATGCCTAGTCTCCTTGCTTACTTGAGTGTGCTGGCTGATTTCACATCCGCGATAATATCATCGTACGGTGTATTTTCCACTCCATTGTAATCTTTTAGCACCTTACCGTCCGGACCCACCAAATAAAAGGAAGATTGATGAATGACTTGGTCTTTTCCCTCTGGTTTTTTCACTATCGCTTTGAAACTTTTAAGCGCGAACGCCTCAATCTCACTTTGGCTGTATCCCGTGAGGAAATCCCAGTTGTCAAAAGATAGCGGATAATTCGCCGCGAATTTCTTCAGCTGTTTTGGCTTATCGTTTTCCGGGTCAACACTAAAGGATACGATCCGAACATCTATATTCTCGGCTTTTAGTTTTTTTTGCAAATCGGTCATATGAGCAGTCATCGGCGGACATACAGTTTCACAATTAGTAAAAATAAAATCCGCCAGCCATACTTCTCCTTTTAAACTCTTTAATGAAACATCCTTGCCGTCTTGGTTTTGAAATGTAAAAGGCTCCACCTCGTAATTAAGCGGATCTGTAATTTGTTGTCCTCCGCAGGCACACAAAAGCAGAATAAACAGCCCTGCTATTAAACCTTTGATTACCTTCATGACATTCACCCTTTCCAGCCGGTAAAAGCTCTTGCCTGCTATATCCTCTATTTATATCTTATATATTCGGTACAGGCAAAAAAAATCCTGCATGTCTCCCAACCAACGGTTTCAAAGGGAGACACACAGGTTTAAGCAGCATATTACGCGTTGTACTTTAACACCTCTTGATGAAAAACAGCCTGATAATCAGCCCATTTCATCCGGCGCTTCATATCTTGTCGGAAAGAATACACTTTTGTCCTGCTGTTTGATGAAAACACTTCTTTTAAGTAGAACTGCAAATGGTGATGTAACATAAAGAAATAGTGCTCATCTTCCTTTAATACAGGTATCTCTGTCACTTTCACCTGAATCCCGTCACTGCGTTTGAACTCTAGGCTTTTGAGTAACAAGCTATCAATCCTCTTTTTTGTTTTTCTTCTATTATATACAATGCCGGCCGGGTTGTCTGTCATTTTACGCGGTTGTGTGAAAATTTAGATCAGCAAATGAAACAAGTCCTCATCCTTATTCACTTCTACATAATGAAACGCTTTTTTGTTCATTCGTTCAATCAGCGGCCCATAATCGGCCTTGTTCTGCAGCTCGATGCCGACAAGAGCAGGTCCGTTGCTTTTATTATTTTTCTTCGTATACTCAAACCGTGTAATGTCATCATTCGGCCCGAGGACTTCGTCAAGAAATTCGCGGAGTGCTCCCGCTCTTTGCGGAAAATTGACGATAAAATAATGCTGAAGTCCTTCAAAAATCAAGGATCGCTCCTTCATTTCCTGCATTCTTCCGATATCGTTATTGCCCCCGCTAACTACACACACCACATTTTTGCCTTTCAATTCATCCTTGTACAAATCAAGCGCCGCGACAGAAAGAGCACCGGCCGGTTCAGCAACAATCGCACATTCGTTATATAATTCAAGAATGGAAGTACATACTTTCCCTTCTGGGACAAGGAGAATGTCATCCACGACTGATTCCAGAGTCTGGAATGTTTCCTCCCCAATTTTTTTAACAGCTGCTCCATCTACAAATTTATCAATTTTATCAAGTGTGACGACATGCCCCGCTTTGTTTGATTCAAAATAGGATGCCGCTCCTTCCGGCTCAACAGCAATCAACTTTGTTTCTGGAGACACATTTTTCAAATAAGTGCCTACCCCTGAGAGGAGGCCTCCCCCTCCGACACTTGCAAAAAGAAAATGCGGTTCTGTATCAATATCGTTTAAAATCTCTACCGCCAGCGTTCCCTGGCCGGCCATCACATCCGGATCATCGAACGGATGGATAAACGTCCGCAATTCCGCCTCACAACATTCAACAGCGCTTTTATACGCATCGTCAAACGTATCACCTGTCAAAATAATATCGATAAATCCTTTTCCAAACAGTTCAACTTGAGAAATTTTTTGTCTCGGCGTTGTCGACGGCATAAAGATTTTCCCATGAATGCCAAGATGTTTACATGAGAACGCTACACCTTGAGCATGGTTTCCGGCACTGGCACATACAATTCCGTTCTCCGTCTGCTCGCTGGAAAGCTGTTTCATTTTATGATAAGCCCCTCTGAGCTTAAAAGATCTGACAACTTGCAAGTCTTCACGTTTCAAATAGATATTGCATTCATATCTCTCAGAAAGTCTTTCGTTCCTTTGCAAAGGTGTGTGGATCACAATATCCTTCACGTTTTGATGAGCTTTCAAAATGTCTTTCACTTGGATGAGAGAGTTTTCTTTAAGCAACGGTTTCATGTACAGATTCCTTTCTTGTTTTAAATCCCTATTTAATATGCCATTATAACACGAATATTCAAAAAATAAGACAATTATTTTTATTAACAATTAAAAAAATACAGACTACGATTACAATTTCTCCAGATAACATCCCCGTCACCAGCATTTTAGCAGGCCTAAAGAAAAAGAAGATCGAAAATAAAAGGTGTTTTGGGGTAAAAGACGTGTTATAATAAAACCAATTAGAACCAAAAGGAGCCAATTGATGAATAGCGCACCAGCACTCAACACGTTTCATAATCTGATCGGGGAACATCAAACATTCCTAGAAGCAAAACGAATCGCCAAGCAGTTCTCTTTAACGGAGCTCCCTGTCCTCATAACAGGAAAAATCGGAACAGGGAAAGATCATGTTGCACAAGCGATCCATCAGGAATCCTCGAGATACAGCGAACCTTTTATTAGCGTCAATTGCAGCATCCATTCAGAAGAAAGCCTGATGCGTGAGCTTTTTGGCTATGACGGTAAATCAGGTGCGTTTCAAAAAGCAGCACAAGGAACCCTTTTTCTTGATGAAGTGTGGCGCATGCCTGCTTCTGTACAAGCTCAACTGTTAAAAGTTTTAGATTCAAACACCGAGTTACCGCGGATGATCTGTGCCGCCACAGACGGATACGCGGAACATGCATTCAGACAAGACTTATTTTACAGGCTGAATATATTAACGCTCACACTGCCCGAGTTGTCTGAACGAAAAAGTGATATACCGCTTTTGGCACAATATTTTCTTACAAACTCCGGGCGGCAATTGTCCGTTGATCCCTCAGTCTTTTCGATGCTTGAGCGGCACACATTTGAAGGCAATGTCAGGGAATTAAAAAACGCCGCAGATTATATGGCGGCAGTCTCAAACGGGGGAACGATTCATCCATATGACCTGCCTCCATATATTAGGGGCACATTTGACGGAAAAGCGTCGAAGAAAAAAGAGAAGCTGCTGACTTTAATGGAAAAAGCCGAGTTTTTATTTATTTTGGAAACAATAAAAGTGTTAAACGAAAAAGGAGAACCAGCCAGCAGACGGTTCATCTCGGAACACAGCAAAAACACCCAAACCTCGTTATCTCCGCAGCAGGTCAGGAGCCGTCTCGATTATTTGGAGAAAAAAGATTATGTCACAAAAAGCCGCGGACGCGCCGGCACTAAAATTACGTTAGAAGGTTTAAGCTTTCTGGAAACGCTAAAAAATCAAATGATCTAGCGATCGAAAGGAGAATGCACTTGTTTACAATCAAAGAAGAGATCGCCAATGCCATTACACACGGTATCGGTGTGCTCCTATCCATACCGGCATTAGTGTTTCTGATCATATTTGCGGCTCAATACGGCTCCTCATGGGACATTGTCAGCTTTACAATATTCGGTGTCTCTATGCTGCTGTTATATGTAAGCTCCACACTGCTCCATAGCATCACACATAAAAAGACGAAAGATATTTTGGAGATTATTGATCATAGCGCCATTTATGTACTGATCGCCGGAACCTATACACCTTTTTTGCTGGGGCCGCTGAAAGGAACACTCGGCTTCACCCTGCTGGTTATCGTATGGTCTCTTGCCTTAGGCGGAATCGTTTTTAAAATTTTCTTCGTGAAACGCTTCATCCTTTTGTCAACCTTCGTGTATTTGATTATGGGATGGCTGATGATTATCGCGGTTAAGCCTTTATACGCTTCACTGAGCGGAGCGGGATTCAGCCTTCTTTTTCTCGGCGGCATTTTATACTCTGTCGGCACTATTTTTTATATTTGGAAAAAGATCCCCTTCCATCACGCCATTTGGCATAGCTTTGTATTAGGCGGAAGCGCGGCGATGTTTTTCTGTGTCCTGTTTTATTGTGTGAAAGTCCCGTTTATTTCGTAACAGAAAAGCGCAGTCTTAAAGACTGCGCTTTGTTATGCACGTAATTGTTTTTCATTTGCAGGTATATAAGCTTTTGAAAAGGACAATTCGATATTTCCCGGTTTTAAACGTTTAAAAAACGACCCCTTTTGCAGGTCAGCTGTGCCTTTCGTTTTCACCATCACCAACGGAAGTTGATAGCGGGCCGCAAGTTCTACAGGGTCTATACAACCATCTAACGCAAGAATCAGGCTTTGACCTTTTTCCAGCTGTTTCGTCACATCTTCGTATACTTTTTCTGAATCGCCGCCTGAAATCACATCCATCCGATCTAGCCATTGTCCGATAAAGGGCAAGCGAAATACTTTTGGATCGGCAATAAAGCCGGCCGGTTCCTCAATATACCCAGCAATCAAGGCCAGTTCAGCCAAACGCAAATGGGGATGCACATACAAAACAGGGCCATGCGGTATTGGCTCAGGCTGGTGGATCGTCACAACTGAACCGGTGATGCCGATGCAGCCTTCCAAAAACGCCTTTGGCTGCTCGTAAACAAGAGTCATCTGTTTTTTGTATGACAGACGGGGGTCAAGCATCGTTTGATTAAATAACTGTTTCATATTTTTGAGCAGCATATACACAATATAAACCACTAGCCAGCTGTAGCGAATCAATTATAATCCTCCCGTTTCAGAAGAATTATTTTTTTCATACACCAGAAATTCGTAATCATATCGGTTTTTTTCGTCCTTTATCCCCTGCTCAGAAGAAATGAGCTTCCAATTGGTTTCATCAAATTCAGGGAAATGGCGGTCACCCTCAAATTCGTGATGAATTTTCGTCATATAAAGCCTGTCCGCGTAAGGAAACAGCGCTGTATAGAGCTGAGCCCCTCCGATCACAAAGCATTCCTCAGGGCCCGAACAAATGTCCAGCACATCCTTTAAGGAACTGACAACCGTGCATCCCGGAAATTCTGAAGCCGGCGCTGATGTGACGACAATATTTTTTCGGTTTGGAAGCGGGCGCCCAATCGATTCAAATGTTTTCCGGCCCATAATGATGGAATGGCCCGACGTTACTTTTTTAAAGTATGCAAGATCATTTGGCAAACGCCACGGCAAATCATTGTCTTTGCCAATCAGCCTGTTGGCATCCATTGCAAAAATGAACGAAATCATACGCTCACCGCCCCTTTAATGTGAGGATGCGGATCATAATCCTCGATGATAAAGTCCTCAAACGCAAAATTGAAGATGGAATCAACCTCTCTGGCGAAACGAAGCTTTGGAAGCGGGCGAACGTCTCTTGTCAGCTGTAAGTTGATCTGTTCAATATGATTTTGATATATATGAACATCGCCAAATGTATGAATAAACTCGCCCGGTTCAAGCCCAGTCACATGAGCAACCATCATGGTTAACAAGGCATAAGAAGCAATATTAAACGGCACACCGAGGAAAACATCAGCAGAGCGCTGATACAGCTGACAGGACAGCTTCCCGTCAGACACGTAGAATTGGAACAAGCAATGACACGGCGGCAACGCCATTTTATCAATTTCACCAACATTCCATGCGCTGACGATTAAGCGTCTGGAGTTCGGATTTGTCCTAATATCTTCTATAAGGCGGGAAATTTGATCAACAGTTTCCCCGTCAGCTCCCTGCCAAGAACGCCATTGTGAACCATATACAGGTCCGAGCTCGCCGTTTTCATCAGCCCACTCATTCCAGATCCGCACTCCGTTTTCCTGCAAGTACCGTACATTGGTATCTCCTTTTAAAAACCAAAGCAGCTCATGCGCAATCGATTTAAAGTGGAGTTTTTTTGTGGTCAGCATCGGAAAGCCGTCCTGTAAATGAAATCTCATTTGATATCCGAAGGTGCTGACTGTGCCGGTCCCTGTCCGGTCTCCCTTTTCTTCGCCATGCTCTAAAACATGTCTGCATAAATCCTTATACTGTTTCATTTTTTTCATCCTTTAAAAGTAGTCTTATAGTAGTGTAACACAATAAAAAATCATTTCTGAACCCAGAAATGATTTTTTTATCAGTCATCTGACAACAGGCTTTTCATCCTGTTCTTTTTCTTCATCTTGCAGATCCTGATGCGTATGGGCAATTCTGCTCGCAGCCGCTGCTGCAAGGGCTGCCACAATATCATCTAAAAAGGTATGAATACCGTCTGGACTCTCATCAAGTTCTTTAATGATTCCTGTCTTCTCTTTATCCAGATAACCGAAGTTGGTGAGGCCGATCGACCCGTATACATTCACGATTGATAGAGGGATGATTTCATCTATGCCGTAAAGCGGTTCATCCGTTTCAACGAGGTGCTGCAGCGGTTCCGGAAGAAGTTTCTGCTCAGCGAGCTGATCAAGCGCAAGGCCTGTCAAAACAGCATGGATAATTTCACGTTTGTTCAGCACTTTTTCTACATTCTCCATACATACACTGAGCGGCAGATTTGGATTGTATTTTTCCTGAAGTTTTTGAACAATCTGTGCAATATCTTCAATCATAACGCCACGTTTGTTCAGCATATCTTTTGTTATATCGACCATTTCATTCATTGTGTACTTTTTCATGTCAAAGGCATCTCCTTTACGCACTCATCCAGTTGGGAGGCGTGTTGCGGTCCCAGTAAATGCTCCCAAGCTCATGATGTGATTGAAATCCATCTTCTGCTGTATGATAATGAAAATTAAACCAGTACCCCTCATGTGGGGGGTGGTCTCTGCGCACATGGAATCTAAGGAGATCTTCTCCAGTCGTCCGATTGTAAACGTTGAAAATTTTCTCCGTTTTGCCAGCTGAAGGCGTGCTCGAGATCACAACATCTTGATACGCCTCATCATCTTGCAATGTCGTTAAATAATCACTAATCACATTTTCGATTTTCGGAAGGATCTCTTTCCGATAGTCATCCTCAATGACCGGAGCGATTTTGCTGCCGAATTTCAATAGAGACTGATCCTGAGCGCTGTCAAAGAGCTGTTCCTTGTACGTTTGAAAAAGCAATTCAGGATCTCGCCTGTCTTCCGACTCACCATCGTACAGGTCATGCTCATCATAAAAAGCGGTGTAATCGTTCTGCTCAAGACTGCTCGGCTGTCCAGAGGGCTTGTCCGCCATAAGAGCAGCCGGAGGAGATACGAGCCCGAACGTTACGATGGTAAATAAAACCACAAGGGTCTTTCTCATCCACAATTTCATGACTGCTTATTCCTCTCTATATTTATATATTTCTCTTATTTTAGCACATCCGAAACATGCAAGTCATGTACGATATGAAACGAATATGCAAATTAGGCTATTCGTTACTTTGCCGTTTGTGTAAAAACGCTTACAATATTCCATGAAAGGAGGCTTTCTATATGATTGACGCTCTGTTTGCCACAGTTTCACTCTTAACATTGTTATACTTTGTCGTCATGGAAGTCACCGATTAATAGAAAGCCCGTGATTCATCACGGGCTTTCAGATTGTTGACAAAGTCATAAAACGGTTTTCGTTTTATGACTTTGTCATCTTTTCAGCGTGATTGAAAACCCTTGAAGTCTAGGAAGGACGAGCATTGGAGCACAGCGAATGTAGCAATTCGTGAGCACCAACGCGCAGAACTGACAACGAATGCAAGGGTTTGTCGACACGCTGAAAGCCCTTGATTCATCACGGGCTTGTTTTACTTGCGGCTTGAATGACGCCATAATGGAACAGCGCCGTTTTTCTTTTGATGACGTTAAAACCAAACTGTTCAAATCGCGGGCTTTTCCAGTGGTCTTTCAGCACAACCCTTTTTCTAGAAACGCGTACCGCTTCTTTGATCCATCCTTCATCCAAAAGCGAATCCTCTGCCAAGTCCCGTAAAGGCGCGATGCCATCAGACGTCTCTACAGGCTCATGAAACATTGGGTCGAAATAGATCACATCAACAGAGTTGTCAGGCAGCTGCTTGATGTATTCATGGCAATCTCCATTCTTGACTTGGATTCTACTCATTGCAGCTTGAAGCTCAACTATGTCCGTTTCCCATGCCTGCAGTCCCGTCCTCACGAGAACGGACACAAGATGGTTTTTTTCAATCCCAATCACAGAACCCGTTTCGCCTACTGCCATACTTGCGATAATGGCATCCGAACCCAGCCCAAGTGTGCAATCTAAAAACGTATCCCCTTCCGATAAATCAGCTGCCCGAAGCATAGGCTCCCGCTCCCCCCGTAAAAAGCGTTTAGCTCTAAACATCGCTGTATTCGGATGGAAAAAGAATTTGGCATCTTGTTTTGTATAAAGCTCGAACCGTTCTTTGCCGACCACAAGCAAATCACGTGCAGCTGACTCCAGCAGGTTTTCAACCGTTTGTTTATTTCGGCTGCAATATGGCATATCAAGCTCTTTAGCAAGCAGCTTTGCGGTTCTAACGGTGTCTTCAGTCGGTCTATAGCTTGTTGTTATCATTTTCTGTACTCTCCAAAAAAGAAAATGCCCGAAAACGGGCATTTAGCAGTGTGCATCAAAGGCAGCGGTCAAATTTTTCATAATCTCTTCCATATCATGACCTTCAATTTCATGACGCGGAATAAAATGTACGACTTCCTTGCCTTTCAATAGAGCCATTGATGGTGAAGAAGGCTCCTGTCCAGTAAAATACTCACGCATTTTTGCAGTAGCTTCTTTATCCTGGCCCGCAAATACAGTCACTGTATTGTCAGGCTTTTTGTCATGCTGGAGGACTGCCTGTGTTGCCGCAGGACGCGCAAGGCCTGCCGCGCAGCCGCACACAGAGTTAACGACAACAAGAGTCGTGCCCTCAGCCTTTTCCATAAAGTTTTCTACTTCTTCCGCTGTTGTTAATTCTTCAAAACCTGCTCCAGTCAGCTCGCGGCGCATCGGTACAACAAGCTGTCGCATATATTCTTCATAAGCCATTGACATAAAAAAGCCCCCTCTATTATCCTTCATCTGAAGTAAAGGATACTATAGAGAGGGCTGGATTTCAAATGTTCACGCCTTAAAATAACAGAAAGGAATCCCCGTTGTCTAGATTTTCATGATACCGCCGGTGTTGGCGCTTGTCACAAGTTTGGAATAACGGGCCAAGTAGCCGGTTTTCACCTTCGGTTCAAAACCTTTCCAGTTCGCTTTCCTTTTTTCCCATTCTTCCTCCGGCACTTGAACATCCAAGATGCGTTTTTCAATATCAACGATGACATGGTCTCCGTTTTCCACGAAAGCAAGCGGTCCTCCCTCTGCCGCCTCTGGTGATACGTGGCCGATTGATAGGCCTCGAGATGCTCCGGAAAAACGTCCGTCCGTAATCAATGCCACCTTTGGCCCGAGTCCCATTCCAACGATCTGAGATGTAGGTGCAAGCATCTCTGGCATACCAGGTCCGCCTTTTGGCCCTTCGTAACGGATAATGACCACGTCGCCTTCTTTTACTTTCCGGTTGATAATGCCGTCAAGCGCCTCATCCTGAGAATCAAATACGACAGCCGGTCCTTCGTGTCTCGTAATTCCGTTCTGAACGCCGCCTGTTTTAATGATAGCCCCATCCGGAGCCAGATTGCCGAATAAAACTGCGAGCCCTCCCTTTTCAGTGAATGGTTGATCCAGCGGATGGATCACGTCATAATCCTTCACTTCATGTCCGGCAATGGTTTCTCCGAGTGTTTTTCCTGTAACAGTGAGTGCGTCTAAATGAAGTGCCCCTTCTTTCTTGGAAAGCTCATTCAACGCCGCGCTCACACCGCCGGCTTCGTGAAGATCTTCAATATACACATCTGATGCAGGCGCCAGCTTGGACAAGTGCGGCACTCGCTCAGCGACTTCGTTAATGCGTTCTAAAGAATAGTCAACGCCGGCTTCGTTTGCGAGAGCAAGCGTATGAAGAACGGTATTTGTTGAACCGCCGAGCGCCATATCGAGCGCAAACGCGTTATCAATCGCCTTTACTGTCACAATATCACGCGGTTTAATGTCTTTGCGAATGGTTTCCATTAATTGCGCAGCCGATTTTCTGACAAACTCTTTGCGTTCCGGTGCTGTCGCGAGAATGGTTCCGTTACCCGGCAAAGCAAGACCAAGCGCTTCAGACAGGCAATTCATTGAGTTCGCCGTAAACATGCCTGAGCAAGATCCGCACGTTGGGCATCCGAACTGCTCTAATTCTTGAAGTTCGTTCTCGTTGATTTTTCCTGCTTGATAAGCGCCTACCCCCTCAAATACTGAGGAAAGGGAAATTTTCCGCCCATCACTTGTTCTTCCTGCCGCCATCGGCCCTCCGCTGACAAAAATCGTTGGAATGTTGATCCGCATAGCTGCCATAAGCATTCCCGGCGTGATTTTGTCACAGTTCGGAATACAAACCATACCGTCAAACCAGTGTGCGGATACAACCGTTTCCACAGAGTCCGCGATAATTTCGCGGCTCGGCAGCGAATACCTCATACCGATATGCCCCATCGCGATGCCGTCATCTACTCCGATTGTATTAAACTCAAACGGCACGCCTCCAGCTTCTCTGATTGCTTCTTTTACGATTTTCCCAAACTCCTGCAAGTGAACATGACCGGGTACGATATCAATGTATGAATTACAAACCGCAATAAACGGTTTGCCAAAATCCTCTTCTTTTACCCCTGCTGCACGAAGCAAACTGCGGTGCGGAGCTCTATCGATTCCTTGTGTGATCATGTTACTGCGTAATTCTGCCATGGTGATCCCCCTAAATTCTTTCAATTGTTAGACCGGATTTTATTTTAACAATTTTCAGTTTATTTTTGGGCTGTTTTTGCAAAAAGATAAAATACAGGCCGCCCTCGCCTTGCTTGTTTCCTTCATGTTTTTATATTTATATAGCTTTCTGTCGATGTGAACCCTCCAACTATTAATATTGTTACTTACTATAAATAGTTTTCGGACATTTTTCAACAATATTCGAAATAATTTTTATAAAAAGTGAATTCACATAAAAAAGGTGCATGATCTGCACCCTTTTCTTTCTATTATTCACCTTTTTTTCTGCTCTCTGTCATCTGTTTCCAAACAGAGCCTTTTGCTTCTTCTCCATGCTCAATACGTTCAAGCGCCATTTTCACTTGAAGGCTGACCTCAAATTCGGGATCATCTTCGGCAGCGCGTAGAGCTTCAATTGCACTTTCATCGCCGACTTCGTAGAGGAACATAGCCGCGCGCCAGCGGACAAGCTTGCTGGAGTCGCTTAACGACTTGATCATAGCAGGAATGGCGTGAGGGTCGCCGATATCAGACAGGCAGTCTCCGGCCGTTCTTCTGACTGAGACGGCTTTATCCTCAAGCGCTTTATACAATAGAGGAAGAACATCAGGTGTTTCAATCATTCCTAAATACACAACAGCCTGTCTTCTGATGGACACCTTGGGATCATCCAATGCCTTCTGTAAAACGGGGATATCTTCCTCTTTCGGATCCATCTGCTCCAAATGTGCATACCGTTTTTTCCAGTCCTCATCATCCAGCATGTCAAGCGTCACTTTATACGCCTTGCGCTGTACAGCTTGTTTTGCTTCGCCCTTCCCTTGAGCCGCCGCTTCTGTCAGCCGTTTCAGCCGCTCATCGCTGTAAGCCGCCTGAAGCTCTTCTGTCACGTCATGACCGATTTCATTAAAGTCGCCGAATCTGACGCCTTGTTCTTTCCATGCCCGCTCAAACACAACATTTGAAGCTTCAGATCTGAGTTTTAAGATCGCCTGCTGAAAGCGTTCGGGTAACCCGAAGCGCTCTTCCCGCTCCCCATCTGTTAACTTGACCTGCATAGGAATGCCGCTGAACATCTGCACAAAAACTTTCACTTCTCCAAAAGACTCTTGGTCAGAGCGATTTTCTCCTGTGTTTTCAGCACTTTCCATCCCAAATGCAGTGCGGACTTGCGGTAATATGTCTTTCCAATCGTATCTCGCGTTCCGTTCAACAGCAAGAAAATCAGCGACATGATATACGCCTTTCACGCCTTCTATTTTAAGAATTTCCCCGATAACAGTCGGTGCGCCTTCTGCTTGATCCGGTTTATAGTTATTGCTCTTGCCCGCCGGAAGCTCTTCCGTTAAGTTGACCTTCATTGTATTGGGACTTGGCGTAGGTTCAATTGATTTTATCTTCATGATTGTCCTCCTCTAGCATATCTGTGACTTATTCTATCATAGTCCCCCTAAGCCTTCTATTACGACGTTTTGACTTCAATCCCGGGCATGTCTTTTTCTAATTCGCGGACAAACCGAAGCATGAAATCGTGCCTTTCTTGCGCCAGTTCCTGAGCGGTGTCTGTATTCATCATATCTTTCAGCCGCAGCAGCTTATGAAAAAAATGAGCGTAGGCGCTTTGATCATTTCCATAAAGGCTGTGCCCTTTTGCGCCCGCAAACATAAAAGCTCTGGCAATTCCTATAGCGCCGATGGCATCAAGCCTGTCAGCATCTTGTACGGCTTTTCCCTCGATGGAAAGTGGCTCTCCCGCCAGCTTATCCCTGTCTCGAAAGGACATGCTTGTGATAATGCGAATCACTCTGTCAGCATCCTCTTTTCCAACTCCGAAAAAAACGAGCTGATCATATACTTCGCTTACTGAAAGCCTGATCGTATCAGGCAGCTTGGCATCAATTACATCATGAACCAAAGCTGCCGTCTCCACTATGAATAAATCCGCATGTTCCTTTTCTCCAATATACATAGCAAGCTCTGTAACCCTTGATACATGATGCCAATCATGGCCAGAGCTTTCACCGTTTAGGACAGATTGGACCCATGCCCTGATTTGTTCTATTCGCTTCAATCCCTTCATACAAACACCCTCATTATTGTCCTAATAGCCTCACGATCACGTCTTCCAGCTCTTTCGGATTTGTATTTGGAGAATAGCGGCCAACGACTTCTCCATTTTCGTCCACTACAAATTTCGTAAAATTCCACTTGATTGCTTTTGTTCCCAGCATGCCTTTCGCATGCTCTGCCAAATATACAAACAGCGGATGGGCGTTTTTTCCGTTCACTTCCACTTTTGAAAACATAGGAAACGTAACGCCATAATTCGTTTCGCAAAATTCTTGTATATCTGCTTCATCACCAGGCTCCTGGCTCATAAATTGATTGCAGGGGAATCCTAAGATTTCCAGCCCCTCCTGCTGATATGTATCATATAACTCCTGAAGCTGTTTCAATTGCGGCGTAAATCCGCATTTGCTTGCTGTATTCACGATCATCAATACCTTTCCGGCAAAAGGCTGAAGTGTCATTTCTTTTCCAGTTATTGTACGTACCTTCATATGATATATAGACATGTAAGCCCCTCCTATGTCCTTGCTGCTGATTATTTTACCTTTTTTACATCTCAATTCAAAATAAACTTCCTTTATCAGAACTTATAAGAACAGAGTGAACTAAACCTGATATGCCTGCTGCATCATGCATAGAACTGGCTGATGCTCAAAAAGACTGTTATATATGAAAGCCCGCCTGTTCTTTTACCATTAGGATGCGTGACTCCTTTTGTTATCTTAACCATTCTATAAAACAGGACTGTTCCCTTCTGGAATAAAACATCTGAAAAGCATTTTCCAGTGAAACCAAAAGGCGTATTTATGCGTTTTATTTAAAGAGTTTTCTATTGTTTCCCCTTCAACACTTATAGATAGATTGAAAATTGGCGTGAAAATTCCTATAATGAAGAAAATTACACGGGGAAATGATGGAGGTGGCACGTTGCCTATTAATATACCAACACACCTGCCGGCAAAACAGGTGCTTGAGAGTGAACATATATTTGTAATGGATGAAAGCAGAGCATTTCATCAGGATATCCGGCCGCAAAAAATTATTATATTGAATTTGATGCCGAAAAAAATCCAGACAGAGACTCAGCTTCTCAGATTGCTTGGAAATTCGCCTTTACAGGTTCATTTTACTTTCTTAATCCCAAGCACACACACGCCGAAAAATACTGCAAGAGAACACCTTGACGAATTTTATACGACTTTTTCCAATATCCGTCACAAGAAGTTTGACGGCATGATTATCACCGGTGCGCCGATCGAGCATTTGGCGTTTGAAGATGTTTCATATTGGGAAGAGCTCAAAGAGATCATGGAGTGGAGCAAAACGAATGTCACTTCAACCTTGCATATTTGCTGGGGTGCTCAAGCAGGATTGTATTACCATTATGGTGTGGAAAAAGTGGAAATGCCGAAAAAAATCTTCGGTGTGTTCGAACATACAGTTCTTTCAAAACATGAAAGATTGGTAAGAGGTTTTGACGAGCTATACTACGTGCCGCATTCCCGGCATACAGATATAAATATGGAACAGCTTCAAGCAGTGTCCGAGTTAAATATTCTTACCGCATCAAAGGAAGCTGGGGTATGCTTAATTGTGTCAAAAGACGAAAAACAAGTCTTTTTAACAGGGCACCCTGAATATGATACAAATACGCTTCTTCAAGAATACGAAAGAGATCTGGAACGCAACCTTTCTGGTGTCGAGGCGCCTAAACATTATTTCGCAGAAGACAGCAAAGAGCCAGTAAATCGCTGGAAAGCGCATGCGACACTATTGTTTATGAACTGGCTAAATTATTACGTTTACCAAGAAACTCCTTATGAATGGGACTGATTTTTCTATTTTAGTGATACGCTGAGCAAAAAATATGATAAAATACATCTGATTCAGTCTGCGTATAACAAAAATTTAAAATACTGGAATCCAAATCTTTTAAAATTAGCTTAATTTTTTCACTGCATTAATAATTCGATTATGTATTTGTGTTATGTTTATGTATAGACAATAACTCCTTACGATGCATGAAGCTTGCTTGTTGTTGATTACATTGAGGTGAATTTACTTGAATACCAATAAAAGAGTATTAATTTTGACTGCAAATTACGGAAATGGGCATGTACAGGTAGCCAAAACGCTTTATGAGCAATGTGTTCGGCTCGGCTTTCAGCATGTAACAGTTTCTAATTTGTATCAAGAGTCAAATCCGATTGTTTCAGAGGTAACTCAGTACCTTTATTTAAAAAGCTTCTCAATCGGGAAACAGTTTTATCGTTTGTTTTATTACGGAGTTGACAAAATCTATAATAAACGTAAATTTAATATTTACTTTAAAATGGGGAATAAACGATTGGGCGAACTTGTCGATGAACATCAGCCCGATATTATTATTAATACATTTCCGATGATCGTCGTGCCGGAATACAGACGCCGAACAGGAAGAGTCATTCCTACCTTCAACGTGATGACCGATTTTTGCCTTCACAAAATTTGGGTTCATGAAAACGTGGATAAATATTATGTGGCGACAGATTATGTAAAGGAAAAACTGCTGGAGATCGGCACTCATCCAAGCAACGTAAAAATCACCGGAATTCCAATTAGGCCGCAATTTGAAGAATCCCTGCCTGTGGAGCCGATATATCAAAAGTACAATCTTTCACCCAACAAAAAAGTGCTTATGATCATGGCAGGCGCCCACGGTGTCTTAAAGAACGTAAAAGAGCTGTGTGAAAACCTTGTTAAAGATGATCATGTGCAAGTGGTTGTCGTGTGCGGGAAAAATACAGCCTTAAAAGAATCTTTAAGCACGCTTGAAGCAGAAAACGGGGACAAATTAAAAGTTCTTGGCTATGTGGAGCGCATTGATGAGCTGTTCCGGATCACAGACTGCATGATTACAAAACCTGGCGGCATTACTTTGACAGAAGCGACTGCCATCGGTGTGCCTGTCATTCTGTACAAACCCGTGCCCGGCCAGGAAAAAGAAAATGCGAACTTCTTTGAAGATCGCGGCGCTGCCATCGTCGTGAACCGTCATGAAGAGATTCTCGAATCAGTCACTTCCCTTCTCGCAGATGAAGAGACCTTACAGCGCATGAAGAAAAACATTAAGGACCTTCATTTAGCAAACTCTTCTGAAGTGATTTTAGAGGATATCCTGAAGGAATCGGAGATGATGTTGGCAGCTAAGCAAAGAGCAAAAGCGCTATCGTAACATGTTTATAAAGAGCATACGAAAATCGTGTGCTCTTTTTATTTGTTTTTACCTACCAATAAAAACGGTTACATTTTTCTGTAAAACTTGCCCTTCTTTTTAAAAATAAACCGTTTCGTAACTTGACGAGTGCTCCCAGATGGTGTATAGTTGAACCATCATTTAACAATGAATCAAAGTTAAATGGTGACAAAAATTTTTTTTAGCACACAGGTGCTACAGTACTAGGAGGAATTAAGCAATATGCAAAACGGTAAAGTAAAATGGTTCAACAACGAAAAAGGATTCGGCTTCATTGAAGTTGAAGGCGGAGACGATGTATTTGTTCACTTCACAGCTATCGAAGGAGACGGATACAAATCATTAGAAGAAGGACAAGAAGTTTCTTTTGAAATTGTCGAAGGTAATCGTGGACCTCAAGCTTCTAATGTTGTAAAACTCTAAACTCAATACATGATGACAAATAGAGGAGAGGCATTTGCCTCTCCTATTTGATTTTCATCTGAATTTCAATGGCCAAAATATTTTGCTTGCACCTCTGTTCAATCTCTTCGACATGCTTTTCCATTGAAGGCTTCCCTTTTTTCGCGATATCCGCGAGTTCTTCTAAATCACTGTATATTTCTATAAATGTTTTGTGAAGGATCGACCTCAAGTCTTTATCATCCATAACTGCGTTCCCCTTCTCTGCCAAGATACCTCAAATAGTAAAACAGTCCTATCTATTCTGGTTCAATAGTTATATCGGCTTATTTTCTATTTTATTTTCTATTTTTGTACATAAATTTCAAAAAACCTCTGCAAAATAGTTGCGGAGGTGTTTTTTATGACATCAGAATTTCATGAAGAGGAGCAGACTGGCTTTACGGATAAGCGTCAGCTGGAACTAGCCGTGGAAACAGCGCAGAAAACGACAGGAGCTGCGACAAGAGGCCAAAGCACAACATTAGCCGATGCCGCATACCAAGCCATTGAGGATGCAAGAGAACTGTCACAATCAGAAGAACTGGCCACCCTCGATGATCCTCAATTTGTAGAGCAGCAACAGCAGCTTCTGGATGATAGCGAGCATCAGCTGGATGAATTCAAAGAATAAAACCGCAGATTCTGCGGTTTTATTCTTTAATGATTGGTTAAGACATCGCCGTAGGCTTTCAGCTTTTCACCAACCGTACATTTAGTGATACAGAATGAATGTGCATAAGTTTTGCCAAAATCTTTGCGGAACTGTTTCTTGATAAAACAATCCTTGCAATATTCATCTTGAAGTTCTGTCAGTTCTTTAAAGATCATTTTCTTATCCAATATCGTCATCTCCGTTACGGTCTAATTTCGTATGGCTTTCTACGAATTGATGGGATAGAATTTTTTTAGCGAGGCTGTCGGCTTCCTGGTTGTCTTTCCGCTGTATGGTTTCGTAAGTTGGAGTAAGCTTCAGCGATTCGAGAAGTGCTTCTATTTTGTCCAGCCATTCATTATGAGACGGATCATAGCAAGGCCAGCTGCCGTCAAGCTGATTCAGCACGACAAGCGAGTCCCCTTTGATCGTAATTGAATTTCTGCTTGCTCCAAGCTCTCTTACTTCTCTTATTGCTTCATACAGCGCCGCGTATTCAGCTTCATTATTGGTTTTCAGCCGGAAGCTTTTATTTTTTCTCAAGCGATGCCGGATTCCTCCCAAAGAATAATAAATGACGATTCCGAGTCCCGCCAGTTCGCTCTCCTTATCGAAACTGCCGTCAAAATAAACAGTTACGTCATCAGGCTCTTGAGCTAGCTCCTCTGTTAGCTTTTCCAATTCCTTTAGCGTCCAGCTGCCGCCTTTTTCGTCTTCGAACTCGAGCTCTTTCATGTATGGAAAACGGCCTAGTTCTCTGGCGAGCATACGCGCCTGTTGAGCAGTCAGCCAATCTTCGGCTATAAACGAAACGGATCCCGTCCCTTTTGCTTCTATTTTCAAATGCGGTCTGAGCTTCATTATGATCACCTTACCATTCATTAGTTGCCGGGCTTGTGCTATAATCAAACCAATCTTATCCCGGAAAGGAAGCTTTTTCATTTTGTTTAACAACTCATTTTGGATCATTTTTGCGATCATTCATTTTATCATTGTTCTTTTATTTTATAAAGGATTTGGCAAAATGGGACTGTTTGTATGGATTGGATTTGCTACAGTCTGCGCAAACCTTCAAGTCGTCAAAACAGTAGAACTGTTTGGCTTAACAGCAACGCTCGGAAATGTAATGTACGGCACCATCTTTTTTGCGACAGATGTGCTCAATGAGAAATACGGTCCGGCTGAAGCCAAAAAAGCGGTATGGCTCGGATTCTCAACGCTTTTGACGCTGACATTTGTCATGCAGGGCGTGCTGCTTTTCGAACCGGCTTCCAGCGACATATCGCAAACAGCACTTGAAACGATTTTCGGATTTCTTCCGCGCGTTGCGTTAGGAAGTTTGCTTGCCTTTATCTTCAGCCAAACGCTGGATGTTTATGTATATTCGTCAATTAGAAGGATATTTCCTTCTGATCGGCTTTTGTGGCTCAGAAACGGCGGCAGCACAGCAGTCAGCCAGCTGTTTGATACATTGATATTTACCGGTGTCGCTTTTTTCGGTATGTATCCGGCAGGAATTTGGCTTCATATTTTTATTTCCACCTATTTGATTAAATTTGCGGTTTCTTTGATTTCACTGCCTTATTCTTATGCAGCAAAAAGAATGAAACCGAATGATGAGAGGAGTTCATAATGCCTACAGAAATATATGTAGACGGCGCGAGCGCCGGTAATCCCGGACCTTCCGGCATCGGCATTTTTATCAAACATGAAGGAAAAGCAGAGTCTTTTTCTATTCCAATCGGAATGCATACAAATCAGGAAGCGGAATTTCGTGCATTAATTGAAGGCATGAAGCTATGTGCAAAGCGCGGGTATCAATCTGTTTCCTTTCGCACCGATTCAGATATTGTGGAACGAGCCGCTGAGCTTGAAATGGTAAAAAACAAAATGTTTCACCCATATGTGGAAGAAATCATCCGGTTAAAAGCAGCCTTTCCTCTCTTTTTCATCAAATGGATACCGGGAAAACAAAACCAAAAAGCCGATCAGCTTGCAAAAGAAGCGATTCGGCTGAATGATAAGAATTAAATCACGGTCATTGGTTCATTCTAATGATGAGGTGAATAAACATGAAAAAGAAAGATAAAGGCCGGCTGACCGGCGGTGTAACTCCTCAAGGCGATTTAGAAGGCAACACGCATACAGACCCTAAAACAGAGCTTGAGGAAAGAGCAAAAAAAAGCAATACAAAACGCTAGGGAAGGTCTAAACGATCTCTCTAGCGTTCAGCTTTTCAAGCATACGTTCAATTCCTTTAATTTGGTGGCGGCGCAGCATGTCAGCCGCCTGCTCCATTTTCAGAGTAAATTGAGTGTCTTTGAGCGTACAGGCCAGCGGCACCGAGCAATGAATTTCCGCAAGCTTTTTCGACATCTCCAAATCGCTCAAACCTTGCTGAATCTTCCCTTGCTGCCCCTTCGGAAGAAGAGACAGATTCTCTAATAAACGATCAATCGATTCGTATTCACGAATCAGTTTATAAGCTGTTTTTTCTCCAATTCCTTTAACGCCGGGATAGTTATCACTCGAATCACCCATTAGCGCTTTAATATCAATCAAAGCTTTCGGCAGGACGCCTGTTTCTTCGTAAAAGTTCTCTTTTGTATAGACTTTATAATTTCCAATTCCTTTTTGGAGGAGGGCCACACTCACTTCATCCGTTAACAGCTGAAGTAAATCGCGGTCTCCTGTTACGATCGTAATATCAGCTTCATTTGCAAACAAAGCGGCAAGAGTTCCGATACAATCATCCGCTTCATATCCGGCACAGCCGATATTCATAATCCCAAGCTCAGCGGCCGCTTCCTTTGCCAGATCAAACTGCGGAATCAGCTCCACAGGCGGTGCGCTGCGGTTCGCCTTATAATCTTCGAACAGGTCATTTCGGTATGTTTTGCTTCCCATGTCCCAGCAGCAGACGACGTGTGTCGGCTGGAATGTTTCCACACTTGTAATGAAATGCTTTAAAAATCCGTTGACGCCGTTTGTCGGCACCCCGCTGTCATTTATCATAAAGTTGCGATGCACAGCCGTGGCAAAAAACGCCCGAAATAACAGAGCCATGCCATCAACAAGCAATAATTTATTATTATTCATCAGATAACTCCTTTTTCATTCATTCCTTCTATTTTACCATAAAGCAGCGCAAAAATAAAAAACAGCATCTCTTTGATGAGAGATACTGTTTTGTGTATCATCAGTCATTGTGTCTTTTATTGCTGGCGATCAGCTTTTCAGCTTCCCGTCCTGCGTAAGAGTCAAAATGCGTTTGAAATCCATTTTTCTTTTTGGCATTGTTATTGGCCTGTGCGTTTCTGTTGCCCAGCTTTGTTCTGCCCAACATGAATCCCCCCTTACGTCGGATACATATAGTATATGCTTCCGCTGAGGATTCACTCGCGACAGGATCATCCAGCTTACATACGGTTTACGTATTCTCTGACCATTTCTTTTGATACATGGCGTCTTGTCGGCACGATGCCTTGTTTGGCAAGCTGATTCATTTGCTCGGTAATTCCATTAATCGCATCTGTCGTAAATGGCTCATCGTTTTTGCATTTTGAAACCGCTTCTTCAATGGCCATTTCACGCATGTTTTCAAGACGCATAAATGCTTTGATATGCTCATGCTGTTTTGATGAATGTGCTGAAATTGCTTTATGTACCTCTGACATGAATCGTTCATCTCACTTTTTTCTATTTAGTCTATCATGACTTGAAATACAAGCCAACTGAATTTTACATTTTTATTATATGGCCTGATCTTTGCCAGGAGATGCATGCTTGGTATGCTTTTTCAATCTCTTTCGCATGTTCCCCTTCCGCATATCCTTCTATATACGTATCTTTCTGGTCCTTTATTTGTTCCATTGCTTTGTCAGCCATCTCTTCCTGCAAGCGCCTGAGGTGATTTGTGTAATGAGAAATAAGGCTTTCTTCTTCCTTTGTCACCCATTGCTCTGTGATTTTATTAAGTTTCATCCGCACAGCCTCGATGAAGGCCGCTTTTCCTTTCTGTTCAAAAAAGTGTTTTGGTGATTTGATTTCTTTTTGTTCCTGCTCGAAGACGCGTTCATCTAAATCCGGTTCAACTTCCTTCAGTTGTATACCGTTAGAATGCAGATCACCCGCATAAATGGAAAAGTAACCGTCCTCGTTTAATATTTTTTGAAAGCTTTCCAGCCATTCTTCCGCGATATGCCGTTCAATAAAACCGCTCATGCGAACATCAAGCGTTTTGATTTCCTGGACATATTCGAATTGATATTCATGCACTGCGGTTTTCATCGCCTTAGCGACGTTCTTTTTCCAATCTCCATTCTGAAGCCCTGGATGAAATGCCGATTTTAGTAAATCATTCGCAAAAAAGGATAAGCGCTGTGTAATGTGATATAGCTGTTCTTTTGTGTCTTTTTTTGCTTTCTCAATGATGGTTTCTGAGCTTCGCCGTTTCTCGATTTCGGCTGCTGTCCGCGCAAATGATTGCATAAGGCGCTGTTTCTGCGCTTCCTTTTCTTCTTCGGACTGATGCTGGGATCGGTGAAGCTGGAAAACAGTTTCGCATAGTTTGTTTGCTTCCGAACTGAGCTGTGCGGCAGACGCTTTTTTAACATCCACTTCGATAAAGCGATCTAAGTGTTTTCTGACTTTCGGAAACTGATTATAAAATGATTCCTGTTTTCTCTGCAGTTCCTCCTTACTAGATACGGTAAAGAGCTGCGGATCATGAATCCCTTCTTTTACAAGCTCTGCGCTTACATAATCGGTCACTGTTTCCAGCTCTGTTCTATCTTTCGCAAGGTCCGCCGCATTAATGACGAAAAACATTTTATCCATGCTGAGCGATTCTTTCACCAGCCCTAGCTTTTGCAAAAATGAACGGTCTCCTTTTGAGAAGGAATGCTGATAATAGGTCATATAAAAAAACGCATCTGCATCTTTCATATATTGGAACGCCAGCTCTGTATGCCGTTTGTTCATGCTGCTCGCGCCGGGCGTATCAACGATCGTAATCCCTTTTTCAGTGAGCGGGCATGTATAATAGACCGTTACCTCTTTTACAGCGCAGGCCGTTGCCTCCTCTGCCACATACGGTTTTAAGTCAGACAGCGGTATCGTTAATGTCTTTTGTTCCTGTATATATGGCTGAACCTTTTCATATGCAAGCAGGAAATTGCTGATTAATTTCACGTGTTCTTCCTGCAACCGGCTTTTTTTGATCGCCTTTTCCCACTTCTCTGTAAAAGAACGGCCCGTTGGCTCTTCTTTTATTCCGGTAAGCTGTAAAATCTCAGCCGTTATGTCATCCTCCGTCTTAAAGACCACATCCGCTGTTTTATCGATGCTGCCATTGGTTGGTTTTGTAATCTTGTTAATGGTGGCTGTGGTTGGCGTTGGTGAGGACGGAAGCACCCTTTCACCGACAAGCGCATTGGCAAATGATGATTTCCCTGAACTAAAGCCTCCGAAAAGCGCGAGTGTAAATTTCCGTTCCTCGAGCCTGTTAATCCTTTGCTGAAAGGCTGAGGTTTGTTTTGACAGCATGTTATATCCGCCTAAAAGATCAGACAATATACGAAAGCGCTTGATCTGGTCTTGAAGCGGCCGTTCTTGCTCCATTATTTCTGGTTTTATATTTCGCTGCCGTGTCTGCTGGCTTTGGTTTCGTATCTGTTCTGGCGCCGCCACTGTTTTTTTCTTCGTTTTAAACCAGTCGGTTTCTATATTCCTTGGGCATGCGGATTCGTCTTCCCAAATGGCACATATGCGATCAGCTTTTTCGCGGGCATTATTCTCTAAGCCGGCCTGTTCTTGGAGAATGGCTAGTTTTTCTGATTCCTGAATGAGTCGTTCATTGACCGTTTGCATGTCTTTAGTGACACTCTCTTTCACCATCGCAGAAATCGCCTTTATGATGTCTGCCGCTTCTCTTTTCGCCTCTTTGCGAATCAGCTCTGCCAAATCTTTTGTATATTGCAATACATATTCAGAAGAAAATGCTGCACCATGCTTGACAGCAAGCTCAATAATGTCAATTTTAAGCGGAGTGCGATAGGCATGAATCAGCTTTTCACTTTCAACTGTATCAACATCAAATGCCTTGGCGAGTTTATGAAACGTGTCTATTATGTGCCAATCCGCTTCGGCCTCTGTTCGTTTTTTCACATCTGAGAAAAAAGCATTTCTTCTTCTATCTCTTTCCTGTGCAGTTTTTCCTTTCGAAAAGAAAAAACCGGTTTTAAAAGAAGGCTCTTGCGATTCGAGGAATTCAGCTGCCAGCTCACGCATTTCAAAAGGCGTCAGGTTGGCATTTTTTAAAATGCGATTGACTTCTTCCTGCATCCTGTTTTCTGCCTCAGTCGCTTTCTTTGTCATCTCATCTCGTTGATCACGCAGCGATTGGACCAGTTCAGTTTGCGTGATAAGCTGTTCAGCATAGCTGGTTCCACCTGTTTCATCTTTAAAAAGCATCTCCGTATGTTCCTTCAGCAGATGGCGGACTTTTTGTTCTGTTAAAGGCTGGAGGTTGTTCTTGGATTGCTGTTCTATTCCTTTTAATTCATCTCTCAGGACGCCAATCTGATTGAACGGGTGGTTCGGTTCTGTCACTGACGTAAAATAGAGTGCGTCCTTCGAAAAGCCTTCACTGCAAAGCATCTCCTCAACCTGCGCTTTATAATCTTCAAAACGTGTCTCCGACTCATCATGGCGGTCAATTTGATTGACGATAAAATACACATTAGGAATACTTTCTTTAATTGACCTGAGAAACTTTACATTCTCCTCAGCGTGCACGTGATTATAGTGAACGACATAAAACAGCGCGTCCGCCTGGTGGAGAATAGACGCCGCCGACAGAAAATGCGCATCATCTGTTGAGTCAATCCCAGGGGTGTCAATGTACGCAACTCCCGTATCCATTTCAGTATATCGATCATAGATTTCAACGCTTTCAATCTGTTCCCCGTCTTTGCAGTATTGCTGCACCTTGTCTTTCCGATAAGCCCCCTCCAGCTCAGCGCATGCTCCGTCTGTTGTATGAAGCCGAACACGCTTTTCCCCGTTTCTGATCACAACAAGGTTAGCGCTTGTCGGGATCGGGCTTGTCGGTAAAATATTCTCCATTAACAGGCAGTTCAGCAGTGATGATTTCCCCGCTGAATAATGCCCGGTAAACGCGATATAAACCTCTTCATCAGCCGCTTTGTTCATGACAGCAGCCAGTTTGGCAGCTCTTTGTTCATCTTGATTTTCGATGAATTGCTTATATAGTTCCCCGGTTTTATGCAAAAGCTCTTTTCTGTTATGTTCTGTCATCAGTATGAACCCCTTTGTGCCGTTTCAATTGTGAATCTTTTTTGAAAGATCTGAATACATCCCCTTTCATTTTACACAAGAATGGATCAAATTTCTCTAAAAGAATAGAAAAAAGCCGCCATTACGGCAGCTTCTATAAAGAAAATCTGCAACTTTGACAAGTTCCAGATTCATGAAACAGATTTATTAGAGATTCCTTTTAATACAAAACCAATTAATACACTATATGTACAAACCGCCCCAAGCAAAAATAGCATTGTCATTCGCTTCACCATCCTGATTGAGAATCTTTTTCACTTATATTGTAACATGGATGAGAATGATTTTCAATCTCTATTTTACGAGGTGATCCTCTAGTGCCTTGTCTTCTGCACGGATTCTGACGGTTAACAGCACGGCATTGAAAATAGAAAATAGACACATGGTGACGTAGGCTCGGTACAGAAGCGGGATCAATAAGATTTCTAATATAACAACGGTATAGTTTGGATGCTTTATCCATTTATAAGGGCCTTTTTTTACAAGCTCTGCACCCGGAATGATAAGAATTTTCGTATTCCAATGTGCGCCTAAGGAGCAAAGTGCCCAATACCGCACTGCCTGCACGCTTAAAATAGCCGCAGCGATACCGATCCACCAGCTTGACGGCTGTTTGTTCAGCATCAGCACTTCCGCAATGAAAGACAGGATAAAAAGGATATGCATAATGATGATATACGGATAGTGGCTCTCACCGAATTCGATCGCCCCTTGTTTCTTTACCTTTTGTTCGTTTTGTCTGGCTACTGCCATTTCTGCCAGTCTTTGAGTCATGAGAATGACGATTAACAACCAAAACATACATCAAGCCACCCTTCCCCAGCTGAATAACAGCAGCTCTGAGGAAAATCCCGGGCCTAATGCGCCAATCAGTCCCCGTTCTGCTTCCTTTTTATCGCCGTTCAGCAGATGGTCTTTGATCACATACAATATTGTGGCTGAAGACATATTTCCGTGCTTTTGCAATATGCTTTGCGCTGAGGAAAGCTTTTCTGTTGAGAGTTCGAGACTTTTGATATATGCATCAATCACCTTTTTTCCGCCTGGATGTGCTAAAAATACGCTGATATCACTGAATGACAGCTGATGTTTGTCCAAAAAAACCTGTACATGTGATTTGAGCCATTTTTCTACCAAAGTCGGTATATCTCTTGAGAAAATGACTCTGAATCCTTGATCAGTAAAGTCCCAGCCCATGACATCTTCTGATTGTTTCATCAAAACAGATTGGGAATCCGTTATCTTCGGCACAAACTTCAGTTTTGACATCCTGCGGTCCGCCTTCTCTCCGCACAATAATGCTGCGGCAATGCCGTCTCCAAAAAGCGAAGTTCCGATCAGATTGCTTTTCGTTTTATCTTCCGGCTGGAATGTCAAGCTGCACAATTCAGCAGCAATGACGAGCACGAAAGCCTCAGGGTACGCTTTGCAGTATTCAACAGCGCGCGCAAGTCCGCTGGCTCCTCCTGCACAGCCGAGACCCCATAGCGGAATCCGCTTCGTATATGGAGAAAACGGGAGTTCATTCATGAGCCGCGCCTCGATGCTCGGGGTGGAAAGGCCCGTACTGGAGACGAAAAAAACAGCGTCCACTTTCTCATAAGGGATGGCGTCTTGGAAAAATTCAGGATGAGAGAGGCACTCGCGAACAGCCTCTCTGCTGTGGTTAAGCGTTTCTTCTATGTATAGTTTATTTTTTTCTTCAAAGCTGTGACCCTCTTTATACCATTCAATCGGCTTAACAAATTGTCTCGATTGAATGTGCCCGTTTTTAAAGGAGGTTAACAGCCGGTCAATATCTTTAAAGGAATGCTGAAACATATAGCGGGCGAACTCAGCCGCTTTCTCTTGGTTTACATCATACGCAGGAAGACTTGTTCCGATGGATAAAATAAACGCCATGCGATCACCTCTTTGCATACATTGTGCCGCAACGAACACTTTTATATGCAAAAACTCCGCCAAGGCGGAGTTTAGACTGCTGTCTTTTGTTTCGTGATATCAGCTTTTTGTTCGGTTTTTTTGGCTTTAGAAAATACGTTATATACAATATTTAAGACGACTGCAATAAAGCTGCCAGCAACAATGCCGTTGGTTGTAAGCAGCGTTAAGGCGCTCGGAAGCTGCTTAAAAATATCCGGCACAACTGTCACGCCGAGGCCCAGACCCACTGAGCAGGCAACAATGAGCAGGTTTTCCTGTTTTGCAAAATCAATGCGGCTGAGCATTTTGATGCCGTAAGCGATTACCATCCCAAACATCGCCACCATTGCCCCGCCCAGAACAGCAGGCGGAATAATGGTCGTGAAAGCAGCGATCTTCGGAAATAGCCCGAATGCCATTAAGATCACACCTGTGACCACAATGACGGCATTTTTCTTTATGCCTGTGAGCTGTACAAGCCCGACATTTTGAGAAAATGCCGTGTAAGGAAAAGCGTTAAAAATACCGCCCAGCAGCACAGCCAGCCCTTCGGCACGATAGCCTTTAGACAAATCTTTCTCTGTCAGACGGCGGTTCGTCAGATCACCTAAGGCAAAGTAGACACCAGTTGATTCTACAAGGCTGACAATCGCCACGATGGTCATTGTAATGATAGGCGCTGCGTGAAAAGACGGCGCTCCGAAATAAAACGGCTGGATCAGTTGAACAACCGCAGCGTCCGACACATTATCAAATTGAACTTTTTCCATAAAAGAAGCGATGAAAGTCCCAATCAAAATACCGATCAAAATCGAAATCGATTTGATAAACCCTTTCGTAAAACGGTATAAAAGCACAATGATGCCCAAAACGATAAAAGCGAGCGCAAGATTGGAGAGATCTCCAAAATCTTTACTTCCTTCTCCGCCTGCCATGTTATTCATGGCTACCGGCATAAGTGTGATACCGATAATGGTAACAACCGAACCTGTCACGACCGGCGGAAAAAAGGAGACGAGCTTTCCAAAGAAAAATGAAATCAGAATGACAAGAATACCTGAAGCAATAATGCTTCCGTAAACCGCTGAAACCCCATATTCGGATCCAATTGCAATCATCGGCGATACGGCCGTAAATGTACAGCCAAGCACAACCGGAAGCCCGATCCCGAAAAATCGGTTGCTCCACACTTGAAGAAGTGTAGCCACACCGCACATAAAAATATCAATCGACACTAAATAAGTCAGCTGTTCGACAGTCAGCCCCATTGCGTTTCCGACAATCAGCGGAACGACAATGGCACCGGCATACATGGCTAGCACATGCTGAATCCCTAAAGACAGCGTTTTGCCGAATCCGTTTTTCATGAACGAACCTCCTGTACGAAAGATACTTTTCCTTCTTCTAAAGATTTGATTCGCGCCAAAGATTCCACCCGGTAACCTAGCTTCATCAGTTCATCTCTTCCCGGCTGAAAAGATTTTTCAATCACAATGCCCAGCCCCGCTATAGAAGCTCCCGCCTGCTTCACGATCGACACGAGCCCGTACGCCGCTTGTCCATTTGCCAGGAAATCATCGATAATCAGCACATGATCTTGATCTGACAAGTGGGTTCCCGACACAGCGATTTGGCTTTCTGTTTGCTTTGTAAAGGAATAAACTGACGCTGTCAGCAGGTTATCGGTAAGTGTTAAAGATTGATGCTTTCTGGCGAAGACAACCGGGACACCCAGCTGCAAGCCCGTCATCACAGCGGGAGCGATTCCGGATGATTCGATTGTCACAATTTTGGTAATCCCGTCTTTTGCAAATCTGGCGGCAAATTCGGCACCGATTTTCTGCATAAGCAACGGGTCAATTTGATGATTTAAAAAAGAATCCACTTTCAATACCTGATCAGATAATACGACGCCTTCTTCTTCTATTTTCCGTTTCAGTGCTTCCATCCTGCTTACCTCCGTTATGAGAATAAAAAAAGCATCGCCCGCTCAAAAAAGAGCAAGCAATGCTGAAATAACAAAAAACCGTACACATGCGGTCTCATTGCTCACTCATAGTCGGACATTTACGGTGCCCGGTAGAAACTTGCGTGCCATATCCACGCGATTATATGAGTGTTCCTATGATATTGTCATAAATTATATCAAGATTCTAATCTCTTGCATAGATAAAAAACAAAATTTCCGAACTTTATTTTTGTTTATAAGTTGATCATTCGTCTTTTATGTTTTTCCGGCCATAAAAAAGCCTGACAGCCACGGGACTGGCCCCCGTTTTTGAGACAGGGATCAAAACACCTTTTAAACAGCCAATTGCCGATAGTTTATCGGTGATTGGTTGTTTAGTTTCGTTTGAATACGAATATTGTTATAATAATGAATGTATTCTATGACAGTTCGTTCTACGATGGCGGTCGTGGTTCGATCAATGCTGTTAAGATAGAACGTTTCAGACTTTAGTGAGGAATGAAACGATTCGATGGAGGCATTATCAGCGGGCGTCCCTTTGCGGGACATGCTCATGGTAATGCCTTTTGTTTTAACAGCTTTCTGATACTCGTAAGATGTATACACAGATCCTTGGTCACTATGTAACACGCAGCTTTCAGGCAGATTTGGCAGCTGATCAAGTGTGTCTAAGACAAAGGCTGTGTCCTGCTTATCTCCAATCGTAAAAGCAACCACTTCTCCATTGTATACATCCAATATACTGGATAGATACAATTGTTTCTGCCCATAAGGCAAATACGTGATGTCCGTTACCAGTTTTTCAAGAGGATGATCAGACTGAAAGTTCCGATCTAATATATTATCGACCACGGCATATGGCTGCCCATTCTTCTTGCGCTTTTTCACCTTAACACGGCACTGCCACTGATTTTTCTGCATAATACGCTGAACCGTTTTATGGTTAATACACATTCCCTTTTTTAATATGGCTGTGATTTTTCGATATCCATATCTATACTTGTGCTCTCGGCACAACGTGCCGATTTGTTTTTCCAAATGGCGTTTGGGATGATCCTTCATCATATTCTTCTTCCAACGATAATAAGACGCCCGAGAGATACCTAAATGAATACAGATATCCTGCACGGTCATTGTGCTGTGCAATATTTCTACAAGTTCGACTGACGTTTTGCTATCAACTTCCTTTCCAATTCGTTGTACTTTTTTAAAACTTCATTCTGTTGTCTCAGGTAACGAATCTCTGCCTGCAGTTTCTCTAATTCGGAAGAATACTCCGGACCTTTTCCATAAGTGTATTGCTTACCAACAGGCTGTTCAAATCGATGTGTATCCCCAGCCTTATACCATCTGACCCATGTCTTAATCTGCGTATTATTTTTGATATTCAACTCCTGCATGATCTCTTTCATAGGTACGCCTGCCAATCTCATTTCTACAGCCTTCTGTTTCACTTCAAGCGGATAACTCACTCTTGTCCCCATAGAAAAAACACCTCCAAGTCTAATGTCGGATAACAATCATCCGTATTCAAACTTGAAGGTGTTTTTATTTGTCTCATCTTATGGGGTCAGTCCCCCACGCTGCCAGGCTTTTGATTAGGAAAGATAGAGATTTGAATATTTGTTTGACAAATATTCAATTAAATAGCGTACATTCAGTTCTTCCCCTGTTGCATCTTTAATAATCTCTAACGGCTTTTTCCGTTTTCCGTGAATATGCACCTTTTCCGTCAGCCATTGTTTTATCGGATGGAATTCTCCTCTTTCCAAGAGAGTGTCAAATTCAGGAAGGTCCTCCAGCATTTTTTGTTTCAGCTGAGCCGCATACATGTAGCCGAGCGCGTAGGATGGGAAGTAGCCAAAATCGCCTCCTGACCAATGGACGTCCTGTAAAATTCCTTCTGCGTCTGTCTGCGGTATAATCCCCAAATAATCTTCATATTTTTGATTCCAAAGCGCCGGCAGTTCTTCCACAGACACTTCATTGCTGAAAATCGCTTTTTCTATTTCATAGCGGATGATAATATGGAGAGGATACGTCAATTCATCCGCTTCTACCCTGATGAATGAAGGTTTTGATTCATTGATTGCCCGGACAAAATCATCCAGGGAAATGTCCTTGAACTGTTCAGGTGATGCCGCTTGAATCTTTTGGTAGTACGGTGTCCAAAAGTGCTTGTTGCGGCCGATAAAATTCTCATAAAATAATGATTGAGATTCATGGATTCCCATTGATGCGCCGTCTGACAAGTTCGTACCGCTCAGTGCTTCGTCAATATTTTGCTCATATATGGCGTGACCGCACTCATGAATGGTTCCAAAAATCGCTGTGCGAAAATCTTTTTCATCATATCTCGTCGTAACCCGAACGTCTCCGCGGTTCATCGTGGTCGCAAACGGATGAACCGTTTCATCAAGCCTTCCCCCATCAAAATCATAGCCAAGCTCCTGTAAAAAATACAAACTGAGCTCTTTTTGCTTTTCTTTAGGAAACACTTTTGTAATAAAGCTTGTATCCGGTTTATTTCCGGAAGCTGTCACTTGTTTAACAAGAGGAATAATCGCTTCCTTGAGCTCAGCAAACAGCTGATCAAGCACCTTTACCGTAACACCCGGCTCAAACAAATCAAGCAATGCATCATAAGGATGCTCTTGATAACCCCAATACGTAATAAACCGTTTATTGAATTCAATCAGCTGCTCTAAATAAGGGGAAAACAAGCTGAAATCAGATTTTCCTTTCGCTTCCTCCCACGCGGTTTCTGCCTTTGAACACAGAATGACGTATTCCTTGTATTCAGCCTCAGGGATTTTTTTATTCTCTTCATACTCTTTTTTCGCCAGCTCCACTGCCTTTTTCGTATCATCTGACAAGTCATCAAATCGTTCATACAGGACATCGATAAGCGCCTTCATTCGATCTGATGTCTGGATATTAAAAATATCAGTTGAAAGCTGGCCGATGCTTTCGGCACGATCTTCTGAGCCGTTTTTGGGCGCACCAGTTCTGGCGTCCCAGTGCATTAACGCAACCGCTTCACTGTAATGTGAGATCCTTTTTAAAAGTTCAAAAAATTCCTTTTCATATGTATGTATCTCCATATCCATTCCCTCCCTATTCTAGCCGTTCCATTACAGGCTAATGGAAGGGTGTATGAAAGTCAAATTGTTTGGATAAGAGGCTGCCGGTATTTTTTCGGCAGCCTTCTTTGTTCAGTTGATCGTCATTTGATTTTTTGGCGGTGGGGTTTTCCGCTTTTTTTTATTGATTTTTTTATCCACCCACACTGTTGCCAATGGGGTAAGCAGAGAGGTGACAATGACACTTGTCGCTATGATTGCAGTTGCTGATTCAGCAACTGGTGCAAACGAAGCATTCGCTTCTGCTAATGCGTACGGAACAGCTACTGCCGCACCCGCCGTAGAAGAAGCCGCCACGCCCGCGACACCGTCTCCCCGCGCGACAAAACGATCAAGCAAATACAAGGAGCTGCCCGATAAAATGACGACAGAAACACCGATAAAAATTCCAAGCAGCCCTGATTGGATCAGCATTCCAAAATTCAAAGTATTGCCGAGCGAAAAGGCAAAAAACGGGATGATCGCCGGCACAACCTTGCTGAATAAGTCTCTGAGATCATGATCAAGATTTCCAAGTATACAGCCGAGTAAAAACGGGATGACTGTAGCTGCCAGCGTTTCCCATGGGAATGCAGCAAGCCCTGTTACACCAAACGTCACCATAGTCATAAAAGGCCCTGATTCTGTACTGATAAACGCGAAAGCGCCCGCATCCTCTTTTCTTCCCATATGGTTCATAAGCGCCAAATACAGACCGCCGTTCGTTTCATTCATTACCGCGACAATGGCTAAAACAGAAAGCCCCGCGAAAAAACCGGATTGTATGCCATCATCAGGAATAAATTGTGCTGCGATCACACCAAGCAGCGCCGCAAACCCGATCTTCCCCAACAATAATGTGATTCCTTTCCTTGCAATATAGCCTGATGAGCGAAAATCAATCGTCGCTCCAACACAAAAGATAAAAACACCCAGTATCGGCAGCGTTCCGGTAATCAAAGCACCCGTAAATCCTCCAAAGAACTCCGCTGTTCCCGGCGCAAACGTGTTGAGTGCCGCTCCTAGGAACAGCGGAATAATCATCATTCCGCCAGGTACCCGTTCAATTGTCGCTTTGATTTTCATATGTGGATTCTCCCATCATCCGGTTTATGAGAAAAACTATACACCTTTACACTTGAAAAACAGCCTGCAAATCCTCTTTTGAACAGCTGCCAAGCTGACTGCCGACACCGACGGCCCCAGCTCCGGCTTTGAGCCAATCCGGCACTTCAGACGGATGTATTCCGCCTGTCGGAATAAAGGTCACCTGCGGGAAAGGGCCCGCTAAATTTTTCATAAACGGAATGCCAACCACACCGCTTGGGAACAGCTTTAATGTAGTAAAACCGAATGTGAGCGCTTCCATTATTTCGCTTGGAGTCAATACACCAGGGATATAATGTGTCTTCAAAAACGAAAGATGTTCAGCAAGATCCGATGAAAAACCCGGACTGACAATAAATTGCGCCCCAGCCTCAGCAGCTTCACCCGCTTGCTGCGCAGTGATGACTGTGCCCGCGCCGATTAAGATATCTTTTCTATTACGGAATGATTCGATAATTTCCGATGCCCCAGGTGTCGTATACGTCACTTCAACTGCACGAATCCCTTTATTTAACAAGCTCTCAATCTGCCGGCAGGCTTCCTGTTTATCCTGTGAACGAATGACTGCAATCAGCCTTGCTTCTTTCAGACGGTTTTCAACAATTTTAGACTCCATATTAATAATCTCCTTTCTTTTGGTAAACCGTTCTTTGAGCAGATAAAAACGCAGCTAATTTCTCTCTGGTCGGCAAGCCGTCCATATCCCCCGGTGCCTGCACTTGCAAAGCGCCAATCGCATTCCCTCTTTGCACCGCATCCTTGTACGACAAACCGTCAAGAATCCCGCTGATCACACCGACTGCAAATCCGTCTCCGGCACCGACTGTATCAACCACACGGTCGACCCGGAAACCTTCTGCAAATCCTTCACTTTCCCTTGTTTTAAAGTAAGCGCCTTCTTTTCCGAGTTTAATAGCGACAAAACTGACACCTTTTTTCAGATAATAGTCGGCAATGCCTTCAGGTGTTTTCTCTCCGGTCAACAGCTCCCCCTCTGCGACCCCCGGGAAAAACCAGTCTGCAAGCCCCGCCAGATCATTGATCGTATGGGCCATCGTTACTTGATCGGGCCAAAGCGAAGGTCTCAAATTGGGATCTAACGATACCGTTTTCCCAGCATGTTTCATGTCCTTCATCACGTGGTAGGTAAAGTCTTTCATATCAGCTGATAAGGCTGGGGGAATACCTGTCACATGCAAATGGCCTGCGCATTGAAAATAATCTCTCGGGTATTCAGCAGACGTTAGTGTGCTTGCAGCTGAGTGTTTCCTGTAATAGGTAACTAGCGGATCGCCTTCTTTCACTTTTGACTTCAGCAGCAGGCCGGTGGGATTTCCGTCCTGTGAGCGGATCACGCGGGACACATCCACTCCCTCTTTTTTAAGCTCCTGTAAAATAAATGTTCCGAGCTGATCATCGCCGACCTTGCTCATCCATCCCATCTGAAATCCGAGTCTGGCCAAGCCGCAAGCGACATTGCTTTCTGCTCCGGCCAGCCCTTTAGAAAAAGTGGATACTTCATGAAGGCCTCCGTACTCATTTGCGTAAAACATGGCCATCGATTCCCCGAATGTCACCGCATCAAGCTTCATCTCTTCCCAACCTCCTCTTCAGTTGAGGGCACATAGGATTAAAGCGACTGTCTCATAATGACTTCCGCCTCTAATTCAATGGTTTGAGGCGCTCCCTTGTCACCTTCAATCCTTTTTAATACACGTTCCATCGCCGTCCTGCCCATATCATGCGACGGCTGGGCGATCGTTGTAATGCCCGGACCGATCAGTTTATACCATTCCGTATCATCAAACCCTGCAATTCCTATATCTTGAGGGATGCGCAGGCCGAGTTCTTCCATACAGTTGATGATTTTCAGCATAATTAAGCCGTTCAACGCCAAAATCGCTTTTTTTTGCTCCGGCATCTCCGTGTGAAACGTTTGAAGCGCCGCCTTAAGCTGTTCTTTGTTTTTCACGTCAATTTCATACATTCTGACAAGCCCGTTCACATTTTCAACAGAAGCCATTTCTTGATACACTTCTGCTCTTTCTGTACGAGGGCTGATAGAAGAAACCGGTTCGCTAAACAGTGCGACATCAGTGTATCCTTTGCTGTAAATCTTCTGAAGAATCTCTCTTGTGATTCTTCTATTGTCAGTAGTTACTGTATCCAGTTTCAGATCCGGAAGTTTCCGGTCAATTAATATCGTAGGAATTTGCTGTTCTCTAAAGGCATGCAGTACATCCTTGTTTTCTCCCGTTGCGTTTAAAATCAGCCCTTCAACCGAATGGGCTTCAAGCTTCAAAAGCATTTCCCGCTCTTTTTCAGGATTGTTATCTGTGTTGCAGACCATAATACTGTAGCCATATTGATCACAAACCTCTTCGACGCCTCTGAAAGCCGCAACTGAGAAAGGATTTGTAATGTCAGCTACAACAAATCCGATTAATTTGCTTTTTTTTATTTTTAAACCTTGTGCCATTTTACTTGGCCGATAATTCAATTCTGCGATTGCCTTTTTAATACTTTTCACTTTTTCAGGAGAAATCGCATCAATTTTTCCGTTGATATAACGGGAAACTGTCGATTTCGAAACTCCTGCACATTCTGCTACATCTTTGATCGTTGTATGGCTTGTTGTTTTCTTTTTCATTCAAGTGCTCCTGTATCATCTTATATTTGAAACCGATCCCAAAACCGTTACAACACAAGAATACCATATTTTTAAAATTCGAAAAGAGTTTTTTCAAAAATGTGCTTATTTACATTTTTGGCGTTGACTCTTTCAGTTATTTATCCTAAAATTTTCTTTGAAACCGTTACCAAAATGTTTTCATTCAAGTGATGCCGAAATCTTAACTTAGGGGGAAACACAATGGAAAATCGTTATTCTGTACACCCTGAACAAGTAAAGCGCTTTACAACTGAGGAGCTGCGCAGTCATTTTTTAATGGAACCTTTATTTAAAGAAAACAAACTTTCAATGTATTACTCGCATGAAGACCGGGTTGTCATCGGCGGCGCAGCTCCGGGACAAAGTGAACTGAAGCTAGACGCCGGGGATTTCCTTAAAACAGACTTCTTCTTGGAGCGGCGTGAAATTGGGATTATTAATGTCGGCCAGCCTGGCACTGTCAGGGTCGGTGATGACGAATATGTGCTCCAAACAAAGGATTTTCTCTATATCGGAATGGGCAATCAGGATGTTGCATTTACTAGCCTGAACGGAGAACAAGCGAAATTTTACTTCGTTTCCGCTTGTGCCCATCAAAGCTATCCGACACAAAAAGCCGCTCTTTCCGAGCTGACACCAGACCGCCTTGGAGATGATGCAGCCTCTAATGTTCGAAGCCTCTACAAAGTCATTCATCAAGATGGCATTAAAAGCTGTCAGCTTATGATGGGGATTACGATGCTAGATCCAAATAACAACTGGAACACCATGCCGGCACACGTTCATGACCGCCGGATGGAGGCTTATCTGTACCTTGATCTTGAGAAGGATTCAAAGGTGTTTCACTTCATGGGCCAGCCGGACGAAACACGCCACCTTGTTGTCGGAAATGAACAGGCTGTCCTTTCTCCTGCCTGGTCTATTCACTCTGGCGCAGGAACTTCGAATTACAGCTTTGTGTGGGCGATGGCTGGGGAAAATTACACATTTACGGACATGGATGTCGTTCCGATGGATGGGCTGAAATAAAATGAGTTATCTACATGACACCTTTTCATTAGAAGGAAAAACAGCGCTGGTGACGGGTCCTGGAACAGGAATCGGTCAAGGAATTGCCAAAGCGCTTGCCGGGGCTGGCGCCGATATTATCGGCACATCACATAAAAGCGGCCTGTCTGAAACACAACAGCTTGTTGAGCAGGAAGGCCGTACGTTTACGTCTTTTACATTGGATATGAGCAAGCCGGAAGCGATAAAAGATTCGGCAGCTGAGCTGTTTGAAAGCCGCCAAATTGACATTCTTGTCAATAATGCCGGCATTATCCACCGGGAAAAAGCGGAACATTTTGCCGAAGAAAACTGGCATCACGTACTAAATGTCAATCTAAATAGCTTGTTTATTCTGACACAGCTGGCAGGCAGCCATATGCTGAAAAGAGGCTATGGAAAGATTATTAATATCGCTTCTCTCCTGTCTTTTCAAGGCGGTATTCTTGTTCCCGCATATACGGCAAGCAAACACGCAGTTGCCGGTTTAACAAAATCATTTGCAAATGAGTGGGCTGCATCCGGTGTTCAGATCAACGCAATCGCCCCGGGCTATATTTCTACCGCGAATACAAAGCCTATTCGCGACGACAAAAAGCGGAATGAGGAAATTTTAAAGAGAATTCCCGCCGGCCGCTGGGGCAAAGCAGATGATATCGGCGGAACGGCAGTCTTTTTGGCATCACGTGCTTCAGATTATGTGAATGGGCATATTTTAGCCGTTGACGGCGGCTGGCTGGCCCGCTGACAAAACAAAAAAGCTGACGAATACGATCGTCAGCTTTTTCTATTACATCATTTGCGGTTCAACAGGCAAGACCTTTTTGACTTCATCAATAATGCGTTCAGTTTCTCCGCCAGCGTAAATGTGAATCGAGCCGCTGTCTTGATTGGAACGAATCAGACGCCCGATGCCCTGCCGCACGCGTAATAACATATATGGCAGATCAACTTCTTCGAACGGATCTTTTTTCGCCCCGTTGCGTTTTGCTGTAAACACAGGATCATGAGGAGGGAATGGCAATGACCAAATGGTAACATTTTTCAAGGCGTCGCCAGGAATATCCAGCCCTTCCCATAAGTGAACTGAACAGAGTACGGTTTCCTCTTCCTCTTGGAATTTCTCCACTAAACTGCTGATTTCCTCATCACCTTCAAAGAAAATCGGATACGGCAGCTCAAAGGCCGCCGACAGCTGCTTAAACTCGTTTAATTCCTCAAAAGAAGGGAAAAGCACCAGCGTTCTGCCTTTATAACCATTAATCGTTTCTATCGTTTCAGCCGTTTTTTGTTTGGCGTCCATACTTGCTTTCGCATAGAGATTCACGCTCATTTGCTCGTCGTAATCATAAGGAGAATCAACAGTCAACGACAAGTAATCATGAATTCCGAGGCTATCGGCAATATAATCAAACGATCCGCCTTCTGACAGGGTGGCAGAAGAGAAGATATAGGGAATCTTCTTAGAAAACACTTTTTCGCCCAGCACTTCTGCAACCGTTCTCGGCATGACAACAAAGGTTGATTCTGCTTCCTTTTTCTCCAGCCAGCTGATTGCATCTTTTTGATATAGCGATAATGAATACGCCATTTGTTCTACATACTCTTCCACAACTGACAGCTCGTATTGATCAATCGTGTACATCTCAGACTCGAACACGAGAGCCTCACCGATTTTATCAAGTAAACGGCAAAGCTCGTCCGCCGCCTTTTTGACACGCTGATCATTTTTTATTTCTAAACGGTGTGAACCGGCTACTTCTTTTGCTTCTTCAGAAAGAACATAGAAAAATTCGTCGTTTGCAGCAAGGGCATCTTCAATCAGTTCGGCAAACTCTTCTCTGATGTCATTTTGAAGCAATCGCTCTAAAAACAATTCAAGAGTAGACTGCTTCACTCTGTAGGTTAACGCTTTTTGTGCGGCAAACTCTAATAGATGCCCTTCATCAAACACAACGGCGCTATGATCAGGCAAGAGCGGCAGCTGACCCTCTCGTTTGCGGGATTCTTCCGTCCACACATGCTCCATGTAGAAATCATGGGAGCAAACGATCAAGTCTGTTGACTTGCGGTAGTGATCTCTGGAAAGCGTCAACCCGCATCTGTGTCTCATATCACAAGTCAAACAATCCTGAAATGAGTCGTAGCTTACTTCAGACCATTCTTCATTTGACAGATTGGCGTACTGCTTACGGTCGCCATACGGATAAAAGCGCTGCATCGCCTGTGATCCATGGACAAATGACGGCAATGACTCATAAAGATCCAGCCATTTATCATCATCAGAGCGCTGCATTGTTCTTTCAAGTTTCTTTACGCATAAATATTGCTCATGTGATTTTGACAGTCTTGTATCAATGTTCAGATCCAAATGCTCAGCCAGCTTCGAAATATCACCTTCTTTTTTCACTAGCTGTTCGATTAATGTTTCATCAGCACAAGCGATAATGACGGGTTTGCCGACATATCTTGCATAGCTGATCGCAAAAAGAAGATAAACGAGTGTTTTCCCCGTTCCCACTCCAGCTTCGGCAAACATGACTTGTTTCTCTTTAAACGCACGCTCCAGCTGAAAAGCCATAAATACTTGCTCATCCCGAAGATCAAACCCTTTTTCGGGAAGGATATCGTAAAACACGTCACCAATCCAATTGTTCAATTCTTCATAAAAATTCTTTGTTTTTGTTAAAGAAAAAGGCAAACGTGATGTTGTCACCTAGTTCCAACCCCCAACTATTCGACATTCAGACCATCAATAATATCATGTCCCACTTATGAATACAATAAAAAAACTTGGCATTGCCAAGTTTTTTGCAGCTTACTTTCGATTGATCACATGCGACGATAAAAAAGGATGGTCTGTTGAATAAATATGTTCCACCGCTTTTTCTAAATCATTTTGCGCATGGGAAATCATGGACGGAGACGAATCAGTCTCGAGCCCCTTCAGCTCGTTTGCTGTTGCGTCAAGCGCCCTTTGAATCAGATTAAAATGTTCGCTGTTCAGCATGAGATCACCTCTGATGGAAATAATCATCATTTTATGCGAACTTTTCATTTTATATACATGCTTCCCGCATGTTATCACCGAAATAGGCACAAACTACATTCGATATTCCGTACCTGGATTATCCGTCTTATCAACAATATTCTATCAGGGAGTGATGTTGACATGAGTTATAGAAATCGATTAGATCAGCATTCTGAACTGTTTCATCACAATTGGACGCGGCCTAAACGTTCTAAGTCTCAAGTAAACGGTCACACTGAAATGTCCCAAACCAACATTATTTTGAGAAGCAACGCGAAAGCGCACCGTTGGTAACGATAGAATATGGCTGAAAGATGAAAGAAGACGCATGCAGCGCGTCTTCTTTTTTATGCGTTTTCTGTTTTCTTGCGCTGCGGTCTTACTTTTGCCCAGTATTGATAATAATCCGTTTTAATAAATCCGTTAAACAGCTTTCGTTTTTTCGTCGCTTTTCTGCCGTATGCTTCCTCAAAGTTCTCATTTGATGTCAGCATGTACACAGACCAGGAATCTAGCGGTTCGAATGCCTGTCCCATTTCTTTGTACATCTGCTCAACGGCTTTTTTCTCGCCGAGACGCTCTCCGTATGGCGGATTGCCGACAATGACCCCAAACTCCAGATTTGTCGTGAAGTCTTTGACCTGCATCTGCTTAAACTCGATTAAATCTCCCAAGCCTGCTTCCTCTGCATTCTCTTTTGCGATTTGCACCATGCGGTGGTCTATGTCGTTTCCGAAAATGGTGAGCGGCTGGTCATAATTCGCCTTTTCTTCGACTTCAAGCCGTGCTTTGTCCCATAGCTCTTTGCCGATCCATTCCCAATCCTCCGAGGCAAAATCGCGGTTAAAACCCGGGGCGATGTTTTGGCCGATTAACGCGGCTTCGATCGCAATCGTCCCAGAACCGCAAAAAGGATCAACAAACGGTCGGTCCGGAGTCCAATTGGTTAATTGAACTAAAGCGGCAGCAAGAGTTTCTTTAATCGGCGCGCCGCCCTGATCAACACGGTATCCTCGTTTGTGGAGACCTGTCCCCGACGAATCCAGCGTAAGAACCGCCTGATCTTTCAATAAAGAAATTTCTACCTTATACTCGGCACCTGTTTCTTCAATCCAGTCATTGGCTTTAGCGGACTGCTGCTTGAGCTTTTCAACAATTGCTTTTTTAACAATCCGCTGGCAGTCGGGAACGCTTGCAAGTGTTGATTTTACCGATTTCCCGATGACCGGGAATTTCCCGTTTTCAGGGATAAATGAACGCCAGTTAATCGCTTTCGTTTTTTCAAACAGTTCATCAAATGTTTTCGCTTTAAAAGAAGCAACCTGAACCTTTATGCGGTCGGCTGTTCTAAGCCAAAGGTTCGCGCGGCAAATAGCGAGTGCATCACCTTCAAAAATAACTTTTCCGTTATCAACCTTGCATTCGTATCCTAAGTCACGTACTTCCTTTGCGACAACAGCTTCAATGCCCATCGGCGCTGTTGCAATTAGTGTATACTTCTTCATCGTATCACCCTGTCTTTTAAAACTTTTCTCTTTTCAAGATAAAAGCTCTCCTTATACGGGAGAGCTTGTTTTGATCATTTTAAATGTAAGTGGTCTAACGTTCTGTAAGCCATGTTTTGTTCCGTCGTACTGCAAACGGCTTATCACCTCGTACTCGGGCGGCAATCATCTATCTACAGAAAGCATTCTGTCCTTCTCTCCGTTGAATTCCGTCAAGAAGGTTCCCCTACCAAAATTTGGGTTTCTCGCTCGAGGGGTTTACCGCGTTCCACTCTCACCATTTCTAGTGAGACTTCGTCACTGTGGCACTTTCAAGGATACTCAGCCATATCCAAAGGACGTAGGCTTTTTTCCTGCCGTCAGCCTATCAAGGCTGCCCTAGCTTATGACTTCGCTAGGCACGAACACTACGGGCATCTCAGCACCGTGCGAGCATGGACTTTCCTCTACAGATTCAAGATCTGCAGCGATTACCCGAACGTTAAGAACATGAATTATTATATAACAACTGATTGAGATTTACAAGCACCATTTTTTTCAAGCGCAATCAATCATAAAGCTTGCTTCCAAAAACGTGCTTTTCTAAGTTTGACAGCCGTTTTAAAATATCAAAGTTCGTTGTGTTAGATTGTACCGGCTGTTTTTTGCTGGCTTCTTCAAGCTGTTTTTTCAGCTGCAGATTTTCCTGCTGCAGTTCTTCAATTTCTTGATGGAAGGTTTCATAATCCTTAATAATCATATCTAAAAATTTGTCAACGTCTTCTTGCTTATAGCCTCTAACGCCTGTTTTAAATTCTTTTTCCAGAATTTCTTTTGCAGAAAGCTTTACTTTATCAGCAAGCATCTTTTTCACCTCGTATCGTGAATCATCACATATATTTTTTCAGAAATCTGTACGGTTGTCAAATTTCTCTTATTGCTATGAGTAACTGTCTTCTTCCACTGTTACTCTCAAGTCATCCATTGTAATAAAGTAAATGGGATAGCCATCCTGTTCGCGCCGCTTTTCCGCTGTCTCCAGCATGTACTTTGGAGACCCTTCCATTTCCGGATCATATAAAAGCATAAGCGCATCTGATTTATCAATGAAGAACTGATTTTTTTGTTTAAACTGAAGCGGGCTTTCATACGGCCTGTGAGTCAGGCTTTCTTCATAGTCAGCCTGTGCCAGAACAGCTTCATAAAGGTCTTTATTAGGTTCTTTCCAGTTCTTTTCCTGATCGTAAAAAGGGGTAATCACAGCTACCTTTAAATCAGGGTATTCCTCCTGCAGATCATAGGCAGCCTCAGCTGCCCAGAGTTCGGTTCCAAGCTGGCCCGAAATTAAAATCCATTCTAGTCCTTCATCTAAAAAAGCAATCAGACGATTCTTTATCGCTTTTTTTATGTAATAAAGCGCCTTGTCATCCTGCTTAAAAATCCCAAGTTCAAATGGCTTGTATCCTGTTACAGCCAATACTTTCATTCTTTCACCTGCTTTATAAAAAATGGGGCTCCCATTGGGCCCCATTTTGATGTGCTGTTGTTCTGCCATCAAGCTGCACGTTTCCATACTAGTCGAAGAAAGGTCTTCCCGCTTGAAAATGTTGATGCGTTGCTGTATCAACATTTGAGAAAGTGTGTGGAAAGTAGTGAACGTGCTGAAAATGCTGGTGATTTACGTTTGTTGTGTGCTGTGGGTGAATATGCGGCACGATCGTATTTGAAAACGTATGGTTTTCACAGCAATGAGTAGGATGGACAATTGGCGCCATCATATGCGGTCTGCAGTGATGCATGATTAAATCCCCTTTCCATAAACTTTATTACAATACTAAGTTATGAAAAATAGGGGGTACATGTTCTGATGCAATGACCTATTTTAAAAGTGTGCAATTAAGCTGTCTTTAAAGTTTGAAAATACGAAAGCAATCAAAAAAACAACGACAAAGAACAAATAAAAAACACCCTTATACATGCCAACTCTCCCTTTAAAATAACTAACGTCATTTTACAGGATTCGCCGGTATTCTACAACAGAATCGATGTGATTTGAGCAAAAAAATTTCATGGCGAAAGAAGTCGTCTTTTGCGCTTTCCCGGGGAATATTTAAGAGGAATATTTCCTCTTCAGCCGGGCGATTCTTACGTGCAGCTTTTCAATTTCTTTTTCTGAAAAGAAAGCCTCATCAGTAAGTAATTGTTCTGCAATATGCAATGCTTTTCCGAACTCTTTTTTCTGATGCTCAAAAAATTTCGCGAGTTCTATCACAGCAGCGTATCTGCACTTCTGATTTTGGGAGCGGGACAGGTTTTCCCAAAGCGCCACTGCCTCTTCCAACCGGTTTTGTTTTTTGTATAGGAGCGATAAATCCAGCCGGGCTCTATCCTGATCTTCAAACGATTTTTCTTTAAGCTTTTCCAGCTGCATAACCGCTTGATCCGTTTCTTTGTGGGCCATAAACCATTTCGCCATGGCATAAGCTTCGCTGTGTTCTTTTGGCGCATGTGATTTCGATAGAATTTTTTTAGACATATGAATGTACAATGAAATAAGCGATAGCACATCCAGTTCATTATGATGCAGGACGCCTTTTAGAAGTTCCGGCTCTTGCGCCTTGATAAAATGAAAGTAAAGCATTGGCGCCAAGTAGCCCGGTGTATCTTCTTGTCTGCGGATGCCAAGCTCCTCATTTTCAACCGTGCCAAGCGATACGCGGTCCATTTTGTGTTTCCACAAGCGTCTCGCTCCGTGCAGCAGGTCAAAGTGGCCGAATTCCGGGAGCTTTGGAAGTCTGTCGCGGATCAATGTGTGCCTTGTTTTCACCTGCGGCCAATCAAAAGCTTTCCCGTTGTAGGTCACAAGCGATGTAATGTCAACCTCGCTTAAAAAGCTTTGATACAAGGCGACTTCATTCCCCGGTTTAGGCAAAAGATGCTGTTTGACTATCACTCGGTCTTCATATACCCTCGCATGCCCAAGCAAAAAAATGGTGTTTCCGGCTCCGCCTCCAAGGCCGGTCGTTTCCGTATCAAAGAAAAAGAGGCTGTTTTTGTTATACCCTTTTGCTGACAGCGTATGCGACAGGCTGCTTTGATTCCACAATTGCATCACTTCATCAAGTTCAGAAAAACGGTATAATCCATGCCGATGAGAAAGTGGATATTCTACTTCCCTAATAAGACAGTACTCACCTTCGAAAAAAAAAGGCTTCATGCCAAAAGTCTCCCACTCTTCTAAAAATGGAATTTCAGCATGGTTCTCAACGAGTTTGTTTTTTTGTTCCTCTTTTTCTTTTTTATGTTCCCCTTCATCGAACACCATATGCTTGTTCATTCGCTGAAGTTTCCCTTTTAATGACATACCTGGCCTCCTTCCTTATGCCATTTGATTCAGCAGCTGCAAAATACTCTTCTTTGCTTTTATCCCTTCTATTTCGGTTCCTATACATGACGGACAGCCATCATGACAAGGACATTGTGTGATGAGCTGTTTCGCCGCTTCATTTATGTCTGAAAAACGTTTGTAGACTTCCTCCGCTAAACCGATACCGCCCGGGTAATGATCGTATAAAAATATAGTCGGCAACCCCGTATGGACAGCTTTCATTTGAGAAACAACATGCACATCGTTTCGGTCACACATAATATACACGGGGACAATATGCTGGAGCACATTCGAGATGCCCAGAAGCAGCTGTTCCAGCGTCTTTTCCCCGATATCTTCGTCTGCTTTTTTGATTTCGAGCCAAGCTGCACTTGTATGCAGTTCTTCTTCCGGCAAATGAATAGGACCTGATCCAATATTTTCAAAGGTCGTCATTTTAATTTTTTTAAAGATGGTCGGCAAGGCGTTAACAGTGACATCTCCATAGTGCAATGACGCACCGCTATTTTCGTTTGTTTTATCAACTTCTAATACCTTTAGCTGAACTGCCAAATTCGCATCTGTATAATACTCGACATCGACTTTTCTGACATAAGCCTTTTTATGGTCCCAATCCAGCTTTTCTACTTGGTACTGAACCCCTTCATGCAAATAAATCGCTTCATCATGCAAAAGCGTCATCGCGCTAAAACGATCCATTTCACCGATAATCCTTACATTTGCAATATCCGATTGGTCAACAATGACGACATTTTCTTGTGATGCGGAACGCAAACTGATATTGGATGCAGGAAACGATTCACTTGCCCAATGATACCGTTCGCCATTGCGGTGAAGAACGGCCTCTTCCTGCAGGTATTCAAGAATGTCACTTACATCCATTGGTCCAAACTCCTCATCAGCTTTAAAAGGAAGCTCATAAGCCGCACATTTTAAATGGTCTACTAAAATAATCAAATTCTCCGGATTGATTCTTGCAGATTCCGGCGAACGGTTAAAGAAGTATTCAGGATGCCGCACAATATATTGATCGATCGGCGTTGAATTGGCGACCATAATAATCAAAGATTCACCGTGCCTTCTGCCGGCTCGTCCCGCCTGCTGCCATGCACTTGCCACACTTCCAGGGTAACCCGTCATCACACACACCTGCAGCTGGCCGATATCAACACCAAGCTCTAAGGCATTCGTACTGATAACTCCTAAAATCTCGCCTTCTCTCAGGCCTCTTTCGATTTCTCTCCGTTCTTTTGGAAGATAGCCTCCTCGATAGCCTCTGATTGACTTTGTCCCAATCTCTTTTTTCACAAGCTCTTGAATATGGCTTAAAATAATTTCTACCCGGACTCTGCTTCTGGCAAAGACAATGGTCTGCACTTTGTTTTTCAAGAACTCTTTCGCTAATTCATTCACTTCTGCTGTTGCGCTCTTTCTAATATTCAGCGGTTTGTTCACAAGTGGGGGATTATAAAACACAAAATGCTTCCGCCCGCTCGGGGCACCGTTGTCATCGACCAGCCGCATCGGTTTGCCCGTCAGCTGCTCTCCCAATTCCTTTGGGTTGGCAATTGTTGCGGACGTGCAAATAAAAACCGGATCACTCCCATAAAACCGGCAGATCCGCTTCAGCCGCCGGATCACATTGGCCACATGGCTCCCGAACACACCGCGATACGTATGAAGCTCATCGATAACGATATACTTAAGGTTTTCAAACAAACTGACCCATTTCGTATGATGCGGAAGAATGGCAGAATGGAGCATATCGGGATTTGTAATGACAATATGGCCAGCTTTTCTCACTTTTTGTCTGATCGCCGGAGACGTATCCCCGTCATATGTAAAGCTTTTAATATCAATGCCCATTACATCAATGATTTCATTCAGCTCGCTCTTTTGGTCCTGTGCCAGCGCTTTTGTCGGGAATAAATAAAGCGCCCGGTTTGTTTCGTCTTGGGCGATGGACTGCAGGACTGGGAGGTTATAGCATAACGTTTTTCCTGATGCGGTTGGCGTTACGGTAACGATGCTTTCCCCTTCTTGCACATATTGGAAAGCGGAATATTGGTGGGTATATAGTTTCTCAATGCCCCTTTTCGAAAGGGCTGTTTTTATTCTCTCGTCTATACTTTCAGGCATTGGCCTTGTTTTTGCTTCACGAGGCTCTATTTCATGCCAATTCACAACGTTTTCATTTCCTTTTAACTCGGAAATGAGCTCAGGCAGTGATTTCTTTTTCATTCTTTACACCTCTTTGTCAAGTACAGTTTACCGAATATTTGTTTGCATGGCTAGGTGCAAATTTTATACAATCAAATAAAAAAAGCAAGGCATGCGCCCTGCTTATTTCGCTTTTATTGTAAGGAGCTTTGTTTCACCTTTGTGCGCAGCCTTTTCTCCAGCCGGCACAATTGAACCTACAGCTTCACCATTCATGATCACGATTGGAATGACTGTACTGCTCGCTTTTTCTTTTATTAATTCCAAATCACACGTGATCAGCGGGTCACCAACCTTCACTTTGTCCCCTTCTTTTATGTGGGCAGTAAATCCTTCTCCGTTCATATTGACCGTTTCCAGCCCGACGTGAATTAACAGTTCAATTCCCGAGCGAGTCCGAATGCCCACGGCGTGTTTAGTATGGAAAATCTGAATCACTTCACCTTCAACAGGTGAAACGATGTCACCGTTTGCTGGTTCCACCGCTATTCCTTCCCCCATCATTTTCTGTGAAAAAACCGGGTCTGGCACATCTGTTAGGTCCATAACCGTACCGTCTGCCGGAGAATAAATAACCTCTTCCGCCGCTTTATCCTGAGTTTTTCCCATACCGAATAATTTTTTCAGCAATGTATTTTCTCCCTTCTCATTCACTTCAACCGTTATCCCTTCATTCACCACTATTTAACCACACTTTCAATTTTGCTTCAATTTATAACAACATCTGGCATAGGCGCATAATCTGGTTAAAAAAAGGCGGTGGCAGATTTGGAATTCCCTGATGACAAAAAGAACGAATTGCAAAAGAAAGAAGAAATCACAATGGAGGCAATGGACCACCTTTTTCAATCCTCAACGTTCGGCAACCTTTTAAAAGGATTTCAGAACCTGATCAACTCGAGTTTACAAGATGTACAGACGACTATACATGTCAGAGAAAGAGATACCGGGCTGTATGTCGACATCATGATTCCGGAGTCGTTTCGAGATGGAGAGATCGTCGTTGATATTAAAACGAGGTATCTGCATGTAACACTCCAAGAGAAACAGAAACAGCAAAATGAGGCCACATTTACAAGCATGACAAGAACGGTGCAGCTGCCTTATGAAGTACACCAAGATGATATGGAAACATCTTGGAACGAGCAGACAATGACGCTTTTCTTTCCAAAAAACAAGCATGAATGAGCGATTCATTCATGCTTCTATCCTTTAAAAAAGCTGGTAAATCCCTTTATTAAAGATCCGACTTGATTCATTGCGCTCATCACTTGGCCTGTCGTATCCATCATTTTATTAAAATCAAATTGCCCGTTGGCTTTTTTGAATTGCGACATGATACTTTGAAATTGTGAGGGCTGCTGCTGATTAGGTCTTGGGATTGGATAAGGGTTGGAAAATACAGAAGGCTGCATAGGCAACGAATAGTGTGGAGAATACGTTTGATAAAAATCCTGCTGCCCATAATGCTGCTGCGGCCAGTATTGTCCAGGTACTGCCTGTTGATAATATCCTTGCATTTGCTGAGGATCATAATAACTCATTTGCCGAGGATAGCTTTGAGAATTCCTGTTCATTACGATTCCCCCTAAACTCAACATATTTCTCTTCAATATAGTATGAATGAAGTCTATTGGTTGTGTCACAATGCCTCATTCGCTTTTGTCAAATTGTGTCGAAAGTTTAAATTTTTTAAAAACAGAAAAAAGTCGAATCATTATGGTACTATATCTTCAATACAGATGAGAGGGGATGCACCATAATGAACGTATCATACTTAAGCAAACGTTTTGCAGAAATGAAGAAATATGAAACAGACTGTATGAATAAACTGATGGACTTTGCCAAGTTCCTCTATATTCAAGGACATCTCAGCACAATTGAGTTTCGTAACAGTATGAAGGTTCTCGAAGCACATGGAGCAGAAAGCCCGGCGTATGAGTTGAATTAGCGTCCGGCCCCCTATAACAAACTTAAAGAAGACAGCCTTTACCGGCTGTCTTCTCTTGCTATTTCATCCTTTACTGCATGCAATGTATAAAGGACAGACTCAGTGATGTCCTTGAATCGTTTTTTATGAATATGGTGAACATAGGATTGAAGGACCATTTCCAGGAAATTATCCTTTACGGTCTCAATTTGTTCTTTATGCACATATTTCGGACGGCGGGCTTTTATCCATTCAAGTGCCCCTTTGGCCCAGTGAGCCGCCAGATCATCATTCTCTTCAACGGCAGGCTTTATCGTCTCAAAAAAATCATATGAAAGATCACTGTCTTTTCCTTTCTGGTATCGATCAGCGCCATTTTCAGCAGCTTCAATCATTTGCTCGGTCATTTCCAGCAATGTTTGTGATTGCAACATTCTTCACCTCAATGGATATCGTACCAAATTTCACACGCAAATTCAGCCGATACGGTATACCTTTTCAAATGCATACCTGTGTTCAGGTGATTGATGCAGCTCGTCTATACAAATATGAAGGTCCATGATTTCTTCTTCCAGCACACTCAGGCGACCGTTTTCCGTTTCCCGCATCTCAGCCTCACATGCGTTTAAGGAATGATTCAGGCTTTGCTCAGCTCGGGTCAATTCATCTTCTATATCAGAAAGCATACGGAGAATATCTGTCTTGCTTACGTAACCGGACATTCGTGTACCTCCCTTTCCTCATCTCTCCCGGTTAAGATTCTTTGCTCTTCAAGCTCTTTCCTTCCTCATGACAAAACTAGAAGCAAATCGCCAAACAAACAGGTATTCCACGAAAAGCTGAAGTTTTCGACAAAAACACCCGCAAAAATTGTATGATCCGCCCCCTTAATGCAAACGATATTTGTGAGGAGGTGCCGTATGAAAACCAGACCGAAAAAAGCCGGCCAGCAAAAAAAGAATGAATCAAAAGCAATCGATTCTTTAGATAAAAAATTAGGCGGCCCAAACCGCCCTTCTACGTAAGAAGCAAGGAAATTCCTTGCTTCTTTATTTTTTCAGCCAATGCTCCACCGCAAAAAGCGCATGAAGCTGACGTTTTTTATGCAGATACCAGTCTGTCAATTCAATCTGCTTCGGCAATTCCTCACGCCTAAAGAATGCTTTCTTCATCTTTCCATGAAACCAATCCGTTTTCTTTCCGTCTAATGAGTGGATGAACTCAGGGTAGCATGTCCTTAACATAGGAGATGTTCTCTTTGTGATCCCAATCATTTTTTCCATATCAAAACGGGAGCCTGTGTGCGGCACTGTGTGCAAATAGTGATAAAAAGAAGAGAACAATTCCGGACTGAACAGCAATTCAGACAGCTGCTTTCCCAGCCGTATCCTTTCCATTGTTTTAGAAAAGCGTTTTACTGAAATGCCGTAAAGAAACCCGTCTGAAGAAGGAAAAATAACGGTGTTAAAATGAAACCAGTCACTTAAATAAAAAGGAATCGTGTCAAAAACGTTCTTTTTAAACGAAGGATTTTGTATAATAGGTGTTTGGATAGTGTTTTGTTCATTTATAATGAGGGCATACATCAGCCGCTCCGTGTTTCTCTCATGCCAAAAACGGGCCCATTCTTCTGCCATAAATCGCGAGACGCCAAACACATGGAGATGATGGAACAGCGGTTTCCCGATGTTTTTTGACCAGTGGTACAAAAGAAGCTGCGGATAGGCATCCGAAAAAATAAGCCAGTTCGCTCTTTCATAGGCTAAAAAGAACCACTTTTGCTGTCTCTCACGGAGTCCGAGCTGAAACAGGCTGCCTTTTAAGTCAGTCATTGACCAGCCGGCATTGCGAGAAACAAAAGATGCCAAGAGCGACCATTTGATTTCCGGATGACGGTCATAAAATGCTTTATATGCGTTCGTTCTTGAAATGTTATCTGCGTTTTTTGCTTTTGTCTGCCGCTCAATCCCGCTCAGAAGCTTTCTGATGGCCTGTTGTTCTTGCATGTACATTCACTTCCGTCACGAATAGTTTAATAAGGAGGATGAGAAAATGATTCGGTATCCTAACGGAAAAACGTTTCAGCCGAAACATTCGGTTTCATCCCAAAACAGTCAGAAAAGGGCCCCGTCCTACAGTAATCGCGGAATGACCCTCGAAGATGACTTAAACGAAACGAATAAGTATTATCTGACAAACCAAATTGCCGTCATACACAAAAAGCCGACACCTGTTCAAATTGTAAATGTCCATTATCCAAAAAGAAGTGCCGCAGTGATAAAAGAAGCTTACTTCAAACAATCATCAACGACAGATTATAACGGGATTTACAAAGGGCGGTATATTGATTTTGAGGCGAAAGAAACAAAAAACAAGACCTCTTTCCCCTTGCAGAATTTTCATGATCATCAAATCGAACATATGAAGCAGGTAATGGCTCAAGACGGTATTTGTTTTGTTATTATATCCGCTTTCGACCAGGTTTATTTTTTGGAAGCCGATAAACTGTTTGATTTCTGGGAAAGAAAAGAAAAAAACGGCAGAAAATCAATTCGAAAAGATGAATTAGAGGAAGCGGCGTATCCGATTTCTCTTGGATACGCACCTAGAATTGATTATATTAGTATTATAGAACAGCTTTATTTTTCGCCGTCATCTAGTGCGAAAGGTTGATTAACGAAAGGTTGAGATGTTATGTCAGATCAATTTACCAGCCGTGAAGCTCGACGAAAAGCGAACAGCAAATCGAGTCCTTCACCGAAAAAAGGCAAGAAACGAAAAAAAGGCGGATTGTTTAAAAAGACCCTTTTTACTTTACTCATTCTATTTGTTTTAGGCGTAGTCGGCGGTGCCGTCACATTTGCCGTCATGGTTTCAGATGCGCCAAAGCTTGACGAAAATAAATTAAAGACGCCTTATTCTTCGACAATATATGATAGAAATGGAGAAGAAATCGCTGAGTACGGCTCCGAAAAACGGACCTACGTCTCGATAGATGAAATTCCCGATACTGTAAAAGAAGCCTTTATTGCGACAGAGGATGCCCGTTTTTATGAACACCACGGAATTGACCCTGTCCGTATCGGCGGCGCCTTAGTCGCCAACTTTACAGACGGCTTCGGTGCTGAAGGCGGAAGTACGATCACCCAGCAGGTCGTCAAGAACTCCCTTCTTTCTCATCAGAAGACGCTGAAACGGAAGGTGCAGGAAGTATGGCTTTCGATTCAGCTGGAGCGCAATTACTCTAAAGATGAAATTTTAGAAATGTATTTAAACCGGATTTATTTTTCTCCTAGAGCATATGGAATCGGAAAAGCGGCGGAAGAATTTTTCGGCGTCACAGATTTAAGCAAATTGACTGTAGAACAAGCTGCAACACTTGCGGGCATGCCGCAAAGCCCGACAGCATACAATCCCGTTAAAAACCCGGATAAAGCGGAAAAAAGACGGAACATCGTACTCAGTCTGATGAAAAAACAAAAATTTATTTCTGATTCTGAATATAATAAAGCCAAAAATGTGGCAATGAAAGACGAAGGCGTTGTATCACAACAGGAATATGAAAAAAACAATTCAAACAAATATAGCGCGTTTGTTGAAGAAGTCATGAAAGAAATTGAAGACAAATCTGATGTCAATCCAGGAACTGACGGATTAAAAATTTATACAACATTAGATACGAAAGCACAAGACAAACTAAATGAATTAATGGACGGAGACACCGTCGGATTTACTGAAGGCATGCAGGGCGGCGTTACCCTTCTCGATACAAAAAATGGAGAAGTCCGCGCGATTGGTGCTGGAAGAAATGCTACGGTTGGAGGCTACAATTTTGCGACTCAAGCTCAGCGACAGCCTGGTTCTACCATTAAGCCTATTCTCGACTACGGTCCAGTGATTGAAAATAAAAAATGGTCCACTTATGAGCAAATTGATGACTCGGCTTACACGTATTCAGATGGAACACCTATCCGTGACTTTGACCGTTCTCATAAAGGTCTCATGTCTATGCGTCAAGCACTTGCGCAATCTCGGAACATCCCTGCTTTAAAAGCATACCAAGCAGTGGGCAGAGATGCGGCTGTAGACTTTGCTAACGGATTGGGACTAGGATTAGATAAGGATAAAGTATATGAATCGTATTCTATCGGTGGATTCGGAAAAGGCAATGTTGGTGTCTCTTCACTGACGATGGCAGGCGCATACAGCGCGTTTGGAAATAACGGAACGTATAACGACCCGCATTTTGTGAAGTCCATTGAATTCAACGATGGCACAAAGCTTGATTTAACACCGAAATCAAAGTCAGCAATGAGCGATTATACTGCGTTTATGATTACAGATATGCTGAAAACAGCTGTTAAAACAGGTACTGGACAGCTCGCTCAAGTCCCTGGAGTAGAAGTAGCCGGAAAAACTGGGACTACAAACTTTGATGAAACGACTATACAAAAATACAATATTGCGTCAGGTGGTGTACCTGATTCTTGGTTTGTGGGATATACACCTCAATATACCGCTGCTGTATGGACAGGTGTAGACTCTAACAACAAATTAGGGAAAAAATCTTTAAATAAAACAGAACAGCAGGTTGCAAAACGTCTATTCGCCCAGCTCATTGCCGATGTCGATGACGGAAGCGGATCGTTTGAGAAGCCTGACAGCGTGGTCGAAGCCACTGTAGAAAAAGGTTCTAACCCGGCGAAATTGGCAGGGCCAAATACGCCGAGCGACAAAAAGCTTACGGAGTACTTTGTCAAAGGCACTGCCCCTTCTACTGTTTCTAAAACTTATGAAAAAGAAGAAACAGATAAACCGACTGGCTTAAGCGTGAAATATGACAAAGACAATCAATCTCTGACTTTAAGCTGGAAATATGACGGTGATGCCACCTTTGAAGTGAAGCAGTCTGTCGATGGCGGCAGCTATTCAGAGATTCAGAACAGTTCTGCAAAAGAAGCCGTCATATCCGGTGTACAGCCTGGATCTGTGTATAAATTTCAAGTAACAGCCATCAGTGACGATGTCCGCAGCGATACAGCTGCCACTTCTTATGAAGTGCCAAAGGATGAAGATGAAGAAGATAAAGACGACGAAGAGAAAACCGATGATGAAAAGCAAGATGAAGATAAATCTCAGGATGATACACAGACTGATGATTCGCAAACAGACGACAGTCAGACAAATCAAGATCAGACAGATGATTCAACGAACAATCAAGACAAAAAACAAGACAACACGAACACCAATCCGTCCGACAACAGCAATCAAGACCAAACCAATGATAACAGCAACAGCAACAACAATCAGGGTACGTCGGATGGTGATTCAAACTCAGATACAAATGATTCATCAGGATCTGATACAAATAAAAACAAAACGAACACGTCTGACAAAAAACAAACAAATTCATCATCAACTGATAAAGCAAATTAAACAAAAAGCCGTCACCTTGGGTGATGGCTTTTTTCATCATAAAAAAACCTCCCCTTGAAGGGAGGTTTTAGCGATTCATCGCAGCATATTTATAAAAATGCTTTTTCATTTCAGCAAACAGCTCATCAAGCTGAATAAAGCAATGGTATTGGGTCGGCTTTAGAAGAATAAATTCTACTCGTTCAGGCCAATTGATCGGCTTTACGGGAAATGATTTCTCTGTCAGTTCTGGCCAATCGAGCGATTTTACCCGCTCACCCGCTGTCCAGTGGAACGAAGCCAGCAAACACACAATGCCCTTCAACATGTCGTTTTGGTCACATCTCGATTTTCTTGTTTGAAAGACTGGGAGAAGTGATTCCTTAATGTCTTCCCACACTTCAAATAAAATTGGAACGTATTTGCCGCTGTCTTCCCATGGAAAAACGTCTTGAGATTCCATGCAGAGGTCAAAGTACACAGGGTTGATTCGCAAGACTTCTGTGATATCCAAGGCGTTCATCTGGCCAAGACTGCTCAAGTGCTGCTCATAGGAAGCCAACACTTCTTTGGCTTGCGTCATCGTTTCACCAGTCCTTTTTTATCTCTTTTCTGCCCTTCTCTGCACAGAGACAGCAGCGGACATTCCGCACAGCGCGGAGACTGGGCCTTACAGTGATATCTGCCAAAGAAAATAAGCCGGTGATGCGTAACAGACCAGTCTTCTTTTGGAATCTTGTGCATCAGCGTCTTTTCCACTTCCAGCACCGAGTCCTTCCATCGGCAGATTCCCAGACGTTTGCTGACTCTCTCCACATGGGTATCTACGGCAATGGCCGGCACGCCAAAGGCAACAGATACTACGACATTAGCGGTCTTTCTTCCGACACCAGGCAGTTTGACAAGCTCATCGCGGTCTTCCGGTACTTCCCCGCCGTAATCTTCAATAATCATTTTACTCAATTTTTGAATATTCTTGGCCTTATTGCGATACAAACCGATCGATTTAATATCTTGCTGAAGTTCTTCCAGCGAAACAGCCAGATAGTCTTCAGGCCGTTTATATTTTTGAAATAATGTTTTGGTCACCCTGTTTACAAGTGCATCTGTGCATTGCGCTGATAAAGCGACTGCCACCACTAATTCAAAAGGATTGGAATGAACCAGTTCACACTCTGCGTGGGGAAACATGTCGCCTATCTTGTCTAGACAGAATTCAATTTGTTTTAGATTTAACACGATTGTCACCTTTTCACTTTATTGTTCAAGCCAATTGTAAAAAGGAACCTGCCTTTTATACTCTTTTTGGGGTTCAGTCTGCTTTGTTTGTACCCGCCGGAATTTCTGGCTGTGGATTTTTGCCTGCTCCACAGTTTTCAGCCCGTTTTTCTTCCACTCAAACAAAATCCGGTCAATGTAGCGGAAACTGAGTTTCCCTGACAGTACCGCCTCTTTTAAGGCGTGTTTGATCAGCTGTGCGTCATGCTGATCTTGATCCTGCCAAATGGCCAATGTTTCACACTCCAAAGGTGATAACGGCCTTGCGAACTCCTCCTCAAAAATCGTATAAAGGCTTTTTTGTTCCCCTTCTGCTTTTCTTTCCTGCGTTTGATTCTGTGCGAGCTGTATATACTCGTACAGCTTGGCCCATAAAGGCTGAAGAGAATATTTCTCAAATTTGATGCCGTTTTGGTCCTCGCATTCTTCAATAAACAGAAAACCTTTTTGAATAAACATCCGCAATCTGTTTGTGCATTCTTCAACAGAGATTGACATCCCTTCCTGCAGCTGATTCGGTGTAGGAAAATAAGAACCTTTTTCTAAATGCATTTTAATTTTCAATAGCAGTATAAGTTCTGTTTCATTGAGCCCAAGCTGTTTATAATTCGTAAGCAGAAGATTGGGGATTGTTGAGGTTCCCTGTTCCTGCATATCAATAAATTGCTGTTTTTTCATCTTCACACCTCTTACTGTAAAGGATCATGATGTCCCCTTTACTGTAAAAAGCCTCCCTTGCAGGAGACTCTTTTTCTTGTTTCATTTGAATGTATTATGGATATAGACGGTTTAACAGTCTTGGGAACGGAATGGTTTCACGAACGTGAGGCGCTCCGCTAATCCAAGCTACTGTCCGCTCTAATCCAAGGCCGAAGCCTGAATGAGGAACTGAGCCATATTTTCTAAGTTCAGCATACCATTTATATGCGTCAGAATCCAGTCCATGTTCTTTAAGACGCGCTTCCAGAAGCTCCATATCATGAATCCGCTCAGATCCGCCGATAATTTCTCCATAGCCTTCCGGCGCAATCAGGTCAGCGCACAGCACGACATCGTCACGGTCAGGAGCCGGCTGCATATAGAATGGCTTTAATGACGTCGGGTAGCGAGTAATGAACACCGGTTTGTCATAGTGTTCAGCAATCGCTGTTTCATGAGGCGCCCCGAAGTCGTCTCCCCACTCGATATCGTCAAAGCCTTTTTCTTTAAGAAAATCAATTGCTTCATCATACGTGATTCTTGGGAACGGAGCTTTCATTTGCTCAAGTTTTGATGTGTCTCTTCCTAATGTGTTTAATTCAATTTTGCAATTCTTAAGAACCGATTGCACGATGAAAGAAACGTAATTTTCCTGTACTTGAAGGTTCTCTTCAAACTCCACAAACGCCATTTCCGGTTCAATCATCCAGAATTCGATCAAGTGGCGCTTTGTTTTAGACTTTTCCGCTCTGAATGTCGGCCCGAAGGAGAATACTTTTCCTAAAGCCATTGCCGCAGCTTCCATGTAGAGCTGACCGCTCTGGGACAGGTACGCATCTTCATCAAAATACTTTGTCGCAAAAAGCTCTGTTGTTCCTTCAGGTGCGCTTCCAGTCAGAATCGGCGGGTCCACTTTTACGAAGCCTTCGTTATTAAAGAATTCGTAAGTCGCGCGAATGATTTCATTACGGATTTTCATGATCGCGTGCTGGCGTTTTGAACGGAGCCATAAATGTCTGTGGTCCATCAAGAATTCTGTGCCGTGTTCTTTTGGCGTAATTGGATAATCAGTCGCTTCGTGAATGACTTCAATACCGGTTACAGCTAGTTCATAACCAAGCGGAGATCGCTCGTCCTCTTTTACAATCCCTTTTATATAGAGTGACGTTTCCTGTGTCACTGATTTAGCTGTTTGGAAAATGCTTTCTTCCACTTCCGCTTTGACTACGACACCTTGAATAAACCCGGTACCGTCCCGCAGCTGCAAAAACGCAATTTTCCCGCTTGAACGCTTATTAGCGACCCAAGCTCCGATCGTTACTTCCTCACCTACGTGCTTATACACTTGGTTGATTGTTGTTTTCAACATATTTCCCTCCAAAACAAGAAAGACATTCGGAAGCCCATTGCCCCGCGAACTCTTTTATCATCACTTTATTATACCCGCTCTTAACTAGCCGGGTCAATGCAGATAAAAAGCGGCTTTTCAGTCAGCCGCTTTTTGATCTGTTAGCTATGTTTTTCTACAAATCGTTTGATTCTTTCAACCGCTTTTTCAAGAAGCTCTAGCGATGTGGCATAAGAAAGACGGACATTATCAGGAGAGCCAAAACCGGATCCTGGAACAATCGCAACTTTCTCCTCCTCAAGAAGCGCTTTTACAAATTCATCTACATCTTTGAAACCGCAAGATTGAGCCGCTTCTTTTGCATTCGGGAAAAGGTAAAAAGCACCTTCCGGCTTCACACAGCTGAATCCGGGGATTTCCGCGAGCTTCGGATAGATTGTATTTAATCTATGTTCAAATGCTACTCTCATTTCTTCCAGCGGCTCAGCAGGCCCATTATAAGCAGCAATCGCTCCGTACTGTGCGATTGATGTCGGATTTGACGTGCTGTGGCTTGCGAGGTTCGTCATCGCTTTAATAATGTCTTCAGCCCCAGCCGCATACCCGATTCTCCAGCCCGTCATGCTGTGTGACTTCGACACGCCGTTAATAATAACCGTTTGCTCTTTCAGGCTGTCAGACAGCTCGGCAATGGAAACGTGTTTCTTTCCGCTGTATGTAAGTTTTTCATAAATTTCGTCAGACACAATCAGGATGTCATGTTCAAGGCATACTTCACCGAGCGCCGCCAGTTCGTCTTCCGTATACATAACACCTGTCGGGTTGCTTGGAGAATTAATGACGATCGCTTTTGTTTGATCCGTGATCGCATATTTCAGCTGTTCAGGAGAAATTTTGAAATGATTATCCTCAAGCCCCTCTACATAAACAGGCTTTCCGCCAGCGAGTTTTACCTGTTCTGGATAACTCACCCAGTAAGGCGTTGGTATAATGACTTCATCTCCTTCATCCAAAATCACTTGGAAAAGGGTGTACAGCGCATGTTTAGCACCAGTGCAGACAATGATTTGCGACGGTTTGTATTCAATATTCTGGTCACGTTTAAATTTCTCAGCAATGCTGTTTTTGAGTTCAGCCAGACCACCTGAAGGCGTATATTTCGTATGGCCTTCATTCATAGAACGCAAAGCAGCATCAATAATGTGCTGCGGTGTATTGAAGTCAGGTTCGCCTGCCCCTAAGCCGATGACATCATGGCCTGCCGCTTTCAGTTCTTTCGCTTTTGCTGTGATAGCCAGTGTGGTAGACGGTGTTAATGCGGATACTCTTTTTGCCAGTTTCAACTTGAACTCCCCCTAATTCGTCTTTAAGGCGTCATATTCTTGAGAATCTTACCAGTTGTAAAGTCCACATAACTTAAACTGTATTGTCCTTCCTTGTCTAAGTACGTTACTTCCCAAAGCAGAACATTTCCCTCTCTTGCCAAATGAACCTCTTTTTGCTTTGAAACCAGCCCTTCATCCTGTATGATTTTCGCCGCTTTGTCTTCCGAAATTCCCTCTTTTGCTTCTTTTGAGAGAATTTTTGCTTTTTTATCAGCAGGAACCCAGACATAAAATTTGCTTCCTTTTTTGTCTGTTCCTTTTACAATATAATATTTTTCTTTTCCGACAAATGTTTCGACTTGATCAACATTGACGAGATCGGTTTCTTTTTTAGCTTCAGCAGCTGCTGCTTCGTGCCCCTCTTCCTTTTGTGCCATGGCTGATCTATAGATGCTTGCCGAGACAAGAAGTACTGCTAAAAAAATAATACCAAAAATGGCGGTAAATATTAATGCTTTTTTTCTCATCTTCTCACCTACGTACGATAAATGGTAAAAACGGCTTGGTTGTTGTTTTCCTCATCCAGTGCAAGGCCGAACATCAGATTATCTCTTTTCAGTGTCCGATTCAGTGTGTCTACAATTTTATACAGATCGTCAGAATGCTCTACATTAATTGTTGATAGAATCTCGATTTTGCTTTCCATTTTTTCATCCTCCAGTTTGAACAAATATTGTTAGTCATACTCCATTTCAGGACACGCCATACTAGTATCACAGAGCGGCAATACCGCTTTTAAATAAAACACCATCCTACTCCCACACCGCCAAAGCCGCTTTATGCGGCTTTTATCCATTTTCCCCTGAAACATATGCCTCAAGCTCGCTGTCAGTCACTTCATGTACGGATGTTGTCGGCAAAGCCTCAAGGAACAGCCGGCCATAACCAGCCGTCTTAATTCGTCTGTCCAAGATGACAATCGTTCCTTTGTCTCCCGCTGTCCGCAGCAAGCGACCGATTCCTTGTTTGAAGGTCAGCACAGCTTCCGGAAGTGATACGGTTTGAAACGGGTTTTGCCCTTGCTTTCGGGCAAGCTCGCATTTCGCAGCATGAAGCGGATGATCAGGGGAGCGGAATGGAAGCCTCACGATCATTACCGTTGTCAGCTCATCACCAGGAAAATCAACGCCTTCCCAAAAGTGATTTGTACCAAGCAAGATCGCCTGGTTTGATGTTTTAAAAGTTTTCATCAGTTTGCCGGGACTTCCGCCTGTAATCCCTTGCGCCAAGAGCTGAATGCCGGAAGCACTCATTGCGTGCTTCAGCTCCTGATTAACTTTTTTCAGCATATCATGGGATGTAAACAGCACAAGGATTTTAGGCTGTTTTTCCTTTGCCATCAGTTCGATATAACGGGCCGTATCCTGTATAAATTCAGTTTGCCCCGTATCTTGGATTGATTTCATTTCTTTTGGAATCATCACCCGCATGCGGTCATCGTAAGAAAAAGGCGGCTCAATTCTCATGGTCCGCGGGAAAAAGTCACCCAGACCGAGACGTTCAATCATAAATTGAAAAGAATCTTCGACAGTAAGGGTTGCAGATGTCAGAACCACACTGTTTTTGCGAGCGAAAAACTGATCAGCAAGGAGTTCACCAGGTTCAAGCGGCTGTGCGTAAATGGCCACTGCATTTTTTGCTCCCTTTGCGTCTATTTCAATCCAAACGGCTTCATCGTCACCTGAGTCAAAGAACAGCTGCTGCAACGTTTGACAATAAAGCTGCAAGCCTTTCATGACCTTTTGATATTCATCGGCTAAAAAGGCGGTTTTGCTCTTCATACTCGTCAGATGTTGTTGCATCAGGACCGACTGTGCCTCAAAAAGCTGGTGCAAATGTGTCAGCATAGAACAAAGCCTTTCGGCTCCATCCGTTAACATCAGCCAGCTGTTATCTTGGCTTTCTTTGTTCACCTTATAGACTAGACGGTTTAAGTCTTCTTTAGGTTTTCTTCGTTTGACAAAAGAATGCAAAGAGCTGAAGAAAGCATCACTTTCTGCTTGGATGTGCTGAATCCACTCTTCCACTTCGAAAAAAGAATCAACTGGCAGATTGTTTCGCTGGAATAGCTGTCTCAACTTTTTTAGAAGCCCCTGTTCCTTCAGGGTGCCGATTCGGTTCAATTTAGAATGTAATTCTATGTACGTGGCTCTTCTCCCTAAATGTTCGCTCGCCGCACGCTCAAAATGATGCGCTTCATCGATAATAAATGTGCCGCTTTCAGGGAGTCTTTTTTTCTGGCTGCCTTCATTGGTCAGCAGAAGGGAATGGTTGGTAATCACCAAATCGGACCGCATGGCAATCTGCTTGGCGCGCTCATAAAAGCCGGTTACACTCTCATGACGGCTTCTTTTATAGGAGTCATCGTCATAAGCCAATCTGTCCCACAGCAATTTCCCGCCAGAAGGCAGATTCAGTTCAGCTACATCTCCTGTGTTTGTCTCTGTCAGCCAAACGAGGAGCTGTGCCTTTGTCAGTACGGCATCATAATTATCATCTTCTTCGTGAAGCACCTGCTCGAATTTATACAGGCATACATAATGCGATTGCCCTTTTAGGATCGCCGCTGTTACCGGAAATGGAAACAGCTCTTGGACTATCGGCAAATCCTTTGTCAAAATCTGCTGCTGTAAAAGCGTTGAATACGTGCTGATAATGACCGGCTTTTTTGATTTTTTGGCAAAAAGCGCAGCCGGAATAAGGTAGCCAATTGTTTTTCCGATCCCCGGAGGAGCTTCAATCAGCGCATGCTCACGATTGGCAAACGCTTCAGCCACCTCTTTCATCATCATCATTTGGCCTTCTCTTTTTTCATACCCGGGCATTAACTCTGACAGCGCTTTTTCATTGCCTGCTTCCCAATTTTCCATCTCAAATGAAAAATTCCCGTCCTCATCCGCACGTTCATCGATTGATTCGGGTTCTCTGACAGAAAAGGAAGAAAAGCGCGCATAGCCCGGTATTTCAGTATGTTTGTTTTCATAAATGAACATATCCAACAAATGCGTCAGATCACTGATAAAATGCTGCGAAAGCCTTCTTAACTGTTTTAACGTCGGATAAGGAAGCTGCCGCAGCTTTTCGAGGATTTTCAAAAAAATAAGCCCTGTCACTTCAGCGTCGCTGTCAGCCCGATGCGGCTGATCATGCCGCAGTTGAAGCTCCTCGCTTAATTCGGTTAGCTTATACCCTTCAAACCCAGGAAAAACAATACGGGAGAGCTCGACAGTATCCAGCACTTCACAATCTGGCAGCTGAAAGCCCGCTTTATGTAACTCATACTTGACAAACCCAAGATCGAAATGGATATTGTGGGCAACAAAATAAGAGCCGTCAAGCAAATGAAACACTTCCTCAGCGACAGCCTCAAACGGCTGTTCATGCTCTACCATTTGATTCGAGATTCCTGTAAGCTGCTCAATAAAAGCAGGAATGGATTTATTTGGATTAATGTATTTTGAAAACCGCTCAGTAATTTGTCCATTTTCGATTACAACCGCTGCGATTTGTATGATTTTATCGCCTTTTTTTGGCGAATTCCCTGTTGTTTCTACATCTATAACAACGAACCGTTGCTTATTCATTAAAATGGACACCTCAATTCTTGCATACGACAAAAGTGTAACACGTTTTGTACGGAAATGGAGCGGCAAAACCGTTTTACCCTCGAAATCTTAAAAGAAAACCCCCGATAAAGGGGGCTTTTCTTCTACAAAATTGTACGGGCCGGTTCGTTCCCCAGCATTTGTTCAATTTTGTTTTGATCATTCAAAACAGCCACTTTCGGCTCATGGCTTGCCGCTTCTTGATCAGACATCATTTTGTAGGAGATGATAATAACCTTATCTCCTTCCTGAACAAGGCGCGCGGCTGCACCGTTTAAACAGATGACGCCGCTTCCGCGTTTACCAGGAATAATATACGTTTCCAGACGTGCTCCATTATTATTATTCACAATTTGCACTTTTTCATTAGGAAGCATCCCCACCGCATCAATGAGATCTTCATCAATTGTAATGCTTCCCACATAGTTCAGATTTGCTTCAGTAACGGTTGCCCTGTGCAGCTTGCCGCTCATCATCGTGCGATACATATTATATTCTCTCCATTTCTCGAATATCAATAATAATATTATCTATTAAACGCGCTTTTGAAAAAGCAACTGCAACAGCCAGAATGATCTTTCCTTCTATGTTGTTCACAGGTTCAAGTTCCGGATAGGAATATAGCTCCACATAGTCAATGGTCCCGCTTGTCGTTTCAATGATTTCTTTCGCAGCTTTTATCACAGCTTCAGGGTCTCTTTCACCGGCTCTGATCAGTTCCGCACTTGTTTGAAGGGCCCGATATAGCTTAGGCGCTTCTTTTCTTTCCTCAGCTGTTAAGTATACATTGCGGGAGCTTTTGGCTAAGCCGTCTTCCTCTCTGACTGTATCAACAGCAACCAGTTCAATATTCATGAAGAAATCGCTGATTAAGCCATCAACAACTGCCACCTGCTGTGCATCCTTTAAACCGAAATAGGCGCGGGTCGGCTGCACAAGATTGAACAGCTTTGTCAATACAATTGCAACACCGTCAAAATGTCCTTCTCTTGAGCGTCCGCATAAAACGTCTGTGCGTCTTTCGACGTGAATCGTAACATTCTTTTCGCCGGGATACATATCATGAGCACTAGGCGTAAAGAGAATATCGACTCCGGCGTTTTCTGCAAGGGCCGCATCACGCTCAATATCTCGCGGATATGCCTCAAAATCCTCATGAGGGCCGAATTGCGCGGGATTCACAAAAATACTCATAACGACGGCGTCATTTTCTTGTCTTGCTTTGTCTGCAAGGGTTAAATGCCCTTCATGCAGAAAGCCCATCGTCGGTACAAATCCGATTGACTTCCCCTCTGACTGATATTGTCTTATGGCTTCTTTGAGCTGTGAAATATCTGTAATCTGTCTCATCTTATTTTCCTCCGTACAAGCCGTCCAGCACTGTCTGATTCATTTGAAAGGAATGCTTTTGTTCAGGGAAAGCACGCTGTCTTACATCCTGGACATATCCGCTGATTGCGGTTTCGATTGTTTCGTCAATTTGCGTATATTGCTTTACAAATTTAGGTGTTCTCTCTACACCGTGGCCGATAATATCATGATAAACGAGAACTTGTCCGTCCGCTTTCACACCGGCCCCGATTCCGATGACAGGTATGCTTAACATCTCTGCAATTTTGGCTGTGAGTTCTGCAGGGACACATTCCAGCACAAGCATCATGGCTCCCGCTTCTTCGCATTTTATACTGTCTTCTATTAATTTTTTAGCGCTTTGTTCATCTTTTCCCTGTACTTTATATCCGCCCAATACACCGACTGACTGCGGCGTGAGGCCTAAGTGACTGACTACCGGAATGCCCCCAAGCGTCAATGCGCGAATGGATTCAAATACGCCTTCTCCGCCCTCCAGCTTCAATGCGTCAGCCCCGCTTTCCTGAACGATAGCGGCTGCATTTTTTAGCGTATCCTCCTTGGACAGGTGATAAGACATAAATGGCATATCCGTTACGATAAATGTATGTGGCGCGCCCCTTTTAACGGCTTTCGTATGATGGATCATGTCTTGAACTGTCACGCCGACAGTTGAATCAAGGCCAAGGACGACCATTCCGAGTGAATCACCGACTAAAATCATGTCAACTCCCGCTTGTTCAGCAAGCTTAGCTGCCGGATAATCATAAGCGGTCAGCATCACAATCGGTTCTTCAGTCTCCTTCATTTTTAGAAAATCGAGCTTTGTTTTCATGTTTTCTCCTCCTCATGTTTAGAGGAGATGAGCTGCCGATTTCTTATACAAGCCAAAAAACCTTCCGTTACACGAGAAGGATTCTTCACTTTCTAAAGTTCGGCGAGTTTCATCCCTCTGTCCCAGTCCTTTTTGGATCAAGGCAGACTGCTGCAATGTCTATCTATTTTTATAATAGGTGCAGTTCGCAGGCGATACTGCCCAATGGAAGTATATCAAAATCAACGGGCTTCTACCAACACATTAACCCAATTCTATATCGGCAGAATAGATTTTTTTAATGCCTTCCGTCGTTTCTAGAAGGAGGACGCCTTCATCATCAATACCTAACGCCTTCCCGTAAAAGGTTCCGTTTAACGTTCTTGCTCTCATATGTGTGCCGATTCCCAGCGCATAGCTTTCCCATAAAAGCTTAATCGGCGTAAAACCGTGTGTCATATAATCACGGTACCGTTTTTCGAAGGAAAGCAAGATATGCTGGATGACACCGGCCCGGTCAATTTTTTTTCCGGCGGATTGGCTGAGGCTTGTCGCGATGTCCTTCAATTCATCCGGAAAATCGGCTGGCTGCTGGTTCACGTTAATGCCGATCCCGATGATGACCGAACGCACGCGGTCTTCCTCAGCCTGCATTTCTGTTAAGATGCCGACAGTTTTTTTTCCGTTAATCAAAATATCATTAGGCCATTTTATATCCGTTTGGATGCCTGCTGCCTCTTCTATCCCTTGCACAACGGCTACTGCGGCTAACAGTGTGAGCTGCGGTGTTTTTTGGAGCGGAGTATCAGGCCGCAAAATCAGGCTCATCCAAACACCGTTTCCCTCTTGTGAATGCCATACCCTTGACATTCTCCCCCTGCCGGCTGTTTGTTTGTCAGCCACTACAAGAGTGCCCTCCGGTGCGTTATTATTCGCAAACTCATGCGCCGTTTTTTGCGTGCTTGCTAGAACGTCATGATAAATAAGATGCTGGCCCATCACTTCCGTTTTCAGACCGAAGCGAATTTCACTTTCACTGAGTTTCCCGGGCTTTTTGATGAGTCGATATCCTTTTCTTGTAACAGCTTCAACTTCATAGCCCTCTTTTCGAAGCTCTTCAATATGCTTCCACACAGCAGTCCTGGAACAGCCAAGGACATCACTGATTTTTTGGCCTGAAATAAATTCATTTCCTGCTTGAGAAAATAATTCAATAAGGTCTTTTCTTAATGTTGACCGCATGTCTTCAGCCACTCCTCTATGTGTTTCTTTTGATTGGAGAGCTTTCCTGTTACAACCGCCTGCTCGATCCGCTGTAATTCTTCCGACACCCATTTTCCGGCAGGCCGGTTTCGCAGCGCAAGCAAATCCTTACCTGTGAAATCAAGATCCTTAAGGCTTTTTATCGGCAGCCTTTGATAAGTGTCTTGAATGGCTTTCAATTTTTCGTTATCAAGTTTTTCGTTTTGCCGAAGCTGCGATATTTTGGCGGCTGAAAGAAGTGCTTTTTCCCCAGCCTTGTACATTGACATAGCGTTAAGGCGCTCGCCATATGTGTGCGCAATGTGAATGGCTTCCTTCATCACTTTCCCTGGAAGCTTCCAGGCTTTCAGGAAAAGCGGGGCATCTTTCCAGGCTATATCAAGGTCAATTAAAAGCGCAGCCCAGAGTTCCTCACGGGATGTTAAAGAGTAAAACGGAAACTGACTCGCTTCAATCAGATTCTCTCTTTTATGATATAGACCAGGCAGTTCCTCATACAGCCCCGTTTGAACAAGTGTCTGAATCGCCGGGCGGGATGCACTTCCCTGCAACAGCTTCTCGAACTCTACTGTTTTTCGTTCGACTGAAATATGGGACAGCAGTGTTTTTTCCTTCGTGATCGCTTCTTCTGTATCAGGTGAAAGTGTGAAGCCGAGTTGGCTCATAAAACGTACAGCTCTCAGCATACGAAGCGCATCCTCTTGAAACCTGTCCTCAGGCTTTCCGACGGTTCGAATCAGTTTCTGATCAATATCTTTTTTGCCGCCAAAATAATCGAGCACCTTCGCTTCCGCTGTCATGGCCATCGCATTAATCGTCAAATCCCTGCGTTTTAAATCCTCTTCTAAAGATGTGATAAATTGCACATCTGACGGCCTTCTATAATCTTCATACTCTGATTCGGTCCGGAATGTCGTGACTTCATAGGTTTCATCTTCCCAGAGCACAATAATGGTTCCGTGCTCTTTTCCTACATCAACGGTCCGCAGAAACAGCCGTTCTACTTGATCCGGTGCCGCATCGGTTGCGATATCGACATCCCCGATCTTTCGTCCCATATAACTGTCTCGTACTGCGCCTCCGACAAAATAAGCTTGGTGCCCCGCTTCGATTAAGGTGCGCAGCACGGGAAGCGCTTTGATAAAAACTTGTTCCATATGATCACTCCGGTTCTGCTAAATCGGCATAAATCTGTTCATACTGGCTGACAATTTTTTGTGAGGAAAATTCATTTTTCAGCATCTCCATTGCCGCCTTTGTAAAACGGGTGCTTAGCTGTTCATCCTCTAAAATTCGCAGCGCGCAGGCTGTTGCGGCTGCAACATCGCCGACATCTACCAAAAATCCGCCCACATTGTTCTTAATAACCTCCGGAATGCCGCCAATGTTCGTTCCGATACAAGGCACCCCGCAAGCCATCGCTTCAAGCAGCACAAGGCCGAAGCTTTCTTTTTCAGACAGCAGCAGTTTCAGGTCGCTAATAGAATAAAGCTCCTCAACACGGTCTTGATTTCCAAGCATTAAGACTTGGTTTTCCAATCCATATTTTCTGACAAGCTCACAGGCCGTCGACTTCTCCGGTCCATCCCCGACTAAAAGCAGCTTCGCTTTCGTTTTGCCGGCGATATTCCGGAACACACGGATGACATCCTGTACACGTTTGACCTTTCTGAAGTTGGACACATGGATGACGACTTTTTCGTCTGGTAAAATACCATGTTTCTCTTTAATCACCGCTGTGTTTTTCTTCAGATATACGCGCTCGTCTATAAAGTTATAAATCGTTTCTATTTTTTTCTCCGGCTTAATTAAATCGTACGTTTCGGCTGCAAGCGCTGAGGAGACAGCTGTCACCCTGTCTGATGCCTCAATGGCAAAACGGATAAGATCTTTTAGAGACGGATCATAGCCAAGCACCGTAATATCCGTGCCGTGCAAAGTTGTCACAATGCCGATATTGCGTTTCAGCATCTGCTTTGCAAGATAGGCGCAAACCGCATGCGGCAAAGCGTAGTGAGCATGGATAATGTCTAAATTCTCCCGTTCCGCCACCTCGGCGATTTTGCTTGCCAATGTCAAATCATACGGTGGGTACTTAAAAACAGCATATTGATTAACCTCAACCTCATGAAAATGAATATTAGGGTGATATGTATTCAATCTAAACGGAATGCTTGACGTAATAAAATGGATTTCATGTCCTTTTTCAGCAAGCTGCTTCCCCAGTTCTGTCGCAATGATCCCTGAGCCTCCGACGCTCGGATAGCATGTGATCCCTATTTTCAGTTTTTTCATTGTTCGCCCCCAAGCACATCATGATCGAGCATCAGCATCCGTTTTGAAAAGAAACCTTCCGCATACCCCACACCCGCTTCTTTACCGTAAAGCTTTTCTCTCGCTTCAACGATCTCGATATAGCCATTGGTCAGAGGCGTTGAAACGGAATCCTCAGACGGCATAAACTGGCTTTTGTAGGCATTAAGGCTCTGTTTCTTGGCCTCTATTGTATCCGAAATATCAATGACAAAATCAGGCTGATGAAAACCATTTATCATATAGTAGTAAACCTTGCTTACTTTATGTGCGGGAAGGCTTTTTTCGTCTTTATATTTGTGGATTCCTGCGGAAAAGATTGCTTCTTCCACCAGTGCAGCGGCATTGCCGTGATCCGGATGGCGATCCTTTTTATATGGCATAAAGACCGCTTTGGGCCGGCAGGTTCTGATCACACTGACAATCGCCCGAATGGCCTGGTCACTCATCATCAGGCCGCGGTCTGGAAGCGTTAGTTGCATTCTTTTTTCTGCACCTAATATACGGGCTGCTTCAGCTGCTTCCTCCTTCCGCAAACTGACCGTTCCGTTTGAAGAGAGTTCCGCTTCAGTCAAATCGCATATCATTACTTTTTTTCCCTGTTTGACAAACTTTGCGATTGTGCCGCCCATTCCAATCTCGACATCATCACTGTGGGCGCCAAAAGCAAGAACGTCAGCATTATACATTCGGCTCTTCTCCCCTTAGAAGATTGCGGAATTCGAAAACACCTTCATCAAGTGTGCGGACTAGAATCTCTGCAGTACCCATATTAGTGGCGAGCGGAATAGAATACACGTCGCATAACCGGATTAATGCCGAGACATCCGGTTCATGCGGCTGCGCGGTCAGCGGGTCGCGCAAAAAGATGACAAGGTCGAGTGCGTTGGCCGCAATCAATGCTCCGATTTGCTGGTCTCCCCCTAAAGGACCGGATTGAAAACGTTCAATTTGAAGTCCTGTCGCCTCTTGAATTTTCAACCCTGTTGTGCCGGTTGCGTATAGGTCGTGATGCCTCAAAATATTGCGATAAGCAGTCGTAAATTGAACCATATCCTGTTTTTTCTTGTCATGCGCGATTAAAGCAATTTTCATCATTTATCCCCCTGTCTAATCCATGATATTTTCTAATCCGTACACAAGCTGGTCAATCTTCATGACTTGTTCGACTGACAGTTTAACCCCTGACATAAAAGAAGCGCGGTTATAGGAATCGTGGCGGATCTGAAGCGTTTGGCCATCCATGCCGAACATGACTTCCTGATGTGCGACCAGCCCCGGAAGACGGACACTGTGCAAGCGGATACCGTTTTGCTCCGCTCCTCTGGCTCCAGGGAGAATTTCTTTTTCATCAGGGTGTCCTTGCTGTTTTTCTTTACGGACTTCTGAAATCATTTCCGCTGTTTTAAGCGCCGTTCCGCTTGGCGCGTCAAGCTTCTGGTCATGATGAAGCTCAATAATCTCAACATCCTCAAAGTAGTTGGCAGCCATTTTCGAAAATTTCATCATCAACACCGCACCAAGTGCGAAGTTTGGAGCAATGATGGCTCCGATTCCCTTCTCTTCTGTTAGAGCCATGAGTTCTTTTACATCATCTTCTGAGAAACCGGTTGTTCCGACAACCGGGCGAATTCCGTACTCTAACGCCATTTTTGTATGTACTTTCCCGATTTCAGGCGTTGTTAAATCAATTAAGACATCCGGCTGTGTTTGTGTAAAGCAGGCATGGATATCTGTGTAAATGAGAGCATCTGACTCAACAGACATCACATCAGATAATTTTTGCTGGTCGTATGTATGATCTATGGCCCCGACAAGGTCAAAATGAGGTGTGCGTTCCGCCAATTTAACAGCTTCCTGCCCCATTCTTCCACGCGGTCCTGCAATGACAACTTTAATTGTTTCGTTTGACATCTTGATCTCCTCTACTTTCCTTCTTCTATTCTAGTCCAGCGATCTTTATCTCTCGTATTAAATTTATGCATGACTCGGTCGTGGGCTTCTTCTAATGAAATATCAAGTGAGTTGGCTAAACAAACCAACACAAACAGTACGTCGCCCATTTCCTCTTCCATGCTTTTATCATCTTCAGTCGCTTTTTTTGGTTTTTCTCCATAACGATGATTGACTTCTCTGGCAAGCTCGCCCAGTTCTTCGGTCAGCCTCGCCATCATGGCAAGCGGGCTGAAATATCCTTCTTTAAATTGGCCGATGTAACGGTCTACTTCAGCCTGTATGTCCTTCATTGTTTTCTCACTCACTGCACGAAACCTCCTATCATCCTCTTACATGTTAGCTAATTCAGATACGTTTGACAAATGTTTAAGCACGTTTGCTGTTTTCTTTTTCATCCACTATAATATAAACGCTATCCAATGGAAGGAAAAGGGGTTTTGTGTGATGCTTGGAGAAATTAGATTAAAAAACATATTTTTCATTTTAATCGGAGCGGCAATTTTTTCATTCGGCTTGGTTCATTTCAATATGCAGAACAATTTAGCTGAGGGCGGTTTTACAGGTATTACGCTTTTGCTATATGCCCTTTTCCATATCAGCCCCTCTATCTCGAACTTGGTTTTGAATATCCCGATCTTTTTTATCGGCTGGCGTTTGCTCGGCAAAACAATGTTTGTTTATACCCTTGTCGGGACTGTCGCCTTATCTCTGTTTCTCAGTATTTTTCAGCGATATGAAATACATATGCCACTTCAGCATGATTTAGCGCTCGCTGCTTTATTTGCCGGTGTGTTTATCGGAGCCGGATTAGGAATGATATTTAAGTTTGGCGGTACGACAGGCGGAGTTGATATCATCGCCCGATTGGTCAATAAGTATTTTGGGATTCCGATGGGCAGAACGATGTTTGCTTTTGATGCCTGTGTCATCATTTTGTCTTTGCTTACTTATCTCTCCTATAAAGAAGCGATGTATACCCTAGTGGCCGTTTTTGTAGCGGCAAGACTCATTGATTTTATACAGGAAGGCGGATACACCGCTAAAGGCGCTACGATCATCTCAGCGAAAAACGATCTGATTCAAAAAAAGATTCTTGAAGAAATGGAACGAGGCGTCACCATTTTGAAAGGACAGGGTTCCTATACAAAAGAGGACATAGATGTTCTGTACTGTGTGGTGCCGAAAAACGAATTGGTGATGCTGAAAAGTGTCATTAACTCCGTTGACCCTCATGCCTTTGTGGCGGTAAGCGATGTTCATGATGTGCTCGGAGAAGGATTTACGCTTGATGAAAATAAAAATCCGCTTCCTCGTTGATATTTGATCAAAAAAAGGCGGCAGCAGCCGCCCCTCATATTACTTAGGGTAGTCCCGTTTTTTCAGCTTGTTTTTCTCGGCTCTGTACTTTCTGTAGCCGACATAGGTGAGAGCAGTAATAATGATACTGCCGGTCGTGATGATCACCCATAACAAGGACGGATCAGCATCATCCTCCTCAACCCTGTCAAATACGTTTTTTAGATCATGCTGAAGAAGGGATAGCCGTTCAAGCTTCGTACTCTCGGTCATCTGCTGAAATTCCTCTTGCTCAATGACATCTATATGTTTTCCCACTGTTTCAAGCTGATCCTCTGATACATCGATTGTTAGGCTGGGATAAATCAAATCATATAAACTGATAAATTCATTCCACTTTTCATGAAAGCTCGTACGCTCATTGCTTTGAACATCCTGCTTCAGTTCAGCAAAGGCTTCCATAATCGGTTTTTCCAACGAGCCCCAAAGCGGATCAGATCGATTCTCAACCGCATCCATCAGCATTCTGAATTGTGCGGCTGCCCTGAGTTTTTGAATATCTGATGTATCGGTCCGCTTTAAGCTCCGCAGCATATCGTTATAGCCCAGTGTGATTTGACGGATTTGGGCTCCGGTTAGCATGGGGTCTTGCTGTTTTTTTTCAGCGGATTTTAATGTTTTTTCGAAATAAGCAAGGACTTGCAGGGCCTCTTCATATTTTGACTGGCGGGTCATTTGAAAGACCGTATCGGATAAATCATTTAATTCTTCGAGACTTCCCCGCTCTGCAGCCTTGGCATTTCCATTATAAAAAATAAGAGCAAGCAACAAACAGATCGTCAGCTTTCGTTTCATGCAGGTCCCTCCCACTCTCTCTCCTTACAGATTATGAAGAAAGGGACAAGGATAGACCAACATTGTCTTTACATCAGCTCAAGCTTTCTTTGCTTTTTCGAAACCACTAAAAAGTAAGCCAGCCCGATTGAGAAGATGCTCAGCCAAAATGTTCCGTATCCTATATCTGTCATATAATCAGAAAGCATAGAGTATTGAGGCATCATGTCAAATAAGTAATCAATGACATCGTTATGCAGCGTCCAGACTGCAGCAATTGCAAGATGCCAAAAAGAAAAGCGATAATACGGGCTGTACAACACGCCCTGGACTGCCATAGCAAAATGCGAGGCAATCAGCATATAACCCTCCCACGGCAAGTCACCTGTTACAGCCAGTACAAGAAGATTCATCGCGACCGCCCATAGGCCGTACTTGACGAGGGTGACTAGCGCAAGCGCCTCAAAGAGCGGGGCGTTCCGTTTCATGATAAAGGCGAGCAGCACAAACAGAAAGAAAAACGTTGCCGTCGGACTGTCCGGAACAAAAATCAAGAAACGGGCCGGTGTTTCCATAAGCTGCGGCAAGTACCAATAGTACCCGTAAACCGTCCCCAGAAAATTAATGGCTAAGACAAGAATCAGCAGCGGTCGCTGTCCTAATACATATTGAAACCATTTCACATCATATCAACTCTCAGTCTGTAAAAAATAATGTGTCCATATAAAAAAGCTGACGCCCGGTCAGCTTCTGATAGTAAAAGTATATCCTTCCATTTGACAATTCACAATATGTTATTTAGCGGTTGTTTCCGAAATGAATTTCGCAAGTTCTTCGAGCTGCTTATCATTCCCTTTAAACACACCCGCCGGCATTTGGCCTTTCCCATCAACAGCGATTTTTTTGATTTCTTCCGGTTTCAGTCCAGTGTCCACCAATGAAGGCCCGGCCGCTCCCCCTTGAAGGTTATCCCCATGGCAAGAAATACAGCCTTGCTCCTTAAAAATCTTATATCCTTCTGCATTGGTGTCAATGTCGGCTTCTTTTGTGATTTTTCCCTGTTCTTCGGCCTTGGCCCAGTCATGAGTCGCGACTGACTGCCATGTCAAAAATATAGCAGCAGAAATGGCCAGAAGCATCATACCGACAGCAACAGGACGTTTCCATGGCCTTCTTTCCGTTCCTCTGTCAAGAAATGGCGCCAAAAGCAAGGCGCCGAAAGCGAGTCCCGGCATAATCATGGCGCCGACCACTGTAAAGCTCCCGGCGGCGTATTCATATTTCAACAGCTGGTATAAGAAAAGAAAATACCAATCCGGCAGCGGAATATAACCCGTATCAGTCGGGTCCGCCATCCGCTCCAAAGGCGGCTGATGCACAATTGTCAAAACAAGAAAACCGATGAGAAAGACAGCTCCAACCATCCATTCCTTCAACAAGAAATTTGGCCAGAAAGCCTCTGTTTTACCGGGATACTCCGAATAATCCTTCGGTATATTCGGTTTTTTTTCAGCCGGTATCCTTGAATCGCCTACAAATTTCATCCCTTTACCCCGGTGCATGTCATCCCCTCCCTTTTATTCGCAGATCAACAGTTTAAAGCGGTCCTGAAATCCCCTGCTTCCGGATCATAATAAAGTGTGCGGCCATCAGCCCGAACAATGCGGCAGGAAGAAAGAATACATGGATCGCAAAAAACCTAGTCAGCGTTTGGGCGCCTACAATATCCGGGTGCCCCGCAAGGAGTGTTTTGACCTGCGTCCCGATCAAAGGCGTGGCTTCAGCGATCTGCAGCCCGACTTTTGTTGCAAACAAAGCCTTCATGTCCCACGGAAGCAAATAGCCTGTAAAGCCAAGTCCGAGCATGACAAAAAAGATCAGCACACCGACAATCCAGTTCAGCTCGCGCGGCTTTTTATAAGCCCCTTGGAAAAAGACCCTCAGTGTATGTAAAAACATCATCACAATGACAAGACTCGCACCCCAGTGGTGCATTCCCCTGACAATCTGGCCGAATGCCACTTCATTTTGCAAATAATATACCGATTCCCAGGCATTTTTAATATCAGGCACATAGTACATGGTTAAAAACATTCCAGATAACACTTGGATAACGGTTACAAAAAACGTCAGTCCCCCAAAGCAATACACAAACGCAGAGAAATGATGGGCGGGATTCACATGTTCCGGTACTTCGTGATCAGCAATATCCCTCCACATCGGTGTAATATCAAGCCGCTCATCTACCCAGTCATAAATTTTGTTCAGCATGTCACCCTTCCCCCTTAGGCTTTGCTTTTCCAAGATACAGGAAGCCGTCTTTTACTTCTTGCTCATAATGATCAAGAGGCGCAAGCGGCGGCGTGCCCGGGACATTGGTGCCGTCCTTTTCATAGAGTCCGTAATGGCATGGACAAAAGAATTTATTCGGATTTTTAGGATCGCTATTCCAGTTCACCGTACATCCTAAATGTTTACAAATCGGCGATAGCGCTACAATTTCGTCCCCGTTTTTAAAGACCCAGGCTGATCTTGACTCTTCTGACTCATACCAGGCATCGACTTGATTAATTTTGAAATCAAAACGCTGCGGCTCTTTTGTCAGCTCATCTACGCTGACAACCTGAACCATGTCTTGCTTTCCTGTCGATTTTAATACCGGGTCGAGTGCAAAGCGAACCATAGGCATGAGCATACTAGCCGCCATAAAACCCCCTACGCCCGTAAGCGTATAATTTAAAAATTGACGTCTGGATATATCATGTTTTCCGCCCATCTTTTCTCCCCCCTCTAGGTCACCCCTGCAAACTGACTAAAATAGAAAATATTGCAATAACTCTAGACACCCTCATAATATATGAATCTCTCAGCAAGGTCAATATAGCCAAAATATTGTTCATAAGGAAATGTAAGTGTTTTTATGAAACGCTCCACATCTGTAACAAAACGTTCAAAATTTCAGCAGTACGTTCATCTAATATTTTTCTTTTTAAAGAGTCCTTCAAATGTTCTAGCGGAACAGACGGTGTGACAATGATGTTGCCTAATGCATTCTCACTTTTCCAATTTTCGTCAGACGTGAGCAGCACAACATGCGGGAATTCTGATAAGAGCTCTTCCCGCAACTCTTGAAGCCCTTGAACGGTTTTTTCATTTCTATCAACATATGTATAAGGGGGCAATAAATATACCCGTCCCTTTAACTGCCTTTCCAGTTCTTCTGACAGAAGCTGCGTGAATTCGCCTTTTTCGGCCGCCATTTTGAAATGAACGCCTACCCTTATGTTAATTAGTGGAATGACAGCGGTGTCAATGTAATCTTTAGCTTGTAAATAGTCCTTGGCATCAGTGATTCTCCACCTCATCGTTCTCCCCCTTTACGACAACCAAGCCTTGCAATACGCTGCAAGGCTGGTCATATTATGTGAGCTGATTCAATTGGCGCGATAATTGTTCAAATGCTTCTTTATCATGACGATCGAGCGCGTCGTCAATATCTTTTAATAATTTTTCTCTTTGGAACGTAGAAATAGCGTGCTCCAAAATTTGTTCAGCCAACCCCTGATCTTTTTTGTTCCCAAACAGATCCTTCGGAATATGCGGATTGGACTCCAGCACCGCCGCATACTCAGGTGAGCTGTAAGCTGAACGGAAATTAAGCTGGATAAACAAATCCTGCTGTTTATTTAATCTAATATCATGAAAAGATTTTTCCGCGTCGGTTGTCATGACACTCTCTTTATAGAACCGAAACGGAACTTCTTCAACACAATGTGTTGACATTATAATGCCTCTCGGGCAAAATTCTGCCTGCTCTACAAAATGAACCTTCTCCATGAGAGAATCATGGCTCATTAAGTAGTTCAAGATCCAAACGCACTCTCGGCGCTTTAACTGATAATGGTTTAAAAACCAACGGATAAAATCTTTTTTCTCATTGACAGAAACAGGGGTCTGCATGTAATTCCCTCCTCTATCGTTCGTATAATCTATATACTTATATGTTCCACATGAATGGTGAACATTCCTGCTTATCTAGAAAATTCATCTTCGATTCGCAAAATCGTTTCCTCAAGCTCTTCATTGGTTCCATCAATTTCAAGAACCTTTTTCAAAAGCGGCAGCGCTTCTTTTTGAAGGCCTTCTTCTAACAAGAAGCTTCCGTATTCATCTAAGAAATCTCTGTCCTCCCGATAGTGAAGAAAGGCAGCCTCAAAGGATTGTTTTGCTTTCTCGTACTGCTCCAATTCGGTATACGCGCTTGCAAGATACCAGTTGTATTTCGGATCTTCTTCTCCGTAGCCGCGCACCTCTTGAATAAGATCAATGATTTGTTCAAAATCCTCTTCTTTATGATACACGGCAAGAAGTGTATGAAGTGCTTCGACGAAGCCCGGATCAAGCGCAAGCGCCTCCTGAAGCAGTTTTTTTCCATCTTCTGACTTCCCGATTTTCAAGGCCATTTTTGCAGCATAGAGGAAAAGTTCTTTGTTGTATTCATCATATCTGATACCCTCTTTTGCCGTTTTTAATGCCTCTTCATACATTCCTTCAGCCTCATAGCTTTTCGAAAGCGGCATATAAAGTGAAGAATAAGACGGATCTAACCCCTTCAAATCAGACAGCTGTTTAATCGCTGTTTTAACAAACCCAGCCTGTAACGCTGTAAACCCATAGCCGAAAATTGTATTAGGATCAGGATTCTCATCAGCAGCTTTCTCGTACCATGGAATGGCATCCTCAAATTCACCTGAGGAACTTAGCGATTCTGCCAATCTTTGATGGACATTAACGCCCCCGATCTCGCTCTGCTCCTCAGCCGTTGTTTTAAAATAGTGAACCGCTTTTGCATAGGCTCCCTGAGTAAAGTAAAGTTCACCCAGTGCAAAATCAATGACGGGTTCATTAGCCAGAATGGACTTTGCTTGTAAAAGCTTTTGTTCACTGACTTCAAATAACCCCTGCATCTGATAAAGATCCGCCATGAGCAGCAAACTTTCCGGGTATGATGGATCTGTTTCCGGAATCGTTTCCAGCACAGCAAGAGCTTTTTCTTCTTCGTCAATATCTATTAAAAGTTCAGCATAAAAATTCGTCAGTTCTGTTTCATTTGGATATAAATCATGTAAGTCACTGATGAGTGAAATCGCTTTTTCTACATTGCCCCACTCGTAATACAGCTGGGCTGCGATGGCTTTTTCTTCATCATGGAGCTGTTTTTCAGCTTTCGAGAGCGTGTTGAGGCCTTTTTCTGTTTCACCTGCTTCAACTAATTTTATGGCTTCTTGAATCAATGTATTCAAATCGGACCGGTCCTTTCTTTTCCTTTACAACATCAACCATACAAAACACTTTATTTGTTCGGGTTAACCTTATCATAATTCAGACGAAGTCACCCGGCAAATAAGATGCTTATTGTACGGCAGGGAATGATTGAGTCTTATTAGTTTACCAAAAGATCTTGCGATAGAAAATCAAAAAAGGAAGATTGCCCTCTGTACAGGAAAGCAGTTCTCTGACCTGCCGGCTTGTAAGTAAAGCAAATCCCCCCTTTTCGTTTTTCTTTTCCCTCTTTAAGACAAGCTATGTTTTTTTCCCTTGAATTATGATTCTTACAGTCAATCCGCACAAAAAATCCTGAAGCAAGAACTTCAGGATTTGTTTGAAAGCATCGTTAAATGCTCGAAGAAGGTTGGATAAGAGACATGAATGGCATCTGTCTGCTCGATTTCAATCGGCTCCTCCGTTATACAGGAAGCGACGCCAAGCATCATTCCGATCCGATGGTCTCCATGGCTTGACACTGTTGCGCCGCCTTTCAGGGTTTGTCTGCCATGAACCTTCATTCCATCTGCTGTCGGTTCAATCTCAGCACCCAGCTTACGAAGCTCGGAAACCACAGTGTCGATGCGGTTTGTTTCTTTTACTTTAAGCTCTGCCGCGTCCTTAATAACGGTGGTTCCTTCCGCCTGAGTCGCAAGAAGCGCGATGATAGGGATTTCATCAATTAAACGCGGAATGATATCTCCTCCGATTTCAACCGCTTTTAGAGATGATGTTTCTATGATTAAATCTCCGTAAGGCTCTGCACTGCTGTCCGCAGACGGTTTGATTTCAAGTTTTGCCCCCATGTTTTCAAGGACGTCAATGATACCCGTCCGAGTCGGATTTAACCCTACGTTTTTCAGTACTATGCTGCTGTTCGGAACCATTGCACCCGCAGCAAGGAAAAACGCCGCTGAAGAAATGTCTCCGGGAACAAAAATATCTGTTGCTGTCAGTTTCTGGCCTCCAGAAATGGAAACACTCGTTTGATCTTCAGATAGATTAACTCCAAAAGCAGATAGCATCCGCTCAGTGTGGTCCCGAGATTTATGAGGCTCTGTGACGGTTGTTGTACCCTCAGCCTGTAATCCGGCCAACAAAACAGCCGATTTAATTTGTGCGCTTGCAACAGGCGAGACAAAATCAATCCCTTTTAAAGAAGAGCCGCTTACTGACAGCGGTGTAAATTCCCCGCCAGATCTGCCGTCGATTTTAGCCCCCATTTGTTTCAAAGGCTCAGTTACACGTTTCATCGGGCGCTTGGCAATACTTTCATCTCCAGCTACCGCGCTGTAAAATGGGCGGCCCGCCAAAATGCCGAGCATCAGGCGAATCGTTGTGCCTGAATTCCCGACATCTAAAAGGCTTTCCGGTTCGCTTAGGGAATCGATACCTTTTCCGTGAATCACTACATCGCTGCCGTTTTGCTCGATTTGAACACCCATTTTTCTAAAACAATCGATCGTGCTCAGACAATCCGCTCCAGGCAGAAAGTTTTTAACTGTTGTTGTGCCTTTCGCCAGCGCGCCAAACATGACGGAGCGGTGAGAAATGGATTTATCACCTGGAATGTGTATTTCTCCGTTTAAAGCCTGCACCTTGTCTCTTTTCATATTTTCCACCTCAATCAGCATAAAAAGTTTCATATTCCGCCCGGGCTTCAATGCATTGTTCAGCCCGTTTGCGGTCATCATCAGACTGAAAACTGATTCTTAAAATCCCATTAATGTCTTCTCTTGTTTCAATAATGCGGATATTCGTGATGCTGATGCGCTCCGCAGCTAAGATTGCCGTTATCTCGGAAATCACACCCGGATGATCGGGAACATCCACGTATAAATCGTAAAATGCAGGAATTGCGCCCTTTTGCCGAAGCGGCAGCCCGTCGCGATAATCCTTAGCGTTTTTAAAATATTGAAATAGATTTTCCGCATCTTCATGTTCTACATATGTCCGGATCGTCTCGATTTCACGCATCCACTCATCAAAACGGTCCAAGATTTTATCTTTATTATGTAATAGAATATCCCGCCACATTGCCGGGCTGCTTGATGCAATCCTCGTAATGTCCCTGAACCCGCCGGCAGCAAAACGCTTAACAAACGGATAGAGTTTTTCCGACTGATGGGTTTGGTGAACGAGACTTGCTGCGACAATATGCGGAAAATGACTGATCATGCTTGTAACGCCATCATGCTCTTCAGGTGACATTTCTACAAAATGGGCATTTGTCCCCTTCAGCAGATTTTTCAACTGTTCTACCGCTTGTCTTTCCGTTTTATCCCCTGGCGTTAAAATATAAAATGCATTTTCAAACAGGAACTCCTTCGCAGCGGCCACTCCTGATTTGTGTGACCCCGCCATAGGATGTCCTCCGACAAATTGGTATCTAGTAGGCAGCACTTGATCAGCATAATGAACCACTTTTTGTTTTGTGCTTCCTACGTCAGTAATCAAAAGCTCATGTTCAATACCTGAATGAGCCAGTTCATCAAGCATAAACAGCGTTTGTGCGACAGGTGTCGCAATGATCACTGTAGCTGCCTCTTTCGCACCATCAATAAATGAATCAGCACGCTCATCAATCACACCTAATTTTAAAGCGGCAACCACCTGTTCATCAGAAATATCGATTCCGATAATCCGTTTGCCGGGATGCTTTTTTTTGATCGCTAACGCAATCGAACCGCCTATCAATCCGAGACCGGCGAGCAATATTGTGTCTTTCATTCGATTCATACGTCATCACCTGGTTTATAGACTAAAGAGGTGATATCTGATCACCTCTTATAAAATTTCAGCTAAAATGGCTAGAATTTCTTCATTTTGCTCTTTTGTACCGATCGTAATCCGGAGTGATGTCGGGAAACCTAATGCATTTCCTGACCGCACAATATAGCCTTTTTCCAGAAGAGCCTGAAACAGATCATCGGAAGGACGGTTACAGTCAATCAACACAAAATTTGTCTCTGAAGGGTAGCACTTTAAACCATGAGTCTGAGCAAAATCATAATATTGCTGAAGGCCTGCTTTATTTTGCTCGACACAGGACGCGATAAACGCTTGGTCATCAAGCGCTGCGATCGCTGCAGCCTGGCCTAGACGGCTCGTGTTAAACGGCTCTCTTGCCGGCTCAATCAGGCGAATCAGGTTCTCATCGGCAATTCCGTATCCGACTCTGAGTGCCGCCAGCCCGTAAGCCTTTGAAAATGTGCGCAATATCATTAAATTGGAATACTTCTTTAAGAGCGGGACAGTTTCCGGGTAATCCTCTGCTGTTACATATTCATAATATGCTTCGTCAAGAACAACGAGGACACGGGAAGGCACGCGCTCCAGAAAAGCGAGTAATTCTCCTTCTGATGTATATGTGCCAGTCGGGTTATTCGGGCTGCATATCCAAACGACTTGTGTCTGTTCATCAATCGCTTCAAGCATAGCGTCTAAATGATGGGATCCGTCAGGGCGAAGTGCGATTTCACGAACTTCAGCACCTTCAATGACCGCATTATGTTTATATTGCGGAAAAGTCAGAGCAGCAGTAATCGTGTTGGATTTATCGTTTAAAAATGCCCGACAGATGATCTGAATGATTTCATCTGAACCGTTTCCGAAAATAAGTGATGTCTCGCTGACATTGAGGTGCTCACTGAGCCTTGTCCGCAACGCGGCGCTATAACCATCCGGGTAAAGGGCAAGCTGTTGAATCTCATGATGAAGCGCCTCTTTTGCCGCTTCTGAACAGCCATACGGATTCTCGTTTGAAGCAAGCTTCACGACTTTATCCAAGCCATATTCTGATTTCACTGCTTCTATCGGCTTTCCAGGCTGATAAGGCTTCAGCTGTTTTAAATGTTCTTTGATACGCAAATCCAGTCACCTCATTTTAAACTGTACAAGCCGCCAAACGCCGTTGCGTAATCTTCAAACTCCTGCAACGCTTGATCTCTCGTTTCAGCGCTGATGAGCCGGTCCTTTACTTCTTCTATTTTTCTGACGAGCGCACTTCCCACTACGACACCGTCACAAATTTCATTCATCTTCATGACCTGTTCACGGTTCGATATGCCGAACCCTACAGCAACCGGAATCGTGCTGAGATCCTTTACTGTCCGAATGAACGGGTATACGGATGAATTGAACTCATTGCGGACACCGGTCACACCTAGAGAAGATACACAGTAGACGAAGCCCTCGGCTTGTTCAATAATGGTTTTCAAACGGCTTTCGCTTGTCGGCGCCACCAAAGAAATATACGTCACCCCATGGCTTTTGCATTCCGCTTGAAGGCTGGCGCTTTCTTCTAATGGCAGATCCGGAACAAGCAGGCCGTCAATGTGATTTTCCCGCAGTAAAGCGAAAAAGTGTTCTTTGTTCAATTGTAACACAGGATTATAATACGTAAAGAGGATAATCGGAATATTCACTCCGTTTTTTTTCATTTTGCCGCCTAATTCGATTGCCTTTACGATATTCATTCCATGATCAAGCGCCCGCTTTGAAGCCCGCTGGATCACCGGACCGTCTGCAAGCGGGTCTGAGTATGCAACGCCAAGCTCCAACGCCGTGGCACCCGCTTTTTGGAGAGATTTCGCCAATTCAACCGAAACATCAGGCGATGGGTCCCCCGCCGTAATAAACGGGATAAACAGTTTTTCTGGCGCTTGAAGGTTTAATTTAAACATGCTTTTTCACCTCTTCTTCCAAGACATTCATCAATGTGTTAACATCCTTATCTCCCCGTCCTGATAAACAGACGAGAATGATTTGATCGCGATCCATTTCTTTGGCGAGTTTGAATGCTTTCGCTAATGCATGGGCAGATTCAATTGCCGGCAAAATCCCCTCTTTTTCTGATAAGAGCTTTAATGCATCCACCGCTTCATCATCTGTGATACTGTCATAAGTGACACGTCCGCTCTTATGCAAATGTGCGTGTTCCGGGCCTATCCCAGGATAGTCGAGTCCTGCTGAAATGGAGTAAGGCTCAATGATTTGGCCGAACTCATCTTGAATGAGATAAGTCAATGAACCATGAATGACACCTATGGTTCCTTTCGAAATAGTAGCGGCATGAAGAGGAGTGTTCATTCCTTTTCCGGCTGCTTCAGCACCGATCAGTTCAACGTCTTCATCTAAAAACGCTTGAAACATGCCCATCGCATTGCTTCCTCCGCCTACACACGCCACCACTTTATCAGGCAGAGCACCCTCAATGCGTTTTAGCTGCTCTTTCGCTTCCTCACCGATCATGTTTTGAAATTCACGGACGACTTGCGGATAAGGGTGCGGCCCGACAACTGATCCAATCATGTAAAAATGATCCTCACAATGCTGAACCCAGTATCGGATCGCCTCATTTGTGGCATCCTTCAATGTGCCGTTTCCACTTGATACAGGCACCACCTCCGCTCCAAGAAGCTTCATGCGGAAAACGTTTAGAGACTGGCGGGCAACGTCTTCCTCACCCATAAATACAGTACAGGAAAAGCCGAATTTGGCTGCGACTGTTGCAGCGGCAACACCGTGCTGCCCGGCACCTGTTTCAGCAATGATTTTCGTTTTGCCCATTTTTTTGGCAAGCAGCGCTTGCCCTAACGCATTATTGATTTTATGAGAACCTGTGTGGTTTAAATCTTCTCGTTTCAAATAGATTTTCGCGCCGCCTACATATTCAGTAACTCGATCAGCGTATGTTAGGGCAGTCGGCCTTCCGGAATAATCATGTAACAGCTTGTAATATTCATTACGAAAAACAGGATCATCCTTGATCTCTTTAAATGCGGTTTCAATTTCTTCTAACGGCTGCATCAGTGTTTCCGGAACAAACTTTCCGCCGAAATCGCCGTATCTGCCTATTTCATTCGGATATGGATACATATCGTTTCATCCTTTCTTCTAAAAGCCTCATCAGATTCTGATCTTTTCGTCCGTTTTTTTCGATTCCGCTGGCAAGGTCAATTCCTGCCGGCTGCCATTTCAATAAGTCTGTAATGGTATCCGGGTTCACACCGCCTGCGATGAAGCAGCGTTTGCCAATAGCCGCCTGATTGTATTCCGGCACACAGTCCCACGAAAAAGCAATACCAGTGCCGCCTCTTGCGCCTTTTACAGATGAATCAATTACAAAGCCGTCCACATCATCTTTAAAGCGTGCTATTTCTTCAGTTGTCTTTTCATGATGGTGAAGCGCCTTCCATATTTCACAATCTGTCAGCATGCGAAGCGCATTGGCATCCGCCGGCTTCTCATCGCCGTGAAGCTGAATAACATCCAGTTTCAATTCGTTTGCAATACAGGATATTGTCTCTACCGACTCATTAACAAAAACACCAGCGACTTGTTTTTCAACACGCACTTGCCCCAGCCACTTTTTCACCTCTTGCGGAGATACTTTTCGTTTGCTTTCAGCAAAAATAAAACCCAGATAATCAGCCTGTGAGTCCGCTGCAAGCTGCAAATCCTGCAATGACCGTATGCCGCAATATTTTAATGCCGGCTTCTTCACATCCTCACTCCCCAAACAAATCATAGATTGCTTTTTGCTGTGATGTTTGTCTCATCAATGATTCACCGATCAGCACAGATCGCGCCCCATGTTCTTTGACAAAAGTTAAGTGTTCTAAAGTACCGATCCCGCTTTCGCTGACAAGCAGTGATTCTTTCGGAACAAGAGATGCGATTTGTTCTGTCTGTTGTATAGAGGTTTCAAATGTTTTTAGGTTTCGATTATTGATGCCAAGAATATCAGGTGTGAACACTTTCAATATTTGTTCAAGCGTTTGTGCATCATGAACCTCCACTAACACGTCCAACTGCTTTTCACCTGCTTCCAGATACAGTTCATGAAGTTGGAAAGGGTCAAGCACCTCACCGATTAATAATATGGCATCCGCTCCGATTCTTCTTGATTCCTCCACTTGCAAAGAATCAATAATAAAATCTTTCCTCAGTACAGGAATCGAAACAGCGTGCTTTACGTCTGATAAATAGCTGTTTTTCCCTTGAAAAAACGGGGTGTCAGTTAAAACGGAAAGCGCATCTGCTTTCGCAGTTTCATAGTCTTTTGCAATCCGCTCTGGGACAAAATCCTTTTTAATAAGCCCTTTTGACGGCGATGCTTTCTTCACTTCGGCAATCAGCCCGATAAAACGGTTCGGGCGTGCCAGCGCCTCTTTAAATGAACGTTTTTCGACACACTGCTCTTCCGGCAGGATCAGTGTTTTTACTTCTTCTTTCTTTTGTTTGATGATGTTTTCAAGCATAGATCTCTTCCTCTTTCTGCTTTAGTCGTTCGAGCTGCGCGGCTGCGCCTCCGCTTGTAATCGTCTCTAACGCGAGCTCGGTTCCTTCCTTCAATGAGTCGGTGATCCCCGCCGTGTATATCGCAGCGCCTGCATTAAAAGCAGTAATAGATAAAGCGGAACTGCTGCTTTTATTTTCAAAAATATTCTGAATGAGAGAGGCGCTCTCTTTCGGTGACTGCACCTGTAACTCTTCAAGTCTGCCATTTGTGAAACCGAAATTTTCGGGTGAAACGGTGTATTCCCAGCGTTCCCCGTCCTTTAATTCAATCACGTCGGTGGGTGCTGTAATGGAAAGCTCATCTAAACCGTCATGGCCGGATACAAACAGGACGTGCTCCGGCTGAAACGGCTCGAGCGCGCTTGCCATTAGCGCCGCTTTTTCTGTGGAATAAACACCGATCACTTGACGTTTCGCCTGTAAAGGATTGCTGAGCGGTCCGAGCAGATTAAATACCGTTCTAAAACCTAGTTCTTTTCTTGTACCGGCTACATGTTTCATAGACGAATGATAAAGCGGCGCAAAGAGAAATCCCATATTGTTTGTTTCAATACTGTTTTTTACCTTTTCGGGAGTGGTTTGAATTGAAACCCCTAACTCCTCTAATACATCAGCGCTCCCGCTTTTAGAAGAGACAGAGCGATTGCCGTGCTTTGCGATTTTCGCCCCGGCTGCTGAGGCAACAATTGCTGATGCCGTTGAGATATTAAAAGTGGAAACACCATCTCCCCCGGTTCCGCATGTATCAACCACATCAGGAAGTCCATCGACTTTAAGAGCGCGCGCCCGCATCGCCTTCATAAAACCCGTAAGCTCTGCTGGCGTTTCTCCCCGATGGGCAAGAAGACACAATATACCGCCCATTTCAGAAGGAACCATTTCCGCGGTGATCATCATAGTCATCAGCGCTTCAGCCTCATCGGCAGTAAGTGTTTTTCCGTCAACGCACAATTGTAGAAATTTGTTCATCGGCTTTATCCTCCTTGCTACGGAACATGTCTTCTGCAATATGAATTGTTTTCAGCAGCGCCCCCGCTTTATTGCAGCTTTCTTCATATTCGGTTTCCGGAACAGAATCCGCAACAATGCCAGCACCTGCCTGTATTGATGCAACACCGTTCTTTACACTCATCGTGCGAATCGTAATACACGAGTCGATATTCCCGTCAAATCCGATGTAAGCGATACAGCCGCCGTATGTCTCCCTCGGTGTTGGCTCAAGCTCTTGCAAAAGCTGCATGGCACGGATTTTTGGAGCGCCTGTTAACGTTCCCGCCGGGAAAGCGGACATCAGTGCATCGACAGGATGAACCCCTTTTTTCAATCGGCCTGTAACCACTGAGATGATGTGCATAACATGCGAAAAAGAGACGATTTTGGTGAACTCCGGCACAGAAACAGATCCATATTCCGCTACTCTGCCGACATCGTTCCGGGCAAGATCAACGAGCATGTAGTGCTCCGCTTTTTCTTTTTCATCCTTCATCAGCTCAACTTTGAGGTTTTCATCTTCCTCTTTGTCAGCGCCTCTTTTTCTCGTCCCGGCAATCGGATGGATTTCCAAGTGCCCGTCCTGAACGTGGATTAACCGTTCTGGAGAACTGCCCACTATTTCTCTGTCTTGGAGTTTCATATAATACATATACGGAGAAGGATTGACGATCCTAAGCACTCGGTATAACTCAAAGGCCTCCGCTTTTATCGGAACCTCAAACTTTTGTGACAAAACGCCTTGAAAAATATCGCCCGCTTTTATATATTCTTTGATTTTCTCTACATCAGCCATAAAAGCCGATTTTTCATAATTAGAAGACACGGTTTCAAAGCTGGGTGTCTGATATGATTCAGCAGATAGAAACAACTCTTTTATATGTTTTTGATTCATCATTTTTTCAATGAGATCTTGGAGCCCCTGATGATGTTGATGAAACACATCGATTTTTTCGTTTTCTGTTTCTTGCCCGTTGAGTCTCGCATATTGGATAAAGTGGACATTTTTGGTTTCATGATCATACGCAATTATGGTCTGGCAAACAAACAGCATACACTTTTCCATTCCAGTTTCTTTTGCATGCGGAGAAACAGAAGGCTCAATCAGCGGGATCATATCATAGCTTAAGTATCCGACAGCTCCGCCTACAAAAGGAATACCCAGATCCGGCGTTTTGATTTTGTACGTGGCATTCATCCAGTTCAGCACTTTTTTTAGTTCATTTCCTGTGTAGAGAGATCTGCCGTCCTGATCAACAGCTGTAAAACGGTTCTGCTCTTCTTTCAGCGTAAGAAATGGATTCAGGCCGATAAATGAATATCTTGACCAACTGGATGTATCATCTTTGCTTTCAAGAAGATATGTAATCTCCCTGTCGAGCTTCTCTATCATTTGAATGGGTGTCAGCGTATCGACTGTGAAGGTCTCCACAATCGGTATCGTGTGGCAGGACAAGCTGTCCTCTAAAAATGCAGAAATGTTTGATTGGAAATTCATTACTCTCACTCCTTTTGGCAAGGAGAATGAGAAGATGGCATGAGGGGATAAAACGATATAACAAATAAACCCAAAAGAAAGGCTTCTTTTGGGTAGAATAAACATACATGTCTCAGCTCAACTAGACTCATTCTCTGCTACCCTATTCTCTAACTCAACTCATTTCATCGCTTTATACACACTGTTGTGTATTTCTAAGCTGTTCCTATCGTATTACAATTCAGTATTTTTTGTCAATGATAAATCGGGTCTTAATACGACGGCTTTTTCTAAATATACATGTCTGATCTGATCCTGAGGAACATCAGTCTGGACGGTCATCATGACTCTTATGCACTTTTTCAGACCGCCGGTTACATCCATTTCCTGCATACATGTCACCGGCACATACTGCCAGCCTGAAAGCTCGCGAACAGCTTTTGCCGGAAAAACGGAATGCAAATCAGGTGTCGCCGATAGAAGCATTTGAACAACATCTTCAGGCTTTGTTTCGTTTTCTTCTATCATTTTTTCCAACAGCTGTTTTGTTTTTTGTAAAATGTCTTCTTCAGTATCCCGTTCAACTGTAGTTGCTCCGCGAATTCCACGAATCATCATGATGTCTCCTCCAATCGCCATTTGTTCAGCCAGCTCTCAAGTTCATGTTTGGAAAATGTGTGGTCAGCAACTTTTCCTAATTCGTTGAGCACGATAAACTGAATCATCCCGCCGCGGGTTTTCTTATCATTCATCATACGTTCTAAGAGAACCGATGTTTCCGCCTCTTTTTTGATTCGAGTTGGATACCCCAAGCCTTTTAGCCAGCTGACCAAACGGTTTCTGTCCATTTTACAGCCCGCTGTCTTTTCGCTTATATATAAAGCAAACTGCATCCCGAGTGCTACGGCATCACCGTGTGTGATCTGCCCGTATCCATATTCAGCCTCAACGGCATGGCCGAGCGTATGTCCGAAGTTTAAGTAGGCTCTGATTCCCTCTTCTTTTTCATCCTGCTGAACGACAGACGCTTTAATTGAAATGCCTTTAAAAATCATCTCATTCAGCTGGCTACTTGTGATATCGTGCAGTGAATGGATATGCAGCAGTTCATCCAGAAACGCTTTGTCATAAATAAAAGCGTGCTTGATCACTTCAGCCATTCCAGACCGAAGCTCCTTTTCGGACAGAGAACGAAGGAAGTCTGTATCGTAGAGCACGGCTTTGGGCTGATAAAATGCACCGATTAGATTTTTTCCGAGCGGATGATTCACGGCCACTTTTCCTCCGACGGCGCTGTCGTGCGCCAAAAGTGTCGTAGGCATTTGAATGAAATCAATGCCGCGCATAAAAGTGGCAGCCACAAAACCGGCAAGATCCCCTACAACACCGCCACCGAATGCGATGATGCATGAGGAGCGATCCATATGAAAACGAATCGCTTCACTCTGCAGTTTTGTGTACATGTCCATAGATTTCGCCTGCTCTCCGCTCGGCACCGTCACTTTTTTCACAGGCCATTTTTCTTCAAGCAAATGAAGCATTTCATCACCATACAGGCGATCCACCTCTTCATCTGTGACAAGCATGATCCGTGTTAAAGGCCTTTTTAAAGAGGTTAATAGTTTACAAGCCTCTTTTCTGATCCCTTGTCCGATAAAAACAGGATACGACGAGGCATCGGTTTGAACATGCAGTGTTTTCATTAAAATTCCCTCGACAGCTTTCTCATATTTTCCACATTTTCTCTAATGCGGTCGATTTGATCGAAGCCAAATTGTTCAACGACTGCGTTCGCAATTTCCCATGCGACAGCAGCTTCAGCTACTACACTTGCCGCAGGCACTGCACAGCTGTCTGAACGTTCAATGCTGGCAGAAAACGGTTCTTTTGTTTCAATATCCACGCTTTTCAGCGGTTTATACAGAGTCGGAATCGGCTTCATGACCCCGCGGACAACAATCGGCATTCCTGTTGTCATGCCGCCTTCCAGTCCTCCGAGTCTGTTTGTAGCGCGAGTATATCCCTTTTCCTCGTCCCACATGATCTCATCATGGACTTCGCTTCCATTTCTGCCGGCCGCTTCAAAGCCGATACCGAATTCAACACCTTTAAATGCGTTAATTGACAGTACAGCAGCAGCAAGTTTGCTGTCCAGCTTGCGATCATAATGGACGTAGCTGCCCACGCCTACCGGCATTCCCTCGACAACGACTTCTACAATTCCGCCGATGGAATCGCCGTTTGCTTTCGCTTCGTCAATGGCAGCCATCATTTTTTTGCCCGCTTCTTCATCGTAGCATCTGACCGGAGATTCCTCCGTGACACGCTGCAGGTCATCAATTGACGTATATTCTGTTTTCTCGGCTTTAACTGCGCCGATTTGCAATACGTGGCCCGCCACCTTAATGCCCAGCTCAGAAAGAATCTTTTTAGCGACAGCTCCTGCCGCCACTCTGACAGTTGTTTCCCTTGCTGAAGAGCGCTCCAGTACATTTCTCATATCACGATGATTATATTTAATCGCACCGTTTAAGTCAGCATGCCCCGGTCTCGGTCTGGAAATTTGCCGCTTCATTTCCTTTTCCTCTTCCTCTGTAATCGGAGCCGCACCCATGATTTTCGTCCAGTGTTTCCAATCGTTATTTTCTACTACGAGAGCAATTGGTGAACCGAGCGTGCGGGCGTGTCGAACCCCGCTCATAATTTTTGCCTGGTCTTTTTCAATCTGCATGCGGCGGCCGCGGCCGTGGCCTTTTTGGCGTCTGGCAAGCTCAAAATTGATATCTTCCTCCGTTATGTAAAGCCCGGCAGGCACACCTTCAATAATGGTTGTCAGTTGGGGGCCGTGTGATTCTCCGGCTGTTAAATATCTCATGACTTTCTTCTCCCTTCATCGCATTAACGCTTTTAAGTAAAACTACTATAACATATTTTTCAGCAAAAAGTCAGTCTATCTTTTTTGATAAAAGAATGTATCGGCTGAAGTCAGGCCGAATTTCTCAGGATTGAAGATTTGTTCGGTGCTTCCGACAAAGAGAACCCCATTCCTTTTCAAGCTCTGTGCCATTTTTAAATAAAGCCCTTCCTTTGCGCTTTCTGTAAAATAAATCAATACATTGCGGCATACGATTAAGTCAAAGTCTTGTTCATAACGGTCCGCAAGCAGATTGTGCTTTTTAAAGGTAATATTTTTTTTGATTTCTGGTTTTACTTCATAACTTCTGTTTGCATGCTGAGTAAAATAACGATCTTTCACAGAAGACGGCACTTCCTGTAAAGACCGCTCCTGATAGACGCCTTTTTTCGCCTTATCCAATGCTTTTTCATCAATATCAGTCGCCAATATCTGAAAGCCGGAAAGGCCTTTTTGCTGATTCAACAGCATGGCAAGCGTATAAGGTTCCTCACCCGTTGAGCAGGCGGCACTCCATATCTTTAAAGGCTTAGAGCTCTTGATTAACGGCAGAATAGCAGTCTCTAGCACTTCCCATCTTTTATAATTACGATAAAATTCTGAAACATTAATTGTCATTCTGTCCAGTGTTTCAGTTAAAAGAGCCTGATCCTTTTCCAAGGCCGCCGCAAAATCCTTAAAGCTTTGAAACCCCTTTTTCTCATAAAGCGACGTCAGCCTTCTCTTCATTTGTGCTTCTTTATATAATGTCAAATCGACTCCAGTTAATTGTTTCCACTTTGTGATAAATACGCTGTATGTGTCCATCTCTACTCTCCCAGTCTCGCTGTCTTTTTGTCCTAGTATAGCTTGTTTTCTCAGGAAATTGTATGGTTTCAATAAAAAAATCAGCTTTTCAGCTGATTTTAAATCGTAGGGAAAGGCAGGAGTATGATAAACGCTGCCAGTTCACCCTTTATTCACTTAATGTAAACCTTTACAAAAAAACCGAAAACCGGCGGGATTACAGCGTGCCGGCCCTGTTGTATGTTTTCATCATAATTAATAGATCCAGCCTGCCATGAGCTGTTGATATGATACTAATTCTTCATTCTTAAAGAAAATATTAATCTCGCGTTCAGCGCTTTCGAGAGAATCAGAGCCGTGGATGATGTTTTTTCCGACAAACATGCCATAGTCTCCACGAATCGTACCAGGTAAAGCTTCTTTTGGGTTAGTCTTTCCGATCAGCTGTCTTGTCACTTCAATGACATTTTCGCCTTCCCAAACCATTGCGAATACAGGTCCTGAAGTAATAAACTCAACGAGCTCTCCGAAGAAAGGCTTACCTTGATGTTCGGCGTAGTGTTGCTCAGCCATTTGTTCAGTCACTCTCATTAGCTTGGCTCCAGATAATTGTAAACCCTTGCGTTCGAACCTGGATAAAATATCACCAATGAGCTGGCGTTGCACACCGTCTGGTTTCACCATGATAAAAGTCTTTTCCATCACATTCTCCACCCCATCATTATGTATAGGCTTTCACACTGCACACCGAAATCGTAACATCTTTCTGACAATTAATCAATCCGGGGCGGAGAAATTTCTTAATATCTACAAAATTAGAATTTTCTTTTGCCGATATATTTTGCAATAGCCGCAAGAGATGAGCGTGCGCGCCCTCTTGGAAGCGTGTTTAATTTTTGGAACGCTTTTTGCAGATACATTTCGCTTACTGCCATAGATGCCTCAATTGCATCTGTTTTTTTTATTTCTTCAATGATCGGTTCAAGCTGTTCCTGTGTTGTCTCACTGTTAATCAACTTAAGCTGATTTTTCAACGCTGGATTTTTCAGGGCATACAGCACTGGCAATGTGACATTTCCTTGAAGCAAATCTCCTCCAACAGGTTTGCCCAGCTCTTCTTCCGATGAAGTAAAATCAAGAATATCGTCAATGATTTGATATGACATGCCGACGTAATACCCAAACCAGTACAGCGCCTTATGAATCTTTTCATCAGCGCCGGACGCAATGGCACCGAGCTGGCAGCTGACCGCGATCAGAAGCGCCGTTTTTCTTTTGATGCGGCGGAGATATGTTCTGAGATTCTGTTCCATATTGTATTTGTCTTTGATCTGCTCAATTTCCCCGAGACAAACTTCGACAATCGTCTGTGACAAAATCCTATGGGCTTTCGGTTCGTTGATTCTTGTCATCATTTCAAGAGAACCCGCAAGCATATAATCACCTGTGTACATCGCAATGCGATTGTCCCACTTTGCTTTGATTGTCGGCTTCCCTCTGCGAAGCTCCGCATCGTCAATGACATCGTCATGAACCAAAGATGCCATGTGAATCATTTCCAAAGTGACGGCGACATATTTTATCCTATTGATATCATAATCGCCAAACATGCCGGAAAGCAGCACGAAAACAGGGCGAATACGTTTCCCTCCCGCCTGCAGCAGATGAAGACCCGCCTCGCTTAAAAGCGGGTAATCGGAACGTACGGTTTGTTCAAGTTCTCTTTCGATTACATCAATATCGTCATTTAAAAAAGAGTAGGCCATTTTAAATTTCATATCATTCACCCAAACATCTATGTTTTCATTTCCATCCGATATGCGTGGCAGCGACTCCGCCAGTAAACGAATGATATTTGACATTTTTTAAGCCCGCCTCTTCAAACAGGCCTGCCAGTTCTTTCATTCCAGGGAATTCTCTGGCTGATTCTTGAAGCCAAGAATATTCTTTATAGCTCTTTGCAAACAATTTCCCGAAAAACGGCATCATATACTTAAAGTACATAAAGTAAGCCTGTCTGAATCCGAACGTTTCCGGCTGGGACGTTTCCAGACATACCACCTGGCCGCCCGGCTTCACCACACGTCTCATCTCTTTCAGGACGGTCAAGTAATCGGGAACATTGCGCAGTCCGAAGCCAATGGTGACATAGTCAAATGTATCATCATCAAAAGGAAGCTCCATCGCATTTCCGTGCAGCAGTTCGATTTGGCTGAATCCGCCTTCTTTTACTTTCTGCTGGCCGACACTCAGCATATTTTCACTGAAATCCAAGCCCTTGATCTCACCGCTTTTGCCAGCTGCTTTTGCAAGAGCGATCGTCCAGTCAGCCGTTCCGCAGCAGACATCAAGTGCATTGGCGCCTTCTTTTACATTCATGATGCGCATCGTTTTATCGCGCCATTTTTTATGCTGCTGAAAACTGATGACAGAGTTCATTTGGTCGTAGTTTTTATATATTTTTTCAAATACCCCGTGTACGCGCTGTTCTTTCGAGTCCTGCATAATGGTCTACCCTTCTTCCACTTTCTGATAGGTTTGATTCTGGCTGATCGTCTTCAGACGGTTTAATAAAATATGCTGAATAGGTGAATTTAGAGGCAAAAGTGACTCAATGCTGTTTTTCGCTTTTTCAAAACAATCTTCTAATATCTCTTCTTTTGTTTTTCCCAGCTGTATAAAACTGCCGATCACATCCAGAAAAGAATCATTTCCGTTCATAAGCCGCTTAAATACAAAAAAATCACTCGACAGCTTTTTCCAGCGCGGAAGGTTAAAGTGTTCCGCCACCCGATGGAATAAAGCTGATTCAACAATGCCGACACTTTCGAAAAAATCATGTTCATCCTTGAAAGAACGGTCATATAGCCGAATTTTATGTTCATTGATTTCTTTGATGGCTGTAGCAAGCGTCCGAATCATGTAGATGTCCTTCATTTCAGATAGTAAAGAGTAGTACAGCCCGCTGAAATAATCACCTGCGAGAACAGTCAATTGGCGGTTTTTGTTTTCGTCTCGTTTTATGACTCTGGCTGTTGTCACTTCATCATGGGTATCAAGGGCGCTTTGTACAAGCATCGCTGTTACAATATAATTTTCTCTGTCATTGTTTTTTATGTCGGCTTCCTCAAATAAAGCATGAAAAAGAAGAAGCTTATCCTCATCAATTTTTGGCGCAGAAATATGCTTCGCTAAATAAGGATGAGACAGCTTTTGTTTTAATTTCGTGTTCAGATTGGCTAAAGTTCCGTAGATGTCTTGCAAAAATATCACCCTTGTCCCCAAATTCACATTTATTTCTTAATCTATGTATGAGTTTTATCTTTTCATTCACTTACGCAGGTATTATTATAGCATAAAAAAAAGAAATTGGCTGTATCCTCCCGCTGTTTGCGAGCATTTGCTTTTAACAGCGGGGACAGCCAGCTTATTTTTTTTCGCTTTTCATTTCTCCGTATGCGGTTTGAATGAGTGCCTCTCCTCTGACTTTAATGGCTGAAGTATGCTCTGTAAACTGAGCGATGATTACTTCTCCCTTGTCGAGTTTTTCTGAATGGTGAAACTTTGTATCGGTTCCTCTTGTCAGGCCGATCACGTTCACTCCGTCTTCAACCGCTTTAATGATGACATAATCACTTGAATGCTTTTCGTTCATTTATAGCACCCTCTATCTTTATTAGTCCTGGCGTTTAATATGCTCCAATACTTCGGCACGGGCAGCTGCGTCATCTTTAAAAATGCCTCTGACCGCTGAAGTGACAGTTTTTGCACCTGGTTTTCTTACACCGCGCATCGTCATGCACATGTGTTCTGCTTCCACCACTACCATTACGCCATACGGGTCAAGCGTTTCTTCGATGCTTTCCGCAATTGTAGAAGTGATGCGCTCCTGAAGCTGAGGACGCTTTGCAACGGCTTCGACGGCACGCGCCAATTTACTGAGCCCTGTGACTTTTCCGCCTCGCGGTATATATGCAACGTGTGCTTTTCCATAAAAGGGAACAAGGTGATGCTCACACATAGAATGAAACGCGATATCTTTTACAAGAACAAGCTCCTCATGGTTTTCACCGAAGATAGTCTGGAAATGTTCTTTTGGATCTTCATTTAAGCCGGAGAATACTTCGGCGTACATCTTTGCGACTCGTTTCGGAGTATCAAGAAGCCCTTCTCTATTCGGGTCTTCTCCGATCGCTTCTAAAATTTGACGAACAGCTTGTTCGATTTGCTCTTTATTAACTTCTTTCATGTTCTATGTCCTCCACCAATGAATACATTTAATTTCGATTCTAGCACACATGCCCCGCTAAAAGCAAAGTGAATGCCCTGTAAGGAAGCCCATGCCCTTGAAATATGAAAAGCCCCTTGGAAAGGGGCTTTTCTGTGAAGAAATAAAGTGTATGTAAGCTAGATGCATACACGATCTATATTCACGATTATTTTCCGGCAACTGCGTCTTTAAGCGCTTTACCTGGTTTGAAAGCAGGTACTTTGCTTGCTGGAATTTCGATTTCTTCACCTGTTTGAGGGTTGCGTCCTTTACGTGCAGAACGTTCACGCACCTCAAAGTTACCAAAACCGATCAGTTGGATTTTATCACCGTTTTTAAGTGCATCTAAGATCGTATCAAAAACAGAGTCAACTGCTTTTGTAGCGTCTTTTTTAGACAATTCGCTTGCTTCTGCAACCGCATTGATAAGTTCTGTTTTGTTCATGCCTTTCACCTCCTCCCAAAAGGAATTCATTCAGTTCGTTTATTATCATTTCTTCACAGTTCAGTCTGATTCTAAACCTGGCTCAGAAAAAAATCAGAGCAGGCAAGAGAAAGACAATTAAACGGCTTTTTAAGAAAAACTGCACTCTGAGGAATGTTTGTCCAACAAAGTGAAGAATTTCTGTATGTAGAGTAACACATATAAAAAGCCATATCAAGCATTTTAAAGCGTCAATCCCTTGCTCGTCAAGGATTTAACGTGATTTATCGAACAAATATTCCTTTTTTTCCTTTTTTCATCCTATTCCTTGATCCTTTTCCATTATTAAGAGCATAGAAAAAAGACCTCTATTCTATAAAGAGGTCTTCCGGTATTACAGGATGATGGCGATTAAACCGCCAGAGCCTTCGTTTATAATTCTTTCTAACGTTTCTTTTAATTTGTATCGTGCGTTTTCAGGCATTAATGACAGCTTGGCCTGAATCCCTTCTCTCACAATTGAGCTCAGTGACCTTCCGAAGATATCGGAATTCCAGATGGAGAGCGGGTCATCCTCAAAGTCCTGCATTAAATAGCGCACAAGCTCTTCACTTTGTTTTTCCGTTCCGATAATTGGCGCAAATTCGCTTTCGACGTCTACTTTGATCATATGGATCGATGGCGCTACAGCCTTCAGCCTCACACCGAATCGTGAGCCCTGCCGTATAATTTCCGGCTCATCGAGACTCATATCAGTTAAGGCAGGCGCTGCAATGCCGTATCCCGTCTGTTTGACCATTTTTAAAGCATCGGACACTTGATCATATTCTGTTTTTGCATGGGCAAAGTCTTGCATGAGTTCAAGCAGATGGTCTCTGCCTCTGATTTCAACACCCACCACTTCTTTCAGGATTTGGTCATATAAGTGGTCCGGCGCGTACAAATCGATTTCTGCCACCCCTTGGCCCAGCTCAATTCCTGCCAGCCCTGCACTTTCAATGAATTCAAACTCGCTGAATTGGCCGACAACCCGGTCTACATCCCGGAGCCGCTTAATATCCTTAACAGTTTCCTTCACGGATTCCTGATAGCTTTCACGCAGCCAATGGTTTTCTTTCAGCACCATTACCCAGCTTGGGAGATTGACATTTACTTCAAGCACCGGAAACTCATAGAGGGCCTCTCTGAGCACGCTCAGCACATCTGACTCCCGCATGCTTTCCACGCTCATTGCCAATACCGGAATATCATATTTTTCGCTTAAATCCTGGCGCATGGCTTCTGTTTCCGGATGATACGGCCTCACTGAGTTGATGACCATTATAAAGGGTTTCCCAACCTCTTTCAGCTCTTCAATGACTCTTTCTTCAGCCTCTATATAGTCACTTCTGGCGATATCTCCAATGGTGCCGTCTGTCGTAATGACAACTCCGATGGTCGAATGTTCTTGAATGACTTTTCGTGTGCCAATTTCGGCAGCCTCATGAAATGGGATCGGTTCTTCGTACCAAGGCGTGTTAATCATCCGCGGCCCGTTTTCATCTTCATACCCTTTGGCGCCGGGTACTGTGTAGCCAACACAATCTACTAATCTTATATTGACATCGAGTCCGTCTGACACGTGAACAGACATCGCCTGATTTGGAACAAATTTAGGCTCTGTAGTCATAATCGTTTTGCCGGCCGCGCTCTGCGGCAGCTCATCCTGCGCGCGGGCCCGGTCTGCTTCGTTACTGATATTCGGGAGCACCACAAGCTCCATAAATTTTTTGATGAACGTGGATTTACCTGTACGGACAGCACCTACGACTCCTAAGTATATATCGCCTCCTGTTCGTTCAGCGATATCCTTGAAAATATCGACCTTTTCCAAGTGATCCCCTCCCGGACTTCCTATCCTTATCAATTTTATTAAGCTCTTTCATTCAAACACAGGACACTATATGTGTATGACGTTGTCCTATTTCAATATGACATCTTTAGAAAATTTCCCATCCTCAATCTATTAAAGTTTAAAAAAACCTTTCTCCCTATTTCTATGCAAGGGAGAAAGGTTCATTCCTTTTTCATGTCATTTTCTAAAAAAACAGGTTCCTGTTTGTCATTTACCGTATATTTCACAGAAAATGCGGGGACGAAGGGGGTTTCTTGCCAAATGATATCCTGGATTTCAGATCCGGGTTGAAACGTTTTTTTGCTATTTTTGAGCCAAGAAGCCAGCTCAGCCCGGTAATCGGCATATATTTCTCCGTCTCCGTCAATCATAAGAGGCAGGGAATTTCCTGAGATTGGGCTTGTCACTGTAAGAGAACTTCCAACCCCCAGCTTCTTCTCATCGAGTGTAAATAAATCACGTGACAGCACATCCTGATAAGGCGGGTATTGATGCTCCTGCCGGTACATTTGCACACGCAATTTCACTTCACGGATTTTTTCAGCCATTTTCAGATCAATCAATTTAACAGTCGGATCGTTCTCTACGTCAACAAGCACGTATTGATAGTCTCCTCCGCTTTCATATGCCGTGCTTGGGGGTTCAGCCATATACCTTGGCGCTAAACGGTTAAAGTCTATCGGATATTTTTGATACAGCGGTGTCGACATATCTTTGGTTTGAATGGGGAGCAGCCCTCCATTTGCCTTTTGAAATTGATCAACAGCAGACTGGACCTGCTTTAACTGATCCCGATAAGGAATGGCATGTACACTGCTTTTCCGCTCATTTGGATATAAACAGCCTGATAACAACACGACGGCCGCAAAAATCATAGCGCACTTCAGTTTACCCATACAGCACTTCCTTTTACAGCTTTATTCATTGACAGGACCGCTGAACACCACGACAAGCACAATCATTCCTGATATGAGCACACACATGAAAGCAAACGATGAAACCACAATCTTCAGAAAACGGTTCCGAAGTCTAAACCGGCTTAAATAGATGGACGCTACAGCCAGAAACATCAGACCCATGGACCCAAGTGCAAACCACATTTTCATCAATGCCAGACTCAATGACCTGCGCCTCCCTAATATGTATGATGTAAGCGTTATATTTCATTTTAATATACAGCGCCGGGAGAGATCAACCAGATTTTCCATCCTTTGATAGAACAAAAAAACTGAAGCAAAGAGGGGGACCTTCGCTTCAGTCAAATTGACTATATTCACCTGAACGTTTATGAAACACTCTCTTGGACTTCGATGCTATAGTATGCGACGTGGCATACAGATGCATCCTCTATTGCCTAAATCAGCAAAATGTTTCAGGAGATCCCAAGACTTGGGTGTTCTACTGTTTTTCGGGCTTTCGTTCAATTAAGATATGCGGCTGACAATACGATTGACACTTTTACTTCGCTTGATTTTCAAACGTATTGACCAGATCCTCCATCTCGTGGGTTTTCCCTCTCGCCATTAAAGACTCGACAGCAGTTTCCACTTTTTGGCCGTTAAATAGAACTTGATGGAGTGCTTCTGTAATTGGCATCTTCACATCATATTTCTCCGAAAGCTGGTAAGCCGCTTTTGTCGTGCGGACGCCTTCGACTACCATCCCCATCTCTTCAAGAACGTCTTTGAGCTTGTACCCTTTTCCAAGCAAATTCCCGGCACGCCAGTTTCTGGAATGCACACTTGTACACGTCACAATCAGATCGCCCACTCCTGTCAATCCAGAAAACGTCAGGGGATTCCCGCCCATTTTCTTTCCGAGTCTCGCGATTTCGGCAAGGCCGCGTGTAATCAAGGCAGCTTTGGCATTATCGCCATACCCTAAACCGTCTGTAATTCCTGCGGCAAGCGCAATGATATTTTTTAAAGCTCCGCCGATCTCAACACCAATAATGTCAGGGTTTGTGTACACCCGGAAATTGTGATTAATAAATAAATCCTGCACCTCTTCTGCTGCCCGCATACTCTTTGAAGAAGAAGTAACGGTCGTCGGATGGCGCAGCCCCACTTCTTCCGCATGACTCGGTCCGGAAAGGACAACAATATCTTTTCTGACATCGCCAGGAATCTCTTCTTCCATAATCTCAGAAATGCGCAGGAGCGAATCAGGCTCTATTCCCTTGCTGACATGAACAAAAACTGCCTTTTTCGCAATAAAAGGCACAGCCTGTCCCAGCACTTCCCGAATCGCTTTTGTCGGAACCGCAACAATAATGAAATCCGCGTCCGAAACAGCTTTCTTGATGTCCGTTGTTGCCTTTATTGATTCCGGCAGTTTGACGTTCGGCAAATAATCCTTATTTTCATGCTGCTCATTGATTTGATCAATCAGATCTGCACGGTGCGCCCACATGGTTACATCGTGATGATTATCGGCTAGCACTAAAGCCAGTGCCGTTCCCCAGCTCCCCGCTCCGAGCATCGTGACTCTTTTCATATTTGCTTCACACCTTTTTATTTTCTAGCTCTTGCAAATATTTTGATTGGTGTCCCTTCAAAATCGAAGGCATCTCTGATTCGGTTTTCTAAAAAGCGTTCGTACGAAAAATGCATTAACTCCGGATCGTTTACAAACACAACGAAACTCGGCGGTTTTACCGACACTTGCGTCGCATAATAAATCTTTAAACGAGAACCGTTATGAGTCGGCGTTGGGTTCATTGCCACAGCATCCATGATGACATCATTTAAGACATTCGTTTGAACGCGCAGTGAATGGTTTTCACTCGCTTTGATAATCGCAGGCATCAGCGTATGAATCCGTTTTTTCGTTAAGGCTGACATGAATAGGATTGGCGCATAACTCAGAAATTGAAAATGGTCACGGATATTTTCTTCGAATTCTTTCATCGTGCTTTCATCTTTGTCGACAGCGTCCCATTTGTTTACGACGATTACGACAGCTTTGCCCGCTTCGTGTGCGTAACCGGCGATGCGCTTATCCTGTTCAATAATGCCTTCTTCGCCATCCAGCACAACCGCAACGACTTCTGAGCGGTCAATTGCTTTCAGCGCCCGCAGCACACTGTACTTTTCAGTCGTTTCATATACTTTCCCTTTTTTTCGCATACCGGCAGTATCGACAATGACAAACTCCTGCTGGTTGTACGTAAATGACGTATCAACAGCATCTCGTGTCGTTCCTGCCACGTTGCTCACAATGACGCGTTCCTCGCCGAGCATCGCGTTCACAAGTGACGATTTTCCGACGTTCGGGCGTCCGATTAGGCAGAATTGAACCACTTCTTCATCATATTTGGTCTCTGGAATGTTTTTGAAATGCTCTGCCGCTGCATCCAGCAAATCACCCAGTCCGAGTCCGTGTGTTCCCGAAATAGGGTACGGCTCACCAAAGCCAAGCGAATAAAAATCATAAATATTCGCTCTCATTTCTGTGTTATCCAGTTTATTGACTGCCAAAACAACTGGCTTTTTCGTGCGGTACAAAATTTTCGCAACTTCTTCATCGGCAGCAGTCACGCCTTCACGTCCGTTCACCATAAAAATGATCACGTCCGCTTCATCCATGGCGATTTCAGCCTGCTGGCGAATTTGCGCTAAGAACGGCTCATCACCGATATCAATACCGCCAGTATCAATCAAATTAAAATCATAATTCAGCCACTCAGCCGAGCTGTATATCCGATCCCTTGTCACACCAGGGGTATCTTCTACTATTGAAATTCTTTCTCCCGCAATCCGATTAAAGATTGTGGATTTTCCTACATTTGGTCTCCCGACAATGGCTACGACAGGTTTACCCATAGTACCCTTCCTTTCGATCCAGCCGCTTTCATTTTTACATAAATTTTCAACCGGTTATTAAAATCATTTCATTCACTTTTATGAAAAGAAACCCTTCAGAGGAAGGGCTTAACTCATTTATTATATCAGTTTTTACTCGGATCACAACTATTCTTAAAAATGTTTCACGATCAAATACACGTCATCTCCAATTTTATGTGCGATTCCATCAAGGATCGCCTCTAGATTTGTAGCGAAAAGTTCCATCTCCTTTCGGTCATTGCAAAAAAAGACAGGAGCTCCCCCTGCAGCCCGATTGCGGTTTGTCGTGATCACAGACAAAATCATTTTCGTGAGAGATTCGCTCATTCTATCACCTTATCCTGGTTCTTGATAAATTCCGTCGGCATTCTGATCGCATTTTCTAAAGTCGGGACATTGCTGATAATCTGAACAGCTGTGTCAGGGTGGTTTATTTGCGGCAGAACAAAGACCGCCACTCTCCCGTCATTCAGGTCGCGTTTTGCAATTGGAGTCAAAGACGGTTCACCCGAGTCCCGATAAACCCCGAGCACATTGGAAACATCAAATAAAATGGCCTGGCGCTGCCCTAAGTTGGCAATCGTCGCTGCTGAATTAAAGTTTTTTGGCGTTAAAATAAATCCCATGCCGTGCTTTAAAATCAGCTCCTGTTTTTCGGGAAGCCCAATATTCATCATATAAATATTATCAACAAACAGTCCCGGACCGTCAAAGTGCGGCTTTATGTACTCGATCGTTACGATATCTTTCAACACACTGCCCGACATAAATTTCATTGCCAGCAGGAAACAAACAACAGCCGCTATGATAGCACCCCAAATGGAAAAAAACACATATGCGGAGGTTGTCAAAAGAGCTGTAAAGATCACGATATAATTTCTGCTTTCAAACGCAATGGCAATGCCCTCAATATATGTGCTTCCTCTTGAGACAAGCTCATATGAATCCATTTGCGTCAGCGTGTTCCGCTCCATGTTTCGGACATCTCTAAATTGGGTCGCTGCCAGCGTTAAAAATGTGATGGCCGTAAATTCCTCCTGCAAAAGCGCCGGCAAAACAATTGCCCCTAAACCAGCCGCTATCAGCCCTAGTGCAATGTGAATCACTTTCCCATGAACATAGGTTGGATACTGACGGTAATCCGTTTTAAGCATATAAAGCCTTGTCGCGACTCCGGCAATGACCCCTGCAATAATCGGATAGATGTAATCACTCATGACATTTTGGTAGCTCCTTTGTTTGATCTTTTGCTTTTTTGACCAATCTGGCTTGCGAGCTGCTCGTATTTGGCTATGCCAAACAGTAATATTACGCCTCCGGAACACGCATTCAGCCATTGAAATCCGCCGACAGCGAAAGCCATGGCCAACTTCTGAATCAAGAATGAATAGACCAGTTCGCCTTGACACATCCCTAGGATAAATAAAGCAAGCTGCTTCTGGAAATCCCTTTCAACCGAAGCTGTCAAAAGCACTAGTAAAATTACAGCAGCCCACTCAGGTTTTATGATGAACCAAACCGGATCATATAATGCAAAAAGATACACAAACGCATACCCGGCAACAAGCGTCAGATAGACCATGATATAGCGGAAACGATACATGCCCAAATACCCTGCATAGACACTCCCGCAGACGAAAAACATCATATAAGCAGCATTCAGGGAAAAATATAACGTGATGTCATGTATGCTTAGGATCATATTAGTCAAAATAAAGACAGAGACGGCAAACCGCCTTTTCGTCTTAGCAAAAATAAAGGTAGTCAGGATCCACAAAAACCACATTGACCAATAGTAATAAAATTGTTCCATTTCTCTTCCTCCATACTCCCAGTATGGAGCCCAAGCGCTTTTTTTAAACAATCCATCTTACATGAAGGAGCATGACCATGGGAAAAGACAGACAAGAAAAAATACTGAAAGCTTCTGGCAGAGTCGAATCAGACCGCGACCAGTCCATTCACTATGACGGAGCAACAAGCCTTGAACAAAACGGAAAATTTAAAAAGCGAAAATCATAACACAAAGAGCCCAAAACTTATAAGGTTTTGGGCTCTTATCATTTATCTCACACTATAGCCGGATGGGTCAATCCCTCTCTCTGTGAGCCAGTGATGGGTTTCACCTTTGATCACAAGAGGCGCCTTTTGCAAATCTAAAATCGTTCTGGCGCCCAGCACGGTCATAATCATTTTTAATTCGTCAAGGACCAGCTGAATCTCTTCAAGCAATCCTTCCTCTCCGCTTTCAGTCAGCGCTTTCAAAAAGTGCCCTGCCATTCCGGTGCTAGAGGCCCCAAGCGCTATTGCCTTTGCTACATCAAGAGCATCCTGCAGGCCTCCGGACGCAATCAGTGCGCTTGCGGGAAACGCAGAGCGGATTTCCGCCAAACTTGCGGCTGTCGAAATGCCCCACGAGTTAAAAAAAGAGATTTGACGCTTTCTTCGGAGATTTTCAATTTCCGAGAAATTGGTGCCCCCGTAACCGCCGGTGTCAACAGCTGCAGCACCCGCTTCATACAGCTTCCCTGCTGATTCCTTGCTCATACCGAAGCCGACTTCTTTTACAATGACTGGCACACTGATCTGGCTGCAAATTTGTCCAATACGGTCAAGAGTGCCGATGAAGTTTCTGTCTCCTTCAGGCATCACAATTTCCTGAATCACATTCAAGTGAATCTGCAGCGCGTCTGCTTCAATCATGTCAACTGCTTCCCTTGCCTGATCAGCTGTCGCCTCGCTTCCCAGGTTGGCAAAAATCAGTCCGTTGGGGTTTTCCTTTCGAACGATTTCATAAGAAAAACGCTCTGAGGGATCTTTTAACGCAGACATTTGCGATCCAACAGCAAGAGGCACTCCAGCCTGACGAGCTGCTCGCGCAAGCGATTTATTGATTTCATATGTAAGTTGTCCGCCGCCGCCAGTCATTGCATTGATAAAAATCGGCGAACTGCTAGAAAGTTCGCCGATTTTCGTGGAAATATCTACTTGTTCTAATGCAAGATCGGGCAGACTGGCATGAACAAACGTAATATCATCAAGACCTGTGTCCCGCTTTTGTCCGGTGGACAGGGCATGATTGATGTGTTGTCTTTTCCGTTCTGCTCGAGTCACGTTTATCACCAATTATTTTAGTTTATTCAGCTTATCTCCGATCAGATCTCCAAGCTGGAAGCCAGTGCTTGTTTCTTCCTTCGCCTGATATTGACGGTAATCTTCCTGATCGGCTTTAGGCGCTTCTTCAAGTTCACGCATACTTAATGAAATGCGCTCCTCATTTTCATTCACATCAAGAACCTTCACTTTTACAGTCTGTCCTTCTTCAAGGACTTCATGCGGCGTGCCGATGTGTTTATTGGAAATTTGAGAAATATGAACGAGACCTTCAACACCCGGAAGGATTTCAACAAAGGCACCGAAGCTAACAAGACGCTGCACAGTTCCTTCGAGCACATCGCCTGATTTCACTTTCTCGCCGATTTGGCTCCACGGTCCAGGCAGTGTATCTTTGATAGATAAAGAAATACGTTCATTATCACGGTCAACCGATAATACTTTCACTTTTACATCCTGTCCTTCTTCAACAACGTCAGACGGCTTTTCCACATGGGAGTGGGAAAGCTGTGAAATGTGTACAAGTCCGTCGATACCGCCGATATCAACAAACGCGCCAAAATCAGTCAGGCGTTGCACTTTGCCATCAAGTACACTTCCAACTTCGAGAGACTGAAGAAGTTCTTGTTTTTTATTTGATTGTTCACTTTCAACAACGGCACGGTGTGAAAGGATCACGCGGTTTTTATCACGGTCAAGCTCTACAACGAGCAGTGACAGTGTTTTTCCTTTATAATCAGTAAAATCCTCAACGAAATGCGCTTCAACAAGTGATGCCGGAATAAAACCGCGAACGCCGATATCAACAACAAGGCCGCCTTTCACGACATCTTTTACTTCAGCTTCAAACACTTCTTTTGTTTCAAATTTTTTCACAAGGTCTTCCCAAGCGCGGTCGGCATCAACAGCACGTTTAGATAAAATCAAAGCATCGTCTTCCACTTTTGTTACTTTCAGGTCAAGCTCGTCGTCTACTTTTACAACATCCGATGCTTTCTCTACATGAAGACTTGATAATTCACTGATTGGAATAATGCCGGACTGTTTGACATTGATAATTTCAACATCCACATGCTTATCCTCTACCTTTGTCACAATCCCTTTAACTACCTCTCCAACCTCTGGCACTTGAACATCAATTTGATTCATTTCCTCTGTCATTTGAATAACCTCCTTGGTCCAAACCTACACAGCTTAATTAAAACGGTTTGAAAGCTGAACATATAACATGTCCGCTTTTAGCCGAATATGTATTAAAGAATCATCCAAAAAAGTTTTTTGAATGATCAATAAAAAGTTTTATTAGTATTAACTTCTAATAAAAGAACAGGTTTGTCAAGCAATAACATTCTTTCTTCGTTGAAAAAATCAAAAAAAGTGGCATTCGCCATCATCAGGGGCGGGACTTTTGCTCCACTGCCTTAAGGATTTTATCAGCTACCTCTTGAATGGAAAGAGATGTCGTGTCGATTTCAAGCGCGTCTTCTGCTTTGCGCAGCGGAGATACTTCGCGCTCTGAATCAAGCTTATCTCTTCTTGCAATTTCCTCAATCAATGTTTCGTAGTTGACATCGTAGCCTTTTTTCACGTTTTCTTCATAACGGCGTTTCGCTCTCTCTTCAACAGAAGCCAGAAGAAAGATTTTTACTTCGGCATTCGGCAGCACATGAGTCCCAATATCTCGTCCATCCATGACAACGCCGCCTTTTTCTCCAAGCTGCTGCTGGCGCTTCACCATTTCTTCCCTGACGCTTCTGTGTTTAGCTGCTATAGAAACTTGGTTGCTGACTTCGTCTGTTCGGATCGCATCAGTTACATCGGTGCCGTTAACAAGCACTTTTTGCCCTTCTTCTGTTGTCACCAGTTCAATGTTTGTCCGCTTTAGCAGCTCTGCGAGTTTTTCTTCATTTGCCAGGTCAATGTTTTCTTGTAAAGCCGTGTACGTTATCGCCCGATACATCGCTCCTGTATCAATATATATGTACGATTTTTTCTCTGCCACAATTTTGGCAACGGTGCTTTTCCCCGCAGCTGCCGGGCCGTCAATCGCAATCGATAATTTCTTTTCCATAATTCCCTCTCCTTGCTCTTTTCTCCTCTATGGATTGTATCATGAACTTTATGAAAAAGGGTGGAAAATTGATGAATAATTACTGTTTGAAGGTTTCAACCCTTTTGTTCTCCTCCATTTTATCCACCCCTTCATATTGAATCACTTTTGATACATAAGGCTCAATATGCTCATAGTGAAAAAGGAACTGAACACCAAGTAAAATGATAACCTGTATGAATAATAATTTGATCAGCAGCCGTTCAAATGTTTTCATCGGAGCACCTCCATCACAAATAGTATGGAAGTGTTTGCCGCTGTTTATTCCATCCGTGCCTTTCTTCTCTTATTTAACTGGCGCCGGATGCAATATTGAAGCAGGAACTGCTGGTCACTCGCTGAGATTCCATTATATTCAAGGGTGATTTTATGTTTCCCTGATTTCGGATCATCAAAGACTCGTCTGACAATGGCATCTGTTTCTATTTGACGCGTGTTTTCATCTTCAGAAAGACTGATAATCAAGCGCAGTGATTCCCCGGATTGGAAGGAACGGCCATCAGCCAAAATTAACGCGATGCCGCCTGCGCTGATATTATAGGAAAGTGTGCTGAACTCTTCCTCATCCGCCGGCTGAATTTGCACATCCAATACCGCATCAGTTCTCACATACTGGCGGCGCTGAATCCGTTTCATTTTTTCACGGGGAGGCACTTCAAGACAGATCATTTGAAGTTTGTCCTTCACTTTACCTTTTATACGGCTTGTAAAGCGGTAAGGAACTTCATCTTTGCCCACAAACTCTACCGTTACCTCCATATCATTATGCAAAATCACCGTTCGCCCTGTAACGACATCGACAGGGTACGCGATCAAAAGTTCATTGTTGTCGATGCTTACAGCTTTGCTCTTCGCTTTTTTCAATTCGTTTTCTTCTATATATTCTAATTGTACATTTTCCCCAATTTCTATCATTGGCTTCACTCTTTCGTTATTCAATATGCTCACATTTTTATTAAAGCACGTAATGAAAAAAAGGAAAAGACATTTAGTCCTTTCCTCCTGTTTTTTATAGGTCTTTATATATAGGTTCGGCATTTTTTAGTTTTTCAACCTTTTCTTCCGAACCGTCACTGGCATTTATATACATTCTGAATGTGTCATTTTCAATCGTTCCGAGCATTTCATAGCATAACACTTCTTGGCCCGTTTCATTTGTAATTAAAGCAAGCCTCGTTTCTCTTACTTGTACATTTTTATTTAATTTTGATTTTGCTTCTGCTTCAGTAATGGCCGGCTTAGGTATATTTCTTTTTCTATGGGATGTTAGGAAGTCTCTTGCTGAAAAGCCGACTACCTCACCGTCATCCAAAGCCACTTTCATACGAATGGCTTCCGGGTACATCCGGATTTTATTTTCAACAGGAACATATGAAAATACGCCGATTTTATCATATTGGGCACTTTCATCAATTTCCAAGTTATCTGTTTCATAGCCATTTTTCTTTAAAAAGGCGAGCGCTCGGTTCGACCCATCATTCAAACTGAATTTCTGGTCTTTCACTTTTCTGTTTTGGATCAAATAGACCGGATGCCCGCCCTTTCTCGTAATATCCATATAAATCGCTGCTTTATGGTCTGGGTCTTTCATGCTTACGCTATATACATCGCGATTTGTTTTTTTTCCGCTCTTTGCCACTTTAATTGAATAATTGTCATCCGGGGCAAAGCGCTCAGCAATTTGCTTTGCTTCCTGTTCGGAAATTTGTTTTCCCTTCAGATGGCTGAAACCCTTCTCTTCTTTTTTGGTGCTAGTGAAACTCGGGCCAAGGTCAGTGCCAGTGGAGAATGCACCAACGTTTTTTTCGACGGTTTTAAAGCTGTTGATAATCGTATTATCGCTTTGTTTTTCGTCAGAAGCCAGTGCCATTTCCACATCCATCCAGCGAAGGTTTTTGCTCATGACAAGGTGCTGAACATGACGCAATTCATTTTGAATATCCTCGGATTGCTGATATAACTTATTTAGTGATGTATACTCTTTTTTATCCAGCGGTTTTTGCTCCAAATCTCTAACTGACGTCTTATAACTGAAATCGCCGATCTTTGATAGTAACTCTTCTGTCTTGTTAAACGGCATTAATGTAAGCGGCAGCTGACTGACACTGTTATGGGCTTCAGATGTAATCCTCCACACATCTATCAATGCAGGTGACAGGGATTTTTGGCTGTTCATGGCGAGTGTTGTTCCGATTTTATCATGAAGCTGATCCATCTGATAGGTAAGTTCATGAAACGCCCGCTGATAGTTATTTTCAGCATGAAGAAGAACTGCGTCTTTTTCCTGGTGCTCTTTGTAACCCCAGTAGCTTGTACCGACTATCGCAATACCGAGCAACGCGATTAAAATACCTCTGATCATTTATCACACCTCATTTTTATGCTTTCTTATGTCCTGCTACTCACAGAAAATGTGTTTTCCGATTCTTTTAATCTGCGGGCGTCCCCAAATCCATGCGCTGGTCGCTGTATCCGGATTAAAGTAATACAGGGCTTCCTCAGTTGGATCCCAGCCGTTAATGGCATCCAGCACCGCTTCTCTTGCTGTTTCATTCGGCTGCATATAAATCTGTCCGTCTGCCACCGCTGTAAAAGCAAGCGGTTCGAAAATAATGCCAGCTACTGAATTGGGAAATAACGGGCTGTTCAAACGGTTCAAAATAACTGCTGCGACTGCAACCTGACCCTCATACGGTTCTCCTCGCGCTTCCCCGTAAACCGCTTGAGAAAGCAGCCTAATATCATTGTTGGAAAATCCGCCAGGCATGTTAGCTGCGACCGCGTCCTGTTTTCTTGTTTTTGCAGGTGTGTTGTTTTGCTGCTTATTTGCTTGAGGCTGCTGCGTTGTTTTTTCCGCAGGCTGTTTCTGCCGCGCTTCTGCTTGCTGTCTTGCTTTTTGGGTTGCTGCTTTTGACGGTTTCGTCTGATACTTCAGCGCAATTTTTCCGTAATGCGTGAATGTATTCCCTTTGCGAAGCTGTTCCATAACATATTCACGATAGTATTTAGATTTAGATATCAAGGTTTGCTTTGTTTTAGCCCCGACAAGGCCGTCAACCTCTTTTAGCCCGAATTGATCCTGAAAGTTACGTACTGCCCAGTATGTTCCCCATCCATAAACCCCATCAATTTTTCCGTTATAGTACCCGTTATATTGAAGGCGCGCCTGGAGTTCGATCACATCGTCCCCTGTTGCCCCTCTCTGAATAACCTGATTGGAAAAGGCAGAGATGGTTTCAGTATTGATAAACATCGTTATTGTAAAGGAAAAAAGGATGAGACATGCCATAATCGATCCTTTGGACTTCATCTTTTCAAGCCTCCTACAGCAAATTTTTGAGTGTAATCGTATTTTCTGTAACGAGGTTATTTTTATACACTCTTTCCTTGTTATCCCTCAGAACATAAAATCTCATTTAATAAATCGCACACAAAAAAAGCCGCACAGCTTCTGTGCGGCTCTATACTTGCATCATATTGACGGAACGGGCTTTTTTCGCTTTGCGCAAACCAAACCACCATAAAAATAACATAAATGGAAACATGTAATAAATCCAATTGCTTAGTGCTATTAGAATGAAATCATACGATCCATGTAAAAGTGACGGTAAAGCTAAAGAAAGAATAAGCCACTTCACACGCGCTTTATGTGCGGAAAAACGGGCTTTCCCAAGATAAAATCCCATAATAACGCCTATTAAGGCATGGCAAGAAACAGGAAGCAGCGCCCTGACAAACGCATGCTCCACACCGTGGCCGATTAAGTAAAGAATATTTTCCAGAGTCGCAAAACCGAGCGATACACTGGCCCCGTACACAATCCCGTCATAATGCTCATCGAAATGGGCGTGCGGGTATACACTGACCATCAAGATAAACCATTTTAATGATTCCTCCAAAAATCCTGAAGACAAAAAAGATACGAAAAAGCTTCCGCCTCCCACATTCTCTTTTTCAAGCACGTACTGGATAAACATCGTGGGAAATACAAGAACAACTCCTAAAAAAAACGACCGGAGCACCATATGTACAGGTTCATTATCATACTGATCTTTTAAATAAAAATAACTTAACAGCGCGATGCCGGGAGCAATTCCTGCAGAGATGATTGCAAACATCAGGCAACCTCTTTCCTTTATATTCCTAAGTCTATCCTACCATGTTGTTTATGAATTTACATCTGTCTGACCTTAAAAAAACAAAAAGAGCATACGAATTTATCATATGCTCTCCTCTTTACAGATTTTCTCTTTTTGCGATTTCCGCTGCGATATGTCCTCCGTGAAATCTGTCGTTTTCAATAAATATTTCATTTGCATTGTTTCCGGCGGCAATGACCCCGGCAATAAAAATACCTTCAACGTTTGTTTCCATCGTTTCTTCATTAAAAAATGGACGTCCTGTTTCCTGATCAATTTCAACACCCATTTTTTCAAGAAATTGATGATCGGGATGATAGCCTGTCATGGCAAATACAAAATCATTTTTAATGGTCATGAGTTCCTTCTCACCGGAGCGGAATATCACTTCATCCTCGTTGATTTTTTCGACACAAGCGCCAAATTCCATGCGAATTGTTCCGTTTCTGACGAGCGATTCAAACTCAGGCAGAATCCATGGCTTAATGCTTGACGAATACTCATTGCCCCTGTATAAAACTGTGACACGCGCTCCAGATTTCACAAGTTCAAGCGCAGCGTCTACACTTGAATTTTTTCCGCCGATGACGACCACATCTTTATCAAAGTACGGATGGCCTTCTTTAAAATAATGGAATACTTTTGGCAAATTCTCTCCGGGTACGTTCATATAGTTTGGATGATCATAATAGCCTGTTGCAATAATACAATATGGTGTCGTGTAAGTCCCTTTTGATGTCTCTATAACAAATGAATTGTTTTCCGCTTTCGTGACTTTGTGCACCATTTCAAACGCATTTACACGGATGTTTTTCCGTTTGACGACTTCCCGGTAATACGATAAAGCCTGAATTCTGACAGGCTTTCTGTTTTCCGTAATAAATGCCACGTCTCCAATTTCAAGTTTTTCACTTGAGCTAAAAAAGGTTTGATGCGTCGGATAATTGTAAATGCTGTTAACGACATTGCCTTTTTCGATGACGAGGGCATCAATGCCAATTTGTTTTAGGTGAATGGCGGCAGATAGTCCGCAAGGCCCTCCGCCTATAATTATTGCTTTTTCTTGAATCATTTCCGTCAACTCCTGCGATTGGCATTTCACTTCATATTTTTCTATTTCCGAATAAAAAAAACTCCTATTTTATCATAGGAGATTTTTTATTTTTATGCAAATCATCAACTTATATCCAGCCTCTAAAACGCGAAGCTTCAGCCATTTTGCGAACGCCGACCATGTAAGCAGCGAGCCTCATGTCAATTCTTCGGTTTTTAGCCATTTCGTAAATATTATTAAATGATTTAACCATCATTTTTTCTAATTTTTCTTCTACCTCTTCTTCACTCCAGTAGAAGCCTTGGTTATTCTGAACCCATTCAAAATATGAAACCGTTACGCCGCCGGCACTTGCCAGTACGTCTGGAACAAGCAGAATGTCCCGGTCTGAAAGAATTTTGGTTCCTTCAAGCGTTGTTGGCCCGTTTGCCGCTTCGACGACAATTTTAGCCTGAATATGATGGGCATTTTCTTCTGTAATTTGATTTTCAATCGCAGCAGGAACAAGGATATCACAATCCAGCTCCAGCAGCTCTTGGTTCGTAATGGTATCGTTGAAAAGCTTTGTTACGGTACCGAAGCTGTCCCGGCGGTCGAGTAAGTAATCGATATCGAGGCCTTCCGGATCATAAAGACCACCATACGCATCTGAGATGCCGACAACTTTTGCTCCCGCATCATGCATAAATTTCGCTAAATAGCTTCCGGCGTTACCGAATCCTTGAACAACGACACGCGCACCATGAATATCGATGCCTTTTTTCTTTGCCGCTTCTTTAATACAGATCGTCACACCTTTTGCTGTCGCAGATTCTCTCCCGTGAGATCCTCCAAGCACAAGCGGCTTGCCCGTAATAAATCCAGGCGAATTAAATTCATCAATTCTTGAATACTCATCCATCATCCAAGCCATGATTTGTGAGTTTGTAAATACATCCGGTGCCGGCACGTCTTTCGTCGGGCCGACGATTTGGCTGATAGCTCTGACATACCCTCTGCTCAGACGCTCCAGCTCTCTAAACGACATATCCCTTGGATCACAAACAATCCCGCCTTTACCACCGCCATATGGAAGATCAATTATGCCGCATTTTAAACTCATCCAAATAGAAAGCGCCTTCACCTCTTTTTCTGTTACGTTCGGGTGAAAACGTATCCCGCCTTTTGTCGGACCGACAGAGTCATTGTGCTGCGCACGATAACCTGTAAAAATCTTTACTGATCCGTCGTCCATACGAACAGGTATTTTTACCGTTAATAATCTCATCGGCTCCTTTAACAGTTCGTAGACTTCTTCGGGATATCCCAATTTTTCCAGAGCCTTATGTATAACGGTTTGGGTTGATTTTAATACATCAAGTTTGTCCTCTTCTGTATGACCGGTGTTTCGATCGGCTGCCATTTGAGTTAACCTCCTAGAATCTTCTGTTTCTCACATGCTCCCTTTCAGAGAATAGTATACACCTTCATATGATCTGTGCATAGAATAAACGTTACGTTTTTCCATGTTTTTTAACGAAAAAAAACTGCTGTGAAATCAGCAGTTTTCCGTGGCATTTTTATAAAAAATGAGTCTGTATCGTTTCAACGGCATTGCCGTCCATAATGAGCTTACCATACTCTTGCAAGCGATAAATCGTTAAAGTTGTCGGATTGCCGTATTCAGCCAGGACCGACACAACCCCCTCAGCTGGATGTGACCCCAGGTCTTCAAGGCTTAAAAAGTACTGTCCCTCATAGTGATAGACAGTCCCCCCTATGATACCGATTCGCTGTAAGCTGTCTGAAAGCTGGATGATATCCTCAAAGGAATGGAATTGATAAATGATGTCCGCGCTTTCGTCAAGCTTGACTTGCATTTCGATGTAATCATCATCATACTCATCGTCTTCAGAATCGGCTTCTTGGTTCTTTGTTACGATCACAACCATCCCTTGTGCTTGGAGAGAATACACTTCCACTGCAATCGGTCCATTCGCTTCAAAGCCGAGCTCTGTATTCGCTTCATTCATCATATCTTTAAATAACTGGTGGACTTTAAATGAGTCCTTCCAGAGGTCTTCTTTTGTCAATCCCCGGTCTGTCAAATCATCGAGGGTTAAAAAGATTTTAATCTTATTATAATTCAGACGCTCAAGCCGCATAACGTTCCCTCCTGCCTCTACTTGCACACAAATCATATAACACATTATATGAGATGATGAGTCATAGGTTCTTAATTGTTATCAGTTTACACTGAGTTCACTAGTAAGACAAGCACAATGCAGTTTTTATTGCCTTATGGCGTTTTGCTACCAAGAAGTTATTCCGGCTCACAAAGAGTTACAATATGTGTTTCCGGCTTAGCGCCTAAACGAAAAGGCACTTTTGTGGTGCCATATCCGTTGCTGATCAGATACTTCGATTGTTTAACACAACCTGTTTTTCCAAGTTCATACGGTCCGAATTTCCCAAATCTAATCTGACCGCCATGGGTATGTCCGCTAAATATCGCATCAATACCGTCGGTTTCGTGGATTTGTTCATGGATTTCCGGGTTATGGCAAACGAGAATATTCAGCTGGCTTTTGTGAAGCTCTTTAATGGCTTCCTCATAATGATCCATCTCCATCTTGATATCATCAACTCCGACAATCCCAATCGTATGTCCACTGTGCGAAAACGAAACTGATTCATTCCTCAGGCTGATGACACCGTGCGCTTTGAATATGGAATACAGCCTATGCTGCCTGATTTCATAATCATTATTTCCCCACACAAACAAGACAGGGACCCCAAAGCTCACAAGCCTTTTGATGTTTTCCTCAATTCTTGTACTAGGCACCCCGCCCTCGGCTAAATCACCGCCGATGATAACCAGGTGCGGGGCATGGCTGCGCGCTTTTTGTATAAGATCTTGATCGATGAGACGTTTATGAATGTCCGAAATAAAGAATATTGTGAGAGGCGGCTTACCCTTCATTTTCGATAAAGAAAACGTATGTGTTTTCAAATGGTTTCCTTTAGCTGTTGAATACATTTTTGCCGTCATAGCCGCTGCGGCAACAGTTAGCAAACCGGCAATTTTCACTGATAGCTTCATAAAAACTCTCCATTCTTTTTAGAACTTATCAATAAGACGGACAATAAAAAAAGACGTTTCTATCGTTTAAGAAAACGCCCCGATTTATTTACTTTCAAAATATAGATTAATGTCATATTTGTGCTTCATCATTTGAAAAACAGACTCTCTCGCCTTCCATTTATCCGGCTGCGGCCAAAGATCAGTGCTTTTCTGAATAATTTCGCATCTCAGTTTATGGAAATCACCCTCAGCTTTATCTTCCTTTTTCTTAAAATAATATGAAGTGCAGTATGCAAAAGCGGTTGCCATCATCCAAAATAAATAAAAGGTACGGCTGAGCATTTCTTGAAGAACGAGCTGAGGCGCAGGGCTTTTGATCATAATCATAAGACATAATAACCCTAAGCAAATGAGGGACGTCCATCGCCATCTGCGGCATTGCGCTGCATATTGTTCAAATTTTTGTTTTCGTTTCACCAGCGCTTGGAGCATCTGTTTGGTCGGCGCGTCTGTAAACTGGTCCAGCTGATTCCATAAGGATTCCATCCGCTTCACACCTTGTCCTTTTTCATTGCTATATGATATGAGCGGAACATAAAAAAGATGCCTTATTCATCCATCAAGGGGGATGTCCAATACTTGTCCAGTGTAAACATCATTTCCATTCAGATGATTATACACACGGATTTTTTCTTCTCCCGACCGGTTTTTATAATACTTCATGGAAATGCGGTACAGCGTTTCTTTTTTTTGGACGGTGTGCTTGACCACCCGTTTCGCCTCAGTTTGAACTGGTTCAGCCTGCTGCTGTTCTTCTCGTGCTGCTGTTTGTCGGGAAGAGGAAGCAGCCGTTGCTTCCTCTTGATTTACCGAGTCTTTTTTTTCCTCAGCGGCAGGCTGCTTTTTAGCAGTTGCTGTGTTTGCCGGCTCTTTAGCCTTTGCCATCTCAGGCTTTTTTTTGGACGCTTGCTGCAGTGCAGTGTCTTTGGTCTTTTCTTCGTTGTCTTTTTTGCCCTCTGATTTCGGCACAACCTCGTATTTGCTTTGGCTGCTGTCGATAAAAACATCTTCATAATCATCACGATGATCCGGGTGGCTTTTTAGATAAAATAAGCTCACCAAAACAATAACCGGCACAAAAACAAATAATACAGCGAGTACAGTGAATAATGGCGTTTTTGTTTTCCCTTGCTTTTTTTTCTGTTCTCTCTGATTTTTTACAGATTGTCTTGTCGGAAGGCTTTCTTCATCATCATCGAAAAAATCGTCCGCCAATGCGGCGTTTTGATCTTCATAACGATTCTGGGCTTTTCTTCTCTCTACTCTCGACATGTTCGTCATGTTTATCCCTCCTCACATGTTCAAAACGAATCTGGCAGGCAAACACGGCATCAATGATAAAATGCGCCGTCACCGGAACAAATAAGTTACCGGTCCATTCATACATCAGTCCGAGCAAAAAGCTGATTGCTGTCACCATGATAAATAACAGCCATTTTGACAAATACCGAAAATGAAGAACGGCAAATATAAGACTGGCCGCCCATAAACCGATATGAGTCTGCAGCACTCCTCTGAATAACATTTCTTCCGCGAAAGCAATCAGAAGCGTTAAAAATATAATATGAGGGATCGACCTCTTACTGAATATTTTTTTATTGATTCCCCCGTCATCATATAGATGGGGCGGGCACCATTTCATCACCGCCATATCGGCTAAAATCACAATAACAGCAATGGAAACACCATACCATATGATGCGCATGTCGCGAATATCCCAGAGCTTTTGTACGTCTCTGACATCCTCAAAAAAGAACAATCCTGCTGCAGCTGCGGCGATGAGGATCAAAAACTGCGTTACATATAACTGCTTCAGCATATCACGGTCTGACATTTGCTGAATGAGATCCTTTTGCTGTTTCAGTTCCGTTCACCTACAGTCTCCAAGCTGAATATCCGTTGCAATTCCAAACTCCAGCTGTCCAATGGCGCCATTTTATTCCGTTCTCCTTTTTGTTCATACAATGATAGATCAAAACCGCAATGTGAACAGCATTGGAGGTTTCCATCATCAGGCTCATATGATTCATCAAAATAGGTTAACAACGATTGTCTTATACAGCCATCACGTTGAAGCAGAAAAGATACACGGCGCATTTTTTCTAGCTTCAGTTCCATGCGATATGAAATCTCTTGCTTCATCAGTTCAATTGATGTTTTGCCCTGCTTAAAGAGGTGTATCATCATACGGCTTTGGGTCTCTCCGATACCATACTGCATTACTAGATCCCGCAGCCGTCTCTCATCCCGCTCCTCCATCTTTTCAAGCACACGGATCACATTGGCGATTTCTTCAGCTGTGACACTCTCCATTTGGATAATCTGCTCCTGCAATTCAAAATCCCCTGGCGCCCGCAACAAAATGCTGACACTCGGTTTTCCATCACGTCCCGCTCTGCCAATTTCCTGCATGAATGCTTCAGCCGTCTGAGAGAGATGAAAATGAATCACATATCTGATATCAGGTTTATCGACACCCATACCAAACGCATTTGTACAACATATCACATCAAGCTGGTTATGAATAAACTGCTGTTGGATTAAAATTCTGTCGCCAGACTCCATACCGCCATGGTAAAAGTCGGCTCTGCTGCTTGTTTTGCTTTTAATTTCACCCGCTAATTCCTCAGCCCATTTCCTTGTCGGACAATAAACAATTCCCGGACCTTGAAGGTTTTCAACCAGCTGAATGACCCTATCTATTTTTTCGGCAGTATGCGCCGCTTGTTCAACCCTGAGCGCGATGTTTGGCCGATTGACTGAGTTGAGATGTTGTTCAGCATGTTGCAGCTCAAGCAGGTTCATGACATCTTGCAATGTATCCTTTGTAGCTGTAGCAGTCAATGCCAGAACCGGCGGGTGCCCAAGTTGTTTTCTCAGCTGTCCCAGCTTTGAATAATCAGGCCTGAAGTCATGCCCCCATTCAGATATGCAATGCGCCTCATCAATAACGAATAGGCTGATCGGGACGCTTTTTAATTTTTCCAATACATAAGGCGACTGCAAAGCCTCTGGAGATAAGTACAAAAATTTATAGCGGTGAATATGATCTAAAACAAATTGTCTCTCCTGCTTGCTAAGCATGCTGTTCAAAGCCGCCGCACGCTTTTCGCCCCGCGCCTTCAGCTGCTGCACCTGATCCTCCATCAAAGAAAGCAGTGGAGAAACGATTAACACCATGCCGTTAAGCATATAGCCAGGCAGCTGGTAGCAAAGCGATTTTCCACCCCCAGTCGGCAGCATCGCAATGGTATCCCTCCCGCTAAGTATGCTTCTAATAATGTCCTCCTGCCCTTTTTTAAAGGAAGTAAAACCAAAAAACTGATGTAACGTTTGCTGTAAATTAGTCATATTGCTGCACCTGCTTTGTCAATGCCAGTCTGATTTGAAAATAGCTGAACCGCTGCTGTAGGCCGTCGCGAATTTGTTTGATTTTATTTGTCCGTATCCGCTTTGAAAACTCTGCAATTTCAAGCTGGTCTTCCGCTGATACATAGTCATCTATGTGAAACGCAGGCTCGTGGAGAGAAATTTCAACAATATGGTCTTCGATCGTCGCTGTTTTCAGCTTTCTAATGTCGGCGATTCGCTGTATCGGGATCCCTTGTTTGACCATCTGCCATGTTTTCCTTGTGGACTCTGTCAGAGCATTCTCCACATGCACATCAGAGAGGATATCCTTTAACAGAGAATGTTCACACTCCGGTAGTAAATGAATAAAATAATGTACCGAAGCCCAAAACAAGATATAAACATACCATTCATCTTCATTCAGCGTGTCAGCAAGCTGTCTGCTCGTCAAGCCAATCCTATCGTGCGAGGTTAAAGAGTAGACAAAAATTTGCGCCGCTTTGTCATCAATCTGACGCAAATGCGCCTCCAGCATGGCAAAAAGGCTGCTTGCCATCTCTATATGATCCGTATGCCTGGAGAAGTATTTCTTTACCCATTGAAGTGTCTTATAATCCTTTGTGACAGGGATATACTGCCTGCTCCCCTGTTGTTTATTTGATAAGACCTGCACCAGCAGAGAAAGCCTTTTCCAAAGTACGCCGGCAGCCTGCTGGTAATAAGCGCCGTGACAATGAACGGGCCAAGGCCGTTCACTGAATGCGTGCCTCAATGAAGCTGCGCCGCTGGCTGTCACTTTATATGTATCTGTTTCAGCCAATGGTTCGAGATATGAATGCTGTTCAAGCTTGGTGAGCGACGCTGAAATATCGCTTCTCGAACATTTCGGTGCCATTCCAAAATATTTTGCTGTCTGAAATAAGCCGGCATCTTGTATGGTTTGTGACGATCTTTTGCCTTTAAATAAGTGAAAAACAGCGCTTCCTGACCGTTCTCCGTTTATTTTGCAAAGGCAATCGAGAACCATAATATCGAAATAATTTAATGACAACCTATCCACCCACATTCTTCCTGACAAAAATCGATGATTTGCTCTCTTTATTTTAACAGATTTTAAACAGAAATCGACGTTTAAAGTCATCATCAAGGGGGATGTTATGTAGATAACCCCTTATGTGATAAGCATTCTCAATCATTTTTCTGTTGAAATGTGGCAGCAACATCATTACAATAAGTAAGAGGAATAGGTGTTAAATTGATTATATATAAAGATTGATCCATTTGTTCCACCAAGAACAATCTGGGAGGTTTTATTCATGGCAAAGTACACAATCGTAGACAAAGATACATGTATTGCATGCGGCGCTTGCGGAGCTGCTGCACCGGACATTTACGATTACGATGATGAAGGCATCGCGTTCGTAACGCTTGATGAAAACAAAGGCGTTGTCGAAGTTCCTGAGGTACTGGAAGAAGATATGATTGATGCATTTGAAGGATGCCCTACTGATTCCATCAAAGTGGCGGATGAGCCATTTGAAGGCGACCCGCTTAAATTTGAATAGAAGTATGGAAAAAGCTCCCCTGCGGGAGCTTTTTTACTTTTTAATGGATATGCACGCTTCGCTGCTGTTCAATCCATGGCTTCAGCTTGATGAAAATAAGTGAGAATACAATCGTAATCACAATGCCTTTTATGATGTTAAACGGCAGGATACCAGCGACGACCGCCGTTTTCAGCGCGCTGTCGGATAATGCCGGTGAATGTAAAAACCACGTGTACGCAGGAAGAATCAGTACATAATTTAAAATACTCATCAAAATGGTCATCGCTGCAGTTCCCAGAAGCAGACTGACAGCCAGCCCCTTTGCTGAGTTCAGCTTTTTAAATAAGAAAGCAGTCGGCAAGATAAAAAGTGTTCCTGCGATAAAATTCGCAATTTGCCCGACAGGAACCCCGGCCATGCTTCCCTGAATAATATATTGGAGAACGTTTTTTATCGCCTCTACTGTAATTCCTGCCAAAGGTCCATAAATCAAAATGGCAATAATAGCGGGCACATCGCTAAAATCAATTTTTAAATAATCCGGAAGCCCCGGAAACGGGAAATTTAACAGCATCAAAACAAATGCAATACTGCTCAGCATACTGACCACTACTAATTTTTTTACTTTCACTTCACTCTCTCCTTTTCGATCACATCTTACTCGAAAACGGAAAGGTTCTTTTTCCAGCCAATAAAAAAACCGCTTCATCAAAAAAAGCGGGGTTTTCGAAAATTAGGCTAGGCAAAGAAACGTTTGAAAACAATTTCAAAACGCTTATGAACCTCCATCTTCTCCCATCCAGACTGTACTGTCGGCTCCGGAATTTCACCGAATCCTGCTGTAAAACAGCTCGCGGGCTTAGAGCCATGGGCTCATCACCGCCGGTAGGGAATTTCACCCTGCCCCGAAGATTGATCATATGAATTTAGTTCCATTATAAACGATAACTGGTTGGCTGTATAGAGAATTGCTTCAAATTATATATAATTCTCGAAAGCTCTGAAAACATTGATTTTCAGGCTTTCCTTTTATCCTTTACTGCGTCAATACACGTTGACACTCTATTGAGAATATGTTAAATTATCAGATATTTAGTTTGTCAATTTAGGAGGAAATCTAACGATGTTTCGAGTATTGGTCTCAGACAAAATGAGCAACGACGGCTTACAGCCGCTTATTGAATCAGATTTTATTGAAATCGTTCAAAAAAACGCAGCAGATGCAGAGGATGAATTACATACTTTTGATGCTCTTTTGGTGCGAAGCGCGACAAAAGTAACAGAAGACCTTTTCAACAAAATGACTTCTTTAAAAATTGTCGGAAGAGCCGGTGTCGGTGTAGATAATATCGATATTGATGAAGCGACTAAACATGGGGTAATCGTGATTAACGCTCCAAACGGCAACACCATTTCGACAGCTGAGCATACATTTGCGATGATCTCTTCTTTAATGAGGCACATTCCTCAGGCTAATATCTCTGTGAAATCAAGAGAGTGGAACCGCACGGCTTATGTCGGTGCCGAGCTTTATGGGAAAACTCTTGGAATTGTAGGATTAGGCCGAATCGGAAGCGAAATCGCACAGCGTGCGAGAGCGTTCGGAATGACCGTTCATGTTTTTGACCCTTTCTTAACTGAAGAGAGAGCGAAAAAAATTGGCGTAAACAGCCGTACATTTGAAGAAGTGCTTGAAAGTGCGGATATTATTACTGTTCACACGCCTTTAACAAAAGAAACAAAAGGCTTATTGAATAAAGAAACGATTGCAAAAACGAAAAAAGGTGTCCGCTTAATTAACTGTGCACGAGGCGGTATTATTGATGAAGCTGCACTTCTTGAGGCTTTGGAAAGCGGGCACGTTGCCGGAGCGGCGCTTGACGTCTTTGAAGTTGAACCGCCTGTTGACAATAAACTTGTTGATCATCCATTAGTCATTGCCACTCCTCACTTAGGGGCATCGACGAAAGAAGCGCAGCTGAATGTCGCGGCTCAAGTGTCAGAAGAAGTTCTCCAGTTCGCAAAAGGTCTTCCTGTCATGTCTGCTATCAACCTGCCAGCCATGACAAAAGATGAATTCACTAAGATTAAGCCTTACCATCAAATCGCTGGAAAAATAGGCAGCCTAGTATCCCAATGCATGAAAGAGCCGGTTAAGGATGTTGCCATTCAATATGAAGGCACAATTGCTAAACTTGAAACATCGTTCATTACAAAAAGCCTTCTGTCAGGCTTTTTGAAACCGCGCGTTGACTCAACTGTTAACGAAGTCAATGCCGGCGGTGTCGCAAAAGAACGCGGCATCAGCTTCAGTGAAAAAATTTCCTCTTCTGAATCTGGATACGATAACTGCATCAGCGTAAAAGTAACAGGAGACCGCAACACCTTTACTGTGACGGCTACGTATATCCCTCATTTTGGAGAGCGTATTGTCGAGATCAACGGCTTTAATATCGATTTTTATCCAACAGGTCACTTGGTATATATCCAGCATCAGGATACAACAGGTGTCATCGGCCGAGTAGGACGAATTCTCGGAGATAACGATATTAACATTGCAACCATGCAGGTTGGCCGTAAAGAAAAAGGCGGAGAAGCCATCATGATGCTTTCCTTTGACAGACATTTGGAAGATAAGATCGTGAAAGAACTAACAGAAGTTCCTGATATTGTGTCTGTTAAGCTCATTGATCTTCCATAATCAAAAAAACTCAAGCTGTAATGGGCTTGAGTTTTTTATTTTTTATTCTCGTATGCGTTTGTGCAAAATGCCTAAGACACTCCTCAGCTCAGAAACAGGTATTTGACCAGGTGCCGACGCTTCTTCTCCGGCGCCAAAAGTACAGGCTGATCCAAAAACCTCGCCGCTCAGTCTGCTGATCAGTCCTGTTGCAGCCATAGACATTGTAATGAATGGACGGTTTGCATATTTTGTTTTCATCGTATACGTCGCGTCAAGCAACGTTAAGAGATCTCCTGTATCATTCGGCATGACAGCCATTTTTGGAATATGCGCCCCTAGATCCTGCATTTTTCGAAGTCTCGATAGAATCTCATCTTTCGCAGGCGTTTTCTCAAAATCATGATTTGACATCACCACATAGACATTATGTTCTTCTGCCAGCGTTACTAACGCTTTCACATTTGTATCTCCCGAAAATAATTCAATGTCAATAAGGTCAATGCCTTTTGTCCGGACTGCTGCTTCTAGCAAGGCAATATAGGAGCTTTCATCCATCTCCATGCTCCCGCCTTCTTTATGGGTTCTGAATGTAAATAAAAACAGCTTGTCCGCTAAAGACTCCCGAAGCTTAGAAATCATCTTTGTGACGGCTTCTCTGTCATTTGCTTTTTCAAATACGTCGACTCTCCACTCCACAATGTCCGGCTCCAGTAATTTTACAGCTTCTGCTTCGTTCAAAATTTGTTTCTCCGTTTTTCCCATCAGCGGAACGATGATTTTCGGCAATCCTTCTCCAATGGAAACTCCTTTGATTGTTAACACGTTCACTCGGCTCAAATCCTTTCAATCTTTACCTTGTTTTATTATACACGGACAACTATTTTTTGAACATTTCTATTACATGCAAGGCAACCAAAAGAAGAGCCTGAAAAGGCCCTAATTAGTCTAAGGAAATCGGATTTGGAGCAGCAGGTACCGGAATGGCATCTGATACGTCATATTTGCCGATTTTTTTTGTTCTGGTTTCCGTAAAGGTCACATCTGTAAAACCAAACTCCTTTGCTGTTAAAAGAAGTCCCTCAAGCATTAAAATACCGGCAATAGAATTGTCAACTGCTGAGTCTTTTGAGAAGTGGATATATAAGTGTTTCTGTTTCTTCGTTACAGATTTGACCGTTCCCGCTTGAAAAAGAGGTGTTGCCTCTTGTTGGATGTCCGATTCCATTTCCTTTATCGCTTCTTTTACGGTATCAAATGTTTTTTCCGATGGAACGAGAAAGTCTTGTCCTTGTTTATTTTGATACAAGTAGTAAGCTCTTTTTGACTGTTTTGTAATTGCAATTTCAGTAAAAGTGCCATATGAGCCAATACGGATGCCACTCTTGTTTTGCTCCGATAAAAATTTGATATTTTCATAAGGGCTCCATTTTAAGGATTCTTTCAGCAATTTTTTTAACAGTGTATCGTCTTTTAGAGCAAAATCTCCGATAGGCTGATGGACTCGTATACTTAATTCCTTCTTGTTTGGATTTTCTTTTACCTCCACTTCATCTATGAAGGATGGGATCGTAATGGCATGGTCAAGGATACCCAGCTCACTGCTTTCAAACAACATATCCTGTATCGTTTGGTCTGCGTTTGTTTTTTTAATGCTGAGAGGTATGATTGCGGATGTATCGGCATCGGCAATCGCAACAGTGATGTAATTTTTCTGTTCCTTTTCAGAAACAACATACGATGTCTGATCCAGGGATGATGCAGCCTTTGGGCTGTCTGCTGTCTCAGTTTTCGTCACAGCGTTCTCTTGGGACGCTTCTTTTTGTTGAGGTTGTGCCTGATCAAAGAATTGAGGAGAAATAATGAAGGCGATATAAACCGCAATTGCAGTGGCGCACGCGGGGCCAATCCACCTAACAGCGGGCTTTTTTTTGGTTTTTGCCATCGTCAGCCGCTTATAAATATCTTGAGGCGAACGATGGTCTTTAACTGCCGGAAGTTGACTTAACAACTCCTTTATCTGTTCTTCGTTCCAATCTGACTTCATCATCCATTAGCTCCTCCCTCAAAAGCTCCATATGTTTCCGAAGTACTTTGAGCCCTCTGTGTTGGGTCGTTTTGACTTTGCTTTCCGAGAAGCGCAGAGCGTTGGCTGTTTCCTGAATTGAATACCCCTGAATAAACCGCAAGATAATCACAGCTCTTTGGTCGATCGTGCATTGATCAAGCGCAGTATAAATTTCCCGGACATTTTCGTGTTGAACCGCAAGCTCGTCCGGAAGCAACTGCTGATCTCTGACATCCTGTGTATCCCAATCAAACGTGCCGAGTATACGCTGTCTGATCGTCTGCTGTTTACGGAACCAGTCGATCGCAACATGGCGTGCGATCGACAAAAGCCATGTTTTTTCACTGCTTCTTCCTTCAAACGTATGATAAGAATGTAAGACCCGGATATAAACCTCCTGCAGAAGATCTTCTGCCTGGTTTTTATCCTTTACCATATAAAATAAAAATTGGTACAAATCTTGATGATATGTATCATATAACAATTGAAAGGTTTCTTCCATTTGAAACCCCTCCGTTCACTTTTTTGTCGTATTAATAGCTTGAAAAGTTACATTACAACTATATTACGAGAAACTGGAATTTGGAAGGGAATTTATATTAACATATCCTTAAAATTTTGTTCATATTGGCTTTAAAAAAACACCCGCTAAGGTCATCAGCGGGTGTTTCTTATGGAACAAGATTCTTCGGCAAATTCAGACTCTATTTTATGCTTTTGTCGGAATATAAAATGTAAATGTCGTTCCTTTATCTATTCTGCTGTGCACTGTTATTGATCCGTTGTGGGCTTCCACGATATTTTTCACAATAGCCAGCCCAAGCCCGGTTCCTGCTCTGCCTCTTGTCCGCGCTTTATCTGCCTTATAGAACCGCTCAAAGATAAATGGCAGATCTTCTTCCGGTATACCGGATCCAGAGTCTTTGATATCAATTTTCAATCCATCCTTTACAGAATGGACCTCAATAGAAACACTGCCGCCGGATGAGGTATGCCGCAGCGCGTTATCTATCAAATTGGTAAAAACCTGCTCCATCTTGTCTTCGTCAAACATCATTTCCTCTTCTGTGAGAGAAACGTCTTGATGTAAAGCAATATTTTTTTCTTTCGCAACGCCGGAAAATTTCCTTATGATCTTCTCTAAAAATTCATTCACATTGATATGTTCATAATGCAAGCCTGTATGACCTGACTCCATTCGGGCTAAATCAAGCAGATCATTGACTAAGCGACCCATTCGCAGCGATTCGTCATATATGATTTGAGCAATTTCTTTTCGGTCTTCTTCAGAGCTTGCAATGTCATCGACAATCGCTTCACTGTATCCCTGAAGCATAGAAATCGGTGTCCTCAGCTCATGACTGACATTTGCGATAAAATCCTCACGCAGCTTATCAAGGCGGCGTTCTTCCGTCATATCGCGCAGCACGGCAACCGCTCCTCTGACATGCGACTCCGCGTAAAGCGGCGACATCAAAAGCACCCATGACCTGCCTTGCAGCGTCATTTCTATCATTTGCTCTTTTTCAGTGCTGACAGCGTTTTGGAACAGTTCTTTTGCTTCAGGCGGAAGATTATCCCCTTCTTTGATATTCATGTTTTGCTCATAATACCAAGCCTGAAGAAAACGTTCAGCAGGCGGATTTGTCACAAGAATCGCACCGTCAATATTAATGGTAATCACTCCGTCAGCCATACTGCTCAAAATGTTAGAAAGCTGCTCTTTTTCTTGATTAAGCGCATTAATATGAAAGTTAAGCTGCCGCCCCATTTGATTAAAAGCAGTTGCCAGTTCACCGATTTCATCCTGGGTTAAAATCGGTATTTTGGTATCGAACTTGCCCTTCGCCAAGTCCTGTGCGCCCTCTCTCATTTTTCGAAGCGGATATGTGACCCTGCTTGATAAGAAGAAAGCGAAAAACGTGGTGAGTACAATCGCAATCCCTGCGGCCAGAAAAATATAGCGGGTCGTGTGTTTTGTTGTATCTTTCACCGCAAGCAAAGACTGTGATAAAAAGACCATGCCTTTCTTTCCGTCTTTTTCATATGGGACACCTACAATCAGACGTTCATTATCCGTGTCTGTATCGCTTAGCCCCGTTCGTTTGCTTACTTTTTTGTGATCTTGGAGAGCTTTATTTAAGGCTTTGTCATGTTGTATTTGCTCAACCGTTATGGATGATAGGCGGTTTTTATCATTCGGGGAATACCAGTACTTTTTCTCATCCTGAATGATAGCAATGCTTGTTAAGTTATCAGCGAGCTCCCAAGTGATTGATCTTGCCAGTGCCTGGTCCTCGTGATTTTCTATGATGACAGCAACTTTATTCGCAAGCTGTGTTAAATCATTCTCGGCTTCTTCCACATGGTAATTTTCAATAAATTCAAGCAAGAGAACCGTCAAAATGAATAATACGATCAAGACGAGTGAAAGGATCGTAAACCACAGCTTGCCTACTACGCTTTTCCAAAATTTCATTCAGCGCCAACCTCAAATTTATAGCCTACACCCCATACGGTGACAATTTTTTTCGCGGCTTCCGGAGAAACCTTGTTCAGCTTCTCTCTCAGGCGTTTGACATGGGTGTCTACTGTCCGCAGATCACCAAAAAACTCATATTGCCACACTTCTTTCAGAAGCTTTTCCCGATCATACACTTTGTCAGGCGTTTTCGCTAAGAAGTATAGAAGCTCATACTCTTTCGGCGTCAGGCTTACTTCTGTTCCATCAGCCGTTACGCGGTGAGCATCATGGTCAATGGACAGATGTGAAAACACGATCACATTTTTCGTCGGTGTATTGGCATTGAGATAAGAGGTTTGGGATGCTCTTCTCAACAGGGCTTTTACCCGCAGCACGACTTCTCTCGGACTGAACGGCTTGACAATATAATCATCTGTTCCCGCTTCAAATCCCTGCACCCTGTTTGCTTCTTCTCCTTTTGCAGTCAGCATGATAATTGGTGTCGCTTTTTTTTCACGAACTTGCCGGCACACTTCAATTCCGTCAGTACCCGGCATCATTAGATCAAGCAAAATTAAGTCATAATTGGCTTCAAGCCCTTTGGCAATGGCTTCATCACCATTTTCCGCTTCGTCTATGACATAATTTTCACGTTCAAGATACATTCTTAAAAGGCGGCGAATTCTGGCTTCGTCATCAACTACTAGTATTTTGGTTTCGTTCGTTTGGTTCATCGTTTTCCCCCTGCTTTCCTTCTGTTACTTTCATTTTATCAAATCGTGAGAAAGTTTGAGAACTGTGTCGCTTTCTAAGGACTATGCATAAGAATGAAGTCCGGCAAGCACAAGATTTACGAATATTAAATTAAACATAATAATAGCAAAACCGATTACGGCCAGCCATGCTGACTTCTCACCGTGCCAGCCTCTTGACAGTCTTACATGCAAATACGCGGCGTAGAACAAAAACGTGATCAGCGCCCATACTTCCTTAGGGTCCCAGCCCCAAAATCTGGTCCAAGCGAGCTGAGCCCAAATCATCGCAAAGATCAGCGCGCCGAGCGTAAAGATCGGAAACCCGATTGAAACGGCCCTGTAGCCAATTTCATCCACCAGGTCAAGATTGACGTTTTTCACCAGCGGATGTAATAGGGCGCTGATTCTTTTTCTAAAGATCAGACGAAGAGCGCCGTACAAAATGAACCCTGCTCCAAATGACCAAATGACAGTGTTCACCTTTCTGCCTGAGAAAAGAGCAGGAAGCTCCACAAGCGGATCCATTTTCCCCTCGGTCAAGAGCTCTCCTTGATGCGGGCCGACAAGCGCAGGCATTTCGTACACCATCACGCTTTTTTCTTTATTTTTATCCACCCAGTTGAACTCCGCCTCATAACCTGCAAAACGAAATGCTGATGTGACCACAATAAACGCGAGGGTTGTGACCAATATAAACATAATCGCCTCGAGCCAGAAGGTTTTTTTGCTTCGGTTTGTCTGATCTACGTGCTTCAAAAGAAAGATGACCCCTGCGACAAAGCTGATGGCAAGTATAGCTTGCCCAAGCGCGGCTGTTGTTACGTGAATATACAGCCAATTGCTCTGCAGTGACGGAATTAAGGGCGAGATATCCGTCGGAAACATGCTGGCGTATGCAATCAGCAATAAAGCGATGGACAGCGTAAACAAGCCTAGTGAAGGCAATCTATAGATAAAATAAAGAATAACAAACGCTAAAACGAGCATCATGCCAAAGGCGGTGGTGAATTCAAACATATTGCTGACAGGCGCATGGCCGCTCGCAGCCCACCTCGTGATGAAATATCCCAGATGGCAGAGAAAACCGATGATAGAAAGAGTGATTCCAATGTTGGCCCATCGGTTCGGCTTGCCCTTTTTATCTTTATTCCCGCGTATGGCCCCGCCGAAAATCGGGACAGCGATTAAATACACAAGAAAGGCCGCATAAAGAAAATTTCCGCTCAGCTCCGCCATGACATCACTCCCTTTTCGCCTATTTCTGTGTTTTGATTCATTCTTTTTGGTCCGCCGGTTCAGTCAGTCCGGAATCGGCCAATACAAATGCTAAGTCCTTCTTTAAGCCATACCAGTTTTTATTCGTATGCCCTGCCACCATGACTGCGCCGTCCTGTGAGTGCAGCCAGATTCTTCGGTGCTGCCAGTACATCCCTTGAATGACACCGATCATAAAAATGGCTCCGCCGACCGCAAGCACCCAGAGCGTCAAATCCTTTCTGACTGTGAGTCCGGTAATGTTTTTCGTTTCGACATGGTCAAATTTCAGCTTGTATTTATTGCTGCCAGAGCCTTCGATTGTTTCTTGGATGGCGACAAAGCTTTTTTCACCCTTCGGTTTGTCCGGCGTTATGATATTAAAGACAAAAGCCGGGTTGTTAGGGATTTTTGTTTTTGTGCTCGGCTCTCCATCCTGATTAAAATAGAAGTCTGGCAGGTAGCTGGCAATTTCAACTTTGTAACCGTTACCAAGATCATAAACCGAATCTGGATCCAGAAGGTTTATCTTCAAGCTTCCAAAGGATTTTTTTGTTTTTTTGTCTATCAGCTGGAATACCATTTGATCAAGCTGATTCTCTTTATAATCCACCTGGTAAACGGAAAAAGAATCAAAACGCAGCGGCTGATTGACGCGGATGTCCTCTTCTGTTACTTTTTTCAGCTTCGGTTTCTCGCCATAAACAATTTTTCCTTCTCTCTTGTAAAGTACGGCATCTGTTTGAAAGTTCTTTGCCACTTTCCCGTCCCCGACTCTGTCAATGGCATCTGCGAATACTTTTTTTTCTGTTTTGCTGTTATAGGTCTCTACACTGAATTGATTGTTTTTCAAATAATATTTTCCGTCTGTCCCCGGAATTGCTGCTGTTTCGCCTTCTCTGATCCAAAGCGTCTCGTCAACGTACATGCCAGGCACAAATCTCAGCATCGCACCAATCAGAAAGATAATCAATCCAATGTGGTTGACATACGGGCCCCAGCGGGAAAAACGTCCTTTTTCGGCAAGAATGCTGCTCTCTTGTTCTCTGATTCTATAATGCTTCTTCTTTAAGAGCGCTACAATCTTTTCTTTTGCTTTCCCATCCAATACAGTGTCTGTTTCACTGAATAGGCGCTGCCTTCTCAAAAAAGCAGGACTCCTTCTGACACCCTGTTTTTTTAATGCCCTGTACAACGGAATGACCCGGTCGAGGCTGCAAATCACGAGTGAAATGCCGATCGAGGCAATGAGCAGCAAATACCACCAAGAGCCATATAAATGATGAAACCCGAGCAAATAATAAAGCTGGCCGAACGTGCCATACTGCTCTTTGTAATAAGTATCAGCCTGTGCGCCCGGAGGCAAATAGGCTTCTTGGGGGAAAATGGTGCCGAACGCTGATGCGGCAAGGGTGATGACGATAAGCCATATTCCAACCTTAACCGAAGAAAAGAAATTCCAAATTTTATCGATGATCGTTTTATTATAGGTTTGTGAACGCCTTGCGCTTCCGTCATATCTCATATCAGCAAGCGGAGGCTGCGTGTTCTGAAGAGCTCTTCCGCAAGATTCACATAGAACGGTTCCGACCGGGTTTACATGTCCGCATTCACATTTGACTCGCTTCATCCCGAAGTCTCTCCGGGTTTTATCAGATTCATATAATCATGGATCATGCTTTCTGTCATAGTGCCGGTCACCACCTTGACAACTTTTCCTTCCGGATTGATTAAAAAGGTTGTCGGAAGCGGAGATACGTCATAGGCATCAAGCACTTGGCGATCTGTATCCAGAACAACCGGGAAATTGACTCCGTAGGATTTCATAAAATTATGTACTGCTATCTTTGACTCCCCAACATTTACCGCGACAACTTCGATGCCTTTGTCTTTAAAATGCTTATACTGGTTCGCCATATAAGGAAATTCTTTTTTGCACGGTTCACACCATGTACCCCAGAAATTTAAAAAAACACCTTTCCCTTTTAAATCACTGAGCTCTATACGCTTCCCATTCGTATCTTCAAGGACAAAATTAGGTGCGTCGGACCCTTCGGATATGCTCTCTTTGCCGGCAAATACGGCATTGTAAATCGTATAGCCAAGCGCGCAGATTAAAATGAGAAGGATGCCGGTCCGAATGAATAAACGCCTATTTCTCTTCATTGTCCACTGCCCCCTTCCCCTATTGCAGATCCATTCAATTATATCATTGCACATTCATTTCACATTTCTCACTTTTTGAAGGTTATGTGAAATTTAGAAAGCGTTTTTACCGTGCTCCGCCAGCGCTCTGAGTCTTTTGACTTCATGCGGCGTAAGCTCTCTGGCATCTCCCGTGTGCAGGCCTCGCAGGTTTAAAAACGCGTATTCTTCACGCTTCAGCTTGATCACCTCATGCCCGATCGCTTCAAACATGCGCCGCACTTGTCTGTTGCGTCCTTCATGAATCGTCAGCTGAATAATGCTTGTCTGCTTTCTCTTATCCAAAGACAGAAGCTTCGCTTTAGCAGGCGCCGTTTTGCCTTCCTCCAGCATAATTCCGCGCTCCAGCTTTCTGAGCAGCTCTTTAGGGGGAATGCCTTTCACCTTCGCCACGTATGTTTTGTCTATTTCATACTTAGGGTGCATCAGCTTATTGGCAAATTCGCCGTCATTGGTTAAAAGCAAAAGACCGCTCGTATCATAATCCAGGCGTCCGATCGGATAAATGCGCTGCGGGACTTCTTTAAAAAAGTCCGTCACGACTTTGCGCCCTTTGTCATCCTGGGCTGCGGAAATAACGCCTCTTGGTTTATATAAGAGAAAGTAAACCGGCTCTTCGCGTTCAACCTTTAACCCGTTTACCTCAATCTGATCAGAACCGGTGACCTTAACACCCAGCTCTGTTACTACTTTGCCGTTCACCTTTACTTTTCCTTCTTTAATCAGCTCTTCTGCCTTTCTGCGCGATGCAAATCCGGCATGAGCAATCACTTTTTGCAGTCTTTCCATGTCTTTCACCTCAAGTATTATCTTACTTTTTTCAACCTGAACAAACAAGCTTTTTCAGACTGTAAGCGCCCAATCTAAAAAAACGCCGTTTTCAGGCGCTCCCAAATAATAACGTAACGATGATGATAGATGCAACTACGCCGATCAAATCAGCAAGAAGTCCCACCTTTAATGCATCACCCATTTTTTTAATGCCAACGGCTCCAAAATACACTGTCAGGACGTAAAGCGTTGTATCCGTTGACCCCTGCATAACGGATGCCAGTCTGCCGATGAAGGAGTCCGGCCCGTATACTGCAATTAAATCGGTTGTCATACCGAGTGCAGCCGTACCGGAGATGGGGCGAATCAAGGCAAGCGGAACCACTTCAGCAGGGATGCCGATAGCGGAGAATAACGGTTTTAATAGGTCCATGATAAAATCAAGCGCGCCAGATGACCTGAAAACAGTAATGGCGACAAGCATTCCGACTAAATATGGGATAATGGAAAAGGCGATCTCTATCCCTTCTTTTCCGCCTTCGACAAACGATTCATAGGTGGGAACCTTTTTCATTGTTCCATAAAGAAGAACGCCGGCAATAATGATCGGAATCATGGCTAATGACAGCCAATTAATGATTTCCATCCGCTCACCTTCCCTTCTTTTTGCGGCGGTAATAAAAATACCGGTCAATCATAATGGCACCGATTCCAGAGATGAGTGTCGCCAAAATACTTGGCCCGACAATATCTGTCGGCGTTTTGGAGGAATAGGCCATTCGGACAGCGATTACGGTTGTCGGAATGAGGGTGATGCAGGACGTATTGACAGCTAAAAAAGTAATCATCGACCGGCTTGCTTCCGTTCGGTTTCCATTCAGCTTTTTCATTTGCTCCATTGCTTTAATGCCGAGAGGGGTTGCCGCATTCCCGAGGCCGAAGAAGTTCGCCATGAGATTAGATAAAATGTAGCCCATCGCCGGGTGATCCGGAGGTATATCCGGGAACAGCTTAGATATAAATGGCCTGCACATTCGGCTGAAAATATCCAAAAGCCCTGACTGCTCGGCTATTTTCATTAAGCCCAGCCAGAAAACAAGCACGCTCATCAGTCCGAATGAGATCGTCACGGCTTCTTTTGCCCCCTTAAACACAGCTTCATTTACATCTTGCAAGGTTCCGTTGCACATCGCAAAAACAAGTCCGATCACAGTTAAGCTGACCCATATTATATTGACCATTTTGCCCCGCCAGCCGCATTCAGAAAGATTGATTTGAACGTTTCAAAAAATTGTTTCTTTGGTTTTTGATGTCGTTCATTTTCATAATAGATCGGCACTTTTGCAATGGTTTCATCGTTAAACATGATTTTCATGTGCCCTACGATGTCTGGAATCTTTGAGGCGTCTTTTTCCCAGGCTTTTTTCGGTTTAAGCAGCGTGGTTTGAATGTTGACATCTTCTTTCTCCTCTTCGGTTAGCAAATAGGTGATGTCCCGCTTGATAAAAGCCTTAGATTCATAAAATGTGCCATTCAGCTTTGGAATGTCCCCTTTTTTCGCGATTAAATAGGTTTGATAATGATCAAACACATAGTTAAACATTTTCATATGATCATCCCAATCATCAGGATCATTGATGGTAACGGCTATCAGGTCAATGCCGTCCTTTGAAGCTGTCGAGACCAGTGTCCGTTTTGCGAGTTTTGTATAGCCTGTTTTTCCTCCTGTGCTGTACCGGTAAAGCATCGTAAGCAGTTTGTTTTTGTTTTTCCAAACGCTTTCCATTGTTTCTGCTTTGTATATTTTTGTGCCTGAAATTTTTTGATAGTCTTTCAGTTTCATAGCGTATTTGGTTAAAATGGCCATATCATAGGCTGATGAATAATGGTTCTTGTGGTCGTCCAATCCATGCGGGTTTTGGAAACGGGTATTCTCCATACCAAGCTGCTCAGCTTTTTGATTCATCATATAAACAAATCCATCGAGGCTCCCCCCCACATGCTCAGCAATCGCAACAGCGGCGTCGTTTCCTGATCTCAGCATTAAGCCGTACACAAGATCTTTTAATTTCACTTTTTGCCCTTCTCTTAAATAAATAGCAGAGCCTTCCGTTCTGACAGCATTTACCGAAACCGTCACCGTTTCATCCATTTTGCCTGATTCGATAGCGAGCACAGCCGTCATGATTTTTGTAATGCTCGCAATCCGCCTTCTTTCATGCTCGCCCTTGGCAAACAACACTCTGCCTGACGCTCCATCAATCACTATCGCGCTTTTTGCACTGACATCTATAGCAGCATGTGCTGGGTTCACATTTACATTTACAAGAAGAAAAGAAATCATAACCATGAATACTGCTTTTTTGAAAATGCGCATGTTTGCTCACGTCCTTGTGGTGGTTTGTACAAGTTTATGCGCATGTCCATCAGTTATGAATATCAATTATAGATCTTCCGGCAAACATAAAAAAACCCTCCCTGAGAAAGGGAGAGTAAACGTTATCTAAATTGGCGCCATGCTTGATCCGGACGCTTCGTAATGAGCCAGCTCTTCTCTCATTTTCAAAAAGGCTGCGCTCAGCGGCAATAATAATTGCTCTAGCGACGCAGGAACGTCATGGTAAAACTCAATTGCGCTGACTCCGGTATAAGACGCCCGGCTATTTTCACACCACGTGTCTTTTTTGGGCATAAAGAACTCTTCAATGCATTGGTGATATACATTGTAAAGTGTTTTTTCCGCTCTGGCTTCTTGAAAAGGCTCCTGCATCAGGAGACGGCGGCACGCTTCAGCGCCACCTTCACAAAATACTGTCATTCTTCTCAGAGTGCTCAGCAGATCACAGCAGTATCCTTTCTCAATAGGCAATTCAGCCTGCAAGGAGGCAAGCGTGGTTTGATTTAGGTAATCGTTAACGGTATTGACAACCATTGATAAGAATTCGCCTGTTTTTTGAGTCTGCGCTCGCACAATCGAATGTCCCATTTCGTTTGGTATCTTCCCCTCATGTCTTTGTCTCTCACATTTTGCTTCTTTCATAATAGCTTCTTTCCTTATATCTTATGATGATGAAAAAACGCGATTCATTAAACTTCTATTTTATATCTTCGAAGGTTTGGTTAAAGTTTTCAAAAAATAAATCAGCTTCTTCTTGAAGAACGTCTTCTTCCGCATTTTCAGGCAGCGGCGGAAGCTCGTCCAGCGTTTTCAGGCCGAATTGTTCAAGAAAAGTCGGCGTGGTGCCGTATAAAATGGCCCGTCCCGGACCGTCAGCCCGTCCGACTTCACACAATAGCGCCTTGGCGACGAGGCTGTGTAAAATCCGTTCTGATTTCACGCCTCTGATTTCTTCAATTTCCGCTCTCGTAATCGGCTGTTTATAAGATACAATGGCCAGTACTTCTAATGAAGCTTGAGAAAGCCCCTTTGACGGCACTTCTATTAGTTTTTTCAAGTACGGCGCAAAGGCTTTTTTCGTAGAGAGCATGTACGTATCTGCATATTCAATCAGTTCAATGCCTCTTGTATCCCCGCGGTATTCGTCCGCCACATCCGCCATGATGGTGTTCAGTTCAGGCTCTTCGATTTCAAGCACTGTTAACAGCTGCTTTTTTGTGAGCCCTTCATCGCCTGCCGCGTAAAGAAGGGCTTCCACTATAGCTTTCCAATTCACGATATCAAGCCCCATGAATGGATTCACTCCCCGTAATGTAAATATCTGAAAAATTGTGCTCCTGTTCTATGAGTACCAGCTGATTCTTCATCAGTTCTAGAACCGCCAGAAAAGTCACAACCAAATGGTCTTTTTGCTCATAAGGAAACAGCTCCATAAAGTTGATTCTCGTTCCTCTTGATTTCAGGCTGTGCACGATTTCGTTCATTCTGTCTTCGATTGGTATTTCCTGTCTGGTAATTGTTGTTTCCATCGGCCTTGTTATTTTTTTGCGTTTCAGCACTTTTTGAAAAGCCCCGATCATATCATAAACCGTGACGGAGAGCTTATGCTCAGACTGTTTGACTTCTTTTGCATATTCGCTCAAATCACTCGGCGGTTTCGTGAACGATTTTTGTCTTTCTTCTTCCCGTTCTTTTAAATCCTTCGCCGCATCTTTATATTTTCTATACTCAATCAGCTTTTCAATCAATTCTTCTCGCGGATCTTCTTCTTCAAGCAATTCATCATCAAAAAGCTCCTCCTCTTGCTTCGGGAGCAGCATTCTGCTTTTGATGCTGAGCAGCGTGGCAGCCATGACCAAATACTCGCTGGCAATATCGAGCTCAAGCACGCGCATCGTATGTACATATAATAAATATTGTTCAGTGATCTTCGCCACAGGTATATCATATATGTCAATTTCAAGACGATTGATTAAATGAAGCAGCAGGTCCAATGGGCCCTCAAACGTATCGATTTTCACTTGATATTCTTCCATCATCTCACCATTTTCAAGTATCACTCTCATTGCCGGATAAACTGGCTATCCTTTAGTATAAGGCACCAAAAAGCTCTCGTCCAATACTATTTCATTTCCTGTTTCGAAGCAATTTGTACAGAATATTCAAAACAACAATGGAGGTGTGAGGAAAGTCGTGTTCGCTTATTTGTCGTAATAAAGAAGAAGCGATCTGGGATGAGCGTTCTTTTTTCTTTTATTCTTCCTATGTTACACTTAAAGCAGATTAAAGGAGGAAACATCGTGTACCCGAAAGCTTATATCGATTATCTCGTTGAGTTTCACGCAACACGGGATTATTTTGAATGCCATGAAATTTTAGAAGAATATTGGAAGGAAGATCCTCCAAATAAACGAAAAATGCATTGGGTCGGCTTTATTCAGCTTGCGGTTGCTTTATATCATCATAGAAGGCAGAATATAGCCGGTGCCAAACGACTGATGGCGAACAGCATCCGGATTCTTCAAGCCGAAAAACAAGCGGTTGAAGACTTGGGACTTGATCATAGCCGTTTACTCGAGCTTATGCAGACGGTTGACGAACAAATTGAAATGGGGTCTCCCTACAAAAGCATCATGCTGCCGATCAAAGATGAGAAGCTAGAGGAAGCATGCCGCATTGAATGTAAGAAAAAAAAGTGCACATGGGGGCAGCCGAGCACACTCACCGATGCTTTTCTAATCGACAAACACAGGTTGCGGGATCGGACAGACGTCATCCTTGAGCGTGAAAAAGAGATAGAGCGGAGAAAAAAAAGCAGGGGCTAATGACAGCCTCTGCTTAATTATTGTATGAAATGTCTTGATCCTGCTGATCTTGACAACGTTCGAAAAAGCTTTGCGTTAATTCATTCGGAACCAGTATCTGCGTTTTGAATAAATGCTTTAAAGCATCCATCATCTGTTTTCCGATTCCTTGATGGCGATGAGAAGGATTCACACTGATATGCCGGATCTCAACCTCAGAATCCTTTTTTTCGACTCCGATTGCTCCGACAATATCCTCGTCCTCTTTCCAAAGAAAGAGCTGGCGGTCTGTATCCGTTTCGTAGTCCTTAATTGTCTGCTGAAGCTGCTTAAGGTCTTTTTCACTCGGCATGAACGAAAGAAGCCCCATCGCAATCTTTTCAAACGATTTTTTATAACGAATTAACATAAAAACCCCTCTATATCCAAAATGTCCAGTCTGGCTATTAACGGATACGAATAGGTGATCCGTTTTCTCACATTATATCATTTTCGCCATATTTTTAAACTGTTTTCAACAAATTATTCAAATGAACGGTTTAAATTTGCCATTTCTATGGCAGAAACAGCGCAATCTACACCTTTGTTGCCCGCTTTCGTGCCGGCACGCTCAATCGCCTGTTCGATGTTTTCTGTTGTCACAATCCCAAAGATGACCGGTACGCCCGTCGTGTTTGCTGCTTGCGCAATGCCTTTTGCGGCTTCATTGCAGACATAATCGTAATGTGTCGTCGTGCCTCTGATGACAGTGCCCAATGTAATAATCGCGTCATATTTTTTTGTTTCGGCCATTTTTTTTGCGGCAAACGGAATTTCAAATGCGCCTGGAACCCAAGCCACATCGATATCATTTGTGTCTACGCCGTGTCTGAGTAACGCATCTTCTGCACCACTTAGCAGCTTGCTTGTAATAAAATCATTAAATCTTCCTACTACGATTCCGATTTTCAGACCTGTACCTACTAAATTTCCTTGTATGATATTCATATGATTCCCATCCTTTTTTGTGATATTTGTGATTAAAAATGAAGTAAATGACCCAGTTTGTTCATTTTGGTTTGCAAATATTTTTTGTTGTGCTCTTTTGCCTCCATTTGAAGCGGCACTCTTTCTGAAATGCTGAGTCCATAGCCTTCAAGGCCGGCGATTTTTCGCGGGTTATTCGTCAAAAGCTTCATATTCCGCACACCGAGGTCGCGTAACATTTGTGCTCCGATGCCATAGTTGCGAAGGTCAGGCAAGAATCCGAGCGCTTCATTGGCTTCTACGGTATCATAACCTTCTTCCTGAAGCTTATAAGCTTTTAATTTATTGATCAAACCGATGCCTCGGCCTTCTTGGCGCAAATACAAGAGCACTCCCCGCCCTTCAGCGGCAATTTGCGTCAAGGCGGCGTGCAGCTGCGGGCCGCAGTCACAGCGATGCGATCCAAATACGTCGCCTGTGAGACATTCCGAATGCACCCGGACTAAGACCGGTTCTTCACCGAACGGCACATCGCCCATTACAAATGCGACATGCTCTTTTCCGTCTACCTCGTTTGTGTATCCGTAAACCTTGAATGTGCCAAAATCAGTGGGCAGCGTAATGTCGACTTCGCGCTCGACAAGTGATGTCAGGTTGTAACGGTATTGAATCAAATCTTTAATGGTGATCATTTTTAATTGATGCTTTTTCGCTATTTCAATGAGCTCAGGCACTCTTGCCATCGTTCCGTCTTCATTCATAATCTCACAGATGACTCCGGCTCCTTGAGATCCGCAGGCTTCAGCAAGGTCAACAGCGGCTTCTGTATGGCCTGCTCTTTTCAGCACTCCCCCTTTTTTCGCAATAAGCGGAAAAATGTGCCCCGGACGCTGGAAATCAGACGGCACGGATTTGCTGTCCAGCAATGCTTGAACGGTAAAAGATCTTTCTTGGGCACTGATACCTGTTTTCGTTTTGCGGTGGTCAATGCTTACCGTAAATGCAGTATGGTGAGAATCTGTATTATGCTCAACCATTGGGTGCAGATCAAGCTTGTCTGCGATGTCCTCACTAAGCGGCGTGCAAATCAATCCTCTTCCGTGTGTTGCCATGAAGTTAATGACTTCGGGTGTTGCATGCTCGGCAAGAGCGACAAAGTCTCCTTCATTTTCTCTGTCTTCATCATCTACAACGATGATGACTTCGCCTTTTTTTAAAGCGTCTAGTGCTTCTTCTATTGGATGAAACATGCGAATCTTCCTCTCTAAAAGCCGTTTTCGCTTAAGAAGGCTTTTGTAATGGTTTGTTGGGTCTTATTTTCACTGGCTTTATGCAGAAATCGATACATATATTTTCCGATCATATCGCATTCGATATTCACTGTAGAGCCAATGGTTTTATCTGAAAAAATCGTTTCGCTGATGGTATGCGGTATTAAAGAAATCGTCACTGTATCCTCTGCCAGGCCGAATATGGTCAAACTTACGCCATCCACAGTGATGGACCCCTTTAAAACCAATGTTTTTGTTAAAGACGGGTCCATCTTTAAATCATAGTAAACAGCGTTGCTTTTCTCTTCAATTCGTGTAATTTCGGCAGTTCCGTCGACATGTCCTGAGACAAAATGGCCTCCGAATCGGCCGTTTGCCGCCATCGCTCTTTCCAGGTTTACTTTGCTTCCTTTTGATAATTCATTCAGTGATGTCGCTTTGACTGTTTCAGGCATTACATCTACTGTGAATTGGTTTTTTGTAAAATCGGTGACAGTCAGGCAAATGCCGTTCACCGCAATGCTGTCGCCCAGATGAACATCCTCCAGTATCTTTGAGCATTTGATTGTCAAGGCCATTGAATGCCCTGCTTTTTTCATGGATTCGATTGTGCCTGTTTCTTCTATAATTCCTGTAAACATGGTCACCATCCTACTCATTTATCGGTTTTGCCGTCAATTTGATATCACGGCCGATTTGGGTTATATCAGTGAATTGTAATAAGGGGACATCTTTCATTGATTGAAAACCTTCACCGGAGATTAAGCTGGGAGCATGCGTTCCTCCGATTAGTTTAGGGGCAAAATAGAAGATGATTTCTTGAAAACAGCCTTCTTTGACAAAGCTTCCATGAACTGCTGAACCGCCTTCCACATACACCGACATGATGCCTTCTTCAGCAAGGATGTGCAGGATATCGGGAATTTGCATGCGCTCAGTTTCAAGCGTAAATACGTTCACTCCGAAGTCTGAAAGCCGTTTTTTCTTTTCCTCGTCTGCGCGTGCCGTTGTGAAAATCCATGTCGGCGCTGCCTGATCGCAAATCACTCGGGCATTCTCAGGGATCGAGAGTTCGGTATCAAGTATCACCCGTACCGGCTGTTTCGACACATTCGGGAGCCTGCAGGTTAAACTCGGATCGTCGGCTTTCACCGTCCCAACTCCGACCAATATGCTTTGGTGTGTTTTCCTGTATTGCTGAGCATCCTGCCTGGCAGCCTCTGACGTGATCCATTTGCTGTCGCCCGTGCTGGTGGCTGTCTTCCCATCAAGACTGGCGGCAGCTTTTAGTGTGACGTAAGGGAGGCCTGTCCTCATAAAGTGCAGAAATTTTTCATTCAGCTTCTCCGCCTGATCAGCCAGGATGCCTTCCTTGACTTCAATACCGGCTTCTTCCATCATGCTGATCCCTCTTCCAGCGACAAGCGGGTTAGGGTCTCTCATCGACACAAACGCGCGTTTGATGCCAGAGTTGATAATCAGTTCTGCACATGGCGGTGTTTTTCCGTAATGGCTGCAAGGCTCGAGTGTTACGTAAATATCAGCACCCTTTGCATGGGAGCCGGCCATCTGGATCGCATGGACTTCTGCATGAGCTTCACCATATTTTAAATGGGCACCCATCCCGACAATTTGTCCGTCCTTTACCACAACAGCGCCGACGAGTGGATTGGATTCGGTCTGTCCTTCGCCCTGCTTCGCAAGATCTAATGCCAGCTTCATATAAGACTCTTCCATTTGTTTCCCTCCCCTCTGTTTTGATTTACCGTCAAAAAAGCCCCGAATTTATGAAAAATCCGGGGCTTTAGGTATTTTACGCAATAGGAAATAACACTATGCATTTTTGAATGTTTTGCATAGCGGCTCATCATCCTTCTCCCATCCAGACTTTCACTGTCGGCTTCAGCTTAAACTGAATCCACCGCATGCATATGCACACGGGTCACGGGCTCTAAAGCGCATTCGCTTTACCACCGCCGGTCGGGATTTCCACCCTGCCCCGAAGGATACAATCTTTATTCATTTGTCCTTATTGGCTATTATAGCGATCCTTATGACAGTACGCAATGAAATAAACTTACAATTTGAGAAAAACAAAGCATCACCCTTCAAACTGAAAGGTGATGCTTTGTTAATCATTCACTTTGGCAACCTTGATTAATCCATCGATCCGCTTTGATTTGCTGAAGTATGCCTTAATCTTGTCACCTTCTTTTATATCAGACAAATCCTGATGTAACTTTTTCCCGTTGAAGATGATTTTCGTGCCGTTTTCGGCTTCTCCTTGATACTCAGAGCCATCAATTTTCGTCACTTTATACTCCTGAATGGTGTATTCCTCTTCTTCCGAGGACAAGGTTTGTCCAATTGCTGTCGGGACATCCTTCAGCTCAACGCCATTTATGTACATATAACCGCCTGCAAGTAAAAGCAAAAGCACTAACAGAATGGTAATCTTCGTTTTTATTCTTCCCATTATTAGACCTCCAGCCAATATGAATCTATTCATTCATATGAGTTATTCCTCTTTTTCATGAATAAAAAACTGTAATTTCTCGTAAATTATTAATATAACGATGCATAACGGGAATATGTTTCACCTTTCTGCAATTTCTTTTCTATAGGTATACGAATTTATGTTCTGGTTTTGGGGGATGGATGAAAAAAAGAAAGAAAGAAAAAAAGCAGTCCCCTGTTCAGGAGCTGCTTGATTCTAATTTGTTTTGCGTATTTCGTTAAACGGGAAGAAAACAAACTTAGACGTACCCGCAATTTGTTTTTTCGTGAAGAGTCCAAGCCCGTTTCGGCTGTCCATTGAGTTCCGCCGGTTATCACCCATGACAAAATACTTGTCATCAGGCACTTTAACCGGTCCGAAATCATCGGTCAAATGGTCAAAACCGTCTTGCTTTGCTCTTTTTTTATTGGCTGCCAAATAAGGCTCGGCCACCTTTTTTCCATTGATATAGAGCTGGTCGTTCTTCATTTGAACTGTATCACCGGGCAAACCGATCAGCCGCTTGACATAGTGGACATCATCTCCATTTAGCACGATGATATCCCCTCTCTTAAACTCACCTATGTACTTGACTGTCATATTGACAAATACCCTTTCATGGTCATGAAGGGTGGGCTCCATGGACTCGCCATCTACGACATACGGCGCAAAAATAAAATGGCGGATGAGCAAAGCGAGAACAACAGCAATCACAATTGCTTTTGCCCATTCTAACATTGTTTTTTTCTTTGAAACATGTTCTGATTTCAACTGATTTCCTCCATTAAACAACGGTCTCCAAGTTTATGTTACCACGAATCGAAAAGAAATCCCATCAGGACCATTGACATGATTTTACACTCTCTATTAATCTTCTACCCAAATCATGCCTATCTTTTTCTTGTCAACCACAACCACCCCTGCATCAAATGTCGCTTGGGTAATAGGACTCCAACTGCTTCATCTAACATCACCGGACTGAACATCAACATCAGCGTTCGTAATATACACAGGATCATCCGAAAAGTAATGAAAGAAATAATTGCTTAATTCAAAAACGATGGGCTCGAAAGATAGAGAGATCTCGTATGCTAAATCTTTAGATAGTATTTAAGTCATGACATGACGGGCGGTCTGTTCATCTACTGCGTTCCATTGATCGTCAAATCCATGATACCCAATTCACGTCACGAAGGATACTGGAATGTTTGCGGCAGCCTATTTCATAGGTAACATAACCGGCATCCCGTTTTGATTTCATGATGTGTTTAAAATCATTGAAGCTTGAAAACATGGATCAGCCTCCAAAAAACAAATCCAATATGTTGCCGGCTGTTGAGGATTCTTTGTTATAAAACTCTGAATATCCGCAATTCTTACAGTACACCACGAGAAAACGGTTATTCTGAACGTCAAACAATTTCGACAATCCCGTGCCGGTTGTGGCGATTTCTTTTTGCCCCGCTTCAATACTTCCGCATTTTATACAGCCTTTGTTGTTCATACGCCAAGCTCCTTTTTAACATCACGTTTGTTTTGATTCATTTTACTACAAAATTCCATTTTCAACGAACGATGTTACTTTAAAGTTTTCTTAATTTTTTCAGATGAGATGAAGGCGAGTGTCGGGAATGATTGAAGAATCAACCCGCTTTTGCGGCATATACAAGATAAAGTATTAGCAATGATACATTTTCGTCAGGCGATCTCTATTGGAACATTTTCGCCAATAAAAAAAGCTCCCCCAATCGAGGAAGCTTTCCCATCTGCCTATTAGCCTTCTACACGAACTTCTTTCATAACGTCGCCGTTAGACATGTTTTTCGCGAATTCTAATCCGCTTGTTACTTTGCCGAATACAGTGTGAACACCGTTCAAATGAGGCTGAGGTTCATGAACGATGAAAAATTGGCTGCCGCCAGTGTCTTTTCCAGCATGTGCCATAGAAAGTGCGCCCGCTTCATGTGTGTGCGGGTTTCCTTCTGTTTCACATTTGATTGTGTATCCTGGGCCGCCTGTGCCAGTTCCGTTCGGGCAGCCTCCTTGGCTGACGAAGCCTGGAATCACTCGGTGAAATGTAAGACCGTCATAGAAGCCTTCGTTCGCAAGCTTTTCAAAGTTTGCGACAGTGCCCGGTGCAGCTTCAGGGTAAAGTTCAAATTCAATTTTGTTGCCGTCTTCTAATAAAAAGTAACCTGTTTTCAATTGTATGCCCACTTTCTTTATTTTAATTTTCAAAGGAGATTATGTATGATAGGGTATAGCCTGTCTCTCCTTGTCGCGGCTATTATACCACACCTTTCGGGGGAAAACGAATCAACCGTCTTTGCAAAAAATAAAAATGAAACCTGGATCTCTTTATCTCCGTCTTACCTAACGGAACTGTATTTTATCATGATTCAGGTCCTCGCAAAGCAGCTCTATCCAGCTGCTTGTGAAATTGAAGGAGGTCAAACTGCTTTGAAAAAAATATGGATTGGAATGCTGGCAGCGGCCGTTTTGCTGCTGATGGTTCCGAAAATCAGTCTCGCTGATGCCGCAGTCGGAGATGTCATTGTCACACTGGGTGCTGATTTGTCAGAATCTGATAAACAAAAAGTGCTTAACGAAATGAATGTCCCTGACAATGCCACAACGGTAACGGTGACCAATAAGGAAGAACATGAATATTTAGGGAAATATATCCCCAGCGCTCAAATCGGATCCAGAGCGATTTCTTCATCGTCGATCACCATTGCCAAAAAAGGCTCTGGGCTGAATGTTGAGACCCATAATATCAGCGGCATCACAGATGAAATGTATCTAAATGCGCTGATGACAGCCGGTGTAAAAGATGCAAAGGTGTATGTGACAGCCCCGTTTGAAGTATCCGGGACTGCTGCTTTAACTGGGTTGATTAAAGCGTATGAGGTTTCGTCTGATGAAGCGATCTCAGAGGATGTTAAGCAAGTAGCCAATCAAGAGCTTGTCACGACATCTGAGCTCGGAGACAAAATCGGTAAGGAAAATGCAGCTGCACTGATTGCAAAAATCAAAGAAGAGTTTGCCAAAAACGGTGTGCCTGACAATAAGGCTGACATTGAAAAACAAGTGGACGAAGCGGCTTCTGACTTAAACGTCACACTTACAGACAGCCAAAAGGATCAGCTTGTCTCCCTATTCAATAAAATGAAAAATGTTGACATCGACTGGGGGCAGGTCGGTGACCAGCTTGATAAAGCAAAAGATAAGATAACGAAGTTCATAGAATCAGATGAGGGCAAAAACTTCATCCAGAAAGTCATTGATTTCTTCGTATCGATCTGGAATGCAATTGTTTCTATTTTCAAATAAAAAAAGCGCCGCGATGTCGGCGCTCAGGCTGTCGAGAAAACCTCGACAGCCTTTTTTGCATTTGAGGCCTCAAAAAAATAAGAAGATGAGGATTTTTGATTTTCAATCTCAAAAATCCCCACCTTCTCTTTAGTATAAGCGCCGAGGAATCGGCGCTTTTATTGCTTGACACTCGTTTTAAAGGGCAGGTCAAGTTTGACAATATCCTCGTATGTTTCTCTCTTTACGACCAGATGGTCCTCACCATTTTCTACAAATACAACAGCAGGTCTCGGGATTCGATTGTAATTGTTGGCCATGCTATATCCGTAAGCGCCTGTACAAAAAACGGCAAGCAAATCGCCTTCTTTTACTTCCGGCAGGTCAATATCCCAAATCAGCATATCACCGCTTTCACAGCACTTTCCGGCAATCGAGACCGTATTGTCGTGCGCCTCTCCGATACGGTTGGCTGTCGCAGCTTCATATTTAGCCTGATAGAGTGCAGGACGAATATTGTCGTTCATGCCTCCGTCTACAGCTACATATTGGCGGACACCCGGCACTTCTTTTTGAGAGCCAACCGTATAAAGGGTTGTGCCTGCGTCTCCTACGAGAGAACGGCCCGGTTCAATCCATATTTCTGGAATGTGAAAACCGTATCGGGCAGCATTTTCTTTCACAGCTTCGATAATGCTTTCAACGTATTCAGTAGCGTGAAGCGGTTCATCGTCTTCTGTATAACGGATGCCAAAACCTCCACCAAGATTCAACACCTTGGATACAAACGAGTAAGACTCCCTCCACTCGTCCAGTTTTTTGAAGATTTTTTCCGCCGCTAACACAAAACCAGCCGTATCAAAAATTTGTGAGCCAATATGGCAATGGACACCCAGAAGCTGAATGTGTTCTGATTGTAACACTTGCGCAATTGCCCGTTCAGTTTGTCCGTTATGAAGGTCGAAACCGAACTTTGAATCTTCCTGACCGGTTGTAATGTAATCATGCGTATGCGCTTCTACCCCCGGCGTAATCCGAAGAAGGACATCAACGGAGTGGCCCGTTTCTTTACATAGGTCTTCCAGAAGCGAAATTTCATAGAAATTATCCACCACAATGCAGCCGATGCGGTGTTCAAGTGCCATCCGCAGTTCTTCCCTGCTCTTGTTATTCCCATGAAAGTGAATGCGTTCTGCCGGAAAGCCAGCCGCAACAGCCGTATAAAGCTCTCCGCCAGACACGACATCTAAAGAGAGCCCCTCTTCCTCTGCGAGCTGAATCATCGCGACGGATGAGAACGCTTTGCTCGCATACGCTACCTGAGCTTTCAGCCCTGCAGCAATAAATGCCTGCTTAAAGCTTTTAGCACGCTCACGTATTAAAGCCACATCATATACATAAAGAGGCGTTCCATATTTTTCCGCTAAATAAAGAGCGTCCACACCTCCGATTTCTAAATGCCCATGTTGATTTTGCCTGCTTGTGCCATGTAAGAACAATGTCATTCCCTCTTTCTCCGCTTATGGATGAAAAGGACAGTTTTATGGACTGTCCCTTCATAATTAAGACATACATTATCATACTCTTCAGTCAGTTTCAATGCGATTATGAATTGGTAGGCTGTCTTAAGCGATTTCTCGGGTGAACGATACTAGGTCTTACTTTCGCGCCAGGTTTTGCTGTGCGGATCAGTATCTGCCATAATGCCTTGCCATTAAAGGGAATCAGCGGCCATAAGTACGGTGTCTGAAGTGATTTGATGCTGGCCATGGCGATAATGAGCACTGTGAATCCGATAACGAGCCCTTTTACATGGAATATGGCAACAAGTATCATGAGGGCAAGTCGGCCCATTTTGTTTGCCAAGCTTAATTCATAACTAGGCGTTGCAAAGGTTCCGATGGCCGCGAGTGAGACGTACAAAATCACCTCTGGCGAAAACAGGCCGACTTCAATAGCAATTTGTCCGATCAGCACAGCAGCGATGATACCCATTGCTGTCGACAGAGCTGTCGGTGTATGAATGGCCGCCATTCTGAGAAACTCGATTCCTAAGTCAGCTAAGAATATTTGCAGGATGATCGGGATATGCGTATCTTTATTTAAACCGATAAATTTCATATTCTCTGGCAAAAGATCCGGCTGCAGCACAAAGAGAAACCAGATCGGGAGAAGGAGAGTGGATGCAATGATGCCGATAAATCTTACCCATCGTAAAAAAGTACCGACCGCAGGCGCTTGCCTGTACTCTTCAGCATGCTGGACATGGTGAAATAAAGTCGTCGGTGTAATAATCACACTCGGCGATGTATCAACCATGATGACGACATGGCCTTCAAGCACGTGGTTGGCAGCCACATCGGGTCTTTCCGTATAGCGGACGAGCGGATACGGGTTGTAGCCTTGTTTAATGATGAATTCCTCTACTGTTTTGTCAGCCATCGTTAAGCCGTCAACGTCAATGGCAGCAATTTCTTTCTCCACGATGTCAACCAGATCTGGATCTGCAATATCTTCTATATAAATAATGCTCATATCCGTTTTAGATCGCTCGCCGACCTTTGTCATCTTGATGCGAAGCCGTTCGTCTCTGATCCGCCTTCTGAGAAGGGCTGTATTGACGACGATATTTTCAACAAATCCGTCTCTTGCTCCCCTGACCACCTTTTCCGTATCAGGTTCTTCCGGATTTCTGCCCGGATAGCTTCTGACATCAATAATAAACGCGAAGCCTGTGTCTTCAACAATGACTGCGACTAATCCGGACAGCACCTGGTCAGTCGTTTCATCCAGCGTTTTTACTTTTTCGACCTGGGCGTTAAGAAGCCTGTTTTCGACAATATCAACCAGCTGATCCGGGTCCTCATCACGATTGTTAATGGCTACGAGCTCTCGCATTAAATGAATGATAAAGGCCGTATCACATAATCCATTCAGATAGTAAAGATGAATTTCTTTGTCTAAAATGGTGAGCTTGCGAACCCCTACATCGTAGCTTGTTCCCATCCCGACACGGTTTTTGAAGTATGCTTCATTTTTGTCTGGATTCCGATAAACCTTGATTTTCTCTTGCTTTTGGTCCGGCATGATACCCGCTCCTTTCTAAAATAAACTCGACCGCTTTCATGGTGATTGGCGACCCTTTTGAGATATCGTCTTTTCTGCCCATTTTGCCAATATCCCCGATACCGACAATAAGCGGGAGATCAAGTTTATCAAGGCAATAGACTGTATCTCCGTTCATTCTGTGTTCATCAAATTCCTGCTCTCCGATTTTATCTACACCGTATTCAGTTATTTCTCCATTGCGGTCAATGCTTACGTCAACCCTGGTCCACTCAGCCTGATGGGTTTTTGATGCGACCGCAATCACTCCGAGCACTTCAATTGACGGATGGGTGGCGACATAGCTGAGAGCGGCTTCTCCCGGCCCCTCTCCTTGAAGGCCCGAGTCGTCAAACATGACAAATACGGGATCATACGGTGCTGAGGTGATCAGCTTGACAAGCTCCGCGCCGCTGCGAATAGAAGGGTTGCCTTTTGATTGTGAAATACATCGTCCCCCCACTTTATTTGCGGCGTATTCAATTGTTTTAGCGGCATACACATCCCCGTCTGTTACCAGTATGACCTTGCGTTTTGTCGTCATGTCGGCATTATCCTTTCGGTTTAAAAATAACGGCTACGATAAAGGCGAAGAGAATAGCGGCTGAGATACCGGCGGACGTCAGTTCAAAAATCCCCATGCCGATTCCGATAAATCCGTGTATATGCGCCTGATGCATGGCACCGTGCAGAAGACTATGACCGAAACTGACGATCGGAACGGTGGCTCCTCCTCCTGCAAATTCAATAAATTTATCGTAAATACCGAAGCCATCTAAAATCGCGCCAGTCACCACAAAAGATGTCATGACGTGGGCGGGTGTCAATTTAAAAATGTCCAAGAGCAGCTGCCCGACAATACAGATGGCCCCGCCGCAAACAAAAGCCAAAAGGTAGTCCATATTAAGATGCACCTCCTGCACGCTCAAATACAACCCCGTGGGCGATGGTCGGGATGGTTTCTTTTTGCTGGATCATTGTCGGGCTTAACAGCGCTCCGGTCGCCACGACGAATACACGGTTTAATTTTCCTTCTCTCAGCTGCTTAAAAATATGAGAGTAAGCAACAAGCGCTGAACAAGCGCAGCCGCTTCCTCCGGCAAAGACCTGCTGATCCGGCGTGTAAACCAAAAGCCCGCAATCATCATGCTTTGTGCCGACCGGATAGCCATCTTCTTTTAAGATGTCTTTTACGATGGGAGATCCGACACCAGATAGGTCACCTGTCAGGATCAGATCATAGTCATCCGCTGTGCGATTGAGATCTTTAAAGTGCTGCTTAATCGTATCAGCTGCAGCCGGAGCCATGGCTGATCCCATATCAAATGGATCGGTAATTCCTAAGTCGGAGACCTTTCCGACAGTCGCGCTTGTGATTTGGATATCACCCGGTGTCTGGCTGATGACCACAGCTCCGCTTCCTGTAACAGTTGAAGTGGCTGTGTCCGGTTTTTGGCCTCCGTATTCCGTCGGATAACGAAACTGTCTTTCCGCGGTGGCATTATGACTGCTGGTGGCAGCAAGCGCCCTCTTGGCGAACCCGCCGTCAACTAGGGCTGATGCGACAGCCACTGTTTCCATTGATGTTGAACAGGCGCCAAACATACAAAGAAACGGGATGTTCAAGTGTCTTGCCACATAGTTGGCCGTTACATTTTGATTCAGCAAGTCGCCTGCCAACAATAGATCAATATCATCTTTTGTGAGATCATTTTTTTGAAGCGCTGAAGTAATCGCATCCTCCATCAGCTGGCGTTCTGCCATTTCCCAGCTTTTTTGATTACAGTGCATCTCGTCATAGGTTTTATCATACAAAGAGCCGAGCGGCCCATCCTTTTCCTTTGGTCCGGCTGCTGTTCCCGCCGAGTTGACAAATAAGGGATGTTCGAATACCCAGGTTTGCTTTCCGGTTAATTTCATTTTCTTTTCCTCCTATGACATCAGTTTCTCAAAAGCAAACCGAATCATTCCGACGATGTAAGCAGCCACAACACCGAAAACGATGACATTCCCTGCCAGTTTAAACATATTTGTCGCTACTCCAAGCACGAACCCTTCGCTTTTATATTCCAGCGCCGCGCTTGCCATGCTGTTGGCAAAACCTGTGACCGGGACAGCTGAACCGGCGCCTGCAAACTGTCCGATTCTGTCATAGATGCCAAACCCGGTTAATAGGGCTGAAATTAATATCAGTGTGGCTGCCGTTGGATTTCCCGCTGTTTTTTCATTAAAATCAAAAAAATGGATATAGAAATTCTGCAGACCTTGCCCGATCGCACAGATCAGACCGCCTACCAGAAAGGCTTTGACACAGTTCCAAACGTAAGGCGGCTTAGGCTGATATGTTTTTACTTTTGATTTGTAGTTTTCTTTTATGTTTGTCATCTTGAAACCTCCTTATGAATGATCAATAAAATACAGCCAGTGAAATAAAGACCCCGCGATTTTCCCAATCACGATCGCCATTAATAGAATAATGATTTTACTTCTGAGACCGATTCGTTTTGCTAAAATCGGCAGCACATTTAAAACCTCTGTAAGGGCAGCTGCAAGCATCCCGACAAATACACCCGCCAGCAGCCCGACCGGTACAGCAATCCATTTTGTTAAAAATAGATGGTTCATATGAAGCGTCTCCCATCCCCCGCATACCGCGCCAAGAATAACAGCCGCTTCATAAGCCTGTACAAATCTCATCGTTTTGGTAAGCTGCATCAGCCTCGGGATGATTCCCATTACGGTTAAAAAAGCAACGAAGCCAGCCCCCACCGTGATGCCTCCGCCGAGCCCGACAAAAATAATGAACAATACACTAACGATCATGCAAATCCTTTATTGTTTCTTTATTCTCATGCATGGCCACATATTGATCGAGATCAAGCTGATAGTTAAACATCTCAACCTCCAGCGGGCTGGGCTCTTCATTAAGGCGCTTTTTAAAGATGTGGTTAAAAAACACGATCATCCCCAGTCCCAAACCGATGCTGTATGGGATTTGAAGCAAGTATGGATAGTCATTCCTCTCTCCGGTTATGATTTCATATAGTGCAATATGAACATCTCTCATGCTGACATCCTCATGAAAGTTCATAATGGCAAGACACGATCCGATAAACAGAAGCAGCCAGACACCGATAAACAGAACCGTTGATAAATGCCGTTTCCGATACTGAATTTCAACAATGGTTTCTGCTCCGCCTACTGTTTGAACATCAAGGGCCGGATCTTGTAAATGGATGGCTTTGAGGACTTGTATGATATCCAGAATTACGATATTTTTATCTTTTTCACTCACCTGATAAAGCGGCATAGCCGACAGTTTCTTTTTCAGCTGATGCTGTCCTTCTATTTGCGCGGCATCTCCGACCGTGATGATATCTCCCGGATGGGCCAGCACCCTGTGGCGAAGTCGGATAAATATACGTCGTTCCATCATCGATCACCATCTTTCGGTGGTTATATATGTAGTATGTGGTTCGATTTTGTTCTCATTCATCCGCTTGTAAAGACCATAAATTACCACGCTTTTGCACAAAAAAAAGCCAGCCTGCATGGCAGGCTAGCTATCCGGATGATCCATTTGAACCTTGATCTGTTTTAATATTTTCTTTTCCAGCCTGGAAACCTGAACTTGAGAAATCCCAAGCCGCTCAGCCACCTCGGACTGTGTCTGGTCTTTATAATATCTGAGATAGACGATTAATTTTTCCCTTTCTTCCAAATCGCTGATCGCTTCTTTCAGCGCAATTTTGTCAAACCATTTTTCTTCTGAGTTGTCAGCGATTTGATCAAGCAGGGTTATCGGATCTCCGTCATTCTCATAAACGGTTTCGTGAATTGAAGACGGAGCCCTTACCGCCTCTTGGGCGAGTACGACATCTTCTGCTTCAATCTCCAAATGGTCGGCGATCTCCTGCACTGTCGGCACTCTGCCCAGTGTTTTTGAAAGCTCATCTTTTGCGCGCCGGATTTTGTTTCCGAGCTCTTTTAATGACCTTGACACCTTTACCGTTCCGTCATCACGGATAAAACGCTGGATTTCTCCGATAATCATCGGCACTGCATACGTTGAAAAACGCACATCATAGGTTAAATCAAATTTGTCAACAGATTTTAACAACCCGATGCAGCCGATCTGGAAAAGATCGTCAGGTTCATATCCTCTGTTTAAAAACCGCTGTACGACAGACCAAACAAGACGCATGTTTTTTTCTATGAGGAGGTCTCTTGCCTGCTGGTCGCCATTTTGGCTTTGTTTGATTAATTCCTTTACTTCATGATCCTTCAGCTGAGCGTTTTTGCCGTTTTTCTTAACCTCCACATCCATAACAAATCTCCTTAATTACAAAGCGCTTTGCTTTTTGATAAGTGCTTTGTTAAGCGAATCGTTGTGCCCATCTCAGGCGATGAATCGATCCTGACATCATCCATGAAATTTTCCATAATGGTAAAGCCCATTCCAGAGCGTTCAAGCTCAGGCTTCGTCGTGAATAAAGGCTGGCGGGCTTCTTCAAGATCTGTAATGCCCCTGCCTTCATCGCGAATGGTCATATATACGACATGATCTTCCAGCGTCACTGAAATATAAACTTTTCCGTCACAGTTCTCTTCATATCCGTGGATAATGGCATTGGTCACAGCTTCTGACACGACTGTTTTGATTTCGGTCAGTTCGTCCATTGTCGGGTCAAGCTGGGCAATAAACGAAGCAACTGTCACGCGGGCGAATGACTCATTCTGGCTGAGGGCAGAAAATTCAAGATGCATTTCATTTTTCATGATGCCACCCCCAGCGTCAGCAGCGCCTGCTGCTCGGATTGTTCAAATCGGATAATTTTAAACAGTCCCGACATATCAAACAGCCGCTTCACTGCAGGAGAGATCGCGCAAACGACCATTTCCCCGCCAGTTTGCTTAATTTGCTTATATCTTCCTAAAATGACACCAAGCCCCGAACTGTCCATAAAGGAAAGGTCCTCCAAATTCAGCACAATATGACGAATATCATCCTTTTCTAATGCTTGAGTCACTTTTTGTTTCAGGGTTTCAGCCGTATGGTGATCGAGTTCGCCTGTTAATCGAATACAAAGCACAGATTCTTTGACATGCATGTCAATTCCAAGGCTCATGCTCATTCCTCCTTGATATGATCGGATAATGAGTGTTTCGATTTCGATGGAATGAATTCCTTCACCGTGACAAAACTAGTGATCATTCGGCATAATTACTTAAATTTTGTCCAGTCTCCCATTGTCCGCTTTAAGAACGTTAAGAACCCGGCTTTCTTCATATCTTCTTTTGCAGCAACGGGACTTTCAGCGAGCACTTCTCCATCCTTTTTCAGAACGAGTGTGCCAAGCTCTTGGCCTTTTTGAATAGGAGCGCTTACATTGTCATTCAATTTAATTTCTTTTTTTACATGTTTCATATCCTCGCCTTTTTTCGTCAATATTGAAATCGGCTCAGAAGTCGTGAGTTCGATAAAAGTTTGTTTTCCTTTTTTGACCTTCACTTTTGCTACTGTTTCATTCCGTTTATATAAAGGATGCGTTTCATATTGACTAAAAGCGAAATCAAGCATCTTTGTCACTTGAGCGTTTCTATCTTTAGGTGTGCTCGCCCCGAACACAACCGCAATGGCCCGCATGTTTCCTTTTTTAGCCGAAGCTGTCAGACAATATTTCGCTTCACCTGTATAGCCTGTTTTTACACCGTCTACGCCGGGATAAAACTTAATCAGCCGATTCGTATTCACAAGCCAAAACTTTTTATCTGTATTTTCGCGCAGGTAATCCTCATACGTGCCGGTGAATTTCGTGATTGATTCATATTTCAATAATTCCTTAGCCATGATTGCCATGTCATAAGCAGAACTATAATGGCCCTCTTCGGTCAGTCCGGTCGGATTTTTAAAGGTTGTGTTTTTCAAACCCAGCTCTTTTGCCTTTTTGTTCATTTTCTTCACAAATTCTTCTTCTGAGCCGGAAATGAATTCTGCCATCGCTACAGAAGCGTCATTTCCCGATGCGATTGCGATGCCTTTCAGCATTTCTTTGACCGTCATTTCCTCACCCGGCTCAAGGAAAATCTGTGAGCCGCCCATTGAAGCGGCATGCTCGCTCGTACGGACCTTATCACTCATTTTGATTTTGCCTTCATCTAAAGCTTCCATAATTAAAAGCATCGTCATAATTTTCGTCATGCTTGCAGGCGCCAGTCTCTCATTGCTGTTCTTGTTGTAAAGCACTTTTCCCGTGTCACGTTCTATCAGCACCGCAGACTTCGCTTCATGAGCAAGCTCTGAAGTGCCTTTTCCGTCTTGTTTTGCAAATGCAGACGGTGCAAATGTAAGCAGCATGATACCAATCAACAAAGTGGATAAAAGACGTTTCATCTCAAAAGCCCTCCATTTCATAATCCTTTTTATTTTTTCCAAGCGGGATGGATTTATACGCCACTGATGGAAAATGTTTCGTATTTTTTGGGCATAGAAAAAGACAGCTGCGTATATTAAACACAGCTGTCTTTTGATCTTTGTATCCTTTTTATTCGTACTTCGAGACTACCGCTTTCACAAGCTGTAAAAATCCTGCTTTTACTTTTTCAGTCTCTTCCATTACTTCATCATGGCTTAAAGGCTGATCCAGAATTCCGGCTGCCGCGTTAGAGATGCAGGAAATGCCAAGGACACGCATTCCGGCGTGGTTTGCCACAATCACTTCCGGAACAGTAGACATGCCGACTGCGTCAGAGCCCATTGTTCTTAAAAAACGGACTTCTGCCGGTGTTTCGTAAGAAGGTCCTGTCACAGCGGTATACACGCCTTTTTGGATCGGAATGTTAAGGTCTTTCGCAATCTTTTCAGCCAGGCCTGATAGATCTTTGTCATAGGCTGAAGACATATCTGGAAATCTCACGCCGAAATCGGCTTCGTTTGGACCGATTAACGGATTTGTTCCCATAAAGTTGATATGATCGGTAATGATCATTAAGTCTCCCGCTCGGAATTCAGTGTTGACGCCGCCAGCGGCGTTTGTCACGATCAACGCTTCCACGCCGAGCGCTTTCATCACACGTACAGGGAAAGTGACTTTCTCCATTGAATAGCCTTCATAAAAATGAAAACGGCCCTGCATCGCAATGACGGAAACTCCTTCAAGGGTGCCAAGCACAAGCTGTCCGGCATGTCCTTCAACAGTAGATACCGGGAATTCAGGTATGTCTTCATATTTCAGCTTGATTGGATTTTCGATTTCATCCGCCAAAATGCCAAGACCAGATCCTAAAATAAGGCCGATCTTCGGAGATTCCGGCAGGTTTTGTTTAATAAAAGCGGCTGCGCGTTCGATTCTATTTTTCAAGAAACAGTCCCCCTATTGTAATAAAGATAAAAAGCTTTTCCCGTATTTCGGTTGATTCGTTTGAAAGTTATCAGCGATCGTAGCGCCGATATCAGCAAATGTGTCTGCAAGCGGCAGCATTTGCGCGTTCTCATGTTTTTTGCTGTAAGCGAGAATCGGCACAAACTCGCGTGTATGGTCGGTTCCGTGATGAATCGGATCATTGCCGTGGTCGGCTGTGATGATTAGCAAATCATCTTCTTTCATTTTCTCAAACACTTCCGGAAGCCGCGCATCAAATTCTTCAAGCGCGCGTCCGTAGCCTTCCGGGTCGCGGCGGTGTCCGAATAAGGCGTCGAAATCAACAAGATTCGCAAAGCTCAGACCAGTAAAGTCCTCTCCCAGCGTATCAATCACCTTGTCCATTCCGTCCATATTGGAAACCGTTCTCCGGGAAGAAGTAATGCCTTCTCCGTCATAAATATCAGAGATTTTTCCGATTGAGATGACATCTAAGCCGCTGTCTTTCAATTCATTCATGACAGTGCGGTCAAACGGCTTAAGTGCATAGTCATGGCGGTTTGGCGTCCGTTTGAATTGTCCAGGCTCTCCGACGAACGGCCGTGCGATAATGCGGCCTACCATATACTTCGGATCAAGCGTAAGCTCTCTTGCCGTTTCACAAATGCGGTACAGCTCTTCAAGCGGCACAACCTCTTCGTGAGCGGCAATCTGCAAAACAGAGTCAGCAGATGTGTAAACAATTAAAGCGCCTGTTTCCATGTGCTCTTGGCCAAGTTCATCCAAAATTGCTGTGCCGGAAGCCGGCTTGTTCCCGATAATTTTGCGTCCAGATCTCTTTTCCAGCTCCTGAAGCAGTTCATCAGGAAACCCTTCCGGAAACACTTTAAACGGTTTATCAATGTATAGTCCCATGATCTCCCAATGGCCTGTCATAGTATCTTTGCCGTTGGACGCTTCTTGCATTTTTCCATAATACGCAAGCGGATGTTCTGTTTTTTCAACACCTTTGATATCTCCGATGAGACCAAGGCCGAGTTTTGCCATATTCGGCATATGTAATCCATTCATATGCTCGGCTATATGCCCGAGCGTATTGGCGCCTTCGTCATTAAAGTCTGCGGCATCCGGCGCTTCGCCGATTCCGACTGAGTCCATTACAATTAAAAACACACGATTATATTTGTATGCAGGCATCTTGAAAGCCTCCTTTTTTTCTATACGTCTATTGTATCGCCAAGAGGTCTGACAACTCAAGTATAAACCGTTTTCATTCCCATTGACAATGCATTTGGAAATAATGAGAAACTTCAATATTTTCTGTCCCGTTAAACAAAAAAGCCGCAGCCACCTGCGGCTAGGCGCGCGGATGAAACTGCTTGTACACATCCTTCAGCCTTGTTTTCGTCACATGCGTATAAATTTGCGTCGTGGATATATCCGCATGGCCGAGCATTTCCTGCACCGCTCTTAAATCAGCTCCATTCTCAAGCAGATGGGTCGCAAAGGAATGCCTGAGAGTATGCGGGGTCAGCTCTTTTTTGATTCCGGCTTCAAGCGCGATTTTCTTTAGGTTTTTCCAAAATCCTTGACGGCTGATTTGCTTGCCGTGATGATTTAAAAAGAGAGCGTCAGACACTTTGTTCTTTAGTAGTTTCCCCCTGGCTTTCGTCATATATTCCTCAATCGCGGAAGCGGCGGCTTCACCAATTGGCACAATCCGTTCTTTTCTTCCTTTCCCGAAGCAGCGGACAAAACCCATGGATAAATGAACATCTGCCGTTTTCAATTCTATCATTTCACTGACTCGTATGCCTGTCGCATAAAGCAGCTCCAGCATCGCTTTATCCCGATAGCCAAAAGGGCTCGTCAGCTTAGGCGTGTCCAATAATCGCTCGACTTCATTGAGCGCGAGCACCTTCGGAAGCGCCCGTTCGGTCTTTTGTGTCTCGATATGAACGGAAGGATCCTTGTCCGTCACCTTTTCCCTGAGCAGAAATTGGTGAAAAGAGCGAATGGATGCCAAATGCCTCGCTGATGTCTTGCCGGATTTCCCCGCTTCCTTCAAATGCTTTAAATATTGGATAATATGTATGCGGGTTACGTGATCCCAATCAGTAAGATGAAGGGTTTCTGTTAAATAGAGAGAATAGCTTTTCAGGTCGCGTTCATAGGATACCACCGTGTTGTGAGAAAGCCCTCTCTCTACCATGACGTAGTGGATGAAATCCTTGATTTGATCTTTCACTCTTGATCTACTCCCCGTTTTGGTAAAAAAAGATCAACCGGTCGAACCATCCGCCTTTTTCATCCTGATCCATTTCAACAACTTTTACAGCGGAGCCTTCCGGTTTATCGTACCGATGATAGTTTTCATACTCTTGATTCACCCATATCATAGCATAATAGAACAGAGCGGTAAAACCGGTAAACAGGATGAAAACTTTTAATGCATCGAGGGCTGTTTTTAGGAATCTTCCCATGTCCTAATCGATCCTTTCCTATGGTTCCAGTTATTTAAACCATATGCCAAATCAGAAAGGTTTTATACATAGAAACAGCAAAAAACCCTTTCCCCATGAGAAAAGGTTCGCGCTCGGCACCGTCTATTCAGTTTCCGTTCCGTTACAGCGGTGGCAAATGCCGTGAAACGTCAATCTATGATCTTTAATCTTAAATTTCCAATCACGTTCAATGATTTCTTCCACGTCTTCAAGCAGATCTTCTTCAATTTCATCAACGGCTCCGCACTCCATGCACACTAAGTGATGATGAAAGTGAGCTGCGCCCTCTTTCCGAAGGTCGTAACGGGACACGCCGTCACCAAAGTTAATTTTATCAACGACTTTTAATTCAGTTAATAATTCAAGCGTACGGTATACTGTTGCGAGACCGATCTCAGGAGATTTCTCTTTTACGAGGAGGTATACATCTTCTGCGCTTAAATGGTCTTCTTCGTTTTCAAGCAGCACTCTTACTGTCGCTTCACGCTGAGGCGTAAGTTTGTAGCTGGATGAGTGCAGCTGTTTCTTAATTCGATCAATACGGTTTTCCATGTCTTTCCCTCCTACGCCGCATTCCATGACTCATTATAACAAAATACGCGCAGAGTTCCAACTATAATTATTATAAACTGATAAATAAAATGTTTTTCTTTTAATAATCATTTTAAAAAAGTCTCGATGTGAGCTTTTCCATTAAAACAGGTGATAAATAGGCTTCAAAAAGTGATGAGATCAGCGCTAAAAACAAAATGACCAGAAGCACGAAAGCATACCGGCCGAACCACTGAATCGGCGCATCATGCAGACTCCGTTTAACAAACAGCTGCCTGATTAACTTTAGAGAAAACGCAATCGCACACGTGCCCATAATGAGATAAGCAGGAATCAGCAGCACATTTTGCGGTAAAACGGAAACAAAGGATAAGAAAAAACCGCTGATTCCCATTTGATTGACGAGGAATCCGACAGTAAAGCCGACGACGATTCCTTTCAGAAAGATCATGATGAATATAATCGGCATCCCAATGACGGAAATTCCTAATATCCACATGAGTCCTAAATATTTTACATTATGAAAGATACTTTGCCAAAACATATCAGATGACCTTGCCTGTTTATCCTCTGAAAGCTGGCCGAAAAATTGGCTTAAATAGTAATATAAATCTTCTTTCTGGCTGATGGTCATGCTGTTGACAATAATCGCGCCAAATATGACACCCATGAAAAATAGGACTGAGACAAATATATAAAGAGAGAGATGATCTTTGACATGTCTGAGAAACATATCCTTATAAGAGATTTTTCGCATTCCGTTTCCTCCCGCCCGTTCTAGTGATTTGATTTAATAGATTGTATGAAAGAAACGGAAAAACATGCCCTTTTTCAAAAAAGAAACGATAGAGACGAATGCTAGGCGGCTTTTTCGGGCACAAAAAAATCCTTATCATCAACCGCTGTATGATCATAAGGATTCTTATTTTGTTTATTCAACATGTCTTTTTTGCTTTTTGTCTTTCTTTCATGTGTGCTGAACGATGGTGTGCTGCCTCTTGATAATAAGACGTTACGTCCGCCGTTTCTCAGCAGATGCTCCCGCTTCTTTTTCGCTCGGCTTTTTGCCATAATGATCACTCCCTTATTTGTTTCCACACATATTATAGCAAAATGAACTCAAAATGAGAAAAAACAGCACCTGGCGTAACAGGTGCTGCTGTTTTACTTTATTGATTTCACTGCTGTAAGGGCCGCGCGCTCGACTGCGGCTGCTACCTCATGATGGACTTTTGAATCAAGCGGCTGCGGGACCACATCGCCTTGCTTCGTGCAGGCTGCGATGGCCTCTGCTGCTGCGACAAGCATATCATGATTGATCTCCTTGCTTTTTGCGTTGAGCGCTCCTCTGAAAATACCCGGGAAGCCAAGCACATTATTAACAGAACGGCCATCAGCTGCATATGCGGCGCCGGCCTGCTGCGCGGCCTCCGGCTCAATTTCCGGCTTCGGATTCGATAACGCCAAAATCACCTGGCCAGACCGTACAAATGCTGGTTTAATTAACCCGGGAACTCCCGTTGTGGCAATGATAATGTCACATGTTTCCATGAGCTCCTCGATGCCGGCAACTGCCTGTCCGCCATACTGTTCTAGACGGTTCATCGCTTCCTCTGATTTGTCTGTTCCGTACACAGCTTTTACGCCATAGGCCATAAACATCCGGCAGATAGCGACGCCTGCTGCGCCCAGTCCGATTTGCCCAACCTTCGCTTCTTTCAGGTCAACACCTGCACTCCTGCATGCCGAGATGGCAGCTGCCAGCGTTACAACAGCTGTACCGTGCTGATCATCGTGCATAACAGGGATGTTCAGCTCCTCTTTTAGGCGGTCCTCGATTTCGAAGCAATGCGGCGAGCCGATATCCTCAAGCAAGATGCCGTTAAAGCCCGGAGAAATATGCTTTACCGTTTTGATGATTTCTTCAGGATCACTCGTATCAAGCAAAATCGGAATGCCACTGATACCCGCCAGCTGATCAAACAGAGCAGCCTTTCCTTCCATGACAGGCATGCCTGCCACAGAGCCGATATTGCCAAGGCCCAGAATTGCCGTTCCATCCGTTACAATTGCGACAGAATTGCTGATCGTAGTATAAATAGAGGCTTTTTCAGGTTCTTTTTCAATCAGTCTGCACACGTCTGCAACACCTGGTGTATAGACACGCCCAAGCTCTGCCAGTGAGCGGATTGGCATTTTGCTTTTCATTTGGATTTTTCCGCCTTCATGTGCGGACAGAACTTCATCAGATACGGTGTGAAGCCTGATCCCTTCTCCCAAGCCCTGTACAGCCGCGATCACTTCCTGAAGCTGTTCTTCATTCTCCACTTGAACGGTAATATTCCGCATTGTGTAATTGGGACCGACTTTCACTGTCTCCACTTCACCAATATCCCCGCCCAGAAGGCCGATTGCCGAAGCCACCCTTCCAAGGTTTCCGGGAACCGAAGGCGTTTCGATCATCAGTGTTCGAATCATGTGTTTCGCTATCATTCAGTGATCCTCCCCTATTAGCCTAGTTTTTCGGCTTTAGCTGTATTGTTTTTCGTATACCATATAAATTTTCCTGTATAACCATAGATAATAGCAAGACCTATTGCAACAAAACTGAGCCACATAAACGGCAGATAGGCGAAGGTTGAAACTCCTAAAATACCAGCCATGTAAATACCGTTATCAGACCAAGGAACCATACCTGAAGTTAAGGTTCCCCCCACCTCCGAGTTACGAGACAGCACCCTTCTGTCGAGATTCAACCGATCGTAGCTGTTTTCCATAATCTTCGGTGTCAAAATAAGAGATACATACATCGCACAGCCGAAGATGTTTGCTAAAAACGCTACAATCAGCGTAGAAACAGTGACGTTGCCCGGTGATGTTAATTTCTTTTCAAACATAGAGACGATCACTTTTAAGACGCCAAGCTTTTCAAGCAGCCCGCCGAATCCGAGACCAAAGATAATGACGACAAGCGAACCGAGCATTCCGACAATGCCTCCGCGATTTAACAGGCCGTTCAAGAATTCAACATCTGTTTTAATAGAGAATCCGTTGTAGGCAGTTGCAACCGCATCCGCTGGATTCATGCCTTGGAAAACAACCGCCCAAATAGCGCCTAGCAAAGCGCCGATTACGATGACCGGCATTGATGGCTTTTTCATCGCCAGTAAGACAATAACGACAATAGCCGGGATCAGCATCCAAATATGAATGTCAAACGTATTTTGCAAAGATGATTTCAAGAATTCAACTTTATCAAGATCAATATTTTTCCCGCCGTACATAAAGCCCGTAATGGTAAATAAAATTGCTGTAATGACATACGCTGGGACGGATAAAAAGAGCATAGCCCTGACGTGGTCTAAGACATCCACTTTCGATAGTGAGGATGCAAGAACTGTGCTGTCTGAAAGAGGAGACAGCTTGTCTCCGAAATAAGCGCCTGAAAGAATAGCGCCCGCTACAAGAGGAAGCGGAAGGCCTAAACCTTCTCCAATAGCGATCATGGCAATGCCGGCAGTTCCGACTGTTCCCCATGATGTTCCTGTTGCTACAGACATAATGGAACAAATAATTAACGTTGCAAGCAAAAAGATACTAGGGTGAATAAATTCTAAACCATAGTAAATCAGAGTCGGTACAATCCCACCGGCGATCCATGTTCCAATAAGCGCTCCTACTGAAACAAGAATCAGAACGGCTTCAAGACCGTTTGATATACCATATAGAATGGCATTTTGCATATCTTTATAAGAATAACCAAGTCTGATTCCGAGAATCATTGCGATAAACCAGGAAATGAAAAGCGCGAGCTGTATCGGCAAGTCTAAAAAAACTGTAAACGACATGACAAGTGCTAAAAATGATCCTAGTACAATAATAATTTCGAATAATGTTGGCAGTCTTACATCCTTCAAAAGAAGTCCCCCTTCATGTAAAAAGCTAAAACGCTTTCAATAAATAGTACAGCACACGTATACTATACTTCCTCATCCCTATGTTGTAAACAGCTTATTCACCAGCCGATCCGCCGATGAATAAGCTGTATATTGTTTAAATTTTATTTTTCTAATAGTTCTTTCCCTGCGATCCCTGGTTTTGTCATCTCGTATGGATTTAAAATGATATCCAATTCTTCTTCTGTCAGCACATCATGCTGCAGGCAAAGGTCACGGACCGATTGGCCTGTCATAATGGCTTCCCGGGCAATTCGGGCTGCCGCTTCATAACCAAGATGCGGATTGACTGCAGTGATGACGCCTGCGCTTTTTTCCACGTATTGTTTCAAGCGTTTTTCGTTGGCCTCGATGCCTTTTAAGCAATTGTCAGTGAACGAGCGGAACCCGTTGTTCATGATGCTGATGGATTGAAGCAAATTAAAGACAAGCACGGGCTCCATCACGTTCAATTCAAGCTGGCCGGCTTCTGATGCAAGGCAGATTGTATTGTCGTTTCCAATAACTTGGAACGCAATTTGGTTGATCAGCTCGGCCATAACCGGATTGACTTTTCCCGGCATAATGGAAGACCCCGGCTGACGTGCAGGCAGAGAAATTTCCGCAAGTCCGGCGCGCGGGCCTGATGCCATTAAGCGAAGGTCGTTTGCGATCTTTGACATGTTCATCATGCAGACCTTTAATGCTGCCGACACCTCTGTATAGGCATCCGTATTTTGTGTCGCATCAACAAGATGATCAGCGCCGACAAGAGGAAGCCCGCTGATATCAGCAAGGTGTTTCACAACCTGCTTGATATATTCAGGATCTGCGTTCAGGCCGGTACCGACAGCCGTCGCGCCCATGTTGACCTCATACAGGTGCTGGCGTGATTGCTTGATTCGTTTGATATCACGTTCCAGAACACGGCTGTACGCTTCGAATTCCTGGCCAAGACGGATCGGAACAGCATCTTGAAGGTGTGTCCGCCCCATTTTAATAACAGAATCAAATTCCTGTGCTTTTTGTTTAAACACACAATGCATGTCTTCCATCGTTTTCAGCAGTTTTTCTAAAAGCTTCAAAGTGGAAATATGGATAGCCGTCGGGAACACATCGTTCGTTGACTGAGACATATTCACATGTGTGTTTGGGCTTAAATGGATATAATCGCCCTTTTGATGTCCCATGATTTCAAGCGCCCGGTTTCCGATCACCTCATTCGCATTCATATTCATAGAAGTTCCGGCACCGCCCTGAATCGGATCGACGATAAACTGCTCGTGCCATCTGCCTTCCAGAATCTCGTCAGCGGCTTGTACGATAGCTTGGCCAATTCCTTCATACAGCCGTTTCACATCCATGTTGGCAAGAGCCGCGGCTTTTTTGACGATCGCCAGCGCATTAATCATTTCTTCATGGATCTTGTATCCCGTAATCGGAAAGTTTTCAGAAGCACGGAGCGTCTGAATTCCGTAATAAACATCCGCTTTAATTTGTTTTTCCCCAAGGAAGTCTTTTTCCACGCGGTATTCTTTTTGGCCGTTTAACATAATCTTTAACCTACTTTCTCTATGGTGGTTATCGTTTTTGCCATTTAAAGGACAACGTCATCAGCAATCGGCGTTTCCATAATCCTCTTGACGACAGATAGATCCGCAGACTGGCCGAGTGCCCACATTAATTTCGGCACGATTGCTTCTGTGTTCATATTTCTGGATCGGATAATTAAGTCTTGGTTGACTCTGCGGCCGACTTCGTAAATGCTCATGTCTTCTCCTTCTTCCAGACATTGAGTTGTGATCACGACGACGATTCCGCTTTCGATCAGCTCATTCACTTTCGACAAAATATCTCTGCCTTCAAACGGCACGCCTCCGCTGCCATAACTCTCAATGACGATTCCTTTGTAGATGCTTTTTAGGGCATCGAACATTTCAGGCTTTAAGCCCGGATGCAGCTTCAGCAGACATACATCTGTGCATAGTGAAGTATCAACTGAGAAGGTGTCGTTCTCAGGTTCCGTTACTTGTTTGTTGTATTCGATCCCGTCTTCATTGATAAAAGCGATATATGGGTAATTGATGCTTTCAAATGCGTCGTAGCTTTTCGTTCTTAATTTGATCGCACGCGTTCCTTGGATGACTCTGCCGTCAAACACAACATAAACGCCGCCCACACCTTCACAGGCAAAGCGTATGGCGTCTGTGATATTTTTTTTGGCATCCGTTTTTTGGAACGTGATTGGAATTTGCGAGCCAGTGATCACAATCGGTTTATCGGCATGCTGCAGCATATATGATAATGCGGCGGATGTATAGGCCATTGTATCTGTGCCGTGGGTAATAACAAATCCGTCATAGGCATCATAATTTTCCTTCACGGCTTCTGCTATTTCCACCCAGTATTCAGGCTGCATATTAGTGCTGTCTATATTCATAAGCGACTGCGTTTCCATCGTGTAATCGTTGTCAAGTTTTGATACGTAACTTAATAATTCATCAGCCTTGACTCCGGGAGCCAGCCCATTTTCCCCTTCAACTGAAGCAATCGTTCCCCCAGTTGTCAACATCAATAATTTTTTCATACCATGCACCTCTTCACTGTATCTAAAGATGGGTTGCGAGAAGGTATTCGCTTTTCGCATACTTTTAATGCAATTATAGACACGGAAAATAAAATACGCAAGACATTATTATTCAATTCGCGTACACTTCCTAATACCTATATGATATAATCAGCTCAAGGTGAAAAAGGAGCGGAAGTTCATGAATCTAGATCGTTTAACTGAATTGAGAAAAAAGAAAAATTGGTCGCTTCAATATACAGCTGACCTTCTGGGTATCGCAAAAAGCACATATGCCGGCTATGAGTCAGGCTATCGGCGGCCTTCGCTTGAGGCGCTTGCCATGCTGGCTGACCTCTTTGACACAACCTGCGATGAACTTTTGGGCCGCGAGAAACAAAAGCAGACTGCTCCAAAGACCATTGAATTGACCACGTGGAGCAGCCTTGACTTAACGATTTCTGTTGATGGCAAGCCGCTGAGTGAAGACGAAATCATCCAGCTGATCACCTTTATCCGGACGAAGAGAAAAGTACAGGAGGAAATGGGTTAATTCATCACTCACGGTTTAATTTTACCGTAGGTTCCTCCTCCTCCGGCTTTCAACTCCAGCTTACCGGATCTCGCTTTTACAATAAGCGCCGCGGTTTTCTGCGGGACAATGCGAGCCAAATCTTCTTCTGTTGCCTCATGAAGAACAGCCATCTCTGTTCCGAAGGCTTTTTTTAGTTTGCCCAGTGTTTTCGGACCGACACCCGGAACAAATTGCAACGGGATCTGGTGGACATATCGCGGACGCGAGACGCGAACTTCAGTCTGATCACTCAATTCACACAATCTTTCGCTAACCCCTTTGGTAAACTTGGCATTTCCGCAATTTGCGCACACCGTTTCCCCGCTCACAGCAGGTTCTCCGCATGCTTCGCAAGCCGTTTGATAATATTTTCCCAATAGCGGGTCCAAGCCGTAATTCGACGTAATTTTCCTGTCACCTTGTCCCCTTAATGCAAGAGCAAATTCGGTAAAATCAGCTGACTGCACATATAGTTCATTATATTCTCTGCCGATTTTCCCTAACGAATGCGCATCAGAATTTGTTAAAAAAGGATACTGATTTAATTCAGATACGTGTGAAGCCATGTCTGTATCACAGCTTAATCCAAGCTCCACCGCATCTATCATTGAGGGATCAAAAACCTCGGTTAGGCTTGATGCAACCCCTTTACCATATAAGCTTTTATGCGGTGTAAAAATATGGGCAGGAATAAAAAGCCCGCCCATTTCCTTCACTTTTTTTTGCAGATTCAAGCCCGTTTCATAGATCCGCTGTGAGCTTAAATGAATGTTTTTCAGCCGCGCTGACAGCCAATTTGAGAACAGTTTCATATCAGCCAGCGTCGGCATAAACACGAGCACATGGATCGGCCCGCTGCAGGCTTCATCATAAATCTCCAGCTCGCTTCCCAATAAAAGAGTCGTGCTGCGGTAACGAATTCCCCCGCCGGGCAGCTCGCGGTACGTCCCAGATGAAATGCCTTCCTCAAGCTCTAACATGACTTCCGGAGAATGACAGTCGATAATGCCAAGAAGTTCCATCCCTTTATGTTCACTGGCTTCTACCAAAATTCGGTCCAGCGTCAATGTTTTGGCGCCTGTTATTTTGACAGCCCTTCCTGTAAAGGTCCGGCCGATATGAATGTGAAAATCCGCGTAAATCTTTTTCATTTTTTTGCTTGGAGCGCTTCTTTCAGCTGAAGATACTGAATCGCATAGGCTGTTTTTGCATCATATACTTCACGCGATTCAACCAGCTTCAGCGCCTCTTCAAGCGTCACCTCCATCACTTCAACAAACTCGTCCTCATCAAGCTCCCGTTTTTCTTCAAGAATAGAAAGCTCTTCGGCAAGAAACACGTGGACGATTTCATCGGCAAAGCCGGGCGATGTATAAAACGCTGTGATTTTTGTCAGCTTCTTCGCTGTATAACCCGTTTCTTCTTCTAACTCCCGAAGTGCCGTATACTCAGGTTCCTCTCCTTTTTCAAGCTTTCCAGCCGGAATTTCAACGATCGTCCGTTCAAGCGGCTTACGGAACTGTTTGACCAAGATGATTTTCCCTTCATCTGTGACAGCTAATATGGCTACAGCTCCAGGGTGTTTCACAATCTCACGTTTACTCGCTTTGCCGTTTGGCAGCTCGACGTCCTCTACATAAAGATCAATGACTTTGCCTGAAAAGATCTGTTCTTTGGCAATTGTTTTTTCTTCTAATGACTTCATTTCTTCATCTCCCGTTCTGTCTCTATATCATGCCCCATACATTTTATCATACTAGAGAAAAGGGGGCTTCTTCGTGAAAGTCTACCGCATGCCTAAAGGTGTTGTCTTAGTCGGAAAAGCGTGGGAGATTCGGGCGAAGCTAAAGGAGTACGGACGCACATTCCAATACGTGAAAGATTGGGTCTCTAAGCCATAAAAGTTGAAACTTTGGCTCCTTTATATTACGGTCAATACAAAGCCTAAAAAAGGAGTGTGCACATGAGAAAGCGCAAATTAGGTACATCTGATTTAGAAGTTAGCGAAGTCGGACTCGGCTGTATGTCTCTTGGAACCGAAAAAAACAAAGCCCTGTCCATTCTGGATGAAGCGATCGAGCTTGGCATCAACTATTTGGATACAGCGGATTTGTATGACCGCGGACGCAACGAAGAAATCGTCGGTGATGCAATCCAAAACAGACGCCAGGATATTATTTTGGCAACGAAAGCGGGAAACCGCTGGAATGACGAAAGCGAAGGCTGGTATTGGGACCCATCAAAAGCTTACATAAAAGAAGCCGTAAAAAAGAGCCTTTCACGGCTGAAAACTGATTATATTGATCTCTATCAGCTTCATGGCGGCACGATGGAGGACAACATTGATGAAACGATCGAAGCGTTTGAAGAATTAAAGCAAGAAGGTGTCATCCGTTACTATGGCATTTCTTCCATTCGCCCGAATGTGATAAAAGAATATGTTAAAAAATCAAACATCGTCAGCATTATGATGCAGTTCAGCCTGTTTGACAGACGCCCCGAGGAATGGCTTCCGCTTTTAGAGGAACATCAAATCAGCGTAGTCACCAGAGGTCCGGTTGCCAAAGGGCTTTTAACTGAAAAACCGCTTGAACAAGCGGCGGACAGCATCAAACAAAACGGGTATTTGTCCTACTCCTTCGAAGAACTGAAAAATGCACGCAAGGCAATAGAGGATGTTGCTTCTGATCTTACCATGACAGAAAAGTCGCTGCAGTATCTGTTAGCACAGCCGGCTGTCGCATCAGTGATTACAGGCGCCAGTAAGATTGAGCAGTTACGGGAAAACGTTCACGCTGCAAACGCACGGCGTTTAAGCGAAGAGGAAATTAAATCGCTGCAATCTCATACGAAACAAGACGTTTACGAAGCGCACCGCTGATAACAGAAAAACCAGCACCTTGTATGGGTGCTGGTTTATTTATATTGATGCCAATCCATTTGGCTTTCTTCCAGGAGCTCTTCAAAGCTTTTGTTTTTTTCGATCTCTTTTTTCTTTCTGATCTGCTCTGCTTTTTCTCTTTCCTGCCTCTTTTCCTCTTCCTTCAATTGGCTCTTCATCTCCATAAGCTTTGCTTTGATGTCGGATTGAAGGCCATCTTTTAACTGGTGTTTTTCAGCTGACTTTTGTTTTTTCATGTAGGCTTCCCCCATGTTTTATTTTGAAGCCAGTTTATCACGGAGCATATAGTTTGAACAAGCGGACTCTCTTCTGAAAACTCTTTGATCAGCACAGCACTGTTTAGGTATAATGAGTTCAAGTATCAATTTCCTGTATATAGTTGAAAGGTGCTGTGGTTATTTTGAAGAAAATCCTTTTGTCTATTGGCGCTCTCTTCACTGCTGTTATTGCGATTGGGATTGTTTTTTCGAATGTCATTCTGTTTATCAAAAAGAAGACAGATGAAGACATTATCAAAAGAGAGACAGACGATGGACATGATGTGTTTGAATCCTTTGAACAAATGGAGAAAACCTCTTTTGTGATTCCATCCGCTTACGGATATGATATAAAAGGATACCATGTCTCTTTGCATAACACCCCAAATACCATCATTATCTGCCACGGGGTGACGATGAATATGCTGAATTCTCTTAAATATATGCATTTATTTCTCGATCTCGGCTGGAATGTGGTTGTTTATGATCATCGCCGGCACGGACAAAGCGGCGGAAAGACGACTAGCTACGGCTTTTATGAAAAGGATGATCTCAGCGAGGTTGTCAGCTGGGTCAAAAATAAAACAGGCCATCACGGATTGATCGGCGTTCACGGGGAATCAATGGGTGCTGCGACTGCCCTGCTTTACGCTGGTGACCACTGTGAGGATGGCGCTGATTTTTATATTGCCGATTGTCCGTTCGCACGTTTTGATGAACAGCTCGCCTATCGGCTGAAAGTGGAATACAGGCTCCCGTCTTGGCCGCTGCTGTCCATCGCCGACTTCTTTTTGAAGCTGAGAGGCGGCTATCGCGCACGCGAAGTATCTCCGCTTGCTGTCATTGAAAAAATCAAAAAACCGGTCCTCTTTATTCACAGTAAAGATGATGATTATATTCCGGTTTCTTCAACCGAGCGGCTTTATGAAAAGAAACCCGGACCGAAAGCACTGTATATTGCCGATAACGGTGAACATGCCATGTCGTATACCAAAAACAGGGATGCGTACCGAAAAGCGGTACAGGAATTTTTAGAGAAAATAAACATACTGAACCCTTAGACCTGCCCTTGTTTTCCAAACAAACGTGAGGCCTTTCTATAACAGATAGGCCTCACGTTTTTTACGGCGCTTAACATGGGATGAGAGATTGACCAATATCCCGGCTGAAATCAGCATAAATAGTAACGAAGAACCGCCATAGCTGACAAACGGAAGAGGAATTCCGGTAATGGGGAGAAGGCCGAAAACTGCGCCCAGATTAAATAACGCTTGAATCATGATCTGAAAGGTCAGGCCGATTGCCAGCAGTTTTCCAAACGGGTCATTGATTTGAACAGCGATCCGAACGCCTCTGAACATCATTAACAGGTAGGCCCCAATCATCATCAACAGCCCGACAGCACCGAGTTCCTCGATAACAACCGCCATAATAAAGTCCGTATGGGCTTCAGGAAGAAATCCCAGCTTTTGAACACTCTTCCCCAATCCATTTCCCCAAAACCCGCCCGAATCAATGGCAAGGTAGGAATTGATGAGCTGATAGCCATCTCCGTTTTCATCCTGAAAAGGATTGCTGAACGATGTCAGTCTTCTCATCCGGTACGGCGCCGTTATAGCAAAGTATGCAATACCGGTTCCGGCCATTGTCCCGAGAAGCAATAAATGCCGTTTTCTGATGCCGGCGCACAACAAAATAGCTCCGCAGCTTAACAGAATTGAAACGGCGGTGCCCAAGTCCGGCTGTTTTAGAATCAGAAAGAACACAGCCGCCAAAATGAGAAGCGGAGGCATGACGCCCTTTCTGAAATTAGCGATGTACCGCTGCTTTTTTGCATACACGCAGGCAAAATAAATAACCATCACAAGCTTTACGGCTTCAGACGGCTGAATGATGAGCGAACCGACATGAATCCATCTTTGGGAATTGTTTTTCTCCACCCCTATCATCGGCAACAAAACGAGAATCAGCAGCAAAAACGCAAACTTCACTAAAAACCGGATGACTTTGCCGTAGGCTTTGTAAGGGAAAAAGGCGGCAGCGCCAAAAAAGATGAAACCGATGAGCAGCCATTGCAGCTGTTTCATAAAAAAGTAGCTGCCATTGTCATACTTTATATAACCGAGGGGATAGCCGGCGCTGTAAACCATCAGCAAACCAAATGAGGATAAGAACAGAACCGCTGCGATTAACACATAATCAAGCTTCTTTAGATGGGAAAGAATCTTTGCCACTATCAATCCCACCCCCTGCCGAACATATAATGCTTAGATCTGATATTCACACTAAAAACGAGACCTAAAGCAATCATATTGGTCAACAGCGCGCTGCCGCCATAGCTGATAAACGGAAGAGCGAGCCCTGTAACAGGCATTAACCCAATCGTCATTCCGATATTTTGAAATACTTGAAATAGAATTAAACCCGCAACCCCCGCAGATATATAAACACCAAACAGACTGTTGGACCGCATCGCAATCCTGATAATTCTGTAGATCATCAGAAAGTACAGACAGATTACTGTTACGGCACCCATAAAACCGAACTCTTCACCAATGACAGCGAATATAAAATCGGTATGAGCCTCCGGAATTTTCCCTCCTTGAACTTGGACTCCTTGAGTGAAACCGCTCCCGGTCAGCTGACCCGATCCTATTGCCAATAACGACTGTGTCAGCTGGTAGCCATATGTGGACGCATGTTCATGAGGGCTGAGCCAGCCGTATATCCTGTCAAGCTGATGAGGTTTTATGATTTTTGAAAATATGTCAAAATAATAATTATGTAAAAACGTCAACAAGGTGATCAATGCTATAAACCCAAGTGACAGGAACATGATCATTCTGCCCGAAATCCCCGAGACCAGCATTAACGTGAATGCAATCGACAATATCACCAATGCAGAGCCTAAATCAGGCTGAATCAATATGAAGAAAAATGGTATCACTGTGTACACCATGATTTTACCCGTCGGAATGAGGCTCTCTGTGAAGGAGAACCTTTTATGGTGATATTGATTGAGTACCGAAGCCAACAGAAGAATTAAAATAATCTTCATAAATTCTGTGGGCTGGATTTCTAACACCCCGAAGCTGAGCCACCTCTGTGAACCATTTTTATATGTTCCAAAAAAATGAACGAGAGAGAGAAGAAAAACGGTTCCCACAAATAACCGAAGCGCCAATCGGTCAAGCAGCTCGTAATCGATATAGGCTGTTCCCGCCATGATGCCAAACCCGACAAGATACCAAATAACCTGACGCTTGGCAAAATAAAAAGGGTCTTCTGTTTCATACTGCCCCGACCCGCTGTAAACGGCCAGCAAACTGATGAAAAACAGACAAAGTAAAATAAGCAGAAGACTGATGTCAATGTTGGTTTGTTTTCTTTTCATCTTTAACGTGCTCCATTATGATTTAGGTGACAATTGATTGAAGACGAGTTGAATCGCTGCGGCGTCATCGATATATCCGATCGGAAAAATATAATCGGGTATAACATCAACAGGAATAATGAAATACAGCAAAGCACCGCCTATCAGCAGCAATTCACGTGGCGTTCCGCGCCCTGAGGTAAATCTGCAATACATGTCCTGCAAACGGGTCAGGAAAGGGCCAATGCCGCTGACTTTCTCGACTTTATCTTCAAACTCGTCCTGAATCGTACGCTTCCCTTCTTCTGTCTGAGAATATTGCTGGTACTCATTCAGTTTGCTTCTCAGCTCTTCCGCTGTAAAAGACCGCCCATAGACATTTGAGGTTTGCAAAACATCTTCAATTTCATCAATTGATGAGTGAATATCCAGACGGCCGTTCTCCTGCTTCTTCTCCATTTGATAACCCGCCGCTGTCATCAGCTCATCAAAAGAAACGCCAAGACTGTCTGAAAACCTTTGTAAATGGTTTAGGTTTGCTTTTCTTTTGCCATTGATGATTCTCGAAATGGTCGCTTTATCAATTTGTGTGCGTTCGCTCAATTCTCTTAATGATAAAGATCTTTTTCGCAAATGCTCTTTCAGCAGCGCTCCTAACTGATTTTGCTTTTGTTCATCCACCATTCTGTTCTCCTTTCACACTAAAAACGTATCAATCTATCAGCCTAAAGACTAAGACGGTATAATGATATAGATTCGTTGTCAAAATGTCAACGAAGAACCATAGAAGCTTTAAAATTAAGTGTTTTCTATTCTGATCCTGTTGACAGTTAAACAAAAATCGCTTTCTGCCATAACGCAAATCAACCCCTGTTTTTGACGTCAAACCATCTCCGTTTTTTATGGGACTCCCATACTTTGTATTGCGCGTTTATTAACGGAGGACTTTTCACGCTGTTTCTTCGATCATCTCGCATCTCTTTTCCACAACTCTACTCCCAAGTTGCTTGTGCTAAAACGATTGATGTTGGCACCTCAGCGGAATATACCACTTTGGAAGCGTCTTGGAACCTTAGGTTTTTCTTTTCCATAATAAAAAGCGAAAGGCCTCTTCGGCTCTTTCGCTTTTCCATTTCATAAAACGTCGGTAATGCCATCCATATTTTCTCTGATCCATTCAATTGCAAGATCTATTGTTGTAAACTCCTGCGTTTCGAAGGTCATTTCATCCTGCAGCAGCCAAACATCTTTCTTGATTGACTCTGCTCCTCCAATTGACCAGTGGAGCAAGGTATAGGGATGGTTTTGGTTCAGGAAGGATACCCACGTTTTATTCTGTGCTGTGTTCTTCATTGACTTCAGCTTTTGTTCCACGTTTCGTGTCTCCCTACTTTACTAATATGCTCATTCTGGGGCTGAGCATTTCAGCCGGGCTTTTCAGCGCCAGTGTTTTGGCTTTTTCATTGTAATCGATCGTCATTTGATCGTCAAAAAACACTTTTTGCGACGATTGGATATAAAGCGGGATGCCGTTCGTTTCCAGCTGCTCACACTGTCCCGTTAATTCGTTTGCCAGCCAAATTGTCGGTACACCGCTTACCGCGCAGCCGCATCCTTCTGCATCGTAACGAAGCTGGGCTTTTTTCCCTGGGTTGGCGTCAAACGCCTGCTGCAGTGCCTGTTTCGCTGCATCTGTCACATGTATGTTCATAAGGTGAGACCCCCGTTTCCATCATTTTCGCTATTGTAGCATACAACGCTTCCATCCGCATTGTTTCTGCCTTCTTTCCATCGCTTCGCATGTTCTTCTGCAGCCTTCATCCAATCATGTTTCTCTTGTATATACTGATCGATACGATCCGGATAATGGGCCGCCAGTCGTTTTTTGAGAACAGCGTATTCGGCCGCTATTTTTGGATGGGCTCTGAGATAATCTCTGAACAGCATATGCCTTTCAACAGCAGGGTTTCCCTTTTCATATATATGGACGTGGTGGGTGCGTTTATTTCCGCCCTTTTGGAAATAACGCCTGCCAGCTATGCCGTTTTCTCCTTTCGGTGTATAGCCGATAGCCTTCATTTGTGTATCATATTGGCTTACAGCTTCAATACATCTTACTTCAATCAGAATATCAATGATTGGCTTTGCCGCCATGTTCGGGATCGATGTGCTTCCGATATGATGAACACCGATGATCTCAGGTCCGAACACAAGCTTCAGCCGTTCTTTTTCTTCACTGAAAAGTTCCGCCCATTTTTCATTGTAGAGAACCACTTCAACTTTTCTTTTCGGATACAAATGAAAGACCGACAGCACCAGACCCTCCGCTGCTCTCACCGTTTCAATCTTTTGAAACCCTGCCTTTGTGTACAGTGACACGGCCGGTGTATTGTTCTCGGCTGTTGCCACTTCAATCAGCTCAGCGTCTTCGTTTTGCTCGATGACAAATCGCAGAAGTGCTCGTCCAATCCCGTTTCTGAAACTGCCGGGATGCACAACCAGCCTGCAAATGGTGAGATGATGCATGTTTTTCTCATATGAAATGACGCCGATCAGTTTGCTGTCTTTCCGATATCCCGCAAACTGTTCATGAGATGCTTGAATATCCTTGACCTTCTCTTGTAAGGCGGGAATACCGCCAAAACCGATTAGCTCCGCTTCTTTGATGTAGGCGGGCTGCTGTACGGCAATAATCTCACGCGCTGCGCTGTCTTTCTTATGCTGAAGAAATTCAATCATTTCTGTTCTCCTGAAAATAGCCGCTGCCTCTCAACCTTTGCGACGCGGACTGCATACGACGCGTACCAAACGCTCTTTCCTTTTTCTTTTGCCGCTTGATGTTCAGTGTGATGCTTCCAGCGATTTATGGCGTCCATACTGTCCCAATAGGAAACCGTTATGCCCCTTCCATTCGCTTCCCGAACGCTTTCGACGCCTAAAAATCCGGGCTGATCCGCCGCCAGCGATACCATCCGCTCTGCTGTTTCCGCATATTCTGTGTCACTTTCGCTTTTGACAGACGAAAAAACGACAGCATAATAAGGAGGCTCAGGGGTTTTTGATAAAAAATCCATCCTATTTCCCCCTCATATGTTTTTGACAAACAGGACCTTGTCTTGGCCCGGGCCATCGTAGTTTGCAAACACTGAAACGCCATTTACCGTTTTGGTGCCCTTTTCAATGTCAAAGCCCAACTTTGTGTGATACGCGATTGATACCTTATTCACCGGTGAAGTGACGCACTTGATCCGGGTGCAGCCTCTTTGTTTTACCGTTTCAATAAAGACATCATATAATTGTTTCCCTATTTGCATTTTTCTGAAATCAGGGTGCACACCGGAGAAATGGATGTATGCCGTTTCAGGATCCGATTGCGATTGAAACCCGATTAAAAATCCTGTCATACTGTTCTGTTCAGATGTAATAAAGCTTGTGTCCTGAAAATGCTCAAAAAATAGTCTCGGCAATTTTTCTTTCAGCTGCCGGTCGCCCCACCATTCATTCATTACAGACGTTACCATTTCATAATCTGAAGACGTAATTGTTCGAATATCCATTTACGATTTGATCTCCCTCCGTCTGGCAAAACGAATGTCAGCTCTTTTTTTCTGCAATATAAAAATTATATTTTGCCTGACTGGAATTGTAAATGCCTTCTTTTCTGCAACATATTTCTCCCCCCAGTGCAGGGGGGAGAAACTTTACAGCACAATATCAAGCACCTGATCAAGTTTCAGCTTATAAATCTGATCCTCGTCTGCTTTTACCCATACTGTTTTTTCAAACTCTTCATACCGGCAGATTTTCCCGGTGCGGCGGACGATTTCACCGTCCTGGAAGCAGCTGACAGTGACATTCTGAGCAAACTCCATCGCGGCGCAAAGCGTTTGATTCATTTCCTCCAGCTTATCAGAATCAAGAATCGGCTTTTGCAGCTTTTGTTTATGGCGCTTTCTCTCAAGCAGGCTTTGTTTATGTTCCGGCAGAAACATCCTGCTCCCTTCCCACAGCATGTTGCCTCTTTTTAAATGGTCGTTCATTTATAATGCCCTCCTATTTTAGCCGCGCGTTCAAATGCCTGGCCTGCCGCTGTCAGTGACGCCGCCCTGATGATGGCTGTATCGCCGAACCGGCTTTTAATGCCATCCATCACATAGCCAAGGCTCATTTTCTTTGCATCATCCTGAAATAAATTGAGCTGCCATATGTCATCAGAGGAGAGCTGAGACAAATTGACCCCGAGGCGGCGGACAGGCTTCCCGTCCCAAAACGTAAGAAACAGCCGGCATACGGCCTCATATACATCCTGGGTGGAATTAGTCGGCTCCGCCAGCTTCACTTGCCGGTTGAAGCCCGTCGGCCAATCAAAATCAGCACCCCGGCAGCTTACTGACACCGTCTGCCCCATTGCCCCGGCGTTTCGGCTTCGCCTGCACACTTCTTCACTCAGTTCCAGCAGCACGACCTTGATTTCTTTGTCAAAGTGTTCGTAGTCTCTCGGGAGAGTCATTCCATGGCCTATCGCCTTTTGCCCGTCCAGAGATGAAGTTGACACAGGAGAATAGTCGATCCCGTTCGCTGTCATCCACAGCACGTGGCCGTTAATGCCCCATTTCTTTTTTAAAAGTTCGAGCGGAAAAGACGCGAGCCCGCCGATCGTGCTGATGCCCATCCGGTTTAAGTGATGCTTCATTCGGCTCCCAACGCCAAACATGCTGCCCACCGGAAGCGGCCACATGTCGGTTTTCATATTTTCTTTCGTTAAGGTAAAAATACCGTTCTTATTCTTTTTGGCAAAATTGTCGCACGCGATTTTGGCCAGCGCTTTATTAGAGCCGATTCCGACCCGCGCATAAACGCCGATCTCCCGCATGATTCTGCCCTGAATGCTTTTCGCGATCTCCTCCGGCGCCCCAAACAGCTTCTGGCTGCCTGTAATGTCCATGAATTGCTCATCAATGGAATACGGTTCCACAAGGTCTGTATATTCCTCTAGAATCGCCGTAATTTGGAGTGATACATCAATATACCGCTGCATACGGGGCCGGAGCACAATAGCTTCAGGGCACTTTTCCTGCGCCTCCCACAAACGCGATGCATTCGCGACCCCCGTTTGTTTTGCCAGCGGGCAGGCAGCCAATACGACTCCTCCCCTTTTTTCAGGGTCACCCGACACAATGACGGGCCTATTTTTCAAATGTGGATTTTCCGCTTTCTCTACAGATGCATAAAACGATTGCATGTCAACGAGAAAAATCACTTTTTCTTTCATCATACACACCTCTAAAAAAGAACTTATGTTCGTTTTTCTATTATATGCGAAAGTACGTTCGGTTTATACTGGTAAATGATTCTTGTCTGACAGAAAATATGATCCAAGGGTGTGAGAGAAGAAAAACATTTAGTAGAATAAAAGCGAAGCATAAAGATAGGAGAGTCATAATGGAGAAATTTGTCGAGAAAATGATGGGACAGGCACTGCGCCAATACGGCCGAAATGTTGCCATAGATCCATTAAGCCCGTATGAAAAACAAAGCCTGAAAGCAGCCTTGGAAGAGAGACGGAATGAAGAGCCCGATGAGGATCTGCATGCGCATATAGAAGATATCATTTATGACTATGTCACAAACCAAGGGCTGTTCTCTTAACCATGGGCGAAAAGAAACAGAGGTGCACAGCGCCCCGAATCGGACTATCCGCTCTTTCAGCCGCTATGCGGCTTTTCTTTGAAAACACCGCCGTGATAACAAACAATCGTTTTGCCATCATGCAGAAAGAGTCTATCCAGTGTCACCTGAATCAATGCCATCGCCTCTCCTATTCAACCAGACACCCGTTTAGTTCCACGGCCTGCCGAAGCTTTGAAATGCCCCCGTATTCCAGCATCAATTACATTACATAATGTGCTTTCACTACCATAACTAAGCATCGGATATATTGGCATGTTCCTTCTCAACGCTTCAGCCGCCATTTCAACGATGTACACTCCGACAGCGATAAGATATGTTTTCATATGAAAAAGAAAATATTTTGAATGTTCCATTGGATAAGGAAATTTTTTCATATATGATAGAAAATGATCTTACATACAGGAGAGAATACGATTCATGAAGAAATGGAAAGATATCCACCCCATCAGCTGGACAATTATCATCGGAACCATTTTCGGCCGAATGGCAACATCGATGAGCATTCCTTTTTTAGCGATTTATTTAACAGCCGTCCAAGGCACATCAGCTTCTTATGCAGGACTGGTTATCGCCGCAAGCTCATCAGTGGGCATCCTTGCGAGCTTTTACGGCGGATATATCTCGGACAAATTCGGCAGAAAAAACATGATGCTCGTGTCCATTTTCGGCTGGATGCTGGTATTTGCAGGGTTCGCGGCAGCATCTCATCTCTGGATGTTTTTTGTGGTAAACGCATTAAACGGTCTTTGCAAATCACTGTTCGAGCCCGCTTCAAAGGCTTTGCTGTCTGATATGACAGAAGAAAAAACGAGATTGCTTGTTTTTAATTTACGCTATGCGGCTATTAATATCGGCGTGGTCTTCGGACCGGTGCTCGGCCTGTATTTCGGCTCATCGCAATCGACCGCACCCTTTTTGGTCCCCGCAGTGATTTACGGATTATACGGCCTTATACTTGCTGTCCAATTTAAAAAACATCCATCCTCGTCAGCATCAGGCCAATCCCGGCATATGAGCGTGCGGGAAGCGTTTATGGTGACACAAAAGGATCATCTTTTTACAATTGCTTTGGTTGGCATTACGCTATGCACCTTCGGCTACTCACAATTCAGTTCCACATTCCCGCAGTATATGGCGCAAAACCCCTTGATCAGCAATGGAACGAAGCTGTACGGGTTGATGCTCACGTTAAACGCAATCGTTGTGCTGGCGACGCAATTTCCTATCGTCCATTTTGCAAAGCGTTTTTCGCCGCTTTGCTCCCTGATGCTCGGTAATGTGATGGTGAGTATCAGCATGGCCATTTTCACCATATCACACGGTGTTTCCTCACTAGTAATGATTGTGGTCACATTTACAATTGGTGAAGTGCTTCTATTCTCTATGATGGACTTGTTCGTAGACCAGATTGCAAAACCAGGATTAAAAGGCACTTATTTCGGGGCAATCGGTTTTTCACAGCTCGGAAACGTTATTGGCCCCTGGATTGGAGGGTTGTGTATAGATCTGTTTGGCGCCGGACGGCCGATTTTTATTTTTTCTGTCTTGAGCGGCATTACCCTGCTCGGCCTGCCATTTTTAGCGTTCGCCTATCGGCAGATGAAAACAGAAATCACAAAACACCGTTCCGGCCTGGAAAAGCCGCTTTAACTAAAAAAACGCGGGAGAAAACCAATCTCTCCCGCAACGAAGTGATGAACATGCATTTAGGCCATTTGATGTTCATCTTTTCGTATTTATTATGTTTGCAGGTTATAAGCTTCAAGTATGCGAAGAACCGAAAAGCACAGCTTGACCGCATTGAGAAAAAGCTTAACACCCTATGATTGACAGCTTGGGGCAACGAGCTCTATCTTAATCCTGTCCGGATCCTCACAATAAACTGCATAATGCCCGTCTCCTCCGGCAAAAGGATGCCGGTCTCGATACAACACACGATAGCCTTTTGCCGCCAGTTTTTCGGTCATCTGGTCGACTTGCAGCTTGGATTCAGCATGAAATGCGAGATGGTTCAGCCCGACGCGGCACCTGTGGTATTCCGGCTCTAGAAATGGCTCTTTCGCCTGCACAATCACAAGGTAAAAACGATCTTTCTTCCAGCTGATGCCTGAGCTCCATTTTTGATACTCTGTATAGCCAATTTCGGTTAGAAACCATCCCCAAAATCGCCTAGAGGCTTCTAAATCAGAGACATACAGTTCGATATGATGCACGATATCACACCCGCCTTACCAGCACTTCTTCAACCTTATGCCCGTCTCCCTTACGCAAAATGAGATCCGACCTAAATTTAGTCGGCAAGATATTTTCATATAGGTTCGGCCGGTTAACACTCTCCCAAATCGAGGCTGCCATCTCGTCAGCCTCTTGATCAGACAAGTCTTTAAATTTATGAAAATAAGAATCGGGATTTTGAAAAGCAGTTTCCCGAAGCAGACGAAAACGTTCTAAATACCATGTGAAAATCCGGCTTTCGTCCGCGTCCACATAAATCGAAAAATCAAAGAAATCGGAGACAAAAATACGCGGATCTTCCCGGTCATCCTCCAAGGTGGGCGACTGAAGAACATTAATCCCTTCAATAATCACAATATCGGCCTGTTCCACAACCTCGAACACGCCTTCTTCCCGGTCATAGGTGAGATGGGAATACACCGGAGCCTTTACGCTGTCTTTTCCTGATTTTAAGTCATTCAAAAATTCGAGCAGCGCCTTTACGTCATAGCTCTCAGGAAACCCTTTTCGTGACAGCATATTTCGCTTCTTCAGCTCGGCTGTAGGAAATAAAAAACCATCTGTCGTGATAAGGCTCACTTTAGGGCTTCCCGGCAAACGCGAAAGAAGCTTCTGCAAAATTCGCGCCGTCGTGCTTTTTCCGACTGCCACACTGCCGGCAATGCCGATCATAAACGGAATTTTGGCTGAATGAGGATGCTTCAAAAAAACATTGACATGCTGATTGCGTTTAGCGGCAGACTCAACATGCAAATGAAGGAGGCGAACAAGCGGGATATAAATCGTTTCCACTTCTTCAACAGATAAATAATCATTCAGCCCTTCCACAGCTTTTGCCTCTTCTTCTGATACAGCAATCGACAAATGTCCCCCAAAACCAGACCAAGACTCACGATTGTGCTGTGTGTATAATGTATGTAAGTTAAGCTCTTTATTTTTCACTGTTTACACCTGACTCTCTGTAGGTTAAAACCCTTACAAAGATTGTAACGGAAAACCCTTTCACTGTCTGCTTATTTTTTCAGCAAATCCGCACCGATTCGATTATACGCGGACATCTCTTCTTTTGGAACCATGCTTCCTCCCGTTCCCCAGACGACATGGACAGCATGTTCCATGTTATATTTCTGGCTATAACGCCTTCCTTCTTCTGTCGAAAAAAGCTGAACGGGCCCGAACATGCCGGCAAGAGCAGAGGGCTCTAAATCGTTATTTTCAGATACAGCTAGCAGATGAAGCAAGGCATAAAGCGTATCGTCCTCTACGGTATAACAGCCGCTCAGCAGCGGTTCAATCAGCTGTCCGACAAATCCTGACGGCCTCCCTACAGCAAGCCCGTCAGCAGCCGTCCGATTATCGAGGCCGATATCTTGAACAGAAATCTTCTCGTGAAGGCCGGAATAAAGCCCCAACAACATACAAGGTGAATGAGTCGGTTCAGCGAAAAACACATGAACATGGTCGCCATATAAAAGCTTAAGCCCAAGTGCCACACCGCCCGGCCCTCCGCCGACACCGCACGGCAGGTACACAAACAGCGGGGTCTCCAGACTTGGTTGTACATTTATACAGTCAAGCTGTGTTTTTAATCGGCTGGCGGCAACAGCATATCCTAAAAACAGCTGACGGGAATGTTCATCATCAATAAAATAACAAAATGGATCTTGCTCCGCCTGCCGTCTCCCTTCTTTCACCGCTTCACTGTAATCAGATTCATATTCTATGACAGTAACACCCTTTTGGCGAAGCAGATCCTTTTTCCACTGCTTAGCATCGGCGGACATATGGACTGTCACGCGAAACCCAAGTGCGGCACCGATGATGCCGATGCTTAATCCAAGGTTTCCTGTCGATCCGACAGCAATCGAATATCGGGAGAAAAACGCGGCGAACCGCTCTTCCTGTAAGATGCGGTAATCATCGGTTTCCCGAAGCAGTCCTTCTTGAAGCGCCAGCATTTCAGCATGTTTTAATACTTCATAAATCCCGCCCCGCGCTTTAATTGATCCTGAAATCGGGAGCTCATGGTCGCACTTTAGAAGCCATCTTCCCGGAAATGGCTGCTGATATGCCGCTTCGAGATGTTTCTTCATATGCAACATTTCAAAAAGCCGAGACTCGATCATTCCTTTGGCATCTTTCGTCTCAGGAAACACCTCGGCAATATAAGGGGCAAATCGCCGCAGCCTTTTTTCCGCCTCCGCTATCTCGGTTTCCCACTCATCTGCATGCAATAACGGGCTCTCTTTCTTGCCCGGATTTTCCCAGAATACAGGCTCTGCCTCCATCAATTTCTGAATGAACGGATCTTTAAACAGAACATGAAGGGCTTCTTGATGAATTGGCATCCAATGATTTCTCCCTTCCTCTAAAAAATGGCCTGTGCGTATACCAACAGCCAGCACACCCCAGGCAGTTCCACTGTTATTTTTTCGTAAGCACACGTCCTGCCAGCTTTTCAACAAGGGCAGGAAACAGCTGATACAGCTTGGTGCCGGCATTCATTAAACGCGGAAGATTAATCTCCCGTTTGTTCGTGAAAATAGCAGCGGTAATTTGAGCTGCCACGTCATCAGGGTCAAGCATCCATCGGCCGAGATTTTTGACATAGTCCCCGCCTTTATCAGCAATGGAAAAAAAGTCCGTCTGAATCGGTCCCGGATTGACTGTTGTCACATTAATGCCGGTTTCCGAAAGCTCCATCCGCAAAGCGTTTGAGTAGCCGAGCACGGCATGTTTTGTTGCGGAATAAAGGCTCGACTTTGGTGTTGCAATTTTCCCCGCTTGGGAAGCGATATTGATGATATGGCCTTTGTTTTGCTCAAGCATTTGCGGAAGCACCGCTTTTGTACAGGCGATCAGTCCGAAGACATTCACATCAAACATCGCTTTCATATCCTCCAGTGTCGAGTCTAAAACCGTTTCAAATATACCGAATCCCGCATTGTTGATCAGTACATCAACCGAGCCAATTTGATCTCGCACACGGGTGATATCCTCTAAGCGGCCGACATCCAGAGGGAGAATCTCACACTGTCCGCTCCACTCTTCAGTTATCTTCCTTTTGATTTCTATCAAACGATCCTCGCGTCTTGCCGACAGCAAGACATGGGCTCCTTCAGCCGCGCATAAGTATGCGATTCTTTCACCGAGCCCTCCTGAAGCGCCGGTGATCCATATCCGCTTTCCCGCTATTTGCTTCATCCCTTTCACCTCTTCATCGTTCTAAAGTATGCAGTATTTCCTTCCCAATATGACGTGATGGATTCTTCTGCAGCCAACACATCCAGATGCCCTGCCGTTTCTGACACCGTTAAAAATAATTCCTTTTCAAACACAGCAGGAAAAAGCTGCTGACAGACCTGAAAAACAGTCATGGGCTTTTCGTCCAGCATACGCCGCACATCCTCCGTCCTGTTCCTCTGCTTGTCAAAACGCTTCTCAATCAGCGCCTGTACGCTGGTGATCGTCTCGCCATGACCGGGAAAAACGATTGTTGGATCAAGTTCAGACAGCCTTCGCAAGGACCGCTGATAATCGACTAAAGGCTTTGATCTTATGTCCCCTGTTTTCGGCGCTTCCAATATTGGATTAGACGAGCTGTTGGCCAGCAGAAGATCGCCACCAAGCATTCTCCCGCTTTTTTCATGGAAAAGAACGATATGCGACTCGGCATGCCCTGGCATTTCCAAAACAGTCCAGCCCTCAAGCCCATCAATGCCCATCCCTTCTCTGACTGTTTTCGTCAGGGATCTCGTACAAGAAAAGGCGTACGCCGACCGTATCAGCTTTTCCGCCTTTCCCGCATCAAATGGGACGCCTAATTCAGGCAGCAGCTTTTGAAAAAAGCATTTTTGCCAATCCATAAAAGCTTGATCTCGGCTGATATAAGGTTCGTTGAACGGATGCCCAATCACTTCGATTTCATTAGAAAAAACATCAAGCAAGCCGGCATGATCAGCATGATGGTGAGTCAGTACAATCTGCTCAATATCTGACATTTTCACATTTACAGCGGCAAGCTGCGCTTGAAGCGCTCTCACAGCCTCTTTTGTATTCGGCCCGGCATCAATAAGTGTCAGCGCGTCACCTTTTACGAGGTAAACGATAACATCACCGACAGCAAACGGCGTCGGGACGCGAATTGGAATGATATCTAGAGTTGTCATCCTTTTGCTCCTTGTCTTCATTCATTACTCATATTTTAGCTTTTTCTTAGTCTTGTGTCATTATTGCCGAATGAGAACGTCTCTTTTTGAAAATGCTATTGACATGAGCTTGTCCGCCGTTGCATAATGAACAACAAACTAAAACGAGAACCATTAGAACGCTATGACGAGGAATCGTATACAAGGCAATAGCCAAAGAGAGCGATACCCCCGGCTGAAAGGTATTGCAGCCCGCTTGTTTGTAGAACCTGCCCTCAAGTCGCGGTTAGGCAACCCTAAACGTTTCCCGCGTTATGGGATTTGAGCTGAGCACAATCTGTGCTAATGAGGGTGGTACCGCGAACCTTTTCGTCCTTTACGTGATGAAAAGGTTTTTTGTTGTTCTGATAAAAGGAGGATATCAATGAAAAAGATAGGATTTGTCGGCGCCGGGTCCATGGCAGAAGCAATGATGAAAGGCATTTTGCAAAGCGGCATCACAAAACCAGAACATATTTATATCACAAACCGCTCAAATGACGAGCGTCTGATTGAATTAAAGGAAATGTATGGCGTGCGTCCATGCAGGGATAAAAATGAGTTTTTCGCTCAAACCGATATTCTCTTCCTTGCTTTTAAACCGAAGGACGCGGCGGAAAGCATCGGCAGCATCCGCTCGTATATCAAAGACCAGCTCGTGATTTCAGTGCTTGCAGGCCTTACCATCGAAACCATTCAGCACTATTTTGGCAGCAAGCTTGCGGTCATTCGCGTCATGCCTAATACATCCGCAGCCATCCAAAAGTCAGCAACCGGATTTTCTGTAAGCCCTGAAGCAAACCAGGACGATATCATTGCCGCAAAAACGCTATTGGAAACAGTCGGGGATGCCACACTGGTTGAGGAACGGCACCTTGACGCTGTCACGGCGATCGCCGGCAGCGGGCCGGCCTACGTGTACCGTTATATCGAGGCAATGGAAAAAGCGGCGCAAAAAGTAGGTTTGGATAAGGAAACGGCAAAAGCTCTCATTTTGCAGACTATGGCAGGGGCAACAGAAATGCTCCTTAAAAGCGGTAAACAGCCCGCAATGCTGCGCAAGGAAATCACAAGTCCGGGAGGCACAACTGAAGCAGGCCTTCGCGCTTTACAGGACTCCCGCTTTGAAGAAGCGATTATTCACTGTATTGAAGAAACCGCTAAACGCAGTGCAGAGATCAAAGAGCAGTTTTCCGGTGCTGCAATAGAGAAGTAAGCACAAAGACAGGAGGATCACATCTTCCTGTCTCAGATTGTTGACAAGATCCTAAAACGACCTCCGTTTTAGGATTTTTCACCTTTTCAGCGTGATTGAAAATCCTTGAAGTCTAGAGAGGACGAGCATCGAAGCAGACTTTCGCAGAATGCTCAGCTTTTAGCCGCTCATCTTTTCTCAGCTGGGCACCAACGCGCAGGACTGACAACGAATGCGAGGGGTTGTCGACACGCTGAGAGACAGAAGGCTCAAAGCCTCCTGTCTTTTATTTCCCCCTAAAAGCGAGCAGCTTCTGATGGTTGTAATAGCGCGGAAATCGTAAATGAAAGCAAATCTGGAAGCACTTCAAAGGAATAAGGCAGATACAGCCTTTCCGTCCATTTGTGCGGATCTTTTCCAGCCGGACCGACATTTAAAACCGGGACATATAATGCCTGATCTTTGCGGCTTGGCAGTGTATATCCCCTATTAAAGAGCGGCATATTGCTTGTATACGCGTCAACTTCCTGCTTTTCGAGCTGCAGATAGCTTAAGTCTGAAAGTCCGGGAAAATACTGAACCTCCCGCAACGCAATGCCGTATCTGTCAGCCGCATAATGGGTAAGCTGATCAGCTGTATTCCTGATCAATGGATCGTCCTTTGAAGAAACCGAAGGATAAAATGGCGGGCTGTAGAACAGAACAATGAGCGGCGCATCTTCCTTACAAAGCGAAGCAAGCTCAGACACCATTTTCGTTGAAAAATCCCTGTCCCCAAGATCTCCCCTGTTGGCAAAGGCATAATTAAACACCCGCTCTGTTTCCGAGTTTCCGACACGCTTTTTCGCACGTGTGACCAGCTCATCAAAAGTCAAAACAGAGACGGTGCGTTCCACCGGAGTAAACGACTCAAATTGCCGGAAATCCTGTGTTTTCTTCCGAATATTCGCGGTGATTTCTCTCGCCGCCTGCTCCGCGGTTTTCAGCAGCATCTGATGCAGTTCACTGGCCGATCGTTTCATGGACAGCACATTAAATAACGTGACAGCTGTATGTGGTGTCTGAACAGAATACGCCTCTTTCAAGTCCTTTTGCATTAAATTTACCGGCGGCGGAGTGACTTCACCTTCAACCTTCTCGCAATAATCAGCATTCAGTTCAAGCAAGCGGTTCAACTCAGATACCATTAAATTTGCGTTTACGCCTGAAAACGGCTCTCCGACATGAGTTTCAATCCCCTTGCAGAAAAACCCCGCAAGTACCTTGCCAATGCTTCCGGAGTAAAAATATTGCTGCTGGTCGCCGGGAAATTTTTCAAACATCGGTTCGGCATTCAGGCAAGCTGTTAATGTGATATCATGCTTTTTCTCCATTTCCTTCAGTACAGGAACAGCTTCAATCATGCCTTTCGAATTTGCTTCCTCGTCAGGAACCGTAATCAACAGCAGATTTCCTTCAAACTGGCCGTCCATCGCCCGCTCCAGCATCGACAGCTGAACAGCGAGCCCCGCTTTCATATCCATCGTCCCTCTTCCAAACAGCCAGTCGCCGCTTTCAGCGTCTGTTCGCACATGTTCCGGAAGGAGCTCTTTTTTCTCTAAAAAAGAGCTCAAAAGCTCAGCGGGCTTACATGCCATATGCTTGAACTCTCCGTAGTCCTCTATGTCCACGACATCAAAATGGCTCAGCAAAAGCACTGTCTTTTTGACATTCTTCTTTTTGACAAGAGCCGTTAGAAAGGATCTGCCGTCATCCATCGGATGAAGTGTTACATCCTCAGGATGTGTTTGAAAATAAGGCTTGTCTTTCAAAATAAAATAAAGATATTCTGCAAGTGCTGCCTCTCCCTTCGAACCGGTGATGCTTTCGTATTGCACAAGAGAAGTTAAAAGGGTAAGCAATTCGTCTTTCGTCTGCCAATTCATCGATCTCCGCCCCTCCTTTGTATAAAAACGCTTCCAGCCTGAAAAATAAGATGATTCCCTGTCTATTATACCGAAATATGTAACAAAACGGATCTTTTGAGCAGTTTATATGACGGGAAAGAAATCACTTGATATAATCAACCTCTAAAAACCTTACGGGAGGCGAAAGAAATGGCCAGAACATTATTCACACCGATAACAATTAAAGATATGACATTAAAAAACCGCATCGTCATGTCGCCAATGTGCATGTATTCTTCTCATGAAAAGGACGGAAAATTGACGCCGTTCCACATGGCGCATTACATATCGCGCGCAATTGGCCAGGTTGGGCTGATTATTGTGGAGGCATCAGCGGTTAACCCTCAAGGACGGATCACAGACCAAGACTTGGGGATTTGGAGCGACGACCATATTGAAGGCTTTGCCAAACTGACTGAGCAAGTCAAAGAACAAGGATCAAAAATCGGCATTCAGCTTGCCCATGCCGGACGTAAAGCAGAGCTTGAAGGGGATATTTTCGCTCCATCGGCCATTGCGTTTGACGAACAATCAGCAACACCTGTAGAAATGTCAGCAGAAAAAATAAAAGAAACGGTGCAGGAGTTCAAACAAGCGGCTGTCCGCGCAAAAGAAGCCGGCTTCGATGTGATTGAAATTCATGCGGCGCACGGATACCTCATTCACGAATTTTTATCTCCGCTTTCCAACCATCGAACAGATGAATACGGCGGCTCTCCAGAAAACCGTTACCGTTTCTTAAGAGAGATCATTGATGAAGTCAAACAAGTATGGGACGGCCCTTTATTTGTCCGTGTATCCGCTTCTGACTATACAGACAAAGGCTTAGACATCGCCGATCACATCGGGTTTGCAAAATGGATGAAGGAACAGGGTGTGGACTTAATTGACTGCAGCTCAGGCGCCCTTGTTCACGCTGACATTAACGTATTCCCCGGCTATCAAGTCAGCTTCGCTGAGAAAATCCGTGAACAGGCCGACATGGCAACTGGTGCTGTTGGCATGATTACAGACGGTTCTATGGCTGAAGAAATTCTGCAAAACGGGCGTGCCGACCTTATCTTTATCGGCAGAGAGCTTTTGCGAGATCCTTTCTTTGCAAGAACAGCGGCGAAACAGCTTAATACAGAGATTCCGGCCCCTGTTCAATATGAGAGAGGCTGGTAATGTCCAAAAGAGATATCCTCAAACGGATATCTCTTTTTTTATTTTTTAGAGAAACGATCAGCTCAGGTTCTCCGTCTCCCTAGTAGAACCAATTAGAGGAGATGACTCCAATGAGCTCAGCTTGGATGGAAAAGACATATACAATTGACGGATGCGCGTTTCATACAAATTTCCGAAGAGGATCAAGCGGTGTAACGATTGTCTTTGAGGCCGGCTACGGTACGTCTTCTGAGACGTGGAATCCATTAATAGCGGATATTGATGATGAATTTGGCATTTTTACATATGATCGGGCGGGAATAGGAAAAAGCGGACGAAGCAGCGCTAAGCGAACAGCTGAACAAAAGGTAAAAGAATTGGAGAGTTTGCTTCATGCAGCAGATGTAAAACCTCCTTATCTGGCTGTTTCACATTCATACGGAGCTGTCATCACCGGATTGTGGGCTTGCAAAAACAAGCCCGATATTATCGGCATGGTTCTCCTTGATCCAGCTTTAGGAGAGTGTGCAAACTCCTCCTTTATTCCTGAAGAAATGCACAAAGCAAATACAAGCAAGATGATGACTGAGGGCACACATGCAGAATTTTTAGGAAGCCTGCAGATTCTCAAACAACGGCAAGTCCATTTGGAAAACATGCCCCTCCTCGTGTTGTCATCAGGTGAACGGACTACGCAATTCACTACTGAACAGGATTGGCTAAACATGCATAGGAGCATATTGACTCTATCTCATCAAAGCGGCTGGATTCAAGCGAAAAACAGCTCACACAACATCCATCATGACGAACCCCATATCGTTCATTTGGCTATTTATGATGTATGGTGTGCAGCATGCCAGCAGGCTGTACCGCTTTTTCAGGCAGTCAATTAACATAAAAAGAAGACCGGGTATGTAACGCCCGGTCTTCTTTTATGATTACTTTGTTTCACGATGAAGGGTATATTTCTTTAAACGCGGTGAATATTTTTTCAGCTCTAAACGGTCTGGGTTGGTGCGTTTGTTTTTTGTTGTGATGTAATTCCGGTCTCCCGTTTCAGTGCAGGCTAAAGTAACATTGACTCTCATATGAACATCTCCTTATAAAGCGTAATGATTACGTTTTATTATACAACATCATCACAAATTGTCAAATAAGAACGCTTGGCATCAGCCCCGCGGGACGTGTACCTCTAAGAAATCATACGCCGCCACGCTGTTCGGGAAAACGTCAGCCGCTTCTTTCTGAAGCTCCAGCGAGGAATCTCCCTGATATCTGGCGCTGATATGGGTTAAAATGAGCTTCTTTGCCCCTGCTTCTTTCGCTGTATTGGCCGCTTGTTCCGTTGTACTGTGAAAATAATCATAAGCAAGCTTCCGATCTTCCTTAGCAAAGGTCGCTTCATGAACAAGCACATCACAATCCCGTGCAAGCGCCTTTAGCTTGTCACTTACTCTCGTATCTCCGGAAAAGACTACAGCCCTCCCTTTCTTCGGAGGCTCCAGAAAATCATTCCCATTGATGGTGCGCCCGTCTTCTAGTGTTATCGTTTCGCCATTTTTGATTTTTTGATACACAGGACCGGGCGGGATGTTCATATCCTTTAATACATCCGCCTTCAAGGAGCCTGGCACGTCTTTTTCCTGGACGCGGTATCCGAAGGCCTCCACTCCGTGAATAACCGATACCGCTGTGACTACAAACTGATCGTCTTCAAACACGATCCCTTCCTCGATTTCCCGGATCACAAGCGGATATGTCAGATGGGTTTTTGTGACGGCAAGGCTTGTTTCAATAAACGCCTTAATCCCTTTAGGTCCATATACCGTCAGCTCGTCTTCTCCGCCTTGAAAGGAACGGCTCCCCAGAAGCCCCGGAAGCCCGTATACATGATCACCGTGCATATGGGTAATGAAAATTTTTTCGATTTTTCGAGGTTTAATCGTAGTATGTAAAATTTGGTGCTGTGTGGCTTCCCCGCAGTCAAACAGCCATACCGAACGCCTTTCTTCAAGCATTTTCAATGCGACCGACGTTACGTTTCTCGCCTTAGCGGGAATGCCGGCTCCCGTCCCTAAAAAAAGTAATTCCACATTTCCTTCCTCCTACTAGAACTAGTTACCTACAAGAATACAGGATCGTGCGCAAAATGTGAATCTTGCCCTTGAAAGGAACAATCCTTTTGTTCTAGAGATATTTTAAAGCATTCTGCAAAAAAAGGGCTTAAATGTTTGCTTTCGTTGAATTTTAGATTTAAAATGAAGGAAATATACGGGGTGTACTAAAATAAAGCTTCGAATAAAGTGAGGTACTTTTAGTGAAAACAAACCAACAACCAAAAGCAGTAATTGTCATATTCGGCGCAACGGGAGATTTAGCAAAACGAAAACTGTATCCGTCTATCCACCGTTTATATCAAAACGGACAAATCGGAGAAGAGTTTGCAGTAGTAGGAGTTGGAAGAAGACCTTGGTCTAATGAGGATCTTCGCGAAACTGTTAAAACATCCATTTCCTCATCTGCGGATAAACATATAGATGATTTCACGTCTCATTTTTACTATCACCCGTTCGACGTGACAAACCCTGGTTCTTATCAAGAGCTTAACGTATTGCTTAACCAGCTGGAAGATACATATCAAATTCCGAACAACAGAATGTTCTACTTGGCAATGGCTCCTGAATTCTTCGGGACAATTGCAAAAACATTAAAATCAGAAGGTGTGACAGCAACAACAGGCTGGTCCCGCCTTGTCATTGAAAAGCCGTTTGGCCATGATCTGCCAAGCGCACAAGCGCTGAACAAAGAAATCCGCGAAGCGTTTACTGAAGATCAAATTTACAGAATCGACCATTACCTAGGCAAACAAATGGTTCAGAACATTGAAGTGATCCGGTTTGCCAATGCGATTTTCGAACCGCTTTGGACAAACCGCTACATCTCAAATATTCAAATCACATCAAGTGAATCACTCGGCGTCGAAGACCGGGCGAGATATTACGAAAAATCAGGCGCCCTGCGCGACATGGTGCAAAACCATATCATGCAGATGGTTGCCCTTCTTGCAATGGAGCCGCCGATCAAATTGAACACAGAAGAAATCCGCAGCGAAAAGGTGAAGGTGCTGAGAGCACTGCGCCCTATTGCAAAAGACGAAGTGGATGAGTATTTTGTGCGCGGGCAATATCAAGCCGGTGAGATTGACGGTGTGGCGGTTCCCGCTTATACGGATGAAGATAATGTCGCTCCTGACTCCAATACAGAAACCTTTGTTTCAGGAAAGCTCTTGATCGACAACTTCAGATGGGCTGGTGTTCCATTCTATATCCGCACCGGAAAACGAATGAAAGAAAAGTCCACAAAAATCGTCGTTCAATTTAAGGACATTCCGATGAACCTGTACTACGGCAATGAAAACAACATGAATCCGAACTTGCTCGTCATCCATATTCAGCCTGACGAAGGCATTACGCTTTACTTGAATGCTAAAAAACTTGGCGGAGCAGCACACGCGCAGCCAATCAAGCTGGATTACTGCAGCAATTGCAATGATGAGATGAACACCCCTGAAGCATATGAAAAATTGATTCACGACTGTCTTCTTGGCGATGCCACAAACTTTGCACACTGGGATGAAGTTGCCTTGTCTTGGAGTTTTGTCGACGCCATTTCTGAAACATGGGCAGCAAACAAGACCCTATCTCCAAACTATGAGTCAGGCTCTATGGGACCGAAAGAATCAGATGATCTTTTGGCGAAAGACGGCTTGCACTGGTGGAATATATAATACAGAAAAAGCCGAAAATGCTGTAGCGCATTTTCGGCTTTTTTGCGGCTGTCAACGCTCATTCAATAACAAAAAACCCCGAAGCCCTAAGGGCTTCGGGGTCTTCTATTACTTCATCCATTCAGTATGGAAAATACCTTCTTTATCTGTACGCTCATAAGTATGGGCGCCAAAGTAGTCACGCTGCGCTTGAATTAAGTTTGCAGGGAGTACAGCTGTGCGGTAGCTGTCATAGTAAGCTAATGCGCTTGAGAATGATGGCACCGGCACACCTTGTGCAACTGCAAGTGAAATCACTTGGCGAAGCGCTCCTTGGTAGCTTTCTACAATATTTTTGAAGTAGCTGTCAAGAAGCAGGTTATCGAGCTCAGGTTCGCGATCGTAAGCTTCTTTGATCTTCTGAAGGAATGCAGCGCGGATGATGCAGCCGCCGCGGAAGATCATAGCGATTTCGCCGTATTTCAGATCCCAGTTGTATTCTTCAGAAGCTGCTTTCATTTGGGCAAATCCTTGCGCGTAAGAACAGATTTTACTCATGAACAGCGCTTTTCTGACTGCTTCAATCAGCTCTTCTTTATTGTCTGTAACAGGCTTCACTTCAGGTCCTGAAAGAAGGCTGCTCGCTTTCACACGCTCTTCCTTCATAGCTGAGATAAAGCGTGCGAATACAGACTCAGTAATAATCGGAAGCGGAACACCTAAGTCAAGCGCGCTTTGGCTTGTCCATTTTCCTGTTCCTTTTTGTCCTGCTTTATCGAGAATGACATCAACAAGCGGTTTGCCTGTCTCTTCGTCTTTTTTCGTAAAGATGTCAGCCGTAATCTCAATCAGGTAGCTGTCAAGCTCGCCTTTATTCCACTCAGCGAAAACTTCATGGAGCTCATCCACTGAAAGGCCGAGCACCTGTTTCAAAATGAAGTAAGATTCAGAGATCAGCTGCATATCTCCGTATTCAATTCCGTTATGCACCATTTTCACATAATGGCCGGCACCGTCTGGACCGATATATGTCGTACAAGGTTCTCCGTCAACTTTTGCAGAAATCGCTTCAAGAATCGGCTTCACAAGCTCATGTGCTTCTTTTTGTCCCCCAGGCATGATAGAAGGCCCTTTAAGCGCTCCTTCTTCACCGCCAGAAACGCCTGTTCCGATAAAATGAATGCCGCTTTCTGCAAGTTCTTTGTTACGGCGCTGTGTATCTTTATAATATGTATTACCGCCGTCAATTAAAATATCATCCTTCTCTAGATGAGGAAGAAGAGATTGAATTGTCGCATCTGTTGCAGTTCCCGCTTTCACCATTAATAAGATTTTGCGCGGTGTTTCCAAGGATTGGACAAACTCTTCAATGCTGTATGTGCCAACAACATTTTTTCCTTTTGCCTCCTGCAAAAACTCCTCAGTTTTACTGCTTGATCTGTTGTAAACAGAAACAGAAAATCCCCGGCTTTCGATATTTAAAGCCAGATTTTTACCCATGACCGCAAGTCCGATAACTCCGATTTGTTGTTTTGACATATTCTAACGTCCCTTCTTCAAACGTTTAATCATTTTAAAATTTAAATTAAAATAAAATGATATTTATAATAAAGAAATTACCATACTTTCACCCTTTTTTTCAAGCTATTCACCTTTTCTTTTCATCCTGAAAAAAATCTTTATTAAAGCTTGTTCCCTTCGTTTTGCTCTCCTCTTTCTTTATCCTTGCCCCTTTTCTGATCAGCTTAGATCCGTACTTTTCATTCAGCTTTTCCATCATCTGCTGAATGGGCTCTTCCTTGGCATCTTCACTAAAGCTGAACAAATCAAGTTGCTTATAGGCCTGCTCTTTTTCCACTAAATCCGTTCCGGTAATGCCTAGCAGCCTGACAGGATTTTTATTCCAATGTTTAAAAAAGAGGTGCTCCGCTTCTTTCATAATGTCATGTTTTTGATCGATCGGATTTTTCAGCGTGATGCTTCTGGTAATGGTTTTCCAATCTGCATATCTAATCATAATAAAAAGCTTTGAAGCCATAACCTCCTTGCGCTGTAAGCGGTCACTCACGGAAGCGGCAAGCTTACGGAAAACGCCTAATAACTCTTCTTCATCACTGGAATCATGTGAAAGTGTCGATGAGTTTCCGACGCTCTTAAATTCGTAAATGCGCTCTGGGTCAACTGGCGCATGGTGAATGCCATTTGCTTTCTGTTTAAGGCGCGGGCCGTTGATGCCAAGCAGGCGTTTCAGCGAATGTTCATCAGCTGCAGCTAACTCTTCAATCGTATGAATGCCCAGCCCCTTCAGCTTTTCCGCTGTCTTTTTGCCAACCCCGTGCATCTCTCCAACAGGAAGCGGCCAAAGGATATCAGGCACTTGTCTCTTTCTTAAAATCGTGATGCCAAGCGGTTTTTTCATATCAGACGCCATCTTAGCGAGAAATTTATTCGGCGCGATTCCTATGCTTGACGGAAGCAACAGTTCTTTTTTCAGCCTGCTTTGGATTTCTGTTGCTGTCTCCAAAGCGCGGCTGCTGTATGCCGTTTCGGTCATGTCCATATAGCCTTCATCGATAGAGACAGGCTCAACCAGGTCAGTATATTCACGGAGAATGTTAAACATCTCTCTTGAAGAATTTCTATAGCGGTCAAAGTTCGGCGGAAGAACGATAAGCTCAGGGCAATTGCGCTTCGCTTCCCAAACCGGCATCGTTGTTTTGACGCCTCGCGCCCTTGCTTCGTAGCTGCATGTCACCACGATGCCCTTTCGCTCCTTTACGTTTCCGGCAACTGCGACCGGCTTCCCACGAAGGGCCGGATCATATGCCATTTCCACCGAAGCATAGAAGCTATTCATATCAATATGGAAAATAATTCGGCCCTTTCCCCGCATAAACAAAACTCCTTTTCATTCATTAGACAACCGCTTGTACATATAGTAAAATGAAGGTATTGAATGGATGTGATGACAATGTTTGTGGAATCGATAAATGACGTTTTATTCTTAGTCGATTTTTTCACAATTATTCTTCCGGCTCTAACGGCAATCGGGATTGCGTTTCTTTTACGGGAGTGCCGTGCCGGCGAGCAATGGAAATCAAAACGAACAGATGAACATCAGACGGTCTTTCACATTAATCGAACAGACTTTCTTATTATTATATACCATCGCATTACAACTTGGATACGTAAAGTCTTCCGCATGAATTCCCCTGTGAACGATGATGAAGACGCCGGTTCCCTTCTTTTATAAACCGCATTTATAAAAAGGAGGAGAACAAATTGGTAAAAACATATCAAAAACTTTTGGCAGTAGGCATCTTTTTGATCGTATTGTGCTCGGGAAATGCAGCGTTTGCGGCGACGAATCAGGTGGGAGGCCTCAGCAACGTCGGTTTTTTCCACGACTATTTAATCGAACCGTTTTCCGCTCTGCTTAAAGGGGTTGCCGGGCTGTTTCACGGAGAATACGGACTTTCAATTATTCTCGTCACCATCATTGTACGTGTTATTGTGCTTCCTTTGTTTGTCAATCAGTTTAAAAAACAGCGTTTGTTCCAAGAGAAAATGGCCGTTATTAAACCTCAGGTTGACAGCATTCAGGCTAAACTGAAAAAGACGAAGGACCCCGAAAAGCAAAAAGAACTGCAAACGGACATGATGAAGCTGTATCAGGCGCACAATATCAATCCGCTTGCGATGGGATGTCTCCCGATGCTGATTCAATTTCCGATTTTGATCGGGTTTTATTACGCGATTCGCTCTACACCTGAAATCGCGTCACACTCGTTTTTATGGTTCAGTTTAGGACAATCTGACATTCTCGTGTCACTTAGTGCGGGTGTTATGTACTTTGTCCAGGCTTATGTCGCTCAAAAACTGAGCGCGAAATATTCGGCTGTCCCGCAAAATCCGGCAGCGCAGCAATCAGCCAAACTGATGGTGTTCATCTTCCCTGTGATGATGACGATTTTCTCGCTTAACGTTCCGGCAGCCCTTCCGCTGTACTGGTTCACTAGCGGGCTGTTTTTGACCGTGCAAAACGTTGTCCTTCAGATGACACACCATAAAACCAAAAAAGCCGCCACTCTTACTGAGCCGGTGAAATAAATAGCAGTTCCATATTTGTTGATATTAGCCCCTTTAAGTAAGTGGACCGGAGAAGCAGAGTCCTACTTACTTAAGGGGGCATTTTTATAAAAAAATCTAAAAAACGTATATAAAAGAAGTCAACAAATCAACTGTGCTAAGCCTCGTCAATGTCCAAAAAATGGAGCAGAATCAACCACGATTGAGGAGTTGTCATGTCATTATATATGTATAATACTTTGCAATATGTAGAATCAGATATACTAAAAGGACAGACCAGACTCATGTGGCAATTGACAATTTTTATTAAGAATAAAGTAAGCAAAAGGAAAATGAATTATATCTAGTAATCAAGAAATAATAAAAAAGAGATTTGAGAAAAGCCCTCTATTCAGTGACAAAGGGTTTCTCTCACATCTCATTAATTTATAAATTATTACAATATGTATAACACGAAAAAATGTGTGTCAGCATACAGCATTAGCCGAACACCTTCATTTTTAACTTTTAATGAATAAAGAGCTTGAGATTCTTTATAAGAAAAGACTTCTTCTGTCTAAACTCAACAAGCTCTTTGGATTATCTTAAACTTGGAAGCTGCATTCTTTTTTAAGTGCTTTAGAAGGAGTTAATTCTATAATTATTAAAGTTCCTGTGAACTACCCAATAAGTATGTTGATGATAAAGAAAGCTTTTATTAGAAAATATATACTGATTAGCAAGAAAACGATTGATAAAGAAAGTCTTTTTTTGTTTTTTATTTCTTGAATTAATTTAAATATGAAAAATATAGCTAAAAAGAAAGTTATAATATAGTCAATATTTTGTAAGAGTACTGCCATAAATTATCCCTCACTTATTTTTTTGGTAGCCATTAAATAATATATAGTAAATAACTTTGTGTCATACCAAAGTTGCTTTTGAAAAGGCATAATGTGATACAGTAATCACTAATTTCTTCAAATTCAAATTACCTCCTTTAAATTATAAAAAATACTTAAATGGATATATATATAGGTGAATATATAAAATTACCATGCACAACCTTTCCTTACAACAAGAAATTCTATTTTCTCAAAAATAAGAATATAGCCCTAATCAAATTATTATTTAAATACTGTTATAATCAATATAAAAATATTCAATTAATGTAAAATACTGTTTTTCATAATTATAACTACCAGTTACGCTTTTTTGTTTTCTAGAAATGATGTTTCTACTTATGTTTTCTCTAAGAAAAGAAATCAGCTTCGTTTAAAAAGAAGGAAATCGGGAATACCTTTACTCACATCCAACTGAAAGGAGGATATACGTGACGGAACGCTTTCAGCAAAAAAATATATCTGTGCCCGAGGGAAGCTGGATCATGAGACAAACATGGAATGATGTCTTATTTGCCCACTGGCCTGTTGATGTTTCTATCCTTCGTGCTTTAGTACCGCCAGTTTTAGAATTAGATACATATAACGGACAAGCTTGGATCAGCATGCTTCCCTTTATGCTCACGAACCTAAGAGCGCGTTACCTTCCTCCCATTCCCGGTGCGCGTGCATTTCCTGAGCTTAACCTCCGCACCTATGTCACGTATAAAGGCAAACCCGGCATTTACTTTTTCAGCTTAGATGCTGATCATCGGCTGGCGGTCCTGGGCGCTCGCACGTTCTTTCATTTGCCCTATTTTTACGCGAATATGAAAGCCGAAAAAAATGGTGATGGCATTGACTATGTCAGCAAGCGGAGAGACGACGGAAAAGCAGCATTCCGCGCCGCATACCGGCCCATTTCTGCCCCTTTTACAGCGGAAAAGGATTCACTCGATTATTGGCTGACGGAACGATACAGACTCTACACCACTTATCGAAACAAGCTCTTTTACGAAGACATTCATCATCATCCTTGGCTGCTGCAACATGCCGAGGCCGCGTTTTCCATCAATACGGTGGCTGATGCCCACAACATCGCATTGCCAGCGTCAGATCCATTGCTTCATTACGCTAAAAAGCAGGACGTGTTATTTTGGCCGCTCAGGCAATGGCGCTGAAAACAAGAAAAACCCGATGCGAAACGAGCCGCACTCGGGTTTTTTAACATTATTTTGCCGCCTCTTCAATAATGGCAACAACCATTTCCGCCGTTTTAACAAGTTCTTCGATCGGCATTTTTTCATTCTTTGTATGAATCTGCTCATAACCGACAGCAAGGTTGACCGTCGGGATGCCGTGACCTGCAATCACGTTCGCGTCACTTCCGCCGCCGCTCGTTTGCAGCTCGCTCGGACGTCCGATGTTAGCTGCCGCTTTTTTCGCGATTTCAACCACTTGGTCACCGTCTTGATATTTGAAGCCTGGATACATGACTTCAATTTCGACTTCTGCGCGTCCGCCCATATCAGCAGCGGCTTCTTCAAAAGCAGCTTTCATTTTTTGAACCTGAGCTTCCATCTTCTCAGGAACTAAAGAACGTGCTTCAGCTAGAATATGGACTTCGTCGCACACAATGTTAGTTTGTGTGCCGCCTTCAAACCGGCCGATGTTTGCTGTTGTTTCTTCATCAATGCGGCCCAATGGCATTTTCGAAATGGCTTTGCTAGCGATTGTAATCGCTGAAATGCCTTTTTCAGGCTCAACCCCGGCGTGTGCGGTTTTTCCGAAAATGGCCGCTCTAACCTTCGCCTGTGTCGGCGCGGCTACAATGATATTTCCGACTTTTCCGTCTGAGTCAAGGGCATAGCCGTAGGATGCCGTGATCATAGAACGGTCAAGCGCCTTCGCTCCGATCAGTCCTGACTCCTCGCCTACTGTGATGATGAATTCAATCGTGCCATGCTCCATGTTTTCTTCTTTCAGCACTTTAATCGCTTCAAATATGGCAGCCAGCCCCGCTTTATCATCAGCGCCTAAAATCGTCGTGCCGTCTGTTTTGACATAACCGTTCTCTACAACCGGTTTTACGCCGTTTCCTGGTACAACTGTGTCCATATGGGATGTAAAGTAGATCGTATCTGTTTGTTTTGTCCCTTTTAATGTGCAAATCAGGTTGCCGGCTCCATGGCCAGTGATATCCATTGTATCGTCTTCTTTAACGTCCACACCTAAATCAGAAAATTTTTGTTTCAGCACTTTGCAGATTTCTGCTTCATGTTTTGTTTCTGAGTCAATTTGGACAAGTTCTAAAAATTCTTCCAGCAGGCGTTTTTCATTCACCATTTGTAAGTCCCTCCATGTCAAAGCGGTATGTTACCGTGCTTTTTTTTCGGTCTCTCTTCTGTCTTATGTGCAAGCATGTGAAAAGCTTGAATCAGCTTTTTTCTAGATTCTTCCGGCAAAATGATGTCATCGACCATTCCGCAGGCCGCCGCTTTGTATGGGCCGGCGTTTTGCTTTTTGTATTCAGCTGTTTTTTCGCGTTTTGTCTTTTGCGGGTCGGCTGAAGCTTTTATCTCTTTTTCATACAAAATCGATGCCGCGCCTTCTGGCCCCATCACTGCGATTTCAGCATTCGGCCATGCAAACACAAGATCCGCTCCGATCGCTTTACTGTTCATGGCCACATAGGCGCCGCCGTACGCTTTTCTGATAATGAGCGTGACTTTTGGGACGGTTGCTTCTGCAAAGGCAAACAATAACTTTGCTCCGTGCCGGATAATTCCGTTATGCTCCTGCTGAACACCGGGCAGAAATCCCGGAACATCCTCGACGGTTAGCAGCGGGATATCAAATGCATCACAAAAACGGATGAACCTCGCCGCTTTATCAGCAGCATCAATCGTCAGGCTTCCCGCCAGATGCTTCGGCTGGCTGGCAACGATGCCGATCGTTTTTTCCCCCAGCCTTGCAAACCCGATGACAATGTTTTTCGCAAAGAACGGCTGAATCTCAAAAAAAGACTGCGGATCTGCCAGCTCTTTCAACACCGTCCGCACATCATACGGCTTTGTCGTGTCAGCCGGCACGAGACGGTTTAATAGTGGCCTTAGGGCATTTTTCTCAGGCAGCGGCACTGTTGTCTGGCCTTTCAGCGGCAAATAAGACAGCAGTTTTTTCACCCCTGTCAAAACCTCCTTCTCCGTATGTCCGGAGAAGTGGGCATTTCCGCTGACGGCATTATGTATTCCCGCTCCGCCTAAACTCTCCGCATCAACCTGTTCTCCTGTCACTTTTTCAATCACCTTCGGCCCGGTTATAAACATCTGGCCGGTGTGTTCAGCCATAAAGATAAAATCAGTGAGTGCCGGAGAGTATACAGCGCCTCCAGCGCACGGCCCTAATATAACCGAGATTTGCGGAATGACTCCGGAATATAAGACATTTCGGTAAAATATGTGACCGTATCCATCTAATGATACCACACCCTCTTGAATTCTCGCACCACCTGAGTCATTCAGCCCGATAATCGGCGCCTTATTTTTTGCCGCCAGATCCATCAATGCGCAGATTTTTTTGGCATGAATTTCGCCAAGCGCCCCGCCGCACACTGTAAAGTCTTGCGCAAATACATATATAGACCGGCCGGCAATTGTGCCGTACCCTGTTATGACTCCATCCCCTAACATACGCTGTTCTCTTGTTAATACTTGACTTTCCATAAAGGGATGCAATTCGATAAAGCTGTCTTGATCTAGCAGAAACGCAATCCTTTCCCGAGCGGTGAGCTTTCCCTTTTGCCGCTGCCGGGCAAGCTTTTCATCTCCTCCGCCTTGTTCCGCCTGCCTGCGCCTCGTGTATAAATCATCAATGTGCTCATTCATGTTCATCAGTTTGGCCTCCCTTCGGCTCGCAAAGCTCTACAAGCACGCCGTTTGTTTCCCGCGGAGAAAGAAACGCAATCTTTTTCCCGTTCGCGCCCAGTCTTGGATACCTGTCGATCAATTGAACTTGCCGGTCAGACAATGCCTGAAGCCGGTCAGATAAACTCGTGCACAAAAACGCAACATGATGCAGCCCCTGTCCTTTCTTCTCCAAAAAGAAACGGACTGGGCTGTCAGATGTCACCGGCTCAATCAGTTCCAGCTTGATGCTTCCCGCTTGAAAAAAAGCAACATTCACCTTTTGCTCTTCCACCGTTTCTTGATGAAGAAACGCGAGCCCCAATACTTCTTCATAAAAGTGCCGCGCTTCTTCTATCGAAAAAACGGCTATCCCAATATGGTCAAGCCTGTTCATTTTCATCCCTGCTTTCCGCCAATAGATATCACTTGTCCGCCCACTCAAAACACGATAAAATATAGACAGATTGTCTAAGGAGTGAAATCATGTCTCAAAAACTGATGAAAAGCGTTTTGATCGTGATTTTGGGAGTTTTTATTCTTTCAACTGTACTCTCAGGAATCGTCATGTTTTTATAATGGTAAAAAAGCAGGCAGCCTTATTGAATAGGAACATCCTGCTTTTTTATCAGAGCTTTATGCTCAATGGCAATCTCTTCAAAAGAGCGGGAGTCGTCCGTAATCAACACTCTCGTACCCACCGGTATCGTTTGAAACAGATGAACGACCTCATCGTTATGCATACGTATGCAGCCGTTGGACACAAATTTCCCAACTGATTCTTCCCGGTTTGTCCCATGAATTCCGTAAATCCTCCCGTCTGTCCCTTTCGCGTCAAATCCAATCCATCTTGCCCCAAGCGGGTTGTCAGGAGACCCCCCTTCAATATTTTTCTTTCTGTAGTAAGGATTCGCCGCTTTTACCGTTATCGAAAATTCTCCTTCAGGCGTTAAATCGTCTGTTTTTCCGGTCGCCACGCTGTACACGCCTTCTACGTGGTTGTCGAGGATGACAGCAAGTTCATTTGTTCTCTTGTTGACAATGACATATGGATCACCCGGCAGCGGATTTTCGCCGAGCGGCCAAATCGGAGATATCATCATTAAAATCGACCATAAAAAAACACGCATAAGCCCCTCCTTTTTCATTAGGTTGACCAATGAAGGAAGAGCTCATGCGAATCATGCGAGTGATTTTTGCGCTTTTATGCCTTTAAAATAACTTTTAATCACCAAGTATTGTTCCATTTCCCCGAGAAGATGGAAGAGAGCGGCTCTCGCTTCAAATTCCTCTCTTGTTGCCGGAAGCGGCATCTCCTCAAATTCTTTTCTCATGTCAGCAAGTCTTTTCAGAAATTTATACGCCGTATTTCCCGGGTGTATCGCTTCCCGCAAATCGTGAATAAATGCTGCGATCATTTTCCCCTGATCTACTGTAATGGAGATTGAAGTCACTTTAGGGAGAAGGCGTTCAATAATTTCAAATTGCTTTTCTCTCATTTTAAAATAATGATAATGCTGATTTTCGTAGCGCAAAATGTGGTTTTGCACATCTCGGTATGCTAGGTTTTTCGCCTCCGTAATGAGCTGGTGTGTTTCCGGAATTTCTTTTCCGGTCCAATCTTGCTCACCAGTTAACAAATACCGCTCTATTTCCGCGAAAATGACGGCAAAGTTATCCTCTATCTTTTTGCGATAGGCAATCAGTTTTCGGTCAAGGCTTGGCATATACAAGTTCATCAATAGAGCGACGCCGATCCCAACCGTAATCAATTGAACCTCATTCCAAATGAAGGCAAGTGTTATGCCGCCGGACATATATAGATGAAGAATAATAACCGAACTTGTGACGATGCCCTCATTAATTTTTAACAGGACTGTTATCGGGATGAATATCAAGAGAAGCGCTCCGATCACAAACGGGTGATAGCCAATCAGCTCAAAAAAGAGATACGAAAAAAGAATTGCCAGACAGCATGCCGCAAAGCGGGCCCACGATGCCTGGAGCGACCGTTTTTGTGTGATTTGAATGCACAAAATGGTGATGATTCCTGCTGAGGCGAAGTTTTGCAATTGCAAAAGCTGGCTTATATAAATAGCCAAAGCTGTTCCAAGCGCGGTCTTTATTGTGCGGTAACCAATTTTAAACATGTCGGACTCCCATTTCTATTTGTTTCTTCAATAAAAAAGAAGAAGCGATCAGCCTTCTTCTTTTTTCTATATTCTATAATATTTTTTCTAAAAAGTCCTGCGCTCTTTTGGATTCTGGCGATAGAAAAAATTCTTTCGGATTGCCGTCCTCGACAATCATTCCCTGATCCATAAACAGCACGCGGTCTGCCACTTCTTTTGCGAAGCCCATTTCATGCGTGACAATCACCATGGTCATACCGGTTTCAACCAGCTCTTTCATCACCTGGAGCACTTCTTTGACCATCTCCGGATCAAGTGCAGAGGTCGGTTCGTCAAACAGCATGATGTCCGGATTCATCGCAAGGGCCCGGGCGATGGCGACACGCTGTTTTTGCCCGCCAGACAAACGGTTTGGATAATCATTTCGCTTTTCAAACAAACCGACTTTGCGGAGCAGCCCTTCGGCTTTTTGCTGTGCAGCCTGTTTTGATTCTTTTTTGACATTGACAGGCGCGTACATAATATTTTCGAGAACCGTTTTGTGCGGAAAGAGATGAAAATGTTGAAAAACCATCCCGATGTTTTCCCGGACCTTTAATGTATTGGTTTTCGGCTTCGTGATCTCCTTGTCTTTAATGGTAATGGTTCCGCCGTTTGGCTTTTCCAACAGGTTTAAACAGCGAAGGAACGTTGATTTCCCTGAGCCTGATGGACCGATCACGGCAACAACCTCCCCTTCAGAGATTGTTGTTGAAATGTCTTTTAGTACTTCAAGTTTCCCAAATGATTTTGACAGCTTTTCAACCTTAATCATTGGATGTCAGCTTCCTTTCTACAGCCTTGCCGATAAACGTTAAAATCAGGACAAGCACATAATAAATCAAACCGGCGATAATGAGCGGCTCAAGGTAATTGTAAGTGGCCGCGCCAGCTTGATATGCGCGTCTCATAACATCACCAAGCCCGATAACAGTGACGATCGCCGATTCTTTTGTTAATGTAATTAGTTCATTCAAAATAGCAGGTGATATATTTTTAAAAGCCTGCGGCAACAGGAGGTCCTTCATCATTTTGCTGTACGGAACCCCCAGTGCGACAGCAGCTTCTCTTTGGCCTTTATCAATGGCGTTGATTCCGGCTCTGATAATTTCCGATACATAAGCGGCGGAATTCAATGACAATGCGACAACCGCAGCCCAAAACTGGTCAATTTGAAAACCGAGCAGCTGGGGAAGCCCGAAATAGACAATCATAAGCTGCAGCACTAAAGGCGTGCCGCGGAACACTGATGTATAAAAATCAGCGATCCAGACCAGCGGGCGGAACGTGCTGATCTTGCATAAGCTTAGCACAATACCGAGTATAAGTCCGATAATGGCAGATACGATGACAATTTTCAAAGTGATTGCCAAGCCTTCTAGTATAAAAGGAATTTGGGGGATCGTTGCTGAAAAATCCAAATTCATAGTCTTTGTCTCCTTTTCTTACGGAAAAAAGATTTCCTATTCAATAAAAAGGCTCAACGAAAAAGTTGAGCCGCCTTTCTTACTTTTCACCAGTGAACCATTTTTTCTTCAATTTTTCAAGCTCCCCGTTATCTTCCATTTCCTTGAGCGCTTTATTGAATTTGTCTGTCAGTTCACTGTCCTTTCTGAAAGCGATCGCTGAACCGGCTTCCTCCGCTTTCGCATCAGGAATGACGAAGCCTTGCAGATCGTCATTTGACTTGAAATACCCTTCTGCCACAATGTCTTCGATAATCGCGGCATCAAAGCGGTCAGATTTGATTTCCTGCACCAAATCAGAAATTCTGTTGCGGTCTTCTGTTTTAAAACCATATTCCGGAGAAAGCTCTTTCCCCTTCTCTTCCTGGATGGAGCCCAGCTGAACACCGACTGTTTTTCCTTTCAGGTCTTTCAGAGATTGAATGCCGCTGTCTTTTTTGCTGACAATCATATGGTTCGCTGTGTAGTACACATCGGAAAAACCAACTTGTTTTTTTCGATCAGGCGTCGGTGTCATTCCTGACAGAACCAGATCCACCTGTTTTGATTTCAATGCTGTGATTAAGCTGTTGAAGTCCATATCCTGCACTTCAATTTCGTAGCCCGTCTTTTTCGCCAGCGCTTTTGCCAAATCTACATCAAAGCCGACAATTTGATCGCCTTCTTTATATTCAAACGGTTTGTAATCCGCCGAAGTACCCATAACTAATTTTTTCTTGCCGCCTTCTGAACCTGAATTGCTTGAACCGCAAGCGGATAGCGCTAAAGTGATGCAGGCAGCTACAAGTAATAAGAGCCATTTTTTCATGATCCATTTCCCCCATATTCATTACTTTTAGTGCATTTGAATATTTATTCGTTAATTTGTATTTTAAACAGTTTCTTATTTTTATGCAATAGTATTTTTAAAAATTATCTTTAAGCTTATTTTTCCAACGATATCTTTTTGATATTACTTAAGGAAAATAGATTCACTGTACAATCTAATTGAATAATCCCTTAATAATTATTCATATCTTCAGGGAATTTTATGCATAAAAAAACCCGAGCCACTTAGGCACCCGGGTTGTTCGTCTTATACTTCTTCACAATATTCTTCAAAGGCTTCTTGCAGCTTTGCCACAACTGCCATCGGCTCATGGCCTTCAATTTCATGGCGCTCGACCATTTTCATGATTTTTCCGTCTTTCAAAATCGCAAAGGACGGAGAAGATGGCGGATATCCTTCAAAATAATCACGCGCCCGCGCTGTCGCTTCTTTATCCTGTCCGGCAAAGACGGTAACGAGCTGATCAGGTCTTTTATCATAGTGAACGGAATGGTATGCGGCCGGTCTTGCAATTCCTCCGGCACATCCGCAAACAGAGTTTACCATGACTAACGTCGTTCCTTTTTTCTCAAGTGCCCCGTCCACCTCTTCAGCTGTTTTCAGCTCAGTGTATCCGGCGGCTGTGATTTCTTGTCTCGCTTGGCGGACAATATCATTCATAAATAAATTAAAATCCATATTCAATGAATACCTCTCCTTTTTCATCATCTGTTCTTATGATAGCAAGGAATCGTCCATATCGGCAAATCACACTGCTTGGCCGTACACTTTTTTTGCTTTCGTTTACTGCTTACAGAAAAAGGGGATGATATAACCAAATATAATAAAGGAGCAGTTTTGTATGAGCCACCGGAAAGCGTTACTGATTCATAACGGAAATGCCGGCAACAAACATATAGAAAAAGCATTAGGAGCTGTGGTGCCGGTCTTATCACAATCTTTAGACGAGGTGTTGATTAAGCAAACAAAGAAAAAGGATGATGCGTATCATTTTTGCCAATCCATTGATGATTCTGTCGACACCGTCTTTATTCTCGGGGGCGACGGCACAGTCCATCAATGCATTAACAGTATTAGCGCGTTAGAAAGAAAGCCCGCTATCGGAATTTTGCCCGGCGGCACGTGCAATGACTTTTCAAGAGTGCTGGGCATCCCTCAAAATCTAGGAAAGGCGGCAGAAGCACTTGTATCAGGACAAAAAACAAGCATAGATGTATGTCAAATGAACGACCGTTATTTTTTGAATTTTTGGGGAATCGGCCTGATTACAGAAACGTCGAATCAAATTAACGAAACGGCCAAAGCATTATTGGGAAAAATCAGCTATTTTACAAGTGCATTGCGAACTGTGTCATCAGCCGAACCGTTTCCGATGACACTAAAAATTGATGGAAAAGAAATGAAAGAAGAAGCCGTTATGCTTCTTGTCATGAACGGCCAATACATTGGAACGAACCGAATCCCCCTGCCAGATGCCAGTATAGATGATGGCTTACTCGATATCCTCATTTGCCGCAGCACCAACCTCTCGGCATTGCGGGAGCTGATGAGCATGGAACAGGGCACAATTGACCGGTTTGCCGGAGAGCTGTCCTATATCCAAGCCTCCCGTATCGAAATTGAAACAGGCACCGCTCAAAAGGCGGATACAGATGGTGAAGTCTATACGTATACACCCGCGGTGATTCAAGTCCTGCCGCAGCACATTGATATGCTGGTCCCGTGCAGTGAGTAAGGATCGAACGCTGTTAAGAAAGATGCTGTAAAGCCGTTGACTCTCCCCTAAGAGGAGGCTTTAAAGTATAGAGGATACACTTGTGAAAAAGGGGAAGTCACATGAAAAAACAAAATATCACCTTAACCATATTATTGACCAATTTATTTATTGCATTTTTGGGGATTGGGCTTGTGATTCCGGTAACGCCTACCATTATGAATGAATTGCATTTATCAGGAACCGCCGTCGGCTATATGGTTGCTTGCTTCGCCGTGGCACAGCTCATCGTTTCACCTATAGGCGGACGATGGGTTGATCGCTTCGGACGTAAAATCATGATCGTAGTCGGCCTGTTGTTCTTTAGTGTGTCGGAGTTTTTATTCGGCATCGGAAAAACAGTCGAGATGTTATTTATCTCCCGTATGCTTGGCGGGATCAGCGCTGCCTTTATTATGCCCGGGGTCACCGCTTTTATCGCGGATATCACAACCATTAAAACACGGCCGAAGGCGCTCGGTTATATGTCTGCCGCTATTTCAACAGGCTTTATCATCGGGCCCGGCATCGGGGGATTTTTAGCGGAAATCCATTCCCGGCTGCCTTTTTTCTTTGCGGCAGCCTTTGCGTTGCTGGCGGCCATTTTATCAATGCTCACGCTGCGCGAGCCGGAGCGAAATCCTGAAAATCAGGAAATAACAGGTCAAAAAACAGGCTATAAACGGATTTTTGCCCCTATGTATTTCATTGCTTTTCTCATTATCTTGATTTCATCCTTTGGTTTAGCGTCATTTGAATCGTTATTTGCGTTATTTGTTGATCATAAATACGGATTTACGGCCAGCGACATCGCCATTATGATTACAGGGGGTGCGATTGTAGGCGCCATTACGCAAGTCGTTTTATTTGACCGTTTTACAAGGTGGTTTGGCGAAATCCATTTGATCCGGTATAGCTTAATTCTCTCTACGAGTCTGGTCTTCTTGCTGACAATCGTGAATTCTTATGTTGCGATTCTGCTAGTTACGATTACCGTATTTGTCGGATTTGACCTCATGAGACCTGCTGTAACGACTTATCTGTCAAAGATTGCGGGAAATGAGCAGGGATTTGCCGGCGGGATGAACTCAATGTTTACAAGTATCGGCAATGTATTCGGGCCTATTATCGGCGGAATGCTTTTCGATATTGATGTAAACTATCCTTTCTACTTTGCAACGGTCACTTTAGCCATAGGCATTGCGCTAACCATTGCTTGGAAAGCGCCTGCGCATATTAAAGCCAGCACTTGATGAAAAGCGTATTCTTTGTATACTGCAAAGGGTGCGCTTCTTCTTTATAATGATCATAGAAGGAGTGGTGGCATGAAGGAATCGTATTACTCAATTGGAGAGGTTTCAAGACTGGCAAACGTGTCGATTAAAGCGCTCCGTTATTACGATAAGATTGATTTATTTAAACCAGCCTATGTTGACCCGGATACCAGCTACCGTTATTATTCAGATTCCCAGCTGTATCATCTGGACCTGATCAAATCACTGAAGTATATCGGCACACCTTTAGAAGAGATGAAAAAAGCACAAGACTTAGAGATGGAAGAACTGTTTATTTTTTATACTGAGCAGGAAAAGCAAATCAGGGAGAAATTAGACTTTTTATCGGCCTTAGAGCAAACCATTTCAATGGTGAAAAAGCGGATGAAACGGCAGATGGAATATCCCGCGCTCGGCGAGGTGTTTATGTTAGCTGAAGAAGAAACGCGCATCATTCAGACAGAGGCAGAGGGAGTCGGGCCAGAAAACGTGCTCAACGCCTCCTACAGCAAATTAAAAACATTTATCGAATCAGCAGATGGATTTGCGAACAATAGCTACGGTGCCACTTTCTCTTTTCATCCTTACACCAGCATTGATGAAATCACGTACCGCCATATCTTTACACCTGTATTGACGAATAAACAAATTTCCGCTATTACGCCGGATATGGAAATCACAACGATCCCTAAAGGCAGATATGTTTGTATCGCGTATCATTTTTCACCTGAGCATTATTTTCTCAACTTACAAAAGCTTATCAAGTATATCGCAGACCGCCACTTAACTGTTGCCAGTGATGTTTACGAGTTACTCATACCGATTCATTATTCACCGAAAAAACAAGAAGAATACCTGCTCGAAATGAAAATCAGAATTGCTGAATCATGATGCAAAAAAAGAGCATTTTTTGAAACATATTTTCAAAAAATGCTCTTTCTGCTTATTTAATAAACAGATGTCTTCTCGTCAATCGATTCTAAAATTTGTTTCACGCGTCCGAGGAATCGTCCGCATACAAGGCCGTCAAGCACTCTGTGATCCAAGGACAGGCATAGATTGACCATGTCTCTGACAGCAATCATGCCATGCTCCATGACAACCGGGCGCTTGACAATGGATTCAACCTGAAGAATCGCAGCTTGAGGGTAGTTGATGATGCCCATCGACTGAACAGATCCAAACGAACCTGTGTTGTTGACAGTAAACGTTCCCCCCTGCATATCATCTGCTGAGAGCTTTCCGTCTCTTACTTTTTTGGCAAGGTCAGTTATTTCTCTCGCAATGCCTTTAATTGTTTTTTCATCAGCGTTTTTAATCACCGGTACAAATAAAGAATCCTCTGTGGCAACCGCGATTGAAATATTGATATCTTTTTTCTGAATGATTTTGTCGCCCGCCCACATGCTATTCATTTGCGGAAATTCTTTTAATGCCTGGGCAACCGCTTTGACGAAAAAGGCGAAGAACGTTAAATTAAACCCTTCTGTCTTCTTGAATGAATCTTTTACACTGTTGCGATATGCCACCATATTTGTGACGTCAACTTCCATCATCGTCCAAGCATGCGGAATTTCTGTCTTGCTGCGTTTCATATTGGAAGCAATTGCTTTTCTTACGGCTGTGACAGGGATTTCCCTATCTCCAGCTGCAGACGCAGGATAAGAAACCTCTTCCTTCGGCTCCGGTTGTGGTGCAGACTCTTGTGCAGGAGCTGCTGTTTTCGGCTCCTCAGTCCGTTCTTGCACGCCGCCGCCTGTTTCAATGATGCGCTGAATATCTTTTCGCGTAATGCGGCCGCCGGCACCTGTTCCTGTTACCTGATCAAGATCAATGCCGTGTTCTCCTGCCAAACGGAGTACAGCTGGCGAATAGCGCTTTTTATTGGGCTGATCATCCGCTTCGGGTCGGCTTTCTGCAACAGGTGTTTCATCAGCTTCTGGTGCCTCTGGCTGCTCTTGTTTTTTTTCAGACGGATCCGCGCCTTCTGTTTCGATTTTACAAATGATATCTCCGACTTGCAGAGTCTGGCCTTCTTCACCCACAAGCTCTGTTATCGTACCGGTAAAAGAAGACGGAACCTCTGCATTCACCTTATCTGTCATGACTTCCGCGATCGGATCGTATTTGTTTACTTTATCACCGGGGGCGACAAGCCATTTGCTGATCGTCCCTTCCGTCACGCTTTCTCCAAGCTGCGGCATCGTCATTTGTTCAATTGCCATGATTGTATCCTCCTTACGTCTTTAAAACTCCGCTAACTCTCTCATCGCCGCTTCCACTTTGTCAGGGTTGACCATAAAGTATTTTTCCATTGTCGGCGCATAAGGCATAGCCGGAATATCAGGACCTGCAAGCCGTTTAATCGGCGCATCTAAGTCGAACAGGCAATGCTCGGATATAATTGCGGCCACCTCACTCATGATGCTGCCTTCTTTTGTATCTTCTGTAACCAATAGGACCTTACCGGTTTTCGATGCGGCTTCGATGATTGCTTCTTGATCAAGCGGATAAACCGTTCTTAAATCCACCACATGCACTGAAATGCCATCTTTTTCGAGACGTTCTGCAGCCTGTAACGCGAAGTGGACACACAGGCCATAAGTGATCACTGTGATATCGTCGCCTTCCCGTTTCACATCAGCCTTGCCGATTGGCAGGACATAATCATCTGCCGGAACCTCACCTTTTATCAGGCGGTAGGCGCGTTTATGCTCAAAAAACAGCACCGGATCTTCATCACGAACCGCGGCTTTTAAAAGGCCTTTCGCGTCATATGGCGTTGAAGGCATGACAATTTTCAGTCCGGGCTGATTGGCGAAAATCGCTTCGACTGATTGAGAATGATAAAGGGCCCCGTGTACGCCTCCGCCGTATGGCGCTCTGATGACAATCGGGCAGCTCCAGTCATTATTGCTGCGGTAGCGGATTTTGGCCGCTTCGGAAATAATTTGGTTGACCGCCGGCATAATAAAATCAGCAAACTGCATTTCAGCAATTGGTCTCATTCCGTACATAGCCGCCCCAATGCCGACTCCGGCAATCGCGGATTCAGCAAGCGGCGTATCCATCACACGCTCTTCCCCGAATTGTTCATAGAGGCCGGCTGTCGCTTTAAATACACCGCCTTTTCTCCCTACATCTTCCCCAAGAACGAAAACGCGAGGATCTCGTTCCATTTCTTCTTTCATCGCCAAATTGATCGCATCAATATATGACATTACTGACATTTGTTCTTCCTCCCTACTTCGCATACACATAATCAAGCGCTGACTCAGGAGCTGCATAAGGGGCATTCTCCGCTTCATCTGTCGCTTCGTTTATGATTGCCATCATTTCATCCAGCATGGTTTGTTCTGTCTCATCAGACAGCAGGCCTGTTTCCTTTAAGTAAGCTTGATATGTGAGCAGGGGATCACTTTTTTTCGCTTCCTCTACTTCTTCACGGCCTCTGTAGCTGCTGTCATCGTCATCACTGGAGTGAGGTGTAAGGCGGTAAGAAATGGTTTCAATTAATGTCGGGCCTTCTCCTCTGCGCGCCCGTTCGCGTGCTTCTTTGACCGCTTGATAAACTTCAAGCGGATCATTTCCATTTACGGTCACACCAGGCATTCCGTAACCTACGGCACGGTCGGAAATGTTCTCACATGCGACCTGCTTATCGTAAGGCACAGAAATGGCGTATTTGTTGTTCTCACACATAAAAATAACCGGCAGCTTATGGACAGCGGCAAAGTTTGCCCCTTCATGGAAATCGCCTTGGTTTGAAGAGCCTTCACCGAATGTGACAAAGGCCGCGACATCCTTTTTCTCCATACGCCCCGCCAGCGCAATGCCGACCGCGTGCGGCACTTGCGTTGTGACAGGAGATGACCCTGTTACGATCCGGTTTTCCTTTTGGCCGAAATGCCCCGGCATTTGGCGGCCTCCTGAGTTTGGATCTGCTGCTTTGGCAAACCCGGACATCATTAAGTCCTTTGCTGTCATGCCAAACGCCAGTACGACCCCCATGTCCCTGTAGTACGGCAGAACATAATCCATTTCACGGTCAAGAGCAAAAGCCGCTCCTACCTGTGCTGCTTCCTGTCCCTGACAAGAAATCACGAACGGGATTTTGCCAGAACGGTTTAACAGCCACATTCTTTCGTCGATTTTTCTTGCTAACAGCATGGTTCTATACATATCAACGGCTTCCTGATCAGTCAGCCCTAGTGCTTGATGTCGGTTTGTACTCATTCAAGCCCCTCCTTTATGCTTTTAAAAATGAATAGCTTTACCATCTGTGGCAAGCGCCGCTTCTCCAATTGCTTCAGAAAGCGTCGGATGCGGATGAATCGTTTGTCCGACCTCCCACGGCGTTGCGTCCAGTACTTTGGCAAGACCTGCTTCTGAAATCATGTCGGTGACATGCGGGCCGATCATATGCACGCCGAGAATATCATCCGTGTCACGATCCGCCACGATTTTGACAAATCCGTCGCTTTCTCCATATACAAGCGCTTTTCCGATTGCCATAAATGGGAACTTGCCGATTTTGACATTGTGCCCATTCGCCTTTGCCTCATCTTCTGTTAAGCCGACACTGGCAGCTTCAGGGCTTGAGTAGATGCACTTCGGTACAAGCGTCGGATCAAGCGGGTGCGGGTTGAGACCTGCAAAATGCTCAACGGCAATGATTCCTTCATGTGAGGCAACATGAGCTAACTGAAGGCCGCCGATGACGTCTCCGATTGCATAAATATGAGATTCCTTCGTTTGGCAGCTTTCATTGACTGAAATGACGCCGTTTTCAGTGACGATATCGGTGTTTTCAATGCCGATGCCTTCGATATTTGCCTGTCTGCCGATAGAAACAAGCATTTTTTCAGCAGAGTAAGTAACGGTTTCTCCGTCTTTTTCTGCTTGTATGCTGATGTCATCTGACGTTTTTGTCATTGTCTCAGGCAGCACTTTTGCCCCTGTCACGAACTGAATGCCTTTTTTCTTAAGAAGACTTTCCATTTCTGCTGAAATGTCTTGATCCTCAGTCGGCAATATGCGGTCCGCGTATTCAATAACCGTTACCTTCACGCCAAAATCATGAAGCATAGACGCCCATTCGATACCGATCACGCCTCCGCCGACGATGATGATCGATTTTGGCAGTTTCTCCATTTGAAGCGCCTCATCCGAAGTCAATACAGACTCACCGTCCGCTTCAAGCCCTGGCAGCATTCTCGGTCTTGATCCTGTTGCAATGATGACTTGCTTGGGAATCAGCATGTCGTTTTCTTCGCCATTTCCCCGTTCAACAGAAATTGTTCCTGGCAGCGGGGAGAAAATGGACGGTCCGAGGATACGGCCATAACCGTTGAATACGTCAATTTTTCCTTTTTTCATTAAATGATTCACACCGGCTGCAAGCTTATCAACAACCGCTTGCTTTCGCTGTTGCACTTTTTCAAAGTTGAGGGACACGCCAGCCGTTTCCACTCCGAATTGATCGGCTTCACGAGCTGTCCGGTACACCTCTGCGCTTCTCAGCAGCGCTTTACTCGGGATACAGCCTTTATGCAAACATGTTCCCCCGAGTTTTTCCTTTTCCACAACGGCTGTCTTTAAGCCGAGCTGAGCGGCTCTGATCGCCGCGACATAACCGCCGGTACCGCCGCCCAAAATGACTACGTCATACTCAGTTGCCATGATGACTCACTCCTGTCTGTCTATTCAATACGATATTGTTTGGATGGCTCTTCGCCCAGCAATACCCTGAGCGCCCCTTGGGCCAGTGACTGCAGCTCATTTTCTCCCGGATAGACTAAAACGTCTGAAATCCAATCTATGTATGATCTGATACTGGAAACAAAGCTTTTGCCGTACGCCAAGCCGCCCGTCAGCACAATCGCTTCAACTTCGCCTTTTAATGCCGCGGCGGCTGCCCCGATTTCCTTCGCTACCTGATACGCCATGGCATCAAAAATGAAGCGGGCTTTTTCATCGCCCCCCTGAATCATCTGTTCCACTTTTACTGCGTCATTTGTACCAAGATATCCCAAAAGCCCGCCGGTGCCTACCAGTTTTTTCATGATTTCTTCTTTTGTATACTGACCTGAATAACATAAATCGACGAGGTCTCCCGCAGGCACTGTTCCTGCACGTTCAGGGCTGAATGGCCCCTCTCCGTGAAGGCCGTTATTGACATCTACCACTCGCCCGCGGTCATGGACGCCAATTGTAATCCCGCCGCCCATATGGGTGACAATCATTTTCATGTTCTCATAGCGTTTGCCGAGAGAGGCTGCCGCTTTACGGGCGACAGCTTTTTGATTTAACGCATGAAAAATACTTTTCCGTTCAATCTCAGGCATGCCTGAGATTTTGGCAAGCACTGACATTTCATCTACAACAACAGGATCAACGATATATGAAGGGATATTCAGGCCGTCAGCGATTTCCCGCGCGATAATGCCGCCGAGATTCGAAGCATGCTGGCCGGCGTAGCCGCTTTTCAAGTCCTCAATCATGTCATCATTCACTTCATATGTTCCGCCTTCAATCGGCCGGAGAAGACCGCCTCTGGCGCAAACTGCATCAAACTTTGATATGTTGATCCCCTGTTCATGGAGCGTTTCAAGAATCTGTTTTTTGCGAAATTCATACTGATCAATAATATGGTCAAATCGCTGCAGCTCTTCTATGTTGTGTCTCAATGTTTTTTCAAAAATGCCTCGTTCGTTATGAAAAACACCGATTTTCGTTGAAGTTGAGCCTGGATTAATGGTGAGAATGCGTTTTTCATCATGTAACACTTTCATAACCTCCAGATCAATGTCTTAACGTCTGCTTAATACACTGTGACCGTTTTGCAAAAACTGGCTTCTTGAGCGGCGCATGCGTTCAATCCGTTCCTCTGCCAAGCGGTCAGCCGCCAAATACGTCGGAATGCCGTCGCGCTGAGAAATCTCAAGTACACGCTCAATATTGCCGTAAATGCCTTCAACTTTCTTCAATGCTCGTTCTGCATTATAGCCGTAAAGCTCATCTGCCACATTGATCACGCCGCCCGCGTTAATGACATAATCCGGCGCGTAAACGATGCCCATTTCGTGAATTTGATCGCCATGGCGCGTTTCTTTTAATTGGTTATTAGCCGCACCAGCGATAACTTTTGCCTTCAGCTGTTTAATGGTGCCATCGTTAATTGTCGCACCGAGTGCACACGGCGCATAAATATCACAGTCTTGTGAATAAATCTCTTCCGGATCAACCGCACGGGCGCCAAAATCTGCAACTGCGCGCTGTACGGATTGTTTATTGATATCCGTCACGATTAAGTTTGCTCCTTCTTCATGAAGGTGACGGCATAAGTTATAGGCTACGTTCCCTACACCCTGTACAGCGATGGTTTTGCCTTCAAGAGAGTCGGTTCCGAAAGCAGCTTTAGCTGCGGCTTTCATCCCTCTGTACACCCCGTAAGCCGTAACGGGGGATGGATTTCCTGAAGATCCGAAAGCAGGAGAAATTCCTGTGACATAGTCTGTTTCATCATGAATGATGTCCATATCCTCAACCGTTGTACCTACATCTTCAGCTGTAATGTATCTGCCGTTCAGCCCTTGAATATAGCGGCCAAACGCGCGGAACATTTCTTCATTTTTGTCTTTGCGCGGATCACCGATAATCACTGTTTTTCCGCCGCCCAGGTTTAAGCCTGCCGCCGCATTTTTATACGTCATGCCTCTTGCCAGTCTGAGCGCGTCTTCAATCGCCGCTTCTTCATTTTCATATGTCCACATTCTCGTTCCGCCAAGCGCCGGACCAAGCGTTGTATCATGAATCGCGATAATCGCTTTTAAGCCGGATTGTTCATCTTGGCAGAATACCAATTGTTCGTAATCGTATTTCTCCATATATTTAAAAAGTTCCATGTTCGTTCCTCCTAATGTGTGTATTCTTCAGATGCGCATATCGCCAGCGCAATGGAATACAGTTTATTTTCAGCGGAGTCCGCTCTGCTCGTTAAGGCAATCGGCGCTTTTGCTCCTGTAATGACAGCCGCCACGCTGGCCTTCGCAAAATAAATCAGTGATTTATACAAAATATTTCCAGCCTCAATTGTTGGGACGAGAAGGATATCAGCGCTGCCCGCTACGTCTCCTGAAATCTTTTTCTGGGCCGCGGCAATTTGCGACACTGCATTATCCAAAGCGAATGGCCCATCAACAATACAGCCTTTGATCTGGCCTCTTTTGCACATTTGAGCAAGAGCAGCTGCATTCACTGTCGCTTCCATTTTCGGGTTCACCGTTTCGACCGCTGCCAGAGCAGCTGCTTTTGGCATATTGTTCCCTATTGCACGGGCTACATGAACCGCATTTTGCAGGATCTGCCGAAGCTCTTCCAGTGTTGGAGCGATGTTCATTGCCGAATCTGTCACAAACATCAGCCTGTCAAAGTCCGGTATATCAAACACAGCGACGTGAGAAAGGATGTTGGATGACCGAAGCCCCTCCTGTCTGTTCAGTACCGCTTTAAGCAAAACAGAAGTCGGCACATCCCCTTTCATTAACACATCCGCTGTTTTGTGATGCACAGCACGAACCGCTAATTTTGCCGATTCCTCAGGCGTATCGGCATGAACGATCTCTATTTGACGCCCTTGCATAGACGATGTCAAATCGTTTAGTTTTTTGCTGTCGCCCACTAACAAAAAACGGGCAGATAGGTGCTCGGCTGCCAGCTTTACAGCCCTGATCACTTCCTCATCCTCAGCGTGAGCAACCGCAATGGTCTTGTTTTTGTACATCGACGCTTTTTCGATCAAATGTTTCAGCTTCATCTGTTACCACCCTTCTTGTTTCGACTCCGCCTTTTATTATGCAAGTTCCATGCCAGCTCTTCGCCATGCTGTCATAACGGATGCTTTGAAAAATTCGTGCAGATGTTTGCGTTTATTCTGCAAATTATTGCATGCCCTCATTTGCAAGGCCGTATTTATCCATTTTGTAATATAAATTCCGTATGCTGACTCCGAGGGCTTTCGCTGTTTTTGTCCGGTTATAATGATGTTTTTCGAGCGTTTGCTGAATCAAATGCGCTTCAAATTTTTCTACTGCAACAGACAGCTTCTCACCTTCAATATCCGGAAAATCAAAACTTGCACCCTGTTCTGGGTCCTTTTCTTTTTGTTCAACTTCAAATGTAGGCAAGTGATCTTTTTCGATCCATTCCATATGCGGATTCAGAAAAATCATGGCTCGTCCAAGGACATTTTCAAGCTCGCGGACATTCCCCGGCCAATGGTAAGCGGATAAGGCACGCAAGGCTTGCTGCGAGAGCCCCTTTACATTCCTGCCGTAATCGCGGTTAATCTTTTGGATGAGCCTGACGCTGAGTGCCTCAATGTCTTCCAAGCGCTGCCGCAAAGGCGGAATGGAGATGGGGTAGCGGTTGATGCGGTAATACAGATCTTCGCGGAATGCACCATCCGCCATCGCCTTTTCGATATTTACATTTGTCGCCGCAATCACTCTGACATTGACAGGGACCGCTTTCGTGCCGCCCACTCTGACGATTTCCTTCTCTTGAAGGACACGGAGCAGTTTCGCCTGCATATTTTGTGTCAGCTCGCCGATTTCATCTAAAAAAATACTGCCGTTATTCGCTTCTTCGAATAACCCCTTTTTTCCGCCGCGTTTCGCTCCTGAAAACGCACCATCCTCATAGCCGAACAATTCTGATTCGAGCAGGTTTTCAGAAAGGGCTGCACAATTCACACGAATAAATTTATTGTATTTCCGGTCGCTTTCATTATGGATGGCATGGGCAAACAGTTCTTTTCCTGTTCCGGATTCCCCGCGCAGCAAAATGGTCGCCGGCGTTTTCGCCCCGAGCTTCGCCTGCTCAAGCGCAACCAGCATTTGCTCGCTTTTGCCGATAATGTCATCAAACGTGTATTTCGCCTCAAGCGTGCGGATGATTTGTCTGGCGCGGTTCAGCTCGGCTGTCAGCATTTTAATTTCGGACACGTCATGAATCACACCGACGCTGCCTTTCAAAATCCCGTCTACAATCACAGGCGCTACATTGACGATGACCTCTTTTTCGTTCGGACCGACCTTCATCCTGACACCGCGCACAGGGCGTCTCGTTTCAAGCACCTTTAAATGCATGCTTTCACCTTCAGAAATGTCAGTGTTGGCAGGCTTGCCGATGACTTCTTTTTCGGAAAGCCCCGTCATTTTCGTATACGCTTTATTGATCAAGAGGCCGATGCCATTTTCATCAACAACAGAAATCGCCTCATCGGAGGATTGAATAATCGCCTCCAGCATCGTACGGACCTGCTTTAAATTTGTCACTTCCTCTGCCAGTTCGACCGCGTCGGTAATGTCTTTAAATACACAAAGCGCCCCGAGCAAACGTCCGCCTTCATCAATAATCGGCAGCCTCGTCGTTACAATTTGCAAATGATCTCCCAAAAGCTGCGTTTGATTGTATTCAGGCACTCTTGTTTTTAAAATCCGCGGCATCTTCGTGCTCGGAATCACTTCTTTTATCGGACGCCCGATGACTTCCTTACGTCTTTTCCCGACCATTTTTTCAGCCATATGGTTAAAGAGAATGATTTCTTCATTGATATCAATAAAAATCATCCCGTCATGAGTGGAATTAAAAATTCGGTCGTGTTTGTATGTTTGCTCTTTCAGCATTTGAATCAGGTGCTGCTTTTCTTCCATCAGCTGAAAAACGATGTACGCCATTTTTCCCGGCATGACAATGGTCTCTTTATGCTTTTCCTTAAGGAGTTCGTCCAACACGGCTTGATTGCCGGTCGTATGAATAACGATATCCGGTTTTTGTTGTATGTAAGGTTTCCAATCAGATGAAACGGCGATCCCATACTGTTCTGCTTCTTTCAATCCCGGTGCCTCTGGGTTTTTGTCAACTACGGCAACGATCTCTATGATGGCTGTTTTAATCAAAATATGTAATAACGCCGTTCCCCTTTTGCCGGCACCTACAATCAGTACCTTTTGCATCCCGCTACCCCTTTGTATGAAAAATTTTGCACACCTATTTATTCCGTTGCAATAATTTGCACAACCCTATGTTACCACGTTTTCTTCTCTTGACAAAATATTTTTCCCGCTGGACAATAAAGAAAATGAAAGATAAAGGGGTTTTCTGAGGATGAGCCGACTTCTTGCGCTTTTGATATTAGTCACCCCCGGCGCCATTTCCGCCCTAGGCATTAAACTGATGAGGGATACACTTTTCGGCCACACTGTAAAGCCTTTTGCAGTTCTTTGGCTCCAAGGCTTGTCAGGATTCATCTTTTTTGCATTTGGCCTTTTTGTGCTGGCCGGGTTCGTTTTATACAGAGACAGAAAACGCAATCAAGTCAGCCCGCGATTCAGAAAATGATAGCTGCAAAAAAAGCCGGAGAACACCCGGCTTTCAGATTGTTGACAAAGTCATAAAACGGTTTTCGTTTTATGACTTTGTCATCTTTTCAGCGTGATTGAAAACCCTTGAAGTCTAGGAAGGGCGAGCATTGGAGCACAGCGAATGTAGCAATTCGTGAGCACCAACGCGCAGGCCTGACAACGAATTAGCGAGGGTTTGTCGACACGCTGAAAACCGGAGAACACTCCGGCTTTTTTGATCGAAACTATTCGTCAGGCAAAACGGTCTTGGCAATCGTTTTATCTAATGCTTCATAGTCATAATAGGAAATCGTATAATACAGTTCTTTTCGTGTCTGCATATGATGAAGCCCTTCTTTTTGTGAGCCGCGTTCCTTTATCAAATCAAACATCCGCTCATAAGCTTTTGCCGCCGCTCGTAGCGATGTGACAGGGTAAATCACCATGCCAAACCCCATATCTTCGAATTCATCGGCGTGATAATACGGCGTTTTCCCAAACTCGGTCATATTCGCAAGGAGCGGAACAGAGATGCGCTCAGCAAACTGACGGAATTCGCTCTCCTCCTGAAGCGCTTCCGGAAAAATTGCATCCGCTCCGGCCTCCATGTAAGCCTCTGACCGTTTTATTGCGGCATCTAGCCCTTCCTGCGCCCTGGCATCAGTACGGGCAACAACGACAAGGGCGGGTGCCGCTTGTTTGATCGCTTTTATTTTTTGCGCCATTTCCTTTATCGGAACAAGCTGTTTGCCATTTAAATGACCGCATTTTTTCGGAAGCTGCTGGTCTTCGATTTGAACGGCGGCTACCCTGGCTTCAAGCATCTCGCGGGCGGTTCGGGCGGCATTTAACACACCGCCAAATCCCGTATCGATATCCACAAGCAGAGGCAGGTCAGCTGCACGCACAAGATCTTTGGCCCGTTCAGCCATCTCTGCCGATGTGATAAGCCCTAAATCAGGCAGCCCCCTGCTGGCTGTATATGCAGCACCGGACAAATAAATAGCGGAAAACCCAGCCTCTTTCGCAAGCAAAGCGGCCATTCCGTCATGAGCGCCGGGAATTTGCAGAATGTCCGGCGCTGACATCAGCTTGTTGAAACGCCCGGCAAGCTCTTCTTGTGACGATTGCTTATTGACGATCCACGACATGACGCAAACCTCCTTTTACATGCAGAACATATCTACAAATTCATTTACGCGCATTGTTTGCAATGTCTCATAGCTGGCACAGCGCCCATAGATGTGTTTGTACTGTTTCTCAGAGAAATGGGATTTGAGATTGGCAGAAAACTTTTCTAAAAGCTTCGGAACTGCTTCGTCTCTTCGAAAACGATGGCCGAGCGGAAATTTACATTCCACCATTTCTGTGCTTGTTCCGTCTTTAAAATATACTTGAACGGCATTTGAGATGGAGCGCTTGTCGGGTTTTAGGTAATCCTCGGTATATGTTTTATGTTCAGTCACTTCCATTTTGTCCCGCAGTTTATCTATTCTCGGATCGCTCGCTGTTTCAGCTTCATAATGCTGCGCGGTGATATCACCAAAAAGCAAACCGATCGCTGTGATGTATTGGAGGCAGTGATCGCGATCCGCCGGATTGTGAAGCGGGCCCTTCTTATCAATGATTCGGATAGCGGATTCGTGCGTTCTGATGACAACACGGTCAATGTCATCAATCCGGCCTTTTATCTGAGGATGAAGTATGACAGCGCACTCTGCGGCTGTCTGGGCGTGAAATTCCGCAGGATAAGACACTTTAAATAACACGTTTTCCATGACGTAAGCGTCGAGCGGACGAGCGAGTTTGATCTCTTGTTTATTGAATAAAACGTCTTGGAATCCCCATCCCGGTGCGCTCAAAGCTGTCGGATAGCCCATTTCCCCTTTTAACGCCATCAGCGCCAAATGAACACCTCGGCTCGTTGCATCTCCTGCAGCCCACGATTTGCGCGAACCGGTATTCGGTGAATGCCGGTATGTCCTCAAGGCTGCATTGTCAATCCATGCATTCGAAAGCGCATTTTTGATTTCTTTTCTTCCGCCGCCCAAAAGCTTTGCTGCAACAGCAGCTGTCGCGACTTTGACAAACAGCACATGATCAAGCCCAACTCGGTTTAAGCTGTTTTCTAATGCAAGCACGCCTTGAATTTCGTGTGCTTTGATCATCATTTCAAGTACGTCACGTACCGTTAAAGGCTCTTTTCCTTCAGACAATCTTACTCTCGATACATAATCGGCTACGGCAAGGATTCCTCCCAAATTATCGGACGGATGCCCCCACTCCGCCGCCAGCCATGTATCGTTGTAATCAAGCCAGCGGATCATACAGCCGATATTAAACGATGCTCTCACCGGATCGAGCACATATGACGTTCCCGGCACTTTGCTTCCATTCGGCACAATTGTTCCGGGAACAATCGGGCCGAGCAGCTTTGTGCATTCAGGATACCGGAGCGCCAAAATTCCGCAGCCAAGCGTATCCAGCAGCACATGTCCCGCTGTTGTGTACGCCTCAGAGCTCGTAATCTCTTTCTCTAGCACATAGTCTGTAATTTCTTCAATGACATGATCCGTTTTCAGCATTCTATCAGTTCCTTTCATGAATTAAGATTCAGCCTGATGCCGCGGGCCCAAATAACTGACACGCGGACGGAAGAGACGGTTATTGGCATGCTGCTCGATCACGTGAGCGCATAAACCGGACGTTCTCGCACTGAAAAAGACAGGCGTATACAAAGGTATTGGTATGCCAAGCATCCAATACACCGGGGCAGCATAGTAATCCAAATTCGGGTAAAGCCCTTTTTCCTTCTCCATCAGCCGCTCGCCTGCTTCACACATCTCATATAAACGATCGTCACCAGCTTTATCGCATAATTGCTGAAGCGCCTCTTTCATCATGAGTGCTCTCGGGTCCATTTTTTTCATATACACCCGGTGGCCGAAGCCCATGATTTTTTCTTTTCTTTTCAATTTTGTTTGCAGAAGCTTCTCAAAATCGGCCGGTGTTTCCGCCTGCAAAAGCATATGCATCACGGCTTCGTTTGCTCCGCCGTGAAGATTTCCTTTCAGGGAGGCGACAGCTCCTGTTAAGGCGCCATAAAGATCTGAATGTGTAGAAGCGATGACTCTCGCGGCAAAGGTTGAATTCGGCATCTCATGTTCACTGTACAGGACGAGGGACCGGTCAAAAATTCGTTCTTCCAGTGAGGACGGCATTTTCCCTGTCATCATGTAGAGGAAATTCGCACTGTAGGATAAGGTTTGAAGCGGGAGAATCGGCTCTTTCTTATTGATGATCCTGTAGCTGGCAGCAGTGAGGGCAGGCATTTTCCCGAGAAGCTGATAGGCGCGTTCTTTGTTCGCAGAAAGAGACCGATCATCTATTTGCCGGTCATATCCGGATAGAGCAGACAGTCCGGTTCGCAGGCTATCCATCGGATGAGTATGCTTAGGGAGCAGCTCAAGCAGACGGAAATGATTTGCCGGCAGGTTGGATGCGCTGTTTATGTTTTTTTTCAGTGTTTCCATTTCATTTTCTTCCGGCAGCCTGCCCTCCAGCAATAAATGAACAAGCTCCAAATAGCTTTTAGTTTTAGAAAGAACGATTAAATCATAGCCTCGTATCAAAATCTGGCTGGACCGCGTGTCAAGATAAGAAATTTGAGTTTCCGCCGCGATCACACCGTCCAAACCCGGAGAATAATCTTGTTTCTCCTCCATATCTTCAACCTCCGTTTTGCGTTTTTTGTCTATCAATTTCCGCCAAGAAGATACTTGGAAATAATCAGTCTTTGAATCTCGTTTGTCCCTTCATAGATTTGCGTCACCTTTGCATCGCGAAGCAGCCGCTCGACCGGGTAATCCTTCATATAACCGTATCCCCCGTAAATTTGCACGGCGTCTAACGCCGCCTTCACCGCGGTATCCGAAGCAAACTGTTTAGCCATAGACGCTTCTTTTCCGCAGGCCAAGCCGCGGTGATGAAGGTCTGCCGCGCGGTAGACAAGATGCCTTGCCGCCTCTGCCCTTGTCGCCATGTCAGCCAGCTTAAATGATATGCCTTGATTGGCGGCGATCGGCCTTCCAAATTGCATTCTCTGTTTCGCGTAACTAACCGCATGCTCAAGAGCCGCCTCTGCAATCCCAAGCGCCTGTGCCGCAATACCGATCCGGCCGACATTTAAATTTGCCATGGCAATGTGAAAGCCATCCCCCTCTTTGCCAAGCAAATTTTCTTCCGGCACTTCCGCATGATCAAACATCAGTTCCGTAGTATTCGATCCATAGAGCCCTAGCTTTCTTTCTTTTTTTCCAACGGTAAAACCGGGTGTGTTTTTTTCAACCATAAAAGCTGAAATCCCGTGCCTGCCTTGATCTGGAGCTGTTAATGCAAAAGTGATATAGATATCGGCGGCTCCGCCATTCGTAATGAAGATTTTCGATCCATTTAATAGGTATTTGCCATTCTTTTTGTTGGCTGTCGTGCGGAGGCTTCCGGCATCCGACCCTGAGTGAGGCTCCGTCAGTGCAAATGCGCCCAAATGTTCTCCTGAAGCGAGCTTCGGTATATATTTCATCTTCTGTTCTTCGTTGCCGAAGGACAGAATCGGATTTGTGCCGACCGAGGTATGCACGGAAAGAATGACACCGACAGCCGCACTGATTTTAGAAATCTCATGAATCGCCAAAATATAAGAAATAACATCCGCCCCAGCGCCGCCGTATCGTTCAGGCACCGGTATGCCCATCAGGCCGTGTTCACCCATTTTTTTGATCAGTTGAAACGGAAATTCGTCTGTTTCCTCCATGATTTTCGCAGCGGGCGCAATTTCTTTGCGGGCAAAATCACGCACCATTTTTCGCATCATGACCTGCTCTTGCGTTTCATGCAACTCGGCCACCCCCGGATGAAATGAGCTTTAGGAACTCTCCTCATATTGATAAAAGCCGCGTCCGCTCTTTTTGCCAAGCCATCCCGCTTTGACATATTTGCGGAGCAGCGGACAAGGACGGTATTTGGAATCGCCAAGGCCGGAATAAAGAACTTCCATAATTGATAAACACGTATCAAGCCCGATAAAATCCGCTAATGCAAGCGGGCCCATCGGATGATTCATGCCTAGCTTCATCACCTCGTCTATCGCCTCCGGCTTCGCCACCCCCTCATACACGCAATAAATGGCTTCATTAATCATTGGAAGAAGCACGCGGTTGGATACAAAACCCGGAAAATCATTGACTTCTACCGGTGTTTTCCCCATCTTTTCTGCTAATCCCATCACTTCTGAGGCGGTTTCTGCCGACGTAGCCAATCCGCGAATCACTTCAACCAGCTTCATCACAGGGACGGGATTCATAAAATGCATGCCAATGACTCGTTCAGGCCGGTTTGTCACAGCAGCGATTTCTGTAATAGGCAAGGAAGATGTATTGCTGGCCAAAATCGCATGAGGCGGGCATATGTGATCAAGTCTCTTAAACAGCTCGGTTTTCGCGGCCATGTTTTCAGCGATAGCCTCAATGACAATGTCCGTATGCTTTGCCTCCTCAAGCGTTCGAGAGAGCGAAATGCGGCTGAAAACATCCTTCACTTCCGCTTCGGTCTTTCTCCCTTTCTCAGCATCTCGGGCCAGCTGTTTTTTCAACCGCTTCAATCCTGTCTCCGCAGCCTCCGGGTTCACATCGTATATCCGCACATAAAAGCCTGCGTCGGCAGCTGTTTGAGCGATCCCGCTTCCCATCTGTCCCGCACCGGCCACCATGATATGTTTCATCTCCATTTAAATCCCCTTTTTCGTCATTGTTTTAATGAACCTGCACTAATACGGCGTCTCCCTGAGCGGCACCGCTGCAAATGGCGGCAACTCCCAGCCCCCCTCTCCGGCGCTTTAATTCATAAACAAGCGTCATGAGAATTCTCGCACCGCTTGCGCCGATCGGGTGGCCGAGCGCGATCGCACCGCCGTTCACATTGACTTTTTCAAGATCGAAACCGACGATTTTTTCACATGTCAAAACAACAGAAGCAAACGCTTCATTTACTTCAAACAAGTCAATATCTTGGACGGTTAAACCGTTCTTTTTCAAGAGCTTATTGATCGCAAACCCGGGTGCTGCGGCTAGCTCATGCGCTTGCATTCCCATTGTCGAAAAACCAATAATAGTAGCCAGCGGCCGGGCGCCAAGCTCTGCAGCTTTTTCCTCAGACATCAGCACAAACGCGCCGGCTCCGTCATTGACCCCGGGCGCATTGCCGGCTGTGATGGAACCGTCATTTGTATAAATCGGAGAAAGTGCTGCAAGCTGATCCAGGCTCGCGTCACGGCGAATCGCTTCATCTTGGTCAACAACGCCTGTTTTTCCTTTTCTGTTGGTCCAGCTGACGGGAACGATTTCATCATGGAACTTTCCTTTATCAGCTGCCTTAGCGGCCTGCGCATGACTTCTTAACGCCCATTCATCCTGCTCCTCTCGTGAGATTCTATATTCCTTGGCAGCTGTATTTCCGTGAACAGCCATGTGCACCTTGTCAAACGCGCATGTTAACCCGTCATAAACCATTAAGTCCCTAAGCTCGCCATCACCCATCCGCGCTCCCCAGCGCCCGGCGGGAACGGCATACGGAATATTGCTCATGCTTTCCATTCCCCCGGCAACAAGAATATCCGCATCTTGCGCCCGAATCATTTGATCACATAAGGTGACAGCGCGCAGTCCGGATGCGCAGACTTTATTTAGCGTTTCTGACGGCACACTCCAAGGCATTCCAGCCAGACGGGCAGCTTGGCGGGAAGGAATCTGCCCTGAGCCGGCTTGGACAACCATGCCCATCACAGTTCCTTCCACCTCATCTCCAGATACTCCAGCGCGATGTAACGCCTCCTTCATCGCAATGCCCCCAAGCTCAGCTGCCTTTACTTCTTTTAATGCCCCGCCGAACTTGCCAAATGGTGTTCTTGCGGCACTTACAATGACTGTTTTCCTCATGGTTTCACCTCATTCAGAAGATAGACAGCGCTTACAATTTCTAGTTGTCTTCTATGAATGTATGCTTTGTAACGATCTTGAATGAATGAAAAAAAGAAGACTGCGCCAACAGCCTCCTTCTATAACAACTATTTATCTTTTAGCAATGCCAAAGCCTTTGCAGGAAAATCGGTGAAAATGCCGTCTGCCCCCGCATCAAAGAGACGCTTCATATCTTCCGGCCGATTGACTGTATATGGCCTTACCTTGATCGAACTGTTCCTCATTTTCTTCACTACTTCATCCGCCGCCCCCGGGCTGTTCAGCTTCGGGTGATAGCCGGAAGCTGGTATCGATTTGATATAATGGTCAGCCTGATAAAGCACATCTGAAGTCAACACCGCCCGTTCAATATGGGGAGCGAGCCGTCCGCATAGCGCCAAGCTTTCATGGTTAAATGTGGACAGGATCACTCTTTCCTCTATTTTGAATCGCTTCACTGACTCCAGCAACTTTTCTTCCATGCCTTCATAGCGGATCACACTGTTTTTTAATTCAATATTGATGAGAAACTCCTTTTTTTTCGCATACTCGAGAACGTGTTCAAGCAGCGGCACTTTGACATCACTGTATGCTCGATCGCGGCCGGCAGCCGCATTCGCAGCCTTTAGCACATCATACGTTGTATCCTTCACGAATCCTTTGAGCGATGTCGTCCGATCCAGTCTTTCATCATGGATCACAACAATACGCCCATCTTTTGTGAGCTGCACATCAAGCTCAATTCCATCCGCACCGGCTTCCATTCCTTTTTCAAATGCAAGCATTGTATTTTCGGGAAATTGACCAGATGCCCCCCGATGGGCAAAAATCTTTGTCATCGTTCCACCTCAACCCTTAAAGTTTCCTGTTTTCTCCATTATACAGTTTGTAGCGCTACCACTCTAGGATGAAGACCCATCTCATCAACCTCATCGAAAATGCTTCTGCGGCCTTTTGCCAATATTACGCGAAAAATCAGCATGCATGTTTTTTAAAGAAAACAGTCGTGTCTATGAGGAAGTGTCTATATAAAAAACACATTAAACATGTGAAGAATGAGAGGTGCGAATCGTTTGACGGGTGAGTGGCGAGGCGTAATCTTCTTAAGTGATGTTCATTTTACAGACAGAAGTTACAGCCAAAAAAATTCGCGCTCTTCCTTTGACCATAGCGATTTTGATGTCAATCTTCAAGAAGCTCGAAAAAAAGCGGAGAAAATATCAAATTACTCAAGATATTCAGCTGGTAAAGCAGATCAATTGCATTAATTTTCACATATAGGCTAGAATATGTGCGAATCTAAACGAAAGAAGATGATCATATGAACCCTACGTATAAACCGCTGTTTGAACCATTTACGTTTAAAAGCGGTGTTACAATCGACAACCGGATCACAGTGGCACCAATGACGCATTACGCTTCTAATGAAGACGGTTCGATCTCTGAAGCAGAACTTGACTACATCATCCCACGCTCAAAAGAGATGGGAATGGTGATTACAGCCTGCGCCAACGTCACGCCGGACGGAAAAGCATTTCCCGGGCAGCCGGCCATCCATGACGACTCCAACATCTCTGGTTTAAAAAAATTAGCGCAAGCCATTCAGTCGCAAGGCGCTAAAGCCGTTGTCCAAATTCACCACGGCGGCATTGAATGCCCGTCTGAGCTCGTTCCGCAACAAGATGTTGTTGCGCCAAGTGACGTATTTGATAACGGCAAGCAAATGGCCCGCGCCTTAACAGAAGAAGAAACAGAAAACATTGTAAAGGCATTTGGAGAAGCGACAAGACGCGCTATTGAAGCCGGCTTTGACGGTGTCGAAATTCACGGCGCGAACGGCTACTTGATTCAGCAGTTTTATTCTCCGAAAACCAATCAGCGTACAGACCGCTGGGGAGGAAGCGATGAAAAACGGTTAGCCTTCCCGCTCGCTATTGTCGATGAAGTGAAAAAAGCTGCTGCAGAACATGCGAAGGGTGCGTTTTTAGTCGGCTATCGCCTGTCTACGGAAGAACCTGAGACACCAGGATTAACAATGACAGAAACCTTCACGCTTGTTGATGCTTTAGCGGATAAAGAGTTGGATTACCTTCACATCTCACTGATGGACGTGAACTCAAAAGCGCGCCGCGGTGCAGATCCGACTCGCACACGCATGGACTTATTGAATGAACGTGTCGGAAACAAAGTGCCGCTGATCGCCGTCGGTTCCATCCATTCCGCTGATGACGCGCTTGCCGTCATCGAAAACGGCATTCCGCTAGTCGCGATGGGACGCGAAATTCTAGTTGACCCTGACTGGACGGTAAAAGTAAAAGAAGGCCGGGAAAAACAAATCGAAACCGTAATTAAAGGCACAGATAAAGAAAAATACCATTTGCCTGAACCGCTATGGCAAGCGATTGTGAACACGCCTGGCTGGGTGCCCTATAAAGATTAATGTGCGGAGACTGCCGAAACGATTTCGGCAGTCTTTTTCAACTTTAAATCAATAGTTTATGTAAACATCTAAACAGCAAGAGAAGAAGCTCGCCAGCTGCTTCAGGAAGCAAATCTAGGAGAAGCCCGTCACGCTTTCTTGCTTTTTTCTTTTTCATTCGTACGTCTCCTTTGTTCATGTATGCTTCCTTACTTACGATTTTACAGGGAAAAGGTTTCAATTTGCTTCTGATTGTTTGGTTTTGATTCTCCAAGCACAGAAAACACAAGAAATCATGGCTGTAAATGAGATAAAGTCGATCAAGGTGCCTAGTATGCGTGATTCTATAATGATGTTCGAATTGACGCAAAGCGCAAGAATAAATAGCTCAATCAACAAGCCATACTTTTCAAACACATGCATCACTCCTTGCGGAAAAAAATCCTTCCTATCATGACGATATTTCCCCCAAAACAAAACGCCTCTTATTTATCAGCGCAAACCAATAAATAAAAGACGTTTGATTTAATCATCCGCTACTATTCTCATGCTTAAGAAGCCTTATGCTCTAATCTCAGCTTATCCGCAACCATCGCAATGAATTCCGAATTTGTCGGTTTAGCTTTTGTCATGCTGACAGTATAGCCGAACAGCGAGGAAATCGAATCAATATTCCCTCTGCTCCATGCCACTTCAATCGCATGGCGGATTGCTCTTTCTACACGGCTTGCGGTTGTGTTGAATTTTTTGGCGATGTCCGGATAGAGAACTTTAGTAATGCTGCCGAGCAATTCAATGTCATTGTATACCATTGAGATGGCTTCGCGCAGATAGAGATAGCCCTTAATATGTGCTGGGACGCCGATTTCATGGATAATGCTTGTGATGCTCGCGTCGAGATTTTTCTTCTTTGGTTCTGGCTGGGCACTGCGTATAATGCTGCTTTGTGATGACGGTGCGCGATGCGTCACGCTGCTTGCATTCCCGCTGACCTGGCGGATATGCCCGACAAGGTTTTCCATATCAAACGGTTTCAGAATAAAGTAGGACGCGCCTAAATCGACGGCCTTTTTCGTGACATCTTCCTGCCCAAAGGCTGTCAGCATAATGACATTCGGCTGTTTTTTCAGGTCTGATTCCCGCAGCCGCTCTAAAACCGCAAGTCCGTCCAAATGCGGCATAATAATATCCAATACGAGCACATCGGGATCTTTTTCTTTAAACAACGACAGGCATTCCTGTCCGTTATAAGCAACACCGATGACTTCCATGTCTTCCTGTCCTTCTATATATTCACTCAACAGGCTTACCAGCTCTCGATTATCGTCAGCAACACAAACTTTAATTTTCTCCACGTTTCTTCCTCCCCAAATGTAGTTAACAGGATTCACCCTTGCTACATGTTTACATTCGACAAAACCGCTATATACCCTCTAAAAAAATCATAATCACCAATATTAGTGGCATATCTTTGTAATTCTATGTTTTTCTCCGTTTTTCGACTAAAAATGAAATTTGACAAACAAGGAAACGTGAATTTGTCGAAAAATCTTCTTTTGTATATTTTACCTTATGTATTCTGAGAAGTGAAGAGGGGTCAAAACAAAAAAACTGCCGGAATTCCGGCAGTCAGCTTGCTTTTTCTTTTCCGTCAATATCGATTCCTGCTTCTGACAGCATCCATTCTATATGAACGCCATATCCGCTTGTCGGGTCATTTACAAACACATGGGTAACAGCGCCGATTACTTTTCCATTTTGGATGATCGGGCTTCCGCTCATCCCCTGGACGATGCCGCCAGTTTCTTTCAACAGCCTTGGATCAGTTATTTTTAAGACCATCCCTTTTGTCGCCGGGAATTTTTGCGGGGTTGTGCTGATGATTTCAATATCAAATTTTTCTACCTTGTCATTATTAATGACCGTTAAAATTTCAGCCGGCCCTTTTTTGACTTCAGTAGAAAACGCAACCGGCAGTGCTCGATCTGAAATGTTGTTTTGAATCGGCTGATGAAGTGTGCCGAATATCCCAAACGGGCTGTTTCTGTTAATATCCCCGATCGTTTTGCGTTCTGAGGAAAATCGCGCCAGTTTTTCTCCCGGATTTCCGCCTGTCCCTTTTTCAATTGATGTTACAGTTGATTTAACGATCTCTCCATTCTCCACGACAATCGGTTTCTTTGTATCCATATCGGAAATCACGTGGCCAAGTGCTCCGTATTTTTTTGACTTTGGTTCATAAAAAGTCATTGTACCGATGCCAGCGGCAGAATCCCTGATATATAACCCAATTCTGTACTTACCTTCTGCATCATCTTTTTCCGGAATGAGCTTTGTTTTGATTTTCTGTTTATCACGTTTAATGAGCAAATCTAACGATTCTCCAGTTTTTCCGGCATGCTGGATATATGGGGCTACATCATTCATTTTTTCAATTTTCTGTCCATTCATTTCAATAATGATGTCGCCCGCTTCAATACCGGCCGTTTCTCCCGGCGATTTTTTGCCTTCACTCGTGTTGATTTGATGAAATCCGACGACAAGAACACCGACGGAATGAAGTTTAACACCGATCGATTGTCCGCCAGGTATGACTTTTAAATCAGGAAGAACTTGTACTTTTGTTTTTTTGATTGGAAATCCTGCAAGATCGTATACTAACTCTGATTCACCTGATTTTTTGCCTGTCACCTTGATTTCATGCGGGTCTTTCTTTACTGTAAACGCTTCTGAAGATTCTTGTGAATGAGCGTTTACCGATAAACCCGTTTCAATCGCTTGTGTTTGGGTTTCAAATACTCTCATTTGCGTTGGAATCAGTAAATACTCTTTTAGCGGTTTGCACAAACCTACACTTAATAACGAAACAAGGAGAATTAAACCTACTGCTTTTCTGATGTTATCGGGCATTTACTACTTCACTCTCCTCGCTCCTATCCCACACCTTCTTTATGACTTGCTGCTACATCATTTAATTTTGCCTTTTGACGGCTTATTTATAACTGTCATATAAAGAAAAACATTGGATATACTGATGAACGAATGGATGTGCTCGAAAAAAATAAGCTGCGCTTTTCGCGCAGCCTACCCGGTTGTTTTGACTTGATCCGCTTGTCTTAAAAGTTCTTTTGCATGGCGTTTCGTTACGTCTGTTACTTCGACGCCGGCAATCATGCGTCCGATTTCTGTTACCTTTTCCTGCTTAGACAGCGGCTTGACATGTGTTGTCGTTCTGCCGTCTTTTAACTCCTTCGCAATATAAAGGTGCGTATCGGCCATGGCGGCCACCTGAGGCAAATGTGTAATGCACAGCACTTGCGAGCCTATTGATACTTTATGGATCTTCTCAGCGATTGCCTGTGCGACTCTGCCGCTTACTCCGGTATCAACCTCATCGAATATAATCGACGTCACATCCTGTTGGGAGGAAAAAATGCTTTTCATAGCAAGCATCACTCGTGACAGCTCTCCTCCGGAAGCGACTTTCGAAAGAGATTTGAGCGGTTCGCCTGTATTGGTTGAAATTAAAAACTTCACCAAATCAATCCCTTGTTCAGTCAGTTGGACAGGCTGGCCGTTTACAATTGGCGCCTCTTCATTTCGGGGCGCTGTTCTGACCTTAAATTCCGTATCAAAAGTTGTTTTTTCCATATAGAGGCTTTTTAATTCCCGATGAATCTCATCAGCCAGCTTTTTCGCCCATGTTTTGCGGATTTTTGAAACATTTTCCGCTTCCACTGCGACATCTTTGCCGACTGAATCAAGCTCCTTCTTCACACTTTGAAGGTGGCTGTCTCTATTTTCTATTTGGTCAATCTCTTCTTCAATTTTAGAAGCGTATTCCAAAATATCCTCAACAGACGCACCGTATTTTCGTTTGAGCTGTTTGATTTCATTAAGACGCGTCTCAATATCATTCAGGCGTTCCGGATCATATTCAAGCTCATCCAGCATATTTCTCATCTGAAATGTAGCGTCCTCCAAAAGATAGTAGGAGTTCGACACATTTTCAGACAGCTTTTTCAGCGGTTCGTTAATATCGGATATATCTTCAAGCTGCGCTGAAGCCATTCCGACCCAATCCAGTCCGCCCTGCTCGCTTCGAAGCGCATTATATGCATTTTGCAGCGATTCATAGATCTTTTCAAAATTTGAAAATTGCTGGCGCTCTTCCTGAAGCTGTTCATCTTCATTAAGCTCGAGCTTGGCCGATTCAATTTCTTCAAGCTGAAATTGAATGAGATCAAGACGGTGGGCCATTTCCTGTTCGCTTTCAGAAAGCTGCTTTAGCTTTTTAAGCAGCTTCATATATCGTTGATACCCTTCCTGATACGCTTGAAGCGCGCTTTCCGCTTCGGCTCCGGCAAACTTGTCCAACAGCTGGAGATGATTTTCGTCTTCCATTAACAGCTGGTTATCGTGCTGCCCGTGAATATCTAATAAAAGCCTGCCGATCTCTCTTAGCGAGGCAATCGTAACAAGCTTGCCATTAATGCGGCAAACGCTTTTTCCGCTCGTGCTGATGTCCCTCCTCATGATGATCATTTCGTCTGAAACGTCAATTCCCTGCTCAGCGCATACTTCAAAAACAGGATGGCCGCTCTCCAATAGAAACAAGCCTTCAAGCTCGGCTTTTGCCTCTCCATATCTGACAAATTCAGATGAGCCGCGGCCTCCGACTAATAGAGAAATGGCATCTATGATGATGGACTTGCCGGCTCCGGTTTCTCCTGTTAAAACCGTGAGCCCTCGTTCAAAAGAAACCGTCAGTTCCTCAATAATGGCAAAGTTTTTAATGGATAGTTCAGCTAACAAACAGCATTACACCTCTTATCTTGTTAGATTTCTGTTACAGCAGCTCAAGCAGCCTGTTTTTTACGCCGTCTGTGTCTTCAGGAGTCCGGCAAATCATTAAAATCGTGTCATCTCCGCAAATGGTTCCCATTATTTCATCCCAGTCCAAATTATCCATCAGTGCCCCGATTGCCTGGGCGTTGCCGGGCATTGTTTTCAGCACGATCATATGGCTTGCTGAGTCTATTTTCACAAATGCGTCCATCAGCGCCCGCTTCAGCTTGGACAGCGGATTAAACCGCTGGTCTGCCGGAAGACTGTATTTGTAAGTGCCATTGTTCGTAGGCACTTTTACAAGGTGAAGCTCTTTAATATCGCGTGAAACCGTGGCTTGCGTCACTTTATATCCATCCTGCTTCAGCATGTCGACCAATTCGTCCTGCGTTTCAATTTCATTGCTTGTAATGATCTCTCTGATTTTAATATGCCTCTGGCCTTTGTTCATGTAAGCACCTCTATTTCCAGCTTATCTGTTCTTTTATGTTATATGATTCTCTACAAAATGTACATGAATGCAGAAAAAAGGAATAATAGCGCCCTATTATTCCGGTACATCTGCTTTTTTTTCTTTTAACGTCTTATGTGCCTCTTCTACAATGCGATTGATCTCCTCTTCTGACAGCTCCTGTCCTTCCTGTCCCTCTCCCGGCCAATGCAAATGAAGGAGAAATTCAATGTTGCCGTCTCCTCCCGTGATCGGAGAAAATGACAGGCCTTTGCAGATATAACCTTCTGCAGCAGAGAAACTGACCATACGCTTGAGAACACCAGCATGCACTTTAGGATCTCTGACAATCCCTTTTTTGCCGACGGATTCCCGTCCTGCTTCAAACTGCGGCTTAACAAGAGCCATACAGTCACTGCCGGGCACAAGTAATGTTTTAAGGACAGGCAGGATGAGCCGCAGTGAAATAAAGGACACATCAATCGTGGCGAACTCGGGCATGCCCTTTGTAAAGTCTGCCGGTGTGGCGAAACGGAAGTTTGTCCGTTCCATCACGACAACCCGTTCATCCTGTCTAAGCTTCCACGCAAGCTGATTGTAGCCTACATCCACCGCGTATGACTGTTTAGCACCGTTTTGCAACGCGCAGTCCGTAAAACCGCCGGTGGAGGAGCCGATATCAATCATGATTTTATCCTTAACAGAGACGGGAAACTCCTTTAGCGCTTTTTCAAGCTTTAAGCCGCCTCTGCTCACATATTTCAGCGGGTTTCCTTTGACGGTTAGCGGAAGATCGCGGTCAATTTTTTCTCCCGGCTTGTCCAAGCGGTTTTCGTTTGAATAGACGATCCCCGCCATAATGGCTCTCTTGGCTTTTTCCCGCGTATCCGCCAGCCCTCTTTCTACTAGTAAAACATCTAATCGTTCTTTCTTTGACGTCATGATCCAATTCCTTTGTGTGTCTTCGGCGGCATCAGTAATCGAATGCGGTTTGCCGCCTGCTGTTTTGTCAATCCTATTTCTTCAAGAAGCGCAGTTACGCTGCCGTGTTCAATAAACCGATCCGGGATACCCATTCTGTCGATCGGTGTAAGAAATTCACCTTGATCATGAGCGAATTCTAAAATCGAGCTTCCGAATCCGCCTTCTAAGACCGCTTCTTCAATCGTTAAAATCGGCAAGCCTTCTTTTAGGATATCCTTCATCATCTTTTCATCAATCGGCTTAATATAACGGGCATTCACAACGCGCACGGAAAGGCCTTCTTTTTGCAGCTCTTCAGCTGCTTCAAGCGCCATTTCGATTGTTGTTCCAAATGTTAAGATGACGGCATCGTTCCCCGGTCGCAGCACTTCCCACGTGCCGATCGGAATCGTTTTCAGCTGTTCATCCATTTTGACGCCGAGACCGTTTCCGCGCGGAAAACGCATCGCAATCGGGCCTTCGTCATAGCTGAGTGCTGTATGAACCATATGCTGTCCTTCATTTTCATCTTTCGGCATCATTAAGACCATGTTTGGAATGTGGCGCATAAACGCAATATCAAACACACCTTGATGTGTCTCTCCGTCAGCACCCACAAGCCCTGCTCGGTCAATTCCGATAAACACATTGGCGTTTTGGCGGCATATGTCATGAACCACTTGGTCATACGCCCTTTGCAGGAAGGTTGAATAAATCGCCAAAAACGGCTTCATCCCCTGCATAGCCATAGCTGCGGCCATTGTTGCCGCATGCTGTTCGGCGATTCCTACGTCGAACATGCGATCAGGGAATTCGTTTGCGAAACCTTCAAGCTTTGAGCCAACAGGCATAGCCGGCGTAATGGCGACAATGCGTCCGTCCTCTCGCGCCATTCGCTGTACAGTGCCGCTGACAAGACCGCTCCATGAAGGGGCTGCTGCTTTCGGTTTTACAAAGTCACCGGTATTGATTTTATATGGGCCGGTACCGTGCCATGTTCCGATTGTATCGGTCTCAGCCGGTTTGTACCCCTTCCCTTTTTTCGTGATGACATGCAGGAGAACAGGGCCTTTCGTTTTTTTCGCGTATTGAAGATTCTCAATCAACTCATGATAAGAATGTCCGTCCACCGGGCCTAAATACGTAAAGCCAAGCTCTTCAAAAAACATGCCCGAGACGAGCATGTATTTCAGGCTGTCTTTCACTCGTTCCGCCGTGGCGGCAAGTTTGCCCCCAACTGCCGGAATCTTTTTAAACAAGTATTCGAGCTCATCTTTCACCCACTGGTATTTACCAGCAGTTCGCAGCCGCCCAAGCATAGAGTGAATGGCACCCACATTCGGGGCAATACTCATTTCATTATCATTTAGGATGACAATCATGTCTTTTTTCTCGTCGCCGATGTGGTTCAGCGCTTCAAGCGCCATTCCGCCGGTCAGTGCGCCGTCGCCAATGATCGGAATAATAAATTCATCCGTTCCTTTAATATCACGGGCAGCCGCCATTCCCATCGCCCCTGACAAGGAGGTTGAGCTGTGCCCGGTTTCCCAAACATCATGCTCGCTTTCACTCCGCTTTGGGAATCCGCAGAGCCCTTTGTACTGGCGAAGCGTGGCAAATTCTTTTCCGCGCCCCGTCAGCAGCTTGTGGACATACGACTGATGGCCAACGTCCCACAAAAATTTATCTTTCGGGCTGTTAAATTCTTTATGCAGCGCAACAGTAAGTTCTACGACACCTAAGTTTGGGCCGATGTGACCGCCGGAAGCGGATAACGTTGTAATTAAAAATTGACGGATTTCATCACTTAATTTTTCTAATTCATCAATGGACTTGTTTTTTAAAAATGACGGGTCCTGTATTGATAAAAGATCCAAAGCGGATCAACTCACTTTCAGCATGAATTTCTGCAATGATACATGTCTTCCTCATGCCGAGCCGGACAATGGCCAGTTCTCAAACATAAAAAAAGACAAACGCGCTCTTCCATTTCATTTTTCATTTAAACTGCTTACATTTTACCATATCTCGTGCAGCCGCTTCAAATCAGGATCGGTTTAGTGATCTCTTGCCGCAATTAAATCACAAAGTTCATATAAAAGCTCTTTTTGAAGAGAAAGTCCACTGATTAAACGCTTCGCCTCATTGATATGAACATATAATTTATGTTTGGCCCCTTCCAATGACAGAAGTGACGGGTAAGTCGATTTTTCGTTTGTTGTATCCGAACCGACACGTTTGCCGATTTTCTCTTCACTGCCTTCTAAATCTAAAATATCGTCTCTGATTTGAAAACCGATTCCAATGTGGCTGCTGAAGGTACGCAGTGTTTCAATATCTTCCTCCGGCGCATCCGCCAAAATCGCACCCGCGGTTACACAAAAACCGAGGAGCTTGGCGGTTTTCCGCTCATGAATGGATTCAAGTTCTTCTAATGTGACTTGGCAGTTTTCCGCCTCCATATCAGCTACTTGTCCCCCAACCATGCCTTCAGTGCCCGCCGCTGAAATCAGTTCATTCACAAGCCGAAGACGCTTTTCTGCTGACACCTCGTCTGACAAGTGGGAGGTGATCAACTTAAAGCTTTCCGTGAGCAGCCCGTCACCCGCTAATACTGCTGTCGCTTCACCGAACACTTTATGGTTTGTCGGCTTCCCGCGTCGCAAATCATCATCATCCATGCAAGGAAGATCATCGTGAATTAACGAATACGTGTGAATCATTTCGACAGCACAGCCGACCGGAATGCCGTCCTTTTCATTTTTCCCATATGCGTTTAAAACGGCCAGTACAATGAGAGGCCGCAGCCGTTTTCCGCCAGCCTCAAGGGAATACAGCATAGATTTTTTTAATGAGTCCGGCATATCGAGCTTTTCTGTATAGACAGAAAGCTGATTTTCAATCGTTTTTTTCCGCTCCGCCAGAAAACTCGTTAATTTATTTGTCACCTTCGTCTTCCTCCTGAACACTAAAAGGTGTCAGCTCGCCGTCTTCTTTTAAAATGAAGTCCATCTGTTTTTCGACTTTTTGCAGCTTTTCGTGGCACATTTTTGAAAGAGCCATGCCCTCTTGGAAATAGTTAATCGCTTGCTCTAAAGGCACATCGCCCTCTTCAAGCTTGGACACAATGCTCTCAAGCCCTTTCATCGCTTCTTCAAATGTCATGTTTTCATTTTTTTTCACGTCTGTCATTTTTCTTCCCCTCTCTTTTCTAATACTTCACAGGTCAGCACGCCATCCTTTAGCTTGACCTCAAGCTGGTCCTTCTCTTCTATCTGACTGACACTTTTAATGAGTTCGTCTTCTTTATACGCTAAGCTGTATCCTCTTTCCATCACTTGAAGAGGGCTTAACGCATTCAGCTTGCCTAGTACAGTTTGAAATTGGGAATGCAGCTGATTCATTTGGATATTCATATTTTTTCTCAGCTGATTTGTTTGTTCCTTATACTTTGTTCTCGCTTGCTTCAGCTGTTCATGAGGATGCAGCGCCTCTAATCTGTATGTTTCACGTTCCAGCTGTCTGCTTTTTCGATTTAAAAGAGCGGTTAGCTGTGATTGAAACTGCTGATAGGCAAGGTCAAACTGCTGCTCTTTTTGCGCATACAAACGCTTTGGAAAACGGAAGGCATACGAGGATTGCAGCGTTTGAATCCGTTCTTTTTTCTGGCCGAGATGCTGCTGCATCGCTCTTGTCATTCTGACTTCCGCTGTTTTTATGCGTTCGATTAAATCAGTGGTATGCGGGACGGCAATCTCAGCTGCCCCTGTCGGCGTTGCGGCTCTGACATCAGCGACAAAATCACTGATCGTAAAGTCCGTTTCATGCCCGACTGCTGATATAACCGGAATGTTAGAAGCAAAGATCGCGCGTGCTACAATTTCTTCATTAAACGCCCACAGTTCTTCTATCGAACCGCCGCCTCTCCCGACAATTAATACGTCGCAAACCTCTTTTTCATTTGCCTCTTCAATGCGCGTAACGATGGATCTGCTCGCATTTTCGCCTTGTACGAGCGCTGGAAGAACAATGACTTTTACAAGGGGATATCTTCTTTTTAGAGTTGTAATGACGTCTCTGACAGCGGCACCCGTTGGAGATGTCACAACCCCGATTGTGGCTGGAAATGCGGGGATTTGTTTTTTGTAGCGGTCGTCAAATAAACCTTCTCCGGCAAGCTTCTTTTTTAGTTCTTCGTACGCTAAATAAAGCGCTCCGATCCCGTCAGGCTGCATTTCTTTGGCATATAATTGGTAGTTTCCGCTCGGTTCATATACGGAAATTCCCCCTCTGACCAGCACCTTCATGCCATTTTCAGGTTTAAATGGCAGACGCTCGCTCTGTCTCGCGAACATCACCGACTGCATTCTGGCGTTTTCGTCTTTCAATGTGAAATAAATGTGGCCTCTAGTGTGAATTTTTACATTCGATAATTCGCCTTTAATCCAAATATTTTCAAGGTGAGGATCTACATCGAATTTTCGTTTTATATACTTTGTCAGCGCTGAGACGGTAACATACGCTGTTTCACCCATGTCTCAAACTCCTCTCATAAGCATTCCTGCACCATAACTAAAGAAAACCCGCCCTGGCTTTAGGAGCCTGAAGAAGCGGGTATCGTGCTCATATTCACGGCGGGCAAACGTTGCCGGCTGTGAATATCTCCAATTATCTATGATAACGTACGTTTCGCAGATTTAACAGTATTATGTGCTAGCATCGTGATGGTCATCGGACCTACTCCGCCCGGCACCGGCGTGATGAAGGACGCTTTTTCCTTTGCCCCTTCAAATTCAACGTCTCCGCAAAGCTTGCCGCTTTCCAGACGGTTAACACCGACGTCAATGACAACAGCGCCCTCTTTGATCTGGTCTGCACTGATGAAATTGGCTCTGCCGACTGCCACCACCAGGATGTCCGCTTTTTTCGTATGTTCGGTCATATTTTCTGTTCGTGAGTGACAGTAAGTAACTGTCGCGTTCTCATTTAATAATAGCTGGCCGACAGGTTTGCCGACAATATTGCTTCGGCCGACTACAACAACCTCTTTACCGGAAAGATCGATTTTGGTTTTCTTCAAAAGCTCAACAATCCCATGAGGCGTGCAAGGAAGAAACGTATCTTCGCCAAGCAGCATTTTCCCTACGTTTAACGGATGGAATCCGTCTACATCTTTATCAGGAGAGATTCGCTCGATCACCGCTTTTTCAGAAATATGGTCTGGAAGCGGAAGCTGAACGAGAATGCCGTGAAACTCAGGGTCTTGATTGTATTGATCGATAATGGAAAGCAGTTCAGCTTCTGTGAGGCTGCTGTCAAATTGATCAAGCTTAAAATTCATTCCCATTGTTTCAGCTGCTTTTTTCTTTCCGCGCACGTAAGAGTGAGAAGCAGGATCATCTCCAATCAAAATAACCGCCAGCCCAGGAGTGACGCCTTGCTTTTTAAGCTCTTCTACCTCTTTTGCCAATTGTTCGCGTTTTTCTCTAGCCGTTTCTTTTCCGTCGATGATTGTTGCAGTCATTTTCTTTCCTCCTATGATTGTTCAATATCAGATTTAATGTTAGAAAGAACCCCGTTTACAAACTTTGTCGCTTTGTCATCACCAAACCGTTTTGCCAGCTCAATCGCTTCGTTCATGGAGACATTCACCGGAATGTCTTCGGCATATGCCATTTCGTATGCTCCCAGGCGCAAAATCGCGCGGTCTACATTGGCAATCCGATCGAGCTTCCAATTCACCAGATGCTTGGAGATCATTTCATCCAGCTGGACTTGGTGTTCCAATACCCCGTGAACAAGCTGTTCAAAGAAAGGATCTGTTTTTTCTTCATCCAATGCGTGTTCTATGGCTTCATTTACTGCAATATCGCTGACATCAATTTGAAATAGTGCCTGCAAAGCTTTTTCTCTTGCTGTTCTTCTTTTCATTTTCTTTCTCCTTTGATCCTCTTTATCCGCTTGTCGTTAAGCCATAAAGAGATCATAACATATTTTTTTCGTATCCGCATATTGAAATCAAGGTTTTTCACCCTATTACCGAATATTTTCACACACCTTGATATGATCATTCGGATTTCACGTTCATGAAGAAACTCGGCTGCCTTGAGCCGGCTTTCTTCATGCTTTGAAATATAGGGTAACGTGTAAAAAAACCAAAGGGCCGCCCTCCCCTTGGTTTCTTGTAAAGCCATTTACATTTCTTCGTCGATTTGGACTTCCTGGGCTTTTGTGTCAAATTGAATGCCGACGATGTGAATATTGATTTCGTTAATCGAAAGAGACGTCATATTTAATAAGGTTTGACGAATATTTTCCTGAACGGACGCTGCAACTTTCGGAATCGAAACGCCAAATGTGACGACGCAATATACATCGATCGTAATGCCGTCATCCGCCAAGTCGACTTTGACACCTTTGCCATGATTCACTTTACCGAAGCGTTCGACGACACCTGTCGCAAAGTTTCCGCGCATTTCGGCAACACCGTCAACTTCTGAAGCTGCTATACCGGCAATGACCTCGATGACTTCAGGTGCAATCTCAACCTTACCCAAATGCGTATCTTCTTGATTCATTTTAAGCAAGCTGTTGTCTTTCATTCAATTCACCTCCGTAAAAATTATGAGCCCATTACATCATATGTTTCTAAAAATTTCGTATTAAACTCTCCGCTAACAAATGTTTCATGTTCAAGCAGTTTTAAGTGGAACGGGATTGTTGTCTCAACGCCTTCGATGACGAATTCGCTCAATGCGCGCTTCATGCGGGCAATCGCTTCATCTCTCGTTTTTCCATACGTGATCACTTTCGCAATCATGCTGTCATAGTACGGAGGGATGGAATAGCCCGGGTAAGCAGCTGAATCGACACGGACACCAAGACCGCCTGGAGGCAGGTACATTTTAATTTCACCAGGTGACGGCATGAAATTTTTACTTGGGTTTTCAGCGTTGATTCGGCATTCGATCGCCCAGCCTTGAAATTCAACATCTTCTTGCGTGAGGCTCAGTTCCATTCCTGATGCCACTTTGATTTGTTCCTTAATCAAGTCAGTGCCCGTCACCATTTCTGTGACTGGGTGTTCCACCTGGATTCTCGTGTTCATTTCCATGAAGTAGTAGCGCTGTTCGTTGTAGTCATAAATAAATTCAACTGTTCCCGCGCCTGTATAGCCAACTGCTTTTGCAGCCTTAACCGCTGCATCTCCCATCTGCTCCCTGATTTCTGAATCGAGCGCCGGAGACGGCGTTTCTTCCAAAAGCTTTTGCAGGCGTCTTTGAATCGAGCAGTCACGCTCACCTAAATGGATGGTATTTCCATAGTTGTCGGCAAGCACTTGGATTTCAACATGACGAAAATCTTCTATGTATTTTTCGATGTAAACACCTGGATTTCCAAATGCTGTTGCAGCTTCCTGCTGTGTGATCTTAATGCCTTTGATCAGTTCCTCTTCGGTGCGGGCAACCCTGATTCCTTTTCCGCCTCCGCCTGCGGTGGCTTTTATAATTACAGGATACCCAATTTCATTAGCAAGCGAAACCGCTTCTTCCACATTTTCTATAATTCCTTGTGAACCCGGTACGATCGGAACGCCGGCCTGTTTCATCGTTTCCCGCGCAACGTCTTTTGTTCCCATTTTTGAAATGGCTTCGGCGCTCGGACCAACAAATGTGACGTTAACTTCTTCACACAATTCAGCGAAATCAGCATTTTCAGCTAAGAATCCATATCCCGGATGAATAGCGTCCGTGCCTGTCAGCTTCGCAACACTCACAATATTTGTAACGTTTAAATAGCTGTCTTTTGATGCTTTTGGTCCAATACAAAAAGCTTCATCAGCCATTTGAACATGAAGGGCATCTTTATCAGCTTCTGAATAAACAGCGACAGTCTCAATTCCAAGCTCTTTGCAGGCTCTGATGATTCTGACAGCAATTTCTCCTCGGTTAGCGATTAATAGCTTTTTAATCATGTTATGTCTCCTTACTCTGCTTTTACAAGAAATAGAGGTTGTCCGTATTCGACCAGCTGGCCGTTTTCTACTAATACTTCAACGATTTCACCGTTTACTTCCGCTTCGATTTCGTTGAAAAGCTTCATCGCTTCTACAATGCAGACAACTGTGCCTTCATTTACTTTTGAACCAGCCGTTACATACGGGCCAGCTTCCGGTGATGAAGAAGCATAAAACGTTCCTACCATTGGTGAAGTGATCTTATGCAGATTTTCATCCTGCTTTGGCGCTTCTTGGGCAGGTGCCGGGGCTGCTTGCTGCGCTTGCGGCTGAGCTGCCTGCGGAGCCTGTGCCTGCACTGGTGCTGCCGGCGCCTGCTGCATCACTTGAACAGTGCCCGCTTCATGTTTTTTCAGTTTTAAAGATACACCTTCATTTTCATATACGAATTCATCAATTGAAGACTCGTCAATCGCTTTAATCAGCTCGTGGATTTCTTTACTATTTAACATTCAATCGCACTCCTATGTAAGAAATTTCTTTTTTTATAGGTTACTACTAAAAGTACATACTATGTTTATCTTACAGGAGCGGACTTTTGAATTCAACTCTAATATGAATGGCAACAAAAAGCCCGCTTGATAAGCGGGCGTGTTTTTCATCTTATTTACTTGGATGGCTCGAATGTGACGGCGACGTCTTTCATTGTTTTGATTTCTTTTGCCACAAGGTCTATGATGGCTGTCGCTTTAGATTTTGAGTGTTTGTCTGATTTGACTGTAATGTTGATTTTATCTCCTTCAGCATTGACGAGCGCGTCTTTGTAACCTTGTGTTTTAATCAGGGTTTCCAGCTGTTTTTCTGTCCCTTCCACTTCACTGAGAGCCGTCATTTTATCATAGGCTTCGCTCTTTTCCTTTGCTGTCGCATCATCGCTTGACACAATGGCATTCAGCTCTTCTCTCTCCTTGCTTCTGGCATCTTCTAAATCCAGACGGTACGTAGTAAACAGATCATCATCGGCTGTTTCTGTTACAACAGTTCCTTTTTCACTGGCTTCAGCGGATGTTTCCTTGTCTGCTGATGAATCTTTCGTTCCTTTTGTTCCATCTTCTTTATCCGTTTCTGTTTCAGTTTCCGGTCCGCTTTTTTCCTTCGTTTCTTCCTTGGCAGGCGCTTTTTCAGTCGCGACCTCCCCTGCGTCAGACGCGCTTTGTTCACTTTTCATTTGCACGGCATTTTTGCTTTCTGGAGACATGATATAGTAGACGCTTAACACCACGACAAGACTGAGCATTGTTAATAGCCAAACCGTTTGTTTTTTGAGCATTTATGAATCCTCCTTTATTTTTTTAGGGGCAACCGCAACCCGGTGGCTTGGAACATCCAGGACTCGTGTCACCGCTTCAATAATCGTTTGTTTTATTTGAACGTTGTCCACTCCTTGAGCAACAACGAGTACACCGCGTATATCAGGTTTCTTCGTTTGGACGACAACGGGCGTTTCTTTATCGCCGTTTTTGATCATCACGATTTCTTCTTCCGATGTTTGGTCTGTGACGCTTCTTGTTCCGCCTTCTTTATCGGTTTCTTCAGTGGTTGTATTTTTGTTTGATTTGTTTTTTTCATATACTTTCAGCGACGTTGCGTCAACATTCACAACAACCGAGACATCATCTACACCAATGATCGTTTCAAGAATTTCTTTCAGCTGATTTTCGTATTCTTTTTCATAATCGTCGATGGAGTCTTTCGGTTTATCAGATTTTGAGGCTTTAAACACTTCGGCTGCTTTCTCTTTGCCGGTTCCGGTATCCTGTGATGATACTGCCGTTATCGGTTTGGCGTTTTCCGTTTTCTCCGGCGAAGAAAACAGCTGGCTGACGAGCATGAAGGAAACTCCGAGAACAAAAACGAACAGAAAGTAATGATATTTGGTCAGCTTCGGCTTTTCGCCGCCCTTCGTCTGCCCCGGAAGAAACTGCTTTTTCAATACATTCCATAATCCGCTTTTATTCATTGCCGACACTCTCCCCGCCTTCCATATGAACCGTAATTTTCTCACTTCCGATTTCCCAAATGTCCGCAAGCTGCGACTGGATTTGTTTTGCTTCTTTTTGTTCGGCTGCTTCTTTTGTTACGTACGCATGATCTGTGTCAATGCGAACAGGCGCGACCGTTTGGACCGTGTTTTCAGAAGACGGGGCCATATACACGCTGATTGTTTGAATATCCTCTTCTGAATCTACCTTTTCTCCTGCCGTGAGTTTGATGTGGTCTACTTTGAATTCATCATGACTGAATCTCTCCTCCGCTTTCTTTTTTAGTTGGACAGCCATTTCTTCTAAAATATATGCACGCTGAGAAGCTTGTATTTCTATTTTTTTTGAATCGATTTGATTTTTTATGTCGGCGGACTCTGACTGCCCGTTTTTTGTGAGGTATTCAAAGATGACTGCAGGATCTGTGTTGAAAAGCTTAAAGATCGGCGTAAGCATGACGACAATTAAAAGCAGGCTGACTACCATTTTTGCGTACTTTTGCATGCTGGAGCTTGGCAGCAGCATATCAATCACAATAGCAAATAGGATAAACAACACGATGGTGGTAAGCCATTCAGTTAGAAAACTCATCCGCCAGCCTCCTTTATTTCATCATCATCGTGAGGTTTCCGGCTGTGATGATGACCGTTAGGCTTAAAAAAAACATGAGGGACACAATGGCGAGAGCTGCAAAAATATAAATGACGCTTTTGCTGATGACATCGAGGCAAGTAATGACGGGCCCGCCTCCAAGCGGCTGAAGAATCGCGGCTGCCAGCTTATAAATAAAAGCGAGGGAAAGCACTTTGATTGCCGGAAAGGCCGCTATACAAATCAATATAGCAACACCGAGAATCCCTACTGTGTTTTTCAGCAATAAGGAAGCGCTGATCACTGTATCTGTCGCGTCTGTAAACATTCGGCCAAGAACAGGAATAAAGTTTCCGGTTATAAATTTAGCCGTCCTGAGTGTAATGCCGTCTGTCACTGCAGCTGAGGCTCCCTGAACAGAGATGACGCCGAGAAAGATGGTGAGAAAGACAGCAAGCGCCCCGATGGCGATATTTCTGAGCAGATTGGCCAGCTGCGTAACTTTGTATTGTTCAGTCATGGTACTGACAATGCTTAGAATCGCTGATAAGAAAATCAGCGGCATGACGATATTCTGAATTAATAGACCGCTCGTATTCATTAGAAAAAGGATAACAGGATGAAAGAAGGCTGCAGATACAGCTCCGCCTGAGGAAGCCAAAAGCGCCAGGAGGAGCGGAATAAGCGCCAATATAAAGCTCGTCATCGTCTGAATGGCTTCTGTGGCATAATTGATTGCCACATGAAAACTGTTCAGTGCAAGGATAATCAGCACCATGTATACAATTGAGTAGGCGACCTTGCTGACGGTGCTTTGTTGAAACGCATTTTGCAGAAGCTGCAGGATGACGCAAAAAATGGTGAGTAAAATTAATGTGCCCAGCAGCTTGCCATTAGCCAGCACTTCATGAAACAAATAGGAAAAGAGAGCTTTCAGCCACTCTTGCGGTGAAAATGATTTATCACCATTGATAAACTCTAGTAAGCTGCCTTTTTGGCTTTCCGGCAGCAGTCCGCCATATTCTGTCATAATGTCATTCCAAAAATCACCGATCTTGTCTGTTTCAAGCGTAGCCGCTGTCCTTTCCGCTAATTGCTCAGCCGTTTCAGCATGTTCTTCCGCTTGATCAGCATTATCGGCTGCTTGTACCATTTCTGCACGGCCCGCTATGATCAGCACGGCCAGAACCAAAGCCCAGTGGAAACGCTTCAATCTACCGCCTCCTTTCGGTTATGACATAGAAGGTATAAGTCCGAGAATCGTTTCAATAATGACGGTTAAAATAGGCACAGCCATCACAAGAATTAAAATTTTCCCCGCTAATTCTATTTTCGAAGCGATGGCCCCCTGACCGGCGTCTTTTGTGAGCTGCGCTCCGAATTCAGCGATATAGGCGATTCCGATAATCTTTAAAATGGTTTCAACATAAACCATGTTGACGTTTGCATTGATTGCAATTTTTTCTATCATTCGAATAATGTCGTAGATTTGGTCTACCAAATAAAGAAAAATGGCACAGCCAGCAAACACGACGATTAAAAACGCAAAAGTCGGCTTTTGTTCTTTCACAATCAAAGAAAGGAAGGTGGCGATCAGCCCTAAACCTACAATTTGAACGATGTCAATCTGCAAGCCCCCCTATCCTTGGAATAAAAACACAGCTTTTATCTTTTTAAATAGGTCATCTACAATGGTGGCGACCATAAATAAAATATAGATAAAACCTAACAGTGTCACCCATTGGGCGTATTCTTTTTTGCCCATCTGATCCAAAATCGTGTGCAAAAAAGCCACCACGATTCCCACTCCGGCGATTTGAAATATCACATTCACGTCTACTCCCATTTTATTTTTGCTCCCCTCACGTTTACATCAATAGAAGAATGAGTAACAAGCCCGCTAAAAAGCCCAAACTTTTTATCATCTTTTCATTTTTCGCCTGTGCCTGCTCAGCATCCGCTTCGGAGGCTTCCAAGTGTGTAAGGGCCAGCTTGATATGCTTTTGCTGCGAGATTCGGTCATGAATCCCGAGCGTCTCGCCAAATTGCTTCAACACTTCATATTCGCTTTTTTTCAAAGACATGGTGTCCCACACCTTCTTTAAGCTTTGCTCCCACGCCGTTTTTGCGGAATCGCTTCCCTTGTCCAGCTGATTACTGAATGTGGTGAAAAGAGCCGAAACAGGCTGTGCCAGCTGCTTGGCAATCTGCTGTGAAGCGAGATGAAGCGGCGTATGGCCGTACATGATTTCAGCCTCGAGGGATTGGAGCGCCGCACGCAGCTGGCGGATTTGACGAGGCCGTTCCGTATACATTTTCGCCATCTCAAAACCTGTCCATGTTGTCGCCACCACAATGAATACAGCGCCCAGCAGCTTCAGCATGTCTTCACGCCCATCGTGCCAGACAGCACATTTCCATCTTTATCGTAAATGCGGCTTATTGTGCCCGGCCCCTTCGCTCTCGATAATTCCAAATAGCGGTCAAAGGCTCTTTCTTCCCACAAACGCTTTAATGAAGGGCGCTTCATCAGATCAGATATACTCCAGCCATGCGCCGATACGATGACTGAAACCCCTGCATGCAGCGCCTCAAGAAGGGCATCTGTATCTTCTATACGTCCAATTTCATCGACGATGATCACCTCAGGGCTCATAGACCGAATCATCATCATCAAGCCCTCAGCCTTTGGACAGGCGTCTAACACGTCAATCCTCTGTCCGAATTGATGCTGGGGAATGCCGCGCAGGCATCCGGCAATTTCTGAACGTTCATCGACGATTCCTGTTTTTGCGGGTGACATGCCGTTTTTGCCGGTGCTCGAGAGTCTCGCAAGATCTCGTAGAAGTGTCGTTTTACCAGTTTGCGGCGGACCGATAATCAGCGTATTCAGCCAGCTGTCTTGAAATAAGTATGGAAGCAGCGGCTCCGCAATCCCCAGTTTTTGCCGGGCAATTCGTATATTAAAAGATGCGATGTCACGGAGGCCTTTCACACCTCCGTTTTCCGTAATGACTCTGCCTGCCAATCCGACTCTGTGGCCGCCTCTGATCGTGACATACCCTTTCTTCAGCTCTTCTTCGAGCGTATACATACTATAGTTGCTAAGCCGGCTGACGATCAGATGGGCATCCTCAGCCGTGCCCGAATAGGACAAAAAAACAGGTTGTCCTTTCCGAATCAATTCAACAGGGCGGTTGACCCGAATTCTGATTTCTTCGATTTCCAGCCATTGATGTTCCGGCATTTCAGAAAGGGCGTTTTTCATGGATTCAGGGAGAACCTCAGCGATTTCATTCAACAGAGCCTCCTCCTTTCTGCCGATTGGCTTCTTTAAAATGTATGATGTGAGGCAGACTTTATGACAAGCCTCTCTTTATTTATGAACACCCGCCAGAATCAAAATCACACCGGTGAAAATCAGAATTAGCTTTGCATACGACAGCTGCCCGGCAATTTGGTAGATTCCGACAGTCATGGTGATGATAAAAATCAGCGGACCGACAATAGCGAGAATGCTGTTAACCACAACCGCCTTCCGGACATCATTTGTCACAAGCATGATAATCGCTGCCGTCAGCTCAATCATAGAGGATAAAACTCGCAACCCGGCCATTGTTAAAACAGTAGAATTGATATTTCCAAGCAAAAATTTCATAGCACTCTTCCAACCTCCCATTTTTTTATATGATATGCTCTAGCTTGCGGAAGTAGTCTTGTCATTTTCGTATAAAAGAAAGATTCTGTTTTTGGGCACAAAAAAAGCCTGCTCCCATTTGGGAACAGACTCCGTTTTTTTCGTCTATGCTCTTGAAACGTATGAACCGTCAGATGTGTTGACAACAAGTGTGTCGCCTTCATTCACAAAGAACGGCACGTTTACAATAAGGCCGGTTTCCGTTTTCGCAGGTTTTGTACCGCCAGATGCTGTATCACCTTTAATGCCAGGTTCAGTTTCAACAACTTTCAGTTCAACTGTGTTTGGAAGTTCGATACCGAGCGTCTCATCTTGGTACATCATAATATGCACAGACATGTTTTCAAGCAGGTATTTTAATTCCTCTTCGATTTGAGTCTCGCTTAGTTCAAGCTGCTCATAAGAAGAAGTATCCATAAATACATGCTGATCTCCGTTTGCATATAGGTATTGCATTGTTTTTGTTTCAATTTGCGCCTTCGCTACTTTTTCACCTGCGCGGAATGTTTTTTCCTGAATCGCGCCAGTGCGAAGGTTGCGGAGTTTAGAGCGGACAAACGCCGCGCCTTTACCAGGTTTTACGTGCTGGAAGTCAACGACGCGCCAAATGCCGCCGTCTACTTCGATTGTTAATCCTGTACGGAAATCGTTAACTGAAATCATGTTTAATGTCCTCCTATATTCCAATCACAAAATAATAAGTTCTTTTGGGGAATGGGTGATTGTCCGGTTGCCGTTTTCTGTAATCACGATGTCATCTTCTATGCGGACACCGCCTGTTTCTGGTATGTAAATGCCCGGCTCCACTGTGACCACCATGCCCGGTTCAAGGATAGCTGAAGATCTGACGGACAATCCCGGCGATTCATGCACTTCCATGCCGAGTCCGTGTCCGGTTGAATGGCCGAAATATTTACCGTAGCCTTTTGCCGCAATGTGATCCCTTGTGAGGGCGTCGGCTTCTTTCCCTGTCATTCCCGGCTTCATATGTGCGACGCCTAATGCCTGAGCATCAAATACGACCTGATAAATCTCCTTTAACCGATCACTGGGCTGACCTACAGCGACCGTTCGGGTCATATCAGAACAATATCCTTTATAATAAGCACCAAAATCAAGCGTAACAAGGTCTCCGCTTTCAATCAGTTTGTCACTGGCCACACCATGCGGAAGGCTTGACCGAAGGCCCGAGGCGACAATCATATCAAAAGAAGAGCTGTCAGCTCCCTGGCTTCTCATATAAAACTCCAGCTCATTGGCAACAGCGATTTCAGAAATGCCGGGTTTCATAAACGTCAAGATATGTTTAAAGGCATCATCTGCAATCTTCGCAGCTTCCTCTAATATCTTAATCTCTTCACTAGACTTAATCAAGCGCAACTTTTCCACAGATTCAGCCACGGGCACTAATTCAGCCTCGCTGATAACCGCGCTGTACGACGCATATGTGCCGTATGTCATGCTATTTTGCTCAAAGCCAAGGCGCTTGATGCCGAACGCTTCAACCGTGTCGGCGGTGGTCTGAATCAGGCTTCCGCCATGCTCAATGATTTCAAAGCCCTTTACCTGAACCTTCGCCTGCTCTGTATAACGAAAATCCGTAATAAACGCTGCCCTGTCACCTGATATCACAGCGAGGCCCGCCGAACCTGTAAATCCTGTCATATAGCGTACATTCGTGCTGCTTGTAATCAGCATTCCGTCAATCCCGAGCTGTCCTAACTGGTCTCTTAATTTCTCTAGTTTCATCTTTATTCTCCCCCTTGCTGGCTTAATAAGTAGCGAATCGCAAGCTTATAGCCTTCAGCTCCAAGTCCGACAATCTGTCCTTTCGCAACTGGAGCAATGACCGACTGATGTCTGAATTCCTCCCTTGCATATAAGTTTGATACATGCACCTCAACCACAGGAAGGCCGATGCTCGAGACAGCATCCCTGATTGCATAGCTGTAATGGCACAGCGCGCCAGGGTTCAGAACAATGCCGTCGTATTGCTCCGCTGCCTCATGGATGGCATCTATCAAATCACCTTCGTGATTAGACTGGAAGAAAGTGAGCTGGATATGTAAAGCTTCAGCAAATCGAAAAAGATCTGTTTCAATGTCGGTCAGTGTCCGGCGGCCGAATACCTCCGGCTCACGCTCCCCCAGCCGATTGACATTCGGCCCGTTTAAAATCAAAAAATGAGGCACATAAATCTCTCCTTTTCGCGAGGGTTTCCCATGTAAAAAAATGTTCACTTCTCGTGAACATTTTATCATAATGAAAAGGGATAATACACTATTCTCTATGCGCTGTTCCCAGCGCACGTGCAAGCTTTTCCGAATTCAGCTCATTGTATTCAAATGAGATGGAATAACCGACAAACAGCCCGTAAAGCAAATAGATGCAAATGGTCGTCATAACTGTATCTGCTTTCAGTTCGGTCACCGCGCGAACATCAGGAAAAATGGGATTGAAAACAAAAAACACGAGCAGCCAAAGCAGCAAGCCGTATAAAATGCCCGGCCACATTGTTTTCAGCCGTTTCAAAAGAAGAAAATATAGAAATGCTGCACCGATTGATAGAATGCCGATTAAAATGATGCTGACTACTGTTCCCAGTCCATGTTTTTTCCACTCTCCGAGTACAAACGGCTGTAAAATCATATTCGGGCTGACTTCAGAAAAATGAAACAAATACGCAATATAAGCGATAAAACTCCATAATACGCCTCCGAAAAAACCTGTTGCCGCCACCCTTCCGGCCATCGGAACAGGCGGCCCCTGCTTCTCATTCGATTGTTCATGTTGTTCTGTGTTTTTTTCGCTAGTCATCATGGCACCTCCAGTTAAAGTGTGCCCCAAAAATGAAATGTCAATAAAAAAGCTCACACTTTTTAACAGCTGCGAGTAAAATTTGAAATTAACGGGTATAATGCTTGTAGAAAAGCATGGCTATGACAATTTTTCAGCCTGTCAATCTAGAGGTTTAGCGCTGTTTCCTGTACAATAGAGTGAAAGGAAATGGTTAGCAATCCTAAAGAAATAGGCAGGTTGATAATATGTCAAAACATAAAATTCCTCCCGCTTACGGCGGGCAGGCAGTTGTAGAAGGCGTTATGTTTGGCGGAAAGCATCATTACGTTACAGCAATCAGAAGAACGGATGGAAGCATCGACTTTTTTAAGCTTCCCCGCAAACGCAACCCGAAACTGAACATCGTGAAAAAGATTCCGTTTTTACGAGGGATCGCGGCCATTATTGAAGCGAGCGCAAACGGCACCAAGCATTTGAATTTTTCTAGCGAACGTTACGGGCTTGATCCATCTGAAGACGAGACACTTGAGCAGGAAGAAAAAAAAGCCTCCGGGCTGTCTATGTATCTCAGCCTCGCGGTTATCGGCGTCTTATCATTTTTGTTCAGTAAATTCGTATTTACATTGGTTCCTGTTTTTTTAGCTGAACTGACAAGGCCGATTTTTTCATCAGACACAGCGCAAATCGCGGTTGAAAGCCTGTTTAAGTTGATTTTACTGCTCGGTTACATTTATTTTTTATCCATGACACCGCTCATTAAAAGAGTGTTTCAATATCATGGAGCCGAACATAAAGTCATAAACTGTTATGAACAGAATTTGCCAATTACAGTAGAGAATGTTCAAAACCAATCTCGGCTTCATTACCGCTGCGGATCAAGCTTTATTTTATTTACAATTATTGTCGGCATGTTTGTCTATTTGCTTGTTCCGACAGATCCGCTTTGGCTGCGTGTAATAGATCGTGTCGCACTGATACCGGTCGTACTCGGCATATCCTTTGAAGTTCTGCAGCTGACAAACAAAGTGCGTGATATTGCCGGACTGAAATGGCTTGGGTACCCGGGTCTCTGGCTTCAGCTGTTAACAACAAAAGAACCTGCGGATGACCAGGTTGAAGTTGCCATCGAAAGCTTTAACGAGCTTCTCAGACTCGAAGAAATGTCTGAACAAAATCAAAAGCCTTCTCACAACGTCATCTAATATCCGTTGCCCTGCTATTACTTTCGGAGGTGGACAGTTATGAATCATCGTGTACAACCTATTATTGCTGTATTAATTGCGCTGGGTGCGTTCGGTTTTCTCTATGTGCTGATAACCGATCCCGGAGAAATGGCAAAAATGGCGGTAACCATCATCGTGGCAGGCATCATTATTTACTTTATTGTAAAATATGTAATGAAACGAAATGCGGGCAGCGAAGGAGCGGCCTTCAAAAAAGCGGCGAAACAATCCCGGCGCCGGATGAAAGAACAAAAAGCGAAACACCGCGCCGGACATAAGGGACGTGTCAGCCACCTGCGAAGCGTTCCGAGCGCCAGCAAGCCTAAGCCGATGATTCTCAAGAAAAAAAGCCAGACTCAGCTGACTGTTATAGAAGGGAAAAAAAACAAAAAGAAAAACAGAGCGCTTTTTTAGTAGGTCCACTGTTTTAAAAACTGCTCTGTCCGTCTTTTACCTAGCTCAATCAGGGCTAGTTTTTTTTGTTGTGTTAATTGAAAATCGGTTGCCATTACGTCGTCAACCGGGAGAAATATGATGTTTTGTTCATAGCGTGACGCAATGTGCCTTGCGTCATGCGCATCCTTCATCGTTTCAAACAGGGCGCCGAACAGTTCGAAAGCGTTGCGGATATTTTTTCTCGGACGCTCCCTTTCCCGCGGCGCAAGTGTTACACCAATCACAGGGCGCTTTCTTTCCTTTGAAAACAGCCAGATGGGAAAGTTGCTTAACACCCCTCCGTCAACAACCGTGGCGGTGTCTGTATCCGTTTTTAATTTTATCGGCTCAAAAAAATACGGTATGCTGCAGCTCATTCTTACCGCTCTGGCCACCGGAAACATATCGGGATTTAGCCCGTAACGGACCAAATCGTCCGGCAAAATGATCATGGTGCCGTTTGTCAGATCAGAAGCGATAAGGCGAAGAGACCCTTTCTGCAAATCACCGAAAACCCGTATGCCTTTCGCTCTTAACAAATCAGCAATCCACTTTTCTAACGTATCTCCTTTATATAAGCCAAGGCGCCAGTAAATGGACACCCATTGGAGCATTTTTAAGGGGAGAAATGAGTACCGCTGATCCAGCAGTTTCTCTCCGTCCACTTCTTCAATTAACGCGTTGATTTCCTTACTGGTGTAACCAGATGCAATGAAAGCGGCAATAATTGCGCCCGCGCTTGTACCCGCAAGCCTTTTAAAGCGAAAGCCTTTTTCCTCAAGCGCTTCATAAGCGCCTGCAAGGGCAATGCCTTTTACTCCTCCGCCGGAAAATACACAGTCAATATACATCTCATTTCCCTCCCCCTCCATCCGATCGTTTATTACCATTTTAAGAAAACACGCGAAGAAATAGACCAACGAATGACGCGCGGCGCAGCGCATCAAAAAAGACGGCCTCCTTCGAGGCCGCCTTTTTACTGATTATGGTCTTCTGTTTTCTTTTGGATTGATTTCAGATGTTTTTTGCGGGCATCATCTTCTTCAAAATATTGAACAAGATCCCCGATGCGATCAATGCTGTTCCAGCTTAAGTGATGTTCGATTCCTTCGACATCGTTATATATTTTCTCTTCTTCAACACCAATGATTCTTAAAAACTGCTCAAGCAATTCATGTCTGTAAACCAGCCGTTTGCCTATTTTTTTCCCTTTAGACGTTAACACGAGACCGCGATATTTTTCATAAATTAAATATTCGTCTTTATCTAGTTTTTGAACCATTTTCGTTACAGAGGAGGGGTGGACTGCCAATGCTTCCGCAATATCGGAAACCCGCGCATATCCTTTTTCTTCAATCAGCATATAAATCTGTTCAATATAATCTTCCATACTTGGTGTTGTCATCAAAACCCTCCCAAAAAGCACCTTAACTTTATAAACCATTACAAGTTTACACTAATGAACTTGAAAAAACAAGGACGCTTCGCGGGTCAAAAGCCCTGTTTACCGCTTGTAATTCCATTCATCTGAAGCGTACTTTGTTTCTGCCAAGTGTTGTACAAAATCAAGCTCTCCCTGAGACAGTTCGTATGGCTCCAAATGAATGTTAAGACCTGTTTCAAACCCTTCTTTAAAGGCTTTACGGGCCTCGTCCATCGTTACCCGCTTTTCAGTGAGTTCGTTAATGGCAACAGCTTTATTTTTGAAATTGCGCTGCATCCGCTCTCTGACTCTTTCACTCGGATACAAAAACAGATCAAACAGCTTGTCCTCATCCAAATCAAGGAGAATAGAGCCATGCTGAAGGATCACGCCTTTTTGTCTTGTTTGCGCGCTTCCCGCCACCTTGCGTCCCTCGACGACAAGCTCATACCACGAAGGCGCGTCAAAACAAACAGATGACCGCGGATTTTTTAAGCTTTCTTTTTCTTTTTCAGTTCTCGGGATGGCAAAGTAAGCGTCCAGACCGAGATTTCTAAAGCCTTGGAGGATGCCTTCTGAAATGACTCGGTATGCCTCAGTGACCGTCGCCGGCATTTCGGGGTGTTCTTCTGAAACAATCACGCTGTATGTCAATTCTTGATCGTGCAGCACACCTCTTCCGCCGGTTGGGCGTCTGACGAATCCAAGATTATACTTATGTACTGCTTCAAAATTAATTTCCTTTTTAATATTTTGAAAATACCCTACAGAAAGAGTCGCCGGATTCCAGCCGTAAAAACGGATAACCGGGGGTATTTTTTTTTCGCTGTGCCAATATAAAAGCGCTTCATCAAGCGCCATATTAAATGCAGGATATGCATTGCCTGAGTCTATAAACCGCCACGTTTCTTTTTCCATTTTGAGACCTTCCTTACCGTTTTAATAGAATTAGTTTATCAAACTGCCGGGAAAATGAAAAATATTTTCGTTCCATTATGGATGACAATCGCGCTATGCTTTACTATAATAGAACTTGTCGAAAACGGCTCTATCACCTTGTTTTATGAACAGGGTTTTGATTTTATATGCTAAAGGAGTAGAACCACATTGTCTAATATGATCGTTTTGATTATTTTTGCTGCGTTTCTCGTGTATATGATTGCTTCATATGTCTATCAGCAGCGAATTATGAAAACACTTACGGAAGAAGAATTCCGCGCGGGTTACCGAAAAGCGCAGCTGATTGATGTTCGTGAGCCTAATGAGTTTGAGGGCGGGCATATTTTAGGCGCCCGCAACATTCCGCTCTCCCAGCTGAAACAGAGAAAAAATGAAATCCGTCCGGACAAGCCTGTTTATCTGTACTGCCAAAACAGCGTCCGCAGCGGACGCGCGGCACAAACCCTGCGCAAAAACGGCTGCACTGAAATTTACAACCTAAAAGGCGGCTTTAAAAAATGGGGCGGAAAGATTAAAGCAAAGAAATAAAGCTAAACAGCTGCCTATTGGCTTTTAAGGTATTTTTCGCTTTTCCTTTTCTTATATTTTTTTCGCCTGAGCATTAAAAAATCCTTCTTTCGTTCAACAAGAACGTTTGAAGGATTTTTTTACTGCCCACATGAAAAGACTCAAAGGACAGAACACTAGTTAACATTGCCATTGCCCATATATCCCGATTAAGTGCCCTTTTAGAAATGGCCATCACAGAGCTTTTTCGCCTGATCTTTACAAAAAAGTATGGCAAAAAAACGCTGATCATTCCCCTCAAGCAACTCCAGCGCCTTTTTTTAGATACATTTCATACTGCCGAGAAAACACTCGACAGCCAGAGAGGACACTACATCCTCTTCTTACTTACGATAGGTTCGTATCTTTCATTTACACGTTTGTTACTGTGTTTTTGAAGCTTTGCTTTCAATTGAAATAGGGTCTTCTGTTTTCGTTCTCCTAATCTTTACAGATATGCCTACTAAAATCATCGCCATCGTTGTAAATATCCCCATGGTTAATAAGATCGTATCCTGATTTAAACTCCATCCGATTAAGAAAGAAATGATCGCTCCTCCGAAACTTGCCGAAGCAATAAATAAACTTGTCACTTCGTCAACGTACTTTTGAATCATGATTGAGGCTAGTGTTAATGCAATGGGAAATATGCCCGCTATACACAGACCAATCAAAAATGTACCACCCAATTGAAAGATTGGGTTGCTTATATAAGAGAAGGCAATCAACAAAACAATTAAACAACTGCAACTAAATAGAAGATACTTCGAAAAATCAAGCCTTCTGCTTACTAAACCAATCAGGATTCTTCCTATGATGATCCCCACCCAGAAAAAGGAGACACTTATAAGGCTAATTTGTGCATTGTCTTGGTTTATCATGATGGAAGGTAAAAAGTTGGCAAAATTCGTTTCAATTCCAGCATATAGGAAAGCAAAAAATACAAAAAAGCCTAACTGCTTTGATTTTTTTCTATCTTCTATAAAGTATTGAAAGGCTCCTGCATCTGGCAGGGACACTTGCTGGTTAGCGTTCTTAGTGTACTTTCTGTTCTTGGATAAGAACATTAACCACCCTGCTAATAGGACAAACAAAAAGGTGAATATGCAGTAATATGGTACATACCAGTTATTAATATTGATGAAGGAATTAATGAATAATGGAAAAGATAAAGCGCCTAATCCGAAAAGGACTTCCAACTTACTCATTTTTTCTGCATTACTTGCAAAATTAGCAATGACAAAGGAACCAACTGTTGTTTCTAATGTACCTGCCCCATATCCTAAAAGAAAAGCCATTACAACAATATAATACCAATCTTTGGTTAGAAAAAAGAGACTTAACGCCACAAGCATGATGGTTAAAGCGAACGTCAGTGTCCTAAAGTGACTGTATTTCTTAATCATTAACGGTGCCATTAATACGCCGCTTAGGAAACCGGTAAACTGAAAGAAAATGATGACCGAAATGTCGTCTGTTGTCTTGTTAAAAGACTCTAATAAAAATGGTGTCAAACTCCCTGTTGAGATATGGATAATGCCCACTGTAAAAAAGAAAGCATATCCAAATAAGTATGTCCCTCTTACCATTCCTTACACCCCTATATGAAAAAGCAGGAAAATGAATTCCTGCTTTTTTAGTAGCTTACCTTTTTGAATCACTAATTGACTGCTAAACAGACATTTTTTGAAAGTTGCTATCTTTCTCAAAGAACATTTCCAATACTTCCTGAGATCTAAAACCATCGATAAAAGAAGGAATCTCAACCCAATCTTTCTGAGTTGATTCAATCCAATTGATTAACTCGCTTCTAAAAGAATCAGCCCAACCATAAAATTCGTTTGGCGGATCGTTTAACAAACTTTGCGGCACTGGGCAGTCTACCGCGTACAAGCCATCAATGAGCTTGTAAACGTGAGGATTACCTGTGTGGTATTTAAACTCTTTTTTGTGCCCCACTACCTCGATGCTAAAACCACAGTCTTCAGGTACAGAGCTTTTTGATGTGATGATATTGACAAATACCTTGTTTTTCAGTTGACCATAAATTTCCGCATAGTCATCTACAAGTACCTGTTTTTCTTCTTTTGTTTTTACATTTGTGTTCATCTTTGCTCTTACTGATTCTGGGATGAAATCACTCTCAAACAAATACCATACCATGTCGATAAGATGAATACCCAGATCCCCCAATGATCCACTAGTCTTCTTACTATTAGCGTCATCTCTCCAAGTAAACTTCTTACGTCTAATTGCACTATTTTTCTTGAAATGTACTTTTATGGACAGGATATTGCCTAATTCATTATTGATGATTAAACTTTTTAAGATATTTACGTAAGGCAAATATCTATAATTAAATCCCATACAAGCTCTGACGTCTAACCTTTCAGCAGTATCTTTCATTATGCTTGCTTCCTCAAGAGAAATGGCCATAGGCTTTTCACACAATACATGCTTATGTTTTGCTAATGCTTGCAAAGCATGTTCTTTATGGCAAAAGTTTGGGGATGCTACAATGATACCTTCTGAGACATCAATTAGTTCATCTACATGTTCATATGTCTTCCCACCGAACGTTTTAACAAAGCTTGCCGCCTGTTGTTGATTTATATCATACACCCCTGCTAACTCTGCATTTTTTATTGTAGATAAAGCCGTTGCATGCGCTCTTGCAATACCACCTGCACCTATGATTCCAATCTTCTTCATATCTATTTCCTCCTCATTATCCAATTAATTTTTTCAAGGTATTTGTAATGCCTTTTGAGTACTCACTATCAGATATAAGGTGGTGCAAGTTTTTGGCTTCTTGTGTTGCATTCTTTAAGAGATAGCCATTCCCTACCGCCTGTAGCATACGAACGTCATTTCCACTATCTCCAAATGCGATCGCATTTTCGGCATTTAGGTTGTATTTCTCTAACATAAACTTTACAATCTCGTGTTTTCCTGTTCTCATGGGTATAAAATCTACATCATAGCTGCCTTCAGGATCACCTGCTAAGGGATTACACCGATTTATATTAACTGAAACACCGTATTCCTCGCAGATCTTTTCAATGGCCGACAGGTTTTTCTTGTCGTTTATTTCATCTTGTTCCTGATAATAAAAATTATGCTTATACCGTGACTTTCCTAATTGAGTTTGTGGATCCAAAAAAATGTTCTCATTTTCACGTAACTGTTTCACAAGCATCTCAATCTTTTCTTTACTAAACGATTCATTTATACGACTGTTCCACTCATTATCTTGCTGTCCGAAGTTATGCTCTGAAAAGTACGTAATTTCTGTTCCCAGATCACTAGCTATAAAATGCGGGAAATATTTAAATTTTCCCCGTCCCATTTTATCGAGAATAGACTCTATACTACTCCCAGTAACCCATCCGATTAGCAGTTCTCCATCTTTGCTTTTTTGTTCTAGATAGTCTTCGAGTTCATATATGTGTTGTTGTTTCTGTTCATCGATTGTATGCGGAAAATACGTTTCATCAAAATCACAAAAAACAATGTACTTAGGATGTTCAACTTTGGATAACGTTTTATACTCCGATTTCTTGCTTAATAACATCAAACAGTCCCTCCAACACTCTGTCTTGTTCTTCTAATGTAAATGACGGATATAAAGGCAAGTGCAGTACCTGACGATGAGCCTTTTCCGTATGAACCAATTGGAGTTTTGCATACTTGTCCTGCACTAAAGGAGTTTTTTGCATATGAGACAGTACTGGATAATACACATCTGTTTGAACACCAAAATCATCATTTAATGTAGTCATAATGTTTGTCCTATCTTCTGTTCTTACCTTAATAGGAAACAGATGCCACACATGATCTTCACTTAATTCTGGCAATTCAATAAGGCCTTTATTCTGTAATTCTGCTAATTGAGTCATGTATCTATCCGCCAAGAATAGTCTTTTGAAGTTGTTTAATGAGAGGTACTTTATTCTCTCTAAACCAATCGCTGCCTGTATATTGTCCATTTTTGAATTAAAACCAAAATTGATGGCTTTCTTATTTTTCACATTTACTTCAAAACCATGATAACTAAATTGAATGCATTTTTCAGCGAGCTCTTCATTATCAGTCGCTATCGCCCCAGCCTTGCCGCATACACCAACATTCTTATATGGATTAAAGCTTAATGTAGTAATGTCTGCATACTTTCCTAAGTCTGTCAGTCCAATCCCTTGGCAAGCATCCTCAATAACTTTCAATTGATAACGATTTGCTATTTGACGGATATGCTCCATTTCTGAATGTTTTCCGTATAAGTGCACAGGCAGAATAAACTTTGTATAAGGAGTTATTGCTTCCTCAATTTTGTTAGGATCGATGCAGAATGTTTGCGGGTTAATATCCGCATAGACAGGAACGCCTCCCAAAGCTAATACAGCATTTTCAGTAGCTGAAAAGCTATTAGCCGGCATGATTACTTCATCCCCCCGGTTTAACCCTAATGCCAGTAATCCTATCATGATCGCATCGGTTCCGCTGCTAGTTGCAATTACATACCTTTTATGTAAATATGTAGATAAAACCTTTTCGAATTGGTCTACATAGGAACCACTTGTAAATTTTCCAGTTGGCAAAACTTTAGTTAACGTTTTTAAAATATCATCCACTTCATCATTGGTTATTAATCTATCAACAGGCAAAAAAGGGACATTTCTTATTTCACGATGTTTTTGGTAGTTGAAAAGATCATTTTCAATATCTGTATTTTCTTTTAATACGTGTCTCCAGCGCTCGTTTACAATACTGTCTTCAATAACAAGTTCTTTTCCTTGCACGTCACCTTTTAAATGTTTTAGCAGCAACATGTTTTCTTTACTTTTACCTGTAACTTTAACCTGTTTTTGCATGAACAGTACCTCCAATGATTTGTAATCTGGAAAATTTGATACAAATTTATCCTAATTTCTGAAACCGATAACATGTCAATAACTTTTTTAAGGAAGGGAAAATATGCCTACAATCGATGAGATAGCAAAATTGTGCAATGTGTCTAAAACCACAGTATCTAGAGTATTGAATAATCATCCTTATGTGTCGAAAGAAAAAAGAGACATGATCTTAAAAACGATTAACGAACTTGACTACACGCCCAATTATTTAGCACGGAATTTCAGAAGAAATAAGACGCAAACGATAGCTTTATCGGTTCCGAGTATCGACCATCCATTTTTCACTCAATTAATAAAAGGGGTCTCTCATGAAGCGCTGTCTAAACATTACAAGGTCGTTGTATTTCAAACCTTTTATGACCAACAGACAGAACTAGAGCTATTAGAGTTATTGAAACACAAAGAAGTTGACGGTATTATTCTTGGAACGTTAGAAAATGAATGGGAGAAGATTTCCCCTTTCCTGAAGTATGGGCCTATCTTATTATGTAATGAGTATCATCACTCAGCGGACATAACGATCATTGGGTATGATGAATTTGAAGCCGCATACATGGGAGTAGCACATTTAATTGAAAGAGGACATAAAAAAATTGGATTTTGTTTTGATACTCCATATAGCGAAGCTCAACGTCAGAGGAAAGAGGGTTATTTGAAAGCTCTACAAGATTACAATTTACATCATAAAAATGAATGGATATTCGGCGAATTGTTTAATATCGAGGATGGCTTTCGCGTTTTTGATAAGATAAAAGATTTAAAAGACAGGCCCTCAGCAATATTTACAGGGAATGATCAAGTCGCCGCAGGGATTATTAAACAGGCGATAAAAAGCGGCTTTCATGTCCCAGAAGACTTAGCTGTCATTGGTTTTGACAACCAACTGATCTGCCAAGTCGTCACCCCGACCATAACTACGATTGATATTCCGATAATAGAATTAGGTCAACAGGCTGTGTTGAAACTCATCGAGAATATTTCGGGTAACACTTCTTTAAACAGAAAAATTATTAAACTACCAACAAAACTTATGATCAGAGAGTCAACTTAACGATAGATTTTCGCTTCGTTATCATTTTATATCTTTGTATAAAAAAAGAGGTTATTCTACTCAACCTCTTTTTCAATCAGAAAACCTGTTTTTTGAATTCTCCTCCATGCTCCCATACCAAAGCCGCAAAGATTTCTTCGCCTTTCATTACGCCCACTGGCAGCTTCACTTCAAATCTCATGCAATGAACCCCTTTTCAAAAAAATTTCTTAAGAGGGCTAACGATGGATTGGTAAAGATTCCTTTGGATAGAGTGACAGCTGCATTAAAAAATCCTTCAAACGTTCTCATTGAACGGATGAAGGATTTTTCATGCTCACCAGTTGCACGCCAAAAAAGGCGAAGAAATACAAAAAACACCTTAAAAACCAGTTTAATGAACGAATTGAACCCACATACAATCTATTAGGCAGCTGTTGTTATTTATCTCTTTGCCCCCTCATACCTGAGCACCGGGTGTCTCGCCGCTTTTGTTTCATCCATTCTCTTTACAATTGTCGTATGCGGCGCCTCTTGAACGAGCTCAGGATTCTCCTCCGCTTCTCTTGCAATTTGAATCATAGCGTCGATAAACGCATCCAGCGTTTCCTTTGATTCCGTCTCTGTCGGCTCAATCATGATGCATTCTTCAACATTAAGCGGAAAATAAATCGTAGGCGGATGATAGCCGAAATCAAGCAGCCGTTTTGCTATATCAAGCGTACGGACTCCCAGCTTTTTCTGCCGCTTGCCTGACAATACAAATTCGTGCTTGCAATGACGGTCAAACGGAAGATCGTAATAAGGCGCGAGCTTTCTCATCATATAGTTGGCGTTTAACACTGCGTTCTCAGTAACAGCCTGTAAGCCATCAGGCCCCATGGAGCGGATATACGTATACGCTCTGACATTGATGCCGAAGTTGCCGTAATACGGCTTCACGCGGCCGATCGAGTGTGGGCGGTCATCATCAAATGTAAAGCGCCCTTCCTTTTTGATTAAAACTGGCTTTGGCAAATAAGGAATCAGCTCTTTTTTTACACCGACAGGGCCTGAACCGGGACCTCCGCCGCCATGAGGGCCAGTGAATGTTTTATGCAGGTTGAGATGCACCACGTCAAATCCCATATCTCCCGGTCTCGCTTTGCTTAAAACCGCATTTAAATTGGCGCCGTCATAGTACAGTTTTCCGCCCGCTTGGTGAACGATTTCCGCCATCTCGGTGATCTGCTCCTCAAACAGGCCAAGCGTATTCGGATTCGTCAGCATCAGAGCAGCAGTTTCTTCATTCACCGCTCTTTTTAAATCTTCCAGATCGACAAGCCCATTTTCATTCGATTTCACCGTAACCGTTTCAAAGCCGGCTACTGTCGCTGAAGCCGGATTTGTCCCGTGCGCGGAATCAGGAACAATGACCCTCGTCCGCTTGAAATCCCCGCGCGCTTCATGATAGGCGCGGATCATCATCAGCCCCGTCCATTCGCCATGCGCCCCGGCAGCGGGCTGAAGTGTGACCTCATCCATTCCCGTAATGTCCTCGAGGTGCTCGCTTAAATCATATAAAAGCTCTAAAGCGCCTTGCACCGTATCTTCATCTTGAAGAGGATGAATTGCAGCAAAACCGGGAATTCGCGCGATCTTTTCATTGATTTTCGGATTGTATTTCATTGTGCAGGAACCAAGCGGGTAAAAGCCCGAATCCACCCCGTGATTGCGTTTGGACAACGCTGTATAATGGCGCATGATATCCAGTTCGGACACCTCAGGCAGCTCTGCGTCCACGTCACGGGTGTAGGTGTCTGATAAGAGGTCCTCCAATTCGATTTCCGGTACATCGAGCTCTGGCAGGCTGTAGCCGATACGGCCTTCTCTGGAAAGCTCAAAAATAAGTGCCTGATCCTGATTATTCATGGCGATCCCCCAATTCCTGAATGAGTGCGTCAATTTCTTCTTTTGTTCTCAGCTCCGTTACAGCAATCAGCATATGACAGTCCATCCCTGGATACGTCAGCCCAAGATCATATCCGCCGATGATGCCTTTTGCCAGCAAACGCTGGTTCACAACTTTCACCGGTTCATCCAGTTTGATGACAAATTCATTAAACATCGGGCCGTCAAATATAATGAGGAGGCCCGCTTTTTTCGCTTCTTGCTTTGCATAGTTGGCTTTTAGGATATTTTGGCGGGCGATTTCTTTTACGCCGTTTTTCCCGAGAGCTGTCATGGCGACAGAAGCTGCCAGTGCATTTAAAGCTTGATTCGAGCATATATTTGATGTCGCTTTATCCCGGCGGATATGCTGTTCTCTGGCTTGTAATGTAAGCACAAATCCTCTTTTGCCGTTTTCGTCTTCCGTTTGTCCGACGAGACGGCCCGGCACCTTTCTCATTAACTTTTTCGTGACGGCGAAAAAGCCGCAATGCGGGCCGCCGTATGCTGAAGGAATGCCGAAAGGCTGCGCATCGCCGACGACGATATCAGCCTGAAACTTGCCCGGCGGAGTGAGGAGGCCTAACGCAAGCGGGTTAGCTGACACAATGAACATGGATTTCCCTTGATGAGCGATAGGCTCAATATCCTTTAATGGCTCGATCCGTCCAAAAAAATTCGGGTACTGAACGATCACTGCGGCTGTATCCTCGCAAACGGTTTGGCGCAAAGCGTCAAGATCTGTGACACCATCCGCACTGGGAACTTCAACAACTTCAATATACTGGCCTTTTGCGTACGTTTTCAGCACTTCTCTCGATTCTGGATGCACGGTTTTTGACACAACGATTTTTTTCTTTTTCGTATGGCCGGAAGCAAGCATTGCCGCTTCTGCCAAGGCTGTTCCGCCGTCATACATAGAGGAGTTGGCAATATCCATTCCTGTCAGCTCACAGATCATCGTTTGGAATTCGAAAATGGCCTGAAGCTCCCCTTGCGAAATTTCCGGCTGATAAGGCGTATACGCCGTATAAAACTCAGAGCGTGAAATAACATCATCCACGATCACAGGCTGATAGTGGTCATATACACCCGCTCCCAAAAAAGAGGCGTGTTGTACGGTATCGCTATTTTTAGAGGCCAGCTTTGCCAGCTCTCTTGTGAGCTCGGTTTCTGATTTCGCTTTTTTGATTTGATACTCTTTTTTATATTTGACGTTTTCCGGTATATCAGCAAATAGTTCATCGACGCCGCTTACGCCGATCGCGGCAAGCATTTCCTGTTTATCCTTTTCTGTTGCGGGCAAATAACGGTGCTTCATGTGTTGACTCCTCTCCCCAAAGAAAAAATATTAGCGTTTATAAAATGGTGTTTTAACAACCTTTGCTTTCACTAATTTTTTGCGAATCTCTACCTCAACTATAGTCCCGATTTCACTCGCTTCCGCAGCAATTAAGGCAAGGCCGACGTTTTTCCCTAATGTCGGTGACTGCGTGCCGGTTGTCACCTTTCCGACGGACTTGCCATTATGGAACACTTCATATCCGTGCCGCGGTATCCCTTTTTCAATCATTTCGAGTCCGACAAGCTTTCGCTTCGCTCCTTTTTCTTTCTGTTCACTCAATACTGACTTGCCAAAAAAGTCAGACTGTTTTTTGTGCTTTACGGCAAAGCCTATACCTGCTTCAATCGGTGTAATATCCCGGGTCAGCTCCTGGCCGTAAAGGGGGAGCTTCGCTTCAAACCGGAGCGTATCACGTGCGCCGAGACCGCATGGAATCAGTCCGTATGCTTCTCCTGCATCAATGATTTTCTCCCATATATCCACAGCGTCATCCGTGCGGCAGTAAATTTCAAATCCGTCCTCACCCGTATAACCGGTGCGCGAAATAAGCGCTTTGCAGCCGCTGATATCAGCCTCATCAATAAACGCAAACGGCTGTAATGCAGATAAATCTGAAGACGTCAGCGTTTTTAAGATTGTTTCTGCTTTTGGCCCCTGTAGAGCTAAGAGCGCGATCTGATCAGACAAATGATCAATCTGCACATCACCTGCGGCATGTTCTTTCATCCAAGCCAAATCTTTATCTATATTAGAAGCATTAATGACCAGCAAATAATGGTTCTCACCTTTTTGATAGACAAGTAAATCATCGACGGTTCCTCCGTCGGAATAGCACATTGCGGTGTATTGTGCCCGGCCCGGTGTTAACGCGGAAATATCATTGGTCATCAGCCTTTGCAAAAAAGGCAGACTGTCATTTCCTGACACTTCGATTTCTCCCATATGAGAGACATCAAACAGCCCGGCTGCAGTTCGGACAGCTTCGTGTTCCTTTTTGATAGAAGAAAATTGAACAGGCAGCTCCCAGCCCCCGAAATCAATCGTTTTCCCTCCATATTTTTTATACAGGTCAAATAACGGCGTTCTTTTCAGCATCGAATTCCTCCCCTTTTTCAACGGCGCAGCTAAAAAAACATAGAAAAAAGGACAGAGAAACACCTCATGTAAAATGAAGGTTCTCTGTCCTGGCACCTGAAAGTTTACTTTGCATACGCAAAGACGTCCCCTTTGGTGGTTTGCGTATCTGCGCAAACACTCTCCAGAGTTGCGTCGAGCAAGAGTTCTTTTGCCTGAGAGATTCACTCCGCAGTTTGCTCCTTCGGCGCCTGAATCCCGAGATTCTCGGTCAGGTCTCTCCCCTTGCTGTCATTCGCTCATATTTTCATGCTGTTATGGACATACTATAGCAATATCTTACATCAAATACATACTCATATCCTACCACCATCACTATATGCTGGGCAACACCAATTTGGGCAGATTTTTCTGATATTGTTCATTTTAAGAATCGAAGAATAAGAAAGGCGGTTTCAAAGCAATGGACGCAGAATTGATCAACGATACAAAATGGCCTGAAGAATTCGCGGAAAGGCTTCAACATGATGGCCCTTGGGCGAACTGGGAACTGTACAAGCTCTCTGCAGAAATCCAGGAAACATTAGCTATACCTGAATTTAAAGGCTTACGGGCTCCTTTATACCTGCCTTCCTTTACACCGCTCCCGCACCAGCTTGAGGTTGCGCAAAAAGTGGTTGAAAAAATGAACGGAAAAGCGATTTTAGCAGATGAGGTGGGTCTCGGGAAAACAGTTGAAGCGGGACTGATTCTAAAAGAATATATGATTCGCGGATTAGCCAAGAAAATTTTGATCCTTGTGCCCGCGTCCCTTGTGTCGCAGTGGGTCAAAGAGCTTCAGGAAAAATTTTTGATCCCAGCCGTTGAACAAAAGAAAAGCTACGTGTGGGAGCAGAGCGATATTGTCGTCTCATCAATCGATACCGCAAAGCGTTCGCCCCACCGGGAAATCGTGCTGTCTATTCCATATGATCTCGTTATTATTGACGAGGCACACAAACTGAAAAATAGCAAAACGAAGAACTATGAATTTGTCCGGAATCTCGTAAAAAAATATTGCCTGCTTCTTACAGCGACGCCAATTCAAAACCGTATCGAAGAAATTTTCAATTTGGTGTCCTTATTAAAACCCGGCCATTTAGGCAGTCAAAATCACTTTCAAGAAGAGTTCGCCAATAAGAAATCCAGTTTAGAAGCGCATGAGCATTTAAAAGATCTTGTAAATAAAGTCATGATCCGAAACAGGCGGCGTGATACTGGACTGACTTGGAAACAGCGGCATGTTGAAACAGTGCCGATTGAATTTTCTCCATCAGAACAAGCGCTTTACGATGAAATTTCCAGTCTGAAGGAGGGCATCAATAAACCGGCCAGCATGTTCTCGATTATGACATTGCAAAGAGAGTGCTGTTCAAGCAGAGAAGCGGTATATATGACGCTGAAAAAAATGCTCGATCAAAAAGAAAAACAAGCACCGGCGATTGATGAAAACACCATTTCGGTTTTAATAGACCGCATCAACCAAGTCACACAAAACTCTAAAGCGCTGCAAGTCGTTGATCTGATCAAGAAGATAGACGATAAGGTCATTATTTTTACAGAATATCGGGCAACCCAGATTTACCTCCAATGGTTCCTTCAGCAAAACGGCATCAGCTCCGTGCCCTTCAGAGGCGGATTTAAGCGCGGGAAAAAAGACTGGATGAAGGATCTTTTTCGAGGAAAGGTCCAGGTTCTGATTGCAACTGAAGCCGGCGGAGAAGGAATTAACCTGCAATTTTGCAATCACATGATCAACTATGACCTGCCATGGAATCCGATGCGCCTTGAGCAGAGAATCGGAAGAATTCACAGGCTCGGCCAGGAGCGTGACGTACATATTTACAACATGGCGACAAAACATACGGTGGAAGAACATATTTTAAAGCTGCTATATGAAAAAATTCATTTATTTGAAAAAGTGGTCGGTGAACTTGACGATATATTAACGAAAATTCAAGTAAACAATTTCGAAGAACACCTGCACGACATCTTGTACCATTCCGCAACAGAAGAAGAAATGAAAATCAAAATGGACAACTTAACCTCATTTTTGTCTTATAAAAAACAGCAGCCTGCTGAAAAAAGAGGATCTTAGCCTGTAAGGAGGTTTTATAAGTGAGACAGCAAGAGGTTCACGATTTTCTGCTTCGTTTTTTCCAGGCAAACAGCTGCCCGATCGTCGATCAAGGTTCCGGCTATATGACAGTGCAGCTTACCGTTGAAATGGACAAACAGATCATGAACCGCCCTTTCTACTGGCACTGGCGCGAGAAGACAGGCGGCGATCCGAAACCGATGAAAATCACTTTTATAACAGATAAAGAAACTGCACCAAAAGACCTAGATGGCGAATTTATTTATTTTGGGGCCCCCCGCCTTTTTCAAATGTTCAAAGCTGTTAAACAAAATGGGAGATTTACCAGAATGTATGAGAAAATTGAGTCAGCTGGAGCTAAAGTCCCACTTCAGCCTTGGCTTAGTATAAATGTCACGATTTCATACCAGTCCGACATGAAAAAGGATAAGCTATTGTCACTAGGTCTTCACCTAGTCTCTGGAACCATCATTGAACATTTTCAAAGCAAGCTCACACAGCTTTCACTGACGTCTCACATCTGTGACTATTGCTTCACCATATCACCTATGATCAAACCGGCAAGCGGCCTTAAGCGGATGGAAAACTATATTGCCAAATCCGCTATGCAGGAGCCGTCAAACTGGGCAGAACAGGCGGTGAACAGGTGGGAGAATGACTTGTCATTGCTTGATAAGTTTTATGAGCATACAGAAGAAAAACCAGAAGAGTATCATCTAGAAAAACAGGCGCTGAAATCCCTGTATCAACCGAAGATATCAATAGAAATTGAAAATGGCGGTTTATTTTATTTGCAAAATAATATTTCAAGCTAACTTTTTTGCCATTCGACATCGTTCTCGTTTTTTTTGAAAAAATGCGATTATAATAAAGGTGTATTGGAAAAAAATTCTGGTAATTTCAATGGCAAATGACTTCCAGAGACGCTGAAGGCACACAAGAGTCATGGCCGGGCTGGCTGAAATACATAAACAAGTATTTTAGGAGGAGAAACTGCATGAAAAATGCAAAACAAGAGCACTTCGAATTAGATCAAGAATGGGTTGAATTGATGATGAAAGCCAAAGAGGCAAATATCAGCCCGGAAGAAATACGAAAATATTTACTTTTAAACAAAAAGTCTGCTCATCCTGGTCCGGCAGCCAGAAGTCATACCATAAATCCTTTCTGAATGTGCTATAATATCACAAGGAAGGTGATGACATTGATTGGCCAGCGTATTAAACAATACCGTAAAGAAAAAGGCTACTCACTATCAGAACTAGCTGAAAAAGCTGGGGTAGCGAAGTCTTATTTAAGCTCAATAGAACGAAATCTACAAACGAACCCCTCCATTCAATTTCTCGAAAAAGTCTCCGCTGTTCTGGACGTCTCGGTTCATACTTTGCTCGATGAGAAACATGAAACCGAATACGATGGTCAATTAGATAGTGAATGGGAGAAATTAGTTCGCGATGCAATGACATCCGGGGTATCGAAAAAACAATTTCGTGAATTTTTAGATTATCAAAAATGGAGAAAATCCCAAAAAGAGGAGTAGTGCCTGAGCAGAGGCACTGACTCCTCTTTTGTCAATACACATCAAGAAGGCCCAGTATATTAATACTGGGCCTTCACGATGTTATTAATTTTTATCCTCACTGTGCGCTTTTTCATTTTCTTTAATGTAACCGTCTTTTTCAGTATGTTCCTTTTTGACTGTCAAACCGTTCCACTGTGTTGCTTCAAACGAGAATTGAAGCTGTACTGAGTTGCCTTGGTATTTATTTTGAACCATTAGGCCGTTTTCGTCTTTTGTTTTATCATCTTTAAATTGGATCTCCATTTGAACCTGATCAAAATCAATCGGTGTCTTTGGAACACCATCATATTCTGGAGCGGTTGTACCGTCAATTGTGGCTACATTGACTTTACCGCTTGCATGTAAAAATTTAGGGTCAATTTGTTTTTTGATTTTTTCAGCAGCCTTTGCATCATTTTTAGCAGACATCAAATACAAGTCCTTGAGGTTGGCATCATCTAAGATAATATTTTTAGGGTATCCATTGCCGCCCTCTTTTCCTACTGTCAATACTGTTACTTCAAACTGGCTTAGAAAATCTTCTGCTGATGTATTGCTGCCGCCGTTTGCTTTAAATTCACCGTAATTCAGCGCCATTAATACTTCTTTAATCGCAAGTGTGCCGTTATTTTCAAATTGAAAGTCTTTCGTCAATTTGTCTCCCGGCTTTAAATTTGATAAATTGACACTTGCTGAATTTTCCTTAGCAGATAAATCAAGTGTACCTGACGCAAAAGTAGCATCCGTTGATTTAATGTCATTAAAAGCTGCCCATGTTCCTCCTCCCACTAAAGCTAATCCTAGTGCTGCGGAAGCAACTCCTAAACTTAATTTCTTTTTCATGCCCATGGCAAACTCCCCTTTTATTGAATGATTTATATCGAAACCTGTTTCCAGGTTTACAACTGAAGTTAAGTGGACATCGTGCTGTCCTTTGTATCTGTTTCCAATGCTTTTGTCTTTCTTTCAATTTCTCTAAAGGCGCTAGTGATCGTCACAAAAGCGTACACCAGCAGCATCACGCCGGGAACAATCAGTAAAACAGCTGTTCCGATTGGCTGGCTGGCAAAATGAAGCATATAGCCGGCATATGGGAGCTGAAAACCCGTATATTGCGCTCGGACATTTTCGTCCGATACAAGCGCTGAATCAGCTGCGGCGTTATTGTCCCCTTTTGTTTTAAACAACAAATGGTCTCCTTGCTTCGTCACATCAACAATCCTGTGGGTGACCGCCGTATGTTCATCCTGCATAAATGTAATGACGTCACCCTTTTGAAGCTCTTTCACACCGGTGATTTCTTTGACCAATATTAAAGAACCTGTGTTGAACTCGGGCTCCATTGAACCCGAGAGAACTGATTTCAGCGTGTATCCAAACACTGCCGGTTCTCCCCCGGATGAACGAGTTGATATCACGACAAGCGTAAGTACAATAATGAGAGTAAAGATGATCACGTAGAGAATATTACTGATCATCTTCATTGCTTTTTTCATCCTCTTCCCCGCTTTCCTTCTCAACTGATTGAGTATCTTTATCTTTCGTTGTTACCGCTTCTTGAGATCCGTCCTCTTCATTTGTTTTTTCTTGCATATTCTTTTGTGATGTTTCCTTCGCCTTTTTGACGGCAGGCTTCGTTTCTTTTTTCGGGACTGTCGGTTTTTCATCGCACCTTGCAAGCGTCATTGGCTCCGACCACTCAAAAGTACTGCCGTCTGCAGGATATCCGGCCGGTTTATATACTTTAAATGCATAAATGCCGGGTTTCATTTTTTTCTTCGTTTCGATTTTATATAGTGAATCGCCAATTTGCTTGGAAATGAACCCTTTTTCGATCACGTTTCCATCCTTTAATGGCTTGCGGGCGTTTTCCAGCTTATGAAGCTCCCACTTCCATTTTGATTTCTTCAATTTCTCACCTGTATTTTCGAACTTAGCAAATAAAGTGACAGGTGAGCATACAGTGCCTTTCGTATTCGTTTGATCTGACAGGTGCAAATCACTTTGGTCCCAGCGTTTATCGTAATGGCAGTTTTTATCTGTATGCTGAAAGTCTTTACACGTTCGAAGTGACATATTTAATGTTTCTGTATCATGAAAAGCAGCGCTTGTGTCACCGGAAATTTGTAAGCAAATCGCGGCAGTCAGACTGAAAATGACTGAAAGCTGAAAAAAAAGCAGCACTTTCAGTTTCGTCATCGCTTTTAGCTGATTGCGGAACAATCGAAACATCTCTTACCTCCTGTAGAACACTGTAACGTAATATGACATTTGTTCTCTTTAAAGAACTATACATAAAGTATATTCAACGTTTAATGGTTTGAAAAACACCAAAATCGACCATTTCGTTCGTTTAAACGAATATTTTCGCCATCTTACAAAGTCTTACTCAGTATTACTCATCTTTTTATATTTTTGAAATTTTTGGGATTGCTTTGTGAGAAAGCAGATGCATATCCAATTATGATTTGGAAAACATAAACAAGGAAAGGGTGACAGCATAATGATCAAACCGTGTGTGATTTGTCTTTCTCTTCTCGTTTTCGGCACCTCTGCCGCTCACGCAGAAGAAATGCCGCTTATGGCCGCCCGCCACATATCAAAATGGGAAGAGCTTGCAGTAAAAGAAGCAAAAAAAAGGTACCCGCTCGCACAGGTACTGTTCAAACAAAAAGTATGGGACCGCAAAAGAAAAGATGAGGCAGTGAAGCAATACCATTTAACCCTAAAGGAAGGATCAAAGGAATTTGGCGTATTTGTCACAATTTCATTCAATCCGTATAGCCAAAAGGTTCATAAAATTGCCATATTAGAAGAATATCAATAAGGTCCTCCATTTAAGAAGGACCTTATTCACTATATCTGTGCAATTATTTTTTTCGCTTTAGCCATAACTTGAAACCATAGGGGAAAATACCGAACCACTGCTGTGAAGCAGGTATTTTTGTTTCTTTCCGTACCTCTTTTCGTTCTTTTCGCTCATCTTTTGGGGTATCTATATATTTGACAAGTTGTTGAGTCATGTATTTGACATAATCATTCGTTTTCACGTGATCACCTCATCATTCAATTATTATGAGTGTTGGCTCACAGGACTTTTTTTATACCTCCTTTCTTTGCTTCATTCCGTCCAGCTCAGCAGTTGTTTCTGTTTTTGATCAAACACTAGTTGTGCAGTTCTTTCGGTTCCTGACTCTGTCATGGCTTTTAAGTTAATTTCTTTTTGCTCTTTTATCGATGTCTCATAAATGTCATAAGACACCTGCCCATATGTAAACTGCTGTGAACCCTTTTGGCCTTTCCGTTGCTCAAGGATATGCCTTATGGACAATAGCGCGCCATTCTGAAGTAAATTTTCTCCTGTATATAACTCTTTTGTTTCCTTTTCAAACATGCAGCGCGAAATATACTGAGCAGCAGTAAAGTTCACGACCAGCAGCACAAGTGCGGATATAAAAAGAACAGCGGGATATATAAAACCTCTCGTGCGATACATTCACCCTCCTCCTAAATACGGGTAAACGGGAAACGCAGTTTGATACACTTCTTGATTCTCACTTTCAACTTTCATCAAAACAATCCCGTTTTCAATCTCAGCTTTCATCGCTGTGATATGATCTAGAATCGGAACATGCCCTTTGCCATCCACCCTTTTTCGTATCATGGAGTGATAGGCTTCAAAACGGATATCTTGCCCAGAAGAAGTGGTACAGATCAACACGCTCCCACGCTCGGCTGTCTTGACTGCGGGTGACTGCTTGCACTCGTTCATCATTTGCTCCACCGAAATCATCCATTCTTGCTCTGTGAAACCCTCATGTTCCTGCTGGCGCAACAAAAACAGATGAAAGATCATAGCTAACGATCCTGATATGAGCAAAAAGACGGAAAGCGAAAATAGTACGTTAAGAAGCGTAAAGCCAGTCTGTTCGCATAATGCTGAGGCAAAATGGTTTTTCTTTATAAGCTGCTGCTGAGATGCATACGGTTTGATAATCCCCCTCCTCCTCCCACTTCAGCGCATAGATATTATTGTGTTTCGCAACTGTTTTTGAAGCAGTTCCTTCACCAGTCATCATATATTCGCTTATGCTTTCATTCATGATCTGATACCCGATCTCTCGTGATTTCGCTATATCTTCATCAGCTATCAGTTTGCTCCACAAGGGCACGACTGTCAGCAATAAAAACAGCCACAGGCTTAGCGCAGACATTGTTTCTATTGTAGAAAAACCCTTATTTTCTCTCCACATTAACTCTTCCGCTCCCTAAATAAACTGTGATGTCATAAGCGGCATGTCCTTTTACGCGTAATTTCCCGCCTGTATTCGGATGCCCTTTCTCATTAAATTCCAAACGGTCTTTGAGTGTCAGCAGCTCTATAGAAAGTCCTGTCGGATAGGATCTTTCAATCACCGTTTCATCCGTGACTAACTGATACTCTTTTCTGTGAAAGAGAATTTTTGTTCTTTGATGACTGGACATTGCAGTCTGCTGCGCAAGCAAAATATCACTTTTCAGCTGCCATGCCGCCTGACGAACGGCTGTATTCCCATAAACAGGAGGAAGTGCGGTAAACACCGCAATTAAGAGGATAGAGGCGAGACTTAACACAAGCAAACTTTCTAAAAGAGTAAATCCCTCCTCCTTTAATTTAATGTTCAACCTTAACTTCTCCGCCAGTGATGATAATGTGTTTCCCATTTGGACAAACTGCATCCTTTTTCACATAGCCCTCTGACTGTAAATCAGCAAGGCTCGGTGTTTGCCCTTCATGGTCAAGCTCAAATGCAGTCATTTGCGCCTTAATCATATTTTGCAGTCCCTCGCACCCTTTTTTCTGAATGGTTTGATTATGTTTCGTGACGTTCGGTATCGTAATTAAAAGCAAGATTGAAATAATAAAGAGCACAATTAGCATTTCAACAAGTGTAAATCCTTTCTCATTCATCGGCCTCTTCCTTTCATATTTGATTCATCATCTGATACATAGGCAAGAGCATAGACAAATACACAAATAAGATCATCGCAGCAACAAACCCATAAATCACAGGCTGAAGGATGCCTGTCCATTTTTGCGCCTTGTGTTCCAGCCGCTGCAATATGAACTGGCTGTATGTGAAAAGCTCCCGATCCAGGCGGCCGCTCAGCTGGCCGTGAGATATGACCTTTGAAAAATCCTTTTCATAAAAAGGGCTGTCACAAATAGCGGCTTCAATTGATTCACCAGCTTTTAACCGTTCAATCACTTGCTCAGCCTCGCAGCGGTAAAAAGGGAGAAACGTTTGTTGTTTAAATGCATTTAGGCTGTCATAAATGGAGAGGCCTGATTGTAAAAGGCTGCTTAGCTGCAAAGAAAAAAAGTAGCTGTTAAACAGCCTGATTAGGTTTCCAACGAAAGGGATCCTGACACAAATAAGCATTTGCCGAGCAGGCGGTTTTTTCTTAAACACAACCCAATAATAAAGCCCGATACCTGCTGCAAAAAAAGCCGTCAGAATGACCATCAGATCAATATGCTGAAAAAAAGCGAAAAGCATATCAGTAAAACGTGAGGTTTTCATATTCATCGATTGATAAATGCCGGAAAACTGAGGAATGATGATGGACTGTAACATATAAAACATGACAGCGACTGTAAAGATGAGGAAAAGCGGATAGCGCAGCACCCTTTTCAGCTCGTCTGCCTGTGCCAGTTTTCGTTCCAGAAGCTCTCCGCTCTGGATCATGGCAGAAGGCAATTCACCATGTGTTACAGCAAAATAACAAATGCCTATAGCTTCCTTATGAAATGACAAACTCTTTAATACTTGATAAAACGGAGCCCCTTCCCTCAAACGAGTGACCGCGTCAGCCAAGGCGGCCGCCTGCCTCTTATTCAACTGAAGTTTCATCAGGCGTAATCCATCCATAAGCGTATATCCGCCAGCCATCATTTCACCAAGCCGCTTCAATAACAAGGCTTGATCCTTTAACGGCCAAGTTTTTCTAATCTGTTTCATGATAAACCCACCGGTCATAGTTATTTGTGGTCAAGTAGCCGAGTGCAATTCCTTTTCTAATAATTTGACGCAGTGTTTGATATTGGTAATTTGCATGATTTCCTTTTGCCTCCTGAATGCATTGCTGAAGGTTTTTTCCGTAAAGCAGTTCATAAACGCTTGCTCTTCTGGTGTTTCGTGACTGGCGGCAATACAACGATGAACATCCGTTTTCACAAAACGGGCAAGTTAAATCAACCAAACGCTGAGCCGCTACCGCAATGACAGTCTGTTCGATTTCATTCATATTAATGCCGAATTCAAGCAGCCTGTAAATCGCGCCCTTCGCATCTCTCGTATGAAGGCTCGTCAGCACCAAATGCCCCGTCATCGCTGCCCGTACTGCGATTTCAGCTGTTTCCGCGTCTCTGATCTCACCTAAAATAATCATATCCGGGTCATGGCGCAAAATAGCCTTCAGACCTGCCGAATATGTCACACCCGCTTTTTCATTCACCTGCACCTGCAGAACATCCTCATCCCTTGTTTCAACAGGGTCTTCCAGTGTGACGATATTTCGATTAAAATGTTTTTTTGCATATTGAACGAGAGAGTATAATGTTGTCGTCTTCCCTGAGCCAGTCGGCCCTGTAAAAATGAGCATGCCGTGTGAATGTTTTAAAAATGAGAGTAAAGTGGCTCCCGTCTTCGGAAATAATGACAGTTTATCGATCGAAGGGATATTGTATTGAGGCATCACTCTGATCACGAGGCTTTCTTCATTAATTGTGGGGAGTGTCGACATTCTTAAATGAACATGTCCCTCCTCTAGCTTTAACGTCAGCGAACCATTTTGCGGTTTTCGTCTTTCCCCTATGTCCATCGCTGAGAGAAATTTAAAATGTGAAATCAGTCTTACACACTCTTCTTTTTTCATGTTCCTTTTTTTCAACAAGGCATGATCTACCCGGAAATGAATGACGGCGTCCCGCTCCCTCGGCACAATGTGAATGTCAGAAGCCTTTGTTGAATACGCCTCTTCAATTAAGGTTCTGCTTGTCATTTCTATTGAATCCAATTTGATTCCCTCTCCTTTCCATGCGTATTGTAGAAAAATAAGGACTGGTAATCAAATGGAGAAAAAGTGGTTTTCCCGGGATGTTATATGTAGAAAAATCAATTCCTGCTGGCAAAAAAGATTGTTTCAGCTGAATATACCGCATTGGTTTTATTATTTTCTCAATAAAAAAGCAGACATGGTGATCATGTCTGCTTCACTTCATCTTTCGTTATGCTGGTTTAGAAATTTCACTTAATGCTTCTCCGGCTTTTTGATCAGTATCCTTCTCAACGGAAAGATCGCCTAATGCCACAATACCGGCAATTCGTTCGTTTTCAAGAATCGGTAAACGGCGGATTTGGTGCTCTGCCATAAGCTGACTCGCTTCTTCAGCAGACATATCGGGATGGCCGGATACGGTGTCAGCGCTCATGATGTCACTCGCTTTTGCATCCACCTGATTTTCAGCTAAGCATCTCGTCACAATATCGCGATCAGAAACAATCCCCTTAAGTGTGCCATTTTCACAGATTGGAATAGAACCGACATTGGAGTCTCTCATCTGTTTCGCTAGTTCCGTGATTGAAGCGGTTGGTTCACAGCATTCCACATTCTTTGTCATGATGTCTCTTATTTTCATTTCCATTCCTCCTTTACCGTGTTCTATTTATTGTTTATCCGCTGCACAAAAAATGAAACATCTCCTACAATGTCCGCCTTTTTCGAGATTTCTTTTTCTTCTTCCCCTCCTGCAGCATATCTCCCGTCCAGCCTTTCTTCATCAAATACAGGTAGATCAAGACCGTAGACGTGATAATCAATAGGAGGGAAATAAGATATCCGTACTTCCAATTCAGCTCTGGCATCACCGAAAAGTTCATTCCCCAGAGAGCCCCCAGTCCTGTAACCGGCGTAAAAAGCGTTGTAAAGATGGTCAGCGCTTTTACAATTTCATTTCCTCTGTGAGAGGTAATGACTTCCTCTGAATGCAGCAAACTATTAAGCTCCTTTTCAAATTCCCTAATGTATGTAACCCCCCTGTCAATTTTCAGGTGTACCCGCTGATAATCCTTTTCTCCTTTATTATGCGGCAAAAAGGTTTCCTTCAACGCCATTTCGATTTTTTTGGCGCTTAGAATTAAGTTTTTCCAGGTCATCAGCTCATGGTGCAGGAGATGAACGCGGTTTAAAATGCTTTTGCTATTGTCGTCTTTGATTTGCCATCTAAGCTTTCTCAGCTTTACTTCAAATTCATCTACACCGATTAGATAGGCATTCATTAATTCACCAAGAAGGATTAAAAATCCCTCTATGGCATTGTCCGCTCTTTCCATTTGCTGGACTACTTGTTTTCCCTTAATCCCCTTCAAAATCGAAAAATCAAAGTTTATTGTAAAAAAATATTGCCTGGTAATATAAAAGTGAAAAACGGTATGGTCGTTTTCCTCATCCACCCCCTGATCATATACAATTGAGCCAAATACCGCTTCATTTTCCGTTTCATTTGTGTCTACGCGCAAAAAGTTGACATGGTGATTATTTTCAAACCACTTTTCACATTGAGGCCAGTGAGAAAAGTGGATCAGATCTCTTGCCTTATCTCTTTCCTGAGGCCCCATTTGGTACCAAAACCAATCCTTTCCCGTATGTGCCTTCATGACAAGCTCCTCCAAACTTTTATTCTTTTATTCTTTAATTGCCCAAGATAGGCATCACTAAACCAGTCAGCCGCTTCCACACACATGTTTTGTGTGCATTTTCCGGTGGTATGGATCTAAAAAGACATCGGAAAAAGGGAGGTGCATGCCTTCCTTGGAGAAGGCAGTTATTTTGGAATTTATCAGTTTACTAGCAGTCGCTATTCTCATTTTGTTAACAGGATTTTTTGTCGCCGCAGAATTTTCCATTGTAAAAGTGCGGCGATCCAGAATTGACCAGCTTGTCGCAAAGGGAAAAAAAGGTGCTAAAGCGGCAAGGCACGTCATCACTCACCTTGATGAATATTTATCTGCCTGCCAGCTGGGCATTACAGTGGCAGCTTTAGGACTGGGTTGGTTGGGGGAACCGACCGTGCAAACCCTGCTTCGCCCCCTTTTTCATAAAGCGGGGTTAAATGAATCGCTCACCCACCTTCTTTCCCTTGTCATTGCCTTTTTAGCGGTGACGTATTTAAATGTCGTCATCGGGGAGCTGGCGCCAAAGAGTTTCGCCATTCAAAAAGCAGAAAGCATTACCTTAATGCTCGCCAAACCGCTGATTTGGTTTTATAAAATCATGTTTCCATTCATTTGGCTGCTGAACCACTCTGCCAGGTTGATTACAGGGTTGTTTGGGCTGAAGCCGGCATCAGAGCATGAACTGGCGTATACAGAGGAAGAACTGCGGGTTCTTTTGGCTGAAAGCTATAAAAGCGGCGAAATCAGAAAAAGTGAATTAAAATACGTGGATAACATCTTCACCTTTGATAAACGAATGGCAAAGGAAATCATGGTTCCCCGAAATGAAATGGTTAGTTTGTCACTTGATGAAGATGTAATCCCAAGTCTGCAAGAAACAGTAAAGGAAACGAAATATACACGGTACCCCGTGGTAAGAGAGGATAAAGATAACGTCATTGGCGTCATCAATATGAAAGAAGTGCTGTTTACAATGCTGACGGCAAATTTTTCACTCAACAAGCAGCAAATTGAACCTTTCATTCAGCCCGTTATCCATGTTATTGAGACAATTCCGGTTTATAAATTACTGCTGAAAATGCAAAAGGAACGCACCCATATGGCGATTCTTATTGATGAGTACGGCGGGACTTCCGGCTTGGTCACTGTCGAGGACATAATCGAAGAAATTGTAGGAGAAATTCGCGATGAATTTGACGCGGATGAAGTGCCTCATATCCGCGAGCTCGGAAAGAATCACTATTTATTAAATGCAAAATTATTAATCAGCGATGTAAACAACCTGCTTGGAACAGATTTATCAGAAGCAGAAGTGGACACGTTGGGCGGCTGGTTTCTGACCCGAAATATAGACGCCGAGGCTGAAAGTGTGATTGAATATGATGGCTACACTTTTAAGGTGAAAGACATCGACAACCATCACATTTTATTTATAGAAGTTAAAAAAGCTGAATAGCCCACGGGAGGCTGTTCAGCTTTTTCCAGAATGAACATGATCATGATGGTTCAGGACATCATGATTCTTCTATTTTAAATCCTTTATTCGCCAGGGCTTTAGCAAGACTTTGCTCGGTTTTCACATTCGAAAAATCAAGACCAAGCTTTACCACAGTCTGGGCAATCTCCGGCCTGATTCCTGAAATAATCGTCTCAATTCCGAGCAGTTTGGTGCTGTCAATCACTTTGAAAATTTGATAAGCCACCATTGTATCAACGATGGGAACGCCCGAAATATCTAAAAATAAATAGGAAAGTTTTAACGCTGAGCATTGCTGCAGCACCGACTCCAAAATCGTCCTCGCTCTGTACGTATCAATTTCACCGACAAGCGGAAGAATCCCTATCCCGTCAGAGATCGGCATTATCGGCGCACTCAATTCATTAATCATTTCTTTTTGCGCGTTTAATTGTATCATTGTAACTTGTGAATATTCTCCAGTAAACACTTCGATGATCTCATCAATGGTTTGATTCAAGATCCGGCTCCACTCATAAATATCCTGAATACCGATTTCTTGAGAAAAGGCTTCGCTGAACGTCTGGATCCATTCAAACATGATGTGCCTGAAGGCGTTAAACTGGCCGACACTTTCTGTTACACTTACTTCATGAACAACTCGGTCTCTGGCGCATTGAAGAGACCATCGATTGAGCTCATCCTTTACGTCTTCTTTTCTAAGGGATTTCGCCACGATGGTCACTAATGATTCATGCTGGTCTTTTAACTTTTGTTCTAACTTTTTTTGATCCTTAGCGGACTGCAGCCAACTTCCTTTTGATGCGCAAGTTTCCAGCCATTGTTTGATAATATCCTCTTTGTGCTCTGTTACATGCTGATCAAGAGCTATCATCTTAATGAGCTACCTCCTGTTTTTTTTTGAAAAATGATGTTTCATATGTATAATGCGTCTTTCTCTACACATACTATGTTTACATTCGATGGGCTATAGCCAAGCGGTAAGGCAATGGACTTTGACTCCGTGATCGTTGGTTCGAATCCAGCTAGCCCAGTTTCTGAACAGGTGAAAAACCGAAGATAAGCTGATTCAAATAAATCAGCGGATCTTCGGTTTTTCATCATGCAGATTGATGAACCGTTTTCTTCTTCGATAACTTCAACAGTTCTCCCGGATTATACCCGATCACCAGCTTTTTGTTGTCTACAAGAATCGGACGTCGCAAAAGCTTCGGCTTCTCGATTAAAAGTTCCAGCACCTCATTTACGGTCATCTCTTCGATGTTTAGATTTAAATTTTTGAAGGTCTGGCTTCTTGTCGCTAAAATTTCATCAATACCTTCTGTCGTTAACGATAAAATGTACTTTAATTCTTCTACTGTCGGTGTTTCTCTGAATAAGTGCCGTTCATTAAATTCGACTTGATGTGCTTTAAGCCAATGTTTTGTTTTTCGGCATGACGTGCAGCTTGGATATGAGTAAAAAATGATTTGTTCCATTTCTTTTTCCTCCTCAGTTAACCATCTCTTTGTAGAATAACTACCCGGATCATTTTTTTTTAAACCATTAAAAGAACTTTTTTTTGAATTATTTTTTAAAAACCATTCATATAATAGAAAACACAATCAAAGGAACAAATTCCATTTGTATAACAATAATGAAAATGTTTACATTTCTAGGTGTGTTCTATTATAATAACAGTCAGAGGGACTCTCGGGAGGGGATAAAAATGAATCGCATGTTCCGGGTGTTAGGATTTTGGACGGGAATTTTTGCAGTCATGTTTTATTTGGGTGATATGAAAGATGCTTCCCTATTATTTTTTGGACAGACGATCTTATTTGTATTTCTATCGTATTTGAACTTAACTGAACGCATGTATATCTATATTTTTGGCGCTTATTTAACGATTTTCTTTGCCGGCTTTACATATTACTCGATTTTTATTATGGTGCCCGGCGGAGGAGGCCATTAAATGCAAAGAGACAAACCTTATCGGTTTGTCTCTTTTTTACAATGAAAATCCATTTAAAAACGGATTTTGATCCTGCTCAGTCTGCACGTCTGTTTCAGGGCCATGGCCGCTTAACACCAGCGTGTGCTCCGGCAGCGTAAGCAGTTTTTCATGAATGGACGTCAGCAGCGTCTCTTGATCGCCTCCTATTAAATCCGTACGCCCTATCCCGCCTTGAAACAGGACATCTCCGGAGATCACCAAGTCAGCATCCTTCGCATAGTAAGAAACACTGCCTGGTGAGTGTCCCGGTGTAAATAATGTTTCCAAATGAAACGGCCCGATGTTCAGCTCACCGTCCCCTTCAATGAAATGATCTGCAGGTTTAGCTGTGACTTCTATTCCCCGCAGCATGCCGGAGCCGTTTAAAGAGGCATCCGTAAGCCAATTCTTCTCATTTTGATGCAGATATACAGGAATATTCCACTTTTCTCTCACTTCATCAAGCGCCCCAATATGGTCAAAATGGGCATGTGTAAGCAAAATGGCTAAAGGCGTCAGCCCTTTTTCTTTTATGTATTGATTGATTTTATTTCCTTCGCCGCCCGGATCAAAAATCAGGCATTGATCATCATTGATGAGAAAATATGCGTTCGCTTGAATCGGCCCAACTGGCATTCGTCTCCATTTCACTATCATCACCTCTTTCTTTTTATGCTCCTATTATGAGGGTTTTTGAAAAAAGATTCAAACAATCGCAATGAAAACGCTATCGACAAACCTATAAAAAACAGGTAGAATAAAAATGGAAAGAATTGCAGGTTTTTCAATGTAAAAGGGGGCTGCGTAATGTTACTAGTCGTGATTTTCGGCCTTGTCACTCTTTTCGCTTTATGGGGAGTCTTGCGTTCTGTTAAAAATAAAAACATACTTGGTTTTTTATTGGCCGGAGCCACCTTATTTGTCTTTGGTTGGTTTACCGTGATGACCGTGATAAACAGCGGCTATCCAACAGCACATTAAAACCTGTATCCAATCGGATACAGGTTTGTTTTTATTGCTGTAAATGTTTATTGACACTTTCTATTTTGCTTTCAAGCGTTGTTTTTTTGTCACGCCTGTCATCAATTCGGATGTTTGTCGCCACTCTGTGCAGCCCTTTTTGAAATGGGGCTTCGTGAATTTCCTGAATGACTGTGAAAAGGTCACTAAGTTCTCCCTCGATCAGCGTATTCATCGGTGTCAGCTGATATTTGATTTTCCCTTTTGCTTGATATCCTTCTAAAATCTTTTGCACATCGGCCACGTAAGCACTCACACTAGGTGTTTCCGTTCCGATTGGGATAATGGTTACATCTGCGATAGCCATTGTTATTCCATCTCCTTTTGATCAATAATGAGTTGCTTCATTTTATGTGATTTTAATGAAATGATCTGCTCAAAATGAAAGCCGTATAACGCATATTTTCCATTCGGAGAAATTTGAATCGGCTCCATTTCCTGCAGAGAGAACATATCTTTTGCCTTTCCTGATGACACATTGACAGCTGCGAGCTTATATGCGTCGCCGCTTCTTTTAAACGTATAAAACAGGTCTTTTGTTTCATCAAAATCATATTCCATCGGAGCCAAACTTGTATATTTCGTTTGAAGCGGCAATTCCACTGTAACTGGCGATTTTGATTGCGGCGTAGTAAAATGATACGTCCCTTTTTGTCCAGAAGCTGATTTGACAGTAAAACTCATTTGATGAAAAGAATCAAAGAAAAGAACGTCATCCCCGAGCTTCTGTTCCGTTTTCGAGGCCGTATCAAACGAGTATAAAGACCCTGACTTATCGTCTCTTCCCTCTCTTACATAATCAAATGTGCTTTTGGATGTCCAATGAATAAACGGAACCTGTACCGGGCTTAAGGTAGAATCGTCTTTTTTGGCATTCACCTGATATGTATGAAAGTCCCAGTTTTCAGAGAATACCGTAATCATCATTTGATATGGATCATACTGATTCCAAGCAGTCTCGAGCTCATATGTTTCATATTCTTTTTGGTAAAGCGTCTCACCTTTTGCATTAAGCAATAACACTGCTGTCTTATGGCTGTGCGTAATTTGGAGAAGAATCATCTGCTTCCTTGAATTTATTTGAACATCAACGATTTGTCCATCCGTCCGATAAAGCTTTTTCTCTTTGCCGGTAAAGATGCTGTACGAAAAAAGCTCTGTTTTCGTCGGATCGGACGCGGTATATAAAATTGTGCTGTTCGTAAGCCAGCCCTCTGCTCCATCCGCTTTTTCCGCGGAAAGCGGAATAATATCTTTTTCCTCATCTTTTGCCGCCGATGCCTGTTTTTGCTGCTGATGAGATGGTTCGCATGCCATTAAACTAAACAGCAAAGCCGACAGCAGCATGAAACAAACTGATCTCATCAGCCTTCCCCTCCGATCATCTTTATTGTCGCATATTTGCTGCGGCAGAAAAAAGAAAAAGTTTTCAGTTATTCATGAAAACATAGCGACCTCCACAAAATGCCGCTTGTCGCGTGATAAATATGTGAAAACTGCTGAAACGGCAAAGGGTTTTGACCTTTTCCAAGTTCCACCGTATACCCTTCTTTAAAATAATGGTGAATAAACCAATCGCGAAACCCCGCATAGCTGTCTATATCCCTTATCCCTTTATAAATGTTCCCGCTTACCTTCTCAAAATCCTTTATGACTGCAGCAGATTCTTCAGGCTCAAGGCCTTTGTAACCCCAATAAATTTCTTCTCCCTGAGTATGGAGAGCCAGCAGTCTGTCAGGCGGATTCTCCGTTACCAGACGGTACATCGCAGTGGATTCCGGTTCCGTAAGCGGAGTGGTTCCCGGGTAATCGCGGTAGCTGGGTGCTGTCGGCTTGCGGTGTTTCTCAATTTCCCATAATGACGGAAATTGTTTATTTAAATCAACTCCGTTTATGTTTGCCTTCCATTCATTAAAATTCGGGCGATGGCCATTTAGCCGTTCGAGCTCCTCTTTTCTGGTTCCCATGCCTTCTGATCCATTCAAGACTAAATCAACGCCATCCGGATTGACAAGAGGAACGAGAGACAAAGAAGTGCTGCTGAACAGCTTCATAGGAGAAAAGCCAAAGAAAGGCGAGTTGCAGCATAATGACATGCAGTATTCCTTAAACCATTTCAGCAGGACAGATGTGGTGATCCATTCATTCGCATGAAATGAGGCGTTCATATGAACCTTTTTTTCCGCATGCTCCCCGCCAGCCTTCAGCTCCCAGATTGGTCTGCCAAGTACAGAACGGCCGATTTCCCTGCATGAAACAAAAGGAAACACATGAATGATCTTCTTTACTTCCTTTTCAACCGCTGCACCATCATAGATTTTTTCTTGTTTGATCCAGTTATCAGAAAGATCAAGCTGCCGAGGCTGTAAAAAGTTCTTGATCTCCTGAATGGTTTGAAGTTCCTTATCGTGATTTTCTTGAATCATATAACCAGGACAATATAATTGGTGCTTCTGTGCGGAACGATTTGCACTTTTCAGCAGTTCCTCGTCTATCTTCAGCTCTCTCGCCACTCTGGCCAAATTGTGCTTGATCTCAGGTTTCACCGTAATAAACGCCATCATCATCCCCCTTTTTTGTTACTATATGACAGCATTTTAAAAAAAAGAAAGCCTCCCGCCACTTTGATGGGGGAGACATTGTAATTACGATGCCTGATCAAGCATTTGTTTTTCTTTACGTTTTGACGAATTGTCCAGCCTTTTCTGATCGTAAAATCGCAACAAATCCCCATAGATGATTTCATCAGAAAGTGATAGCTCCTGTTTCGCTTTATCAGCAAATGCTTCACACTGTTTTGCCTCTTTTAGCGGCTTACCGGTCTCTTTGTCATAACAAACACCGTCAGTGTATACAACCTGATCCGTGATAAAGCTCCCGTCTCGGAGTACGGTAAAGTCCAGTTTTTCCTCTGAAAGCAAATCGTTGCCAAATTGAATTTGATCTTTCGTTTCAATCCCCAAAAGGTTCATCAGCGTCGGCCTGATATCAATCTGCCCGCCCACTGTTTCAATGGTTTGCGGCTTTTTATCGGTAATGCCGGGAATATGAATGACAAGCGGCACCTTTTGGAGCTGCACTTCTTCAAATGGTGTAATCTCTTTCCCTAAAAATTGCCCCATCGCTTCATTGTGGTTTTCCGATATTCCGTAATGGTCACCGTATAATACAATAATAGAGTTGTCGTATAACCCGTCTTCTTTCAGCTTATCGATAAACCGTTTCAGCGCCTCATCTTGATAACGTACAGTAGGGAAGTATTTATTTAGCGTCTTGCTGCTTGAATCATATTCATCAATCAATTTGTCCTCTTCATCAAGATCAAACGGGAAGTGGTTTGTCAGTGTAATCAGCCTTGAATAAAACGGCTGAGGCAGATTTTTCATCAGCTCTGAAGACTGCTCAAAAAATTCTTTATCCTTCAGTCCCCAGCCAACTGAATTTTTGTCAGTCACATCGTAAGAGTTGATATCTAAAAACGAATCATATCCAAGCGATTCGTACATTAAATCCCGATTCCAAAAGCTTTTATTATTAGCGTGAAGGACAGCTGAATAGTAACCGCTGTTTTTCAAAATCTCAGGCGCGGCCCTGTATTCGTTGCCTGCATTTGTAAAAAACACGGCGCCTCGTCCAAGCGGATACAGTGAATTATCCACGATAAATTCAGAATCCGATGTTTTCCCTTGGCCGGTTTGGTGGTAAACATTACTAAAGTTGTAGCTCTGTTTGATAAAGTCATTCAGAAAAGGGGTAATTTCTTGCCCATTCACCTTTTCATTAACCACAAAACTTTGCGTTGATTCTAAGGATACAAGAATGACGTTCCTTCCTTTTGCAGCGCCGAATAAGCTTTTGTTGGCATCTTTCGCATTAGCGGTTACATAGTTTTCAATTTCCGTGAGGCTGTTGCTGTCAGCTAAGGCTCTTTGGGCCGACTGCTTGGATTGAAGAACACCGTCGTAAACATGAAAGTTAAACAAACTGATGTTTTTAACAAGCATTTCCCTGTCAAATGAACGTGTCAACAGCTGAGGTCTTTCCGCTTCAGACAAGCCCAAATTGAAGAAATAAACAGAAGCAACAAACAGAAAATATGCCGCACGTTCATTTTTCGTGGAGGGAATGTCCGATCGAAAAGCTTTTTGCCGGGAGTGAAGCCATATTAAAACTGCAATATCTACCGCCAATAGGAGGTCTGTCGGCTCTAGAAGTGTTCCGATGCTGCTTCCGAGATCACCCATATTGCTCGTTTGAAAAAGAACAGGGATCGTTAAGAAATCATTGTAAAAACGGTAAAAAACCATATTCGCCAGCAATACAAATGTGACAAGACAGCTCATCGCAATAATGTAACGATTTCTGATTTTACCTTTTAAAAACAGGCTGAAGCCAAAAATGAGCAGTAAAAAGCTTAATGGATTGATAAACAGAATAAATTCCTGCGTTAGATTGTCGATTTTAATATGAAAACTGGTTTTGTAAACAGCATACGTTTTCAGCCACATCAATAAAATGGCAATCAGCATAAATGAAATCTTCGAAAAAAACGTTTTTCGCATTTCAACCTCCTATGCAGCACGCTCAAAAATCAGTCTATTCCTAACATTCTCATTAACACATCAAATTAAATCTTAACCTGAGCATAACAAAAAATCAATTTCATTTACACAAGTTTAACAATTTTGGTGTTTCAGCCATTCGTTTTTAGCGATCCAAGCCCCGCCGATGACGCCGGCATCATTCCCAAGTGTGGCAATAGAAATATCAGCCGCTTCGGCTGCCCGTGGAAACGCACATTTGCGGAATGTTTTCTCGACTTTTGACCTCAGCATTTCACCGGCTCTCGAAACACCGCCGCCAAGAACGATTTTTGATGGATTAAGCGAGCTTGCCAAATTTCCAAGCACCAAACCAAGGTGCTTGGCTACATACTCAACGACTTCAAGGGCAATTTCGTCATGTTCACCCGCCGCTTCAAATACATCTCGCGCTGACAAGTGTTCAGTAGCTTGTAAACGTGTCGTCTTTTTAGCATTTGCTATTTTCTCTTTTGCAATTCTTACAATCCCGGTTGCCGACGCTATCGTTTCGATACAGCCCGTTTTCCCGCAGTTGCAAGGCGCTCCGCCTTCAGGAATGCTGCAAATATGACCGATTTCCCCGCCTGCGCCATTTATGCCATGTACAATTTCACCATTTACAATGATGCCGCCGCCAACTCCTGTGCCAAGCGTCACGAGAATGACGTCTTTTGCGCCGTCACCCGCTCCCTTCCACATTTCCCCGAGCGCGGCAATATTCGCATCATTTTCTATCACAGCCGGAATACCGGTCTCTGTCTCCAGGTGGTTCTTTAAAGCGTAATTTTTCCATCCGAGATTTACCGTTTCATAAACGACTCCTGCCGCCATATCTACAGGACCTGGTGCGCCCATTCCGATGTATTTGATGATATGTTTCGGCTTTTGCAGCTCATCCAGCTTGCTGTCGATTGTTTTTGCAATAGTAACAGTAATGGTGTCACCGGTTTTATCAGTCGGGACTTCCCACTTATGCTGTATTTCACCATATTGGTTAATCAAAGCTAGTTTAATTGTTGTTCCTCCCAGATCAATGCCTGCAAACCATATCTCGTCCATTTTTATCACCTTAGCCTTTACATAAATCTTTTCTGTTTTGCTTGTTCCAATTCTTTTCGAAGGACAGATGCCGCTTTGGCCCACTGCTCCTTCTCAATCATGTGGTTCATGTATAATTCCTTTAATTCATCCAGCATAAACTCTATTTCAAGCTCTCTGTCTCCAAAATAAACAATGTGGCCAAACGTTTTTAACAGCTGCTGCACATCATAAAATGTATTCATTTTTCCTCACCATTCTTACCTATCATAAGCGTATTCATATAGATAAGCCAGTCAAGAAGAAAACGCTGACAATGAGCCAGCCTCCCTCTTTGGCATATATGCCATTCCTTATGATACTTTATTGTTCTCAATATGCTGCTGCATCTCTTTGTAGCGCTGCTCCTTCGGCTTCAGTTTTATAGCCGACTCGATAGCCTTTTCCGCTTGACCAAGCTCATTTTTTTCCGCATACAGCAAGGCTAAGTAGTAATAAGAGGCATGGTCTTTAGGTTCTTTTTTCACTGCTCTTTCCAACAGGGAAATGGCCTGATCATATTCGCCGATATGAATGTCAGAAACAGCGAGAATTTTCAATAAATCGGCCGAGGCATCTTTTTGTTCCGCTTCTCCATTCAGCAATTCTGTTACTTCTTTATACTTCCCTTCCTGATACAGCTCGTTTGCCTGCTGAATCAGCGCTGACTCCTGATGAGAAGGCGAATGCAATCCGTAATATAAAAAACCAGCCGCCAGAGCAACCAAGAAAACCGCTGACAATAGTCTTCTTCCCAATGCTCCGGCTTTGGGCAATCCTAATGCGGCAGCTGCGAAAAAGCCGCCAATCAAGCCGCCGATATGCCCCGAATTGTCAATATGAGAAACCGCAAAACCAAAGCCCAAATTGATGATAATAATGACAATAATATTGGTTCCAATGGTTCTAAAAAACATTTTCCGATTTGACAAAGCTACATACAGCAGTGCTCCTAAGCATCCGAATATGGCTCCTGAAGCGCCAGCTGAAGGATACGGGCTGAACACAAAGCTTGCGATCGAACCCGTAATGCCTGCCGCCAGATAAATCAGGAGAAATCTGCCCGATCCGTACATCCGCTCAACCGCTGTGCCGACCGACCATAAAGCCAGCGTATTAAACGCTAAATGCACAATGCCGATGTGAAGCACAATCGGCGTCAAGAGCCGCCACCATTCACCAGCTGCAATCAGGCTGTTTTCTTTTGCTCCAAAAGCGACAAGCGTCTCTGTATTTGTGCTGCCTCCCTTTATTTCAAGCAAGAAAAACATCAAGACTTGAAGCGCGATGAATAAATAAGTAAAGAACGGTTTTCCGTTTTGAAACACCGCTGCTTCATTTTTTCTTTGTTCTTCTTGTTTCAGAATCAGCGAAAGAAAACGCTCTCTCGCCATTTGCGCGTCTTCGAACGAAGCGCGGGCTTCTGTATATTCTTCTGCTCGATATGATGGAAAAACAGCTTGAAGATCATCACGAAGCATGGTTCCCCTCACGATCGCCGGCTCAACTGATACAGGCCCCATCTCAAAAGGCTTTTCGGCGATCTCTTCCCAGTCATCGACAGGGGCTTCCGCTGAAAAAAATACATTCAGCAGCTTCATCCGACGTTTGCCCACTGACGTTCTGATTCGTTCTACTCGTTCAGCCTGCTCTTCTATGTCCCTCGCCATTTCCTCACGAAAATCAATATCATGTTTATAAAGGCGAACCAGATCATAAGAGGACTTGTCCGGTGCTTCCAGCCATATTTCATCTGACTCACCGGCTTGTATGACGCCATACCCGTTTTTCACAAAGTGCGCCGCGATTTTCCAATATGTATACTCCAGTAAATACATGTGTACCGCTCCAATGGTTTTTTTTCATTATAACAGCTGGCGGCTCCGAACGCCTACTGAAAGCAAAAAATCCCGTTTTTCACGGGATTTCAGAAAGCTTGCTGGATAAATTTATTGCGGATAAACGGAATTCTTAAAAAGAAATGGATAAAAGACCGCCTGATTCTCGGCTGGCTTAGTACGGTATTCATAAGACGATAGCGGTTTTGATAAAACATGACAGCTGAAACAGCGAAAATGGCATAAATCATAAGTTTTTTCATCATATCCCTCCTGCCAATAGGGTTTGTCATTCTTTCTTATTTATTCTTGAATAAGGAGCAGGAAAGTTATGAAAAACAAGAAATGATCTGATCTTCTGTTATCAGCTTATGTACCGGGATGTCATGCGGTTGACGGGGAACATGCGCAAACAGCTGGCACTTCAAGAGCAAAGAGACTGTCTTCCCTTTATAATCGCTTAAAAAACGGTCATAATAGCCGCCGCCAAAGCCGATCCTAAACCCGTCAGTATCGAAACAAACACCTGGAACGATTATCAAGTCAATTTGTGATGGTTTCACTGCTTTTGTTTTTTCAATCATCGGCTCAAGAAGTCCGGCGTAAACGGTTTCGAGCTGATCATCGGTCTGATATGTGCGGAATTGCATTTTTTTCGTACCAGGGTCGCATTTTGGAATACAAACTTGTTTTCCTTCTTTCCAAGCCTGCTCAATGACTGGACGCGTCGGTATTTCCAGCTCTCTGGAGATGGTGACGGCAATGGTGCTGGCATTTTGCCACTCCGGCAGTGAAAACAAATGCTTGTACATACGTGCTGTTTTTTGAATAAGTTCTTCACTTGATACAGCAGATAGTGCCTCTATCGTCTTTTTCCTTAATTGTGATTTCATCTCTCATCCCCCTCGGAATAGAAAAAAAGCCAGAACCTTTTTCAAAGCTCTGGCTTTTTTCTCACACCTCAAACAGCTAGGCTGTTATTTTGTTTCACGGTGTAACGTAGATTTTTTATCACGTGGGCAATATTTTTTAAATTCAACGCGGTCTGGATTGTTGCGTTTGTTCTTTTTAGAAATATAGTTACGCTCACCACATTCAGTGCAAGCCAAAGTAATATTAACGCGCATTATTTTCCCTCCAAACTAAAATCATTTACTTATTCAGACTTATATATAATACCACTATAATGGACGGAATGCTAGGCTGTTTTTCAATGAATTACTGAATTATTCATGATACGCTCATAAAGCTGTAAATATGATGTCATAAGGAGCCGGGGATGGTGTTGTTTGAGTACTTGTTCTCTGCCTGCTTCTTTGATCCGGCGGGCTCTTTCCCGGTCTTTTAATAACCTGTCCAGCAGGTCAGCCGCTTCCTGCGTGCGCGTGAAATCAATGGTGTATGCCGTTTTGCCGTGAAGGGCAAAGTCACAAAAACCGCCCGACGGAGAAACGGCAGTCAGCACACCTTGTTCCATGCTTTCCTGTGCGGCAAGTCCAAACGGCTCATAAACACTAGGGAAAACAGCCATTTCACAGTGAGACAGAAACAATCTGATGTCTCTTCTGTGCAGAACAGGCAAGAATAGGACACGTTCCGCCAAGTTCAATGCTGAAGCCAATTTTTCACAGGAGGAGCGAGACGGCCCCTCCCCAGCCAGCACCAAATGAAGGTCAGGCTGACGCCGCCTTAGGAGAGCAAACACCTTTAACAGCTGAGCAAATCCTTTTTCTGGAACAAACCTGCCAAATGAAAATAAAAACCTTCCTTTCATCATGCTTCGCTGAATTTCTCCCTTTTCCTCCTCCATAGATGCAGGGCTTGGAATAACGGTTATTTTTTTACGAGTTACATTATCAAGCGAGCGTTTCATAAAAGAGCTCAATACAATCAGTTCATCAGCAGCTTCTATCAGGAGACGTTCGGTCTGCAGTCTGTATGGATGCGGCGCTTCTTGGCACACCTTTTTTCTTTCGCTTTCTAGACCGTGGATCGTCACTGCAAGAGGGAGGCCGAGCCGTTGTTTCAAATCATGTGCGGCAGGGGCTGTCATGTCGTCATGGGCATGAATCAAGTCGACACGTTCATTGCAGGATAACACATGTTGAATCATTGTAAAATTCGCATCAGCTATGAAATCTTCAAACTGCGCATATGAAAACATCTGCCTTTTTGGCGTGCAAACGGTTATGTTGATATACGGTTTTAAATAGGAGATGAGTCGGTTTAAATGGACACCAATCCCGCTTTTCGGCTCTTGAGGATGTTCGAGAGCCAGCATGAGAACGTTCATTGTTCTTCTTCCCCTTTCCCATAACAGGTATAAGCAGAAAATTGCTTCTCCCACCTGATATCCGCATTCTGAGTCTGAAAGCTGTTCAGGTTACTAACTCCATTTTCCGCAAGATAGATGTCCCCTGTATCGGCGAGTTTGAGAGAGACATTCATTGAGTTAACGATTCTATACTCAGCCCGATAAACAGCATCACCAGCCGCCTGTCCAAGCGTCCACTTCCCTTTATGATACGCTGTGCGTATTGTTCTGACAGCTTCGATATCTTTCCTTTTGAGAACGATGCGCAATTCTATTATCATATCCTGCGGACTTTCGAAAAGCACAGCTTCAGCCAGCTGCATTGTTTCTTCTGAGAGTGCCCAGCTTACAGTCAAGGTATGAGCGTTTTGAATGGTCATGTCGAATGTGTCCCTAAAAAAAGAAAGCTTATGTCGTATATTATAGGGAAATGGGTATTTATCCATGGACTGCTGACATTCTCCTTTCCTCTCGTTCACTCGGTGTTCCTATTAAACCATTACATAGAGTGGAAGCAAAGAAAGATTTGTCGACAAAATCTCGTTTTTTTTGCGAATACCTTTAGAAACGATTGGTTTTATGGTATAAAAAAGAAGGATAAAAAAAGAATAGAAGGTGATGAAACGTGGAAATTGCTATTATTGCGTTGTTTATCGTCAGTATAGCGCTAATTGCATTCTCATATTCTCAAAGAGATCCGATGAAAGATGTAGAGCAAGAGCTCGAAACACTGCAGCTTTCTGCGATGCAGGAAATTTACAAGCTCAAAAAGAAAATGACAGTGCTTGAGGAAGAATTGCTGGAAACAAACCTTGTCATCCGCAAATCAAAGCATAGCGATATCAATCAAAAGATCGCTAAACAAATACTTTCAAAATATAATAACGGCATGTCCGCTGAGGCGATCGCTAAAGCTGAACATGTATCAGTGGAAGACGTCAATACGATTATCAAAGATAACGAGAAGGTGCTCGTATGACAAAACGGGGCATTCAGGCATTTGCTGGCGGCATTATTTTAGCGACAGCCGTTCTTGCAGCTGTTTTTTATCTGACAGACGAAGACCAGGCGGCCGCTGTAAAAGAACATAAAACAGTAACCGAACAAGACGTGAACAATTACCTTGATTCTAAAAAAATGGTTTCTGTTAACCGTGATGAATATCAAAAACTTCTTGATTCAAAAGAGAAATCCTTGAACGACGACAGCAGCCCAGACACGAAAACAAACAAAGTAAAAACGTACAAGCTCAACATTAAAGACGGCATGAGCACCGCTGATGTATCTGCTATTCTTGAAAAAGAAGGCATTATCTCCTCGGCTCAAGATTTTAACGACTATGTCATTGATGCCGGGTATCACAAAGAAATTCGCGCAGGCGAATTTAAAGTGAAATCAGACATGAGTTTCAAAAAGATCGTAAAAACGTTAACACGATAAAAAACAGGCTGACTGTCAGCCTGTTTTTTTTATCCAAACTTCCCTGTGATGTAATCAAAAGTTCTTTGATCCTGCGGATTAGAAAACATTTGATTGGTATTGTCACATTCAACAAGCTCACCCATATAGAAAAAAGCTGTTTGATCAGAAACCCTTGCTGCCTGCTGCATGTTATGCGTAACGATGACAATGGTATATTGATGTTTCAGCTCAAGAATGAGTTCTTCAATCTTTCTTGTTGAAATTGGATCTAATGCAGATGTCGGTTCATCCATCAGCAAAATATCAGGATTTGTCGCAAGCGCTCTGGCGATACAAAGACGCTGCTGCTGGCCTCCTGATAACGAGAGTGCAGATGAATGCAAACGATCCTTCACCTCATCCCATAACGCCACATCTTTTAATGACTTTTCCACAATGTCTTGAAGCTTCTTTTTATTTTTAGTGCCGTGGACTCTCGGTCCGTAAGCGACATTATCAAAGATCGATTGCGGAAACGGGTTTCCTTTTTGGAATACCATGCCGATATTTTTTCGTAAATCGACGATATCCACTTTATCCTTTAAAATATTGGTGCCATTATAATGAAGCTCCCCTGCAAGCTTTACATTCGGCGTCATCTGAATCATCAAATTCAATGTTTTAATGAAGGTCGATTTCCCGCATCCTGACGGCCCGATAATCGCCGTGACCTCGTTTTCATAAATGCTCAAATTGATATTTTTCAAGGCATGATGCTGTCCATACCATAAGTCCATTCCATTGACTTGATAGACTTCCTGTTTCATTACAGCTTTGGTAGCAATACTCATTGCCGCCCTCCTATCCGAATTTCCCGTTAATATAATCCTCTGTCTTTTGCTGCTTCGGACTAGTAAAAATCTGCTCAGTCTGTCCGTATTCGACAAGCTCTCCGTTTAAAAAGAATGCTGTCCGGTCAGAAACCCGCAGCGCCTGCTGCATATTGTGCGTGACAATAATAATTGAGTATTCCCTTTTCAGTTGTGTTATTAATTCTTCTATTTTTGCATTTGAAATCGGATCTAGCGCTGAAGCTGGTTCATCCAGCAGAAGAACAGCCGGCTTCATCGCAAGCGTTCTCGCGATACATAAACGCTGCTGCTGGCCTCCTGATAATGAGAGTGCAGACGAATGCAAACGATCCTTCACCTCATCCCAGAGCGCTGCTTTTGTTAAGCTTTCTTCCACAATCTCATCTAGAACAGCTTTATTCCGCTCTCCGGCATATTTCAATGCGTGTGTGATATTCGCATAGATCGATTTCGGAAAAGGATTCGGTTTTTGAAAAACCATTCCGATTTCTCTTCTTAAGCTGACAACGTTAATATTGCCACCCAGTATATTTAATCCTTCATAAAGGATTTCGCCTTCAGCTCTTGCCGAAGGAATTAAGTCATTCATTCGGTTAATGTTTCTCAAAAAAGTAGACTTTCCGCATCCTGACGGCCCAATCAAAGCGGTGACCGCATTCTTTTCAATATCCATATTCACATGGTGAACCGCTTGTTTCGTTCCGTAAAAAATAGACAGATCTTTCACTTCGATCACGTGGTTCTGTTTTGGAACGAAAACAGCACGTTCAGGCTTTTCTTTTACCATTTGTTCAGACATGTTTTTCGCCTCTTTCCGTTCTAATTTGCCGTAAGCTTTTTGTAGATCATCGTGCCAAGCCATCTCGCTGAGAGATTAAACACAAGAACAGAAATGACCAGCACCGCAGAACCTCCGTTGGCAATCGCTTCAGCATCCGGAATGATTCCTTGCGTATTTACGTTCCAAATGTGAACGGCAAGTGTTTCAGCGGGCCTGAAAATATTAAATGGCGATGTTTCAGAAAACGGGTTCCATTCTGTAAAATTAAGGCGCGGTGTTGTCAGACCGGCTGTAAATAATAATGCCGCAGCTTCTCCGAATACCCTTCCTGACGCTAAAATCGCTCCTGTAATGATAGAAGGGATTGCACTCGGAATTAAAACCGTTTTTATGGTATGCCAACGTGATACACCTAAAGCGAGAGAGGCTTCCTTCAGATCTTTAGGGACTGAACGAATTGCGTCTTCTGTCACTCGCACCATGACAGGAAGGTTAAAAACAGTTAACGCAAGCGCCCCGCCTATGATCGTATATCCCCAGCCTGTTAAGTTAACAAACATCAGTAATCCAAACATCCCAATCACAATTGACGGAAGTGATGAAAGCACCTCTATACATGTTCTGATAAAATCAGTCACCTTGTTATTAGGCGCGTACTCAGCCATGAACACTCCGCCGCCCACACCGAGCGGGATTGTAATCAGCATCGTGATAAACAAAATATAAAAGGAGTTAAACAGCTGGTCGCGTATTCCTCCTCCAGCTGCTATGGCGCTTGATTTTGTCGTAATAAAGTCAAAGCTGATCTGGGAAACACCGTTTATAATAATATAGGAAAACAAGCCTGCTAGAATGGCTGTGATAATGGCTGCGCACAAACCAAACATTCCGGTAGCCAGTTTATCTGTTATTTTGCGGTTCATTACACTTTCCTCCTAGATGACAAGTAGCGAATAAGCAGGATGAACAAGAATGACATCGCCAGAAGCACCAGCCCCATTGACCACAGCGTATTGTTTTCAACGCTGCCGTACGTGGTATGGCCCATATTTAACGTGATGATCGTTGTCAGTGTTCCTGCAGTGTCAAACAGGCTTTCCGGCAATACTCTTGTATTTCCAATGACCATCTGAACAGCCAAAGCTTCTCCGAATGCCCGTGCCATACCAAGCACAACAGCCGTCATTAATGTCGGAAAAGCTGCGGGCACAAGTACTTTTCTGATCGTCTGCCATCTTGTCGCACCAAGCGCGTAAGAACCTTCTCTTAAACTCTTTGGAAGAGAAGCCATCGCATCAGCTGAGATCGATGTGATGGTCGGCAGAATCATAATCGAAAGGACAATCGTTCCCGCCAATAAACTGTGCCCTGTTCCGCTCGATTTGAACTGAGCGATAAACGGCACTAACACTGTAAGACCTATGAATCCATAAACAACAGATGGAATGCCGACTAAAAGCTCAATCACCGGCTGGAGCACTTTCTTTCCCCAATTCGGCGCAATTTCCGTCATAAAAATCGCACCTGCAATGCCGAGCGGCGCAGCAATGAGTGCAGAAAGAATCGTTACTGCAAATGATCCAAAAATAAATGGCAGCACTCCATATTTCGGATCCGTATCTGTAGGGTTCCAATTTAGGCTCGTTAAGAATTCAATTGGGCTTACACCATTTACCAGAAAAGATTGCAGCCCCTTAACGCCGAGGAAAATGGTGATCGCAACAGATGCCGCAATCATAATAAGCGCACAAGCTGTCACAATCATTCTTCCCCGAACTTCATCCAATTGCCGATTTTGCCTTGAGCTGATTAAACGCTCGCTCACAGACATATTTTCTCTATTGTTTATCATTGTTTTACACTCCTATGAATGTGTTAAGAGGAGAAACGGCTGTCACCGCACTCCTCTTTTTATTAAGATCAGCTTTGCTTCCCTTCGGCATCGCGTGTCACTTTCATATCAGTAACCGGGATGTACCCTTGGTCAGTAACAATGCTTTTTTGAATGTCTTCACTCTTTAAATAATCAAGAAATTCTTTAGCCAAATCTGTCGCTTCACCTTTTGTGTAAGAATGCTGGTAAGCCCAGATCGGATACTCGCCAGCCGCAACATTTTTCGCTTCAGGTTTTACGCCGTCAATAGATAGTGCTGTGACTTTGTCATCTGTTAAATATGAGAATGCAAGATACCCAATCGCTCCAGGAGTATCAGCAATGATTTTTTTCACTGTGTTAGATGAATCTTCAGTAATGCCTTCTGCAGGCTCTTCTCCGTCAAGCGCATATTTCACAAATGTAGCACGTGTACCAGAAGAATCAGGACGGTTTACAAGTGTGATCTTTTGGTCTTTGCCGCCAAGCTCTTTCCAGTTTTTGATTTTGCCAGTGAAGATTTTTTTCAATTCATCCTTTGAAATGTCTTTCACACCAGCATCAGGGTGTACAGCTGCTGCCATACCAACTACTGCGACTTGATGATCGACAAGCGCTTTTGCATCGATTCCTTCTTTTTCTTCAGCAAAAACGTCTGAATTTCCGATCTGAACAGCTCCTTCAGAAACTTGAGAAAGCCCTGTTCCAGAACCGCCAGCTTGTACTTGTATATCTGCATCAGGGTTTTCTTCCATAAACTTTTCTGCGGCAGCGAGTACTAATGGCTGCATAGCCGATGAACCAGAAATGGTTAAAGATCCTGATGCCTTTTCTTCTCCTTTTGAAGAATCGCTATTTGATTTTTCACTTTCTCCTGCATTTCCGCATGCAGCTGCGATCATCATAAAAGCAGCCATCAGAAGCATAAGCACCCATTTGTTTTTTTTCATTTCCTGAATTCCCCCTGCGTATAATGTGTAATTTGTCCTACACGTATAGAGTAAAGGTTCTGTGTAAAAAGGGTTTGTATTGAATGTTAAGGTTTTGTAAATCAATGCGTTTTTTTGTATAAAAAAAACGCCCACAGAATGTGAGCGTTCCTTTTAGTGATTAGAAGACGTTGCGTTTTCTTCAATTTTGTCTTTATTCTTTTGCTGAGTATCTTCTTTGTCCTGCTTCGACTTCAGCTCAAAATATTTATCCAATACTTCTCTGCCGATATCATTTGTAATGGTATATTTAGCGCCATAATCTATATAAGCCCAAGGCACTACGACAGAGATCGCTATTTCTGGATTATCAGCCGGGGCATAAGCGACAAGTGTCGTATTATAAGTCCCAGTACCTGTTTTTGATTTATCAGGCCCATCATAGAAGGACTGCGCTGTTCCTGTTTTGCCGGCAGGCTGATAGGATGCTGAAGCAAATTGGCTGGCTGCTGTCCCTTTTGTCATCACTCGTCTGAACCCAGCTTGTACCTCTTTAATGTACTCGCTTTTCATGTCAATTTTATTCAGCACTTCAGGCTGAACAGATTGGACAACTGCCCCAATCCCTTTTTCAGCATTGGGTTCCCTGACTTCTTTTACAAGCTGAGGCTTCAAGCGATAGCCGCCGTTTGCAATCGTTGATACGTATTGCGCCAGTTCCAGCGGTGTATACGTATCATACTGGCCGATCGCATAGTCAAGCAAGAATCCTGTTAGTCTGTTTGTTCCTTTATAGCCCGTCATTTCATTCGGAAGATCAATTCCCGTTTTGACACCCAATCCAAATTGGCTAAAGTGATTACGGAATGTATCAAAGGCCGCAGTATCTATTGGTAAAGCTTGATGCGGTTTATACTCGCCTTTACCGATTGCGATCGCAGTTTTAAACATAAATACGTTGGAAGACTGCTCTAACGCTCTTTGAATATTAACCGAACCTAAATTCTTCCATGATTTTTTGCCATTTTTATCTTGACCGATATATAACGGCTCATCTTGAAAAACCGTATTTAAGTTAATCGCGCCGGTTTGAAGACCCGTTAGTACGGTTGCACCTTTAACAGCTGACCCCATGGCATAGGATGAAGTCATATTTCCCAAAGCATAATCATCAAACTTGTATGTTCCATTTTCTTGTTTAATCTGCTTGCCCGCCATTGTCAGCACTTCACCGTTTCTTGGATCCATCATGACAACGAAAGCGCGGTCTAACAATTGAGTGCTTGCTCTTGTTTTAGCTGATTTTAAATTATTCTCAATGATTTTTTCAACGGATTTTTGCAAATCAATATCAATTGTAAGCACGAGATCCTTACCGGCTTTGCCTTCAGAAACGGTTTTTGTTCCCGTGACATTGCCGTTTGCATCTGTGATGTTTTCGACTTTAGCTTTTTGTCCTTGCAGAAGGCTTTCGTATTGGTATTCCAAATAGCTTTTCCCGACTCTGTCATTTCGGCTGTAGCCAAGCGACAGGTAATGGTCGAGCAAGTTGGACGGCAAGCCTTCATCAGAGCTGGAAACACTTCCGAGCACTGAGCGAAGAAGATTTTTATACGGATATTCACGTTCCCAATCGGACGTGACATCCACACCCGGCAGTTCGTCTAAATGTTCACTCACCACTGCCATTTCCTTCGCTGACACATCTTCATTTTTGATATATTGAGGAGTCAATGCGTATCCTGAATCCATCTGTCTTTTGATGGCGAGGATCTGCATGTCTTTATCCGTCAGGTCATTCATCTGCTTATCGGTAATCCGTTTCAGCTGAAGCTGATATAAATCGTCATCGGATAATTTTTTGTCTTCTGCCTGCTGTCTTTCTTTAGAGGTAATCAGCTTTTTGGCTTCATTTGGCCTAGTCAAAATCCAATAATCCTTCTTATCCCGTTCTGTTACTTTTTTCGTATCGACTTTAATCATCTCGGACAGCTTTTTTGCGATCTTTAACCGCTGCTCTTGCGAGGTTGATTTAGATCTGGTGTATGTGATTGCATTTAAAGCCTTATTTGTCACGATGGCATTAAAGTTGCGATCATAAATTTTCCCGCGCGGCACCGCCGAGCTGACTTCACTTTGTTCCTGCTTATTGGCTTGATTTTTGTAGTCATCGCCTTGCACGATCTGCTTGATGCCCAGTTCCACAATGATCCAGGTAAAGATAACGAAGGCAGCTAAGAATAAAATATTCAGCCGGATCGGAAGCGACTTCTTTTTCTCTTTATGATTTTGTTTTTTTGGTTGATTTCTCCTCATAACATCACCTTTTTCTATTTACAGAAAGAAAAGACACTCAAGTAAGAGTGCCAATTTTCATTTTAAAGGTTTTTTCGACTTTTTTCTACAGATAACCCCTTTTTGACAAAAAATTATCTTTCGCCTTTTAAAAGATTCGGTTCCGTGACCCGTTTTTGGCCGTCTTCTTCCATCGTTTGATTTTCCTCTTCTTTATCCTTAAAACGGATGTCCTTGACAAAATAATAAATCAGCGGATGTCCTATGCCCAAGATCGCGAGTGACAAAGGAATTCCCACGTCCTCCTTCAGAAGGGCCACGATCAGGAGAAAAGATAAAATGGAGACGATCCTGCCGGCGTTTAAAAACAATTCCCTCAGCACGATATATTCGATTCTTGCTTTTCTGGCATGTCTCGCCCGGCCTATCACATCATATGTAAGTGATACATATGGCACGAGCAAAAGAGGATAGCCAATCGCAATAAAAACGCCGTATGTCAATAATGTCGTAAAGCTCATATGAAACAGAATCAAAAACAGCGCTCCATACAGAATAAGACCGCCCAGCAAAATCGATTTTTTCCTGGCCTTTTTCTTAATCAGCCTGGACGCAAAGTAATAGGCAAAGAAAGAGACAGCTGAGTTGACAAGGCCGAATGTGCCAAGGGCCAGTTCGCTATTTGTTTCAATAAATACAAAAACACTGATTAAAAAAATGAAAATGCCTTCTCTCAAGCCTTGAAAAAAATGCGCATTTGTAATTCTGCGCCAATTCATATTGCTATGGCGCTCTCCAAACACTTTGCTAAGCATAAATCGGCCCTTTGATTCTCTTCGTTTTAAAAAAAAGCTCATCACAACAGCCAATGCAAACAAACTGAGAGAGAGGCTGAAAATCACTGTGTAACCCGTATTATTTTCAAGCCTTGAGATGACAAATCCCGCTACAATCGGACCGATCATTCCTGCAGAGGAAGACAGAATGCCCATAAATCCGTTGAAAAAGTCTCGCGTATCCGGCTCTGTGATTTCAAAGGTCAGCACGTTAAACGCAAGCCAATAAAAGCCATAGCCCACTCCGAGCACTGCGCCAATCAGCACAAGCCGGCTGGCTGCTGTTTCTCCGGCTAAAAGCACACTTAAATAAAAGGCAGCTAAAAAAATGACGCCGAATCTTAAAATGAACACCCTGTCTATTTTTTTGGCTAACCGTCCAGCCAAATAAAAGGTTATCGGCTGCATTGTCACAATGGATAAATTATATATCGCCAAATCAATAAACTTCCCTGACTGCTTCCAGAGATACACATTAACAAATGTATTGGACAGGGCAATTCCCAGTGAGTAAAGCCCGCCAATGGTCAATAGAAAAAGTAACCCTTTGTTTACGTCTACATCGCCAATCACTTTTTTTAGTTTGCTCATTACTGACTCCCCTTTACTATCCCTTAGTCTGTCTCTCTCAAACCGAGATATGTAAAAAGAAGACATAAAAAAACAAGGCCCTCTATTGAGGACCTTGCTAGTGTCATTATTTTGCTTCGCTATATAGACGAGCCACTTCGTCCCAGTTTACAACATTCCAGAATGCTGAAATGTAATCAGGACGGCGGTTTTGATAGTTAAGGTAGTATGCATGCTCCCAAACATCAAGGCCTAAGATAGGCGTTTTGCCTTCAGAAAGCGGAGAATCTTGGTTTGGCGTGCTTGTGATTTCAAGTTTGCCATTGTTCACAACAAGCCATGCCCAGCCAGAACCGAAGCGTCCAGCTGCCGCAGCTGCGAATTGCTCTTTGAATTTGTCAAAGCTTCCAAATACACTGTTGATCTCATCAGCAAGCGCGCCAGTCGGCTCGCCTCCGCCGTTTGGAGATAAAAGTGTCCAGAATAATTTGTGGTTCGCGTGTCCGCCGCCGTTGTTGCGGACTGCAGTGCGGATGTTTTCAGGAACAGAATTAAGATCTGCAACAAGCTCTTCAACTGATTTGTTAGCAAGAGCAGTGTTTCCTTCAACCGCTTTGTTTAAATTTGTAACGTATGTGTTGTGGTGTTTCGTATGGTGAATAGTCATAGTTTCCTTGTCGATATGCGGTTCTAAAGCATCGTACGCATAAGGTAATTCTGGAAGTTCGTAAGCCATGATAATTCCTCCTTTAATATATATATGTACTGAAATGCCGCTTCACAGCGAGCCTTTCTTCATTCAATGTAACAAAAGAATGCTGCGTAAGCAATGAAAAAGCTCACATCTTGGCTCATTTCAGCGGATATATTTCACTTTAACCGATAATTCGCCCCATTAAACATCCGCCCGCCATTCTTATAGAACCGTCCATAAAAAATATCCGATCATCAACAGCTGTATCATGCCCTTTGCAATAACGCCTGTTAAAAAGCCGATGAGTGAGCCGAGCCCGATTTTAAACGCTGACTTGACGTCCTTTTGGTGGACGATAAGTTCTGCACAAACAGCCCCGATAAACGGGCCCAATATGATCCCTGCAACCGGAATGATGAATGGCCCAATTAATAAACCGATCGTGCTTCCCCATATGGCAGCTTTGCTTCCGCCGAATCTTTTTACTCCAAGCAGATTAGACACATAATCCGCGGCGAATAATACTGCGGCAAAAACAGCTTCCACGAGCCAGAACATATAAGAATACGGACTGAAAGAAAACAAAAATCCATACAATACAAATCCGGCAACGATAAATATGACACTCGGAATAATGGGATACACCAGGCCAATAAAGGCGATGATAAATACCGCCGCAATCAACAACCAATACAACATATCCATAGCATCCTTCCTCCCTTTTACACCTGTCTTCTTTATGTCTTCCTTGTATTCACACGCAGGCAACGATACAATAAGCAACATATATTAGTATAGCTAGGAAGTGAAGATAGTGAATGTATTTCAGCTTTTCATCAAAAGTACATACTCTCCCCGTGATATTGCAAAAACAAGATTTCAAGGAATCGGAAAAGCGATTCTTTATGTATTTTTACTTTGTGTCCTTTTTGCAATTCCTACCGCTTATTATGTAAGCTCAGGGACCGTCAAATCAATGAATGCCTTTAAAACCGTGTTAAACAAAGATTTCCCTGATTTCACAATTTCAAACGGCAAACTTCAAACGGATACGAAAAAAGCCACGGAATCACAGGCAAATGGTTTCGTTATCGTATTTGATCCGACCGACGCCTACGGCACCAAGCAAATTGAAGCAAAGCAAAACGCGATCGGCATCCTCCAGAACAAATTTGTTTTGGCCATTGACGGACAAGCCCAGGAGATGCCTTACTCTATGATGCCGTCAGAGTTAAAGAAGAAAGATGTCATTACAGGTTTAAACCAAAATAAAACCATGATCGTTGTTGTTCTCTCAGCTCTCATTTTCCTCGTAACTGCCGCAGGAAAATGTATTGAAGTATCATTCTTGGCGCTTATCGGAGTCATCATTAAGAATTCGCAGAGAAAGCAACTGTCCTACCATCAGCTTTGGAAGCTTTCCGCCTATTCCATCACCCTTTCGACCGTATTCTTTACGATCATGCGTGCATTAGAAGCGACCGTCCCAAGTGAATTTTTACTGAACTGGTTTGTCAACTTTGTCATCCTGTTTCTCGTATTGAAAGAGATTCCATCCAAAAAAGCTGCTTTATAATCCGAGACTGCATTCGCAGTCTCTTTTCTTTTGTCATGAATCTAAACGGACAAGCATACTATGGTATAAAATTTCGTATGCGGGAGGAAAAGTGATGAAGCGTCTTACCTTTGTATGCAGCATTGTTTTTATCCTTTTTATTCTTTTTTATGATCTTAAAATTGGAACAATACCCATTCAGGACCTTCCTGTCTATGAAGCATCAGCAAAAACGGCTGCACAAGGACCCGTTTTTAAAACGGTTAAGGTACAGCCGGGTGACACGGTTATGTCAATTGTCGGACAAGCAGGTTCGCCAGACGACATTGTAAAGGATTTTGAAGCACTGAATCCGAATGTGAGGGCCAACGCCATTCAAGCCGGAACAGCGTACAAATTCCCTGTCTACCCTTAATTAACGTTAATTTCTTGTCAGTTTGGCGAAGACACTGTTACAATGTAATTTGTAAAATAAATTCACATACACCATACTAGAATTGTTACATCTAGAAGCGGCAACTACAATTAAGGAGCGATTGCAAGTGAGTGAAATCACACATCGTACAAAAACGCGTCCCGTAAAAGTGGGACCTTTAACAATAGGCGGCAACAATGAAGTTGTCATCCAAAGCATGACAACAACAAAAACACATGATGTAGAAGCAACGGTTGCGGAGATTAACCGTTTGGCTGAAGCCGGATGCCAAGTCGTCCGGGTAGCATGTCCGGATGAACGGGCGGCAAACGCCATTGCAGATATTAAAAAACGGATTACCATTCCGCTCGTTGTAGACATCCATTTCGATTATAAACTTGCGTTAAAAGCCATTGAAGGCGGCGCCGATAAAATCCGAATCAACCCTGGCAACATCGGCCGCCGTGAAAAAGTCGAAGCGGTCGTTAAAGCGGCTAAAGAAAAAGGGATTCCGATCAGAATCGGAGTAAACGCTGGTTCACTTGAAAAGCGGATTTTAGAAAAATACGGTTACCCGACTGCCGACGGAATGGTAGAAAGCGCACTTCATCACATTAAAATTCTTGAAGATCTTGACTTCCACGATATTATCGTCAGCATGAAGGCATCGGACGTCAACCTTGCGATCGAGGCTTATGAAAAAGCGTCAAAAGCATTTGATTACCCGCTGCACCTCGGGATTACCGAATCGGGAACGCTGTTTGCCGGAACAGTAAAGAGCGCAGCAGGACTCGGCGCAATTTTAAGCAAGGGCATCGGAAACACCTTGCGTATTTCATTAAGCGCAGATCCTGTGGAAGAGGTAAAAGTAGCAAGGGAGCTTCTGAAATCTTTCGGCTTAGCCTCCAATGCTGCCACACTCATTTCATGTCCGACTTGCGGCCGTATTGAGATTGACCTCATCAGCATCGCCAACGAAGTGGAAGAGTATATTTCCAAGATTAAAGCACCGATCAAAGTTGCTGTTCTAGGCTGTGCTGTAAACGGACCTGGTGAAGCAAGAGAAGCCGATATCGGGATTGCCGGCGCACGCGGAGAAGGGCTGTTGTTCCGGAAAGGAAAGATTGTTCGTAAAGTTCCAGAGGAAACAATGGTAGAGGAACTTAAGAAAGAAATCGACATTCTAGCTGAGGAACACTACGCAAAGCTTGAAGCTGAAAAAGCAAAATTAAAAGAAGAGACACAAAAAGCTTGACGGGAACGGGACTGACCCCATAAGATGAGACAAATAAAAACACCTTCAAGTTTGAATACGGATGATTGTTATCCGACATTAGACTTGGAGGTGTTTTTTCTATGGGGACAAGAGTGAGTTATCCGCTTGAAGTGAAACAGAAGGCTGTAGAAATGAGATTGGCAGGCGTACCTATGAAAGAGATCATGCAGGAGTTGAATATCAAAAATAATACGCAGATTAAGACATGGGTCAGATGGTATAAGGCTGGGGATACACATCGATTTGAACAGCCTGTTGGTAAGCAATACACTTATGGAAAAGGTCCGGAGTATTCTTCCGAATTAGAGAAACTGCAGGCAGAGATTCGTTACCTGAGACAACAGAATGAAGTTTTAAAAAAGTACAACGAATTGGAAAGGAAGTTGATAGCAAAACGTCAGTCGAACTTGTAGAAATATTGCACAGCACAATGACCGTGCAGGATATCTGTATTCATTTAGGTATCTCTCGGGCGTCTTATTATCGTTGGAAGAAGAATATGATGAAGGATCATCCCAAACGCCATTTGGAAAAACAAATCGGCACGTTGTGCCGAGAGCACAAGTATAGATATGGATATCGAAAAATCACAGCCATATTAAAAAAGGGAATGTGTATTAACCATAAAACGGTTCAGCGTATTATGCAGAAAAATCAGTGGCAGTGCCGTGTTAAGGTGAAAAAGCGCAAGAAGAATGGGCAGCCATATGCCGTGGTCGATAATATATTAGATCGGAACTTTCAGTCTGATCATCCTCTTGAAAAACTGGTAACGGACATCACGTATTTGCCTTATGGGCAGAAACAATTGTATCTATCCAGTATATTGGATGTATACAATGGAGAAGTGGTTGCTTTTACGATTGGAGATAAGCAGGACACAGCCTTTGTCTTAGACACACTTGATCAGCTGCCAAATCTGCCTGAAAGCTGCGTGTTACATAGTGACCAAGGATCTGTGTATACATCTTACGAGTATCAGAAAGCTGTTAAAACAAAAGGCATTACCATGAGCATGTCCCGCAAAGGGACGCCCGCTGATAATGCCTCCATCGAATCGTTTCATTCCTCACTAAAGTCTGAAACGTTCTATCTTAACAGCATTGATCGAACCACGACCGCCATCGTAGAACGAACTGTCATAGAATACATTCATTATTATAACAATATTCGTATTCAAACGAAACTAAACAACCAATCACCGATAAACTATCGGCAATTGGCTGTTTAAAAGGTGTTTTGATCCCTGTCTCAAAAACGGGGGCCAGTCCCGAACCCGTCAAGCTTTTTATGTTAAAAAAACGGAATAATAAATATTCCCAGCACTAACGAGACGACACCGATACCCATCGCCCAAGCTCCCAGGCCCTGGGCACCTCTTCTTCTTGCGATATAGCCGACAATAATACCGGCAGCTCCCAATAAAACAGGCAGTACAAACAAAGAAATAATGGACAAGGCTAACGCAATATATCCCATTCCCCGTCCTTCATTAACATTGCCGCCGCTGCGGTTATTGTCTCGATCATTGTTTCGATCACTAGCGCGGTAAGGTTCTGCGATTTCAGCAGCCGTTTCCTCAAAAAAACCATCATTGTCGCGGGTAATATTTGTGCCTTCAGAACCATGATCAACATAGTAGCTGTTGTTGTCACGTTTTTCGTAATCTGCCACCTTCAATTCCCCCTTCTGTTTTATTAAAGGAGCTTTTATAGTTTGAACCAATTTACCCGTTTCATGTTTGCTAAACTTTTCTGGTAATGTTAATTGTTTATGTTACACTTGAAAGGATGAAACTGAAGGAGTGTGGGCATGTTACGCTTAGGAATAGATATTGACGGCACAATAACAGCTCAGGATACATTCGTCCCTTATTTGAACCGCTCGTTTAATCTTTCCATTTCATTAGACGATATGACGGATTATGATTTGACAAAGCTGTTACATATTACGCAGGAAGAATTTTGGGATTGGATGAATCACAATGAAGCGATGATATATAAGGAAGCAATGCTTGCGCAGCACGCAAAACAGTCACTTGATCTCCTTAAAGAGGAACACAAGCTTATTTTTATTACAGCCAGACGAACTCATCTCACTACTATTACCTATGAATGGTTTGACAGACAAAACATTCATTACGACCACATCGAACTCGTTGGCGGCCATCATAAAGTGGATGCAGTCAAAAATCACAACATCGACTTGTTTTTTGAGGATCATCACGGAAACGCAATGATGATCGCGAAAGAAGCCGGGATTCCGGTGATTTTATTCAATTCCCCTTATAATCAGCTTCCCATTGATTCGAATATCATCAGAGTGAGCAACTGGCTAGAAGCCGTTCAATGGATAAACAAAAACAAGCATCATTTGATACGTGTCAATAACTGAAAAAGGAGCCCTTGGCCCCTTTTTTCATATCTATACAATTACACAGTTGTGTTTTCTTGGTTTTCCGATGTACAACCAGGGCAGGTGCCGTAAATCTCAAATTTATGCCCGCTGACCTGATAGCCATCCAAATCATCATAAAGCTTGTCCATTGGACATGACTCAATTTCCTTTGTTTTGCCGCAGGCAAGACAAATAAAGTGATGGTGATGATGGGTAAACGAACATTTAAATCGGAAGAGCTTTTCACCGGACAACTCAGTTGTTTCCAAAATACCTAGTTCTTCATATAAAGAAAGATTTCTGTAGATTGTATCAAAGCTTAAGCCGGGATAATCATCATTTAATGCGGACAGTACGTTTTTAGCGGTAAGATACTTGTCTGAATCAGCAAAAAGCTGCAGCATATCTTCCCGTTTATTTGTATATTTATATCCGTTTTCTTTCAGTAGGTTCAACGCTTCTTGTACGTTCATGAAGGGTCCCCCTTTTCTTTGCTTAAGAACGTATCACATGTATGAAAAAGAAAATGGCAGCTGTCTGACCAGCAAGCCATTTTCTTTACCGCAGATAAAATTATACCCATAAAATGAATAAAAGTAAATGAAAGCCTAGTGAATTGCGTTTTTGAATTTTCCGCCTCTCGTTTCATGAGTATTCATAATGGTGATGAAGGCGTTATGATCTACTTCAAACACAATCGCCTTCAGCTTTGTCACTTCCAGTCTAGTGACAACAGCATAAATCACGTCCTTTTCTTCGTCAGTATATCCGCCTTTCCCCTTCAGCTTTGTTGTTCCTCGACCAAGACGGTGCAAAATCGCATCGGAAATTTCGTCATACTGATCTGACACAATAATGACAGCTTTTGTTTCATCAAGCCCCTGAATCACGGCATCAATGGTTTTCATCGCAATATAGTAAGTCATGAAAGAGTACATCGCTTGCTCAGGGCCGAACACAAAACCAGCCCAAATGAAAATGAATACATTGATGAGCATAACGAACTCACCTACTGAAAAGGGCAGTTTTTTCGTCAGCAAAATCCCAAGAATTTCTGTGCCGTCCATTGAACCTCCGTTTCGAATAACGAGCCCGACACCAAAGCCGAGTAAAAGACCTCCGAACACAGTTGCCAAAATAGGCTGAGTTGTAATGGCTTCCACATGGTGAAGCGAGGATTCAATAACGGCAAGCCCGACAATTCCAATCATCGTTGAGACAAGGAAGGTCTTACCGATATATTTATACCCGAAGATCATAAAAGGAATATTTAAAATGACAACAAATATAGCGAAATTCAGAACGGGCGTTGACATAAAGAGGTAGTCTAAAATAAGTGATACACCAATAATTCCGCCATCAATAAAATTGTTGGGGATTAAAAATAATTCAATGCTAACAGCCGCAGATGCAGCTCCTGCCAGAATCATGAAGACCCTGAACATAAAGCGGGAAAATGTTTCTCTCTTATGTTGTTTGGTTGGGGTCATAAAATCTCCTTTCCTGAAATAATGATATTAAATAATTATAAATCTATTTTACCACTAAACACTGACACATTTTGATGATTTGCCATACATTAAGTCTGGAGGTGGAACGATCGATGATTTTATTTCAAAGAATTATTTTGCAGCGCCTTAATCAGGCTACTGCTGACGATTTGCTGAAGTACTCAAAACAATACGGAATCAGTTTGACAAGATCGCAAGCCATTGAAGTAGCAAACCTGTTATACGGGAAAAATGTGAACATTTTTAATGAGAATGAACGAATGCGGCTGCTGAAACAGGTAGAGGCCATTACATCAAAAGAAACAGCCCAAACCGTTAATGAACTATTCAAACAATTCACAAGCTAAAAAATGGGGGACCTATCCCCCATTTTTTATTGCTGTAAAATTTTTTCGAGCAAATTGTCATCAAATTGTTTTTCTTTCAGCATGTCAATCTCAAAGCGGTATGGCGGCTTCTTATTCTTTTTATCTTCACCGACATACGGTGTTTCAAGGATTTTTGGAATGTCTTTTAACTGCTCATGGTGAACTACATACTGCAGTGCCTCAAATCCGATTTCACCAAAGCCGATGTTTTCATGGCGGTCTTTTCTCGCGCCTTTGACATTTTTGCTGTCATTAATATGGAGCACTTTTATACGGTCAATGCCGACGATTTTATCGAACTCATTTAGCACGCCGTCAAAGTCTTCAACAATCTGATATCCGGCATCATGTGTATGGCACGTGTCAAAGCATACCGACAGAAGCTCATTGTGTGTAACGCCATCGATAATCTGTGCAAGCTCCTCAAAGCTTCTGCCGCACTCTGATCCTTTTCCTGCCATTGTTTCTAATGCAATCTGGACATTTTGATTCGGATCAATTACTTCGTTTAATCCTTCAATAATTTTTTTGATGCCTGCCTCAGCTCCCGCTCCTACGTGAGCGCCTGGGTGAAGGACAATCTGCTTCGCTCCGATGGCCGCTGTCCGTTCAATTTCAGAACGAAGAAAATCGACACCCAGCTCAAAAGTGGACGGATTTGTCGTGTTGCCAATATTAATAATATAAGGCGCATGTACGATAATCTCGTCAATGCCGTTTTCTTGCATGTGTGCCCGGCCAGCTTCTATATTTAAGTCTTCAATTTTCTTTCGGCGCGTATTTTGCGGTGCGCCAGTATAGATCATAAACGTGTTCGCCCCATAAGAGGCAGCTTCCTGGCTTGCAGCCAGAAGCATATGTTTCCCGCTCATAGAGACGTGTGAGCCTATTCTCAACAACAGGTTCCCCTACTTTCTTTTTTTAGATTGGTTTCTTCTCTGTTTTTTCTTGATTTTCTCCATCTCATAGCTCATTTTCTTTTTATATCCAGGCTTTACCTTCTTCGGTTTTTTCACGAGACGATGCGCCATTTCATCCGCTTCGTTCGGCGTTTTTTTGCGCTTCTTGCGGCGCTGGCGGTCATCGCCTTTTTTCCACTCGCCCTTTTCAAGCTCTAAATAATCAAATTCGATGCCCATTTTCTCAAGTCTGGCTAATGCATCCTCATCAGAAATCTCGTAAATGGTCATCGCTTGTCCTGATGAGCCGGCGCGAGCGGTTCTGCCCACACGGTGGACATAGAAATCAAGGTCCTCCGGCAGCTCATAGTTGATCACATGGCTGACACCTTTAATATCGATGCCTCTTGCAGCAAGGTCAGTTGCTATGACATAAGTGAATTCCAAATCATTAATCTGTTTCATGACTTTTTTCCGCTCACGAGGCGTTAATCCGCCATGCAGCAGGCCGATTTTCATGCCTTTGCCAGTCAGATATTGAGCAATATGGTCAGCCGTGTTTTTCGTATTGGCAAACACAATGCCCAGGTAAGGATTCAAATGGGACATGATGTCAAAAAGGAGCTTGTCCTTGTCACGATGTTTCGAGGGAATGAGAATATGCTCGATTTTCGCGGCAGTCACCTGTTTTGGCTCCACGTGGGCGTATTTCGGATTTTCCATATACTTTTTCAAAAATGGTTTCAGCTTTTCCGGAATGGTCGCTGAGAACACAAGCATCTGCAAATCCTCAGGCATGCGGGAACCAATGTAATCCACATCTGCAATGAACCCCATGTCCAGCATCAAATCCGCTTCATCAATGACGAGCGATTCCGCTTTATGAACACTTAACGCCTGTTCTTTGATTAAATCGGCAATCCGGCCGGGTGTACCGACGACAAGGTGCGGCTGTGTCTTCAGTTTATCAATCGATTTCTGTTTATCTGTGCCTCCGATAAAACATTTCGAGCGAATCTGGGCGCCTTCTTCACCTTGGGTAATTTTAAGCGCTTCCTGATGAATCTGGTTGGCAAGCTCTCTTGTCGGAGCGGTGACGACAACCTGAACGACATCTTTCGCAGGATCGATTTTGTTTAATAAAGGCAGTAAATAAGCGTGCGTCTTTCCGGTTCCCGTCTGTGACTGGCCGATGACACTTTCTTTTTTTAACACTGCAGGAATCAGCCTTTTCTGAATATCTGTCGGTTCGTAAAAACCAAGGCGATGTACTGCATCTATAATAAACGGTTTCAATTCATATAGTTCAAATTTCGTTTCTTTCATTTTTCCCAGCTCCTTAAAGCGGACATTATGTATCCATCATTACATTATACCCGATTTCGCTTAAAAACACCACGGTTGCAAGGCTTTTGTTTTATTCGGTTATGTTAAGCAAATACCGAAGCACATGCATATTCTAATAGCAGAGAGAGCTGAAAGGAGGTACAAGTATGTTTTCACCACAGCAGCCGATGAGAAATTATCAACAGCCCGGACCGCCCCGCCCCATGCCAAATCAGCAAATGATGGGCAGGAGACCGCCTAATATGCGCAGACCTTCATTTGGACAGCAGCAAGGTTTTCAGCAATCAGGACCATTTCTTCCTCAGGCAAATGCCGGGACGAGAAATAGTGCAGGTGCAGGCGGGGGCTTAAAAGGAATGCTGTCAAGGTTTTTGCCCGGCGGAGGAGGCGCTGGCAGCGCCGGAGTTCCTGGAGCAGGCGCAGCAGCGAGCGGAGGAGCAGGTCTCCAAGGGATTCAAAATATCGCCAACCCTTCATCTTTATCCAGTATGCTCGGGAATGTGCAAAAAGTGCTTGGCATGGCGCAGCAAGTCACCCCTATGATCCAGCAGTACGGCCCGTTAGTCCGTAACCTGCCGGCAATGATGAAGCTGTACAGCCAATTAAGTAAAAGTGATGATACAGAGAGCAACGAGGATCATGAAAAACAAACAGATGCGGAAGATATCTCAGAAACAGAGAACAAGGCTGAAGGAAAGACCTCAGACGATGACAAAAAATCAAAGCAAAAAGGTTCTTCTCTCCCCATGAAATCTAAAAAACCTGTCAGTGAAGAGCAAGAATCAAAAACATCTGCCCCGAAGAAAAATAAAACTGCCCCTCCTTCTTCAAAGAGAAGATCAGGCAGTTCAAAGCCGAGATTATATATTTAACATTCTTTGATATCTGAAGTAAGATTGGCTATAATGAGATCAGAAGAATGCAAGAATAGAGCCGTTTGATTACGGCTTTTTATATTGCTTTTACTCACTTCAGTATTGGAGGATAACCAAAAATGGACGTAATTAAAATATCACCGCGCGGCTATTGCTATGGCGTTGTTGATGCTATGGTCATTGCCAAAAACGCGTCACTTGATAAGAGCTTGCCAAGACCCATCTATATCCTCGGGATGATTGTTCATAATAAACACGTCACTGATGCGTTTGAAGAGGAAGGAATCTTTACATTAGACGGCTCTAATCGTCTGGATATCCTGAAACAGGTTGACAAAGGCACTGTGATTTTCACTGCTCACGGTGTTTCTCCTGAGGTCAGAAAAATCGCCGAAGAAAAAGGATTAGTCGCAATTGATGCTACATGTCCGGATGTGACGAAAACCCACAATTTAATTCTAGATATGAAAGACAAAGGTTATCACGTCATCTATGTCGGCAAAAAAGGGCATCCAGAGCCTGAAGGAGCGGTTGGTGTAGCGCCTGAGATCGTTCACTTAGTTGAAACCGAAGAAGATGTGAAAAATCTTGATATCCAAGCAGAAAAATTGATCGTGACCAATCAAACAACAATGTCTCAATGGGATGTTCACGACATTATGGAGCTTGTCAAAGAGAAATATCCTCATGTCGAATATCACCAAGAGATTTGCCTGGCTACCCAGGTGCGGCAGGAAGCTGTATCAGAACAGGCGAAAAAAGCGGACCTAACAATCGTTGTCGGCGACCCGAAAAGCAACAATTCAAATAGGCTCGCTCAAGTGTCGGAGGAAATAGCCGGCACAAAAGCATACCGAATCGGCGACCTGAGCGAATTAAAGCTCGAATGGCTGAAAGGCGTTCATACCGTCGCCGTTACTGCGGGGGCTTCAACACCAACGCCGATTACAAAAGAAGTCATTCGTTTTCTGGAGCAGTTTGATCATGAAGATCCATCAACTTGGACAACTGAACACAATATACCGCTCAAAAAAATACTCCCGAAAGTAAAAGCAAAAAACTGAGGCTGAATAAGCCTCAGTTCAGATTGTTGACAAAGTCATAAAACGGTTTTTGTTTTATGACTTTGTCATCTATTCAGCGTGATTGAAAACCCTTGAAGTCTAGGAAGGACGAGCATCGGAGCACAGCGAATGTAGGAATTCGTGAGCACCGACGCGCAGGCCTGACAACGAATGCGAGGGTTTGTCGACACGCTGAACTGAGGCTGAATAAGCCTCAGTTTTTTATAGAAATGCAAATGGATTTGTATCTGTTTCAGAAACAAAGATATTCACGTTCAGCTTTTGATCTTTGCACATTGATGTTAGTTTTCTCGTGACGCCTTCTTTCATAACTTTTTCCGCGTAATGGCCCGGATCAACAACATTCAGGCCAAGCATCATCGCATCATGAGCCACATGGAAGTATAAATCTCCTGTGACGTAAACATCGGCGCCCTTTCGTTTCGCATGATGAATATACTTGTTGCCATCTCCGCCAAGAACAGCCACCTTCTTCACCATGCTGTCCGCTTCACCCACCATTCTGACGCCATTGACGTCAAGCTTGTTTTTCACGAATAAAGCGAATTCCTTAAGCGTCATCTTATTTTTAAGTGTTCCGACACGGCCAAGCCCTTTTTCAGCAGGAGACTGCTCGACAGGATAGATATCGTAAGCGACTTCTTCATATGGATGGCTTTTTATCATTGCTTTTATAACAGCTTTTTCGATGCTTTTAGGAAACACAGTCTCCAGCCTAACTTCATGAACAAGCTCAAGCTCTCCCACCTCACCGATAAAAGGCTCAGCGCCGTCCAATGGCTTAAAGCTGCCGATTCCCTCAGACGAAAACGCACAATGGCTGTATTCGCCAATATGGCCGGCTCCCGCGTTTCCGAGCGCCGCTCTGACCTGCTCTTCATATTCCTTCGGCACATATACGGCCAGCTTTTTCAGAGGATCAGTATAAGTAGGCGCCAGCACCTCCGTCTCTCTCAGCTCTAATGCCTCAGCAAGCAAATCATTCACGCCGCCGTCCGCAACGTCTAAATTTGTATGAGCTGCGTAAACAGCGATATCATGCTTCAAACACTTTTCAATTAACCTTCCGGCCGGCTGGTCTGTTGATATATGTTTTAGCGGCCTGAAAATAGGAGGATGGTGAGCAATAATCAAATCAACCTCTTTTTCAATGGCTTCATCTATAACGCTCTCCAACACATCAAGCGTAACCATCACATTTTTAATCGGTTTGTTTAAGGTGCCGATTTGCAAGCCGATTTTATCGCCTTCGACTGCATAGGCTTTCGGGGAAAATTGTTCAAACAGCTGGATGACCCGCTGCCCATTTACAGTTTTATCCATGATTAATAACCTCCTTTAGCAGCTCCATTCGATCGGCGAGCTCCTTTAATTTTTGTTTATTTTGCTCTGTTGCTGCAGCTCGGCTGATCTGCTCATAAATGCCTTGTGTGTGCTGAAGCTCTTGTGTCCATTTTTTCAAAAAGACAGCATTCTTTTCTTTAGCCAAGAAAGGGCCGACGAGCATTCCGGCTGATAAAGAAATACCGCCATAAGCCGCATCCCGGTCACCCGCATCGGCGACAAGCACCTCATAGCACTTTCCATCTTCTTCAAGGATCACCTCATCTATCAGCGCATACCCTTCCTTATAAAGCCACTCCCTGATATGAACAGCATGAATATTCGGCTGTAAAATAAGCCGTTCTTTTCCCGTTAATTTGTCTTTACCCGCCTCTAAGATCTGCGCGATCAAAGATCCGCCCATTCCGGCAATCGTAATCGCATCGGCTTCACCTTTTTTAATCACTTCCAGGCCATCTCCCTGCCTTACAGAAATGTGCGAGGCTAGGCCTGATTTTTCAACCTGCCGCTTGGCGGACAAAAACGGGCCGTTTGTTATTTCTCCGGCAATTGCCCCGCTGGCTTTATGATTCAGCACCGCATAACAAGGAAGGTAAGCATGGTCAGACCCGATATCGGCCATCACCGCCCCATGCGGTATGTACTCGGCTACTGTTTGCAATCGTTTCGATAATTTTAATTCGTTCACTTGTCATCACAACTTTTCTCAATCATTTTTTCCTTTTCTATCATATAAAAAATCAGCCCGGAATCCAAGCTGAGTGAATGATTTTCAGTTGTTTTCTTTTGATGCGGCACATAAAAAAATAAAAGGCTGTCGAGAACATCTCGGCGGCCTGAGAACTATAAGGAGAAAAATAGATCTTTTATTTAATTTTAGATACCCACTCTGCCATATCATCCAGCTTATCGGGCGGAACAAGACCGGATGGCATTCCGTTACCGCCTTTTTCGATCTTGGTTTTTATCTCAGCGACATCTTTCTTATCGCCTATCCCTTTTAAGCTCGGGCCTGAAACACCTTCATAATTTTCACCGTGGCACGTGATACAGTTTGCCTTGTAAATATCCTCAGGTGAAGCGTTTGCATGTTCTTTTTCAGCAGATTTGCTTTCTCCTCCGCTTGCAATCTCTCTGGAATCATCAAGCCCTTTTACTGCTAAAAAGAAAGTCAGACCAATACCTAAAACAGCGATCAGTAAAAATGGAATAAGCGGATTCCATTTCATTTCCCTTCCCCCTTTTTGTTCCTTCCCCTATGTAAACACTTCTAATTCTAACTTATTTTAACAAAAAGTAAATGGATTGCTCTGCAAAAGTTTTTAATTCACACTTTATACAAAATTAAATAGAAGCATGTCTATTTCTCTGATATCCTTTTTATTCTATTGTATAATTTATTGTATACGCTTACAATAGAAAATATGGATTCATATTTTGAAATTTTTCCTCACAATGTTCATTTGCAAATGACATCAATTTTCAGTAAAATAAAGGCATATTATCCATATATCTTTTTGATAAAAAAAGAACGGATCTGCAAGACCCGTTCCATCTTATTCGAGGAAATCTTTCAAACGTTTACTTCTGCTAGGATGTCTTAGTTTCCGCAACGCTTTAGCTTCGATTTGTCGAATACGCTCTCTCGTTACTCCAAATACCTTGCCGACCTCTTCTAATGTTCTTGTACGGCCGTCATCAAGACCGAATCGAAGACGCAATACATTTTCTTCACGATCAGTTAACGTATCAAGCACATCTTCCAGCTGCTCTTTCAACAGCTCATATGCGGCATGGTCTGAAGGTGAAGTTGCTTCTTGGTCTTCAATAAAATCACCAAGATGTGAGTCATCCTCTTCACCGATCGGTGTTTCCAGCGATACCGGCTCTTGTGCGATCTTTAAGATTTCGCGTACTTTTTCAGGTGTTAAATCCATATCTTCCGCAATTTCTTCAGGTGTTGGTTCTCTGCCTAAATCTTGCAGTAATTGACGCTGCACACGGATTAATTTATTAATGGTTTCAACCATATGAACGGGAATCCGGATCGTTCTCGCCTGGTCGGCAATGGCGCGTGTAATCGCCTGTCTGATCCACCACGTAGCATACGTACTGAATTTATAACCTTTGCGGTAATCAAATTTTTCAACGGCTTTCATCAGACCCATATTGCCTTCCTGAATTAAGTCAAGGAAAAGCATTCCGCGTCCGACATACCGTTTTGCGATACTGACAACAAGCCGCAGGTTCGCTTCAGCCAATCTGCGTTTAGATTCTTCGTCACCCTCTTCAATCTTTTGAGCGAAGGCGATTTCTTCTTTTGCAGATAGAAGGTTAACCCGGCCGATTTCCTTTAGATACATCCGAACTGGGTCATTGATTTTGACACCAGGGGGTACACTTAGGTCATTAAGGTCAAATTCTTCTTCGGCTTTGGCAAGCTGCTGAATATTAGGATCTTCTGTTTCTTCATTCTCACTAATTAATTCAACACCTTGTTCACCTAAAAATTCATAATACTCATCCATTTGGTCTGATTCAATTTCAAAGCTGGACATACGCTCGGCAATTTCTTCATATGTCAAAACGCCACGTTTTTTACCAGACTCTGTTAATTGCTCTTTTACTTGATCGAATGTTAATTCTGTCTCGTGGGTTTGTTTATCAGCCATTATGGATCCCTCCTTCCAAAGCTTGCAACGAATTCTATAAGCGGTATGATTCTTATTCGGTCCATTCAGGCGTTTTCTATAGGATCTGCCTTTAATAATGTGCGAATAATGAAATGACAATTCATGATGAGGTCAAGCGATCTATTTGCTCCTCCGCAAGGAATCATTGCCAATACATGCTTCTCATCGGTTTTCCAGTCATTTTAAAGATCGGTTCAATGTAACGATTTCTTGAGCAAGAGAAGCAGCCCTTAAAAAATCTTTTTGCCTTTCGGCTTCGGCTCTTTCCGCTTCTTTTTCTTTTATCATTGACCAATTTCTGTGATTCAACACTTTTTTTACATAATCTGATAACTCGGCTTCGCTGAGTTCTTGATTCATCTGAAGCATTAAAATATCAGACAACAGCTGGCTTATATGATCATCCGTCACCCTTGCCATCAGATGCTGCGGCGTCAGCTCGGCTCCCTCTTCATAAAAAGCGTAAAGATAGGCGGCTAATGCGCGGTGCTCATCAATATTAAATTGAAAGCCTACCCGGTCAATCACTTTTTTAATGACGCTCCGATCTCGAAGCATGTGGGCGAGTAACAGCCTTTCTGCATTTTCATACGCCGGACGCAGGCGTTTTTGCCTCGCCTTTGTCGTTAGATGCGCTCGCCGTGTTTTCGTCTCACCGCCATTGTCAGCAGGTTTGCTTTGCTTGCTGAAAACAGCCAGCTGTTCGGTTAAAGACTCCTGTGAAAGCGAAAACTCTGAAGCAAGCTGTTTGACATAGACTTCTTGCTCAAGCGATCCTGAAAGCGTGCTGATTTCTTTCAGTACATCTTTAATGTAAGTTAAGCGATCACCTTCATCGGACAGGTTCTTTCCTTTTCGGAAATATTGCATTTTGAACGCCATCACGGTGACACTGGCGTCGATAATGTCGTTTTTAAATTTTTCCCCGCCGAACTTTTTGATGTAATCGTCGGGGTCCAATCCGTCAGGAATCATTGCAACTCTGACTTTGCATCCTTTACTCTGCAAAAGTTCAGAAGCTTTTAAGGTGGCTTCATATCCGGCTTTATCGGAGTCGTAGCAAAGAATGATCTCCTCGACGTTTCTTCTCAGAATCTTGACATGCTCATCTGTCAGAGACGTTCCCATCGTGGCTATACTCTCTTTCACACCGGAGTCTACGGCCGATATGACATCGGCAAAGCCCTCAAATAAGACCGCTCTTTCCTGCTTTCTGATATGAAGGCGGGCCTTATAAAAATTGTAAAGCAGTTTACTTTTATGAAAAAGCGGTGTTTCAGGACTGTTCATATACTTAGGCTGCTGACTGCCAAGAGCCCTGCCTGAGAACGCAACAACAGCCCCGTGATGATCATGGATCGGAAACATGACACGGTTTCGGAAACGGTCAAAAAATCCGCTTCCGTCTTCACGTCTGATCAAAAGACCCGCTCTTTCCATTTCCGTCTCACTATAGCCCCTCTTCACGAGAAACTTCGTGATGAAGTCCCAGGAATCAAGAGCATAGCCGATCTGAAATTCATCAATCAGCTCTTTCGTAAAGCCCCTTGAAAGCAGATAATCCAATGCTTCTTGACCTTCTTTTGTATTTATTAACAAATGATGGTAAAATTTCTTCAAGAGCTCATGAGCCTCAGCCATTTTTTGTTCTACGGAAGATTCTGGTCGGGCTCCGGAATGGACTGTGATATCATCCGGAAAATCAATCTGGTATTTGTCAGCAAGGTGAGAAACCGACTCAGCAAATGAATAACCTTCCATCTGCCTTAAAAAAGAGAAAACATTGCCGCCCGCTCCGCAGCCAAAGCAATGAAAAATCTGTTTGTCGGGCGATACGGAAAACGAAGGTGTGCTTTCTCCATGAAAAGGACAGAGTCCAAAGTAGTTTCGGCCTTGCTTCTTTAATTGAACATAATCACCTATGACTTCAACGATATCTGCCGACTTTTGCACCTGATCCACAATTTCATCTGGTATCCGATTTCCCATCCTATAACACTCCGTCGTACATTATTCGATGCTTTAGTGCAAAATCCCTTCATCGTTCGACAGGATTTTTTGCAGTAGTGTAATAAATCGTTCTCGATCTTCTTTATTCAATTTTTTAGGACCTTTGGCGTATATGCCTTTTCTCCTTTGTTTACCGGAAAAATGACGGCTCTCAAGAGCAAAATCAATCGTATCTTCTTTGTAAAGACGCCCTCTTTCCGACATAACTGAGACATTTCTGTTCAACAGCAGGGACGCTAATCCGATGTCCTGCGTCACAACAACATCTCCCGGTTTTACATGATTTGCGATATATAAATCAGCAGCTTCTTTATGAGGATCAACATACTTCCATATTTCTTCCTTGCTTCTGGAAAGCTGATAATGTTCAAATGAAGCGACAAAAAGAACTTGAACGTTATAATCGGATGCTGTTTGCAAAATTTCATCTTTTACCGGACAAGCGTCAGCATCGACAAAAATCGTCTTTTCTTGTTCATTAAGAAGAGTAATTCTCCATCCCTCCATTAAACTCCTGCATAAAAGCAAGCAAAATCGCACATCCTTTAGATCATTGCGGATGTATGTGAATTTGTCGAAAAATTTCCGGGAGAAATTCTTGACATCTTACCCATAATAGTTTATTCGTATCACACGAACCTTAAACCTAAAATTAATCATTTTATCACAATTTTTTATTATAATACAAACTTCTCAAAGATGCTATTGTTTTTCATTATTCCCTTTTGGCATCGCCAAAAACCCAGGATGGAGCGTCCTGAGTTACATGTTTTTTGTTTTGAGATGATGGATAATATTCGCTGTTTCTTCAACCGCTTTATTTGAAACATCAACAACCTGGCACCCGATCCGATTCACAATCTTTTCGAAATATTCGAGTTCTTCTTTGATTCTGTTGATATTTGCATAGATCGCTTTGTCATTTAGTCCGAGTGATTTCAACCGTTCTTTTCTAATGTGATTCAGTTTATCCGGGCTAATCTTTAAACCGATGCATTTTTTCGGATCAACGTTAAAGAGTTCTTCCGGCGGGTCAACTTCAGGTACAATCGGAACATTGGCAACCTTCAGGCGCTTGTGGGCGAGATATTGAGACAGTGGTGTTTTAGACGTTCTCGATACGCCGATCAAAACGATATCCGCTTTTAAAATCCCTCTTGGATCCCGTCCATCATCATATTTCACTGCAAACTCGATGGCCTCCACTTTTTTGAAATAATCTTCATCAAGCTGGCGCACCCGCCCCGGTTCGTATTTCGCTGTTAAACCGTAGGCTGTTTCCATTTTATCAATTAACGGGCCGATAATATCATAATATAAAACATTTGCTTTTTCCGCTTCGGCAATCAAATATTCTCTTATTTCCGGCACCACGAGTGTAAAACAGATAATGCCGCCGTCTGCCTTCGCAAGTGAAATCACTTCATTGATCGTGCCTATATCTTCAACATAAGGAATTCTTCTGACATGTGTATCGTCCGCTGATCCGTTAAATTGGCTGAGCGCTGCTTTTACTACCAATTCAGCCGTTTCACCGACGGAATCCGATACGACATAGATGATGCGGTTATTCATATTATCCCCCCGTTAGTTTGCGATGTTATAGGATTTCATTTTCTGATAAACTGACAAGTATTTTTGTCATATTCGTTTTTGTCACTCTGCCGATCACTTCAAAGCCTTTATCGGTATCTTTGATAACAGGCAGTGCATCAATTTGTTTTTCTATCAGATGCTTTGCAATGTCCATCACATAATCCTCACGTCTGCACACTGTAATGTTCGGCATCCTTGTCATGATGATGTGAACAGGGACAGATGTAAGCTCCTGCTGGCCAATGCTCGCTCTCAGCAGGTCTTTTCGTGAAAGCACCCCGACTAAAACAGCATCGCGGTCCACCACAAACAGAGTACCTACATCTTCTAAAAACATGGTGCAAATCGCATCGTACACAGAAACGTTTTCATGAATCACAACGGGGATAGATTGAAAGTCTTTCACCTGAAGCTTTTTGAGTTTATCTGCCAAGAGCTGGGTGCCGGTTTTCCCAGTGTAGAAATAACCGACTCTCGGGCGCGCCTCGAGGAATCCTGACATGGTGAGTATGGCTAAATCCGGACGCAACGTTGCCCTTGTTAGGTTCAGCTTTTCTGCAATATGCTCCCCTGTAATTGGCCCGCTTTCTTTTACAATCTGCAAAATATGTTCTTGCCGTTTATTTAGTTCGATCGTACTCACCACCTTTTCACTTCATGTCTATGTAAAGAAATAATAATCCATATTATATCGTAATTATCTTGCAATCAAACAAAAAACATATAAATGGAGAAAAGACGATTACCGATCACACAGCAACCGCCTTTTCTCTCTCTATTTTACAATAAGGGCATTCATATTCGCAAAGGACTTGATCTCATCCGCCAAGCTTACCATTTGCGCCAAACGGTTTGCCTTTAATGTCTCGCTATCTGCTATCACCATTGTATGATCGAAGTAAGCATCGATCGGTTCTTTTAAGGCTGCAAGTGAATCAAGCGCCGCCTCGTAATCTTTTTCGCGGAAGTTTTCCTGAAGGTTTTGCTTCGCTGTTTGGTAGGCATCAAACAGGTTTGCTTCGTATTCATTTTCAAACAGGTCAGGCTGAATGTCTCCGCGAACTCCTTTTTTGCTGATAGAGATGACTCGGCCTAGAGCTTCTGCTGTTTCCTTAAAGCCTGGTGCACCAAGCTTTTGTTCCAGCACTTGTGCTTTATGCAGCGCTGAGTACGGCTCAAGCTGAGAGCTTTCCAGCACGGCGTCGATGACATCGTGTCTGATTTGTTCAGCATTCAAGACATATTTCAGACGCTGAGTGAAGAAATCCAGCAGTTCTTTTTCTTTTTCGGTTTGTACGAAAGAAAGCAGCTCTTCAAACGAAATTCCCCAGTTGCGGTCAAGAAGAATCGCAACAATACCGCTCGCTTGGCGGCGCAGGCCGTAAGGATCCTGAGAACCAGTCGGAATAACGCCGATAGAGAAGAATGAAGCGATTGTATCCAGCTTATCGGCCATTGCTACAACAGCTCCAGTGAAAGTAGAAGGCGTTTCTCCGCCTGCTGATCTAGGCATATAGTGTTCGTTGACTGCAGCAGCCACAGCTTCATCTTCTCCAAGCATTCTCGCATACTTTTCACCCATAATTCCTTGAAGCTCAGGGAATTCGTATATCATATGCGTGATAAGATCGAATTTTGAAATTTCAGCAGCCCGCTTCACATGTTTTAATGTATCTTCATCAGCCTGAAGACGGCCCGCAAGCTTCTCTGCGATTGAAGTGACTCTTCTGACCTTATCAGCAAGAGAACCAAGCTCTTCATGGAAAACAATGTTTTCAAGCTTCTTCACATTTGCATCAATGTTTAATTTCTGATCTTCCTTGTAGAAGAATGAAGCATCAGATAAACGCGCGCGCAGCACTTTTTCATTGCCTCGTGCCACATTTTCGATCGCGTGGCTGTTTCCGTTTCGGACTGTGATAAAGTAAGGCAGTAAATCGCCGTTTTTGTCTTTGACAGGGAAGTAGCGCTGATGCTCTTTCATTGTCGTGACCAGCACTTCCTCAGGAATTGTCAAAAACTCAGATTCAAATGAACCGTAAAGAGCTGTCGGATATTCTACTAAGTGATTCACTTCATTAAGAAGGTCTTCGTCAACTGGAATGTTCCAATTGTTGTCTGCAGCCATCGCTTCCAGCTGAGATTGAATCATCTGTTTCCGGATATGAGGGTCGGCGATGACGTGCTGTTCTTTCAGCTGCTCTTCATAAGCGGAAGGTGAATCAATTGACACTTCATGTCCGAGAAAACGGTGTCCCTGTGTTGTCCGGCCAGACTCAACGTTTGTGATAGAAAATGGAATGACATCCTGTCCAAATAAAGAGACAATCCATTTGATTGGCCGGATATAACGCAAATCTTCATTTCCCCAACGCATGTTTTTCGGGAAGTTCAAGCTCGTAACCAAGCCGCTCAGTTCCGGCAGAAGCGATTTCGTTTCTTGGCCGGCTTGGAATTTTTGCACAAATACATACTCTGTGCCTTTTACTTCTTTGATGTACAGGTCATTCACGTCTGCACCTTGGCCCTTTGAAAAGCCAATTGCCGCTTTTGTCCAGTTCCCGTCTGCATCAAGGGCAATTTTTTTCGCAGGCCCTTTCGCTTCTTCTTTAATATCATCCTGTTTTTCTGCTACATCCTTTACGAGTACAGCAAGGCGTCTAGGTGTATTGAAGAGCTTCACTTCACCGTGAGTGATATTTTTTTCATTCAGCCAGCCTGTCAGCTTCTCGCCAAGCTGAACCATACTGTCATGTAAAAAGCGCGCCGGCATTTCCTCTAATCCGATCTCTAAAAGTAAATCCTGTTTACTCATGAGAAGAACCCTCCCCTTTAAGCATTGGGAACCCTAGCTTTTCTCGTTCCTCATAATAGGTTTTTGCTACTTTTCTCGCTAAATTCCGCACTCTTGCGATATAGCCTGTCCGCTCGGTAACAGAGATCGCGCCTTTGGCGTCAAGCAGGTTGAAAGTGTGCGAGCATTTTAGCACATAATCATATGCCGGATGAACAAGCCCGTTATCCATTTGCTTAATCGCTTCTTTTTCATACGTGCTGAATAATTGGAACAGCATATCAACGTCTGACGTTTCAAACGTATAGACGGAATGCTCGTATTCTGCCATCATGAATAAATCTTTTACTGTAAACCCTGATGTCCACTCCAAGTCGAAAACATTCTCTTTATCCTGGATATAAGACGCGAGGCGCTCAATTCCGTACGTAATCTCTACAGAAACTGGTTTACACTCTAGTCCTCCGACCTGCTGGAAATACGTAAATTGAGTGATTTCCATTCCATCAAGCCATACTTCCCAGCCAAGACCCGCGCAGCCTAATGACGGATTCTCCCAGTTGTCTTCAACAAAGCGAATATCATGCTCAAGCGGATCAATTCCAAGCGCGCGCAAGGAATCTAAATACAGCTCTTGAATATTATCAGGAGACGGTTTAATAATGACCTGGAATTGATGATGCTGATACAGTCTGTTCGGGTTCTCCCCGTAACGGCCGTCTGCAGGGCGTCTTGAAGGCTCTACATAAGCCACTTTCCACGGCTCAGGGCCGATACTGCGCAAAAATGTATACGGGCTCATCGTGCCGGCCCCTTTTTCTACATCGTATGCCTGCATAAGCACACAGCCCTGACTGGACCAATGCTTTTGCAAGGTTAGAATCATGTCTTGAATATTCATGTCAAGCACCTCCACTTTTCCTTCATAAAATGACTGCGGCGGCAACCAAAAAACTCCCGTCTCTATGCTTGCCAGCCGCAAACATAGGGACGAGAGTTCTCCCGCGGTTCCACCCTAGTTGCTGAGAACAAAATCCCAGCCTCTTTTTTTAAAATTGCTCAAGAATGCCTTTCGTTGCGTGCTCATCCTTAGCTTACACCGCCCTAAGGTCGCTTTACAATTTATGAGGTAAACGCAAGTACTTCTTTCTCTCACTGCAACATATTTTATAATAAATGATCATATAAAAAGATGGACCAGATGTCAACTTTTGTTTTCGCCCATAAGATGTTTCATACTCTCCATTTGATCTAAAAAGCGCTTTGATTTTAAATATAACCCTGAGTATTCTTCATAATATAAATCAATCACTTGCTTCAATTCAGCTTTTGTTTCCTGTTTTAAGGACACATTGCCCAGCCTCGATAAATCAAAGTAATAAAACAGTCTCAACAGCCTTGCTGTTTGCGGTTTAATCGGAACCCTGTAAGGATCTTTTTCAAAACAGCGGTGGCAAATAAAACCATTATCACGGATAGAAAAATGAAAGGTCCCATCCTGGCTTTTACAATGCACACAGTGATTGAGCTCGGGATACAGCCCCATGACACCGAGCATTTTCATTTGAACGATAAAGATGATAACGTCCGGGTCAGTTCCTTCATTCAGCTGTTTGAGCGATTCTAAAATGAATTCAAACAAATAAGGGTTCGGCTTTTTTTCTTCTGTGCCTCTGTCGACTAACTCGGTGATATAAGCAGCATATGCTGTTAAAAACAGATCTTCCCTGATACCTCTCAAGCTGAGGATCATTTCCCCCTGCTGAAGCGTTCCGAGGCCGGATGTTTTTTGCATTAAGAACGAGCCATACAAAAAGGGCTGGCTGACTGCTGATAAACGGCTGTTCGGTTTTTTGGCGCCTCTGGCCATCACACCTACTTTTCCGTGTTCTCTTGTCAGTAAAGTAACGATTTTATTCGTCTCTCCGTAATCATTTGTGCGAAGAACGATTCCTTCACATTTTGTCAGCATTTCCGCACCTTCCTAAAGCAGGAGCGGCCAAGAGGTTTATAAAATTGGATAATCAAATCGGGCTAGCTCATCTTCTAGTTCTTCGGGTCTATCCATGTTCTCTTTTTCCAGTTCTTTAAAAAGAAGATACGTATCAACATTTCCTGTTTGAGAAAATACGTTCCAGGTAAAATTCAACACAAGAAACCCACCTTTCTGTAGTTAAACTAGCTTACCTAAACTCCAAATTCTTACCTTTATCTTGACCAGATGTCCTCCATTTCATGTTAAACAAAATTTGCTAATGTATCCCTGTTCCTGTGAGATCATGACACAGCGAGAGATTAATATTCATCCTCTTTAAAGCCAAAATCGCGAAGCTGGGACATTTTATTACGCCAGTCTTTCTGCACTTTGACCCATAATTCAAGGTAGACACGGGAGCCTAACAACGCTTCAATATCCGCTCTCGCTCTTTTTCCGACTTCTTTTAGCAGGCTTCCTTTTTTCCCGATTACAATGCCTTTTTGGGAGTCCCGTTCGACCACAATCGTGGCCGCCACGTGAACAGAACCATTGTCCTGCCCTTTGATTGATTCGATGGCTACCGCAATGCTATGCGGGATCTCTTCTCTCGTCAAATGCAGCACTTTTTCCCTGATAAGTTCAGAAATGATAAAGCGCTCCGGATGGTCGGTTACTTGGTCACTCGGATAGAATTGCGGCCCTTCCGGCAAATATGCTTCAATCTGAGTGAGCAATGTTTCGATATTATTTCCCTCTAGAGCAGAAATTGGAACAATTTCCTTAAAAGGATAACGTCCGCGGTATTCGTCAATTAACAGAAGCAATTGATCGGGATGAATTTTGTCAATTTTGTTTACGATTAAAAATACAGGCGTGGACAGATTCTGCAATTTCTCAATAATGAATTCGTCGCCCTTCCCGTAGCCTTCCTCGGCGTTGATCATAAACAAGATCATATCGACTTCTTTTAATGTATTTTGCGCCACTTTCATCATAAAGTCCCCAAGCTTATGCTTAGGCTTATGAATCCCGGGTGTGTCAATAAAAATCGTTTGTGATGTACCTGTCGTCAGAACTCCTTGCACTTTGTTTCTCGTCGTTTGGGGCTTATCGCTCATAATTGCGATTTTTTGTCCAATGACTCTGTTCAAAAATGTGGACTTTCCCACGTTTGGTCTTCCGATAATAGATACAAATCCTGATTTAAAGCTTTCGTTCGTCATGTAAATCCTCCGATGAAAATGCGCCTGGCAATAATTCTTCCACAGTCATTTCTTTTATTTGTCCTTGTAAATTTGTCATTACGACAATAACATCCTTTGTGCAAAGCTCAGAAATCACCTGGCGGCATGCTCCGCACGGAGATACCGGTCCAGGGGTGTCTGCCGCAACAGCCAGCATCTGAAACTCTGTATCCCCTTCAGAAACAGCTTTAAATAAAGCGGTACGCTCGGCGCAATTGCACATGCTGTATGCCGCGTTCTCGATGTTGCAGCCTCTGTACACTTTTCCATCCTTGGTAAGAAGAGCGGCTCCGACTTGAAACTTGGAATACGGCACATACGCCATATCACGTGCTTTTAATGCTTCTGTTATTAATTCCTGTCTGTTCATGTGTACATGTTCCTCTCTTACCTATAATGGTACCGCTATCACTTTATATTTTACATAATCGCGCGCTTTTTTTCACGCCCATTTCTAAAAATGTAAAATAAATGTAAGAATCTTCAGCGATTACAGCTTTGGCAAAAAAATAAGTAAACCAATGATACACGAAATGACGGCAAAAACGCAAACAGCCCCAGCGGCAGCGTCCTTAGCCGCTTTAGCAAGCGGGTGATGTTTGTCTGTTATTAAATCAACCGTATGTTCAATGGCTGTATTTAAAAGCTCTAGCGAAAGCATTCCGCCGATCAAAAGGAAAATAACCGCCCACTCGATCAGGCTGAGCCCCACGAGGAAGCCGCAGATGAGAACAGCACACGCGGCTGCGGCATGAAACTGGAAATTCCGCTCCGTCCGCGCTGTTTCCCGGATGCCCCTGCCTGCATGCACGAAGCTTTTGAAGAATCGCTTCAGCTCATTTCTATGATCTCTTGAGTCCATAGGCGTCCAGCAAATCCTTTTGCTTAGTAAACATCTCCTCTTCTTCCTCTTTCGTCATATGGTCATATCCTAAAAGGTGCAGGAATCCATGCACGGCTAGAAATCCGAGCTCTCTTTTAAAAGAATGGTTATATTCTTCGGCCTGCTCTCTTGTACGGTCCGCACTAATGATAATATCACCTAAAACAGGCGGTATTTCCGCGCCCACAATTTCCACTTCGCCCTCTCCTTCCTCTTCAAGAGCAAATGAGATGACATCTGTCGGCGCATCCTTCCCGCGGTACTCTTTATTAATCTGCTGTATGTCTTCATTGGTAACGATCGTGACCGAAACTTCAGCCTGATCCTGAACGCCTTCACGCTCAGCGGCAAATTGAAGCAGATTCTCTACTTCTTTAAGCATCTCTTCAGAGACACTCCCCGTTTCATCAACAATATCAATCAGTAAACTCATCTATTTCACCTTCTTAGTAGCCTCCGGATATTCAATCCGGGAGTGGAAAATTCCTTTTAATGTTGCACAGAGTGTTTTGGCGATTGTATCCAGCTCTTTAAATGTCAAATCGCATTCGCTGAACTGTCCGTCCTGCAGCTTATCGGATATGATACCCCGGACAAGCTTTTCAATTCGCTCTGGATTTGGATTATGCATGGATCTGACGGCTGCTTCAACACTGTCAGCCACTGATATAATCGCGGCTTCCTTTGACTGCGGCTTTGGCCCCGGATATCGGAACTCTTCTTCTGTAATCTGGTCGCCTTTTTCCTTCGCTTTATAATAAAAGAACTTTAACAGCGAGGTTCCATGATGCTGCTCAGCAATGTCGACAAGCTCTTTCGGAAATTTATAGCTTCTCAGCATGTTCGCACCATCAGTCGTGTGAGAGATGATAATATTTTTACTCAGCTGAGGAGAGAGCTTGTCATGCGGATTGTCAATATTCATTTGGTTTTCAATAAAATACTGCGGCCGCTTTGTTTTTCCAAGATCGTGGTAATACGCGCCAACTCTAGCAAGCAAACCATTCGCTCCAACCGCCTCGCAGGCTGCCTCTGACAAATTGGCAACCATTACACTGTGATGATATGTACCTGGTGTTTCTGTTAATATTTTGCGCAAAAGCGGATGGTTAGGATTAGACAGCTCAAGCAGCCTCATTGTGGATAAAATGCCAAAGCCTGTCTCAAAAAACGGCATCAGGCCGATGATCAATACTGACGAAGCAAACCCCGACACAACGCCCATCAGCATTAACGTGCCGATCTCAAGCCCCGACAGCGCGGTGTTTTGGATCAATAATAAGGAAAGAACAACAATCATATTAATAAAGGCCACGAAAAGCCCGGTCTGCAAAATCTTTGATCTGGCATTGTGTTTTCCTAAAAATAAAACACCTGAAATTCCGCTGATCAAATAATAAATTCCTATGACATAATTGAATGTTCCCGTCACACCCTGATTAAACATCATACTTCCGCAAATCGCAAGAATGATACTTCCCAAAATAGCGATGCGTTCGTTCATCAGCAGTTTGATTAAGATTGCGCCGGCCGCAATAGGAACAAGATACCCGATATTATTATATTCCATCTTCTGGAATAAACTGACAACCTCCATGATAATAAGCAAAAGCGTTGTGATAATGGAGAACAGCAGGACAGATTGGTTTTTGAATTTCAGGTTTTGGTTTTGTTTTTCAAAGTAGTACACAAGCGTTGCGATGAATAGTCCGATCATAATTAATAATCCGCTGATCGGTTTAAAGAGATTTGAGTTATTTAATAACCCGGTCAGTTCGAGTTTTCTGTACACTTCCCGGTCAATGAGGTCGTTTTCTTCAACGAGCACCTGTCCCTGTTTAATCTGAACCTGCTGGACATTGTCTGACGCTTCCTGCCTTTTTGCCTCCGTTGCTTTCGGATCAAAAACGTAATTCGGAATAATAGCAAAACGCCCGATTTCTGTCGCCGCTCCCAAGTATTTTGATGGGATAGAATTGCCCTTTAGCTCTTTTTCTACTTTATCCTTTGCATCAGATAGTTTATCCGAAGAGATTTCACTGCTCATGACCGTATTTACTGCTGTAATGACGGTATCCCTGACAAAAGAAAAGTCTTCACTGTCTGCTTTCAGCAATGTCTTGATGGAATCCTCTGATATGGAATCATTCACATCTGACGTTAATTTGTTCTTCACAGACTTCACCATTGATTTTTCCGATGGTGATTTGCTGTCTTCTGATGATTTTTTCACTTCGCTGATACTTTCGAAAATAGATGATACAAGGTCAATCCGATTGTCTGTGTATTCTTTTTTTAATGTATATTGATCTTCAACCGCGTCCTCAGCGGCCTGCTTTTTTTCTTCTGTGGCTTTTTGATCTTCCACGGTTGCCGGAGCATAAATGGTCTTGTCGCTGACTGAAAATAGGTCTAAATCAAGTGTTTCCGGCTTAACATGTACAAAAAGCAAAGCAAACATAATGGCAGCCAGCAGAAGATACAGCAGTACATGCATAGAGCGGGCATTAGTAAAGCTGCTCCATTTTTTTGAGCTGCTTTTGGTCTTCCCCTTCTTTTTCAACACAAGAACCTCCTCTGGAAACATCAAGCCCATAAGCAATCATAAAAATGACCCGATAACGCGCGATCGGGTCATTCAGCATTAATTTTGCTTATCGTATGCTTCAATAATTTTCGCAACAAGCGGATGTCTGACCACGTCTGTCTGGTCTAGCTCAATCATAGAAATGCCGTCTATTCCTTTCAGCATCTCCTTCGCTACTGCAAGTCCCGATTTGACGCCTTTCGGCAGATCAATTTGGCTAACGTCACCTGTAATGATCATTTTAGAGCCAAAACCCAGTCTCGTCAAAAACATTTTCATTTGAGCAGGCGTGGTATTCTGTGCTTCATCAAGTATAACATAAGCATCATCAAGCGTCCGTCCCCTCATGTATGCAAGCGGGGCAATCTCAATGACGCCTCTTTCCATCAGACGTTCTGTATGGTCTGCCCCAAGCACATCATGAAGAGCGTCATATAGCGGGCGCAAATAAGGATCTACTTTCTCTTTGAGGTCACCCGGGAGAAAACCAAGGCTTTCACCGGCTTCTACGGCAGGTCTTGTCAAAATGATCTTTTTGATATGTCCATTTTTCAAAGCGTGGACTGCTTTTACGACAGCCAGATATGTTTTCCCGGTTCCCGCCGGACCAATGCCGAATACAAGGTCATTCCGCTTCATAGCGGCCACGTATTCCCGCTGTCCCATCGTTTTTACACGGATTGGTTTGCCTTTTGCGGTTTTTGTAATTTCTTCATCATACATGCTTTCAAAGTATTCAAGTTCATTCTTCTTTGCCATTTTGACGGCGTAAATCACATCACGTTCAGAGATCTCTATCCCCTTGCGAATTAAAGCGAGGAGCGATCCCAGCAGCCTGTCTGCAATCTGAAACGATTCTTCATCGCCTGAAACATAAATCGTTTCGCCGCGCGTAATGATATTTACATTCAGATCTTTCTCCATCAATTTCAAAAAAGAATCTTGGTTCCCGAACAGTGAAAGCGCCTCGTCCGGGCTTTTCAGTTTTTGATTCATCGCAAGTAAATGTTCTGTCATTCTTCAGTCTCCCTGACAATAGGTGTGGTTTGAACGATATCTTCTATAACTTGGTAGAGAATAATCAACTTTACTTTACCATTCTCAACAGTCTGGTGCAAAACTTTTTCACTTTTCACCTCGCCGTTTTCGCCTATTTTATCCTCTACATCCTGTTTACCCATTTTAATGCCTTCTTGAACCGCTTCTTCTTTCGTATATTTTCTCAAAGCCTCTTCACTTTCTCTCGTTTGCTCTTTGATATAGGATACAGGGAGCTTAAATCCGAGAAAATGGAGCGAATGCTTTTCTTGTTCCGTTTTTGGATGCTTCAACTCCTCTTGTTTAAGCGTCATTCCCCAGATCGGGATGGCCAAAGAGCCAAAAGAAAGCTTGTGCTTTGTCCTTACTTTGCCCGTATAGACGTTAAATAATGTTTCAAGCGGGACCGTCACTTCGGATCTGTACCAGGTTTCTCCGTAAATGTCTGCTTTTGAGGCGACTTCCTGCTGATGCTCTTCGCTCCCGATCAGTCCCGAAACAAGCAGCTGTCCCTTTTCCACATGATCATGGATTGCGGCCATCGGCTGACCTTTTTGGACAAACATTCTAGTAATGGTTGCTTTCTTTTTGGCAACGATATCGCGCGGGCTAACATACTTTTCTTTTTCGGGCTCATTTTTTTCCACGACTTTCATGTGAATCGTCGTCCCCTTCAGATCAACTCCGACCCAAGTGATATTGTCTATTCCATTGGTTAACGATTTTTGTATTTTTTCGGGTGACATCATTAAAAACTGCAGACGCCCCTTTTTGACGCCAATGTCCTTAAGATGCTGCATCATTTGATGTTCCGTTTCAGGGTTAGCGCCTGTCACATCAATTTTCCACACCATATTGGAAAGCAAAAACAAAAGGATGAAAAACATTGCAAAACCGATCGTAAATCCTATATTCAACTTTGATTTCAATAATAGAAAAGGAAATCCCTTCCGGTTGATGAATTGGGCTTTACATTTAAATTTTCTTCTTATCCGCCGAAAGGCATGTACATCCTGAAGCTGTAGATATAACAATACGGCTTCTTTCTTTTTTTTGACATGAAAGACCGGAATCCCTTGTCTAGTGCATTCATTAAGGAGCCGTTCAATCCCTCTTCCCGTCAATTCAAGCTGGACCCTACCCGAAAAAAAAGACAGCCATTTATTTTTCACAACATTTCCCCCTCGGCTTTATGACTCAACATATCGAACGACATCAATCGTACCCTCCAAAAGAATTTCTTCCGGAAGAATCGCCTTGATGACAAAATTTTTACCTGATATGATGCACTGGCCCTGCTTCAGCATCAGCCTCACTTCATTCTCACTGAAAAGCAAAAGGCCTCTGTGGTTTTCTATGTAGATATGAAGTCTGCCAACCATTGTAATCCGCGGCAGATCCATCATAACGTCCGGGGGAATTTCCAATGCTTTTGTCAGCCAAGCTTTTACACGATTCTTTCTTTGCCCCATACAAAAAGAACCCCCTTTCATCTCATATGTATGATTTGAAAGGAGGTTCTAACACTTTAATTTTTGCGGGCCGTGCGCATCGTATGGTGAGGTTTTTTTGCCCTTGGAGGCCCGAACACCTCGCCTAAGACGATCCCTTGTACCACAGTATCTTTATTAACCTGGAGCATTTTTTGTTTTGTATATACTGCTTTTTGTTTAACTGCAGTAAGATCACGTTCCAGCCCTTTTAGATTTCTTTCTGTTTCTCTTCGTCTTTCTTCCGCTTCCCGTCTTGCCTGTTCTATGCGGTTAGGAATCGGTACAGGGGCATCTTCAGACTGCTTCTTTTGAGGAGAAGCCGTTTGCACCTGCTGAGGTTTGTTTCTGTTTTGGCTGTTTTTGTTTTCCTCTTTGCTCTTTTTACCGAAAATCATAGATATGATTCCGATAAGCGCTGCGATAATGAGCGGATTGGTCAGTATATCTTCCATCAGCGTTCTCCCTTCTTAGAGAGATTATGATTTACTGTCTTCATCAGACGAATCTTTCGTCAGCTTGCCGAATGAATCACGCATGTCTGTGTCAGCATCAATGTTTTTGATATTCATGTAATCCATGACGCCAATATTTCCTTCACGCAAAGCTTCTGCCATCGCAAGCGGCACTTCCGCTTCGGCTTCTACCACTTTCGCACGCATTTCCTCTACGCGGGCGCGCATTTCTTGTTCTTGGGCGACAGCCATCGCACGGCGTTCTTCCGCTTTTGCCTGCGCGATGTTTTTATCAGCCTCGGCCTGATCGGTTTGTAAAATCGCGCCGATGTTTTTGCCAATGTCAACATCAGCAATATCGATCGAGAGAATTTCAAACGCAGTTCCTGAGTCCAATCCTTTTCCGAGTACTGTTTGAGAGATCATGTCAGGGTTTTCAAGCACTTTTTTGTGACTTTCAGATGAACCGATTGTAGAGACAATCCCTTCGCCGACACGGGCCACAATGGTTTCTTCCCCTGCTCCCCCAACGAGACGATCGATATTCGCTCTTACTGTAATTCTTGCTTTCGCTTTTACTTCAATCCCGTCCATAGCCACACCGGCAATAAACGGTGTTTCAATTACCTTCGGATTAACACTCATTTGAACGGCTTCCAATACGTCGCGGCCGGCAAGATCGATAGCGGCACAGCGTTCGAATGATAGTTCAATGTTAGCTCGCTGAGCAGCAATCAGCGCGTTGACGACTCTGTCAACATTTCCTCCAGCGAGATAATGGCTTTCAAGCTGATTGGTGGCAACATTAAGCCCAGCCTTATGCGCTTTGATCAGTGGATTCACCACTCGGTTTGGTATAACGCGGCGAAGCCTCATTCCTATCAAAGTGAAAATGCTGATTCTTACTCCGGCAGCTAATGCTGAAATCCAAAGCATGACAGGGACAAATGTAAAAAATACAGATAAAACAATGATCCCTACTACGACAATAGCCAAAATCATTAGTGTTGATGGATCCATATCAATTCTCCTCGATTCTGTTTAAATTTCTCTCACGACGATGCGTGAGCCTTCCACTTTTACCACTTTTACTTTCTTGTCTTTTTCTGTAAATGATCCCTCCGAAACGACGTCAAGGCGTTCATCATCAATAATGACAGTGCCGGCAGGACGCAGCTGTGTATAGGTTATGCCCACTTTCCCTATTAAGTCCGTGCGCGTTTGATTTGATACATAGCCGCTCTCCGTATTTGTCGAGTCATTTAACACAAATTTTTTAAAGAATTTCATACGCTTTCCCAACACCCTTGTCAGTAAAATGAAAGCTGTAATAGAAACAGCTGAGGCGATCAAGAGAGAAATCGCCATGACAGTGAAGCTTCCCGCGGCTAAAAACAGGCTCGCAACAATCGCTCCTAAGCCCAGTAATCCAATGATTCCCCCGGGAAGGAAAATCTCTAGCAGGATGAGAATCACCCCTCCAGCAAAGAGAAGAACTGTCTCGTATCCAGCCAGGCCTGCTGCGAGATGCCCGTAAAAGAACAGCAATAACGCGATGAACCCAACCGTTCCAGGGATGCCGACACCCGGGGAAAAAAGCTCAACCGTCAGACCTAAAAAAGCAATCGTCAGCAGAATAGGCACAATGACGGGGTTCGTCAGCCATCTCGCTGTCTTTTCCATAAAGCTTTCCTCTGCATAACGAATATCCGCTTTTTCGAAACCAAGCTCCTTTACGAGTGCGGTTACATTGTCAGTAGTTCCCTCTGAATAGCCTACATCCATTGCCTTATCAGCGTTAAGTGTAAGCAGATCTCCCTTCGGAGCACCGACCTCCTTGGCATCTATATCCGGGTCAGCCATAGCGAGCGCATATTTAGGATCGCGATTATTTTTTACTGCCGCATCTTCAAGCTCTGCCAGCCAAAGTGATTCAGCTTTTTGGCCAGCGGCATTGCCTTTACCGTCAATAATCGCGGCTGCTCCCATTTTTCCGCCGGGCGCCATATAAATATTATCGGCTTGCAGGGCAATATATGCACCAGCTGACAACGCATGTTTATTTACATATGCAGTGACCGGAACCTCGCTTTCGGTTATCGAGTCCGCTATATCAATAGCTGATTTGACCAATCCTCCCGGCGTATTGATATCAAGAATAATATGATCTGCATGCGCTTCTTTTGCATCTTGTAACGAACGGGACAAAAACGAGGCGAGGCCCTGTTCGACATTTTTCTCAACCGGGATGACATACACCGTTTGTTTTTCTGCTTTTGCGTTCAGTTCTACGCCTAATAAAGAAAGTAAAAATATGCTCAAGAGAGCAGCACGGAATCCTTTGGTATGAAGCAAGGGCAGTATATCCCTCCTTCCTTTTTATAATAAGTGCCTTCTCTTTATACGTAACAATGTATCAAAGGTTTCATTTTTTTATGTATAAAAAAAGACATCTCTCTTAGAAAGATGTCCTTTTTTACGCCATTTAAGACAATTGATTGCTAACAAGCTTATTAATTAAGCTTCCATCAGCTTTGCCTTTTACTTTAGGCATAATTGCACCCATTACTTTTCCCATGTCCGCTTTTGAGCTCGCACCAACCTCAGCAATGGTTTCATTTACGATTGTAAGCAGCTCTTCTTCTGACAGCTGCTCGGGTAAATAAACTTCTAAAATGTCCAGCTCTTTTTGAACTTTATCTACTAAATCTAAACGATTAGCGTTTGAAAATTCCTGGAGGGAGTCTTTACGTTGCTTAAGTTCACGAGAAAGGACAGTCAGTTCCTCATCCTCGGTCAAACTGTCTTTCTTAAGCTTAATTGCTTCATTTTGAAGTGAAGCCTTAACCATTCGAACGACAGTCAGTTTGTCTTTCTCACGGTTTTTCATATATAGCTTCATATCCTGGTTAAGACGCTCAAGAAGACTCATAAATCCACCCTCTTTTAGAATTTGCGTTTTCTAGCAGCTTCAGACTTTTTCTTGCGCTTTACGCTAGGTTTTTCATAAAATTCGCGCTTTCTTGCTTCTTGCAAAGTACCTGTCTTTGATACACTGCGTTTGAAGCGACGAAGAGCATCTTCAAGCGATTCGTTTTTTCTAACGACCGTTTTTGACATTCTCTTTCCCTCCCTCCGAATACACCAATCGACTACCTTTAAGTTACACATATAAACATGTACTTTGACATTATAATATAAGCCATCAGTCAGGTCAACTAAGTGAGTTCACTTTTCCGTCATGAGTACGACTGCCTGTCTATATAATGATGGAAAGGGGTTGGTGAATAGGATGTTGATTTTGATCGGTTTTATTGCTCTTATATTATTCTTTCTCGCAGGCATGAACATGCTTCGAAAAGGCCTCATTTCAATGGCGTACTCAAAAATTGAAGAACGATTGCTCTTTTTTACGGACCATCCATTAAAAGCGTTCTTTATCAGTATTGTATTTACAGGGATTCTTCAGAGCAGTTCAGCCTTTATGGTCATTGTCATCGGCTTTGTAAGTGCGGGCGTCCTTCCTTTTAAACGGACGATACCGATGATTCTGGGAACAAATGTCGGATCTACCTTTACAACTGAATTTATCGCCATTAAAATGGATGTTTTGATTTGGATTCTTTTGATTGGCGGCTTATTGTTTTTTCTGACCGGCAGATATCCCTTGAAACAGCTGGGAACAAGCTTTCTCGGACTCGGCATCATCTTTTTTTGCATCACCGGGTTCAGTCACCTTGCAGGACCGCTTACAAAGCTGAAAACAGGAGCAGACGTTCTATACCACGTGAACGATTCAAGCTGGTCCGCATTGCTTATCGGTATGGTGCTGACTGCCATTATTCACTCAAGCTCCGTTTGCATCGGTATTTTGATGAGTTTTATGAATGAAGACATTATCGGACTGACACAGGCGATGAGCGTCGTGCTCGGGTCAAATATCGGGACATGCATTACAGCTGTTATGGCTGCTGTATCCGGCGGCTATGCTGCGAAACAGACAGCGTATGCCCATGTCGTGTTTAACGTGCTGGGTGTGGCTCTTGTATTTCCTTTCCTGACAGCAGCGACCAGCTTTGTAGAACAGCTATCACCAGATCCCGCACAAAAAATCGCGCATTTCAGCCTTTTATTTAATGTGGTGACAGCTCTTTTATTTCTTCCGCTCACCACCTTGTTTTACCGCTTGATTCACTTTCTCATTCCCGCAAAATAAAAAACCGGTACATATGGATGCACCGGTTTAAAGGTTAAGAAGATAAACGCATGTGTTCAGTTATTTCATCCTCGACAACACGGACAAATTGCCCTTCGTTGTAAGGATAGCCTGCTTTTAGGATTTTGACTTTCACGATTTTGCCGATCATCTCTTCCGTTCCTTTGAAAACAACTTTCATATAGTTGTCCGTGTAACCGACAAACATGTTTTCTTCTTCTGTTTCCTTATACGCTTCCTCAGGGATAATCTCAAGCACTTCATTTTCATACTGGGAAGCGTATTCCTTCGCGAGCTGGTCGGATAGGGAAATCAGGCGGTGTACACGCTCATTTTTTACGTTTTCATCCACTTGACCTTCCATTCTCGCAGCCGGCGTTCCTGTGCGTTTACTGTAAGGGAAAACATGCAGCTCAGAGAATTGATGTTCTTTAATAAAGTTGTAGGTTTCCATAAATTCTTCTTCAGTTTCGCCAGGGAACCCTACAATCACATCAGAAGTGACAGCTAAGCCAGGCAATGCTTTTTTCAGTTTGTGCAAACGGTCTGCAAAAAACTCCATCGTATATTTACGTCTCATCCGTTTCAGCACAGTGTTTGATCCGGATTGGATAGGAATATGCAAATGGTTGACTATCTTATTTGAACGGTCTAAGACCTCGATCACTTCATCTGTGATTTGGCTCGCCTCGATTGAAGAAATTCTAATCCGTTTCACGCCTTCAACACGAGTATCTAATTCTCTCAAGAGCTTAGCGAAGCTGTAATCTTTCATGTCTTCGCCATAGCCGCCCGTATGAATACCAGTAAGAACAATTTCTTTATATCCGGCATCGACAAGCTGCTGGGCTTGTTTAATGACTTCTTCAGGGTCGCGTGAGCGGAGCAGGCCGCGCGCCCATGGAATAATACAGAATGTGCAGAAATTATTGCAGCCTTCCTGGATTTTCAATGACGCTCTTGTCCGGTCCGTGAAAGCAGGCACATCAAGCTCCTCATACACTCTAGCTTTCATGATGTTGCTGACACCGTTAATCGGCTGGCGTTCTTCACGGTATTGGTCGATGTAGCCGAGCATTTTTTCACGGTCTTGCGTTCCAACGACAATATCGACACCAGGGATCGCCATAATTTCAGCAGGTGAGGTTTGGGCATAACAGCCTGTGACACAGATGACACCGTCAGGATTTTGACGAATGGCGCGTCTGATCACTTGGCGGCTTTTTTTATCGCCCGTATTGGTTACCGTACATGTGTTAATGACATATACATCAGCTGTTTGTTCAAAATCTCTTCTTTCATAGCCCGCTTCTTTGAAAAGCTGCCAGATCGCTTCTGTTTCATAATGATTGACTTTACAGCCAAGCGTATGAAAAGCAACAGTTGCCATTATTGATCACCTCTTAATAACTCTGTTTGATAAGAAATCGCACTCAACGCGTAAAGCGGAGCGGTTTCTGTCCTTAAAATTCTCGGTCCAAGCCCGCACGGCACACCGTCTTTCTCTGTGAGCCGCTCAACCTCCGCTTCTGTTAAACCGCCTTCGGGGCCAAACACGACCAAAAGGGATGATCCTTTCGGAAGGCTGCTTACAACCGCGCTGAACGCGTTTATTTCACCTTGCTTCGATGACTCCTCGTATGCAACGACACATTTATCGAAATCCTGCATCCTTTGAAGAAGCTGTTGAAAAGAATGGACATCCATCACTTGCGGCACTTCGTTACGGTACGATTGTTCAGCCGCTTCCTTCGCAATTTTTGTCCATCTTTCCCGCTTTTTCTTAGCCTTTTTGTCATCCAGCTTGACAACAGAACGCGCGGCTTGGAAAGGGATAAAGGCATGTGCTCCGAGCTCAGTTCCCTTTTGGATAATCCATTCAAGCTTATCTCCTTTCGGGAGGCCGCTTGCAATATAAACCTTTATCGGAAGCTCTCTGTTTTCATTCGTCCATTCTACCACAAGACAGGACACATGATCCTTGGAAACAGATTGAAGTTCACATTTTGCCTCGATGCCGTCTTGAGAGCAGCAGATAATCTGGTCTCCCTCATTCATTCTCATCACGTTCACAATATGATGAACATCTTCGCCGGTTATTGTAAAAGCCGGCGCTTCCTCCATTTGCTGCTTCGTGAGCTCGATAAAATATCGTTGCATACGCTGTGACACCTACTAACTGTTATTTTTTCGCAATAATGCTGACCCAATCTTCCATAGAAAGGATTTCTACGATTGTAAAGCCAGCCTGCTCCAGGGCTTCTTTTACTTCTTGTTTTTTATGCGAGATGATACCTGACGTAATAAAATAACCGCCTTTTTTTAACAGGCTGTACGCTTGTGAAGTAAAGCGAAGAATAACTTCAGCCAAAATGTTGGCAACAATGACTTCATGTTCTCCTTCAATTCCGTCTAACAAATTGTTTTGCTTTACTTGAGCAATATCGCTCACTTTGTTCAGCTTGAGATTGAGGCGTGCACTTTCTACAGCTACGGGGTCAAGATCGTAGGCATGAACCGATTCAGCCTTAAGCATTGCAGCTGCAATGCTTAAAATTCCGGAACCTGTACCGACATCAATCACCTTATCACCCTTTTGCACAAAGCGTTCAAGCGCCTGAATACAGAGTACGGTTGTCGGGTGTGTGCCTGTGCCGAATGCCATTCCCGGGTCCATTTCAATAATCAGCTCATCCGTATGGACCGGCGTATATTCCTCCCACGTCGGCACAATTGTAAACTTTTCAGAAATTTTTACCGGATGATAATATTTTTTCCAGGCAGTCGCCCACTCTTCTTCATTGACTTCAGAAATCGTGATGTGATTTCTGCCCAAATCAATATTGTAAAGAAGCAGATTATTGATTGTTTCTTTAATGCCGTCCACTGTTTCGCCCAGAAAGCTGTTAACCGGCAGGTACGCTTTAACAATGACACCCTCGTCTGGATAATCATTGGGGTCGAGCTGGTAGATTTCCCCGTACACATTCTCACGTTCTTTTATTAAATCAAGCGGGTCCTCTATCACAACCCCACTTGCACCAGCTTCATGCAAAATATTTGAGATAGGTTCGACCGCTTCATGTGTTGTGTGAATGCTTAATTCGGACCATTTCAAAACTACCAACTCCTCATCCAATAATTAATCGCCTTTGAACGCGCGTTTTACCTTATCAAAGAAACTCATTTCCTGTTCGTCAGGCAGGTTTCCGCTGACCTCGGCAAATTCGCGGATAATGTCTTTTTGTTTATCAGTCAGGTTTGTCGGCGTGACGACACGGACGACGATATGCTGGTCACCTTGTCCATAGCCTCTGACATTTTGAACGCCTTTGCCTCTTAATCTAAATTTTGTTCCTGTCTGTGTACCAGCTGGAATTTTCAACTTCACTTTTCCGTGCAGCGTCGGAACTTCCACTTCATCTCCAAGAGCAGCCTGAGCAAACGTTAACGGCATTTCACAGTAAATATCATCGCCGTCACGTTCGAAGAACTCGTGAGCGCGTACGTGGAACACAACAAATAAATCTCCGGCAGGGCCGCCATTTACGCCTGGTTCACCCTGTCCCGCGAGACGAAGCTGCTGTCCGTCATCTACACCGGCTGGAATGGTCACGCTGATTTTTTTGCGTTTTTTAATTTTTCCTTTTCCGCCGCAATCCGCACATTTGTCCTTAATGATTTTGCCCGTGCCTTCACAGTGGTGGCAGACCCGTCTGTTTACGACTTTTCCAAACGGCGTATTTTGCTCCACGTTCAACTGGCCAGAGCCTCCGCAGTGCGAGCACGTTTCCGGATTTGTTCCAGGTTTCGCACCTGAACCTTTACAAGTATCACACGTTTCCTCGCGCGGAATTTCAATGGTTGTTTCTTTACCGAAAGCGGCGTCCTCAAACGACAAGGTCATCGTATACTGCAAGTCGGCCCCTTGGCGCGGCGCGTTTGGATCTCTTCGTCTTGTGCCTCCGCCGAAAATGCTTGAGAAAATATCATCGAAACCAAACCCGCCGAAATCTCCGCCGCCGCCAAAACCGCCGCCGCCGAAGCCTTGGTTAGGATCAGTATGGCCAAATTGATCGTAATGTGACCGTTTTTGGTCATCAGACAGCGTTTCGTACGCTTCTTTTACCTCTTTAAATTTTTCATCTGATCCTGCTTCTTTGTTAATATCAGGATGATATTTTTTTGACAGCTTCCGATAAGCTTTTTTAATTTCATCCTTAGAAGCGCTCTTACTTACTCCCAGCACTTCATAGTGATCACGCTTACTCATCTCGCTTCACTCTCCCGAATTTCTCACATAAATTAGATTGTATCATTTTGAATTATGATTTTTCAATTCCTTTTATCCCGGGCAAGAAAAAAAGTCAAAGCCAAGAGATGCCTGACTTTGACTTTCTAATCATTGAATCAGATTATGAAATGGGTTCTTTCCGATCAGCCCCAAAAGAGGGACTGGCTCGAAAAAAACTTATTTTTTGTTTTGGTCGTCGTTTACTTCTTCGTATTCAGCGTCAACAACGTTATCATCCGCTTTGCCTTCTGCGTTTGCATCGCCTTGCGCTTGCTGTTGTTTAGCAGCTTCCTCGTAAAGCTTCATAGAAAGCTCTTGAACGATCGTTTGAAGCTCATCTTTTTTCGCTTTGATCTCTTCAAACTCGTTTTTCTCAATCGCCGCTTGTAAAGCGTCTTTGGCATCATTGGCTTTTTTCACTTGTTCTTCGTCCACTTTGCCTTCAAGATCTTTTAATGTTTTCTCCGTTTGGAAAACAAGCTGATCTGCTTCGTTGCGGACTTCGATTTCTTCTTTTTTCTTCGCATCAGCGTCAGCATTTTCTTCCGCTTCTTTTACCATGCGTTCGATCTCATCATCAGAAAGGCCTGAAGACGATTTGATTGTAATGTTTTGCTCTTTTCCTGTGCCTAAGTCTTTTGCTCTTACGTTTACGATACCGTTTTTGTCAATATCGAAAGAAACTTCGATTTGAGGCACGCCGCGTGGTGCTGGCGGGATATCAGTAAGCTGGAAGCGGCCGAGTGTTTTGTTGTCGGCAGACATTGGGCGCTCACCTTGAAGAACATGGATATCAACAGCTGTTTGGTTATCAGCAGCAGTTGAGAACACTTGAGATTTGCTTGTCGGAATCGTCGTGTTGCGGTCGATCAGTTTTGTGAACACGCCGCCCATCGTTTCGATACCGAGAGAAAGCGGTGTAACGTCAAGAAGAACAACGTCTTTTACGTCACCAGTGATAACGCCGCCCTGAATCGCAGCACCAAGCGCCACAACTTCGTCAGGGTTTACGCCTTTATGCGCTTCTTTTCCAGTTTCTTTTTTGATCGCTTCTTGTACAGCAGGGATACGTGTAGATCCGCCAACAAGGATGACTTTGTCGATTTCGCTTGCAGAAAGTCCTGCATCTTGAAGCGCTTGACGGACAGGACCCATTGTACGCTCTACTAAATGTGAAGAAATCTCTTCGAATTTAGCGCGGGTTAATGTCAGTTCAAGGTGAAGCGGTCCCGCTTCTCCAGCTGTGATGAACGGTAAAGAAATTTGCGTAGAAGATACGCCGGAAAGATCTTTTTTCGCTTTTTCAGCTGCGTCTTTCAAACGCTGAAGCGCCATTTTGTCTTTTGACAGATCAATGCCGTTTTCTTTTTTGAATTCAGACACAAGATGATCGATGATGACTTGGTCAAAATCGTCACCGCCCAGACGGTTGTCACCGGCAGTTGAACGAACTTCGAATACACCGTCGCCTAGTTCAAGGATTGAAACGTCGAATGTACCGCCGCCAAGATCGTATACTAGGATCGTTTGATCTTCCTCTGTTTTATCAAGCCCGTATGCAAGCGCAGCTGCAGTCGGCTCGTTAATGATACGTTCAACTTCAAGACCTGCAATTTTTCCAGCGTCTTTTGTCGCTTGACGCTCAGCATCGTTAAAGTATGCAGGAACTGTGATCACTGCTTTTGAAACGGTTTCGCCAAGATAGCTTTCAGCGTATGATTTCAGGTGTTGAAGGATAATGGCAGACACTTCTTGAGGAGTGTAATCTTTTCCTTCAACTTCAACTTTATAATCAGTACCCATATGGCGTTTAACAGACATGATTGTGTTAGGGTTTGTGATAGATTGGCGTTTAGCCACTTCCCCTACTTGGCGTTCACCGTTTTTGAATGCGACAACTGATGGTGTTGTGCGGTTTCCTTCTGCATTAGCAATAACTTTAGGCTCGCCGCCTTCAAGCACTGCAACACATGAGTTTGTTGTACCTAAGTCGATTCCGATAACTTTACTCACTTGAATAACCTCCTGCTATGTAATTATTGATTCACTTTGACCATGGAAGGACGAATGACGCGATCCTTCAGCTTGTAGCCTTTTTGCATTTCCTCAACAACAATGTTGGAGCCGTAATTTTCATCTTCGGCCTGCATCACAGCTTGATGCAGATTTGGATCAAATTCCTGCCCTACAGCTTCGATGGCTTCCACGCCTTCTTTTTTCAAGGCTTCTACGAGCTGGCGGTGGACCATTTCCATTCCCTGAAGCAAACTCTTCGTCTGTTCATTGTCGGCCTCAACCTGCAGCGCTCTTTCAAAACTGTCAAGAGCCGGCAGCAATTCAGCCACGATGTTTTGAGAACGGTATTTTTGGGACGCTTCCATTTCTAAACGGCTGCGTCGTTTATAATTTTCAAAATCTGCTTGAACACGCAAAAGTTTGTTTTCTTTTTCTTCAAGCAAACCTTGCAATTCATTCATTTTATTTTCAAGACGTTCACTTTCATTTGTTTCTTCCCGCTGCTCTTCAGCGGCAGCTTGATCTTCCATGACTTCTTGCTCTTCTGTTTCGTTTTGTTCAACGGTTTGTTTTTCTTCTGACATTGTGTTCACCTCCCTCAAAGTGTAAGAAGAAGGGCGGGTGCTGCCCTTCGATAAAATTTGCCAAAATTCCCTTATTCATCATACAAACTTGTCAATGCTTTTGACAAGTCCGAAGTCACATGCTGAAGCAGACTGACAACCCTGGAATAATTCATGCGGGTCGGGCCGATGATCGCAATTGAGCCGATCTGCTTCTGATCAACGGAATAAGAAGCCGTAATCAGACTGCAGTTTTCCATCTCTGCATAGTCGTTTTCTTTTCCGATTTTAATCGAAATTCCCGTGTGGGGGGATTGAACCAGCTTTAGTACGTCCTGTTCTTTTTCGATTAATGAAAGCAGCGACCGCACTCTGGTGATATCATGGAACTCCGGCTGGTTCAGCATATTGATTTTTCCGCCAAAAAACAGTTTTTCAACGTGGTTCGTGGAATGAAATGTTGAACGAAGCGCGTCAAGAATATTGTCATAGTTCTTAATGTGCTGTCTTAAATACATGACGACTTCCTTAAAAATGCGCTCATTCAGTTCATCCATTGGAACGCCGCTTAAACGGTCGTTTAGTATATTCACCAGTTTTTCAATATCAGACAGATCCATTTTGGCTGGAAAATTAATCGTTTTGTTTTCCACGTGCCCTGTATTGGTAACGAGAATGGCTACCGCCTTATCGGGCTGAATCGGTATGATTTGAATCTGTTTAAGGTAATTCTCACTCAGCTTCGGCCCGAGTACGATGGATGTATAATTCGTCAAATCGGACAAAATTTGCGCTGATTTTTGAACTGTCTTTTCCAGCTCGAAAATTTTCTCTTTGAAGATCGAGTGGATTTGGTCCATGTCGCTTTTCGTCAGTTTGACGGGTGACAGCAAATGGTCAACATAGTACCGGTACCCTTTTTCTGACGGAACACGTCCTGAGGATGAATGGGTTTTCTCTATGAAGCCCAATTCTTCCAAGTCAGCCATCTCGTTTCTTATTGTTGCAGAGCTAAATGTGATTTCATCTTTTTTCGAAAGAGTTCTTGACCCTACCGGCTGCGCCGATTGAATAAAATCGTTGATTATGACCTGAAGGATCAGCAGCTGACGATTTGTTAACATCATCATCACCTCTGTTAGCACTCTCAATAAGTGAGTGCTAATTCTATAACAAAAGTATCAAACCACAAGAAAAATGTCAATTATAACTCACCCAAAAAAGCGCCAAAAACTTCATTACCTAATAATTTCCCCTGATGAGTCAAATAAACGGCAGACTCCGATTGATGAATCAGGCCTTTTTCTGTGAGATCTTTTAATACGCGTGGGAAAAGCGCATCCAGGGAACGCCCGTATTTTTCTGCAAAGTGCTTTTTGCTGATACCGGCTGTTTTTCTCAAGCCTAAAAACATTTCTTCTTCAATTTGCTCTTCTGTTGTCACTACATGAGTATCTCTGTAGGGGAAGCCTTTTTCAGCGATCAGATCAATGTAATGTTTAACAGGTCCGACGTTTACTGTACGCGTGCCGCCAATATATCCATGGGCCCCAGCTCCAAATCCGAAATATTCATCATTGCTCCAATATGTGAGATTGTGCTTTGACTCCATGTCTCGCTTGGCAAAGTTGCTGATTTCATATTGATGAATGCCGCGAGCCTCCATCCGGCTCATCACCATTTCATACATTTCGGCTTCCTGCTCCTGCGGCGGTAGATGCAGCCGCCCTTTTTGCATGAGATTATAAAATACGGTTTTCGGTTCTACAATGAGAGAGTACACCGAATAATGCTCAGCACCCAGCGATAAAGCTGTGTCTAAGGAATGATCCAGATGCTTGAGGGTTTGACCCGGGAGTCCGAACATTAAATCAAGACTGATATTGTCAAAACCGATTTCCCGCGCCCTTTCAAAAGAGGCAAATACATCTTTTTGTTTGTGCACACGGCCGATTTTTTCTAACAAGTCGTCTTCGAACGTTTGAACGCCAAAGCTGAGACGGTTTACGCCTGCTTCTTTTAATATGTTTAACTTCGCTGCGGACAAGTCGTCCGGATTCGCTTCAACTGCAAATTCCGCTAAGGCGCTCGAGGGCTTCAGCACTCGGATGATGATGTCCATCAGCTTTTTGAGCTGTTCCTCAGATAGAGAGGTCGGCGTGCCTCCTCCGATAAAGATCGTTTTGAGGCGAGGCTGCCCTGTTTTTGCAATTGTATTTATCATTTCCTGTTCGAGCGCGTTTAAATACTCGTCGACAGGCTGGCTTTGAATAAAATATTTATTGAAATCGCAGTAGTGGCAAATATGCTCACAAAACGGGATGTGGATATAGGCTGATTTCAACGAATTCACCTTCTTTACAGAAAGAAGCCGCAGTACAAGACTGCGGCGGCTTCTATTGTTTTTTCGGACTGTCGTCCATTTTCAGAACTGCCATGAATGCCTCTTGCGGCACTTCAACTGAGCCGACCTGCTTCATTCGGCGTTTTCCTTCTTTTTGTTTTTCAAGAAGCTTCCGTTTACGGGAGATGTCCCCCCCGTAACACTTAGCCAATACGTTTTTACGCATCGCTTTAATCGTAGAGCGCGCTACGATTTTCTGGCCGATCGCCGCTTGAATCGGCACTTCAAAGTGCTGACGCGGAATGAGATCTTTCAGCTTCTCAACGATCACTTTTCCTCGTTCATACGCGTAATCACGGTGCACGATAAAGGAAAGGGCGTCGATTTTTTCTCCGTTCAGCATAATGTCCATTTTTACAAGCTTAGACGGTTTGTAGCCGATCAGTTCATAATCGAAGGACGCATAGCCTTTTGTGCTTGATTTCAGCTGGTCAAAAAACTCGTAAACAATTTCAGCCAGCGGCATATCATAGACAATGCTGACTCGGTTTGCGTCTAAATATTGCATATCAATAAAGTTGCCGCGTTTTCCTTGGCAAAGCTCCATCACAGCACCGACAAAATCATTCGGCACCATCATTGTTGCTTTCACATAAGGCTCTTCTACCCGTTCAATCTTCTGCGGGTCCGGCATGTTGGACGGGTTGTCGACAACAACTTTTTCACCGTCTGTCATGTATACATCGTAGATAACACTAGGCGCTGTTGTAATCAAATCGATTTTAAACTCGCGCTCAATCCGCTCCTGTATGATCTCCATGTGGAGCATGCCTAAAAATCCGCATCGGAAACCGAATCCAAGCGCCTGTGATGTCTCCGCTTCATATTGAAGGGAGGAATCATTGAGCTCAAGCTTTTCAAGAGCTTCCCTTAAATCATTATATTTCGCTGTATCAATTGGATACAAACCGCAATATACCATCGGGTTGAGCTTGCGGTATCCCGGCAATGCTTCTTCTGCAGGATTGGCAGCGCCCGTTATCGTATCACCGACACGAGTGTCGCCGACATTTTTGATTGAGGCAGTCAGGAAGCCTACATCACCGACTGTCAGTTCATTTGTCGGAGTCGCTTTCGGCGTGAACACACCGACTTCTGTTACTTCGAATTCTTTGCCGGTAGCCATCATTTTGACTTTTTGTCCCGGCTTTACCGTCCCTTCAACAACTCTGATATACGCCACGACACCCCGGTAGGCGTCATAAAGCGAGTCGAAGATGAGCGCTTTAAGCGGCGCCTCCGGATCTCCTGTCGGAGCGGGCACCTTTTCCACGACCTGTTCTAAAATCTCCTCAATCCCGATACCGGCTTTTGCTGAAGCAAGCACGGCTTCTGATGCGTCAAGGCCGATAACGTCCTCTACCTCTTGGCGCACGCGTTCAGGCTCTGCGCTCGGAAGATCGATTTTGTTAATGACTGGCAGAATTTCAAGATCATTGTCAAGCGCTAAGTAAACGTTGGCAAGCGTCTGCGCTTCAATTCCCTGCGCTGCATCCACGACAAGAATCGCTCCTTCGCAGGCAGCAAGGCTTCGGGATACTTCGTATGTGAAATCGACGTGTCCCGGCGTATCAATCAGATGAAAAATATATTCTTCTCCGTCTTTTGCTTTGTATTTAAGCTGAACAGAGTTTAACTTAATCGTTATGCCCCGTTCACGTTCAAGATCCATAGAATCGAGCAATTGTTCTTTCATTTCTCGTTGAGTGATTGCCGACGTTTTTTCTAAAATTCGATCCGCTAAGGTCGATTTTCCGTGGTCAATATGGGCAATGATAGAGAAATTCCTTATTCTCGACTGCCTCTCTAAACGCTTTTCTTTATCTGTCACAATCTATCACTCCTACTATTAAACGCAAAATACACTAGCTTAGATTATATCAATAGGATTGTAAAGATTCAATGTAAAACAAGAAAGAGAAAAGTTCCCTGTTCATCTTGGGCTGCTTTTCTCTTTCACACGCCTATTGAGTCATATCCCGTATCCATTCATACATCGACTGGACGGTGTTGGTTACAGTGTTCGAAAGCGCTTTTCCAGCTTTAGAGAACATATTGAACGTTTCCACCTGTTCCAGCTCTCTTTGTTTTTCTTCTAAATCTTTCGCCGTGACTGTTTGTCCTAGGATCGAGGCTTCTTTTTCATTATTTTTTCCGTCGGTGAGCGTAAACGCCCCCTTAAGTGAAGGGTCTTGATAGCCTTTCATGCTCAACATCCCGTTATTGGCCTGCTGCATGCCAAACAGCACGCCTAAAAACATGATCGTGACAAGCAACAGGCATTTGCCAAAATAAGCAATCAATTAAACCACCTATTTCTTATTGTTTTTTCGTTTCACCGCTCTCCGCGTTGACTTTTTCAGCATCCCAGTACATTTCGCTGAATACGTCTGCGGCGGCGTCAGCCGAGCGCTGCAGTTCCTTGAGGTTATTATCTACTCCGCCAAATTCAAGCAGAAGCGCTCTATCGGTAAGATCTTGATTGTATACCCCATTATCGCCCGGCGAGCCTTTTGAAAAGACACCTGTGCTGAGTCCTGGGTATTTTTTCTCCATCAATTTATGAAGCTCGCTTGCAATTTTATAGTTTTCTTCGAAGTTTTTGCTTTTTTTGCCGACGACAAAGGCCACCCTCGCATAGCTTTTCCCTTTAATCATTGCGGTCGTATCTTTTTTGCGCCGCGAGTCCCTATGGATGTCAATGATATATTGCAGACTTTTGTTTGATGCGAGCGCGTCTTTTACGACCGGCCTTGATTCATCATAGGATCTTGCATAGTTTAAGCCTTTTTTGTTCAGGTTCGCCTGTATATCGGTTTTATTTACTGTAGCTCCGATGCCCTGGGATTCAAGCGCTTTTCCGAACATATCTCCTACGAGGGTGACGTTGGCCTTGGAGTGGCGTGCCATGTCAGGGTCTGTCTCGCCTTTTAATAGAGGGAGATATGATTCCGTATTATGTGTGTGATAGATAAAGACCACCTTTTTATCACCTGTTGTTTGTTTCGGCGGATCTTTTTGCGCACGATCTGATTGTGTTTGCTGTTTTTCAATCTCAGCCAAATTCGCTTCTCTTTCTTCCTCCATTACCTTAGACGGCGGCGGCGATTCTGCAGGCATATTCGTATAATCCGTGCCTTGTCCAGCTAACAGAATCTCGGTATCGAATTGCGCGAATCCCGGCAGCTCCCGGCCGAGAAAGCTCCGCGGATCTTCAAGGTTTATGCTTGTTGCCAGCTTCAAAGAAAGACGTGAAAGATGAAATGAGCTGTCGGTTTGAGAAAGATCAGAAGCGAAATAATGGTTTTCCATCCGTAGCAAGTGTACAAACACGTCACCCGGCAATTCCTCAGTAATCCCGTAAAAGGAGTCAGACGACGGCCTGAGTTCAGGCCGGAGAGACGTCAGCACACCGGATAGAACAAAAATCACGATAAGGCTTACGATAAATAGAAAGATGGCTTTTACCGCTTTCCCGCCATTTACCGCAACAACAATTTGTCTGTTTCTGCGTTTATTTCTCATTGAATCCCTCCAGCGCTTGTCTAGTAATTACTCTATGAACAAGCTAGAGGAAGTAGAACCGTTTAGTGATTGTAGGAGCCTTTGTTTTCTTGTGACACTTTTTCATGAAGCGCTGTGTTTAATCCGTTCGCCAGCACATTGGCCATATCGTCGATAAATGAATCAACTTCCTTCGGCGTAACCATTAAGTTGTGGCCTAAAGGTGAAAGCACCTCGTGAATGAGCTGCCGTTTTTCATCTTCTCCAAGCGTTCCGACAATCCCGAGGAACGATTGGCGCTGCTTTTGATCAGGAAGATCCTCTTCAGTGAGCACTTTCTTTTTCCCAAACGCCATGCCTGCCGGAACAAGCGATCTTGACGGCCTGTCATCTTTCATTTCTCTTCCAAAGTGTTTTAATATGTAGTCCACCGTATCGCTGGCAATCGTCACCGCGTCAACGACTGTCGGCACTCCGATTGCAATCACCGGTACGCCAAGCGTGTCTTTGCTTAAATCCTTTCGTTTATTCCCCACACCAGAACCCGGATGAATCCCTGTGTCAGATATTTGAATGGTTGTGTTAACCCTTTCCACCGCCCGTGCCGCCAGTGCATCAATGGCAATGACAAAATCAGGCTTCGATTCCTCAATCACCCCTTTAATAATGTCGCTTGTTTCGATTCCCGTAATCCCCATCACACCAGGTGCAAATGCGCTGACAGGCCTGTAGCCCTCCTGCACATTTTCCGGCTGAAGCTTAAACAAGTGCCTTGTGACCAATAAATTTTCTACAGCCATCGGTCCGAGCGCGTCAGGTGTCACGTTCCAGTTGCCGAGCCCGACGATCAAACAGCTCGCATCTTTTGAGATATGAAGGCTTTCAAGAAAAGCCGAAAATTCCTCCGCAAAAACAGCAGAGACCTTTTCCTGCATTTCCGAATCATTCTCTCTGATTCCTTGCGCCTCGAGCGTTAAATAGCGCCCTTCTTTTTTTCCTGAGAGCTCGGCGCCTTCCTTGGTAATATCAACAGTGCGGATTTTTATGCCGCCGCGATCACGTTCTTTTTCAATAAAACCTCTAATTTCTTTTGCCGGCACAGCCTTCTGATTGGCCATCGCTTCCTTCGTCTCAACTGCTAAATCGGTACGTATCAAATACTGGTTAACGTCCAGTTCACTCTTTTTCATACAGGGGCCTCCTTCACATTCAGTACCTATATTGTTGCCATTTGCTGAATGAATCATGCTAAAAAGAGATCCTTCAATGAAAAATACTTTACATTTATATTGCAATCTAAAGATGTGTTTGATAGAATACAATTTGTTCTATTGTGAAGAAGATTTAACCTTAAGACACTGTGCTACAGGTTGTATCTTAGGAGGTGAAACACGTGCCAAACATTAAATCAGCGATTAAACGTACAAAAACAAACAACGAACGCCGCGCTCATAACGCGACAATCAAATCTGCTATGCGTACTGCAATCAAACAAGTTGAAGCTTCTGTTGCAAACAACGAAGCTGACAAAGCGAAAACTGCTCTTACTGAAGCAGCTAAACGTATTGATAAAGCAGTGAAAACAGGTCTTGTACACAAAAACACCGGTGCTCGATACAAATCAAGACTGGCTAAAAAAGTGAACGGACTTTCTGCATAATATAAAAACGATCCTCAATAATGGGGATCGTTTTTTTCATTTCTTTTTAATAGCTGTAAAAGGAACAGTTCGAGCAGGAGCTGCTTGTCCTTTTTCCCTGTTTTCATTTCATAGTCCATGACGGCAAGCTGTTCAATAATTGACCGGAGCTCAGCTTCTGAAAAAAGCCTTGCTTGATCCATCGCCAGCTTTACCCGAAATGGGTGAACTTTTAAATTAGCAGCGATTTGCTTTTGTCCGTATCCTTGTTCCGCGAAGTACTTTGTTTGCAAAATCAGCCGGAACTGATTCGAAATGAGCGCCATGATTTTGATCGGTTCTTCATTTTGTTTGAGCAAATCATAAAAAATTTGCAGGCTCTCCGTGCGTTTCCGATTGACGATTTTATTAATCAGCTCAAATATATTTTGTTCAAGGCTTCTCGCTACAAGCATTTTCACATCATCCAGTGTAATTTCTTCACGATCTCCAATAAATATGCAGAGCTTTTGAATCTCCTGAAAAATCGAAGATAGATGTCCGTTCACTAGCAGAACCAAATGCTCCGCCGCTTCAGTGCCGATTGTTTTCTGCTCGGTTTTTGCAAGGTTAACCGTAAAGTCTGTCGTCTCCTTTGCGTTTAATTCCTTCGCCTCCATCATAAACGCGTGCTTCTTTAATGCTTTCGTCAGTTTTTTCCGCTCATCCAGCTTTTCATACGGAGCGAGCAGAACAAAGACCGTGTAAGGCGCAGGCGATTGTATATATGATTCAAGCGCGCTGACGTTATGCTCAATTTTTTCTTTTTTCTTTTCACCTGTTAAAAAATATGGATTTTTCACAATAACAAGACGCCGCTCACCCATAAACGGAAACGTTTCAGCATCTGCAATCGCTTGATCCAGCGACTCCTCTTCCAGATCAAAAACAGAAAGATTGAAATCCTTTGTCTCCTGGTCAATGACCGTCTGTCTAATTCTGCTGACAGTTTCTTGCAGCAAATACGCCTCTTTTCCGTATAAACAATAAACCGGATGGACATCTCCTTTTTTCAGGCTTTTCCACACATCAAATACCATTGTTGTACGACTTCCTCTCTTTCATCATCCCCTTCTATCCTAAATTGAGTTTGGAAAATAGTAAAGAGGAAGCCTGACTGCTGCTTCCCCATTTATATTAAACGCCTGTTCGCAAGCCCCCGGGACAGCTTGTAAAAAGGCGATAATCACCAGAACAAAAAACGTTACCTTAGCTTCTAGATTTTTCAAAACGATTCCATTATACTTAAAGCAGTCAGGAGGGATTGAATTGAATGATTTTGAAAAAAACGTTCAAAGCAAACGAAATGATGCTGTCGATTCAGCTGTTGGTTTTGTTGTGTCCTTCGGATTTTTCGCCTTCTTGTTTGTCATGGCAACGGTTATTCACCTGGTTGGTTCATAACAGCGACTGCCCGGGCTGCTGATTTCTCGGCAGTCTTTTTTTAGTTCGTCTCTGTTATTCTGATGTATCATATGGAGGATAGACAGAAAAGGTTCCAACTCTGTTCTGATATCTGTATTGGATCGTTCCGTTTTGATCGGTGCGCAGCACGCGGATGGAATGTTTCTGTAATAGTTGCAGAACTTCTTGATGGGGGTGATGGTACCGATTGTTTTCTCCCGCTGAGATAAGGGCCGTTTCCGGCTGAAGCTGTTTGATAAATTCTTCCCCGGTAGAGCCTTTGCTTCCATGATGCCCAACCTTTAACACGTCTGCTTTTAGATTCGGAAACATGCGCATAACCTCCTGCTCCCCTTCTTTCTCCAAATCACCAGTCAAGATCCAGCTCACACCGCCCGTTTTCATCCACAAAACGAGAGAAGAATTATTTTTGCTTGCCGGATCAGGTGCGTCCGGTGATAGTACATGAAACTGTAAATCCTTTATGTGCAATACATCGCCTCGCTTCACTTCTTCAATTGCCACTCCCTCTTCTCTGGCAGCCTGGAGCACTTTCTCATCTTTAGGTTCAGAAACGAATCCTTTCGGAATCACGAGACGCTTCACTTTATGATGCTTCAGCAGAGTCTCCGCCTCCCCGATATGATCTTGGTCAGCATGCGTCAGTATCAAAGCGTCAAGCTGTTTGATTCCCTTAGCGGTTAAGAACGGAATCAGCACCTTTTCCCCGAGTGAAAACGGATGCTGTTTCTCCCGCCATGGCTCTGATAAGTAAGACAACGTGCCGCCAGTATCAATTAAAACATGGCCTTGCTGATACGGGGCACCGACATACATGCTGTCACCCTGCCCGATATCAATCATATCGACCTCTCCTTCAGAACTAAAACGCGGATAAATAAAAAGAAGGCAGAGCACCGCGCAGCAAATGCCCCCATTAATCATCAGCTGTGATAAGGAGCGTTTTTCAATTGCCATAAGCAATGCGATGATCGCGGCCGTGAACAAAAAGAGCAAAACAGGGGCGGGACGTGCAATGATAATTGTAAATACATCAATATCTGCTATTCTTGTGATCAGCTTGTTGATCCAGCTCATCAGGAAATCAAACCAGCTGAAGAACAACCGGCCAGCCGAAGCGGAAAGGCTTAATAAAAAAACACCTGCTATAGCTCCTGGCAAAACACAGAATGTATAAATGGGAACAAGCACCATGTTCATCAGTACGCTAATCATAGAAAACTGCTGAAAATGATACAGAAGAATGGGAAGTGAACCCAGCTGAGCGATCAGTGATACCATTGTCATCTGACCTAGGGAGGTTTTAACATGTTGAAAAATAGAAGAGGAGAGCACTAAAGAAAAACTGACGGCGAATGACAGCTGAAAACCGGCTTCAAAGAGATGGTAAGGATTGAAGAGCAGGAGGGTGATGTATGAAAGGCAGATTGCACCAGCAGCATGTACACGCCATTTAACAAGACTTCCAGCTAAGTAAATTCCCGACATTAGCGCGGCGCGAAGCACTGAAGGAGCAGCGCCAGTCAACATCACATAGAGCGGCAATAATACCAGCAACAGGATTGCTGCCTTTTCTCTGGTTATTCCAACACGGATCATGATATAAAACAAGCCGGCTGTCAAAATGCCGACGTGCAGTCCTGAAATCGCCAAGAGATGGACAACACCAAGCTTTTGGTACGCGTTAAGCACCCCGTCTTCCACGTGAAATCTGTCACCTACTATAAGAGCTTGTACGATTCCTGCCGAAGCAGGAGGCAGCAGGCTGTTAGTGAATGACACGATATCTTTTCTTAAACCGAGCAGTTTATAACTGAAATTAGCAGGTTCGCTGCAATTTTGAATAGATGCAATAGAATAGTTCCAGTGAATATGCTGCCGGTAAAGATATTCGTTATAATCAAACGCGCCCGGCACAGTTGCGTGTTTAGGTTCTTCCAGTGTGCCAGTCCATTCACATGCCATTCCCGGCTCTATATTTGACAGCTGATCTTTTTCACCGGCAGACTGAATGCGATACGAAGCGGCCCATTTTTCGCCATCAGGCGTCTTAACTATCATGGACATACGGTCGCCGTCAATTTTAGGAATGCTGTCAATGACTGCCCTGACTTGATAGGTTCCCCGCTGATATAAAGAAACATTTTGGGAATCTGTGACGGCATACAATGCAAAAAACAATATAAAAGAGAAGAAAGAAACAAATATGAGAAAAGCGTGTCTCGTTTTGATGAGGATGATAAGGAGAAAGAGGAAGAAAAGAAATACAGCGGAGAAATAAGCGGCGGCAGTGATTCCAGCCGTTGCTGAAGCTGCCGCCAAAGGCAATATTAAGCGCGAGCTACGCATTCATCACACATAGCTCGTGAAAAGTGTATTGGCTTGTTCATGTATTTTCTTCAAATCTTCCTCTGCAAGACCGGCATCCGCCAGTCTCTCTAAAAGACCAGCTACAAATGAAAGCTTTTCCCTGTTTTTCAAATCAACGATCATTTCATCGAGTTCAACCTGTTCAACGGTGACACCCGCCTGTTCAAATAATTCCTGCGCGTAAGGATTCGTTTTGTAATCCTCAGCAAAATAAACTGTTTTAATACCCGCTTGAATGATAGATTTACAGCATTGAATGCACGGATAATGCGTCACATAAATCTCCGCTCCATCTGTCGGCACCCCGAACTTTGAACATTGAAGAATCGCATTCATTTCAGCGTGAATCGTTCTTGCGCAATGATCATCTATCATCAGGCAGCCTTCGTCTGCGCAGTGCACGCCGCCAGCGATTGACCCATTATAGCCTCCGGCAATCATGCGTTTGTCTCTGACTATAGTAGCGCCGACAGACAATCTCGGGCAAGTACTGCGCAACGCCAGTAAATGGCTTTGAGCCATAAAGTATTGATTCCATGAAATTCGTTCCACGTTGTTCCCTCCAAATGTTGTGTTGCCTAGCCTTTAGTTTACCTATCATGATGCATGACCGTCAAATCACTTTACTGTAATGGAAGACTTTATTTTATCAAACGACTTCTCACCGATTCCCGACACCTTCGTGATCTCTTCAATTGTCTGGAAACGCCCGTTTTCTTCACGGTATGCGATAATAGCTTCAGCTTTTGATGGTCCCACCCCTGGGATGCCTTGTAATTCCTCTAAGGTTGCTGTATTGATATTTACCAGTGCTTCTTTCCCGCCGCCGCTTCTCACATCGTCTCCGGACCCTTGCCGCCCCGATTCCTCCTCTCCCTTTTTCGGAATATACACCACTGTCCCGTCCTGCAGCAACTCCGCCAAGTTAACTTGCATCTCATCTGCTTGTTCACTGGCCCCGCCCGCTCTCTCAATTGCCTGAGATACTCGGTCCCCTGTTTGCATCTCATAAACGCCGGGATGCTGGACAGCCCCTTTTATATCAATCACAATGGTATCGTCTGAATCGTCTTTTACGGCCTCCTGCTTTACCTCCGGATTTTCTGTCTCAGTTGATACAGCCTGCTTTACCGGCTCTTTGTTTTCCCTGCTGGCCAAGAAGAAAATAACCGCTATGAAAGCAGCCGCAAAAGCCGCTAAAATGATTGCTTTTTTATGCTGGATCAACCAATTCATCGTGCATGTTCCCCGCTTTCGTCATAATTTATTTTCATCACACATATGGTTTAGAGGATAATAGCTCAAAGGAGGGGAAATCAGTGAAGATTGGTTTTATCGGCACAGGAAATATGGGGACGATCCTTATAGAATCATTTATTGAATCAAAAGCAGCCGATCCCTCAAACATCACAATCACAAACCGCACAATTGAAAAAGCGTTACACATAAAAAACCGCTACAGCAGCATAAACGTAACAGAAAGTCTAGAAAAGCTTGTTTCTGAAAACGAGATGATTTTTATTTGTGTGAAGCCGCTTGACATATATCCTTTACTAGCAAGGGCGGTGCCTTATGTCAGAAAGGACCATATTCTTATTTCAATTACAAGCCCCGTTCAAACTGAACAGCTCGAGCAATATGTGCCATGCCAAGTGGCGCGAGTGATCCCAAGTATTACGAACAGAGCGCTGGCCGGCGTTTCTCTCGTCACTTTCGGCACAAGCTGCGGAGAAGCTGCAAAAGCGAAAGTCAATGAGCTGATGAAGCATATCTCCCATCCGCTGCAAATTGAAAGTGACATTACAAGGGTAGCATCAGATATCGTAAGCTGCGGACCCGCTTTTATGAGCTATCTGATTCAGCGGTTTATAGATGCTGCCGTATCGGAAACATCGGTATCCAAACAGGACGCTATTCTGATGTGTAAGGAAATGCTTGTCGGAATGGGAAAACTGTTAGAAACGGAATTGTACACCCTGCCCGCGTTGCAGGAAAAGGTTTGCGTTAAAGGCGGTGTGACAGGAGAAGGCATTAAAGCGCTGGAAAGCGGTGTGCAGGATATGTTTCACCGGGTATTCCAAAATACTCATATGAAGTATGAGGAGGACATTTCCGCAGTGAAGAAGCAGTTCCATGTGTAGACGAGTGTCTCATACATTTGTCTGTCCTGCAAAGGAATAAAAAAGCATTTTAAAAAACCATCGTATTAGGAAACGATGGTTTTTGATTTCTGCGCCTTGAAGAATAGGCGTTCTGATTGTGCAGTTGGCTCTGCATCCGTAAAATCAGCTGTCACGCGGTGAAGCTGAAAGCCGCAGTTCTCGAGCATTTCTTTGTATTCATCAACCGGGAATGTTCTTTGCTCGTGCGTCTCATCAAAGCGGTCATACGCTTCTCCGTTCCACACAAAAAACGACATATCGTGGATGACAGAAAGCTCTTCACTTCCGGAAAAGCTCTGCCAAATATAGCTGATATCTTCGTCCTGGTCAGCAAATGTGCTATCCGGAAAGACTTCACCAACTTTATATGATGAATGAACATCAAACAGCAACATGCCTTCAGGCTTCAACACCCGAAATACACTTTTGAAGGTTTCAATGACATCATTTTTCGTTTTTAAATAATTTAATGAGTCACAACATATCGCAACAGCGTCAAACTGGCCGTCAAAACCGGTCATCTCTCTCATATCCTGCTGAAGAAAAAGAATCGGCTGGTTACTGGAGACCTTTTGCTGGGCGTAAGCAAGCATTTCCTCACTGAGATCGATCCCTGTGACCTCGAAGCCCTTTTCGGCAAGCCGGATTGAGATCTCTCCTGTGCCGCATGCCAAATCGAGGATACGGCCTTTTTCCGGGAGAGATGCTTCAATCCACTTTGTCCATTGATCGTAAGGTGCGTGCGACATTAACTCGTCATACACGCTTGCAAAGCCTTGATAAATCATTGGTTCATTCCAAGCTCAAGATCTGCGAGCGGAGCGTCTCCCCACAGTTTTTCCAGATTGTAATAACTTCTTTCATCCTTGTGGAAGACATGGACAATCACATCACCAAGGTCAACGAGCACCCATCTTGCTTCATCGAAGCCTTCCATCTTTTTGATTTGAATGTCGTTTTCTTCAGCCTGATCCTTGATTTCACGAGCAATCGCCTGCACCTGTTTATCTGAATTCCCGTGGCAGATCAGAAAGTAATCTGCAACCAGAGATATGCCTTCCATATCCAGTGCTAAAATATCTTCTGCGCGTTTATCATCGCAAGCTGCAGCTGCGATCTTTAGAATGGACTTTTGGTTCATTCACAAATTCCTCCTGTTCAGTTACCAGACACAAGCCAGTTATACGTTGAGAATGTGTCCGGAAAAACCGGTTGATTTTTTTTCATAAGAAACATCATTGTATTTTTAATGGATTGAATGAGCGCTTGATTCAAATCTGTCTCAGCAAGCTTACGCACCTCATCGACACCGGGAAATGCCCGGTTGGGCTCAATGTAATCGGCTACGTAAATCACTTTTTCCAAAAGTGTCATGCCGGGCCGACCAGAAGTATGATACCTGATGGCGTCAAGAATGTCTTCGTCTTGAATCCCCGCTTCTCTTTGGGCCAAATAAGCGCCAACCGGAGCGTGCCACAGCTCCGGATTATGATCCAATAAATGTGAAGGCATTTTTTCCCTGGCGATAATCTGTTTCATTTCTTCTTTCGGGCGGAATTTGGCATAGTCATGAAAGATAGCGGCTGTTTCCGCTTTTTTAAGGTCGGCTCCAAATCGCTCCGCAAGTTCGATCGCCGTGTTCATCACGCCCAGCGTGTGGATATATCGGTGTTCGGTCAATTGCTGCTTGACGCAGGCAAGTGCCTCCTCACGATTCATATAAACCATTCTCCTCTACATACTTCTTCACTTTATCAGGGATTAAGTAGTCAGTGTGCTTCCTGCTTTTAAACCGTTCCCTTATCATAGTTGATGATACCTCAAATTCCGGAACGTCTGCAAAGAGAAGCGGATAAGGGGTTTCAATATGAAAACCGGGGCGCTTTACTCCAATAAATTGAATGAGGTTCAGCAGTTCGTCCAGCTTATACCATTTCGGCAAATATTCAATCATATCAGCACCGATAATAAAGAACAGCTGATCATTCGGATAACGCTGCTTCAGTAAAGAAACAGTATCAAACGTATAGGAAGGCCCTTCTCTTTCCATTTCAGCCAGCTCCAGCTTAAAGGACGGATTGGACTGAATCGCAAGCTTCAGCATTTCCACACGATGAAAGCTGTCCGTATAGTTTTCGTCCTGCTTATGCGGCGGAATTTGATTGGGCATAAACCAAATTTCATCAAGCCCCGCCTGGTACAGCACCTCATTCGCCATTAAGAGGTGACCGTTATGCGGAGGGTCAAACGTGCCTCCGAAAATTCCGATTTTCTTCATTTCAACCACCTTTAAGGAAGCTCGATTTGTTTGTTTTCCTTTGATTCCTTATATAACACAATCGTATTGCCGATTGTTTGCACCAATTGAGATCGGCTTCCTTTTACAAGAGCTTCCGCCACATCGTTTTTATCCTCTTCACAATTCTGAAGAACACTGACTTTAATGAGCTCTCTTGCTTCCAGCGCCTCGGCGATTTGTTTAATCATGTTGTCGTTTACCCCGCCTTTTCCCACTTGAAAAATCGGCGTTAAATGATGTGCTTTTGAACGTAAAAAACGTTTTTGTTTACCTGTTAACATTCTGTTCCTCCTAATTTTCCTATAACAATCGATCTCATTTTTTCAATATCAGGCTCTTTTCCAGTCCACAATTGGAAAGACAATGCTGCCTGTTCTACAAACATGCCCACTCCATCTAGCGTCTTCAGGCCATTTTGGTTTGCTTCTTTTAAAAGGGCCGTCTGAATTGGATTATACACGATATCGCATACGACGGCACAGCTTGCTGCATGCTGCAATGAAAGCGGCGCATCTTCCACGTTCGGATACATGCCCACAGACGTTGTATGGATGATTACATCATACTGCTCAAGCCGCTTTTCTGCTTCTGTCATGCTTAACACTTCTTTATTGTGAAATGAGGGAGCGGATTCTGAAAGCTGCTTTGCTTTTTCTAGCGTCCGGTTGCAAATGTCAAACTTTTTCGGTATATCACGGGCGATTGTTGTAAAGATGGCTCTTGCCGCTCCGCCCGCGCCGACCATTAAGAATGACAGCTCAGAGATGGGCTTGTCCAATACCTTCATTAATGACTTGACAAAGCCTTCCCCGTCGGTATTGTATCCGACAAGCTTGTCTCCCTCTCTCCTCACCGTGTTTACGGCACCAATCACTTTAGCACTCTCGTCAATATGATCCAAATAATTCATAATGGATACCTTATGCGGCACAGTAACATTGATGCCCTGTACGCCGAGTGCTCTTATTCCTTTTACCGCATCTTCAAGATCATTCTCTTCTACTTTGAAGGCATGATAATATCCGTCTAAACCGAGATCTTTCAACGATGCGTTATGAATATCAGGTGACATGGAATGGCCAATCGGATTTCCGATAACCCCGTACAGCTTTTTCATGCTCCTCTCCCCTTTTCATTAAATTAATGAGCGCCGAACAAACACGTGCACGCCTTTTGGCGCGTAAGCAGTTACTTTTTTATCAGCGTCATGCACCGTTACCCAGCCTAACCCAGAGAACACGATATCTGTCTTTTTGTCTTTTATCGTAAACGTATGAGCGACCAATTCCGGAAACTCACCCATTTCATCTTTTCCCGGAGGCGTGAGCAATTCCCCAGCATGCTTTTCATAAAGCGCGTCTGCATTTTCTAATTTTGTTCTATGAATCATCAGCTCATTTGGCATATAGCAAATAAAAGGAGCCCTTTCTCCGGACACGTAATCGAACCTTGCAAGCCCGCCGAAATACAGTGTTTGCTGATCGTTAAGCTGGAATGTGCGAGGCTTCAGCTCCTTTTTAGGAGATAGTATTTTCAAGTCCTTTTTATTGACATAATGCGCCATTTGGTGATGGTTGATAATTCCCGGTGTATCATAAAGCGCTGAGCCGTCGTCCAGCGGGATTTCAATCGCATCAAGGGTTGTACCCGGAAATTGGGAAGTCGTAATAATATCTTCTTCACCTGATACTTCTTTAATAATCCGGTTAATAAAGGTTGACTTTCCTACATTGGTACACCCGACAACATAAACGTCTTTATCGTTGCGATAGTGCTCAATCGCATCAATGACTTCTCTGATCCCCTGGCCGCGTCCCGCACTGACTAAAAATACGTCAACCGGTTTTAAGCCAAGCTCTTTCGCTTCACGCTTCATCCACTGGATCAGACGCTCTCTTTTCAATGACTTGGGCAAAATATCGGCTTTATTGCCGACCAATAAGACAGGGTTCCCCCCTACCAAGCGCTGCAGCCCATTGATCCAGCTGCCGTTAAAATCAAAAATATCAACAATTTTAACAACGAGAGAATCCGTTTCCCCTATACCGTGAAGAATGTTTAAGAAATCATCATCCGTTAAGGAAACATCTTGTATTTCATTATAATTTTTCAGTCTGAAGCAGCGCTGGCAAATGACATTTTCTTTCGTAAGCGATGCCGGCGGCGCGTATCCCAGACCTGATTTGTCCTCGGTTTGGATTGTTACTCCGCAGCCGATACAAACAACCTTATCCATTTCTTACTCCTCCCACTGAATATGCCCTTTTCGTTTGAGAGCACTCAGTATTCTGCGTTCAACCTGGCGGTTAAAGCGCGTAATGAACCCGTCAGAGGAAGCAACAGGCACGACCAAAATCGTATGGTAGCCGTTACGGTTTCCCCCGAGCACATCGGTCAAAAGCTGGTCTCCAATGACCACGCAGTCTTCTTTTTTCAGTTCCATATTGCGCACCGCTCTGTTAAAGGCTTTGCCCATCGGTTTTCTCGCTTTATAGATGAATGGAATTCCAAGCGGTTCTGAAAAAAGTTTTACTCTTCTTTCATTATTATTAGAGACAATCGTCACTTTAATGCCGTGCTCCTTCATTTCTTCAAACCACTCGATCAAACGCGGCGTCGCGTTCGGCCTGTCCCACTCAACAAGCGTATTATCCAGGTCAGTAATGATTCCTTTTACATTTCGTTCTTTTAATTTCTCAGGTGTAATATGAAAAATATTTTTTACAAACTCGTCAGGTAAAAAAAACTTTTTTAACAAAACCTGCACCCTTTCCTTTTCTCTTTAAAATGATTGTCGAAAAAAATCGAACTTGTGCCGAAAGAAAAACTGAGCAAAAAAATTTCGACAAAAATTGGGTTTCTTCACCAGGTGTGGATAAAATTACACACACTATCCACTCTTATTACATCACTCTTTAGACAAATTATAAACACGATACTCACAAGTTATCCACTTTTTGGTGTGGATAACAGAACGATTGTTCTTATATGCATTTCATGGTAGATTAAAGGTAACTTCAGCCTCAGATATGCGCAACGTATCAATATATGCGTTACATTCATGAATGATTCCAACTTTTAAGGAGGTGACTCTCCCATTAATTGGGTTCCAAGCATGAGAAAACTGTCTGATGAATTACTAATAGAATCTTATTTCAAAGCCACTGAAATGAATTTAAACCGTGACTTTATTGAGTTAATTGAAAACGAAATAAAAAGAAGATCGCTCGGACATATTATTTCCGTATCTTCTTAATAGGAACTTGTCTATTTTTTCCGGGCGTATTTCCTTTTTTTACTCAGATGACTGATATTATATCACTTCGGTTGCGGGCTTTACTACTGTTTTCATCAAAAAACACCCCTAAAAAGAGGTGTTTTCAAGGGACGGTAGCTATGCTAACCAATATATGCCGCCCACAACCAGAAGAACAACAACTAAAACAACGATAAAAGCATATCCATATGCCCTGCCTGCGCCATACATTGAAGCGCCTCCTTACATAAGATTTATAACAGCCTATGTAGGAGAAATAAAACGGCTTAGGCCGTTGTCCGGCTCAGTACTTCAAAACCTGCCCATCTTGTATTCCTTCATATACAATCCTTGCTCCTTTAGGTGTCATATGATTGCCTGAAGGATCTATCAGGCCCGATTGGATAAGCGCTTCATCCGTTGCTTTTCCGCCGTCTGCTTCTACAAAATGCTTCCAATTGTCTACAAGAGGGACATCCATGCGCTTCGACACATCCCTTGTTATATCGTTGTATGAGTTGTGCCATTTTCTCGCCCCGCCTTTCGGTTCAAATACAGCTGCTTTATATCTCGAATAGTAAAACAAATGGTGCTTTCCGTTCCCTTCAATAATTGGGATACATGTCATTAGGATTGGCTTGATCCCGTGCTCTCTGCTTTCTTCAATAAAATAAACCAGATTTTCTCTAAAACGCAGCTTCGATACCCTCGGTTTTCCCTCAGTCAGTATCGCGGCGTCATTTGTGCCGAACATAATGAACACATACTTCGGTTTTTGATCCAGCACATCTGCCTGAAACCGCAGACGGGCATCCTCAGTCGTCTGTCCGCCAATTCCCGCGTTGCGTATATCAAGCTTTCCGCGTTCAGCCGTTTTTAACATATTGACCCACTGCTGTGCTTTTGGATAATCGCGATAGTCCCAATTAGAGCCTCGCGTATTACTGTCACCAAATGCTACAACGTCTTCGTATCCCTCCCCCTCGCATCCAGCTGTAACGAACAGCAGAAGGAAAAGGATAAAAAAATGCTTCATCTTTACACCCCCACAAGCCTCACCACTATGTTATACCTCTGTTCCCCCTCGTTCAACGAAGAGTTTCTCGTTCTTCCTGTATTTTTCTTACTGTTAACGTGTCCCCCTCAGTAAAAATCATTCTATTTTCATTGAGGCACGGCCGATGATTCTTTTAAAAATTCCCTTCTTCTCACTCGAAAAAACACCAAATCACACAGAAAAAATATAACCTGAATCCTCCTTGGAAACAGGTTATCCCTTACCCCTGCATTCACTTTACCTTCGATTTAAGCTTGGCCTTTGTTTGGGGTCCATAGATGCCGTCCGCAGTTAATCCGTTCATCAGCTGAAAACGCTTGACGGCATTTGCGGTTTTCGGTCCGTCAACTCCGTTATTTTTGGCGCCCTTGTCAGGATAGAATAGAAAGGTGAAGTAAGTTTTATCATCCCCGACAGCAGCGGATATGATGGAGATGTCTGTTGGGGCGTATCGGCGGAAGTAATTCCATCTTAAAAAGAACTCCCGACATCCAAGAGTTTGCGCGGACATTCTTTCCCGGACCATTTTTGTAGGGAACGACATGGTTCAGCGGAATATTGATTTCTTTCATTCGTTTTCTGATCATTCACTGGGCATTTCAGTTGTTTGCTCAAAATCGCCGTCAGCATTTTCGCAAATTTCAATTCCGATTAATGTGAGCGGTTCCCTGTTCCATTTGTGCCTTCACCAGCATGCCAGCCGTTTTCATCTATCGGAAAATGCAGATAAATGACTGAATCTTCACCTGTAAAATGCCAGCTGACAGATATGCTTGGTTTTTTCACGTAAACCGTAATGTAAGCAGGATATGCCGGAATAATCCTTTTTTAGCCTAGTCATTTCTATCCCTCCCTACTATATAAAGAATGGAGAAAACAGAGAGATGGACAGCCTATTTTACAAGATAGAAAAGAATGGGTTTCCAACCCGGATATCAATTTCAATTGGACCGCTGACATGACACCAGTTATACTAACTCTAGATGACGGAGATTTCAGCTCCTGACATCACCGTAGTTGGGAGTGACACATACATGTTAAAAAAGATACTGGGTATCATCGTCATTTTGACGGTCATTGCAGTCGGTTTTTTTCAGAAAGAGGCTTGGCTTGATGCGATCAAAGCAGGAGGGATGTTTTCTGTTTTATTCAGTATGCTGCTGATTGCTGCCGATGTCTTTTTCCCTATTGTGCCGTTTGCTTTGGTAGCCGCTTTAAATGGAGCTGTGTTCGGAATGGCAAATGGAATCTGGATTACACTGAGCGGCTCCATGCTTGGTACAATCATGCTGTTTTTTCTCGCCAGGTACAGCCTTAGAGATTGGGCCAGAAAAAAAGTTCAGGCCTATCCTGCCATCCAAAGCTACGAGGCTTCTTTCAACAAGAATGCTTTTGCCGCTGTTTTATTAGGAAGGCTCATCCCGGTTATTCCTTCCCTTGTTATGAACGTGATATGCGGGCTGAGTCAGGTTCGCTGGCATGTTTTTTTCTTCGCGTCTCTCATAGGAAAAATCCCGAATATTGTCGTTGTTACCATTGCAGGTGCCAATTTCGCGAGCAATAAATTGCTGTCTTTCAGCATTTACGGAGCCTACATTCTCATCATCATGCTGATCGTTTATAAAAAGTTTCCTCACCTGCTGAACGTGCAAAAAAAATAAGGAGGCGTGTGCGCCCCCTACTTTTTTTCTGTCGCATGGCCTCCGAATTCATTTCGAAGCGCCGCGACAACCTTTCCTGTAAACGTATCGTCTGTTAAAGAACGGTATCTCATCAATAGCGACATGGCGATTACCGGCGTTGCTGTTTGCAGATCAAGCGCTGTTTCCACCGTCCATTTTCCTTCACCTGAGGAATGCATGATACCTTTGATCTGATCCAGCTTCGCATCTTTAGAGAAAGCCCGCTCAGTCAGCCCCATAAGCCAAGATCGAATGACAGAGCCATGATTCCACACCCTGGCGACCTTTTCATAGTCAAAATCAAATTGGCTGTTTTCAAGCACTTCGAATCCTTCACCGATCGCAGCCATCATTCCGTACTCAATGCCATTATGAATCATTTTCAGAAAATGTCCGCTGCCCGCTTCACCAGCGTAAAGATAGCCATTTTCAACGGCAGCATCCCGAAACAGCGGCTCAGCAGCCTCCCATGCTTCTGGGTCGCCTCCCACCATAAAACAGGCTCCGTGGCGTGCGCCTTCCATTCCGCCTGACGTTCCGGCGTCGAGATAATGGATACCCGCTTCTTTCAGTTGATTGTAACGGCGAATCGATTCTTTATAATGAGAATTTCCGGCTTCAATGATGATATCGCCTTGGCTTAATAAAGTTGTCACATCACGCAAAACAGCATCGACAACGCCATGCGGCACCATAACCCATAGTATACGCGGCGTATCTAATGAAGAAATCAACTCGTTTAGATTCGTTGTCCCTTCAGCCCCATAGGCTTTCAATTCATCAACAGCCGATTGATTTACATCATACCCAACCGCTTGATGTTTGCGGTCAATCAATTGTTTTCCTATGTTGATGCCCATTTTTCCCAGCCCGATTAATCCGATTTTCATGTCAATTCCTCCTGGTTGTCTAAAAAGCCTTTACTTTTTATGTTCCCAGTGAACTGAATTGTGATACGCATAAACACAAATGAAGTCAAAAAGGGTTTACTGTTGCACCTTGTTTATATGTTCTTAAGCATTAGCTTTTCTTTTTCCAAAACAGCTTAAGCGGTTTGACTTTCAGCTGCGCCATCCGAGCCGAGACGACTGCCAACTCAAGTCCATGTTTTACCCGGGCGCTATTGTTTCCAGCTGTTGCAGGTCCATTTCCGAGTTTCTTTTTCCCTTGATTTACCAAGTTTTTAAGATAAAATATAGGAAGGAGATTTTGATTTCCCTCAGAAAAAGAAGGTGACATATTGTATAATCGGCCATACACTCTTATAGGAGTTACGAAAACCGCTGTTTACTTGTTATACGTTGCACTTGCAATCATCGGCTTTGCGATCGGGTATTTTGTCCCGCAGTTTGCAAAATGGGCATTGTCACTCCCATGGATCCCTTTCGAGGGACCTCTCCGTCTGGTCACCTCTTTTCAGGGATCACCAGCTGCATTCATTATTGCGTTCCTTGGCGCGTCTGCAGGGATTTGGTTCGCTTATTCTGTTATTGCCATGCTGCTGTCTGTCAAGATTACAGATGACACAGTGGAATTAACCAAGGGAAAGAAAGTGCAAACGATTGATTCCAACGACATCGCTCTTGTGTTTATCGATCAAAAACAGCTTGTCCTCCTAGGAACAGCCGGGTATGAATTGGTGCGGGAAGAAATTGATGAAAAACCACAAAACGTCGAGAAGGCCTTTAGACAGCATCATTACGAATGGTCAGCAGATGGTGATCCGTTCAAAGATCAATTTCGCCGGTGGATACCTGATGCACCAGACCTTTCGCCAGGCGCCCATGCTATATTGAAGGCTCGTCACCAAGCACTGAAAGACGAAGAAACAGACGATGTGGAAGAATTCCGGCTTGAACTTGCACAGCTGGGCATCGTTGTTCGAGACGAAGGCACACGCCAGTATTGGCGAAAAGCAGGAACCAATCCTCCGAACCTTCAGCATCGCGAAGGTTCATAACAACAGAGGCTCAGGAAAGAGCCTCTATTCCTTTATTACTGCACAATAAACAGCACTCTGGTGCCGTCAGGATAACCGCTCATTTGATTCCCTACCCATGAGCCGGCCCCGCGATTATCAGAAGGCGTCACATATCGGACATCTGCCCCCGCGCCGCCCTCCTCACAAACCGCCATCAGCCACTCATCCCGGTCTTAGCCCGGCTTCGTCGGAATTCCTTTTAATGACTCCTGCCGTCTTTTGTCCGCTCCACCCTTGTCGATGGTGCAAATATCAGAATGTCCCTCTGCAATCGCATCTCTATTATGATCCCCTGTTTCCGGATAACGAGACAGCGGAAAAGTCAACACTTTGTCGTACATAGAAGCGCCTTGGATCTGCTGCGGAACCATAAAACAAAGAAGCACTGCTGCAGCAAGAAACAGGCCTGCCATCCACTTTTTCATTCCCATCCCCCCATACACATTTTTTGTACATTTCCATGTATGGGAGTCTGATAAAAATTATTTTTAAAATTTGAAATTCGTATATTGCTCACAAAAGCCAAGCCCCCCTGCGAGAAATTTCCCTGTACAGACACAGACAGCCTTATGCCCACATACATTTACATATAGGCTTTTGCCTACATACTTTTGTGGAGGTGACGATGGTGACAGGTGTTTTCGCAGCGCTCGGCTTTGTTGTTAAAGAGCTTGTCTTTTTAGTATCTTACGTGAAAAACAATGCCTTTCCACAACCGCTCTCAAGCAGCGAGGAAAAAAAATACTTAGAACTTATGGCTAAAGGGGATGAACATGCCAGGAACATGCTGATAGAGCATAATCTTCGCTTGGTCGCCCATATTGTGAAAAAATTCGAAAATACAGGTGAGGATGCAGAGGACTTAATCTCCATCGGAACAATCGGGCTGATCAAAGGGATTGAAAGCTATTCCGCCGGAAAAGGGACAAAGCTGGCGACGTATGCCGCGCGGTGTATTGAGAACGAGATCCTCATGCATTTGCGCGCATTGAAAAAAACAAAAAAAGACGTCTCCCTTCATGATCCAATCGGGCAGGATAAAGAAGGGAATGAAATAAGCCTAATCGACGTTTTAAAATCAGAAAATGAAGACGTGATTGATACGATCCAGCTCAATATGGAGCTTGAAAAAGTGAAGCAATACATCGACATTTTAGATGATCGTGAGAAGGAAGTGATTGTCGGGCGGTTTGGGCTTGATTTGAAGAAGGAAAAAACGCAACGGGAGATTGCCAAAGAGCTTGGTATTTCGCGCAGCTATGTGTCGCGGATCGAAAAGCGGGCGCTGATGAAGATGTTTCATGAGTTTTACCGGGCGGAGAAGGAGAAGCGGAAGAAAGCAAAGGGAAAATAATGGAGAAGAAGCCGGATCTCATATTCCGGCTTTCTGTATTCATTTAAAGGTTTCTTTTCATTGAAATAGAAAAACATTTATGAAAATCACTTTTTGTCATCACTGATAGCTCTCCGAGAAACGGTCTAGGTCGCACCAAAAAATTTCACTAATCCGTTCTTTACTTGCATCCGCCCTAAACAATTAAATGCCAGACGCATACTTCAGCACATCCTTAGTCTGCTTTCTTTATGAAGGCCTCGATCTGGCTGTCGAATACTCGACCTACTTACATATATTGCCATTAATTAAGGCCAATCAATCTATGAAGTTAATAAAAAATTGGATAATCCATATCTGAAAAAAGGAGATAGATTTTATTTAGATAATTTGCACAAGGATCATTTAGAAGTTTTCGATAAAAGAGGAAATTTAAGAGTAGTGTTGAATTTGGATGGAACATTGAACGAAGTTAAGACTAAGAATGCTATTGGAAGAAAATTAAAATAGGCGGTTATGATAGATGAAAAATATTGATAAAATTTTTAGTGCTTTAAAAGAATTAAATGAAAAATATAATAGTACATTAATTTCAACAGAAGAACTTTTAGAAGAAGAGGAAAATATTAAAGAACTTCCGCATATAGATGAAAGATTGAATAAAGTTTTAGCTAACTTAAGTCAAATTGAAGATAAAGAAAAACTAACTTCTGAATTACTACAGTTACATTTAGTAATAGGTGATATAGAATGGCAGTTTGACCAAATACATGAAATGGTTAGACAGGTAATCGAAAATATTGAGGATTAATATTATAAAAAAGGCCTCTTGAAAAGAGAGCCTTTCAGCGTGTCGACAAAGTCACAAAAAGTGGCTTCATCGACACGCTTTTTTGTTAAAATATGAATGAATCTAGATTTTGGAGGTTTTACCATGTTGTCCAAGCATTCAAAAGATCAGCGTGAACAGCTCGAAGTCTTTGCCTTAAGTGAACTTGTCCCTGAAAATCATTTGGTTAGGAAGATGGAAGAAGCCATGAATTTTCGTTTATTTATGATCAAGTTGCCCCTCTTTATTCTTCAAAAGGACGTCCAAGCATTGACCCCGTTGTATTGATCAAAATAAGCAGGACACAGACTTTGTCTTACACACACTTGATCAACTGCCAACACTGCCTGAGAACTGCGTGTTATATAGTGACCAAGGATCTGTGTATACATCTTACGAGTATCAGAAAGCTGTTAAAACAAAAGGCATTACCATGAGCATGTCCCGCAAAGGGACGCCCGCTGATAATGCCTCCATCGAATCGTTTCATTCCTCACTAAAGTCTGAAACGTTCTATCTTAACAGCATTGATCGAACCACGACCGCACGCACTGTCATAGAATACATTCATTATTATAACAATATTCGTATTCAAACGAAACTAAACAACCAATCACCGATAAACTATCGGCAATTGGCTGTTTAAAAGGTGTTTTGATCCCTGTCTCAAAAACAGGGATCAGTCCCTAACTGAGGCAGGCTTTTTTATAAAAATCTACATATTCTTATATTTAGAAAATCGTATAAAGATATAACAGCTGTTAAAGGATTAATTTTAGAATATAGTAGAAAATCATTGCAATAATTCCGGCACCCGGTAAAGTAACAACCCAGGATAGAATAATCTCTCTAATAACTCCAAAATTCAATGCTTCTCGTCCATTTTTTAATCCAGCTCCAATAATAGAAGAAGTACTTACGTGGGTCGTAGAAGCCGGTAATCCAAATTGACTCGAGGCCATAACTAAAGAGGTGGTAGTGAGCACTGCTGACAAGGAGCTATTTTCATCTAATTTAGTCACTTTTTTTGCTAATAGTTCTGTTACTGGCAGCCCTTTAATTAAGCTCCCTAGGCTCATCGCTACAGTAACTAAAATGAAGAATGAAAATGGTAAGGTACTGCTTTGTTCCGAGGAACCATTTAATACAGAGACTAGTAAAGCAATTGCTACAATTTTTGGTGTATCATTGACCGATCGAACGAAACAAATTAAACCACTAGAGATCCATGCAATCCCTATTCCTACTTGGGGATTGATTTTAATTTCATCTACAAATAAATTAAGGAACCAAGCTATACATAAGCCTAATACTGGACTAAGAAGTAAAGGTAAAACAAATTTACTTCCAAGATTCCCCCACAATACACTAGATACACCTTGTGAGATACATGCAACTAAGATAACTGCTCCGATAATAGCATGTGTTGTAGAAACAGGTAATGAAAATTTAGTGGCAAGTGCTACCCAAAGAGTTGCCCCTAGTGCCATAGCCAAAGCCATGATACCCGTGAGTTGATATTCTGAATTCATTAAACCGGCAGTAAATAAACCAACTAGTTTAGAAGCAAGAAAGAAGGAGCATACTCCTCCAATTACAGTCATGACAACGCCATATATTATAGCTGTTAACGCACTAGCGTAGCCAGAAGCTACTAATGAGGATACACCTTTAGAAACATCGTTTCCTCCATTTTCTGCTGCTAACCAAGCAACAACACATAACCCCATAAAGGTTATAAAAGATTCTGATGGTACAATATTAGTTATCACAAAGAAAGTTGTAGTTAAAATGGCGATGATTAAACCTGTTAAAGGGTTAGTCCCAATATTTAATTTCTTTCTTAAACCTGTTTGAACTGCTATATCAATACTTATCTTTTGATTTTGCATCTCTATTTTCACACCCTTTCACCCTGATATAATTTCTTAGCTTTTAGGAAGCTTATCTCTTTATTTAGGAAGCCAATGTTTTATTTATATAGATCTTATTTTAAATAAGGAGCCAATATACTGGCTCCTTACTATTAACTAAATTCTTTTACTACTAGTTCTAAGTGAGGTTTTGTTGCAAAGCTTACTAAGTTCCCGTTTACAACTACAGCTGGTGTTACATACTTAAGGATTGTATCCTCGCTTATATGCTGAAATCCTCTTTGTTTAATTAATTCGCTGAGCTTTTTCTGAGCCATTACTCGATCCATTGAAATATCGTAGTTATAAAGATGCACATTTACCGATTTATCAAAGTACTCCTTTAATTGCTCTTTTAACTCAAGGCTTTCTTCATAAAAATTTTGACTATCTTCGCAGCAGTCAGTATCCTCACCTGATTCTAGTTCACAACATTGAGCACCTGATATACTTGGAAAGATTTCAATTAAGTCACTTGTTTTCATTTATATCCTCTCCTTACAATACTTCGTATAAGCGATGAACAGGCTTTGGTGGTAACGGGCTAAAGCACTCATTATATGTCTCAGTCCATTTCGTACCAAACTCTTGATTAAGCGCACCGATGGCATCTGCTACAACTAAATTTAAGATTGCTGGGGATGCTTCAATACGGATATTTAATACCACTCGTAGTTGTTTTGCATCGTGTACATTTTCTTCAGTAAACGTTGGTTCATCACCTGTATGAACCATACTTGCTTTCACATATCCATTTTCAAGTCCTACATGAACTTTTAAATGAGCAATAGCCATTTTTTCTCTTGCAAAATGAGCATTTAATCTATCTAAGAAGTTTGTAGCCCATTGACGTGGATCTACATCTTGATCAGAACTTAAATCACCTAATATGTTCATCCAAGCTAATTGTGCTTCTCCTTCCGCATATCGTTCGTAATCGATATCAAGAACCTTATCTCCGCCTAAATCTGTTGTTAACCAGGTTTCAGTTAATAGATCAAGGTGATCTCCTCTTTCTGCAGAGATGGTTTGGATCACAGTTTGTGGATAGCGTTGTTGTAAATAGTTATATAGTTTTTCAATTTCTTCAGAAGAGTAACGATCTAATTTGTTGAGCGTAATGATATCTGCTTCAGCTAATTGTTTCTCAAAAATATAACTTATTGATTGTGAAAAAGAAGGTCTTGTTTCATCCGTAGCATTTAACTCATGCATCAATCTAGCTGGATCAACAACAATCGTTAGAGGTGCAGTCTTAAACTGTTCTGAATAATACTGTTTTAGTGGTTGAATTACAGTAGCAGCTAAATCTGTACAACTTCCTACAGCTTCTGCAATAATGACATCTGGTTGTTTTTCTTCTAATAATCCAGTTAAATTCTCGTATAGATCTTCAAATTGACAGCAGAAACATCCGCCTGTTACTTCTTTTGTATCTAAGCCGTTTTTACGAGCTAGTTCAGTATCAATCAACTCTTTCCCTTGGTCATTTGTTACAATAGCAACACGATAACCTTGCTCCTCAAGTTTTAAAGCAGAATTAATCATTGTAGTTGTCTTACCAGCTCCTAAAAATCCTCCAAGTAACACTAATTTTGCAGTTTTCATTTTCATTCCCCCTGATTATTTACTCTTCTTCATGAAGTATTTTATAAATGAAGGCAGCACTAATGGCACCTAATACAGTTGCTATTAGGTAAATCCATAGCGCACTAACCGACCCTGATACGATTGCAGGTCCAAATGATCGAGCAGGATTCATTGAAGCTCCACTAATTGGACCACCAAACATTGCTTCTAGAGCTACAGTTGCTCCTATTGCCATGCCAGCAAATGCTTTGACTGCTTTACCATGTACAGCTGATGTTAAAATCACCATCATTAGTACAAATGTCAAAACAAACTCTAAAACGAAACTTTGAGTCCAAGAACCACTAGGTAGAGTAGATCCCAAGTTCGCTACGTCCCCAAACATATATAATAAAGTGATGCTTGAGGCTGATGCTGCGATTAATTGAGTAAAAAGGTATAGTGTAGCTTCTCTTTTATTGATTTCACCAAGAAGTAGAAAAGCGAGTGTGACTGCTGGATTAAAATGAGCTCCTGAGATATGTCCAAATGAATAAATTAAAGCCAATACAACCAAACCAAATGTGATGGCTACTCCAACATGAGTTAGACTCTTTGTAAGGGAGTCGACGACAATTGCTCCTGTCCCTGCAAAAACAAGAAAATAGGTTCCAATAAACTCTGCTATCAGTTTCTTCTTTATTTCTGCGTAAGGATCTATCTTTAGCAAGACATGCGTTTGTCCAACAGAAGCTGCTACCATAGATTTCTCAGCCACTAGTTATTCCTCCTTAACATTTCAAGCAGCATCGCTTAAAGATGCCCTCTTCAGCTGGCGTTAACATTTCAGAATAAAGCTCGTCCAGTTTAGGATCTGGATGCTTCCAATCATAGTGGAATTCATGTTCTTCTAAATCCAAGGCTTTAATAGACTCTTTATGTAATAATGGAGAGCCTTTATACAAATATAGTCTTGTTTCATATTGAATTGGATCTACTATATTCCCTAGTTGGTTATCCTCTACAAAAGTTCTGAATTTCGTAAGATCTTCAAATTTAGTCCATGGGTTAAACATGATAAACGTTGGATTCAATTTGATATCAATTTCTCTTAAGTAGGCAATCGCTTCCTCAATGTCTGGAACGGTAGTATTCTTAGCAACTGCATCAAGTACTTCTTCAGAAGGAAATTCTAATGCTGATGTTATAAATTTGACGCCTAATTCTTTCATTTCTAAAAGGGTTTCTTTATTTTCTAGGATGTGATCTACTCGGGTAGTGAAATCATATGTTAAGTTCGGAAATTCATCATGAAGTTTACGTAAGATTTTAATTCCATGGTATTTTGCATTAAAGAAATCCGCATCAATAAATGTAAGGTGAGTCATTCCTCCTGCTACCAGATTTCGAATATCTTCTAATACAATATCTTCTGGAACTAAAATAACTTTTCCATCGTATGCTGCAAATACTGAACAGTATAAGCATTTATGATGACAGCCCCTAGCGATTTCAGTGGAGCCTACAACTTCTTCTGAGCCTAAAATATGATTAATTTGTTTTTGAGGATATTTATACAATGGTGGTAGTAAGTCTCTTGAAGGTATATCTAGATGATCACGTGCCATATAAGGATGAATTGATTCCCCTTTTATAGCTTGTTCTGCGCTTAATAATCCTGGGATGTTCTCCTGTACCTCACCTGAAAGATGTTTAGCTAATAGTGTTAATGGATGTTCCCATTCCCCGCAAATACAGGAGTTACTATACTTTCCAGCTAAACGATTAGCGTTAATTGTTGCATGTTGTCCAAAAAAAGTGATGTGAGCTTCTGGATTAAGATTTGCCGCACGCTTTGCAATCTCAATTCCAGCGTGCACTGCATCGAATAATGGAACAGAAATAGCGATTAGATCTTTATCTAAAAATTTATCTTCAACTATTCCTTCGACGTAAGTATCTAAAATTGAAACGTTAAAGCCAGCTTTGATTAATGGAGTTGCTGCTGTGGCAATGGTATTTGGCTGAAAGCCACCTTCAAAATTTGAAACCAGTAAAACATTCATTAATGAACCCTCCTAATTTCTTTTATGGCCAAACTGGATCTGTCATCATGATAATAACGGCTGCTGCCATCGTAGCGTACATTAACCAAGCTTTATATCGTATCTTCATTTTATTTCCTCCGTTCTTTGATTTTTTCCTAATAAGTATTTAATTCGCTTAGACGCGTGGCCACACTGGGTCTGACATCAATAATAATAGTAGCTGCTGCTATTGTAGCCTTCATCAACCAAATCTTATATTTTATTTTCATCGCCCTCTCCATTTTTATAATATTCAAACTATTTAAAGTGAACATGACCAGCTGTCGTCATAATTATGTAAGGCTAATACTTGTTAACTACTACTCTTCAAATTTTAATTGTATGTTCCTCCTTTTTTAACACTTAACATTAGTTAACATTTTTAATTTGTTATAAGTTTTGTTACAAATGTTAATTCATAAGTAAATAGTAATAGATGTGGAAGTCATTGTCAACACATTTTGAACATTTAACAAACTGTTTGCATTTTGTTCAAAAACGTTAATAATAGAGATAGGAAAATAACGAAAAGATTGGGGTATTTTTTATGTTAGGTCAGCGCATAAAAGAATTAAGAAAAGAATCCAAGTTAACGCAGCAACATTTATCAGAGGGCATCATTACTAGAAGCTATCTAAGTCAAATTGAAAAAGGACTTGTCCATCCTTCATTTGATGTATTAGAAAAATTAAGCGAAAAACTAGATTGTACGGTCGATGATTTTTTTAAAACCGTTGAAAATAAAGACTTACTTTTATCTCAAGTGAAAAAAGAAATAAAAACAGCCGAAAACCAAGTCAATGCTAACTCATTTGATAAAGTGGAGGCATTTGTTCAGAAAAAAGAGTATTTGTCCCGTGAGGACCTAAATGAGTATGATAAAGGGATTTTAACGTGGATACATGGAAAATATTACGAGTATAAAAAGGACTATAATCACGCGATTACTTTCTTTGAAAAAAGTTTTTATCAACTAGAAATAGGAAACCATACAAACGAAATGTTACGTTCACTGGATTCCCTAGGTCATAGTCACAGTCAGGTTCAGGATAATGAAAAGGCCCTTCATATCTTAAATAAAGCCTATCGTATCATGATTTATGATCAAATTAGTGAAATGATAAGAATCTCTATTTTAGTTAACTTAGGGATTGTTCATGGTAAGTTAAGAGAATTTTATTCAGCAATTAATTTCTTAGAAGAAGCGAGAGATTTAAACGATAAGCTAGGTTCGTTTTATAAAGCAGGAGAAATCTTTATGGCTCTAGGAGTTTGTAATATGGAGCTGAAGCGTTATAAAGAGGCTAAAATCTCTTATGAACGGGCTCTTAAATACTTTAAGTTAAGTGAAGATAAATACCATGAAGCTGGTACTTATACTAACTTAGGAATCTTATGTTCTTATCAAAAAGACTATTATCAAGCTGATCTTGACTTAAGAACAGCTATAAATATTTATAAACACGTTAAAGCTGAAGAATCTAAAATTATGAACGCACAAGTAGAGCTTGCAAAAGTATATTATCTACAAGAGAATTACGAAAAGGCTGCGTCATTATGTAACGACATTATCAAACCGGATGATAACAATAAGCATAAGGCACAAGCATTTGAACTATTAGGAGATATTAATGATAAATTATCTAATGTAGAAGTGGCGTTGTATAATTATACCGAGGCAAAGAGAATTTTAGTGAATCAATCTATGCCATGTGATCATGTATGTAAAAAGGTCGCAGATGTTTACTTCAAATTAGGAGAGTACCAAAAAGCTGCTGATTCTTATAAAGAATGTTTTTAACGAAAAAAACAGTGAGTTATCTGGACTCACTGTTTTTTTATGATTTCTTGGTAAGTGATAGGAGATAAAATGCGCTTAATTTCTTTCTCATTCACCTGATAATAGCACCAAGTTCCTCTTTCGCAACGCATGAGGATGCCGGCCTCAACAAGTAGTCTTAGATGATAAGATAGCTTTGATTGAGAAATATTAAACTTTTTTTGTAGATCAGAGACGCATAACTCCTTACAGCAGGAAATTTCCTGTAAAAGTGCAAGTCTGGTCCTATCACTAAGTGCTTTAAATTTAATCTCAACATCTGTAATCATATTTAAATCTCCAATGGGCTCTTAATTGTTATAGATAATTCTTTTTCTACAGAATCAGCTTTACTACATGAAGGGCTGTGTTCATCTCCATAGACAATAAAATAACCCAAACGATTAAAATTACTCTCGGTTCGTTGGACTAATTCACCGTTGTTAACATACCACTTCTGCTCTCTTATAGAAGCAGACTGGAATCGTTCATCAAAATAGACTTTACCTTCTTGATTTGCTAATAAAAATCGAATGGACGCAGAATGAACAGTGGATGAAGACAAATTTAAAGAATCAATTCCTTTGCCTAGGGTAACAAGAAAAGCTAAGGTTTTAAGGTCAATTCCCGTAACTGCCTTAACAAGGTGTGGGATCTCATCGCCTCCAGGTCTAGCATTCACTTCTACAATCCTTGGACCCTTATTCGTTAATTTAACTTCGGTATGAGTAACGGCAAAATCCACTCCTAAAATAGCCAAACTTTCCTTTACTAGACTTCTTATCTCTTTCCCTTCATCAGGGCCTAAAGCTACAGGGAAGTCATGCCCTACTTCAATGGAAAGGGGGTAGGGAGTGACAAGTTTTTTTGTAATCCCTAGTATAATAGTTTGGCCATTTACGGTCACAGATTCAATACTAAACTCCGGACCATCCAAAAACTCCTCAATCAATATATCTGTATCAAGACTTTGACCAACGATATTTTTCTTGCTCTGTACAATATGTTTAATAGCTATTGATATTTCCGATTCGCTCTTACATAAGTAAACATTTTTACTTCCTGAATCGTTAGACGGTTTAACAATTAGGGGGAAATCCATGCCCTGAAGTTCAGATTCTAAATCGCTTTCTGAAGTGACAAGGCGATATTGAACCTCCCCTACACTAGCTTCATTTAGTTTTTGTCTAGCCAATTTTTTATTCCGACATCGTAAACTAGCTTCATAAGGTAGTTGATATGTTAATTGTAGTGCTTCACTTATCTTAGATGCTAAAGGAATTCGGTATTCATTCATCGTAAAAACTGAAATAATATCAAGCTGATTAGCTAGTTCTAAACATTTTTCTAACACCACTTCTTCATTGTTTAAATCTATTTCGATAGGTACGTCCACATCAAAAATTTCATCAAATGAAATCTCTTTTCTTAATAAAATGGTTTTATAACCTTGTTGTTGTACCAATTGAACTTCATTATCTCTAGGACTCACTAAAATAACATATTGATTATCCATAGATCGTCTCCTTATTGGCAGCATGTAGAAGATGGTTTACTCTCTACCTTTACCTCGGCTTGATCTTTTAACTTTTGAGCATTCACAGCAACCGCAATAGCAGTTATTTGACCGATCTCTTCTTTAGTAAACCCTAATTGTTTAGCAGTTAGGACCGCATTCTTCAATGTAGCCTGATCATTTAACAAAGTAGCTGAAGTTAAAATAGCTACAACTTTCTCTCTTTCGGGCAGTGTACCCCCTTCGACTGCTTCAGTAAAAAAAGTATCAAAATAAGAATTTAGTTTTTGATTCAAAGCTAACATGTATTTAGCACCCCTTATAACTTTATTAACATTTTTATATTTTATATATAAATGTTTTGTTATGTTAATCAGATAATATAACCTATTTTTAGACCCGTCAACAAAAAAACTGAAAAAAATGTCAATTTAATCGTTGACATTTGAAATAGTTGTATTTTACAATTGTTTTAACACGCAAATAAGGTGTGGTGAAAAGATTATGAACAACGTAGAAGTAGGAAAAGAATCTCATCAATTTCGTCAAATGCTTCAAATTCTAATTAGACGCTTTGGGTTACTTGAAAAAGAGGGTGCACAATGTTGTGGAGTTTCTTTAGTACAGAGTCATATATTATTTGAAGTAGAGCGCACAAAAAAACCGTCTTTAAATGAACTCTCTGCTTCACTAGGTTTAGATAACAGTACATTAAGTCGTCATATTCAAGGATTGGTAGAACGTAATTTAGTAAGTCGTATACAATCTCCTACTGATCGTAGATATGTCACAATTACACTTACTCCTGAGGGAGATCAATACGAAGATGAAATTGCTAAACAGATGAATGTATATATTCAAGAAATCCTTTCTAATGTGCCAGAAAACAAACGTGGGCAAGTTTTAGAAAGTATTGATTTAATTCTAGAGGCTATGAAAAACAGCAGTTGCTGTTAATGCCTCTTTTTCAAAAAACAATAGTTGTATTTTGCAACTATTGTAAATATACATAGTTTCGAAGTTAATTATAAGGGGGAATGCTTTATGCCAGATGTAGTAACGAAAGTATTATTAGAATTTTTATCTTTAAGTAAGAACTTATTGGTTTTATTTCTTGGTATTTCATTTTTTATCAGCTTTGTTCAAGCATACGTACCTTTCGAAAAAGTTGAAAGATGGATGGGAAGTAAAAACCCCTTTCTAGGGAACTTGGCTGGAGCACTACTTGGTTTTGTAACACCTTTCTGTTCGTGCTCAACCATTCCATTACTCGTAACCATGCTTAACCGTAATGTACCGTTCCAAACCGTAATGACTTATTTATTTACTTCGCCTTTATTAGATCCTTGGATTTTAGGGTTGATGGCTTATATCTATGGAGTAAAGGTAACAGCTATTTATACAATTACAACTTTTATTTTCTCTATGATTATTGGATGGTATTTAGATAAGAAAAATTATAAAGATCAAGTAAGAAAAGTCATGATTAAAGGCACTCTTCCAGAACAAGATGAACGACGTAGAAAAGGCCTTATGTTAAATATAAAGGAATCCATTAAGGAAACAATAGATTTAATTCGCTCAGTTCTCGTATATATATTAATTGGGGCATTCATAGGGGCAATTATTAAAGAAGCAGTGCCAACTAACTTCTTAACATTCATTTCTGATCAAAACCAATGGTGGGTTATACCTGTTGCAGCTATTATTGGTGTTCCATTATACATTCGTCTATCAACGATGTTACCGATTGCTCAAGCTTTACTTGTTAATGGATTCCCTATTGCTCCGACAATGGCATTGCTAATAGGAGGTGCTGGTGCAAGCTTACCTGAAATCATTATGTTGAAGAGTATTTTCCGTAAAAAATTAGTAAGTGCATTTGTTGTATCTGTGTTTCTAATGGCAACTGTTTCAGGATATTTATTTTTAATTTTAGAAATTTAATGGAGGTAGATGAAGATGGGTCTAATGTCAATTTTTAAAGGAAATAAGAAAGAAAAAGATTGCTGCAATATCGAGATCGTGGAAATAAAAGAAGAAAAGAGCACTTGTTGCACAAATGAGGCTAATAAAGAGCAAAAGAAAGAAGCTTAAAAAGGAGTGATTGATTATGATGTATGAATTAGAATTCGTACTACTGGAAGAACAACGTGTAATTGATTATGCATCTCGTCAACAGAGAAATAACACTAATTTATCAACTAAAGAAACTTATCATTCAAAAATAAAAGGTACTACATCAAACCCCAATGTAACACACTCTAATTCTCAATGTTGTGTACCATGTTGCTAACGTTATAATAACAGGATAATTTTAAATTGTAAGTATAATAAAGACGGAATAATGGTATATTGGGAGACAAAACTACCTTATGAGTTATAAGTGAGGAGGTTTTATCTTCCTTTTTTTATTCTGTGTTTCTAAAAAATAAGACGAGGAGGTTTTGTATGAATAATGTTATTAATTTTTACGAGTTCCGCAGACATAGAAAAGTCAAGAAGCTTCTTCGATTCGTTATAGCAATAGCGATAATTACTATATTTTGTGTGTTTGCTTATCTTTTAATTGTAACAGGAATGCATCACCCTACCGAGTTTCCTTCTTACATTGAGCCTAAACCGTAATATTTGAATGATTAGCCTCCTCACTTAAACTAAAGTATCTATTACTAAACCTTATTAAATACAAACAAAAAGGCCCCTTTAAATTCTGAAGGGCCCAGCTATCATATACTTATAGTTTATATACTCTTCTTATTCGGCATTCACGTAAGAAAACGCCACCTTTTAAAGAACTTTTGAAGTAAGCTGAGTTGCAGTTGTCACATCTGCCACTGACCTTATCCGGAAATTCAGCGTAATCATACACTTTGTTATGATCTATTTCTTGCTGCTGTTTCTCTTCCATGTTGATCACTCTTTTCTTGTTGACTCTTATTAGATTACCACAACAGCCATTTCTTACTTCTTACATCTTATGTATACTCAAAACAATTTACTTCTTTTCTTAAATCTTTATTGAAAAATAAGTAGATATGGCCTGCACCATAAGCCTGAAAATAGTATCCTGTAGCAAATCCGATATCTGTAAATAGATGACCATCCTCATCTTTCGGCACATAAAGTAGATTTGTATAGTCAAAAGCCTCGTCTTCGCTAACACAGTCTTCCAGTAATTCTTGCCCCTCTTCTGTCATAAAACGTATATCGTCTAAAATTCCATTCACTTTAGGATAATCTAACCCCCATCCACTCGTCTGCTTTTCAACAAATTCTTGCTCTAATGCTTCTATAGATGTAAATGCCTCTCTAAAGCTAGAATAGGGGTGAATTTTCTGCTTACGTTGAAAAAATTCTTTGCGGATTTGATAGTCTTTTTCATTGCGCACATAGAATTTTTCCAGTATGTTGGAAGATTCCTGTTCAATTTCAAAGTACTGCCAGCTGCTTCAAATTTATATTTTCCGTCAATATCATCAAAGCCCAACGTATCTTCTTTTGTAAAATTCGTATGAAACAGTTGGGTAAACTCACCTACGCACCCTTCATGAAATTCCTTTGCTGATTATGTAGCCTCTTGTCCCACATTATAATCAGCTGGGTTATCTGAACCCCCATTATCTGGTACATACTCTCCATCATCATTGTAATCATTTGGATTTGAAGAAGGTGCTTTGGGATCACTCTCTAATTCTTCTTCAATATAAATTGAGCTATCAGATTCACCATTATCTGTATCTGATTCAACAGATGTATCATCCGTTAAATCATCTGTTGATGAATCGACAGATTTTACGATGTATCGTCAGTCGGATCTTCTGAAGAACATGCACCAATTACCGCCACAATGCCAACTAACACAAATAACAAACAAATCTTTTTCATTTGTCTCCTGCGCGCCGACCTGCCTCCCATTTTACACTACAGATCTTTTCAGATTCAACAAACGCTCAAAGTGGCAATCTTGGCATAATTGGCTGATCAATTCTTCTTTCATATTTCGTACAGTTTCCCTTGAAATGCCAAAATGAAGACCTATTGCACGGTAGCTCATTCCCTCCATCATGCAGTCATAAATGACCTTATGTTGCTCCCCTTTGATCTTTTCGGCACCTAGCTCCACTGCATATACTCGCTCTTCATAATACTTAAGACGTTTGAAAAGACGTTCCTCTCTCATATCCATTTGCCTTAGCTCAGCCTGACTCTTCCCAGGACTTCCTTTTGGCATAGTAGCTTCTAATACATATTGAGCAACACCCCAATTTTTCATTGGAATTACCAAGCCATAGAGTACCTTCTGCAATCCATGAACCTCTTTTGCCATTCAGTGATAGCTATTGATTAGATTTTCAATAATTTTCAATATCTTTTCGATTCATGATTGTGTCCTCCTTTTCCAAATAAAAACGGACACCAAACAAACAGCGTAATACTGTAAGTTTAGTGTCCGCAGGCTTTCCGTTTTGGACTTTTGATTTTGTTTATAAGAATTTAGGATTTAATAATCCTTTAATCTTTTTCTTTTCTTTCTCTAAAACCTCTTGGTCCTTAAGGGTTAGTGAATCTGTAAACATAAACACCTTATCTCCATCAGCAAAAAATAGATACTTATTATTTCTCGCAGCCATCTTAGCTGGTTTAGCCTTGATTTGAAGATGGAAAAACGCAACACGAAATCGCGAAAGAGCTTGGGATTTTGCGGAGCTGTGTGTTCAGGATTAAGAATCGCGCGCTGATGAAGATGTTTCATGAGTTTTACCCGGGCGGAGAAGGAAAGCGGAAGAAGCGAAGGGCGGAATGACGACAATGAAGAGGCTCAGGATTATATAAACACCTGGCCTCTTATTATTTTTAGGATGCTGCTGGGTTATCTGAGATTATTGGAACATAACTTTTAAGACGATTTTAAATTCTTTGTATATTGGTTTATTAACAGCTTTGTAGCTGAAACTAAGCGTATAAACTCTTGGGTTGCATCTTTTAACACATCGGCTTTTTTAAGGTTTCTGTTTACTGCTTGTGATGTTCCTTCATCTGTAAAAGAAATGCAAGCCTCCAATATATTTGACCATATGCTTTCATAATGAGACAAAGACTTTCTTGCTTCATTGTTGAAGCTCAAATCAAAGAGATTAACAATTTTTTCATCTAATATGAGATCCATACTGGCAGATATAGATTTGTCTCCCTTCACAAGAACATTAGTTCGTTTTTTTATAATCAAATATCATGCAAATAATCTTATTTTTTTCAAGTAATAATTCTAAAGCAAAAAAGCACCATTAATTATACATCAAACTTTTGTGTTATATCGGAAAGTGAACAAAACGGATAACCTGTGAGTAGCATTGAAATAAGCCTAATCGACGTTTTAAAATCAGAAAATGAAGACGTGATTGATACGATCCAGCTCAACATGGAGCTTGAAAAAGTGAAGCAATACATCGACATTTTAGATGATCGTGAGAAGGAAGTGATTGTCGGGCGGTTTGGGCTTGATTTGAAGAAGGAAAAAACGCAACGGGAGATTGCCAAAGAACTTGGTATTTCGCGCAGCTATGTGTCGCGGATCGAAAAGCGGGCGCTGATGAAGATGTTTCATGAGTTTTACCGGGCGGAGAAAGAGAAAAGGAAGAAAGCGAAGGGGAAATAATGGAGAAGAAGCCGGATCTCATATTCCGGCTTTCTGTATGCAGGCCTCGATATGGCTGTCGATGCTCAACTCCTGGATCTCATTTAATAAATGAACATAAGGAGTTACCTCTTATTTGACTGTCGTATTTTCTTCTCACTTTAATAGTTTAGCTATAATGTTAATGATGTGCCTTAAAAATTCCTCTACTTTTAATGACGCAGTCCCTCCACCTTGAGCGAACGTTTGATTTCCTCCACCTTTTCCATCAATAAGACAAAGGCTTTCTTGCATAAGGACTCTCATGTCCATTTTATTTGTTGATCCTCGCCCACAAACCAGTTGGAAGCGATTATGGTTTTCTGATATGAAAAAAATAAGGGCTCTTTTTTCTCGGTCGGCAATCATTTTTGCTAGCTTTTGAAGTTCTTGGATCGATCGATCTGAGAAGGTTTCTATAATGACTACAGCATCATTTTGAATGGTGCTTTTGGCTAATAAATCATTGGCTTCATACTGAAGGTTTTTTTCATTAGATTCTAGAAGCTCTTTCTCAAGCTTCTTTACATTTTCAAGCAACCGTTTGACAGCTTCACTTAATTCCCCTTCAGGACGATTAAGCAATCCCGTCAATTCAACCATTACCTTTTGTTTTTGATCGAATTGGGTTATGACCCGATTACCACAAACGAAAGACAAACGAATTTTTTTCCTTTGTCTTCCCCAATTCAATACTTTGATTGCTCCAACTTCCCCTGTAGCGCTCGGGTGTGTTCCACCGCATCCGTTATAATCAAAATCATCAATGATGACAAGACGAATATTTTCTTTTACAGATGGGGTTTTGCGAATTGGATAATTTACTAAGTCATCATATTCTATCCACTTTGTAACTATTGGTCTGTTTTGCATGATCATGTCGTTTGCGAGTTTTTCTGCTTTCCCTACTATTTCCTCTGTTAATTCTGATAGATCAAGGTCAATGGTAACGATATCATGTCCAAGATGAAATCCGACTGTATGAATATCATACAACTGAGCAAATGCTGCCGACAAAATATGCTGACCCGCGTGCTGTTGCATGTGATCAAAGCGTCGTTCCCAGTCAATAACCCCAACGACCTTATCATCTGATTGAGGTAAAGCCCTTTCTATATAATGACGAATTTCTCCATCAACTTCTTCAACGTTTAAAACTTTGACTCCATTCACAGTCCCTATATCATGTGGCTGGCCCCCGCCGGTTGGATAAAAGGCTGTTTTCTCTAAAGTAATATACGTATCACCTTTTTTGTCCTGAAATTGTTTCAAGAGTTTCGTTTCAAACGCTTTTAGATAGGGATCTTTGTAAAATAGCTTGTCATGATTCATGGCATCCTCCTATATATATTTACATTTAACAAATCAGGTAAGGATATTTTTAATTAGACATGATTTTCCTCGATTATTGAAGTCTCCCTCTAGCTTCAATATCTAATTCCTCTATCACCTCTCCATCAGAGACTAAGTAGGCTTTTTCATGTAAATTAACAACCGGGCAAATATGATTAGGAATAATTTGAACCTTGTCTCCTATACTCACTTGGTTGCGAAAGTCTTCATTATAAATGATAGCATGTTCATCGAATACGCCATGAATATAAACGCCCTCGTATTCTTTGATACGGCCAAGCCCTTTGGTTGCAGTGATCCCTTCACTTCGTGTTTGGGCAGTAATCCCCTTTGCCCCTACATCTGTAATGACTCGTTCTTTTGTTGGTTTACTAATCACGGTTGTGAGGACAGAAGCTGCACAGCGATCATACGTGCCAATCACATTTGCTTGTGAGGCATCCATAAAAATGTAAGTGCCAGGTCTAATTTCTGTCACCCCTTCTGGAATATCAAACTTAAACATGAAGGGAGGTGTAGAGCCAATACTAATTACTTTCGGCTTAAGGTTCATTTCTTCCGCTATTCGGGCGAAATGTAATGTTCGTTCTACACTTTCATTATAGAGTTCTTTACAATGTGCTGTACTTTTCGCTTTATAAGAATGCCCGTCATGTGAGAAGATTCCTTTAAGCTCGACATTTTTACACGTTTTGATGAATTCTAATAAAGTACGAAAATCATGTTCCTCAATAATTCCAGAGCGGTGTTCTCCTACTTCAATTTCCACTAACACCTGGGCTTTCTTTGTGGCTCCTTCAAATACTTCTTCAATCTCATGCACTTGATACGCACTATCAATACCAAAGGAGATATCAATTGTTTCAGATAGTTTTTTAATACGTTCAAGCTTTGATTTACCAACAATCTCATTTGCAATAAAAATATCCTTCAAACCATTTCTCGCCATCACTTCAGCTTCTCCTACTTTCGCTACAGCGATTCCTTTAGCCCCCATTTCTTCTTGTCGTTTCGCTAATCTAGGCATTTTATGTGTTTTAGTATGAGGTCGTAAGTTTACTTTCTGTTCATTAGCGTAATTTTGCATATCCTTCATATTGCCTAGCATCACATCTTTATCGATTAAAAGAGCTGGTGTATCTAATTCTAAATACTTCATTGTACCTCCTCCTTTATCGCTGCAATGGCTTCAACTTCAACAAGACATCCGGCATATAAATGATTTGATGGAACAACTACTCTTGCCGGTTTATGATCGCCGAAGAAATGAGCATACACTTCATTGATATCCGGCCAATACTTTACATCTGGGGTATAAAGTCGGCATAATATCACATCTTCCTTGGCTAATCCCCGTTCCTTGAGGACAAGCTCCATATTTACCAATGCCTGTTTTGCTTCTTCTTTTATGCCCCCAGCCGGGATTTTCCCCGTTTCCGGACTCATCGACAACTGCCCTGAAATATAGAGAACATCATTGTGTTCCATAGCTGGCACGTAATGGCCCCCATCCCGTGTTGAATACTTCGTGTGTACAGGCTTCAATATAATCTCCCCCTATTATTCTTAATATTTAAAGCTAGCCTCATCAATCTTCTGGCCAGCAGCCAGCAAAACAGCCAGTTTGACCCTTGCTTTCTTACTGTCATAGCTGCCGCCAAGTATGATTCCGGCACCTGCATATGTTGAAGCACTTCCTTTGAATCCATATACTCCCTTGACTTCACCTTCGTCAGCACTTGTTGTCAAAACGACAGGAATCTCTTTCTGTACAGCTTTCTTTGCACTTTCTAATATGGCTGGAGCCGTATGGCCTCTTCCCGGCGCCTCAATAATGATGCCGGCACTTCCGCACTCAACTGCATAATCTATAAACTTTCCATCTGATCCAAGTGCACACTTAATAAGTTCTACATTTGGCAAAGGTTGAATCAGCTGATACGTCTCACGCCTGATTAATCTTTGATGAATTGTGATCTCATCTTGATCAGCCGTTCCTAAATAACCGAATCCCGGCGAGAAAAAACCATCAACATTTGACGCATGCTGTTTTTTCACATATCGAGCAGCAAAGACCCTCTCATTAAACAACACTGTTACCCCTAAGCCTCGCGCATCAGGATGTGCCGCTAATAAGAAAGCTTGTCTTAGGTTCACAAATGCATCTGTACCTTCAAGTGTCGGTCCTCTTTGTGACCCCGTTAACACGACCGGCCTTTCATCAGAAATAATTAGATCAAGGAAATATGAGGTCTCTTCAAGGGTATCTGTCCCATGCGATATCACAATTCCAGCAACATCCTTACTCCGGAAGAAACTTTCTATATTTTCTTTTAGAACGTCAAGGTGATGAAAAGTCATATGACTGCTTGACATTTGAAAGACTGACTTGATTTCGACCTCTATATGAGAAGGCAGCTGACACATTTCAGAAAGCTCTTCGCCTGTCATGGCACCTGCTTCTAATAGACCTGTTTCAGGATCAGGCTTACTTGCAATTGTACCGCCGGTGCTCAGCAAAATAATTTTCTTGTTTTCCATGTTAACTCCCCCATTTTCATATGAAAGGTTTCTCTCTGAGTTCCTAATTAGACTTAATCCCGGCACCGCATAATGGGATCACGATTTTTTCATCAGAAGAATGTTCGTATTTTAAATAACCTGCATAGTTTGCTGCTGTTGTGGGTTCAACATAGAAGCCTTTACCAGCTAATGCTGTACGGGCTTTTAAAATCTCTTCCTCATTGGTTGTAATGATTTGGCCGTTTGTGGCACGGATGGCTTCTAAGATTTGGGCAGATCTTGCCGGTTTGGCAATCGCGATGCCCTCTGCAAGTGTGCCGCTGTTTTCGATAGGTTCAGCTGATTGTTGATTGCTGACAAATGCTTTCGCTAACGGTGCACAATTCTCGGCCTGTATCGCAACGAGTTTTGGCATTTTTTCGATACATTTGTTCTCTAATAATTCTTGAAATCCATAGTAGGCCCCGAGCAATAACGTACCATTTCCAACTGGAATCATAAGCGTATCAGGCGCTCCGTTCATTTGTTCCCAAATTTCATAGGCATATGTTTTTGTTCCTTCATAGAAAAATGGATGATACACATGGCTGGCATAGAATTTTTTCTCTTCATTCACAGCCTTTTGTGCTGCTTCAGCTACATCTTCTCTTGTGCCTTCAATTTCGCGAACGTTGGCCCCATGGGCTCTGACCTGCGCGATTTTCTTAGGCGATGTACCCTTCCGAAGAAAGATGTCACATGCGATGTCAGCCCGCTTGGCGTAAGCTGCAATAGATGTCCCTGCATTTCCGCTGCTGTCGGCTATCACATGCTTCACTCCCAGCTCCTTTGCCTTAGCTATTAATACAGCAGCACCGCGATCTTTAAAAGACAAAGTAGGCATCATATAATCCACTTTCACAAAAGTATTCGGCTCTTCGCTGTCTAACATGATGAGAGGTGTGTTTCCTTCACCCATAGTAATCGCACTCCAACTTCCAGAGTCGCGCCCAAATGGCATAGCTTCAATATATCTCCACATTGAAGGGGTGTTTTTATTTACTTTTAGATCATCAAATTCTATCTTTTCTTTCAGAAGATCTAATACGCCGCCACACTGGCATTTCCATATCTGTTCAGACACATTGTATTTCGCACCGCAAGAATGACATTGATATTGCTCCTTCATGTTTAGATCCTCCCTCTATTTGTATATTTTTTTATCTTTTATAGATTTTTTTATATGACATAGACAAAAAAATATATTACAGACTGGCAATTGCTTCAATCTCAATTTGAAAACCGTAATGCAGCTCGTTCGTCGGAACAATTGAACATGCTGGACGAAAATCGGCAAAGAAACCCTGACAGACATTATCAACACGGTCTAATAAATTGATATCGTGAAGATATAAGGTCAGCTTTAATATTCGGCCTTTATTACTGCCGGCTTCTTCTAAAATACGTTCTATATTTGACAATGCCTGTAAAGTCTCTTCTTCAATTGTGCCAAATTTCTTTTCCTGCGTGATTGGATCAATGGCAAATTGCCCTGATACATAGACCGTGTTTTGATGAATCACAGCTAAGGCATAATGTCCGTTCGATTTTAAATTCCCTGCCTCAAAAATACTCTCCACTCTACTCACTCCTATTGTCTTTTTTTCACTTCATCCAAATAACTATAGACAGTTACCTTTGAAATACCTAATTGTTCTGCCACTTTATCAACGGCACCTTTCATGAGGAATATTCCCTTTTCATCCATAAATCTGATCAGCTCAATTTTTTCCCGGCGCTTCATAAGAGAGTGTTTGTGATTCGCCACGATTTGTTCAATTAACTGATTTGTGATCTCTTCTACATTCTGAATGGAAGTTTCCTGTTCCGTCGTATTCGGGGTTTGTATGTGATGTTTCTTTTCAGTGGCAGGCATAAATGCATCTACTATTTTTTTCATTTGAATCATGACATTCATGTCATAGTTGATGCAAAACGCTCCAATTACCTGCTGGCAATCATCTCTAATAAGGGTAGTCGATGATTTTATTGTTCGCTGATCTTCTGTTTCGATTTCATACCCTGCTAAATAATCTTCTTTAAATTCGTCTGATAAAAGTACCTTTTTCACCAAGTGATCAAAGGATTGACCAACCTCTCTTCCTGTCACATGATTGTTCATTGTAAAAAAGACGGAAGACTGAGGCGTTGTCAAATCGTGAATGACAACCTCACAATTCGGCCCAAACATTTCTCCTATCGTTTTTGCAAATGGGATATAACTTTCTAAAATCTGTTTTGCTTCAGCCAAAGCCTAAACACCTAACTTTCATTCAACTCTAGAAATTCAATTCTTGAATTAATTATATAATTTTTTATACGAAAATGGAACAAAAATATATTTTTTTATACAACACGCAGATCCTTAATTTGTTATTAAATCCCATCTTAAATTCCAAAAGGGGAAATAAGATCAACAGTTAGCTCATTCGTTAAATGGATAGAAGTCGCAACGTATGCGACTTCTTGATTTGATTACACATTATATAAATTCAGATTCTCTTTACGATCTTTCCCTGGAGGCTTGCCGAACATCTTTCTATACTCTCTATTAAAATAAGAAGGACTTTCATAGCCAACTAGAAAGGCAGCGTCAGCAACCCTCATTTTTTTCCCGATAATCAACCGCCTTGCTTCATGAAGACGTAAAGCTCTCTGGTATTGGACCGGAGTCATGGTTGTAATTTGTTTAAAATGGTGATATAAAGCCGATGGGCTAAGGTTTACTTTTTTAGCTAGTCCATCTATCTTGATTTCATGAGAAAAATGATTTCTTAAATAATCCAGAGCAGCAGCCACTTCGGATAATTTACTCCCCTTGGCAACAAGGCTTTTTACTGTATGACCATGCTTTCCCTGCATAATGCGGTATAGAATTTCCTTGATGATTAAAGGTGCAAGTATTTCTGTATCATCAGGGGAATGAAGTAGTTTCACAAGTCGGATAAGTGCATCCAGAATGACCTCATCTGTCTGATCAACAAATATTCCTCGCCCTGTAGCATGATGATTAGTGCTATGTTGCTTATACTCTTTTGAGACCTCTGCAATTTGCATCAAGTTAAAATTCAATCGAAGACATAAATAAGGTTCCATCTCACTTGCTTGTAAAATTTCTCCGATAACAGGAAGATCGACTGCCACGACTAAGTATTCCCCTTTTCCGTAAAAGAAGTCTTCTCCAATTATAGAAATCACTTTTCTTCCTTGCAGAACAATACACAAAGCAGGTTCATGCATAATATGTACAGGCACCAGCGGCTTGGCAGATCGAATAAATTCCAACCCAGAGATTGACGTTACGTTCGTACCCTCCTTGGCAGCAAAGGATGACACTAGATTTGTAAGCTCCTCTTCTTTCAATTGCAATTGCTCTTCTAGAGACATGAAATCCCTCCTTTTACAAACCTTATCGACTTTGGAGGATAGGGCAAGAATGAAAGAGAAACCGGCTACCACTCCATGTTATCTTTCCCTGATACTAATAGTAGAACAGAAAAGGAGCTGATGATATGGATGAAAAAAACAATTATTCTTACGGTGGGCTTTGGGTTACCAAAGATCGGTATATCAGGCATGAACTGCTGTCCGATGGTCGCTATATTGAAGCTCGCGGCAATGTCGAATGCGCCTATACAGGTCATTACCAAATAACAGGTGACCACATTGAATATCAAGATGATACAGGATTCACAGCTGATGGAGATTTTAAAAACGGAATCCTCTATCACGCAGGGATGGTCCTGCATCGTGAAAGAAGCTAAAGATTTCTTAAAGAAAAATGACTTAAAAGAGGATGATACAAAGATGAGTATAAAGAATAAAGTTGTTCTTGTCACCGGTGGAAGCAGCGGCATTGGAGCAGCAACTGTTGATTTATTAGCTGAGAATGGAGCTACAGTAATAGCAGCAGCGCGGAGGACAGATAAGTTAGAAACACTCGTATCCACTCTTCTCCAAAAAGGATATTGTGCAGATTACAAGCAACTGGATGTCACAGACTTTGAACAAATGCAGCATACCGTCCAAGAAATTATAAAAGCATACGGCAAAATCGATGTCATCGTAAATAATGCGGGTGTAATGCCATTATCTAAATTGGAATCTCTGAAAATCGCAGAATGGAATCGTATGATCGATGTAAATATTCGTGGAGTCCTGCATGGTATTGGCGCTGTTTTGCCTATAATGAAAGAGCAGAATAGCGGACATATCGTCAATATAGCTTCCATAGGCGCATATGAGATTACCCCCACTGCAGCTGTTTATTGCGCAACCAAGTATGCTGTCCGTGCCATCACAGAAGGCTTGCGACAGGAAGCAACGAATAATATTCGAACAACTGTAATTGCACCGGGCGTAACGGAATCAGAACTAGCCGATCATATTACGGATAAACAGGCGAGTGAAGCTATGATCGAATACCGCAGACAAGCGCTTCCTGCTTCTGCTATTGCACAGGCCATTCTATATGCAATCTCGCAGCCAGTAGAGATCGATGTAAGTGAATTAATTGTCAGACCTACTCTATCACTATAAAAAGTGTATCAGAAGTAGAATCATAAGAAGATTTAAGATAAGAATTAATTTTGATACTAATGAGAAACTGAGTTAGACGGGGCCGAGAAATTGAACTCGGCCTTTCAGGTTATAGCATTATGGTAGTGGAACTACACTGATGGTCGATTAACTAAGAGGTCGGTGATGATGACTCCAGCAATTATGGTGAAGAAGAGGGGCACCATTTATTACCTCCAGTGGATTTTGATCGATTATGGCATATGTATGTGGCCATTATGTGTAGATACCAATACTATACGAAAAGCTCGACAGCGCCAACAGCCCTACTGTCTCTGATTCACTTTGAAGAATTGGTATGCCGCGTTTTGGGTTTTATTAACAGAAGCGAACTATTACATCTATAGGCTCAAATAGACCTTTTGTTTAGGCGCTTTCATTCATGGGCTCCCAGTACATACGGGGGGTTTCCTCCTTTCTATTGCGGCATGAGGAACCGAAGCGTCTTACCTTCTTTATTTGTCATCTTATACGTCCTTCCTTTCAAATATTCATAAGGTTGTAGGTTCGACTTAAAAATCTTACTTGAAAACCTCTTCCTCATTCGTTGTAAGGGTTTTGCCGTTTATAGCATAGATGGGTTTTCATATTTGGACAAAGTTGGCCGGTTTGGCACCCGCGATGCCTGCAGAAAGTGTACCGCTGTTTTCAACGATTGAGCTGCTGGTTGTTTGCTCATAATTGCCTGTGTCAACGGCGCATCATTCTCTGCCTGGGGTGCACTGAGCTTTGGCATTTTATCCTTTCATGTATTCTCCAATACTTGTTTTTATTGTGATTTCTACAAACAGCCGTTGGCACATCACTGGATTCAACATTAATACCTATATTCTTACATTGACAAGGGGTTTCGCTCTCCTTAAAATGAAAATGATTATCAACATCATTTAGGAGGAAACCACAGATGTTTAGCGGGCGGATTCGTTTGAAAATTAACATTACTTTCTTATTCATGCTCATCTTTTCTATTTTTTTAGCAGGATGTACAAACGCAGGACATTCATCAGAGAAGAAAGATCATAACAATATGGTCACAATGGCTTGGCCTAGAGATATAGGAGAAATGAATCCACATGTCTATAACCCTTCCCAATTGCTTACGCAGTCCATGGTATATGAGCCTTTGGTCTCTTATGAAGCGGGCGGAAAGCTTAAACCGCATTTAGCTGAGTCTTGGGATCTATCTAATGACGGCAAAGTGTATACGTTTCATTTGCGTAAGAATGTAACATTTTCAGATGGGACAACCTTTAATGCGAAAATCGTGAAAAAGAATTTTGATTCCATTTTAAAACATCCTGAGTTGCATAGCTGGTTAGGGTTTATGACAAAAATAGCTCAAACAAAAGTAATCGATGATCATACATTTCAATTGACACTGACTGAACCCTATTATCCAACCATTCAGGAGCTGGCAGTTGTACGGCCTGTTCGGTTTTTAGGCGAGAATGGATTCCCGAAGGACGGCGATACATCAAAAGGCGTCACTAAACCTGTCGGGACGGGTCCATGGGTATTGGAAGAACATAAAACCGATGAATATGCGATTTTTAAACGAAATGAAAATTATTGGGGTGAAAAGCCTCAGGTCGAGAAAATCAAGGTGAAAGTCATCCCGGACGCAGAAACAAGAGTGCTCGCGTTTGAAAAAGGCGAACTGGATTTCATTTACGGTGAAGGCGTCATCAGTTTGGATGCATATAAGCAGCTGCAATCGACAGGCCAATATGAAACAAGCCTTTCTGAACCGGTAGCGGCGAGACAGCTTGTCATGAATACGAAAAAAGAACAGCTGTCTGATGAACGTGTTCGCCAAGCCCTTCATTATGGCTTTAATAAAGACGCCATGGTGGAAGGCATTACCTCCGGGTTAGAAGAAAAAGCAGATTATATTTTGCCGACAACTTTCCCATATACATCTGATATTCATATAAAGCCCGTGAAATATGATGCGGAAAAAGCGGCAGCGTTATTAGATGCGGCAGGCTGGAAGCTCCCGGATGGAAAGACGGTGCGTGAGAAAGACGGAAAGCTGCTTGAATTTAGTATGATGTATGATTCCGCGGAATCCATTCAAAAAGCAATGGCAGAAACGCTGCAAGCAGAATGGGCGGCCATTGGAGTGAAGCTGAATCTTGAGGGAGTAGAATTGGCGACTCAGGTAAAACGGTTCAAAGCGAATGAATTTGATATGAACTTCTTTAGCAACTACGGCGCGCCTTATGACCCGCATACATTTGTAAACATTGTTGCGTCAAAAGGGTTTGGATTTAATGAAGCGATTTCTGCCTATCCAAACAAAGAAGAGTTATTAAAGCAGATGGAAAAGGTTCCTCAAACAACTGATGAAAAAGAGCGCCAAAAGCTTTACTCATCTATTTTAACATCCCTTCAAGATCAGGGAGCCATCGTTCCAATCTCTTATATGAAAAAGATAGCGATCTACCAAAAGAATATAACAAACTTCACTTTCCCTGCTAATCGTGACGAACATCCATTTACAGGTATCCGCATAAAGCAGTAGGAGGCTTTTATGGGCATCTATATATTGAAACGAATCATGTCTATCATTCCAGTGTTTCTTATAGCTGCACTTCTGACAACTGGAATGATACAACTCTCACCGGTTGACCCGGCTGAAGCGTATGTAGCCGCAGCGCATATCCAGCCAACCGATGACATTTTAGAACAAAAAAGACATGAGTTTGGCTTAGATCAACCATTCTTTATCCAATATGCCAATTCGATTTTGAAGATATGCCAATTCGATTTTGGCTTATCCTATGTTTCGAATCAGCCGGTTTGGGACGAGGTTGCACTCCGAATGCCAGCAACGTTCGAGCTTGCGCTTGGGAGCTTATTGATCGCGGTGCTTGTCAGTATGCCTCTCGGCTTCTTTGCGGGGATCAAAAGAAATCGTGCAGTTGATCATATCAGTCGCTTTATTTCCTTTTTCGGGGCATCCATTCCGACTTTTTGGTTAGGGTATATGATGGTTTTTTTCTTTTCTGTTCAATTAGATCTTTTTCCAGTAGAAGGAATTGGAACATGGCAGCACCTCGTACTGCCGTCATTAACGCTGGCGATTCCTTTAATCGCGATGTATACAAGGCTTTTGCGCGCCAGTGTTATAGAAAATCTGCAAGAACCGTATGTACAATACGCAAAAATCAGAGGGCTGAAAAAGAAAAGCATTATGGCTAAGCATGTATTGAAAATGGCCATTTCTCCGATGATTACAGGCCTGGGAATGAATCTTGGCAAGCTGCTCACCGGAACCATTATTGTTGAAGTGGTTTTTTCTTGGCCTGGCTTTGGCCGTTATTTTATTGAGGCCATATTCAATCGTGACATCCCAGTCATTCAATGCTATGTGTTCATCGCCGCCACCTTTTTTATAGTGAGCAGCTTAATCGTTGATCTTATTCAAATGTATATTGATCCGCGGATTTCCAGGAAAGAAGGGCAGTATCGATGATCAGAGGCATACGCAGGATATACAAAAGTCAAAAAGTGATAACAGTATGTATTACCATATTGTCCATTCTGTTCCTAATCGCTGTATGTGCCCCTTGGATTGCGCCGAACAACCCTGTTGCTGTTCATTTGTCATATAAGCTGCATCCTCCATCCTGGGAATTCCCTTTAGGAACTGATCATTTAGGAAGATGCAACTTATCCCGCCTATTGTACGGCGCACGAATTTCTCTAGGATTTGCGGTGCTCATTTTTATTTCCTCACTCGTGATCGGCCTCATTGTCGGTACGATTTCGGGATATAAAGGCGGATGGATTGATCAGCTGTTAATGAGATTTTGTGATGGTGTGATGGCCTTTCCGAACTTAATTTTAGTTCTTGGTCTAGTGGGCATATTCGGGCCTGGACTTCCTCAAGTCATTCTGGCCCTCATGCTTGTGCAATGGGTCTATTATGCAAGAATCTTCAGAGGAATGGTGCTTAGCCTGAAAGAGGAAAACTTTATTAAAGCCGCAAAAATCAACGGATCATCACAATGGAAGATTATGAAAAAACATATCATACCTAATGTCCTCCCTCCCCTCGTGGTGATGGGCACATTGGAAATGGGCTGGGCCATTATGGATATATCCGCTATGTCGTTTCTTGGGTTAGGCGTTCAGCCACCGGCTGCGGAATGGGGAGCGATGATTCATGAAGGAAAATCATACATTCGGACGAACCCTGAGTTGATGATTTACCCAGGGATGATGATCATGCTTGTGGTTGTAACATTCAATATATTGGGCGAGAGTCTATCAGACAAATACGGAGTCAAACGTCGATGATAAAAAGGAATGAGAAGTTGGAAACAGAACAATCACCGGTGCTGCAAGTGAAAGATTTGCATGTACAGGCCAAAACGCAAAGAGGCATGTCAACCCTTGTGCAAGACGTCAATTTAGAACTGAAGCGCGGTCAAATCCTTGGCCTGATTGGTGAGAGCGGATGCGGAAAAACGGTAACGGGCATGTCCATTCTTCAGATGCTCAATCAAAAAACAACCAAGGTGGAAGGAAGCATTTCATTACAAGGCCGAGAATTAAACGGATTGGCAGATCAAGAAATGCGCAAGATCCGCGGCAAAGATATCGCTTATATTATGCAAAATCCGATGAACGCTTTTACACCCGTTTTTACGATTGGTCATCAAATGATCGAAACCATTCGCACTCATACGTCTGTTAACAAAAAACAGGCGAAGGAGCTTGCAATCGAAGCATTGCATCATGTGAACTTATCCAATCCTGTTACACTTTTAAAATCTTATCCTTTTCAATTAAGCGGCGGAATGCTTCAACGGGTGATGATCGCAGCCGCTGTATGCTTACATCCAGCCATTCTCATTGCGGATGAACCCACCACTGCTCTAGACGTCAATAATCAGAAGACCGTGCTGAAACATTTAGACGACCTGCGCTCTACGTGTGGAACGGCGATTTTGCTCATCTCACATGATCTGAGCGTCATTGCAGAAATGGCGGATGAAGTTGCTGTGATGCAGAAAGGGAGAATCGCAGAAAAAGCAGATGTGTTTCAGCTGTTTGATGCACCACATCATGACTATACAAAGAAGCTATTGGATGCACGTTTGACATTGCCAATTGATGACCGTGCCATTGGGCCAGTTTGACAAAGAGCGGCATTTTAATGGGGTGAACAAGTGAGTTTATTACAAGTGAAAGAAGTCTCTCATCGTTATGCGGAACGTTCATTATTCAAATGGAAATTCCAATCTCAACAAGTCCTATCCAGTATCAGCTTTTCGATTGAGAAGGGTACATGCTTTGGTTTGCTTGGGCCGAGCGGAGCCGGTAAAAGCACATTAGGAAAGGTGCTGCTCGGTTTGGAACGGCCGCAATCGGGCCAAATACTTTTTCAAGGACATGACATATATCAAGCAGAGCAATCAATCCGCCGGAAAATACGCCGCGATCTTCAAGCGGTTTTTCAAGATTCACACTCCGCCGTCAACCCAAGGATGACGGCGGAACAGATTATAGCAGAACCATTAGAAAACTATGAAAGGCTCACAATCGACGAGCAAAGGCGAACCATCATCGAGCTGTTGGAAAGAGTAGGCTTACGTGAAGACGATTTAACAAAATATCCACACCAATTCAGCGGCGGTCAATTGCAGCGAATCAATATCGCAAGAGCAATCTCCCTCAAACCGAAGCTGATCGTATTAGATGAATCAGTCAGCAGTCTGGACATGGTAACTCAAACACGAATATTAGATTTGTTAAAAGAGCTAAAAGACGATTTTGGGTTATCGTATTTTTTTATTACGCATGATTTAAAAGCCGCTTATCAGTTGAGTGACACACTAGGTGTACTGGATAACGGAACATTAGTTGAGCTTTACGAATCCAAACATCAATTCTTTGCATCAGACCATCCAGCAGTAAAAGAAATGAAAAGCTCCATCCTTGCAGAACACCCGCGCTTTCGTTCGATAGGGAGAAAGCCGACGCTATAATAAGAAAATCGTGTCTCGGAAAAAGCATGTTAGGGTCTCCATCACGCTGAAAAAATGACAATATCCTAAAACGATAGCTGTTTTAAGATATTGTCAACAATCTAAGCACCTGTCATCGACAGGTGCTTTGTTATGGAAAAAAATCCAGACGTTAATATCATTTCTCAAGCGACGGATACACATCAAACAGTCGCTCCGCATTCCATCCGCTTTTTAATGCTGGAAGATGCTTTGGATCTATTTTGCAACTTTTAATTGAATCCGGTTGGATTTATAGATGGCCTTCACTTTGTACTTGCTTGGCAAGCCCGTGGTTTCGATTGAAGAAAAGGATCCATTACGCTTATGATAGGTGATGATCGTGGAGCCGTCTTCCGGGATATAGTTATCCGAAAAATGGAGGCGTAATGTCCCCTTTATTTTTGCCTTGCCCTTGATTTGGAACTGATCATGTTTACCGCTGAGGTTGAGTTCAAGGATACCCTTGGCTGATTGCTTGTAATCTCCGCCTATGATCAGTTTACCTGACACATCTTCCTTCAGGATGCCTCTGTTGTTTGAAACATCGCCTCTCCCAAAAGCTGTCTCTGAACCGCCCTCAAGCGTTCCCTGATCAATCCTCGTGCCGCCGGAATATGTATTGTTCCCCTCCAGCTTTAATGTGCCTGTCCCCTTTTTGGTCAGCTTTCCCTTGCCGGAGATATCGTTACGCCAACGATCAAGTGCATAAAAGCCGCCTTTGGAAGCATCCATGGCCACGGTAACGTTTTTGTCAAAAGCGCCATAACCATCGGCAGCGGAAAAGAGATCAAGCCTTCCCCACCCTTCCGCATCATCGAGAACAGGATAGCCGGAAGGAAGGCCTGTTGTAGCTAAAACCGAGCGGCGCTGCTTTTTGTCAAGGTAAGGAAAACGGGTTTCAAGCAGGACTTCAGCTCCCTTTGGAACCACCATAGGTTTAGCAATTGAATTCATTCGCCCAAATCCGTATGTCAATCGCTGGGTGTACTGATTTTTATTCATGTTATAATCACTGAATCGATCTTCAGCCGTGCCGGTTTGCGTTAACAACTTCTGATGAGCTTCATCATAAGCAGCCTTTTTCAAGCTTTGATTGGCTGGATCAGATAGAATAGCGGCCGCCAATCCAGTTGCCATGACACGTCCTCCCATGACATCAAGCGGGGAATGCATACCGGCAACAATACGGTTTTGGCCGAGCTCTGAAGCCCGGGTAAGGAGTTCCTGATAACGCTCCGGCACGGCATAAGCCATGGCAAAAGCGCTGAGATATGCGGCATTTGTATGTCCGCTGGGAAATCCTCCGTCTTTGGCCGGATCAGGATTAATTGCGGGTACAAGGGTTGGGACAAGAATAGAATTGCTTTCCCAGCGAAACGGGCGTGGATATTGAAAATATCCCTTAGCCGGGTTCGTTGAAGAATAGGGGCCTCGTAACGTATTGACTAAACTGACGATGCTGCCGAGACTGGAACTCGTGCTGCCGGAATTGGTTCCTTCATCATGATATTTTTTTATCGCGGCATCTGCAGGGATACTGTTAATTGTTGTCGTCGCGCCCGCATTTATTCGATAGATATCAGTAAGCGGACCAAGGCCGTCAATCACACTGTAGCTCTGATTCCTGCGATCATCAAAGTATGCAGCATTTTCCTCGAGCGGGGTGCGGTGTTTAGCAAAGTCAGCCACTTTTTGAATATTAGCATCCAACACGCTGCTGTTTCGTTTCACTCCGCTATCCCAAGTACTTCCGGGAGACCAAAGCTTTTGAAATTCTGAAAGCACTCCAATCGCGGGATTGGAATTCACTGTCATATTAGCAGAACTGTTATTTTTGTAATGATCCACAAAGTATCCTGAAGCAGGTGGCGGCGGCGTAACTGTTTTTGCTTTAGCTGTTGCGCTCGCATCACATACACTCACAGAGCTTTGAAATAATACCAAAGCAAATAAAGCAACTATTACATGTTTCTTCATCCTTCGTAATGTCATACTTTCATACTCTCCCTTACTTTTCATTCTCTCTACAACACTTTTTTGCCAACCATAAAGTTATATTGATCGTATCTTACCTTTGTTAATGAAATAGCATCGTTTTATTAATGTTTTGTTTATTTTTTCTAGACTTCAGTAAAGTTTTTATAAGTGATCGAAAAACGAAGATGTCAGGCGTAGTGCGATATATTGCCTACGATACGAAGAATATAACGCGAAGGAACTCACGATCCCCTAGTATGAGAAATCAGCAGCTTAAAACGTTTCATGAGTTGATCGGACGGAGAGGAAGAAACGAAAGAAGGAAAAAAGCTGCTGACGAGGAGTCAGCAGCTGGCGTCTAAGCACTACCTTATTCACAGGTAAAATCATATTTCATAGGATTAGTGCGCCATCATCTCATGGGCAATATCGTGGCCGTCCATTTCTGACGGATAGTAGGTAGGCCAGTTTTTAACTTCATCAAGTAAAGCTTTACGGTCATCACCCCAATACAGATGGTAGTGACTAGCTTTAGTCGGATAGATACTATGATCACTAAATTGAATATACTGAGGAAGGCCTTCCGTTTTTTCAGCTAGTTTGAATATGTATCTTACCCCTCTATTGCCCGCATCATATGTTAAAACCTCATATCCGTCATACGTATACTTACCAGAAGATTCTTTTCCATTTTTGAAGAACGTTACTGTATCTTGCTGGATTACGATACGATCAACATCTGTTTTATACCCTTTTTTATAATATTCTTTATATTCTTCAGCTGTCTTGTCACCTTCATGCTCGGATTTATGTGAAAATACTTCGTCAAGAGTGCCATCTTGAAGAAATGGGTACACAGATTGCCAGTCTCCTTCCCAATCAGAAAGCTGGCGATCCTTTACTTGGCTGTTTTTAAAATAGCCTTCATAAATTTTTTCTGTCTCTTCATCATGTGCATGACTATGGTCGTGGCCGTGATCGTGCTCATGATCATGAGCTTCTGATGTTTGCTCTTGCGTTTTAGAAGAGTTTTCTTCAATTGCTGAGGATGATGGATTAGACTCACCTTTTGACGAACCTGATGTCTGACACCCTGCCAATACCAGTAATGAACCAATCGTTAATATGCCTAACCTCTTTACAGATAACATTCCCATTACAACACTCCTTCTCTGTAAAACGAAATAATTACGATTTGTATTATACACTACTTTGTGCAAAATACAAAGGTAAAAAGACCCAAGTCCCCAAGGTTTTAGAGGCTTTCTATTAGCCAGGTTTGTTATGTAATCTTAATGGCGTTTTGTTATATCCTTATTTGATGATGAAAGACCGGATTCTTTTGAATGAAGCGTATAAACCTCTCCAAAAAACAACTTCAATTATATGGAATGCGCCCTTTTTTACAGTGAACAGTTCTATCCGTATGCTACACCCTCATTTCGGGAAATGTAACGTTGATTAAAGGAGGTTACATCACTATGGATCATCAAACATTAGCTGCTCACGAAGCGGTAGATTTACATGAAATCGTTAATTTTAAAACCCTTTGTGTAGCGAAATCAAAATTAATGCAGGGACTTGTATTTGACCAAGATCTAAAGGACTTGATGCAGAAAGATGTGCAGCAAGCCATGCAAGACCTTACTGATTTACAAGCGGTTTATGAGCGTGCGCCATTTCAGGCTCCTGTCCCTCAAAGCCGCCCAACGCCCATCATTGATTGAAAGGAAGGTGAGCACCATTGAACCAAGATCATTTAGACCCTATTAATTCGCTGAATGTGCCTGAACTTGCAGATACCACATTCGCGTTAGATTTTCTGATACGAGCAAAAGAAGGCGTGAGAAATACTGCTGTAGCTTTGACTGAAACCGCATCACCTGATGTAAGAGCCTTGTTACGGAAACAGCTGATGCAAGGAATCGCAATGCATCAAGAAATAACGGAACTCATGATAAGCAAAAAATGGTTCCATCCGTATGAGCTGAGCGAACAATATAAACTGGATCAGCTCTCTGCAAAAAATACAATCATGGTCGGCAACATGAATCTCTTTCCTGTTGAAACAAATCGAAAAGGGATGTTTGACCGGACACCTGATGAACATTAACATTGGAGGTTTTTTAGCATGAAGGCCGTAACGTATCAAGGCATTAAAAATGTTGTTGTCAAAGATGTGCCAGATCCAAAGATTGAAAAGTCCGATGACATGATTATAAAAGTCACCAGTACAGCCATTTGCGGATCAGATTTACATTTAATCCATGGATTCATCCCTAATCTGCAAGAAGACTATGTCATCGGCCATGAACCGATGGGCATCGTTGAAGAAGTTGGGCCGGGCGTGACAAAGGTGCAAAAAGGCGATCGCGTCATTATTCCTTTTACAATCGCCTGCGGTGAATGCTTTTTTTGTAAACATCAGCTGGAAAGCCAGTGTGATCAATCTAATGACAATGGAGAAATGGGCGCCTATTTCGGTTATTCGGGACAAACAGGCGATTATCCGGGCGGACAGGCTGAATATTTAAGAGTGCCATTTGCGAATTTTACCCATTTTAAAATTCCTGAAACCTGTGAGGAGCCCGATGAGAAGTTAAGCGTGATCTCCGATGCCATGACAACCGGTTTCTGGAGTGTTGACAATGCCGGCGTAAAAGACGGCGATACAGTTATCGTTCTAGGCTGCGGGCCAGTCGGCCTTTTTGCTCAAAAGTTTTGTTGGCTAAAGGGCGCAAAGCGCGTTATAGCGGTTGACTATGTAAACTACCGCTTACAGCATGCCAAACGAACAAATCAAGTAGAAATCGTTAATTTTGAAGACCATGAGAATACTGGGAGTTACTTGAAGGAAATCACCAAAGGCGGAGCTGATGTTGTCATTGACGCTGTTGGGATGGATGGGAAAATGACCGACCTCGAATTCCTTGCAAGCGGATTAAAGCTTCATGGCGGAACGATGAGTGCGTTGGTCATTGCTTCCCAAGCCGTCCGCAAAGGAGGAACCATCCAAATTACAGGCGTGTACGGCGGCAGATATAACGGTTTCCCGTTAGGAGATATCATGCAGCGAAACATCAATATACGTTCTGGACAAGCTCCGGTGATCCATTATATGCCATACATGTTTGAATTAGTGTCAACGGGCAAAATTAACCCCGGTGACGTTGTAAGCCATGTCCTGCCTCTTAGTGAAGCCAAGCATGGCTATGACATCTTTGATGCAAAAATGGATGACTGTATAAAAGTTGTGTTAAAACCTTAAAAAACGGAGGTTACAGAAATGAACTATGCCTTACATGAAGTGCTTGAGGTTCAGGAAATGACTGCATTTAAGACACTTTGTTTAACGAAATCCAAAACAATGAAGGCGCTGGTATCAGATCCGAAGCTAAAGAAAATCATGCAGCAAGACGTTGACACCACCACACGGCAGCTACAGGAATTTGCCTCGATTTTATCTAAAGCAAAGCATGAATGAGGAGATGAGTGAATAATGAATCCTATCATTGAATATCTGACCGGCATGAATGTACTGACAGACCAAATCATCGCCATGGATTTATTGATTGCCGCAAAAAACGGCGTCAGAAATTATGCGATGGCCGCAACGGAAGCTGGAACGCCTGAAGTAAAAGAGGTCCTGATCCGCCATTTAGAGGAAGCCCTCGATATGCATGAACAAATCTCTAGCTATATGATGGAAAAGGGCTGGTACCACCCTTGGAACACAGATGAACAAGTTAAGATGAATTTACAAAATATCGAAACCGCGATAAAGTTGCCAACCCTTTAACAAACATTGATTTGCTGAGGAACAGTATGGATTGACCCACTGTCCCTCAGCTTCTGTTTTATGAAGGGCTTTATTGAGTGTCTGCTACATGAAATTCCATTTTAAGGCCCCTTGTTTACATTTTGAAAGACAGCAGTCGCATCCCACACATTCAAGCCAAAATGACCTTCTGAGAATGTGGAATCATTCGCATCAATCACAAGACGATCATCTAAATAAATTTTAAAGTGATCGCCCTCGGCCTCAGTTTTCAAATGATACTGTTTGTTCACGTCTATCGGCGTTTTGTATTCGGCGATGACAGAAGCGGCGCCGTTCTCAAATTTAAAGAATTTCACCAGGTCATGCTTCGCATCCACGTTGGCAAGATAAGCATTTTTGGCGCCTTTGTCAGAGCGGAACATAAGCGCCCCCGCCCCTCTTCCGTTTCCATCCTTAATGGTGATATCAGATTCATAGGTGAAGTTTGATCCGGAAGCTGAAGACAACGTAAAGGAGTCACCGTCCGATCTTCCTTGTTTTCCTTCAATTGTGTCAGCCCATGTGCCATTGACCGTCGTCCAGCCAGACAAATTCGAGATAAAAGGTGACGTTCCCCACACCTTTTGTAAAGGGTATGCCGCTAATGATTTCACCTTTACACCGCCATTCGCCGCATATAACTCAAGACCTTTGCTCGATCGATCCGGGAGAATGATATCGGTTATGACCTGCTGTCCGTCATTCCCAAACACTTCAACTGAAGAGCGGTCGACAAAAATGCGCATCTTTACCCTTCCATTGACCGGCTTCAGCGGAGCTGTTTGTTTTCCTGTGTTAAAGGTTGGATGAAAGGTGACATTCCCCGACTTGCTCCGGTCAACGAACAATTTGGCGTTCTTTCGATCGTAGCCGACTTTTGTGAATTGATTTTTGCCTGTTCGAACTTTAAAACCAAATTCAGCTGCCGAACCTGGAGTTACTTGAAATTCTGCATGCAATTCATACGCATCACCAGATAGGCCCGCTAACACATTTTGACTTGCAGGCGATATGGTCTGATTCTTCCACTTCCTAGCGTTCCCGCGAATGGTTTGCAGCTCTTTCACCGGTGTTTGGACGACTCTAGTTCCTCCAGTAAGCGTTTTCAATTTTAACTCTCTTGGAATGGATGCCGCACTTCTCCATGGGGATGTAGGGACATCATTCGCATATTGCCAATTGCTCATCCAGCCTAACCAAAGCCGCCGGCCATCTGAGGATGGAATGTCGGACCAGGATACAGCCGCATAAAAGTCTTTGCCGTAATCCGTCCAGAGAACTTGGTTTGACGGATTTTCATTTTTAAAATGAGTTCCATCAAAGTCCCCTACAAAATATTGCATGCCTGATCCTCCCGAAACCGCTCCGTTTCCGACACTGACCTGCATGACCCATTTTTTCCGATTCGGATTGCCGTCTACCGGAAGTTCAAACAAATCCGGGCATTCCCATACTCCGCCATGGCTTCCCTGCCCCTCTCCAAATTCACTTGCATATGTCCACTGCTTCAGATTTTTGGACGTATACATAAGAATTCGGTCACCGGCCGCAAGCACCATCACCCACTTGTTTTCTTTTTCATACCAAAAGACTTTTGGATCGCGAAAATCTTTTTTCCCCGGGTTTGGAATGACCGGGTTGCCTGCATATTTCGTCCACGTTCTCCCTTTGTCATTGCTATAGGCGATGCTCTGTACTTGATGCCCTTCCCGATCCTGTGTATAAATGGCCACAAGCGGCTTCTCTTCGCCTGTTTGAAAACCGCTTGTGTTATTCTTGTCTACAACTGCGCTTCCAGAAAATATCGTGCCTTTGTCATCCGGAGCCAGTGCAACAGGAAGGTGCTTCCACGTAACCAAATCTTTGCTCACGGCATGCCCCCAATGCATGGGCCCCCACTGGAGCCCGTATGGATGGTATTGATAGAACAAGTGATATTCTCCATCATAATATACCATCCCGTTTGGGTCATTCATCCAGTTAGCCTCCGGCGTAAAATGATATTGAGGTCGATAATCCTCATCATAGTAGCTTGAATCGGCTGCCTCAACAGGAAATGCCATCGTAAACAGCAGGGTCAACATGATGATGCCTTGAGAAAGTCTCTTTTTCATTTGTTTCTTCGCTCCTCTCTTCTTGTTTGAACACTTTCAAGAGAGACTGCTGTACAAGTTGGTGAGTTTGTAGCCATTCTCCCCTGGTTTCCGCTTTTATCCGAGTGAATGTTATATGATAGACTGCGGCAGTCTCCCTCTTCTTACATTCCACAGAGCTTATGCTAAGAATCCAGCCCAATACCCAACAATCCCGATGATAAAAATTCCGCATATAATGAGAAGAGGATTCACCCCTTTGCGCAGCATCCATGCCACTAACAACGTTAACCCTAGAGGCAGCGCACCCGGCATAATGCTGTCTAATACATTTTGTACGGTTTGAACATCCACTTTGCCGCTTTCATCCTTAATTCTTGACACAACGATGGGAATGTTGATCGTGGTCCATTTGGAAACGAGAGCCCCCATAACAAATAACCCGAGAATCGACGCGCCCTCTGTCAGCTTTTGAATACGATTCCCCGCTAAATCCTGCAGAATCTCGATTCCTTTTACATAGCCATACTTTAACCCGTAATATTTAGTGCTTAATCTTATGGCATTCAGCAAGAAAAAGAATAGCAAAGGCCCGGCAATGTTTCCGCCTAAAGCTAGTGACGCCCCTAACGCAGCTAAGACAGGGCGAATCGTTCCCCAGAAAATCGGATCGCCTACACCCGCTATTGGGCCCATCAAACCGATTTTCATTCCGCTGATCGCTTTTCCATCAATTCCTTTGTTGTTCGCCATTTCTTCTTCCATGGCTGCCGTCACGCCAAATATAGGCGCTGTCAGCCACGGATGTGTATTAAACCATTCCAAATGCCGCTGCAAGGCTTCGTTTCTTTTTGCACCGGGACCGTACAGTTTTTTGATCGCCGGTATCATCACATAGCAATATCCCATGGCCTGCACACGTTCGAAGTTAAAGGAACCGAGCAAAAAATTTGAACGAATAAACATGCTGAAAATCTCTTTTTTCGTTAATCGTTTTTCTTTCTCCATCTTTTCGTCACCCCTCATGGTTTAGGCGTCAAGGTCGTCATCGTCATCATAAACAGCAACACGGCCGCCGTCTGAAGCAGCTGCGACCGCTCCGTGGGCGTTTTGTCTTTGCATGACCTGCTGGTATAAAAGCGCCAGACAGAGACCAAGGGCCCCAAATCCCACTAAGTTGAAATCGGTAAACGCCGCTAATAAAAATCCAATATAGAAAAATGGCTTCAAATAAGGAATATTCATCATATTGATCACCATGGCATATCCGACAACCACGATAATGCCGCCGCCTATTTGCAGCCCTTTTGTAATCACGTCCGGAATATTGCCCAGAAACGCCTGAACCGCACTGACACTGATCAATGCGACAATTAATGTCGGTATCATGACGCGCAGTGCTTGAAATACCATCGCGGTAATATGCATGATTTCAATTCCTTTTATATTCCCTTCTTTTGCGTAGCGATCAGCGCGGTGAATGAAAAAGACAGTGATCGTCCGCACAAAAATGGTCAGCGCCTGACCCGCAGCTGCCAAAGCAACAGCAACGGCGATGCCTTCGCCAATTCCCTGATCAGCGGTAATGACTAATATGGTTGAGATGACAGAGGCGATCGCTGTATCAGGTGCCATGGCAAGGCCGACGTTCATCCAGCCCAGCGCCATCAGCTCCAGTGTGCCGCCTAGAATAATTCCTGTTTTTAAGTCCCCGAGCACCAGGCCAACCAGCGTGCAGGCCACAAGCGGCCGGTGTGTCTGCCCTTCATCCAATACACTTGCGATGCCGGTGATGGCTGCAATGATTAACAACAAAATAATTTGTAATGAAGACATATTCTCATCCCCTTGATTATTTTGTTACGTTCCGTAGAATCTGTGCAAAATCCTCGCTGGCATCTGAAGGCAGCTGCCTCAATTCCAGTTTCACGCCCAGGTCACTTAATGTTTCAAATGCCTTTATGTCTTGTTCTGTAACACTGACTGATTTTGTGATTTGACGGCGCTGATTTTCAAACCGCATTCCCCCGACGTTTACGGTTTTGATCGGCACGCCTGCTTCTATAAGGGATACAATATCGGACGGATTTTCAAACAAGAGCATCGCCGTTACTCCTTCATAGCGCGGACTATGAAACGCTTTTGCCATTTTTGAAACCGAAACGGCACTCGCTTTTACATTTGAAGGCGCAACAGACAGGATCAGCGTTTTTCTCATGTCATCCTGTGCGACATCATCGGAGACAACGATAATTCGGTCTGCCGCATGGACTTTAATCCACCTTGTCAAGATTTGGCCGTGAATAAAGCGGTCATCAATTCTGGCTAACACAATGTTCATCACAATTCATCCTCTCTTGTTTCTTGATTGGCTGTTTTCACTTTTTCTAAATGTTCACTGCACACTTGAAAGCTTTGCTGGCTCATTGTTTTTAAGTTGTTCAGCAAATCTTTGAGCGTCAGGTGTTCTCTCAAGCTTAATACCTCCAGCAGAATCGGCAGGTTTACGCCGGCTGCCATATCCATTCTTTGATCTTCAGCAATGAAAGACGCTGCTGCGTTATATGGCGTTCCTCCAAAAATATCGACTAGAAAAAGCACTTCATGTTCTTCCGGAATGCCCTTGAGCGCCTGATGATATTTTCCTTGCAGCGTTTGAATGCCTTCCCCTTTCAAAAACGGCACTGCAATCAGGTTATGTTCTTCACCGAATATCATCCCCGAAGACTCTTTTAATGCGATGGGAAAGTCTCCATGGCCGCTGATAATAACTGAAATCATATCCATTGCTCCTTTCCTTGTTTCGTACATCCTTTTATAATGCAAGGATCGTGCCAACAAAGTTGTGTTAAGCGTTTTCATTTATTTTTCGCCTGTTGTTGAAACACTTAAAATGAAAAAAATAAACCTGTATTAAAATGGCGTTCCATTTAATACAGGTTTGAAGAAAAAAATCGCTATTAAAACAGCTGGACAGGCACTTCTTCAGCGAATAGCGCGGCTATAAATAATTTTTCATCATCACTTATGCGAAGTCCAAGCTTTTGTTCATATGGGGCTAATGTCCGTTCTGTCACGGTTAACATTCTTTTTAGCTTTTCATTTATTTCATCTTCCTCTGAGAAAGCGATCGGATTCTGCTTTAACACCCTTTCAAAAGCGAAAGCCGTATGCATGATGACTTTGATCAAAACAGCATTATTGAAAATGACTCCCAACTCACCTTGAACAGTTTGCAGCCACTCTAATAACATCTCGATCATATGGTGGGGGTTCAAGAAGACAAGATATTTTTTCAAGCTATCCTCGCAAAGCTCCCTGACAATGATATTAGCTTCGTTTAACCCATTGCTCAACGGAATGCTGCCCTTTGTAATCACCTGTTGAATCAGCCTTTCCCCCTCCCCTTCAATTAACACTTCTAATGATACATGCGGCGCATTGATTTTAGGGTCTTTCGTTCCGACTGTCGCAAGGATGTCATACTTTTTTTCGATTTCTTTTATGCTGTTTGCCAGTTTAATGGATGAGACGGTCAATATGTGAATCGGGGTATCAGAGGCCTTGTTCACGATCGTAGTCAGGATGTCTTCCAGCTTTTTGGCCGTCCCGCTGCCTGTCGCGCAGATGGAAACCAATGCTTTCTTTTTGCCGGATACCGCTGGCTGCCGCTCCCATAACTCAATAAAATCTTTCGTGACCGATTGATAGATCGCATGCAAATTCAAATCCAAATAATTCACCTTTCTGACAGCATCCAGCACCATTGAGGTCGTCACATTGCTGATGGTTTTGATGGCAATGCCTGTCCTTTCCTCCAGCTTGCTTTCCATCATCGCAAGTGACCCCATATCCACGAGCATTAAAACACCTTCACCTTCGTCAACCTGTTTCATTTTTTCCGCTACACATTCCATAATGTCCGAAGGCGAAACCGAAAGCGGCATGTCAACTGCTGCAATGGGGGTGCTCCCTAACAACTCTGTCGCGACTTCAACCATTGAGCTCGCCGTGCTATTTCCATGTGCAGCCACGATAATCCCGACCCTTTTGTTCTCTTTTAATGATTTGATGGAATGAATCAGCATTGTTAAGTAGATGACTTCTATTTCGGGGATGGCCACTTTAAAATATTCCTGAATTTGATCTTTAAATATCATCGCCACCCGATACTCTTGCATATGAGTGTCACGGATTTCATCCGTCTCCTGTGTATTGAAAACATCTATGTGTTTTCCGCGCTTTAAAAATGCGTCAATATGCAGACTCAAGAAATAAATAAATTTACGGTCAAATGTGCAATCCAGCTCATGTTCAGCTATTTCTTTTAACTGTTTTGTCAATTGAATCACGTCATCTTCTACGAATGTCATCAAGTTGTCCTTTTGAAACGCCCGGTGATGAAAAAAACTTTTCACATGCAAATGAACATCAGTCAAGATGTACTGATTAATATCCTTTTTGGATAATCCTTCTTTTTGGAGGGTTTTTACTTTTTCCTCGATCAAATGATACAAGTTAAATGAGAGGTCTTCGTCAATTTTTGTCGTTTCATCTTCTATAATCGGAGATATAATCGTTGTAATATTGACATATTCAGAAATGGCTTTGCTTCTTTGTATGTTTTTACTGCTGGACATCCATTCTTGCTTGATTTCATCCGGCAGATCCCGAACAGTCAGCTCAATCACCTCATGTCTGTCAAGATTGTGCAAAAAGCCGTGTGCACAAACTAACTGGACATTTGATTTCAGCTGTCCCACATTGCCAAATTTAGCAGAATGAATCAGCGCATTATAGACATCAATGTGCACACTTAGATTTTTCTTGATTCGCTCTGCTTCTTTCCCTAATAAAAACGTCGTCAAATCCACTCTTTCTTTAAGCGATCGTTCTTCAAGCGAAGGAATATGAATGGTCATAGGGATTCTACGCAAAAATGTTTTCAATAATGCAGAACTCGGATTTTCTGTAGTGGCGCAAATAAACAATACGTTTGATGTTCGTTTATGTTCAGATTCTCCAAGCCGGTTATAAGAACCGCTGTCAATAAAATAAAACAGCATTTCCTGGCCCTCAGGAGGGAGACGGTGGATTTCATCCATAAAAAGAATGCCTCCATTAGCCTGTTCGACTAAACCAGCCTTATCTTCACCGGCACCTGTAAATGAACCTTTTTTGTGTCCAAATAATTGAGATAGCAATAGTTGAGGATTGTTGTAATAATCTGCACAGTTAAATGTAATAAATGGGGCACCGGCCTTCAGAATGTCTGAGTAAATGGCAAATTGGTAAATCCGGTTCGCAAAAAGTGATTTACCAGAACCAGTCGGGCCTAAGAGGAGCATATGCAGGCCATTCGGCGGATAAAAGACAGCTGCTTGTGCCTGGGAGATTGCTTTCTTCAAACTGCCTTTTGCCCCAATCATAAGCTCTAAAGGATTTGTGGCGATAGGTTGATGATTCTGTTTTGGATTCTCAGCAAACGGCTCAAGGCCTTTCACTTCCATCATCTCTGTATCCCATTTTTTGTTGCATAACCTTTCCGCTATTTCGACTGGGAGGTATCGCACAGGAAATGTTTTAATTTTTATGACCTTTTTAGATCGGACGAGATTGTTCAATTCAAAACTGACATTGGACCGCTCCATTTTCAGCTGCTCAGCAATTTCCTTTGCTGAACTCCCCTGTACCTTTAAAAGATGATCTAAACTGACATCATGAAAATGATGCATGAGCTGGTGGTATATTTTATCTATTCTTTTCACGTCTATCATCCTTTTTCCTTATTAGATAAGCCATTAACAAGAATATTCCGAATCTTTCACAACAGACAGCCTGATACTTCCAGAAAGGTCTTCAAGCAGATTGACAAACTGGCCTTCTATGTTAGGTATTGATCATTTCCATCTCATACTAGTATTTTAGAATCTCCGTTCTTCAGGACTGTGCTCCTCCCAAAGTAATAATCAGTAAACAGTTTATCATTCTTAAGGAATGTCATGATGGCAAAATCATGAATGATAAAAAATGAATCTAATAGATCAGGCTAAATGTCCTAAAATGTAAAAAAGCGGACACTCTTTGTGTCCGCCACAGTGATTTCACGACCAGAAATGAGGTTTCAGCAGCTCTGCTCCATTTCTTTTCATGATCCAAAACGTCTTCATCTTTACAATACATCTGTAAGGTCAGTGCATCTGTAAACATAAAAACTTTATCTCTATCTGCAAAAAATAATTAATAGTGATCATTTCGTGCAGCCATCTTACCCAGGGTTTCAAAATCGTCTGTATGGTCGATGCGATATCCCCTGCTGTTTTCCGCAAAAGAGAGCGAATGATCATAGAGATCGTTACGCATTAAAAAAGCCTTGCACGCTTGGTAAGCATCAGTAAACTCCTCATCCTGCAAATCGCCATGGTGACATTCCCCCTCCCAATCATGATTTAAAAATGGTGTAACAACCGTTTGACTGAAAGTGGAAAGATCAGGAGATATCCAATCTTTTATTTCAAGCTTATTTTCCGAAAGGCCAATTACGATGCGATGTTTATTCTTCTCTTGGTGTTCCCAATCAAAAAACTGATACAGATAAGATTTTCAATAGCTGTACAGTTGGTACATAAAACCGTCCCAATCATGTATCACAATAATCGATTTTGCACCGGAAATACCGTCCAAACCGACTCCCGGCGTATCCTTATACACCAGATAGATGGTGAACCAAGACCTTGATAGAGCTAGAGGCCTTCAGTAGTTTTCACTTGCAAATCAATTATTTTAAAAATTTAAAAATAAAACTTTTTATCTTTTAGATGTTATAATATCCGATAAAACTTTATTCATCTTTTATTATTGGAGGAACATAAAATTGATTGGCAATTCTAACAGAGACAATTTGGGACAACAACAAAAATTGTCTAGAGGCCTTAAAAACAGGCATATACAATTAATGGCGATTGGGGGTGCAATCGGAACAGGCTTATTCTTAGGCTCAGGAAAATCAATCCACTTTGCGGGACCATCCATTTTATTTGCTTACTTGGTCACCGGAGTCTTTTGCTTTTTTATTATGCGTTCGCTCGGAGAACTGCTATTGTCAAATACGGGGTATCACTCTTTCGTTGATTTCGTAAGAGACTATTTAGGCGACATGGCGGCATTTATCACTGGCTGGACCTACTGGTTCTGCTGGATTTCTCTCGCGATGGCTGATTTAACGGCGGTCGGGATTTATACGCAATATTGGCTTCCTGCGGTGCCTCAATGGCTGCCTGGTCTTCTTGCCCTGATTATCTTGCTAATCATGAACCTTGCCACCGTTAAACTGTTCGGAGAATTAGAATTCTGGTTTGCATTGATCAAAGTTATTGCCATACTGGCTCTTATCGTAACTGGTATTATTTTAATTGCCAAAGGTTTTTCCACAGCTTCCGGCTCAGCCAGCATCACGAATCTTTGGAGCCATGGCGGCATGTTTCCAAATGGATGGCATGGGTTTATCCTTTCATTCCAAATGGTTGTCTTCGCTTTTGTGGGAATTGAACTTGTTGGACTGACCGCAGGTGAGACAGATAACCCCCAAAAAGTGATCCCTAAAGCCATCAACCAAATCCCTGCCCGGATTTTACTTTTTTATGTCGGCGCACTTTTTGTCATTATGTGCATCTACCCTTGGAATGTTTTGAACCCAAGTGAAAGCCCATTTGTTCAAGTCTTTTCTGTCGTAGGCATCGTTGCCGCCGCCAGTATAATCAATTTTGTTGTCATCACATCAGCTGCATCAGCGGCCAACAGCGCTTTATTCAGCACAAGCCGCATGGTCTATTCACTTGCTAAGGATCATCACGCACCTGGATTACTGCAGAAATTGACTTCATCTAAAGTTCCAAGCAATGCGCTGTTCTTTTCAACCATCGCCATTCTGATTGGCGTTAGCCTGAATTATATCATGCCGGAACAAGTCTTTACGCTGATTACAAGTGTTTCTACTATATGCTTCATTTTCATTTGGGGCATTACAGTGATTTGCCATTTGAAATATCGAAAAACAAGGCAGGATGAAGCGAAAGCAAATACATTTAAAATGCCTTTTTACCCATTATCCAACTACTTCACGCTCGCATTTCTCGCGTTCATTCTTGTCGTATTGGCACTGGCGAATGATACACGCGTTGCTTTGTTTGTCACTCCGGTCTGGTTTATTTTATTGATTATCATGTATAAGGTGCAGACGAGCAGAGGACATGTGAGGAAATAACAAAAAGACAAGGGATTTACACGCCCTTGTCTTTTTTGTATAGAAAATGATACTGCCGGAACAAAAAGAAGATTCAAACAGGCAAAACAACTGCTTTACATCTACCATATTGATTCTTTCCTATTAGGAATTTAATTCATACCGGTTTTGATGCCAAAACCTACTAATATCATGCCCGTTACTTTTTGAAAGGCTTTCTGGAACTTCGAATTTCTCAGCCATTTTTTCGCATAATCAATTACATAAACAAGAAAGAGAAACCATAACACCGCTAGTAAGGTAAGGATTGAAGCTAAAATAATAAGCTGTTGGTTTATATTTCCCTCTAGATTGATAAATTGGGGCATGATTGTCACATAAACCAAGACAGTTTTAGGGTTGAGAATATTACTGAGTGATCCTTGCATAAAGGAAGTTTTATAATAACGTTTCGGAGAATGTTCCTTGCTTTTTGCTTGGGATTGCATGTCATCTAAAGAAAACGTGCTTTTGGCAAAAAAACTTCTGATTCCTAAATAAATTAAGTATGCTGCGCCCAAATATTTAATTGTCGTGAAAAGAAATACTGACTTTGCGATAACGACAGATAAACCTAAAATGGCGATAACCGTCCAAAAGGAAAGTCCTGTTGCCAATCCTAGAATGTTATAACGGCCAGCTTTTGCGCCATATCTAAGCGTATTTTTCATAACAAGCATCGTATCAGCTCCCGGTATGATCACCATCATGGCCGCAATCGGTATGTATGTGAGTAGGCTGTGCATTTCTTCTCCCCCTTTGATATATCCCCGCACCATATAGTGACTACGAAAGTAACTACTCATAAAATTGTATCAATGCGTTTGGAATAAATCAATATCGTTTGTTAAAATAGCGATGACAAAGGCAGCGACTGCTTTTATATTGGAGGATCTATGAAGGAAAATATGTTAGACATTTTAAAAAACCTTAATTTTACAGAGTATGAATCAAAAGCATATCTTGCTTTATTGCAAGAATCGCCTTTAACAGGCTATGCCGTCGCCAAAAATTCCGGAGTGCCCCGTTCTAAAATTTATGAAGTCTTAGAAAGCCTTGTCTTAAGAGGAGATGTTTTTGTAAGCCATGGAAATACGCCTCAGTATGTGCCTGTGCCCGCCAAGGAACTGATTAAAAACCGCCGGCTCAAAGCGGAAGAGCATTTTGACCAGGCTGAGAAATACTTTGAAAAATTCGAGCAGACCGCAAACGACCGGGAAAATATCTGGAATATCACCGGACGCAATGAAATTCTTGAAAAGGTGAAAGCTTGTATCTTATCCGCCAAAAAAAGGATTCTATTAGAAATATGGAAAGAGGATTTTGAAGAGATAGAATCAGAGCTAAGACAGGCGGCAAATCAAGGCGTCATTGTCACCATTATTGCGTACGGAGACATCACATCTGATTTTGCTTCTGTTTACCTTCATGATATGAGCAGTGAAATCACAGAAGAGTATGACGGAAGGTGGCTTGTGTATAGCGGAGATAATTCAGAAGTAGTAGCAGGCATCGTCTCCCTTGGCAACGACAGCCGTGCTGCATGGACGATGCATGTAGGTTTGGTTATGCCCATTACTGAGGTGATCATTCATGATCTGTACCTCATGGAAATCCTGAAAAAGCATAGAGGGCTTTTAGAAGAAAGCTTTGGGGAAAATCTCATCCAGCTGCGCCGCAAATTTTCTATCCATTCCGATTTCAAAAAACATTATCTGGAATAGGGCAACATAAAGCTTGTCGATTTTTTTGGCAAGCTTTTTTTACACATTATTTTCTTTATCGGTTGGTCAGTCTGGCACACGGCTGCAAGATCATTCACAGCCTGCCTTCTTTTATAAAAACCAGTTTTTTTCAGCCTTTTTTTGTAAAAAATACTTCTTTTATATGTTCAAGCTGAGTCATGTTGAACACCTTACAGAATTCATTGTATACAACCAGCATCCTTTTGGGCCAGCTGTTAAGTATGAAGGAATTGACTGGAGACTTAAATATCTTCCTTTCCTTTTTCAAAGTATGTTTATCTAGAATTTCTATTAGGGTAATGAATGATTGAATGGAGGGAGAATGATGGCACCTAAAGAAGAAAATGATATCAAACAAGAACTGAAACGATACGAGCAATTTTTCAAAAAACGATATAAGATCCTCTATACAGTAAATGACTTTATCATTGGTGCCCTGTTTCTTGTCGGGAGCTTTTTCTTTTTTTATGAGCAGTTCAAGTCAGCAGGGATATGGCTGTTTGCAATTGGGAGCTTGCTGCTGTTAATCAGGCCGACGATTCGGCTGATTCATGACGTTCATTACCGTAAACATGTGGAAAGCCAATTTAAACATCGATCTTCAACAGATGGCTCATCTTGAGGCATAAGCGAGAACAAATTTCCATAAAATGAATGCAAAATCAAAAACAAGACTTTTAGACTATTTAATTTTAAAAATAAGCCAAAAACCTAAACTTTTGTCCTGGTTTGACGATATGAACAATAAGGCCGGCGCGATACTCCCTATAACATCCTTTTCAGTAGATTTCATTATCGTGCCGGTTTTCTCACATGCAAAGCAATCCCGCCAATCTGATTGGCGGGATTTTTTTTACATTCCTGTCCAAACGTCTTTCACATATCGTTTTTGGTTTTGCAGCTTCTGCAGCCATTCAGCTGATTCTTCCCGGCTCGCTCCTTTTTCAGCTTCATACACCAGACGCAGCGTATTTTCTACATCAGGAGCCATTTGAGATCCATCACCGCATACGTATATGTGCGCCCCTTTTTCAATGAGTGCTATCAATTTCTGCGTATCTTGTTTGAGCAGATGCTGGACATATCCTTTTGGTTCGTTTTCGACGCGTGAGTAGCATCGGCGGATGGTGACAATACCATCCTGTTCCGCTTGATCCAGCTCTTCTCTGTATAGATCGTCATGATCAGGGCGCCGGCAGCCGAAGTATAAAATAGCTTCGCCAAGCGTGCTTCCTTCCTTCTTCAAGACAGATCTTGCCTGAATAAAGCCCCTGAATGGCGCAATTCCTGTACCCGGCCCAACCATAATCATAGGTGTTTCAGGGTCGTCCGGCATCTGAAATCCGGATTGCGGCGTACGGATGAAACAGGCTGCTGCATCACCTGTATTCAACTCTGCTAAATAATTAGAGGCGACGCCTTTGTATTCGCCTCGCCCGCTCCATGCTGAGGCCTTAACAATACCTACTGTCACGCTTACAATATTGGAATGGGCTTTCGGTGAGCTTGAGACGGAATAATATCTTGGTTTTAATGATGGCAAAAGTTCTAAAAACCGTTCAAACGGCATTTCACAGGCAGGATAATCCTCTAAAAGATCCAGCATGGTGAGTCTTTTTTCCAGCACCTGCTCTTTGTAAGTGCCATCATCTGAAATGAGCTGTTCCAGCTCTTTTTTATGCGGCGGACAGACTGTATAAGAAGCAAGTTCCCTAATCTGATGCCTTGAAGCAGGGTCTTGCAGCTCCACATAGGATGCCAATACATCCGCCACTTTGATCGGCCGTTCCATCGGAAGATGAGCCATATGGGGGCTTCCGCTCATTTTTATGACATGATTGGCTTCCAAACCGAATCGGCTGAGAACCCGCTGAACAAGCTCCCGGCTGTTTTTCGGCAATATTCCGATATGATCGCCTTCTTGATAGGTTTTGGCATCAGGAATTTGCAATTCAATATGGCGTGTCGAACGCGGGCTTTCTGCTGTCTGGAGCTCCCGGTTCTCTAAGACAATCCCTTCAAACGCGCCATATGCTTTGGCAAGCGGCGTGTCTGTCGCTTCACTGAGAAAAGTAATCGATAATGAAGGCCCGTCTTCTTTCTGAGATATTTCGTTGATATCAAATGCGTCCATCGTTTCCTTCCAGAAGCGATTTTCCCAAGACTCGCGATGGCTTTCAAAATCATCGGCAGCATCGCCTTCCCCGATCGCTGTTAAACGCGTTGCCCCCTTTGCTTTCATCATGTCATCTATCAATCGGGGAACCCGCTGATACGTGCTGGCCCAGCTCCGGTTTCCGCAGCCGAATACCGCATAGGAAACACCTTTCAACCGCCCTTCCTCAAGCTCCTCCAGCCACTCTACAAAGCCGGCTGCATTATCTGGCGGCGTCCCATTATAAGAAGCCGTAACGATGACGACTGCGCCTTGTTCTGGCAGCTTGCCAATATAATCGTCAAGCGGAGCGGTTGCAGCTGTAAAGCCCATCTGGCGGCCGTAAGCAGCCAGTTCACCGGCTATTCCTTCCGCTGTCCCCAAATTTGAACCGTAAAGAACAAGCAAAGGTGTGCCGTGTTTAGGTTTTGATTCTTTTGGCTTCGTTTCTGTTTTGATGTCAGCCTGTTCTTTTCTCTGTACATGGATTGCTGCTCGTTTCCGCGGTTTCACCGTGATTTTAAATTCATCCGGCTTAATCGTTAATGCCTCTTTGATCCTCAGCTCGTATCCAGTATGGTTTATCAATTCAAAATGCTTCAATACAAGACCGAGAACCATCGTCGCTTCTTGGAGAGCAAACTGCATGCCGATACAAGCGCGCTGTCCGTTTCCAAACGGCTTATACGCGTGGTGAGGAATACGTGAAGAGTCTTCAAAGCGTTCCGGACGAAACTCTTCCGCATCCTCGCCCCAAGCGTTTTGATCCCTGTGCAGTTTCGGAATCAAAACAGTAACGGGCTGCCCTTTGCTGATCGGATATTCTCCGCCTAGAACAGTATCGTCCTTCGCGTAGAGTGAAAAGGCCGGAGCTGTTGGATACAGTCTTAGCGTTTCATTTAAAACCATCCGAATGTATGTCAGCTGCTGGATTTGTCTATATTCCGGCGTGTCATCCGTTAACACGCGATCCGCTTCCTCTTGGGCTTTTTTCAGTTTTTCCGGATGTGTGAGCAGACAGTAGATCGCAAAGGATAGCAAACCGCTTGTTGTTTCATGGCCTGCAATCAAAAATGTGATGATCTGGTATCTAATGTTTTCATCATCCAGCGTTTCACCTGTTACTGGATCTTTGGCATAAAGCATAAGTGATAAAAGATCCTTAATGTTTTCATCCGGGTTCTCTTTTCGCTCCGCTATCATTCGATCGACAAGTGCGTTCATGACTTCTATATCCTTTTGGAACTGCAGCTTCGTTTTCACCATCATCTTATCTTGCAAACCCAGTCTTTTCGATTGGTTCATCGCCTCTTTTAAGGCACGGAGCATACTGGTGATAAACGGATGCTGAGAATCACGGTAAAAGCTGTTGAAACGATAATTAAACCCGCATAATCCGATCGTATCAAGGGTCAGACGGGTCATGTCATCCGCTACATCAATTTCTTCATTGGGATTAAGGCGGCTCCATTTTTGAATCAGTTGGGTTGCGATATCCAGCATCATAGAATGATAGCCTTTCATCGCTTTTTGACTGAAACTCGGCAGCAAAATGCGGTGGGCTTTTTGCCAGTTCGGCTCATGCGTCCAGCTTGTAAATAAACCGTCTCCGCCAAACTCTCGCACCTTTAGCAAGCCTTTGCCAAGGTTTTTGTCAAAGCGGCTTTCATCACACACTTCAGCCACAAGACTGTGACCGGATACAAAAACACTGGAAACACCAGGAAATTCAAATCGGAAAATCGGCCCTAATTCATCAGCTAATCGCCATAAAGATTGAGATAGCTGCTCTTTTTCCAGATGCGGAAGATTTTTTAAAGGTCCGTATGTTTTGGGCTGAGGTATTGCGCTTGCCTGTTTCATCAACATCTTCCTTTCTTTTTTTATGAAGTACATGAATGAAGCTTAATGGCGTCCCAGCAGCATTGTTCCAACTCAGTCATTAAATCAGTGTCCATCTTTATATCACCCGTTTGGACAAGCTGATATATCTTGAGAAACGCCCCTAACACAATCGCAATTAACACGTTTGAGGGCAGGCTGCGAATGACACCTTCCGCTTTTCCCTTATTAAAATAGTCATCAAGCATTTGAGTCAGATGTTCTATCATGGTTCTGCTTGTCGCATTTAAGTAGTGAGCATCTTTCTTCGTATCAAGAAAAAACAGCGCATAATCACTCTCTTTCGTAAATTGAACGAGACAGCAAAATACGTGGTGAAAGCCTTCTCTGACAGGCAATTCCGAAAAATCTTGCTTCAGCTTTTCCATAAAGCGCTGGATGCTTTCTTGAAACAATACGTTGACGAGCGTTTCTTTACTGTCAAAATAGCGGTAGATCGTTCCTGTCCCCACATGAGCCCGTTCAGCTATCATAGGGATAGTAGTAGCGTTAAATCCTCTTTCCGTAAATAATGAAACCGATGCTTTCATAATCATGTCGTACTTACTGCTGGATGCGGATAACATGTAATCTTACAACCCCCATTTTAGCGGAATGAATATTCATTCCGCTTGTTCATCATAATGTCCGATCTGGCTGATATCACCTCTTTACTCTTTCTTATGTTATCAGTTTATAAGAAAAAAACTTTTTTTAATATAAAGTATATGCAAAAAATAAAAAATTAAGAAAATATACCCAAATCCCAAAATGAAGGATCTGGATATATTTCCCGAGAAATGATTTTATTTAACAGCCACAATGCAAAGGCAGGAATCACGCCTAATGACACAAAGATCCCTGAAATGCTGGTCTTTCAGCAATTGAATATACTTTTTCTCTTTTTCACCGGTATTTGTATCAATATTGATGAAAAATCGGCCGTCAATCTGAAGCACACGGTAAATTTCCCTTAATGCAAGCCTCATATCAGTGCAGCTCTGAACCGTATGTAACGAAAACACTTTATTAAAGGTACGGTCATCAAAGGGAATGTTCTCAGGATGGCCATGAATAATCTCCCCTGTCCCCATGTTCTTTCGATTCGCCCGTGATATGTTCCTTACCTTTCGCTTAGAAGGGTCAATGCTTTTTAGGCTTCCCTTTTCTAGTTTCTCGGTTATGTTCTTAAAGAGAGTGCCATTTCCGGTTCCAATTTCTAAAATTCTGTCATTTCCTTGTATGTCTATAAAGTCAATCATCATATGCTCAATTGTTTTGGCCTGCTTATATTTCCGAGAAAATAATGTGAAAAGATTCGTTCGTTTATAGAGTCTATTTTCTAGCATTTTAAACACCTGCTTTTGGTTTCCTATGTTTATTTATTATATTTTAAAAATAAACATCCCCTTCATTTCCAAATGGGAATGAAGGTATCAACTAGACGGCAATGTGTTTAAAAATGTTTCAACTGAACTGAACTTTTTCATTTTTTCCCGCAAAAAAAGCAGAAAACAACATGTTTTCTGCCCTCTTTCTAGCCCCAATAATAAGGGAATACATACAACCTTTGCTGCTGCATGGCCATCAGCCTCTGCTGGCGGAATGGATTTCCATAACCATGTTTGAAGGAATGCGGCATGGACGCATAACCATGGCCTATCGACGGCAGCCTTTTTTGATAATCGCCCATCATGCCATCACCTGCCTTACCGTAACGTTGATTTATCATATGCAGGCCGGCATTTTCTTGACAGCTGTTTCGCTAAACTTGGTCCTTCTCCATTGTATAATGCATCAATAATTCCATTCTAAGCATTTGTCATCTCCCCCTTCAGTTTTTCATTGCTTTTAGCGCCAGTTTGTTAAATAAAGATGCTTTAACTGAGACTCTTTCATTTCACCGTAGATCTGCTCAATCTGCTGTTCTCGTTCGAATTCTTCCGGGCTTTTAAACCGTTTGTTAATCGTTAACGTTAAAAAGAATAGGTTAATCGTCATATCGCTCACCCCCTTTCAAATCCGCTTCAAGCGAAATAACCCCCGGCATCATTCCTTCTGCCGCGGGCAAATAAAAACCGCAGACAAAAGAAGACACCAATGCCTCTACTGCCTGCGGGGAGTTGCGTATGTCCGTCTATTCCGAATTTAATGCGTGCGATAAGCATCGGTTAAGGAAGGACACGAACTCTTCCACAGGCTGAATGAACCATGAACTTTTCCTTGTGTATCACGTACAGGTTGACGTCGCTGTCTCATTGTCATTTTGTTCAGCCTCCTTTGCTTTTTTCTTCCTTTGTAAGTATATCCACCAAATTCCATTTTGTAAACATCTTTTTCTAAAAATGGACGGAAATTGTGCGATTCATCAAGTGGATTTGCCCCTTTTTTATGAGACCTGCTTCATTTCTTTTCTGGAGCGGTCTTTCTTGTGATATCCAATAAAATAAATGAGACCGACAAACACGGCTCCGCCGATGACATTGCCGATAAAAGCCGGAATGATGTTTCCGATAAACTGCTCCCACGTGAACGAGCCTGCAAAAATGGCTGCTGGAATCACAAACATATTGGCGACAACGTGCTGAAATCCGATTGCCACAAAAGCCATAATAGGGAACCAAATGCCAAGGATTTTTCCTGCTCCATCTTGTGCCCCGAAAGAAAGCCACACTGCGAGACATACAAGCCAGTTACATCCGATGCCGGATATAAGAACCTTGCCGAAGCTCATATCGAGCTTTCCTTGCGCAATAGCGATTGTTTTTTCTAAATAAGGGCCTGTTTCAGTCAGCCCAACCAAATGCCCGAAAAAGTAAGCAACAAACAAGGCGCCGATTAAGTTCATAATCGTGATGATTCCCCAGTTAACCGCCAATTCTTTTAGTGATATTTTTCTCGAAAATAAAGCCATCGCAACGGACATCATATTCCCTGTTATCAATTCAGCGCCAGCGAGCACCACAAGGATCAGGCCGACAGGAAATACCGCAGCTCCGATAAGGCTGGACAGGCTTCCCCATTCTTTCGGCAAATCACCGATTACCCTGATATCAAGCAAGTACCCGAGCGCGATAAATGCGCCGCCTAAAAACCCCAATACAAGCAGAGACGGCAGCGGGAGCTTTACTTTTTTCGCCCCTGCTTCAATTGCTGCATCCGCTATTTCATCCGGTTTCCGAAAACCCATACTAAAACCCTCCATTATTTCTTCTTTTCTCAGTTATGGCAGAAAGGCAATAAAAAAAGGCAGCACTCAAATAACCTGTCAACCAGGCGTTCGAATGCTGCCTAACTTGTATGCATACCCATACAACAATATCAAGCAGAATTGAGATATTGAAAGAGAATATATACAGTTCGTGCATACATTCCATTGTTTTTGCCTTCTATAACTGTAGCCACATCATATCAAATGTGACAAAAATGTGTCAACGACAAATGTGCTAGCTTTGCACCGCTTCTTTTTGATCATCTATTTTTTGATCAAAGACAAACACAGATACAGCGATATTTTCCTCAATTTTTATATCAGAAAACAAATGGACTAGCTTAGCCCCGATCAGCTCCTCCATTCCTTCCGGCGTTTGTTTGGAATACAGATCTTGAATCAGGCTTGTCCGGGCCGCATGCACCATTTCTCTGCCTTCAGGTGTGCGGGCGATAAACTGCTCGCTTGCACTCAGATTTCCGTACAGTGTTGAGACCGCCATGTTTTCCACAAATACAGTATGTATCCGTTCAGGCCCTTTGCCGAACAATTCTTTGCGAAGTTTTCGAATAATATCATTGAACTCATGAATTTTTTTAGACACGCTGATTACCCCTTCCGATATTGCCTCGTAAGGCTTTTCCCGGTTCCCCTCAGGACATTTCACTTGGTTAAAATTTTCCTGCTATATTGTATTATAATAAATATCACTTTATAATAAAAGCAGTGTTGATGGATTTGTAATAGGATCTTGTTATGAGTCTATCGGTTTATAAAAATCAAGGATTGGTCTGTTAGTAAGACTTGCTAGTGAACTATTCCGCCATGTGTGTTTACACCTTCTTAGCATTAAGGGCAGGTGTATCTATACATGGCTTTTTTTGACTTCTTGAAAGAAAGATGGAGGGGAATATGAATATGATGGACGTTAAGTCGATCAGTGTCCGTGTAGACGGAACAGAAATTCAAGCACGAGCAGGGGCCACAATTTTAGATATTTTAAATGAACACAAGATTGAGTACCCGCAGATTTGCCACGTTCCAGAGGTTGACCCGATTCAAACTTGTGATACTTGCATTGTAGAGGCCAACGGCAAGCTGGTTCGTTCATGCTCTACTATCGCAGAAAACGGAATGTCAATTGATCTTTCGGGAAATCGGGTGAAAGAAGCGCAAACCGAAGCGATGGATCGCCTTCTTGAAAATCATTTGCTGTATTGTACAGTTTGTGATAACAACAATGGGAACTGTACACTGCACAACACAGCGGAAATGATGGGGATCGAGCATCAAAAATACCCATACACGCCAAAAGAAGATCCGTCTTGCGCTGTTGATATGTCTCATCCGTTTTACCGTTATGATCCAAACCAATGTATCGCCTGCGGCCAGTGTGTTGAAGTATGTCAAAACCTTCAGGTAAATGAAACACTCTCAATCGACTGGGAACGTGAACGTCCTCGTGTCATATGGGATGAGGGAGTTTCAATCAATGAATCTTCTTGTGTCAGCTGCGGCCAGTGTGTCACCGTATGCCCATGTAATGCGCTGATGGAAAAATCAATGCTCGGGCAGGCTGGCTTTATGACAGGCATCAAAGAGGATGTCATGGAACCGATGATTGATCTCGTAAAAAACGTTGAACCCGATTACGGCAGCATTTTTGCCATTTCTGAAGTCGAAGCGGCTATGCGTGAAACGAGAACGAAAAAAACAAAAACGGTATGTACGTTCTGCGGTGTCGGATGTTCTTTTGAAGTATGGACAAAAGGACGGGATATTTTAAAGATCCAGCCTGTTTCTGACGCTCCGGTTAACGCGATTTCTACATGTGTCAAAGGAAAATTCGGCTGGGATTTCGTCAATTCTGAAGAGCGGATCACAAAGCCTTTAATCCGTAAAAATGGGGCTTTTGTTGAATCTTCTTGGGAAGAAGCCCTCGATCTTGTCGCAAGCAGATTAGGATCAATTAAGGAGCAGTACGGCAAAGGTTCTGTCGGATTTATTTCTTCTTCTAAGATTACGAATGAAGAAAACTATGCCATTCAAAAGTTAGCGCGTCAGGTATTTGAAACAAACGACGTCGATAACTGCTCACGCTACTGCCAGTCTCCTGCTACAGACGGATTGTTCCGCACTGTCGGGATGGGCGGCGACGCCGGCACGATTAAAGATATTGCCAAAGCGGGGCTCGTCATCATTGTCGGTGCCAATCCGGCGGAAGGACACCCTGTGCTTGCAACACGTGTCAAACGGGCGCACAAGCTCCATGGCCAAAAACTGATTGTTGCCGACCTGCGTAAAAATGAAATGGCTGAGCGGTCAGACCTGTTCATCAGCCCTAAACAAGGTACAGACCAAGTTTGGCTGATGGCTGTTACAAAATATATGATCGACCAAGGCTGGCACGATCAGGCATTTATTGATGAGAACGTAAATTACTTTGAAGATTATAAAGAAACGCTTAACACCTATACACTTGATTATGCAGAACGCATCACAGGCCTTTCAAAAGAAAACATCATTCGAATTGCCGAAATGATTCGTGACGCTGACGGCACTTGTGTCCTTTGGGGAATGGGTGTCACACAAAATACAGGCGGTTCTGATACGTCAGCAGCAATATCAAACCTGCTACTCGCTACGGGCAACTATCGCCGTCCGGGTGCCGGCGCTTATCCTCTGCGCGGACATAATAACGTTCAAGGCGCTTGCGATATGGGAACACTTCCTGGCTGGCTGCCTGGATATCAGCATATTACAGATGACAATGCCCGTGCTAAATTTGAAGAGGCTTATGGTGTCGAAATTGACGGCAAGCCGGGTTTAGATAATATCCAAATGCTTCATTCCATTGAAGAAGGAAAAATGAAGGCGATGTATCTTGTCGGCGAGGATATGGCGCTTGTCGATTCAAACGCGAACCACGTGCATGAAATTTTATCAAGCCTTGATTTCTTCGTGGTTCAGGACATCTTCCTGTCAAGAACAGCTCAATATGCCGATGTCGTCTTGCCGGCTACTCCTTCACTTGAGAAAGACGGCACATTTACAAATACAGAACGCCGCGTGCAGCGATTATATCAGGCGCTTCCGACGCTAGGTGATGCGAAACCGGATTGGTGGATTATTCAAGAGGTGGCAAACCGCTTAGGAGCGAACTGGAATTACAGCCATCCTAGTGACATTTTCTCAGAAATGGCGAGTCTTTCCCCTCTGTTTAGCAAAGCAAGCTATGAGGTGCTTGAAGGCTGGAACAGCTTCCTATGGGGCAGCTTCTCAGGTGAAAGCACTCCGCTTCTGTATGAAGACGGATTTCATTTCCCTGACAAAAAAGCCCGCTTTGCCCTTTCTGATTGGACTGAGCCAGCGGCATTTCCGGAGGAATATGATCTTCATATCAATAACGGACGGATGCTGGAGCATTTTCACGAAGGAAACATGACAAATAAATCGAAAGGCATTCAGGCAAAAGTGCCGAATGTATTTGTTGAAATCTCGCCTGAGCTCGCACAAGAGCGAGGTGTGTGTGACGGTTCGCTTGTACGGCTCGTTTCTCCGTTCGGTGCAGTCAAATTAAACGCGCTGATCACAGACCGTGTACGGAAAAATGAACTTTATCTGCCAATGAACTCAACAGACAAGGAGTCAGCGATTAACTTCCTGACAGGGCCTGCAGCTGATAAACGGACGAACACGCCTGCTTATAAACAGACGAAGGTCCGCATGGAGGTGCTAGGGGGCTGCGAAACAGCGCCGCTTCCGAAAACAAATCCGCGCAACAAAAAACGGCACCCGCAAAATGGGGTCGAAGCAGAAAGAAAATGGAACCGTCCGGGTTATGTCCATCTGACAGATTAAACGAGAGGAGGAAAACGAATGGCCGCTCCAATTACGACGATCAAAAAAGAAACAAAAACCGCAGAGCAAATCAAGCTTGAAAAAATAGAAGAGCTAAAAGAGCTGCTGGCGGAAAACGAGGACGCCGTCTCTAAAACGATGACGTTAATGAATGAACTTAATGAACTTGGCATTTTTGACGCAGCAACAAGCATGTTAAGAGCGAAAGAAGACATCGCCAAGATTGCGCTTGGCCAAGTTTCGCGTGAGCCTGTCACCAACCTCATCAACACAATGATGGCCGCTGGAGGCGCATTGACAAAAGCAGATCCTGAGTTTACAGGAAAGCTTTTAGAAAGCGTAATGGCTGGTACCGAACAAGCGCAAAGCTTTTTAAAAGAAGACAAGAAGGTCGGGATTCTCGACCTTCTCAAAGCAATGAACGATCCTGATATCAACAGAGCCGTCGGCTTTGGCCTTCAGTTTTTAAAAGGTATGGGAAAAGAACTGCAGGAAAAATAAAATAGCCATCGTTGGTTTCTTAGATGTTTTTTGCTTTTCATTTTCCCGATGAAAAAATCCTTCAAACGTTTCATACTGACCGTTTGAAGGATTTATTATGGCTATTCTATCCGAAGCAATGATGTCAATTCACGTCTATGTATCAAAATTTTACTGAAAGACTCTTTACATTTTCGTATTTTCAATCTTTAAAATGAAACCTAACACTTATTTGTCCTTTTTGAAGCTTCTCTCCATCAACTGTGCCATTTGCTGAGAATCCATATCCTTTTCTTCATAGAGTTTACTCACGATGTTTTGATAGTCCTCATCTTTACGATTTTGACTTAATTTATCGGCAGCTTGAACTTCCTGCACTTTCATCTTAAATCCAACAATCCCTTTAAGTTCTTTTTCTAATAATTGAGGTGAAAGCGTATCCCATAAAACTGGATTCTCACGATGTTTTTCGTACTTTTGCAGCAACATTGTCAGGTCTTGCTTTAACTCTTCTTCGTTTAAAATACTGGCTTTGCCATAAACATGTACAGCTTGATAGTTCCATGTCGGCACGTTTTCCTGCTTATACCATGAAGAGGAGATATAAGCGTGCGGCCCTTGGAACATCACCAGTACAGCTTCACACGTTTCTAATGTCCTCCATTGAGGGTTTCCATAAGCGATATGCCCCGTTATATAGTAAGTGTCTCCTTCCTTCGTTAATTGCAATGGCAAATGAGTGGCTATGGGTTTCCCCTGTTTTGTTGTGACGATCGTGCCAAAAGCATGTTCTCGAACAAATTCCCATATTTCATCAACATTAGTGACCTTAAAATATCGCGGAATATACATATCTGCCTCTCCTATCCATAGTAGTTATACTAGGGTTTTGACCATTATAAAGTCTACTTGTTCCTCATCACCCATATAAAAAGCGTGGGCCCCTGTTTGAACAAATCCCATTTTCTTATAAAACGCAAGAGCATGTTCGTTTTTCTCCCATACACCCAGCCAGATTTTCTTTTTATGATGTTCCATGGCCATATCTATTGCATGATGTAACAGATATGTGCCAAGCCCAAGTTTTTGAAACTTGTTTTTTATATAAATCCTTTCGATCTCTAGAGATTCATCCCCCATCTCCTCAGACTGCGCATCGTCGGTATTGACCTTCAAATAGCCTGCAACTTCGTTATCAACATAAACCAAAAAGAAGTGTGAAGACGTATTAGCTACTTCTTTTTCAATTTGTTCTAGGTGAAAAGCCTTTTCCAAATAAGCTTCCATATTTTCAGGTGAATTCTGATGCTTAAATGTCTCATTAAATGTTTCATAACCAATTTGTTGAAGTTCACATAAATGTTCAAGTGTGCACTTTTTTACTTTTATCGCCATGTTACTCAGTCACCCCTTTAGATTCATAATGTTTCTTGTTTCTCTTTTTTCTTCACTTTCAGAAAATCCTGTTCATGCGATTTCATTTGATGATTCATCATGTTCTCTTTTATAGATGGACATCCAGTTTGTTAGCTTTGTCTTCTTTCTTTTTAACATAATTGCACGAGTTGCTGTTGTTCGAACTACTTGTATCATTTCAGCCAACTTTTCTTGAATTCCTGGGTTTTCGCCTATTCCTACCAGATCCTTTAAATTGCTTGTAGAATCCTAATGCCCTAGCAATCATTACGATTTCAAAGAATAGTCTCCCCAATACATATTTTATTGCAAATGCAACAAAAATGCCATTGCATTAAATATATCGTATCTTTGTTGCATTTTCAACAAAAAAACACAATAAGGAGCCGAGTTATGCCATTTTAAAATTACCTAACTCAACTGCTGCATGACCTAATGAAGATGAAACCATTTGATCTAAATCAATCGAACACACCGCAATTCTTTTATAGAAAAAAAAGAGGAGCAACCCCATGGTTACTCCCTAACTCGTTTCTATACCTTTTATTCTCTTAGCTTGGTGTTTTCTTTCATACACCGAGGCGATACGTTCGCCCTTAATTGGATACCGCCCATTTCTAAATGAAAGCTGCTTTTTTATTCGTCGGCTTCTTCCAAACGCTTCTTATAAATCAATGAACGGTCCACACAAAAGAAGGCACCGGCTAAAAATACGCAATCCGCTAAAAACATCATCGATTTTTGGCCTAACGTTAAACCCTGATCGGGGAGGACTGCGCCTATATATATAAAAGTGCTGACTGCAAGCAATGTAAAAGCAAAATGCTTGTAATCTTCTGTTAAAGATTTCATTCTATTTTTATTCAAAAGAATCACCTGCCAGATTCATAGTATACGACTATTATAATATAATCTGGCGGCTTACAGAGAAAGTAATTGTATCCATTTGTTATAAATTTTTAAGTGCTTGCTCGATATCTTCCAGCAAATCTTCTGCATCTTCAATCCCTACAGAAATTCTGATCAAGCCATCTGTAATGCCGAGTTCAAGCCTGCGTTCTCTCGGAATAGAAGCATGAGTCATTCTTGCCGGAACAGAAATTAAGCTTTCCACCGCGCCCAGGCTTTCAGCAATGGTAAACAGTGTCAGATTCCCCAAAAATGCATCAACACGCTCTTCACTGCCGATATCAAAGGAGATCATGCCGCCGAATCCAGACCCTTGAGCTTTTGCAAGCTCGTGTCCGGGATGGTTTGAAGAGCCGGGATAATATAACGTTTGGACACCAGGATGATTCTCAAGAAAACGTGCGATCTTCCGCGCATTTTGATCGATCGCTTCCATTCTGAGACCCAATGTTTTGATTCCCCTCATTAACAGCCAGGAATCTTGAGGACCAAGAACGCCGCCTGTGGAGTTTTGCACAAAATGCAGCTCTTCTCCAAGCTCTTTAGAAGATGTCACAACTAACCCGCCAACGACATCACTGTGTCCGCCAAGATATTTTGTCGCACTGTGAAGCACGATATCAGCGCCTAAAGTAAGCGGCTGCTGAAAATAAGGAGTGTTAAAGGTATTGTCTACGATAAGCAACACACCGGATTTTTTTGCCAGATCAGCCATGAGCGCCAAGTCGGTGATTTTGAGCAGCGGGTTTGTCGGTGTCTCAATATAAATGGCTTTTGTGTTAGGACGAATGGCTTTTTCAACTTCTTCTCTGCTGCTTGTATCGACAAATGTTGATTCAATGCCAAGGCGATTGAGCACCTTTGTCATCACGCGATATGTTCCGCCGTACACATCATCAGTCAGAATAACATGATCTCCGCTGTTAAACAGCATCATAACCGCCGTAATGGCAGCCATTCCCGAACTGAACGCATAGCCTGCTTCCCCGCCTTCCAACTCTGTCACTAGGGCTTCGAGAGCGGCTCTTGTCGGATTGGCCGTTCTTGAATATTCGTAGCCGGTATGCTGCCCTGCTTTCGGCTGCTTGTACGTACTCACTTGATAAATAGGTACGGACACAGCGCCTGTTTTTTCATCACCTGTGATTCCGCCGTGAATCATCAATGTTTTTTTCTTCATATCAGATGCCTCCTTCGTATATTTGTTTGCTGATATACCGGTCGCTGCTGTCAGGAAATACGGTGACGATGTTTGTTCCTACGGACGCTTTTTTCGCCTCCTCCAATGCTGCATATAGCGCTGCACCTGAAGAGCTTCCGATCAGCAGGCCTTCTTTTTCTGCCGCTTCTTTCACAAGTCTAAACGCATCCCCATCTGTGACGGTGTAGATCTCATCAAAATGGCTTTCATTCATATAGCCGGGGATAAACTCCATGCCGATGCCTTCTGTTTTATGAGCATGGGGCTCTCCTCCGTTTAAAATGGAGCCCTCCGGTTCGACAATCACTGTTTTCACTGCCGGATTTCTTTCCTTTAAGAAGGAAGCAGTTCCTGCGAATGTGCCCCCTGATCCTGCCCCCGCGACAAACGTATGAATCTTGCCGTCAAGCGCTTCCCATATTTCAGGCCCAAGCGTCTTATAGTAAGTCGATGGATTTACTTGGTTTTCAAATTGCAAAACACAATAAGAATTTTTAATTTCTGTCTCCAGCTGAATGGCTTTTTGAATGGCTCCCTGCATTCCGTCTTGACGCGGAGTATGAATGATCGATGCGCCAAGCGCTTGCATAATTTGCTGTTTCTCTGTGCTGAAATGTTCAGGAACACAGAAAATCGCTTGTACTCCATATTTTCTGGCACTCAGTGCAAGGCCGATCCCTGTATTGCCTGCCGTAGCTTCTATAATGACTCCGCCGGGTTTCACCCTACCTGACTCCAGCGCGTCACGGATCAGCATATCTCCCAGTCTGTCTTTGATGCTTCCGCCGGGATTCATCATTTCAAGCTTGGCATACACTGTGACTCCTTCAGGAACATCAAAGTTTTTCAGGCGGAGAAGCGGTGTGTTTCCAATCAGCTCGGTGATGTCCGTTATAACAGCCATATATGTCCTCCTCCTTGATAGAGGTTGTTTTTAGAAAAAACAGAGGAGAACGCTCCCCTGTTTTTAATGAATTCGCTTAATCACCTTTAACACAAGCTCTGTTGAATTGACAGCCGCCTGCTCTAAAAATTGGTCAAATGATACATGTGATTCTTTTCCTGCGATATCTGATAACGCTCTGATCACAACAAACGGCGTTTTAAATTGATGGCATACTTGAGCCACTGCCGCAGCCTCCATTTCAACCGCGTACAGATCAGAAAATCTCTTACGCACTTCTTCAACCCGCTTCGGATCGTTCATGAAAGAATCGCCTGTTGCGATCGTTCCTTTTGCAACTTGAACGCCGTCGAGTTCAGAAATCGTTTCTTCCGTGATGCTGATCAGCTTTTCATCTGCCGCATAAGCAGCCGGAAGACCCGGCACCTGGCCGTATTCATAGTCAAAGGCTGTTACATCTACATCATGGTGGCGAACGTCAGTAGAAATGACGACATCTCCTACATTCAGTGTATGATGAAATCCGCCCGCTGAGCCTGTGTTAATCACATAATCAGGCTTGTAACGGTCAAGCAAAAGCGTTGTGCTGATGGCAGCATTTACTTTTCCAATTCCTGATTTTAAAAGAATCACTTCAGTTCCTTCATATTCGCCTGTTGTAAATTCACAGTGTGCGATTGTTTCTGTTTTTGTATGTTCAAGTTTGCTTCTTAGGATGGTAACTTCCTCTTCCATTGCTCCGATGACTGCTAGTTTCATCTATCCACATTCCCTTCACTTTACCGTTTGATGGCCTCCATTATCCACACGAAGTCGTTTTGCTGAGTGAATTGGACTGCAAAACCTTCAGCTGTAAACATCTCTTTCAACGCATCCAATGTGGGATAATGCTCCGTCTCTAAATCATTTGCCAGATGGTAGAAGCCTTGAGAACGGGCTTTATCAATAGCCTGTTCATATGCTTGCACATCTTCAAAGACGGTATCGGCAAACACTATTCTATCATGCAAGTGAAGGTATTTGCCATATTGCTTTATGGCAGCCCGCTTTTCTTCGTCAGTCAAATGATGAAACGCATACGAACTGACAATTGTGTCAGCCTGAAATGGCGGCTCGGGAAATGCCAGGAAGTCTCCGTCAACGATTTCCGCCCTGCCTGAAAGCTTGTCAGAAGCCAATTTGCGCATTGCGGCTGAGGGTTCAATTCCAAATACAGATTTACCCCCATCCAGCAGCTTGGATGTCAAATTCCCCGTCCCCGGGCCAAATTCTAACACATGCGTTCCAGATTTGCTGACGATGGCATGAAGGATATCATCGTAGCCTCTGAACGCTTCTTTATACTGTATATCAAAACCTTGTACTGTTTGATCATAAGTTGCTGCCCAATCTTCAAAGAGAGGAATAAATTCACGTCCCATATTTTTCACACTCCATATTTAATTATTCCTATAAGTATACTATGAATTAATGATGGAACAGTTCCTATCATACCACATCTTCTGGAAAGCAGGTACTAAAACACTTTGTGTATTTTATGCCATCTATATTGCGCGTTACCCGCAAAAAAGCTTATACTTCATATGACTTGTGAAAGCTGGAGGGTCGAGAGATGAATTTTCAATTAGATTTGATAAAAGACAAAGTGGAATTTTTCGAAGCGGCTTCATTGCAGGAGCTTGAAAAGAAAATCAATACGCAAATTGAAAACAATAAAGCAATCATGCTACGGGTAAAATCTGTTTCACACCAAACCGCTGTGGCAGACGGAAGGATTTTGTACAGCGCGGTAGTTCATTTCGCAGCTGAAGCCTAAAACAAAAGCAGCCGGCTCTAAACCGGCTGCTTTGTTATTTTAGTTTTTCTACTTTTGTTGGCTTCCAGCCTTTGTCATCAACCCATGTAATCGTGACTTGATATTTATCTCCAGTCGTCTTGTCTAAAATCTTACCTTTGGCATCCTGAGGGCTGCCGTTATTTCCGAGCCAGAGCACCGTCATGTTATCTGTTGAGACACCAGTCGCATATGATATGGCTTTCAGCATCTCAGCCCAGTCTTGTGAGCTTGAATCATAAGTCGCGGCATGCTCGCCCGTTTGCTCAGTTCCAACTGCTTTCCAGTCAGGATTTTCATACGTTTTTTCCACATCGCTTGATGAGCCGCCTTCTGTTACTTTTGCGTCTTTAAGCGGATCATCTGAATCTGAGTCTGAATCTGAGTCATCATCTTTAGAAGAATCATCTTTTTTGGCATCCGAATCTGAATCTGAGGACTTCTCAGCATCCTTTTCGCTGTCAGATGTATCTTTCTTGCTGTCTTTTATATCTTCATCCGATTTCTTTTCCGTCTTTCCTGAAGCCGGAGATTCCTGTTTTTGCGCCGTTTCAGAATCCTTGCTGACATCTTTGCTAGAAGGACTGTTAATGAAGAGATTAGCTGCTACCACGACGATTAGTATGGATACAATTGCGATTAAAATGTTAAGCACTAAATTCGTTTTCCTGCGCTTATCACGGTTTTCATAACGAGATTGATTATTGCTCAATACTTCTGCACTCCTTTATCCCTCTTGGCTCAGCATACATTTTACCATGTGCTGAGAAGTTGTTCTATTTCTGATTGATTTCAATTTCGTGTACTTTTTTAACAATATCATAAAACAAGGAATTTGTCAGAGCCTTATCCTCGGGCGTATCCATGTGTAAAACGACAAGAGCGTATTTCGGCTTATCCGCGGGAAAATATCCGGCAAACCATTTTTCATAGAGCGTTTTTTTCTCTTTTGACAGCTTGCCTGTCTGGGCTGTGCCTGACTTCCCTGCTACAGTATACGGAAGATCCTGAAACCTTCTGCCCGTTCCTGAAGGAGATTCCACCACCCGCCGCAGCATTTTTTGAAGCTGCTGTGCCGTATATTTGTCTATCGTTTCTCCTTTTAGATTCTGGTCCTTGAATTTGACGAGTGTTGTGCCATTTTTATATTCAATTTGTTCAGCGATTTTCACCTGCCGCTTTTCGCCTCCGCGGGCGATTGTCGCCATCATATTCGCTACCTGAAGCGGCGTTACCTTTACATTTTTCTGCCCGATCGCTGTTTGCGCAATGGCTTTTTTGACTGATTTGTCTTTTTCATCCCCCCAAATCACGCCGTTTTTTTCGTTATACAACTGGCGGAAATGTGTTTCGTGATACAGTTTTCCTTCCCAGCCTGCCCGATCTGTGAGAGTCAGCTTTTCTGCCATATCTTCAATAACTGAATTGTCTTTTCTCATTAATTGTTCTGCAAGGCTCGTAAATGTGTAATTGCAGCTCTGGGCAAAACTTTCATCAAAAGACAAGGTTCCTTTGTCTTCGCCCGGTTCCCCGTACAGGTTTACATTGCAATTAAAGGATTGGCTCGGCTTCACCGTATCATTTTCAATCGCAGCCGCGGCAATGACTGTTTTAAAAACAGACCCGGGATAGATTGGCGTCAGCATATAATTTTGAAGCGTGTTTTGCCGGGAGACATCGGCGTCCGGTTTGCTTACAATTCCCAGAACACTGCTATTTTCGATGTCCAAAAGCACAGCTCCTCCTTTTTTCAGCCCCTGTTCATTCAATATTTCCTCCATCGCTTTTTGAATGCTTTGATCGATCGTTGTTTTGATCTGGAGCGGATAAAACGTATTGGCTTCAGCAGTATATTTGACGTCCATGCCGAACAAAGGGTTTCCTCTTCCGTCCACATGATATAAAAGTTTTGTATCTTGTTCTGGAAGCAAAAACTCATCAAATGTCCGTTCTAACCCGGTTGTTCCGATTTTCGTTGTAATCGGAAGGTTATCCTGCTCGGGATATTTCCTCCGCAGAAGCGCCGGGTCTTGATTTGTGCTTCCTATCGTATGTGAAGCAAGGCTGGGCTTGTCTTCATTCTCCATATATACGCCGTAAATGCCGGGATATTTCAAAGAATTGATTTTTGTAATGGATTGTTTCGAAAGTGTTTTGATTTTCCTTTGACGCAATATGACCGGTTTTTTTGCCTTTGTGAGCGTCTGGCGCAATTCATCTTCAGACATGCCGAGGATATCCGCAACTTTTTTGACCGGCCAATCCTGCGTCAGCAGAAAAGGGAACAAAACAACCGCAGGCTCGCTTTTGCCGGTCAGCGCCTGTCCGTTTCGATCTAAAAAGGAACCTCTTCCGTCAGAAATGAGCACTTCCTCCGTTCGCTGTTTCACACTTTCTTTGATCAAATTAATTTTCCTGTTAGAAAAGGATTCAGTGAAGAACAGCTGGATTTCCGCCAGCCGCAGCAGCAGCAGAAAAAACACGATCAAAAAAGCGATGACTGCCAGCTTCATTCGTTTCGATATCTTCATAAAAAAACACCTCACCCACATTGTGGACGAGGTGTTTCTCTGCTAAACGGATATTATGAAATTTTCACAATTTTCACGAGCATTTCTCCGCCCGGTGTTTGCACTGTGACTTCATCATCTACTTTTTTGCCCAGCAGGCTTTTTGCGATCGGTGAATCGTTTGAGATTTTCCCTTCAAACGGATCAGCCTCAGCGCTTCCAACGATGGTATATGATTCTTCTTCACCATCAGGCAATTCGACGAAAGTGACGGTTTTCCCCAAACCGACAACGTTAGAGCCGCCGTCATCTTCAATGATTTTCGCGTTGCGGATCATATTTTCAAGAGTCGTTACACGGCCCTCTACGAATGCCTGCTCTTCTTTCGCTGAATCGTATTCAGAGTTCTCGGAAAGGTCTCCGAAACTTCTCGCAATTTTGATGCGCTCTACTACTTCTTTTCGTTTAACCGTTTTCAAATATTCCAATTCTTGTTCAAGTTTTTGTTTTCCTTCTTCAGTCATAGGAAAAACTTTCTCTTGTGCCATGTCCCTTCACTCCTTCTGGTTGTCCCTCAACATCTTCGATTATGTATGAGAGCATAAACTAAAAAATACAAGAATGAGAACACAGGGCAGTCCTCGTTCTTCTCTCCCATATAGGTACTGTTTATCTTAAACTGAATCTTGTCGATCTGCAAATATTTCGCGTTTATAAACAGGGAAAGAAGGGAATTCGCACATCCCCTTCCTGCCTATACATAATATGGTCAGAGTTATTTATGTCTATGCTATGGTATTACAAAATCGCGTTTTGTTCAAGGATGGTCTGTATTTTCGTGACCATCAGATCAATTGCGACGTGATTCTGTCCGCCTTCCGGGATAATAATATCAGCGTATCGTTTCGTCGGTTCAACGAATTGGTTATGCATCGGGCGGACAACTGACACATACTGTTCAATGACAGAATCAATAGAGCGGCCGCGCTCATTAATATCTCTCATAATCCGTCTGATGATACGCAAGTCGGCGTCTGTATCCACGTAAAGCTTGATATCCATCAGGTCACGGAGCCTTTTGTCTTCAAGAACAAGAATGCCTTCAAGGATAATAACATCCTTTGGCTCTACGTGAACCGTTTCTTCTGAACGTGTGTGAAGCTTGTAGTCGTAAATCGGCTTTTCAATCGCGCGGTAATTCAATAGATCCTGAATATGCTCGATTAAATAGTCATTATCAAACGCAAGCGGATGATCATAGTTTGTGTTCAGCCTTTCTTCAAATGGAAGATGGCTTTGGTCTTTATAATAAAGGTCTTGCTGGATCATTAAAATCGAGTGTCCTTTAAATTGTTCATAAATGGACCGTGTGACACTCGTTTTTCCTGAACCGGAACCTCCTGCGATTCCAATGACTACTGGATTCTTACCCATGGGTTGTTACTTCCCCTTTCTCATCATGTTGCTCGGATAAATCTTTTTGTCTAGTTTGAATTTGACAATTTGCAGGGGATGGCGGGCAGCATCTAGCTCATTACCGTCTTCGTCCCAAATGGTTTCAATCGTATGTGTAAAGTTGTCGATTTCCGGACCGAAAAATTCCACTTCGTCGCCTTTTTTGAAGAAATTGCGCTGTTGGAGCGTAACCATTTGTGTGTCTTCATCATAATTCAGCACTAAGCCGACAAAATCAAACGTCGTTTTTTTGCCGTGCTCGCCGAACATTTGCTCTTCATAGCCTGGCGTTCCTTCAAAGAAAGCTGTCGCAGTGTCCCGGTTGGCGCACTTATCAAGCTCTTCAAGCCATTCTTTTTGAATCACAAAGTGATCCGGATCAGCGCAATAAGCGTCGATGACTTTTCGGTATACGCTGACAACTGTTGCTACATAGTGAATGGATTTCATGCGTCCTTCAATCTTTAAGCTGTCGATGCCCATTTCGATCATTTTCGGAATGGATTCAATCAGCTTCAAATCTTTCGGGCTCATCGCAAATGGCGCATCTTCTTCACCATACAAAGCAACGGCATTGGCACCGTCAGTTTGATACAAATCATAATCCCAGCGGCATGACTGGCAGCAGCCTCCGCGGTTGGAATCCCGCGCCGTCATGTGATTGCTCAACACGCAGCGGCCGGAATATGCGATACACATCGCGCCGTGAATAAAGGATTCGATTTCGATATCTACCTTTTCTTTCATTTCTCTGATTTCAAGAGCGCTTGTTTCACGTGCCAGCACGACGCGGTCCAGACCTTCTTCCTTCCAGAACTGGACAGCCTTCCAGTTTGAAAGAGACTGCTGCGTGCTCAAGTGCACCTCAACATTCGGGGCCACTCTGCGGCATGTTTCGATGATCAGCGGATCTGCCACAATAATGCCGGCAACGTTGGCGTCTCCAAGTGCTTTCAAGTATTCTTCAAGCCCGTCCATGTTTTCATTATGGGCAAAAATGTTTGTCGTTACGTAGATCTTCGCGCCATATTGTTTCGCGAATTCAACGCCTTCTGCAATTTCTTCGATTGTAAAGTTATCGGCATTTGAGCGCAGACCGTATTCCTGTCCTCCAATAAAGACCGCGTCCGCTCCGTAATGAACAGCGATTTTCAGTTTTTCAAGATTACCGGCGGGTGCGAGAAGCTCCGGCTTTTTTGTAATTACACGCTTGCCATTGACGATTTTGGATATTTTATCATTTACGGCAGTCATAGCTTAACCTCCTTTTCATTAATAAACCGTTTCTTTAAAGAAGAATCCGGTATCGATTTTTCTGTTAACTGGCTGGATGCTTTCAATGCGTTCGATCCAGTCTTCTTTTTTCGCTTCATATTCGTCACGGTTTTCCACACACAGATCAATCGCTTCTCTGTACATGTTGGTGACTTCAATTAAGTATTCCGGCGATTTCAGGACACCGTCGATTTTGAAAGAATCAATGCCGGCATCTATCAATTCCTCAAGTTCATCAATAATGCACACATCGTTCGGGCTCATGATGTGCGTGCCGTTTTCATCTTCGAAAATCGGGTATTTATTATCACGTTCTTTATCGTGCAAGAACAAGCCTGATTCTTTTTTCTTTCCTTCAATGTCCATGACTTTGCCTTGGTATTCAAAATAGTTGCCAATTAAAGAACGCTTTGATTGGAACATGCACGTCATTCCATGCACGTGGATTTCAATTTCAACTTCAGCGTTTTCTTTGATCTCCACAATGCTGTCCATGTTTAACTCTCTGGCAAGCACAGAACGCACCGCGCCTTTTCGTCCCCAGTAGTTGCATGTATAGTAGTTGGTGCCTGTCGTTTCTGTGCTCCAATGAAGCTTTAGGCCGGGCGCAGATTCACGGGCAGCCATCAGCACGGCAGGATCGCCGAATACCGCTGCATCGACACCGGTTTCCGCTAAGAAAGCCAGATATTCGCCAAGCTCTCCCACTTTATCGTTATGAAAAATGGCATTTACGGCAACGTATACTTTTGCCCCTTCTTTGTGTGCAATTTCAACCGTTTTTGTTACATCATCACGAGAAAATTCCCCCGCTAATCTCAAGCCGTATTTCTGTTCCCCAACTAAAAACGCAGTTGCCCCCGCCTGTATCAGCGGCAAAATGTCCGCCGCACTCGTCGGCGTCACTAAGAGCTCTGGTTTTTTCATGACATTCACCTCTTCTTTTTACTAATCGCAAGTCCGTCCCCGACAGGAATAATCGCAGTTTGATAATCGGGATGATTCATCAGCCAATGGTTATATTCATCAATTTTTGTTATCAGCCTGCGCCTTCTTTTCGGTTCTATTTTGCTGTAATCCTCTGCCACCAGACCTTTAAACAGCACGTTGTCTGTTAACAGCACCCCGTCCGGTGAAAGCATCGGTTCATATAAATGAAAAAAGTTTTGATACTGGCCTTTTGCAGCGTCAATAAAAATGACATCATAAGGCGCGGTAACATGAACGGCGTCGGCTAATTCAAGCGCGTCTCCGTAAAAAACATGAATTCGGTCATCAAGCTGAAACTCCTTGATATTGTTTACCGCTTCTTCATGCCGTTTGTCATTGCGTTCAATTGTATATATTTCAGCAGACGGCAGCTCCAGCGCCATTCGAATGGCGGAATAACCAATGGCCGTTCCGATTTCTAGTATTTTTTTCGGCTGTTTCACAGACAAAATTTGAAGCAGCACCGCCATGCTCCCTTTTTCCATAATCGGGACATGATGTTCTTCTGCATATGCTTCAAGCTTCTTCACGTTTTCCGGCCGAGGCTTCAATAATGCTTCTATATAGTCATTTATTCGTTCATACCGGTCAGTCACTACAAACAGCCTCCCGTTCTAAAAAGGAGTGCCCCAGTCTTTTTACACAGGACACTCTCTGAATACATCATGATACATCGGTAAACAACCCGATATATTTTATCATAAAACCTTGCGGAAAGCGAACAAAAGGAGAGCTTTTTGCTCCCCTTTTATTGCTCATTTTTTGAGAAAATGTATTTTTCTTTTGCTTTATTGTGCTCTTTTAGCGTTTTTGTAAATACGACCTCACCACTTGATTTCGCCAAGAAGTACAGATAGTCCGTTTGCTCTGGATGCAACGCCGCTTCCCATGACGACATGCCGGCGTTGGCAATCGGTCCTGGCGTCAATCCCGGGTTTTTATACGTATTGTAAGGTGAATCGATTTCCAGATCCTTATAAAGAACGCGATCTTTATGCTTGCCTGCGGCGTACAGTACGGTCGGATCTGTTTGGAGCGGCATTTTCTTCTTCAGACGGTTATAAAAGACGCTCGCAATTTTATGGCGATCGACTTTTTCAGTCGCTTCTTCTTCAATCAATGAAGCCATCGTCAGCAGCTTATGCACGGAAAGTTTATTTTTCTTCATTTCTGCTTTATATGTTTCTACATAAGAATTTGTCTGTTTAACCATTGCCGTGATCATGTCTTCAAGTGACGTGTCCGGATCATGAAAAGGGTATGTAGCCGGGAATAGGTACCCTTCCAGCGGATGCTTTATATTTTTATTGAAAACATCCTTTGTCACAGTGTCCGGAAACTCTTTCTTCAGCTGATGAATAAATGTTTCATCGTCCAGCTTCGCCATGACTTGTTTTTTTGAGTATTTCGTTTCATCGGCAATAGCGGCCGCGATTTGTGTCAGCTGTGCTCCCTCAGTTACTGTAATCTGAAAGGCATAGCTTGTAGCCCCGCTTGTCAGCTTATGAATAATGGCATCTACATCCATTCCTTTATTCAAATGGTAAAATCCCGCCTGAAATCCGGAAGCGCCTTTAAATTTTACATAATACTGAAATGCCTTCTCGCTTTTTATGACGTCGTTTTTCTTTAATATCGATGCGATGGCCGAAACAGACGAGCCGCTCGGAATGTTGATGTCCACTGTCGCTTCACTGTCTTTTTCAACAGGTTCCAGCATTGATTTCCCATATAAAAATGTCCCGCCAATGATGAGAAGCAGCACAATAATGGAAGACAGTATGATTGTTTTTTTATTGAAAAATGATTTTTTTTGCCGATTGATATACATTAGGTCCCCTCCCATCAGGTCTTATACTACATGATTCATTAGATTTCGGCAATTTATTACAAAACAAGGGTGAACAAGCCCTTCATACAGCAGAAAAAAAGCCGGAGCATTATGCTCCGGCTTTCAGCGTGTCGACAAACCCTCGCATTCGTTGTCAGGCCTGCGCGTCGGTGCTCACGAATCCCTACATTCGCTGTGCTCCGATGCTCGCCCTTCCTAGACTTCAAGGGTTTTCAATCACGCTGAAAAGATGACAAAGTCATAAAACGAAAACCGTTTTATGACTTTGTCAACAATCTGAAGCCGGAGCATTATGGCTCCGGCTTTGGACGCGGTGTTTTATTCTTCGTCTTCGTCCGCTAAGAATGTGTTAAGGGTTTCTTCAATCATATCCCATTCTTCGTCAGTTTCGATCGGATATAGCTCACCGTTTTCACCGTCTTCGTTTGGCGTGAAACTGGAAGCAAGAATTTCTACTTCTTCATCATCTTTTGCTTCCATTGGGTAGTACAGCACATAAGACTTGCCAAACTCTTCGTTTTCAAATGTAAACAGCACTTCACAAAGCTGTTCATTTCCTTGATCGTCAACAATTGTAATATTATTTTCGCCGTGTTCCATTTTCTTCACCTCTGGCTTTAATTTAAGCTGTCAAGATATCCTTGCAAAATCATAACAGCCGCCATTTTATCAATGACTTTTTTTCGTTTTTGCCTGCTGACATCAGCGGCAATCAGCATTTTTTCAGCCGCCATTGTGGTAAGACGCTCGTCCCACAGCACAACAGGAACATTGTACGTTGTTTCAAGGATTTTCGCAAATGTTTGGCTGGCTTCGCCTCTCGGGCCGACTGTTCCATTCATATTTTTAGGAAAGCCGAGCACGATTTTATCTATAGTATACTCCTGAATCAGATCAGATAAACGTGATAAACCATAATCGCCTTCAGCTTCATTAATCTTTATGGTCTCAATGCCTTGAGCAGTCCAGCCCATTTCGTCGCTCAGAGCAACACCGAGTGTTTTGGTTCCTAAATCGAGTCCTAATATTCTCATTCTTTATTTACGCCTCTTTATGTTGTTCTAAATAAGACTTTACCAATTCCTCGATTAATTCGTCTCTTTCAAGTTTGCGAATTAAATTACGAGCGTCACGATGCCTAGGAATGTAAGCGGGATCACCTGACAGCAAGTATCCGACAATCTGATTGATTGGATTGTAGCCCTTTTCCTGAAGCGCGTCATACACTGTAATCAGCACCTCATTTACGTTAGTCTCAGCAGAATCATCGGAGAAATTAAATTTCATCGTTTTATCAAACGAGCTCACCGTTTTGCACCTCTTTCCCAAATTCGCAGGCAAAGTTCAGCCTGGGGTCCTAATCTTACCATCATTCTACACTACATGGGCAAATTATAAAACGGATTTCACCCAATCTTCTACGGAAGCCAAAGCTTCTTCTAATTTTTCAGGCTGTTTGCCGCCTGCCTGCGCCATGTCCGGACGGCCTCCGCCGCCTCCGCCGCAAACCTCCGCAGCTTGTTTAACCAGCTTGCCGGCATGCAGGCCTTTCTCAATGAGATCCTTTGTTACGCCGGCGGAAATATTAACTTTCTCGTTTTGTACCGCACCAAGCACGATCACAGCAGAGCCGATCTTCGCTTTCAGTTCATCCACCATTGTGCGGAGATGGTTCATGTCTTTCGCATTAACTTTTTCCGCAAGCACACTCACGCCGTCAACTTCTTTCACTTTTGACAGAATCGCTCCTGCTTCCACGTTTCCTAGTTTCGCCAGAAGAGATTCATTTTCTCTTTGGGCTTCTTTCAGTTCAGCCTGCAGAGCCGCAACCCGTTTCGGCACTTCTTTAATATTTGTTTTCAGCTCGTCAGCAGCCTGCTTCAAAACGGAAATCTGGCTGTTCATTTCGACGTAAGCGCCTTGTCCTGTTACAGCTTCAATCCGTCTTGTGCCTGCTCCGATTCCAGACTCTGAAGCAATTTTAAATAAGCCGATTTCCGCTGTGTTTCTGACATGACAGCCGCCGCACAGCTCTATACTGTAATCTCCGACTTGGACAACCCGGACAATATCACCGTATTTTTCGCCGAACAGAGCCATCGCGCCCATTTCTTTTGCTTCAGCGATTGGCTTCAAATCGATGCTGACCGGGATGCTCGCCCAGATCTTTTCGTTGACGATTGTTTCAATTTGTTCAAGCTCTTCTTTTGTCACTTGCCCAAAATGCGAGAAGTCAAAACGAAGACGGTTTTCAGTCACAAGAGATCCGGCCTGATTGACATGAGTTCCAAGAACGTCTTTAAGCGCCTGATGCAATAAATGCGTTGCCGTATGGTTTTTAATGACGCCGCTTCTCATATGGTCTTCAACTTCAGCCGTTACATGCAGGCCTTTTTGAACAGTGCCGCTCTCCACAACACCTTCATGCACATGCTGGCCGTTCGGGGCTTTTTGCACATCTTTAATTCTCATCACTGCCTGTTCGCTGCGGAGATAACCTTTATCGCCGATTTGGCCGCCGCTTTCTGCGTAGAACGGTGTTTCATCAAGAATGATTTGAACGCTGTCCCCTTCATGAGCCTCTTCAATGAATTGTCCATCCTGAAGAAGCACAATGACATTGGCGCCAGCTTTCGTTTGAGAGTAGCCGACAAATGTGCTTTCATCGGTCACGTCCCGCAATGCGCCGCCCTGCACCTGCATGCTGCCGACATCCTGGCGGGCGTTTCTTGCCCGTTCACGCTGCTGGTTCATTTCTTCTTCGAAGCCTTTATGGTCAACCGTCATGCCCTCGTCTTCTGCGTATTCTTCTGTCAGCTCAACTGGGAACCCATACGTATCGTACAATTTAAACACGTCGGCCCCTGAAATCACGCTGCTTCCCTTGCCTTTTTCTTTTTTGATCATTTCTGACAGGATCGCAAGCCCTTCATTAAGGGTTTCGTGGAAGCGCTCTTCTTCGGTTTTGATGACTTTTGCGATGAAATCCGCTTTCTCTTTTACTTCAGGGTAGAAATCAGCCATGATTTCAGCGACAACCGGCACTAAGTCGTACATGAACGGACGGTGGATGTTGATTGTTTTGGCATAACGCACGGCCCGGCGCAACAAGCGTCTTAATACATAGCCGCGGCCTTCATTTGACGGCAGCGCCCCATCACTGACAGCAAAGGCAACCGTTCTGATGTGGTCGGCAATCACTTTAAACGCAGTGTCTTTCACATTGTCTGTGCCGTACGCTTCACCAGAAATGGTTTCTGTTGCTTTGATGATCGGCACAAATAAATCGGTATCAAAGTTTGTCGGGACATTCTGGATGACAGATACCATTCTTTCAAGCCCCATGCCTGTATCAATGTTTTTCTTCGGAAGCGGCGTGTACGTGCCGTCTGGGTTATGGTTGAACTCAGAGAACACAAGATTCCATACTTCCAAATAACGGTCGTTTTCTCCGCCTGGATAGAGCTCCGGATCTTCTGGATCATTACCGTATGCTTCACCGCGGTCGTAGAAAATCTCTGTGTTCGGTCCGCTCGGTCCTTCACCGATATCCCAGAAGTTCCCTTCTAGGCGGATAATTCTTTCCTCAGGAATACCGATTTTTTTCGCCCAAAATTCATACGCTTCTTCATCCTCAGGGTGAACCGTAACAGAGAGAAGCTCTTTGTCGAAGCCGATCCACTTGTCACTCGTTAAAAACTCCCAAGCCCATGTAATGGCTTCTTCTTTGAAATAATCGCCGATAGAGAAGTTTCCAAGCATTTCAAAGAATGTATGATGGCGCGCAGTTTTACCTACATTTTCTATATCGTTTGTTCTGATCGCTTTTTGAGCGTTTACGATTCTTGGATTTTCCGGAACGACACGTCCGTCAAAATACTTTTTCAGTGTCGCAACACCGCTGTTGATCCACAGCAGTGAAGGGTCCTCATGCGGCACTAATGACGCGCTTGGCTCTACCGCATGTCCTTTTTCTTTAAAGAAATCCAAAAACATTTGACGAACTTCAGCAGAAGTTAAGTGTTTCATTGTATTTCCTTCCTCCTCTATAAAAATCGAAATTCTCTTTAGTGACAGCAAAAAAGCCCTCCCCCTATGCAAACCACACGTTTACACAGGGACGAGAGCTGTCTCGCGGTACCACCCTGATTACGGGCTTTAACATTCGCCCGTCACCTTTAACCCTGTAACGCAGGATGTGCGGCAGTGATTAACTGCACTCAGGATTAGCTTCCTCCGATCTTCTGATAAAGCTCCTTTCAGCTAGCGGAACTTCTCTCTTTAACAGGGCTTCGGCATACTCAGATCCGTCACTCGAGATTCGTATGTATTCTACGAGAAATTATAGACAAGCTGCACGACAATGTCAATGCTCCGTCCTCATCCGCAAAAAATGGATCATCATCACTTTTAAAACAGCCGTCGCCGGAACAGCAAGAATCATCCCGACGATTCCCGCCAGCTCTCCTCCGGCAAGGAGCGCAAGCATGATGACGACTGGATGCATTTTAAGACTTCTGCCGACAATGAACGGACTGAGGATATTCCCTTCCATAAATTGCAGAGCAAACACTGTAAACACCACAACTAGAATCGCTTTCACTGAAATGGTCATCGCAATTAAAAGCGCAGGAACAGCTCCAATGAAAGGGCCAAAATACGGTATGACATTCGTGATCCCGGAAATCAGGCCTAAGATCAACGGATATGGAAGCCCAAATATCCAGAATGTAATGCCCGCCAGCACGCCGAGAATGAAGCAGACCAGAAGCTGGCCGCGGACATAATCGCCAAGAGAGTCGTCTACATCCCTCAGGAAGGCGCTGCCCCGCTTTCTCCACGACTTCGGCGTCAAATACCATACCGTCTTTTTCATCAACTCAATATCCTTTACCATATAAAACACGAGAAAAGGGATTGTTGCCGCAATGATGAAATAATCAAGCACGTTGCGAATCCCGCTGATTGCTCCCTCGATTGTTTCCGCGAAAAATGCCTCCGTCTGGCTGATCATTTTATCTATACGATGATGCATGCCGTCAGGCCAGTCATCAGTATGGTTATGCACATGAAGAAGGAGCCCGTTATACGTTTCGGCAAACATAGGGATATTCTCTGATAAATCCGTCAGCTGCACAATTAAAACAGGCACCCCTTTATACAGCGCCCAGCCAATTCCGCCAAAGAAAAGCACATAAATCACCAAGATACTCAAGGTCCTCGGCAATCCTTTGCCATGCAGCCACTCTGTGACCGGCAGCAATAAATAAGAAATAAAAATAGAAATAATTAGGGGGATCAAAATCGTTTTGATGACGAGCCAAAAGGGCGACCATAATATATCGAGCATAAAAAAGACATAGACTGTTAACAGGACCAGCAAACAAATGGCCACCCACAACAAAAGCTGCACCGGTTTTTGGAGCATTTGCTTTCACCTCTTCTATATCTTTTGAGGAACGGTGCGAATTATTCTCGCTCTATAACAAAAAGGATACTCTCCGAGGAGTATCCTTTTCCACATTAAAACATTTTCGTTATTCTTCTTCTCATCCGCTTCATGCTTCGATTATTCAGCATGTCGGATTGAGCCGCCATCCGATATACGAGAGCCCCGGCTCCCAATGCCAAAAGAGAAGTCATCGTCCGATTCATCCTGAGCATCTCCCTTCATAATCAAAAATTGATGCTGCGTTCGTCCTCAGAAAACAAATCATCCAAGCTGCTTAACGTTCCGTCTTCTTCCACCTGATGAGTTGCTATCTTCCCTTTCGCCACTGTCAGTTCGATAAAACAGCCCCAGCAATAATATTGGTTCACGCCGATTTTCCCGATATCCTTACTTTTGCAGTTCGGGCATATAAGCATATCTCACACCTCTATCCGTTCAGAACGATCTCGTCTTTCCGCACCTCGACAAGCGAATCCGCTCTTTGGATCTGATGCTTGCTTCCCGCCAAGTCAGAAAAGAAACCGTCCGAGAGTTCATATGCTACGATTATGCCCCTGTCCAAACAAAAGTATACATCTTCCAGCATCCCCAATATATCTCCCTCTTGCGATTTCACAAGCTTCATTCTCATCTGCTCGTATGTGAAGCATGACTTCGGAAGAGGCAGAAGCTGGCCTGAACTGATTGAGGCCAATATGCGGTCATCAAGAATGGAAGTGATATCACACGCCCGTAATAGTGCATGATGATGATGCAAAAACCGTTTTTGTGCAAGTATAAATCCGAGACAATCTCCCTTCAGAGAAAAACAAATATCAGAAATGGTCCCGAGATAACAAGAAGTTCGTTCTGAGTATACTGGGAATCCTTCTACCTCATGGCATGTTCTCAAAGTGTGATCAACCACCTTTTGTTGAACAGGCTTAGGTTTTGCTTTGCGCCTTTGACTCATACGATGAAATCACTTCCACCGCAAATGCAAAAAAACTCCCGCTAACACGGGAGCCTTTACAGCTGTTCTTCTTTCATAAAATCGAATGGCGTAATGCCTTCCATACCAATATTGGCATCATGTACACTGAACGGGAGCTCTTTTTGCAAAGCCTCAAGCTCGGCATCCATTTCCTCAATCTGTAATGACAGCCTGTTTTTCAAGGATGTCTGCCTGACAGTTGCGTCATTATTTTTTACGCCCCACTCCAGCGCCTCCTCTTCCCCGCATAAAATGAGAAATTTCTTTGCTCGAGTAATCGCGGTATAAAGAAGGTTTCTTCTGAGCATTCTATAGTAACCTTTTACAACAGGCAACACCACAATCGGAAATTCACTTCCCTGCGATTTATGAATAGAGCAGCAATACGCATGGGTAAACTGGTTAAAATCTTTTTTCGTAAATGTCATTTCATTACCGTCAAAATTAACGACGGCCATGTCTTCTTTTTCTGTATTTTCCTTCGCATAAAATATCGACGTAATTTCGCCAATATCTCCGTTGAACACATTGTTTTCCGGCTGATTGACAAGCTGCAAAATTTTATCTCCGGTTCTGTAGACAACATCTCCGAACTTCAATTCTCTCCGTTTTTCTTTAGGAGGGTTTAAAATGTCCTGCAGCATGACATTTAGTTCATTGATCCCGGCTTTACCTCTGTACATCGGGGCGAGAACCTGAATGTCCTTTGCCGTATAGCCTTTTTTCATTGCATTGGCGACAACCTTCTCAACCACCTCTTTAATTTGCAAGCCTCCGCAGCGAATAAAGGAACGATCCTTCGTCGGGGCAGTCAAATTGTTTGGCAGCAAGCCTTTTTTCATTTGGTGGGCAAGCTCGACGATTGATGACCCCTCCGCCTGGCGGTAGATGTCTGTCAGTCTCACAGTCGGAATCACCCGGGATGCCAAAAGGTCTCTCAGTACTTGGCCCGGACCGACAGAAGGCAGCTGATCTTCGTCACCGACGATGATGATTTGAATATGATCAGGGATCGCCTTGAACAAGTGGTTCGCCAGCCATATATCCAACATACTCGCTTCATCGATGATTAACAGCTTCCCTTCGATCGGCTGGTCCTCTGTATGAGTAAAGCCCTCTGCACCGTTCCAGCCAAGCAGCCTGTGTATCGTGACTGCCGGAAGGCCCGTCGATTCACTCATCCGTTTCGCCGCTCTCCCTGTCGGTGCGGCCAATACAATCGGAAAAGTTTCATCCTTTTTATAAGCTGAAGGGTCTAGTGACACACCGTGAAGCTCTCCGTACAGTTCGACAATCCCTCTGATGACCGTCGTTTTTCCTGTTCCCGGCCCTCCCGTTAGCAGCAGCATTGGTGAGGAAAGGGCTTTTTGAATCGCTTCCTTCTGGCTGGGGGCATACTGAACGTTCATCCGTTCCTCCAGTTCCCCCAAAGCGAGCAGAAATTCGGATTCAGGAAACTGGTCGTCATAATCGGTTTGGCTTGCGATATGTTTCACGCGCTTTGCAACGTTTTGTTCCGCGTAAAACAGCGATGGAAAATAACAGCGGCCATCTTCTATCACAATGTCTTTATTTTCTCCAAGGGCTATCATCGCGTTAGCTGCATCCATTTCTGTGATCCGCTGCCCTTCTTTTACTGACTGATTTAGCAGTGATTGGGTATCGATAATAAGTTGTTCCGTTTCTATGTACGTATGCCCATCTGACAGACAGGTCGTTTCAAGCGTGTACAAAATGGCGGCTTTTATCCGCTCAGGATGATTACCTGAAAGCCCCATTCTGCTGCCCAACTCATCCGCTTTCCCAAACCCGATGCCTTCTACATCTTTGACAAGCTGATAAGGATTTTCCTGAATCTTGTCAAGCGTCTCTGATTCATAGGCTTGATAGATTTTCATAGACAGCTGCGGGCCGAATCCAAACTGATTCAGGGAGATCATGATTTGCTCCAGTCCCTGATGCCGCTGCAAAGCGCCTGCTAGCGTGTCGGCTTTCTTTTTTGACAGCCTCGGGACATCGTAAAGCACTGAAGCGTCAGCCAATATTTTATTAATCGCGCTGTCACCCAATTTTTTTACAATTTCTTCGGCTGTTTTTTTGCCGATTCCTTCGAACAAATCACTGGATAAATAATGAATGATGCCTTCCTTAGTTGTCGGAATTTCTTTTTTAAAATGCTCCGCCTGAAATTGAAGCCCGAATTTCGGGTGGGTGACGGCCTTTCCGTAAAACGTGTAAGTCTCTTCTTCTTGAAGCGCAGGGAAGTAGCCCGTCACGGATACGGCTTTATCTTCAATGGCTTCGGAGGTTTCTGTGACTTTCACTTTCAGAACCGTATATAAATTGGCGTCATTATGATAGATGACTGTGTTGACTGTCCCTTTTAAATAGGGCTCTTCCTCCATGTTAAGCTGATCCGGATGCTGCTGCACGAGCTATCCCTCCTCCTGTGCCTGTTATGATGGGTCGATCAGTTTTTTAGCATGAAGCGCAAGCATATGATCCGGCTGGATATCGATCGCCTTGTCGAGCATTTCCAGGGCTCTTTCTCGATTTTCTTGATATGCATAAGCGACACCGGCATTATAAAATGCATCAGCGTGCTCCGGATTTAGCTCAGTTACAGCTATGAATTGACTGAGCGCTTCGTCCAGCATGCCCTCGTTCGCTAAGCACATTCCAAATTGAAAACGAGCTTCCGCATCGTTTTCATTCAATTCGACCGCTCTTTGTAAATACGGCAGTGCAAGCTTAGGCTGTTCGAGCTTGACAAGTACCGTTCCGAGCATGTAAAACAGGTCGCCGTTTTCCATTCCGGCACGAAGCGCTTTTTCAAACATGTCTTTCGCTTCTTTGTACATTTCTTTTACAACATAGACATTTCCTGCTCCATAATAAGCAGTAGCAGCGCTGTTGTCTAATTCAAGCGCTTTATCATAAAACGCAAGCGCCCGTTCCAGCTCGTTTACGGATGAAAGCAGGTTAGCAAAGTTGATATAGGGAATCGCGTCATCTTTATTTTCTTCAATTGCTTTTGTAAATGCCTCTGCCGCTTTCTCGTAATCGCCTTTTTGCATCGCCTCTATACCGAGTTGATTATAATCCACCGATCATCTTCCTTTCATTAAAAAACCCCAACTCTGTGTTGAGGTTTTTCATCTTTTATACGTACCACAATTTTGTTCCGTCTTTGTACACATCATCAATGGTTCCGCCGCCAAGGCATTCTTCGCCGTCATAAAAGACAACCGCTTGTCCCGGCGTTACAGCGCGGACTTGTTCATCAAAAATAACTTCTGCTTCGCCTTCACCCGTCATGCGCACCGTCACCTTATGATCCTCTTGACGGTAACGGAATTTAGCCGTGCAGGCAATCTCTTCACCCTTCATCGTATCCGAATGAACCCAGCTGATATTCGTTGCTGTGATTTTGTCGGAATAAAGAAGAGGGTTATGGAACCCTTGATCCACGTAAAGGATGTTCTTTTCAAGATCTTTACCAACCGCAAACCATGGCTCGCCGCTTCCGCCGATGCCAAGGCCGTGACGCTGTCCGATCGTGTAGTACATCAACCCGTCGTGGCGTCCTTTTACTTCACCGTCCATCGTCATCATATCGCCCGGCTGTGCAGGGAGATATTGGCTGAGAAACGTTTTGAAGTTGCGTTCGCCGATAAAACAAATGCCCGTACTGTCTTTTTTCGTTGCTGTTGCAAGATCTGCTTCTTTGGCAATTTCACGCACACGGCTTTTTTGAAGCTCGCCGATCGGGAACATGACTTTGCTTAGCGTATCCTCTGTCAGCTGATTCAAGAAGTACGTTTGATCCTTGTTTTCGTCAATGCCGCGCAGCATTCTGACTTTGCCGCCGCTTCTGTCTACCCTTGCATAGTGGCCAGTCGCTAAGTAGTCGGCGCCAAGTGACAGGGCGTGCTCCAAAAACGCCTTGAATTTAATTTCTTTGTTGCACAGCACATCCGGGTTGGGTGTTCTGCCTGCTTTATATTCATCAAGGAAGTATTGAAATACCTTCTCATAATATTGTTTTTCAAAATTAACAGCGTAGTACGGAATCCCGATTTGATTGCAGACGCGGATCACATCTTCATAATCCTCTGTCGCTGTGCAAAAACCGTTTTCATCCGTATCATCCCAGTTTTTCATAAAAATTCCGATCACATCATAGCCCTGTTCTTTTAACAGCAAGGCCGCCACAGATGAGTCTACACCGCCGGACATGCCGACAACGACTCTTGTATCTTCCGGACGTTTTTCCATTTCATTCACTCCAATAACTAAGCCGCCTTATTGTGTCAGCCGTTTGACAACGTCGGCCACATGTTTGGCAGCAGTTTTCACTTGCTCAGCCGTATTGCCGAGGCCGAAGCTGATCCGAATTGAGGACGTCAGCCGGTCACTCTCTTCTCCGAACATGGCAGTCAGAACATGTGACGGCAAAATTGAACCGGCCGTGCACGCTGATCCGCTTGAGACAGCGACTCCCGCCATGTCCAGATTCACCAGCAGCGCTTCCACTGATACACCGGGAAAATAAAGGTTCAGAACATGCGGCAGGCAATGCTCTTTATCCCCGTTGATCCCGAATGCCACACCGGCATTTTCAAGCGTGTCGGTGATGATTGTCTTAAACGATTGATACTTTTCGTTTTTTTCATCCCGTTCTTCACTTGACAGTTTGATCGCTTCTTTCAGCCCGACAATTCCCGGAACATTTTCTGTTCCGGCACGGCGTTTTCTTTCTTGCTCTCCTCCAAATAAAAGCGGGGAAAGCTTCACATCTTTATTTGCATATAAAAAGCCTGTCCCTTTTGGCCCGTTGAGCTTGTGCCCGGAAACAGACAGAAGGTCAATATGGCTGTTTTTCACATCAATTGGCAGAAGCCCAAATGCCTGAACAGCATCGGTATGAAAATATGACTGGTGTTCCTTCAGCAGCTCACCGATTTCATCAATCGGCTGCACTGTTCCGACTTCATTATTTCCATACATCACTGTCACAAGGATTGTATCATCACGCAGTGCTTCTTTCACCTGTTTTGCACTGACTCTTCCATTTTGGTCAACATCGAGATACGTGATGTCAAATCCGTCTTCCTCAAGTTTTTCACACGTGTGAAGCACAGCGTGATGCTCAATTTTTGTCGTGATAATATGTCTGCCCACATCTTTTCTTGCAAGCGCGGTTCCTATAATGGCCAAGTTATCGGCTTCTGTCCCCCCGCTTGTAAAAACGATCTCCTGCTCCGCCGCTCCGATTTCGGCTGCAATCTGAGCTCTTGCTTCGTCCACCCATTTCCGAGATTCTCTTCCAAATGAATGGATGCTGGATGGATTGCCGAAATTGCCGGAGAAATGAGGGGTCATTTTTTCCAGCACGCGCTCATCCATCGGAGACGTTGCGGCATGATCTAAATAAATCCGTTCCATTATATTTGCACCTCTGATCTAAATATAGAACATATAAGCTTCTTGCTCTCCGTCTGTATAGCTGGCAAGATCCTCTAATGTTGTACTGTCTAAAACCTCTTTCACAGCATCACGTATGCGAATCCACAGCTCACGCTTGGCAGGCTCCTCGTCTTCCAGCACTTCAACAGGACTGATCGGCCCTTCGAGCACACGGATAATATCTCCAGCCGTGATCGCATCCGGCTCACTGCCTAATACATATCCGCCGTATGCGCCTCTGATGCTTTTCACTAAACCGGCATTTCTGAGCGGCGATACCAGCTGCTCCAAATAATGCTCAGACAGATTATTCGTCTGTGCGATGCTTTTTAATGAAGTCGGGCCTTCACCATGCTTTTTGGCAAGCTCGATCATAATGGTAAGCCCGTATCTTCCCTTAGTTGATATTTTCAACATGAACACCTCTGTTATTTCATGATTTTTCACATTTATAATGGTAATTTCTATATGATTCGTCCGTTTATGACTGAATAGACCAACTGTTATTATAACATACCTTGAGCGAATTTTCATTGAGGCAGGGGGGAAACGGCCCTTCTCCCTTTCCTAATGTCCGTTTTTCCGTTACCCTGTAAATAAGTAAGGAGAGATGATGATGAAGCCATTGGCATATCGGATGCGTCCGACAAAAATAGAAGATATTATCGGCCAGCAGCATCTGGTGGCTGAAGATAAAATGATCGGCAGAATGGTTCAGGCAAAACATTTGTCATCCATGATTTTGTACGGGCCGCCCGGAATTGGAAAAACTTCAATCGCAACAGCAATTGCCGGTTCAACAAGTATTGCTTTTCGAACGCTGAATGCTGTCATTCACAATAAAAAAGATATGGAAATCGTAGCTCAGGAAGCAAAAATGTCTGGCCAAGTGATTTTGATTCTGGATGAAGTTCACAGGCTGGATAAAGGCAAGCAAGATTTTCTGTTGCCCTATTTAGAAAACGGAATGATCATTTTGATCGGAGCAACCACGGCTAACCCATATCATGCAATTAATCCGGCGATCAGAAGCCGGACACAAATCTTTGAGCTTGAGCCGTTAACACCGGTACTGATTAAACAGGCTCTGGAACGTGCGCTCCATGATGAAGACCGGGGCCTTGGCACCTATTCTGTATCCATTGATGATCAGGCGATGGAGCATTTTGCGCACGGATGCGGAGGGGATGTCCGTTCCGCTTTAAATGCACTTGAACTGGCCGTGTTGACAACCAAAGAGTCATCAGACGGCGTGATTCACATTACATTGGACACGGCGGAGGAATGTTTGCAGAAAAAGAGCTTTACTCACGATAAAGATGGTGACGCGCATTATGATGTATTGTCCGCTTTTCAAAAATCGATCCGCGGCTCTGATGCTAACGCCGCTCTTCACTATTTAGCAAGATTAATTGAAGCAGGCGATCTTGATAGCATCGCAAGAAGACTGCTTGTCATCGCTTATGAAGATATCGGTTTAGCAAGCCCGCAAGCCGGCCCAAGAGTGCTGCACGCGATTCAGACTGCTGAACGGGTCGGATTTCCCGAAGCACGAATCCCGCTGGCCAACGCGGTCATTGAACTTTGCCTCTCGCCAAAATCAAACTCAGCCATTCTGGCAATCGATGAGGCGCTTGCAGATATCAGAGCCGGAAAAATCGGGGAAATCCCAAAGCATTTAAAAGATGCGCATTATAAAGGAGCTCAGGAATTAGGAAGAGGAATCGACTATAAATATCCGCACAGTTACGACAACGGATGGGTCGAACAGCAATATCTCCCTGATCCTTTAAAGAATAAGCAATATTACAAGCCGAAACAGACAGGAAAGTTCGAGTCCGCCTTAAAGCAGGTGTATGACAGATTAATGAAAAGAAAATAAAACAAAAACAGCCTTGCGTATTATCAAGGCTGTTTCTTATGCGTTATTTATCCTTCACACGTTTGATTTCAACATCTTTTAAAAGATCCATGACAACATGTCCGCCCATAATCAAACCGGCCACTGACGGCACAAAAGCATTTGAGGATGGCGGCATTTTTGCTTTGCGGATGTTCGCTTCGTCATTTCCCACTTCTTTTCTGACATCTTCCCGAATAACAATCGGGCTTTCGTCAGAGAAAATCACTTGAACGCCCTTTTTGATGCCCTCTTTGCGTAATCTCGTACGGACGACCTTCGCAATGGGATCAGTGTGCGTTTTTGAAATATCAGCGATTTGGAAGCGTGTGGGATCCGTTTTATTAGCCGCACCCATGCTGGAGATGAGCGGAATATCCCGCTTCAGACATTCTTTCATTAAATGGATTTTATAATGGATCGTGTCTGACGCATCAATGACGTAGTCAAGCTCATAGTCAAAAAATTGTTCATACGTTTCTTCGGTATAGAACATCTTTAACGCGATCACTTCACACTCCGGGTTAATGTCCGCGATCCGCGCTTTCATTAAATCAACTTTCGGCTGTCCGACAGTTGAAAGCAGCGCGTGAAGCTGGCGGTTTACATTTGTAATGTCCACATCATCTTTGTCGACAAGCAGAATCCGGCCGACGCCTGACCGCGCGAGGGCTTCCGCTGCGAACGATCCGACTCCGCCAACCCCCAGCACAGCAACCGTGCTGTTTTTCAGCGTTTCAAGGCCTTCTTTTCCGATAGCTAATTCATTGCGTGAAAACTGGTGTAACAAGAACCTCACTCCACATTCGTATTCTGGTTTCATCTATAAAATGGCTGATCCAAGAGCAGCCGTTTTTTCTGCGCACAAAAAATAAAGTCCCAATAGTGCCGTTGCAGCTTTCCTTTGTTTTGAACCCGCTCTCAGCAGGTGGGTGCCCTCTTTTAAATCTTGTAAGTCCTCTTTACCGAATGAAAAGAGGCATGTACGCCATTTAAAAATGCGGGCTCCCAAATCAAAAAAATGTTCGGTCAAAACTAGGTGTACAACTAACACATCAGGACTTTATTTAACTTGTCAAAATCATATCATAGACGATTTTGATTTTCAAGATTCGAACTGCCCAATCAGTTCTTCACTTTTTTCTTAATAGAAAGATGAAGCTCATCAAGCTGGGCCTCGCTTACTTCCCCTGGCGCTTCGGTCATCAGGCAGCTTGCGCTTGCCGTTTTCGGGAATGCAATCGTATCTCTTAGGTTCGTGCGTCCTGCGAGAAGCATAACGAGACGGTCTAAGCCGAGCGCGATTCCGCCGTGCGGAGGAGCGCCGTAATCAAATGCTTCCAATAAGAATCCGAACTGCTCAGCTGCCTCTTCTTGTGAGAAGCCAAGAAGCGCAAACATTTTCTCCTGAATTTCTTTTTCGAAAATACGGATTGAACCTCCGCCAAGCTCATAGCCGTTTAAGACGAGGTCATAGGCTTGTGCTTTCATGTCTTCAGGCGCTGTTTCAATCAGTTCAAGATCATCACGGACAGGCATTGTGAACGGATGATGTGCTGCGTAAAAACGGCCTTCCTCCGGATCATGCTCTAAGAGCGGCCAGTCGATCACCCATAAGAAATTGAACAGGTTTTCGTCAATCAGTCCGCGTTCTTTCCCAAGCTTTAAGCGCAAGGCGCCGAGCGATGCGGCAACCACTTCAAATGAATCCGCTCCGAACAGCAGCAAATCACCTTCAGCGGCATCAAGCGCGTCAATCAGCTTAGACTGCTTGTCTTCATCAAAGAATTTTGCGATTGGGCCTTTTACTCCGTCCGCCTCAACTTTTACCCAGGCAAGTCCTTTTGCCCCATAGTTTGCAGCAAAAGCGCCAAGAGCGTCGATATCTTTTCTGGAGTAATCGCCCGCTCCGCCTTTTACGTTGATTGCCTTTACAACGCCGCCGTTTGCGACAGCTGATGAGAATACTTTAAACTCTGTATCCTTCACAATGTCAGACACATCTGTCAATAGCATATTAAAACGCGTATCCGGCTTATCCGACCCATAACGGTTCATTGCCTCATCGTACGTCATACGAGGAAGAGGAAGCTTGAGTTCCACACCTTTTGTTTCACGCATAATCTTTGCCATCATATCCTCAGCCAATGACATGATATCTTCCTGGCTCATAAAGGACATTTCAATATCGATTTGCGTAAACTCAGGCTGGCGGTCTGCACGCAAGTCTTCATCGCGGAAACAGCGGGCAATTTGATAATAGCGTTCAATACCTGACACCATCAGAAGCTGTTTAAATAGCTGCGGTGACTGAGGCAGCGCATAGAATTCACCTTCATGCACACGGCTCGGCACCAAGTAGTCACGTGCGCCCTCAGGTGTGCTTTTTGTTAAAATCGGCGTTTCAATATCAAGAAACCCGTTTTCATCCAAAAAGTTCCGAACGGCTTTCGTCACGTTATGGCGCATCTGCATTGTTTGAAACATAGCCGGTCTGCGCAAATCCAAGTAACGGTGTTTTAAACGGACGTCCTCTGATACGTCTTCCGCTTGATCAGAAATCGCAAATGGCGGTGTCTTCGCAGCACTTAATACAGCCACTCCGTCAGCGTGAATTTCGATCGCGCCTGTTTTCAAATTCTGATTGACTGTTCCTTCTTCACGCGCCACCACTTTCCCTTGAATATCAAGCACGTATTCGTTTCGGATGCCTTCCGCAATAGCAAGCGCTTCTTTTGACACATCAGGGTTAAACACGACTTGAACAATTCCCGTGCGGTCGCGCAAGTCGATAAAAATCAATCCCCCGAGATCCCGTCTTTTTTGGACCCAGCCTTTCAGCGTTACAGATTCACCAATTGCTTTTTCAGTTATTTCACCGCAATAATATGTTCTTCCAAACAATAGATTCCACTCCTTATCCCTTTTGGTTTGCCTTCATCACATGTATAAATTCATCAAGTGCCACTTCAATCTGTTCGCCCGTCTGTGCATCCTTAACATTGATTTTATTTTGAGCTAGCTCATCTTCACCCAAAATCGCAATAAATCTGGCATTCAGGCGGTCAGCTGTTTTGAACTGGCCTTTCATTTTCTTATTTTCATAATCGATTTCGCTGGAGATTCCTGCTTCTCTCAGTTTGTACACCAATGAAACAGAATAATCCTTTGCTTTTTCGCCGAGCGTGACGACATAGCAATCGATTCCCTGATCGACAGGCAGTTCTCTTTTTTCAGCATCAATGGCGGCAAGCAGGCGTTCAATGCTCATCGCAAAACCGATGCCCGGTGCTTCAGGTCCGCCGATCTGTTCGACCAAACCGTCATAACGTCCGCCGCCGGCAAGGGTTGTAATCGCCCCAAACCCCTCCGCATTGCTCATGATTTCAAATGCCGTGTGGTTGTAATAATCCAGCCCTCTCACAAGATTAGGATCAATTTCATACGCAATGCCAAGATCGTTTAAGTATTGTTTCACTTTGCCAAAATAAGCCGCTGATTCTTCATTTAAATATGTCAAAATTGAAGGCGCTGATTTCATCAGTTCATGATCGCGGTCTTTTTTGCAATCCAAGATTCTGAGCGGATTTGTGTGCACCCGTGACTGACAGTCTGAACAAAACTCTTCGATGCGAGGCTCAAAATGCTTCACGAGCGCTTCTCTGTAGCTTTTGCGGCTTTCTTGGTCGCCAAGGCTGTTTATCACAAGCTTAACATTTTGCAAACCAGCTTTTTGATAAATACTCATCGCAAGCGCCATGACTTCGGCATCAATCGCAGGATCTTTCGAGCCTATCGCTTCAATTCCAAACTGATAGAACTGGCGGTAACGGCCCGTCTGCGGACGTTCATAACGGAACATCGGCCCGACATAATAAAGCTTTGTCGGCTGGACAGGGTTTGCGAATAGCTTGTTTTCATTAAACGCGCGAACCGCCGCAGCTGTTCCTTCCGGACGAAGCGTCAGGCTTCTGCCTTTGCGGTCCTGAAAAGTATACATTTCTTTTTGTACGATATCCGTAGACTCACCAACACCTCTGGCAAACAGTTCTGTATGCTCAAAAATCGGTGTGCGGATTTCTTTATATTGATAAGTGCGGCAAGTGTCTCTCATAATTTGTTCAACAAACTGCCAGCGATCTGATTCTCCAGGCAAAATATCCTGTGTTCCTCTTGGAATGCTATATCCCATATGTAGACCTCCTTATGTATTCCTTATAAAAATATACAATGATCATTCATGATGAAAATAAAAAACTCCCGCCCCTACTATACATGTATAGTAGGGACGAGAGTTATACCCGTGGTGCCACCCTAGTTGGAATATGGTCATATTCCCACTCGATCCTTTAACGCAGGTTCACGTTCACTGCCTAATGACGGTATTACCGCGTTCAGCAGGAAACCTCCGGAGTGTTGTTTCGCGAAAGACGCAATGGGATCCGCTTTCAGCCTGGGGCGGTTCCTCTCTAGCCATGCAATCTGACCTACTCTTCTCCATTATCGGTTCAAATCTTTTATCATTTTGCTATGTACTCAATTTCTATTATAATAATGGGATTGCAGTCCTCTGTCAAGCTTTATTCCGGTTGTTATTCCTTATCGCTGCTTCTTTGGACATAAGACCGAATTCAGATGCTGTTTCAGTAAGATAACCGGTCGTTTCGGAATCTGCGTGATCGCTGTAATGCAGGTTTGCTTCACCGTCGTGAAACGCGCGGCCCATTTTTGGATGATATTTCATGATTTGCACACCTTTATGATTGTATTTACGCCTAGTATAAACATATCATTTTATTTTTATTTAAAAATCTGAAAGGACTTTACGATATTAAGCAAGAAAGCTTTTTTACGATATCTGAAAGGAGGACGCAATGAGCAAGAAATACTTTGTTCTTATTGTATGTATTATTGTCGCCGGAACGCTTTTCCCGCCGTTTTCTTCCGTTACAGCCGCTCAGGGAGAAGCGGTCATCGCAACTGATGAAATGAACGTCAGAAGCGGCCCGGGACTTAGCTACGGTATTACTGCAGAAGCAAGAAAGGGAGAGCACTACCCGATTTTAAAGGAAAAAGGAGACTGGGTGCAGATTCAGCTTGGTACCGGAGAAAAAGGTTGGGTGGTCTCCTGGCTTATTACAAAAGAAGACCTGAGCGGCACGAGCTCTTCGGAAAGCAGTGGTACTGTTACATCAACAGATCCCGATCTGCGGATGAGAACAGGACCGGGGACTTCATATGATGTCATCGGCAAATTTCCGCAAGGCAGCCAAGGGTCTGTTATTGATAAAGATTCTGGATGGATCAAAATATCCTATCAGAATGCCACCGGATGGGTGTCATCTGAATATGTCACGTCAGGCGGCAGTTCAGCAGTATCTGAGGGGAATCAACAAACCGAATCTTCCGGTGCAACAACGGGCACGGTCGGCGTTTCTTCACTGCATGTAAGAGCCTCCGCCTCACATGACGCGGCGATTATAACGAAACTTGATCGCGGTACGAAAGTGACAATTCTCAACGAGAAAAATGGCTGGGCTCACATTGAAGCAAATGGGCTGAAAGGCTGGGTTGCAAGCCATTACCTTTTATCTAGTTCTGATCCAGCTGAAAGTTCAGCAAATGCCCACAGCTCATCCTCCGCTAAAAAAGCCTATATTGTATACGGAGGAACGAATGTTAGAAGCGACGCATCAACATCAGCTGCGATCGTGGAACGCGCTGCCAAAGGTGATTCCTACCCGATTACCGGTTCAAAGGGCAGCTGGTATGAAATAAAGCTTGATAATGGGCAGACTGCTTATGTCGCCAATTGGGTGGTTCAAACGTCTAAAAGCGCGGAAGAAGCAGGTGAACCCCCTGTCGCTGATTCTCCGTCCGGAAACGGCTCTCTGAACAATAAAACGATAATTGTTGATCCGGGGCACGGAGGAAAAGACAGCGGAACGATCGGCTATTCGGGTAAATTCGAGAAAAACCTGACGATCAAAACGGCAAAACTGCTCGCCGGCAAACTTAGATCAGCTGGAGCAGATGTGTATGTGACACGCCAGGATGATACCTTCGTCAGCCTGCAGTCACGGGTCTCTACATCTCACTATCGCAACGCTGACGCCTTTATCAGCATTCACTATGACAGCTATGCAGATGCTTCCACGAGAGGCAGCACCGCTTATTACTACAGCCCTGCCAAAGATCAAGAACTAGCGGCGGATGTACACTCTGAAGTGGTGAAGCGTTCTTCCATTCCAGACCGCGGCGTGTTGTTCGGAGATTATTATGTGCTCCGTGAAAACAAACAGCCCGCTATGCTGTATGAGCTGGGATATGTAAGCCATCCGCAAGAAGAGGCCATTGTACATAGCAGCTCTTACCAAGAGAAAGTAACAGACGGTATCGAGAGCGGATTGGAGAAATATTTCCAATAAAAAAAGCTGCCTTTTGGCAGCTTTTTTATTTTGAATCCATCATAAGCGTGACCGGTCCGGAGTTTGTAAGCTGAACATCCATCATCGCTCCAAACGTTCCAGTCTCCACTTTGATTCCTTTTTCACGAAGCAGGTCGTTCCATTTTTCATAGAGGGCTAAAGCTTTATCAGGTTTGGCGGCGTTCATGTAGTTTGGCCGGCGCCCTTTTTTCGTATCACCGTAAAGCGTGAACTGTGAGACGGAGAGAATTTCTCCTCCTATATCTAAAAGAGACAGATTCATTTTCCCTTCACTGTCATCGAATATACGAAGATGAACAATTTTATCGGCTAAATAAGCTGCATCCTCTTCAGTATCATCGTGAGTGATACCGACCAGCACCATGATGCCTTGTCCAATTTGACCGACAACCTCTTCATTCACTGTAACGCTAGCTTCTGTTACTCGCTGAACAACTAATCTCATTTTCTAACCCCTTTAGTTCATGACGCGGCGCACAGAGTAGATGTCTCTTATCTGTTTAATACGCTCGACGACTTTGTGCAAGTGATTGATGTTCTGAATAAAAATGGCCATATGAATGGTTGCCACTTTATTGCGATCCGATTTGCCAGAAACAGATGAAATATTTGTTTTCGTTTCATTCACTGCCTGAAGCACCTCGTTCAGCAATCCGCGGCGGTCATAACCAAGAATCTCTATCTCAACATTATATTCCTTGCGCTTTTGAACCTGCGACTCATGCTCCCACTCTACCGGAATCAGCCGCTCCAGCGCTTCATTCGTCTTGACATTCGGACAGTCATCACGATGGACTGAGACCCCTCTGCCTTTTGTGATAAATCCGACAATATCGTCACCCGGTACAGGATTGCAGCATTTTGACAAACGGACAAGAAGATTGTCGATCCCCTTGACGCGGACGCCTGCTTCCCGTTTCCTGCCCTGCGGGTAAGGCTTAGATTCCGCAGTGACTTCCTGAACGCTCTTTTCCTGTTCTTCCTGATCGCGCTGCTTTCTCTCTTTTTCCGTCAGGCGGTTTGCGACCTGCAAGGCTGTAATGCCGTTGTAGCCGACTGCCGCGTACATATCCTCTTCATTTGAGAAATTAAACTTGTCAGCAACCTTCTGGATATTCTCCGGCGTTAAGACTTCCTTCACTTCAAAATCCAGATTTTTAATTTCTTTTTCGACCAGCTCACGGCCTTTTTCGACATTTTCTTCGCGCCGCTGTTTCTTAAAGAATTGACGGATCTTATGCTTTGCCTGGGATGTTTGGGCAAGTTTGACCCAATCCTGGCTCGGACCGTAGGAATGCTTGGAGGTGAGTATTTCAACGATATCACCTGTCCGAAGCTTATGATCCAGCGTTACCATTTTTCCGTTTACTTTGGCACCGATTGTTTTATTGCCGATCTCAGAGTGAATCCTGTAAGAAAAATCAATTGGAACAGAACCGGAAGGAAGCTCGATGACATCTCCTTTCGGCGTAAAGACATACACCATGTCAGAAAACAAATCGATTTTGAGTGATTCCATAAATTCTTCAGCATCTGTTGATTCATTTTGGAATTCTAAAATTTCACGGAACCAAGAAAGCTTTTTCTCAAAGGTTGCGCCTTCGCTGGCCGCTTTCCCTTCTTTATAAGCCCAGTGAGCCGCAACCCCGTATTCCGCAATTTCATGCATTTCAAAGGTGCGGATCTGCACTTCCAGCGGATCGCCTTTAGGCCCGATTACCGTTGTATGAAGCGATTGATACATATTCGGCTTCGGCATTGCGATGTAATCTTTGAATCTGCCTGGCATCGGTTTCCAGCAGGTGTGAATGATGCCGAGCACCGCATAGCAATCCTTTATGCTATTCACAAGAATACGGACAGCCAATAAATCGTAAATTTCGTTAAATTGCTTATTTTGCAGCACCATTTTGCGATAAATGCTGTAAATGTGTTTCGGGCGTCCCGAGAAGTCAGCTTTGATGTGCACTTCTTCGACACGTTTCTTCACTTCATTGACAACCTCTTCGACATAAAGTTCACGTTCTGCGCGTTTCTTTTTCATGAGGTTGACAATTCTGTAATATTGCTGAGGATTCAAATAACGGAGCGCTGTATCTTCCAATTCCCACTTAATTTTAGAAATCCCGAGACGATGCGCCAAAGGAGCGAAAATCTCCAGTGTTTCATTGGAAATTCTCCGCTGCTTTTCCTGAGGGAGATGTTTCAGCGTCCGCATATTGTGAAGACGATCCGCCAGCTTGATCAATATGACCCGGATATCTTGAGCCATAGCGACAAACATTTTGCGATGATTTTCCGCCTGCTGTTCCTCTTGAGATTTATATTTAATTTTGCCGAGCTTCGTTACGCCGTCCACAAGCATTGCCACTTCTTCAGAAAATGCTTCTTTCAGGTCATCGAGCGTCACATCTGTATCTTCCACGACATCGTGCAGGAATCCGCCCGCGATTGTGGAAGGGTCCATTTCCAGATCCACGAGAATCCCCGCAACCTGAATCGGATGAATAATATATGGCTCGCCCGATTTGCGGTATTGCTCGCGATGAGCATCTTCAGCGTATAGATATGCTTTTTCGACAAATGCGATATGCTCATCAGATAGATAGCTGCGCGCTTTATCAATAACTTGCTCGGCAGTCAATACTTGTTCGTTCGCCATGGAATCACCTTTTTTAGAATGTAAACTGTATTGTAGTTTATTATCAAGAAAAAAACGAAAGATGTAAAGAGCAGAAGTTCAAATCTCCAAATATTATATAAAATAAATGCAAACCAATAGGAAAAAAGCACCCTGACATGGAGTGCTTTTTCGTTATGCGATTATCTTTAATATTTCATCAATGTTAAGATATCATAATCTTCAAGCTTCTCTCTGCCGTCAAGGTAAGAAAGCTCGATTAAGAAAGCGATACCAGCAACAACGCCGCCAAGCTCTTCAACAAGTTTGATTGTCGCTTCAATTGTGCCGCCTGTCGCAAGCAGGTCATCTGTAATAAGCACACGCTGACCCGGTCTAATCGCATCTTTGTGGATTGTTAATACGTCTTTTCCGTATTCCAAGCCGTAGTCCACTTTGATCACTTCACGAGGCAATTTGCCTTCTTTACGAACCGGCGCAAAACCAACGCCAAGCGCGTAAGCAACAGGACAGCCGATAATAAAGCCGCGCGCTTCAGGTCCGACGACCAAATCAATTTGCTTTTCTTTCGCATATTCAACAATTTGGTCTGTGGCATAGCGGTATACATCGCCTTTATCCATCAATGTCGTAATATCTTTAAATTGCACGCCCTCTTTCGGGTAATCCGGTACAATTGTTACGTATTGTTTTAAATCCATCTGTTTTATGTCCTCCTCGTACTTTCATAAGCCTCTGAATCTTTTTTCATCAGCTTATTCAGCCATTCCTTCAGCTCTTCAGCAGAAGAATAATTCAGCTTTTGATCCAGTTCCATCAGCTGCTTCTTCTCCTGATATGTTTGTGAGTCTGTTAAGTCGCGTTTTTTCACTCCGCTAACCACAGACAGCACACCATTCTCTATTTTAACAAAACCGAGATCAAAAAACACCTTTGTCATGAAATTGATTGTTTCTATTGACCAGCCTTTATGCCTCGCAAGCTCTGAACCGTGTTTTTTCACGTCGAAAGAACCCCTTTTCAGAAGAAACGCATAATACCATTTAAAGTAGTCTCTTGCGGGAAAAGCTGATAAAAAGTGGTCCTCATGATTGAGAAAAATAAAATATATCCGCTCAGGCGCCTTGCCTTCCAGCAAATGTGTGAGCATGTCCAAGGAAGGCGGCGGATCCAGCAGTACAATATAAGCACCATCGAGATCAAACGCCTTCGCTTGATCTTCAGAGCTAATGACGTGCACTTCGCGGCGAAGGTCTTCATCCTCAAGAAGTGTTGTTGAATCTTCTTTGAAAGAAACAATAGCCCGTTTAGCAGATGGAAGGGCGGAAACTGTGTCTTCCCACATCCGTTTTCCCCTTAAATCAAATAGCTGCCATTCAGAAACAGCGGCATCCTTAATCATTAGCTGCGGTTTTTTTCTATTGTTCCATTCATTGATAGACATCTCACCGACAATTGAAATTCTTGAGCCGGGGACAATGCCTTCTTCAAGCTCACCTTTATGAAAACCGACGCAATCAAGCTGAGACGACTCGTTTTTGACCGTCATTTTTACATGATTTTTATTCGCGCCGATCTTGCGGACATCTTCCAGCACAGCGTTTTCCACGAGAACGTGCGGTTTCGGGTTCAGCATCCCAAAGGGGGACAGCAGGTTCATTTCTGTAATGCTGTCAACCGTAATGTCCTCGACACCGCAGACGAGATCAACTTCCTGTACAGGAATAAAATCTTCTTCCGTAAGCGTGTTTTCCGCTATTTCATTCAGCCTGTTTCGCAAATCCGGCACATCTTCGGCATTCAGCGTCATCCCCGCGGCCATTGGATGGCCACCGAAATGAGGAAGAATATCTCTGCATTCAGAAAGGCTCTCGAATAAATTAAAACCTCTGATGCTTCGGGCCGAACCTTTAGCAATCCCTTTTTCTTCATCAATGCCAAGCACAATGGCCGGACGATAGAATCGGTCCACAAGCTTTGAAGCCACAATCCCGACGACACCTGGGTTCCACCCGGCTTTGGCCACGACGATTGCAGTTTGATCGAGACTTTGCTGTTCAACCATTTCAATCGCTTCATCCGTCATCTTGCTAACCATTTTTTGGCGTTCTTTGTTTAGCTGGTCAATTTCAGCGGCAAGCTCTTCCGCTTCTAACTGATCCTCTGACATAAGCAAATGGACAGCGGGATCCGCCTGTTCGATTCTCCCGACGGCATTCAGCCTTGGTGCAAGCTGAAACCCGACTGTTTCTTCGTTTGCTTCTCCAAGGTCTCCGCCTGAGAGCTTGATCAGCTCTTGTAAGCCCAGCCGATTCGTCCGCCGAAGCCTTTCAAGTCCCAGTGTTGCAATTAATCTATTTTCGTCATGCAGCGGGACAAGGTCAGCAATCGTGCCGATCGCTGCCAGGTCAAGCAGTTCATCTGGAAGTTCGCCCAATAAAGCGTGGGCAAGCTTAAACGCAACTCCGACTCCGGCCAGTTCTTTATACGGGTAGGTACAGCCCGGCTGCTTCGGGTGGACAATCGCGTGAACATCCGGAAGCTCTGGCCCCGGCTCATGGTGATCTGTAATGATAACATCCAGCCCGAGTTCCTTGGCCACATTTGCTTCATGCACAGCGGCAATCCCTGTATCAACCGTAATAATCAGAGAGAAGCCTCGTTCTTTAATCGAACGAAACGCCTGTTCATTAGGGCCATAGCCTTCTTTAAAGCGGTCAGGTATATAAAAATCAACTTGAGCCGACAGCTTTTGCAGTGTATGGAGCATCACTGAGGTACTGGTAACTCCATCGGCATCATAATCGCCATATATCATAATCTGTTCTTGTTGTGATATCGCCTGTTTTATTCGATCTGCCGCTTCTTTCATGCCCTTCATTTCAAAAGGATCATAAAAATCGGCATCCTTTGTATGTAAAAACAGGCTTGCGCTTTCTGCTGTATCAAAGCCTCTTTTTACAAGCAGGGACGCAACAAGAGGTGTGATATGCAATTGTTCTGTGAGTGATTTGACCTTATCCTGATCTGGTCGCTGGATTTCCCATCGCATTTTTGACGCTAACATAAATTCACCCCTCAACCACCCTATTATACTAGAGCAGGCTGAGGGGTTTCAAATATTATTCGAAAACTAGTCTTTTTTCTCAAGTCTGGCTGATGCATCCTGTGTGTCGTTCAGGTCAGGATGCAACGTATCCTCTTGTTTGTGTATCGTGCCTTGTGCAGTTTTGTTTTCTTTCCTCAGCGCTTTTATTTCCCGCTTTAGTTTCATCACTTGAAAAATGCCGGCAGAAAATACGATCAGCGCCCCCATTAAAACGGAACCTAAAATAACAAGAATAAGCGGCCACTCCGATCTGCCAAACAGATAATCAACTTCTACCGATCTTACATTAATCACTGCAAAAATAGCGACAATTAAGGTGAAAATAAGTGCGAAAATAATGGTCCATTGTTTATTCATTCTCTTTCCCCCAAACTTCACATTATTAGGTAACTTTCCCTGTCAAGGCTTGTTTTAAACATGGCTTGACGCTAGGTCAAGCCTCATTTGCGGTTAATTTTTCCCGGATCAGCCTCTTCAGTCCGTTTCTCTCACCGGAAATCACAAGGGTATCTCCTTCATTAATAATGGTTGCCGATCCCGGATTCAATTGTTTTTCCTGATTCTTCTTAATAATCGCAATGATGGTCACATGATATTCCTGCCCTGCATTCAAATCACCAATTGTATGATGAATGGCAGGCGCTCCAACCTCTGCTTTACACCACTCTATAATTAAATCATTAAGGGCTGCCTCGACGCTTTCCAATGCTTTTGGTTTATATGCCATTCCGCCCAGAATGGCAGAAATTTGCCTGGCTTCAGCGTCATCAAATTGCACCGAGGCAACACATTCTTCATGATCATTTTCATCAAAATAGTACAGCTCTCTCCGGCCGTCATGATGAATAATAATTGAAATTTTATCGCGGTTTCTCGTGATGATTTCCACTTTATGCCCGATGCCCGGCAACACTGATTCACGAACCCTCATATATAAACCCTCCCACATATCTGAAAACCAGCCACAATACTTTTTAACACCATTTATATGTGCAAATGTAAGCGCATGTCATTATAGCAAATGTCTATTTTAAGTTCAATGAAACTTCAAAAAAACAGGCTGCCCAGCAAAGGACAGCCTGACACTTTTTTATTGAATCGAATCTTTTTTCAGTTCTTTCCCTTTCCATACAAGCCAAATTTGCGCGGCGATGTAGAGGGATGAATATACACCTGTCAACAGCCCGATTAACAGTGCGACTGAGAAGTTCGTAATAGAAGCCGCTCCAAAAATCAACAGCGCCACTACAACAATCACTACAGTCAGTACCGTATTTACTGAACGCGTAAAGGTTTGCTGCAGGCTTAAGTTTACGATATGTTTCAGGTCAGTAAATGTTTTCGGCTTGCGTTTTTTCATATGCTCGCGAATCCTGTCAAATGTAACAATTGTATCGTTTATCGAATATCCGATAATCGTCAGGACGGCGGCAATAAACGTAACATCTACTTCCAGCCTTGTCATGCTGAAAATGGTAAGGATGAAGAAAGCGTCATACAGCAGCGAAGCAATAGCGGCAATCGCCATTTTATATTCAAACCGGATCGAAACGTAAATGATGATACAGATAGAAGCGATCGCGACTGCGTACAGGGCATTTCTCGCCAGCTCTTTACCGACGGTCGGTGAAACTGTGCTGACATTCGGCTCTGTCCCGTATTTGTCTTTGAAGTACGTTTTTACTTCGGCAATCGTTTCTTTATCTGGCACTCCGACAAAACGCGCAACCCCGATATTGCTTTTGTCACCAGAAAGTACAATTGTATCAGGGTCCATCCCAATTGATGCAAAGTCTTTCTCCACCTGCTCTGTGGTCAGCTTATGGTCGCTTTGCACTTCAATCCGTGAGCCGCTTGCAAAATCAATGCCCAGATTCAGCTTAAACACGAGCAAAATAATAATTCCTATAACAGTGATGGCACTGGAGAATATGAGGAAAAATTTACGCTTGCTTGTGAAGTCCCATTTTTGGAACGGCGTATACGGTTCGGTATTTTCATCTGTATGCTGAATATCCATGATATGTTTCTTTTTGACGCCGAACCAGCCTTTTTTCCGATCAAACCATCTGCTTTCCACAAGAAGCGACAGCAAAAATCTTGATAAGAAAACCGCTGTGATAAAGCTTGTCAAAATCGACAGGATCAACATTGTCGCAAACCCTTTTACAGAGCTTGTCCCAAAGATGAAGAGCACAACCGCCGCAATGATCGTTGTAATATTGGCGTCAAGAATCGTCGCGAACGACCGTCTGTTTCCTGAACGAAAGGCAGAGCGGACCGACTTTCCTAGCTTAAGTTCCTCTTTAATCCGTTCATAGGTGATGATATTCGCATCAACAGCCATCCCGACACCTAATATGAGCGCGGCAATTCCCGGAAGTGTGAGTACAGCATTCATCCAGTCAAAGACCTGGAGTGTAATATAGATGTAAACCGACAGCGTAATCACTGCGATAAATCCAGGCAGGCGATAATAGAAAAGCATAAATAAGAAAATAATTGCGATTCCGATAATGCCTGCAAACACCGTATCCTGCAGCGCCTGCTGTCCAAATTGTGCGCCTACTGATGTTGAATATTTTTCAGTCAGTTTTACAGGAAGCGCGCCGGCGTTTAAAATGCTTGCGAGATCTTTCGCTTCTTGAACCGTAAATTGACCTTCAATTGTAACATCTTTTGTGTTTAATTCTTGGCTTACATTTGGAGCAGATACATACTTGGGATGCTCTTTTTGAACTTCTTTTCTAAAGGAGTCTCCTTTTTCGTAATCCATCCAAATGACAAGCTGATTGTTTGGCGCCATGTTCATGACTTTTTTAGTCACTTCGCCGAATTTATCAGCGTCTTTCAGTTTAATGCTGACAATGGGTTCATTTGTTTTGGCGTCATATGTTTGTTTAGCCCCGTTTTCGACGAGGTCAGAGCCATTCAGCAATTCTTTATCATTTGTATCCCTGAAAGAAAGCTGAGCTTCAGTGGCTAAGATTTCACGTGCTCTGTTTTGGTTTGTCACCCCAGCGAGCTGAACGCGAATCCGGTTATTCCCTTCGATTTGAATGTTCGGTTCGCTGACACCGAGAACATTGGCCCTGCGGTTCAACGCCTCTACTGTGCTGACCAGAACGTCTTTTGTGATTTTGTCACCTTTTTTTACGGGCTGTACATCATACAGCACCTCAAATCCGCCTTGCAAATCCAATCCTAACGTAATATTGTTAGCCGCAGGCTTCGTAAAGTAGCCTAGGCCCGTGCCAATCAATAAAACGAGAAGGAAAAACGCAATCAAGCGCCCTTTTTTCATTATGTATATCCTCCCTTAAACCTATGTGAATCAGCCTGCTATCTCAGCAGTTCTTCCAATGCTTCCTGGCCTTCTTCACTGCCTAGCCAATTAGACGTTTTAAACGACTCAACAGTTGCATAGTTCATAAATTCGCCAATTTTCACTGATAAAATATCGCTTGTCAGTTCATAAATGTGCAGTTCCGTTTTCTTTTTCCACTTCTTATCTGTTAAGTACGACCACAAACTTTCGAGTTCAACATCATCATATCCGAGAATCTTAAACTCTTCCAATTTGCTGCGAAGAAACGGCCTGACGTGGTCTTTATATAGATCGGCGGGATGCTTCTCCATGAATTCCACGCTCCTTTTTTTATTGTTTTTCAAGAAGACTTGTCATGCTTGGACGATATAAACGCATATCTTTATTGTATATGATTACAGGTAGTTTGAGAAGGCAGGGGGTAAAAATGGCGAAACAGACGTTTTTAAGGGGCACTCTTATCCTGATCGCTGCAGGAATGGTTACAAGAATGCTCGGTTTTGTCAACCGGGTGGTGATCGCCCGGTTTATCGGTGAAGAAGGAGTCGGGCTTTACATGATGGCGGCGCCGACCTTTTTCTTGGCCACTACATTAACTCAATTCGGTCTTCCGGTCGCGATCAGCAAGCTTGTGGCTGAAGCCAGCGCGCGCGGAGATCATCAAAAAACAAAAAATATTTTAGTCATGTCACTGACCATCACAGGAGTGCTCAGCCTAATCTTTACACCGCTGTTTTTATTTTTCGCCCCGGTTATGGCGGAAACGATGCTGACAGATAAGAGAACACTGTACCCGCTTCTGGCCATTACGCCGGTTGTGCCGATCATTGCCATATCCAGTGTACTCAGGGGATACTTTCAAGGAAAACAGAATATGAACCCGCTAGCCGTGTCACAAGTTCTTGAACAGGTCGTCCGCATTTCACTTGTCGCTGTATGCACGACGATTTTTCTCCCTTACGGAATTGAATATGCCGCAGCAGGGGCAATGATATCTTCAGTCGCAGGTGAGCTGGCGTCACTCCTTTATTTGTTTGTTTGCTTTAAGTATAAAAAAACAATCAAAATCAGAAAGCATTTTTTCCAATCCATTAAAAACGGCAAACAAACCTTCACCCAATTAATGAGCGTGTCCCTTCCTACGACGGGAAGCCGCTTTATCGGCAACCTCTCTTGGTTTTTCGAGCCGATTGTCGTCGCTCAAAGCCTTGCCATCGCCGGGGTGGCGACAGTTGCCGCCACGAAGCAATACGGGGAGCTGACCGGCTTTGCCATGACGCTATTGACTCTGCCCAGCTTTATTACATATTCTTTGTCGACTGCACTTGTTCCTGCGATCAGTGAAGGAATGGAACAGAAAAAACTGCAGGTGGTGGAATACAGGCTGGAGCAGGCAATGCGTCTGTGCCTGCTCAGCGGGGGGATTGCAGTTGTCATTTTGTATGTATTTGCGGATGAGCTGATGAGGGTGATGTATGGTTCCTCAGGCGCAGCTGTATTTATCAAAGTCATGGCCCCGTTTTTTTTGCTATATTATTTTCAAGGCCCTCTTCAAGCTGTGCTGCAGGCGCTTAATTTAGCGGGCGCTGCGATGATGAACAGCTTAATCGGGGCCCTTGTCAAAACGGGTCTTATTTTCGTCCTTGCCACCAGACCGTCCCTCGGCATAATGGGCGCGGCATTAGCCATCGTAACAGGCATGGTGCTCGTTACGCTTTTGCATGCGGCAACAGTGAGCAAGGTGCTGCCAATCAGTATCAAAATCAAGGAATATGCGCTCAGTTTCGCTGTGATTGTGGTATGCGGATTCATCAGCTCCGCTATCAAACAATATGTAACCTTTGGCGCGTCCGAAGTTGTGAATGTCGCCGGATGGATTGTGATGAGCGTTGCCGTCTATATCGTCCTCCTGCTTATTTTCCGTTTAATTAAAAAAGATGAGCTTCGCCGCATTCCCATTATCGGACGGCTGATCGTCCGATAATGCTCACGTGCGAGGCCCATCTTTTTCATCAATAAATAATTCTCCGTCAGTAAACGAGCAGAATGAAATCTCTGAACAATTTGTATATCCGTGTTTTCTTAATTTATCAAGCAGCCATTGCTTATCTTTACCGATTCTGGACAGGTTTTCTGTTTGGATAGCTCCGTCTATAATGAGCGGCATTTCGAGCTGCCGATGCTCGCCGCTCTTTTCTTTTTTGACAACTGTCAGTTTGCCTGACGGCTCCAAAATGGCAAATGATACATCAGCTACTCTGTCGATATTATTTTCTCTGAGCTGAACCATTAAATCATCAAAATTATAACGCTGTGATTTCATTGCGTCTTCGTCAATTTTTCCATATTTAATAATAATCGTCGGCTTGCCGTCCAGAAGCTGGCGGATTTTTCGGTTTTTTAAAGAAAAGTATGCGAATGTCACTTGAATAATCATTAAGACAAGCATTGGCAAAATGGTGTGAAATAGATGATCTTCTACGTTTTCTATCGCTAAAACGGCAATTTCAGCCATCATGATAAAGACAACGAGGTCTAAAATGCTAAGCTCCCCGATCTCCCGTTTGCCCATAAAACGAAAAATGACCAATATCACAAAATACAATATGATCGTGCGAATCGTAATAGTGAGAAGCTCTTCCATATTACACCTCCAACTCACCATAGGATGCAACAAAACGAACAAATTATGTAAGATGAACAAGTCGATTTCATAAAGCTTTTACGTCTAATTATCGGGATAAGGGAATACATTTTTACAAAGACGAGCCATCAGCATGTCTGATAGCTTTGTTCAAAAAGAACAGAGGCCTTTACATACAGGCAGAGAGGAGACATTCATGGAGGAAACGAAACAAGTTGGAAAAGGCATTCTTTACGGCTTAATCGCCATTTTCTCAGCCATGCTTCTGACGAGCTTAGCCGTTTCACTTTTACTGACGGCAACCTCGCTTGAAGAGTCGTCATTTAACTGGCTGATCACCGCCATCTCATTTCTTTCTTTATTCATCGGCGGGTTTATCTCAGGAGGAAAAGGGAAGGAAAGAGGCTGGATGATCGGGGCGTTGACTGCCTTAAGCTTTTCAGTGATTATTTTGTTGTTTCAGTATTTAGGGTTCGGAATAACATTTACAGCGGAGCAGCTGCTTTACCATCTAGGATTTTTAGGGGTATGCATGCTGGGCGGGATTTTCGGCGTGAATATGAGGGGAAACAGGTCTTCCACATAAAAAAGAGCGGAATCATCCGCTCTTTTTTGTTTGCTATGTATAGCTCCTGCTGTTATTCAGCAGCAGAAACTTCTCTGATCGCGCGGCGGTCGAACGTTAGACGTGTGTTTTCACCAGTCTTAATGACAACTTTGCTTTCGTCGATAGAGTCAACAGTTCCGTGCAATCCCCCGATTGTCACTACTGAATCGCCTTTTTTCAGTTCCTCCTGCATTTGGCGCACAGCCTTTTGCTGTTTTTGCTGAGGACGAATCAGCAAGAAATAAAGGACCGCAAACATTAAAATAATAGGAACCAATGTACCTAAAGTGCCTGTCATAATTTTCACCCCTTTCTGTAAGCCAGTGATTAATTTTTATTTAGAAGCTTTTCGCATTTGGCTTGTTGTAGCCGTAACGCTCAAAGAACTCTTCTCTGAAATCACCCAGACGATCCTCACGGATAGCCTGTCTTACCTGCTCCATTAAGTGTAACAGAAAATGAAGGTTATGATAAGTTGTTAATCGAAGGCCCAATGTTTCGTTGCAGCGGATCAAATGTCTGATATACGCGCGTGTGTAGTTTTTACATGTGTAGCAATCACATTCTTCATCAATCGGACGGAAATCTCTTTCGAATTTCGCATTTTTCATATTGAGACGGCCATCAGCGGTAAACACTGTGCCATTTCTTGCAATCCGAGTAGGCAGCACACAGTCAAACATATCGACCCCGCGGATCGCCCCATCGATCAGTGCGTCCGGAGAACCGACCCCCATCAGATATCTCGGTTTATCCTTCGGCAAAAGCGGTGTTGTAAACTCAAGCACACGATTCATGACATCCTTCGGTTCACCTACAGATAATCCGCCTATAGCATATCCCGGAAAATCAAGAGAAATCAAGTCTTTCGCGCTTTGCGTGCGCAAATCTTCATATTCTCCGCCTTGTACGATGCCAAACAGCCCTTGTTCATCCTGGCGGCTGTGGGCATTCAGACAGCGTTCCGCCCAGCGGCTTGTCCGCTCAACTGAGCGCTTCATATAATCGTACTCTGCCGGATATGGCGGGCATTCGTCAAACGCCATCATAATATCAGAGCCGAGTGCGTTTTGGATTTCCATCGCTTTTTCTGGAGATAAAAACAGCTTGTCCCCATTTAAGTGATTGCGGAAATGGACGCCCTCTTCCTCTATATTACGAAACTTGCTCAAAGAAAAGACCTGAAAACCGCCTGAATCTGTTAAAATCGCGCGGTCCCAATTCATAAATTGATGGAGCCCGCCCGCTTCTTTCACAATATCCTGGCCCGGTCGGAGCCACAGGTGATACGTGTTGCTTAAAATGATGCCCGCATCCATTGCTTTCAGCTCTTCAGGCGACATCGTTTTGACTGTCGCCAGTGTGCCCACCGGCATAAAAACAGGCGTTTCAAAGGAGCCATGGGGCGTATGCACTTTGCCCAGGCGCGCCCCTGTTTGTTTGCATTCTTTTATAAATTCATAGCGTATTGGTTGTTCAGCCACTTTTGGTGAGGCCTCCTGTTCTCAAATTATAGAATCAGCATCGCGTCTCCGAAGCTGAAGAAACGGTATTCCTCTTCCACCGCATGGTTATAGGCGCGCAGAACGTTTTCTCTTCCCGCAAGCGCACTGACCAGCATAATCAATGACGATTTAGGCAAATGGAAGTTTGTAATCATTCCGTCAATGGCTTTAAATTCATAGCCCGGATAAATAAAGATAGATGTCCAGCCGCTTGATGCTTTAAATTGTCCGTCATGCTCCCCGGCAATCGTTTCAAGCGTGCGTGTCGAAGTCGTGCCGACGGAAATGATTCGGCCGCCCTTTTCCCTTACTTTGTTTAAAGCCGCAGCCGTTTCTTCTGACATTTGATAAAACTCTGCATGCATATTATGCTCTTCAACGTCATCGGCACTCACAGGGCGAAACGTTCCAAGGCCTACGTGAAGAGTGATGAACTCAATTTGCACACCTTTGTCACTCAATTGCTGCAAGATTTCTTCCGTGAAGTGAAGGCCTGCAGTAGGCGCTGCGGCAGAGCCGATTTCTTTTGAAAACACTGTTTGGTAGCGTTCTCTGTCATCAAGCTGTTCTTTGATATATGGCGGGAGCGGCATCTCTCCAAGGGATTCCAGCACCTCATAGAAAATGCCTTCATATTGAAATTCTACTTTTCTGCCGCCATGCTCAAGCTCATCCGTACAGACTGCCTTTAATCTTCCATCTCCAAACGTCACTACGGTTCCCTTTTTCACCCGTTTCGCCGGTTTGACAAGCGTTTCCCATTTGTCACCAGCTTCTTGTTTGAGCAAAAGAAGTTCCACTTTCGCGCCGGTATCCTCTTTTGTTCCGAATAACCGCGCCGGGAGCACACGGGTATTGTTCAGCACAAGGCAATCTCCTTCTTTAAAGAAGCTGATAATATGCTTAAACGAGCTGTCAGTCAGCTCTCCCGTATGTTTATCAAGCACCATCAGCCTTGAAGCATCACGCTGTTCCAACGGCACTTGTGCAATTAAACGTTCCGGTAATTCAAAATCAAATAAATCGACTTTCATGATGATTTCACCTTTATTCTAGTCTTTTGTTATTTCATTCTGCCGAAAAGAGTAAGCAAAATTGATAATACCACACTTATGATGATACAAGTGACAACCGGGAAGAAAAACGTGACATTTCCCTTTTTCACAAAAATATCTCCCGGCATCTTGCCGACAACATGCAACACTGCTCCGATGATAAGCAAAACAGCACCAAGAATCATAATGATCTTAGGGAATTCAGTCATATCGGGGAGCCTCCATTTGGAAGTGATGATAAACGGCCGGTGTCACGATCCTTCCACGCGGCGTTCTTTGGATAAAACCAATTTGCAGCAGATACGGTTCGTATACGTCTTCAATCGTATGCGGTTCTTCGCCGATCGTGGCTGAAATGGTATCAAGACCCACAGGGCCTCCGTTAAACTTTTCGATCATGCCCATCAGGAGCTTGTGGTCAATATGGTCCAAACCGAGACGGTCAACCTGAAGCCGCTCCAGCGCATCCTGCGAAATCTCTTCCGTAATTCGGCTGTCACCCAGCACCTGTGCAAAATCGCGGACCCTTCTCAGCAGGCGGTTCGCTACGCGGGGCGTCCCTCTCGATCTTCTCGCGATTTCGAGAGCAGACGGGTTATCAATCTCAACCTCGAATACGTCAGCGGTTCTTGTGACAATGTCCGCAAGCTCTTCTTGCGTATAGTATTCAAGGCGCGACATCACGCCGAATCGATCTCTTAACGGCGCCGTCAAAAGCCCTACCCTCGTCGTGGCGCCTACCAGCGTAAAAGGCGGCAAGTCGAGCCGGACGGAGCGGGCAGAGGGGCCTTTACCGATCACAATATCCAGACAAAAGTCTTCCATCGCAGGATATAGCACCTCTTCAATCGATCTGTGCAGCCTATGTATTTCATCAATAAATAATACATCACCCGGCTCCAGTGCCGTTAATATGGCGGCCAAATCACCAGGTCTTTCAATCGCAGGCCCTGACGTCGTCCGCAATTCCACTCCCATTTCATTAGCAACAATGGAAGCAAGCGTCGTTTTCCCAAGTCCCGGCGGCCCGTACAGAAGAACATGATCCAGCGTCTCCTGTCTCATTTTTGCCGCGTCTATAAATACGCGCAAATTTTCTTTCACCTTATGCTGCCCGATATACTGCGCCAGATTTTGCGGCCTCAAACTTTGCTCTATCATTGATTCATGGTTGTCTGCTTCACTTGAGACGAGCCGTTCATCCATGAACATCACCTTACTTCAATAGTTTTTGTAATGCTTTTTTCACATATTGGTCTGTTGTCAGCCCAGCTTCTTCGTTTAAGTGAGGAAGCACCTTTTTGATTTCTTTTTCAGCGTAACCGAGAACCCTGAGGGCCTCAAGCGCTTCTTCGAGAGCCGTTTCTGCTGTTTGCTTTTCTAGCCTTTCTTCATGATTAAACAGGTTTTCAATCATTTCAGGCACGACATCAGCGAGCTTTCCTTTTAAATCAAGAATAATCTGGCGCGCGGTTTTCTTTCCTACACCAGGAAACTTGACCAAAAAGGCTTCATCCTCATTTTCAATCGCTTGGATAACCGCTCCCGGATCACCTGAGCCTAAAATGGCGAGTGCCCCTTTTGGACCGATTCCGGTCACGTTTAACAGCTTTGTAAAGAGCGCCTTCTCCTCTCTTGTTGAAAAACCGTAGAGCGAAAAAGCATCCTCTCTGATATGATGGTACGTAAAAATCGTTTCTTTGTTTCTCTCCTTGTATATAAACGGATTCGGCGTGAAGATCTGATAGCCAATGCCGCCGTTCTCTATCACAATATATTGGGGAGATACATAATCAATCGTCCCTTTTACAAATTCGATCACGCAAATTCACCTCTTTGACTGTTCTTCATTGTACCATAAAAACAGCCAAAGTCTCATAGAAAAGTTAACATACGTTCGCTTCTCTCTCATTCTTTCACGAAAAAAAAGACATGAATACATGTCTTCAATCAGCGGACGTCAACCGCTGTATGTCTTCATATGTTCTATTACGTCCTCAAACTCCGCTTTCGTCCGAAATGGAATGCCTTTCAGCAGATTTTTTTGCATATGGCTCTCCAGCCTTTCTAAATCAATTTGAAAAAAAGACTGAATCGGTTCGGAATCTGACTCAGGCCGCCCATGAAAGGTGGAAATCACGCCATGATCCGATACACCGATATACCCGTTCACCTTGCTGAGCGGAGAAATATCATCCATTTGCTTCCGGAAGAGTACATAGCCCTTTTTTTGTTCGACAAGCGTCCAGCCGGCATAAGCTGCCCAAAAATCATCCATAGAAAGCACTTTTTCATGCTTATGCTCAATACTGACATCGCCGTCCAAATACACTTTTTCAAGCTGCACATGCACCTGCAGCGGCTCATAGTGCTCCACTTCGGCTCCTAATGCACGGGGAGGAGCAACTATTAGAAATGCTGCGGCTGAGCAAAAAATGCCCAGCAAAAGATACGCCGTGCTGAATCGTTTCACCCTCTACACCTCTTTGCACACGTTTATGACTAGTTTGACCAAAGAGGCTACTGCTTAACCGTTTTCTCGAAATTTGTTTGCACGTTTTCCCTGACAAGCCGTTCCTCCGTCAAGACATCGGCGCTTTGCTCAGAAATCGTCAGGAATTGCGTCAGAAAAGCACTGAAAAAATACAATGCCGCAAAAATCCAAATCACCCCGCCTGCACCGAGCGGGCCAATGAAAAGACTGACGATGCCCGGCGCGATAAACGCACATAAACCAGAACCTAAATTCAACACTGACATGGCAGCCCCTTTATTATCAGGTGCAAGCGTCGGCAAAAGCGCGCTTAATGGCACGTAGCCAGCCAATGCCGCACCGTAACAGCAAGCGATCACCATCAGCACCCAATACTGATGCCCGATCAACTGAGGCGTGTAATAAAGCGCCAGCGTAAAAATGCCGCAACCGACACCGCCAAACCACATCACGGTATTGCGCCAGCCAAGTTTATCTCCGACTGCACCAAATATGATGTTACATACAATATTCACAAAAAACAGCGTCCCCCATATTTGCAGCCATTCCGAAACGGAATACCCGTAACGCGCTAAATAAGTAGGAAGAAAGATGGCAAATCCGAATTGCCCTATGGCATTAATTGTCTTGACCACTCCGCCGATGCCGACCTTAGGGTTTTCAAACATAATTGTAAACGCCTTCGACAGTTCTTTCCATTTCGGCTGATCTGGGTGTACAGGTGTGAATGTATCTCTATTAAAAAATAAGGCGAGGAATCCTCCTGCCGCCACAAATAACAAAGCGCTCCAAAGCGTATTGATTTCTCCAAAGGCCGGAACCGCATAGCTGGAATAGAACGGCCCGAGCACGTTAAGGCCACACGTAAACATAAACCAAAACCAGCCGACGGCTTTTCCAAGAATACGATGAGAGGTGCTGTATGACACCCACACGAGAAAAGAGTATGCAAACAGCGGATATCCCAAGCCTCTAAGTGCATAGCTACCTAAGAGAGCCGGATAATGCATATGAGGAATCGCCCAGCCGATAAAAGCAACCGAACCGAGGATAAATGCAAGCAAACCGACAGTCATCGTTTTTCTTGGCCCCCAAGTTTGGACAAACGTGCCCGACAGCCAAGCCGAGATGGTGACTGCAATGCCATACATGGTAAATAAAGATGCGGATTGCTGCATGCTGAGACCGTGATCAACAAGAAAAGGAGACAGCCAGCCTTGTTCGAGCCCGTCTCCAACCATAAAGATGACAACGCCAATATAACCCCAAACCATGTGAGAAGGAATTCCGATTTTGTTCAAAATAGTTCCTTTACCTTGTGCTGTATTCATTTTCTCCACCGCCTGCTTAAAGTATCAAAGTATCGATGGAGGTTATATACCCAAGCTTTGTGACTGTTAATCCTGCTTGCTCAAAAAGCGATTTTTTCATTGTGCTCGACACTGACAGGCATACCGATAGCAAGAGACTGCTGAGCCGCTCTGGCGATCCGCTCCGCTTGAAAACCGTCGTTGCCCGTGCAGGCGTTTTCCCGGTTTGTGCCGATCGCTTCTGCAAACCGAATCATCTCCTCCTCATACGCATCCTTATAGCGCTCAAGGAAAAAGAAATGCGGTTTATCCTTCATCACGAAATCAGCCGTTGACACTTCGACTGTCGTCGGCCTGCTGTTGTCTGCCGCTGCCGAGCCTTTCGTCCCGAAAACCTCGACTCGCTGGTCATATCCGTACACAGCTTGTCGGCTGTTGTCAATCACAGCCATGGCACCGTTTTCAAATGTCAGTGTAATGACAGCCGTATCAATATCTCCCAGCTCTGCAAAGGATGGATTCACCAAAGCCGCCCCTTTTGCATACACTTCCGTCACTTCGCTTCCCATAATATATCTGGCCATATCAAAATCATGAATCGACATATCCATAAACAAACCGCCAGAAGTGCGGAGATAATCTACATGTGGGGGTTCTGGGTCCCGCGACGTGATTTTTAACAAGTGAGGCGTACCAATTTCACCATTTTCAACAATGGTTTTGATTTTTTTAAAATGAGGATCAAAACGGCGGTTAAAGCCGACTTGAAGTGCAACTCCGTGTTTTCGGACGGCCGCAAGCGCTTCTTTGGTTTCATCTAGAGAAAAACTGATAGGCTTCTCACAAAAAATATGTTTTTTCGCCTCTGCCGCTTCCCTGATCATCTGTGCATGCGTGGCTGTCGGTGAGCAAATAAGAACAGCTTCAATATCAGGGTCATGCAATAAATCACGATAGTCAGAGGTTATGTATTCAATCTGATGGCTCTCAGCCCACCTTTTTATATCGCTTGCCTGATTATCAGAGACCGCCTTTATTTTCATATGAGGAATTCGGCCGATATTTTGAACATGAAGTTTGCCGATGCGTCCAGCACCGATAATCCCTGTCACAATCTGTTTTGTCATTGCTTGTTCCCCCTTGAACATTACGAAAGCGCTTCATTTTAAATTAATACTATCCCATTTGTAAGCGCTTTTCAAGAATGGAAATGATCGCTCTATGTCTCTTTTATCACAATCAAGGCTTATAGATAGCCTTCCTCTTCAAGACCAGATACACTAGATATAGGCTCTTTTTCCGAACAGTTTATGATTTTCCTGCAAACAGCTGCATAAAATAGAGCAAAGAAGGTGAATGAAATGCTGACAAAAGCAGAGGCACTGGCCCATTCAGTCATATACCGCAAGAACAGCAGATTTGATAAAGTCAAAGAAAAGTCTGAAGAATTAACACTAATCGGCAAGGGAAGAAGCGCCTATGTATTTGCCTTAACAGAAGGCAAGCGAAACATGGCGCTGAAAGTATTTTTTCCAGAGTATCAGGCGACAGCCATCAAAGAAGCCGCGATCTATGAAAAATTAGCCGGGTCCGCATTCTACCCTGACATTTACGAAACTGGTGATTCATTTATTCTCATGGAATATATAAAAGGTGAAACCTTTTATAACTGTTTGAAGAAAGGCATTGCGATCAATGACGACATGATTCAGCAGGTTGAAGAAGCACTGTCTGACGCCCGGGCAGCCGGTCTGAATCCGTCAGACATTCATTTGCGGAATTTGATATTGACAGAAACCGGCACAGTGCAGGTGATTGATGTTGCAAGATTCGAACAGATCAAAACGTGTACGCAGTGGGACGATTTAAAATCAGCGTACCATGCGCTCTACAAAAAACCGATATTCCCCAAAAAGATTCCGGGTTTTTGGCTGGAAATTATCGCATTTTTATATAAAAAAGATTGGTTTCAAAAGCATTTCGCACAGTGGAAAAGAAAATATTCTTAAATTGAAAAGGCAGCCGCTTGAGCGGCTGCCTTTTCAATTTATTTTTACTTTCTGCCAGCAGAAATCATTTTCATTTGTTCAGGTGACAGCTTAATCAGATAGCCTCTCACAGTTAAGTAAACCGCTTTTGAGTCTTCCTCTCTGGAATGGCAATACATTTTCTCCATTTCTGTCTCCCCCCACCCTTTATTTGTTTATTTCATCATACCAGCACTTTATTGAGCAAATTTTAAGGAAATGTAAAGATCGTATGAAGGAGAGAAACAAGAAGTTCACACTTGAATATGCCGTAACATCCAACTTATCATATTGTTTTCTTCGATATCGCCGGTTGTCAGTCATCTGTTAAACTCTTATGTATCCCGTAATACCTTGAGCTTAGAGCGGCCAGAGGCGAACTTGTGAATGAAAACAATCTATCTACGGTAATGATCTAGACAGCAGTCCCATCCTGATCAATCACAATACTATGAAAATCGGCCATCACGCTTTACATGATATGGATGAAACGTATGAAGGGATGATCATCGGGTACATGAAGATCCTCCGCAGGCGCCACTGAAGTGATGAAACATGAATCAAGATGAACAGAACTAGTGAAAGACGACCTAATTATAGATTGACGTAGCTTGGCCATTTGCTGTTAAAAGACTTTATCAAAAATTCCCTCAGTTGCCTTATAAAACAACGCGGTATCTCCTTTTCCCCTCCTATTGATAATTACCCGTTATATAATGTGACAAATTAATTGTAGAAATAGTTCAATTAGCCCAAAATCCTTGTTATATATGTATTTAATATGTGCGAGGAGGAAACTTGATGGCAGATTTTGTTACTCATTTAAACGCAGTCTTATGGAGTACGCCCGTCATTTATATGTTATTGGGAGTCGGATTGATCTTTTCTATTATGACCCGTTTTTTACAAGTCAGACATTTGAAAGAAATGATTGTTCTGATGTTCAAAGGGAAGAGCTCTAAAGCCGGTGTTTCTTCTTTTCAAGCATTATCGATTGCACTGTCCGGCCGAGTGGGAACAGGAAACATCGCGGGTGTGGCGACAGCAATCGCCTTCGGCGGACCCGGTGCGGTGTTCTGGATGTGGGCGATTGCCTTTATCGGTGCGGCTAGCGCCTTTGTTGAGTCAACTCTTGCCCAAATGTACAAAGTGAAACAAGACGGCCAATATCGAGGCGGCCCCGCTTATTATATCGAAAAAGGATTAGGCATTAAGTGGTTTGCCATCATATTTGCCGCCGCTGCCCTTATTGCAATGGCCCTGCTGATGCCGGGCGTACAGTCCAACTCTATTGCGGCCGGCGTCCAAAATGCATTTGGCATTTCTCCTGCCATCACAGGCGGTGTTCTCGTTTTATTGTTAGGATTTATCATTTTTGGCGGCGTCAAGCGTATTGCAAGTGCTGCGCAAATGATTGTTCCGTTTATGGCCATTAGCTATATCCTGCTGTCTTTCATCATTATTGTTATGAATATTTCTGAATTGCCTGCAGTGATTTCATTAATTTTCAAAAGCGCGATTGCATTGGACTCCGCTTTTGGCGGCCTGATCGGCATGGCGATTTCTTGGGGTGTCAAACGAGGCATTTACTCAAACGAAGCCGGCCAGGGAACAGGCCCGCATCCGGCGGCGGCCGCAGAAGTTTCCCATCCGGTCAAACAGGGGCTGGTTCAGGCATTTTCGGTTTATATTGACACCTTATTTGTGTGTTCAGCTACAGCTTTCATGATCTTATTTACCGGGATGTACAATACCCAATCTGCAGATGGTTCTTTTATCGTGCATCACCTTAAAGGCGTAGAGGCTGGACCTGGTTTCACTCAAGCGGCCATTGACAACGTCCTTCCCGGATTTGGCGCTGGTTTTGTTGCTATCGCTTTATTCTTCTTCGCATTTACAACGATTATGGCGTATTACTATATCGCAGAAACAAATATCGTCTATTTAGCCCGAGGCAGGGATGGCAAATGGGCCATATTTGGTTTAAAGCTGATTATTTTAGCAGCGACGTTCTACGGAACTGTAAAAACTGCTTCACTTGCTTGGGCATTAGGTGATGCAGGGCTTGGCATTATGGTATGGCTGAACGTCATTGCGATCGTGCTGCTTGCCAAGCCAGCGCTAATCGCTTTAAAGGATTATGAGCGCCAAAAGAAGCAGGGCTTAGACCCGGTCTTTGATCCGAAAGCACTGGGCATCAAAAACGCTGATTTCTGGGAGAAAGAATACACACAGGAAAATGAGCGTGTCTCTTGAATACACCAAAACGGGCTCGAAATGATATCGTGCCCGTTTTTTTATGAGCGCCAATTTGTATATACTTCTTGAACATCATCGTCATCTTCAAGGATGTCGATCAATTTTTCCAGCTTCTCAACAGCCTGATCATCGGCTTCCGCATAAGTTTTCGGAAGCATGGTCACCTCTGCCGAAGAAATTGGATAGTTCGATTCGAGAGTTGTTTTTACGCCTTCAAAACGCTCGGGCTCCGTTAATACCACATAATGATCTTCTTCTGTCTGCAGCTCTTCTCCACCTGCTTCCAGCACATCAAGCATGAGCTCATCTTCATCTATTTGATGTTCTGCACGGTCAATCGTCATAAATCCCTTCCGTTCAAATAAAAAGGACACACATCCGTTTTCCCCCAAACTTCCGCCGTTTTTATGAAAAGCCGTCCGCACATTTGAGGCTGTTCGGTTTTTGTTATCTGTAACACATTCAACCATGACGGCAACCCCGGATGGGGCGTAGCCCTCATAGGTGATTTCCTCATAGTTGCTTCCGTCTTGGTTCCCCGCGGCTTTTTGAATGGCTCGGTCTATATTTTCATTCGGCATATTGGCGCCTTTTGCTTTTTCGATGACAATACGCAATGCTGAATTTGTTTCGGGATCAGCTCCCCCTTCTCTCGCTGCCACATAGATGTCTTTCGCAAGCTTCATAAATATTTTCCCGCGCTTTGCATCCTGCGCATTTTTCCTTTTTTGTATGTTTTTCCACTTGGAATGGCCAGCCATGCTTTCACCTTCTTTTGACATTTTCTATGTACACTTTAATGGTTATTTTTCGCTGATGCAAAGAAAAAGGCTGCCGAGCGGCAGCCTTTCAGTCTAGCGGGTGTTCATTTTGTGCAGCTTTCTGAACAGCCCTTTATCTGTCGACACTTGAACGTCACGGCCATTCGCATAGTTGCGTGCGGCTTTTGTAACATTATCCCTGTCGGACTGAGTGAACTCTCTGTGGCTTCTGACTGCGACAACCACTTTGTCATCCGTTACCATTACTTGGGTGTCAATGACGTTTTTCACTTGTTTCACCCGGTTGGCAATTTTTGCAGCCAGTCTTCTGTTTTCCTGGTTTTCATATCCGTTGTTTGTCGCATTTCGATTCATGTTTCTGTTATTTGTATAGTTATTTGTTCCGTCAGTTGCCAAGGGAACACGATCATCAGCAGTAACACCGTTACGGTTATTCACATTAGTCGTGTTTCGGTTACCGTCGTTCTGGTCCTCCATTAATTCTGTAACAGGACCATCGTTATCGATTCCTTCTCCCTGTCTGTCAGCATCATTTTCATTTGTATAATATCCAATTGGACGGGTATTGCCGTTATTGCGTGTATCATTCTGAGCATTATCGTTTGCTCCGCATGCTGTTAAGCCTGCTGTCATTAGAATCAAGCTCGCGATCGTCATTTTTTTACCCAATGGAAAAACCCCCCGTGGACGAATTGAGCATGTTTGCTCTGTATTATCATGCGCGTCCGAGGGGCATGTTAAGCTTGTCAGTTCTGTCCATTTGCAACAGTCTGCGTGAAACAAAAAAAAGGAACGATTTACATCGTTCCAAATCATCACTCATTTTCTTCTTCCGGCCGGCCAAACATTTGGTTGACAGAAGGCTGATTCGCCATTGGCATAGAAGCTCCGGCCGCATATGGATTTGGGTTTGGATTAGCTGCGCCATACGGCATATAAGGGTTTCCATAAGCTCCCGAATAGCCAGGTGCGGAGAAATATGGCTGATGATTATCGTCACAGCCGCAATCGTCGGGATCATTGTACGGCATGTAGCCAGGAGCCGCAGACGGCTGGTATGCTCCCATCACTTGAGGACTCCCATAATAAGGGCCATATGGCATTTGTCCATAAGGAGATCCATAAGCCGGAGATGCATATTGAGGCGCTCCGTATGAACCGTAATGTCCGTGATGGCTGTTTTCATGATGCTGGTTTTCAAATTGGCCCGGATCATACTGAGGCGATACAAAGCTTGGCTGGTATCCATAAGGCTGAACCATTGGATAAGCTTGTGCCGGATAGTACGGGTAGCATAATCCTGATCCCGGAAGGACTGGTGAAATTGGGACCGGACATGGGACGCAGTGAGCCGGATAATGATAATAAGGCTGAACAGCCGGCCCCGGCATATTCGGAACTGTGTGATGAATATTTTCTTCTTCCATACCGCCTACCTCTGGCGCCTTTGGCATATTAGGCATATTTGGATAATTTGCATTTTCCATATTACTCATAGCCTCCTGTTGTGGAAATTGATCTTGCATGTGATGCATATGATCCATATTTCCGTCATGATGTTTTTTCGGCTCCTCCGGTTTAGGAGGCGACCACGGCTGGAAAAGCTGTTTCATATCATAGTAATCGTTCACATCAGCCTCAGGGTATACATTTTCCTGCAAATTAGGCATCGGCGGGACATACGGCACAGACTCCTTTTCTTTCGGCTTTGTGTCTTCTACGTCAACAACGGACTTAGGCTTTTCTTTCGCATATGGATGTTCTTGCATCATACTCCCGGCCGAAGCCGGACTTTTGCCTGCTAATGGCTCTTTTCTGACCGGTACAGCTTCAGACGGCACTTTTATTTTCATTCCAGGCATGATTAAGTCTGGATTGCTAAGCTGCGTATTGAGTTTTTTCACTTCCTCAATATCAACTCCGTATTTTTCAGCTATTTTCCAGAGCGAATCGCCTTTTTGAACGATATGGATTTTCAACGTTTTCCCCTCCTATGCAAAACGTGAACAGTTCAGCTGAGATTACAATATGTTTCTTCACAACATATGCCCAAACAAAAGAAGTTATGAGTCAGGAGGGGAAATATTTCTGATTCTACGTAATTGAAAGCATACGGTTCAGGGCAAGGAGGGCATCTTGCTGAATGGCTTTCGGCACCTTGATCACGCCTGACGGATCTCCTTTTTCTATTTGTTCCAAAGACCATAGCAAATGCGGCAAATCGATTCGATTCATTGTCAGACACGGGCACATGTCAGGGTTAAGTGATTCGATTTGTTTATCAGGGTGCTCGTGAATGATCCTCTGGACAAGATTCATCTCTGTTCCGATTGCCCACTTGCTTCCCGCCGAAGCCTGGTTGATTGTATCGATAATATATTTTGTTGAACCGCTGTCGTCACTTAGCGTTACGACTTCATGTGAGCATTCCGGGTGTACAATGACCCGAATGTCAGGATCTCGCTCTTTCACATCATGGATATTTTTCACGGTGAATTTTTCGTGAACTGAGCAATGCCCTTTCCACAAAACCACTTTCACATTCTTATGCTCAGATTCGGTAACTAATTCTTCTTTTATCGGATCCCACACAGCCATATCTTCAAGCCTAATGCCTAGATCATAAGCCGTATTTCTTCCTAAATGCTGATCAGGCAAAAATAAAATTCGTTTTTTCTGTGTAAACGCCCATTCAAGCACTTTTTTCGCATTTGAAGAAGTCACGGTCGCCCCGCCATGCTTACCGACGAAAGCCTTGATCTCCGCAGTGGAGTTTACATACGTTAAAGGTATGATCGTATCTCCGAAAGTATGCTGAAGCTTCTCCCACGCCCTATTGGTCTGCTGCATGTCAGCCATGTCAGCCATGGAACACCCTGCTCTCATATCGGGCAGGATAACCGTTTGTTCCGCGCCTGTCAGCATATCAGCGGTCTCTGCCATAAAGTGCACACCGCAAAATACAATATAATCCGCATCTTTATTTTTTTCGGCGATTTGAGCCAGTTGAAGGGAATCGCCTGTTTGATCAGCAAATTGTATCACTTCATCTTTTTGATAATGATGGCCCGGTATAAAGAGCCTGCTGCCGAACTTTTTCTTAATGGCGGCAACACGAGTTTCCATATCTTTTCTCGACATTCCTTTGTAACCTTCAGGCATCATATCATTCGATTGTTTTATCACATCAAGAATTGACATAATGGCATTCCTCCACAGATTCATTTGATAATGTGACATCCATGCTGATATCTAAACTCTTGACCGAATGCGTCAGAAACCCTAATGATATATAATCCACACCCGTCCCTTTAAAAGCAGCCAAAGTTTCTAACGTAATCCCTCCTGAAGCTTCAGTTTTGATATGGTCGGGTGTAAGAGTTGCGAAATGGCGGACCGTCTCTGGCGGACAGTTGTCAAACATAATAACATCCGCTCCTGCATCTATTGCTTCCCGCAGCTGTTCCTCCGTTTCAATTTCCACTTCGATTTTCACCATATGCCCAGCGGCTCGGCGCGCTTTTTGGCACGCCTCTGTAATAGAGCCGCAGGCCGCAATATGATTATCTTTGATCATGATGCCGTCATATAAACCGAACCGATGATTAGACCCGCCGCCGGCTTTGACAGCGTATTTCTCCAGCATTCTCAACCCCGGTGTTGTTTTTCTCGTGTCACAAATTTCAATCTGTTCATCATCCAGCCGCCGCACAGCCTCCCCTGTCATCGTCGCAATTCCAGAAAGCCTCTGAATAAGATTTAATACGACCCGCTCTCCTGATAGAAGCGCAGCTGCCGGACCGCGTAACACGGCAATCACTTCACCTTTTCGCAAAATGTCTCCATCTGTTTTATGTAAACGGGTTTGAACATCTTCGTCTAATAACATAAAGCCTTCTTTTATCACGGCAGCTCCCGCAAAGATGCCATCTGACTTTGCAACAATCTTTGCTTCACAGCTCTGTTCTCCAAATATAGACTGCGATGTAAGATCCCCCATCCCTATATCCTCAAGAAAAAAGTGATTCAGCATTTTTTTCAGCTGTAAATGATTCATTTTTCCAAATCCCCTCGTTTTTTCTAATCTTTGTTCCGGTTTTTGTATGGACAATTTGTCTTCCCTGCCAGCGCTCATCAGAGTGGGGAAAGTCGGTGCGAAAGTGGGCCCCTCTGCTTTCCTCCCTCAAAAGCGCGGACGATGTCATTAGTTTTGCAACCTGCCATAAATGAGAAAGCTCCAGCTGAGATATTGTGATATCCTTCACATTCACTTCCTGATAAGGCAGCATATGAAGCCAGTTGCTTAGCTCAACCAAACTGCTTTGTTCCCGCAAGATGGACATGTGGTTTGTCATTCTGCTTTGCAATTCATACATCTCTGTATTCGGCACCCTGTATACTATAGTTTGTGGAGCAGATTGATATCGGCTGTAATAAGCCGGTTTTTGCATCATATGCTCTGCTGCCCTTTTTCCAAACACCAGGGCCTCTAATAAGGAATTGCTCGCAAGCCGGTTTGCTCCGTGTAAACCGGTGCATGAGGTCTCACCAACTGCATAAAGCCCCGGAACTGTCGTTTCCCCCCATTGATTAACTAAAACACCTCCCATCAAGAAATGCATTCCCGGGGCAACAGGTATTTTTCCGCTTTTTATATCAACCCCTGCTTTTTCACAAATAGCGGTGATGGTAGGGAAACGCGCTTCGAAATCAGAAATCGCGCTGCAGTCGATATAAACGTTGTTTCCTTTTGCCATTTCTTCATGAATTACCCGTGAGACGATGTCCCTTGGAGCCAGGTCACCTAAAGGATGCCGTTCAACCATAACCCGGCGGCCGTGATCATCAACTAAACATCCTCCTTCCCCTCTTACAGCTTCAGAAACAAGCCCGTAGGAAACACCGTTTTTCACAAGCAGTGTCGGGTGAAATTGAGTAAACTCTAAATCAGTTAATTCCGCTCCGGCCCGATAAGCCAGTGAAAGACCGTCACCTGTGACAGAGGGATCGTTTGTATGGTGAAGAAATAGGCTCCCGCATCCGCCAGCCGCCAGCACCACTTCATCCGCATGCCTTACCTTGATCCGCCCTTGGCTGTCTTTTGTCATGATGCCGATACAGCGTCCGTGATCAATTAGCAAATCTGCCGCCGTTTCATGCTCGATTAACTCGATTTTGCTGTTGACCTGTTTCAGCAAATACTCGACAAGCAGCCTGCCTGTTGCGTCTCCCCCTGCATGAAAAATGCGGTTGTGCGAGTGGGCTCCTTCTCTGCCAAGACATACATCGCCTTGATCGTTGCGATCGAATGGAAATTCTCTTTCTAATAAGTTTTGAATCATCCATTTCCCATCATGTAAAACGTCTGCTGCAATAGCTAGATCGTTATGCCCGCACCCGGCATACAGCGTATCCTCCAGATGGGCTTCAATTGAATCAAGCTCTGCATAAGCCGCAGCAATTCCGCCTTGTGCATAGACTGAATTGCTGTTTTTGACGCTTTTTTTTGTGATGACAGTCACTTCGTATGAGGGCGGAAACGCTGACGCTAAGGAAAGCGCCGCCGCCCCTGAACCGATGACTGCAACCGTCTTTTTAGACATATGCCACCCTCCTGTTGTTTACACCTGTCTTGACACCTATATTTACACAACGATAGAATAAACTCAAGAGTTTTTTATGAGAACGGATGGAGGAAAGACCGGATGATTTATTTAGATTATGCAGCAACAACGCCTATTTGTGAGGAAGCCCTTCACGTCTATCAGAAGCTCAGTATGGATATGTATGGCAATGCCAGCAGCCTGCATGACGCAGGTGGAAGAGCAAAACACATATTGGAGTACTGCCGCGAAAAAATCGCTGACATCATTGGCGGAGAAGCAAGCGGCATCTATTTTACAAGCGGCGGCACTGAGTCCAATTTTCTGGCCATTCAATCATTGCTAAACGGACTGCCAAAATCCAAAAGACATTTCATTACGTCTGCCATGGAACATCAATCCATTCACAATTGTGCCGGATTTCTGGAACAGCATGGATTCGATGTAACCATCATTGAACCGAATGAATACGGGCTTATTACCGAGGAAATATTAGCAGCCCATATCCGCCCGGAAACAGGTCTGGTATCTATTCAGCATGCCAACTCTGAAACAGGGATTATTCAGCCCATTCAGCGTCTGTCTTCCTTTCTGCACAAAAGGGATATTCTTCTCCATTGCGACGCTGTGCAAACGTTTGGAAAAATCCCAATTCATACAGACCAACTAGGGATGGATGCACTCTCAGTGTCCAGCCATAAAGTCCACGGGCCTAAAGGAGTAGGTGCGGTCTACATTCGTCCAGGTGTGCCTTGGAAACCCGTCTATCCTCTTACCGCGCACGAACAAGGATTCAGGGCCGGCACGGTGAATGTTCCCGGGATCGGAGCCTTCACTGCCGCTGCGGAGTTAATTGTAAGTGAAATGGATAAACAGTTATCCCGCAATAAGACGTTAAGAACATACTTTTTAGACCAAATCAGCATTCGGTCTCTCCCTGTAACCCTTGCGGCTGACACTTCACAAACGGAATGTCTTTCCCATATTGTCGGGTGTTTATTTCACTCATTTGAAGGACAATATGTTATGTTAGAATGTAATCGGAATAATATTTGCATTTCAACGGGCAGCGCTTGTTCCGCCGGTTATCACGGACCATCTGAAGCAATGAAAGCATTAAGAAAAACAGAACAAGAAGCCCTGCAATTTATCCGCATCTCTTTTGGAAGGCATACAACGGCTGAACAACTGGATCAGTTGTTACATACGTTTACATTGCTTTGGGAACAAAAGAAAGGAGAATTTGATATTGACCGAAGAATTAAAGCTCATGGGCGCCAACAGGCGTGACCAGCTTCTTCTGTGGCTGAAGGAATCCACATCACCGCTAACAGGAGGAGAACTCGCCAAAAAAGCGAATGTTTCAAGACAGGTAATTGTTCAGGATATATCGCTCTTGAAAGCGAAAAATGAACCGATTATCGCTACAAGCCAAGGATATGTGTATATGGATGCAGCCGCTCAGCAGCACCAGCAGACAGAAAGAATTATCGCTTGTCTGCACGGCCCTGAACGGACAGAAGAGGAACTGCAGATCATCGTGGACGAAGGTGTTACCGTAAAAGACGTAAAAATTGAACATCCCGTCTACGGAGATTTAACGGCAGCCATCCAAGTAGGGACCCGGAAAGAAGTAAGCCATTTCATCAAAAAAATCAATTCTACGAATGCCGCCTATTTATCACAGCTGACTGATGGCGTGCATCTTCATACACTGACAGCACCCGATGAATACCGCATCCATCAAGCCTGCCAAGCACTTGAGGAAGCCGGCATTTTAATTAAAGACTAAAAAAAGCCCTTTATTGGGCTTTTTTATCATTGGTAAGACTGATATGCACCAAGAAGCTTCACGTTGCAGCCAAGCGCTTCGAGCTCTTGCATGGCACCTGGAATCAATACATCATCAAACGCTTTTTCTATATCAATAATAAAGAAATAATGGCCTAATCCGGTTTTTGTCGGACGCGACTCAATTTTCGACAAATTTAAGTTTCTCCAAGAAAAAGCAGACAGCACTCTATGGAGCGCCCCGGACTCATCCTCCGGAAGCATGACCATGAGGGTCGTTTTAGGTCTTGAACTCAGTTTTGAATTCACTTCAAATGATATGTTCGCATCAGGAGACAGGATAACAAATCTCGTATGATTATCCCTGTAATCCTGTATATCTCGTTTGACAATTTTTAATTCGTATGTAGAAGCTGCCATGTCATTGGCAATGACCCCGATATTCAGCTCAGGATGATCACTGACAAATTTTGCTGCCGCTCCGGTTGAATTGGCATATTCATACGGAATGGAAGGTAATTGAGAATGGAGGAATTTATGGCATTGCGCAATCGCGTGTGAGTGCGAATAAATTTTGTCGAGCTCTTTCCATGCATCCTCTCTTGAAGGGTGGACGAGCAAGTGCTGATGAATTGGCAACGTCATTTCCCCTACGATTGGCAAGGGCTTTTCATGTATTAAATAGTCTATCGTTACATTTACCGATCCTTCTAATGCATTCTCTAAAGGAACAAAAGCAAAATCAACTTCACCTGCAACTGCCGCATCGATACACTCAGGTATTGTGCGGTAAGCAACGTGTTCGGCGCCGTTTTGAAAACAAGAACTGACTGCTAAATGTGTGAATGTTGCTGCTGGACCTAAATAACCGACTTTCATGACGATATTCTCTCCCTTATGCACCTGAACCTAATATTTCAACCTTTTCTACAAAATCAAACTTTCTGAGTTTATTCATTAACGTATGAATGTCCTCTTCCATTGCAGATGTACTGATAGACAGTGTCACATTCGCCCTGCCTTGAAGCGGTATGGTCTGGTGAATGGAAAGAACGTTGCTTCCAGAATCGGCTACCGCCTGCAGGAGCTGAGATAACGCGCCCGACCTATCCTCTAAATGAAAGAAAAGTGTGATAATTTGTTCTTTAACCATCGTATAAAATGGAAAAACAGCATCTCTGTATTTATAAAACGCACTTCTGCTTAAATCCACCTTCTGAACGGCGTCTGCCACTGAATCTGCTTTTTTTCGATCAAGCAGCTTTTTGACTTCCAATGTCTTTCTCATCGCATCGGGCAATACATCTTCACGGACAAGATAAAATGTCTCCTCTTTCATTTGCACCCCCCCTTTAAAATAGAGAGCCTGACATCCAGGCTCTCCTCTCAGTCACGTTAATCAATAAATTCAAATTCGAATTCTAGAAGCCTGATGATATCTCCATCCTTGGCTCCGCGTTCTCTAAGCGCTTCATCAACACCCATTCCGCGCATCTGTCTAGCAAACCGTTTAACCGATTCATCACGGGAGAAATCAGTCATCTTGAATAACCGCTCAAGACTGTCTCCAGAAAGCACATAGACACCGTCTGGATCGCGTGTAATGTTAAATGGCACTTCTTCATTTTCCATCGTGTACATGACACGGTTTTGTGTAAGCTCTTCCTCGTCATACAGCGGGAATTCCGGCGTGTTCTCAAGCTGATTGGCGACTTCAAACAGAAGCTCACGAAGGCCTTCTCTTGTCACCGCACTGATCGGGAATACCGGGTAATCATCTGTCAGCTTTTCTTTAAAGGCTTCAAGATTTTCCGCAGCCTGCGGCATGTCCATTTTATTTGCAACGATAATTTGCGGACGCTCAGTGAGACGCAGATTGTACTCACTTAGTTCTTGGTTAATCGTGACATAATCCTCATACGGATCGCGGCCTTCCAAACCGGACATGTCAATAACGTGAACAATCACCCGCGTCCGTTCAATATGGCGCAAAAATTGGTGGCCAAGTCCGACACCTTGATGTGCGCCTTCAATCAGTCCAGGCAAATCAGCCATAACAAAGCTGCGTCCGTCATCTGTTTCAACCATGCCGAGATTCGGGACAAGCGTTGTGAAGTGATAGTCGGCAATTTTCGGTTTTGCGGATGAGACAACAGACAGCAAAGTCGATTTACCCACGCTCGGGAACCCAACTAGTCCGACATCCGCAAGCACTTTTAATTCAAGAACAACATAACGTTCTTTTCCCGGCTCGCCGTTTTCTGAAAGCTGAGGCGCGGGATTAGCCGGTGTGGCAAAGCGGGAATTCCCTCTTCCGCCTCTCCCGCCCCTTGCGATAACAGCCTGCTGGCCGTGTTCAGTTAAATCAGCAATGACCTGCTTTGTATCATCATCTGTCACAACGGTGCCTGGTGGAACTTTAATGACCATATCATCTGCATTTCGGCCGTGCTGGTTTTTGGACATGCCATGCTCGCCGCGAATTGCTTTAAAGTGTTTTTTATATCTAAAATCCATCAGGGTGCGGAGACCTTCATCCACTTCAAAAACGACGTCTCCTCCATTTCCTCCGTCACCGCCGGCAGGACCGCCTTTCGGTACATACTTTTCTCGGCGAAACGCAACCATTCCGTTGCCGCCGTCGCCGCCTTTTACATAAACTTTGACCTGATCTACAAACATAATGTCCTCCGTTCTAAACCGTTAAAAACTCCGCTAGTCCAACCCAATTTCAATCAAGCATTCATGACCTGTGATTTCAAAACGCATGATATCAATACCCTCAAAGCAATTTTGCCGAATCTCATCAAAAGCAGCTGGATCGGCAAAGGCCCCATGAAAATCAAGATACATAATCAGCTGTCTGTCAGGATGATCCGTTTGAAGCGAAACCGTTACATGATTCTCGCTCTCTCTGCTGACAGCTTGATCAAACAGAGAAAACAGCTTTCTCATCAGCTTCGTCAGCTTTTGATCATAAGCCGATAAATCCTTAATTTCTCCAAGGACTTCATATTCAAGCGTCATATAATGGGTTTTCCAATTAAACGTCAGAAAATCAAACGCCAATTGCGGTGTTTTCAGGTTTGAGAGCTTTGATTCGTGCTTTGCGTCTATAACCATTTCTTCAATCATTTCAAAAACGCGGTCATACTTCTGCAAGCTTAAGTTTCCTTTAATGAGCTGCAGCTTATTCATCCAATCATGCCGAGAATGGGCAAGCAGATGAATCAGTTCGTTTGTTAATGCCGTATCGCTTATATTTTCTTCTTGTTTTTTTGAAACATCCTTCATTTTCGCACTCCCAATCATTTAATTTCTTATTTAGGAGTCTGTATAAGTGTGTATTATGAATTATAACAGAGAAGGCTTTGTTAGAAAAACAATTGTTTTTCCCAGAAATATCATGTTCCTTTTTTTTCTGGCTATGGTTGATTTGCAGCCAGGCAGAACATTTTATGTATTACTGCTTGGGGAACATATCCAGTGGGTTTGAGACATATATTCTCATTCTTGGCGGGGTCTGCTCGCACATACTCTGCATTTCATTCTTGATGTTTACTCCGCATTATTGCAAAAAAAACTCCAGTCATCATCGACCGGAGTTTTTTGAATCATTATTGAGCTACAGGATATACGCTCACTTTTTTGCGGTCACGTCCGAAACGTTCGAATTTAACAGTTCCGTCGATTTTCGCGAAAAGAGTGTCATCTCCGCCGCGGCCCACGTTTTCACCTGGGTAAATTTTTGTTCCGCGTTGACGGTAAAGGATAGAACCGCCTGTTACGAATTGACCGTCAGCACGTTTAGCACCTAAACGTTTAGACTCAGAGTCACGTCCGTTCTTTGTAGAACCTACTCCTTTTTTAGAAGCGAAAAACTGAAGATCTAATCTAAGCATGTAGCTCACCTCCTATATTATGTTTGTGGTCACACGCAAGTTATCTTTGTAATCTCGTTCGATTGTCTCCAGCGAAACAATCATGCCTTCAATCAGCAGCTGAGCTTTTTGGCGCGCCTCCGGATCAAGAGATTCAGGGAATTCAAAGTAAAAATAACCCCCGTCCTCCCCTATATCAAGAAGCGGCTCGAAGCCCGCGAGCACAATGACTGCGTTAACAGCTCCAAACACAACGGCTGTCACTCCGGCACAAACAAGATCTTGTCCATGTTCAGCAAAATTGGCATGGCCTGTCATTTCAAAAGACAATATGCCTTTGTCATGAGACCTTCTGATTGTTGCCTGAATCATGCTTACGCGTTGATTTTTTCGATCGTCAATTTAGTGTAAGGCTGACGATGACCTTGTTTTTTATGAACGTTTTTCTTTGCTTTGTATCTGAAAACAGTGATTTTTTTCGCGCGGCCTTGTTTTTCAACTTTAGCCGTTACTGTTGCGCCTTCAACTGTAGGGTTGCCGACTTTCACGTTGTCTCCGCCAACAAACAAAACGTCTTCAAAAGTAACTGTTTCACCTGCTTCAGCAGCAAGTTTTTCGATGTAAACAGTTTGGCCTTCTTCAACTTTGATTTGTTTACCGCCTGTTTTAATGATTGCGTACATTCTCTGCACCTCCTATTAGACTAAGACTCGCCAGACACCAGGGGGCTTTAAAGCTCTTAACACCTGTACTGAGCGGTTGTAGCAATGGTGCTACATCCATAACATTAAAAAATATACCAAAATACAAGACGTTTGTCAATCCATTTTAGTAAGGCAGCAGCAGTTCCTCCATAGAAGAATTCGTCCGCTTATCGGCAAAGTAAGCGTGCAGGACTTCATTCTCGTCAAGCTGGCTCAGTTTCTGCCCTGATTTCTCTATAATAATCGGGTGTTTGCATCCGCGCTTGAACTCGGCCATCACATGATAGACTTTGTCCTCTGCCTTTACAGTGAGCGGCAGCAGTTTTTCAAGCTCACGGTTTTTTCCGTAATACCGCTCAAGGAGAAATCTCACATGGATATAATGCCTTTGCCTGTATTCCTCAAACAAAGAAACAGCCAGAAAGACAAACAAAACCCATGCGCTGATTTGCAGAGGAACCACAAATAAAACCCAACACCCCAGCAACAGGCAGAAGCAGAGCGATGTTTTTAAATGAAGCCGGTGGGCTCTTTGAAAAGGAAGCTGCTTGGAAAACAACAGAAATAACAATTTTCCGCCATCAAGCGGCCAGATCGGCAGCAAATTCACAAATAAAATAGAAAGATTATAAAAGGTGAAGAGTTCAAAGGTATGCTGATGAATCACTGAGAATTCTGCAAGCGTCCAGGCAGCAAGCTGAAGCCAGATATGCTGAAGAGGGCCGGCAATAATGACCGCAAACTCTTCCTTTAGCGGCCGATTCCCGTGCTCTTCCACTTCCACCGTTCCGCCAAACGGCAGCAAAAAGACACGTTTGATTCTCCAAGAAAAAAACACGGCCAGAGCAGCATGCCCCAGCTCATGGACCAGTACAATCAGAAGCAGACATAATAATGCTTTCATATGGCCTGTGACTAGGCCCAGCGCAGCGATAATCCACAAAAAAGGGTGCACATGTATCTTCAAAATAAGGTCAATCCATTTATTCAAATGAAATCACCTGTATCGGATCAATAAATCTATCGCCGTCTTTCATGGCAAAATAATAGACCCCTTTATGATGGTCATCCAATTTAATTGAGCCGAGTTTTTTGCCTTTATCTACAAAGTCATATAACGCAACATCGACATCTTTCAGTTTGCCATAAATACTGTAGGTATTATCCGCATGCTGCACCTTAACCGTCAGTCCCGTCTGGCTGTCTTTGCTGACTTCAACTACATAGCCTTCTTTTATGCTATCAATTGTATCACTGCTTGTTTCGACTTTAATCCCTTCCCCATTGTCCTGAAAATCCTGCTGCACTTTCCCAGATGCAGGCGCAACGAGATCTTGGCTCACTTCGACCTGCCGATCCTTATTTTTATGTTCAGGGGCCAGAAAAGCAAGAGGATTGCCAAATTTCGTTTCAAACCAATGGCTTGCTGAGGCAAATTGAAATTCAGTTTCGAAGGTTTTGGCAACGGCAGGTTTAATCTGGCTGACAGGCCCAATGTTTGTTTTATAGGCTATGGCGGAAACGAGAACAAGGCAAGCCGACAGAAGACATTTCAAGATTATTGAATCTGTTTTCACCAGAGGGTGTTTTCCGTTGAATGTCGAGATGCTATCTTCATAGACCGGAAGAGTTCCATGCTTTTCCTCATCGGTTACCTTCACCCAGGACGGGGGGGGCTGCTTTTCAGAAACTGTCTGAGTAGAGGAACGTTTTGAGCCGGTAAGCTGTTTTCTTCTTTTCTCTAATCGTTTTCTGATTTCATCTGCTCTGTGACTCATTGCCATCATCCTTTGCATTCGTAGGGTTTGTACATCATATGTCTTGTCCATGGCAAATATTCGTTTTACTCAAGCACAAAGCAGACAATACAAAAAAATCTGACACAGCATTCGCTTTGTCAGATTCTTCTCTTTGATTCTATTATGATCTTACTCCGAAAAATGACTTAATCTTAGCCATCATTCCTTTGTTTTGCTCTTCAAGCATCTGCAAAGGAACCGATTCACCTAAAATGCGGCGGGCAATGTTGCGATAGGCAATGGAAGCGCGGTTTTTCGGGTCCATTGCAATCGGTTCTCCGTGATTGGAAGCTTTAATGACTTCATCATCATCGGCCACGATTCCAAGCAAATCGATCGACAAATGCTGTACGATTTCATCGATATCCATCGAGTCACCATTTTTCATCAGATGATTTCTGATTCTGTTGACAACGAGACGCGGCGGTTCAATGTTTTCCTCTTGCTCAAGCAGCCCTATAATACGGTCAGCATCACGAACAGCTGAGATTTCAGGCGTTGTGACCACAATCGCTTTGTCAGCTCCGGAAACGGCATTTTTATATCCTTGTTCAATTCCGGCAGGACAGTCTATGATGACATAATCAAATTCCTGTTTGAGCTGTTGGACCATATTTTTGATTTGTTCAGGAGCAACAGCTGTCTTATCGCTCGTTTGAGCAGCGGGCATCAAATAGAGCAGATCATCGAAACGTTTGTCTTTTACGAGCGCCTGATGCATTTTGCATCTTTCCTCTACAACGTCAACAAGATCATAAATAATTCTATTTTCAAGACCCATTACAACATCTAGGTTACGCAGCCCTATATCAGTATCTACTAAGCATACACGCTTCCCTAAAATGGCTAAGGCGGTACCGAGGTTCGCAGATGTTGTCGTTTTACCTACTCCGCCTTTTCCCGAAGTTATTACGATAGCCTCACCCAATTCACATTCCTCCCTCAAGCCTTGTTAGATCAGGTCTTAAATGAGCCAAATGTTGAAGGCGTTCAATGACCATATTTCCGTCTGTATCTAAGTAAGCACATTCCATTTCGTTCCCTTTTTGAATGTGGTCTGGGGAGCGATTTAACACGTGATTGATTCTTAATTGTGTCGGCAGCATTTCAGAGGCGGCGATGACCGCTTGATTATTTCCGTTACATCCGGCGTGCGCGACTCCTTTCAGTGAGCCCAGAATGAAAATGTTCCCTCCGGCCCTGACTGTTCCGCCTGGATTCACATCCCCGATCAGGAGCAAATCTCCTTTTACCTGCAGTACTTGGCCTGACCGGACAATTTTTGAAACGGAAACAATTTCAGCTTCCTCTTTCATACGCTGTGCTTCTTTTTTAGTAATGACTTCACTGTCAATAGAATGAACAAACAAATCCTTCTTTGACGAGATCAATTCGGTCAGCTGTCCCTCTTGCTCTTTATATAAAAAGCGATTTCCCAGCTTCACATGGACGCTGATTTTCTGGCCTTTACCATCCGTATATTGTTCAATTGACAGCATATTCTGAAGACCATCGAGAAGCTCATCAAAAGAACACGCATCATCCAGATGCAATGTTAACCCATTCTTTGTTCCTTTTATTGTTACATATTGCTGCTTTTTGGTCTTCACAATATCACCTCAACAACATACTCATTTCGTCAAAAAAAGATAAAATCCTTTTTACTCATCTCTCAATTCTTTCTTTAGACTGATAAAAAATAATCTAAATGGCAGAACCAGAATAAGAGCGGCTGCAATATTTAATAAAACTGTCGGTATAAACCGGTCAAGCACAAATCCGTTAAACGTCATGATGTCTTTATGAATCAAAGACTGAATGCCAAATACGTAAAATTCAAGCACGCAGACAGCGAGAACAGCTATTAATATTACCACAAAAGCGTTCGTATGCAGCACTTTAAATGCTTTTGAAGCCAAATAGCATAATCCGGCAAACCCAAACATATAAACGCCTAATAGACTTGTATAGTTCATGTCATATAAAAGCCCGAAAATAAACCCGTAAATCATCGCGTGCTTTTGGTTGATGAAAGCCGACATAAATATCAATACCAGCATCAGAAAACGCGGGACAAGCACCTGATCATCTGTAACGAAAGGGAAATGCACCAGATCTGTAAAAATGCTTTCCGCAGAAAAAACAAGCATCATAACGAAAGGGAGAAGGAAACGTTTCACGATCCTTCCTCCTCTGTATCGACTGTCGGCACATCACGGTTAACAACAATCACATTATTTAAATCAGAAAGGTCAGCAGCAGGCTTTACATAAGCAACTTTCGTTAATCCATAGGAATCTGACTCAACCTCCGTCACTTCACCGATTGTCAGCCCCTCTGGGAAAACCCCGCCTGTTCCTGAGGTTTCAATAAGATCGCCTTTTTTCACGTCTTGTTTATCTTTGCGCTCAATAATTGACATCTTAAGCCTTTTTTTGTCTCTGTCATAGCCTTCGATCAATCCGTAGCCTTTGCTGCCTTTTTTTCCGGAAATTTTTGTCGCGACTCTGTTATTGCGGTCAGTATCGCTTAAAAGCTGAACAGTAGACGTAAAGTTGTTAAGTCCGGAGCTTTTAATCTTGCCGATTAATGCGCCTTTTTCATTTGTAACAGCCATATCTTTCGCTACGTTTTGCTGAGTTCCCTTATTAATTTTGACCTGTTTCGCCCAATGATCTGGGCTTCTGGCAATGACCGTCGCTAAAATCGGCTTGTAATCTTTAATCGAACTGACATGACCAAGCTCGTCACGCAAGGATTTGTTTTCTTCTTCAAGTTCTTGAAGCTTTGCTTCATATTGGGTCTGTCCGTCAAGCTTCTCTCTCAAACGCTCGTTTTCTTTGTATGTGTTTTTTAAATCATTCATGTTCTCAAATATCCCTGCAAAAAACTCGGCAGGCGTATGAAAAATATTTTGAAATACTCCCGTCGTATCGCCGATCACTTTCTCAGGCCAGGTGGTATTGCGGCCGCCCTTCAGCGAAAATCCAATCATAGCCACCAATATGATAATACACAGAAGTAATAGCATTAACCGTTTATTCGGCATCGTGTTACACCTCTTCTATTGAACTCCCGATTATCTAGTTTTCCCTTTGAAAAGATGGATGTGCTCCAATGCTTTTCCTGTTCCGATCGCTACACAATCAAGCGGGTCTTCGGCGATAAGAACCGGCATTTTTGTTTCTTCGCTGATGACTTTGTCCAAATTGCGAAGAAGCGCTCCGCCTCCGGTTAACACAATACCTCTGTCCATAATATCTGCTGCAAGCTCAGGCGGTGTTTTTTCAAGCGTGCTTTTCACTGCTTCCACAATTGTAGATACAGTGTCGCGCAGAGCATTAGAAATTTCTTTTCCTGTTATTTCGATTGTTTTCGGCAGACCTGTCAGTAAATCGCGTCCGCGGATTTCCATTTTATCGGATTCTTCAGGCGCTTCTGCAGATCCGATCTCCATTTTAATCGCTTCAGCCGTACGGTCACCGATCATTAAGTTGTACGTTTTTCTGATGTAGTTGATAATTGCATCATCCATTTCATCACCGGCTACGCGGATTGACTGTGACGTTACAATGCCTCCGAGGGAAATGATCGCAACTTCTGTCGTACCGCCCCCGATATCGACAACCATGCTTCCAGTCGGTTCCCAAACCGGCAGATTAGCTCCGATTGCTGCGGCAAACGGCTCTTCAATCGGATAGGCGTCACGTGCTCCCGCTTGTCTTGTCGCATCGATGACAGCGCGTTCTTCAACAGCTGTAATGCCTGATGGTACACAAACCATCACATATGGTTTTCTGGCAAACATGCCTTTATTTTTAATGGCTTGATTGATGTAATATTTCATCATAGTAGCCGTTGTTTCATAATCAGCGATAACGCCGTCTTTCATCGGGCGAAGAGCCACAACGTTGCCCGGTGTCCGTCCGATCATATTTTTCGCATCATTTCCGACAGCAACAATCGACTTCGTATCCGTTTGCAAAGCGACGACTGACGGCTCTCTCACAACAATTCCTTTTCCTTTTACAAAAACAAGCGTATTCGCAGTTCCAAGATCTATACCAAGGTCTCTTGTACCAATTCCAAACATATGTATGTATCTTCCTTTCTTAAAGCAAAAATACCCTAAAGGGAAAAACTCATAAACTCTATTATAGCTTAATTCGACGAAAAAAAAAGTGTTACAAATATCCTTTTTCCTTTAAACTCACAAATTTTTTGTCCCCGATCACCAAATGGTCAAGCAGCTCGATGCCAATCAGGTTTCCGCATTCAAACAGCCGCCTTGTCACTTCAATATCTTCCCTGCTCGGCGTCGGATCTCCAGAAGGATGATTATGAACACAGATAAAGGAAGCGGCAGATCGTTTAAACGCTTCTTTAAACACCTCACGCGGGTGGACAATAGATGAATTCAAGCTTCCGATAAAGACGGTGCGTTTATGGATGACTTGGTTTTTTGTATTTAAGTATAAACAGACAAAATGCTCCTGGGTTAAAAAGCGCATATCCTCCATGACAAGATTTGCGCCGTCTTCCGGGGAGCGAATGACGAAATGTTCTTCGTTGGCTAATTTATGAATACGGCTTCCAAGCTCAACTGCCGCCAGGATTTGAACCGCTTTTACCATACCGATTCCCGGGATGCTCGACAGCTCTTCAACAGATGCCTCTTTCAGCAGACGCAGTCCGTCAAAAGAGCGCAGAAGCCGGTTGGACAGATCCATAACAGACTCGTGTTTCGTGCCTGTCCGCAATAATATAGCCAAAAGTTCATGATTCGCCAAGTTCTCGGCTCCGACTTTCAGCAGCCGTTCTCTTGGCTTTTCTTTCGTTGGGAAATCTCTGAGTTTTAATGGCAGATCGTGTATGACCAAGCACTCCTTTTCTTTCCCTTCCCGTTTATAGAACCGTCATGCCTTCATATCAAAATGGCGAAGAGCTCTCATCGTTTTTGATATAGGGAGTCCCATGACTGAATAATAATCTCCGTCTATTTTCTTTACAAAAAGCGCGCCTCTTCCTTGGATGCCGTATGCACCTGCTTTATCCATGGGCTCTTTCGTTTCAATATAAGTCCAAACCTCTTCTTCACTGAGGGGCCAAAACGTAACTTCTGTCTTATCATAAAATGTCTCACTGTGATTTTCGGCTTGTATACTGACCGCGGTAATTACTGAATGGCTTCTGCCTGAAAGCCTCCGCAGCATAGAAGCAGCTTCTTCTTGATCTTGCGGTTTGCCGAGACATTCGCCGTCCAGGCATACCATTGTATCAGCGCCAATAACGATTGCGTGCGGATGGAGATCAGCCACAGCCTTAGCTTTTTGTTTTGCCAACCATTGGACGTTTTCTTCTGGTGAAAAGTTTCGATTTAATTTTTCCTCTACTTCACTGACAATAATGGAGTAGGGCAGCTGGAGAAGATCGAGGAGTTCTTTCCTGCGTGGAGATTGTGACGCAAGTATTAGCGGCTTTGTCATGTTCGTCATCCTTTCAGGGTTTGCTTAAGAAAAAAAGATACTTGTTTATCCTATCAAATCATGAGGCTTGTCACAATTTCAGAAAAATAACTTTTTCATGACAAAATAAAAAAAGCCTGTCACTAAAGGACGAAGGCTCACGTGCTTTCGCTTATTTAATGACGGCTAACAGCTGCTGCTGAGCCTTCCAACCGGCTTCAGCACTTGGATCCTCTAATTCTTCTAACGCCTGCAAAATCGCTTTTTTCTCCCCTGTTTCAGACGCTTTATTATGACCGAGAGACTTTTCTATTTTCTCCACACTCGCCTTTGTAATGTCTTCGCCGAGAATCGCTTTTGCTGCAAGCTCCGCTGTCTCCTTGAAAGAATCTGTCATATCTTGCTCTATTGATAAGGAAAGCTCTTTGCCTCCCCAGGCTTCAAAATCATTGTCGATTAAAAGCTGGCCTAATTGCTGCGACACGTCCTTATCACTAGCTAAACCCGCGATGACATACGTATACCCGTCATCCTTTGACAACGCAACGGCGGAATAGCCTTTTTCAGTCAGTTGTCCTGCTAACGTTTCGGCACCCTTTTCATTTGAGAATTTTCCGGCTTGTACAGCGTATGTTTTATATGTACCTTCAGCAGGCACCGCCTGCTTTTCCGCACCTGTGCTTTGTTTATCAGCAGAAGTATCCCCGGCCTTTGCTGTTTGGCTGCCCAGGGAACCATCTAAAGAGGCTGGTGCCGCCGCTTCTTTATTGCCCGAGATGTTCAACGCGAATAAACCTAATCCGGTGCCTATGACAGCTGCAAAGGCAATCGTCGCCGCCACTCTTTTTATGGGTTTGGCTGTCCCCGCTTTTCCTTTTGCATACAGGTTTGTTTTCTTTTTTTGATAGGGCGGAACGACTTTTGGATCCTCTTTAAACACCTTGTCCTCCTCGGAATCCCAGTTAAATTCATCTTCATCAGGGTGTTCATGGGATGCTGCGACCTCTTGTTCTGCCTTTCTCTTTTCCTCCCAGTTTGAAAATGTCATGTTTTTTTCCGTCTCAGTTTCAGGCGTCTCTTGCTCGTAAACCGTCTCTTCTTTTCCATTAATCGTCACCTTGAGGGCTTTTTCTGCGGCTTTACTGTTTTTTTTATTCTTCCTTTTTTTCAATTCCGCTTCCTCCCTTCGTTTGCTTGACCATTCTTGTCGGCTTTTCATGCTACACACTTTAGCACAGGCGAAAAAAAAAAGAACAAGACTTTTGTCGCCTTGTCCAAAAAACGTTCGTCAAATTTTTCAGCGGTCAGCCCAATGCTATCTTTATATAAAAAGAAATAATAGAGTCGCCGTATAAATAGGCTAAAATACTCCCAGCCGCAATTGCGGGGGCAAAGGGAAGCGGCTGCCTTTTGGCGAGTCTTCCAGTCAGGACAGCTGCCGATCCATACAATGCACCTATTAAAACGGAAAAGAAAAAGGCAGCTGCCAGCATTTTCATACCTAGCACAAAGCCAATGACCGCAAATAATTTAATATCTCCTCCTCCTATTCCGCCACCGGTGATTGCCGCAAATAAAGCCAGAAATACAAATCCGGCAGCCGCACCTAACAGACCGGCATACCAGGAATCAAGCGGAGAAATCAATCTGGCAGCACCCAAAAAGGGAAGAAAGAAAATCAATATTTTATTTGGAATCAGCATAAAATGAATATCTGTCACTGCTGCCATGATCAGAAGAGAGATAAACACGACAGCGGGAAACAGCTCCAAAGACGAGCCAAAGCGTATTCCTGCGGCAGCAAATAAACACGCTGTCACAAGCTCTGCCGCGGGATACATAAAAGAAATTCTATGCCCGCAGCTTTTACATTTTCCTTTTTGGAATAGAAATGACAGGATGGGAATTAATTCTGCTGGAGTTAATGGCTGCTGGCAAAACGAGCATGCCGAACGGGGTTTGACAATAGATTTATGCAAGGGGATACGGCAGCCGGCCGTATAATAAAACGAACCAAGGATCAGCCCGAGAATAAAAAGAATGGGGAGCATTGACAACACACCTTTACAAGATACTGGTATGGATTGTAGCAGAATGGCCGGCCTAAACACCACTCAAGAAATTTTGATTTTATGCGTAAAAAACCCCTGCAAAATCTCATTTTCGATTCTGCAGGGGCTTGACGCCTTTATTTTAACCTTTTGCGAATGTCAGAAATAAAATAGAGCGATCCGGTAACCAGCACAATATCATTTGAGCCCTTTTTGCTTTCGATGAATTCGATTACCTTGTCGGGATCCTCATTCCAGCTTTTATTGCTGATTTCACTTGCATCATAAAGATCTTTCGCAAGAGAAGCACGCGGGAAATCAAAAGCAGCAAAATGAATCGCATACGCTATGGTTTCCAGTTTCTTAATCATGTTTTGATACGGTTTGTCCTTTAACGCGCTAAACACCACAAAAATGCGGGAATCAGGGAAACGCTGTTTCATCGTTTCCGCCAGCTTCTCAACGCCTTCTTCATTATGCGCACCATCTAAGTATACCGGCGGATGTTCCTGAACAAGCTCTAACCGACCCGGCCAAGCAGCCTGTACAAGTCCGTTTCTTAACGCTTCATCACTGATATGGGCAATATTCTCCCTATTGAGCCACTCAGCAGCCAAAATGGACAAAGCCGCATTTTGTCTTTGATGGGTTCCGATCAGAGATGTCTGAATATCTTCATAATATTTCTCGCCCGTTTTGAATGAAAACTGTTCTCCGGCAGGCAGAGACGCTTCATTGGAAATAATACATGAATCATGTAATGATTGGAACGGTGCAGCATGTCGTTCAGCTTCATGACGTATGACCTGTACGGCTTCCGGCTGAGTAACAGCTGTAACGATTGGAATACCCTCTTTAATAATGCCGGCCTTTTCTCCTGCAATTTCTTCAATAGTGTTACCCAAAATGTTCATATGGTCATGCCCGATGCTTGTTATCAATGTTAACAGCGGTTCAACCACATTCGTAGAGTCGAATCTACCGCCTAGACCTGTTTCAAAAATAACAAAGTCGACCTTATGAAACTCGGCAAAATATAAAAACGCACAAGCCGTCATAATTTCAAATTCCGTCGGCTGTCCGTATTCTGTGTGATCCAGCGCTTCAACATGCGGTTTGATATGATTAACGAGTGCCGTCCATTCCTCATCTGAAATCGGTGTCCCGTTTACGCTGATCCGTTCATTAAACGTAATGATATAAGGTGACGTAAACGTTCCAACCGTATACCCGGCTTCTTGTAGCATAGAACGAATAAATGCGACAGATGATCCTTTTCCGTTTGTCCCTGCTACGTGGAACGCGCGAATCTTCTTTTCAGGATGGCCTAACCGCGCCATCAGCTGCTTCATTCGGCCGAGTCCGGGCTTCACTCCGAATTTCAGCCGCCCGTGAATCCAGCTGCGCGCTTCTTCATATGCAGTAAACAATGATAATCCCCTCTTTTATAAGACAAGGCGGTTTCTCTAGAAACCGCCTCGGCTTTTCATTAGCCCTTCAGTTCAGCCATTCGTTTTTGAACAGCATCACGCTTTGCCACATAATCTTTTTCTTTTTCACGCTCTTCATCAATTACGTGCGCAGGCGCTTTTTTGATAAATCCTTCATTTCCAAGTTTCTTTTGGACGCGCTCGACTTCTTTTGTCAGCTTATCGAATTCTTTTTGCAGGCGGGCAATCTCTTCATCAATATTAATCAAGCCTTCAAGCGGAAGAATCACCTCTGCTCCTGAGACAACAGCCGTCATCGCTTTATCAACGGCCTCAATATCCGTGCCGATTTTAAGCACGCTCGGATTCGTAAAACGTTCAACATATGAACGGTTCGCTTCGAGGCGGGCCGCTATTTCGTCTGTGCTTGTTTTAATATACAATTCAACCTGCTTGCTCATTGGCGTATTGACTTCACTGCGGATATTGCGCACAGAACGGATCAGCTCAACAAGAAGCTTCATGTCAGCTGCCGATTCAGTATCGGTATGCTCCGGTACGACAACAGGCCATTGACTGACTGTAATGGATTCTCCTTGATGAGGAAGGTGCTGCCAAATTTCCTCCGTTAAGAATGGCATAAATGGATGGAGCAGGCGCATTGTTTGATCCAGTACATAAGCAAGGATGGAACGGGTTGTTTTCTTAGCCGCTTCGTCCTCTCCGTAAAGCGGAAGCTTCGCCATTTCAATATACCAATCACAGAAATCGTCCCAAATAAAGTTGTATAAATGGCGTCCGACTTCACCAAATTCATATCGATCAGCAAGCTGAGTCACATGCTCAATCGTTTCATTTAATCGCGTTAAAATCCACTTGTCAGCGACTGATTTTTCACCTGACAGATCAAGCTCATCGTATGTTAAGCCATCCATGTTCATTAATGCAAACCGGGAGGCATTCCAAATTTTGTTGGCGAAATTCCATGTCGATTCCACTTTTTCATAGCTAAAGCGCAGATCTTGGCCGGGAGAGCTTCCTGTGGCAAGGAAATAACGCAGAGAATCTGCTCCGTACTTGTCAATGACATCCATCGGATCGACACCGTTGCCAAGAGATTTACTCATTTTCCGGCCTTGCTCGTCACGAATTAAGCCATGGATTAAAACGTCTTTAAACGGGCGCTCATCTGTAAATTCAATCCCTTGGAAAATCATGCGTGATACCCAGAAGAAAATGATGTCGTACCCTGTCACGAGAACGTCTGTCGGATAGTAACGTTTAAAGTCTTCAGCAGTTACATCAGGCCAACCCATCGTGGAGAACGGCCAGAGTGCAGAACTGAACCACGTATCCAGTACGTCAGTATCCTGTTCCCACTTTTCGCTGTCCTCAGGCGCTTCAAGACCGACGTAAAGCTCGCCTGTTTCTTTATGATACCAAGCAGGAATGCGGTGGCCCCACCACAACTGACGGGAAATACACCAGTCACGGATGTTTTCCATCCAGTGTAAATACGTTTTTTCGAAACGGTCAGGCACAAAGTTGACTTTTTCGTCTTTCTTCTGCAGCTCAATCGCTGCATCAGCAAGCGGCTGCATGCGCACAAACCATTGAGTAGAAAGATAAGGCTCAACAACAACCCCGCTTCGTTCACTATGGCCGACAGAATGCATATGATCCTCAATTTTGAAGAGAACTCCCGCCTCCTGTAAATCTTTTACGAGCTTTTTGCGGCATTCAAAACGATCCATACCTTGATATTGAAGAGCATTTTCATTCATCGTTCCATCTTCATTCATGACAAGAATGCGTTCTAAATTGTGGCGGTTGCCAAGCTCGAAGTCGTTCGGATCATGAGCAGGCGTAATTTTCACCGCACCTGAACCAAATTCCATATCAACGTAGTCATCACCGACAATTGGAATTTCACGATTTGTAATTGGCAGGAGCACCGTTTTTCCGATAAGGTGCTTATAGCGCTCATCTTCAGGGTGAACGGCAACAGCTGTATCACCGAGCATCGTTTCAGGACGTGTCGTTGCAATGTCAATTGAGCCTGAACCGTCAGCGAGCGGATAGCTCATATGATAAAACGCGCCTTGGACATCCTTGTATATGACCTCAATGTCGGATAAAGCTGTTTTTGTCGCAGGGTCCCAGTTAATAATATATTCGCCTCTGTAGATCAGGCCTTTTTCATACAGCTTAACGAAAACTTCACGAACCGCTTTGCTCAAGCCTTCATCCAGCGTAAAGCGTTCACGGGAATAATCAAGGCCAAGCCCTAATTTCGCCCACTGGCTGCGAATAAACTCAGCATACTCTTCCTTCCACTTCCACGTTTCTTCGAGGAATTTTTCGCGGCCCAAATCGTAACGGGATGTGCCTTCTTCACGAAGTTTCGCTTCCACTTTAGCCTGTGTCGCAATGCCGGCATGGTCCATACCCGGAAGCCACAGCACATCGTAACCTTGCATGCGTTTCATTCTTGTTACAATGTCTTGCAGCGTCGTGTCCCACGCATGGCCAAGGTGAAGCCTTCCTGTTACGTTTGGCGGCGGAATGACAACAGAATATGGCTCTTTTGTCTGATCGCTGCCCGCTTCGAAAAATTTGCCTTTTAGCCAAAAATCATATCGGTCTTTTTCAACCGCTGCCGGATCGTATTTCGTCGGCATTGTTTGTTCATTCGTTTCCATCATAACCCTCCAGCATGTTTAAAAATGGCTGAGAACGAAAAAAGAGCTTCTCATCCCTGTAAAAGGACGAAAAGCTCTTTCGCGGTACCACCTTTTTTCATGAACTAAATCGGTTCATGCACTTACAACGGATAACGGGTGTTTCCCGAATTTCTCTACTCTTCTTTCAAGAAATTATGCTCCCGGGCGACCTTCCAATCAGACAACATAAGAAGCCTTTCAGCAAACGGCCTCTCTCTCTGCATGCGTCTTTTTTGTACTCTTCCCGTTCTAAGCAGGTGTATTTATCAGCTCATCATATACTTTATTTATGTTCTTTATTATAGTAAAAGTGTTTTTGATTCGTCAATCATCTTTTCCAAAAACGCCGTTTTCTATACAGATGGGCAGGCTCCTATTGCAAAAGTTGGCATATGATGCTTATAAATGCGCAGAGGAGGATGCACCGTGAAGAAACGTTTCAGCTCTTATTCGCTGCCGCCGTGGGTTAGGCAAATTCGGCTTGTATCCGCACAAGTGATTATTCCCATTACGATTTTTCAAGGAATCAGAACCATTTTCTTTCCAACAACCTTTGATGTTTTGCTGCTTGCCATCCTAATCTTGTTAGCTTGCGCCCTGCATTTAGATTGGATATAAACAAAAAGTCCGCGCCATTAAGACGTGGACTCGTTTTCAGCCTGGAATTTTTTCGCTTGTTCATTCTCATGGATTTTCATCACAAACGGCTCAATATTTTTCATTTGCCAGTAAGCCTTTAATAAATGCGTGCATTCATCTTTTTCATGCTGTCTCTTCCCGGTTTGATAACGGTTCAGCACCTTGTACATGGCTGCAGGATATGCCATATAGCTGAGAAAAAGACTGGCTTCTGCTTCACGCAAAGGGAATGATTTCGTGTATGCATCATACCATTCGACGCATTCCGGACAAGCTTTTGGCAAGCCCCTGAACAATTTTGTATAAAAGCCGAGCAAATCGTTTTGCGGCGGCCCGACAGACGCTCTTTCAAAGTTTGTCAAATACCCGGTTCCTGCATCATTATAGAGAAAATGGTGAATAGACAGGCTGCCATGATTCATGACAACTCTCGAGACACCCTTTTCTTTAGCCGACTCATACCAGTCCTCCATCCGCTCCAGTGCAAAGTTTACCGCGGAAATGGTTTCTGAAAAATAGGTTGCTGCCTGTAGTTCAAAAGGAGAAAGATACCATTCCTTCTCCGCTCTATCTACAAACTGTTCATAGAATCTTTTATCCTGTTCCCACTGTTTTTTCGTTTGTCCGTAATAACGTTCAATGTCATCACGGCTGACTTTCATTTCCTGCACGGTTCTCTCGTGGAGACGGGCTGTTTCTCTAAATAAGTAATCATGTTTCTGATCCCGTTCTTCCTCCTGGTCAAATTGGAGCCAAGGCATTAAATAATAGGAATTTCCTGATTGTACGCCGGAGAAAAACTCTCCGCTATTTGTTCTGTAAATGGGGACAAACGACCGGAAACCTTTTTCCTCAATCGCCACCATGTGATCTGTAAACTGTTTTCCGCGAGCCGCCTTCAATTTTTTCAGGGCAAATACACCGTAGTCTGTATACACTTTCCACACTAGAGGACTGACAGGCTCAATAAATTGAGCAGTCAGTCCATACTCCTGAAGAACCGTTTGGGTATCTTCCATTCCATTCACCACATTTTCCGATTGCTTACGGCTTACGCATGGCTGTTGTTATATTGTGGAATATAGAGGATCTGTCCTGCTTTCAACTCATCGTCCAAGGCTAATGAATTCATTCTGATTAGCTGCTGGGAGGTGATTTCATACCGTTCGCATAAACGTTCGATCGTATCTTCCTGCTGAACAATACATATTTTCATTCTCGAAAACTCATCCTCTTCTCTCGTAAAGAGTTTTGTTAAATAAAGAGAATTATCACTTTCCTTTGTTTGAGATTCCTTTGTTTCAGCAGCAGGAGCAACCCTAGGAACAGCATCCGCTTCCTTCCTTTCTGTCTCAGAGGCCTCAGGCAACTGGAAGGATTGATAAGGTGTTTCTTCCTCAGGCTCTTCAGCCGAAGGTATTTTTCTCACTTCAATTTCAAAGCTGTCTTCCTCTTGTTCTTCCTTTTCCAGTAGTTTAGGCATGGAATAAAAAGAATCTTCCTCTTCTTGTTCGGGCAGGAAGGTGCGGTATACCGTTGTGAGCTCTTTTTGAGGCGTCTCGTCTGAGCTGGCTTTTTGATTGAAATGAAGCTGTAACGCTTCGTCATCCTCCGTATATGGCGCTGACACGGATTTCTTCTCTCTGTTTTCTTCGATGGAGAGAACGGACTCAGATACAGGCTCCGAAGCTTCATCCTCTTCATGACGAAGCGCAGGCTCAGCGTGCTCCGGTTGGGCTGCTTCTCTCTCTTCTTGACGAAGCGCAGGCTCAGCGTGCTCCGGTTGAGCCGCTGCTTCATCTTCTTGACGGAGTGCTGGCTCAGCGTGCCCCGGTTGAGCCGCTGCTTTCTCTTCTTGACGAAGCGCAGGCTCAGCGTGCCCCGGTTGAGCCGCTGCTTTCTCTTCTTGACGAAGCGCGGGCTCAGCGTGCCCCGGTTGAGCCGCTGCTTTCTCTTCTTGACGAAACGCGGGCTCAGCGTGCTCCGGTTGAGCCGCTGCTTTCTCTTCTTGACGAAGCGCAGGCTCAGCGTGCTCCGGTTGAGCCGCTGCTTTCTCTTCTTGACGAAACGCGGGCTCAGCGTGCTCCGATTGAGCCGCTTCTTCATTTTGATCCTCTTGGCGCAGCGCATATTCAAGAGTAGGAGACACTGATGTTTCTCCTTCTTCCTTAGAACTCACACTCTCTGCATGTTGCTCAGCCTCACCTGCAGAGTCCGCTTCTTCACGAACAACTGCTGTTGCAGCTGCTGGCTCCGGCGTTTCCTTTTCGGCATGAACCATCCCTTGAATCTCTTTTTCTAAAGCTTCTGATTGTGGCTCAGCTTCTCCTGTTTCCGGTTCTGTACGAGTCGGAGCTTTCGCACTTTCTCGCGACTCTGGTTCTAAGGCAATTGATTCCGGGGGAGCAGATGCTGCTTTTTCTGTTTCCAGTTCTTCACGGAGCCCCGCTTTCGAGATAAAAAGTTCTGGCGGTTCATCCTTTAATTCCGCTTGCTCTTCCGGAGGCGCACTCGTTTCTAATACACTTTGGATCGGCGGTTCAGAAAGCTCTTCCTCCCTAATTGCAGGAGGAGCTTCGTACAGAGGCATCTCCGGCTCTTTATCTGCTGTATCATCCAAAAGCCCTTCGATCGCTAAATCAGCCTGAATCGTTAAAATGCGCGAATCGGTTAATTGATAGTCAAATGCGTCAATAAAGACGAAGACATCCTGTAAATGGCTCACTTTATTTTTAGGAATGGTAATATCCACAGGAAAACAGTGAGTCAGTTCCGCGCTTCCATCCTCTCTCTTTCTGACTTCTTCAACAAACCGCTTATCAGTATAAAGCTCCTCGGTATGTTTGTTTTGATCTATGTTGTACTCACCTGTAAGTTCAAGCGATCCTCTGATTGATACATAATCATTGACTTCCTGAACCCTAATATCAGGATCTAATGAAATAGAAAGCAGTTCAGAAACTTCCTGTCCTTTTTGGAAACAGATCGATTCTTCTACAGAAAATTGCAATCGATGATTTTGCGGCAAGTTCATATCCTCCTTTCATCTAATCCTTAAAATTAGATGTCACTAAAGGTGTATGTATGAACTGGAGGAAATATGAGTGGGAGTACACAGAAAAAAACCGGCCCAAGGATACCCTTGAAACCGGTTTTCACTTTTATCCGCGGCTGATCTCAGCGAATACTTTCTCAGCTGCCTGAATTGTTTTTTCAATATCTTCATCAGTATGGGCCGTTGAAAGAAAAAGGCCTTCGAATTGTGAGGGCGGGAGGAATACACCTTCATTCGCCATCCCTTTATAATAGTTGGCAAACAGCTTCAAATCAGATGATTTGGCTGTTTCATAATTGGTGACAGGTTCGTTTGTAAAGAAGAAACCGATCATCGAGCCTGCGCGGTTAAAGGTATGCGGAATGCCATGAGCCTCGGCCGCTTTAGAAATGCCTTCTTCCAGCCTGTCGCCTTTTTTGATGAAATTCTTGTAGGATTCTGGTGTCAGCTGCTTCAATGTTTCTAAGCCAGCTGTCATCGCAAGCGGGTTGCCTGACAATGTGCCCGCCTGATAGATCGGACCGCTCGGAGCGATCTGCTCCATGATTTCAGCCTTGCCGCCATAAGCGCCCACAGGAAGCCCGCCCCCGATCACTTTTCCTAAACAAGTGAGATCAGGCGTTACGCCAAAATAGCCTTGAGCACATTGATAGTCGACCCGGAAGCCAGTCATCACTTCATCAAAAATCAGCAGGGAACCATATTCCTCCGTGATCTCACGCAAACCTTGCAGGAAGCCTTCTTGCGGCGGAACAACCCCCATATTTCCGGCAACCGGCTCTACGATAACACCCGCAATGTCTTCACCGAATTGCTGGAAAGCAAGCTTTACACTTTCTAAATCATTGTACGGGACAGTAACGGTGTTTTTCGCAATGCCTTCTGGCACGCCAGGGCTATCCGGCAGACCGAGAGTAGCCACTCCTGAACCTGCTTTAATCAAGAGAGAATCGCCGTGTCCGTGGTAGCAGCCCTCAAATTTTACAATCTTGTTGCGGCCTGTATAGCCTCTAGCTAAACGAAGAGCACTCATTGTAGCCTCCGTTCCGGAGCTGACCATTCGTACAATTTCTACAGATGGCACACGATCAATGACGAGCTTTGCCAATTCATTTTCAACTTCAGTCGGGGCACCAAAGCTTGTCCCGTATTCAGCCACTTTTTTGAGGCTCTCTACGACGCGGTCATTTGTATGGCCTAAAATTAAAGGCCCCCATGACAAGACGTAATCAATATACTCGTTTCCGTCAATATCAATGATTTTTGAGCCTTTTCCGCGCTCCATAAAAATCGGGTCCATGTCTACCGATTTAAATGCGCGAACGGGACTGTTCACACCACCCGGCATGAGTTTTTGCGCTTCTTTAAAAGCCGCTTTGGATTTTTCATAGCTTCTCATCTGCCTCAACTCCTGTCAACTGAATAAAATTACTCCGCAAGCCATTTCGCTGCGTCTTTCGCATGATACGTAATAATCAGATCGGCACCTGCACGCTTCATACTTGTTAAAATTTCTAACACGATTTCTTTTTCTTTGATCCAGCCGTTCTGCGCTGCAGCCTTCACCATTGAATACTCTCCGCTTACATTATAAGCAACGAGCGGCAAAGGAAATTCATTTTTAACATCACGCATGATATCCATATATGAAAGCGAAGGTTTGACAATCAAAAAGTCCGCGCCTTCCTCGACATCTGATTGTGCTTCGCGCAGTGCTTCCATACGGTTGGCAGGATCCATCTGGTATGTTTTGCGGTCCCCGAATTGCGGCGTGCTGTTTGCTGCATCACGGAACGGCCCGTAAAACTCACTTGAATATTTCACAGCGTAAGACATGATCGGAATATTCACGAACCCTTCTTTATCGAGCGCTTCTCTGATCACGGTAACAAATCCGTCCATCATGTTTGAAGGCGCAATGATATCAGCACCTGCTTTCGCTTGGCTGACAGCTGTCTGGGCTAAAAGCTCAAGTGATGCATCATTGAGGATGACCCCGTCTTTGACAAGTCCGCAATGACCGTGGTCTGTATATTCGCATAAGCATGTATCAGCGACTACAACCATCTCAGGGAAGTGGTTTTTAATTTCTGTGATGGCTTTTTGAACGATGCCGTGATCATGGTACGCTTGCGTTCCGCAATCATCTTTTTCTTCCGGGATGCCGAACACGATGACCGATTGAATGCCCAGTTTGACCAGCTCTGCCACTTCATCCTTCAATAGATCTAAAGAAACATGGTACACATCAGGCATAGACGGAACAGCTTTTTTGCCTTCCAGCCCTTCAACGACAAAAATCGGATAAATAAAATCGGATGGGTGCAAACGCGTTTCCTTCACCATCTCTCTCATTGCTTTTGAAGACCGCAGGCGGCGGTGTCTGTTAAATGATTGACTCATATTCTCTCTTCCTCTCTTGACATGCTGCACATTAACTCAAGCATGCCATCTATTGTAAATGTATCAGGCGTATGCGATGTGATGCCGTACGTCATCAGGGCGTCCCTTGTTAAAGGCCCAATGCTGATACAGGCCGTCCTGTTCATCTGCCACTTTTTCAATTCTTCTTTTAAGACATGCATAAACGTATGTACGGTTGATGAACTCGTAAATGTCACGTAATCAAATGAATATTGACTCGCACACTTTTTCAGATCCTCAATGCCTTCTTCATCAGGAATCGTTTCATAGACAACCCATTCCTTCACTTCAAAACCGAGCGGGACAAGCTCTTGTTTCACCACATCACGTGACAAATTGCCTTTAATTACGGTAATCCGTTCCGCAGGTTCAGCATGCTGCTTAAGGGTCTCTGCCAATTGTTCAGCAATATAGTCCTTAGGCATCACATCAACCGATACGTTATGCGTTTCCAAACGGCGGGCCGTTTTTTCACCGACGGCCGCAATTTTTTTATGCGCAGGAAGAATAAGCTGATTTTCCTTTAGGTAAGAAAAAAAGAAGTCCGCTCCGTTCACACTTGTAAAAACAAGCCAGCCGGGCGCAGCAAGGTCCTCTTTCACCTGTTTCGCAACATCATTCGGCAAAGCGGGGCGAAACGTAATTAATGAGGTCAAAACCGCTTTCCCGCCAAGTGACTCCACTTTTTGCTGAAACGATTTTGCCTGCGCCTTATTTCGGGTGACCAGCACTGTTTTTCCCTTCAACGGAAGGTCATTTTCCATCCTCATCAAGCTCCCGTTTTACACGATCGATTAATTCTTTGGCTCCTTTATCAGCCATAAGAGCGGCACAGCGCTTTCCGACTTCCTCCGGATCGTTTCCTGTAACGGTTTCTTTATAAATGATTTTTCCGTCAGGAGAAGCGACAAGACCTGTCAACTCAATTTCATCCTGCTCGTTTAAAACGGAGTAGCCTGCGATCGGAACCTGGCAGCCGCCCTCCAACGCGTTTAAATAGGCACGTTCCGCCAACACGGTCCGTTTTGTATATTCATCTGTAAACTGTGAAAACAACGCCATTAGCTCTTCATCCGATTCTCGGCACTCAATCGCCAAGGCTCCTTGGCCCACTGCAGGCAAACAGCGTTCAGGCTCGAGGAATTCGGTTACAACGTCTTGCTTCCATCCCATTCTGGAAAGTCCGGCAGCAGCTAAAATAATTGCGTCATAATCCTCAGTTTCCAGTTTTTGAAGTCTCGTATCTATATTACCTCTAATCCATTTAATTGTAATGTCAGGACGCTCAATCAAAAGCTGAGCGCTTCTTCTTAAACTGCTTGTGCCGATGACAGCGCCTTCCTTCATTTCTGAGAGCTTTTCGCGATTCTTTGAAATAAAAGCATCACGAGGGTCTTCTCGTTCAGGAATACAGCCGATCACAAGGCCTTCTGGCAAAGCAGCAGGCATGTCTTTCATGCTGTGTACCGCCATATCAATCTCTTCGTTTAAAAGCGCTTGTTCAATCTCTTTGACAAACAGCCCTTTTCCGCCCACTTTTGATAGCGTAACATCGACGATTCGATCGCCCTTTGTCACAATTTCTTTGATTTCAAAAGCAAATGAAGGATTGATTTCCTTCAGTTTTTGAATGACCCATTTCGTTTGAGTCATAGCGAGTTTGCTCCGTCTGGAACCTACTTTAATCGTTCTCATATTTTTTTCCTCCCGAATCTGCTTGGGACATCATTTAACTGAACCAATGGAATTGCGACAGGCTTCCAAGCAGGAAATAGTTGATCATCAGCACGAGAAAACAAGCCGAATTCCACAGTGCAGCGACCTTTCCTTGCAGCTCTTTAATCAGCCTGATATAGAGATAATAGCTGTACAGCAGCAGGACGACAAATGAACCAAGCACTTTAGCGTCGAACCAATACAGCGTTTCTAGTGAGACATACGCCCAAATAACGCCAAGAATCAAACTCAGCAACAGCATCGGGACTCCGATGACATTCAGAACATATGCCATATAATCAAGCTTAGACAAATCTTCTATTCTCAACAGCCATTTTCCCCATTTTTTCTTTTTCAGCAGACGATATTGAAACAGATATAACACTGAAAAAACGAAAGAAAGGGAAAAAGCGCCGTATGAAAGAATCGCCATTGTAATATGAATCACCAACAGCTCGGATACAAGCTGCCCGGAAAAAGCGGCTGACTGCTGCTCTGTCGGCGAAAATGTATGAATGGCAATCATGGAAAACCCTATTACATTTGTAAAAAAGACAATAAAGTCAACTCGTAAAAGCTTTGTCAGTACAAGTGACAGCGTGACAAGAACCCAGGCATAAAAATATAGCGCCTCCGTCACATTTAATACCGGAAACCGCCCGGACACCCACATAAAGTAGGCCAAATACACGGTTTGCAGAGTCCAGACAATAGAAAGCAACCAGAAGGCCATTTTTCCAGCCTTCCGGTTGTGTTGAAGAAAATCTATAAAATAAAAGAGCACACTTAATGCGTAAATGACGATTGTCCCCTCATTAAGCCTAGCCATTGCAGTATCAATCATTCAGCTTTCACTCACTTACAAGCGGGGCAAAGCCCGCTTTTGATTCAGCCTTCTTAAAAGAATGGACCTTTTGGCTGCTTTCAACAGTATCCATCATTTGACGGCCCGCAGCTTCCTCAATATCAAAAATCTGCATAAACAAAGCCAGTTTTTCTTCAGAATCAGCATCTGCCGCAAGCTCTTTCACCTTTAATATCGGATCTCGGAGCATTTGGTTAATGATACTTTTGGTGTGTTTGTTCAACAGTTTTTTCTCTCTTGTGCTTAAATGAGGCAGCTTCCGCTCGATGCTATCCATCGTTTCTGACTGGATGGCAAGCGCCTTTTCGCGCAATGCGGAAATAACCGGGACAACCCCAAGTGTATTCAGCCATTGTTTAAACTCCACAATGGTTTCTTCGATTAACAGTTCAACTTTTTCAGCGGTTTCTCTGCGCTCTTTCATGTTCGCCTCTACAATGCCTTCCAAATCGTCAATATCATAAAGGAAAACACCTTCAAGATCATTCAGCGCCGGATCAAGGTCTCTAGGCACGGCAATGTCTACCATAAACAGCGGACGTCCCTTACGAAGCTTATTCGCATTCTCCATCATTTCTTTAGACACGACAAAATCACTTGCACCGGTTGAACTGATTAAAATATCGGCCTCCGCAAGCGCGCTTTCAAGCTGATTCAAGCTTCTCGCCTCACCGGAAAAACGGTCTGCAAGCTCCTTTGCTTTCAAGTATGTTCGGTTAATGACAGTGACCTTGCCAATTCCATGTCCGTGCAAGTTTTCCGCAGCAAGCTCGCCCATTTTTCCCGCACCAAGAATCAATATGTGCTTGGTTGAAAGGTTTCCGAAGATTTTTTTCGCAAGCTCAACAGCCGCATAGCTAACAGACACTGCATTAGAGCCAATGTCTGTTTCGGCGTGAGTCCGTTTACCTACCGTAACCGCCTGCTTAAACAATTCATTAAAAATCGTGCCGATCGTTTTTTCTTGCTGAGCTGTTTTAAAGCTGTCGCGCACCTGGCCGAGAATTTGCGTTTCACCGATCACCATAGAGTCCAATCCGCAGGCTACACGGAACAAATGCTCAACAGCCGCATCGCTTTCGTAAAAACGTAAAAACGGTGAAAGGTCTTCTTTTCTTAATTCAAACCATTCAGCTAAAAACTTCTTTATATAATAACGGCCGGTATGGAGCTGGTCGACGACCGCATAAATTTCCGTGCGGTTGCAGGTTGAGACAATGATGTTTTCAAGAATGCTTTTCTCTGCTTTCAGCTGCACCATCGCTTCCGCCAGCTCATTCGGCTGAAAGCTTACTTTTTCACGTATCTCAATAGGGGCGGATTTATAATCTACTCCCACAACAAGTATATGCATAGCTTTCATTACACCCCCAACGCCAAAACTTTATTTATAATCATTCTAACATAGAATTCATTATTTATAATAATTATAACATAGTTTCTTTCGCAAATTGTGAACAGATTTTAAAATTCTTATGCTATATTAGAAAAAGCTTCACATGCAATAAGCATTCCTATTGACAATACCAAAAACAGCAAAAATTTACTACACATCAGCTCTAAAATAAGAAGGTGATATGCATGAAACAAAAATCAATTTTATTCCCTTGTCTTCTGCTTGCCGCATCTGTATACGCATGGCTTGAAAGCGGACAAGCCGAACTGTTTTCAGGGCAGGATCAATGGCCTGTTCTCCTCATGCTGTTAGGCGCAGCCTTTGTATACCAAGGTAAAAAAGAAGCCGTCACACCCCATTTCTTTATCGGTTTGCTTCTTTTTGGAATCGGTTTGCACTTTTTCGCCAAACCGAAATGGATGTGGTGGCCGGATGATTTTGAAACGCTTCTATTTATGATCGGCTTTTCGCTCTTGGTGTCAACCGTTCAGAAAAAGGAATATGTATATGAAGCTGTGTCGATGATTTGTTTTTCCCTGTTTTTGTACTTTTTCAAACAAATTATGGCTTGGCTTGAGTCTGCGCATATTCCGACAGCGCTTCTGAAAGAGTATTGGCCATTTGTCTTTATTGGAATTAGTTTATTGTTATTATTGATGAAACGGAAAAAATCTATACGATAAATAAAACCGGCAGAGAAAATTCTCTACCGGTTTATCATTTTTTTGATCGCTCCCCAAGCTTCGTCTTTCCCCTTCTTCGTTTCAGAGGAGAAGAGAATCAGCTCGTCTTCCGGATCAATATTTAATGTCTGTCGGACAACTTTTGCGTGTTTGTCCCATTTTCCTTTCGGGATCTTATCCGCCTTTGTAGCGATAATAATGACAGGGATGCCGTAATACTTTAAGAATTCATACATCTGCACATCATCAGCAGACGGCGCATGCCGCAAATCAACGATCTGCACCACTGCTTTCAATTCCTCGCGTGACGTGATGTAGGTTTCAATCATTCTGCCCCAAGCTTCACGCTCAGTCTTTGACACTTTGGCAAAACCGTAACCCGGCACATCCACAAAATGCAGCTCATCATTGATAATGTAGAAATTCAGCGTTTGTGTTTTTCCCGGTTTTGATGATGTTCTCGCAAGATTTTTGCGATTGATTAATGAATTGATAAAAGACGATTTTCCCACGTTCGATCTTCCGGCCAGTGCAATTTCCGGAAGCCCCCCATCAGGGTACTGCTCCGGCTTAACCGCACTGATCACGATTTCTGACTTTGTGACTTTCATTTCTTCTCTCCTACTAAGGCATGTTCCAACACTTCGTCTAAATGGGACGCCAATATAAATGTCAGGCCCTCTCTGACGCTTTCCGGAATATCCTCTATGTCTTTTTCATTTTCTTTAGGCGCAATAATGGTCGTTAATCCCGCTCTGTGTGCGCCAAGCGCTTTTTCCTTTAAACCGCCGATTGGCAGCACGCGCCCGCGAAGCGTGATTTCTCCAGTCATGCCGACTTCACGTGAAACTGCCCGTCCCGTTAAAGCAGAAACAAGGGCTGTTGCCATCGTAATACCGGCTGACGGACCATCTTTAGGCACTGCACCTTCAGGTACATGTATATGAATATCATACTTCTCATGAAAGTCAGGTTCAATGCCAAGTTCTTCTGTTTTTGACCGCACATAGCTGAACGCGGCCTGAGCTGACTCTCTCATAACATCTCCGAGCTTTCCTGTCAGAATCAATTTCCCTTTCCCCGGGGAAAGCGATACTTCAATCGACAGCGTATCTCCGCCGACGGTTGTATAAGCAAGCCCTGTAACGACACCTACCTGATCCTCTGTTTCAGCTTGTCCGTATCTGAAAACGCGCTTTCCGATAAAGTCCTGAAGATTCTTTTCAGTAACTGTAATCCGCTTTCGCTCTTCAGCAACAATGGTTCTTGCGGCCTTCCGGCAAATCGCGGCAAGCTGGCGTTCAAGGCTTCTCACACCAGCTTCTCTCGTGTAGTAGCGGATGATATCGAGAATCGCCTGATCACGCAGCTGCAGGTTGCTTTTCTTAAGCCCGTGTTCCTTGATTTGCTTCGGCAGCAGGTGGTCCTTCACGATTTCAAGTTTTTCTACTTCTGTGTAACCCGCAATATTAATGATTTCCATTCTGTCTCTGAGCGGACCCGGGATCGTGGCCAAATTGTTTGCCGTTGCGATAAACAGCACTTTTGATAAATCAAAGGTTTCTTCAATATAGTGATCACTAAAGGTGCTGTTTTGCTCTGGATCTAGCACTTCAAGCATAGCAGATGACGGGTCGCCTCTGAAATCAGATGACATTTTGTCAATCTCGTCCAATAAGAATACCGGATTCAGCTTGCCTGCTTTTTTCATGCCTTGAATAATACGTCCAGGCATTGCTCCGACATAGGTCCGTCTGTGTCCGCGAATCTCTGATTCGTCACGCACTCCGCCAAGTGAGATTCTGACGAATTTCCGCCCCAAGCTTTTTGCAATTGATTTGGCTAAAGACGTTTTCCCGACACCTGGAGGTCCTGCCAAGCAAAGAATCGGGCCTTTCAGGGATTTTGTCAGCTTCTGGACAGCCAAATATTCCAGAATCCGTTCTTTCACCTTTTCAAGTCCGTGATGCTCTTCGTCCAAGAGACGCCCTGCCTCTTTCAAATCAAGCTTGTCATCTGTCTCATCCGTCCACGGGAGAGCGATCAGCCAGTCGATATAGTTGCGGATCACGGAGCTTTCCGCGGAACTTGACGGGATTTTTTCGTATCTGTTTAATTCCTTAAGCGCCGTTTCCTTTACATGGTCAGGCATGCCCGCTTCTTCGATCTTTTCCGTCAGCGTCTGCACTTCACCTGTCTTGCCTTCTTTATCACCAAGCTCTTTTTGAATCGCCTTCATTTGTTCACGCAAGTAATATTCCTTTTGCGTACGCTCCATCGAACGTTTGACGCGCTGGCCGATTTTTTTCTCGATCTCCAGCACTTCTTTTTCATTATTAATAAAATCAATGACCTTGTTCAGTCTGTCTTTGACCTCCGCCGTTTCTAAAATATCCTGCTTATCCTTGAGCTTAAGAGGCAGGTGAGAAGCAACGATGTCTGCCATTCTCCCTGGCTCTTCAATATCAGTAACAGCAGCGTACGTTTCAGCCGAGATTTTTTTAGAAATTTTTATGTACTGATCAAAGTGGTCTAACAAAGTCCGCATCAATGCTTCGTCTTCTGTATCTTTAGAATCATCTTCCTGAATCAGCTGGATGTCGACCGACGTGTAATCCTCATACTCATTGTATTTGACGATCTGGGCGCGCTTGAGGCCCTCAACCAACACACGAATCGTACCGTTCGGAAGCTTCAGCATTTGCTTAATTTTTGTATAGGTGCCGACAGTAAAAATCTCGTCTTCACCCGGTTCGTCTATCGAAATATCCTGCTGAGTGGCTAAAAATATCATATGATCATGCATCATTGCCTGTTCAAGGGCTTGGACCGACTTGTCACGTCCTACATCTAAGTGTAAAACCATCGTCGGATACACTAATAAACCTCTTAAAGGGAGGAGCGGGATGCTGCGTTTTAATTCTTCTGCCATGTGACTGACACCTCCGTGACTTTAGTATGAACCATTATAATACAACTTTTTCATCCTTGTACAATAAACGGCATGGTTCCACTTTTTATAATACAGTCTCCTCGTAGTATACCCTTTCTTTCTGATATGAAAAAGGAAAAGATGTCCTTCATAAAAAAAACCCTATTTTAGAAATAGGGTCAAACGGATTCTTTATTGATTTGCATATGAAGCGGTTTTTGTTCTGTCGGCGGATTCACTAAAATTTCATCAAGCACTTCCTGGAACGTCTTCACTGCAATAATTGCGATTCCGTCAATCTTCTTTAAGATCGTCTGCTGATTTTCATATGGGATAATCACTTTTTTCGCCCCGGATTGCTTTGCTGCTTTTATTTTCGGTATCACGCCTCCAATGGGTTTTACAAGACCATTCAGGCTGATTTCGCCCGTCATGGCAACGGTATTGTCAATTGGGATTTTGTGAATCGCCGAGAAAATCCCTGCTGCCATCGCGATGCCCGCCGACGGCCCGTCAATCGGGATCCCTCCTGGGAAATTAACGTGAATATCATAATCAGACGGCTTCATCCCCATTGTTCGCAGGACGGTTAACACGTTTTCGACCGACCCCTTCGCCATGCTTTTTCTCCGGATTGATTTTGATTGGCTGCCGATACTTTCTTCCTCAGCTATCCCTGTGATATTAATGGATCCTTTCTCCTGAGCCGGGCTTACACTCACTTCGATTTCCAAAAGCGACCCGCTGTTAGGTCCGTATACAGCAAGCCCATTTACGATGCCGACTTGCGGTTCAGCCCCGATTTTCTGCTCGTGCTTTGGAGTAAGCTGGCTGGAATGAATAACCCATTCAATATCCTCAATTGTAATGTCTTTCCGATTCTCTGTTACCGCCATTCCCGCTGCGATTTGTATCATGTTAACGGCTTCCCGCCCGTTCCGCGTAAAGCTCGTCAACAGATCCAGACCTTCAGCAGAAATGTTTTTTTCAATTTTATCCGCTGCTGTTTTGGCAACTGTTTTCAGCTCATCCTTTTCAAGCTCACGGAAAAACACCTCTAAACAGCGGGATCGGATAGCTGGCGGAATTTCATTCGGCATTCTTGTCGTTGCGCCAATCAGGCGAAAATCAGCCGGCAGCCCATTTTGAAAAATATCGTGAATATGATTCGGGATTTGTGTGTTTTCCTCACTGTAATACGCGCTGTCTAAAAAGACTTTTCTATCCTCAAGCACCTTCAGCATTTTATTCATTTGAATAGGATGCAGCTCACCTATTTCATCAATAAACAGCACACCGCCATGAGCATGGGTAACAGCACCCTGCTTCGGCTGCGGAATCCCCGCCTGTCCCATCGCTCCTGCCCCTTGGTATATAGGATCATGGACAGAGCCGATGAGCGGATCGGCAATTCCTCTTTCATCAAATCGTGCTGTTGTCGCATCGAGTTCCACAAAAACAGCCTGCTCTTTAAACGGCGATTGTTTATGTTTTTTCGCTTCTTCTAACACAAGCCGTGCAGCAGCAGTTTTACCGACACCCGGAGGTCCATAGACAATGACATGCTGAGGATTCGGCCCGCACAAAGCGGCCTTTAATGCTTTAATGCCGTCTTCCTGTCCAACGATATCTTGAAAACTTTTGGGGCGGACCTTTTCAGATAATGGTTCGGACAAGCTGATAGCGCGCATTTTCCGAAGCTGCTCCATTTCCTTCTTTGATTCCTTATCTATCGTGACCTTTTGTGTCCTTTGATTTTTAAGCAAATTCCAAAAATACAAACCAATGATGATCCCAAAAAACAGCTGAATAAATAACGCGATCCCTGTCCAACTCATGATGGTCCCTCCTGAAAAACAATTTATGTATCCAATTCATTCCTCTGAATGCTAGTATCTCCCACAGGAGACGGGAATAAACGTTTTTCCGGAAGAGTTTGCACGACAAAAAACCTCCTGAATGTCACCACTCAGGAGGTTTGTGCTTATCATTATGCAGATGTTTTGTCTTGGTTTACCTCAGTGCCGTCTTTTAATAAGAGGCGAGGAGGCTCTCCATGTGTCACCGTCGCTCCGGTAATCACACATTTTTCAATGTCATCACGAGAAGGCAGATCAAACATCACATCAAGCATGATGCCTTCAATGATAGAACGAAGTCCGCGAGCGCCAGTCTTGCGTTCAATTGCTTTTTTAGCAATTTCAGAAAGAGCGCCTTCTTCAAACTCAAGCTCAACATTGTCAAGCTCAAGCATTTTCTTGAATTGCTTCACAAGGGCGTTTTTCGGTTTTGTTAAAATCGCAACCAATGCTTCCTCGTCAAGTTTTTCAAGACTTGCAATAACCGGAAGGCGTCCGATGAATTCAGGGATTAACCCGAAGCGAAGCAAGTCTTCAGGAAGCACTTTTGAAAGAAGATCCTCTTTCTCAAGATCAGCAGCTTTATTCTCTCCGCCGAATCCAATGACTTTTTGGCCTAAGCGGCGTTTGATGATTTGTTCGATACCATCGAAAGCACCGCCGCAAATGAACAAAATGTTTGTTGTGTCAATTTGAATGAATTCTTGATGAGGATGCTTACGTCCTCCTTGAGGCGGCACGCTTGCCACTGTACCCTCAAGAATTTTAAGCAGCGCCTGCTGTACACCTTCGCCTGACACGTCACGTGTAATAGACGGGTTTTCTGATTTTCTTGCCACTTTATCAATTTCATCAATATAAATAATGCCTTTTTCAGCTTTTTCCACATCATAATCAGCAGCTTGGATGAGCTTCAAAAGAATATTTTCTACATCTTCACCCACGTATCCAGCTTCAGTCAGAGACGTAGCGTCAGCAATCGCAAACGGCACATTTAAAATGCGGGCCAATGTTTGCGCCAGAAGGGTTTTACCGCTTCCTGTAGGACCGATTAAAGAAATATTACTTTTTGAAAGCTCAACATCATCCACTTTGCTGTTGGAGTTAATGCGCTTATAGTGGTTATACACAGCAACAGCGAGTGATTTCTTCGCTTGATCCTGGCCGATGACATATTCATTCAGAATTTCGCGGATTTCCTGAGGCTTTGGTACGTCTTTAAATTCTACTTCTTCCTCTGTTCCGAGTTCTTCCTCCACAATTTCAGTGCAGAGTTCGATACATTCGTCACATATATATACACCAGGTCCGGCTACAAGCTTTCGAACCTGATCTTGTGTTTTTCCACAAAACGAGCATTTTAATTGTCCTTTTTCCTCGTTAAATTTAAACATTCTTTCACCCCTTAATCTTGTCTCACTTTTTCTTTTACCGGCAGAGCAAAAGAAAATGATACTTGAAACGAACGAGTATGTATTGCATTTTACCATACTTTCCAAAAAGACGGTAACAATGTGTTTCTGACTTGCACATTCTATATGTATGACAAAAAACAGCCCTGCATTAACTATCTTGCCCCAAGAAAAAGAGATATATCATAATTGTACAAAACAAGGCACGAATCATTCGCGCCCTGTTTTATTCTTACTATTATTATGCACCATATTAACGGTTTTCTACAAGAAAATCAATCGCTTTGCGAACTTTTAAATCTTCTTTCATCGCGTCAGTAGAACCGATGGCTTGTTTAATATTTTCAACAGGCATGTTGTATGCTTCAGCCATTTTAGAAAGCTCAGCATCAACTTCCTCATCTGATACTTCAAGGTTTTCCGCTTTCGCAATTCCTTCAAGTGTCAGGTTAGATTTAACGCGTTTTTCAGCATCTTCTTTCATTTGCTCTTTTAACGCAGCCTCATCTTGGCCGGAGAATTGAGTGTAAAGCTCAAGGTTCATGCCTTGCATTTGCAGACGCTGTTCGAATTCTTTCAGCATGCGGTCAAGCTCAGTGTCAACCATTGCTTGCGGTACATCGATTTCAGCATTTTCAGAAGCTTTCAGAACAAGCTCTTCACGCAATTTAGCGTCAGCTTCGTTTTCTTTTGCTTCTTCTAAACGTTTCTTTGTTTTCTCAGTTAATTCAGCGAGTGTTTCCACTTCTTCATCGATATCTTTTGCGAATTCATCATCAAGCTCAGGAAGCTCTTTCGCTTTGATTTCGTGAATTTTCACTTTGAACACAGCTGGTTTGCCAGCAAGCTCTTCAGCGTGGTACTCTTCAGGGAATGTCACTTCAACATCCTTCTCAGCACCAGCTTCAAGACCGATTAGCTGCTCTTCGAAGCCAGGAATGAATGAACCAGAACCAACTTCAAGAGAGTAGTTTTCTGCTTGTCCGCCTTCGAATGCTTCGCCATCAACGAATCCTTCGAAATCCAGAACAACTGTGTTTCCTTCTTCAACAGCGCCTTCTTCTTTGACAACAAGCTCCGCTTGACGCTCTTGAAGCGCTTTTAGTTCGTTTTGAACATCTTCGTCAGTTACAGTTGCATCGTCTTTTTCAACGCCCAGGCCTTTGTATTCGCCAAGCTTCACTTCAGGTTTCACTGTTACTTTCGCAGTGAAGATTAAGCTTTCGCCTTTTTCGATTTTTTCAACATCGATTTCAGGACGGTCTACAGGCTCGATTCCAGCTTCTTCAACCGCTTTAGGGTATTCTACAGGAAGAAGAATATCCAAAGCGTCTTGGTAAAGAGCTTCTACGCCAAAACGCTGTTCGAATAATCCGCGAGGAATTTTACCTTTACGGAATCCAGGAATTGAAACTTGTTTTACTACTTTTTTAAATGCATCATCAAGTGCTGTTTTAAACGTTTCAGCATCAACTTCAACCGTTAAAACGCCTTCGTTGCCTTCTTGTTTTTCCCATTTTACAGACATGTGTTTCCCTCCAAAAATCTATTCAGGTTGTGTCGGTCTTCCATTCTAAAGCAATCATTCGGCTTCGTCCAACAAAAACAAAGCTGCCAAAGATCAGAATCATTATGTATAGATGTGAATAATGAACTGCAAAGCCTGTCCAACCGTTTTTCTTATAACCCGTTATACACAAATACAACCATTATATTATAACATAACACTTAGCGCTTTCAACTATATGGCGCGATTTACAAATAAGAAATTTCTTCAATATCTTTTATCATGGTGCACGCTTCATCGAGTTCTCTGTCGGTAAACTCATACATCATATGAAGTTCTTCTTTTTCAATTTCGATCCCGTGCATCTCGTAACCGACTTTATGCAGGGCAGCCGCCCAAAGGTCAGCCGACAGCAATTTCGGCTGGAACGGATATAAAACGTACATATGTCTTCTCCACAGTTCTTCCACTGCCGCATACAAGGTCGGATTTTCATTTCCAAGCGTCTCATCCAGCACACGGAGAACACGGTGTAAAATCGGAGCGGCATCAGGCGGGACAATCTCAGACGGTTCAATGGTCAGCGACTCGCCAAATTTAGTAATGTGCACGGGTTTGCTATACTCGTGCTCAGCAAGCAGCATGACGATCATGGTTTTGATAATCGGGTGAGCCGAGGGGTCTTGAAGGAGTGTTTTGAGCAGACCTGTATACTTCGCTACATTCCGGTCTTTTAAGGAATGAATTAAATTCATTTGCTCCTCAGGGCTTGCCAGCACTTTCTCCGTATCAATGGTATCCTCATATTCCTCTGCCCAAGCCTCATCCTCACGTTCCGGATCGGTCATTTTACGGCTGAAATCAAGCAGCTTATAAAATTGCTCGGCACTTTCCGCAGGCAGCTGATTTTCTTCCAAAACAGCTTCGATCGTGCTTTTGACTTCTTCATATTTTTTGAGCTGAATTAAGATGGTCATGTACACCTGCAAAACCGTAAAATAATGGCCATAGCCTTCTTTTAGCATCTTCTCGCAGACGCTTTTTGCCTCTTCCAATTCGCCCAGCTCCAAAAAGCAGATGGCCATCCCTAAGTGAAGATCAGATTCAGTATCGTCATATTTCATCGCTTCTGAAAACAGATCAAGCGCTTCTTGATACTTTTTTTCCTTCAGTGATGACATCCCTTTTTCCACAAGACGGTCTTTCAGATGAGGAAAAGGAATAATTTTTGCGTTCTTCTTGTCATGCGTCATACCTATATTCCTTTCAGGCATTTATTTTGTTCAAGTGTAACAACACCTGTGAACAAAAACAAGGAATGAAAGGTTTCACCAGGTGAAAAAAGCCGCCGGCATTTGTCCGGCGGCTTTTTTCAGGCTTGAAGCCAAGAGCTTCTTTGTGCTTCAAATTGCTTGATCTCATCTTCAAGCAAAAGCGTTAATGAAATTTCATCATAGCCGTTGATAAGCATCTCTTTCCAGTGCGGATCAACTTCAAAAGAAATTTGATTGCCTTCACTGTCGTAAATAAGCTGATTTTCAAGATCAACAGTCATTTGCAATGACTGGTTTTCATACTGGCCGACAAGCGTTCTCCAATTGTCATATGGCATGCGAATCGGCAGCATGCCGTTCTTAAAGCAGTTCTGGTGGAAAATATCAGCAAATGACGGCGCGATAATAATTTTAAACCCATAATCATCAAGCGCCCATGGAGCGTGTTCACGCGATGACCCGCACCCGAAGTTCTCCCCTGCTATTAAGATGGAAGCCCCTTGATAAGCAGGCTGGTTTAATTCAAATTCAGGGTTCGGTTCGCCTTTCTCATCATATCTCCAGTCAAAGAATGCAAAACAGCCGTAGCCTGTTCTTTCAATTCTCTTCAAAAATTGTTTCGGAATAATCTGGTCTGTGTCAACATTGATTCGATTTAATACGGCCGCTTTCCCCGTATGTGTTTTTAAAGGTTCCATCTCGCGCACTCCTTACACAACTGTTTTTTCCTGATAAAACTTTCTGACATCAACGAAGTGTCCGTGAATGGCAGCCATCGCAGCCATTGCCGGACTGACGAGATGTGTTCTTGCACCTTTTCCTTGTCTGCCTTCGAAGTTGCGGTTAGAGGTTGACGCACAGCGCTCTCCTTCAGGAACAACGTCATTATTCATGCTTAAACACATGCTGCAGCCTGACTCTCTCCATTCAAATCCAGCTTCCAAGAAAATCTGGTCAAGCCCTTCTTTTTCAGCCTGAAGCTTCACGCTTTGAGATCCGGGAACGACAATGGCTCTTACGCTGGCAGCTACCTTCTTCCCTTTGATCATATCAGCTGCCTGGCGAAGGTCAGTCATGCGGGAATTTGTGCAGGAACCAATAAATACGTGCTCCACTTTGATGTCTTCAATTTTCTGAAGAGGACTCAGCCCCATATATTCATAAGCGCGAATCGCTTCTTTTTTGTCATCTTCTGCGGAAAAGCTCTCCGGCGCAGGAACTTCGGAATCGACAGGAAGAACCATTCCCGGGTTGATGCCCCATGTCACCATCGGAGAAATGTCGTTGCCGTCAAGGACGATAGATTTATCGTACACAGCGCCTGGATCTGTGCGCAGCGCCTTCCATTCCTCTACGGCTTTATCAAATTCTTCGCCTTTTGGCGTGTACTTGCGGTTTTGGCAATATTCAAATGTTACCTCATCAGGCGCAATTAAACCTGCTCTAGCCCCTGCTTCAATTGACATGTTACAAACAGTCATCCGTTCATCCATCGTCATATTTCTGAATACTTCCCCAGTGTATTCAATGACGTAGCCAGTGCCGAATTTCACTCCGTATTTGCCGATGACAGCAAGAATGACATCCTTTGCCGTTACCCCTTTTTGAAGCGTTCCGTCTACGCGCACTTCAAGTGTTTTCGGACGCTGTTGCCAAAGTGTCTGTGTCGAAAGGACATGCTCAACTTCACTCGTCCCGATTCCGAATGCAAGGGCGCCGAATGCCCCATGGGTTGATGTATGGCTGTCGCCGCATACGATCGTTTTCCCTGGAAGAGTCAAACCCAGTTCAGGACCGACAACATGGACAATCCCTTGATCCACACTGTGAAGATCGGCAAGGCGCACGCCAAATTCTTCACAGTTTCGTTCAAGCGCCGTCACTTGGCGTTTCGCCACTTCATCCTTTATCTCAAATCGATTGACGGTCGGGATGTTGTGGTCCATTGTCGCAAATGTATTTTGGGGTCTTCTGACCTTTCTTCCCTTTTGTCTCAACCCTTCAAAAGCCTGAGGAGACGTCACCTCATGAATAAGATGCAAATCAATATAGAGAAGATCCGGTTTTCCCTCACCATGTTTCACAATATGCTGATCCCAAATCTTTTCGATGATTGTTCGAGGCATCACTTTTATTTCCTCCCTCTACCTATGAACTAAGACCGCTTCACGTAAGCTGTCACACATTAGAAATTGTTTTTTTACTCATTATTGCTGCCTTAACTTCCTCTGTAATGGCCTGAGTGCCGCTGAACTCTTCGCCTCGTGCCAAGTCTCTTGTTCTTTTTCCGGAAGTTAAAACTTTGTTAACCGCATCTTCTACAGCTTTCGCTTCCTCTTCAAGCCCGAAAGATGTTCTCAAAAGCATTGCCGCTGACAATATGGCCGCGAACGGATTTGCCATCCCTTTTCCGGCTATGTCAGGCGCGGAGCCATGAACAGGCTCAAACAGATGGAGACCTGAGCTTGATAGGCTGGCTGACGGGAGCATTCCGAGTGAGCCTGTAAGCATGGAGGCTTCATCGCTTAAAATGTCGCCGAACATGTTTTCAGTCACCACGACATCAAATTGATTCGGTGCATAAATCAGCTGCATGGCTGCGTTATCCACAAGCATGTGCTCCAGCTTCACATCAGGAAAGTCTTTTGCAACGTCCTCAGCCACTTCACGCCACAGTCTGCTTGATTCAAGAACGTTCGCTTTATCAACAGAGGTTACCTTGCCTTTTCTGGCTGCGGCCATTTTGAAGCCCTCTCTGATCACGCGTTCAATTTCCGTTCGCTTATAAAACAGTGTGTCTACAGCTTCCTGCTCACCTTCCGTGTTTACATAGCGCTTGCTCGGCTGGCCGAAATACAAGCCGCCTGTCAGCTCACGGACGATAACGAAATCAACGTGATCTATATATTCTTTTTTCAAAGGTGAAGCGTCGGAAAGGCTCTCAAACACCTTCACAGGCCGCAAATTCGCAAACAAATCAAGCTGTTTTCTGATGCTGAGCAGCCCTTTTTCCGGTCTGAGCTCTGATGGATTTTGATCCCATTTCGGTCCGCCGACAGCGCCGAGCAATATCGCGTCCGCGTTTTTGCAAGCCGCAACGGTTTCCTCCGGGAGGGGGTTGTTATATTCATCAATCGCCGCCCCTCCAATTAGGCCAGATTCAAATTCGAATTCATGATGAAAGCGTTCGGCAACACTTTTCAGGACGTCTGTCGCTGATTCTAATACTTCAGGGCCGATCCCGTCACCAGGCAATAGAGCAATACGTTTCTTCAAGTTAACCGTTCTCCTTTCTTTTATGACCCGACAGCTGTATGGTTTTTAAGTCCGCTCATATTCGACTGGAAAACCAATTGACGGTTGACTGCGTTCAAATAGGCTTTTGCTGAAGCTTCTAACACGTCTTGCGCTATGCCCCGCCCTGCTGATTCTTTTCCATTCACTACTACTCTTACATACACCTGGGCAAATGCGTCTTCGCCTTTTCTGTTAGACTGAATGCGGTAGTCCAAGAGCTCCACGTCTTTATCGATGCAGCGCTCAAGCGTGTTGTAGATCGCTTCCACGCTTCCGGCTCCAGTTGCCGCTTCCTGAATAAGCTCTGCGTTTTCTTGATTTTTCAAAGAAAGGGTTGCTGTAGGAACCTGACTTGTTCCGTAATGCACTTGCAGAGAAAGAAATTCATACCCAATCTTGCGGTCTGTTACTTTTTCTTCTAAAATAAGAGAAACAAGATCCTCATCAGTGATTTCTTTTTTCTTCTCAGTCAACTCTTTGAACATCGTAAAGAATTTATTAATCTCTTCACTATCAAATTGGAACCCTAAAGCAGTCAGACGGTCTTTAAATGCGTGGCGTCCGGAATGTTTACCCAGGACAAGCGCATCTGCTGTTACACCTACAAGCTCCGGTGAAATAATTTCATAAGTCGATTTTTCTTTTAAGAAGCCATCCTGATGGATGCCCGATTCATGTGCAAATGCATTATCGCCCACAACCGCTTTATTGCGCGGAACAGCCATGCCTGTCAGCTTGCTTACCAAATCGCTTGTTCGCTTAATTTCGTTCATTGTAATGCCTGTTTCAACTTGATAGAAATCTTTTCTGATATGAAGGGCAACGGCAATTTCTTCTAATGCGGCGTTACCGGCTCTTTCACCGATCCCGTTGACAGCACATTCGATTTGATCAGCGCCACTTTCAATCGCAGCAAGAGAGTTTGCGACCGCCATTCCCAAATCATCGTGACAGTGGGCTGAAAGCTTTGCTTGATGAATGTTCGAAACGTTTCCCCTCATATATTTAAAGATATTTCCGTATTCTGCTGGAGCCAGGTAGCCGACTGTATCCGGAAGATTGATCACACTGGCGCCAGCGTCAATGACTTTCTCGACGATTTCCGCTAAAAACGGCAGTTCAGTGCGGCAGGCATCTTCAGCTGACCATTGCACAACCGGAAAACGCTCTTTTGCGTATTTCACCATTTCAACGGCTCTTTCGATGACTTGCTCGCGAGTCATGTTCAGCTTGTGTTTCAAATGAATGTCCGATGTGGCAATAAATACGTGAATTCTCGGGTAAGCACCATCTTTTAACGCTTCCCAAGCAGCATCAATATCACCCTTTACACAGCGGGCAAGACCAGTCACCGAGCAATTTTTAATGGTTCTTGCGATTTCCTGAACAGCTAAAAAGTCACCTCGGGACGAAGCGGGAAACCCCGCTTCAATGATATCTGCCCCGAGTCTTTCGAGCTGCTTTGCTATGGCAAGTTTCTCCTGTGTATTTAAGTTCACGCCAGGGGACTGTTCACCATCACGAAGCGTCGTATCGAAAACATTAATTTTGCGCAACGGAGACCACCGCTTCCTTCTTCTTGCCTTGTTTCACAAACGGCATCATTTCACGAAGCTTTCTTCCCACCACTTCGATTTGATGTTCGTTTTCGCTCGCGTTGATAGCGTTGAAACGAGGACGGTTTACTTGGTTTTCGACGATCCACTCTTTTGCGAATGTACCGTTTTGGATATCTTTTAATACTTCTTTCATCGATTCTTTTACTTGAGCATCAACAACGCGCGGTCCTGATACGAAATCTCCCCACTGTGCTGTGTCAGAGATTGAATATCTCATGCCCGCAAGCCCTTCTTCATACATAAGGTCTACGATTAGTTTCAGCTCGTGAAGACACTCGAAGTATGCAAGTTCAGGCTGGTAACCTGCTTCAGTTAATGTTTCAAATCCAGCTTTTACAAGCGCGCTTAATCCGCCGCAAAGAACTGCTTGCTCACCGAACAAATCCGTTTCTGTTTCTTCTTTAAATGTCGTTTCCAAAACGCCAGCTCTCGCGCCGCCGATTCCTTTTGCATACGCAAGGGCTTTGTCTCTTGCTTCTCCAGTCACATCTTGGTAAATCGCGAACAATGCCGGTACGCCAGCTCCTTGCTCATATGTTCTTCTGACCAAGTGTCCTGGACCTTTAGGCGCTACCAAGAAAACATCTACATCCGCTGGCGGAACGATTTGATGGAAATGAACGTTAAATCCGTGAGCGAACACCAATGATTTTCCAGCTGTCAATTCCTCTTTAATTTCAGCTTCGTAAACTTTTTGCTGCTGTTCATCCGGAAGCAGCACCATGATGATTTCCGCTTGGGCTGCCGCTTCTTTTACTGTAAATACTTTATGTCCGTCTTCTTGGGCCTGTGTGAAAGATTTTCCTTGTCTAACACCGACGATCACGTCAACTCCGCTTTCTTTAAGGTTCAGGGCATGTGCATGGCCTTGTGAACCGTACCCGATAACCGCTACTGTTTTCCCAGCCAATACGTTCTCTTTGATATCACCGTTATAATATACTTTTACCATTTCAATCTCTCCCTTGTTATGTTTTATACAATAGATATTGTTTTATTGGATGACGCCTTTTGCTGGGTTCCCCTCGCAAAAGCCGTTGTACCTGTTCTCGCGATTTCTTTAATGCCATAAGGTTTTAACAATTCAATAAGCGCTTCAATTTTGTTAGATTCGCCTGTCACCTGAACAACGATGCTGTCTCTGCTGACATCAACGACAGAGGCTCTGAACGGTTCTATCATTCCATTAATCTCTGATCTCGTTGACGGTGCGGAAACGACCTTGATTAAGGCCAGCTCCCTCTGAACAATCGATTGATTCGTGATGTCCGTGACTTTCAGTACATCAATCTGTTTGTTGAGCTGTTTTGTCAGCTGTTCAACATCATTTTCTCCATCAACGTGAACGACAAAGGTGATTCTGGAAACGCCGGTTGTTTCTGTGTGGCCAACCGTAATGCTTTCAATATTGTAATGTCTTTTTGTGAATAGACCGGTGATCCGGTTTAATACGCCGGAACGGTTCACCACAGTCAATGTGATAATTCTTTTCAAGGTTTCACCCCCACCATTTCATGCAGCCCTTTCCCCGGAGCAACCATCGGGAACACTTTTTCTTCTCTTGCAACCCGTACGTCAATGACAACCGGTTCTTTTGATGTCAATGCCTCTTCCAGCTTTTCTTTCGCTTCCGCATCTGATGAAATTCTGATGCCTTTAATGCCGTATGCTTCTGACAATTTGACGAAATCAGGCTGAGAAGCAAATTTAGATTCTGAATAGCGTTCTTCATAGAAAATTTCCTGCCACTGTCTGACCATTCCGAGACAAGCATTATTTAAAATGATAACTTTGACCGGCAGATTCAATTCGCGAATGACATCGAGTTCTTGGAGCGTCATTTGAAAACCGCCGTCCCCAAGAACCGCCACTACAGTAGCCTCTTTATCAGCCAGCTGTGCGCCAATTGCTGCCGGAAGGCCGAATCCCATCGTTCCAAGTCCGCCTGATGTGACCCATTTATCTGCTTGTTGGAATGGATAAAATTGCGCTGACCACATTTGATGCTGGCCGACATCCGTTGCGACAATGGCCTCGCCATTTGTAAATTGATGAATATATTCAATCAATTTCTGAGGTTTAAAGCCGTCTTCTTCATTATCTACATACCAGAGCGGGTACTCTTCTTTCCATTTGGCGAGCTGTGTTTTCCATTCGCTTGAATCGCTTTGTCTTCCGTCTTGTTTGATCAGCTCCTGCAGGACCATTTTGCTGTCTCCGACTACAGGAATCTGCGTTTTCATGATTTTTCCGATTTCAGCCGGATCAATATCGATATGGGCAATCTTTGCGTTTCTTGCAAAGTGCTTCAGGTTTCCTGTGACGCGGTCATCAAAACGGGCGCCGATACTGATTAAAAGGTCACAATCATGAAGGGCCATGTTGGCTGTATAAGTGCCGTGCATCCCCGCCATCCCCAAGAAAAGCGGATGGTCCGCCGGGAAGCCTCCAAGCCCCAAAAGGGTGTGTGCCACAGGGATTTGCTGCTGTTCTGCATAATTTTTTAATTCTTCTGACGCTTTTCCGTGCAATACGCCCGCACCCGCCAGAATCACCGGTTTCTTCGCGCTGCTTACCGCTTCGACAAGCTTGCGGATCTGCAAATAATTCGGCTCTATTGTCGGCTGGTATCCCGGGAGATTCATTTCATGATCGTAGCTGAATTCTCCTTCAATTGTTGCGACATCTTTCGGTATATCAATCAGCACAGGTCCGGGTCTTCCGGTTGTTGCAATATGGAATGCCTCTTTAATGATGCGCGGCAGATCTTCAGGCTGGCGTACCTGATAGCTGTGTTTTGTCACCGGCATCGTAATTCCTAAAATATCCGCTTCCTGAAATGCATCACTCCCGATAACGGATGTGGCTACCTGCCCTGTAAAGACGACTAGTGGCAATGAATCAATCATGGCATCCGCAAGGCCTGTAACGAGGTTTGTCGCTCCCGGGCCAGACGTGGCAATGACGACGCCCGGTTTTCCAGAGACTCTTGCGTATCCTTCCGCTGCATGAATCGCACCTTGTTCGTGACGGGGAAGGATATGTACCATCCCTGAATGATAAAGCTTATCGTAGATCGGAAGCACAGCCCCGCCCGGGTAACCGAATATCATGTCTACTTTCTCTTTTTTTAATGATTCAATCAGCATTAATGCTCCGCTCATCGTCTGTGTACATTTGGCAGATGCTGAATCCACCTGTACATTAGTCCCCATTTTCAGTTCCTCCTTTTGGATTTTCATCCTCTAAAGATCGTTTTATTAGTTTGATAGCTGACTATTCAATAAAAAGAGCCTTTCCACCCACAATCAGCCGCGCAGTGATGCGATAGCTAAAAGGGGCGAAAAGGCTCTTCTTTCCGCGGTACCACCCTTGTTTACGGCCTATTGAATCCGCCGTCTCATGGATATTTCTATCCGCTTTAATAACGAGTGAATCAAGTTCACCCGGCCAAGTCCTACTATGGTTTCAGACTGGCACTCTGAGGCGAGTTCACCTTGTAAAGCTTCGCCGGTTCTCAGCTACCCCGGTTCTCTGTGGAAAGCTTTATCAAGGCTACTTATCCTCATCTGCGCTTTTCATATTCAGCCCCCGAAACAGCTTTTTTCAGCTGTTGAAGAAGGTCGTTTGTTTTTTCATTTTTCAGAATCATATTGCGATCTTTTTTGCTTGTGAAGCTTGCGTTTATCTTTTGTTGAACTCATATTACGCCGCTTTGGACGCAGTGTCAACAGCATTTTTTAAAATTATTAGACAATTTTGATTAATCAATCTATATTGTATACGCTTTCATTATTGGTGTATAAGGAATTGTAAATGTTAAAAGTTTTTATAATTTTTTTATTAATCTATCAATAATACAACAGAATATCCCAATCCGATAGAAACATGTCATAAAATATAACGTGTTATCGTCTCGACAAGATTATAGGTATGGAAGATCGGATAGGCACTTCCATTACTCCCCCAGCATACATTGAAGGTATCTTGCAAAGAAAAGGTGATACGATGAATAAATCATTAGCTGATATGCAAGGGATTCCCTTGGGCTTTCCCAGCTTGCCTCAGCCATATTATCCGGCAGCTCCTGCCTTTTATCAGCAGCCATTTGGAAACATTGGGTACGGACAGCCGTACAGCCAGTCATACAGTCCCATGAGCACTCCATCTGCTATGTACTCTTCATTCCCATATGCATCAGGATTTTACGGACAGCAATTTGCAGGGGCTGGCTATAGCGGCCACGGGGTCGGTTTCGGTATCCCGGCGACGCACGCCGTTGGATTCAGCGGAGCACCCGGCGCTCACGTAGGGTTTCGATAGTAAGGCCGAACATTGTTTTCGGCCTCTTTTTTTCACTTTGAAATGCCTGATACAAAACAAATCATGCCAAACACGATTCATACCGGCAGATTTTCTGTCTTTCTATTTGGAAAAAGGACGTAATATGCATATGATGAAATCAGTTATGTTCTGAAAACCCGCGAATTTTTGAGGAGGAATAGAATTGTTTATAAAAATAGATGATGTAACTGGACACGAAGTGATTTCATTTGTGAATGAGCATTTACATAGCATGACACTCATGTCCCCGCCAGAAAGCATCCATGCTCTAGATGCAGAAAGGCTGAAAGGGCCTGAAATGACATTTTGGAGCGCATGGGAGGACAACGAACTAGCCGGCTGCGGAGCGCTTAAAGAACTGGACAGCAGGCATGGAGAAATCAAGTCGATGCGGACCGCTGCATCCCATTTAAGAAAAGGCGTTGCCAAACAAGTTCTCAAGCACATCCTGAGTGAAGCTAGGAAGCGAGGCTATGAGCGGGTAAGCTTAGAAACGGGTTCAATGGCCTCATTTGAGCCGGCAAGAAAATTGTATGAAAGCTTTGGTTTTCAGTACTGTGAACCGTTTGCTGACTATGTTGAAGATCCGAACAGTGTGTTTATGACGAAGAAGCTGTGAATTTTTATAGGATAGATAAGTGCAGAGGATTTTTGTCTACTCTTATATAAATTTCATCAGTTTTTCCTGTTAAAATTTAATAGAGTTAGTCAACAAAACCATCCAGCATTGCACTGGATGGTTTCTGTATGATTTTATTTATATTTATTCACTTCATACATCAAAATGTTTTTAAACACAACATAATCCTTTTTACTTTCAAAAGGCCCTTTGTTGTTGTCATGCTCATCTATTTCATAAAAACCTGGTCCCTCTCCAGCATCACGCTGTTTATACCATTTGAGGAATCCATTTACTTCTTTCATAGAAAGCTGATATTCTTTTTGCAAACCGTTTACCATGGTGACAACAAGGAGAGCGTCTCCGTCTTCTGCTGGTTTATCCTCAGAAGGGGTTGTTGGCTCTTTATCACTATCTCCCGAATTGTCCTCAGTAGGTGTTGTTGATCCTTTATCACTATCTCCCGGAGTCTCCCCCGCATCGGATGGTATGTTCAAATCCTTTAATGAAATTGACATAACTGATTTAAATCTAGAATCTGCATATCCAGCAAAACTTGATCGTGTCTCCTCCCTTCCACCGATTACATAAAGAGTATCATCAATAATGGCAGAAGAATGTGCGATTCTGTATGGCGCTTTAGGATTTGTTACTGCTGTAAAAGATTGACCATTAGGATCGTACACCTTAATTCTGTTTACACCTCCAGTCATCAGTATTTTCCCTTTATAAACAAGGGCAGAATAATACCCTGCTGTGAGCCCTGTACCATTTTTTGTCCAAATGTCCTTTTCTGGATCATAAGCATAAACGATTCGGGAAGAATATTCCCTTCCACCAAGAATATATAGTTTATTATCGATAACTGCTGTAGAAGCCCCAGTTACTTCATAATCTAACTTCTGTTTTTTCTCCCATTTCTTCGTTTCTAGATCGTAACTGTAAGTCGTTGCATATCTAGAATTTTCATAGGCTACAACATATATTTTCTTTCCAATAGCTTCTGCATAAATCCTATAAGCCGGAACCTTATTTTCAAAGGGGAGATCATCCGATTTTTCCCACGTATCTTTTTTTGGATCATATACTTCAACTGTCTTTACAACTCCATCGTTTGACATTCCACCCATGACATAAATTTTACCGTCAACTGTAACAGTCGCAGCTCCTCCCCTCGCTGTGGGCATGTCGGCTTTTCTTGTCCATTCATTTGTTTTAGGATCGTAGACAAACGTTTGATTCCCATAAGTACCTGGTTTTACTGTCCCGCCACCTATCACATATATCTTTCCATCTACCACACCACTGCTTGCGCCGACACGCGGCTCAGGCAAATCTGCTCTTTCTTTCCATTCAACTGTTTCCGCGCTAACTGTTTGAAGCGATTGAAACAGCGTCATAACGAATAAGAAAAAAACTATGAACCATTTTTTCAAAAGAAAACACTCCCTTTATTTAATTGTTTCACATAACAAATATCGGCATGACTATGTTTTTTTTCATATTCTTTCCGAAATATTCATTTTTCAGGAAATTATATAATAAAAGGTTTGTTCTAAAAACTTCGGATGCTTTTCATTTTGTTTATTTCAAAGTTCAGCGGGAATTAAAAACGACATGAACGATAAAATCTAACATTGATAAAGGAGGAGATTGATATGAAAAGCATAGTTGGCGTATACGAAACTCCGCAGGAAACCATTGCAGCGATTGAAGGCTTATTAACAAAAGGTTTTGATTCTGACGATATTTCAGTTGTGACAAGCCGCCGAGATACAGACGATCTTGAGTCACGTACTGGAACAGAAGTCAATCAGGCCGTCGATGCACATAAGGATGAATCCGATTCATTTTTTGATAAACTGAAAGATTATTTTGCAATGGATGATACTGCCGCACACAGCAAGACATTATCAGATTTGGATATTATGACTGGCGAAATAGACAAGTATCAAGAGGATCTGGATGATGGAAAACTCCTTGTGGCTGTTGATACAGACGCAGAAGTCAATCCGCCTATCGATAACGGCAATGCTCTTTCAGGCGGCCTTTCAAACACAAATGAAATGGCGGATTATACAACGAAAGAAGAAAAAACAATGCCGCTGCGGGAAGAGCAGCTGAAAGTCAATAAGGAAGATGTTCAAACTGGAGAAGTAGAGATCGGAAAAGAAGTGAAAACTGAACAAAGAGATATGGACATTCCGGTGAGACACGATGAAATTTATGTTGAACGCCGCCCTGTGGATGAAAATACAGCGGACGCTTCCCCCGTCAATGATTCGGAAGAGATCAGAGTGCCAATCGTTGAGGAAAAACTGGAAGTGACTAAAAAACCGGTTGTCACTGATGAAGTGGTTGTCGGAAAACGGACTGTCAAAGAGAATGAGCATATTTCTGAAACGGTGAAAAAAGAAGAGCCTCGCATGAACAAAGACGGAAAAGTTGATGGCTTGGATGATGATACACTGAATAACAAATAATCATCAACCTACAACAAAAAACCTCAAATCCTTTAAGGGGACTGACCCCATAAGATGAGACAAATAAAAACACCTTCAAGTTTGAAAACGGATGATTGTTATCCGAAATTAGACTTGGAGGTGTTTTTTCTATGGGGACAAGAGTGAGTTATCCGGTTGAAGTGAAACAGAAGGCTGTAGAAATGAGATTGGCAGGCGTACCTATGAAAGAGATCATGCAGGAGTTGAATATCAAAAATAATACGCAGATTAAGACATGGGTCAGATGGTATAAGGCTGGGGATACACATCGATTTGAACAGCCTGTTGGTAAGCAATACACTTATGGAAAAGGTCCGGAGTATTCTTCCGAATTAGAGAAACTGCAGGCAGAGATTCGTTACCTGAGACAACAGAATGAAGTTTTAAAAAAGTACAACGAATTGGAAAGGAAGTTGATAGCAAAACGTCAGTCGAACTTGTAGAAATATTGCACAGCACAATGACCGTGCAGGATATCTGTATTCATTTAGATATCTCTCGGGCGTCTTATTATCGTTGGAAGAAGAATATGATGAAGGATCATCCCAAACGCCATTTGGAAAAACAAATCGGCACGTTGTGCCGAGAGCACAAGTATCGATATGGATATCGAAAAATCACAGCCATATTAAAAAAGGGAATGTGTATTAACCATAAAACGGTTCAGCGTATTATGCAGAAAAATCAGTGGCAGTGCCGTGTTAAGGTGAAAAAGCGCAAGAAGAATGGGCAGCCATATGCCGTGGTCGATAATATATTAGATCGGAACTTTCAGTCTGATCGTCCTCTTGAAAAACTAGTAACGGACATCACGTATTTGCCTTATGGGCAGAAACAATTGTATCTATCCAGTATATTGGATGTATACAATGGAGAAGTGGTTGCTTTTACGATTGGAGATAAGCAGGACACAGCCTTTGTCTTAGACACACTTGATCAGCTGCCAAATCTGCCTGAAAGCTGCGTGTTACATAGTGACCAAGGATCTGTGTATACATCTTACGAGTATCAGAAAGCTGTTAAAACAAAAGGCATTACCATGAGCATGTCCCGCAAAGGGACGCCCGCTGATAATGCCTCCATCGAATCGTTTCATTCCTCACTAAAGTCTGAAACGTTCTATCTTAACAGCATTGATCGAACCACGACCGCCATCGTAGAACGAACTGTCATAGAATACATTCATTATTATAACAATATTCGTATTCAAACGAAACTAAACAACCAATCACCGATAAATTATCGACAATTGGCTGTTTAAAAGGTGTTTGATCCCTGTCTCAAAAACGGGGGTCAGTCCCAAGGATTTGAGGTTTTTCTTTTTGGTACGTCCCAGGAGAGATTCGAACTCCCGACCGACGGCTTAGAAGGCCGTTGCTCTATCCAGCTGAGCTACTGGGACATGTTTTGTTATTTCGTTTTTCGCTTTAACTATCAGCGACAAGATTTATTATATATGGGATGCAACAATAAGTCAACGGTTTTTTAGAATTTTTTTCATGAGGAAGAAAATTTTCTTCCTCATGACATTTTCATAGTGTGACACGGTTGTGCAGATCCTCAATTTCATGGCCTGCTTGGTCGTAAAAACGCACTGTTGCGGCATCATTTTCTAAAGTCAGTATAGCATAGCTTTCTGTCCTGCGCACCCTTGGAAGGCGGATGCTGCCGGGATTAATCATCAGCTTTCCGCGCAGCACTTCGCTTCCCGCGATGTGCGAATGCCCGAAACAGATCATATCCGCTCCGAGCTCCTCTGCCCGATAGTATACGTTTAACAAGGTCTGTTTTATACCGTGAAGATGGCCGTGTGTGACCAGTATTTTTTTTGAACCGGCATTCAAAAGAAGCTCGTCCTTAAAATCGCCCGCAAAATCGCAATTGCCTTTTACAACCTTATAAGGATCCAATGCCGGATGCCCGGTTTCGAGTTCAGAGTCTCCGCAATGAATCATGAGATCTACTTCCGCTTCATGCCGTTTCGCGATGGTTTGGAGTTCTTCTTCAAGCCCATGGCTGTCACTGATAATCAGCACGTTCATGTACAAGCTTCCTCCTTATGCCTTTAAAAGCTTAGACAGCTTTTTAAGCGCGTCAGCCCTATGGCTGATTTTATTTTTTTCATCACTTGTCAGTTCAGCCATTGTCTTATCTTTATCTTTCACGATAAAGATTGGGTCATAGCCAAAGCCGTATTCTCCTCTCGGCTCTTCAGCAATATACCCTTCCACATGGCCTTCGACTGTTTTTGTTTCTTCACCGGGGATACTCACAGCCAGCGCGCAGCGAAAACGGGCCGTACGCTGTTCTTTTTCAATTCCTTTCAGTTCGCCGAGCACTTTAACGATATTTGCCTGGTCGTCTTTCTGTTCCCCTGCATAGCGCGCGGAATAAACGCCGGGGCTGCCGCCAAGATTATCGATTGACAGGCCGGAGTCATCCGCAATCACCATTTTATTCACTGCTTTTGCAACAGCTTCCGCTTTCAAAACGGCATTCTCTTCAAACGTATGGCCTGTTTCCTCGATCTCCTCTGTGTATCCGATGTCAGCTAACGATTTGACATCATAGCCTTTTGGTTCAAGGATTTCTTTAAATTCTTTCACTTTTCCCGGATTATGTGTCGCAATGATTGCCTCTTTCATGATGATCAAGCCTTTCTATCATTATTTCAAATCTGGCAGAGAATCACCTAACACTTCTTTTTGTTTATCAATCAGTTCCTGAATGCCTTTTTCTGCAAGACCGAGAAGACCGTTTAGATCATCCCGTGAAAACGTCGCCTCTTCTCCGGTTCCCTGCAGCTCAACAAAACGGCCGCTGCCTGTCATAATGACATTCATGTCCACTTCAGCGGATGAATCTTCTTCATAATTTAAATCTAACAAAATCCCCTGTTCCTTATCAATTCCGACAGAGATCGCTGCAAGAAAATCAGTGATCGGGTTCGCCTTGATTGTTCCCGCTTTGAGCAGCTTGCCAATCGCAATTGCCATGGCAAGAAATGCGCCTGTAATGGAAGCGGTTCTTGTTCCGCCATCAGCCTGAATGACATCACAGTCAATCCAAATCGTCCGTTCACCGAGCTTTTCTAAATCTACGACTGCCCGAAGCGCGCGGCCGATCAGGCGCTGGATTTCCATTGTTCTGCCGGAAACTTTCCCCTTCGAAGATTCTCTGATCGTTCTTTGGTTTGTTGCCCGCGGCAGCATGCTGTATTCAGCTGTAATCCAGCCTTTTCCTCCGCCCCGCAAAAACGGCGGCACGCGATCTTCCACAGACGCGTTGCAGATTACTTTTGTATTTCCTGCTGTTATTAGAACAGAACCTTCCGGATGGCTGATAAAATCCAAATCAAATGTGATTGGGCGCAGCTCATCATGTTGTCTTCCGTCATGTCTCATGTTTTACCTCCGATTGTATGTACATAAACCATTTTTGTCCCGGAATTGAATAAAGAAAGAGGCAGCCGGAACGCTAACCTCTTTCTTTCTAGTATATCAAAAATTTCAATTTAAAAACTACCCGTATTCACTTGAGAAGGTCTGGAGACCGGTTCAGTGAGCTTTTCGCCTTTTTCATTGACAAGCTCCGATTTCCCGTTTACTTTGACGGAAACACTCTTTACATCCGGCTGTTCTGTTAACGTCAGCACAATACTGTTCAGCACTTCTGAAGAAATCATTTTTGTCTTTTCATCCGCGCTGCCGAATATGGATTGATTGAAATCTAACGTCACGCGACCGTCTTTGATTTTCGGTTTGCTGACCAGCTTTACGTCATCACTGAAATCTGTTAACAGCCCGCTCACCTTGCTAGGGCCTTTAGCCAATTCATTGATTGCTGCTGTGATGTCGTCTTTTTCCGAATTGTCGATCCGTTTTGTCACCGGCACGTAATACTCACTGTCTTCGTTTTCCGCCAAATAATAAACGGTGAGCGGATGTGTTGCGGTGAGATCATTTACGCCTGATGTTTCCATATTAATTCCGTCTTTACGGCTTAAATCATCTGAGATTGGCGTGCCTCCTACAGGCATCTCCTTCAGTTCATGGCCATTAATTCTAAGCTTTACTTTATCTATCGAGCTAAATTGCGTCAGCGTCCACGTCACGGATTGAACAATTTTCTGCTCGTCTTCCTTCTTATAATTTTTAAATTCATTAGAGAAATCCGCTATTGCTGTGCCGTCTTTTTTGATGTCAACGTTAACAGTTGTGTCAGCCGGCAATACGGCTCTGAAGCCATTCGGAAGAATTTCTGACACCGGCCCGCCCTGAACGAGGAATTCAAGCGCCTGCTTAGCCGTGCCTTCACTTTTCGGAAGAGGCAGCGTTTGCGCAACAACGTACCCGTTTTTATCAATGAGATAAAGCTCCCTCATGACTGTAGATGAGACTTGATCCGCTTTGGCGGTATCGCTTTTTTCACTTTCTGCTTTTTCGGCTGCTGTTGTATTTGAATCGGCCCCCGCTTCATCGTTCACGTATGTAACGTCTTGAGGCGGATCAATTTCCTCGGCTACCTTATCAGATTGGAACAAACCGCATCCGGATAAAAGCAGGGCAGAGGTGAGACAAGTGGCACCAATGACTGCAGGTCCTTTTTTCAGCATACTTTTCCCTCCTAAGGCTGTTTGTACTATTATGTATACGAGCCTTATTTGGAAATAGACCGAAGAATTCCGGCAAAACAGAAAAAAACCGCAACAAGACGTTGCGGGTCAAAGCTATTTTCTAATCGGTTCTTGCAGTGAGATGCATTCCACATGGCCCACCCCATGGCCAAACCAGTCGTCTGCGATTTTCGCAAACTGATCACGCGCTCCGGTTGTCAGGAACTGATGATTCGGGGCAACCGAAGACTGGTTCAGCAGCCCTTTATATGAAAGAATTGTGCTGACTTCCCGGGCTGTTTCATCGCCGGACGAAATCATGTTTACGTGTTCTCCCATATATCTCTGAATGGAATCTTTTAAGATAGGATAGTGGGTGCAGCCTAAAATCAGCGAATCAATCGATGTGTCTTTTAACGGATACAGCGATGTTTTGACAATCTCGTCTGCTGTTTTGTCAAGAAACTTCCCGCTTTCCACAAAAGGCACAAGGAGCGGACAGGCAAGGTTCTCAACCTTCAGATCAGGATTTAATGCCAAAAGCGCCTCTTCGTACGCGTTGCTCTTCATCGTATTTTCCGTGCCTATGACACCGATATGCTGGTTTTCCGTCATTTTTATCGCTGCTCTCGCACCCGGCTGAATGACTCCGACCACAGGGATGCCGACGCTGCGCCGGATGTCTTCCAATGCGATCGCTGTTGCTGTGTTGCAGGCGATCACGAGCATTTTAATATGGTGGTTTTCAAGTAGATAATTCGTCAGCTCCCACGTGTATTGAAGCACTTCTTCTTCAGGACGCGGCCCGTACGGACACCGTTTCGTATCCCCGACGTAGATAATATTTTCTTTTGGTAGCTGTCTCATGATTTCCTTTGCAACGGTTAAACCGCCAACCCCGGAATCAATGACTCCTATTGGTTGCTCCAACAAAATCGCCTCATTTTCTCTTCATTTCATGCTGCAGTTTCATCAATGATTTTTCGAAGATGGCTACTTCTTCATCTGTAAACGTTTCGAACATATCACGCAGGTATTCCTGCCTTTTTGTAATGACCTCTTGGATAATCCGCTCTCCTTCTGGCAGCAGATGTATCCGGACGACACGTCTGTCCGCCGGGTCCTTGACCCGCTCGACAAGGTCATTTTTCTGCATGCGGTCGATTAAGTCCGTTGTTGTGCTGCATGCCAGATACATTTTACCCGACAGTTCGCCGATTGTCATATCTCCCAATTCATAAAGCCATTGCAGGCCGACAAATTGCGGCGGCGTAATCGCATATTGGTTAAGGATTTCTCGTCCTTTTTGCTTAATGATCGCGGCAATGTGGCGGAGTGACTTTTCTATATCCGCAACATGCTCCAAATGTTTTGATGTCATTTGTCCATCCCTCACTCAAGGATCTCTTACGCACAAAAGCGTTCCGTGTCTATTTTCCTTCTTTTTTGAAGAAAATGCAAGACTCCGCAAGAGAAATGGAGGACTTTAGGCAAACAACACCAAACAGAAACATGTATTGCTCTATCCGTTGCCATCCAACTTTTTGCATAGCAAGCCAAACATGGTTTGAGAACGTGCCGAACAAACAGGAATAACCGGCTCCTTCCTGAAAGAAGGAATACCGGCAAGGATTAAAGCTCTAGTTCACCCATTCTAAGAAGCTCAACAACGGCTTGCGAACGCCCTTTCACACCCAATTTCTGCATGGCATTTGAAATATGGTTTCGAACGGTTTTCTCACTGATAAATAGCTCGCTTGCAATCTCCTTTGTTGTCTTATCTTGAACGAGCAATTCGAACACTTCTCTTTCTCTTTTCGTTAGCAGCGGCTTCGATTGAAATTCTTTCTCCTTCAAGTATTGTAACCCTCCTTGCTAAGGTGAGAGCGAATCAGAAACGAATGGGTTTGATATAGTCAAGATATCTTATGTAAGAAGGGCACGGGAGGTGACGTTTACAAGAGAATTAGTTTATGGTGCAGGGAGCAGCGTTTCTTTCTCCTCATCTGTCCAGCTGACAGCCCTGCCGCTTTCCTTTGAGACTTGGACCATCACAACGGCTCCGGTGAAGCACGGTTCGCCTTTGCGATTCTCTCCGAGATAATGCAAGGTAAGGGATGAGCTGCCGACGGCGCTTGTTTTCACATAGATGCGCAACTCTTCATAAGGCATGACTTGGCGCAGATAATCGCATTGCTGGCTTGCCACGACCGTTATGGTCTGTTTGTTTTCATTCATCATATTCAGCTTTTTAAAATAAGAAATCCGCGCCTCCTCAAAGTATATAAAAGGTGTCACATTATTCATGTGTCCAAACATGTCCGTCTCGGAAAATCGCACGGATACTTGATAAAAAAAAGAAAAGGACGATTTCCATTCTTGAAACGGCATGTCAATATAAGCGGGAATCTTCATCTTTACTCATCTCCTTATGGTTAAAAAACCTCTCCCATGCGGAAGAGGTTTTTTCTTCTTATACTCTGTCGCTTCCGAAGAAATTACGGAACGCTTGTAAGTTTGTATCTCTGTTTAAGGCTGCAATCGAAGTGGTGAGCGGGATGCCTTTCGGGCAGGACTGAACGCAGTTTTGCGAGTTTCCGCAATCTGCAAGGCCGCCGTCATCCATCAGTGCTTCTAATCGGTCAGATTTATTCATGGCGCCTGTCGGATGGGCGTTAAACAGGCGGACTTGAGACATCGGTGCCGGCCCCATGAACTTCGATTTGCTGTTCACATTCGGGCAGGCTTCGAGGCAGACGCCGCACGTCATGCATTTTGATAATTCATATGCCCATTGACGGCGTTTTTCCGGCATTCTCGGCCCCGGTCCCAAATCATACGTACCGTCAATCGGTATCCAGGCTTTTACTTTTTTCAATGAATCAAACATTCTGCTCCGGTCAACCTGCAAATCACGCACGACCGGGAAAGTTTTCATCGGTTTTAAGCGGATCGGCTGTTCAAGCTGGTCGATAAGCGCCGTACAAGATTGGCGGGGTTTTCCGTTTATGACCATTGAACATGCGCCGCATACTTCTTCAAGACAGTTCATATCCCATGTGACAGGGGTTGTCTTTTCACCTTTCACGTTAACCGGATTCCGGCGAATTTCCATCAGTGCGGAAATGACATTAAGGTTTGGGCGGTATGGTACCTCAAATTCTTCATCGTAAGGCGTGCTGTCGGTTGTATCTTGCCGTGTGATAATAAATCGTATCGTTTTTTGTTCACTCATGATTATTTCGCCACCTTCTTCTTCGAGTAATCCCGTTTCCGAGGCGTTATCAGTGAGACATCGACATCCTGATATTCAAATTCCGGCGCTTCATACGGGCTTACATGTTTAGCTATTGTTGTTTTGAGCCATTCATCATCATTACGTTCAGGATAATCCGGTTTATAATGGGCGCCCCTGCTTTCATTGCGGTTGTAAGCGCCAAGGGTAACCACTCTCGCAAGCTGAAGCATGTTCGAGAGCTGGCGTGTGAACATCGCCCCTTGGTTGCTCCATTTCGTCGTATCATTGATGTTAATCTTTTTAAACCGCTCCATTAGTTCCTGAATTTTGTCATCCGTTTTCAATAGCTTGTCGTTATGGCGGACAACCGTGACGTTTGCCGTCATCCACTCACCAAGCTCTTTGTGAAGAACATAGGCATTTTCTGTTCCGTCCATACTCATAATCTCAGCCCATTTTTCTTCTTCTTTTTTGACGTGAGCGTCAAATAAAGAGGAAGACATGTCTTCTGCTGAAGATTCTAAGCCGTTTACATATTTCACCGCATTCGGTCCGGCCACCATTCCTCCGTATATCGCGGAGAGCAGGGAGTTTGCCCCCAAGCGGTTGCCGCCGTGCATAGAGTAATCACATTCCCCGGCTGCAAACAGTCCCGGGATGTTCGTCATTTGATCGTAATCCACCCATAATCCGCCCATTGAGTAATGAACCGCCGGGAAGATTTTCATTGGAAGCTTACGCGGGTCGTCTCCCATGAATTTCTCATAAATCTCAATGATGCCGCCGAGCTTAATGTCAAGCTCTTTCGGATCTTTATGAGAAAGATCGAGATACACCATGTTTTCGCCGTTAATGCCGAGTTTCTGGTTGACACACACATCAAATATTTCGCGTGTCGCAATATCACGCGGCACCAGATTCCCGTATGCCGGGTATTTCTCTTCCAGGAAGTACCACGGCTTTCCGTCTTTATATGTCCACACGCGTCCGCCTTCACCGCGCGCCGATTCACTCATCAGTCTTAGCTTGTCATCGCCCGGTATGGCTGTCGGGTGGATTTGAATGAATTCTCCGTTTGCATAATACGCTCCCTGCTGATAAACGATCGAAGCTGCAGACCCTGTATTAATCATGGAGTTCGTCGATTTTCCAAAAATAATTCCCGGTCCGCCCGTCGCCATAATTACAGCGTCTGAACGGAAGGATTCAATTTGCATGTTTGTCAGGTTTTGCGCAACAATTCCGCGGCAGGTTTTGTCGTCATCCAATACAGCGCCAAGGAATTCCCAGCCTTCGTATTTTGTAACCAGACCCGCAACTTCGTACCTGCGCACTTGCTCGTCCAGTGCGTAAAGCAGCTGCTGCCCCGTTGTCGCACCCGCATAAGCAGTTCTGTGGTGCTGTGTGCCTCCGAATCGGCGGAAGTCAAGCAGGCCTTCTGGCGTCCGGTTAAACATGACGCCCATACGGTCTAATAAGTGGATGATAGAAGGCGCCGCGTCACACATCGCTTTGACCGGCGGCTGGTTCGCAAGAAAGTCTCCCCCGTACACAGTGTCATCAAAATGCTCCCATGGAGAGTCGCCTTCCCCTTTAGTATTGACCGCTCCATTTATGCCGCCTTGCGCGCAAACCGAATGAGACCGTTTGACAGGAACGATGGAAAAAAGCTTAACCGCCATTCCTGATTCCGCTGCTTTAATTGTCGCCATGAGGCCGGCAAGACCCCCGCCGACTACGATAATGCTTGATTGACTCATGATAGCCCCTCTCCCTCTAGTAATCTAGTACTCTTATACAAATGCAAAAATCGCTTTTAAGCCTACGTAAGACAGTGCAACAAAAATAATCAGCGTAACGTAAGTCGAAATTCTTTGAGAACGAGGCGTTACCGTGATGCCCCATGTAACAGCGAACGACCATAAACCGTTCGAGAAGTGGAAAATCGTTGATAAGACACCGACAATGTAGAAGCCAAGCATAGCCGGAGAGCTCAAAATATTCGCCATCATGTCAAAGTTGACCTCAGCGCCCATTTGCGCTGCAATACGGGTTTCCCACACATGCCAGCTGACGAAAATGAGGGTGATGATACCGGTTACACGCTGCAGGACAAAGAGCCAATTTCTCATATAGCTGTATTGACCTGCATTATTTTTCGCAGTAAACGCTATGTACACACCATAAATTGCATGATAAATTAATGGTAAGAAGATAATAAAAATTTCCAAGGCATACCTGAAAGGCAGACTATCCATAAAATGCGCAGCATTATTGAATGCATCAGCGCCCCTTGCAGCAAACTGGTTGACGACTAAATGCTGAATGAGAAAAATGCCGACCGGTATGACGCCAAGCAAGGAATGCAATCTTCGAAAATAAAACTCTCTGTTCCCAGACATTACTTTACCCCCTGTTTGATAAGTGCGAAATGTGCTAAATCTCTTCCCCCACTTCTTTCAATTGTAAGCACTTTATTAAGATTTATTGACAATTTCATTTTACTCCTCCCTCAAAAGGGCGTCAAGAAAACGCGTACATAAATTACAATTTTCCGAATTAATTAGTTGATTCAAAAATTTTATTTTATCAGTATATATTTCTCCCTTAAAATTTCATAAGAATTACAGGATCATTCTGTAATACCTCCCCCTCTTTGGGCTATAATATACGAAGGAGAGAGGGGAGACAGATATGAAGTCTAAATTTGAAGCATCTATTGATCATTTAAAAGAAATCGAAATGAACGCCTACGCCTACGAACTAATACGAGAGATCGTTCTCCCAGATATGCTTGGCCAAGATTACTCTTCCATGATGTATTGGGCAGGGAAACATCTCGCCCGTAAGTTTCCTCTTGAATCATGGGAGCAATTTCCGGCTTTCTTTGAAGAAGCGGGCTGGGGAACCCTTACAAACGTAAGCGCAAAAAAACAGGAGCTTGAATTTGAACTTGAAGGGCCGATCATTTCCAACCGGCTTAAACACCAGAAAGAACCATGTTTTCAATTGGAAGCTGGTTTTATTGCTGAACAAATTCAATTGCTGAATGAGCAGATTGCCGAATCATATGAACAAGTGAAAAAGAGAGCCGATAAAGTGGTTCTGACTGTGAAATGGGATTTGAAAGATCCAGTGTAATCAAAAAGGCGGTGACTTCAATAGTCCCGCCTTTTTGATTGTCGTTACACAGCTGAAGGGTGTTTTGAAAGCTCAAATGCATCGTGCAACGCTTCGACCGCTTTCACCATGTCATTTTCGCTTACGACTGTTGACACTTTGATTTCAGATGTGCTGACCATTTTAATTAATATGTTTTTTTCCGCCAGTACAGCAAACATTTCTGCCGCTACACCAGGGTTTGAGACCATGCCGGATCCGACGATGGATACTTTGGCCAATTTGCTTTCTGTCTCGATTTTCGCGAATTCAAGCGCGCCCTTATACTCTTCAAGCACTGCAACGGCTTGGTTTGCGTCTTCTGTTTTGACAGAGAAGGAAATTCCGGTCTGATTGTCTCCAGCTTGCGTTTGGATAATGATATCAACGTTAATGTTTCTTTTGGCAAGTGTTGTAAATATTGTAGACAAGGTTGTCAGGCCGCCAGTCAGCCCGTAAATGGTTACCCTTGTGATTTGGTCTTCGAACGCAATGCCTCTGACAATTAAATTTTGCTCCATGGATGATTCCTCCTCAATTAATGTTCCCGCTTCTGTTTCTGTACTTGAACGTACTTCTAACGGCACTTCGTAATTTTTCGCAAATTCAACGGCTCTCGGATGAAGAACGCCGGCGCCTAAATTGGCAAGCTCAAGCATTTCATCGTATGAGATTCCGGCAAGCTTTCTCGCTGATTTCACATAGCGCGGATCGGTTGTAAACACGCCGGGCACATCTGTGTATATGTCACATTTATCCGCTTTTAATGCGGCAGCCAAAGCGACTGCTGTTGTGTCTGAACCGCCACGGCCCAATGTTGTGATCTCGCAATTGTCCGCCATGCCTTGGAATCCTGCGACAATCACAATCTTTCCTTGCTCAAGCTGGTCTGTTAAAACAGAAGTGTCGATATCTGTAATTCTGGCGTTTCCGTGTACGGATTCCGTGCGGATTCCCGCCTGCCAGCCAGTATAGGACACCGCGTCATAGCCTTTTTCATGCAGTGCCATTGAAAGCAGGGAAATCGTGACCTGTTCGCCAGTCGCCAGCAGCATATCCATTTCGCGTTTGCTCGGCTGGCCAGTGATGTCTTTTGCAAGGCTGACCAATGCGTCAGTGGATTTCCCCATAGCTGAAACGACTACGACGACTTGATGGCCTCTCTGTTTTTCTGCAATTGCGCGGTTTGCCGCATTTTGAATTTTTTCGACTGAGCCGACGGAAGTACCTCCGAATTTTTGTACGATAAGACCCATGAATGACCACCCTTTACATTTTGGTTCGTGCGGGTGAGGAGAAAGAGCGCTTTGTCCACAATAAAAAAAGCAATGAGAGGAATTTGCTCTCATTGCTTATCAATTAATCATCATAAATGATTATGAACAACGAGATAGCCCTCCAAGAAAATGATTTCTTGACAGCCTTACATTTATTCAATGCACGGCCAGCAAATAATACCGATGGGGTTTTATTTGCTTCGGCGACGCTCCCCTTTCAGCCTTTTTCACAGAATCCATCTTTCTCCAAAGGCTTACTTTTGAAGTTCGCACCTCTATCTTCACCATATAACACGATCTAACTATGAAATTAGTTCACATTTTATCAGATCTTTTTTAAAAGGACAACACTATTTTTGCAATTTGTCGTAAAGGAGCTGAGCCGCCGCTGCCGGAACACCCGCTTTTTTGAGGTCCTCAAGGCTTGCTTCCTTCATTTTTTTAACCGAACCGAAATGCTTTAACAGCATTTTCTTTCTTTTCTCTCCGATGCCCGGGATGTCGTCCAAGACGGATTGAAACGCGCTTTTTCCGCGGATTTGCCGGTGAAAGCTGATCGCGAATCGGTGCACCTCGTCCTGGATGCGCTGCAGGAGGTAAAATTCCTGGCTGTTTCGTTCCAGATATACCGCCTCCAGCGGTTCCCCGATGAGTAAATTTGAAGTTCTGTGTTTTTCGTCTTTTGCTAAGCCGGCGATGGGAATATCCAGGCCTAATTCATTTTCAATAACATCCCTTGCAGCGTTGATTTGCCCTTTTCCTCCGTCAATGATGATCAGATCGGGAAGCGGCAGGTTTTCACGAAGCACTCTTGAATAACGCCTTCTGACGACCTCTCTCATTGAACCGTAATCATCCGGCCCTGTAACGGTTTTGATTTTATATTTGCGGTATTCCCTTTTGTTCGGTTTGCCGTCGATAAATACGATCATCGCGGAAACCGGGTTTGTCCCCTGTATGTTTGAGTTATCAAACGCTTCAATTCTGTGCGGGGTATAAATATTCAAGGCTTCACCGAGTTTCTGCACAGCCCCGATTGAACGCTCCTCGTCCCGTTCAATTAAAGAGAATTTTTCTTTCAACGCGATTTTCGCGTTTTTATGGGCCAGCATAAGCAGTTCTTTTTTCGGGCCTTTTTTCGGCTGGTGGACGTTTGTTTCCAGCAGCTGCTCAATCATCGATTGATCTACGCTGTCCGGAACTAAAATTTCCTTTGGAAGGAAGTGGTTGTTTTTTGAATAAAACTGCCCGATGAACGTAAGGAACTCATCATCAGCTTCCTGATAGAGCGGAAACATGCTGACATCCCGCTCAATAAGCTTTCCTTGGCGGATGAAAAAGACCTGCACACACATCCATCCCTTATCATATGCGTACGCGAATACGTCACGGTCGACTAAATCGTTCATCGTCATTTTTTGTTTTTCCATCGTTGAGTCAATATGGGCGATTTGGTCGCGAAGCTCTTTTGCCCGTTCAAACTCAAGATTCTCCGCAGCTTCCTGCATCTTCTCTTCAAGCTCTTTTTTGACATCATTATAGCCGCCCTTTAAGAAACGGGTAATGCGCTCAACCAGCTCTCTGTTTGTCTCTTCGGAAATGTCCTTTACGCACGGAGCGAGACATTGGCCCAAATGATAGTAAAGGCATACTCTGTCCGGCAGCTTGGAGCATTTTCTGAGAGGATACAGCCGGTCTAGCAGTTTTTTTGTTTCTCTTGCAGCCTGTACATTCGGGTACGGCCCGAAATAACGCCCCTTGTCTTTTTTGACATTGCGGGTGACAATCAGCCTTGGATGGCGTTCATGGGTAAGTTTTATGAAAGGATAGGTTTTGTCGTCTTTCAGCATGACATTGTATTTCGGATCATGCTTTTTGATCAAGTTCATTTCTAAAATAAGCGCTTCAAGGTTGGAGGACGTCACGATATATTCAAAATCCTCGATTTCCGTCACAAGCCTTTGGGTTTTCGCATCGTGAGAACCGGTGAAGTAGGAGCGCACTCTGTTTTTCAGCACTTTAGCTTTTCCTACGTAGATCACAGTCTGCTGCCGGTCCTTCATGAGATAACACCCGGGCTGATCAGGAAGGAGGGCGAGTTTTTCTTTCAGTTGTTTGTTCATCTATTACCCTTCCTTATATTTAGTCCTTTATTTCCAGTTTAACACGAACGTTTGTTTTTCTCTACGGTTCACAATTGGCGAATAAAAAAAGCGATCCCTCAATCGGAATCGCTCTGGCATGTAAGCAGCCGTAAATTAAAGATGTTTGTTTACAAGCTCTTGAAGCGCTTCTTTCGGTTTGAAGCCGACAGAAGTTTCAACAACTTCTCCGTCTTTTAACACAAGAAGTGTCGGGATGCTCATAACGCCGTATTTTCCGGCTGTTTCTTGGTTTTCATCCACATCGATTTTTACGATTTTGAGTTTGTCTCCCATTTCTTGATCCAGTTCTTCAAGAACAGGTGCAATCATTTTACAAGGTCCGCACCAAGGAGCCCAGAAATCAGCCAGTACGACGCCTTCGCTTGTTTCAGCTGAGAAAGATTGATCAGTTGCTTTTACGATAGCCATTATTGAATTCCTCCAATTGTGAATGATGATGTTTAGTATAGCATCTCCCATTCGTTCACGCTATTTTAATGCTTAGAAATTATTTTCTCCTGATCGCAATCGGTTTACTCATTTTTGTCTTGATGGAATGGGATATGTCTTTTTTCATTAAAACACAAATCTGATAATGGCCCCGATCACTACAATTGCCCCGATGATCATTAGAATGGTACGAAGCATAGAATAACACTCCTCTTTACTGTCATGTACTTTACCATGCCCTCCCGGAGCAATTTTCAAACATGAAAGAGAGCGCCGGCATGAAGCTCCGGCGCTCTCGCTTGGTTAAGAATCAGCCCGCAGCGTGAGTAAGACAACTGACATAGGCGGGAGTTTTACTTTCAGTTTGTTTTTGTTGAGCGTGTATTGGCTGAAAGATTCCGGTTTGACGTGATGAGGATCGTCAAACGTGTTATGGGCATTCATTTTTTCTGCCGTGAGAATGACTCCAGAATGGTCCGCAGTCTTGTCAACACCTCTCAGTTCAATCTCGGCCTCCGCTTTGTTTTGATGGTCAATGTTGCAAATCGTAATATTGATATCGCCTTCTGCATGTTTCGAGGCTGAAACACTGATTTGCGGCAGCGTTTCTCCCTTCCATTCATAGTCAGCAGACGTTGTTTCAGTGTCTAAAAGAGAAGCATCCTGGTGTACCTTAAACATATCAAATACATGGTACGTCGGTGTCAAAAGCATCCGCTCTCCCTCAGTCAAAATCATGGCTTGAAGAACGTTTACCGTTTGGGCGATGTTGGTCATTTGCACCCGGCGGCAATGCTGGTGGAAAATGTGGAAGTGAGAAGCCGCCACCAGTGCATCGCGAATGGTATTTTGCTGATAAAGGAAACCAGGGTTCGTGCCCGGCTCAGGATCAAACCACGTGCCCCATTCGTCAATAATCAGGCCGACCCGCTGCTCCGGATCGTACCGGTCCATAATTGTGCCGTGTTTTTGAATCAGTTCGTCGATATATTTGGCCTTTTTCATTGTAATGAACCATTCATCCTCTGTGAATTCTGTCGCTGACCCTTTGCCTTTCCAGAAATCACCCGGAATCGTGTAATAATGAAGGCTCAATCCGTCCATCAGGCCGGCGGCTTTTTTCATAAGCACGTCCGTCCAATTAAAGTCATCTACATTTGCGCCGCCAGCAATTTTATAGATTTCATTGCCGCTGTAATTTCGCACATAGGTTTGAAAACGCCGGTACAGATCAGCATAGTATTCAGGGTGCATGTTTCCGCCGCAGCCCCAGTTTTCATTGCCCACCCCGAAATATTTCAGCTTCCAAGGCTCCTCTCTTCCATTTTGTTTTCTCCAGTCTGACATTGGAGTGCCTTCTTCAAACGTCATATATTCGATCCATTCCGCCATTTCCTGAACCGTTCCGCTTCCGACATTGCCGCAGATATAAGGCTCGCATTCAAGCAGCTCGCAAAGCATCATAAATTCATGCGTTCCGAATTCATTTGATTCAACTGTTCCGCCCCAGTGCGTGTTAAGCATCGTCTTTCGGTCTCCGACACCGTTTGCCCAATGATATTCGTCTGCAAAACACCCGCCAGGCCATCTGAGGACAGGAATATGAAGCTGCTTGAGCGCTTCCAGCACATCCTTTCGTATTCCGTTTATATTGGGAATGCTCGAGTCTGTTCCGACCCAAATCCCCTCATAAATCCCTCTTCCTAAATGCTCCGCAAAATGACCGTATATATTTTTGTTAATCGTTCCTTTTACAATATCTGTCTGGATCACTGCTTGATGTTTAGACATGCCTGATCATTCCTTTCATACGAATATGAAAAGCACCACAGTCAAATATGTGATCTGTCTTTCGCCTGAGGAGTCCGCATGAATGTAAGCGCTTTTAAAGTAACGATATTATATATGTTCGTACATGTCAATGATATTTTTTATTACGTATCCATTTGTACGTATATATTTAAACATACAAAAACCCCGAACTTCAGCAGTTCGGGGTTTCCTTTACGAGTGTATATTTAATTGTTTGAATTCCTCAGTTAATAACGGAACCACTTCAAATAAATCGCCTACGATGCCATAATCAGCTATTTTAAAAATATCGGCTTCGGGATCCTTATTGATGGCGACAATGATCTTGCTGTTTGACATCCCGGCTAAATGCTGGATGGCGCCGGAAATGCCGCAGGCGATGTACAAATCCGGGGTGACGACTTTTCCGGTCTGCCCGATCTGGAGAGCGTAATCACAATAATCAGCGTCGCACGCCCCGCGAGAAGCCCCAACTGCGGCTCCGAGCACTTCGGCAAGCTCCTCTAGCGGCTGAAATCCTTCCTTGCTTTTGACTCCGCGGCCGCCTGCAACGATAATTTTGGCTTCGGAGAGATCAACGCCGTCCGTTGTTTTTTTCACAACCTCTTGGATAACGGTGCGGAGGTCAGTAAGAGAAACATCAAGGCTTTCGATACTCCCTGACCTGCCGGTGTCTTTTTCTGAAGCTTGAATGTTATTAGGGCGAATCGTTGCAAAAATCAGCGGATCGGTTGATATGACGCGTTCAAATGCTTTCCCCGAGTAAATCGGCCGTGTGAATACGACATTCTCTCCGGCAACGCTTACATCAGTAGCATCAGAAATTAAGCCTGTTTGCAGCCGGGCCGCGAGCTTCGGTGAAAGGTCTTTGCCCATTGCTGTGTGCCCGCATATGACTGAATCGGGTTTTTCTTGGCCAATAATGGCCCTCATGACCTGGCTGTATCCGTCTGCCGTGTATGCTTTCAGCTTCGGACCCTCGGCTGTGAGAACTTTATCGGCTCCGTAATGGATAAGCTCCTGTGCAAGGCTTTGAGCATTTTCTCCGATCAAAACACCGATGACTTCTCCATCACCTGAGATGGTTCTTCCTGCAGCTAATGCTTCAAAGGTGACATTCCGCAATTCCCCATCGCGAATTTCTCCAAGTACGATCACTTTTTTTCCCATTCTAACATCCCCCTGTTTCTTTGAATGTCCAAGCTTTACATGACTTTAGCTTCGCTGCGGAGCAATGAGACGAGCTCTTTTGCCTGTTCGGCAGGCTCACCTTGGAGAAGCTTCCCGGCTTCTTTTTTCGGCGGAAGAAAACGCTCTATGGTTTTCACTTTTGGTTCGGCATCCTCTTCGTCAAGATGAAGATCATCTAGCTCCAGCTCTTCAAGCGGTTTTTTCTTGGCCTTCATAATTCCCGGAAGCGATGGATAACGCGGTTCGTTTAAACCCTGCTGAGCTGTGACAAGCAATGGGAGCGTCGTTTTGATCTTCTCAACATCCCCTTCAACGTCTCTTTCTGCTTCTGCATCAGTGCCGTTGATTTCGAGTTTGGTGATCGTCGTGATGCACGGAATATCCAGCAGCTCGGCAAGCCGAGGGGCGACTTGTCCTGACCCTCCGTCAATGGCAACATTTCCGCCGAGAATCAAATCAAACTCCTGATCCTTCATATAGTGGTATAAAATTTGAGATAAAGAATATTGGTCGGGTTCCTCGAGATCATCTTCTATGTTGATTAAAACGGCTTGGTCACATCCCATGGCAAGCGCAGTGCGCAATTCTTTCTCCGCTTCTTCGCCGCCGACAGTGACGGCGGTGATCGTGCCGCCGTGCTTTTCCTTCAGCTGGATGGCTTCTTCTATCGCGTACTCATCGTATGGATTAATGATCCATTCCGCTCCGTCGTCCTGAATCTTTCCTGCTTCAATGACGATTTTTTCTTCTGTGTCAAACGTCCGTTTCATCAGTACAAATAGATTCATGATCATATCCCCTTTTATTCGCCTTTGAACTGAGGCTTTCTTTTTTCGAGAAATGCCTGGATGCCTTCTTTGGCGTCCTCTGACTCAAATGCTTCACCAAACCGCTTTGCTTCAAGCTTTAAGCTGCCATCATAGGAATACACCTTGTTTGAGTAAAGAAGCTCAAGCAGTGATGCCAGCGTTTGCGGGCTTTTTTCTGCAAACTTAGCGGCAAGCGCTTTTGCTTTTTCAAGCACTTCTGCTTCATCCTTCGCTCCAATTGAAACAAGTCCGAGATCAAGCGCTTCTTTTCCGGATATCGGTTCTCCGGATCCAATGAGCTCTAATGCTTTGGCTATCCCGATATATCTCGGTAGACGCTGTGTTCCCGCAAAACCCGGAATGATACCGAGGTTAAGCTCAGGGAGCCCCAGTTTGGCATCTTCCGCGGCGATTCTGATATGACACGCCATCGCCAGCTCAAGTCCGCCCCCAAGTGCAGCTCCGTGAATCGCCGCGATAATTGGTTTAGGGAAGCCTTCAACTCTTTCCATCAGCTGCTGGCCGCGCTCAGCCAGCAGTGAGGAATCCTCATTGCCTTTAAGCGATGTAAATTCTTTAATATCAGCGCCGGCTGAGAAAAATCTTCCCTCACCGTGAATGATAATGGTTCGTACGCCTGCATCTGTCTCACATTGATCTAGACAGGAGGACAGCTCTTCTAATATCCGGCTGGAAAGCGCATTTGCCGGCGGATTGTGAATCGTCAAGACTGCCACAAATTGATCAACCGCCAGTGATATTGCATTCATAGGACAGAACCCCTTTACTTATTATGAATTCCGGACACCAACAATTCTAAAACGCTGTCGGATAAGGCAGCGAGATCGTACTTTTGGTCATTCATCACCCAAGTTGTCACGGTTTCGTCAATCGTTCCAAAAATCATCTGCCGGGCGAGGCGGACATCGAGGCCTTTTTTTAATTCGCCTGATTGTATGCCTTCCGTCAAAATGCCATCCAAAATATTTAAGTAGCCCTTTAATATTTCATTGATTTTCTGGCGCAGCTCCAAGTTGGACTGACGGAGCTCAAGCTGAGTGACAATCGCGAGATTATGGTCATCCGCTAAAAGAGTAAAATGCTTTGAAATGACAAGCGCCAGTTTTTCTTTGGCTGTCTTTTTTTCTTTGATGCCCTCTTCCATCCGCTCAATAAATTGGCCCATTTTTTCTTTAAATAGAGAAATTAAAATGTCTTCTTTATTTTTGAAATAAAGATAGATGGTGCCGTCCGCTACTCCGGCTTGTTTGGCGATTTTGGACACCTGTGACTGGTGGTAGCCGTTTTCCGCAATGACTTCTACTGCTGCATCAATAATCTGCATATACTTTGGCCGTTTTTGCTTCAATGTTCATCGTTCCTTCCTATAGAAATGAATGACTATTCATTCATATTTTTATGATAAGAAGGATTTTCGGCTTTGTCAAGTTTATTCATAGATGTTCTCTTTTTTCTTATGTCATTTGTGATTAATATGATGATTTTCAGCATCTTCTTCGAGTAAACGCCTTCTTAAAATTTTCCCTACCGCCGTTTTCGGCAGCTCTTTTCTGAACTCATAGGCTTTCGGCACCTTGTAGGGAGCGAGACGGGATCTCGCAAAAGCGTCCAGTTCTTCTGTATCGGCTTTTGCGTCTTTCTTTAACACGACAAATGCTTTTACTGTTTCTCCCCTGTAGGAATCCGGCACACCGGCAACGACAATTTCCTGAATGGCATCATGTTCATAAAGCGCTTCTTCGACTTCACGCGGGTAAATATTATAGCCGCCGGCGATGATGATGTCCTTCTTCCTGTCGGCAATATAGAAAAAACCCTCTTCATCCATATAGCCCATATCTCCGGTGAACAGCCAGCCGTCTCTCAGTACAGCGGCGGTTTCCTCTGGTTTGTTCCAATATCCTTTCATGACTTGCGGGCCTTTGACAATGATTTCTCCATGCTCATACGGTGCGGCAAGCTCACCCGTCTCTTCTGAATAGATCGCTGCGTCAGTACCCGGCCAAGGACAGCCAATACTGCCCGGCTTGTTTTTCCCCCAGATAAAATTGGAGTGCGTCACAGGGGATGCTTCAGACAAACCATAGCCTTCCACAAGCTTTCCGCCAGTCACTTTTTCAAATTGCTGCTTTACCTCCACAGGGAGCGCGGCTGATCCGCTAAGACAGCTTTTAATAGATGACAGATCATAGTGCTGCAATTCGGGGTGATGCAAAAGGCCAATGTAAATTGTCGGTGCTCCTGGAAAGAGCGTCGGTTTTTGCTTGTCGATGATTTTAAGCGTTTCGAGCGGGTCGAACTTAGGAAGAAGAATCATTTCGAAGCCTTGCTTAATCGAATAATTCATCACTGCCGTGAGCCCGTAAACGTGAAAAAACGGTACAATGGCAAGCACTTTTTCAGCGGCTTCCTCTACATCGTACATCCAAGCCGTGCACATTTCGGCATTGGCCAAGATATTCCGGTGTGTAAGCATGACCCCTTTGGGAGCCCCCGTTGTTCCTCCAGTATACTGAAGAACAGCGATATCATGCTCAGGCTCGATCTTCGGGATTGTCACGAGCTCCATATTTTCCTGCTTCACGCTGGAGGCAAACGTGTGAATGTGATCATTTTTGTCAAAATCGATGTGCACTTTTTGTTTTTGTGTCAGCGGGTAAAGAATATTTTTCGGAAAAGGCAAATAGTCTTTTATGCTGGTTACTAAAATTTGATCCACTATTGATAACGTTTTCATTTTTATTGCCTTCGGAAAAAGCAAATTTAAGGTGATGATCACGCTTGCCCCAGCATCTCTCAACTGGTACTCAAGCTCATGCTCGGTATAGAGCGGATTCGTCTGGACCACGATGCCGCCGGCAAACAAGACGCCATAATAAGAAATGACTGATTGCGGGCAATTGGGCAGCATAACAGCCACTCTGTCTCCTTTTTGCAGGCCATTGGACTGTAAAAAAGCTGCGAGTTTAAGCGCATCCGTCAGAATGTCATGAAAGGTGAGTTTTTTTCCATAAAACGTTACGGCGGTTTTGTCAGGGAATCGTGCGGCGGAGTCTGTCAGGATGGATTGCAGGGTTTGGTTCGGCAACGGAAGATCATGCGGAATTTCGTCGGGATACTCGGCAAGCCAAGGCTTTTGAGACTGCATAAAACCTCCCCTTTCGGTTTTAGAGTTCCACCCTATCATTATAGCAGATGGACGGCAAAAAAAAGAAAAAGAAAGGTAAATCTTTCTTTTTCTCAGCTTGTAGAGAAAACGACGTTTTTTCTACAAGCTTTTTTATTTTGTGCTGTTTCTTTAGATTTTCATTAGGTTTCAAATACAGAAAAAGAGCTCCCACATACCTAGCCCTGCTTGGCTAGGTATGTGGCAATCTTCTTCATGTTCTGGCATGCGGCTGTGAGGAGAACTTGTTCACTCACATTCCGTTTTCCCCTCAACCTGCAATAGCGAAGCCCATGCAGCTGTTTTGAATCTGCAAAGCTTCGCTCTATTTTTTCTTTTCTTTTTTTATAGAGGGTTTTTCCTGAAACAGACAAGCGGTTTTGTCTGACCTTTTCTTTATGGTCCTCCCATACATGCCGGGTGATGATCTTCTGGCGGTTCTTTGATCTTGTGCATTGTTCAAGCAGTGGGCATGCGGAACAGGTTTCAGGATTTGATTTATATGACCGGTAGCCTTTTCGGTCAGTTGTTGAGTATGTAAGTACCTGCTGGTTCGGGCAAATGTAACGGTCTTGTTCACTGTCATAATGAAACTTCCATTTTGGAAACAAGCCCCTAGTAGGGTGATATCGTCTATGGGCAATAACGCCAAAAATATGGCGGTCGGCTAATCCTTTACAGATCGGAGTCGTTAAATAACCAGAATCAAGAGCGACAGCTTCTACTTTAAAATGAAAACGTGCCATTTGGTGATCCAATCGGTCAAGATAAGGCACAGAATCATGGACATTTCCAGGCGTAACATAGGCGTCGGTGATAATGTTATGTTTCATATCCGTTGTTCGGTGATCTAAGTAAAAGAAACCCTCCGGTTTGTTTTCGCGATACATATAACCACTTTCCGGATCAGTGGTACTGTGGCGGATCTCTTTTTCAGCTTTCACCTCCTCTTTGGCCGGTAATGGCTTTTTTCCGTGCTCCTCCCGATCTTCTTGAATGGCTTCATTTAAATCTTTGATATAGTTTTGTGTATCCTGTTCAATCGTTTTTCTTGTGTATTTGTGTTTGTTGGCATTGGCTTTCAGATGAGTTGAATCAGTGAAAAGGACACGTCCGCCCACCATATCATGATTGATGGCCTGAAGAACGACCTCATCAAAAATGTCTTGGAAAATCGTTGTATCTTTAAAGCGTGTGCGTCTGTTCCAGCTGATGGTGGAGTGGTGCGGAACTGGGTCATTGATATTCAGGCCCAAAAACCATCTGTACGCCATATTGTAATAAATTTCTTTTTCAAGCTGTCTTTCTGAACGGATACCGTAGAGGTAGCCGATAAACATCATTTTGAATAAAATCAGCGGGTCGAGTGAGGGGCGGCCTTTGTTTTCGCTATAGTAAGGCTTAACCTTTTCAATGATAAAAGAGAAGTCTATGTGTTTATCAATTTTTCGAAGCAAATGATCCTCTTCGACGAGTTGGTCAAGCAGAACAAATTCGGCTGCATTTTGAGAAGAATTTCTTGTGTGGAACATAAGAAAGACACCATCCTTTTTAGTCTTTCTTTTATTTTATTACACGAGAATGGTTATTTTAAGGAAAAATAAAGGCTGTCGAGATTTTCTCGACAGCCTGAGAAAAAGAAAGGTAAATCTTTCTTTTTCTCATGATACGAACAGATAAATAAGACCGATTAACAAAAAGATTCCCGCCGCGGCGAGGAGTACCTTTGCAAGCTTTTCCATCGATTCTCCGTCCCCTTATATTCCGGCTGCCACCACAAATGAAAGCCCGACAGAAATGACAAATGAAATAAAACCGACAGCCCGGTTATCATTTTCGATTTCCTTATCAATTTTAAACCGCGGAGTCAAAAACTCAAAAATAAAGTAGCTGAGCAGAAGCATGACAAACCCGTAAACGCCCCAGCCGATCATTTGCAGCAGAGAATTGTGCTGGGAAATGGAATGCTGAAATACGTTTGCGATTCCTAAAATTTTTCCGCCGGTCGCCATTGCCACCGCAAGATTTCCTTTTTGAATCTCTTCCCAGTTTTTATAAGCTGTCACCAGCTCAAACACAGTCAAAAAGAGGACGAGGCAGAGAACCGCGACACTGTAATACGCCGCGATTTCCACAAGCTCGTTTTCCCAAAAATCACTCATGGCCATACTCCCTTTTATTTTAGTTCAACAACCGTAACGCCTGATCCTCCCTCACCTGCTTCACCGAAACGGGAGCTTTTGACGCTGCGATGGTTTTTCAAAAGATCCTGCACGCCTTTTCTTAAAGCGCCAGTTCCTTTTCCGTGGATGATTGACACTCTTGGATATCCCGCTAACACTGCATCATCCAAGTATTTTTCAACACGGCTGAGGGCATTTTCATAGCGTTCGCCGCGAAGATCAAGTTCAAGCGATACGTGATAATCCTTTCCTTTAACAGCCGTAATGATTTTTTCTTTTTTGGGTTCCGGAGCTGATTTGATAAACTCCAAATCTTTTTCTGTTACTTTCATTTTTAAAATGCCGATTTGGACATTCCATTCACTGCCGCCGGTTTTTTCAAGCAGTGTTCCTTTTTGTCCGAAGGTGAGGACTTTCACCTCATCACCAGGCTTGAAATCGCGTTTTTGCGTTTTCGGTTTTTCCGGTTTTTTGGACTTTTCAAAGGTAGGAACTGCGCCTTCTAGCCGTTTCTTCGCGTTGATCAGTTCGTGATCCTTGAAGGATCTGTGTTCTTGTTTGATTGAGCGCAATTCGTGAATAATGTCTTCGGCTTCTTTCGTTGCCGCTTTTACTTTTTCAGCCGCTTGCTGTTCAGCCTCCTCGAGCATTTTGTCTTTTTTGCTGTTGAGCTCGATGATTTGCTGCTGTAGCTCTTTATGCAGCTTATCTGCTTCTCTTCTGATAGCCTCCGTCTCAGAAAGCTCTTCTTCCGCACGTTTTTTGCTTTGTTCCAGCGACGCAATCATCGTATCGACTTCGTTGTGCTCGGCCGTCATTTCTGATTTCGCCTGCTCGATGATATGGTCCGGGAGCCCAAGGCGTTTTGAAATTTCGAAAGCGTTGCTTCGTCCCGGCACACCAATTAACAGTTTATAGGTCGGCGACAGCGTTTCGATGTCAAATTCGACGCTCGCGTTCATGACGCCTTCTCTGTTATAGCCATACGCCTTTAATTCCGGATAGTGCGTGGTGGCTAACACTCTTGCATTGGTGCGATGCACGTCATCCAAGATGCTCATGGCAAGGGCAGCCCCTTCTTGCGGATCTGTCCCTGCGCCCAGCTCATCGAAAAGGACCAGGCTGTTTTCATTGACCTGTTCTAAAATGCCGACAATGTTCACCATATGGGACGAGAACGTACTTAAGCTTTGCTCAATCGACTGTTCATCACCGATATCAGCGAATACATGCTCAAATACTGCCGCTTCTGATCCTTCATCTGCCGGAATATGAAGACCGGATTGTGCCATTAAGGTTAATAGGCCTAATGTTTTAAGGGTGACTGTTTTCCCTCCGGTGTTTGGTCCTGTAATGACCATGGTTGAAAAATCGCCGCCAAGCTCAATATCATTAGCAACCACCTGTTCAGCCGGAAGCAATGGATGGCGGGCTTTTTTCAAACGAACAAAGCCGCTGTCGTTCATCAGCGGTTTTGTCGCTTTGACCGCTTTAGCGTATCTTGCCTTTGCAAAAATAAAGTCAAGTGTCTGCAGCACGTGCAAATCTTGAAAGAGCTCTTCTATGTGTTCCGCCGTTTGCTCTGTCAGCATGCGCAAAATCCGTTCAATTTCTTGTTTTTCTTTCACTTTCGCCTGCTGAAGCGAGTTGTTCATATCGACAATCGCCTGCGGTTCAATGAACAGTGTCGCGCCAGAGGAAGAGGTATCGTGCACAATTCCCCCGTAGCTCGATCTGTACTCTTGTTTGACTGGAATCACAAAGCGGTCATTCCGAATCGTAACAATTGTATCAGACAGCATTTTTGAAGCGGAGGAGGAACGCAGCATTGACTCTAACCGGTCTCTGATTCTCGATTCGAGTGTCCTGAGCTGTGTGCGGATTCCTCTTAATGTTTCTGACGCGTGATCAAGCACTTCTCCGTGATCATCGATGCAGGAATTAATGTCCCGCTCTAAATCGGACAGCGTAATCAGCTGTTCCGCATGCTGATGGATCAGCGGAATGTCGACACCGTCTTCAGCCATTTGGCTGATAAAATGTTTCATTTGTTTCACTGCGTAAAGCAGGCCTGAGATTTCAGTAAATTCTGCGGGACTGAGAACGCTGCCGATTTCCGCCCGTCTTAACGCACCTCTGATATCAACAAGGCCGCCAAAAGGCGCCTGGCCTCTTAGGCGGATAATGGCAGAAGCCTCGTCTACTTCATCCAGCTGTTTTTTGATTTCGTCTATAGAAGCAGAAGGCTGAAGCGCGAGTAACATCTCTTTTCCGAGCGATGATGCGGCGTGCTCAATCACCTGTTCTTTCACTTTATGAAATTCGAGAGCTGATAATACTTTTTGCTGCACGATTGTGTGAGCCTCCTTACTTAATCGTTGCGCTTCAGGAATGCCTCTACGTCTTCAAGCGATCGGGCATTCAGAACGTTTTTCGTTTCCGTCCATCCTTTGCGCGCGGCAGTAACGCCGGTTTTCATATCGTCTAACATTTCAATGTTATGGGCGTCGGTATTAATGACCAATGTAACCCCTTGTTCAGTTGCTTTGATTAAATGCTCTGTGCGCAGATCGAGACGCGCAGGGTTGGCGTTGAGTTCTAGCGCCGTATTTGTTTTCTTCGCAAGCTCAATCAGCTTGTCAATGTCGATTTCATATCCGGCTCGTCTGCCGATCAGGCGTCCAGTCGGATGTGCGATAATGTCAACATGCTTGTTGGCCAGTGCCGTCTCAAGCCGTTTCATAATGACGTGTTCCGGCTGATTAAAGCTGGAATGAATCGATGCAATGACGATATCCATGTCTGCCAGCACGTCGTCATCATAATCAAGCGTGCCATCAGGCAGGATATCCATCTCGACGCCTTTCAAGATCCGGAAATTCTCGAATTCCGCATTGAGCGCGTCAATTTCTTTTGCCTGCTGCTTGAGTCTTTCTGCAGTCAGCCCGTTGGCGACCTTTAAATATTGCGAGTGATCGGTGATCGCCATATATTGATAGCCTTTATTCATGCATGCTTCAGCCATCTCTCTGATCGAAAACGCGCCATCGCTCCACGTGGAGTGCATGTGGAGATCTCCTTTGATGTGCCCGGGCTCTATCAATTCAATGCTGTCGCTGTAGGTTTCCACTTCTTGCCCGCTTTCGCGGAGCTCCGGCGGAATCAGCGGCAGTCCGAAATGCGCATAAAATTCACGTTCACTCGGGAATGTTTTGATGTCTCCGGTTTCAACTGTCTCGACGCCGTATTCACTGATTCGCTCGCCGCGTTCTTTGGCGATTTGGCGCATCTTAATATTGTGATCTTTTGATCCTGTAAAATGATGCAGTGTTGTCGGAAACTGCTCTTCCGTAACAAGACGGAAATCGACGCTTGTTTCATATTCAAAGGAAAGAATGACAGACACCTTCGTATCTCCGCTCGCGATGACGCTTTTGATGTTTGGCAGTGCAAGAAGCTGCTCTCTTACTTCAGCCGGGTGATCTGTGGCGATGATATAATCCAGATCCTTCACCGTTTCCCGGGCTCTGCGGAGACTTCCGGCACGAGAAAACTTGATGATATCTGTAAATTGAGAAAGATGCTCCTCAATGTCCCGGGCGATCCGGAGGGCGTAGCCGATCGGGAACCGTTCAGGCTGTTTTCCGGCTTCACCGAGCGCCTGTAATATTTTTTCTTCTGATTTTTTGCCGAAGCCCGCAAGACCTTGTACCTTTTGCTGTTCACAGGCTTCTTTCAGGGATTCTGCATCATGTACGCCGAGCTCCTTATACAGCTTTGCGATTTTTTTGCCGCCGAGCCCCGGCAGCTTTAATAATGGCACGAGCCCTTCCGGCACTTCTTGCTGCAGCGCTTCGAGCGTACTTGACTTTCCTTCATCTATATACTCTTTTATGACGCTGTACGTTCCTTTTCCAATGCCGGACAACGACATGATATCGTCCATTTCTGATAAACTGCGGTCATCCTGTTCCAGGGCTGCCGCTGCTTTTCGGAAGGCGGATACTTTAAACGGGTTGTCCCCTTTGAGTTCCATATAGACTGCAATGGTTTCAAGCAGCCGGATAATATCTTTTTTATGCATTTCATAACCCCCCAGATGTTCGCATATGTTTCCATCATACTTGAAAAAAACTTCTCCGGACAAGAGAAGTTTTTATGCTCCGTACTGTGTCCACAGCTCTTCTAAAAGCCCTGACAAATACGGTGTATGGTTAATGATCACATTTACCAGAGACGATTGCCCCATCATTTGCTGTAAAGCATCTACCGGTAGCACGGATGCGACATACAGCAGCACAAATGTAAATAAATAGACTTCCAGAAAACCGAGCACGGCGCCCAGCACTTGGTTGATTTGTTTAATGACCGGAATGCCCGCTACAATACTCAAGAATGAGCCTATGATTCTCAGTAAAATTTTCGCGATAATAAATAAAATGATAAACGCAATCGCATTATAGTAGGCTGCTTCCAGATTTCCCGTAAAAAAAGAAAGAGCAGGCTGTCCCGCTGAGAAGTCGGGCGCGGGAATCCACTTTACATGGGGCGCCACATCTTTATAAAATAAAGCCGCAAAGGCGATCGATAAAATAAAGCTCGTCAGGCGGATAAACTGCAAAATAAAACCGCGTTTTAATCCCAGTAAAGTCCCCATCAGGAGCAAGATTAAGATGATGATATCCAGCATAGTTGTTCAATCCTTTTCTTTAAGCTGACGCTCCAGTTTCTCATATTTCTCTTGTAATTTGACATAATCGTGCACCACATTTACAGCTGTCAGCACTGCAAGTTTATTTATATCAAGGTATGGATTTTTTTCATTGATTTCTCTCATTTTATCATCAACAATTCCGGCGACATACCTCATATGGGCTTTGCTTTCTTCACCGATCATCGTGAAGTGCTGGCCGTAAATGTCAACGGTTGTTTTTGTTTTTTTGCCGTCAGACAACGTTTCTCCTCCATTCCGTGAGAATCCTAGTACTTATCATAACACGTTTATTAAATGAATGGAAAGACGAGCCTCCCGCTGTTATGATACACTGGTAGATACAGCGAAAAGTGTAAAAAAAGGAGATTATTACGTGTCCCATTCTGTGATAAAAGTATCGTTGTCTGCTATTGACCAAATGAAAACGACATACAGCGGTTCGCTTACTGCTTCTGTTCCGCAGGGAGCTGTTTTTCAGGCGAAACCGCCAGGCTGTACCATTACAGCATACCAATCCGGCAAGGTCTTGTTTCAAGGCAAAAACGCAGCGGCAGAATCCGCACGCTGGGGAACAGCAGTGCCGCAGGAAAAGAAGAAAACGTCCAAAAAGCCGGCCGACCCCCGCTACGCCCCTCCGGCAAATATCGCCGGAATGTCTATTATCGGCTCTGACGAGGTCGGAACCGGAGATTACTTTGGCCCGATGACGGTTGTATGCGCGTACGTCGACAAAACCATGATTCCTTTAATGAAAGAACTCGGTGTGAAGGACTCTAAAGACTTAAAAGACCCGCAAATCATCGAGATTGCCCGAAATCTGATCAAAACCATTCCGTACAGCCTGCTGGTCTTAAAAAATGAAAAGTACAACAGCATGCAGGAAAAAGGCATGAGCCAAGGGAAAATGAAAGCATTGCTTCACAATCAAGCCATCACCCATTTGTTGAAAAAAATGGACGGGGTAAAGCCTGAAGCCATTTTGATTGACCAATTCGCTGAGCCCGGCGTCTACTTCAATCATTTAAAGGGCAGAGACATTGTGAAGGAGCGGACCTATTTCAGCACGAAGGCTGAAGGCATTCACTTGTCAGTCGCCGCCGCTTCCATCATTGCGAGATATTCGTTTTTAATGGAAATGGATAAACTGTCGCGTGAGGCAGGAATGACACTTCCGAAAGGGGCAGGCCCGCACGTGGATGAAGCGGCCGCCAAGCTGATCCTTACAAAAGGGGCCTCCGCTCTCAGAACCTTTACAAAACTCCATTTTGCCAATACGCAAAAAGCGCAACGCCTTGCTGATAGAAAACGTTCATAGAAAAAGCTTGCAGATTTCTCTGCAAGCTTTTTTCTTAACCTCTCAAAACAGCCTGATACGTGTCTTCCAGCGCTTTCAGCACTTTGCTGTGGGCCTTTGTCACTTCTTCTTCAGTCAGTGTTTGTTCAGGGTTGACATATTGAAGGGAGAAAGCGACTGACTTTTTGCCTTCCTCCATATGCTCGCCTTCGTATACGTCAAAGACGGATACGTCTTTCAGAAGCTTGCCGCCAGCCTCTTTAATCACGCTCTCGAGTTGGCCGCTTGTGACAGATTTATCTGTGACAAGCGCGATATCACGTGTCACAGACGGATATTTTGGAATCGCCGTGTAAATAAGCGGCGCTGTATCCGCTGCGAGCAACGCATGAAGATCAAGCTCAAACACGTATGTCTCTTTGATATCCAGTTCTTTTTCCAATGAAGGATGGACTTGGCCGATGAAGCCGATAAGAGAACCATTCAATAGAATGTTCGCTGTTCTGCCCGGGTGCAGCTGTTTGCGTTCAGATTGAACAAATTCAATGCTGTCAAGGACATTCAATTTGTCTAACAGTCCTTCCACAATGCCCTTGGCGACAAAGAAATCAACTGGTTTTTTCTCGCCCTGCCACAGCTGCTTGCGCCATAATCCGGTAACAGCTCCTGCCACGCGTTCTGTTTCAACAGGTTTTGTATCCTCTTCCTTTGTCAGGAAAACGGAGCCGACTTCGTACAGTGCGACTGAGTCCGTCTGTCTCGCCAAGTTGTAAGAAACGGAGTCAAGCAGATTCGGAACAAGACTGTGTCTGAGAATGCTTCTTTCTTCACTCATTGGAAGTGCAAGCACAGTGTTCAGTGATTTTTCAATTGCAAACGCTGCCGCTTTCTTCTCGTTTGTCAGTGAGTAAGTGATCGCTTGTGACAAGCCTGCGCCTTCAAGAAAACGTCTGACTTTACGGCGTTTTGCCTGATATGGCGTTAATCCGCCTGTTGTTCCCGCTGTCTCAGGAAGCGTTGACGGAATGTTATCGTAGCCGTACAGTCTTGCGGCTTCTTCAATTAAATCCTCTTCGATTGTAATGTCACCGCGGCGTGATGGAACTGTCACAACGAGAAGTTCATTCGCTTCACCGACAGTAAAACCTAGACGATTGTATATGCTGATCAGTTCTTCTTTGCTGATTGTCATGCCGAGGACGCTGCTCACTTTGTCAGCAGAAACATGAATGTTATTCGCTTCGATTGTCAGGTGATCTTCTTCAACCGTTCCAGCGAGCACTTCACCGCCGGCATACAGATGGATTAGCTGTGCAGCCCGTTCTGCCGCAAGACGTACGCGCGCCGGATCGATGCCTTTTTCAAATCTGACGCTTGATTCACTTCTCAGACCAAGATCTTTGGAAGCCTTGCGAACCGTCTGTCCGTTGAAGTACGCAGCCTCAAGCAAAATCGTTTTCGTATCTTCCTGAACCTCTGACTCTGCTCCTCCCATGACACCGGCAACGGCTTGCGCTTTCGTTCCGTTCGTAATGACAAGGTGATCGGCAGACAGCTTACGTTCTTGATCATCAAGGGTTACGATCGTTTCATTTTCAGCTGCTTTTCTAACTACAACTTCCTTGGAGCCGAATCTGTCATAATCAAAGGCGTGAAGCGGCTGTCCGTATTCCAGCAGGACAAAGTTTGTGATGTCAACGACATTGTTGTGCGGGCGAATGCCTGCATTCATCAGCTTCGTCTGCATCCAAAGCGGTGACGAAGCAATCGTGACGTTTTTAATGATTTTTGCAGTGTATAGCGGGTTCGCTTCTTGATCTTCGACTTTGACAGCGATGTAATCAGACGCTTGCTCTGATGCTGCCGGATAATCAGTTTGCGGAAGTTTTACCTCTGTATCTAAAATTGCCGCAACCTCGTAAGCAACACCAAGCATGTTCATGGCATCCGCGCGGTTTGGCGTTAAACCAAGCTCAAGGATCGCATCATCGAGCTGCAACGCCGCTAAGGCATCGTTTCCTGTTTCAGCGTCATTCGGGAATACGAAAATGCCTTCCGCATACTCCTGGGCCACTAGTTTGCTTTCAATGCCAAGCTCCTGCAAAGAACAAATCATGCCGTTTGATTCTTCACCGCGAAGCTTTGCTTTTTTGATCTTGAAATTGCCCGGCAGCACCGCTCCGACTGTTGCAACTGCGACTTTTTGTCCTTTATCCACATTCGGCGCGCCGCAAATGATTTGTACAGGTGCTTCCACTCCGATATCCACAAGGCACTTATTCAGCTTATCAGCATTCGGATGCTGCTCGCGCTCCAGCACATGACCGATGACAACGCCTTTGACGCCCTCTCCTTTGTATTCAATTCCTTCAACCTCAATGCCGGCTCTTGTAATTTTTTCAGCAAGAACCGCCGGGTCCATGCCTTTTAAATCAACATAATCCTCTAACCATTTATAAGAAACAAACATCCTAGCATCCTCCTCTTACGCCTGTTTAAACTGCGAAATAAATCTGACATCGTTTGTATAGAAGTGGCGGATATCATCAATGCCGTATTTCAGCATCGCGATACGCTCAACGCCCATTCCGAATGCGAAGCCCTGATATTCCACCGGATCAAATCCTGCCATTTTCAGCACGTTCGGGTGAACCATGCCGGCGCCGAGGATTTCGATCCAGCCTGTTCCTTTACATACCGAGCAGCCGTTTCCTCCGCACTTAAAGCATGTCACGTCCACTTCTACTGAAGGCTCAGTAAACGGGAAGAAGCTTGGACGGAGCCTGATTTCGCGATCTTGCCCGAACATTTTTTTCGCAACAAGCTCAAGCGTTCCTTTTAAATCACTCATGCTGATGTTTTTGTCAACGACAAGCCCTTCAATTTGCATAAATTGGTGAGAGTGCGTCGCATCATCATTATCGCGGCGGTATACTTTACCCGGACAAATAATTTTAACCGGCCCTTTGCCTTCATGCTTTTCCATTGTCCGTGTTTGCACAGGAGACGTTTGCGTTCTCATCAGAGTCTCCTCTGTAATGTAAAAGCTGTCCTGCATATCGCGCGCAGGGTGTTCTTTCGGCAGGTTGAGCGATTCGAAGTTGTAGTAATCCGTTTCAACCTCAGGCCCTTCCTCTACTGTGTAGCCCATACCGATAAATAAATCTTCAATTTCTTCAATGACAACAGTGAGCGGATGGCGGCCGCCGACTGCGACAGGGTTGCCTGGCAGCGTGACGTCGATTGTCTGTCCCGCAAGCTTCTGCTTCATTTCCTCTTCTTCAAGCTTCTCGTTCTTGACAGCAATCGCATTGGCGATACGCTCCCTTACTTCGTTCGCGAGCGCACCCATTTTCGGACGTTCCTCAGCAGAAAGTTTGCCCATTCCGCGCAGCACTTCTGTAATCGGCCCTTTTTTTCCGAGATATTGCACCCGAATATCATTGACAACCTTTAATGAGCTTGCCGCTTCTACTTGTTCTAAAGCTTCTTGTTCAAGCTGTTTTAGCTTTTCTTCCATTTTGCATCCTCCTTTTATGTAAACAAACCGTCATATGTCTTTGGAAAACAAAAAAACCCGTCCCTAGTGCAAGGGACGAGTTGTGGCCGCGGTACCACCCTTATTTGAGACAGACTGATGCTGTCGTCAGCTTCATTGACATAACGGAATCAGATTCCGGTTCACCTTTACGCGCAGTATGCGCGGTCCCGGTGACAACTCAAGAGGTGAAGCCCATTCCCGTCTGCGTTAAAAATGCTCTCAGTCAGCGGCATTTTCTCCCTGGAAAACAGCTAATCAGAAATGAGGTCCTCTGTCACGGTTTTTCAAATATTATGTTCTATTATAGAGAAATCCTTCGCTTGGCGCAACACTATCCTCGCAAGTGATACACGAGGATGGCAGCCGCGATCGCAACGTTCAGTGATTCAGCCTGTCCGTAAAGCGGCACGTACAGGTTCAGATCTGTTTTCTCCAACAGGGCGGCATCCACCCCTGCCCCTTCATTTCCTACAATGAGCGCGAAGGATTCAGACTGATGTATTTCCCGGTAAGGCGCCCCGTTTTGCAACGCCGTGCCGTACACTTTTACGCCCTCTGCCTTCAATTCATCCACATATGTATGCAGGTTTTTTCTCACCACAGGGATATGAAAGTGAGATCCTTGCGCGGATCGCAGCGTTTTTCCGTTATAAGCGTCCGTTGTGCCGTCACCAAGCACAACCGCATCTAAACCAGCCGCATCAGCCGTCCGAATCATCGTGCCGAGGTTTCCCGGATCTTGAACAGCGTCAATCAGCAGCACCCGCCGAGGCGACGCCAGTTTTTCTTCAGGCATATGGCACACAGCGGCGATTTGCTGCGGCGTTTCGGTTTCAGTAACAGCTGAAAATGCATCTTCACTCAGCACGTAGCACTGGATGCTCACATCAAGAGCTGACGGAATTTTCGTTTCATCCTTTACAAGGATTTCTTTTACCGTGCCCTCGCTCTTCAGCGCCTCTTCAACAAGATGTTCTCCTTCTATGAGGAATGTATTCGTTTTTGTTCGTTCTTTTTTTGTATGAAGCTTTTTCCAATCCTTCACTTTTTGGTTTTTTGCCGATTCTATTTGTTTCACTGTCTGTGTGGCTCTCCTTTTTTTAACATGATGTTATTATATCGCAAGAACAGCACATAATAAACCAGGTGCAGGGTTAGAATATACGTATCACATTTTAGAAAAAAGGAGCGTTTCACATGGATCTTAATTTACGTCATGCCGTCATTGCCAATGTTACCGGCAATAATCAGGATCAGCTTGAGCATACGATTGTGGATGCCATTCAAAGCGGTGAAGAAAAAATGCTTCCGGGGCTCGGCGTTTTATTCGAAGTCCTTTGGCAGCACGCATCCGAAAGTGAGAAAAATGAAATGCTAAAAACACTTGAAGGCGGATTAAAAGCCGCCGAATAAGACATGAAACCGGGTGACAGCGCCCGGTTTTTTTCTTATAGAAAATGATGTTTTTACAGCCGTTATCAACAGTAAAAAATCATTGCTGAAGAACTTTTATTTGATTTATCCTTTTTACTAAAAGATACAATCTTTTGAATGAGGAAAATAAAGCTACATAAGAAATAGGCGGAAGGGTTCAAACTGAAAAAAATGGCGGCGAATCTTTTGTCTGTTAGTCTTTACCAGTTTTTCTGAAGTGCCTGCGATAAGGCAAGCAAAAATTGAACTTGAAACAAAGATTTACTGGGCGCATCGCCCATACGAAGTCAGTGAACAAAAAAGGCGGAAAACGAAGTACAAGCCTTATGTTTCAAATCGCTTTATGGCGCCAATATAAAACTGGACCGAGATATAGACAACAAAATGGCATATGCACGCTGATATATCCAAAAAAGATCTCTGTTAAAGGGTCTTTTTTACTTATAAGGAAATTTATGAAAACAAAAGACTGCTGAAACATAATCTTAACAAAGCAAACCTATAATTTGGCAAGAGATAGGAAATATAAGGGGAGTGGATGATGTGTCAGCTTTATTAAAAAAATTGATTTTCTCTTCATTGATCGGGATTTCCATCGGATCAGCCCTGTTTGCACCGAACGCGAAGGCATCAGAACCGGCGGCCAAGCCTAAAAAAGTCGATATCATTGCTCACAGGGGCGCTTCAGGATATGCGCCAGAAAACACGATGGCTGCCTTTGAAAAGGCGCTTCAGATGAAAGCAGATTATATTGAGCTTGATGTTCAAATGTCCAAGGATGGGGAGCTTGTCATCATCCATGATACGACCGTAAACCGTACAACAGACATTAACTCAAAGCTGCCGGTTGCCGTAAAGAACTTGACGCTTGCCGAGCTGCGCAAGCTCGATGCAGGCAGCTTCTTCGCTCCGCAGTTCGCCGGGGAACGCATTCCGACATTTGAAGAAGTGCTTGACCGATATAAAGGGAAGATCGGACTGCTGATCGAATTGAAAGAGCCTTCACGCTATCCGGGAATCGAAGAAAAAGTATCAGCAGCATTGAAAGAGCGGAGAATGGATAAGCCTAATAACGGAAAAATCATTGTGCAATCGTTTGATTTTAATTCTGTTTACAAAATTCATCAGCTGCTTCCATCGATGCCGACAGGTGTTCTAACGTCAAAAGCGGCGGACTTAACAGATGCAAAACTCAAGGAATTTTCCGGCTATGCCAAATATGTGAACACCAACTTAAAAAATGTGACCACTGATCCTACACTTGTGCCGAGGATTCATGCGCTCGGCATGAAAATTACCCCTTGGACCGTCCGCTCCCGTGATGAAGTGTCTCCGCTTTTAAAAGCTGGCGTAGACGGAATTGTGACAGACTTTCCAGATTATGTTCCGAAAAAATACGTTAGAAACTAAAAATAAAGCCTGCAGTTCCCTCTTTAGGCTTCAGATTGTAGACAAAATCCTAAAACGGTTTTCGTTTTAGGATTTTGTCAATCTTTTTTCAGCGTGATTGAAAACCCTTGAAGTCTAGGAAGGACGAGCATTGGAGCACAGCGAATGTAGCAATTCGTGAGCACCATCGCGCAGGACTGACAACGAATGCGAGGGTTTGTCGACATGCTGAAATCCTGCAGTTCCCTCTGCAGACTTTTCATTCATCAATAAAACTGAGCTAATTGCTGCGAACGGCAGCTTAACAGTTATCACTCCGTCGTCTAATGGCTTGAGGGCTCTGCGGCGCTAGAATGGACTCTAACCTGAATGGCAGGCATTGATAACCGCAGTTCCGCTCGGATACATGTTCAGCCACTTCCCTGAAAAGCCGACGGTTATTACGCTCTTAATAATATTGGCGATATAAACGGATATGTCTTTGAAACAAACAGCAAAAGACATGCTTATATTGCGTTACCATCGCCGCCGTCTAAGCTGTCACGATAAATGGCACTCTATTTTAGAACAAGATACAAAATAGAGAGTGTTTTCGTTTCATTTTTTGTATGTTACTCTATGGAAGCTTTTCTATTATTCTTTTACAATAGAATGAAAGCGCTTTTTTCGAAAGGGGTCGGGGAAAATGATCACAAAAGATGTAAAGGAACAGCTTATCCGAATCGTTGGACCGGAAAACTTTGATGACTCCACCGCCGGCTGTCTCGTCTATTCATATGATGCGGCACCGCAGTTTCAGTCTATGCCTGACGCCGTGATTGCACCGAGGAGTACAGATGAGGTATCTCGAATTGTAACCATTTGCAATGAACATCGAGTTCCGATCGTTCCTAGAGGATCTGGGACAAATTTATGCGGCGGCACGTGCCCGACTGAAGGCGGACTTGTACTTCTCTTTAAGCATATGAACAGGATTCTTGAAATTGATGAAGAAAATTTGACCGCGACAGTCCAGCCTGGCGTTATTACATTGGATATGATCCGTGCGGTTGAAAGCAAGGGTTTATTTTATCCGCCTGATCCGAGCTCCATGAAAATATCAACCATGGGCGGAAACATCAATGAAAATTCCGGCGGGCTCCGCGGATTAAAATACGGCGTCACCCGCGACTATGTCATTGGACTGGAAGTTGTACTCGCTAATGGAGACATCATCCGCACCGGCGGAAAACTCGCAAAGGATGTGGCCGGATACGATCTCACACGCCTTTTTGTCGGCTCAGAAGGAACGCTCGGCATCGTGACAGAAGCAATCGTCAAACTTGTTCCAAAGCCGGAAACAAAGAAGACGCTGCTTGCCCTTTATGAACATATAGACGCCGCTGCTCAAACCGTATCAAACATCATTGCCGCAAAAATCATCCCCGCCACGCTGGAATTTCTCGACCAGCCTACTCTTTTGGTGATTGAGGATTATGCCAAAATCGGACTTCCGACAAACGCAAAGGCCGTTTTGTTAATTGAGCAAGACGGACCGTTTGAAACCGTTGCAAGGGATATGAAAAAGATAGAAGCAATCTGCAAAAAAGGTGACGCCGTTTCCGTTCAGGCAGCTCAAACCGAGGAAGAAGCATTTGCCCTGACTGAAGCCCGGCGTTCTGCACTATCTGCCCTAGCCCGCCTCAAGCCGACGACCATTTTAGAGGACGCGACCGTTCCTCGCTCAGAGGTCGCCAATATGGTAAAAGCGATTAATGATATTGCCGCTAAATACGACCTTTCCATTTGCACCTTCGGCCACGCGGGAGACGGGAACCTCCATCCGACATGCACGACAGACATTAGAAATGAGGATGAGATGGAGCGTGTCGAACACGCTTTTGCCGAGATTTTTGAGAAAGCGATTGAACTTGGCGGCACGATAACTGGAGAGCACGGAGTCGGATCCATGAAAGCGCCTTACTTGGAAATGAAGCTGAAAAAAGAAGGCATTGCCGCGATGAAAGCAATAAAAGCGGCATTTGACCCCCGTAACATATTAAATCCAGACAAAGTGTTTGCCAAAGATGCCAGAAAACGTGTGGTGACGGAAAGATGACAACAGAAAAAGAAATGGAACAAATCCAAAATGAGTTCAAAGAGCGAATGGATGAAGGCGAGCTTTTGAATTGTATGCGCTGCGGCTTCTGCCTTCCTTCCTGCCCGACCTATATTGAATCGGGGTTTCAGGAAACTCACTCTCCGCGCGGGCGCATCGCCTTAATGAAAGCCGTAGTCGACGGTGTCATTGAACCGGATGAAGATGTCGAACGTTCGCTGTCACTTTGCCTCGGCTGCCGGGCCTGTGAACCTGTATGCCCGTCAGGTGTGAAATACGGACAGCTGCTTGAGGAAGCGAGAGATATTATCCACCAAAATAAAAAACACTCGCTCGGCACACGGGTCATGCGAAAGGCCGCTTTTCACGAGCTGTTCCCGCATCAAAACCGCATGCGTTCAGCTGTCAGCCTTATCGGTTTGTATCAGCGGTCAGGGCTGCAAACCACTGTGCGTAAAACCGGGATGCTTCGCTTCCTGCCCGAGCATTTGCGGAAGATGGAAGCTGTTCTACCTGATGTTCCTAAAAGTAAAGACATGAAGCGTCGGCCGCGTTTACTCCCGTCAATTGGCCCCGTGAAAAAACGGGTCGCCTTTTTTTCAGGCTGCTTAATGGATACAATGTTTTTGCCGACTAACAATGCCACACTGAAGCTTTTGCAGCTTGCCGGCTGCGACATTGTCATCCCGCCTGAACAGGCTTGCTGCGGGGCACTGCATGGGCACAGCGGTGAAAAAAACGCGGGGAAAGAGCTCGCGAAACAAAATATCGCTGCTTTCGAAGCATTAGACGTCGATGCTGTTATCACAAACGCAGGGGGATGCGGAGCCTTTCTCACTGAATATGATCATTTGCTAAAGGATGACCCTGAGTGGTCGGAGCGGGCCGCTTCATTTGTTCAGAAGCTGAAAGACTTTTCGTCCGTTTTGATTGAACTCGATTTTCATCAAATGGAGCTTATCCTAGATACGCCGCAGGTCATTACCTATCAAGATTCATGCCATCTGAGAAATGTGATGCATACGTCGCTCGAGCCCCGCCAGCTTCTTCAAAGCATTAAGGGGGCCGAATTCAGAGAAATGGAGAAAGCGGACAGCTGCTGCGGATCAGCGGGAATTTATAACATCGTGGAATCTGACATGTCTATGAAAATACTGGACAGTAAAATGGCTGCGGTTAAAGCAACCAAAGCGTTCGTCATTGTGACTGCAAATCCCGGTTGCCTCTTGCAGATGAAGCTTGGCATTGAGCGCGAAGGACTAAGCGGGAAAGTCAAAGCCGTTCATCTGGCTGATTTGCTGCTAGAAGCAGCTGGACAGAAAACATCATAAGAAAGCCCAAAACAGACATTGTTTTGGGCTTGTTCGTTATTCCATCGGACTGCAAATTTCAATATAATGTCCATCCGGGTCAGCGATATAGGCGACCGTCTGCCCCCATGGCTTCACTTTTGGCTCCCCAATAATCGTAACACCTTGTTCTCTTACCCTTTTCATAACCTCTTCTACGTTTTCAGTGACAAATCCGATCTCAAATGTGTTTGAAGCAGATGTATTCGGAATGTCTAGCCGCGTGATTTCTCTGGCGCTTTCTCGCGTATTAAGCGCCAATATCGTAGATCCTGTTTCAAATTCAACATACGTTCCGTGTTCTGCACGAATCGGCAGTCCTAAAGTATCCCGATAAAAATGAATGGCCCGCTTACTGTCCGATACGTAAAGAATAAGATATTTCATTGATAGATTCATTCCCCATCCTCCTCAACATTTTCATTAGCCTTTTTATCCCGGGATAGAAGCTTCCATCCTTAAGCTCGGATCTCTCCACATCTGCGCCCATTTTTTCACAGCCGCCACGATAATGATGAAGCCTAACAGCAGCATAATGATCGATAATACGCCATTCAATACACTGTAGCCTGCCGCTTCAGGATTGAGATACACATTGCGCACCATCCAATAGCCTGCATAATTGACAGTGACATATAAATAGGCAAGCGGGATAAGGCAGGTCAGAATGTAACGGCGTTTATCGGCGATTTTCAGTACGATGGTGGCTCCGATGATCAGCCCCACCGAAGCCATCAGCTGGTTGGACACGCCAAACAGCGCCCAAATGGAACCGATATCCCCCGAATACAGCAGATAGCCCCACATCAGGCAGGCAAGCGCGCTGGCAAATACAGATCCCGGAATCCAGTCTGTTTTCTTCAGCGGTTTATACACCTCTCCGAAGAAATCCTGAATCAAGTAACGGGCGACACGTGTGCCGGCGTCAATCGCGGTTAAAATAAATACAGCTTCAAACATAATGACAAATTGGAAAAAGTATGAGGCCAAATGGCTGAAAAACGGCATTCCCGTAAAAATATAAGTCATTCCCACCGCAAGCGTAACGGCCCCCCCTGTTCTTCCTTCTAAGTCCAAACCGATTTCCCTGCTCAATTCAGGCAAATGGACGACATTCATACCGAGCGTACGAAAAACCTCAGGCGTGCTGTTAATCGCAAAATAATCAGCAGGCTGCAAGGCGGTCGCTGCAATCAGCGCCATAATGCCCACAAGACACTCGACAAGCATTGCACCAAACGCAACCGGCTTCATATCACTCCATTTATTTAGCATTTTCGGCGTTGTACCGGAACCGACAAAGGCATGAAATCCCGAGATCGCGCCGCAGGCGATTGTGATTGAAATGAACGGCCAGACGGGTCCTGCCAGCACCGGCCCGCCCCCTTTTACGAATTCCGTAAACGCAGGAAACGGGATGGACGGATTGACAACAAATACACCGGCAATCAAAGCGATAAAAACACCGATTTTCATAAAGCTGCTTAAATAATCACGCGGTGCGAGAAGCAGCCAAACGGGAAGCGCCGCTGCAAAAAACGCATAAACAGGAAGTGCAATTGCAAGCGCTTTCGTATCTAGTGTTAAAAAGTCACCGAGCGCGGTAGTCTGCACCCATGGGCCGATAAAGACTCCTGCCATTAAAAAGAGGAAACCGATCGTTGACGCGAGCTTTAAATTTCCCGTTTTTTTATAAAATAAGCCTACGGCCATCGCGATCGGAATCGTAATCCCTACCGCAAATGTTCCCCACGAATTGCGTTCTAACGCGTGCAGCACAACCATCGACAGCCCCGCCATCGTAATCGTGATAATAAACAGCATGGAGAGTCCCGTGCAAAAGCCGGCAACAGGACCGAGCTCATCCTTCGCCACTTCTGATAGCGATTTTCCACTTTTGCGCATCGATGCAAACAACACAACAAGATCATGGACAGCTCCCCCTATTACCGCCCCGATTAACAGCCATAATAACCCCGGCAAATAGCCGAACTGAGCCGCCAGAATGGGTCCGACCAGCGGCCCAGCCGCTGCGATCGCCGCAAAATGGTGGCCGAACGAGACCCATTTGTTTGTAGGCACATAATCTTTTCCATCTTCAAGCGCGTGAGCAGGCGTCGGCTTTTCATCATTCACTTTCAGAACCTTCACCATCATAAATGTTCCGTATAAACGATAGGCGATAGCCAAAACGCACATTGACGCTATCACAATTGTAACCGCATTCATTATCTCCCAACTCCTTTGCTGTTTTTCATAAATATATCATAATTTCATATTGAAAAGCGGTCATTTTTTCCTATACAAAAAAGCCGGCTGGAATTGGCCGGCTCGGCGCAGTTAGTTTAGTTCAATGTCTCCAGAGGTTGTGCAAATGTTTAAACGATTAGAGGTTCCGCTATCACCTATATATCCTGCAATGCGCTTCTCTGATTTTTCTTGATACATAATTTGATCTAGGTTGACTGACGTCTCACCTTTGAACATTACAAGGTACTGAATCATATCTACCGAGAAAAAAAACCGGAGAGAGCTCTCCGGTTTTTTTTCGCTTTATGACTGTTTTTTCAAGCGTATTACATTCCAGGAAAGCGGCGTGAAATGCGCGGTTAAGCCGTTTTCGCTAACAGACGATGTTCCGTTGGAATGCGGGACGACATTTTTTCTGTTATGCTGGTTTGTCGCTTTGATATCCTGATGCTCGAGTACAATGTGCTCTGCGATTTGATAAGATTCAAAACCTCTGAGCGAAATCTCTGTCTCCATCTGCTCCTCAGCTTTGTTTACCGCAAAAATCGTGAGGGTTTCTTCCTCTTCGGAATACACAACAGCGGCATCAACATATGGCACATCCGTAAAATCAGTGCAGTCGTACTTCGGCGAAGAAATAAGCGGCTTCAGTGACTCACCTCTTCCGTAAACAGAAGCATGCATGTACGGATAGAAAATCGGCTGTCTCCAGGCTTCTCCGCCTTTTTCCGTCATGATCGGCGCGATGACATTTACAAGCTGTGCAAGACACGCGATTTTCACACGGTCTGCGTGCTGCAGCATCGTAATGAGGAGGGAACCGACCAGTAAGGCATCTTCAAAATTATAAATATCCTCTAAAATCGGACGCGCAGTTATCCACGGCTCAACTTTTTTATCCGCCTCATTTGAGTGATACCAGACGTTCCATTCATCGAGAGAGAGATTGATGGTTTTCTTGCTGCGGGTTTTTGCTTTTACATAATCACATGTTGCAGCGACAGATTTAATAAAATGATCCAGATCCATAGAACGGGCCAAGTAGTTTGGCAGATTGTTATCCCGGTTTCCGTAATATGTGTGAAGAGAGATATAGTCGACATGCTCGTACGTATGCTCCAGCACCTTTGCTTCCCAATCGATAAAGGTCGGCATGCCGCTGTTTGAGCTGCCGCAGGCAACAAGTTCAATTGACGGGTCAACCCACTTCATGACCTTTGCCGTCTCCGCAGCAAGCCGCCCGTATTCGTCAGCTGTTTTGTGGCCAATCTGCCACGGGCCATCCATTTCGTTTCCTAAGCACCATGTTTTGATGCCATACGGCTGTTCATAGCCATGCGATCTTCTTAAGTCACTCCAGTATGAGCCTTTCGGATGGTTGCAGTATTCAACGAGATTGCGGGCAGCGTCTATGCCTCTTGTGCCAAGGTTTACGGCCATGTTGACCTCAGTGTTCACCTTTTTTGCCCAAGTTAAAAATTCATTTGTCCCCACTTCATTCGTTTCTGTCGTTTGCCATGCCAAGTCAAGCCGTCTCGGACGGTTTTCGACAGGTCCGACACCGTCCTCCCAATTGTATCCGGATAAAAAGTTTCCGCCTGGATAGCGGATAATCGGAACCTGCAATTCTTTGATCAGCGACTGGACATCCTTTCTAAATCCATCTTCATCCGCGTGAGGGTGATCAGGCTCATATATGCCTTCATATACCGCACGTCCCATATGTTCGATAAACGAACCGTAAATCCGTTTGTCCACTTCACCGATTTTATATTCTTTGTCTACAATCATTCGCGCTTTTTTCATTACACGTTTCCTCCCTTTTTAACCTTTGACTCCGCCTACTGTCAGGCCGGAAATAAAGTACTTTTGGAAAAACAAGAAAATAATAATTACCGGCAAAATCGCAAATACTGAGCCGGATATCAGCATGTCATAGTTGTTGCCGTAAGGGCTCAACAAGCTGGACAGCCCAATTGGAAGCGTAAACATTTCTTTCGAACGAAGCACAATCAACGGCCACAAGAAGTTGTTCCAGCTGTTTAAGGACTGGAGGATAATCATTGCGCCGAAAGCCGGTTTCATCAGCGGCGCCATAATCCGGAAAAAGATGCCGAATTCCGTACAGCCGTCCATCCTTGCAGAGTCCAGCAAATCTTTTGGAAGACCGAGGGCATACTGCCTGAAAAAGAAAACAGCTACCGGTGAAACGATGAATGGCAGGATCACACCCGTATACGAATCGATCAAGTGCAATCCGACGGTCAGCTTAAACAACGGAAGCATCATTACTTCAAGCGGGACCATCATAATAATCAGCACAAGAACAAAGATGATATTTCTGCCCTTAAATTCGTAAACCGCAAGCCCATACCCAATCATCGAAGAAAAAAACAGAGTGAGCAGGGTCGTCAAAATTCCAAGCACAAGACTGTTAAAAAACCACTTGAAATAAATACTGCCGCCATTAAACAGAAATGTGTAGTTATCTAAACTCATCACTTTTGGATCAATATCAACATTCAGCCCTATACGCAAAAGCTCAGATGACGGCTTTAATGATCCTAAAAGCAAACAGAAAATCGGAAAAATATACAATAGGCTCAGCATGATAAAAAACAGGGTAAGCGCGATTTTGTAAACGCTGTACTGAGGACTGTGCCGCAACATTTATCCCTCCCCCTTAAACGAGCCTGACAGCTTTAACGAAATCAGGCTGACAACAAGTATCACAATCAAAAGCACAATGCCGATGGCCGCTCCATATCCCATTTCGTTGTAGGCAAGCCCCTGCTGGTACAAATATCCGACAAGCGTCAAGCCGATATTACCCGGGGAATTATTTTGCCAAAGGACGTAGCTTTCCTCAAACATCCTGAATCCGCCGATGATGCTGATGGTGAGCACATAAACCGATACAGGCTTGAGAAATGGCAGCGTAATGTGCCGGAATTTTTTCATCGTATTCGCGCCGTCAATATCGGCGGCTTCGTACAGCTCTTTCGGCACATTTTGCAAACCGGCCATAAAGTAAAGGATGTTGATTCCCATCCATCTCCACGAAGCAAGCAGCACCATTAAAAACATGCCGGTATGTTCATTGTTCATCCAGTTCTGAGGTGAAAAGCCGAGTTTAAGTAAGATGGAATTGGCCAGCGACGTTTCCATTTCTCCGAAGATCAGCCGAAATATGATCCCAGCCACAATGGTAGAAGTCAAAGCCGGAATGAATAGCGCTGATTTGAATATATTTCTGAATTTGACCAGCTTTGAATTCAGGAATATGGCCAGCAGCAATGGGACTGGAATCAGCACAATCAGTGTCCAAAAGGTGTATTCCAGTGTATTCCAAAGGGCGGTATAGAACGTCGGATTGTTTAGCGCAGTGTAATTGGACAATCCGACAAACGTCACCTCTCCCGGCAATATTCTTTGAAAGCTCATGATGAAGACGCTAATGATGGGGTATAAAAAAAATACGAGAAAAGATAAAATGAATGGCGCTGTAAACAGATAGGGCGCCGCTTTTTTCGAATAAAATAGATCTCGCCAGCCTGATTGTTTTGCAGCTGAGGGAACGGGATGAACCGTTCCCGTTTTCACAGGTTTCATGAGAACCTCCCCGCTTTCACTTTTTGAATGGGATTCTATTTCTTTTTCAGTTCACCTGCCGCTCTGTCCAAGGCTTGCTTAGGCGTTTTTTGCTGAGATTTAAGTGCGTCGAACAATACGCTTCTGTTGACAAGGTCTGAAGCCTTGGCAAAATCCTCATGTAAATAAATTGGATTGATTTCATCCTTGATATCGAGCAGCATAGTAAAAATGCCTGTTCCGTTTTGGAAGTAATCTGTGTATTTGTTTTTCTCCTTCAATTCCTGAGAGCTCCAGACATCCCAGCGAAGCGGGTCAAACCCGAGTACGCTCCAAAGCTTTTTGTTTCCTTCTTTAGAGCCCTTCGCAAAGGCCAAAAACTCTTTTGCTAACTCAACATGCTTGGATTGCTTCGGAACAACAGTTGCCGTACCGCCCAAACCTGCCGAACGGTCGCCCCCCTCTTCCCAAGCCGGAAGCGGCCGGATGGCAATCTTTCCTTTTAAATCAGGCATATAATCTAAAAATCTTCCCATATACCAAATCGGCATCAGAACAGACGCTGCTCCGCCTTGGTTCATAAAGCCGTAATATTCTTCACTGTGATGCCCGCCGCCTGGTGCGGCAATCATCGTTTTATCATTAATCATGTCCTTTAAAAATTGAATTGTTTTTACATTGGTGTCATTATTGAGGATCAGCTTGCCGTTTTTATCAAAATAACCTGAGTTTTGCTGAGAAATCATGGATAAGAACGTTGCGGAATCATTGGTTTCCACCGTTCCCATCGGCTTTCCGGTCACTTTGCGCACTTTCTGCCCGGCTTTATGGTAATCATCCCATGTTTTGATATCATCAGGATTGACACCGGCTTTTTTCATCACATCCATGTTATAAAACATAACTGTCGTTCCTACATGCGTGTCCAGCCCGTATAGCTTGCCGTTTTTGCTGTACAAGGTAAGCCGCGCCTCAACGAATTTATCGCGGTCCTTTTCAATCAGCGGAGTCAAATCCGCAAGCGGTATGTCAGAGCCCTTCAAAAAGTTTGAAAAACGGGCCAATTCGACATCGGCAATATCAGGGACACCTTCTCCCGCAATTAAGGAGATAGACAAGTTATCGTGCATTTGTCCATATGGATAAACGACCGTATTCAGTTTAATTTTGCGGTCAGGATATTTTTTGTTCCATTCCTTCATCATTTCTACATAAAACTGCTCATGAAGTCCGTTAAATGTCCAAAAGGTCAGCTCGGTTTCACCCGATTTCCCGGATGATCGTTCTGCCGAACACCCAGCAATGAATAATGTCAGCAGCATCATGAGCACAAAAAAACAGGCAGTCATTTTTTTCATTTGCGTTACCCCTTCCATTCGAGGTGCAGGCTATTCATATAGACCATGATTGATCAGCGTTTTGTTTTCATTAATGATTCTTAATCCGGTGCAGCGGTCTCTTAAGGTGTGAGCGTTTCTGAAGGCATTTTTGACGGAATCCTGCCCGACACCTATTTCGTCAAAAAACGCAGGGCCTCCGGCTGATCTCAGCCAACCGGCGAGCACTTCTCCTTTGGGAAGCGTTTCATAAGCTGTTTGAATCGCATGCCGCCGGCGCGGAGAAAATTCGTTCAGCCCGTCATCCTGAGCGAGCTTTCTGTATGTGTCAGTTAATAACACAGCGGCACAGCCCACCTTTGCCCCGTGAAGAATCTGAGGCCGGTTTTTCTTCATTAATTCCATCTCAATCCAATGGGAAATGTGATGCTCTCCGCCAGATGCCGGGCGGGAATGATCTAAAGCCAGCATGACAAGACCCGATACAATTAAAGATTCCATTAAAACCTGTATGCCTGTTTCCGTTTTCATCGCAATGTCTTCTGTATGTGCGATACAGGCTTCCAGCGCCTCCTGAACGATCTTAGCCCCCGTTGGAGAATAAGGCTCGCCGGCAAGGTGGCGGGATATTTCCCAATCTGCTAAAGACGTGATTTTCCCGAGCATGTCGCCAAATCCAGCCGCCACCATTGTCCGGGGTGCCGCTTTTAATAAATCCAGATCAGCGAACAGCGCGGACGGGGCCTTCGTTTGGATGGTTGTTTTCGTCCCGTATAAAATAAGCGGCGCCCCTGCTGACGTAAATCCATCTACAGATGGAGCAGTCGGATAGGATATAAACGGCACATCCCTCTGAAACGCTGCAAAGCGGACGATGTCATGAATCGTGCCCGAACCGACCGCGATCATGAGATCCGTTGTTTTTTTCGTATGGATCTGCGCATGAATGAGCGATCGTTCATCAGCTGTCACATCTCCGGCTTCATTTTCCGGAATGATCAGGCACTCCGCCTGAAACCCTTCTTGCTGCAAGCGGTTTTCCAAATCGCTTCCCGCAATGCGATGTGTATTCGAGTCGCAGACAAGGACAATCTGTTTGTTGTTTTTTCTTTTTACATAATCCAATAGCGAATCAGCTGCTTGTTTGCCGATAACAATTTCTTCAACTTCTATAGGAAGTGTCTTTTCTCCGGCGTGTTCAAAGGCTTGCTCAACGTCAGCTGCGATACGATTCATAAGAGAATCCCCTCCTCAGCCAATTTGGTTATATCCTTAATGGATTCCAGTACATAATCCGGTGTGTACAAACGCTGTTCACCCGGTTTCGCAGAGCCAGTAAGCACTAGGGCGCTTTTCATGCCATAAAGCTTTCCCATCGCAATGTCAGATTCAAGGCTGTCTCCGATAATCATGCATTCATGCGCGGACAGCCCCATTGCTGTGCAGGCAGCCTCCGCCATCAGCCACGACGGTTTTCCGACAACTAGCTCTGTTTTCGCTTGAGCAGAAGCCTCTATCGCCCCGATCATCCCGGCCACATCGATGGCATTGCCGTCTTCGTCCGGAAAAGAGCGATCTTTGTTCGTAGCCATGATACGAGCGCCGCCGGCGGCAGCTTGAAAGGCCTGGTTTAAATCTTCGTACGTGAGCGTTTCATGTAGGGAGATCACCAGCCAATCCGCTTCCTTTGGCTCGTTCGCGTGCTGTACACCGGCCAGTGTCAGCTCGTCTACCAAACCTTGTTCTCCAAGCACCCACACCTTTGAAAAACGATAATGTTTTTTCAGAAAAGCCGCTGTCACACTTGACGACAGAACAATGTCGCTTATGTCCGCTTCAATCCCCGCGCCGAGAAGTTTTTTTCTGCACATGGCACGGGAGATATTTCCCCGGTTGCTCAGAAAGACGATTTTCTTCCCCATTCCCCGAAGCGTACTGATCGCTTCTCTTGCCCCTTCAATCAACTCATTTCCTCTGAATACAGTACCATCCAAGTCAATCAAAATGCCGGCCGGTGACACAACGGGATCATGACTGGCCATAATACGCATTTGCTCCGTGTTTTCGATAAAAATGCTTTTCATGAAGGACTGTATTAATTGGGTTTACATCCTTGTTCAGCATAACGGAGTGATAGGCCATTTCCGCAACCGTTTCTAATACAACTGCGTTATGAATGGCATTTAAGGCGTCCGTGCCCCAGCAGAACGGGCCGTGATTATTCACGAGTACACCCGGAACTTGTTCGTAGTTATGGTGCTGAAAGGTTTCAGCTATGACTTTTCCTGTATTCAGTTCGTAGTCATGAATGATTTCTTCATCGTACATTTCTCTTGTACACGGAATCGCGCTGTCAAAATAATCAGCATGGGTCGTGCCTAAAGGCGGTATGTCTCTGCCCGATTGCGCCCAGCTTGTCGCCCATTGAGAATGGGTATGGACAATTCCCCCGATGTTCGGAAAGGCTTTATACAAATAAACATGAGTAGGTGTATCTGAAGAAGGCTTGAGCGAGCCTTCGACGACCTCTCCTTCAAGGTTCAAAACAACCAAGTCATCAGCTGTCAGGTCGCTGTATTCCACTCCGCTTGGTTTGATGACAATTCTTTCTTTCTCACGGTCAATGCCGCTGACATTTCCCCACGTAAAGGTTACCAGCTGATGCTCTTGAAGCTTCAGGTTGGCAGCCAGCACTTCTTTTTTTAATGTTTCAAGCATGCTCCATCACCCTTCATGAATTCTTTTTGGCGGCAGATGAAAATTGAAGATTTTTGATTGTTTTCAGACGCTTCATGACATGGTTTTCTTTTCCGAAGTAGTGAACCAGCTCTTTATATTCAGCGTACAATTTTTCATACACTGCGGCGTTTTCGGCGTTTGGCGTATAAGATATATCTTTCATTTTCCCCATGTGCGCCGCTGCCGCTTTGATGTCATCGTATCCGCCGTTTTCTTTACCGGCCGCAAGCGCGCCGAAAATGGCAGATCCTAAGGCAGGGGCTTGCGGAGAACCGGAAATTTTAATGTCCATGTTTGTCACATCCGCATAAATCTGCATGACAAACGGGTTTTTCTCAGCAATTCCGCCGGCTGCGTACAGCTCCTCAATCGGAACCCCGCTTTCTTTGAACGTTTCGATAATCATCCGCGTTCCGTAAGCTGTTGCTTCAACTAACGCTCTATAAATCTCTTCAGGCTTCGTTAGCAGCGTCATGCCAAGCAGCATTCCAGTTAAATCAGCATCAACAAGAGTTGAACGGTTTCCATTCCACCAATCTAAAGCAAGCAGGCCGCTTTCACCCGGCGCTTGAAGGTTTGCTTTCTCACTCAGCAGCTCATGAATGCCAATGTTTTTTTCCTCTGCTTCCTCTCGATACGCTTGCGGGACACATGTTTTTACAAACCAGTCAAAATGATCGCCGACACAGGACTGCCCTGCCTCATATCCCGCGTAGCCCGGAAGAATTCCGTTGTCCACAACACCGCACATACCGGGCACAATATGTACGTCTTCACCTAGAAGCACATGGCACGTTGAGGTTCCCATAATCATCAGCATTTTCCCTGGCTCTGTAATGCCGACCGCTGGTACGGAGACATGAGCGTCCACATTTCCAACCGCGACAGCTGTCCCTGGAAGAAGGCCTGTCAGCTGGGCCATTTTTTCAGTCAGTCCTCCGGCTCTTTCCCCTACTGAATGAATAGAACCCGCTAATTTGTCATTTGTAATCGTTTTCATTAAAGGATTTAATTTGCCTAAGAATTCATCTGACGGATATCCCGCTTTTTCACTCCAAATCGCTTTATATCCTGCTGTACAATTACTTCTTTTGAGCGAGCCGCACAGCTGGTACACGATCCAGTCTGCAGCCTCGATGATCCGGTCAGCCGCTTCATAAATGTGCGGCGCTTCTTCCGCAATCTGCATGACCTTAGGAATCATCCATTCTGATGAAATCTTCCCTCCGTACCGCTGTAAAAAAGCCTCTCCTTCTTCTTCAGCAATTTGATTCAGCCGATCAGCGTGTTTTTGGGCCGCATGGTGCTTCCAAAGCTTCACATAGCTGTGCGGCTCCTCTTCATACTCCGGCAGCATGCATAACGGCTGCCCTGTACGGTCAACCGGCAGGATCGTACATGCCGTAAAATCAATTCCGATCCCGATGATGTCTTTCGGTTCAACACCCGTCTGTTCGAGTAGAGCCGGAATGGTCGTTTCCAAGACTTCCAGATAATCAGCCGGATCTTGAAGCGCCCAATCCCGCGGCAGCTTATGACCCGTTTTTGGAAGAACGGTATCAATGACAGCATGTCTGTATTCTTTTACAGCAGCCGCCAGTTCCTCCCCTGTTTCGACATGAACGAGCACCGCTCTTCCTGATAAAGTTCCAAAATCAACCCCTATAGTGTAAGCCAAGTGAATTCCCCCTTTCTACTTTTGAAGCCGGTAAAGCGCCTCGTTCCATTTTAATTCGTGTTTCAGCTTGTGAATTGTCGTATCACGGGAAATGAAAACACTTTCGATCCCTGCCATTTCCGCCCAATCGAGCATTTGCTCCGCTGTTAGTTCATAAGACAAGCAGGTATGGTGTGCGCCGCCGGCTAAAATCCATGCCTCCGCCGCTGTTTTCAATGATGGCTCCGGCTTCCAGAGAACACGGGCGACCGGCAGATTCGGCATCTCTTTTTCAATTTCCTGTCCATTGACCTCATTTAACACAAGGCGGAAACGCCCTCCGATATCAACAAGGCTTGCTTGAATGGCTGAACCGCTGATGCCGTTAAATACAAAACGCGCAGGGTCCTCCTTGCCGCCGATAGAAAGCGGGTGAACCTCGATTTTCGGCTGATCCAAAGCGACAGTCGGACACACTTCCAGCATGTGCGAGCCTAGAATCATTTCATTTCCAGGTTCAAAATGGTACGTATAATCTTCCATGAAGGACGTTCTTTTTCCTTCAGCCATGATTTTCATCATCCGTACAAGAGCCGCTGTCTTCCAATCTCCTTCACCGGCAAACCCGTAGCCCTTCTCCATCAGGCGCTGAACGGCAAGCCCCGGGAGCTGTTTCATTCCATGCAGCACTTCAAACGATGTTGTAAAAGCTGAGTATCCGCCTTGTTCAAGAAAAGCGGTTAAGCCAAGTTCAATTTTCGCCTGTTCTTTAATCGACGCTACCTTTGCTTCGTCACGTTTTGTTTCCTCACTGATCACATAGAGACGGTCATACTCCGCATAGAGCGTGTCAACTTCATCGTCCGTAATGCGGTTCATCACTTCGACAAGGTCTCCGATGCCATATCCGTCAACCTGCCAGCCGAATTGAATATGCGCTCCTACCTTGTCTCCGTCTGTTACCGCGACGTGACGCATGTTATCTCCGAATCTGGCAACCTTAATATGTCTGCTTTCATTTAATGCAGCCGCCGTATTCATCCACTGGGATATTTCTTTCTTCACTTCTTCATCATCCCAATAACCGGCAACGACTTTTCGGCTCAGCCCCATTCGTGAGTTGATATAACCGTACTCACGATCGCCATGTGCGGATTGGTTGCTGTTCATAAAATCCATGTCAATCGTACCCCATGGGATATCGCGATTATATTGAGTATGCAGATGCATAAGCGGTTTTTGATAAGAGGAAAGACCCTCAATCCACATTTTTGCGGGAGAAAATGTGTGCATCCATGTAATGATGCCGGCGCATGTCTCACTGTACTCCGCTTCTCTTAACAGCTGTCTGATGGTTTCCGATGAAGTGACGACAGGCTTGTGAGTGATTTTATATCTGGACGAAACCCCGCTGAGCCCCTCACAAATGCTTTTCGCATGCTGATCGACCAGCTCTAGCGTCTCTTCCCCGTATAGGTGCTGGCTGCCTGTCACAAACCAGAATTCATAATCTTTTGTCTGAAGCATGTAAACTGCCCCTTTCTTCCTATAGTAAAACGCTTTCAATTACCCAAACAGATACGGACTAATAACAACAAATAAACTATTAACAATTAATTTGTACGAACAACTTCATTATATTAGTAGGTTTATTTACTGTCAATCATTTTTGTATTCTTTTACAAAAAGAAATGATTGGTTACAAGGTTTTCAGGTGAAAAAACGTGTTCTTACATCTATGATTGCTCCGTCAATTCATCTTCCGATTCCGCTTTCCATTAGAAAAAGCCCTGATGTATCAGGGCTAAACAAAGAGAATAAGATGTGAACGGTTGGCTTTATCTTAATAAGACGGCCAGCCTGAACTCCAATTCAAATCATTGATTAACATCTTTGGAGTTCCGTTGTCTTTTGCATCATAAGCATGACGCACGAGTATGTTCCCGTTTACGATATCCTGTCCGCCCGGCCCTTTCCACTGTTCATTGCCGGCATCAAGAATCGTACCTCCTCCATCCATCATGCTTCTACCGCTTCTGTCTACATAAGGACCTGTAATATTTTTCGATCTGCCATAAGCAATTTTGTACGTACTATTTACGCCTTCACAGCATTTATCGAATGAAACCATTAAGTAATAGTAGCCATTATGGTATGTTAATGTAGGGGCTTCCAGAGCGCCGCCGTTATTTGGTCTGGCTGCTATTGAATATAATGAACCGGTTGGTTTCATCGTAGACTTATTTAATTTTGTTAATTTAATTCCGCCCCAAAATGAACCGAATGCAAGCCAAGGGTTTCCATCTTTATCAATGGTTAACTCAGGATCAATGGCATTATAATTATTGGCACTTGTTGACCGAGTAACTAGCCCTTCATCCTTCCAGTTGCCTGAACTGAGATTAGTAGCTGAAGCAAGGCCAATTAAAGAGGTATTGCTTCCAAACGAAGAAACCGAATAGTAAAGCCAGTACTTTCCGTTGTAATATGACACATCCGGAGCCCATTGGTTTCGTTCGAAATGAGGCACGTATTGGCGCCACCATGATAAAGGACTGGTGAAAATGGATTTTTGAACTCTCCATACCCCGTTGCTGTCCGCTTTCAGTACACGAAGTCCGTTTTCATCTGCAAGCCCTGTCCCGAAGGCATACCAAGTATTTCCTTCCTTTGCCATCGTCGGATCATGCAGAAGCTCATTCGATGCCCCCCAAAAAGCCGCTGATGCCGGTAAAGCGGACAACATTAAAGCACCAGCTGTTAAAGCTGCACAAGAAAAACGCAATAACCCAGAAAACGCTTTCTTTTTCATGTTCTTCAAATCCCCCTTTTTTTGAGATATAGAAAACTTGTCTAACCTCCAGACTAGCACATATTTTCTATATATATCCTTATTGTAGGGCTGCTTATTGAATTTGTACAGACAAAAAAATAGAATCCGCCTTTTATAGCGGATTCTGATGATTTTTATTCGTATGTGATTTGGTCAACTGTCTTTCGGTCTAATTTTTTAATCACTTCTGTAATTAATTTGACCGCATTTTCATAATCATCACGATGCAGCATAGCCGCGTGTGTATGAATGTAGCGGGTTGCAATGGTAATGGACAGCGCAGGAACACCATTTGCCGTCAAATGGATGGCTCCCGAATCCGTTCCGCCGCCGGCAATGGCATCAAATTGGTACGGAATGCCAGCTTCCTCCGCCGTAGCGACAACGACATCCCGCAAACCTTTGTGAGAAACCATGGATGCATCGTATACGATAATCTGCGGCCCTTCGCCCATTTTACTTTGCGCTTCTTTCTCAGAAATCCCAGGTGTGTCCCCTGCTATTCCTACATCAACACCAAACGCAATATCAGGCTGAATGGTGTAAGCTGCTGTTTTCGCCCCTCTCAGGCCGACTTCTTCCTGCACGGTACCCACGCCATACACAATGTTTGGATGGCCTGTGTTTTGTAAATTTCTTAACACATCAATGGCAATCGCACAGCCGATGCGGTTGTCCCACGCCTTCGCCAAGAGGAATTTTTCATTGTTCATGACTGTAAATTCAAAATGAGGAACGATCATATCTCCCGGAAGCACGCCCCATTCCAAGGCTTCTTCTCGGCTTGAAGCGCCGATATCAATAAACATCTCTTTTATTTCCACTGATTTTTTTCTCGCTTCAGGAGATAAAATATGAGGCGGCTTTGAGCCGATAACCCCTGTGATTTCCCCTTTTTTTGTCACGATGGTGACACGCTGGGCCAGCATTACCTGAGCCCACCAGCCGCCAACAGTTTGGAAACGGATAAAGCCTTTATCAGTGATTTGTGTCACCATAAAGCCGACTTCATCCAAATGCCCGGCAATCATAATTTTCGGGCCGTTCTCCACACCTGTTTTTTTGGCAATTAAACTGCCCAGCCGATCCGTAGTCACCTCATCAGCAAATGGTTCTATGTATGATTTCATCACTTGCCTTACTTCTCTTTCATTGCCCGGTATGCCTTTTGCATCTGTTAAATCTTTCAGCATGGTCAGTTGTTCATCTAATTTTGCCATGTTCCAAAAACCTCCTTCTTGTCCTGCATTCTTATTATACAAAACCTGACGCTAACCATACGACTATTTCACTTGAAAATCGGGTATATGTTTTTAGAACTTTTCTTTTAAAAAAGTGAAACCTTTTTCTGTTCTCTTCGTATTACATCAGATCATCACAATAAGGGAGGTGCCTTCACCCAATGTTTACCATGGTTCTAAGGCTGATATTGCTTGCACTTTTTGCTTATTGTATTTATGCTGCAGTCAAATATGTCGCCAGTCCAAAGAGAAGGCTCAAACTGGCCCAATCAAAAGAACTTTTTTATATTATCGATGAACAGAACAATGCCCGAAAGAACTTTCAATTAACGTATAAAGGCGTGCTTTTTGAGGGAGAAAAGCATATTCCTTCCAAAGATCATCCACTGTTTATCCATACCATTTTTGTTTGGACAGAATCTCCTGAGAAGCTGAAGCATTTCTCTGCAAAAGATTTCGAGAACATTGAAGAAAAAGTGCTGGAACGATATCCGAATTGCAAAATTGACTGGGACCAGCCCATTAAACTCACAAAAAAAGCAGAAGAGCGCTAAAACGCTTTTCTGCTTTTTATAAATCAAACGGGCTGTAATAAATGCCGATCAAGATCGCTTCAATGACCAGAAGAAGCGGGACTCCGTACTTAAAAGAGGCGTGCTTCGTTTTATGTCTGAAGGTTTGCATGCCAAGCCAGACACCGAGAGCTCCAAACACGATCGCTATCAGCCACAGACTGTCTTCAGAAATTCTCCATTTGTGCTGCCGCGCTCTTCGTTTGTCAGCGCCCATCACCCAAAAACCGCACAAATTGATCAGCACCAAATAAACAGCAATACCCATGTTTCTCATCCTTTATATAAAAAAGCCGCTCTGCTGGAGAGCGGCTCTATGTGATTACTTGTTTAATTGAGCTTTAGCAGTATCAGCAAGCTGATTGAATGCAGTAAGATCGTTTACAGCAAGATCAGCAAGCATTTTACGGTTTACTTCGATACCAGAAAGCTTAAGACCGTGCATTAAACGGCTGTAAGAAAGACCGTTCATGCGAGCAGCTGCGTTGATACGAGTAATCCAAAGCTTACGGAAATCACGTTTTTTCTGACGACGGTCACGGAAAGCGTAGTTTCCAGATTTCATGACCTGCTGGTTTGCTACTTTGTATAATCTATGTTTTGAACCGAAATAACCTTTTGCTAATTTAAGAACTTTTTTACGACGCTGACGCGACACAGTTCCGCCTTTTACTCTTGGCATTAAATTTCCCTCCTAATTGTTCCTTGTCCGATTACTTGATGTTAGCAAGCTGTTGTTTGATGCGTTTGAAGTCTCCTGCGCTTACAACAGCACTCTTGCGAAGCTTACGCTTTTGCTTTTGAGATTTGTTGGCGAATAAGTGACTTGTATATGCGTGAGAACGTTTTAACTTCCCAGAACCTGTCTTTTTAAAACGTTTAGCAGATCCGCGGTGAGTTTTCATTTTTGGCATGGGATTTCCTCCTTATTGCTTTTCGTTTTTCGGCGCGAGCATTAAGAACATGCTGCGGCCGTCCATTTTTGGTTTTGTTTCGACAGTCGCAACGTCAGCACAAGCTTCAGAAAAACGGTCTAACACACGCTGGCCGATTTCTTTATGAGTGATTGCGCGTCCTTTAAAGCGGATAGAAGCTTTCACTTTATCGCCTTTTTCAAGGAATTTAATCGCATTTCGCAATTTCGTATTAAAGTCATGCTCATCGATTGTCGGACTTAATCTAACTTCTTTTAAGTTAATGATTTTTTGATTTTTGCGTGCTTCTTTGTCCTTTTTCTGCTGCTCGAATCGGAACTTACCGTAGTCCATAATGCGGCATACAGGCGGTTTTGCATTCGCTGCAACTAACACAAGGTCAAGATTTGCGCGGCCGGCGATTTCAAGTGCTTCCTGACGGGACTTGATTCCAAGCTGGTCGCCATTTTGTCCGATTAGACGGACCTCACGTGCACGGATACCCTCATTAACCAATTGATCTTTGCTAATAATGAGCCACCTCCATAGTTTCTTCGAATTGATTCACAACTCATTTTGACTGCATTCTGCAGGCAAACAAAAAGTGCGGGCATTATAAAACACCCACACTACGAACATCTGTATCAATAAAAATGTACGGTCAACCTGCCAACTACATGCGTGTGTCAATCAGGTGAGAAGCGGGTGCTTCTGCTTGTGATTTATATTCAATTCAATAACTATTCTACACAATGCCGGATCTTTAGTCAAGGACGACTTCTCCGGAACAACTTTTTCATTGTAACATGGGTTTTCTATGAGCGCAAGAGAGAAAAAGAAAATCTTTCATCCTCATCCAGAATGCAAAGCTTCTGATCCGCTCAGCCGTGCACCAAGTGTCCTATTGAATAAGCTTGCGTTCAGCCCTTGCGATGCTCCATGACCAATCCCCTGAAATACTAAAATAGCTGATTTACTGCCCTCTTACCCAGTAACTTTCAGGAAATAAAGTTAACACTGCCGATATAAGAAGTGGAAAGGAGCCCGACATATGAACAAACCGATACAGCTTGCTTTATTTTTCACATTGATAGTAACCGGTTGCTCGAATAGCAGCACATCTGCCGAACCAAAAATGGCAGATGTTAAGACAACCCCGTTTCATCATGAGAAGCTAGAAAAAGAGCTGAAAAAACTAAAACCTGTTTCATTGGAAAGGACATTTGAAAGTCCGCTCGCTGCTGAATTAGGAAAGCGGAAAGCAAAAGAAGAGGCAGAGAAACAAAGACAAATCGCGGCCGCGAAAAAGCGTGAGAAAGAGCGAGAGGCGAAACGAAAGAAACAGCAAGAGGAAGAGGCGGGAAGACAGAGATTGGCAGAACAGCAGGCGGCAGCGGAGAGACAGCGGTTAGCGGAAGCGGAAAGACAAGTTGAGCTCGAAAGACAGCGGCAGGCAGCAAAGACAAAAAGAGCGGGAAGCGCAGGCACAACGGCAGCAATCCGCGACACGCTCCTCTAATAGCCAACATGCACCGTCTTCTTCGAACCAGACAGATGATACCATTCAACAGCCGGCACCAGAGCTTCCTGATAACGACGGCTATGGTTATGAAGAGCGAAAAAAGTGGCATGACGATCAAGTGGAATGGGGCATTAAACAAGGATATATCGATCCCGAAGACGCACCTTAAAAGAAAAAGCCAAGGCCGCGGGCCTTGGCTTATCCTCCGATCAGCTGCACGAACACAGGAATGACCAGAACCGTTACCACTCCAACTACAACAACCGCAATACTTGCCATCGCTGCTTCGACTTCTCCCATCTCGATCCCGACGGCTACACCGAGTGCATGTCCGGACGTACCAAGAGCCAATCCTTTAGAAATTGGATTCTTTACTTTAAACACCTTCAAGAACAATGCTCCGAGCGCATAAACAATAACAGCGTTAAAGATGACCGCGAAAGCTGTGATATTGCTGATGCCTCCGATGTCTTTTGATAGAGGAAGCGCAATCGCCGTTGTAGCCGCCTGCGGAAGCATGCTTTTCATCACGGCCGCATCGAGGTGAATGCCTTTTGCGAGCAAATAAACAATCGTGACAGAGCAGATAGAGCCGGCAATAATGGAGGACATGATTTGCCACCAGTATTTTTTCAGCTTATCTCTTTGTTTGTACAGAGGAATGGCAAAAGCGATCGTCGCCGGTTCAAGGAAAAACTTAATGATCTCTCCCCCGTTATTATAGTCCGCGTAGGAAAAACCGCCGATTTTTAAAAATGCAATCCCTAGCACCATAGCAACAAACAAAGGCGTGAAAAGGAAGAAGCCTTTCGTTTTCTTAAATAAAAAGGTGCCGATGCCGAATGCAGCCAGTGATACGACAATTCCGAAATAAGGACTCATTGTGCTTTCCATCTGATGAACCTCCTGTTTCCTTAATGGTGAACGAGTTCGTTATTGTTCTGCGGGCTTTGCACTGGTTTTGTTTTCATGTCCGCTGCGGATTTGCGTTTTCCGCTCAGCAAAAGAATCAGCTGAGAAAACAATCCTGTAGCCCCTAGCAAAATGATCGTTGCAAGCAGTATGACAAGGACAATTTGCAGGCCGTATTGCTGCATGACACCGAGCGAATTCATAACAGATATGCCTGACGGGACAAATAAAAATCCGATCAAAGAGGTTAAAGACGTTCCGAGCGTTTCCACTTGTTCCAGTTTAATCACTTTCAAACATAATAGAAGAAATAATAAGACCAACCCTATAACCGATGCTGGGATAGGTATTGGGACAATAGCAGCAATCATATTCGAAATCAGCATAATGACGGCAAAAATAAATGCTTGTGTTAAAAACCCGTACACTTTTTTAGCACTCATTTTCTTCACCTCTTTCTCTTTGGTACCCTCATTATAAATAAGAACATCTCATTATGAAGCGCTTACAAGGTATCATGCCGAATATTCGGACTGAGTTGCAGAATCAAATGGCTGAAATGCAAAAAGCCGCCCATCAAATATGGAGCAGCTTCTTCAATTCCTTTGCGTATGTCCGGCTGACCGGTATTTTTGATCCGTCTTTCATCATTAGATTATATGTAGAATTAAACCATGGCTGAATTTCTTTAATATATTCGGTATTGACGACAAAGCTCCGATGGACGCGGATAAAATCAGCGTCAGGCAGCTTTTTCTCAATGACAACGAGCGTATCGCTGACTGTATAAGAATTTTCGAAGGTTTTTACGTTGACATGACCATCTTCCGTTCCGGCATAGATGACGTCTTTCGTATCGACGATTACAATTGATTCTCCAACAGATAACGCGAGTTTATGCTGGCCGGCATGGCTGTTCTGTTCTGTTTCAACGATATCCCGACTGACTTTTTTATATTTTTTCAGCGTTTGTAGAATTCTTTCCTCATCGAAAGGCTTGGTTAAATAATCAAGAGCGTCCACCTCAAACGCTTTGAGCGCATACTGGTCATACGCGGTCGCAAACACAACAGCAGGAGGATACTTCATTTTCTTCAATCGCTTTGCGATATCAAAACCATTTTCTCCGGATAAATCTACGTCTAAAAACAGCAAATCAGGTTTTTGATCCATCATTTGGTCAAAAGCAGATTCGATATTTTCCGCTTCATTGATTATCATTTCCTCTTTATTGGCCCGCTTGAGCAAGTAAGCCAATTCGTCCCTTGCCAGCATCTCATCATCAACGATTAACACCGTGAGCATGTTTTTCTCCCTCTTTCATCTGTTGCATTGGCACTTGAAAGGAAACCTCTGTCCCTTTCTGAACCTCACTTTTGATATTCAGTACGGCCTGCTGTCCGAATAAACCGGTCAGCCGCTGATTCAGGTTATAAAGCGCTGTACCGGTTCCCTCCTTAGACGGAAACGGCATCTTTCCCAGTTCCGGCAGGACGTCCGGCGGAATTCCCCGTCCGTTATCCATCACTTTCATATAGACGAATGAATCATCAGATAAGACACAGACCGTTACTTTGCACATGTCTTGTTTTTTCGGAAACGCATGCCGAAGCGCGTTCTCCACAAGCACCTGTAAAACAAACGGAGGGATTTCAATCTGCTCCAGCCTGCTGTCGATATTGAGCTCAACCTTATATTTCCCGGGAAAACGCGCCTGTTCTAATGACAAATAGGCGTGAAGATGGTTCAGCTCCTTTGAGAGCGGAATCAGCAGCTGTCTGGCCCCTTGAAGGTTTGAACGAAAATATACACTGAGCTGCAATAAGAGCTTACGGGTTTTTTCAACATCTGTGCGGCATAATGCAGAAATCGTGTTGATCGCATTAAATAAAAAATGCGGATTCACCTGTGCCTGAAGCGCTTTGATTTCAGCATCCTTGAGAAGTTTGCTTTGGAGCTCCGCTTCCCCAAGCTCAAGCTGAGTCGAAAACAGCATAGCCAGCCCTTCAGCAAGCTCCTCCTCTACCTGGCTAAGGCCTGCAGGGTTTTTAAAATACATTTTTAAGGTGCCGATTGTGTTGCCGTTTGATGTCAGCGGCAACACTATCGCCGCGTGCAAAGGACATTCAGCATGCGTGCATTCAATCTCTTCCTGAGAAATGGCCTTCATGATTTCTCCTGTTTTAATCACCTTTTTGGACAAGCCGGTGATCAAGCTTTTTGATGGGATGTGATGATCCATTCCCGCACCGACATGCGCGAGAATCTTCTCATTATCAGTGAGAGATACCGCATCTGTTCCGGTCAGCCTATGGATAATAGCCGCTACACTTTTACAGGAGTTTTCATTTAGTCCTTGGCGGAAAAATGGAAGTGTCTGGTCAGCAATCGTCAGCACTCTATGCGTTTCAAGCGCCCTCGCCTGCTCCTCTTTGCGAATGATCGCCTGAATAATCGACAGGAAAATAAAACTGCCTGTTCCGTTGATGAGTATCATCGGGATCCCGATCATGCTGACAAGCTCCCAAGCGTCACTGAACGGCTTTGCCATCAGCAAAATAATCACCATTTGCAGTGTCTCCATGCCGATCCCCACAAGAGCGGCGATACGCGGTGTCGGCATTCGGTAGCGCTTCGTAAAATACCTGCCGATCAGGCCTGCAAGAACACCTGCTAAAACGGATGATACCGCACAGCTTAAGGCCGTGCTGCCGCCGAGCGAAAAGCGATGCAGCCCCGCCAGTACACCGATTCCCGCCCCTACAAACGGCCCTCCGAGGAGGCCTCCGATTTCCACGCCCAAAATACGGGTATTCGCGATAGAACCCGACGGATCTATCGCAAACACCCAGTCATTGTTTACAATCATATTTTTTTGAATTTCGATGCCTGTATAATTGCTGATGATGCTGAAGAGAGAAAAAATAGAGATTAAAACCGCTTTTCCTTTATAGCCGTCCTGATTTTGCAAAGCTTGTCTAAAAAGCTTCGTATGGGCGAGAATAAACCCCAAAATCACAATAATCCCTACCCTTTCAAGCATCATAATCATTAAATGTATCATGCATGTCACCTGTTCTTTCCGTTTTCATTCTAGCATGTTTTCGATCAATGAGCTTCACGGCTGACTGTTTTTTTAAAATCATCTGAAAACATATTTCACAAGGCTTTTATCTATTGTAAAATAAAACATGAGCCTTTTGGCTGAAAGATTTGAATCTGAAGCAGAGGAGAAGATCATGAAAGCCGTATTTTTTGATTTAGACGATACACTACTTTGGGATGAAAAAAGCGTCAGAACAACATTTGCAGAAACTTGTTTACAGGCGGAGAAAAAATATGGCCTTGACCCGCAGGCATTTGAAGCAGCTGTTCGCGAAGCGGCGAGAGAATTGTACATGTCATATGAGACGTATCCATATACAGTGATGATCGGCATTAACCCGTTTGAAGGACTATGGTCCAATTTCTCAGAACCGATCAGTGAAGGATTTGAGAAGCTGAACAAGATTGTGCCGGAGTACAGAAAAAACGCATGGACAAACGGACTGAAAGCCCTTGGCATCGATGACCCCGCATATGGCGAATACTTGGGAGAGTTTTTCGCGGCTGAGCGCAGAAAACGCCCGTTTGTATATGATGAAACATTTGAAGTGCTCGATCACTTAAAAGGCAAGTATGAATTGCTGCTTTTGACAAACGGTGATCCGAGTCTGCAAAAAGAGAAACTCGCCGGCGTTCCTGAGCTCGCCCCTTATTTCAATGAAATCGTCATCTCGGGCGCTTTTGGCAAAGGGAAACCGGATGTATCTATTTTTGAACACTGCCTGAAGCTGATGAATATTGAAAAAGACGATGCGATCATGGTCGGCGATAACTTGAATACCGATATTTTGGGCGCTTCAAGGGCCGGTATCAAAACCGTTTGGGTCAACCGCACGGATAAGAAAAACGAAACCGATGTGACGCCTGATTACATTATCAGCAGCCTTCATGATTTGTTTCCTATCATAGAGAAATAAAAAAAGCATGATCTCTTCTTTGAGATCATGCTTTTTTCGCTTATTTTTTCGCTTCAGCTACTGCCTTTTTCACAAAATCATCAAGTGAAATGGTGTCAGAATTCTGCTCTCCGTACTTACGGACGTTTACCGCTCCGTTTTCTGCTTCTTGGTCACCGACCACAAGCATGTACGGGATTTTTTGCATTTGCGCTTCACGGATTTTGTAGCCGATTTTTTCATCACGGATGTCGACTTCTACGCGCAGGCCTTCACGCTGCAGGCGTTCCTGCACTTTTTTCGCATAGTCTAAGTGCACAGCTGGAGAAACCGGGATGACTTGGAATTGAACCGGTGCTAGCCATGTTGGCAGCGCGCCTTTGTGTTCTTCGATTAAGAAGGCGACAAAGCGTTCCATTGTTGATACAACGCCTCTGTGAATCACAACCGGACGGTGCTGCTTGCCATCTTCACCAATATAAGTCAGATCGAAACGTTCAGGCAATAAGAAATCAAGCTGAACTGTAGACAATGTTTCTTCTTTGCCGATCGCTGTTTTCACCTGAACATCAAGCTTAGGGCCGTAGAATGCCGCTTCACCTTCTGCTTCGTAATAGTCATGGCCGATTTCGTCCATGGCCTCTTTCAGCATGGATTGCGCTTTGTTCCACATTTCATCGTCATCAAAATATTTCTCCGTGTCTTCAGGATCACGGTAAGACAGACGGAATGTGTAATCACTTAAGCCGAAGTCTTCATATACATCCTGAATCAATCGGACTGTACGGATAAACTCGTCCTTAATTTGATCAGGGCGCACAAAGATATGCGCATCGTTTAATGTCATGCCGCGAACACGCTGCAGGCCTGAGAGCGCACCTGACATTTCATAGCGGTGCATCGTTCCCAGCTCGGCAATCCGAATCGGAAGTTCGCGGTAGCTGTGAATGTCTTGTTTGTAAATCATCATATGATGCGGGCAGTTCATTGGACGCAGCACAAGGGTTTCATTGTCCATTTCCATTGGAGGGAACATGCCTTCCTGGTAATGCTCCCAGTGCCCTGATGTTTCATACAGTTCTTTGCTTCCAAGCACTGGTGTGTATACGTGCTCATAGCCGAGACTGATTTCTTTATCGACAATGTAGCGCTCGATGACGCGGCGGATTGTCGCGCCTTTTGGCAGCCAAAGCGGCAGGCCTTGTCCGACTTTTTGAGAGTTCGCAAACAGCTTTAATTCTTTGCCAAGCTTTCTGTGGTCACGCTCTTTCGCTTCTTCAAGCATGCGAAGATGCTCTTCAAGATCAGTTTTTTTGAAGAAAGCCGTGCCGTATATGCGCTGAAGCATTTGGTTATTGCTGTCACCGCGCCAGTATGCGCCTGCAAGGCTTAACAGCTTAAACTCTTTGATTTTCCCTGTTGAAGGAACGTGCACGCCGCGGCACAGGTCAAAGAATTCGCCTTGTCCATAGATCGAAACGGTTTCTCCTTCAGGAATCGCATCCAATAATTCAAGCTTCAGGTCATCACCGATTTCTGCAAAACGGGCTTTTGCTTCTTCACGGCTGACCTCTTTTCGAACGATCGGGAGGTTCGCATTGACGATTTTTTTCATTTCTTTTTCAATTTTCGGCAGATCCTCCGGCGTAATCGCTTCTTCCATCTCTACATCGTAGTAAAAACCGTTTTCGATGACCGGGCCAACACCGAATTTCACATCTTTGTAAATGCGTTTAATCGCTTGAGCCAGCAAGTGAGCCGTACTGTGGCGCATAATTTGAAGACCTTCTTCAGAGCCTTCTGTAATGATTTCCACTTTACCGTCTTCATTGATCGGCATTTTCAGATCAATTTCTTTACCGTTCAGTTTTCCGGCTAATGATTTCTTCTTTAACCCCGGACTGATGGATGCCGCGATATCTTCTGTTGTTGTTCCTTTCGCAAACTCCTTGACTGCTCCATCAGGAAATGTGATTTTTACCATCTCTGACATCTATGTCACTCCTTTTTTTACATATAAAAACCCCGCCCCCTATGAAAGGGACGAGGTTGAATAAACGGAATCGTGGTTCCACCCTTTTTTCCGCAAAGCCAATCCTTCGGCACATGCGGCTCTAATCTCTGTAACGGGAGTTCCCGTCAGCTATTACTGCTCCTTATGAAGGGGGTTCACAGCTGAAGTTCAAAGGCGGTAAAGCGAATGGTCCTTAGCTGGGAAGCTTACAGCCGGGGCTTCCCTCTCTTTGAGCCGGTATCATTCCTTCATGTCCTTATCAATACGTGTGTCTTTCTTAATCTCCTATGTATTATAAATTGTTCATTCCAAAAAATCAACACGATCGCATTGCCTTTTTTCAAACCGACAGCCCTATATATACAGGCTGCCGGCCCTTATCCTTCTGATTGCTTTACCGGGATTTCAGCGGCTGAAAAAGCATGCAGCGGCATCATTTCCATTCGCTCTTGAAATACGTTTTGAATGGTCCTTGCCATCATATGCTCGGGCTGGTCGGTATAAAGCACCACTTCATCAGGCGCAATGGAGATTAACGGCGCGAGTAAATGAGAATCAATGTACATAGGATGATCCCTGACAAACCGCCTGTCTATGTATTTCATTTTTTCCCGTTCCGGCACATAGCGCAGCTCCCATATTGTAAAAGAACCGTCATGGACAATATGCACCTTTTTGATTCTCGGCTGTTTGGCTGTCACATAGTCTCTGAGTGTTTGAATAAAGTTTTGATATTCCTGTTCCATCTTATATTCATCTATCGCCGTTTCCGTAATGTCTCTCAACTGCTTGTAGTATTGTCCAAGCCGGAATGTCTGAAAGGAACGAATGGAAAATACCCCTTCTTCTAAACAGATCGTTTGGAGTTCATCTAAAATAGCCTGTTTCCGAGAAAGCTTTATCGGCTCAAACGGAAGATTGTCCGCTTCGCCTTCAATAATACTGTGTGCGAGCTGAAGGATTTGCTGTTGTTCATCCAGATCGGTGAAACAGTATGTTCCCTCAATCAACGACAGCATATGCTCGTCTTCTTTGCATTCTAAAAAAAATTTGACCAGAATCGGCTCCATAAAACGCTGAATAGAGAAAGCCGGCTTCGCTTTTTCAATCTCGATGTTCCGTATGCCTTCACGGACAATGATATTGTTCCGATCATCCGAATGCTGAATGAGATGTAAAAAAGCAGCTGCGTCATGGTCATCTTCAAAGATTATTTCAAGCATGTTTGTCCCCCCTTACGGCATCTGTTACAAGTATATGGGGGATGTTTTCAAAATAGACGTAAAGGTCATTGGCAAATCTTAATTTGATTCTTGGAACAAGTTTTGCATTTTCTTTCTGAAGAGAAACGGCAGCGAGACAAAAATGATATACAAAGCGAGCACCATAAAGAAAGCGGGCTGATTCCCAGTTGAAACGCTCGCTCCGAGCACATTCAGCGCAATGGTTCCGGGGATGATTCCCGCGGCCGTTGCCGCAAAATACGGCAGCTTTTTGACATTGGAAAGGCCTGCCGCATAGCTGACGAAATCAAAATTAATCGGCAGGATTCTTAAAAGCAAGATATAAAAAAATCCATTGTCCTCCATCTGCTTCTGAATCGCTTCCAGCTTTTCGTACTGGCCGTTCTTTTTTCCCGCAAACAAACCGGCGGCAAAAAACGAAACAGCCGCAGCGCACATTGAACCGAATAATGTGTAAAGCGTGCCGAGGAGCGGGCCAAACGCAAGTCCTCCCGCTATAGAAACAACAGATACAGGAAATAACACAAAAGGTCTGAAGATGGATATACCAATAAATATCAGCGGCGCAAAGACCCCGAACGATAATACCCATATCCTGATCTCTTTCGGCGAGAGATTCAAATACGTTTTATTTCCCCAAAAGATTAAACCAGCACCTACAAACACTGCCAGCCATTTAACAGCCGTTTTTCGTTTCATATCCTCAGTTCCTTCCCCTTCGAACCGCAGTTTACGGATGTCGGCGGTTTTCTCCGTCCAGGCGGATTGGAGCAGCCAAATATAAGATTCGCTCCATTAATCTTGCGGCTTTTACTTCTTCCTTTTCTCCCCTTTGCGAGTACGTAAAATGGTGCTTCAGCTCGTCAGGTGAGAAATTAGACGAAAAGAAAGTCGGCAGTTGCTGAGACATTCTGTGCTGGAGCACTGTTCCGATGACTTCATCCCTTACCCAGCTCGTCATTGATTCTGCTCCGATGTCATCAAGCATCAATACGGGTGTTGTTTTAACCATATTGAGCTTCTCTTCCAAAGACTTGTCTTGCAGCGAATTCTTAAGCTCTCTCACAAATTCGGGCACATAGACGATCATCGAGGAATACTCTTTTTCCGCGAGCTCATTGGCGATCGCAGCGAGCATAAACGTTTTTCCTACTCCGAATTTTCCGTACAAATACAGTCCTTTCCCTTTTCCCGTCTCATTATAGCTTTTCAGGAAATCCGTAACATGCTGAAACATCGCAAGCCTGCTCGGATCGCTTATATCAACTTGCTGGAAAGTCGCCCCGAGAAGATCCTGCTGAATATACATGCTTTTCATAAGGGATTTTTGTTTTTTCTGCTGATCGAGCTTCCGTTTAACCGGACATTCATAATACTCGATATCAATAGACCGGCCATTGACAACAAGCTTCGGATGGTAGCCCTCCAACAAATTGTTGCAATCTTCATCTTCCGAACAATAAGAACATTTCTTGCTTTGCCCGGTATATTCATAAAGCTTATTCAAGCTCTTTTCGATCATTTTTTGGTCAATTATGTTTTCGTTTTCCTTCAAAAATGACTGAACATCTTGATCCTTCATGACCTTTTCCTTCATTTGTTCAAGACGTTTTTGGAAATCCGGCCTGCCGGTTACGCCCTGCAGGGAACGGCCGATTGGTTCCATCTATTCCTTCACCCCGCATCTCTGTCTTTAATAGGCAGAGTATTTTTTGAGTTTTTCCATTTCTTCCATCATCTTTTTCTTCTGTTCTTCCAGATCCTGCGGTTGCAGCTTTTGCTGTCCGGATTCTGGATCGGACGCTGTCTCCTTTTCTTTCATCCAATCAGGAAGTTTTTCTTCGCGAATCACTTTTTGGTTTCGTTTTGAAGGCTGATTTGTTTTCCCTTCAGCCCATTCAAGATATTGGCGGTTTTCTTCTATCGCGAGCCTCATCGCTTCTCTGACCGTTTTCACCTTTTTGCGCGCCCAATGCGAGGCAATTTTTTGGATATAGTTTTTCGACAGCTTCATGTCGGTTTTCAGCATGACGTAATAAATCAACACATTTGTAACGCCTGGCTCGAGCTTTTGTTCAAACATAATTTCTTCTATGATTTTCAGATCTGCTTTTGACGGCTCTGTTCCATCGGCAATGTCCTGCAAAAGCTTCTTCGGAGAAATCGTCTCCAGCAAGGCGATCAGCTTCCCGTCCAACGAATCCTCTTCCGCCGGTTTTTCGCCCTCACGCAGATGCACCGGCTGTGTTTTTTCCACGATGTTTGGCAGCTGTCCGTTTCTTTCAATTTGATACCAGTCGCTGGCCGCTTTTCTTAAAGCCTCCGACGTAATCACGTCACGTTCATCAATCGCGCTCATCACAACATTTTGCATCTGCAGCGGATCTATTCCGTACAGATAAGAAAGCTTTTTGATTGTGTCCCGCACCTGCTGGGTCATCGCTTTTCTCGGAATCATCGTCTCAGAAAGACCCGCTAAAAACAAATCAAAATCAAACACATCCTCCGTTATGGTGTAGGACGGAGCTTGTCCGACAGAAGTATATTCTGTGCCCGGGGCAAGTCTCACTGTTTCCTCCATATCAGATGTAAGCTTCCATTCACTCGGCTGCAGTGATTCAAACGCATGATTAAACGGACGCGTAATGTCTTTGGCATCCTCTGAAACGGCGGGGTGCGTGAAAAATTGTTTTAATTGCTGGTATTTTGTTTTTCCGACTCTATTATACAGAAAAACATTCAGCATCCCGTCTTCAAAAAACTCATTTGGCCTGAGCGGCGGAAGGATTTCATATATAAAGAGGCGCTCCTGCCGCTCGGACTCTTTCATATATACTTTTAGCAATCCGATGCCCTCGAGCTTCCCCTGTTCCTGATGGATTGTTTTTAAGTTAGACTGTGTCATCCCCATCAGCTGTCTATGTGTGGACTCGCCGCCCCACAGACGGTTTTGTTCCAGCTCTCCCCACAATGTCATATAAAGTGAGAATGCAACAGGGCCGATTAAGGGCTGATACAGTTGTGTGATAATTTGTCTGTCTATATCCTGCAGCATCGATCTGCTTTTGACCACATACGGATCTACAGGCAGTACATCTTTCCAATAGTCAGCCATACATTCTCAAACCTTCCGAATTTGTTTCTACCTTTCATTTTACACCGTTTCGCATATCTATCAAATGCCAATTTTGCACATGAGAAAAGAGCTAGAAGAATCCTCTTAGCTCTTTTACCGCTCTTTCTTTATTAAGTCTTTTAATTCGTCGATAAAGACGTTTATATCTTTAAACTGCCGATAGACTGACGCGAACCGCACATAAGCGACCTCATCAATCTTAGCCAGCCGATCCATGACCATTTCCCCGACGAGCTCGCTTTTCACCTCAGAGCAGCCTTGATTGCGAAGTTCTTTTTCAATATCAAAGCACATGTCTTCAAGCGTTTTGAGTGGAACAGGTCTTTTTTCGCATGCTTTTATGAGGCCGCGCAGCATTTTTTCTCTGCTGAATTCCTCCCGCACGCCTTCTTTTTTCACGACGATGAGCGGGGTTTCCTCCACTTTCTCAAAGGTGGTAAACCGGTAATGGCAGGATTCGCACTCCCGTCTTCGCCGAATGGATTTTCCGTCATCCACAGGACGTGAATCTAGGACCCGCGTACCGTTATGCTGGCATGAAGGACATTTCAATAAAATCAGCTCCCAACTATTTCGTTCCCTGGAATGTATTTTCGGCAGCCTCCGCCTTTTTAAAATAGATGTGACATCTGTCGGGAGAGCCGTTGTGTAAAGCTGTATCTACAGCATCAGGTGGTTTGTGAAAATCTCTTTCTATTTTACAAAAAAAAAGAAAAAAGAAAAAGCTGACAGCTTTATTTCTTTATAAAAAATAAAAGGAGCATAAGCTAAAAAGCGCATAACGGCTTTCTAGCTTGCTCCCTTTGTGTTCGTGTTTCCTTTTATAGTACTTTCGCTTGTGCCTGTTTAATTTGCACAGGCCCCATTCCTCTTGGTATTTCAATGTTTTCTCTTGTATCAGCATGTAATGCCTCTGCGATGTAGTCAGCAGCGACATTAGGATCTAAGTCTCCACAAGTATAAACATCAATGCTCGCATATCCGTGCTCAGGAAAACTGTGAATCGTTAAATGTGATTCAGAAATAATCACAACTCCGCTTACGCCTTGCGGTGCAAATTTGTGAAATGCAACCTCGCGCACCTCAGCACCTGATTTTAGAGCAGCATTTACAAACGTTTTTTCAATAAAATCCATGTCATTCAGCTTATCAAAATCGCATCCCCATAGCTCAGAGATAACGTGACGCCCCATTGTTTCCATAGTCATGGACCCCCCTTAACAAGAATTAAAAAGTGAAATTCCAACAACTGGGTCGGCCATTTACCACGGGGGAAAGTTAGTCCGGAGAGGTCCTAACCCTTTAAGTAATTCCGAAACAGTCTCAAGCAAGAAGTTCACGAAAAATAGTATACTGTGTTTAAGTCTAATTTGCAAGGTGCGTTTTTTCAGAAATATGCTGTTAAGGGTTTTTTCTTCAAAAAGCGTCCATGACCTTATTTTATACAGCAGACGGATGTTTCATTCGTGCCGCTACATGGCGGATCAGATCAACGACTCTGCAGGAGTAGCCCCATTCGTTATCATACCAAGCGAGCACCTTTATTTTTCTGTCTTCCATTACCATTGTCGTAAGCCCGTCAATGACCGCTGAATGCGGATTTGTATTATAGTCAGTCGAAACGAGCGGTTCATCAGAATAATCAAGAACACCGTACATCGACGTTTTGGCAGCACGTTTAAATGCCTCATTTACCTCTTCAGCGGTTACGTCCATTTTCAGATCGACAACGAGATCAACCAATGAGACGTTCGGAACAGGGACGCGCAAGGCAAGGCCGTGAAGCTTTCCTTTCAGATGTGGCAGCACGAGCGAAAGCGCCTTTGCCGCTCCTGTTGTCGTCGGAATGATGGATTCACCGCATGCGCGCGCCCGGCGCAAATCTTTGTGGGGATTATCAATATTTTTCTGGTCATTTGTATACGCGTGAACTGTGGTCATCAGCCCGCTTTCAATGCCAAATTCTTCATCCAGCACTTTTACAACAGGCGCAAGGCAGTTTGTCGTGCATGACGCATTTGAAATAATGACATGGCGATCGGCGTCGAATTGGTCCTCATTTACTCCCATCACTATGGTAACGTCTTCATTTTTTCCCGGAGCAGTCAAAATGACTTTTTTCGCGCCCGCTTCTATATGGCCCATCGCTTTATCCTTCGAATTAAATTTTCCTGTCGCTTCCACGACAATGTCAATCTCATATTCCCGCCAAGGCAGCTGTTTTGGATCACGGCTATTTAACAGAAGCACTTTCTTCCCATTTACGATCAGGCTGTTTTCATCAACCACAACCTCTTTGTGGTACCTGCCGTGAATTGTGTCATACTTTATTAAATGAGCCAGCGTTTCTGCGGAATAGCTGGCGTTAATGGCCACTACTTGAATTTGATCGTCTACCATCGCTTTTCTAAAAACCATTCTTCCGATTCTTCCAAACCCGTTGATCGCTACTTTTACCTTCATGTTGGACACCCCTTATCAATTATGCCATCCTAATTTGTTATAATCTTTAATTAGTATAACACATTAAAATAAATTCGCCAGTACATATTGATAAAAATCAACGATTACAACGCTAATTTATGATGCACGATATATTTTCTTGCACACAAATTTAGTTTGAGAATCAAAAAGCAGCCAGCGCTTCGCACTGACTGCCCCCATTGTTTATGATTCCTGTTTTAACTTATCATTGAGCACACTTTCTTCTAGCACTGAAAATGTATCCTCGTACACTCTGTTAATATGGTTCGCCCCCCAATCACACAGCATATCTAAAATCCCTTCTAAGCTGCGGCCGTATTCGCTGAGCTCGTACTCCACTTTGGAAGGCACCTGATTGTACACGATCCGGTTAATAACGCCGTCCACTTCCAGCTCACGCAGCTGCTGGGTCAGCTTTTTTTGCGTGATGTTGGGCATCAGGCGCTTTCATCACTCGTGTGTTTTTTTCCGTGCGTCAGATGGCATAAAATAACGAATTTCTACTTCCTTCCAATCACTTCAAGAGTCGCTTCAACAGAAATGTTATATTTTTTCTTCTCCATACAATCCATTCTCCTCACAGGCACCAAAAAGTGTCTATAGCACTTAAAAGTACGTACTTTTCTTTCCTAACGAAATGTTTCATAATCACATTTGCCGGCTGATTTGAATCTGCTCTTTTTTATTTATATAGCTTGCTCGACAGAATTTCAATCATACAACACATCATACAAAGGAGGAACATGATGACTTCAGCCAAAAAAAGCAGCATTCCCGCACTTCTGATCTATGATCAATCAAATGGAATTTCACCCGCACCTTAAACAAAAAGGGCTGATGGTATACTGCAAAAAACAAGGCATCCAGAGGGAAGCTTGGTCACCTTTCATGCAGGTGCAGCTGTCTGGATCACCCTGTACTGGCTGACATTGCTCAAAGATATAACAAATCTGCAGCATGGCATCATAACGATTCCTAAATCAACAAAGGAACACTCATAAAAGAAAATGCCGCGTATTTGACTTTGCATCGATGCGCTGAATGAAAACCTGCGCGTTGGCCCTGATCCGGAAAACTTTAATTTTTCATGTCAAAAAACACCGTTCGTATTGAACGGTGTTCAGATTGTTGACAAAGTCCTAAAACGGTTTTCGTTTTTAGGATTTTGTCATCTATTCAGCGTGATTGAACCTTGAAGTCCAGGAAGGCCGAGCATCGGAGCAGACTTTCACAGGATGTGATGACGGCGGCGTTTAGGCAGGACGCCTAAGCATTTAGCCGCCGTTCCTTTCGTCTTTCGTGAGCACCGACGCCTAGGCCTGACAACGAATGCGAGGGTTTGTCGACACGCTGAAACACTGTCCGTATTAAACGGGGTTTTGTATTATGCCCAGCTGCTGATGTTTTCATCAAGCTGCCTTCTGGTCTCTTCAAGCGTGCCGCTGTTATCGATGACTCGATCTGCTCTCGCTGTTTTTTCCTCTAAGGGCATTTGAGAGCGGATACGGCTGACTGCTTCTTCTTCCGTCAGCTGATTGCGCTTCATCAGACGCTCGAGCTGAAGCTCTTTTGTCACACTGACCACAATAATTTTATCAACTAAAGATTCCAATTTGCTTTCGAACAAAAGCGGGATATCCAATACAACAAATGCCTCCCGGTTCGCGATGGCTTCATCACGGCGCTTGAGCATTTCCTGCCTGACTGCGGGATGAACAATCGCATTTAAGGCGAGACGCTTTTGTTCATTTGTAAATACCAGCGCCCCTAGCTTTTTCCGATCTATATCACCGTTTGGGAGCAGTATGTCTTCACCAAATTCGTCAATGATTTGCCGGTAGGCCGGCATCCCTTTTTCTACCGCTTGTTTTGCAATGATATCTGCATCAATAACTGTAATCCCTTTATCAATCAACATATTGGCAACCGTGCTTTTGCCGCTAGCTATTCCTCCCGTTAAACCAATGACTAAGGTCAAGAGATCCACTCCTTTTTACATTTTCCAGATCCCGATCGTGATCAGCAGAAGCCCCGGCAAAAACGCCATTTTATCGATCCATTTCCACTTAGACAGAAAATGGCCGGCGTTGATTCCGATTGATACAAACAGCGAGCTCATGATCGCCACGGCGATGCTCATCACAATTGGTGAAAAACCGAGAATGGCTGCCCCTATCCCTGCTCCGAAGGCATCAATCGATAAGGCAAATCCCAATAAGACCGCCTCAATTCCAGTAATCACACCCGATTTGTCAATATCCGCACTCATAGGTTTTCTCAAAATATGAATTACAATCCCTAAAGACCGAACCTCTAAATTGAGCAGCGTTTTCTCATGCAATAAGTATTCTTTGTCTTTTGCCGGCTTGAAAAATTGATACAGAACCCACGCACCGATTCCGATCAATATCAACCCGCCAAGCTTCTCCGTTACATATACAGGAAAAAACTTTGTGAGAAAGCTTCCGATCAGCATGGATATAAACATGACAGCACCGGAACAGCAGGCGATAACCAAAATCGCTTTAAACGGTATTTTCATTTTTCTCAATCCGTACGTAAATCCGACCGAAAAACTGTCCAAGCTGACAGCCAACGCCAGCAGCAGTATAGAAACCATTTGCATAGCCGTTTCTTCCTTTCTGTTGGTGCTCTTATATCAGATGTGAAATGCCCGGGATTCATCACAATCATGTATATGGCAAAGTGAAAAATCCGTGTTTCAAAAATGGCAATTCCTACTCGTACAGAGTTACTGATATATGCACTGACAGCTTGGACAAAGAAGCTTTATGCTACTTTTTCTGGCATTTCGCGCAAAAATGCGTGCCCCTGCCTCCGACGACAATTTTTGAGATCATCGTTCCGCAATTTTTGCAAGGTTCGTCTTTTTTTCCGTACACAAAATGCTGCAGCTGAAACATTCCGATTTCCCCTTGGGAGTTGATATACGAGCGGACTGTGCTGCCGCCCGCGTCAATCGCCTCCTGCAAGGTGTTTTTGATTTCAGCGTGAAGCGTTTCAATTGTTTTTCCAGATAACGCATTTGCTTTCGTCTCGGGATGGACACCCGCTCTAAAAAGAGCCTCATCCACATAAATGTTCCCAAGTCCGACAACCGTTTTCTGATCCAGAAGAGCGGTTTTGACAGCGCGGTTTGTTTTGGCAAGCCGCTCTTTCAAATACACACTCGTAAATTCTTCTGCGTCTGGCTCCGGCCCTAACTGAGAAAGCGGGAGCTCACCCGCTTCCTCTCCCGGTTTAAATAAATGCATGGTTCCAAACTTCCGCACATCCCTGTAACGAAGCTGGGTTCCGTCTGTCATCGTGAATATGACATGCACGTGTTTATCGTCCGGCTCCTCCGCTTGATGAAGCCCGTATTTCCCTTCCATTCGAAGGTGGGAAACCATGACATAATGATTTAAATGAAACAGCAAAAACTTTCCCCGTCTTCCGATAGACTGTATCGTTTCTCCTGCTAGATTTCGCGCAAATTCCTCCGGTTCGGCAGGCCGTTTGATGATATTCGGCCATCTGATCTCTACCGATTTGATTGTTTTTCCCTTTACAAGCCCGGTCAGAGTGCGCCGGACCGTTTCAACCTCTGGTAATTCCGGCACATCCATCACTTCCTATCTCTGTTTATTTCGCATCATACCAAGATGGGCCTGAGGAAAAGTCCACCTTTAACGGCACATCTAATGCAAGCGCATGCTCCATCACTTCAGGAACAAGCTTTTCAAGAATTTCAATTTCTTCCTGCGGCGCTTCAAAAATCAATTCATCGTGCACTTGAAGCAGCAGTCTTGCTTTCAGCTGTTTTTCTTTTAGCTTGGCAGCCATATCAATCATGGCTTTTTTGATGATATCAGCGGCGCTTCCTTGAATCGGCGTGTTCATTGCCGTCCGCTCCGCAAAACTGCGGATATTAAAGTTTCGGCTCGTCAGCTCAGGAATGTAGCGGCGGCGATGCATAAGCGTTGTCACGTATCCTTTTTGCTTCGCGTCCTGAACTGAATCTTCCATGTACGCTTTTACGCCTTGGAAGCTTTCCAAATAGCGGTCAATGAATGCGCCGGCTTCCTTCCGGGTAATACCGAGGTTCTGTGACAACCCGTAATCGCTGATGCCGTACACAATGCCAAAGTTGACCGCTTTCGCCTGGCGTCTCATCGCAGATGTCACTTCATCCTCGGCAACATGGAACACATCCATTGCCGTTTTCGTATGAATATCCATATCATTTGTAAAAGCTTCGATTAGATTTTCATCCTTAGAAATATGGGCAAGCACCCGCAGCTCGATTTGCGAGTAATCGGCTGCAAAAATGAGCCAATCGTTTTCAGACGGAACAAAAGCTTGGCGGATTTTGCGCCCTTCTTCAAGCCTGATCGGAATGTTTTGCAGATTCGGATCAGTCGAGCTGAGACGGCCTGTTTGCGTTAAAGCCTGGTTAAAACGTGTGTGCACCTTGTGTGAATCCTGTCTCGTCACCTTTAAGAGCCCTTCAATATATGTTGATTGAAGCTTGCCAATTTGTCTGTATTGCAAAATATAGTCGACAATGTCATGCTTGTCAGCCAGCTTTTCAAGCACATCGGCAGACGTTGAATAACCTGTTTTTGTTTTTTTCACGACTGGCAGGCCGATTTTTTCAAACAAGATGACGCCAAGCTGTTTCGGAGAATTGATGTTAAACGGCTCTCCCGCAATCTCATGGATTTTTTCTTCATATTCCTTCAGCTTCGCGCCCAGTTCTTCACCCATCCGTTTTAAACGGTCAACATCGACCTTGACGCCCGTTGATTCCATTTCGCCGAGAATCAGCGCAAGCGGCATTTCAAGATCTTCAAACAGTTCAAGCTGATCGTTGTTCTCCAGCTCCTGAACGAGCTTTTCACGGAGGGCTTGAATCGCTAACGCTTTTCGGACAAGGTGCTCAGACAGTTCATTTTCTGGCGGCACCGCGCGTTTTGCTCCTTTGCCGTAAACTGATTCGTCACTTGAAACGAGATGCAAGCCGTAATCCTTCGCCACACTGGCAACGTCGTCATATGAATTGGCCGGATTGATGATATAAGCAGCAAGAAGCGCATCAAACTCCGCCCCTTTTAGCTCAATGCCCTGCCAGCGCAAAGCGACGACAGCCCGCTTGCTGTCGAAGACCCATTTCTTCTGCTTGTCATCCTCCACCCATTCCTTAAAAACTTCAGAGTCTACAGCAATGTCTTTCGGAATAAAATAAGATCCTGTTTCATTTACGATTGAAAATCCGAGAATCGGCTCTTCATGATAATTATCGCCAATCTGTTCAACGACAAAAGCGGATGGAGAAACCAACATACCGCTTGTCACGCCTGTGACGGTATTGACATTTATTTCTTCTAACGCCTGTTCCTGCTCCGCTTCTACACTATCTTCACCAAGACGTTCAAGAAGCGTGTTGAATCCAAGATCTTTAAAGATGGAAATGACCTGTTCACGGTGAAAACCTTGATATTCCAGCCCGGAAACGGATACCTCAATCGGCGCATCCGTCATGATTGTTGCAAGCTCCTTGCTCATCAATGCCTGATCCTTAAACTCCTCAAGCTTTTCCTTCAATTTCTTCCCGCTCACCTCGTCAATAGACTCCAGCAGTTTTTCAACGGAGGCGAACTGTTTTAGAAGCTTAATGGCTGTCTTTTCTCCTACGCCGGGCACACCCGGGATATTATCCGAGGAATCGCCCATCAGGCCTTTCATGTCAATGATTTGCTCTGGCGTCAGCCCGTACTTCTCTTTGACGTGCTCCGGTGTGTAAAACTCAACATCGGTAATTCCTTTTCTCGTAATGGCAACTGTCGTTTGATCTGTTGCCAACTGAGTTAAATCCTTATCTCCTGAGAAAACCTTTACTTCAAATCCGTCTTTTTCAGCCGATTTGGCAAGTGTGCCGATAATATCATCGGCCTCGTATTGCTCCAGTTCATAGCGGCTGATCTGATACGCATCCAGCAGCTCGCGGATAAACGGCATTTGTTCGGAAAGCTCAGGCGGGGTTTTCTGTCTGCCGCCTTTATATTCTTTAAATGTGCCGTGGCGAAATGTTGTTTTCCCGGCATCAAATGCAACCAGCATGTGCGTCGGTTTTTCGTCCTCAAGCATCTTCATCAAAATCATCGCAAAGCCGTATACGGCATTCGTATGAACACCTTTATCATTGCTTAACAGCGGCAAGGCAAAAAACGCCCGGTAAGCCAAACTGTTTCCGTCTACAAGCACTAATTTTTTTCGTTCCGTCATTCAATATCCTCCTAAGAAGCCTCAGGCTTCCGTTCATCTCTTACATAGTCATTAGCTCCTCTTATTTTAACAAAGTTCAATTTGAAAGGAAAATCCGTGAACTGCGAGAAGACACAAAAAAGGACGGGAACACAAAAAGGTTCCCGCCGTCAAAATTGGCTCCTTGGATGAAGGGGTTCTACTACATCCTACCAGCATAGGTTTAACAGTGCATGAAGATATTGTTAAACCTTTGTAAACATTAGGCGGACGTTTCAGCAGCACGTTTCAGCGTCACGGTAAAGACTGTTCCCCTTCCAGGCTCGCTTGTGACATCGATTTTCCCTCCATGAGCCTCTATTAAATGCTTGACGATCGCAAGACCCAGACCGGTTCCGCCTGAATTCCTGCTTCTGTCTTTATCTACACGGTAAAAACGTTCGAAAATGCGCGGAATTTCTTCTTTCTGAATGCCGATTCCGGAATCGGCAACTTCAATTTGAATGTCGTTTTCTCTGGGCTTCACATTGATCGCTACAGAGCCTCCCTCAGGCGTGTAGGTTAACGCATTGTTTACGAGATTAAGGAAGACCTGTTTCAGCCTGTGCGGGTCACCCGATACATAAAGCGGGTCTTTCGGGACGTTCAGTTGTAAGAAGATGCCTTTCTCATCAGCCTTATGCTTAAGAAGCGTTTCAATCTCACTAAGCATTTTGGCTGGCTCAAACCTTTCAATGCTGAGCGTGAAATTTTGCTGCTCGATTTTTGAGAGATCGAGCAGATCCTGAACCAAAGACTGAAGCCTTTCGCTTTCCTTTAGAATAATAGAGAGAAACTCAGAAAGTGCTTCTTTGTCCTCCATCGCCCCGTCCAATAACGTCTCCGTAAACCCTTTAATAGACGTAATCGGCGTTTTCAGCTCATGAGAAACATTGGCCACAAAATCCTTTCTCATCTGCTCTAACTTCTTCGTCTCCGTCATGTCATGGAAAACAAGCACAATTCCTTTCCATTCATCGTCCGGCCCCATAATCGGAACGCCATCCACCTCAAAATAACGCCGTTCAATTTTGATCGGTAGCCTTAACAGCTTGCATTTCTTTGTCTCCGTCATAAAAATGTCTTCGACAAGCTGGATCACTTCTTCATGTTCAAACGCATCATGATAAAGACGGCGCAGCATTTGATTTGAATTGATATGAAATTGCTTGGCGTAAGACCTGTTTACGAGATTGATAAAGCCTCTTCCATCAATCATAATCAGCCCCGAGCCGATATTTTCAATGACTGTCAGCAGCCGGTCCCGCTGCATTTCTTGCGTTCTCGTCATTTCCATCAGATTAACGGCAAGGCTGTTCATCGCACGGCCGAGCTTATCTGAGCGCCTGATATAGCCGCCGTACGTCCTGGCATCGTAGTTCCCCTTGGACAGCTCTGTTGCTACGTTTGTCGCTGCTTCAATTGATCTTTTGTAACGTGAGGTCATGCTGGAATAAAAATAAACAATGACGATAAATGCGGTACAAAGACTGGCCGTCAGCATCCCCCACATTTCGCCTTTTAAGCCGTAGCTTTTTTCAGAGGCAGAAAGCAGCACATATCCTGTTTTTTCCCCTTCGCTTCTAAGCGAAATTCCGTAATAAAGTTTGTTATCCGCTTTTGATAGGACACCCTCATGGCCAGAAACAAGCGCCTGCACCTTTTGTGAATCTGCCGCTCTCCCATTTGATCCGTACAGCACCTTGCCGTCTGTATCGATAACGGATGCGCTCACATCGAGCGCGCCGCCTGCATCTTTAATGATTTTCTTATTTTCTTGATGATTCAGGTTGCCGGCATCAAGAAGCGAAGCCATGTATTTGGCTTCTTTTTCAATGTGTTCCGCTGCTTTCCTTTGGCCAGATGTTTCAAAGAGCTGCTGCAAAAACAGCCCGAGGACAATAAACACCAGAATCATACAGACAACGAGTACAGAAAAAAGGCGCACACGGTATTTATTCATTCATTTTTGGCTCCTCCAATTTATACCCCAATCCCCTGATCGTTTTGATATAGATCGGTTTTTTTGTATTGCTTTCAATTTTGTCGCGGAGATGGCTGATATGAACATCAACAATTCTCGTATCTCCGGCAAAATCGTAATTCCAGACAGCGCTCAGCAGAAGATCTCTCGTCAGCACTCTGCCTTTATGTCTGCCCAAATAGAGCAGCAGTTCGAATTCTTTCGGTGTCAGCTCAAGCTGATTGTCTTTAAAGTATGCTTCATAATGATCAGGCAGAATTTTCAGATCGCCAATCGTAATCTGACCTTCTATTTCATCGTTCTTCAATTCACTAGAGGGCGCAGCCATTTCGGAACGCCTTAAAATCGCTTTGACTCTTGCATTCACTTCCCTTGGACTGAACGGCTTGGTCATATAATCATCAGCACCGAGCTCAAGCCCTAATACTTTGTCGAATTCCTCATCCTTCGCTGTCAGCATTAAAATCGGAAACATCAGTTTTTGCTGTCTCAGCTGCTTGCATACTTCGATTCCGTCCAGTTTTGGAAGCATCACATCCAGCACAATCAAATCGGGCTTCTCTGTTTCCGCTCTTTTTAGTGCTTCTTCCCCATCCGAGGCGGTAATGACATCATAGCCTGACCGTTCCAAATTGTACTGTAAAAGAGTAACAATAGATTCTTCATCATCCACAACTAAAATTTTCTTGTTCATGCTGTGCCTCCAGTATTATAATTCCCCGACATCCTATTTCTCTATTTTATGTCATCTTAACATGTTTCATGATTTTATTTTAGCGAAAGCAGGATATTCCGGCAATTCGCCTTTTATATCATTTTTAAACCAATTAAAGATATTAATGATAACGCTTACAATCCTAACAAAAAGAGAAAGGCTTCTAGTAAGCAAGCCTTTCTCTCTTTTTATTAAGATAATACTTTCATGACATTTTTGACAGATTCAACTGATTGATTCAGCTGTGCTCTTTCATAGTCAGTCAGTTCAAGTTCAATGATTTGCTCAAGACCATTGCCGCCTACAATGGTTGGAACACCAAGGTAGATGCCTTCATAGCCATATTCTCCTTCAAGATAAGCAATTGTAGGAAGGACGCGGCGCTGATCTTTCAGGATCGCTTCGACCATTTCTGACAGAGAAGCCGCAGGCGCATAGTACGCGCTTCCGTTTCCAAGAAGATTCACGATTTCGCCTCCGCCTTTTCTTGTGCGCTCCACAATGGCGTCAATCCGTTCTTTCGGAATCAGTGTTTCAAGCGGGATACCGCCGGCATAAGAATAACGCACAAGCGGCACCATATCATCACCGTGTCCGCCAAGAACGAAACCAGTCACATCTTTGACTGACAGGTTTAATTCTTCTGCCACAAATGTTCTGAATCTTGCCGTATCAAGCACGCCGGACTGGCCGATGACGCGCTCTTTAGGGAAGCCTGATTCTTTGTACACCGCGTATGTCATTGCATCAACAGGATTTGTCAGCACCACAATGATAGACTCAGGAGAATATTTCACGATTTCTCGTGTAACGCTTCTCATAATTTTTTCGTTTGTAGAGACTAGATCATCTCTGCTCATACCAGGTTTTCTTGCGATACCGGCTGTAATGACAACAATGTCAGAACCCGCTGTATCCTCATAATTGGATGTTCCCGTAATTTTCGCGTCAAAGCCTTGAACCGGGCTTGCTTCAAGCATATCAAGCGCTTTTCCCTTTGTCGGGTTCTCCAATTGCGGAATATCAACAAGAACAACGTCTGCCAACTCTTTTTGAGCGATTAAAAATGCGGTTGTCGCTCCGGTAAAACCTGCTCCGATAACAGAAACTTTTTTACGAGTATTTCCCATGTCTCTCTTCTCCTTTATGGCTAGTTTTAGGCTGTTTCCTTGCTTAGTCCATGTTTTTAATCAATTCTTCTCCGAACTCTGAACATTTCACTTCGGTCGCGCCGTCCATTAATCTGGCAAAATCGTAAGTTACGACTTTAGAAGCAATTGTGTTTTCCATAGATTTGATAACCAAATCAGCCGCTTCTTTCCATCCTAAATGCTCAAGAAGCAGAACGCCAGAAAGAATAACTGAGGATGGGTTTACTTTATCAAGGCCCGCATATTTAGGAGCCGTTCCGTGCGTCGCCTCGAAAATCGCATGCCCTGTTTCATAGTTGATGTTCGCCCCAGGAGCGATACCGATTCCGCCGACTTGCGCAGCAAGAGCATCAGAAATATAATCTCCGTTCAGGTTCATTGTCGCAACGACATCAAACTCGTTTGGACGCGTTAAGATCTGCTGAAGGAAAATGTCAGCAATGCTGTCTTTGATAATGATCTTGCCTGCTGCTTCCGCTTCGCTTTGCGCTTTATTCGCAGCGTCTTTTCCTTGTTCTTCAACAATGCGGTCATATTGAGCCCATGTGAAGACTTTATCTCCGTATTCTCTTTCAGCCAGTTCATAGCCCCAGTTTTTGAAGGCGCCTTCTGTGAACTTCATGATGTTTCCTTTGTGAACAAGCGTTACAGATTTGCGGCCGTGTTCAATTGCATAATCAATAGAAGCTCTGACCAGACGGCTCGTTCCTTCTTCAGAAACAGGCTTAATGCCGATACCTGATGTTTCTGGGAAACGGATTTTGTTGACGTTTAGCTCATTTTGCAGGAAGCTGATGAGCTTTTGCACTTCTTCAGAGCCTTTTGCGTACTCGATTCCTGCGTAAATATCTTCTGTATTTTCACGGAAGATGACCATATCAGTATCTTCAGGGCGTTTAACCGGTGACGGCACCCCAGTAAAGTATCTTACAGGCCTTAAGCAGACGAATAGGTCAAGCTCTTGTCTGAGCGCTACGTTCAAAGAGCGGATACCCCCGCCGACAGGTGTCGTTAACGGCCCTTTAATGGCGATGAAATATTCACGGATCACGTCCAATGTTTCAGCAGGCAGCCACTCACCTGTTTTATTATAAGCCTTCTCTCCGGCATAAACTTCTTTCCAAGTGATTTTCTTTTCGCCTTTGTATGCTTTTTCAACTGCTGCTTCCAAAACCTTAGAAGCCGCGTTCCAAATATCAGGACCGGTTCCGTCTCCTTCGATAAACGGGATAATCGGGTTGTTTGGTACGTTTAATACTCCGTTAGAGACTGTAATTTTTTCACCTTGTGCCACAATAAAAACCTCCCAGTATGTAATTCGTATTTAGAAAACATTTTACTTTTCTTCTATAAAAAACAAAATGATTTTTCCCAATATTCAATTTAAATTGTAAACCATTTTTGATGTTCTGAACAAGAGGCTAACTTCATCAACCCAAGCCAGCCTCCAGTGGTTCTTTAGGCTCTTTCTTCAATTGGAACAAACGTTTGTTTGTCCGGCCCTGTGTAATCTGCGCGAGGGCGGATCAGACGGTTGTTGTCATATTGCTCAAGAATGTGAGCAATCCAGCCGGACATTCTGCTTACAGCAAAAATCGGTGTGAATAAATCATGGTCTATGCCGAGGCTGTGATAAACAGAAGCCGAGTAGAAATCAACGTTAGGCGGCAGCTTTTTCTCTGATGTGACGATCTCTTCTACGCGAATCGACATCTCATACCATTTGCTTTCGCCTGTCAGGTTGGTCAGGCGCTTGCTCATTTCTTTCAGATGCTTCGCGCGCGGGTCGCCATGCTGATAGACGCGGTGGCCGAAGCCCATAATTTTTTCTTTCTTTTCCAGCTTTGCACGGATATACGGCTCAGCGTTTTCCACTTCGGCGATTTCTGTCAGCATTTTCATCACGCCTTCATTCGCCCCGCCGTGGAGAGGGCCTTTAAGCGCGCCGATTGCAGCAGTAATGCCTGAATAGATATCGGAAAGTGTTGCAACGCAGACCCTTGCTGTGAATGTTGATGCGTTGAGCTCATGGTCAGCATGTAAAATCAGCGCTTTGTTAAAGGCTTCAACCTCAATTGGCGAAGGCTCTTCACCGTTTAATGTGTAGAGAAAATTCTCTGCAATGCCGTAGTCCTCTCTCGGTTCAACAGGATCAAGGCCTTTGCGGATTCTGGAAAACGCTGCAACCAGGCCAGGCACCTTTGCCTGAAGGCGGATCGCCTTTCTGTAGTTGGCTTCCGGGTTCATGGTATCAGCCTCGCTGTCAAGCAGGCCCAGTAATGAAATTGCTGTCCGAAGAGCAGCCATGGGATGAACATTTTCGAGGGAATAAGATTTGAAGTGCTCAATAATTTCTTGCGGAACGGCAGCCTCCTTCGCAAACTGCTGCTTTAACTCTTCCAGCTCTTTTTTGTTTGGCAGCCTTAAATGCCAAAGCAAGTAGATGACTTCTTCAAAACTTGCATTCTCTGTTAAATCATCAATATCATACCCCACATATGTAAGGGTATCATCAATAATAGAACTAACAGATGATGTTGTTGCTACAACCCCTTCAAGACCGCGTGTCGCTGTCATATATAACATCTCCTTTTCAATAAATTTCCCCTTTAAGAGTGTTGTAAAAACATGAGGCTAACTTAAAAAGCATGATGCAAGTATTTCTCCCCCCAAAAGAAAATGCTTACATTTTACTGCCTGCTGGCAATGAAACCGCTTGCTTATGAAAGACCATAACAAATTCTTATAAGCTTATTTAAGTTTAAGCCTATTCTCATTATAAACAATAATCAGACATTTGTTAAATGTTTACCTATAATTTTTTTTTTCATTCTGTGATTTCACCGAAAAAACGCCTTTATTTGCGGGTTTTTGCATATAAAAAAAAGCGGCTTTCGGCCGCTTTTTTCACGAAGTGAACAGTTTTACAATCTGCATGGCGATATAAGCAATCCCCGCTCCGATCAGCGGTCCCACCGCCACTCCTCCAAAAAGCGCGACTGCGAGAATGGTCCCGATCACGAGTGCAGTTGTAATATGCGGGTCATTTTCCAACAACGTCAGGCCATTTTTGGCAATCAGCGCCACTGCAATCCCCGCTCCCAAGGCGATCCATGCATAGGAAGACCGCATTGCTTCTCCAAGCTGCTTGAACCCAATTTCACCGGTTGCAACCGGAACCAGAACGGCGATGGTAATAACGGTCACACCCCAGTTAATGCCTTTTGACTGGATGGTTGGCAATAATTTCTGGTCAAGTCCAATGATTTTGATGATCAAGAGGACGGATACAGCAAAAAGCAATGATTGATTTTTTGCGATAAGTGCGATAGCCAAGAGTAAAATTAAAAATAAATTCGCTTGTGTAAACACATGCCATCCCTCCTTTCAGATGAATGTATTCATACTCAGCCGGAGCGTGAATACATATAAAAAATAGGACATGCTGACGAGAGGAGGATTAATTTCATGAATCAATCTTATATCACTATTTTTTTCAGAACCCTCTTTGTCATATCAATTACCGCAGGAGTGATAGCTGCGGCCTATTATTCGTTTCCGTTAACTTATCCGTTCCTGATCGCCCTTATTCTATCATCAGCGATTCATCCTGTTGTCGACTATTTGGACAAGGTGACCGGGTTCCCCCGAACGCTAAACGTTCTGGGCGTGCTTGCTTTTTTTCTTCTCGCAGCCTTTGGCGTACTCACCATTTTGGTAGCCGAAATCGTGACAGGAACAGCCTATCTTGCAAAAACGCTGCCTCCGCATATCAGCACGTTTATCTCCTATTGCGAACAATTATTTACGACTCATATCCAGCCGCTTTATAACGAACTGACGGTTTTGTTTCAAGAATTAGAGACCAATCAGCAAGCTTCCATCGTCACTCATATTCAGACACTCGGTGATACCGCCGCCAAAAATGCCGGGCTGCTGTTGTCACACATATTAGAAATGATCCCGGGGTTTTTCGCGCTTCTTCCAAATACAGCAGCTGTTCTGATTTTTTCTCTTCTGGCAACTTTTTTTATGACAAAGGATTGGCACAAGCTGAAAGGCTTGTTCGTTTCAATTCTGCCGGATCAGGTTACAGCCAGCAGTCGAGCGATCAGCAATGAATTAAAAAAAGCAATGACCGGTTTTATCAAAGCGCAGGCCGTTCTCGTTTTTATTACAATGGTCATTGTATTTATCGGCCTTTCTCTCTTAAGCGTTGAACATGCCGCAACAATTGCTTTTTTAATAGGGCTTGTTGACCTTCTCCCTTATTTGGGTGCGGGCTCCGTATTTGTGCCGTGGATCTTGTATTTATCGGTTACAGGCCAGCTGCCTCAGGCCATCGGAATCGGCGTACTGTACCTTGTTGTTCTTATTCAGCGGCAGCTGACTGAACCAAAAATACTTAGTAAATCAATCGGCATCGATCCTTTGGCAACACTCATCTCTCTATTTGCCGGTTTTAAATTATTCGGATTTTTAGGACTCATTGCGGGGCCGGCTGTTCTCGTCATCATCCAAGCTTTCATCACAACGGGCACATGTAAGGAAATATGGTCGTATATCACCGTTCAGCAAAAATAAAACAGCAGCCCATATTCATGGCTGCCGTTTTTATTTGATGATGATCCGTTTGTTCTTCGACATTCCTCTCAGCCATTTGAACAGAATCGGCTTCCACCAGCTGCGGGTAAACGGAATAAGTAAACAGGCGCCGGCCAAATCTGATAAAAAGCCCGGCAGCATCAGCAAAAGACCGCCAATGAAAATGCACAGGCCGTCAACAATCGTTTCTCCCGGCATCTTGCCATATTGAAGATCACGCTGAACCTTGTGATACACTTCGGTTCCTTGTTTTTTTGCAGCTGCTGCGCCGATAATGCCCGTCAGAATCATGAGAAGGACCGTCGGCAAAATGCCGATCAGCTTGCCTGAAAACAGGAAAATCCCGATTTCTATTGCCGGAAACACAATAAAAAGCAAAAATAAAAATCTCATATCCGAGCCCCCCACACGTGTAACACACCTCTGTCAATATAAGGCAAGATAAAGAGAAAAGGAAGGGATTCCCCCTTCCGTTTTCACCTGTGATTAAAGAACGCTCGCGCGGCCTTGGTAGACTGCCCCTCTGGATGCGTCAACTGTAATATCCTGGCCGTCTGTTAAAGTAGATGTCGCTTTTTCAAGGCCAACGATAACCGGAATGCCGAGGCTTAATCCGACTACCGCAGCATGGCTTGTCAAGCCGCCTTCTTCTGTAATAAGGGCAGACGCTTTTTCAAGAGATGCAATCATGTCACGGTCAGTGCTTTTAGTCACGAGTACCGCACCGTCAGTCATTTTTTGCTCAGCTTCTTTTGCATTTTGTGCAATGACAACCGGGCCAAACGCTGATTTGCGTCCGATACCTTGTCCTTTAGCGATGATATCGCCGACAGTGTAAACTTTCATTAAGTTCGTCGTGCCAGACTCACCGACAGTGCCTGCTGTAATAACGATCAGATCGCCGTGTTTTACAATTCCGCTGTTCAATGAATTTTGGACAGCATCCTCGAGCATTTCATCTGTTGTGTTTGCATTTTGGCCGCTTTCCGCGAATACGCCAGATACAAGCGCAAGTTTTCTGGAAACAGAATCATTCACAGTAACCGCAACAATCGGCGCCTGAGGACGGTATTTTGCGATCATGCGCGCTGTATGGCCGCTTTCAGTCGGTGTTACGATCGCAGCAGCGTTCAGGTTAATCGCAGTGTGCGCGACAGATTGTCCAATGGCGTCTGTAATCGTCATGCCTACTTGCCCTCTGCGTTTAGAAAGAATTTCTTTATGATTTAAAGCTTCTTCAGAACGGGACGCGATGTTGTGCATGGTTTGAACCGCCTCAACCGGATAACTTCCGGCAGCTGTTTCACCAGAAAGCATGATGGCGTCTGTGCCGTCGAAGATCGCGTTTGCAACGTCACTTGCTTCCGCACGAGTCGGACGCGGGTTGCGCTGCATGCTATCGAGCATTTGCGTCGCTGTAATAACAGGTTTTCCTAACGCGTTGCATTTTTTGATCAGTTCTTTTTGCACGAGCGGCACTTCTTCAGCTGGGATTTCCACGCCTAAGTCTCCACGTGCAACCATTAGGCCGTCAGACACTTCGAGAATAGCATCGATGTTGTCAACGCCCTCTTGGTTTTCGATTTTAGGGATGATTTGAATATCCTGTGCTTTGTGCTCTTCAAGAAGCTCACGGATTTCAAGCACGTCCGTGGAACGCCGTATGAAAGATGGGGCGATGAAGTCTACTCCCTGCTCAATACCGAAAACGATATCTCGTGCATCTTTTTCAGTGATACCCGGAAGATTGACGCTTACGCCTGGTACGTTAACACCTTTTTTGTTTTTGAGTGTTCCGTTGTTTAATACTTTTGTTTTGATTTCGCGTTTAGCGGCATCAACATCAAGCACTTCAAGGCCGATAAGTCCGTCATCTAACAGAATCGTTGAACCCTGTTCAACATCATCGACTAAACCTTCATAAGTCACTGAAATTTTATCTGTTGTTCCTACTACCTCGTCCATTGAAACGATAAGCTCTTTGCCTGTTTCAAGCTCAATGCCGCCGTTTTCCATTGTATGTGTGCGGATTTCAGGACCTTTTGTATCAAGCAGGATACCAACGTTTTTGCCTAGCTTTTTGCTTGCTTCACGGATATTTTTAATTCTTGCGCCATGCTCCTCAAAATCTCCGTGAGAAAAATTCAAACGAGCCACGTTCATTCCAGACTCCATTAATTTCGTAAGCATTTCAATGCTTTCACTTGCCGGACCAATGGTACATACAATTTTAGTTTTTCTCATTTGGTTCACTTCCTTCTGAAATCTTCAGCCTTCAGCTCCGCGTTAGATAGACAGTTCTTTTGAAAGCTTATACATGTTTTGCTCAACTGTGTGTTTTGTCTCCAATATTTCTATAATATCATGGTCTACAAGCTTATTGTTTTGTATACCTACACAGCGTCCGCCTTTTCCTTCAAGCAGCAGTTCAACCGCATAGGCCCCTAGACGGCTTGCCAGCACACGATCAGCAGCGCTTGGAGAACCTCCGCGCTGGATATAGCCCAATACAGATACCCTAGTTTCAAGATTTGTTTCTTCTTCAATGCGTTTCCCGAATTCAACTCCGCTGCCTACACCTTCGGCCACAATAATAATACTGTGCTTCTTGCCGCGATCGTGGCCGCGTTTTAAGCGGGCAATGATTTCGTGCATGTCATAGTCTGCCTCAGGGATGAGGATTGATTCCGCGCCCCCTGCAAGGCCGGCCCACAATGCGATGTCGCCCGCATGGCGGCCCATTACTTCGATCACATATGTACGTTCATGAGAAGTCGCTGTATCGCGGATCTTATCAATTGCGTCAATTACTGTATTTAAAGCCGTATCAAAACCGATTGTAAAATCAGTGCCCGGAATGTCATTATCAATTGTACCCGGTACACCCACACATGGAAACCCGTGTTCCGTTAATTTTTTCGCACCCATATAGGAGCCGTCTCCGCCGATGACAACAAGGCCTTCAATACCAAGCTTCTTCAAGTTTTCTATCCCTTTTTCACGGCCTTCAACCGTTTTGAATTCAGGACATCTTGCCGTATATAGCTTTGTTCCTCCGCGATGTATAATATCGCCTACAGATCCGAGTTCAAGCTTTTCAATCTTTCCGCTGATCAATCCTGCGTATCCGTTGTAAATGCCGTAAACTTCAACATCATGATAAATCGCTTTTCTGACTACTGCGCGAACTGCTGCGTTCATTCCCGGGGAATCCCCGCCGCTCGTTAATACCCCTATACGTTTCATTCTCCATTCACCTCAGCAACATATATGATTAAAGATAACATGATCATTGCCCTAAAAACAATGAAAAGGGATCTCCATCCTCCCTATGAAACCTTACCTATTATACAATTAAATAAATTGTTTTTAAATAAAATTTAAAGAATGTCACAAAAAAGAAACGTGAGCCAAAGGCTTCACGTTTATTTAGTTTACCCCGATAAATTGTTCTTCATTCGAGACTTTGCCAATTGCTTTATATTTTTCATACCGCTGCTGGACTAATTCTTCTTCGCCCAGCTTCAGCAACGTTTTTAGCGATTGCTTAAGGGTTTCGTCCATATAGCTTGCCTGCAGCTTAACATCGTGGTGCGCTCCGCCTTTTACTTCTTTTATCATATGATCTATAATACCTAATTCTTTTAAATCGGGCGCAGTGATTCTCATTGTTTCTGCTGCTTTTTTAGCAAGACTGGAGTCCTTCCATAACAGTGCCGCGGCACCTTCCGGAGAAATAACTGAATAAGTAGAGTTTTCCAGCATATGCAAGTGGTTTCCCACACCGAGACCAAGGGCTCCGCCGCTTCCGCCTTCACCGATGACGATGCAGATAACAGGCACTCGAAGGCCAGCCATCTCAAAGAGATTTTTGGCAATGGCTTCGCTTTGTCCTCTTTCTTCCGCTGCTCGTCCCGGGTATGCTCCCTTCGTATCGATAAAACAAATAATCGGCCTGTTGAATTTGTCAGCCTGCTTCATGAGACGAAGCGCTTTTCGATAGCCTTCAGGATGCGGCATTCCAAAATTGCGGACAAGGTTTTCCTTCGTATCTTTGCCGCGCTGATGCCCGATTACTGTTACAGGAAGGCCATGGAACTTCGCAATGCCGCCGACAATAGCTTCATCGTCACCGTATGCTCTATCTCCGTGACATTCAAAAAAGTCGGTAAACAGATGTTCAATATAATCAAGCGTTGTCGGACGGTCCGGCAGACGAGCGATTTGAACCCGGTCCCAAGGCTTCAGATTTTTGTAGATTTCATCCTGAAGCTTAGCGAGACGGTCTTCGAGCCGTTCAATTTCCGCACTCAGATCCATATCCGAGTCTTGGGTGAATTTTTTCAATTCGGCGATTTTCGTTTGCAGTTCAATTACCGGTTTTTCAAATTCTAATCTTGCAGCCACTCAATGTCACCTCCCGTTTGATGCATATCCAGCAGATTTTCTAATGTTTGTTTCATGTCTTCGCGATGGATAACCGCATCAAGCTGTCCATGTTTTAATAAAAACTCGGCCGTTTGGAAGTCCTCAGGCAATTTTTCACCTATTGTCTGTTCAATAATCCGTCTTCCTGCAAAACCGATCAGCGCTCCAGGCTCAGCAAAATTATAATCTCCGAGTGAAGCAAAGCTGGCCGATACGCCACCGGTTGTCGGATGCGTCATTACTGAGATGATGAGGCCCTGTTCTTCACTGAACAGTTTTAAGGCAGAGCTTGTCTTAGCCATTTGCATCAAGCTTAATATGCCTTCCTGCATTCTCGCGCCGCCTGAAGCTGTAAAAATAATAAACGGAACTTTATCAGCTTTTGCTTTTTCAATCGCAAGCGTGATTTTTTCACCGACGACTGAGCCCATGCTGCCCATTCTGAATGAAGAATCCATGACGGCGACCACAGCCGGGTGTCCGCCGATGGTGCCCTTGCCTGTCACAATAGCCTCGTTTAAGGATGTTTTCTCGCGATCTTTTTCAAGCTTTTCGATATATCCCGGGAAACCAAGCGGGTTTTCTGATAACATTCCTTGGTTAAATTCCTCAAAGGATTCATCGTCCATCAAACTTTCGATACGCTGTTTTGCGTTCATCGGGAAATGATAATTGCAGTTCATGCATACCCGCATATTTTTATCCAACTCTTTAGTGAGCATGATTTTTTTACACTTGGGACATTTTGTCATAATGCCTTCCGGAACATCGTGCTTCGCTTGCTCAGACGGTACGGAAGCATACTTTTTCTTTTTCGTGAATATATCCTTTAACACATGATTACCTCCCTTTTGTGAAGGGTTCTCTTCACCGCATGTCATCAACCGATAGACTTGCTAATAACTTTACCGAAACTATTGTACTTTTTTTGTCAAACGCTGTCATCCTCAATTCGACAACTTTTTATTCAATCACGCCGTCAAAAAAGCCCGTATGAGATTAGATAAGGTGTTGAACTAACAAGGTTGACAGCGCATTCAAACGTAACGTTAAACTCGGCTGAAATTTTTTTAAAGCCCAACCCCTAAAAAAATTTCAGCCGCCAGTTTAACTTGTAAACAGCGCGCCGGTTTCGGGCCAACGCGCTGCCATTTATGGAATGAATGAAAATTATTCACCAATAATCGTAAGTTTTCTCGTTTTTTCAGCAACTTCCTCAGGGTCAACAGTAATTCTTGCGACACCTGTTTCCATCGCCGCTTTTGCCACAGCTTTCGCAACAGCAGGCGCAACACGTTTATCAAACGGTGCAGGGATGACGTAGTCTGCGCTAAGCTCATCTTCTGAAACCAATGAAGCGATAGCTTCAACCGCTGCGATTTTCATTTCTTCGTTAATGTGAGTGGCGCGAACGTCAAGCGCTCCGCGGAAAATACCAGGGAATGCAAGAACATTGTTGACTTGGTTCGGGAAGTCAGAACGGCCCGTTCCAATTACGCTTGCGCCAGCTTCACGCGCATCTTCAGGCATAATTTCTGGATTTGGATTTGCCATCGCAAAGATAATCGGATCTTTCGCCATGCTTTGCACCATTTCTTTTGTTAACGCTCCTGCTACAGATACGCCGATAAATACGTCAGCGTCCACGATGACATCTTTCAGGGAACCGTCTTTGCGGTCTTGGTTTGTGAATTTCGCCACTTCGTTTTTGACATCGTTCATGCCTTCTGGACGCCCTTCATAAATCGCTCCTTTTGAATCGCACATCACGATGTCGCGTACGCCGTAATGGTGAAGAAGCTTGATAATCGCGATACCAGCCGCTCCCGCGCCATTTGCGACAACTTTAATGGACGACATGGATTTTCCTGACAGTTTCAGCGCGTTTACAAGGCCTGCTACCGTTACAATGGCAGTACCGTGCTGATCGTCATGGAAGACTGGAATGTTTGTTTCTTTTTTGAGGCGCTCTTCAATGATAAAGCAGTTTGGCGCAGCAATATCTTCAAGGTTGACGCCGCCAAATGTCGGTTCAAGCAATTTAACAGTTTCAACGATCTTATCAACATCGTTTGTGTTTAAAGCAATCGGGAACGCGTCTACGCCCGCAAAGCTTTTGAATAGAACAGCTTTCCCTTCCATAACAGGAAGCGCGGCTTCAGGGCCGATATTTCCAAGGCCAAGCACAGCTGTACCGTCAGTTACAACTGCTACCATGTTCCCCTTCATTGTATATTCATATACTTTGTTAATGTCTTCATGAATATCCTTACACGGTTCTGCAACACCAGGGGAATACGCTAGGCTTAAATCTTTCGCGTTTCTGACTTCTACTTTCGATTTAGATTCCAGTTTCCCCTGATTGACTTTATGCAGGTGTAATGCTTCTTCTCTTAATGACATTCTCCTAAACACTCCTTATGGATATTTTTGATTCGTATACTGGTGCGTTGATTGCTGCATTCTGCGGAGTTAATAATCTATCTGAATATTTAAACAGGATGACATAATTGCTCCAATTGTATAACAAAAAGTTCATCGTTACCACTGTTTTAAAACGACGTTTTTTTGACCCAACAGCTCTTTTAAGCGATATAACACCTGGTGATCTGCATTGATATGAAACGACTCAGGAAGCTTAATCGTCTGTTTTTGCTTTTCATAATAGAGATAAACGCCTGTTTCCCCCTTATGCTCCAGCAAAATGCGCTTTATCTTTGCCAGGATCTCCTGGCTGTGCTGACTGCTTTCTATTTTTATATAAACCGATGGCGCTTTTTCCGCATTCATATTTTCTAATAATTCTGCCCGGGACATGATGAACTGGACCTTATCCTGCCTTACTTCACATTTGCCTGCTGTGAACAATAGAGCCCCTTCTCTTAAAACGGGAGAAAGCTGTCTGAATTGTTCAGGGAAGACAACGGCCTCCATTTCGCCTGTTTCATCACTGAGCGTTAAAAACGCCATGTTTTGACCTGTTTTCGTCCGAATCGTTTTGATCTTCGACAGCAGGCCCCCGAGAGATAGCGGCCTTTTGACAGTCTGCTGGGCCTGCAGAATGGACGCTGCCCCATACGCAGCCAGCTGTTTTCGGAAGGCAGAAAGCGGATGATTTGAAAAATAAATGCCAAGTGTTTCTTTTTCAAACGCAAGTAAATCCACAAGCGGAAGTTCCTCCGTCTCCACATACTTCGGCTTAATCGAAAACGATTCATCTAAAAACAATCCCATTTGGTCATCGTCCGCCGCGAATAGCTCAGCATGTTCCAAAGCAACGTCAATGGATGCGAGCAGCGTCGCCCGGTTTTTGCCGAATTCGTCCATCGCACCAGAAAAAATAAGTGCTTCAAGCATTTTGCGATTGACGTTTTTTAACGGCACGCGAAAGCAGAAATCGAAAAGATCTTCAAATGGTTTTTCTTTTCTCGCTTTATATATATCTTTAACTGCTGAGACGCCTACGCTTTTTATCGCGCGGAGGCTGTATCTGACAGATCCGTCTTCAACTGTAAACGGAAAACTGCTTTTGTTCACTGACGGAGGAAGGATACGAATCCCGCTCCCCTTTGCTTCGTGAAGATATTGAGATATTTTATCCTCATTGCCAATGACGCTTGTCAGCAATCCGCACATAAAATATAACGGATAATGAGCTTTCAAATACGCAAGCTGGCAGCCGATCATGCTGTATGCCACCGCATGGCTTCGGTTAAAGCCATAGTTTGCGAATTTGACGATTAAATCGTAGACTTCATTTGCAGTGTCTACAGAATACTCCTTTTTTAAGCACCCTTCAACAAAATGGCTCCGCTCTCTATCTAGGATTTCTTTTTTCTTTTTGCTGACTGCCCGTCTCAGCAGGTCCGCTTCTCCTAGTGAAAACCCCGCCATACGGGAAGCTATCATCATAATCTGTTCCTGATACACAATGACGCCATATGTATCTTCCAAGATGTCTCTTACATCTTCATGTGGATAGTGAACAGGCGCCCGGCCGTGTTTACGGTCAATAAATAACGGAATATTTTCCATCGGACCAGGCCGGTACAGCGCATTAACCGCCACAATATCCTCCAGGCCTGAAGGTTTAAGCCGCTTCAGAACGCTTCTCATCCCTGTAGATTCAAGTTGAAAAATCCCTGTCGTATCCCCTTTTGACAGCAAGGAGAACGTTTTGTCATCCCTGTAGGAAATATTCGAGAGATCTAGTTTGATGTTTTCTTCTTTTTCAATCATTGAAGTGATGGACTCGATGAGCGTCAGGTTGCGCAAGCCTAAGAAATCCATTTTTAAAAGGCCTAAGTCTTCAAGATGGTCCATCGCGTATTGCGTCAAATAGATCCCTTCATGCCCTTCCTGAAGCGGAACAACATCGGTTAACGGTTCTTCACTCAGGACCACGCCGGCTGCATGGGTAGAGGTATGCCTTGGCAGCCCTTCTATTTTTCGGGCAATGGTGTAGACTTGCTGAAGCAGACTTGACTCCCGAAGCCGCTTATTCAGTTCAGGCGATTGCTGTCTTGCTTCATCCAGCGTCATGCCGGGCCTTGAAGGAATAAGTTTTGCAAGCTGATCTGCTTCCTTCGGGCTGACGCCGAATACTCTGCCGACGTCCCGAAGCGCCGCTTTTGCCGCCAGTGTTCCAAAGGTAATAATCTGCGCAACATGCATCGCACCGTATTTCTGCTGTACGTATTGAATGACTTCATCTCTTCTTGTATCCGGAAAGTCAATATCAATATCAGGCATACTGACACGTTCTGGGTTTAAAAACCGTTCAAACAGCAGGTGATGTTTCAGCGGGTCAACATCTGTGATATACAGCACATAAGCCACAAGAGAGCCTGCCGCAGAACCCCGTCCCGGTCCTGTAACGATTCCTTTCTCATGGGCGTGCTTCATAAAATCCCATACGATCAGAAAGTAATCGCTGAACTTCATCCGTTTGATGACATCAAGCTCATATTGAAGACGGCGAAGGTATCGTTCATCAGGCGTGCCAAAGCGGCTGCGGAGACCCGCCATACAGATGTCCGTTAAATAATCATCAGCTGATGTTCCGTCTGGGGTCGGAAAAGACGGAAGACGGGCCTGCCCGAGGCTGACGTCAACCTGGCATTGTTTCGCGATCTCAACAGAAGCTTGCAGTGCTTCAGGATGCTCTTGATAAATGTTTTGCATTTCTTCGAGCGGTTTCAAATCGAGATCAGGAAGGTCTTCGGCGGGTGCGTCCGCCAGTTTTTCGCCTGCTTTAATCGCTTTCAGACAGCGGTAGGCAGCCTTATCTTCTTTCCTTATGTAATGCACGTCTCCTGTCGCTGTAACAGGGATGCCTGTTTCTTCTGAAAGCTTCAGAATCTGCTCGGACAAGGCTTGATTCCCTTTATAAGGCTGGTAGGAGAAATAAAAAGCTCCCTTTCCGAAAATAGATTGAAATTCAAGAGCGGCTTGAGCGGCCTGTTCAAACAGCCCTCCTTCAAGCAGCATTTCAATATACCCTTTTTCACCGGGCGTCAGTGCGATAATGCCTTCCCGATAACTTTGAAGCCATTTCTGTTTTAGCCCGCCTTTTGATTTCGATTGCAGAACGCTGCTGATTTTCAGCAGGTTTTGATAGCCGCTATTTGATTTGGCCAGCAGGACAATCGGATAGGCTTCAAGCTCGCTGTCATCTGTGAAAACAGAAGCTGTCAAGCCGATTATCGGGTTGATCCCTCTCGCCTTGCATGCTTTATAAAATGGTATAGCTCCGTACATGACATGATCATCTGTCAGCGCCAAAGACGCATATCCGAGCCTGTCAGCTTCACTGACGAGCTCTTCCACCGCCGCGGCGCTGTTTAGCAGGCTGTACCCGCTATGCACTTGCAGGTGAACAAAAGACATGCTATCACCTCTTTCTCCTTACGATCCATTTCTTTCTTCATTATAAGTCCGGTATCCAAAAGAAACAAATGTTCTTTTTCGACTACTCATCATACTTGTCCTGAAAGCTCAATATGATATAAAAGGTGAGGTGATAAAGATGGATCAGGAAGCAGGATTTATGGTGAATTTTATCAATAGTTACTTCATTGCGTTAGGGGTGCTGATCGGAGGCGCGCTCATCGGAGGGCTGGGAGCATATTTGGCAGGCGAAGCGCCGCTTACGGCCATTACAAAGCTAGCAAACAGGTTGAAAATATGGGCGCTTGTCGCAGCAATCGGGGGCACCTTTGATGCGGTATACAGCTTTGAACGGGGCATTCTAGAAGGCAATACGAGAGATATTTTCAAACAGCTTCTTTTGATTATCTCGGCTATGGGCGGCGCGCAAAGCGGCTGGCTCATTATTTCATGGCTGACCCAGGAGCATCTTTCTTCATGAGAGTGCCCCAGCATTACAAAAAACCGGGGTGGCAGCGTTTTTTCGCGGGAATGATGTGCGGAGCCGTGATCAGCTGGTTCTTTTTCCTGTTTACTTACGGTACATTCCAAGAGGAGCAGGTCAGCCTCATCGAAAAACAAAAAGAGCATGTGAAAGATTTAAACAATCAAATTTCAATCTATCAGGAAGACCTCCATAAACTGAACGAAGACAATAAAAGAAAGCTCTTGATCCAAAACGTCAGCGTGAAATTACAAAATGGGGATAAATATAAAATATCACAGCCGGATAAAACGAAATTCGAGGAGCATGTAAAGGATAATATTTCAGAGGTGATTACAAAGGACATAGAGAGCGTCTATCAAACAAAGGATCTATTGATACGGACAATTGAAAATAAAGTCTATATGATCAACGAAAAAAAATACAAGGCAACCGTCAAAGAATTAATTATTTATACGAGACTGACAGTAGAACTTGACATATCATTTGCCGCGTAATTATGGATTTTTTTTTAATTCTCCAAACTTTTGTCGCTTTTTCCCATTCTTTTTTATAAACTATATGTGAGAGGCTTAATGGCGAAAGGAAGGAGGAAGGGAAATGGAGGTTTACAGTGACCGTCAGTTAGCAAAAGATCAAGCAGCCCGGCTCAGACAAGGTTTTTCTGCATATGCCGAAACAAACTCACTCGCTTCCCTCATTAAAAAAGAACTTCAATCTCACAATCTCCAAGTCTACGAGGACCTTACTGATTTCGGCTGCTGGTTCATCCCCGTCACAGATGAACACTAAGAGAGAGGGTCTCCCCTCTACTCGTGTTCTTTACATAATGCTTCCAGGTCAGCCAATATCCGATCAGCTTCATCCCAGCTGTAAATAGAGGCGCCTGAAGCTAGCGGATGCCCTCCGCCGTTATATTTACGGGCAAGTCCGTTAATGACAGGACCCTTCGAACGGAATCTGACTCTGATTTGATCATCTTCTTCTACGAAAAACACCCAAGCGCGAATACCCGAGATATTGCCAAGCGTCCCGACTAGCTGTGACGCTTCTGAAGCCGTGGTGCCGAACTTTTCAAGCGTATCCTTTTTGATGAAAACAGAAGCGGCGCCGTTTTCGGACAATGACACATTTTGGAAGATGAAGCCGTTAAGCTTCACCACATTCAGTTTTGTTTCATATAATTGATTAAACAACTCTGAGGAAGAGAAAGGATATTGAATGAGCTCGCCTGCATATTTTAATGTTTTTTCCGTTGTATTCGGAAATAAGAAGCGCCCGGTATCTCCGACAATGCCGGCATAGATCAGCTCTGCCGCTTTCGTATTCAGCTTCCAGCCGTGCTCTTTTCCTTCTAAATACAGCTCATAAATCATTTCACTTACTGAGCTGGCGTTTGTATCGACCCAGAGAAGGTCACCGTATGGATCTTCGTTCGGATGGTGGTCGATTTTTATCAGTTTTGCGCCTGAAGGATAACGCTGATCGTCGATTCTTTCCTGATTTGCCGTATCGCAGACAATGACAAGTGCGCCTTCATATGTTTCATTGTCCACCACATCAAGGGAATATAGGAAAGAGAGGGACGGTTCAGGCGTGCCGACCGCGAAAATATTTTTTTCTGGATACGTTTCACGCAGGATTTCCGTAAGTCCGCACTGGGATCCGTAGGCATCTGGATCAGGACGCACATGTCTATGTAAGATAATCGTGTCATATAATGATATGGTTCTGATTATTTCTGTTTTCATTTGATACTCCTTTATTGTTTTTATTCATTAAATCACATTCTTTGCCGACGGAAAAGAAAAATAACGTCAAAACCAAGCCCGTTTTTGTATAGAATGGGTTTGTAAACTTTTACGATGGAGGATTTCATTTATGCTGGTTCTTGTTTTTTTGATTGGGCTTTCAGCCTGCTTTTATGTGTACTATAAAGTAAAAGGCGTACGGGCAAAGCAAGCTTTGGAAAAAGAAATCTGTTCGGCAAAAGCAAGCATGGCCTTAGGGTCACTGGTTCTGTTCTACGGGCTCAACCAAATGATATTATTCCATTCAGTCTTAACGTTCGTAATCGGCGGTGTCTTTATCCTCATAGGAGCAGGAAGCGCTTGGGCAGGTTATAAAGCTTACAGGCATTACAATCCCCTTCACGCCAAAGAAGCTGAAAGAGACCACGCGTAAGGGGCGCCTGAACGTCCCTTAGCTTCTTTCCATCAGCTGAACCATCAACATCGCTTTAGACACGATATGGCCTTGGCTGTGCACTTCAACTTCCATTTTTCCGAACTTTCTCCCGGCCTCTAAAATACGGGGTTTGACTTCGATGACCGATTCCATCTGCACAGGCTTCAAAAAGAAAATGGTGATGCTTTCAATTACGAGCTCGCCGCGTTTTTTCGAGCGCAAAAACCGGTTTGCCGCTTGCGTCAAAATGGTCGTAAACACGCCATAAGAAATCGTTCCGAGCTGGTTGGTCATCTGCGGCGTGACTTCATACTCGTAAACCGTTTGCTCCTCTTTATCATCACCCTCATCTTTAAATCCCCTTGAAACGATATCATCAAGCTTCTCTCCGACCTGCGGCTGCTTTTGAATCATTTGGAGGGCTTTTAACACGTCTTGGCGGCTGATCATGCCGATCAGTTTTTGGTGGCCGTCAGTGACGGGAAGCACTTCGATTCCTTCCCATACCATCATTTGCGCCGCCGAGGCGACAGATGTTTTCCCAATAACTGTAACGGGATTTTTGGTCATGACCTTTTCGATGGAAGCGTTTCGGTCGTGGCCGGCAATATCTTTTGATGTCAGAATCCCATGGATCTTCATCTGATCGTCGACAACCGGGAACCGGCCGTGCCCCGTCTCAAAGTTTTTCTCATACCATTTTTCAAGTTTATCCTTAGGCGACAGATATACCGTACGGTTAGCGGGCGTTAGGATGTCCTCAACCAGGACGATTTCTTTTTTGATCAGCTGGTCATAAATCGCCCTGTTAATCATCGCGGCGACTGTGAAGGTGTCATAGCTCGTGGATAAAATCGGCAGCTCAAGCTCATCCGCAAGCTGTACAATGCTGTCATCCGTGTTAAATCCGCCTGTCACCAGTACAGCCGCACCCGCTTCAAGCGCCTGCCTGTGTGCGTTGATTCTGTTTCCGACAATCAGAAGATTTCCCGCTGCGGTGTAACGCATCATCGCGTCCAGCTCCATCGCGCCGATAACGAATTTATTTAAAGTTTTATGGAGACCGGCCCGGCCCCCGAGCACCTGTCCGTCTATGACATTTACAACCTCTGCATAGGTAAGCTTTTCAATATTCTCTTTTTTCTTTTGCTCAATCCGTATTGTGCCCACACGTTCAATCGTGCTGACAAATCCTTTATTCTCTGCTTCCTTGATCGCTCTGTACGCGGTCCCTTCGCTTACTTTCATTTCCTTTGCAATTCTTCGCACAGAAATTTTTTCACCGACAGGCAGTGAATCAATATACGTTAAAATTTGTTCATGCTTCGTTGCCAAGCCTTTCACCTCTAAGGACAGTCTTCTGCTTTTATTATAAGGGCTCGGAGGATTCGTGCGCAATGAGCGGGAAAAATAAAAAAACACCCCCTGGTGAACCAGGAGATGTGATCAGCCGGTTATAGCTCGATCGTCTCACCAACCGCCATGACTTTACCGACTCCGCCAGGCAGGCTGTCAGCAAATGCCTCAGGGTCTTGTTCGATAACCGGGAATGTATTGTAATGAACCGGCACGACCTGTTTTGCCCGGAGCCATTCAGCGGCAAGCTTGGCGTCTTCAGGCCCCATCGTAAAGTTATCGCCAATCGGCAGGAAGGCAAGATCAATATGATTCAATTCGCCAATCAGCTTCATATCGGAGAAAAGAGCCGTATCGCCTGCGTGGAAAATCGTTTTATCTTCTACCGTCAGCAAAATACCAGCTGGCATGCCTGTATAAGTGATCGTTTTGTTTTCTTCATCTGTGATCGCTGATCCGTGAAAGGCCTGTGTGAGCTTCACTTTACCAAAATCGAACTGGCGGGAGCCGCCGATGTGCATTGGATGAACATTCAAGCCTTTCCAGCCTAAGTACACAGCGAGCTCGTTCGGAGCTACAACCAGCGCGTTGTTTTGCTTGGCAATTTGTTCTGTGTCGCCGACATGGTCATTGTGGCCATGCGTCAATAAGATGACATCTGCTTTTACATCCTCCGGCTTTAGATCCGTTAACGAATTCCCTGTCAAAAACGGGTCAAATATTATATGATGGCCCTTTGTTTCCACTGTGATAACAGAATGTCCGTGATATGTCACTTTCATTTCCTTCACCTCGTCACATTATTTTGATATTTTCATTTTCCTTTTTTCAGAAACTGAAAAACTATGTGGATTGATTCTTATTAATGACATTGAGACCCCCTGTAGCTTCAATGACAGTCCCTGTCACTAGGTCTGAGTCCTCTTCACATAAGAAAGCGATAATCCGGGCGATATCCTCGCCTGTGCCAGATCTTCCTATCGGCGTTTTTTCTTTGCCGATTCGCTGTCTGGCTTCCTCTATTGACGCTTCCTTCATGTCGCCGACAATGTCTCCCGGGCAAACCATGTTGGCTGTTATGCCGAATTCAGCTTCTTCAATGGCAATGGTCTTCGTCAAAGAAGCCAACCCCACTTTCGCAGCGCCAAAAGCCGATCGGTGAAGCCAGCCGGGCGCGTGCGCCGCACCTTGAAATCCGTACGTGATAATGCGTCCGAACTGCTGTTGTCTCATGGCCGGAATAACCGCTTTGAATAAATGAAAGACGGCGCTTAAATTCCCTTCCAGCATCCCGTACCATTCATCATCAGTATAATCGGCTAACTTTTTACGTTCAAATATGTATGGGCCCGCGTTGTTAATCAAAAAGTCGATCCTTCCAAAGCGGTTTAAGGCAGCCTCTGCAATACGGAGCAGATCTTCTTTTTTGGTGACATCACCTTTTACAAATTGCAGCCGATCAAGACAATCAGGACAGGATTCCTCCAGGCGGCTGACAGCCTCCTCATCGTGCCTGTAATTGACTGTTACTGAATACCCCTTTGCAAGCAACGTCTCAGTCACTTTGCGGCCTAACCCCTTCGAACCGGCAGTAATTAAAGCATGTCGCACATGAATACCTCCCAAAGCAACGTCGCCGCTTTCAATAAAGTGTTTCTTCTTCTACTTTACTATAAAAGGCTTCCAATATCACTTTTTACACTTTGACATACAAAAAAAGCTGCCTGTACAGACAGCTTATTCCGCAGAAGATGGAGGCTCCTGATCAGGCATATCGACATAACCGCTTTGATAGGCTTCTGAAATGAGTCTTGTTGTCTCCTGGCTTTCTTGTTCATCATAAATATAGCGTTCCGGTTCTTTTTTCATTCTTCTGCCTCCCATCATTATAGAGATAGGTTGGCTATAATGACGGGATTTTATGAAGGAAATTTTAACAAACTCCGGCTGCCACGCAAGCTTTCGCTTTTTTTAGCGCCTGCTCCACCTGTTTGAACCCGGTGCCTCCGGCGCTCATTCTTTTTTCAACTGCGTGGTAAGGGTCTAACACAGTGTAAATATCTTCTTCGAAGAGCGGGCTCGCCTGCTGAAATTCAGCAAACGGCATATCGCTTAAATAGATCCCTTTTTCGATGCATGTGTACACAAGTTTTCCGACTACTTCATGCGCTTCTCTGAACGGCATTCCTTTTTTCGCTAAATAATCGGCCAGTTCCGTCGCATTTGAGAAGTCTTGTTTTGTCGCTTGCTTCATGACCTCTTTGTTTACAGTCATTGTTTGGATCATGCCTGTGAAGATTTGCAGGCTGCCCTCGACCGTTTTCACCGTGTCAAACATGCCTTCTTTGTCTTCTTGAAGGTCTTTGTTGTAAGCGAGCGGAAGGCCTTTCATGATCGTAAACAGCCCTATCATATCACCGTATACGCGTCCTGTTTTCCCGCGGATCAGTTCTGCCATATCAGGGTTTTTCTTTTGCGGCATCATGCTGCTTCCCGTTGCGTACGTATCGTCAAGCTCAATGAATTTAAACTCCTGAGAGCACCATAGAATGATCTCTTCAGAGAAACGGGATAGGTGCATCATCAGCATACTGCTGTTGCTTAAAAACTCTAAAATGAAATCTCTGTCGCTGACGCCGTCCAGGCTGTTTTCATAGATAGAATCAAAACCGAGCAGTTCTGCTGAATAGTCACGGTCGATAGGAAAGGTTGTTCCCGCGAGCGCTCCGCAGCCGAGCGGAGATTTGTTAATCCGTTTTATTGAATCCTGAAAGCGCTCCTTGTCGCGCTCCATCATCCAGAAATACGCAAGCAAATGGTGGGCGAATGAAATCGGCTGGGCGCGCTGCAGATGTGTGTAACCCGGCAGAATCGTTTCAACATTCGCTTCCGCCTTTTCAATCAATACGCTTTGGAACGCCTCAATCAGCTCAATAATGTGGCTGACATGATCTTTTAAGTATAAATGCATGTCAGTCGCCACCTGATCATTTCGGCTTCTTCCGGTATGCAGCTTGCCGCCGAGAGGGCCGATTTCGTCAATAAGCATTTTCTCAATGTTCAAATGAATATCCTCATAATCAACTGAGAATTCCAATGCCCCTTTCTCAGCTTTTTGCAGAAGGGTATTCAGTCCCTCACGGATTTTCAGCTCTTCTTCCGCTGTCAGGATACCGCATTTTTTCAGCATGGCAGCATGTGCGAGAGACCCTGTAATGTCTTCGGTCACTAAATTTCGGTCAAATGATATAGACGCGCCGAACTCGTCGACCCATTTTTCCGGCGTTTTTTGAAATCGGCCTCCCCAAAGCTTCTTCATGCTTTCATCTGCTCCTTCTTTTTCACGATGCTGTTCACTTTTGTAGGAAGTCCCCAAAGCTCGATAAACCCGATTGCCGCATGGTGATCAAACGCATCGTCTTTTGTATATGTTGCGAGTTTTTCGTCATATAGAGAGTATTCTGATTTGCGTCCCTCTACAATTGCATGGCCTTTAAACAGCTTCACGCGGACAATGCCTGTGACATGCTGTTGTGTTTCTTTTAAGAAAGCGTGCAGCGCGTCTTTTAACGGTGAGAACCATAAGCCGTTGTAAATGATTTCTGACATTTTTTGCTCGATGATCGGTTTAAAGTGGGCTACTTCTTTTACCAGTGTTAAATCTTCCAGTTCTTTATGCGCTTTGATGAGTGTCATCGCACCAGGGCATTCGTATACTTCCCGGGATTTGATGCCGACAAGGCGGTTTTCCACATGGTCGATACGTCCGACGCCGTGCGCGCCTGCCATTTCATTCAGCTTCAAAATCAATTCAGAAAGCGAGTAGGCTACGCCGTCAATGGATACAGGCACACCTTGCTCAAACGCAATTTCAATCACTTCCGGTGTGTCCGGGGTTTTTTCCAGCGGAGCTGTTAAATCGTATGCGCCTTCAGGCGGCGCCGCCCATGGATCTTCTAAAATGCCGCACTCATTCGCGCGGCCCCAGAGGTTTTGATCAATAGAATATGGGCTGTCAAGATTGATCGGAATCGGAATGCCGCGGCTTGCCGCATATTCAATTTCTTCTTCACGTGACCACTGCCATTCCCGAACCGGCGCGATCACTTCAAGATCAGGGTTTAATGACTTAATGGAGACTTCGAAACGAACCTGGTCATTTCCTTTCCCTGTGCATCCGTGCGCAATCGCCTGTGCATCTTCCTTTTCCGCGATTTCAACCAGTTTTTTTGCAATCAGCGGCCGAGATAATGCCGAAACGAGCGGATATTTCCCTTCATACATTGTATGGGCCTGCAAAGAGATAAGCGCGTAGTCCTGTGCGAATTCTTCTTTTGCATCGATCACGTAGGAATTTGTCGCGCCGACTTCCAGCGCTTTCTGTTGAACAAACGCCAAATCCTTGCCTTCACCGACGTCCAGACAGCAGGCAATCACATTATATCCTTGCTCTTGAAGCCATTTTATTGCGACGGAGGTATCAAGTCCTCCCGAGTATGCTAATACGACTTTTTTCTGTTCTGACATGATAAAAATCCCCTCTCAACCGTGTATCATTTTTGTATAAAAATAAATTATATTTAATAAAAATACATTTTGTATGTATACACTTTAACAAGTACGTTTCGTTTTTTCAAGCCTTTTATAAAAAAAACTTCACCTAATTTTCAGGTGAAGTTTCTTATTATTTATTCATTTACTTGTCTTTTCTGATTTCTCTGACGACATGTGCCAGTTCGGGAATAATCAGCTTATTCATGGCCAGCCTTACCGCGCCGCTTGAGCCCGGGGTTGAGAAAACAGCTGTATGCTGGATAACGCCAGCAGTGGCTCTCGACATGATCGCGGCAGAGCCGATATCCTCTGTATAACTCAGCATCCTGAATATTTCTCCAAAGCCAGGCAGCTCTTTTGAAAACAGCGGCGTAATGGCTTCAATTGTGACGTCCCGATTTGCTATGCCTGTCCCTCCGTTTAAGAGAACCGCGTCTATTTGTTCATCCATACAGCCCGCAAGCACAGCCCGCTGCAAAGCGTCCTTTTCGTCTTTCACAATTTCATATGCAGCAATGTGGTGACCGGCTTCTTCTAAAAACGAAATCATCGACTTGCCGCTTTTATCGGTTTCCTCCGTTCTCGTGTCACTGACTGTGATCACTTTGCACCGAACGATATCCGGAGCTTCTTGTTTATGCGTTTGAACACTCATTGGCCCACCTCTTTTATGTTTTTATGATTATGATGCATCAACAAAAAAGCACATTCAAGAGAATGTGCTTTCATGCGATTTATTTTGCTAAACGAACAACGTCGCGTGCAATCATGACTTCTTCATCAGTCGGAATGATCATGACTTTTACTGGAGAATGCGGATAGCTGATGAAAGCTTCCTCGCCGCGTACGTTATTAAGCGCAGTATCCCAGTATACACCCATGAATTCTAAGCCGCGAAGAACGCGTTCTCTGACTTCCACGCTGTTTTCACCGATGCCGGCAGTAAAGATGATCGCATCCACACCGCTCATTCTTGCAGCGTAAGAACCGATGTACTTGTGGATTCTGCTTGCGAAGACTTCAAGAGCCGTTTCCGCGCGCTCATTTCCTTCTTTTGTTGCTTCAACGATGTCACGAAGATCGCTTGAGAAACCGGAAATGCCGAGCAGGCCGCTTTTTTTGTTTAGTGTATTCAGTACTTCGTCAGCCGTTTGGCCTGTTTTCTCCATGATATATGGAATCAGGGCAGGGTCGATGTTTCCAGAGCGTGTACCCATTGCAACACCGGCAAGCGGCGTAAAGCCCATAGATGTATCAATTGATTTTCCGCCTTCAACAGCAGCGATACTTGCGCCGTTTCCAAGGTGGCAGGAAATCAGGCGTAAATCTTTTAACGGACGGCCGAGAAGCTCTGCCGCGCGCTCAGTCACATATTTATGTGAAGTGCCGTGGAAGCCGTATTTACGGATGCCGAATTTTTCATAGTAGTCATACGGCAGGCTGTACAGGTAAGACTGCTCAGGCATTGTTTGGTGGAATGCCGTATCAAAAACAGCAACCGCAGGAACATTTGGAAGCACTTCTTTGAACGCTTTAATTCCAACGATATTTGCCGGGTTGTGAAGCGGTGCCAATTCAGAAATATCTTCAATTTCCTGAATGGTTTCATCCGTTAATAAAACAGAATCGCTGAATTTTTCTCCGCCGTGAACGACACGGTGGCCAATTCCGTCAATTTCATTTAAATCTTTAATAATGCCGAATTCCGTTAGCTTACTCAGCAGCATTTTAACCGCTACAGCATGATCCGGAATATCAGTTACTTCTGTATTTTTTTCGCCGTTTACAGAAATCGTGAATACGCTATCGGCGATACCAATTCGTTCAACTAAACCCTTCGTTAAAACAGTTTCTGAAGGCATTTCGAAAAGCTGAAATTTCAAAGACGAGCTTCCTGCGTTAATTGCAATAATTTTGGACATGATTGACGCTCCTTTATACTCTGTATCAACAACTTCGTTTTCGTACTTTTTTCCCGGTGAATATCTTTATCTTCTCCGAAAAATATCTGACTTTTCCATTTAAACATTGTCATGTCGGCATTTCAAGTCAACTTGTATATTGATAGCGCTTACACTTAGAAGTCGTTATTTTCTGATATATTATCTGCAGATTTCGTATTGATGAACGCTTACATGTTGCGGTTTTTCCCTTCTGTATTTTGTGTTGTAAAGCTTGATTCAATTCGTCTGTTCGGTCATCAAGCGCCATAATAAAAACAGCTTAGGCATCCATCGTATGACGGCTGCCTAAGCTGCTACTTGACATCTATTTTTCTTTTGTAACCCACGCATCTATTTGAGCCATCATATCAAGCGTCGCCTTCTGATTGGAGAAAGACGGAAGATTCGCAAGCAGAATTTGCCCCGGCGCTTTTGTCTCCTCTCCTTTTTTCTGAAGCACAAGAATGCTTTTGGCATGAGCCTCGTCTTTAAATATCGATTTTGGGAGCTGCAAAAGGGCGTTGATATGAACCTTATCTTTGAAAAACTGTTTCAGCTTGTCGCTTTGAGAGCTCTCAAACAAATGATTCGGGATCATAAAAAATAAATATCCGCCCGGTTTGGTATGTTTGACGCTCTGTTCAATAAACAGATGATGTGCGAAGGAATGGCCTTCGTCCGCTTTGAGGTCAAACGCTTCTGCTCCTTCGTCATTCGGATAATAGCCGACCGGCAGATCGCATATGACCGTGTCAACAGGATCGATAAACAGCGGTTCAAGGCTGTCCTGATGGAAAAGCTCAATCTCTTTTTTCAAAAGGTTCGCTTGGGCATACGCGATCTTTAAGAGCACGTCATCAATCTCAATTCCATAGCTATTGGCCGTTTTTTCAGACAGCTGGTTCAGCACGGTGAACAGAAGATTCCCCGTTCCCACAGCAGGATCAAGGATTGACAGTTCCTTTTTGTCCGCCATAAACTTATTCACCAAATAACTGATGAATAGTCCAATCGTGTCAGGCGTCATCTGTCTGTTCGGATGGGAGATATCTTTCAGCCCTTTCAGGACGGATAGCTGAAAAGCTTTGCGCACCCATTCGTGCTCATAGGTGCCGAACTCCGCTTTCCCGAGCAAAGCCTGAAGCTGTTCGTTTTTCTTATCAGACAGTTTCAGCTGGTCGGTTTTTTCAAGAAAATACATTTCTCCCGCCTCAGCCAGCGCCTCTATATATGAAATTTGCCATTCATTCTTTATGATGATCGCGGCTTCGTCTAACAGCTCGTACACCGCGCCTACATTGTCTTTTTGCATATGTGTTCCTCCTTGCCATAAAAAAAGCTCCGGCGGCAGCCAGGAGCTTTTTCCCTGCTTACTTCACTAATGCCTTGGCAGCCTCAATAGGCTCCTCATAGTTCGGATGGTTTGTTGCTTCACTTACATATTCTGCGTAAACGACTTTTCCGCTCTCATCAAGGACGAATACGGAACGCGCAAGCAGACGAAGTTCTTTAATATACACACCGAACGCTTCGCCAAATGACATCTCTCTGTGGTCAGACAGCGTTTCCACTCTATCAATTCCGTTTGCGCCGCACCAGCGGGCTTGTGCAAATGGAAGGTCTGCACTGATTGTGTAGACGTTGACATCTCCAAGCTTAGCTGCTTCTTCGTTAAAACGGCGTGTTTGCGCATCACAAACACCTGTGTCAATTGAAGGGATAACAGAAATAATCGTTACCTTTCCTTTCATATCAGCTAACGATTTTTCTTCAAGGCTGTTAGTCAGCACTGTGAAGTCAGGAGCTTGCTCTCCTACTTTCACTTCTTGTCCGATAAGTGTAACCGGACCGCCTTTAAATGTAATTTCAGCCATTATAATTCCTCCCTTTTGTATGTATGTCTCTATCATAGTAAAGTTTCCTGTAAACTGCAAAGTTTATGCCAAAAAAAAGTTAACTGCGGCCGCCGCAGTTAACCTTCTTTAATAATTCATATTGTTCATTTGGTTTTGATTTTGGCCCTGGCCTTGGTTCTTGTTATTTTTCTTGAACATTTGCTGGATGCGTTCAAGGGTTTGAGGGGCTGCGTCTAAGATTTTCTCAATCAAATGGGTATTTTCATCTAAATGAAGCATTCTGATTCCTGTCGATCCGACAATTAAAAACGCGATCGGCGTAATGGACACACCGCCCCCGCTTCCGCCTCCGAAAGGAAGTTTTTGTTCCCTTGTCTCATCGTCTTCCGATTTCTTTTCAGCCGGCTTTCCGCCAAACTCGCTTCCGCCTGCGGCGAAGCCGAATCCAACTTTAGAAACGGTTAAAATCACGCTTCCATCCGGCGTTTCAACCGGATCTCCGATGATGGTGTTAACATCAATCATTTCCTTCAAGTTTTCCATTGCGGTTTTCATTAAACCTTGGATGGGATGGTCTGCCATATACGCTTCCTCCTTAAACTGATGAATCATTCTTTGAAGTCATTCGGGACGACGGATTCTTCTTAAATACGGATAGCTCCCTTCCGTATTTGACGAATTTGAAAGCTGCAAGCATAGCATGTCCAAAGCGAAAAAAGAATATACACTGAAAGTGGGTTCTGGAGACAGGGACTTGAAATGACGGAATCACTTCATAGACGGGCTTATTGACAAAGTTCAGATGGTCATACAGCATTGCAGCGATGCCGCCTTTCACACTCCAAACAGCACCTGTTAACACACCTGTCACTGCCGCGTCTTGAATTCCGACGATTGTAATCCATTCGAGTTTTGTAATATGTAAATGCGCCAGAAAAGACGCGCTGATTTTCCGCAAATTTTTGACCTGTTGCAAAATCATTTCGATTTTATGAATGCTTTGCTGCACATCATCAAACGTAATTTTTTTCTCGCTGCTGCTTTTTTTCACTTTGGATTTTGTTTTTTGTTTGATATCAACTGATCCGTCAGCTTTGTTCACCTTAATGGCTGGGATCGATTTTTTGATCCGGATCAGGCCAAACAGCGCTGTGATCTTCAAGGTCAGTTTGTCGTTATCATCAGCATGAAGATACTCAACAGCAACATACATTTTCATTCTGAGAAGCAGCACGATACCTATAAGAATAAGAATGGCTGTCAGCACATATACCATATTCTCTCACTTCCTCTAGGAGCATTATCGCCAATTCAGAAAAAAATAAACCCGGACGAGGTCCGGGTTTCAGGCTGTCGAGAAAATCTCGACAGCCTTTATTTTTCCTTAAAATAACCATTCTCGTGTAATAAAATAAAAGAAAGACTAAAAAGGATGGTGTCTTTCTCATGTTCCACACAAGAAATTCTTCTCAAAACGCAGCCGAATTTGTTCTGCTTGACCAACTCGTCGAAGAGGATCATTTGCTTCGAAAAATTGATAAACGCATAGACTTCTCTTTTATCATTGAAAAGGTTAAGCCTTACTATAGCGAAAACAAACCGGAGGGTTTCTTTTACTTAGATCACCGAACAACGGATATGAAACATAACATTATCACCGACGCCTATGTTACGCCTGGAAATGTCCATGATTCTGTGCCTTATCTTGACCGATTAGATCACCAAATTGCACGATTTCATTTTGAAGTAGAAGCCGTCGCTCTTGATTCTGGTTATTTAACGACTCCGATCTGTAAAGGGTTAGCCGACCGCCATATTTTTGGCGTTATTGCGCATAGACGATATCACCCTACTAGAGGTTTGTTTCCAAAATGGAAGTTTCATTATGACAGTGAACAAGACAGTTACATTTGCCCGAACCAGCAGGTACTTACATACTCAACAACTGACCGAAAAGGCTACCGGTCATATAAATCAAATCCTGAAACCTGTTCCGCATGCCCATTGCTTGCGCAATGCACAAGATCAAAGAACCGCCAGAAGGTCATCACCCGTCATGTATGGGAGGACCATAAAGAAAAGATCAGACAAAATCGTTTGTCTGTTTCAGGGAAAACCCTCTATAAAAAAAGAAAAGAAAAAATAGAGCGAAGCTTTGCAGATTCAAAACAGCTGCATGGGCTTCGCTATTGCAGGTTGAGGGGAAAACGGAATGTGAGTGAACAAGTTCTCCTCACAGCCGCATGCCAGAACATGAAGAAGATTGCCACATACCTAGCCAAGCAGGGCTAGGTATGTGGGAGCTCTTTTTCAGTTTTTGAAATCCGCTGAACAACTAAAGAAACAGTAGAAAACAAAAAAGGCTTGTAGAAAAAACGTCGTTTTCTCTACAAGCTGAAACCCGGACGAGGTCCGGGTTTATCGGTTATTTACGATATAGTTTTTCATGCACCACAGTCGTATCCGCAATGTAATCATGAATCCCCTGTTTTGTAGGCGAAAAAGCAACAACGATATATAAAATCCAAATCTTATCAATATACCGTCCGACTACTTCACGAAAAATCACTGTACTCCATGTCAGCTGATGATCATGCTTCACGGAAACCACTTTGAGGCCGAATACCATTTTTCCAAGCGTCTGCCCAAAGAACTTTGTCATCAGCGCAAAATAGGCAAGATACACAACAAGCGTAGTCACACTGTAGGCCGAGAAGGTAAACATGCCGGATGTTTTCGGCAGATCCAATACGGTAAAGAGGGGAGAAACAAGTAAATGGTTTAATCCCCATACAACGAGCCAATCAAGCAGAAAAGCCCAGAAACGAACCCAAAAGCCCGCATAAGCATGTGTAAGCTGTTCCGCTTCTAGCGGGCCTTTGAGGTCATTGCGCTCTAACTCTTCATATGTCACATCCATTATAGACCCCTCCTACTTCGCATAGAGATACATCATTCTCGGCGAACCGGATTGTGAAAGTACTTCTCTCATATTCAGAAAATCGATTTCACTCTTAAACATTTTGTTGGCGCCCATGGAAAACAGCGAGCCTAACCCGAAACTTTCCTCGTAAGAAATGACAGAGGCGTTTTTCAAATCTTTATGATCCTTTTTCATCGCTGAAATGGTATCGTCATAAAAACCAAGCTTATCAACAAGATTCAGTTTTTTCGCCTGCCGACCGTCATAGACGCGTCCGTCCGCAATTTTCTTTACCTCTGCTTTCGGCATGCCGCGGCCTTCAGAAATGACATCAACAAAACCTTCATAAGAATTATCAACCATTGATTGCATGATGTTCTTTTCTTCTTTCGTCATCTCACGGGAAGGAGACATAATATCCTTATGGGCCCCGCTCTTAATTGTTTCAAAAGAAATACCGAGCTTATCAGCGAGCTTTGCATAATTGACGCTTTCCATAATGACGCCGAGTGACCCGGTCAAGGTTTCCGGGGTGGCAAAAATCTTATCAGCCGCCGTTGAGATGTAATAGCCGCCGGATGCTGCCATCGATCCCATCGACACGTAAATCGGTTTTTTTGTTTCTTTCTTAATTTCTTCCAGCTTCTTATGTATTTCAGCACTTTCATAGACTCCGCCGCCCGGAGAATTCACCTTCAGAACGATTCCTTTAACTGCCTTGTCATCTTTTGCACGCTCAAGGTTTTTCAAAAACGTTCTGTGGTTATATCCCCCTGAACCGAGCAGACTGCTTGAATCCCCATTATCCTGAATGGTGCCGCTGACTTCCAATACAGCAATTTTACTTGTGAGACTGCCGTTTTCCAGGGTCTTTTCCTGCGATTCATCCGTCAGTGATGTGAGATCCGTTTGAGCGCCTTTGACGCTTTCAAAGAAACTCATTGAGATGCTGACGATGATGGAGACGCCGAAAATCCCCAAGGCAATCACTAATGCAATCCATCTTTTTGCATTCATTTTTTTCTCCTCCTTTTTCCCAGACTCTCTCATTATACGGTTCAATATGAAAAATGTTTCATGTGATGAGAAAGCTCCTGCTTAACTGACTGCCGGCAAACATGGTACACTTATGGCCAAAGGTATTTTATCACAAATACTGGATGACAGAAAAACTTAAATATGACAGCTAAAGGGGAAATGGGATATGACCGATCAACGCCGTAATGTTTATTTTTTTCACAAACAAGACCAGAAAACAAACGAACAAGCCAGCTCGTTAACACAATTGGCTGAGGAGCATAGATTTACAGTTGTGAATCAGCCCTCAGACGCCAATATTATCGCAAGTATTGGCGGGGACGGCACATTTTTGCAAGCAGTCAGAAAGACGAATTTCCGTGACGATTGCTTGTACGTCGGCATTACCAAAAAAAGGAAAGCTCATTTATATTGTGACTTTCATAGTGATGATCACGGAAAAATGGTCGATGCAATGACGTTTGAACAAATAGAAGTCAGAAAGTATCCGCTGATTGAAGTGACAGTGGATAACGCCAGCCCTTTTCACTGCTTAAACGAGGTTTCCATCCGTTCAAGCATTATTAAGACCTTTGTGATGGATGTGCTGATTGATGATCTGCACTTCGAAACGTTTAGAGGAGACGGCATGATTATCTCAACACCGACAGGCAGCACCGCATATAACAAGTCCGTTGCAGGAGCAGTTGTTGATCCGCTGCTTCCATGCATTCAGGTGTCTGAGCTTGCATCTCTTAACAATAACACCTATCGGACACTCGGCTCGCCATTTGTCCTCAGTTCTGACCGAAAGCTGACCCTTCGCGTGATGCAAGACGGCAATGAACACCCAATCATCGGCTTGGACAATGAAGCACTCAGCACGAGAAACGTGAAAACGATCGAAATCAAACTGTCTGACAAAAAAATCAAAACAGTCAAACTAAAAGACAATTCATTTTGGGAGAAAGTGAAGCGCACTTTTTTATAGAAAATGAAAAGGACAGGCTGCCGCCTGTCCTTTCAGATTGTTGACAAAGTCATAAAACGGTTTTTGTTTTATGACTTTGTCATCTATTCAGCGTGATTGAAAACCCTTGAAGTCTAGGAAGGACGAGCATCGGAGCACAGCGAATGTAGGAATTCGTGAGCACCGACGCGCAGGCCAGACAACGAATGCGAGGGTTTGTCGATACGCTGAAAGGACAGGCTGCCGCCTGTCCTTTTATGATTTCTCATATACAATTTGGCCGTTGATTACCGTCTTGTTAATGTCCAAAAGATGAAGCTGTGCAGGGTCAATTGTTAATGGGTCATCGCTGAGAACCGTAAAATCCGCATCATAGCCCTCTGCAATTTTCCCTCGTGACTTCTCTTTATAAATGATCCCGGCGCTTCCTTTTGTGTAGAGCTCAATCGCTTCATACACCGTTAAACATTCGCTTTCATGATAGCTCGGCCCGTTCTTCTCATGGCTGCTTTTCCGGAGTACCGCCGATTGAATGCCAAGAAGCGGGTCAACAGGCTCAATCGGGGCGTCTGAGCCTCCCGCGCATAACATGCCTTTAGACAGCAGCGTTTTCCACGCAAAGGCTGTGTTCATTCGGTCTTTTCCAAGACGGTCAATGACCCACGGAAAATCACTGGCGACGAAATGGGGCTGAAGGTCAAGCGCGATCGGCATGCGTGCCGCTTTTTCGATTAATTCATCATTGAGCACCTGAGCGTGAATGAGCCGATCATGCCGGCCGCTTTTGGGCGGATGCTTTTCAATTGCGTTCAGCACTTTTTCAAACGCAAGATCGCCGATTACATGAACGGCAACCTCCATGCCTTTTTCTCTCGCTTTTCGAATGAGCCGGCCAAGGGTTTCGTCATCATGAACTTGAACACCATTAGTGGATGGATCGTCGTGATATGGTTCTTTCAATAAAGCCGTTCTTCCGCCAAGCGCCCCGTCAGCAAAAATTTTCATCGCACCGAATTCCACATACGGGCCCGACGGCTGCTCCAGACGCTCCCAGCGATCGACCGCTTCATGATGAACGAGCAAATGACAGCGAAACGGATACCTTCCGCTTGCGGCAGCTTTCTCATAAGCTTTTATCGGCACCGACACATCACCATAATAGGACAAGTCTTCCGAATGTCCCCCCGTCAGGCCTTTTGTCCAGCAGTCTTTTATTGCAGCTGTAAGCGCCTCATCAACATATTGCTGGGAGACTGGCGGGACAGCCTTCAGAATGAGATCCTGCGCCTTGTCAAACAGAAGCCCGGTCGGCACACCATTTGCATCTTTTACGATGACCCCTCCGTCAGGGTCAGGAGTGTGTCTTGTAATCCCTGCCGCTTGAAGAGCCGCAGAATTAACAGTCAGCGCATGCCGGCATATTCGCTTAAGCAAGACGGGCCTCTCTGGAAATAAACGGTCAAGATCATGCTTTGTCAAATAGTCCGGTGTCTCAAATTGATTTTCATTCCATCCTTCTCCAATGAGCCAATCGCCTTCAGGACACTGCCGTTCTCTTTCCTTCACTGCCTGTACAATAGCTTCTTTAGACGTCAGCGCAGACAGATCAAGCTGAAGCTGTTTCTCACCGTGACCGATTAAATGTAAATGGCTGTCGACAAACCCGGGAAACATCACTGCCCCGTTCAGACTGATTTCTTCTGTTTCCGGAGACCCGTACTTTTTCTTCAGATGCTCATAGCTCCCAGTGCCTTTTATGACACCATCCTCAACATAAACCGCCTCTGTACGATCGCCTTCTTCGAGCATCGTATAAATGAAACCGCCGTGCCATATCGCCTTCACTTCACGTTCACTCTCTTTCTTCTACGCCTTTTTATTGGCTTTGAGCTGTTCTTCACGTTTTCTTAATTCCACGCGTCTGATTTTTGCAGAAGCCGTTTTCGGCAGGCTCTCCACAAATTCAATTTCTCTAGGATATTTGTATGGAGCGGTGATGGTCTTCACATGGTTTTGCAGCTTTTTGACAAGCTCATCACTGCGTTTTTCATGATCTTGCAGGACAACGTACGCCTTAACGATCGAGCCTCTGATTTCGTCAGGGCTTGCAACAACAGCACATTCTTTTACTTCAGGGTGCTTAACGAGCGCGTCTTCCACTTCGAATGGCCCGATCGTGTAGCCGGAGCTGATGATGATATCGTCATTTCGGCTTTCAAACCAGAAATAACCTTCCTCGTCTTTTTTTGCTCTGTCTCCTGTTAGGAAATAATCACCGCGAATTTGTGTCTTCATTCTGTCCGGATCTTTGTAATATTCTTTAAAGAGTGCCGGCGTGCTAAGGTGGACAGCGATATCGCCAACTTCGCCAGTTTTACAGATTTCACCGTCTCCATCAATGATCTCCACCTGATTTCCCGGTGTCGGTTTTCCCATGCTTCCCGGTTTAATATCCATGTCTTTTAAGACACCGACTAAAAGCGTGCTTTCTGTTTGGCCGTATCCGTCCCGAACTTTAATGCCGAAGTGCTTTTGGAACACATCAATGACTTCACGGTTGAGCGGCTCGCCTGCAGAAACGGCGCTGTGCAGGGCAGAAAGGTCATAGCGGTCCAAGCCTTCGACCTTCGCCATTAAGCGGTATTCCGTCGGCGTACAGCAGAAGACATTGACTTTGTAGCGGTTTAGAAGTTCTAAATATTTTTCTGCTTTGAATCTGCCTTGGTACACAAAACCCGTTGCTCCGCTGCCGAGCACCGCTAAAAATGGGCTCCACACCCACTTTTGCCAGCCTGGGGCAGCAGTCGCCCAGACGATATCCTTTTCAGAAATATCAAGCCAAGCGCCGGCAGATGTTTTTAAATGAGCAAATGCCCAACCGTGCGTATGTACAACACCTTTAGGCTGACCTGTTGTTCCGGAGGTGTAAGATAAGAATGCCATATCTTCTCTAGTTGTGTCAGCCGTTTGAAATTGGCTTCCGTCCGCTTCAATCGATAAGAGATTTTTCCAGCCGGCCTCGTTTTCGCCAATAGACAGCTTAATCAGTTTGTCAGCCGTACTGACATCACGGAAAGCGCCAATAAACGCAGAATAGACAATAGCGCCTTTCACTTCCGCGTGTTCTATCCGGTATTCAAGATCTTTCGCACGAAGCATTTCAGAGCACGGGATGACAACCATTCCTGATTTCAGGATAGCCAGATAAACAGCATAGGCTTCGAGCACCCGCGGAACCATTACAATCACCTTGTCGCCCTTTTTAAATCCAAGGTCAGCCAAAGCCGCTCCGATTTTATTTGTTTCTTCCATCAGCTTTTCATATGACCAGGATTCTTGCTTGCCAGTCTCATCCTCCCATAGAAGAGCGGTTTTTTGTCCAGCCGCACTGAACTTTTCCATTTCATTGACTAAATTATATTGCATAGGGGCAATTAAATCTTCTCGTTTTAACACGAACAACTCCTCACTTTCTCCACCCATTATACATAAATACAGGCTCTTTCCGTAAGGATTTGCCTAAAAACAAGCTCGATAAACATGTGTTTTTATAGGTCGCTGGTCCTTTTATGTATATAAAAACAAAAAAGAGTGGGGAAAAACCCCACTCCTAAGCCATTATGTGAAATTGTAAATTAGAATTGTCCTCCGCCCATGTTTTGTTGAGCAAAAGATACAAGACGTTTTGTGATCTCTCCTCCAACAGAACCGTTAGCGCGAGAAGTTGTGTCCGCTCCAAGGTTTACACCGAATTCAGAAGCGATTTCTAATTTCATTTGGTCGATCGCTTGAGCAGCTCCTGGTACTAGAAGTTGGTTACTGCTGTTACCGTTTTGACTGTTTTGTGCCATGTGTCTCACCTCCTTGTGAGTATAGATTGTGTTAAAACACATGGCTTCATTCAGAAAAACTTTGGTAATTGTAGACAGGAGCTGGGCTGACCTAAAAGAGTTCCGCGAATTTATCGTTTGCTTCTTGTTCGCTGTACAGCGTCATGGTCTCAATGTTTTCAACCGCTTCTTGGATATACGGTTCAAAATCAACAAAGCTTTCATAGTGTTCGATTTTTTCTTTTTTAGGACGTGTTTTCGGGCTTGGCGGCGTAAAGATCGTGCAGCAGTCTTCAAACGGCTGAATGCTTGTCTCGTATGTGCCGATTTCCCGTGACTTTTCGATGATGTCTGTTTTATCCATGCCGATTAACGGACGCAAAATCGGGGTTGACGTCACCGCATTTATCGCATACATGCTTTCAAGCGTTTGGCTCGCTACCTGGCCGAGGCTCTCTCCTGTAATGATGGCAAGCCCGTTTCTCTTTTCTCGGATTCTGTCAGCAATTTGAAGCATAAGGCGGCGGGTTGCCGTCATTGTGTAGTTCTCAGGGATTTGTTTTTGGATGAGCTCCTGCGTTTTTGTAAACGGAACGATATGAAGCGTCATGCTTCCCCCAAAGCGGGACAAACATTTTGCCAGATCCATTACCTTTTGCTTTGCGCGCTCGCTTGTGTATGGCGGGCTGAAGAAATGTACAGCTTCTACCGACAGTCCCCGTTTCATCGCATAAAAACCTGCCACAGGGCTGTCAAAACCGCCGGAAAGCATGAGCATCGCTTTGCCTGCTGAACCAACTGGCAGTCCGCCTGCACCTTTTTCATCGCGAATCGTCAAAAAGGTCGCTTCCTCCCTGATTTCGATTCTGAGCGGAATGTCAGGGTTGCGGACATCGACTGTCAGTCCTTCTGTATGTCTCAAAATGTGGCCGCCGATTTCAGCGTTCATTTCGTTTGTATCTAATTCAAATTGTTTATACGCTCTCTTTGTCGCCACTTTAAACGTATCACCGGGCTGATACTGATCCTCAATAGCCTGCAGAGCAGTTGCCTTAATCTCATCTAAACGGCTGTCACATTTAATCGCCAGGCTGAAGCTTTGAATGCCAAACACCTGCTTTAAATGAGGAAAAAGAGCCTCCGGATCTTCTCCATTTAATGTAATCGTCATCCGGTCCCGATTGGAAAAGTATTTTAAGTTCGGATAGTCTTTCAAAACGAGTCTGACGTTTTGCTTTAAGCGCTCAATAAAGCTTTTTCTGTTTTTGCCTTTGGTTGAAATTTCCCCAAAACGAATTAATATATGATCGTAATTCATGTTCTACCTCATCATTTTCTTTAATTTTTTGATGCCAGGACGGAGCGCGCTCATAAACGGTTCTGCCACATCGCTTGTCTGGCTGTAGTTTAAGCTGATTCTGATGCTGCTTCCGGCAATTTGCTCTCCCTTGCCCATCTGCAGGAGAACCTTGCTGGGCTTATGCTCTTTTGCCGAGCAGGCCGAAGTGGTTGAGACGAATATATCCTGTTCTTCAAGCATGTGCAAAAGCACCTCTGCTTTAATCCCCGGAACAGAGAAATTAATAATGTGCGGCGCACTATTTATTTGTGGCGTGTTGACCACAACGCCTTCGGTTTCACTCAGCTTTATCATAAACAATTCCTTTGCGGCTGCCATCGTGTCAAGGCGTGTTTCAAAATCAGCAGCGGCAAGATTAATGGCTTTGGCAAGCGAAACCGCGCCCGCAATATGCTCCGTTCCGGCCCGTATGCCTTTTTGCTGGGAGCCCCCTGTGATCAACGGAATCAAGCGTGTTCCTTCTTTTACGATAAGCGCGCCTGTCCCTTTTAGGCCGTGAAATTTATGCCCGGAAATCGAACAAAGATCAATGCCGGCCTTTTCAATGGCCAATGGCACTTTATAAATGCCCTGCACAAAATCGACGTGAAACAAAATGTTCGGGTGCTCTTTCAGCACTTCACCCGCTTCTTCAATCGGCTGTACGGAACCGACTTCATTGTTCACATGCATCATGCTGACAAGCACTGTATCGGGGCGTATGGCTTGTTTCAGTTCTTCAATTGAGACAAATCCGTCTTCGTTCACTGAAAGATAAGTGACGTCAAATCCGAATAACTCTGTCAGCTGTTCTAATGATTCCGTAACAGATGGATGCTCGATCGAAGTGGCAATGATATGCTTGCCTGCTTTTATTTTTGACAAAGCGGCTCCTTTTAAAGCCAAGTTATTAGCTTCTGTAGCGCCTGACGCAAAGACAATATCATAATTCTTTAGGCCTAAGGCTCTTTTTATCTGATGTTTAGCTGCCTGAAGCAGCTGTTCCGTTTCAGCTCCATACCGGTGCAAAGATGAAGGATTCCCAAAGTATCGTCTGCTTGTTTGTTCATATGTGTCCAAGACTTCATCGTAAGGTTTAGTCGTTGAACTATTGTCTAAATATAACATCTTTTTACTCCTTTAATATGAAAGCGATACAAAACTAATTTTATATGTTACCATAACAAATTAGTGCTGAAAAAGTAAATAAAATTACTATTGACTTCTTCATACATTCACCTATAATTAGATTTGTTACTTTCGTCATATTATCTGACAATTAATTGACAGAATATTCTACCATAGGGAAATTAGGAGGATTTATACGTTATGAAATCATCACTCTCAGCCAAGGAAACGATCGCCATCGGGCTTATGCTTTTCGCTTTGTTCTTTGGCGCAGGAAATATGATATTTCCGCCGGAACTTGGACAAGCGGCCGGTGAACATGTTTGGAAAGCGATGACAGGGTTTCTCGTGACGGGTGTCGGCCTGCCGCTTTTAGGCGTTGTGGCTGTAGCATTAACAGGTACGGATGCCAAGGGCCTTGCTGATAAAGCACACCCCGTCTTTGGAACTATTTTTACAGTCGTTCTTTATTTAACAATCGGACCGCTGTTTGCGATTCCGCGAACAGGCACTGTCTCTTATGAAATTGCGGCTGTACCTTTTGTAGACGGCATGCCGGCATGGCTCACACTTCTGCTGTTTACGCTCGCTTTCTTTGCTGTTACGTACTACCTGGCTTTAAATCCTACAAAGCTTGTTGACCGGATCGGTAAGGTGTTAACACCTATTTTGCTTGCTGTTATTGCTATTTTAGTCATTAAAAGCATCGTGACACCAATGGGAGACATTCAGTCGCCTCATGAAGCGTATGCTTCCGGATCAGTGTTTAAAGGATTTTTAGAAGGCTATAAAACAATGGATGCACTTGCTTCTATTGTGTTCGGAATTGTCGTTGTCAATGCCGTTAAGGACAGAGGCATCACCAATCGCAAATCAGTTGCTTCCGTATGTATTAAAGCGGGACTTGTTGCAGCAGCAGGACTCGGCCTTGTTTACGTTTCACTCGCCTATTTAGGAGCAACAAGCACAGAATCTATCGGACTGCTTGGTGCGGGCAGCAAAATTTTATCCGCATCATCACAGCATCTGTTCGGGTCTTTGGGAAATATCATTTTAGGTGTCGCAATCCTATTCGCGTGTTTGACAACAAGTATCGGCCTTGTCTCTTCATGCGGAAATTACTTCTCAAAGCTGGTTCCTTCTTTATCTTATAAAGCTGTTGTAACGATTGTCACTGTGTTCAGTTTTATTATTTCTAACTTTGGGCTGTCAAATATCATTTTATTCTCAGTTCCTATTTTATCAGCTATTTATCCATTAGCAATTGTTATCATTTTGCTTTCGTTTATTGAAAAATCATTTAATGGCAGACGTGAAGTATATATTCTTTGCTTAATCGCCACTGGTATTTTTAGTATTATCGACGGCCTGAATGCCGCGAGCATTCCGCTCGGTTCTCTAAATAAAGTTCTCGGTAAATCGCTGCCGCTTTACAGTCTAGGATTCGGCTGGGTCCTTCCTGCTATCATTGGAGGCATTGCCGGTTATCTGATTTCACTTATTGGTTCAAATAAAAAACCAGCCGATAACAACTAGTAAAGAAAAGCCTTTTTGGATGCACATCCAAAAAGGCTTTTTTTATATTGTATACATATCAAAGGCCGAGCACTTCTGCTTCGGCCTTTGATATACACTTTATTGATATTGATGCTCTTTTTTCTTTTGTGATTCTATTTTTTGAACAGCACCGGGAGAAGCTTTTTCAACTGCGGCTGCTGCAATTTCATACGCTTCATTGTAATCAAATTCATAAAAACGTCTTTCCGCTTCTTTCAGCTGTTCAGATAAAATATGATTCTGGCTTCTGAACCGGTTTCCGAACTGAATGATCTTTTCAATGAGGATCACCTGCTCGACAAGTTCCTCCGATTCCCGGCTTGCCCTGTTGACCATATCTTCCGCTTGCTTCAAATGGGCTCCGGCTTCTTCCATATTTAATGGAAGTTCGTTTAGTTGGCTGACTGTTTCTTGAATGTGATGATACGCGTTTTCCAGCATCTCTTGAAGATGACTCGGAATGCCTGGAATATTGCTTGTCTTCAGCAATCTTGCTGTCTCAGAAATTGTTTTCTTCAAATTGCTGAGCGTCTCTCTCGCCTGAAGCTCCTCTTTTCTCAGCGCTTGCAGCTTTTCACGGTATTCAGCATGCTCTTTTTTCACTTCTTCAATCTGCTTCTCTATTGAAGCAACTTCTTCTACTATAAGCGAGTAGGCGACATGCTCTGCATCGAGCTTATCTTTAACGGATGAGAGCAGCTTGCCAATTTCCTCAAGGCGTTTTTCAAAAGCCTGCTGTTTGCCGAGCTCGCCAGCTGTCAGTCTGTAGCTTTCCTTCACCAGCTCAGTTTCCGCCTTGGTCTGCCCTTCCTCTTCTTTCAGCTTGTCATAAGCAATGATCAATTCAGGCATTTTGCTTAGCACAGATTGGCCGGCTTCAACTTCACCCTCCAGCTGCTGATAAACAGATTGAATATTTTCGTCAATGAGCTGCAGAATTGCGGACGCTTCATCAATATCCAGCTCAGTCAACAAGACATGTTCCGCCCGTTTCAACTGATTTGACAGACTTTCTAACTCCTTATCAAGCTGGATATGCTCAAGCTTATAGCCTTTCTCCTTCATTTCGCGATAACCGTCCTTGAGCTTTGCAATCTGGCCGGGCACCGTCTGCTTGCAGTCAGCCAGCAGCTTAGGCACGTCATCTATATATGACTGAAGCCGTTCAAGATTGCGGTCCTGCTCAAGCAGAACTTTTCGTGCAGTAATATAGTTTCCGCCTTCTGTTTCTTCTTCATATTGTTTGATTCCGCTCCAAATCTCGTCAAGATCCTTTTCAAGGCTGTCATAAAGCTCCCCGTAAAGATGGCTGTATGCCAGCAGGTTTTTCCGCGATTTTGAATAACGCTCTCTCACCTGTTCAATCTCTTCGCGGCTCTTTTCCTCACTTGTGACAAGGTCGCTGATTTCCCGCAGAATCTTTTCAATATTCGATTCCGCCGCCGTCAGCAAGTCGTCGATATGAACGAGCACTTGATTGGCCTTTTTAAACCGGTATTTGTCTGCATTTTCCTCGGCATCATAAAGGAGCTCTTCCACTTTCGGCATGTGGGCTGTGACAATCTCATCCCATTCTTCACGCCACTTTTCAAAGAACTCTTCTGTCTGACCCGTCATTTTTAAATGTTTAATTTTGGACATTTCTTCCACAATCGACCGGTTTAGAATTTCAATCTTCCACGATTCCAGCCGGTCGATTTCGGCGTAGATTTTTTTCCTGAAAAAGTAGCCCGCCGCAAACAGGGCAAGCAGTACAATTAATAATCCAATGACAAACTCCATAATGAGCCCCCTTGCTGTTAACCTTAATCTGTCAGGGTGTTTTATTTATTCAGAAAGATTTCAGGATATGTATTGAGAAAAACTGTCGTTTTCATTGTTATTATGATACCATGTAACCAACATTTTTTGACCAGAAATCAAAAACTTTTTATGCGAAATCGGCAGGATTTGACTATTTTTTCACGGGGGTGACGCCAATGCAAAAGCGAGACGGGCATATTCACACACCATTTTGCCCTCACGGCTCAAACGACACACTCAGACAATATGCAGAAGAAGCCTTAAAAAAAGGCTTTCAATCGATTACTTTTACAGAACACGCCCCATTGCCGCCCTCTTTTGCTGATCCGACGCCGCTGAAAGACAGCGCGATGGCGCACGCTTCTTTGGAACGCTATATCGAGGACATTTCTTTATTAAAAAAAGAATATCGCGGACAGATTCATATACAGACGGGGCTTGAGGTCGATTATATTGCCGCATTTGAAGATGAAATCACATTATTACTGGACACATACGGTCCATATTTAGATGACAGCATTTTATCCGTTCATTTTTTGCGCGCAGGTTCTTCCTATCTGTGCCTTGATTATGATGAACATACCTTTAAAGAGCTGATTTCAGCCTGCGGAAGCATTGAAGCTGTATACGAGAAGTATTACCGCAGCATCTATTCTTCCATTGTAGCATCTCTTGGCAGCTATAAGCCAAAAAGAGTCGGTCACATCACACTCGTCCAAAAATTCATCAAGCTGTTTCCATACAGCATGTCTAAACAGATTCGCGGACTCGTTTCTCAGTGCCTGAATGCCATTGGAGAAAACGGAATGGAGCTCGACTTCAATACTTCCGGCTTACGAAAAACGTATGCAGGCGGCATTTATATCGAGGATTGGATGATAAATGAAGCGAAGCAAAAAAAGATCCCGCTTGTGTTCGGGTCTGATGCCCATCAAGCGGGAGATGTCGGATACGCTTATGAGACGTTTGTGAAGCAGGCTAATTGATAAGCGCCACGTCTCCTGTCCGGAAGACGCTTCTGATCCAAATCTTGATTTCTTCAAAATACATTTTATAAAAGTACGGCTCGTGCGGCTGCATGTAGAGCACTTCTGAAATATATTGAGGCTGGAGATAAGGCATCATCAAGAGAGATTTTAATTGGAGAATAAAATGAGGCAGCGGCAGGGTTAAATGTTCACTCTGTTTTTCTCCTTCCTCAATAATCAGCTGGAAGATATACTTTTCCTTCATTAAATATGTCGACATAATTTCCCTGATTAACGTGGAATCAATTGTGACTTCCCGGTAGACAAAACGAGTTAATTGACGATGAGTATGCTGATAGGATAAAATATCGAAAACCAATTGAAGAAGCTGTTCTTGCGTGCTTTGAGAAGAGATATTTCCCGCCGCTGTTTCAAGCGTTTGGCTGTAGCCTTCGTAAAACTCTGAAACTAGGTGTTCCATCAAACCTCCTTTGCCTTTAAAATAGTAGGAGATGTGCGCAACATTTACATCAGCTGACTTGGCGATTTCACGTACAGACGTGCCAGAAAATCCTTTTTGGTTAAAGAGCTTGACAGCAGATTCAATAATTTTGTCTTTGGTGCTTACTTTCATTCGGCTCACTCCTTCCTCTTGATACAATTCAAGCAGAAGGGCGCTGTTCCTGTAAGAACTTATCGACAAATGCCGGCAGAAAAGCCGGAACTTTGTTTTATATTATAGAAAAAGTGAGGGTTTTCCATGTTTCATGTCGAAAAACAATCTGGAGATAAAGAAAAAGACTATCAGCTTCTGCTCAAACAGCTCGAAGCCATGACCGAAGACGAAACAGATCCAATTGCAAACTATGCAAATGCCTCAGCGCTTCTTTATCATTCGCTGCCTGAAGTCAACTGGGCAGGCTTCTATTTTGCCAAAGAAGAGGATGGACAGCTTGTATTAGGACCGTTCCAAGGTCTGCCGGCATGTGTTCGGATTCCTTTCGGCAGAGGCGTTTGCGGCACAGCATATGCAAACGGAAAAGTGGAGCGTGTTGAGGATGTAAACGCGTTTCCGGGACATATCGCATGCGATGCGGCGTCTCAATCAGAAATCGTGCTTCCCATTCATGTAGGCGGAAAAGTTGTCGGCGTCTTAGACATCGACAGCCCAGTAAAAAACCGTTTCGACGAAATTGATGAAATGTATTTATCAAAATTTGCCGAAACGCTTGAAAAAGCGTTAGCGCAGTAATATAAAAAGCCCAAAACTGCTATTGTTTTGGGCTTTTTATTATTTGATTGATTCGTGTATCATCAAACGGTTTTTCCCGTTTCGTTTCGCGCTGTAGAGCGCTTCATCAGCCTCATGCACAAGCTCTTTCAGGGACTTTCTCGTTTCTGCCGTCCAGCAGGAAATCCCGCATGAAATGGTCACCTCGGGTTTCGTGTTTTTTCTGACCGCATAAACCAGCCTCTCCGTAATCCGTTTTCCCGTCGCAACGGTCACATTCGGCAAGTAAATCGCCAGCTCCTCGCCTCCCCAGCGGGCGCCGACATCATGCTTTCGGATGTTGTTTTTCATCACCGAAGCAACTTGAATTAAAATCTCGTCTCCCGTCTGATGACCATACGTATCATTTACATTCTTGAAATTATCGATATCAACAAGGATAAAAACACCCTTTTGGTGGATTTTCATGCTGTATTGAATCTTTTCATCTAAATACACCCTTGAATACAGCTCAGTCAGCTGATCTGTTTTGACAAGATGCTCAAGACGGTCGCGAAGCATGGAGTTGGTTACAGCCAATGTTGCGTGACGAATCAACGCTTGAAACAGCTTGTACATTTCAAATGTAAAAGCGTACAGTTCCTCTTTCAATAAAACCGCAAAGCCTAAAAGCCTGTCATTCTCAATCATCGGAACAGCCATCAGTGAGCCATAGCCGGCCTTTCCGAAAACAGACTGGCCATTTCCGATGAAAACCCCTTTTTCCCCTTCATATAGTTTTTCTTTCACTTCATGATAAAAATCAGATGGCTTGGCTTCTTTAAAAAACGCTGTGCTGCCGGGCAGCAATGTCAGGTTTTCAAAATGGTCTATATGAAAGAAACCCACTTCCTCCGCCTGAAACGATTCTGCCATTCTCACAGCCAGATCATTCATCGTATCGGTCAGTGTCAGCCGCTGATTCAGGCGCCGTGACGTTTCATTAATCAATTCCAAATTTGCGATGCTTGCTTTGGATTGCTCATAGAGCTGGGCGTTTTCAAACGCTTTTCCCGCCGCATTTGCGATTAGCGACATTTCATCAAGATAGGCGTCATTAAGAAAAGTGCCGCACGCCCCTTCAGCCCTCAACACCCCGTACGTTCCCTGCTGTCCTTTGATCGGAATGTAAGCGGAATATTCATTTTTACGCAAAATATCCCCGGATAAATACACTTTTAGCGCAAAGGAATCGGATTTTTCCCCTTCCATATACAATTCTTTTGCAGGAACACCTAAACATTGATCTTGATCGTGCGATATATAAAGAGAAAACTCAAAAAAATAAAACGTGCGCGTTAAGCTTTCTAAAAGCTGCTTCAGCACTTCTGTCTGGTCAAGCAGTGAATGGAACAGCTCTGTCATTTTGTATATCTTTTTTTGATAGATCGTTTTGATATAAAGCCTTTCCTGTTTCATTGACTGGTGTAAAAATGATGAAACCAGGTCGGGAAGCCCTTCAGGCATCTCTGCATCCTGCCTGCATGTCAGATGATAGCGCCTGCCATCGTTGTCCTCAATCAGATAAAATGAGGCGTTTATCTTCGAAGCGGAAAACCGCACTTCATCAACGGCCTGTGTTGAAGCAGAGCCGCCGGATGGCGCCGGCGTAAGCGAAACACATAGAGACGAAAAATACGTTTGAATAGCCGATGTCAGCCATATGAAAGAGTCTGTATAAGTGACTTTTTCGGATTTTGTTAATAAAAAATCCAGCATATGATAATGAAAGGCGGATAATTGTTCTTTTGTTTGTTCTACCATGTTTTTATCACCTAAAAGTTTACTACTCATTTTTGTTTATTATATCATAAACGGCGAAGCAATAATGGAGGAATGGTTGACTTCAAATCAAATAAATTATATAATGACCTTTGTGTGAAATATTGCAGCCTTTTTGTTCAGCTTCTATGTTTTCATTTTGTTCCTTATCCATAAGGTGTATCGTGTAACTCTCTGCTGCTGGAGCGAGGATACATGAAAACAAAATGTACATGGTCGAATAGAGCAGACGGTTTTTATTTTCCACAAAAATAAAACCAAAGGAGGAGTCACATTATGGCTCGCTATACAGGTCCATCTTGGAAACTGTCCCGCCGTCTAGGAATCTCTCTTAGCGGTACAGGAAAAGAATTAGAAAAACGCCCTTACGCTCCAGGCCCACACGGCCCAGGACAACGTAAAAAATTATCAGAATACGGCTTGCAATTGCAAGAAAAGCAAAAGCTTCGTCACATGTACGGTGTAAACGAACGCCAATTCCGCACTTTATTTGACAAAGCTGGCAAATTAGCTGGTAAACACGGCGAAAACTTCATGATTCTTTTAGATTCTCGTCTTGATAACGTTGTGTACAAGCTAGGTTTAGCACGTACTCGCCGTCAAGCTCGCCAATTGGTTAACCACGGTCACATTCTTGTTGATGGAAGCCGCGTTGACATTCCGTCTTACCAAGTTAAAGCTGGTCAAACAATCGGTGTTCGCGAAAAATCAAGAAACCTTTCTATCATCAAAGAATCTGTTGAAGTGAACAACTTCGTTCCTGAATACCTTACTTTCGATGCTGAAAAGCTTGAAGGTACATTCACTCGTCTTCCTGAGCGTTCTGAACTTGCTCCGGAAATTAACGAAGCGCTTATCGTTGAGTTCTACTCTCGTTAATCGTTTTAAAAACCCCTTCCGCTATGCGGTCGGGGTTTTTTTATCGTCTGTTTCCTCTATTGCCTCTGGTTCGCCAACACTATCTCGCGTCTGCTGCTCCCAATAATCCCGCTGAAGCCTCTCTTTTGCAATGGTACACATGAGATTCATGGTCAGCGCTCCTTTCTAAAAGGTGGTGATTGGTCGTGTTTGCCCTATCTAATATACTCTTTTCCTTTCATTCCTATGCGATAAACCAAAAAAAGATCCTTTCCCCATATTGGCAAAGGATCTTATTTTCTTTATTTATATGTCACAAGGAAATACTTTTTCTTTCCGCGGCGCAGAACCGTAAATTGATCTTCGATACGGTCAGCAGCCGATAAGAGATAATTGATTTCCGTCTGGCGTTCGCCGTTAATGTAAACAGCCCCGTTTTGAATGTCTTCACGGGCTTGGCGTTTAGAAGGAGATAATGTAGATTGCACCAATACATCTACAAGAGAAAGCTGTTGGCTGCTGTCAGCTTCCATGGAAGGGACATCCTTAAAGCCGACTTTTACATCTTGGGCAGAAAGCTCTTTAATATTTCCGCTGAACAATGCTTGGGAGATGTTGATGGCTTGCTCCAGCGCCTCACGTCCGTGAACGAGTGCTGTCACTTCTTCCGCGAGACGTTTTTGCGCTTCACGCTTTTCAGGCGCCGTTTCTGTTTTCTCAGCATATGCTTCAATTTCCTCTTTTGATAGGAACGTGAAGTATTTTAAGTATTTGACAACGTCACGGTCATCTGTGTTGATCCAGAATTGATAGAATTCATACGGCGATGTTTTTTCCTTATCAAGCCAAATCGCGCCGCCTTCCGTTTTCCCAAACTTCGTGCCGTCTGCTTTTGTGACAAGCGGAATGGTAAGGCCAAACGCTTTTGCCCCTTCTTCCTCTGATTTTCTGATCAGTTCAAGGCCCGCTGTGATATTGCCCCACTGATCGCTCCCGCCGATTTGCAGCTTACAGTTTTTCTCTCTGTACAGATTTAAGAAATCATACGATTGAAGAATCATGTAGCTGAATTCCGTGTATGAAATGCCGGATTCAATTCTCGAGCTGACCGTGTCTTTTGCCAGCATGTAATTGATGCCGAAGTTTTTGCCGACGTCACGCAGGAAGTCGATCACATTCATTTTGCCGATCCAGTCAAAGTTGTTCGCAATGACAGCAGGGTTTTCTGTTGCGTCAAAATCCAGAAATCTGGACAGCTGGTTTTTGATGCTTTGTGACCATTCGGATACGATGTCAGCAGTGTTTAATGTACGCTCCGCTTTTTTTCCGCTCGGATCGCCGATGAGACCCGTCGCCCCGCCCACAAGCGCAATCGGATGATGACCCGCAAGCTGGAAACGGCGCAGTGTTAGTATAGGCAGCAAGTGTCCGATGTGCAAGCTGTCTGCTGTCGGATCAAAGCCTGAGTACAGGCGGATTTTTTCTTCATTCAGCTGTTTATTTAACCCTTCTTCATCCGTCATTTGCTGAATCAATCCACGGAAGGATAAGTCTTCAAGTAAGTTTGTCATAGATTAAAGCTCCTTTTTTAATAAAATAAAAAACGCCCCTTCGTTTACACGAAGGGACGATTGATTATCGCGGTACCACCCTACTAATAAGAGAACGCCAAACATTCGTCTTATCACTTTGCCTGATAACGGATCAGATCCGTTCTTTCACTACTGAAAGCCTCGACGGCTTTGTTTGCAAAAGCGGTTCATGAGTGTATTCGATATATCCGTCTGTGCTGATTTTCACCGGCCATCAGCTCTCTGCAACGTGAGGATATTCTACTTGTCTCAATCTTTACCTTTTCATATGAAGCTATATCATTTTTAACATAAATAAAATCCCGTGTCAACGCCGCCTTTTAATCCTCCATCGTTGACAGATCTCCGGCCGGAAGGTTAAGCTCCCATGCCTTCAGCACCCGTCTCATGATCTTTCCGCTTCGGGTTTTCGGCAGCTTATCTTTAAATTCAATTTCACGCGGAGCCGCATGGGCAGCAAGACCCTGCTTTACAAATTGGCGGATCTCTTCTTTCAGTTTATCGGACGGCTCATAGCCTTCTCTGAGTGCGATAAAGGCTTTAATGATTTCTCCCCGCACCGGATCAGGCTTCCCGATTACGCCTGCTTCTGCAATGGCCTGATGTTCGACAAGCTTGCTTTCCACTTCAAATGGGCCGACACGTTCACCGGAGGTCATAATGACGTCATCAACTCTTCCTTGGAACCAGAAATACCCCTCATCATCCATGTAAGCAGAATCCCCAGATACATACCAGCCGCCAGGCATGAAATACGATTCATACTTTTCAGGGTTATTCCAAATGGTATGCATCATGGAAGGCCAGCCCTTTTTAATGGCGAGATTGCCCATTCGGTACGGTGGAAGCTCATTGCCCTGATTGTCAACGATCGCCGCCTCTACACCAGGAATCGGCTTACCCATTGAACCCGGTTTGATATCCATGCAAGGATAGTTGCAGATGAGCTGGCTGCCCGTTTCTGTCATCCACCACGTATCATGAATTCGTTTGTTAAAGACTTTATGCCCCCATCTGATCACTTCCGGATTTAACGGCTCACCGACACTGAGCACGTGCCGAAGTGAGGTTAAATCATATTTCGCAGCCATCTCATCTCCCGCTCCCATCAGCATTCGAAAAGCGGTCGGCGCGCTGTACCAAACGTTGACGCCAAGCTGCTCAATCGTTCCGTACCAGCTTTCCGGGCTGAAACGTCCGCCGACGATGACATTTGTCGCTCCGTTCAGCCATGGCGCGAAAATGCCGTATACTGTACCCGTCACCCAGCCCGGATCAGCTGTGCACCAGTAAATGTCTTCTTCCTTTAAATCAAGGACCCACTTCCCTGTCTGATATTGCTGAACCATCGCTTCATGGACATGCAGCACACCCTTTGGCGTTCCGGTAGAACCCGATGTATAGTGAAGCAGGTAGCCGTCTTTTTTGTCCATCCATTCGATATCAAGTCTTGGGCTCTCCTGCTTTGCTGCTTCATCGTAATTGATGACGTTTGCGCCGCTTTCAGCCTCTCCGCCGACTACGAATATATGCTGTAAGTGAGGCAGTTTGTCAGCCGGTATTCTTTCCAGCAGCTCAGGCGTCGTGACAACCACCTTCGCCTCGCTGTTTTCAAGCCGGTCCTTCACCGCCCCCTCCATAAATGCTTCAAAGAGCGGCCCTGCGATGGCACCAATCTTGATAGCGCCAAGCATAATAAAATAAAGCTCGGGTGATCTCGGCATAAAAATAAAAACGCGGTCCCCTTTTTCCACATTTCCATACCGTTTCAGCACATTCCCGGCTCTGTTTGATTCTTCCTTCATTTCTTTAAATGTGTATTTTTCATCCCGATTTGCGTCTTTATAATAAAGCGCTACTTTGTTTTTTCGAAACGATTCGGCATGCCGGTCAATCGCTTCATACGCCGCATTCAGTTTCCCTGTCTCATGCCAGGAGAAATGTTTCTCTGCCTCGGCCCAATCAAAATGCCGGTACGTTTCTTCATAATTTTTTAAATGATGATCCCCCTCTGTTGCTGGTAACGCTTTCAAATTCATGCCCAAACATCCCCCTTTGCTGAAGTTGTCACATTTATTATAGTATATATTCATATTGTTCTCAATTTTTAAAATATAAACCATATTGAAAACGCTTTATAATTTGTTATTCTTAAAGAAGGCACATATTTTGATAAGAATTGATGGGACGGTGGATCAGTGGAACATCATAAAACATACCATTCAGCAAACATCAAAACAGCAACCGGCTCCTTACTGATAGAAGGGCCTGTCTCTCCAGAAGATCTGGCAGGTTACGAGTTTCATAACGATTTAACCGCATTTCGCCCGCCCCGCGAGCAGCATGAAGCGTTAGTTGACATTGCGGGCCTACCCGAAGGACGCATTATCATCGCCAGAGACGGCCGAACCATTATCGGTTATGTGACGTATTTATATCCCGACCCGCTCGAAAGATGGTCTGAAGGAAATATGGAGGATTTGCTAGAGCTTGGGGCCATCGAGGTGGCGCCGGCCTATCGGGGATGTTCTGTCGGAAAGACGCTTCTGACTGTCAGCATGATGGATGAACAAATGGAAAACTATATCGTGATGACGACGGAATATTACTGGCATTGGGATTTAAAAGGGATGAAAAAAGATGTGTGGGAATACAGAAAGCTCATGGAGAAGATGATGAATGCGGGAGGATTGGTCTGGTTTGCCACGGATGAGCCGGAGATCAGCTCCCACCCCGCAAACTGCCTGATGGCACGCATCGGAAAAAACGTCAGCCAAGAATCAATTGAACAATTCGATAGGCTCCGTTTTTATCATCGCTTTATGTATTAACTGACAAAGGGGAAAAAATAATGATTGTTGAGCAGATCATGAAAAGGGATGTCATTACGTTAACGAAGACCGATACACTTGAAACCGCAATATGCAAACTGAAGGAATTCCATATCAGGCACCTGCCTGTTATAGATGCCGACCGCCATGTGATCGGCATGATGACAGACAGAGACTTGAAACAGGCCAGCCCGAGTATATTTGAAGAAAGCAAACGAAGCCGATTTCTCACGCGAAGCGTAGATTCAATTATGAAAACAGATGTCGTTTGCGCCCACCCGTTAGATTTTGTCGAAGAAATATCTGCTGTGTTCTATGAACATGGCATCGGCTGTCTGCCAGTGGTGCAGCATCAAAAATTAGTAGGCATTTTGACAAAGACCGATTTGCTGCGGACGTTTGTCAAATTGACAGGCGCTGACCAGCCGGGATCGCAAATCGAAATAAAAGTAAACGACATCACCAAAAGCCTCACGGAGATCAGCAGCCTTTGCCAAGACCTGCAAGTGAAAATATTAAGTGTGCTTGTCTATCCGCATGATGATCCCGGTGTAAAAGTGCTTGTCTTCCGTGTAAAAATGATGAATCCGCTGCCGTTTTTGCAGGTATTACAAAGAAATCGGCACCACGTCATATGGCCGTCAGAGCAAAGGGATTTGCTATGAGAGACAGTGTATTTATCTATTCTCCATCGTATCAAACCTATATGTTTCATCAGGAACATCCATTTAATCAGCAGCGGGTTCTGTTAACATACGATTTGCTTAAGACGATCAATGCCTTTGACGAAGGTGACATTATCAGTCCCAGACTCGCGTCAGAAGACGAGCTTGCCCTTGTCCACACAGACGATTACATTCAGGCGGTCAAGCTTGCGGGCGCTGGCAAGCTTCCCGCAGAAGAAGGAGAAAACTATGGGCTCGGCACAGAAGATACACCTGTCTTTGCCGGCATGCACGAAGCGGCATCACTCTTAGTCGGCGGCACCTTAACGGCCGCAGACTGGGTGATGTCAGGACAAGCCCTGCATGCCGCCAACCTTGGAGGAGGCCTTCATCACGGTTTTCGGGGTAGAGCTTCAGGATTTTGCATTTATAACGACAGTGCTGTGGCCATCCAATATATCCAGAAAAAATACAAAGCCAGGGTGCTTTATATTGATACCGATGCCCACCACGGGGACGGTGTGCAATTTGCGTTTTACGATAACCCGGGCGTATGCACGCTGTCCATCCATGAAACAGGAAGGTATTTATTCCCCGGAACCGGCCAGATCCAGGAAAAAGGCAGCGGAAAAGGATATGGCTATTCCTTTAATATCCCGCTTGACGCTTTTACAGAGGATGATTCTTTTCTTGAAGCGTATCGGACAGCAGCTTCTGAAGTGGCCGCATATTTTCAGCCAGATGTGATTATCAGCCAAAACGGTGCCGATGCCCATTACTATGACCCGCTAACGCATTTATCCGCAACCATCAGCATCTATGAAGAAATTCCCCGGCTTGCTCACACGTTAGCGCATCAATATTGCGGAGGGAAATGGATTGCAGTCGGAGGCGGCGGATATGATATATGGCGAGTCGTCCCCCGTGCCTGGGCCAGAATATGGCTTGAAATGAAGGGAATTGAGCCAGGGCGAGAGATTCCGACTGAATGGATCGCGAAATGGCAAAAACAATGCCCTGTCACCCTTCCGTCCAGCTGGAGCGATCCGCGCGATTTATATCCTCCGATTCCCCGCAAGCCTGAAATCACAGAAAAAAATGCTCAAACCGTCAGCAAAACTTTATATGCAATACGATCTGAGCAACAGCAAAGAATGAAGTAAAAAACGACCTTCACGAAGAGGTCGTTTTTGTTTTTTTGATGACAATTTCCACACGCCGGTTTTCCTTCATGTGTTCGTTTGTCTTGTTATCCTTTACAGGTTTTGTATCCGCATAACCAACAGCGATAAAGCGCGTTGAGGGAAGTGTCTCCTTTGATGTGAAGTATTGAATGACTCCGCTCGCGCGTGCTGCTGAGAGTTCCCAGTTCGACGGATAACGGTAGGTCGAAATATTTCGGCTGTCTGTATGCCCCTCCACCTGAATGTCATTTGGAATGGTTTTCAGAAAAGTGGCAATATGGTGAAGAAGTGCTTCAGCGTTTTTCAGCACCTTGGCCTCACCTGATTCAAACAGCACAGACTCCTGCAGAACGAGCACGACACCGCGTTCATCCCGTTTGGCTGTCATTTGGGCCTTCAGATGGTGGTCTTCTATATATGTATTTACTTTCTTAAGAAGCTGGTCCTGCTGATTTTTTTGTTTCTTTGCATCGGCCGGGTCTGTGTCCTTTTTTACTATGGACGCTTGGTCTGGCTGGATCCCGCCGCCTTCCTTTTGGATCGATTGGACGGCCGCTTTAAATTTTTGCAGATCGATTTGGGACATGGAAAAAAGTAAAATAAAGAACACAAGGATCAAAGTGATGAGGTCCGAAAAAGTGACAATCCAGCTGGATGAAGGTTGTCTTTTTTTTCCGCTGCCATTCCTTTTTTCAAAACGTTCCCTTCTAAGCTTCATGTACAGATCCCTTTTTTGCTTTTGCTTGATTTGGCTGCTTCCGCCATTCTTCCCGGGAGCTGAAAACGACAAGCTGGCTTTCAAGGTTGCGAGGGTTTTTTCCGGATTGGATTCCGATTATGCCTTCAACCATGACCTGCTTGATGAAGATTTCACTTTCTGTTTTTTCTTCGAGCTTGGCCGCAATCGGGTTGAACACCATGTTTGCCAGCAGTGAACCGTATAAGGTTGTCAGAAGCGCAACGGCCATATTCGGTCCAAGCATGTGCGGGTCATTTAAGTTTTTAAGCATCAGCACGAGCCCGACGAGTGTTCCGATCATTCCCCATGCCGGAGCGAATTCCCCCGCTTTTTCAAACACACGCCGTCCTTTGCGATGCCGCTCCTCCATTGCCGCGATCTCTGAATCCATGACGAGCCGAATCGTTTCTTCATCCCAGCCGTCAATTGCTAAAAGCAGCCCTTTTTTCAGGAATGGATCCTTGATTTCCCGGGCCTGATCATCCAATGATAAAAGCCCCTGTTTTCGGGCGTGATCTGAAAGAGAGACAAAGGTTTTTACGAGATCTTTCACATTGTCTTCCTGGCGGATAAATGCCTGCTTTAGCACAGAGGGCGCTTTTCTCAGCTCTCTCGGCGGAAAGCTGATAAAGACAGCGGCGCAGAGCCCTCCTGTAACGATGAAGAAAGAGGTCAGATCAAGAAATGAGCGGAAACCGCTTATTCCTGATCCCGAAATAATTCCGATCACAATTATAATCGTTCCTAACACAAAACCAACAGGTGTAAGATAATCAAAACGTTTCATCATTTCTCCCCATGAAAAAAGCAAGAATTCACCTTAGAGGTGAAGCTTGCTCTCTAGTTTTTCTTATGACTTGGTTGACTGTCTTAGCTCTATGCGGTGCGGCAGTTCGACAATATGCTCGTCAACCGGCTCTTTATTCATGAGCTTCGTCAGCAGTCTCATCGCAACAGCGCCAATATCGTATGTTGGCTGAACAACTGTTGAAAGCTGCGGGCGAACCATGAGGCTTAATCTCGTATTATCAAAGCCGATAATGTCGAGATCCTCAGGAATGGATAAGCCTTGATCCTGAGCCGCATGGATAATGCCGAGTGCCATTTCATCAGTTGCGGAAAGAATGGCTGTCGGTTTGTTGTCCAGACTCATCAAATGCTGCAGCGCTTCAAGCCCGGAATCGTATGTGTAATCCCCTTCAGCGACAAATTGTTCATGAAACGGAAGGTTCGATTCTTGAAGCGCACGTTTGTAGCCCTGGAGTTTTTTCGAGCGGTTGATTGGTTCTGTCATTGGTCCGGAAACGAATGCGATGTCTGTATGTCCTTTATCAACCAAAAGCTTCACTGCATCATAAATCGCCTGTTCGTAATCGATCGCGACTGACGGTGTTTCCTCCTGCTCTTCAACAGAAGCCGCAAGTACGATCGGCACTGGTGAACGCTTAAATTCCGCAACATGCTCGTCCGTAATGTTCCCGCCCATAAACACGATGCCGTCCACTTGTTTGCCGAGCATAGTGTTTAACAGGTGCAGCTCTTTCTCCATGTTTTGGTCGGAGTTGCTCAAAATAATGTTGTATTTATACATTGTCGCGATATCTTCAATTCCGCGCGCAAGCTCTGAATAGAAAATGCTTGAGATATCGGGAATGATGACACCCACAGTTGTTGTTTTTTTGCTTGCCAGCCCTCTTGCCACCGCGTTTGGACGGTAGCCGAGACGCTCAATGGCTTCCAAGACTTTTTTCCGCGTTGTCGGTTTTACATTCGGGTTGCCGTTCACGACACGGGAAACGGTTGCCATGCTTACATTCGCTTCTCTCGCTACGTCGTAGATCGTAATATTGCTCATCCTAAAACCACTCCTTTTACTGGATACACTTATCCTTATCTATAGCATAAACACTTTATGTAGAGAAATGTCACAATGTCCAAATTTATGTCGTTTATGTTTTGTAAGCGTAAGTCAGTAGTTTACATTATTTTTCATTATTCATCAAATTTAAATACTTCTCATGAAATTATACACGTTTTTATAGTTGATGAAAACGTATACTTGGATTTTATAACTAAATAAACGAGAAAACATAAAAAAAGGCCGCGTCCGCGGCCTTTTGTATTGTAATTATGCGTTGACTTTCACCATTGGTTTCAGTTCATTCAGCCAGTTTTCGAATTCAGGAATCGCCATTTGCTGCGCAGAGTCAGAAAGTGCGACTGACGGATCAGGGTGAACCTCAGCCATTACGCCGTCTGCACCGATCGCTAAAGCGGCTTTAGCTGTCGGAAGCAAGAGGTCGCGGCGGCCAGTTGAATGCGTAACATCAACAAAAACAGGCAAATGCGTTTCTTGTTTCAAAATCGGTACAGCGGAAATATCCAGTGTGTTTCTCGTTGCTGTTTCGTATGTTCTGATCCCGCGCTCACAAAGGATGATTTGGTCGTTTCCTTGTGACATGATGTATTCAGCGGCATTGATGAATTCAGAAATCGTTGCAGCAAGCCCCCGCTTCAGAAGCACCGGTTTTTTCACTGCGCCGGCCGCTTTCAGCAATTCGAAGTTTTGCATGTTGCGCGCTCCGATTTGAATGACATCAATGTAGTCCAGCGCTTCTTCGATATGAGCCGGAGTTACGATTTCACTGATCACAGCCAGATCAAATTCGTCCGCTACACGTTTTAAAATTTGCAGGCCTTCAACACCAAGGCCTTGGAAATCGTAAGGGCTCGTACGAGGCTTAAAGGCTCCTCCGCGTAAAATCTTAATTCCTTGTTTTTTCGCAGCCGCAGCCACTTCAGCCACCTGCTCGTAGCTCTCTACCGCACATGGCCCGACAATGAATCTTTGCTGGCCGTCTCCGACTTTTTCACCTTTAATATCTACAATTGTATCTTCAGGTTTTTTCTTGCGGGAGACAAGGAGGGCTTTGCTGTGGTCTTCTTCCTGAAGCTCTAGACCGGCTTTGAATATCTCTTTAAAAATGTGCTGGATGGTGGAATTTTCAAACGGGCCGTCATTGTTTTCAATGATGTTGTTTAGCATTGTGCGTTCTCTGACAGGGTCAAATCGATTGACACCCTGTGCTTCCTTCGCTTTACCAATCTCTTTTACAACATTTCCGCGTTCGTTGATTAACTTTAAAATTTGCAGATTTAATTCGTCTGCTTTCTGCCTTAAAAGCTCTAACTCTGTGTTGCTCATTTTTTTCATCCTTTCCCTGCACATTCATTTTTTATTTTGTAGTTATCATGCATCTTACTATAAGTAATTCCAAATGGAAATACTGAAATACAAAAAATTTTATAAAAACTCCTCTTTATCACCCAAACGCTTTTAAGTGATAAAGTAATCTATGTTGCTATCCTACATGATGTAAGGGCAATGTTCAAGGGTTTTTTCAAAAAAAAAAGCGCCAGATTAAATCTGGACGCTTTTTTCTATGACAAATGCTGCTTGATAGCCGCTTCTGTAATTTGTGAATGTGAGGTATGCCATTTTACTTCACCGTTTTGGATGACGAAAACCTGAGGGCTTTCGTGCCTTATGCCGTATGTTTCTGCGATGAAATTTGACAGCGGGCGAGCTGCTTGTACTTGAAGATAGTAAGCCGGCACATCCTCATGCTGACTTGCAAAGGCATCAAACTCATGGAATGCTGCCTGGCTGATCGGGCATGTGGTACTGTGTTTAAAGAAGACGAAAGTGTCTTCCTGTTCTGCAATCCGTTTAAATTCTTCTTCAGATTGAATAAGCTGTTTTGCCATGACTCAAGATCTTCCTTCCCTGCTTAGCGGTTGATATGCTCAGCCTGTTTTTGTGCATCTTTCAGTTCGTCTTTTACATCTTCTTTCGTTTGACGGACTTGGTCTTTTGTTTCGCCGGCCGCTTGCATCGCTTCTTCTCTCATTTCTTGCATTTCAGTTGATGAATCGCTTGTTGCAGATTTGGAACGGTCTCTTAAATCTTTCACCTTGTTCATGATTTGCCCTGACTGATCCGCCACAAGCTGCGTGATGTTCGATGTTTTGTCTTTTGCGATGCTGACATATTGCGTGCCTTTTTCTTTCGCATCCGCCGTCATTTTGTCCGTTTTGTCACGCAAAGCAACAGCTTGGTTGCCTAGATCGTCACGAAGTTCTTTTCCTGATTTTGGCGCTAGAAAAAGAGCGGTAGTGGCACCGATGATTCCCCCGATTAAAGTTCCGATTAAAAAATCTTTACTATTAATTCCATCTTTGCTCATCATTATTCCTCCTCATAGTGTTTTTTCTCTTAGAGAGTTGATTTTTTTCTTAGCTTCCATTTCTCCCACATTTCCATCGCTGCTTGGCTCCATGTGACAACTTGATTGATCTTATCTTGATTTTCTCTTACTGATGCCGATACAGACCCCGCCGCCTGTTTCATGGATGTATTGAACTGCTGTACAGAAGTTCCCACTCCTTGAACAGCATGGACGACCGTGTTCAGCTTTTCTGATTTTTCCTGAATATCTTCAGCCAGGCGGTTGGTCTTATGTAAAAGCTCGGCTGTTTCAGTTGTGATGCCCTTCATTTGTCCCTCCAGCCCTTCGAGAGTGGATGCGACATGTTTTAGGGTGAGCTGCAGTGACTTCAATGTCTTGGACAAGTAGATCACTAATACGAGAAATGCGATTGCGATGAGGGCAACGCTTAAATAAAGAATAATAATCATCTTAAACCTCCTTGCTGCAGGATATACTGCTGTTTACCCGTTTTCTAAAATCATAAACATGTATACTGGGCTGTATACATAGTATTCTCTATTATGTAAGAAAATCCTTTAACAAGCTTATCCATCAGATAAAGAAAAAGCAGTGAGAACACTGCTTTTTATTATGCCATGACGTTTTCGTAGGCTCTCATATATTTTTGGATATCTCCAGCTCCCATAAAGATGAGAACGGCTTTTTCATGAGCTTTTAAAACAGATGTATCATCTTCTTCAATGAGTTTTGCATTATGAATTTTTCCCTGCAGGTCGCCGATTGTCAGCTTTCCTGCATTCTCCCGGGCTGAGCCGAAAATATCGCATAAATACACGCAATCAGCCCCGCTCAGGCTTTCTGCGAATTGGTCAAGAAATTGCTGCGTCCGCGTAAATGTATGAGGCTGGAATACCGCGACGATTTCACGATCAGGATATTTCTGTCTTGCCGCCTCAATCGTCACTTTTATTTCTGTCGGGTGATGAGCGTAATCATCAATCAGCACTTGATCCCCGAGCTGCTTTTCATTGAATCTGCGTTTGACGCCGCCGAATGATTTGAGGGCGTGCTTAATGATGCTGGAATCAATTTCTTCATAATGGCATAACGCAATGACCGCCAATGAGTTTAATACATTGTGGTGGCCGTACGCAGGAATATAAAACGTATCATAAAATGTATTGCGGACAAATACATCGAAAGTTGTCCCTTCCGTGCTTTTTACGATGTTTCTGGCTTGAAAATCATTTTCTTCCCCAGTGCCGTAATACACAACCGGGACGTTTGCATGGATTTTCGGCAGATGCTCATCGTCGCCGCAGGCAATAATCCCTTTGTTGACTTGAAGAGCCATCTCTTGAAAAGCGTCAAACACATCGTCAATGCTTGAGAAATAATCCGGGTGGTCAAAATCAATGTTCGTCATGATCGCGTAGTCAGGCTGATAGCTTAAGAAATGGCGGCGGTATTCACACGCTTCAAACACAAAGTATTCACTGTTTTCATTTCCCTGGCCTGTTCCGTCCCCGATTAAGAAAGAGGTCGGTTTTGCGTTTCGGATCACGTGAGCCAGCAGACCCGTAGTCGACGTTTTTCCGTGTGCGCCTGTAACGGCAACACTGGTGAATTTTTTCATATAGTCGCCTAAAAACTTATGATAACGTATCACCGGAATTCCTTCAGACATGGCTTTTTCAATCTCTGGATGCGTGTCTGGGAATGCGTTTCCGGCGATGACTGTCATGTCCGGTTTGATATTATCCGCGCTAAAAGGAAGAACGGTAATATTTCTTTTTTCAAGCGCTGTTTGCGTAAAAATAAATTTTTCGATATCCGATCCTTGGACAGTATATCCATTATCATGAAGTATTTGGGCAAGCGGACTCATACCGGTCCCTTTGATTCCAACAAAATGATAAACAGTCATAATTGTACCTCCAACAAACGTCTATCTGTTCCCCAGTATATGACGCTCATTTCAATTTGCGACCGCGGCGGCTGAAAAGCCACCCTTTGCGGCGTATTTTTATATGTTTTGTTATGTTCAGTATCCGGTTATTTCTATCTGATTAAACCTAGATATCAAGATTTGTCTATGCCCATCTGCTGTAAAGCGGCATAGCTGTTAAATGCTCTAAACACTATCATACCATGTTTGGTGTGAAAATGAACCTATATTATTCGTTTATTAAATCACTTGCTGTGATCAGCACCTCACGAGGCTTGCTTCCTTTTGCCTCTGAGATCATGCCTTCCGCTTCCATCATATCAATCAGCCTTGCCGCGCGATTATATCCGATTCTGAATCTTCTTTGCAGGCTTGAAGTGCTCGCGCTGTTTTGCTCAACCACAAACTCACACGCTTCGTCAAACAGTTCATCCTCTTCTTTCAGGGCTGATCCTTGTCTTACCAGCTCTTCTTGTTCAAATAAATAGGTTGGCGGCATTTGACTTCTGACATGGGAAACGACGCGGTCGATTTCGCGGTCCGATACAAAGTTTCCTTGCAAGCGGACAGGTTTTCCCGAGCCGTTTTCCAAAAAGAGCATATCGCCTTTTCCAAGAAGCTTTTCCGCTCCGGCTATGTCAATGATCGTACGGGAATCAACCTGGCTTGAGACAGAGAATGCGATTCTCGTCGGGATATTCGCCTTAATCAGACCGGTAATGACATCGACTGACGGCCGCTGAGTCGCGACGAGCAGATGGATTCCGCACGCTCTGGCTTTTTGGGCGATCCGCGCAATGCTCTCTTCGACATCATTTGGAGCCACCATCATCAAATCGGCAAGCTCATCAATAACGACCACTAAATACGGCAGCTTTTCGCCCGTGTGGTGTTCCGCCGTTAATTGATTAAAGCGGTCAATGTCGCGGACACCGGAATGGGCAAATAATTCATAGCGCCGCTCCATTTCCTCAACAACCCATTTTAATGCAGCCGTAGCCGCTTTGGCATCCGTAATGACCGGGCTGACGAGGTGAGGAATTTTATTGTAAGGAGCCAGCTCTACCATTTTCGGATCAATCAGCAGCACCTTTACCTCGCTCGGGTCAGCTTTATAAAGCAGGCTGACTAAAATAGTATTGATGCATACGCTTTTTCCCGAGCCCGTAGCACCGGCAATCAAGCCATGCGGCATTTTCTTTAAGTCGATGACGACGGGATTTCCTGAGATATCCAATCCCAGTGCTGCCGTAAGCGGTGACTTGCTTGTCCTGAAAGCTGAGCTTCGAATCATCTGGCGCAGATCAACCACCTTGCTCATGCGGTTCGGAACTTCAATTCCGATCGTGTTTTTCCCCGGAATCGGCGCTTCAATCCGTATGTCTTTTGCGGACAGGCTGAGCTTAATATCATCAGACAAGTTGGTGATTTTATTCACTTTTACGCCTGGCTCAGGGTGCACTTCGAATCTTGTCACAGACGGCCCCTGGGTCACATGGACGACATTGGCGCGGACATTGAAATTTTTCAGGGTCAAATCAAGAAGCTGGCGCTGTTCTTCTATCCACGCAGTATCATCTTGAACTTGCGCTGGCGGGACATCAAGCAGTGCGACATTCGGAAACACGTAGCTGCCGCGGCGCTCCTCTGCTTTTTGCTGTTTGTGTGTATCTCTTTTCAGCATCATGACATTAAAAGGAACGGACGGACCTTTTTGAGGAGATGCGCTTCGCTCAGTACGTTTCTCCTGCATGACAGGCTTCTTTTGCGGCTCTTCTACTGCTCTATGTGTTTCGTCTGCGTGACTTTCCCGCTGGTTTTCATGGGCTGCAGCAAACGGGCTGGAACCTTGCTCCAGGCTGTCCTTCTGCACCAGTTCTGCATCGCTGTCTGGCTGAACATCTACCTTCGTGTTCTCAGCTTCTCCCGGGATGTCGTACTGATCATCTATAATGCTGTCTGATGGCTCTTGCGATTCTTTAGCAACGGTTTCTGCTTGCGTCGGAGACTCCGATGCTGTTTCCCTTTCCTCGAAGCCGGCATGCAAGAAAAGCTCTTCCTGTTGAATATCTATTTGTTCTTCTTGAACAGCGGAGGTCTCAGCAGCACCTCGCGTGATTTCGCGTTGATTATTTACTTCGCTGTCTGACGGTTCTTCCCATACTTCACTTTCAGATACTGCCACTGTCAACTCAGGTGCTGTTTGTTCTTCATCCTGTTCAGCGCGGAAGATAAGTTCTTCTAATTTCTCAGGGTGTTTTACTGCTCGTTCTTCTTGAATCTGAACCGTCTCAGTGTCTTCAAAGCTTACTCCGCTGTTTGACGGGCTTTCCTTTCTCTCAGTCACGGTATTTGTCAGTGTCTCAGGTGCCGTTTGCTCTTTATCAGGTTCAGCATCGAATAAAGACACCTCTTTTTCCGGCTGCTGAATGCCCGATTCAGACGGCCCTTTGTTATTTGACGGCTCGGCTGGGCGCTGCGCCAGCGCTTCATCACGCTCTGCAGACGTTCCGCTTAAGACACCAGAAGGCTGTTCTCCAAATTGTGCATCCGGAAAGAAAGGCCCTTCTTTTACGTGCTGTTTCTGTCTGTCTGGAGCTGGATCTGGATAGGAGCGTTCACGTTTTATTTCTTCTGACAGCAGTGTTACCTTCTCTTTTACAGATTTGTCCGATGCCTTCAATGCGTCAGAAGGCTGCTTTGGCACATCCTTTTTGACAGATGGTTTTTGATTGAATCCATATATAGGCGAAGGGATATTTGTTGGTTTAAATGGTTTCTTCACCGGCTCTGATGTTTGATATGTATGCTGCTCGTTTTCATTTTTTTGACGGTCGTTCTGTGGGGCGGCGCTTGGACGGGGCGCGGATTGCGGTTTGTCCGATGGTGCGCGGCGCCTTCTCAGGTCATGATTGTTGTATCCGTCAGGCACGACTGGAAAACGGAACTTGCCGTTTGGGTATTCATAATATATTTTAGGATCTTCCAATCTTTTTAATTGTCCTTCGGAATGATCTACTTCTACTTCTTGTTGCTGCGGAATGTGAGCGGTTTTTGTTTCCCGTTCATCATCCTCTTTGCTCTCGCCTAAAAACAAATCAAAAAATTTATGAAGCCAACTCATAATTTATCTCTAACTCCCTTATAGTTTTCTGGGACGTTTTTTAGTATACCATTGCTTGTCTGCCCAGAAAAGATTAAGCTTTCAGCAAAACAAAGCCGCTAAACAAGGGCTTAGCGGCTTTTCACATGATTCGTTTTTTTGGGCGGATTTATGGGAGTCTAAAACTGAAATGCGTCTCCCGCCTCATGGTCTCCTTCTAACACAAGGATTCCTTTTTCAGCCGGGGCATCCGGCAAAGCGAGCTCTTTCGCTGAACAGATCATTCCGCTTGACGGAACGCCGCGAAGCTCAGCATCCTTAATGACAAGTCCGCTCGGCATCACAGCACCGACTTTGGCAACGACCACTTTTTGCCCTTGGTCAACATTTGGTGCGCCGCAGACGATCTGAAGCGTTTCTTCTCCTACATTTACTTTACATACGCTTAATTTATCCGCATTTGGATGCTTTTCTTTTGATTCCACATATCCCACAACAAACTTCGGAGATACATCAACGACCAATGTTTCTTCAACGCCGTTTCGGTTCAGAATCTCATTCACATCTTGCACAAACGTTTCTGAGAGCGCAACAGGACCTTTTTCATCAATGGTCAAATAGGAAGACGCGTTGAAAATGTTGAAGCCTGTTGTTTCCTTTGTTTCGTTATGAAAAATTCTGACGACATCGCCATGTTTTTCATAGCTTATTTGTTCGCGTGTTACATCTTGAAGAGAGATCAGAAGCGTGTCTCCCACACCTTCATTATTATAAAATGCGTTCATAAGTAAAAATCCTTTCTAATCCTTTTTCGGACGGCTTTTCGCCAGGATAAACACCGGCTCCAGCTTTCCTTCATTGTATAAAAATGAAAGGGCTGTAATCGGAACGGTGCCGCTTGCAAAGAAGCTCATCGACATTTGCCCTAGAATATCATACCCCGATTCATTCCGGATGTCAGCAAGAATCAGAACGTCTTGATGGGGAACAGAGATCGCCAGCTCGCCTTCTGCACGCTGCTTGTATTCATTTAAAATCGCTTCGTTCAGAATCCGGCTGGCATCGTAACCGTCGTTTGCTCTGAAGAAATAAAAGTGATTGCCGGCAACTGTATCCTCTTTGACAACCGGAGGCAAGGAACGGAGATTAAATGCAGCCGTCTCTCTGATCCGCTCTTTTGTCCAGTTCTCTTTTTCAAGCATGCGCTGATCGATTAAACGATAGGTTTTCCCGAGGTCAAGCGCGTAATAAATTCTTGTCTCTGCGGTATGATCGTCATAAATAAGCGGAATATCTTCGCTGGACTTGTCCGGGAAAGAAGTCGAGCGGATCACCGGGTAAATGCGGCTTTCTTTTCCGGCCATTTCCTGAGCCTTACCTTCCATTGCCGTCATTGCTTCTGAAACGTAGTACACAATTTCATCAATGGCTTCGTCTTTTTTCAGTTCCCATTTTGCAATAATCGGCGGCAGGTCGAGCGTAATTCCTTTTTTGGTCGTTTGATCCTCAACACGGAGAGTGTCTTTTTCTCTGTCAAACAGAAAGGAGCGATTCTCGTGCTGGAGGCGCTGTTTCAGGATATCTGACAGCTTCCTTGAGGTCATTTTCAAACCGGTGTCCTCCTTTACGCTTTAGCGAGAGAGTCTGTTAAAAACTGTTCTATTTCTTCTTTTGTTTTGCGGTCTTTGCTCACAAAACGATTCACTTCTTTCCCTTCATTAAACACGACAAAGCTTGGGATTCCGTAAATTTCCCACTCTGCACACGTATCAATGAATTTGTCGCGGTCTACGTAGTAGTATGTGAATTCAGGGAAATCCGCTTCGAGTTCAGGCAGAAAAGGCTCTACAAAACGGCAATCAGGGCACCAGTCGGCTGAAAACATAAAGACCGCCCAATCATCCTTTACCGCTTTTTCGAGCTCTTGAGTTGATTCAATTTTTTTCATTTCATATCCCTCCAGTTGTTGATGTTCTTACATGTTGGTTTATCGATACTCGTCCATTTGGATCATACCAAACTGCTTGCGGCAACACCACTTATATGCAATAAATGAATATGTAAGATTGGCTTTCCCATTATCATTATCATATTTTATTTGCATTATCAAGCTCGTTTCGTTTAACATCGTGTTCATAAGGGTAACATTTACAGATGGACATACATAAGGAGTGATTTTAGTATGGAGTTTATCGTCTACTTAGCTGGAGAAATCCACAGCAATTGGCGGGAGGAAATCAAAGAGAAAACAAAATCACTGAAGCTGCCGATTACGTTTGTCGGCCCAATGGAGAATCATGACCGCTCAGACAATATCGGAGAGGAAATTGTAGGCGTTCAGCCAAATGCCGTATTGAAGGATGACAAAGCTTCTGACATGAACAACTTCAGAACCGCTGTCCTGATGAATAAAGCAGACTTTGTGATCGCCCTGTTCGGCGAAAAATACAAACAGTGGAACACGGCAATGGATGCCTCGTATGCGATTGCAAAAGGAAAACCCCTGATTATCATCCGGCCGGAGTCGCTCCATCATCCTTTAAAAGAGCTTTCCAACAAAGCAAATATAACGGTTGAAACCGTGAACCAAGCTATCAAAGCCCTCTCCTATCTATTTGAAACAGAATAAGAAAAAAGCTTGTCGAATCCGGGCTTACGGCCCCGTTCAACAAGCTTTCACAATATCTACATATTTTCTTTAATCGCATCCACCGTCTGCTTATCACAGGCTGTCACAAGTTTGATGAGCATTTCTTTCGCAGCCGCATAGTCATCTATATGAATGATCGAAGCGTTCGTATGAATGTAGCGGGAACAAATTCCGATAACCGCTGACGGAACGCCGCTGTTCGAAATATGGACTCTGCCCGCATCCGTTCCCCCGCCGGATACAAAATATTGATACGGAATGTCATGCGTTTCCGCCATATCAAGAACAAATTCTCTCATACCGCGGTGCATGACTGTCGTTCTGTCAAGAATGCGGAGTAAAAAGCCTTTTCCAAGCTGGCCAAATTCGTTTTTGTCACCGCTCATATCGTTTGCCGGGCTGGCGTCAAGGGCGAAAAACAAGTCCGGTTTAATCATATGGGAAGCCGTCTGCGCGCCCCTCAGCCCCACTTCTTCTTGAACGGTCGCACCCGCATAGAGCGTGTTCGGAAGTTCTTTCCCGTGCAATTCCTTCAGAAGTTCAATGCTCAAGCCGCAGCCATATCGGTTATCCCATGCCTTTGATAAAAGTTTCTTTTCATTCGCCATCGTCGTAAACGGACAGACAGGCACAATTTGCTGTCCCGGTTTGATGCCGATTTTAATAGCGTCTTCCTTATCATCCGCGCCAATATCGATCATCATGTTTTTGACATCCATCGGGCGGTTTCGTTGGGCGTCTGTCAGCAGATGCGGCGGTATGCTTGAAATCACACCCGGAACGGGCCCATTATCTGTCTGAATTTCAACTCGCTGTGCAAGCAGCACCTGGCTCCACCAGCCCCCGAGCGTCTGGAACCTGAGCAGCCCGTTGTCTGTAATTGACGTGACCATGAAGCCGACTTCGTCCATATGCCCGGCAACCATAATTCTCGGTGCGCCCTCTTGACCATGTCTGACTCCGAAAACACTTCCCAGTCTGTCCTGAACGATGTCATCGGCATATTTAGCCAGCTCTTGCTTCATAAAAGCACGAACCTGATGCTCATTGCCCGGCGCGCCGGGAAGCTGCGTCAGTGTTTGGAAAAGCGCTTTCGTTTCTTGATTCATGTTTTCCCCTCATTTCTATGTAGTCCTTTTATTTTATTCGAAAAATTCTAGTTTTCCAAGCACCGTGACTGAATCTGCTCCAACAGCCGCGTATTGCTTAACAGGATTTGGCGGTTTCTGTATAATGAAAAGTACGACCAACCAGGAGGTGCTTTATTATGAAATTGCGTCATCTTCTTTTAGGAGCAGGACTTGGCATTTGTACGGCCGTCGTTGTGAAACAGTATGTGATGAAGCCTTATATTTCTTCAGAAAAAGCGCTTCGAATCGTAAAATCCGCTTTTAAGCAACGGGGGCCGATTGACGGATCATGGATTTACACCCAGCCGGAGCCTTACAATGTGAACGGAGAAACGGTACAGGTATACAAAACCGGCATTACACGATCCGCTTTCGGAGAATTAGAGCAGTATGAAGTCATGGTGGATGCGAAAACGGGGGAAATTGTAGATGTCATTGATACAATTGCCTCCTAACACCGGACAAGCATAAAATAGAAGCCGCTGCCCACGCAGCGGCTCTTTTTATGAAATCGCGTGTATCGGTTTGTATACCGGATACCACATGGCGTCCTGCACAGCCTGTATGATGTCTTCAGGCTCTTCCGTCGCAACGCCTTCCTTAATCGCTGTTTTAGCCACTTCCACCGCAACGGTTGCCGATACAGTCCGCAAATCCTCTATCTTCGGCAGCATCGGCGCGCCAGGCACACCGACATTGACCATACTTGCGATAGCCCGGGCACATGCTTCGAACATGCCATCAGTTATTAACTTTGATTTGGTGACAATCGTTCCAAGCCCGAGACCAGGAAAAACAAGCGCGTTGTTTGCCTGGCCGATATGGTACGTGACGCCGTCATATTCCACAGGCGCAAACGGGCTTCCTGTCGTGACAAGTGCGCGGCCTTCCGTCCATTTGATCAAATCCTGAGGTTTCGCTTCGGAAAGAGCGGTCGGATTCGACATTGGCAAAATGGCCGGCCGTTTCACATGTGAAGCCATTTCTTTAACAATTTCTTCAGTAAATGCGCCCGAAACAGTTGATGTGCCGATCAGGATCGTCGGTTTCGCCTGCCGGACCACTTCAAGGAGACCGATGCCTCCTCCTTCTCCGTTCCGCTGATAATCCTTGACCTCATCAGCCGGACGTGCGTAAGGCTTTTGGAAATCAAGAAGCTGCTCCATATCATCTGTTAACAGTCCGTTTCGGTCTATGCACCAGAAGCGGTTGAAAGATTCTTCCTCACTCAATCCTTCACGCACCAAAGCCTCGCGCAGCTGTTCAGCAATCCCGATTCCTGCCGTCCCCGCTCCGAATATGACGACTCTGTGATCTCTCAGCGGCACTTTAGACGCTTTTGCACAAGATAAAACGGCCGCCAGTGAAACCGCGCCTGTTCCTTGGATATCATCATTAAATGTACATATTTTGTCTTTATAACGTTTCAAAATGCTGCGCGCGTTTTTCGCTCCAAAATCCTCCCAGTGCAGCAACGCATTCGGGAATGATTCTCTCGCGAGCGCAACATACTCGTCAATAAATTGGTCATAGCGTTCACCGCGCACTCTGGAATGCTGGTTGCCGACATAAAGCGGGTCGTTCAAGAGGCTCTCCTGGTTTGTCCCCGCATCTAAAACAACAGCCAGCACTCTGCTTGGATCTATGCCGGCAGCCGCCGTATAAACCGCCAGCTTGCCAATAGAAATCGCGATTCCGCCGACACCCCAGTCTCCGATTCCTAAAATTCCTTCCGCATCCGTTGCAACGATTAAATCGATTGTATCGCGTTGATCTTTATACTGTTTGAATGCTTCTCTCATACCGTCTGGGTCATCGATTGATAGGTAAAGCCCTCTTGGCTTTCTGTATTCATGGCTGTATCTCTGGATCGCCGTTCCAACTGTGGGTGTATAGACAATCGGTAGCATTTCCCCTAAGTGATCATTTAACAGGCGGTAAAACAGCGTTTCATTCCGATCATGCAGCGCGGTTAAATACACATTTTTGCTCAAATCATCAGGCTGAGCGGAATATTGTTCATACGCCCTTTTCGCCTGATCTTCAATCGTTAATACCTTTGGCGGGAGAAAGCCTTTTAACCCCAGTTCTTTTCTTTCTTCCTCAGTAAAAGCAACACCTTTGTTCAAAAAAGGAACAGAGAGTATTTCAAGGCCTCTTAATGTTGTTTGAATGTCTCCTTCGTTTGTTACTTTGAATTGTTTCACCCTGCCTCTTCCTTTCTGAGCATAATTGGTACTAGGTTTGCATTATTATCCGGAAAACATGCAGGGTAAACATGAAAATATGCTATTGCTTTATGCGCTTGACTGCATCTTTGATACTTCCATTCTCATCCCATTTCAGCGCGCGGTATTGGGCATCGTGATAAAAAATAAACCAAGCGTCTTTTTCCGCCGCGAATGCCTGCCATTTCTGCTTTTGCGGGATGGAGGTCATCGGATAATCATCATAAGCCAGCACCCATAGGGGATTTTGGTGGGCGTGTGTCGGCATCAGATCAGCCATATGTACGGCGGTTTCACTCGCATCCTCGCATATAAGTACACTGTGGCCGTTGCTATGGCCCCCGGTGTGATGCAGCGTAATCCCCTCTGTGATCGTGAAGGTGTCTTCAAAGGTTTTGACTTGGCCGGCAACAGCCTCCCAGTTTTCTTTCCAGTACGTATTTTTTGACCTGATATTAGGATGGCGCATTTCATTCCACTCAACAGCTGATGCATAAATCACTGCATTCGGAAAAACTGACACGAGTTGCTCTCCTTCATATTCCGTCAAACCGCAGGCATGGTCGAAATGGAGGTGTGTCATAGCGACAGCGTCAATATCATTCACCGTTAATCCGAGTGCCGCTAATGAGGTTTTCACATTCGACTCCTGTGTCACACCATAGTTTCGTTTTTGTTTATCAGTCAGCTTGCCGGACCCAATCCCGGCGTCGACGATAATATTGAGCCCGTCCTTTTGAATGAGAATCGGATCTGTCCTTAGTTCAATCTGGTTTTTTTCATTAACTGGATATTTTTTAGACCATAGCGGCTTTGGAACAACGCCGAACATGGCGCCTCCGTCCATATGTGTCACGCCTCCGTCAAGCCAGGTCAACGTGATGTTTCCCATTTTCATTTGTTCCATTTTCATCCCTCCTGTCATCATGGTAGCAAACGGCCCATAAAAAAAACAGACTCCTGTATCAGAGTCTGTTTATGTTCTCCATTCAACCTCAGCCCGATAGATCGGCTGGCCGAGCGCTGAGAATTTTTCTTCATATTCTGTCATAATATTGCCTTCCAGATGGCTGTTATGCAGGTCGAGACTGACATATGTCAGCAGCAGGCCGTACTCAGAGAAGCTCTTCAAAGAGTACTCAAACAAGCCGCGGTTGTCCGTTTTAAAATGAATCGCTCCGCCTTTCCCCATTACTTCTTCATATTTTTTGAGGAAGTGGGAATACGTCAGACGGCGTTTTTCATGGCGTTTCTTCGGCCAAGGATCAGAAAAGTTTAAGTAAACCCGTTTGACCTCACCTGGCTCAAATACATCCGTCAACGTGTCCGCATCTATATTCAGAAGTTTTACATTTGGCACTTCACTATCTTTTACTTTTTGCACGGCTGTCACGATAACGCTTTTAAATAACTCAATTCCAATATAATTGATGTCTGGATTTTGTTTGCCCATTCCAGAAATAAATTGCCCTTTTCCTGTCCCCACCTCGATATGAATGGGATTGTCGTTGCCAAACACTGTGTTCCATTTTCCTTTATAATCAGCAGGGTTGCTGATGGCAATATTTGCGTTTTCAGCCAAAAAGTCATCAGCCCAAGGCTTGTGGCGCATTCTCATATGATTGACACCTCTATCTATTATTTCGACTAACAACATACCATGAATTAAAAAGACCCGCAAGCTCGTTTTTTTAAAGCGTGCCTGCTAAAGCTGAGTATATAAAAAAAGAGGTTCCCGTCTGTCGGAACACTCCTTTCACATGTATAAAAACGCTCTGTTTTGAACAATTTAACCCGTATGATACTGAAGGGATGTGTACCGTTATGGGTTTACATTATGAGCATCAAGTTCATTTATTAAAGGATATATTGACTGACCATCAATTGGACTGCTGCGGAACCGTTGCAGAGTACGAGCAGCTTGAACGCGTGATTAAATCGCTCATGGCAAACACCGAGCTTGATTCAAACTTCAAAAACGTGCTTGAAGATGTTTACCGCTACAGCCAATCAGGAATATCGTCCAAATCCATCGACTCACACATACAAGAGCATCAGACCAGCCTGTCTCAATGGGTAGAGCAAATGGATTCATATTCCTGATTATTCAGCGATACGTTTCATGAGTATATGCAGTTCTTCCATCGCATCATGAAATCTCTTATCATTGCCTTTTGCATGATGCCAGGCGATGAAAGTGATTGTTTCAGCTAACACATACCAAGCCATTCGTAGGCGCAGGCCCTCTGTTAGCTCAATGCCGTACATGCTCAGCCAGCTCTCCCAAGCTGGCTTTTCGACGTAGTGGTACAGCAAAGGGCCGAGATCCATCGCCGGATCAGCGATCATGGCGCCGTCCCAGTCAATTAAATACAGCTGGTTGTCTTCAGACAATAGCCAGTTATTATGATTGACATCACAATGGCAAACGACTTTCTCACCGAAATGCACTTCATGCAGATGTTCTTCTAAATACTTGATCCCTTCTTGAATCAGCGGCGAAGATTGCTGCACAGCAAATACAGCCTGCTTAAGCTGAGACAAAAGAGCCCCCGGGTTCAGCGGTTCTTTTCCAAGTCTCTTCAGCATGTCCAGCAAGGCTTTTGATGTGTGTATTTTACGAAGCAATTCAGCAACGGGCCGTTCGCTCATATCTTTTGGCTTCAGCTCTCTGCCGGTCATCCAGTGCTGGGCCGTTATCACGTCCCCATTTTCCATCCGTTTTGTCCAAACCAGCTTCGGAACAATGCCTTCGGCGGATAAAACAGCTAAAAAAGGTGAGCTATTACGTTTTAAAAAAAGCTGCTGCCCGTTATGTTTCGCATAATATGCATCTCCTGTAGCTCCTCCGGCGGGGAAGATCTCCCAATCGCTACCTAGTAATTGTCCCAACCAGTTCATATCAATGTTCAACCCATCATTTCTTAAAATATTTTAGAATAAAGGCTAATCGTCTCTAGTCTATCAGCGAGTGCCTTTTTTGTACGAATCGCATGAAAATAAAAAAGACAGCTATTGAGAGTCTCATATGCTAATCAATAGCCGTCCTTTAAATTTTAGCGCTATAGCACAAACTTCGTCAAGCAAAACTCTTAAGATCTGATGCTAAATATAAGATAACCGTTCCGAGGCCGTTTACCGCAACCGCTTTCTTGATTTCTTTCAGGTCTTGCCGAAAACCCGATGTATCACATATAAGCCGGTACGTTTTGTCGTTTGGCAACTTCCACTCCACAGATTCCGGACTCGCGTGGTGGATCACGATGATGTCTTCCCATTCATCAACCTCGCCGAGATCAAAAAGCCTGTATGCGATGAGGAGTTCGTTGAGCGTCAAACATTCCAAATGGCGCTTGATGTCTGCAGCCGATCTGAGACGGAACGCCGGGTGCGCTTTTCTTAGCGAGATCAGTCTGCGGATGTAGTCAACATCTTCTTTGAATATTTCACGCCGACCCCAATCCAGCTGGTTGATGCTGTCACTGGATTGATAGCTGTTTTCCACACCCTGCTTCGTTCGGAAAAATTCCTGTCCGCTGTGAATAAACGGCACTCCCTGGGCAAGCAAGATAATCGCGGCTGCCAGCCTTTGTCTGCTTCTCTTTCGGCTGTCAGTTTCTTGAGGAAGCGCAAAGGACATTTTATCCCAAAAAGTGTGATTGTCGTGTGACTCAACATAATTGATGGACTGGCTCGGTTCAGGAACGATTGGTGCTAATGCCTTCCATCCCGAAGACCCGGCAATTCCGTGCATAACGGTTTCCGCTGCTTCACCGCAGCCGAGCGCAAAGCCCGCTGCCATGAGATGAAAGGTGTTCCCTTTCACAGCATCACGAAACATATCATTAAAAAAGCCGATGCCCGGCATTTTTGAAGCATTCGCCAAAGTGGCTTTCTGTTCATGAGGCAGCGGTGTCGCCAAATCCCATCCTTCTCCAAAAAGCAGAATTCCGGGCTTTACCGCTGTTGCTTTTTCTTTCATGTAAAGCACGGTGTCCATATCTAAAATACCGAGCAGATCAAAGCGGAAGCCGTCGGCATCGTATTCCTCTATCCAATAGATGACGCAATCCGCGATGAATTTTCTCGCCATCCGTCTTTCTGACGCGATGTCATTGCCAACGCCTGTGCCGTTTGACGGCATCCCAAATTCGTCATGCCGGAAAAAATAGCCTGGCACTGTCTTTTCAAAAGGGGAATTCTCCCTTTCGTACACGTGGTTAAAGACAACATCCAAAATGACGCGCAGGCCATGCTGATGAAGGGTTTTGATCATTTGTTTTAACTCTGTTTTTCTTGTTTGAGGATCATGAGGAGTTGAGGCGTAACTTCCCTCCGGGGCAAAAAAGTGAAGCGGGTTATATCCCCAATTGTAAGCATCAAGCGGCTTCTCTTCATCAACTCCGGCAAAATCATTTACCGGCAGAAGCTCTACATGTGTAACGCCGAGCTCTTTTACATACGCCAGTCCGGAAGAACAGCCATTTGCGGTTTGCGTATCAGTTTCCGTCAGCGCTAAGTATTTCCCCTTGTTTTTCATGCCGCTGTTTTCATCGATGGAGAAGTCGCGGATGTGCATCTCGTAAATGACAGCATCCACAGGATTGGAGAATGGTGCGAGAGGGTCGCCCTCTTTCATTTGATCCGGACGCAGGACGACACCCTTCTCCCCATTTACCGTCACGGCCTTTGCATACGGGTCAACGGTTTCCGTCCATTCTGAATTGTTGCAAATGCAGAACACATATTCATACCTGTGAAGATCACCGGCGACAGTTACGGTGTAGACGCCTTTTTCCATCCGAACCATTTGGAATGTGCGCCCGCTTTTATTCGGATGTGAAAGCCTGACAGCAGCCGAGGCCGCGGCAGGCGCCCATACTTTAAATTCAGTATAATCCGCAGTATAAACAGCCCCCAGCTCTCCGTCATAATAAAATTCATCATCAAACGCGCCCGTCCGGATGACCGCGCCTATTTGGAGATCCGTTTTGTCGCCGCTGGACGCACTCACCGCATGTGTTGTCCCGAGAGTCACTGCACGGTCCGCTACGCAGACGTACTTATATTTTTCTTCAAGCGGATATTCCTCCCTGACAATCAAAGGGACATCTGTTGTTTCTGTCTCCAGCCGAAAAGGCGGTTTCATGATGCCTTTTTGTTCAGCCGGAATTAGAACCGTAATGATATTCACGTCATCGACATACGCTTCAAAGCTGCGGCGGATACTGACCATCGGAAGCTCTCCTCCTAACGGCGTTTATGTTTTGATCTTTAGGGGTGAAGGACTGGATGCCAAACGAAACGGGGTGGTTCCCATGATTTCACCGTCAGCATGAAACGGAATTTTGTCCTTCGTGTAAAACGTAATGTCTTTTGCTTTAAACATCGTAACGCCGGCCATCTTTGTATGTTTACCAAAAGCCATCAGACATAATAGCCAATATTTTTTCAAAAACGGCTGATTTTCAACGATCACGATATCAAATGCCTTCTCGCGCGGATTTGCAAGCGGCGCCGCCTTCATGCCGCCCCCATAAAATGGATGGTTGGATACAATCGCAAACCACACATCATGAAATTCATGCGTCTCGCCTTCCGTTGTACAAGCTAATGAAAACGGCTTAAAGGTCGCCGAGGCGTGCAAATGGGAAAGCGGGTACACAAGAAATCGCAGGCGCAGAAACAGTAAAACCCGTCTTAACGGAAATTCCATCGCCTTTTTATTGACATATGCGTCAAACCCGATCCCGATATGATTCATAAAAAAAAGGATCTGTGATTTATCCTGAAGGAATTGAACGCTCCCTAAATGAAAGGTTCTGGTTAACGGACGCTTTTGCTTCCTGATTTCCTGTATCAGATCCATTTTTTTAATAGAAAATCCTCTCGAAAAATCATTATACGCACCCGCTGGCACAAAACTTAGTTCGATATCGTCAACATCTTTCAGTCCGTTGACAACTTCATGCATGGTTCCGTCTCCGCCAATGACAATCAGGCGCTTCAGCTTGTATTCCTGTATCGTTGAAATCTGCCTGGCGAGCACCTCTGCGTGTCCCGGGTGTTCAGTTAAAAATGAGCGGTGCTCGACTTTTCGTTTGACCAATTCCTTTTGAATAGACTTCCAAACACGCAGGCCGTTTCGATGCCCCGCTGTCGGATTAATAATAAAAAACCAATGGCTCATCTTTCTCACCTGCTTATGTTATGAGAAAACCGCTCAAATCGTTCTCTTTTACTCCAGCCATTCTCGTCTGCGATAGGAATCAGACATGCAGTAAGACAATAGAGCCTTTGCAGCCTTTACCTGATGATGTTTAACCGGGGCGGTGTTTTTCTTCTGCCGCTCCATCCACTCTTCGGCGCTCCGCTTATCCACTATTTCCAATCCATATGGCGCCTCCGGATAATCGATATACGATGTTCTGCTCAGAAGCAATTTGCGAACCGGTATATCGGCCTGCTTTTCCTTTATGATCTTTGACACAACGGATTCCGTTCGAAACAGGCTAAGCCCCGGATTTAACACTGATGCAGTTTGAGAGGCTGTTTTCTTCTCCCAAAAACGATTTTTAGACCCTATGTACACACTGTCTTCTTCCGCCTCTAAGAACGTAACGCAATAAATGTCTAGAGGGGAAATAATCACAATGCTTAATTCAACCGCCGCCTGCTGAATTTTCAGCACAGGCTTATACATAATGAAATAAGAATCAGGCAGCTGCTGGGTCAGATAACGCAAAATGCGGTCCTGCTTCACCTGGTTTGAGAGATGAGACATTTCTGCAAGAGTAGAGCTTGCCCATTTGAGCTGAAATTCATATAAATGTCTTTTATAAAAAGAAGCAAGCGCCATTCTGCTCGTCGGCAGCCTTACATGGAAATTGTCCTCTTCCTCAAACCATTGGTGTCTCTCTTCTTGTATATCGGCGTTTATCTCTTCTTTTCTTCTTTTCAATGAAAATTTTTTTCGTTTCTGCACCGGTTCCGGCTCTTCGGCCCTGGCTTGTCTTTCTTCATGCTGGCGCTCCGCTGCTTCTAATAGTGAAAGCCAGCGCTCTTTTTTCAGCCGTACAAACTGATTGATGTAATGGTACGGATCAAGCTCATATCTCGATATATAATCATGAATTTTGATGATTTGTGCCATATTGGTTTCTCCACTCCGCAATGAATTATGATAAATGAAATTTAAATATTTCTTCGTATTTTGGTGATTGGTTTAAGTGTATTTGAAAGAGCGAAAACCGTTCAGCCCGCATCGAAACCTCGCCGCTTTCAAATGGAACATGTGACGGAAATCCTTCTTCGCCTGTCCATTTTCTGGCCAGCGTCATATGCGGGTGATACGGCCTTTTTTCCACTTGAAAGCCGGCTTGGAGAACAGCCTGTTTTGTTTGTTCCCGAAGGGTTTCAAGTGCCTTGTTTTTCTTTGGCTCGAGGTGTAAAACACGCGGCCTTCTCCGGTCGCCGAATACATCAATTTTGCCAAACTCAATCGGAAACGGATCGGTATCTGAAGCAAGCGCAGCCAGCGAGCCTTCAAGCTGCTGGATTTGTGTATCATCCGCCGCTCCTAGAAAAATTAACGTAATATGATAGTCAAGCGGGTGCACCCATTTTTGAAACGTCAAAACCGGCTCGTTTTTCGCAGCCCGGTAAATCGGATTCGCAATTCCCTCAGGAATGGGAACTCCGATGAAATAATGAGGCCGTATATCTGGCATCCGTCTGACACTCCCTTCTGCAACTGCTATTATTTTATCAATAAAGAGGCTGTGCGAATAGAGGAGCAGTGTATGAAAACACTCTCGCACAAACGTTTATTATGTTAGGATATTATATGACACTTGTTTTATTCAGAAAGGAATGACAATGTTGAAAATCGTTGAAAATACAGCTGATCTGATTGGAGATACACCGCTTGTGAGATTGTATCGGCTTCAGCCGGAAAACGCGGCACAAGTCTATTTAAAGCTTGAATTTTTCAATCCGAGCGGCAGTGTAAAAGACAGAGCCGCTTATCATATGATAATAGAAGCAGAACAAAACGGTTTGCTCAAACCGGGATCAGTGATTATAGAGCCGACTAGCGGAAATACCGGCATCGGGCTCGCCATGAATGCGGCGGCACGCGGCTACAAGGCAATCTTAGTCATGCCTGATACGATGACAAAGGAACGAATCAACCTTCTAAAAGCTTACGGCGCAGAGGTTGTGTTAACACCCGGAGCGGAAAGAATGCCGGGCAGCATCAAAAAAGCAAAAGAGCTTGCTGAACAAATTCCGAACAGCTATATTCCTATGCAGTTTGATAACACCGCAAATCCTGACGCGCACCGAAAAACAACGGCGCCTGAAATTGCCCGGGCAATAGAGGAAATCGGCAAACCGCTCGGTGCTTTTGTCGCCTCTTCCGGAACAGGAGGAACCATTACCGGAACAGGCGAAGCGCTCAAAGAGCTTTTCCCGGATATCACGGTTCATGTTGTTGAGCCCGCGGGTTCGCCTGTATTATCCGGAGGAAAGCCCGGCGCACATAAGCTTGTAGGGACAAGCCCGGGCTTTATTCCTCCCATTTTAAATCAAGACGTCTATAACGAAATTATTAAAATCTCTGATGAAGACGCCTATACGACGACTAGGCGCCTTGCTGCCGAAGAAGGAATACTTGTCGGCCCTTCATCAGGCGCTGCCTGCTATGCGGCAATCGAAACAGCGAAACGCCTCTCTCCTGACCAAGTCGTGGTCTGCATGACAGCCGATACGGGAGAACGGTATTTATCAACTGATTTATGGTCATTTATTTAAAAAAGGACGGGCTTCAGAAGAAGCCCGTCTCAGATTGTTGACAAAGTCATAAAACGGTTTTCGTTTTATGACTTAGTATCTTTTCAGCGTGATTGAAAACCCTTGAAGTCTAGGAAGGACGAGCATTGGAGCACAGCGAATGTAGCAATTCGTGAGCACCAACGCGCAGGATTAACAACGAATGCGAGGGTTTATCGACACGCTGGGACGGGCTTCAGAAGAAGCCCGTCTTTTATTTTGCAAGCTCGTAGATCGCCTGCGCATATAACGCTGTCGATCTCAGCAAATCATCGATTTCAATATATTCATCCTTTTGGTGTGCGCTGTCAGGGCGTCCGGGGAAGAGCGGGCCGAACGCGACACCGGCTTTTAAAGATCTGGCATAAGTCCCCCCGCCGATTGAGATTAAATCAGCTTTTTTGCCCAGCTGGCCTTCATAAACCTTTTGCAGGGTTTTGACTAACGGATGGTCTGCTGACACGTGATGCGGCTTGCTGTCTTTGAATTCTCCCAGCTCAAATTCAGAGGCGCTTTCGAATGCATCACGGATCACTTTGCTTTCTGCAGTCACAGGATAGCGGATATTGATGCCAAGCTCGCCTCCTTGCCCTTTCGTATAGCGCAGCGTCCCGACATTTAATGTCAGCTCTCCGCTAATGTCATCCTCGCAGTCAATATTCAGGTTCTTTCCTCTCGTATCGCCTGAAAACTTATCTGTCACAACTTGCACAAATCGCTGTCCTGCTTCGTCAAGCTCAGCCTGCTGCAGCAGAAATTCACACAATAAAATGCCGGCATTGATTCCATTGTTCGGTTCCATCGCATGGCAGGAAAGCCCGTACATACGCAAAATGAGCTGTCCGTTCTTTATGTCAGCTTCCCCTTTTTGATCCGTTGTGCGAAGCATGTCTTTAAACGAAGCAAGAATCTCTTCTTGTTTCGGTCCTTCAATGACAGCTTCCGCAGCGTCAGGCACCATGTTCAGGCGAAGGCCTGACTGAAACGAGACAAGCAATGCCTCAGAATCAGCTTGCTTTGAGCGATGCGGGATGAGCAATGAAGCATCAATGATCCCTTTTTCCGCGTTAATAATCGGAAAATCGGCGTCAGGCGCAAAACCCAGCGTTGGCATTTCTTCATGCTTGAAATAATGCTCCACGCATCTCCAATCGCTTTCTTCATCTGTTCCGATAATGATTCTGACACGCTTGGACAGCGGCAGGTTCATGTCTTTCACGATTTTCAGCGCGTAGAACGCAGCCATTGTCGGACCTTTGTCATCAATGGCGCCCCTTGCATAAATCCGTCCGTTACGAATATCAGCTGAAAACGGATCACTTGTCCACCCGTCTCCCGGCGGTACGACGTCAACATGACAAAGTACGCCGACAATGTCATCCCCCTGGCCCCATTCAATATGGCCTGCGAAGCCGTCAAGATTTTTTGTTGTAAAGCCTTCTTTTTCTCCAAGCTCCAGCAAGGAAGTCAGGCTGGCGTTTACTCCTTTTCCAAACGGTTTGCCGGGTCCGGCGGTTGTTTCATCCATCACACTGTTGATTCTCAAAAATGCCTGTGTATCACGAATTAAATCCTCTTTTTTTCTGATGACTTCAACTTCCCAGTTCATCATGATCCCCTTTCCGCAAGAAATCACTTGCAAAAACCAAATAAAACGAATAATATTAATGGTGTTTTGTTAAAACGTTCGTAATTGGAGGATACTATGTTTCATCTAAAAGAGCAGCAAACGTCCATAAAGCAAGAAATCATAGCAGGGCTGACGACCTTTTTCACCATGGTCTATATCGTTGTGGTTAATCCGGTCATTCTGGCTAACGCCGGGGTTCCTTTCGACCAGGTTTTCACCGCAACGATTATTGCCTCCATTGTCGGAACGCTGTGGATGGCCCTGGCAGCAAATTATCCGATTGCTATTGCGCCCGGCATGGGCTTGAACGCTTATTTAGCCTTTCATGTCGTAAGCGCAAGCGAAGGCGGCATCACATACGCAACAGCTTTCAGCGCCGTATTTACAGCAGGGGTTCTCTTCATTATTCTATCGTTAACGCCTTTAAGAAAACAACTGATAGAAGCGATTCCAAACAATTTAAAATACGGGATCACAACCGGGATCGGGCTGTTTATCGCTTTTATCGGCTTACGGCAGGCGGGAATTGTGGCGGCTGATGAATCAAACTTGGTTACTCTCGGCAATTTGCATTCACCGGGTGTGATTTTAACGCTGATCGGGCTTTTGATCAGTGTGGTCTTGATGGTTTTGAACGTAAGCGGCGCCTTATTTATCGGAATGACAGCGACTGCTTTGATCGCCTTTTTTACCGGCCAGCTGCATTTGCCTAAGGGGTTTATGTCGCTTCCTCATTTGCCGGACGGCCTGATCATTTCAAATCCGTTTTCCGCTTTTGGCGATGTCGTTCATCACGGCCTGTACGCTGTTGTCTTTTCTTTTCTTCTGGTCACGATATTTGACACGACAGGCACGATGATCGGCGTAGCAGAGCAAGCCGGGCTGATGAAAAATAACAAGCTGCCAAACGTGCGAAAAGCGCTGCTTGCTGATTCAACGGCGACAACAGTAGGGGCTGTTTTCGGCACAAGTCCAACGACCGCATTTGTTGAATCTTCCGCAGGTGTCGCAGCCGGGGGAAGAACAGGGCTTACCGCTTTGACTGTTGCGGTGCTGTTTGGGGTTTCAATGTTTTTTAGTCCGCTTGTCAGCGCCTTATCCGGCATAGCCGCCATCACCTCCCCTGCTTTAATTATCGTCGGCAGCCTGATGATGCGCTCGGTTTCCAATATGAACTGGAAAGAGATGGACGAAGCATTTCCTGCGTTTCTCGTCATTCTGTCGATGCCTTTGACATCCAGCATTTCTACAGGCATCGCGCTTGGCTTTATTTCGTACCCGATTGTAAAAGCAGCACGCGGAAAATGGAGAGAGATTCATCCGCTCGTGATCGTTTTCGCCATTCTGTTTTTCATCCAGCTGTTTATCTTATAGCATATACAGAAAACCCAAACGGCAGCGTTTGGGTTTTTTATGTAAACAATAAAGAAACAGCGGCCGCTAAAAAGCAGCAGGCGACAAATGCATAGTGCAGGGTATTCATACAGCTTTTTCTAGATCGGTAATACTCATCACTTTCTTTATCGGCGCCAATTAAAATAGGCGCATCCATCACTTTGTCAAAGATAAGCGCAAGGATATAACGGCAAACACCTGTATACACCAGAATCGCAATCAGCTTCAACCAGATCGGGGAGACAAAGATGAGAATGATGAATGCTGACAACAGCATGCACATCCGCCTTATATACTCGCCATTTCTCAAAAAAACTTTCAAAAACAATTCCTTATAGCCTGTCTCAATTGTCCTTCTTTTAAATATCCTTCTTGAATGCCGGTATACTAACGGCTTCCTTCTCATCCTGTCTTTCACTTTCGGCACTTCCGACTCCTGGATCATCATCATCACAAGCCCGGCAAGCGCAAGCCGGCTTTTTTTCTCTTCAGTCACCTCTGCTTCAAAAGCTGAGAACGATGCTGCCTTTTTCAAACCGCGGACCAGGGAGACAATCAAAAACAAAGTGCCGATGAGCGCAAGCAATCCCCACTCAGCGAAAACGATCAGGACCGCAGAACCAGAGAAAAGAACGGCTCTGACAAAAACGTCGGCAATCCGGCTAGACATGGAGCGCGGCTTTCTGATCCTATCTTGCTTTAAGGATAAGAAGAACATATGAAGGCCAAACAGATAGCAAAATAAAGCCGCGCTTTCTGCCCATGTGATGTGAACAGAATAACTAATGAAGGGAAGAGCAATGAAAAAGAGCAGCATCCATTTGGCCAGCGTGACCAAAAAAGAATACACCAGCGCGTACCGTTTGAGCTGATAAATTATCTCTTTCTTTTGCAGCAAAAACACGTTGTCCGCTTCCATTAAAAACGTATGGACCGAGCCCGTGCACACGATCAGCACACACACAGCATACAGCCATCTCCATTCCATCATCTCAGACCACTCATAAATAAGGCCTCTTCCGTTCATCAAATCGATATATTGATAGATGACAAAAGCAAGCGCCGGTAAAACAATATAGAGAGCGACTGTCCAGTCAATGACCGCATGCAATACCTTAATTTGATACCTATAGTAGTCAAGCAGCCTTCGAAAAAAGAACGATCGCCCGTTCATGACTGATCACCTTGGACCGCCTTATAAAAGCAGTCTAGCAACGACTGCCCCACTAGTCCGGCCTGTTCCTGAATATCTTGTAATGTACCTTGGAGAAACAAAGAGCCCTTCTCAATCATGTAAAACCGGTCACAGATTTTTTCTGCAGTATCGAGTACATGTGTACACATAAGAATGCCGGCTCCCCTTTGTTTTTCATCTATAAGCATGTCCACAAAACGTTTCGTTGAAATCGGATCAAGGCCGATAAATGGTTCATCAATCACATACATATCCGGCTTAGAAAGAAAAGCTTGAATGAGCATCAGTTTTTGCTGCATGCCTTTTGAAAAGGTGACAGGCAGCTCGTGCATGACATGATCAAGCGAAAACGCCTGCAGCAAGCTTTCGGCCCGCGGCGCAAATTCACTCTCCTCCATACCGCGGAGCGTGCTGACCAAATCCAAATGCTCCCACAGCGTCAGTTCTTCGTAAAAAGAGGGGTGCTCCGGAATATAGGCAAATGAACAGTCATTCCAGTCAATATGCCCTTTAAAGTCTTCTGAAAGGCCGAGTATCGCTTTGATAGCGGTGCTTTTTCCAGCTCCGTTTGCTCCGATCAGCCCGACAAGCTCCCCTTTTCCGACTTCCAGAAAAACATCGTTGAGCACTTTTTTTCGGCTTGTATATCCTGCCTGTTCTATTGAAGCCTCAAGCAATTTTGTCAATTTTCACTCCTCCTCCAGAATTTACTACGGAACAGAATAAAAAAAGTTTCTTTAACCATAATAATATTGTGCCGAAATACATAGTAATCCAACAAGGATGGCCGCCCAGCTCAAATTGGAAAAAATTAATAGGAGTTATCCCTAGATTCATCGCTGCGATATCGTGTATAATGAGGGCGAATTATCTAAAAACGAAAAAATGTCTGCCTTTGTTGCTATTCGTACGCAGTTGATAGTCGTGAGTTGTGGTTAGTCAAGTCCATCCGATCTTATGATAGGGAGTGGTTTTTTGAAACCTTCAACAAACCGTATGCTAACTCGAATTAAATCAGTTTACATGTTTATCCAAGAAAAAGGCCTTGTGACAACACAGGAACTGGTTGACGAATTCGGCATTACACCTAGAACAATTCAAAGAGACTTAAATGTGTTGGCATATAATGATCTTGTTCATAGTCCAAGCCGTGGCAAGTGGGAGACAACGAGAAAGAAAGTAAAGATTACATCATAAACATTGCATATTACATAGGGCCGCCTGATAGCGGCCTGATCGATACAAGGCGAAGAACCGTCTGAGCCTTGTTTTTGTGTGCTTATAGATAAAAAATCCCGCATATCGAAAATGCGGGATTTTTTTATGCCTGCGGCTCATTCAGCCAATGAAGTTCTTCTTCTGTAAGCTCACGGTATTCTCCCGGCGCCAAGGCAGGATCCAAAGAAACACGCCCCATTGATAGCCGTTTCAAATACATCACTTCATTGCCGACCGCCTTTGCCATCTGCTTGACCTGATGGTATTTCCCTTCAGTAATCGTCAGGTAAATCACGGTATTGCCGTTGTCGTTTGTCTTGACTTCCGCTTTTGCCGGCTTTGTTTTATAGCCGCCTTCTATGTAGACACCCGCTTCCAGATCCGCGATAGCTTCCGGTGAAATCTGTGATTGCAAATGGACTTCATACGTTTTTGGAACATGCTTTTTAGGCGATAGAAGCCGATGTGCCAGCTGGCCGTCATTTGTGAGCAGCAAAAAGCCCTCTGTATCCTTATCAAGCCTGCCGGCGGGAAAGGGCTCAAATCTCATCTCTTCCGGCGTCAGCAGATCGACCACTGTCCGCTGGCGGCTGTCCTCGGTCGCAGACAACACTCCCTGCGGCTTATTCATCATGAGATAAATGAATTCCCGGTAATCAACCGGTTCCCCGTATACAGTAACCTCTTGCGCATCAGGATCAACGTGCGCCTTTACATCTTTGGCCGGTTTGCCGTCGACCATGACGGCCCCCGCCTTCACAACAGCTTTGACTTCTTTTCTGGAGCCATATCCGCTGTTGGCAAGCAGCTTATCAAGTCTCATTCCCAAATCTCTCCTTTATAAAAGAAAGCCCGCAGCATGCGAGCCCTCTGTTTCTTGATGATCTTGTTCATTAGCCGGCATGTCTGCCTTTCTTTAAAAACCCGGGCAAACGGCGGCCTAATATTTTCTGCAAAAAACCTATCCGGTAGCCGCAATACAGGTAGACAGCGCCGCCAACACCAGCCGCAATCATGACAACGATCGCAGCTTGCACTTGACCATCTTGGTAGGAAATAAAAAAGCTTAGCACCCACTGTACGATTTTCACGGCTATACCCATAATGGCTGACAAGACGAGCATCAGCACAGTCCGTTTGACTAGAATCTTATACGAATAGCCCGCATGGCGTTTGATCATGATAAATCCGTACAAAAGCGACGCGCTATATCCAAGCGCCGTTGCTAAAATCGCGCCGTCAGCCTGCATCAGCTTAATCAGCGGAATATTCAGCACAAGCTTGATCACGACGCCGATCACAAGGCTGACAACCGCAAATTTTTGTTTATTGATGCCCTGCAGAATGGCTGCGTTGACCGTAAATAAAGAGAACAAAACCGCGACTGGCGAATACCAAAACAGAATATTTGCCCCCAGATCAGGAAGAAGGCTCTCTGATCCGTAAAAGAACGTATATGTCGGTCCCGCCAATACTGAAATCCCGACAACTGCCGGAATAATTAAAAACAGGATCGTCTGCATCGTTTGATTAATCTGCTGATTCAACAGCTTATAGTTTCTGCTTGTAAACGATTCAGTAATCGTTGGAATTAATGTCAATCCGAAAGCTGTTGCAAGAGAAACCGGAATCATCACGAGCTTCTGCACATACAAGGTAAGAATCGCCATCATGTCCTGGCTGATGGCTTGATGTCCGGCTTCGATCATCGCTTTGTTAAACGTATTTGTATCAATATAGTTATACAAAGGGATGGCTAGTCCGACAAAAACGTACGGAGCGGCATAGCTGAACAGTTCGAAAAACATTTGCTTGTAGCTTAAGTTTGCTGTCGGCCCTGTATTCGGCATCATCGCCAGCAGGCTGCCCTTCCGTTTATTCCAATAAATATACAGCACGATCAGTCCACCGAAGGCGCCGATCAGCGCTGCGAAGGTCGCATAACCTACAGCGATCACAAGGCCGCCGTTCAAAACCTTCAAGATCAAGAATGTCGCACTCAATAAAAAGATGATGCGGACAATCTGTTCAACGACTTGAGAAACAGCCGTAGGCCCCATCATTTGGTGCCCTTGAAAGAATCCGCGGACAAGGCTCATAATCGGCACGACCAAAAGCGCTAAGCTGACCATGCGGATGACATAAACGACATGGTCAATTGTCAGGCCGTTATTATCTTTGCCTCCCAGCGATATTTCCGCAAAAAACGGCGCGGATAAATACAAAATGAAAAAGGCAATCATTCCGGTGACAAGCATAATCGACATGCCCGCCTTAAGCATTTTTCTGCTTGTTTCATAGTCCCCTTTGGAATTATATTTAGAAACAAATTTAGAAACGGCGGCCGGAAAGCCCATCGTGGCAATATTCAAAAATAATGTGTATTGGTTGTATCCGTATTGAAATAATGCACCGCCTGTCGCCCCGACCATAATGCTGAAAGGAATTAAATAGACCATTCCAAGAATCCGCGATATATATGTACCGAGCGTTAACACAAACGTGCCTCTTAACAGTTTGCTTGACATGTTTCTTCATCACCATTTTCTACGAAGATTCAACTTTTCTATTTTACCACAACTAGGCATTTAGACGGTAATAAATACAAAAGCAATCTTGTGAATGATTCAGGTTCCCGGCAAAAGACGTTTAAGGAGAGGCTTTCTTTCGCTATAATAGTATTGAGGACGGGGTGTCCGCAGACGAAATGGAAAAAGAAAGTTGATGATAAAGATGAAACAGTTTGACGTAATCGTAATCGGCGGAGGCCCTTCAGGATTGATGGCCGCAATTGCTGCAGGAGAACAGGGCGCTGATGTGTTGCTGATAGATAAAGGAAATAAGCTAGGGCGGAAACTCGCGATTTCCGGAGGCGGCCGCTGCAATGTGACGAACCGCCTTCCTGTCGAAGAAATCATTAAGCATATCCCAGGCAACGGCCGTTTTTTGTACAGCGCGTTTTCTGAATTTAATAATGAAGACATTATCAAGTTTTTTGAACAGCTCGGCATTCAATTGAAGGAAGAGGATCACGGCCGGATGTTTCCTGTGACAGACAAAGCGCAAAGTGTTGTCGACGCGTTGTTAAGCAGGCTGAAACAGCTCCGCGTAACCATCCGAACGAATGAGAAAATTAAATCTGTTATCTATGAAGATGGACAAACAGCAGGGATTGTGACGAATAACGGCGAAATGATCCATAGCCAGGCAGTCATTATCGCTGTCGGCGGGAAAAGTGTTCCTCATACTGGAAGCACGGGAGACGGATATGAATGGGCTGAAGCTGCGGGCCATACCATTACAGAGCTGTTCCCGACAGAAGTTCCCGTCACATCTGCCGAGCCGTTCATTAAGCAAAAAACACTTCAGGGCTTATCACTAAGAAATGTTGCCGTCAGTGTGTTAAATAAAAAAGGAAAACCGGTTATCACCCATAAAATGGACATGCTGTTTACCCATTTCGGCCTCTCAGGACCGGCCATTCTCAGATGCAGCCAATTTGTCGTGAAAGAGCTGAAAAAACAGCCGCAAGTGCCGATCAAAATTGATTTGTATCCGGATATCAATGAAGAAACGTTATTCCAAAAGATGTATAAAGAACTGAAGGAAGCACCGAAAAAAAACATTAAAAACGTACTGAAGCCCTGGATGCAGGAGCGCTATCTTCTATTCTTGCTCGAAAAAAACGGCATCTCTCCGGACGTATCGTTTTCTGAGCTGCCGAAGGAGCCTTTCAGACAATTTGTCAAGGACTGCAAACAGTTTACCGTACTCGCAAACGGCACACTGTCACTCGACAAGGCATTTGTCACAGGCGGCGGGGTATCTGTAAAAGAAATTGACCCGAAAAAGATGGCTTCTAAAAAAATGGCGGGGCTGTATTTTTGCGGTGAAATTCTCGATATCCACGGGTACACAGGAGGCTACAATATTACCTCCGCCCTTGTAACAGGAAGGCTTGCGGGGCTCAATGCCGGTCACTTTGCCCGCTCTTGACCAGCCTTTTCAAATTTTTACAAAACGCTGAACATTTGAAAATTCTCCGCATTCATGGTACTGTGAGACTTGTTTTGTTTCACCTGATTGCGGGGTAATTTTAAGAGAGGAATGATCTGCCATCGTACGACCATACTAAGCCTGCGAGCAAGATATAGGCGTACACAAAAAATTTAGAGGGTGAGAATATTTGAAAAATATATCTAGTGTATTTTGGATTGTGATTGTGATCACAGCTGCTGCTGTATTGTGGGGCGTTGTGTCTCCTGACAGCCTGCAAAACGTATCCCAATCCGCGCAAGCTTTTATCACCAATTCGTTTGGCTGGTATTATCTTTTAGTTGTTTCGTTATTTGTCGGGTTCTGTCTGTTTTTGATTTTCAGCCCGATCGGAAAAATTAAACTCGGTAGGCCCGATGAAAAACCGGAATTCGGGTTATTATCATGGTTTGCCATGCTGTTCAGCGCAGGCATGGGAATCGGCTTAGTATTCTATGGTGCGGCTGAACCGATCAGCCATTACGCAATTAGCTCTCCATCAGGTGAAACAGAAACCCCCCAAGCCTTCAGAGATGCGCTCCGTTATACGTTTTTCCACTGGGGTCTGCACGCTTGGGCCATTTATGCCGTTGTGGCATTATGCATTGCCTATTTCCAATTCCGAAAAGGCGCTCCTGGATTAATCAGCAGCACGCTGTCACCGATTCTCGGTGATAAAGTGAACGGCCCGATCGGAAAACTGATTGACTGTATCGCTGTTTTTGCCACAGTCGCCGGGGTAGCGACAAGCCTTGGTATCGGGGCAACTCAAATCAATGGCGGATTGAATTACTTATTTGGGATACCAAATAACTTTCTCGTTCAATTTATTTTGATAACTGTTGTTACGATCCTTTTCTTGGCTTCTTCATGGACCGGACTCGGAAAAGGCATTAAGTATTTAAGCAACACCAATATGGTATTGGCTGGACTGTTAATGCTGTTTGTGCTGTTTGCAGGTCCTACCGTATTGATTATGAACTCTTTTACAGATTCTATCGGACAGTATATTCAAAACATCGTGCAAATGAGCTTCAGACTGACGCCGTACGAACTTGAGAAACGTGAATGGATTAACGGCTGGACGATTTTCTATTGGGCATGGTGGATTTCCTGGTCTCCATTTGTGGGCATTTTCATTGCCCGGGTATCCCGTGGGCGGACGATTCGTGAATTTTTGATCGGCGTCTTGGTAACACCATGTATTCTTGCGTTCCTATGGTTCTCTATCTTTGGCGTATCGGCTATGGATATTCAGCAAAAAGGCATATTCGATGTCGCGAAGTTATCAAGTGAAACGATGCTGTTTGGAACACTCGACCACTATCCGCTGACGATGCTGACATCTATTTTGTCATTGATCCTGATTGCTGTGTTCTTTATCACGTCTGCCGACTCCGCAACATTTGTGCTCGGCATGCAGACGACATACGGTTCATTGAACCCGGCCACTTCAGTAAAATTCAGCTGGGGCGTCATTCAATCTGCCGTAGCTGCTGTCCTCCTTTATTCCGGCGGACTTTCCGCATTGCAAAACACGGCGATACTCGCGGCGCTGCCGTTTTCGATCGTCATCCTGCTGATGATTGTCGCTCTTTATAAATCTTTGGCAAAAGAAAGAAAAGAGATCAGACAAGCAGAGAAGCTTCAGAAACCGAGAAGTCCGAGAGTGAAAAAGGCTTAATCACCAAAAAGATCTTCCCGCTTGTGCGGGAAGATCTTTTTTATTTCCGATATAAAATAAGGGCGGAAAAACAGTAAAGCTGTTCTCCGTCTGGGTCGCATGCCGCCGAAACGGTATATTTGATATCAATCAGCTGCTCCTCCGATATCCCTTTTAAAAATGAATTGATTTCCGTCTGCAAATCTTTTTCATGCTCTTCATCAAATACCGCCACCTTCAGCATCTTATCCGCTCTCCTTTCTCTATCAATCTATTCCGCTTGGAACAGCGTTATGATAGAGAAATCTTGATTACCTCGCCTTCGGATAAAAAGCTTCCCTTGTTTGGCGTTTCTTTTGCGGCTCATCGTCTTGCCGCTCCACTTTGAGCAAGACGGCATAAACGATTCGCATATGGCAGTAGCTGACCAGGCTGACGCTGAAAAAAGGGACAATGCCGGGCAGGTACGCAAGCAAGAAAAAAAGAGCGGCAGTCAGCGCAAGCATCACGAGTGTATATTGCAAATACGCCACACTGAGCAAGAGCGAATATGTCACATACAAACGTTTTTTCCAGTCAAAATGAACAAGCAGCGGAAACACATAAAACAGCATGGATACGTACAAAAATCCAAATATCATAATGGCAAAACGGAGGACATGCAGAAGGAAATGGCTCGGATAAATAAATACCAAATCGATATAAATAATCAAACCGATGAGCGCCAACACAGCGCCGATCAGATTGGAACGGAGAAATTCAGCCTTGTATTCCCGCCAAAACGTTTGTAAGACAGGAACGTTATCCTGCCCCTGAACCCATTTCCGCATGACAGCGAATAAAGCTGCGGTCGCGGGCATGATGCCGAACAGCCCGAGACCCATCAGCGTAAAAAACAGCCAAAGCAAGTTTGTATACGCAAATCTCATCATCCACTCGCAAAAGCGCAGCACCCGCCCCATTGAGCCATCATGCTCCACGGCGCACCCTCCTTTTCGGATTACACATTTTGTATGTGAAACAACTTCTGAATGTCGATCGGCTTCTTTTCGGCAACCGAGCGCCACATCCCCTCACCAACCGCGATAGAGTAAGCTCCTGCTTCGGCACCGGCTAAAATATCATAGGGGCGAAGCGGGTCTTTTCCTAAAAAAAGATCCTCAAGCAATAGCGGATCTCCCCCGCCGTGTCCGCCCTCGTTTTTGACAACTTGTATTGTCTGCTTTGATTCAAAAAGCGGATAATATTCAATTGTTTGCTCAGGAAATGCAAATGGAATTCTGGAAGGCTCGTGAAATTCATTAGATTCGATACGCCCTTTTGTCCCGTTGATTGTCAGCCGGTAGCCTTCATACGGAGCGGAAAATATGATCGAGTAGCTCAAAAGCGCGCCGCCGTCGTATTTGACAGTCGCGACGTACGTGTCCTCGATGTCAATCTCCTTGTCAAAAATACACGCGTCAGGCCTGTATGCTGTATACAAGCTGGACTGATCTCCCGCTTGGAGATGATCATCTTTTACAGAAGCAGCGGACGAGCGGGGATGCCATCTTGAATAGTAATGGCATTTTTCTTTGACCCGGCATGTTCCGCAAAAACGCCCGTCTTCTTCCGGCAGCGGATTCCACTCACTGTCTGGGCCATAGTAATTCAAGGCGCCATAAGCAAATACCTCCGCCGGATTTTGCCTAAGCCACCAATTGACGAGATCGAAGTGATGTGTTGATTTATGAACAGAAAGGCCGCCGGAAAATAGCCTCGACCGGTTCCAGCGTTTAAAATAGCTGGCGCCATGATACGTATCAATATACCAATTCAAATCAACAGAGGTTACCCTGCCTATTTTTCCTTTCAGTATCATTTCTTTTATTTTCCGATGAAACGGGCTGTAGCGGTAATTAAACGCGACGGTGACTTTTCCTTTGCTCTTCGCCTCTGCCTCAAGCACCCGGTTCGCATCCCGCACCGTCGTCACCATTGGTTTTTCTGTAATCACATCCCTATCCCACTGAAGGCTTCTTAAGATGTAAGTGACATGTGTGTCATCCCTGCCAGTCACAATGACGATATCAGGCTTTGAAACACGCATCATCTCATCAAAAGCGTCTTCGTTGTACTCCGGCACGTGGACAAGCTCCGGAAACCTCTTCTTACAAACGGCAAAACGTTTTGGATCGGCATCCAGCAATCCCGTAATCTCATATTGTGTTGAAAACCGATCCGTCAGCGGTTTGATAAACATACTGAGAGCTCTGCTGCTCAATCCGCAAATGACAATGTTCTTCAATGTCCTCACCTCTATCGCGCTTCAGTTAGTTGGGAAATCAGCTGCAGCGCTTCCTCTGTTTTTTTAGCGTACACAGGGATAAACGCCGCCATATTGCGATTCAATCGAAAAGAATAGCCGTTCAGCTGTTTTTCCCCTTTTTCGATCTGAACGGCATAGACTGTTTTTTCTCCCGTTTTTTGATCAACAGTTGTATAGGGAGATGTTTTGTCAGGTGGCAATCCGTCTAACGGCTGAAAATTGTCCGGATCATCATACGCTTGAAACATGTCTTCAGGCACGATGAAAACATCTCCCTCATGAGCGGTGATTTCCGTCAGCAGTTTTTCCGGAATCACCGGAAAGATATCAACCTTCCCGGCCTTCTGCTCAGCGGCCTCTTTTATGTGTTCCTGTACGTCTTCCTGCATATCGGAAAAGAGGATGACATGCATTCCGTCCGGCCTGCTTGAGCATGATGCCAAAAAGAGCACTGAGACGATCACACACAAAGCCGTACGTAGAGTCGTTGTCATTTCCCCTCCGACCTAAAAAGAGTCTCCAGCTCTGTCATGGCCAAAATAAACGCGCCTGCCCCGTGCAGGTCGTTTGTACTTCTTTCGCGGCTGACATAATAGTCATAGAAACCGGCCGATGTTCCGACACATATATCTTTGACGAGAAACGCACCGTCTTCTGTTGTTTCGGTTTTCTGCTGAATCAAACCTTGATACGCTTTGAACAGTGTTGTTTCGTAAGCTCTGTCTAGATAGCCTTTATTGATTCCTTTCGCGATTGCGTACATATACAGGCAGGACCCTGAGCTTTCCAGCCAGTTGTCGGACCTGTCACCCTTGTCAACGATCTGGTACCATAATCCTGTCTCCTTGTCTTGATAGCGGCAAATGCTTTCTATCATGTCCTGCAGCGTTTTTTCCCACACGTGACGGTTTGGATGCTTTTTCGGCAGCTCTTCAATCATGTCGGCGAGAGACATTACATACCAGCCGATGGAACGCGCCCAAAATTCCGGTGAACAGCCTGTCTCTTCATTGGCCCAAGGCATTTTTTTCGCTTCGTCCCAAGCGTGATAATAGAGTCCGGTTTTGGAATCTTTCGTATGCTTTCTCATCAGCGACTCCTGAAGCACGACCTGATCAAACAGCTCCCGTTCCTGCTTCAGATTGGCGTATTTCAGCGCGAACGGCCCGCCCATGTATAAACCGTCAAGCCACATTTGGTAAGGATAGCCGTCCTTGTGCCAAAAGCCGTCCTCTGACGTCCGGTTCAGCGTTCCATACAAGCCGCGCAGCCTTTTTGCCGCTTTGACATACCGCTCATCCTTCGTCGTTTCGTATAATGGAAAAAGAATAAGACCCGCTTGAATGGCGTCCAGCTCGTCTCTTCTAAATAATAGATTGCCATAATCATCGATTAAAAGATCTGCATAAGCCTTCACATACTCAAAGTACTGTTTTTGCCCGGTTGCTTCCCACAGCCGCAATACACCGCATAAGAAAACACCCTGATGGTAGTGCCAGCGGTTTGCTGGCGGCAGCTCCTCCACTGTGTACGTATCCATAATGGTTTTTGCCAATGCCTCCGCATACGTAAGAGGCGATTTTACAGCGATTGATTGATCCATGGTCCCATCCCTTTCTTAATAGATTCCTTCCTCGCCAAACTTCTTCGCCAAACGATTTGCAAGCATGACCAAAATCAGCCCGACTGCCGCTTTAAATACGCCGACTGCTGTACTGTAGCTGAATTGGCCCTGTTTCAGCCCCGCAGTATAAACGTACGTGTCAAAAATTTCCGCCACTTCCCTGTTTGTCGCGTTTAACAGTAAATACACATGCTCGAAGCCAAGCTCCAAAGTGTCTCCGATTTTTAAAATCAGCAAAACGACGATGACGCTTTTAATGGCGGGCAGTGTAATATGCCACATTTGCCGCAGCCGTCCCGCTCCATCCATTTTCGCCGCTTCATACAGCTGTGGGTCGACCGCTGTAATGGCCGCCAGATAAATGATCGTCGACCACCCCGCTTCTCTCCAAATGACCTGCAGAATATACAAGGGCCGGAACCATTCTTCATTCAGCAGAAAATTGATTTTTTCGCCGCCAAAAAACACAATCAGTTCATTAATCAAACCTCCGTCTACCGTCAAAAGCACAAACGAAAGCGATACAACGATAACCCAAGACATAAAATGCGGGATATAAATCAGTGTCTGAACAAATTTTTTAAAGAGAGCGATCCGCACTTCGTTTAATAGAAGCGCCAGCAGAATCGGCACCGGGAAAAATATAGCAAGGTTCAAAGCAAATAGCACGAGCGTGTTTTTTAACAGGAGAAAAAATGTAGGCTCTGTAAACAGCCTGATAAAATGCTTCAGCCCGACCCATTCACTCCCCAAAATGCCGAGAAACGGCTGATAATCCTGAAACGCAATCACAATTCCCCACATCGGGGCATATTTGAAAAGCAAAAAATAAATACAACCCGGCAAAATCATCAAATACAAATATTTCTGCTGGACCAGCTTATTTAGTAAGCGCTTTCTTTTTTCTTTTTTTAAAATGACTGCATCAACAGCCGGCACTTGCGCTTCTGCTGTTTTCATCTTTTCCAAGCCTCCTTTCACGGGTTCTTGCGTTCACTGTAGCGCAGCAGGCAAAAGTCCGTCTACAATCATATGATCACATCCTGCCTAATCCCTTTGTAATCAAGGGTTCAGCCGTTCTACCTGAAAAAAAGACACCGATATTAGAAAATGATTATTGACAATATCTATCAATCTTTGGATTAATTGTATTAAGGTGAAAGTGGATGTTCTGAAATGGGGGATTTTATGAAAAGAAGCCAATACAAGTTTTATAACAAACTCATCACGTTTTTCTGTCTGCTCAGCACCATTCCTGTCATTCTAGTTGGATTGTTTTCGTACGAGCATTCTCAGAAGACGGCTATCTCCAATGTATCGGAGGAAAAATTCGACACACTCCAGCAGACCCAGCAAAGCATCGAGCATATATTAAAAACCGTCGATCACTCTTTAACCCACTATGTGAGTTCGCCGCCTCTCCTTCGCACACTGTCCGAGCCTTTGCACTCTGACCAATTTCAAATCTATAACCAAGTGAACCAAGAGCTCAACTACCTACAAAGCTTCGATACCGACCTGTCCAACATGACGCTAGTCAGCTATATGAAAAAATGGTACATGAACAATTCCGGCTTATACCGTTTGAATACAAACTCTCTTCACGAAGCAGCCGCAGCATATACAACACACAAAGCAAGCCGCTCGTATTGGACGCTTGAAGAAAACAATCATTTGATTTCGACAAAAGAAGGGACATCAGACAACTGCCGCTACAATATTAATTTGATTAAACAGCTTCCTCTAAACAGCACGATTACGAAGGGATTGGCCGCCGCAAGCATCCCGAGCTGTTCGCTTGTCAAAAACATGCCTGATTATTCAAACGCCAACAACCTGTTTATCATTAATGAAAAAGGCCGCATCATCCTGCATAACAACATGTCTGACATCGGCGAATCTCTTCAAAACGACGACTTTGTCCAAAAAATGCTGGCGCAGACCGCCAATAGCGGTCAGTTTGAAACCGTTATTGACCGGGTTCATTATAAAGTCACCTATCAAAAATCCGACTATAACACATGGACTTATTTCTCTCTCGTTTCCTTGCCTGAATTAAAAAAAGAAGCCAAATCAATCGGCTGGATCACGGTTACGGTATGCTTCATTTTGTTAGCGCTTTCATTATTATTCTCTTGGCTTGGCTCCCGCCATTTTTACAAACCGATCCGGCTGCTTTACGAATCTTTCGCAAAACATGGTGCCATACAAGAGAAACAGCCGCCTCAAAATGAATTTGAGTTAATCGAGCAGAGCTTTAAGCAGCTAAAGGACAGAAATGATGATCTTGAAGAAACGATGAAACAGCAGGCAACTCATCTGCAGCACTATTTTATGGTCAGGCTCATGCTTGGAAAACTGACGGATGAGGAGGTCTATAATCGTTTTGAAAGCCTCGGTTTAAAGCAAAATTGGCGGCATCTCTCCCTGCTCGTGCTCCAAATTGATACGCTGAATCATACGCCTTATGAGAAAAAGGATATGGATCTGCTTTTGTTTGCCGTCAACAGCCTGATCGAGCGCAACATCCCGGCAGACAAACACCTTGCCCCCGCCGTCGTGGATAAACAGCAGGCAACCATTTTGATCAATCAGAGTGGAACAAAAGAAGCATTCATGGCTGAGCTGAATGAGACTGCCAGGATGATTCAAGAAAAGGCGGAAATGGAGCTGCAGCTGTCTGTCAGCATCGGCATCAGCAAGCCGTTTGATGCGCTGGCAAAGGCGAAAACAGCCTATGTGGAAGGTTCCGAGGCATTGAAATACCGGCTCAAAGCGGAAAACAAATCAATCATCTTTTATGAAGACCTCGACCAGAAAAAAACCTTCAAAACCCATTTTCCAAAACAGCTTCAGCATGAGCTGTTTGATGCCGTAAAAGCGGGGGACAAGGAGAAAGCGGACAAATGCCTGCACGCGATTTTAAAAGCGATCTTCACCCAAAACACCAATCCATACCAATTCCAAATCGCCATCGCCCGCTTTTTGAACCATGTGATTGAACTGATGCACGTACTTGGGATCGAATTGTTTGAGCTTGAAGAAAACAAAATGCTGTATGACCAAATTTTCGAGCTGAAAACGTTTGAGGATACCGAAAACTGGCTCAAGAATGAGTTCATTCATCCAATGACAGACAAAGTGAACGCCCGCGCGGATGCCCAGTACAAAAATATTTCCGACAACATCATTCATATCGTCCACCATGAGTTTGAATCTGATTTGACATTGGACGAAATCGCCCGCAGGCTTCATTACAATCCAAATTATTTAAGCAGCATTTTCAAAAAAGAGATGGGCATTTCATTCAGCGAATATGTCTCCGGCTACCGCCATCATATGGCGAAAAGCTGGCTTGCTGAAACCGATATGGCGGTGAAAGACATTGCCGAAAAGCTGAAATATAAAAACTCGCAAAATTTTATCAGATCATTTAAGAAGTTGGAAGGGATAACACCGGGAACCTACCGCCAGCAAAAAAGAAGCATGTAAAAAACCCAAAACGCGCAAGCGGTTTTGGGTTTTTCCAGTGTTATTTTGCTTGTTTAAACGCTTCTTCGTATTCCTGAATAATTTGCTTTCCGCCGCTTGACTTCCATTTTTCCACTTCTTTATCAAACTGGGCTTCTGTGATGTCTCCAATCATATATTTATAGGTCGCGTCATCGATGATTTTCTTCAGTTCATCTCCCCGTTCCGACTCCGCAGCGGAATACAGGCTTTCAGCAGGGTTTGAGACGATGATCTTTTCATTGTCTTCGGTCAGTTCCTCGTACGCCGTCCGAAGCGGGTCCCCCGTGTTTTTTAAGTAGGCTTTATCAATGGCGATTAAGCCGGACAGCGGCTGAATATCAGTCTGCCAGTCTTTCACTTGGCTTTCTTCGCGTGTGAACGTTTTGCCCTCTCCTTTCTTGTAATGAACACCGTCAATGCCGTAGGTCATCAGACTATAGACGTCTTCCTCGGCAATTCGGTCAAAAAACGCCAAAATCCGTTTAAGCTCCGCTTCTGTTTTCACACTTGTTTTCGGAAAAGCAAATAAGCCGTTATGCCCTCCCGATGCCCATACCCGCTCTTTCCCATCCGGGCCTTTTATGCGGTTGATGATTTCAAGCTCCATCGATTTATCGGAGGCATGGTCGCGCAGATTAACCGCATCTACCATATTCCCAATGTAGATGCCGGCTTTTCCTTGAGAAAACAGCTCCTGCTGCTGGGTTTTGCTTGTGACGGGAAAATCCTTATTCATATAGCCATTGTCACGCAGTTTTTTCATGTAGTTCATCGTGTCTTTGTATTCCTGCGTCATGAAATCAGGCGTGAATTTGCCGCCTGATTCCTTCCAATCTGTCGGCATGCCTCCATACGAGCCAAGCGTTTTAAACGCGCCGTAAATTAAGTCATTGCGGTCTGTCAGCCCAAATGTATCGTCTTTCCCATTCTTATCCGGATCGTCCTCCGTAAACGCTTTGGCGACTTCATAAAGCTCATCCAGCGTTTTTGGCGTTTTCAAATTCAAATTGTCCAGCCAGTCCTTCCGAATGACGATCCCCTGTCTGGAAAGCGGACGTTGTCTGTATATCCCGTAGAGCTTGCCATCGATTGTAACGTTTTTATTAATGAGTTTGTTCATTTTGCTTAAGTTCGGGTAATCTTTGATATAATCGCCAATTTCCCAGAACATTCCTGATCTGAAAGCATTCATGACTGACGAATTTTTAATATCCTGGATGGTCACGATTTGCGGAAGATTGCCGGCTGCAAGCGCCGCATTCAGCCTGTCTTCTTTCACAGCGTCTGGCACCCAGGTGATGTCCAGTTCTGTATTTGTCAGCTTTTCAATTTCTTTAATCGCCCTGTCTTTCGGCGGCTGCTGGTGATACAAAATCGCCATCCAAGACAGCTTCACCTTTGCATCAGAGTCAGCTTTCCCTTCAGCAGAAGACTGATCAGCCCCTTTACAGCCCGCCAGCACACCGCCAAGTGCAAGTACAAGCACAATCAAAAGCACCCTCCATTTGTTTCCCATCGTACCCCTCCGTTTCATATTCTTTATCCTTTGACAGATCCCAGCAAAGCTCCTTTTGCAAAATGCTTTTGTATAAATGGATAGACAAGCAGAACCGGGATGGTTGCCACCACTATGACCGCCATTTTGATGGTTTGCTCAGGCGGCGGGCTGCCAGATCCCATTTCGGACATATCCCCCTGCATCCCGCTTGATACAATCACGATTTGGCGCAAAAGCACCTGAATCGGCCATTTTGCCGAGTCATTGAGGTACAAAATCGCCGTCATATACGTGTTCCAATACGTGACCGCATAAAATAGTGAAATCGTTGCGATCGCAGGAAGAGACAGCGGGAGCACAATTTTAAAGAAAATGCCCAGGTCATTGCACCCGTCGATTTTCGCAGACTCTTCCAAGCTTGACGGGATATTTTGAAAGAAGTTTTTGAGAATGATCAGGTTAAAGGCATTAATGGCTGTCGGCAAAATGAGCGCCCAGTATGAATCGAGCAATCCAAGCGATTTGACGACAAGGAAAGTCGGAATCATGCCGCCGCTGAAGAGCATCGTAAATACGACGAGAAACATGAGCGGCTGCCGGCCGATTAACTCACGGCGGGATAACCCGTAAGCCATCAAGGAAGAAAGAAACATGCTGACCGCAGTGCCTATCACTGTCACAAACACAGAAACAAACAAACTCTTATAAATAATGTCTGTTGAAAAAATGTAACGATAAGCATCCAGCGAAAAAGTAGACGGTATTAAAATGAATGTTTTCGACACGACTTCCTCTACTGTGGCGAAGGATGCCGCGATCACATGAATAAACGGAAGTACGCATATTAAAGCGAATATCAGCAAAAACCCGTAAATCAACATGTCAAACAAGCGATTTTTTAGTGAATGTGCGATAGCTCCCACCTCTCTTTTGTAAGCGTTATCATTCTTTGTTAAACGAGCTGCAGCATGTGACGATATCGTGTCTAAAATGTAGCAAATCTGTGATGGCCGCGTCTATAATCATTTGAACAGAGTCCCCGGCCTGGCGGGGACTCTCGTAAATGAAAGCCGATGATAAAAGAAAAAGAGCATCATCTTAGAAAATGATTATGCTCCGTTCTCTTCCTCTTCCAGAAGTTCGGCTGTATTGGTTTGAGGCGAAAAACCGAGTTCGTTGACAGCGGATTCAATCGACCATGGCCGGCCCGGGTTGTCAGAAACGGCGTAATACGTGCCGTACCGGATATTGGTTTCAATAGCGGCTTTGAAAATCGACAGCAGGTCAGGATGAGAAAGCAGTGTCTTTTTCGTCCGTTCTTTTTCATGCAGCGTATCCATTTCATTTGTGACGACTGTCCCGATTCGAAGGTTGATTACTGAAAGTTTATTTTCCAAATAAAATAAATGGCCGATCTGTTCCGAGGTCAGCTTTAATACACCGTACAAGTTTTTTGACAGCGGATAATCGCTTGTTGTAATCTCACGTCCTAAGAGCGAACGCCCGTCTTTCTCATACACATCTGTAACATGATTGCTGCTGGCGAACACGAGCTTTGGAATGCCGAGCTCCGCAGCTGCGCGGCACAAGTAATAGCTTGCCCGATAGAAAACATCCGTCATTTTCTTAAATTCATTGATGTCCATGATATCGTATTTGATATTGACAGCCAATAAATTCAAGATCACATCTGTATCTTTCGGAATCTTCTTCAACAGCTCCCCATAATTTGCCGCGTCAGCCTGAATGGAAGAGGCTGTGCCATCAAAATGATCTTTATCAAGCACTGTCACTTCATAATCTGCTCTCAGCCCTTCGACCAGCAGTCTCCCAATTACACCATTTCCGCCGGCGATCAGCACTTTTTTCACAGTGTTCACTCCCCTTTTTTATAGATTGCCCATTTTCGGCGGAGCTGACACTTTTTTTGGCACTCACATTTCTGGTTTAGTCAAAAGTCACCGACAGCTCCTCAAGCGCCCGAAAGCCAAAAAGCGGCCGGTATTGAAATTCCGAACCAGCAAGCTTGAGGCCGGACATCCGCTGCAGGAGGATAGTCATCGCAATTTGGGCCTCTAATCGTGCCAACGAAGACCCTATGCAAACATGATGTCCCTGACCGAATGAAAGATGCCGATTAGGGCTTCTCGTTATATCGAAAACATCGGCGTTCGTAAATATGTTTGGGTCTCGATTGGCAGCCCCTAACAGAAGATAAACTTGTTCTCCTTGACGGATCGTCACCCCGCTGATGTCAATATCTTCTGAGGCAACTCTGGCTGTCATTTGCGTGGGGCTCTCATAGCGTAAACATTCCTCAATTGCGTTACCGATCAGATCAGGATTTTCTTTCAGCATCATAAGCTGTTTTGGATGCTGCAGCAGACAAAGAACTGAATTGCTAATGAGATTCACCGTTGTCTCATGTCCGGCGACCGCCAGCAATATGCACGCAGATGCCGCTTCCTCTTCCGTCAGCTTATGATTTTCGGTCCCCTTCAAAAGCATGCTGATCATATCCTGTTTAGGATGCCGTTTTCGCTTTTGAATCAACTCTCTAAAATATGCCGTAGCCTGTACAGCGGTATGATTGCCCTCTGTTAACGCCTTCCTTGACCGGGTAAAATCAATCGTTTGGACGAGACTTGAAGCCCATTCTTTTAATTGCTCCCTATCTTCCGCCGGCACACCTATCATGTTGGCGATGACGTAGCTCGCCAAAGGAAAAGCAAAGTCTGAAATGACCTCCATCTTTTTTTCACCTTGCACTTGATCTAGCAAATGATGGACCGTTTCATCGATATACGGGCGATAACTCTCTGTCATTCTCGGGGTAAACGCTCCGCTGGCCAGCGTCCGCAATCGCCTATGATCAGGCTGATTCTGAAACAGCATCATCTGCCTTTGCACACATTGAAGATCCTGATATTTGACTGACGTCTCAGGGAGCGGGGGCCGGACTTTGAACCTGGCATCTTTCAGGATGGCTGCCGTTTCTTCATATCCTGTGACATACCAGCCCGGATATTTCAAGAAACTCCCTTTATATATAGGATGGACAGCGCGCAATGTTTCGTAAAAAGGATATGGGTTTTTCAAAAACGCAGAAGATGCAATTGTCATGTGTACCTTTCCTCTCTCTTTCAAAATAAAAAGCAATCGACATCACACCGATTGCTTGTATTGATTCTTTCAGCTTTTCGCGGTTAAACTGGCCTTCATTTCTTCGACAGACTCCACTTCAAAGCCTAGATCACTCAGCATTTTATGATCCTCCGTCTCCTCTTGGCCGGCAGTTGTTAAGTAATCTCCGACAAAAATGGAGTTAGCGGCGTAAAGCCCTAATGGCTGCAATGAGCGGAGATTGACCTCTCTACCTCCGGAAATGCGGATTTCTTTAGACGGGTTGATAAAACGGAACAGCGCCAGCACTTTTAAACAATACAGCGGGTTTAATTCGTTGACGCTTTCTAACGGTGTGCCATCAATCGCATGCAAAAAATTCACTGGAATGGAATCAGCGTCAAGGGCCTTCAAGCTTTTTGCGATATCGATGACGTCCTGTTTCGTCTCTTTCATTCCGATAATAGCGCCTGAACACGGAGACAGCCCTGATTCTTTCGCCATTTCAACCGTATTGACCCTGTCATCGTATGTATGCGAAGTCGTGATGTTTGAATGGTTTCTCTGTGACGTATTCAAATTATGATTATAGCGGTCTACTCCAGCTTCTTTCAGGCGTTTCGCCTGCTCTGGCTTTAACAGCCCGAGACACGCACAAACCTTCAGTCCATATGTCTCTTTAATTTCCTGCACCGCGTCTACGACCTGATCCACCTCTCTGTTGGATGGCCCTCTGCCGCTTGCCACGATGCAATATGTGCCGATATTCAGATCGTGCGCCCGTTTTGCGCCTTCTAGAAGCGTTTCCTTATTCACCATCCGGTAAGACTGAATCGGGGCTTTTGAAATTGAAGACTGTGAACAATAGCCGCAATTTTCCGGACAGAGTCCTGATTTCGCATTCATAATCATATTGAGCTTTACTTTTTTTCCATAAAAGTGTTTTCTGATTTGAAAAGCCCCGTGCATCAAAAGCAAGATGTCTTCATCTGGACAGTTTAATATCGAAAGCGCCTCTTCGTCGGTCACTTCCGCTCCAGCAAGCACCCGGTTTGCGAGTTCCATCCATTGATTCATTCTCATACCCCCACTTGATTCATCAATAATGATAGATTGATATGGTCTTTTACCATCTGTAGAACCGTTTCTTTCGTCACGTTGACAAGCTTTGGCGTAATCCCTAAAATCGGCACACCACATAAGCGCTCAATCATCTCAGGATTGGTTTTTTCATCATCATGAAGAGAATCACTGATTCCATTGATGACAATGCCGGCGATTGGGAGCCCCATGCTTTTTGCATATTGGACCGTTAAAAAAGTATGGTTAATGGTTCCGAGATGAGGACGTGCCACAATGATCATGGGAAGCTGCAGCGCTTTTATGACATGGCTGACTAAAAAACCCTCTCCCAGTGGCACAGAAATACCGCCCGCACCTTCTGCGATGAAGCATTCATGTGTTTCTCTTATCCGCTCCCAATGGCTTAAGACCTCTTCCATAATGACAGCCTTTCCCTCCAGCTTCCCTGCGACATATGGCGCAAGCGGCGCTTTGAAGGCAAAAGGCGTAATATCTTCATGAGAAAGACTCGTCTGTGACGTTTCTTTCAGGATACTAGTGTCACTTTCCGGATGATGCCGAGAAATACCGCTTAAAAATGGTTTAAACACCCCGACATCTCTGTTATGTTCTCGCATTAAAGCGGCGAGACCGCTGGATATAACGGTTTTCCCCACTTCTGTATCTGTTCCTGTCACAAAAAAACCCCTCAAATGATATGCAGCTCCTTTCCAATTGAATGAAATGATGTCAGCAAATGATCAATATCACTCATCCTGTGGTCAGCAGTGACGGTTAATCGGATCCGGCTTTCACCAGGCGCAACGGTCGGCGGCCGAATGGCAGGGGCATAAATCCCCTTGTCCTCCAGCTTTTCTGCAAATGTGACCGTTTTTCGGGCATCGCCGATGATCACAGGAATGATCGGCGTGTGCGCCCCTTTCACCAGGTAGCCCATGTTCGTCAAACCCGTTCTGACCATGTTGATATAAGAAAATAAACGCTTCCGTTTTTCTCTGCCGGCTTCAATGATGTTAAAAGCCTCATAAGCGGCTGCACAGCTGGCTGGCGGAATAGCGGTTTGAAAAATAAATGTTCTGGCATGGTTCAGCAAGAAGTCGATGGAGACAGCTGAACCTGCGGCAAACCCTCCCTCTGTGCCAACAGCTTTGCTTAAGGTGCCAACCACAATGTCAGGACAAACGCCAAAGTATTCACTCGTTCCCCTCCCCGAATCACCTAAAACACCTGTAGCGTGGGCATCATCAACGATTACGAAGGCATGATAGCGTTTCGCAAGCGAGATGATCTGATCAAGAGGGGCAATCGCGCCATCCATGCTGAAGACTCCGTCTGTCACAATAAAACGCCGCTGATAGCGCTGTGTTTCTCTCAGCTTATTTTCAAGATCGTCCATATCAATATGCGGATAAACCATTGTATCGGCCTTAGACAGACGGCAGCCATCGATGATACTTGCATGATTGAGTTCATCACTTAAAATGACATCTTCCTTCTCCGGCAATGATGAAAGGATACCGACATTGGCTAAATAACCGCTCGAGAACAGTAAAGCCGCTTCCGTCCGTTTAAAGGCGGCGATCTTTTTTTCAAGCTTTTCGTGCCAAACCGAATTGCCTGTCGTTAAACGGGAGCCGCTGCTTCCTGCCCCGAATTGCCGCAGTGCTTCTTGGGCTGCAGAGATCAAGCGGCTATGGCTTGCCAGTCCTAAATAATTGTTTGAAGACCAGACCGTTTGATTCTCTCCGTCAATGTTCCTTTCCGGAATCGGAGCCCCATCCATTGTCCGCAGGTTGCGGTATATGCCGGCTTCCTTTACTCTGTCTAACCGCTCGTTTAACCAGGCGTCAATCTTCAAGACTGGTAACCTCTTCGATCGCTTGTTTCATAATGGCAACCATTTCCGCGAGCTCTTCTGCTGTGCTGGCGAGAGGGGGCAGCAATGCAATCACGTCGCCCAGCGGCCTTGTCAGCATGCCCAATTCCCGCATTTTAAGCGAAACTTTGTAACCAACACGCCGATCAGCAGGGTAAGGCTTTTTGGTCTCCTTTGACTGAACAAGCTCTGCGCCGCACATAAAGCCCAGCTGCCGAATGTCGCCGACGTGGGGAAGAGCGTGAAGATGTTGAAGAAGGGAATGAAGCTTTTCACTTTTTTCCGCAACTTGTTCCACAATGTTTTCAGATTCAAATAACCGCAGATTTTCAAGGGCAACCGCACAGCCGAGCTGATTCCCCGTATAGGAATGACCGTGAAAAAAGGTTTTTTGGTTATCATAATCATCATAGAATGCCTTATAGATGTCTTCTGTGGCAAACGTAACGGCGATTGGCAAATAACCTCCTGTAATGCCTTTGCCGGCAGCCATCAGATCAGGCTGGACATTCTCGTGCTCGCACGCAAACATTTTCCCAGTACGGCCAAAGCCTGTTGCGACTTCATCGACGATCATTAAGACATCGTATGTTGTACATAGCTCGCGCACGCCCGCCAAATATCCTTCCGGCATCACGATCATACCAGACGCTCCTTGAATCATTGATTCAATGGAAAGCGCGGCAATCTCCTCATGATGTTCCTCGAGCAGCTGTTCAAGCTCTCGCAGGCACTCATCACGGCACTCGTCAGGATCGCCGCTTTCAGAGCGATACACGTAAGGAATCGGCGCTTTGTAACTATCAAACATTAACGGCCCGTATACGTGGTGGAACAGTTCAATTGAACCGACACTGACGGCGCCAATCGTATCACCGTGATACCCATTTTTCATGGCGATAAATGTTTGTTTCTCAGGCCTTCCGATGTTCTTCCAATATTGAAACGCCATTTTCAGGGCGATTTCCATCGCTTCTGCACCGCTGTCTGAATAAAACACTCGCGTGAGGTTTTTTGGGCTGATGTTGACTAATGTTTCGGCAAGCTGGGTTGCAGGAACGTTGGTCATGCCCAATAACGTGGAGTGCGCGATTTTTCCGAGCTGTTTTTTTATGGCGCCATCTAATTCCTTTTTGCGGTGCCCATGGACATTAAGCCAAACAGAAGAAAAACCGTCATAGTATTCCTTGCCGTTTATGTCTTTGACTTTGATTCCATTGCCGCTTTCAATGATTAAGGGATTTTCATCGTAATCTTTCATTTGGGTGAACGGCAGCCAGAGGTGTTTTTTACTGCTTTCTATCAAATCATGAATCATGGTCTTCCTCCCACTCTATCAAAATAGGCTGTTTCTCCAGTTCATGTATGTACGTGTTGACATCTTCAGAGCCGTCAATAAAAAAGATGCGGCAGCCCTCTTCATTTCCGTATTCTTTCATTGCTGTAATACGCTGATAGCCCATTTTCTTGCCTGCAACGTAGCCTGTTATGTAATCGGGGTCATCTGACCAGCATAATTCTGCGACGGCTGCCGGATGCGCGCCAACCTTAGAAGCAAGTACAAGGGCCTCTTTTATTCTTGAATGTGCCGGCACGTGATAGCGAAGCGCCCATTTTTGAAAATTAGCGTCCGGCCAATCCATTCTTGAGACCCGCACCCCTTTTCCTTTTGTTTTGTCCATCCGCTCGCCTGAGTGAATATCAAACAAAACCGCTCCACTGACACCCGACCATTCAGGGATTTGTTCATATGCTTTATCAATCACTTCTCGTGAAACACCTTCTCTTTCCAATAACAATCGGGCAAGCTTTTGTCCCTCTTGGGGGGAATTCACTTCGTTTGTTTGCACTGGCAATGGCTGAATGATTTTTATCGATTCATGAACCTCTTCAAATTGAATTTGCATAAAATCGGGCTTTCCTCTTGAATGTGATAACCCTTTTTCTAATAAGGCATTGACTGTACGCTTCATCTCATGGAAAGGAATAAGCCGCTCTCCGCCAGATATATGCTTTCCGCCGGCTTCATGAGATCCATTCATAGAAGCCCTCATTCTGACACTATAAAATATTTCTTCTTGCATCTCTTCTCGCCCTTTCACTGAAAACTGAAGAACGTCTCTCACATCCCATTCTAATTGTTAACCTAATATAAAAAAAGTTAACAATTAGAATATTATTATTCCCATATGATTCTGTCAATATAGGAAATCTTCATTTTGTTTGGGGCTGGTCCTTGAAACGAGCAAAAAAACCGTTTTACAGGAAAACGGTCCTAGCCTTAGATGTCTATTCCTCTGCGTTTTTTTCGATTTCTACACTTGATAAACAAGCCGATCCCATTTATCATCAACAGCCCAAAAACCGTATTGCCTAACGGCGCCCAGCCATTCTCACCTGTGAAAAATAAGGACAAAGCCACCTTCCCAACAAGTGTCACATTCAATAGGATGAAACCATATACAAGCGACCGCTTCCAGAAAGCAGCCAAAATCAAACCGAGAAAAACCATCATGAAAGCAATTGTTAAAACAGCCGAGATCGGGCTGCCTAACAGCTTTTGCTCGAATTCCAGCACTTTTTGCATGTGCAGATCGATCTTCTTAGGTTCCGGAAACCAGACCATACTGCTCATCATCAATACAAAAATGATGATGATGCCTTTCCAGCTGCGCTGATACGCAGCATAAACCAATACGAGTAAAAAGAGGGGACGAATATACCAGCTTAATGGATTGAGATGCCGCCGGAAAGCCCAATCCAAAATGTCTTGCAATTCCATCGGTTCCACTTCCTTCGCTCATATCTGCGTCTTTCTGCCAATTCCACTAAACGTCACAGCCACTTTTGCAAAAACTGCACAGCTTCATGCCTCATCACTGCCGTTTCGAAATGCCCAGAAGCGGAACGGACCACCCGATAGCAATCAGAAGCGCCCTGTCCAGCATACACAGCTGCCAATTCTTTTTCTATTTTGTTCACACCCTCAGCCGGCGTTAAACGATCGTGTACACCCACAAGGCTAAGGTGCGGGCGCGGCGCGATCAAGCTTTGGATCTCCGAGGCAGAAAAATGCTTTGCAAGCGACGGGACGTAATAATAAAAACCATGCCGGTCAAGATTCTGCGTTTTCATCAACACGTGATGATCTACCTGGCTGCACAAATCCACACACACCTTAATCCGGTCATCAAGCGCCGCTGTCCACCACGCCATCAACCCTCCCATAGACATGCCGATGGTCCCGATTCTGTCAGGCTGAACATCAGGGCGAGACTGCATATAATCTAACGCTCTTACACTGTCATAAATCATCATGCCCCACATCACTCTTCCGGTAAGAAGCATTTCTTTAAACATCTCTCTTTCCGTTTTTCCCCGCCGATCTCCAAAACCCCAATGATCAATCGCAAGTACGCCGTATCCGAGAGAAGTCAGTTCACGAGCGAAAGAAGGCGCTTTCAAATAATCCGCTCCTTCCATCAATTCACTTTTTCCTCTGTCATACTGGCCTCCGTGCGAATGCTGAAACAATACGGCAGGGCACGGCCCTTCTGCGGACTTCGGTTTCACAAAATAAGCGGGCACTTTTTCATGTCCGTTTAGATCGAGCAGGAGCGTTTCAATGATGTTTCCTTCTCTTTCTTCAGTACGCAATGTCTCCGTTCTGATTTCGCTCCTGTCAGGCAAATCTCCAAGCAATCGAAACAGCTGCTTTCTTCTTTCCATACTCATTCTCTCACCCTTCCTTATTCGCTTACTTCACATTTACGAGATGAATCTGGTTTCCCCTTTATTTTTCCAAAACAAATTGAATCATTTACTAAATATTTAGTAAATATAATTAAATATTCTGAAAATAACTGTTGTAACCGCTTACTTTCATGTGATAGCATCAATTTATCAAAACAGATGGGTTAACATTTTACTAAAATAGATGTGAGGGATACCTATGGTTCGGATTAAAGATATCGCTATGAAAGCTAATGTTTCCAGCGCAACTGTTTCCAGAATTTTGAACGAAGATGAGTCGCTTTCTGTGGCAGGCGAAACAAGGCAAAGGGTCATCGCTATCGCAGAAGAGCTCGGCTATCAAACGGTTGCTAAACGCCGAAAAACCCGCGGGCAAAAACAGCGGGCCCATCCGCTGATCGGCGTGCTGAGCTGTCTGCCCCTTGATCAAGAAAGGCAGGACCCTTATTTTTCCTCGATTCGCAAAGGCATTGAAAAGGAATGCTTCGAACAGGAAATTTTCATTACGAATTGGATTCATCTCGGTTCCTTTCAGGAGCATATCTTTCGGGAACTGGATGGTGTCATTGTCATCGGCCGTGTTCATGATGAAGCGGTTAAGCATATCAGCGGAAGGCTGGAGCATGCCGTATTTATCAATCATTCACCCGATCCGCAAGCATATGATTCTATCAGTATTGATTTTGAATTCGCTTCACACCAAGCGATTGATCACCTTTTCGGCCTAGGTTACAAACGGTTAGGCTACATTGGCGGACAGGAAAAAGAGCATACGCTGAAGGACGGCCAAAGCATTCGCAGAGTCATTGAAGATAAACGCCTGACCGCCTTTTTAGCGTCCGCCGCCCCCCAGCCCGAGCATGTGCTGGTCGGAGAATACAGCATGCGCGAGGGTTATCGCCTGATGAAGCAAGCAATCGCTTCAGGCAATCTGCCGGACGCATTCTTTATCGCCAGTGATTCGATGGCGATCGGCGCGTTAAAAGCGCTTCAGGAAGCCGGATTGCAAGTGCCGCGCGATACAGCGATCGTCAGTTTTAACGGCATTGAAGAAGCTGAATTTGCCAGCACGCCTTTAACGACGGTGAAGGTATACACAGAGGAAATGGGCCGAACAGGCGTAAAACTGCTGCTTGACCGCCTCAATGGCCGGACGCTTCCTCACCGCGTTACCTTGCCCACAACATTAATCGTGAGACAAAGCTGCGGATCTTCAGCTAAGGAGGTGACATAAGAACATATTCATCATGATCATAAGGAGGAACAGATGAAACACACTTTTGTTTTATTTCTCTCTCTCATTCTGCTCGTTCTGCCCGGCTGCTCAGCAGAAAAAAGCTCAGCAAATCCCGCAAAAAAGACGTTAACCATTTATTCTACAATGTCAACGGACAGCGAAAGAGCTACGTTCAGAAAACTGGCGGAAGCGTTTGAAAAGGAACACAGAGACATCCGTGTCAGCCTTCATTTCCCAGGCAATGACTATGAAAATATGATGCGTGTCAGAATGGCAGCCAATGATTTGCCTGATCTATTCGATACACATGGCTGGGGAAAAATCAGGTACGGAGAATATACAGCGGATCTCCGGGATATGGAATGGACTCAAAACCTCGATCCAAATTTAAACAGCATCCTCAAAAGTAAAAGCGGCAAGGTGTATGCTTATCCGATCAATCAGGCAAAAGACGGACTGGCGTATAACCGCAATATGTTAGACCGTTACGGCATTAACCCGCCGGAAACCATGGATGACTTTATCAAAGCGCTGAGAACGATCAAAGAAAAGAGCAAGGGCAGCATTGTGCCCTTCTGGTTTGCCGGCTATGACAAAAGCTCATTCGCCCAATATTACGACCAATTCGCTACACCTCTTCTCATCACAGATCCTGCCCATAATGAAAAAAAACAGCTCATCAACGGCACGTTTCAATGGAGCAAATTCACTCATTTATCAGACATCCTTAAACTAATGCAGAAAGAAAAATTAATCAATATTGACGCTGTAACCGCAAAAAAATCACAGCTCATTGAATTAATGGCCCAAAACAAAATCGCCTTTACAATGCAAGGCGGCACACTTGGCCAAGACGTTGCCCAGATTAATCCGAACGTCAAGGTTGGCATTATCCCGACACCTGCCATACATGCCGGAGATGATCCGATATGGATTGGCGGTGAACGCTACACGCTTGCAGCCTGGAAAGACTCCCCTCACGTAAAGGAAGCAAAAGAATTCATCGCATTTATGGCCCGTCCCGCCAATGCCAAACAAATGGCTGAAGCCACATCGCTTCCAGCAGGGCTGACCAATGTGAAAGCTGATATTTTCTACGCCAACGACTACGAGCATTATCAAGACGTCAAAGTCGAGCCTTACTTCGACCGTTTATACTTGCCAAACGGAATGTGGGATGTCCTAGGCACGGTCGGACAGGAGCTTGTGGCTGACATTTTGACGCCACAAGAGATTTCGAAAAAGCTGGGAAGAGAATATAAACGACTCCGGGAGCAATCGCAAACACAGGGAGCTGAAGAGCAATGAGTGAGATCGCAAGAGACGTTCATGTGAAACAGGTTAAGCCGAAAAAGCAGTCCTCCCTTTGGTGGATGTATATTCCTGCTTTGCTCTCCGTTCTGATCTTTATGATTTATCCGTTTGTGAAAGGGACATTGATCACCTTTACAAACTGGAACGGCTTTTCACAAGTCTACCAATGGGTGGGATTCGCGCAATATGAAAGGCTGTTTTCTGATCCCGACACTTGGCACATCTTAAAAAACACGCTACTTTACGGGCTCGGCAGCACTTTTTTTCAAAATGTGGTTGGGCTCTTGTACGCCCTGCTTTTGAATCAAAGCATCAAAATGAAAGCGGTAACGAGAACAATTGTCTATTTGCCGGTGATGATCAGCCCGCTCATTATGGGCTATATTTGGTACTTTTTCTTCTCCTATGACGGAGGCGCGCTTAACGATTTGCTCGGTGTATTCGGCATCAGCCCGATCAATGCGCTCGCCAGTCCATCGCTCAACCCGTGGCTCATTGTCATGATTAACACGTATCAATATGTCGGGATTGCTATGGTTGTCTACTTAGCCGGCCTGCAAAGCATTCCGAAAGACTACTATGAAGCTGCACAAATGGATGGCGCGAAACAAAGCCAGCAGTTTTTCAGCATTACGCTGCCGCTGTTAATGCCCTCGATCACAATTAATATGGTCATCAACATTATCGGAGGCTTAAAGCTGTTTGATGTCATTATCGCTCTTACCGCAGGCGGCCCCGGAAATGCGTCGCAATCCATGTCCACGTTTATGTATGATTTGTACTTCAAACGGCAGGATGCCGGCTATGCCGCAACACAAGGCATATTTATGGCATTTGTTATTTTGATCATCAGTTTCTGCGCGCTTGCGTACTTTAAAAGAAAGGAGACGGAAATGTCATGAATGCAGTCCGTTCAAAAAAATTGCGGATGATTACGATTCTTGCCGCCATAGTGGCCTGTGCGCATTTTATTCCTTTTTACATCCTTCTGACTACTTCATTAAAAGCAAAAGGAGACTACAGTTCAAAATGGCTGTTTCCAGCTGACATCTCCTTTCACAATTTTTCAGAAGCGTGGGAGCGCGCTTCGTTAGCAAACTCTTTTATGAACACCATCATCATCACAGGTTTTTCTGCCTTGCTGTTAATAATATTCGGCTCTCTTGCCGCCTACCCGCTTGCCCGGCGGGAAACGAAGCTGAATAGAGCCGTTTTCGTCTTGCTGATTTCCATCATGATCATCCCTCCATTAACATCGATGGTACCTCTGTACCGAATGGTGGTGGATGCCGGAATGGTCAATACCCACGCCATCGCCATTTTGATCAATACAGCGGCTTATATGCCATTAACGGTATTCTTGTATTCTGGCTTCATCCGTTCGACCATTCCGAAAGAGCTTGAAGAAGCCGCAAGAATAGATGGCGCAGGCATGCTGAAAATCTTTTTTACGATTGTGTTTCCTCTGCTGAAACCCATCACCGCAACCATCTGTATTATTTCCTGTGTCTTCATATGGAACGACTATCAATTTGCGATTTTCTTTTTACAAGATCAAAAGGTTCAAACATTAACAGTAGCCATGGCAGGGTTTTTCGGAGAAAACGCCAACAATCTGCATTTAGTTGCCGCAGCCGCGCTAATGGCGATGCTCCCTATGGTTATTCTGTTTTTGGCGCTGCAAAAATACTTTATTGCCGGCCTGTCATCCGGAGCAGTAAAAGGATAACACTTGAGGAGGAATCAGTATGAAAAAGATTACATTTATCGGTGCAGGGAGCACTATTTTTGCCAAAAATGTCTTGGGAGACTGCTTGTTAACAGAAGCGCTGAATGGATTTGAATTCGCCCTTTACGACATTGATCCGAGACGCCTGCAGGAATCACAGCTCATGCTCGAAAATCTGAGAGACCGCTATAACCCAAGCGTGGCGATCAATAGCTACGATGACAGAAAACTCGCCTTGCAGAACGCAAGCTATGTCATCAATGCGATCCAGGTTGGAGGATATAAACCGAGCACAGTCATAGATTTCGATATTCCTAAACGATACGGGCTGCGACAGACAATCGCCGACACAGTCGGCATCGGCGGAATCTTCAGGTCACTCAGAACCATTCCGGTCTTATTTGATATCGCAAAAGATATGGAGGACATGTGCCCGGATGCGTGGTTTTTAAATTATACAAATCCAATGGCCTCACTTACAGGCGCTATGCTCCGCTATACGAATATCAAAACCATCGGGCTCTGCCACAGTGTTCAAGTGTGTACGAAGGATTTGTTCAAATCACTCGGAATGGAGCATGACGGAATCGAGGAGCGCATCGCAGGCATCAATCATATGGCTTGGCTTCTAGAGGTCAAAAAAGACGGCGCAGATCTCTACCCGGAAATCAAAAGGAGAGCGAAGGAAAAACAAAAAACAAAGCATCGTGATATGGTGCGGTTTGAATTGATGGATAAGTTCGGCTATTATGTGACGGAATCGTCCGAACACAACGCAGAGTACCATCCATACTTTATTAAGCGGAACTATCCCGAGCTGATCAGCGAGCTGCAAATCCCGCTCGACGAATATCCGAGAAGGTGCGTCAAACAGATTCAACATTGGGAGAAAATGCGGGATGATATCGTCAATAATAAAAACCTTACGCACGAACGCTCAAAGGAATATGGTTCAAGAATAATAGAAGCAATGGAAACGAACGAGCCGTTCACTTTCGGAGGAAACGTTTTGAATACGGGACTCATCACCAATCTTTCTTCCAAAGCGGTTGTGGAAGTGACATGCGTCGCCGACAGAAAAAAAATCACCCCATGCTTCGCCGGAGAACTGCCTGAGCAGCTTGCAGCCTTAAACCGGACGAATATTAATACACAGCTGATGACAATTGAAGCCGCTGTCACACGTAAAAAAGAAGCGGTTTACCAAGCCGCAATGCTTGATCCGCATACAAGCGCGGAGCTTTCCATGAATGACATCATCACCATGTGTGACGATTTATTCGCGGCACACGGCGATTGGATTCCGAAATATAAATAAAAAACTAGGGGACCGTTCTCCCCTAGTTTTTTGGTTTTGTTTCGCCTTCCCAGGCCATCATGCCGCCTTCAACGTTGACGGTTTTAAAGCCCTGCTCATCCAAGTACCTGCAGACATTCATGCTGCGCATTCCTGAGCGGCAGATAAACACGTACTCTTTGTCTTTATCTAGGGTGTCCATTTTTTCAGGAATATCCCCCATGCGAATATGAACGGCTTGCGGGATCATGCCTTCCGCCACCTCTTCATCTTCTCTGACATCAATCAAATATAATTCTTCGTCCGCCTCAATTTTTTCTTTTAAAGCGGCTGTGCTGATTTCTTTTATTTCCAAAGAAAACACTCCTATTCACAATGGTCATGTTCAGTATAGCAAAGTCAGCCGGGCGATTGCTATTTAGAGACTGATGAAAAAACCCCTTTTGGCAAAGGGGATTTTTTCTCAGGCTTAGTTTGCCACAATATTGACTAGCTTGCCAGGCACCGCGATGATTTTTCGAACCGTTTTGCCTTCAAGCTGCTCTTGGACCTTTTCATCTGCTTGAGCAAGCTGTTCCAGCTGTTCTTTCGTCGCATCGGCAGGAACCTGTAATTTCGCTTTTACTTTTCCGTTCAGCTGAACAACGATTTCAACTTCATCATCCACAAGTTTTGTTTCATCATATACAGGCCAAGCTTCGTACGCAATCGTACCGGAATGGCCAAGCTTCTCCCAAAGCTCTTCCGCTAAGTGAGGCGCGATTGGCGAAAGAAGCTTTACGAAGCCTTCCATATATTCTTTTGGCAGCGCTGACGCTTTATAGGCTTCGTTAATAAAGACCATCAGCTGGGAAATACCCGTATTGAAACGAAGGCCTTCGTAATGATCTGTAACTTTCATGACCGTTTCATGATATACGCGCTCTAATGTTTCACCTGCGCCTTCAACGATCTTGCCATTAAGCTCACCGCTTTCTTCAACAAACAGGCGCCATACACGATCAAGGAAGCGGCGCGCGCCGTCTAATCCTGATTCAGACCAGGCGATTGAAGCATCAAGCGGTCCCATGAACATTTCGTACAATCTTAGTGTATCAGCGCCGTGAGAAGCAACGATTTCGTCAGGATTGACAACGTTCCCTTTAGATTTACTCATTTTTTCGTTGTTTTCGCCGAGAATCATTCCTTGGTTGTACAGCTTTTGGAACGGTTCTTTCGTCGGCACTACACCGATATCATAAAGGAACTTATGCCAGAAGCGGGCATACAGAAGGTGAAGCACGGCATGCTCTGCACCGCCTATATACATATCAACCGGAAGCCATTTTTCCAATTTCTCTGGTGATGCCAGCTGATCCGGGTTGTGCGGATCAATATAGCGCAAGAAATACCAGCAGCTTCCCGCCCATTGCGGCATTGTGTTCGTTTCTCTTCTACCTTTTTTTCCTGTCTCAGGGTCTGTGACTTCCACCCACTCTTTTATGTTCGCAAGCGGTGATTCGCCTGTTCCACTCGGTTTGATTTCATCCGTCTTCGGCAAAATCAGCGGCAGCTCCTCTTCCGGCACAGCCGTTGATGTTCCGTCTTCCCAATGAATGACCGGAATCGGCTCGCCCCAATAACGCTGGCGGCTGAAGAGCCAGTCGCGCAGACGGTACGTCACTTTCTTCTCGCCGTTTTTCGTTTCTTCCAGCCAAGCGATTATTTTTTCAATCGCTTCCTGCTTGTTAAGGCCGTTCAGAAAATCAGAGTTCACATGCTCGCCGTCGCCAGTGTACGCTGCTTCCTCAACATTTCCGCCTTTCACAACTTCCTTCACTGGAAGGCCGAACGTTTTGGCGAATTCAAAATCACGCTCATCGTGCCCAGGAACTGCCATAACAGCACCTGTTCCGTAAGACGCAAGAACGTAATCGGCAATCCAGACCGGCAATTTTTCTCCGTTTACAGGATTGATCGCATAAGCTCCCGTGAAAACGCCTGTCTTTGTTTTCGCAAGATCAGTTCTCTCCAAATCACTTTTTGATTGAATGTCTTTGACATATGCTTCGACAGCTTCTTTTTGATCAGCCGTTGTGATGGTTTCCACCAACGCGTGTTCCGGGGCAAGCACAGTGTATGTAGCACCAAACAGCGTATCTGGTCTAGTCGTAAACACCGTAAAGGACTCATCATGTCCATCTACAGCAAAATGAACGTGCGCGCCTTCTGAACGGCCGATCCAGTTGCGCTGCATATCTTTGATGCTTTCCGGCCAATCAAGCTCTTCCAAGTCTTCAAGAAGCCTGTCCGCATAAGCGGTAATTTTCAGCATCCACTGCTTCATCGGGCGTCTCTCTACCGGGTGGCCTCCCCGCTCGCTCTTGCCGTCAATGACTTCTTCGTTGGCAAGAACCGTACCGAGGGCAGGACACCAGTTAACAGGCACTTCGTCAACGTAAGCAAGGCCTTTTTCGTACAGCTTTAAGAAAATCCATTGTGTCCATTTATAGTATTCAGGATCAGTCGTATTGATTTCACGATCCCAGTCATATGAGAAACCAAGCGACTGAATTTGGCGGCGGAAATTATCGATATTCTGCTTCGTAAATACAGCGGGATCGTTCCCTGTGTCGAGCGCGTACTGTTCAGCCGGCAAGCCGAATGCGTCCCAGCCCATTGGATGAAGGACATCATAGCCCTGCATGCGCTTCAGACGAGACAGGATATCCGTGGCTGTATAACCTTCAGGATGGCCGACGTGCAAACCCGCTCCAGACGGATAAGGAAACATGTCCAGCGCGTAAAATTTTTGTTTTTCATTATGATCAAGAGTGGCAAATGTTTTGTTTTCAAGCCAGTATGTCTGCCATTTCTTTTCTATCTCTTTGTGCTGAAAACTCAAAGTAAAAACCTCCTTCTGATTGAATACGGCGTTTATGGTTCAAGTATTGACGGGAAGGAGAGAATTATATTCAGAATATTCCCAAACTAAAAAAAACTCCCTCATCCCTAAAAGGGACGAGAGACTTTCGTTTTCCCGCGGTACCACCCTCGTTAGCGCGGCATGCGCCGCACTCACTTGATACTTTTAACGCAGTTATGCGTCAGCGGCTTTTCACCGCTGCAACTCTGAGGTGAGTTCGGAAACAAATTTGATTGACTTTCACCAGCCGTCAACTCTCTGCAACAATATCTGCTTCTTACTGCTCCTCTTCATTGTTCTTATCGCAACCGTAATCTTAACTGTATTTTATAGAATTCTGTTCATAAGTGCAAGCAGGTTTGTATACAATGGGAATGTACCCTGAACGGGCGAAGATTGAGGACAATTATTCGGGTGGAGTTTTGGTTTGACGTTTGGACTCGGCCGATTCGCCGCCGCTGTTCAGTTCTCTCACAAAGTCAAAACTTCTGAGAACAGCTTCACCGCCGTAGCCTGAGATAATGGATAAGATGACAAGTTGAATTCCTGAATCGGGGTCAGCGGATAATACAAGTAAAATGGAAGCCGTCATTCCGATAAACCAATCTTCCAAAAATCCAAGATAGATAAACCGCTTCGTCATTCTGGGCTTCTCCAGCCTGCCTCTCTTTTTCACATGACCGAGAATCCCCATGATTCCTCCAATTACACAAGCAATGAGTACCTGATGCAGCATCTTCATCATCACCTTCCTAAAGCCCTTATTTCGTAAAGCGACTTCAGGCCATCCAGCCCCCTTAAACGATTCCGATGATTTTCGATATCTACATACTGGCAAATCTGAAAAAAGCTTGTTTCTTCCATTATATGTGAACACATGATCGGTAAGCTTGATGCATTAGATTCATTTTTCACCCAGTGACATTGACCTAGTCACTCATTTAGCTACTTCCGTTCATATGTTCAATTTCTGTTCTTATTTTTAGTGTATACGAGGACAAGCCTTAATGACAAACAACAAACTGCGCTTGCTTGAATCAGAACATGTGTTGTGCTACGGTTACTGTAGAATTCATTAAAAAAAGGGGAATATCAGGCTTTTGCACAGTTAGCTGGCAGCCTAAGGGGGAATTATATGGCTAGTTTTCAATCATTTGGAATACAAGGACAGCTGGAAGTCATCAAAAAAGCGCTTGATCACGCGCGAGTCGGTGTGGTCATTACAGATCCCGCACTTGAAGATAATCCGATTGTCTACGTAAACCAAGGCTTTGTTCAAATGACCGGCTATGAGGCCGAGGAGATTTTAGGAAAGAACTGCCGCTTCTTACAGGGGAAACATACCGACCCCGCTGAAGTAAAAAACATTAAAACCGCTTTACAAAATAAAGAGCCGGTTACCGTCCAAATCCAAAACTATAAAAAAGACGGGACGATGTTCTGGAATGAATTGAATATTGACCCGCTAGAGATTGAAGGCAAGACCTATTTTGTCGGCATTCAAAAAGACATCACCCGGCAAAAAGAGTATGAGAAGCTTCTCGAGGATTCCCTCACAGAAATCACTGCACTTTCAACGCCTATTGTCCCGATTCGCAACGGCATTTCAGCTCTTCCGCTAGTCGGCAACTTGACGGAGGAACGATTTAATTCTATCGTTTACACATTGACGAATATCTTATCAACATCCAAAGATGATTATTTGATCATTGATTTATCAGGGCTGGCCCAAGTAAATGAACAAACCGCCGATCAGATTTTCAAGCTGAGCCATTTGCTGAAATTGACCGGAACCGAATTAATCATTACAGGCATTAAACCCGAATTGGCCATGAAGATGAATAAACTGGATGCCAATTTTTCATCACTGCAAACATACTCAAATGTAAAGGATGCCGTTAGCGTGCTTCCGATTATGTAAAAAGATCCCGCTCATCCAGCGGGATCTTTTATTATGAAGAGACTGATGCTTGCTTATTTGTTTCTTTAGCCGATTTTATTCGTTTGTCATACAAAAGCGTGGTGGCAATACTGATCAACAGCAAAACCAAAAGAGATAACACAAGAGCTTGAATGCCGAAGTGATCGACAAGCAAACCGCCGAACAACGGACCAATCATTCTGCCGCCTGTCGCCGCGCTGTTGACAAAGCCTTGATAAAATCCTTCCTTCCCTTTAGGGGCAAGCTGGTTGGCAATCGTCGGCACCGCAGGCCAGACAAGCATTTCCCCGATGGTCAGGATCACCATTGCCGCCAGAAACATCGGGAAGTGTTTTGCCGTCAGCAGCATACTGAAGGATACAATAAAAATGATAAATCCGATGACCATTTGCGTTTTCAGCGACTCCGCCCATTTTTTCACCACAAAGCTGACAAGCGGCTGGCCAAACACAATTAACATTCCGTTAACCGTCCACAGCACACTGTATAAGGAAAGAGAAATTCCAATGCTTTGCGTATACGAAGCAATGGTGGTTGACCACTGAGAATAAGCCAGCCATCCGAGTACATAGCCGCTGCTTAATATGATGAGCGCCGCAAATTTCGCTTTGCTGTTCACAGCATCATAATCAAGCACAGACGTTTGGGACGCATCCTTCGTCTGAATGTTTCGAAATCCGAAATATACGATAAAGAAAAAGGCCAGATACAATGCAGCATTCGCCAAAAATACATATGAAAACGAGAAAGAAGCCACGACACCGCCAAGCGCTGAGCCGACAGCCACACCCGCGTTTTGCGCGACATAAATCGCATTAAACGCCTTTCTTCCCCCTTCAGGCCACACCGATCCAGCCATTGCGTAACTGGCCGGAAAAACAACACCGGAACCAAAACCCACAATCGTCAGCAGCACAATATAAGCCGGCCACTCATGAAAAAAGACAAGGCCAAGCAGGCTTGCTAACGTAATCGCAATTCCAAGCATAATCGATTTAAAGCCGCCGATTTTATCAAACAAAAAACCGCCGCTTAAATTCCCAGCCACACTGGCGCCTGAATTCAGCATCAAAACAAGCCCGGCTACTGTTAATGACTTTCCTAAATGATTATGGATATAAATCGTATTAAGCGGCCATAAAAAAGAAGCACCCGTCACATTAATAAACATTCCAATGACTAAAATTTTAAGAGCACGCGGCATACTCATCCCCCTTTCTCGCCTAAAAAAGCTCATGAAAAAAACGAAACCTAAAACGGCTCCGTACAAATCGAGTGATCATAGCACATTTATTCTATCTGTCTATCTCATTTTTTTCAACTGATGAGCGTGAAAAAATCTAACAAATATGGTTTGAAAAATGTACAATAAATAGAAAAAGGGGGAATATGATGGAAGTGGCTTTAGTGTTATTAGGATTTCTTGCATGTCTCATTGCACTTGGCTATGGATTGTATCATCTCATCGGATATGTGCTGAAAAAGGATCAACGTTTCTTAAAGAAACTCTTTTGGCCGCTTTTGATTGGAGGCCTGGCGCTGATCTTCACCGGAGCAGCATTGACAGAACCTGACGCTGCCGCAGCAAAAGCCGAGAAAAAATATTCAGCGCTCAACACCGAGTATCAAAGCCTTACGAAAGAGCATAAAGCACTTGAGAAAAAATATGAAGAAGCAAGCTCTGAAGCAAAGACATTGAAGGACCACAAAAAAGACCAAGACAAACTCCAGCAGCTTGAAAAAGAAAATAGTGAACGAAAAGAGAATCAAAAAACATTAAAAGCAGAGATAAAAGAGCTTCAAGAAAATCAAAAACAGCTCAAAGAAGATACAAAAACGGTAAAAGCTGAAAATGAAACACTGCGGCAAGATAAAACACAGCTTGAAAAGCAATTAAAAGAGGCCAAAAGCCATACTGCAAGTTCACAAGAAACCGCTGGAAGTTCTTCCGGCAATACAAAGAATGAAACCAAAACACCTGACACAGCAGAAGGCTGCAATATAAAAGGAAGCAAAAGCGGCATCTATCACACACCGGGCAGTACATACTATGACCGGACAACTGACCCGGCTGAAATGTTTTGCTCAGTGGAAGAAGCTGAAGCTGCCGGTTACAGGCCGCCAAAACGATAACGAAAAGCTCCAGAACCTCTGGAGCTTTTCCTGTTTCACAACGACGATTTAATCACTTTCTTATAATAAAGAACGGACAGAAAACCAAAAATGGAGTAGAGCGCGGTGTATAACACCATCACCAGAATCATCGGCGCCCACACCTCTGATCCGAATAAGAACCAGCCGGATTGGACGGCAAAGTAGCTGTGGAAGAGGCCGACAACAAGCGGAATGCCGAAGTTGTACATTTGTTTGATGCGTATCCCCTTCATCAGATCACCTTGCGTAAACCCGAGTTTTCTCAAAATCGTATAATTTGGTTTTTCATCTTCACTCTCACCCATTTGTTTAAAATAAAGGATACAGCCAGATGTAATCAGAAACGTTAATCCTAAGAAGCCAACGATGAACATCACGATACCAAATAGTGATTTTTGTGCGATGCTTGCATCCAGCCTTGATAAATGCTGGTCTTTTTTGTTCACCTTTTGAAATAGCTCATTCGCTTTTTCCAGCTGGTCTTCATGCTTGACATTGATGGCAATACATTCAGATTGCGCCAGCTGAATACGGGGGTCTTTATTTTTGTTCAGATATTGAAACAGGCTGTCATCCACTATGACAGCGGGCAATCCCCCGCTTGTAAACGGAAAGGAGAGAAGAAATTCTTTCCTTAACCCTTTGTATTGTAGAGATGTCGTCTTATGCTTGCTTTTCACTTTCATGCTGCCTGAATCTTTTAATACCATGATTTTTTGCAGAAGATCGTTATATCCGGATAAAAAGGCTTCCCCTTCTGGCACATCGACCTGTTCCACCTCTTTGTCACTCACAACCGCAAGCTGCATGTTATGGGGATCACCCTGCATTTCCTTCGGGTCTCCATCCATAATATTTGCAATGTCCACATTCGCTTGCAGGAAAGGGGTTTCTTTCTTCACATATGAAATGTTGCGTTCATTCAAACTGCTTTCAAATGTTTTGGCATCTTTCTCATTCATGAATGAAAAATCAGCGGCCACATTTTGTTCAGCGGTCTTTTCAGCTGAGTAATACGAAATATAAGCAAGTGAGAGCAGCCCAATGGCAAGCGCTGAAACGGTCGTAATAATGGTCAATAGCAGCGCGTTTGATTTCATTCTGAACATGATCGATGACAGTGACAGAACTTCAGAGATACGTAAGTAGCCGCCCTTGCTTTTTCGGATGATATTCGAGATAAAGGTCACCGAGCCTTTATAGAAGAGAAACGTTCCGACAATGACGGCCCCCAGAATAAAGCTCATCGCGCCGAACAGTTCATTCATGGTCTTAAATTTACCGCCAAACAGCTCAGAAGACACATAGTATCCCGTCAAAATCAGCACGATGCCTAAAGCGCCGATCAGCATCTGGAAAAATGATATTCTCTTCACTTGATCTTCAGTCGAAGAGGTCACTTTAAACAAAGATAAAATACTTTGTTTTTTGATAAACGTATAATTCATGATCATAATCAAAAGATAAATGCCGCAGAACACAATGATCGTTTGGATCAAGGCTTGCCCGGAAAAATGGAGTTTCGCATCAGCTTTGACATCGACAATTTTAAACAGAATCATCAGGACTAGCTTTGATATCGAAAATCCGGCCAATACCCCGATCGCTAAGGAACCGAAATACAGCATGATATTTTCCGCACTTAAGAGACGAAAGATTTTATGTTTGGTCATTCCAATTAATTGAAACAGCCCGATTTCTTTACTCCGTCTCTTAATAAAAATCGTATTGGCATATAAAATGAAAATCGCCACCACGAACACAAGCAAAATCGAAGCGGTTTTAATGGCCGCGGCTCCCTTGATGGAAGCCTTTACTTCATTAATCGCAGGGTCATACTGGAGTGTGACAAAGGCGAAATAAAGCGCCACGCTAAAGATCAGCGCAAACACATACAAATAGTAATTACGGAGATTCTTTTTCAAATTTCTTAGGATGAGCTGATTAATGTTCATGCTGCACCCCGCCTAACACGCCTTGCGTTTTCATGATGTCCTGGAAAAACGCTTGTCTGTCTTGGCCTCCTTTATTTAACTGTGTATACATTTGCCCGTCCTTCATAAAAATCACTCTTCCGCAGTAGCTGGCGGCGACAGGATCATGGGTGACCATGATAATCGTAGCGTTGCGTTTCTGATTGAGCTGGCTTAGCTTATTTAATAGATCAGAGGCTGATTTTGAATCAAGCGCGCCCGTCGGCTCATCTGCGAAAATAATGCTCGGTTCATGAATAAACGCTCTCGCGGCAGATGTGCGCTGCTTCTGGCCGCCGGAAATTTCATTTGGGTACTTATCACGGAGTTCATAAATACCCAGCTCTTTCGCCACCTCTTCGAACTTGCGAACGGCTTCGCTTTTTGGCATTTTTGTAATCGACAATGGCAGGAGGATATTCTCTTTTACTGTCAACGTATCCAGCAGATTGTAATCTTGAAAGATAAAGCCTAAATGCTGTTTTCTGAATTCAGCCAGCTGCTTTTCCTTCATTGACGTCATCTCATTTCCGTTAATATCAATGGTCCCGTCACTGACCTGATCAATGGAGGACAGAACATTGAGCAAGGTGGTTTTCCCAGAACCTGACGCCCCCATAATACTGACAAATTCACCTTTTTGGATATGAATATCAATGCCTTTGAGCACTTCTTGTTTATTCAGCTTGTTTCCATAGCTTTTTCGAATTTTATTCGCTTGTAAGATCATCATTCCTATAATCTCCTTTATATTGGATACTCTCATTATAAAAAGGATTGCCGGGCATTTCCTTCGATACGGCGAACAAAAAAGAAAAGCATGTGACATTTTCGTCACACGCCTATGACTCGTTCAAATTGATTCCGTTTGGGGAAAGTTAATGTAAAAACCGTTCCCGCACCGGACTCCGAACGCACATCAATATGGATCATTAACGGGGCCGCGGCTTTTTTCGCCAAGTACAGCCCCATGCCAGTGGACCCTTGATCATGGTGGTCCGTTGTGGATGTAAATCCTTTATCAAAAATGCGGGGCACATCTTTGAGATCAATGCCCCTGCCAAAGTCCTTCACTTCAAGCTGCGTCCGTTCCCCTTTTTGAACGCTTTTGATTTCAATGTCGGAGGCTTCGCTGTATTTCACTGCGTTTGTCAGCAGCTGCCTAATGATAAACGCCAGCCATTTTGCGTCGCTCAGCACTTCCTCAGCCTCCAGCTGAATGTCAAAGCCGACCCCTTTTTGGATACACCACGACTGTAAATCTTTGATTTCCTTAAAAATGATGGGCTGAAGCTGAATGCATTCTACAGACAGATCATTTTCAATAAATGACATGCGCTTTTGATGAAGCTGCTGGTCAAGAAGCAGGTGAATACGCAGCCATTCATATGACAGCTGGGATTTCAAATCATGGTCTTCCATTCTATCGATGAGTAAATGCATCGCTGTCAATGGAGTTTTGACCTCGTGAATCCATGCCATCAACTCATCTTTTTCATTTTCTAATGCCAAGCGATGCCGGGCAGCGGTTTGTTTCAAATGCTCCGTTTGTCCGGTAATGCTTCGTTCAACCACTGATTCAAACGGCGTTTCTGGTTCATTTATCGCCGTCACATCAAGATTGTTCTCCCACGTCTTCAAGCTTTTATAAAACGCCGTCTCTTTCCGATAGCGGAACCAAAGGAAGATGATAAAAAACAAGACACACAAATATACTATATAAAGAACATTTTGAAATGAAATGGAGGAATCCACAAAAGCAACGAACAATATCAAAACCTGCTGGAATAAAAACGCGGCAATCCAGCTTCGCCTTTCAGTGAGGAATGCTTTAATCATAGAAATGATCCTCTTCTTTCGCCAGGTAGCCTTGGCCGACTTTCGTCTCGATATATGTGCCAAGCTGCAGGGCGTCCAGTTTTTTTCGCAGGCGATTGACATTGACGGTCAGCGTATTATCACTGACAAAACGCTCATCGTTCCACAAGCTTCTGATCAGCTCTTCCCGGCTGACAATCTTGTTTTTTTGTTCTATTAATTGTTTCAGAATGAACATTTCGTTTTTCGTCAGTTCAACAGAGCCTTTGTCATTGCTGACGAGGTTCTGCTCTGCGTCTACGGCAGCTCCGCACCATGTTTTGACCGCGCTTGGCTCCGTATTATAATGATACACGCGCCGAAAAATCGCTTGGATTTTCGCAATCAGCACGTCAAAATGAAACGGCTTTTGAATAAAGTCATCGGCTCCGAGCGACATCGACATCACCATATCAGCAGGATGGTCACGAGAGGATAGAAAGAGAATCGGAACATTTGACCGGGAGCGGATCAGCCGGCACCAATGAAACCCGTCAAATTTAGGCAGCTGGACGTCAATAATGACACAATCAGGCTTAACCGCCGCAAATTCCTGAAGGACTTGACCGAAATCCTGAACGCCGTATACATCATAGGACCATCCCGTTAAACGATCCTTCATTTCATGAAACAGCGATTCATCATCTTCAATCAGCAAAAGTTTAAACAATCGACTCACCGCACTTTTCCTTTTTTATCAAGTGTATAGCAAAACACCGGCATACGCTATAGAGAAAGCCGGCTGTCTCAGCCGGCTCACATCTTATAATTCTCTTCTTAACGCTGTCAGCACGTTGGTTTTGGTCGCTTTTCTCGCCGGGTTCATCCCGGAAATCACCGCTACCCCTCCGCAAATCACAACTGCGATGATCACAAGGCTGGCCGGGATGTAGGAAAAGGTGTAATTCAAATCGCCCGCATCGCTTCCGCTTGTCGCCGCGAGAATCATTGGAACAGCCAGATTGACAAGGAAGCTTACGCCGTAAGAAATGATAATCCCAATCACACAGCCTAAAATTCCGATATACGCGCTTTCCATCAAGAACATTCGGCGAATGATGGACGGACTTGCCCCAATCGCTTTCATAATCCCGATCTCCTGCGTTCTTTCAGTAACTGCCATCGTCATCGTGTTAAAAATACCGATCGCTGAGATGATTACCGCAATACACCCGACAAAGATCAGGCCGATTTTGAAGACCATGAAGAAGGTGTTGGCTCCCTCAAGCTCGGTAGTCACTGAGGTTACATAGTATCCGTCATCTGTCAGATCATTGGTCAGTTGTTCCACGTTCTCAAATTTATCAGCAAAAACGCCAATGTTTGTTTCAACATTTCCGCCTTTGAAGTCTAAGAATTCCGAAAAATCTTTCTTGAATTGATCACTAATAAAAATGTTTGAGTCCTCCATCCAATCTTGAGATGGCTTTTTTGTAATACCGACAATTTTAAAGTCATATGTTTTTGTTTTTTCGACATCCCCTGTTTTAGGATCTGTTTTTGATACACTTAATTCAATCGTTTTGTTCAGAATATCTTTCGTATAGCCCTCTGGTTCTTTTATATCTTCCGGGTTTCCTTTTGCTTCCTCGATTTTTTTGTTATACTCTTCCGATTCTTTTTTCGTCAATAATCTCTTTGCAAAGTCGTATCCTACTACGATTTCATTTTCCGACTTTGCGACTCTTCCTTTTTCCAACTCCATATTGGCCTTTAATTCATCGTTCATATTGGTAAAGATGAGATTAGAGCTTTCATTTGTACGATTGCCTAAAGTTGCTTTGTTTGGTTCATACACTTGCGTTCTTTCTACAACTGACCTTACGTGGTCATAATTCTCTAAATCAGCTTTTTTAATAGGCTTATCCCCTTCCTTGCCCATTACACTGACTTTCGTTACAATCTGCTGGCTCATTGTCATATCAGTAATTGTCTTTTGAATCCCAAATCCAACCGACGACAGCACAACCAAAAACGCACACGCCATTGTTGTCGCAAGGATGGTCATAAAGACACGCAATCTGTTTTTCTTCATATTTCTTCTGATAAAATGAACCTGATCCTTAAACCTCAACAGTAATTCCCCCTTTTAACACACCGTCATGAAGCTGAAATTTTGAATGTCCGATAGAAGCAACTTCATCATCATGGGTGATGATCACAAATGTAATGCCCCGCTCGCGGTTCAGCTGCTGAATCAAATCCAATACTTCCTGCTCCGTTTCTGAATCGAGGCTTCCCGTCGGCTCATCGGCTAAAATGATAGATGGATTTAAAATCAATGCCCGTGCAATACTGACACGCTGCTGCTGGCCGCCTGAAAGTTCGTTTGGATAATGAAGAGCGTGGTTATCCAAGCCGACGCGTTTCAGCATGTCCTGCACCTTTTGCTTGCGCTCAGACGGTTTGATCCCTTTTAACGCCAGAGGCATTTCAACATTCTCATACGTCGTTAGCCCCGGAATAAGCTGAAAGCTTTGAAAAATGAACCCAAAATGTTCAAGGCGGAACTGAGCCCATTCCTTTTCATTAAAGCCCGTCACATCAGTGCCATTAATGACAATCCGCCCTTTTGTCGGCGATATGTAGCCGGAAATCAAATTCAAAAGCGTTGATTTTCCTGAACCGCTTCGCCCGACAATACAGGCGATTTCACCTTTGGCCACGCTTAATGACACATCCTTTAATACTGGAACTTCATTCTCACGGCCCTTTTTCCCGATCGTGAAAGAATGGTCGATATGCTGAACATCAATCATATTTTCTCTCTCCCTTACACATGTTTTGTTTTTTTATAAATCGCAAAATAACTGATGAAGAAACCGATCACAGCACCTGCAGCCATGCCAAATAGGTAGCCGGCAAAGCTTTCGCTTACTGCATATCCAAAACAGCCGAAGCCTAAAATGCCAATGATAATGACGATCACTTGCACCGGGCGATCCAATGCTTTCCACAAAAAGAAATATCCGTTACGCTCGTTAGACAGTTTGACGAAGCTGATGTACCCGATGATGTAGAGAATTATGCTCATAACAGCCGGAATCACTAAATAATATGGTGAATCATCAACCCAGTTTGGAACAACATACGTAATGGGAAATATATACTTTATCCATTCTGGTATAGGGAAGTCTAAAAATGCCGCATTCCTGCAAAAAAGGATATCGATATTCATCGCAGGCAAAGTAATGAATAAAAAAGGTAAAATAGTGGCGGTAAATGAAACCAAAAGCTGTGCAAAAACATGGCCTGTCAGCGCTCCGCCAGCCATAACCAAAGAATAAGCCAACATGCTGACAATGACCATTCCCAAGCTGTAGTGATGAAAATAAACAGCCTGTTCAGGCTTCAAAAGCACCAGCAGCAAAACAGATAAAAGATAACCTACGAGCTGCGGCATCACAATCACCATTCCGCCGGTGAGAAACTTCGCGTTAAATATCTGCCCGCGTGTATAGGGAAGGCTTAATGTAAAATCAAACAAGCTCTTGCTTCGTTCAATCCCAAGCTGGCTGACCGCCAAAACGACACCCCAAATCCAAAACAATGAGATAAATGTGCCGTTTAAATAGTTAATCGTAAATACACAGGATCCGCCCCAATCGTTCTGATGAGCAACGCAGCCTTGATATGAAATGTACGTCTCTAAAATAGTAAAAGGATTGCTAAGCATAAATACCAAAAAAATCATGAGTAGCAGCGCTTTATTTTGCTTCCACTCTTTATAAAACAACCCGGAATCCGGCACATCACTTCCCTCCAAACCGAAAGTATTTCTTAATGTTTTGTTTTCTTATAAATAGAGAAGTAGCTTACAAAGAATCCAACTACAGCTCCAATGATCATTCCAAAAATATAACCAATAATGGAATGTCCGGTAGAATATCCAAATAAACCAAATCCAAGGATGCCGAAAGCCATCACCAGAATTTGTACAGGACGGTCTAATCTGTTCCAAAGGAAAAAGTGTCCGTTTCGCTCACTTGGATGCTTTTTGAAGCTTATAAAACCAACCAAGTAAAACAGAATGCTCATGGCAGCCGGAATCAATAAAATATATCTGTTATCGGAAAGCCAGTCATTCCCAACAAAAACCATAGGCAATAGATACATAAGTTTGTTTTCCATCTCATAATATCCTTCTACGGAAGAGAAAAATTCGTATATATGGAAATTAAAAACGATCTCTAAATTGGCGAGGGGCAATGCAACAATTAAATACGGCAAGATAGCTGCAGAAAACGCTGTTAACATTTGGGCAAAAGCATTTCCAGTTATCGCTCCGGCGGCCATCACTAATGAGTAGGCCATAAAGCTAATCACGATCACTCCAACGCTGCTGTGCTCGAAAAAGTAGGCATGCTCAGGTTGATAAACTAGAATCAGCAGCCATGCCAGCAAAAAGCCAATCAATTGCGATAATACAATCACTAAACCGCCTAACCAAAATTTCGTCTGAAAAATTTGGCTTCTGTTATACGGAAGGCTTAGTAAAAAATCCATGGTGCCTTTCGAACGTTCCATTCCCAGAAAACAGACCGCCAAGATGACACCCGGCAACCAGTTGATATCTATCAGATTGCTTATTTCGTAATTGACAATAAAATCACAATATTGCGGGTCTTGATGCGCAAGACACCCTTGGTAAGACAAATACGTATTCACAATAGAGAGCGGATTTACCAGCACTAAAAACACAATACTTAGCAAAATCACCACTTGATTCTGTTTCCACTCTCGATAGAGGAGACCTCGGTCTACCATCTCCGCTTCCCTCCAAACTTTGCAATGAACACTTCTTCTAAGTTGACAGGAAGCTCATTCCATACTTTTGGCTTCAGCTCTCTCAAAAAGCTCTTTTTCTCCTCGTCGCTTTTCGGAATCAGCACCGTATAGAACACGCCGGCCTGATCGAGCAACGGAATGTTTTGTTCTCTGATCTCCAAGTTGACATCTGTATCAAACGCCATTTGAATTTTGATGTATTCTTCTTTTAGCTCATCAAGATCCATCACATTCGTCAGCCTGTTATCTTCGAGAAAACCAATTCGGTTGCACATCCGTTCTATGTCTTCAAGGCGGTGGGAAGTGATCAGGATGCTCGTATCACGCTCCGCCACTTCATCGACCATCAGCTGAAGTACATCATGTCTTGTCACCGCGTCTATTCCGTCCGTTGGTTCATCAAGGAGAATCAATGCCGGTCTCGCCGCAAACGACAGAACAAGCGACAGCTGTTTTTTCAAACCCGTCGACAGCTCGCGGTATTTTTTCGATTCCGGAATTTCGTATCGATTCATGAGCTCATTCGCATACGTAACATCAAATTTCGGATATATTCTTCTCAGGATGTCGACAAGCTGCTTATATGTATACTTGTCGTAAAAAGGATTTTGAACAGGCATGTAGATGATATTCTGTTTGACCTTCGGATGCTTTTTGATTTCTACGCCGTCAAAAAAAACTGTCCCGCTGTCTGCGAAAATGATTTGCTGGATTAAGCGAAGCATCGTCGTTTTGCCTGAACCATTGCGGCCGAGCAGCCCGAAAATTTCTCCTTTTTCAATCGTTAACGAAACATCTTTTAATACTTGATTGCCGTCAATCGTTTTTGACAACTTCCGTAATTCAATCATCCTCTCGGCCTCCTTTCACATCAGCGCTGATTTCCTTCATCCATTCCTGCAGTTTTTCCAGCTCAACCCCTGCATAATGGGCATCGATGATGAGCTGTTTCAGTTGCTCTTTAATCATCGTCATCTTCCCTTCAACCAAAGTCGTTTTTGCTTGCTCCGAAATATAGGTCCCTCTGCCACGCAGCGTTTCGATAATCCCCTCACGTTCAAGCTCTTTATACGCTTTGCTGACAGTGTTCGGATTCGCAATAATGATCGTCGCCAATTCTCTGACAGAAGGAAGCTTATCACCAGACTTCATGATCCCTTTCAAACAAAGCTCTTTCATTTGCTGAATGATTTGTTCGTAAATGGGTGTTGAGCTTCTTGGATCGATTTGAATCATTTACTTCCCTACTTTCTATACGATCTGAACCTTTATAGATAAAACGGATCGATTATGCTTTTTTGCCATTCAAAACCGATCATCACAAGGACTAGAAAAACAGAACAAGCGATCACAGATGCCGCGATCAGCATTGGCACGTCACGTTTGTTTCGTTTTTTATGCTTCATAACTGCCTCCCTTTATTTCCATATATAAATGACTTTTTCATCAGTGTTTGCAGTGTATTACTTCAATTAGTACACTTAATACAATAAGCACTTTGACATACAAAGTCAATCCTTTTTTACAAAAAAAACGGACCCTTATCAAAAGGGTCCGTTTCCTACACATCAAGAGGGTGCTGCAGGATCATATGATTTTGTAAAGCTTGAAGCTGAAGCCTCATTCTGTACAGCTGTTCTCTCTGCTGGTCATTTGACGACAGCCACAGCTTATTTAAGGCGTTTACCGCATTTTCAAGCTGCATTTGCGCCTCACTATATTCTTGATCGTTATAATGCTCTTGTTTAGAAGCGATTTTTATCTGTTCCTCAGCATAATCATACACCTGCATACATTGCTGGAGATGTTCATCTACTGATTGCCTTGTTGCCACAGTAATCCCTCCTCTTGGTAATGGAAATAATCCATCATTCATATTGTAGCCCCATCTCACTTCGTTCAATAAAGTAATTTATGGTCGATGATTCATTTGTTCTCTTGTGAAATGCGTGCTACAATTTTAGGATGCAATCGTACGCAAGGAGGCACATGAATTGTGATGCAGAACAATCCTTTCCCTTATTCAAATACGGAAAAACGCTATCATACATTGAATTATCATCTTAGAGAACATTTCGGCCATAAGGTATTTAAAGTTGCGCTAGACGGCGGCTTTGACTGTCCGAATCGGGACGGCACCGTTGCCCACGGCGGCTGTACATTTTGCAGTGCAGCAGGCTCAGGCGATTTTGCCGGAAACCGGGCCGATGATTTAATTACGCAATTTCACGACATCAAAAACCGCATGCACGAAAAATGGAAGGACGGCAAGTACATTGCTTATTTCCAGGCTTTCACAAACACGCACGCCCCGGTTGAGGTGCTTCGTGAGAAATTTGAATCCGTCCTCGCGCTTGATGATGTGGTCGGCATTTCGATCGCCACACGTCCAGACTGTCTGCCAGACGATGTCGTTGACTATTTGGCGGAACTGAACGAACGCACATATTTGTGGGTCGAACTCGGGCTTCAAACGGTTCATGAACGGACTGCTCTTCTCATCAACCGCGCACATGATTTTAACTGCTATGTGGAAGGCGTCAATAAGTTAAGAAAACATGGCATACGTGTTTGCTCGCATATTATTAACGGACTGCCGTTGGAAGATCGGGACATGATGATGGAAACCGCTAAGGCCGTCGCAGATTTGGACGTCCAAGGCATTAAAATCCATCTGCTGCACCTATTGAAAGGCACGCCGATGGTCAAGCAATATGAAAAGGGAAAACTCGAATTCCTTTCTCAAGATGAATATGTCCAGCTCGTCTGCGATCAGCTTGAAATCATTCCCCCGGAAATGATCGTGCACCGCATTACAGGTGACGGGCCGATTGAATTGATGGTCGGGCCAATGTGGAGCGTCAACAAATGGGAAGTGCTCGGCGCCATTCATAAAGAGCTTGAAAACCGCGGCAGCTATCAAGGAAAGTTGTTTCAACGAGTTGAGGAGGAATCAGCTTTATGATATTGAAAAAAATCCTTCCTTACAGCAAAGAACTACTGAAAATGGCTGCCGGAGAAGGAGATATCGTCGTAGATGCCACGATGGGCAACGGACATGATACGCAGTTCTTAGCGGAGCTCGTCGGCGAAAACGGCCATGTGTACGCATTCGACATCCAAGAATCAGCTGTGGCCCATACGAAGGAACGGCTTGGCGAGACTTATCAAGCGAGAACAACGTTATTTCACAAAAGCCATGACAAAATCGCTGAATCCCTCCCGCCGAAAACACACGGCAAAGTGGCGGCCGCTGTGTTTAACCTCGGCTATCTCCCGGGCGGTGACAAATCAGTTACGACGAACGGCCAGTCAACCATTAAAGCGATCGAACAGCTTCTCAGCGTGATGAAAGATGAGGGCTTGATGGTTCTGGTCGTCTATCATGGCCACCCTGAAGGCAAAGCTGAAAAAAACGATGTACTCGACTTTTGCCGAAGCTTGGATCAGCAAGCAGCCCGTGTGCTGACATATGGATTTATCAATCAGCAAAATGACCCGCCATTTATTATCGCCATCGAAAAAAAAGCTCAAATCAGCAAATGATTTGAGCTTTTTTCTTTGAGTTTTTCACCCAGGCCATTTTTTGAAATTTTCGGTAGGCTCTGCCGTTGATATAAAAGAAAAAGGAAGTTTTTCCGCTTGCTTTGATCAGCTTCTTCGCGAGCCGCCCCATTTCCTTTTGGCCCGCCACTTTATCATCTGACAAATAAACGCCCAAAAGGCCGCGATTGATTAAACGGTGGAAGTTTTCATGCGGAATGCCGTGCAAATGTTCATCGGCTTTTTGGATAAAGTGTTCAAGCCGCTTCATCATTTCTTCATGCGACTCATAATACGAGCAGAAATTCAAGTCCCCTTCCAGCAAGTCCTCCTCCTGATCAATCAAATAATCGAGCAGAATGTGAAGGCCTTGTATGTAAGGAAAATAACTATTGCGGATTTTTTTAGCGGTGTTTTCTGTAAAATCAGGCTGGAACGAATACGCAACAAGACAGAAAATGCCTAATGTAGAGCCTGCACAAGCCGAAAATTCATACCATTCCATCTCAGGCAGCCCTGATTCATATTGAGTAAACCACTTCTCAAGCCTCGGAACACGCTCGTGCTCAATGACGTGCTTATGCACCTGCAAATCGCAATAATAGCCGCACAGTTCAAGCAGATACGGTTTAATCATGTCATAGTGCTCAATGGAACCAAGAACACGCTGACACGTTTTGACCAGTTCATGTAAATATCCGCTGTCGTCCTGTTCTTCTCTGAATTGATAATAATTTTGCGGCTCCGCTCCCACTGTCAGCGCATCCTGCATTGAGGCGTGGAGCATCCGAAAATCCCTCGGATCAAGCGATGTGCTGCGGTCACACAGATTGTCCAGATAATCACTGATCGTTTGATACGCGATAATAAACTCGACACATTTCTGTTTTTGATTGCCTGACAGTAACGCCAGTATGCCGCCGCCTTCACAGTGAAACGTTTTGTCTCGAATACTTGCGGTTGCCTGTGCTTTTAATTCACTGTTATGAATTGATTCTGATTTTTGCTTCCATATGTCCAGCTCTTGATGAACGAGCGGAAAAATATCTCGATATACTTTTGCCATCAGTCCAAAAGGATGTTCCGGTACTGTCAACACATGCACCCCCAATTTATTCAAATATATTGATCAGTAAACGCTCTTGCTGCTTGAAAGACATCTTCTCTTTCGGGTTCATTAAATATTTCATGATAAAGCCCTTCCCACTCCCTATACGCTTTATTATGGGAAGCTACACCATTAAACCACTTGATGACCATCGTTTTGTCAACAAGCTTATCGTCACCGGCCTGCATCACAAGAAGCGGCACTCTCAAAAACGCTTCTGTCGGCACCATTGCTGCCTCAATCGTTTTTAAAAGCTCTCTGTACCATCTGACAGAAACTTTCCTGACATATAACGAGTCATTTTGATCGGCCTCGATGACATCCTCATTGCGCGTCGCCATATCAAGTGATAAACCTGCATCAACCCTAAGCGACGGGGCGATGACATTTAAACCTCTTGATGCAAAATCAAGCGCTTTATTGACTTTCATTTGCAGTCCGAGACACGGTGATGATAAAATAATTCCCGTAATGCGGGGATTTCTTTGCTGTTTAAACCATTCAATCGCAATCAGGCCGCCCATGCTGTGGCCGAGAAGAAAAACCGGCAGATCAAAGGTTCGTGCTTTATCTATCCAAGTATCTACTTCATCAATGTATTCTTGAAATGAGCGAATATGACCTCTGGCCCTTGTGGTTGTCCCCTGGCCCGGCAAGTCGCCCATGACAACGTGATAACCCGAAGATCTCCACATTTCAATCAGCCACTTATATCGTCCGTGATATTCACTTGCTCCGTGGATCATCACAATCACGGCAACAGGTCTGTCTGCTTTCCAGGTCCACATGCTCTTCACCTCATACGAAATTTAAATAGAGAAAGAAGGATGAATACTATGATCTACCCTTATAAGGAACACACGCCAGATATCCACCCAACAGCCTTTATAGCTGATAATGCAGCAATTACCGGTGATGTCATTATCGGAGAACAGTCCAGCATTTGGTTTTCTGTTGTCATAAGGGGAGATGTCGCGCCTACCAGAATCGGAAACAGAGTCAATATCCAAGATCTAAGCTGTCTCCATCAAAGCCCGAATCGGACGCTTCTCATTGAAGATGACGCCACTATAGGACATCAGGTTACACTTCATAGCGCTGTTATCCGCAAGAACGCCTTAATCGGCATGGGCTCAATCATATTAGACGGAGCCGAAATTGGCGAAGGCGCATTTATTGGTGCCGGCAGTCTTGTCCCGCCGGGAAAAACCATTCCGCCAGGCCATCTCGCCTTTGGCCGTCCTGCAAAAGTCATCCGCCCTTTGACGGAAGAAGACCGGCAAGATATGCAAAGAATACGGTCGGAATATGTAGCGAAGGGCCAATATTATAAATCACTTCAACAAACATAAGACCTGCTTCGTCTTACTTTACCATTTTTCAAATTATGTTTGAAAGCAATAACCATCGATTACCCGGATGTAATGAGAGTTCGGGTATTGATTTTTCCATAAAACATTCACATATGGGATCAAACGTATGACTTTTATCTTATCATAAAACAAGATTCGCAACTTTAGCCAACCTGTTAAAAACATATGCCTATTCTTTCCTGTTCTAGATTTTCTATGAACACACAAAAAAAGAGCTCATTGGGAGCTCTTTTGGTCAACTGATATTTCGCTCGCTGGCAGCAGCCGCATTTTTCTTGTGGAAACCTTTAGCATAATAAACGGCAAGTAAAATGAGAAACCAAATCGGTCCGACAATGACGGCTACACTCGTATCGGGACTATAAGCCATCAGAATAACGACAAATGCCAAACATGCCCCCACATTAAGGCAGTTTCTAAAGACATTAAAGGAATGTGCCTTTCTTCGAGTCAGCGGTGCAGCTTTGTTTTTGTCTGCTACCTTTCCCACTAGAAAAAAATGTCAATAAATTATTTTTCTGAATTCTTTGTGTGGATTGGGTAATCAATAATAATGAAAATACAGGAATAATAACAAGGCTTTCGACGAATCGAAAGCCTTGTCTGTTTATACAAAGATGACTTCTTTAGGCTGATGGTTCAGCTCTTCAGGCATATAGCGTTTTTCGATATTGATGCTGTGCCAGATCATAAAGATCAGTACAGTCCAAATTTTACGGCTGTTATCAGCCTTGTCCGCACAGTGGTCTTCAAGAAGCTGAAGGACATAATCCTTGTGGATATAAGCATCCGTTTGGCTTTCCTGAATGATGTTCCGCACCCATTCGTTCATTTCGTTTTTCAGCCAATGACGGATCGGTACAGGGAAACCAAGCTTTTTGCGGTTTAATACGTGTTCAGGCACAATTCCTTCAGCGGCTTTGCGAAGAAGATATTTCGTCGTGCCGTTCTTCGTTTTCAGCTCATCAGGAATTTTCGAAGCCACATCAAATACAACCTTATCCAAGAATGGCACACGGAGTTCCAAGGAATTTGCCATCGTCATTTTATCGGCTTTTAACAAAATGTCCCCACGCATCCATGTGTGGATATCGACATACTGCATTTTATTGATATCGCTGTATGAGCTGCTCTCTGTAAAATAAGTCTTCGTCACATCGCGATATGAAAGGTTCGGATTGTAATGCTTCAGCAGCTGTTTTTTGACAGACTCTTCAAAGATCTTCGCGTTACCGATATAACGATCTTGGAGCGGCGTGCAGCCGCGTTCAAGCAGGCTCTTTCCTCTCATACCCTCAGGCATCACAGCCGCAACGTGCAGAAGCATCTTTTTCAGGCCTGACGGAATGCGTTCAAACGGTTTAAGGGATAGCGGTTCACGGTAAATGTTATATCCGCCGAAGAGCTCGTCCGCACCTTCTCCTGATAAGGCAACCGTTACATGTTTTTTCGCTTCTTTTGCAACAAAATACAATGGAATCGCTGCCGGATCAGCAAGCGGATCATCAAAGTGCCATACGATCTTCGGAAGCTCGTTCATATATTCCTCAGGGGAAATGACTTTGCTGATATTTTCAATGCCTAATGCCGCGGCAGTTTCTTTCGCTACATCAACTTCACTGAAGCCCTGCTGCTCAAACCCGACAGAGAATGTTTTTAAGCTCGGATGCAATTCCTTCGCAACGGATACAATAAAGGAAGAATCAATTCCGCCAGACAGGAATGAACCGACAGGAACATCACTTCTCATATGAACTTTTACAGAGTCATAGATCGCGTCTCTGACTTCTTGCACTAGCTTGTCTTCTTCTGTCTGAACAGGCTTGAAGTTCGCTTTGAAATACGTTTTGAATGTGATATCGCCATCCGGGTGGATTGTAAACTGTGAACCTGGCTCTACTTTTTTCACATTGGCATCAAGCGTGCTTGGTTCAGGAACAAATTGGAAAGACATGTACTGCTGCAATGCCTCTTTGTCTATTTCAATCTCATTCTGAGCAACCATTAAACTTTTTCTCTCTGAGGCAAAATAAACCTGATCATTAATCGTTGTGTAGTACAACGGCTTAATGCCGAACGGATCTCTGGCTCCATATAGCACATGATCGTTTTTATTCCAAATCAGAAAGGCAAACATCCCGCGGAGTTTGGACGCCGCTTCTTCTTTGTAGTGGCGATACGTCGCAAGAAGAACTTCTGTGTCCGAATCTGTATTGAATGTATACCCCTTTGCTTCTAGTTCTTCTCTTAGTTCAATATAGTTATAGATTTCTCCGTTAAAGATAATCCAATATGTTTCATCTTCATATGATAAAGGCTGTCCGCCATTTTCTACGTCAATAATGCTGAGCCGTCTGAATCCGAATCCAACGTGCTCATCATGGAAATATCCATCACTGTCAGGACCGCGGTGAACGATCATTTGGTTCATTTGTTTGATTAGTTCTTCTTGATCAGCGGTTTGAGCTAACGGATGCTTGTTAAAAACCCCGACAAATCCACACATAGTATTGCCTCCATAATTAAAATTGTCATCATTGAACCCCTATTTATAGACGCTGTGAATAGTATTTGGTTTCACAGTTATGTAAAAAATAAATATGAATACAACAACAAAAAAGGAAAGCCGCTTAACCAGTAAGCGGCTATAAAATTATTCTCCTAAAGCTTCTTTGCGCAGCTGCTCCGCTTTGTCTGTACGCTCCCACGGAAGATCAACATCGTGACGTCCAAAGTGGCCATACGCAGCAGTTTGTTTGTAGATCGGACGGCGCAAATCAAGCATTTTGATAATGCCGGCAGGTCGTAAATCAAAGTTATTGCGAACAACTTCAATCAGTTTTTCTTCAGAAGCTTTTCCGGAACCGAATGTGTTGATTGAGATTGACACAGGCTGTGCAACACCGATCGCGTAAGCAAGCTGTACTTCGCAAGAATCAGCAAGCTCAGCCGCAACGATGTTTTTCGCAACGTATCTCGCTGCATAAGCAGCAGAACGGTCTACCTTCGTCGCATCCTTGCCTGAGAACGCGCCTCCGCCGTGGCGAGCATAGCCGCCGTACGTATCAACGATGATTTTGCGTCCTGTAAGTCCCGCATCCCCTTGAGGGCCTCCGATAACGAAACGTCCTGTAGGGTTGATGAAATATTTTGTTTCTTCATCAATCAGCTCTTCAGGAACAACCGGATTGATGACATGTTCTTTAATGTTGCGCTGGATTTGCTCAAGCGTAATTTCAGGGTGATGCTGAGTTGAAATAACAATCGCGTCAATACGGACAGGTTTGTTATTTTCATCGTACTCAACCGTTACCTGTGTTTTGCCGTCAGGGCGAAGGTACGGAAGAATATCTTCTTTACGGACTTCACTTAGGCGGCGGGCCAATTTATGGGCAAGTGAAATCGGAAGAGGCATAAGCTCTTTCGTTTCGTTGCACGCATAACCGAACATTAAACCTTGGTCACCGGCACCGATCGCTTCGATTTCTTCATCGCTCATTGTGCCTTCACGGGCTTCAAGCGCTTGGTCTACACCCATCGCGATATCTGCAGACTGTTCGTCAATTGATGTTAAAACCGCACAAGTTTCCGCATCAAATCCGTATTTCGCACGTGTGTATCCGATTTCTTTAATGGTTTGGCGAACCGTTTTTGGAATGTCAACATACGTAGATGTTGTGATCTCCCCACTGACAAGAACCAACCCGGTAGTCACTGACGTTTCACAAGCAACACGCGCGTTAGGGTCTTTCTTTAAAATTTCATCTAAGATGCTGTCAGAAATCTGGTCACAGATTTTATCCGGATGTCCCTCCGTAACAGATTCTGATGTAAATAAACGACGATTTTTACTCATGTTTTGCTTCCTCCTGCACAAGGCCTCCCGAAAGACCTTGTCTATATGATACGGAACTCGCTCCCTCTTATACAATGTAACGTTATATTAGAGAATGTTAATTGGCATATTTATGAAATAAAAAAACCTTTTCCATCGAGGAAAGGGTTTGGTCTTTGTGCCTTTCACTCTTATCGCTCAAGGAATCATACAACCTTGCAACAGGTTAGCACCTTGGTTGTCTCACATGGGTGAACATAATAATAACAGAGAAACCGGTTGCTGGGCTTCATAGGGCCTGTCCCTCCGCCAGCTCGGGATAAGAGTATCCGCTCAATGAAATATCTTATCGTAAAAGGGTTTGCAATGTCAATATGATTCAGAAGAAATAGGCACCTATATCAAGGGAAAACAATGGAAACGCACACACAAAAAACGATAAATAGTATAGACTGTTTGAAAATATATGTTATACTAATTCACAATTAGCAAAACACAAATAAACGATAAAGGAAGGTTTCATATGAACTCAGTTGATTTAACCGCTGATTTACAAGCTTTATTAACAAGTTCAAATGTGTGTCATAATTTATCAGCAGCACAGCTTACAGAAAAAGTACTGTCCCGAAACGAAGGCATTTTAACATCCACAGGTGCCGTTCGGGCGACAACAGGCGCTTACACAGGACGTTCACCGAAAGACAAATTCATCGTGGAGGAAGAAAACACGAAACATAAGATCGATTGGGGTACGGTGAATCAGCCGATTTCAGAAGAAGCGTTTGAGCGGCTGTACACGAAAGTTGTCAGCTATTTGAAACAGCGGGATGAGCTGTTTGTTTTTGAAGGATTCGCCGGAGCAGATGAAACATACAGACTGCCGATCACCGTCGTCAATGAGTTCGCATGGCATAATTTATTCGCCAGACAGCTGTTTATCCGCCCGGAAGGCAATGACAAGAAAACAGTTGAACAGCCGTTTACCATTCTTTCTGCCCCGCATTTCAAAGCGGACCCAAAAACAGACGGCACACATTCCGAAACGTTTATTATTGTCTCTTTCGAAAAGCGTATGATTTTAATCGGCGGAACAGAATATGCGGGAGAAATGAAAAAATCCATTTTCTCCATTATGAATTTCCTGCTTCCTGAAAGAGATATTCTATCCATGCACTGCTCCGCCAATGTCGGTGAAAAAGGCAATGTCGCCCTTTTCTTCGGATTGTCTGGAACAGGCAAGACCACCCTGTCGGCCGATGCTGACCGCAAACTGATCGGCGATGATGAACACGGCTGGTCTGACACAGGCGTCTTTAACATCGAAGGCGGATGCTACGCCAAATGCATTCATTTAAGCGCAGAAAAAGAGCCTCAAATCTTTAACGCAATCCGCTTCGGGTCTGTTCTTGAAAATGTTGTAGTGGATGAAGAGACACGTGAAGCCAATTATGATGATTCCTTCTATACCGAAAACACGCGGGCGGCTTACCCGATTCATATGATTGACAATATCGTCACACCAAGCATAGCGGGCCATCCTTCAGCCATTGTATTTTTGACGGCTGATGCATTCGGAGTCCTGCCGCCCATCAGCAAACTGACGAAGGAGCAGGCGATGTACCATTTCTTGAGCGGTTATACGAGCAAGCTTGCCGGAACCGAACGCGGTGTGACGTCTCCTGAAACGACGTTCTCCACATGCTTCGGCTCACCATTCCTGCCGCTTCCTGCTCATGTCTATGCTGAAATGCTCGGCAACAAAATCGATGAACATGGCGCAGACGTTTTCTTGGTCAATACCGGCTGGACCGGCGGCGGCTACGGGACAGGCGAACGTATGAAGCTTTCTTATACGAGATCGATGGTCAAGGCGGCGATTGAAGGCAAATTGGAGGATGCAGAAATGACGACTGACGATATTTTCGGCCTGCACATTCCGGTTCACGTTCCCGGCGTTCCTGATCATATCCTTCAGCCTGAAAACACTTGGAACAACAAGAAAGAATTCAGAGAAAAAGCGGTCAGCCTCGCACATGAATTCAAAGAGAACTTTAAAAAGTTCGGACATACAGATGCCATTGCACAGGCGGGCGGCCCTCTCGTTTAAAAAGCAAAAGCCAAGAGCAATTACGCTCTTGGCTTGTTTTAATTGACGGAATACAGAGACGTCAGCTTGTACGTAATGATAGTCCGGCCGTCTTCCCATTGAAGCTTCTGCACTTCTGCCGTGCCTGACTTTTCGCCGAACTTTGTTTTACGCACATCGATCGGAATCTCCATCGGATACACACGGTATCCGTCTTTCTCTAACGTGAATATATTTTCATCTATGCGAACTTCTTTTCCTTTTGTCACAATCAGTGTATTAAATTCAACAGGCATTCCCAAATTGAAATCCCCTTTCGTTCTCTTTTTTCTTCATCATACCATATTTCATCGTCAGCGGTTTTTCATCCATTGTGTCAGCTGCCGCACGATACGCCGGTTTTCTTTTGGCGGAAAATAATGTGTGAATGTACTGTAGTACCACGTCTCCACCGGCTTATGCAGCTGTTTGAGCTTCTCTTCAAATAAATAGGAATGCTGAATTGAAACATTTTGGTCTTTTTCTCCATGGATTAACAGCACGGGCGCTTGGATTTTGTTTATCTGGCCAAACGGCGTTCTCCATTTATATTCCTCAGGCACCTTTTTCGGTGTTCCCCCGATGACTCTTTTCATCATTCGCCGTAAATCTTTCCGCTCCTCATATGTAAGGATCATATCGCTGACGCCTCCCCAGGAAACAAATGAAGCTGCATGCCGCCCCATTTCAATTGCAGTGAGCATTCCCATAATGCCGCCGCGGGAAAAACCGAAAATATGGATTCTGTCCTTCTTGACATTCGGATGCTGCTGAAGCAGGTGAAAAGCAGAAAAAGCATCCTCTCTGTCTTCTCCGGCAAAATCTTCATTCCCCTCGCCTCCTTGATTTCCTCTGTAAAAAGGAGCAAACACAACGAACCCTTGGGACGCAAACTGGATGATCCGGCCCGGCCGAACCATGCCCACGTTTTTAATTCCGCCGCGCAAATATAAAAATCCGTCATATTGTCCCGGTGCTACCGGCTCAGCCAGAAGCCCCTTTACCCGTAAGCCATTCGAAAGATAGCAGATCGTATACAGACGCACATGCTGGCTTGGCGACGGAAATCTTCTTTTCTCAACAATCAAAGCAGCCGCCTCCTTTTTTCTATATGCTTTCCTTACTCCATATTTACATCCAGAGAACCTGATTAGGCATTCACACATTTTTATACCCATCATACGATATGTAAAGCAAAAAAGGCCATGAACTTGATGCTAAATAAGGAGGTTGTCTATGTGAATAAATGGTTAAGGCTGGGCTGCGCCTGTGTCGGCAGCATCTTTCTGATGATTGCTCTGGCAGCTTGCAAGCAGGAGGAAACACTCACCAAAGTCAAAGTAGCTGAAGTGACCCATTCAATTTTTTACGCGCCTCTGTATGTTGCAGAGTCAAAAGGATTTTTTAAGGAAGAAGGGCTTGATGTCAATGTCAGCACGACATGGGGCGGCGACAAAACGATGACATCGCTTCTATCAAACGGCTCCGACATCGCCCTTGTCGGATCAGAAACATCTATTTATGTCGAGGCGCAAGGAGCCAAAGACCCCGTCATTAATTTCGCCCAGCTGACTCAGACAGACGGAACGTTTCTTGTCGCGAAAGAAGATGCTGAACACTTCGACTGGGATCAGCTGAAAGGAAAAACGTTTCTCGGCCAGAGAAAAGGCGGCATGCCGCAAATGGTCGGCGAGTATGTACTGAACAAACATAAGATTGACCCTCATAAGGATATTGATCTCATCCAGAACATAGATTTCGCCAATATCGCCAATGCATTTGCTTCTGGAACAGGCGAGTATGTACAGCTCTTTGAACCGCAAGCTTCTCTCTTTGAAAAAAAAGGCATCGGCCATATTGTGGCTTCATTCGGAGAGGAATCAGGCCAGGTTCCGTATACGACTTTTATGGCGAAACAAAGCTACCTGAAGAAACATGAAGACACAGCCGTCAAGTTTACAAAAGCCATTTATAAGGCGCAGCAGTGGGTGGAAAATCACTCTGCGAAGGACATCACGGAAGCCATTAAGGATGAATTTGATGACACCGATCCAGAAGTCATCGAAACATCAATTGAACGCTATAAAAAGCAGGATTCGTATTCGCCGGACCCCCTGCTCAACGAAAAGGAATGGGAGCTGCTCCAAACCATTATGGATGAATCGGGAGAACTCCCGAAGCGCATTCCATACCATCAACTTGTAAATAAAAAAATTGCCGAAAAAGTCACCTCGGAAGAAAAATAGGAGGCCCATCTATGTCTTTCTTACATGTCGACCATGTAACCCATACTTATTTTTCTATTAAAGAAAAAACGACGGCCGTGCGTGATATTCATTTCGATGCCGAAAAAGGTGATTTTATCTCATTTCTCGGCCCAAGCGGCTGCGGAAAAACAACACTGCTTTCCATTATCGCCGGCTTGATAGAGCCATCGGAAGGCAGAGTTCTGATTGAAGGCCGGGAGCCAAATCAAAAAGAACATAACATCGGCTATATGCTTCAGCAGGATTACTTATTTCCCTGGAAATCCATCGAGGAAAATGTGCTTCTCGGTTTAAAAGTCGCCGACGCGTTGACAGAAGAAAGCAAGGCCGCTGCACTCGGTCTATTGTCTAAGTTCGGTCTCACAGATGTGGAGAAAAAATATCCGAAAGAGCTGTCGGGCGGGATGCGCCAGCGGGCCGCGCTTGCAAGGACTCTTGCCCCAAATCCAAGTCTGCTTTTGCTGGATGAGCCATTTTCCGCGCTTGATTTTCAGACAAAGCTGTCACTTGAAAACCTGGTTTTCCGCACATTAAAGGATTATCAAAAAACAGCAGTGCTTGTCACTCATGATATTGGAGAAGCGATAGCGATGAGCGATACGATCTTTTTATTTTCAAATCAGCCGGGCACCATCCATCAGATTTTTAACATTCCTAAAGAATTGGCCGCGATGATGCCCTTTGACGCCCGTCAAGAGCCATCTTTCCAAACGCTGTTTCAAACGATATGGAAGGAGCTGAATTCTCTTGAGAAACAGCAAAGAAACCATTGATCTCCTTCACGAGCAATATCAATTCAAGCAGAAAAAGGAAAAATGGAATGTCCATTCCTTTCAGCTTGCCATATTCATTCTCTTTTTCTCGGGGTGGGAAATCTCCAGCAGGCTCGGCTGGATCGATCCGCTGATCTTCAGCGCCCCGTCTTCTGTATGGAACTTATTGCTGGAGAAGCTCGGTGACGGGTCTTTATTGTCTCATATCGGTGTCACTTTATTTGAAACGGTGCTTGGCTTTTTGCTTGGAACGTTTATGGGCACGTGCCTTGCGGCTTTGTTATGGTGGTCCAACCGGCTTGCCAGGATTTTAGATCCGTATCTTGTTATTTTGAATGCAATGCCGAAAGTGGCGCTGGGCCCGATTCTGATTGTCGCACTCGGCCCCAGTTTGATCAGCATTATTGCGATGGGGGCCATCATCAGCGTGATTATCACAACCATCGTTGTATACACCGCCTTCCAGGAGATTGACGAAAACTATATAAAAGTCATGAAAACATTTGGCGCAAAGAAATGGACCATTTTTAAAGAAGTGATTCTGCCCGCATCCTCCCCTGCCATTATTTCAACACTGAAAGTAAACGTCGGTTTATCATGGGTTGGCGTCATCGTAGGGGAATTCCTTGTTTCCAAGATCGGATTAGGATATATGATTATTTACGGTTTTCAAGTGTTCAATTTTACGCTCGTCTTCTTAAGCCTGCTGATCATCGCCGTATTCGCCACTTTGATGTATCAGGGCGTAGAGCTGCTGGAAAAGAAATGGACGAAGGGCAGGACATAAAAAACCCGGCACAAGTGCCGGGTTTTCAGCGTGTCGACAAACCCTCGCATTCGTTGTCAGTACTGCGCGTTGGTGCTCACGAATTACTACATTCGCTGCGCTCCAATGCTCGTTCTTCCTAGACTTCAAAGGTTTTCAATCACGCTGAAAAGATGACAAAGTCATAAAACGAAAACCGTTTTATGACTTTGTCAACAATCTGAAACCCGGCACAAGTGCCGGGTTTTATTCAATCCATCCAGTTTCTTTCAGTTTTTTCAAACTGATCGGAAGAACGGAATCCTTCATGATAAAGCTGAATTTTTTATTGCGGGAAAGGTTTTCCGGAAGCTCATGAAACAAAACCGGGCCTTTCGTTTCAAAGTAATCAGCTTGCTTTTCAAGCTTTTCTATATCTGCAAAATATATATTTTTCACAATCACTTTTTCTTTACCGAGAACTTTATACTGTCCGAGGTACTTGAGGCTTTTCACTCTCGCACCCGTCTCTTCCTTCACTTCCCGGAGCGCCGCCTCTTCTGCGCACTCCATCGGCTCTACTTTCCCGCCTGGAAACTCATAGCCTCTGTCCTCATGTTCTGTTAAAAGCCATTTGCCGCCAAAACGGCAAATCACCCAGACGTGCTTCGGGCTGTCCGAGAAAGGCTGATCGTCAAAGGAAAGCTGAACAGTATTCTGATAATAATCTTTAAACTCGTACATGTTTATCCCTCAAATCCGTTCCTAGCTATCTTCCATACATCATACCACAGTTATGTTTCTTCGGAAGCCCTTTATCAAAAAATAAGGAAGCCCAGCACGCCATCAGGGTCTAAAAAACAGATAGACTAGCTCGTACAGGTTTTTGCCGTGTCTTTTGCCAGAATGTGCGACTGACGCTCTGGGCTTTATTATGGCCTGTGAATAGTTAAAAGTTACGGTTTGCGCTTGAATTTATTTTTTAACGTGTCTAAAAGATCGACAAGCATCTGAGGAACAGGTATGCCGAGAGAGCTGGCTGTCACTACAATTTGCACAGATTCATAAAGAATATAAAACATGATTGCCAAGTCACGTATTGACCCCTGTGCATTCAGCAGCTGATCAAAAAAGTGGCAAACAGAGATCAGAGCCAGCGTGACTAGTTTTTTGACAAGCCGGGCAAATACCTTTTTAAACACCAACTTGTGAATAATCGATTCCTTCAAGGTCGTACTGATAAATTCAATTGCCATAAGAGAGAGCAAAATCAGAAATGAATACTGAAAACCGCCAAAGAAAAAACCCGCTGCTGAAACGCTGACTGTTAAAAACGAAAAGATGCCAAAGTCTCTATCCATTTATACCAACATCCTTTCACAGAAACGGCCTTACCATATTCTATGGAAAACAAGCCGAACGGATTGGATTTTTCAGAAAAATGGACTGGTTGTCGCCTATTTTTTTCAGATACAATATCAAAAGCCGGACGTCTATATATAAGACATCCGGCCTTTCTTTATTGCATTTATCCCAGATAAGCTTTCAGCATCCAGTTGTGTTTTTCAATATTTTGATGGATCGCAAGCAGCATATCCCCTGTTGTTTCGTCACCGACTTCATCAGCTAAATCCATGCCGCTTTTCAGCTCTTCCGCGATGACAGTGAAATCATCATATACGCTCTGAACCATTTGTTCAGCTGTTTCATTTCCTTCCGCTTCTTTTACAGAAGCCGTTTCCAAGGATTCCTTCATCGTCGCAATCGGTTTTCCGTTCAGCGCCAAAAGACGCTCTGCCAAATCATCGATATAAGTGGCTGTTTCATTATACAACTCTTCAAACTTTTCATGAAGAGTGAAGAAATCTTTCCCTTTCACATACCAATGATAATTATGTAGTTTCACATACATGACGGTCCAGTTGGCGACTTGTTTGTTCACTGCTTGAATCAATTGTTCTGACATGATTATCTTCCTCCTTGTTTATATGAATATGTATACCCTCTATATCGTACGCTAAAACCTCTTTTTTACCCTTATCTGTCACGATTTGCTTTCCTATGCTACAATTGTTAAAAAACGGGAGGTGGAATGTCATGGCGCTTCTCATTACGGTAAGTATATTGATTGTGCTGGCTGTTTTGCTTGTAACCATTTGGACCACAGTAAAAGCCTACAATGTAAAGCACACCATCGATCCTCCGCAAGAACCAAACTCTGATTCAAACAGTCAATGATCGTGTGAATGCTCGTCTTCAGACTGATTGCCGGCAGCATCGGCGTCCCCGACTTGGACTTTTATGGTCGGCATGCTATGCTGTTTTTTTGCTGTGACATGGGATTGAACAGTGTATATCCCATCTTCCTTAAACGTTGTTTCCAATCGGTACACGCCTTTTTCTTGCTTTGCTTTAAACATGTGGCTGGCGTCTTTTTCTCCTTCTTTCCACACTTCAAACTCCACTTCATCGGCGTCCGTCACCGTTTCGTCACCATATGATACCGCTGCTTCATATGCGGCACTTTCTCCGGGATTTACTTTTTCAGGGCCGGTCAGCTTGACATCCAACACCTCAGGCGTCTCAGCTGCAGTGTTTGCTTTGGTTTCACCAGATCCGCAGCCACTAAGCAAAAAAGCAGAAAAAAGCAGAACAACTAACCTCTTTTTCATGCCATCACCCTTCTTTCATCGTTTACTTAAATAGTAGCAAACGCTTACAGTAAATGGTACATAAAAAATGATACGTCACAAAAAAGACCTTTTTGCATAAGCGCAAAAAGGTCTTTTTATCTTTATCCAAATACTTTCAGCAATTCTTCTTTATCCTGTGACAGCCAGAAACGCATGAAACGTTTAGCGCCTTCCAGATCATGAAGCTTCGCTTGGCCGCACTGCTTTTCATTCGCAGCCGGAATTTCGGTAATCTCTACCGCTTCCTTCATTGTGTCTTCAAGAAGATCAACAATTTCCTCTGGTGAAGGTTCTCCGCTCACAACAAGATAATAGCCGGTTTGGCAGCCCATTGGAGAAATATCAATGATATCAAAATGATCGTATTTCTCAGCGTGAGAACGAATCGTGAACGCGAGCAAATGCTCAAGTGTATGAATAGTGTCAGGCTTCATCGCCTGTTTATTCGGCTGGCAAAAACGAATATCAAATTTATTTACAACGCCGTCTGTTCCTACTTTATGCACGCCGCAATGTCTTACGTATGGAGCAACAACAGCATTATGATCTAGCTCAAAACTTTCTACTGAAGGCATAATGGCACTCTCCTCTTTTTAAAAATGTAATTTCATTATAACATAGCGTTCCGATAAGAATGATCGAATAACTTTTCAATTTGCGTTTTTTTTCTTATACTGGCATCAGAAAGGTTGCTGAAGACATATGAAAACCCTATTTATCACTCTGATTAGAGGATATCAAAAATTCATCTCGCCGCTAACACCGCCAACATGCCGCTTCTATCCGACTTGTTCCCAGTATGGAATTGAAGCATTGAAAACGCACGGCGCTTTAAAAGGCGGATGGCTGACCATCAAACGGATTATGAAATGCCACCCGCTCCATCCGGGAGGAGTCGATCCCGTTCCTGAAAAGAAACGAAAACATTAATCGTTATAGCCGTTTACAATAAGATCCAATTTCCCTGTTTCAGGATCAATAACTAGGCCATGGACTGGAACATTTTCTGGAAACAGCGGATGATGTTTAATAACGTGTACACTGTCTTTCACACTTGCTTCTACTGAATCAAAGCTTTTAAACCATTGATCAAAGTCAACACCGGAGTACTTTAATGTATTGATGCGTTCTTCGGAAATTCCTCTTTCTTTGATTCTTTTCAGCATGCTCTCACTGCTGATTTTGCTCATTCCGCAATCGTGATGCCCAATCACACATACCTCATCGGCGTTCAGCTCATACACTGCGACGAGCAAACTTCTCATAATGCTTCCGAATGGATGTGTCACAAGCGCACCGGCACTTTTAATGATTTTCACATCGCCGTTTTTCATATTCATTGAATGCGGAAGCAATTCGACCAAACGAGTATCCATGCAAGAAAGAATCGCCATTTTTTTATCTGGAAATTTTGAAGTTTGATATTTTTCATAATTTCTTTGTTCAGTAAATGTCTTGTTAAATTCGAGAATATCATTTAGTAGGCTCATCGCTTGTTGATCCTTTCTGGTCTTTTTACTCTTCAATATATCACAGGATTTGGCTTTTCGTCATCTTATCGAAATCAACCCGCGCATGAAAAAAGGCAAACCCTCAGGTCTGCCTCATTTCCCCATGTTATAGCGTTTTTTGAACTGCTCCACTCTTCCGCCTTTTTCATTAAATTTCTGACGGCCTGTATAAAACGGATGCGTGTCAGAGCTGACCTCTACTTTAATGACCGGATATGTGTTTCCGTCTTCCCACTCTGCCGTTTCATTAGAGGTTTTAGTAGAGGTGCTGAGAAAACGGTAGCCGCTGTTGACATCCTGAAAAATGACCTTGTGGTTCTTTGGATGAATTCCTTCTTTCATATCTATCTCCTTCTTTCAAATCGTAATAATTACGTTTTATTCTATATCTTCGCAAACATTTTGTCAATCTTCTTACATTCTTCCCTGTGTTTACATATCGTAAACCCCCTGGCATTGAAGAATAGGAAGAATAATCTAAACGAGGAAGCAAATAATAAACCCAAAATACATACAGAACGTCTTTTGAGAAAGGTGGTTTACGATTGTGGATGATTTAGTATTGGCCAGAAGCCTCTTTGGCACGACAATGGGCTTTCATATCATTTTTGCAACGCTAGGGGTCGGTCTGCCGCTCATGATATTAGTGGCTGAATTGGTCTATCAAAAAACGAAAGATGACCATTATGCGATCATGGCGAAAAGGTGGACAAAAGCACAAGCCGTTTTGCTTGGGGTCGCCATACCGACCGGGACCATTGCGGGCACCCAGCTCGCGCTGCTATGGCCGGGATTTATGGAAGTCATCGGCCGAGTCATGTCCCTGCCGTTTCAGATTGAGATTTATGCTTTTTTTGTGGAAGCCCTATTCATGTCGATCTATGTATACGCCGCAGACCGCTTGTCGCCGGCTATGAGGATTGTTGCCGTTTTCTTTGTGTTAGTCGGAGCCGCAGCGTCAGCTGTTCTCATCACGAATGTTCACGCCTTTGAAGGCACGCCTGCTGGTTTCAAAATGGAAAATGGAAACATTACTGATGTTGATCCGTGGGCCGCGTTTTTCAACCCGAGTTTTTTTGTCACCGCCGGCCATGTCGTCGTGTCCGCGTTTATGACGGGGGCCTTTATCGTCGCTTCTGTCGCCGCATACAAAATGATCCGGTCGCGAAAAAAGGAAAACATCTATCGCTTTCACCGGAAAGCGCTTTTGCTTTCATTGACAATTGGCGGTATTTTTTCATTGGTGACAGCATTGAACGGCCACGAATCAGCTCAGATGCTGCACGAATACCAGCCCGAAAAATTAGCCGCGGCCGAAGGTTTGTTTGAAACAACGTCTCACGCCCCGCTTGCGATCGGCGGTTTTACCGATCCGAATGAAGAAAAAGTAAAATGGGCCATCGAAATTCCATGGGCGTTAAGCTTTTTGGCAGCCGACCGTTTTGACACTGTTGTAAAAGGATTAAATGCGTTTCCAAAAGACGAATGGCCGCCGCTGTTCGTTCACACGCTGTTTAATGCGATGGTCGGGGTTGGTATGCTGCTTATTCTCTATTCCATTATCGGTATCGTATGGAAAAAGGTGCTCAAGAAAGACCGTTTCCCAACGTGGCTTTTGGTCATTTTTATGACGGCAGGCCCTTTTAGCATCATCGGCATTGAATTCGGCTGGATTTTCGCCTGTACGGGAAGGCAGCCATGGGTCATCTATCACCTCCAGAAAACATCGGATGTCGTGACGACGACCGGCTCGATCGGAATTCTTTTCTTATTTTTCACATTCGTTTACGCCGTGTTGGGCGCTGCAGTCGTTTATGTGCTGCTGTACTATTTCCGCAAACACCCGGTCGACGAAGATTTAAATGCAACGGAGTCGTAACGATTCCGGACACAGGAAACCAAATGGAAGGAAGATCAACAAATGGACATTACAACTGACGCTCTGATCGCCATTTCAATTATCTGGGGCTTTGTGTTTATCTACGCCGTTATGGCGACAATGGATTTCGGAGCGGGATTTTGGTCTATGATCTATTTAAACAAGGAGCACATGAAGGCGACCGATATTGCGAACCGATTTCTGTCTCCTACTTGGGAAGTCACAAACGTTTTTATTGTGGCCATCGTTGTGGCGCTTTTCAGCTTTTTTCCCGGCGCGACATTTGTGCTCGGAACCGTTTTATTAATTCCCGGCAGCATGATTTTACTGCTTTTAGCGATCCGAAGCGGCTTTCTCGTTTTTTCAAACACAGCGAAAGAACGAAAAACACTGCGATATATTTCCGGTATCTCGGGTTTTCTCATACCAGCTATTTTAATTTTGGTCCTTCCTGTGACACACGGAGGGTTTATAGAAAAAACGGACGGAATTTACAACTTGAATATGTCTAAAATCTTTTCAAGCCCGAACGCCTATTCATTCATCGGGTTTGCGATTTTAACCACTCTGTTCTTGTCCTCGCTGCTGCTTGCTGATTTTTCAAATGTGGCGGAGGAACAGGATGCGTACCGCGCTTACAGAAAAAGCGCCTTAATTACCGGCCCGATTTCACTCCTGTTTGCAATATGCATTATGCTGACATTGCGAAATGAAGCAAACTGGCTGTATAGCGGAATGATGAATGATCTCACTTGGATTATCGCCTCCTTTATTACATTTGTCATTGCGGGAGTCGCTCTTTTTCTGCCTAATAAAAGCTTTAGCCAAAACATCGGAAAGCCGCGGCTTGCACTTATCGCGATTGCGGTACAGTATTTTCTCGCCAGCTATGCGTACGGGCGGGCGCATCTTCCGTACATGATTTACCCTGATGTGACAATCATGTCGGGATTTACAGAGCCGGCAACGTTCAGAGCGCTATTTGCGACATATATCGTTGCATTTATCATCCTCTTTCCCGGTTTCTTTTTCTTCTGGAAAATGTTTATGAAGGATAAGCGTTATATCCGCCAAGAGGAATAGAGGACAAGTACGCCGGTCATACTAAGCCAGAACCTTTAATAAGGAGGGGATGGCATGGAGCAGAAAATTCTGTGCGAAGTCAACAACTGTACTTATTGGGGCAAAGGAAACAAATGCACTGCTGATGCCATTTATGTGGTCAGCCATACGGGTGAAACGGCTGATAACAGCCGGGAAACGGACTGCAAAACGTTTAAACCGCATGATTTGTAATCACAAGAAAGAGCTGCGTCAGCCAGCTCTTTCTTTTCGCATGTTCAGTGTTCTTATCTTTTTTGTCATGACCCCGTTTGCAGGTGAGAACAATAAGGCGCCTGCATACCATACACCTGTCATGGCTGCCATCGCTCCGGAAATCGAAACATTCAGCCATGTTGCAAAGAAGTAGCCCATAACTGCCGACAGCCCTCCAATCACGGCGCTGAGGATCAGCATATATAGAAGCCGGTCTGTCAGCAAATGAGCCGCAGCTGGCGGGACAATCAGCATGGCCACAACCAATACAGCCCCCACTGAATCAAAGGAAGCCACGGTCGTGAGGGAGAGCATGCCCATTTGCACATAATGAATCAGCAACACAGGTATACCGAGCGCTAAAGCCATTTGCGGATCAAACGAAGCGATTTTGAACTCCTTATAGCACACACTGATCAACACTACATTTATCACCAAAACAGATGCCAGCATCCAAAACGCTTTCGGCCCGATGTCAGCTCCGAATACCGTGATTGTATTCCACGGCACAAAAGCGATTTCCCCCATTAACGAGTGCTCAATATCGAGATGGACATTCGCTCCATACATAGAAAGCAAAATCACGCCCACCGCAAATAAAGATGTAAAAACAACGCCTATAGCGGCATCAGATTGAACCCCCTTGCTGTGGAGTAGCTGAACCAAAAATGCCGTTAACAGTCCAGATACGGCCGCGCCAATTAACATGGGTATCCCGTCAAGACTTCCTGTCACAAGAAAAGCACCGACAATGCCCAGCAACACTGTATGGCTGATCGCGTCGGCCAGCATCGCCATTCTTCTCAACACGAGAAAGGTGCCGATCAGCGCGCAGCTTACACCGACTAATATACCAGTAGCTATAATCCACGCTTCAAAACTCATTTGCGATCTGTCCCTTCTCTGATTCAGGAGACGCCTTTTGAAGCTCAGGCATCCGTCCATACAGCTTTAAAAGTGAAAAAAGCCGCTCTCTCGTTTCCTCAGGCAAACGATCCGGATCAAAATGCTCCTCATCAATTTCTATATTCGCAAGCTCCATTTCATGCATGAGGTACACCTCATACATTCGATGCTTTAAAGCGATGTGATAGCCTTTTTCTATTCCGGCCCGTGTCATTTGCCAAAGTCCCTTTTCAATACGCACAATGCATCGCTCTTTTTCCAAGTCATTCAATACCTTATGGCATATTGAAGGGGATAGCCGTCTTTTCTTTCTTACACCTTCAGCCGTTACATCAAGACCGTTCTGTTCATACTGCTCATAAATTGTCAGCAGCACCTGATCCCGGCATGTTTTGCGCCGCAGCCTGATCAGCCTTATTGTTTTTGCTGCCAATCCCCGCTTCGGTGCGCAAATCATTGAAAATAGAAAAATCGCTGTTGCTGATATGATCATTAATGGCCCTGTCGCCATACCCTTCATCGTCGTGCTAAGCAAGGTTCCGGCTGCGCCGCTTACACCGCCTATGACACCGGCAATGACTATCATTCCTGTTAATCGCTCGGTCCAATATCTTGCGGCTATGGCAGGCGTAATCAGCATAGCCGCCATTAATATCACGCCGACGGTCTGAAGCCCGATAACAACAGCACAGACGATCAGGCAAGCCAGAAGCCCGTTTAAAAAACGCACCGGCATTCCTAATCCCTTTGCAAACGCAAGATCAAAAGTAATGAATGTAAACTCCTTAAAGAAAACAATACAAAGGAGCAACAAAACTGCCGATACCCCCGCAATCAGCATGATATCCTGCCTGACCAATGAAGCCGCCTGGCCGAATAAAAAAGAATCAAGCCCGCTTTGGCTCCCCGCTCCCTGCTGCTGAATATATGTCAGCAATATGATTCCGACGCCAAAAAACACAGAGAGAACGATCCCGATCGCCGAGTCCTCTTTTGTTTTTGAAAGCCGCGGAATCAGCTGAATGCACCACATTCCAAGGAGCCCGGCAAGTGCTGCCCCAAGCAAAAAGAACGGCAATGATTTTTGCCCGGTAAACAGAAAAGCGAGACACACTCCCGGCAGAGCTGAATGGGCCATCGCATCGCCAATTAAACTTTGCTTTCTCAACAGCACAAAGCTGCCTAAAACCCCGCTTGCCGCCCCGAGTAAAAGCGTACCCGCCAGCACCCACTGTGTATTCGGATGCTGGAGCTGCAGCCACAAACTTTCAAACAATACGCTCACCCCTTCTGCTCTTCTGCCAGCACTTTATCTTTTAAAAACGCCAGCTTTCCTCCATACGTTTTTTGCAGGTTTTCGATCGTAAATACGTTTTCCGCCGGTCCGAAAGCGATCTTTCTTAGATGAAGCAGGAGGATCCAATCGAAATAATCCTCGGCAGTCTGCAGATCATGGTGGACGACAAGCACTGTTTTTCCTTTTTCTTTAAGTTCTGCCAAAAGCGTCATAATTGCCCGCTCCGTCGCTGCATCAACGCCGGCAAACGGTTCATCCATAAAATAAATGTCAGCGTCCTGGCATAGCGCCCGGGCAAGAAACACCCGCTGCTGCTGGCCTCCTGAGAGCTGGCTGATCTGCCTTTTCGCATAATCAAGCATCCCAACTTTTTCTAAAGCGGCTTGTGCTAATTCAACATCGGCTTTTTTTGGCCTTTTCAATAAACCAATCCGCCCGTATCGTCCCATCAGTACGACATCAAGCGCGTTTGTGGGAAAATCCCAGTCAACCGATCCGCGCTGCGGAACATATCCGATTCTTGTCCGCTGATTCTGATAAGCTTTGCCGTAAATAGAGATGTCTCCTGAAGCCCGGGGCACAAGACCAAGAATGGTTTTAATCAAGGTTGATTTTCCCGCGCCGTTTGGACCGATAATGCCAATTAGCTTTCCTTCAGGCACTTGCAGTGAAATGTCCTGCAGAACCGGCTTTTTATGATATGCGACCGTTACATTCTCGAGCTCAACAGGGAACATATTCTTCACCTCTTTTCTTTATTTAAGCGCTTTGGTAATGGTATTGATATTGTGGCGGAACATCCCTTCATATGTGCCTTCTTTTGTCCCCTTTTCACCCATGGCATCCGAGTAGAGCTGGCCGCCGATCGTGACTGTATGGCCTTTTTCTTTAGCGCCTTCCACCACTGCATTTATTGATTTTTCAGATACGCTGCTTTCGATAAAAACCGCTTTTATATGTTTTTCTGTCAGGAGATCGACCAGCTCCTGCACGTCCTTCAATCCGTAATCAGAATCTGTGCTTAGCCCCTGGAGGCCTTTCACTTGAAATCCATACTCTTTCCCAAAGTACGCAAAAGCATCGTGAGCGGTGACCAGCACACGGCTTTTCTCCGGAATGTTTGCAATCTCCTGACGTGACCACTTATCTAAATATTCCAAATCCTTTTTGTACTCTTTTGCATTTTTCTTAAAATCTTCCGTGTGCTCAGGCATCGCTTTGCTGAATTGCGCTTCGATTTCATCCACCGCATAGATCCATAACGGAATGCTGAACCAAACGTGCGGATCAAACGTTTTGCCTTCTCCCGCAGAAATAAGCTTGTTTTTCGGTATTGCCTCAGTAACTGCTGCTGCTTGTTTTTGTTCGCCGATCTTTTTGAGAATGTCCTCCATTTTTCCTTCCAAATGCAATCCGCTGTACAAGACAACATCGGCTGACATTAATTTTTTCGTGTCACCTTGTGACGCTTTATAAAGATGCGGATCGACTCCCGGTCCCATTAAAGCATTAACTTTCACATGTTTTCCTCCGATGTTTTCGGCTGCATCGGCAATTTGGGATGTTGTTGCCGTCACCTGCAGGCGCTGGTCGGCGCTTTTTCCCGCTGAATCAACCCCGCATCCCGTTAAAGCAAAGCAGGCCAAAAGCACTGCTGCCATCAGTCCCTGTTTCATATTTTCCCTCCTCTTTGCCATCAATGTCCGGTGGTATTATTTTATGTTTTGATTTCTTAGACATGTGACATTAAATTAGACAAAAGCATATTTTATTTAGATAGGACAAAAAGTTTCCTCAGTGCAAAATTATCGCGTTTGTCCATTTTTGTCAAGTGCAATTTTGCATATAAAAAAAACCGGCTGGGTTAGCAGCCGGTCCAAACGAGAAGGGATGTATTCAACGAACGCTTTTACTATAACAGCACATTGACATTCTCTCAAAATGCCAAAATGCTTTTTTTCTCATCCATGCTGCGTGAAAACATCCATTTTGGTCACATATTTCCGCATGATTTCCTGGTTCACCTCAACCCCTAAACCCGGCTGTTTGGACACAGAAATAAATCCATTATCAATACGGATATCAGGGGTTACAATATCCTCATCCCAATAGCGCGATGACGATGAAATATCACCAGGTATTGTGAATTGCGGCAGTGAAGCAAGCGCCACGTTCTGGGCTCTGGAAATGCCTGTTTCCAGCATTCCGCCGCACCAAACCTGCATATGATGATCTCTGCATAAATCATGAATTTTTAAGGCTTCTGTTAAGCCGCCGACACGGGAAGGCTTAATATTAATGATTTTGCAGCTTCCGAGCTCAATCGCCCGTCTCGCATCATCAGCTGAACAAATGCTTTCATCAAGGCAAATGGCTGTTTTCAAATGTTTCTGCAAGTGGCGGTGGTCAACGATGTCATCAGCTTGAAGCGGCTGCTCAATCATCATTAAATGATAGTCATCAAGCTCCTTTAAGCGGCTGATATCCTTCAGCTCATAGGAGGAATTGGCATCGGCCATAAGCGGGATGTTTGGGAACCTGGTCCGGATTGCCTTGACCAATTCCACATCCTGTCCCGGCTGAATTTTGATTTTTATTCGTTGATAACCCTCTTTTTGATAGCTCTCAATTTCCTTCAGCATATCATCAAGAGGCGCCAAGCCGACAACCACCCCGGCAGGGACTTTTTCTCTCGTCCCGCCCAATGCCTCGGCGAGAGATATGCCCTTCTTTTTCGTATAGATATCCCACACAGCCGACTCAAGTCCCGCTTTTGCCATCCGGTTGCCTTTATAGCGCGCCAGGCTGTCCGGCACGTCGGAAGGGTGATTGAATTCACGCCCGACAACATTGGGAATAAAAAAATCCTTCAGCATGTGCAAACATGTTCCAATGGTTTCCTCGGTGTACCAAGGCGAAGAGAATGCAGACACTTCTCCCCAGCCTGTGACACCGGATATATCAATGGCTTCCACGATCAGAAATTTACGCTCTTGAAGCGTTTCAATACTGTTTTTAAACGGTTTTTTTAATTTCATGCTCAAATGGTAAAGCGTAATTTTCTCTATTTCGATCATAGCAGTTCTCCTTTACGCGCATCCTTCAGCTGATTTCGCAAAAGCTTATTAGACGCATTGCGCGGCAGGCGATCAAGTCGGAAAAATTTCACAGGAATTTTATACTTCGCCAAACGTTCTTTGCAGTAGGCGGTCAAGTCTTCTGCGCTTACAGGCTTGTGCAGGACTAAAAAGGCGTGAGGCACTTTCCCCCATTTTTTGTCCTCAGCCCCAGAAACACCAGCTTCGGCCACAGCGGGGTGTGAGAGCAGCACAGATTCCACTTCAGCCGGATAAATATTTTCTCCGCCTGATATGATCAGATCTGAACGCCTGTCTAATACATATAGAAAGCCTTCACTGTCCAAATACCCCAGATCACCTGTTTTCAGCCAGCCATTTTGAAAGGATGATTCATTAGCGCTCTCCCGGTTAAAATAGCTTTTCATAACGTTCGGGCCTTTGACCATGATTTCACCGTGTTCAAACGGTTTACATGCCTGTCCGTCCCGCTCTATTTTAATTTCGCATGAAAACAGCGGTTTACCCGCAGATCCGAGCTTTTGCATACTAAATTCCGGTGACAGGGTCACAATTTGTGAACATGTCTCTGTCATCCCATATGATTGAAAGACAGGGAATCCTTTCTCACGGCATTCCTCAAGCAATGGCAGCGGCGCAGGGCCTCCGCCGAGCAGAATGCATCTGATGGATTCAGGGCAGCGGCTTGTTTCGGCCAAAAGACTGGCCAGCATCGTCTGCACGGCAGATAACATGGTCACTTGATGCCTGTTGATAGAATCCAGCACATCGCTTACTGAAAAACGCTGGTGAAGCACGACAGTCATTCCGTAGATCACAGATTTAAATAACGCGGACAATCCGCTAATGTGAAAGAGCGGCAATGCGATAAGCCAGCGGTCTTGTTCTGTTATACCCAAATTAAGCGCGGATGACACCGCACTGAAATAATGGTTTCCGAAAGTCTGCTGAACCCCCTTGGGCTTGCCGGTCGTACCCGACGTATACATCAGGGTTGCTGTTTGATCCAATTGCATATAAGCTTGGATCTCAATTTCCACTGCGGCCCCTTTCATCAATTCATCCACATCAATGGTTTGAACGATGTGCCCATAATGATGCTTGTCAAAGCTTGAATCTGTCACTAAAACGCGAGCCCTGGAATCCTCCAGCTGAAACAGCCTTTCATGTGTTGAAAGCTTCGTGTTCAAAAGTACCGCCTTCACACCAAGCAAAAAACAAGCGTGAATGGCGTATACCATCTCGGCACGGTTTTGGAGCAAAATGGCCGCGGTGTCTCCTTTCCGAACCGAATGAGCAGCAAACTGCGCCGCCATCCGCTTAGACGCCGCAAACAATTCTGCAAATGTTACGGTTTGGTTTCCATAGATGAGAGCGATTCTCTCAGGTGTCAGCTGTGCCCGCTGCATGAGCCAGTTGGGCTGTTCTGTCAGCATGTCATCATCTCCGAGGTAAAATGTCTGTATTGAAAAGAAAACAGCTTGGACCGCAAAGTCTCAAGCTGTTTGTTGACTCCGTATTGCTGATCACGGGAAACGAGGGAACTGTCCGAAATCAGGTTTGCGTTTTTCCTTAAAGGAATCACGGCCTTCTTTTGCTTCATCAGTTGTGTAGTAAAGAAGGGTCGCATCCCCTGCAAACTGCTGAATTCCAGCAAGTCCGTCTGTATCCGCATTAAATGCAGCTTTAAGAAAGCGCAGTGCGGTCGGGCTTTTCTCAAGCATTTCTTCACACCATTTAATCGTTTCTTCTTCAAGCTGTTCCAAAGGAACAACTGTGTTGACAAGACCCATGTCCAGCGCTTCCTGTGCGTTGTACTGACGGCACAGATACCAAATTTCACGGGCTTTTTTATGGCCTACGATTCGAGCTAGGTAGCCAGAACCATAACCAGCGTCAAAGCTTCCCACTTTAGGGCCTGTTTGTCCGAAAATCGCGTTATCGGCAGCGATTGTCAAGTCACATACGATGTGGAGCACATGGCCTCCGCCGATCGCATATCCGGACACCATCGCGACAACCGGTTTCGGAATGACACGGATTAAACGCTGAAGATCCAGTACGTTTAAACGCGGAATTTGGTCGTCTCCTACATAACCGCCGTGACCGCGCACTTTCTGGTCTCCGCCAGAACAAAAGGCTTTGTCTCCGGCACCGGCAAGCACGATAACGCCGACATTTTGATCGTCTCTCGCGCGAGCAAACGCATCAATCATTTCAGCAACCGTTTTAGGGGTAAACGCGTTATGTACCTCAGGGCGGTTGATTGTTATTTTTGCAATACCATTATACGTTTCATACAATATTTCATCGTATGTCCGTTCAGTTTTCCATTCTACAGCCATGATATGACCTCCTCTATTTTTCCATATGAACGAGTTAGAAACTTGTCAAAAACCCACTCACTATTTTACCAAACAAACGCGGCTGTTCCACATGTACCGTATGGCCGGCGTTTGGAACAATCTCTATTTTACTAGATGGAAGCTTCTTATGCACCTCTTGATTGATTGCGCAAAACTTTTCGTCCCACTCCCCGCAGATTAGAAGCACAGGCATGGTTAGGTCTTCTACACGGCTCCACCAGGAAGGCTGGGAACCTGTGCCCATACCGATTAAACTGTTTGCAAGTCCAATCTCATTGTTTCGCAAACGGCCAGCCCGTATCCTGTGCCGAACATCTTCGGCCAGCCGCCGCTGGGATGAAAACAAAGGGATGCCCTCCCAATACTGCACGAATGCCTTAATCCCGTCACGCAAAATAAAATCAGCTAGTTTCCGGTCCCGCATGATCCTGTCCCGCCGTTCCTCAAGCGTTTTGAGCCCCGGCGTTGTGCTTTCAAGCACAAGTACCGATACCCGTTCGGGATACGTCATCGCAAAAGAATAAGCGAGCCTTCCTCCCATAGAATACCCAATCAATTTCACTTTGTGAAGTTTCAATTCATCAAATATCTCGGCAAGGTCAGAAACCTGCCGGCTTGTGCTGTATCTTTTCCCATTCAGCGGAGCATCTGTGTCACCATGCCCTAAACAATCCATCTTGATCAAACGGGATTCAGGCAGCAACCCATCAAGAAAAGTCCATGATTGTTTGCTGCCGGTAAACCCGTGCAGACAGACGACGGCTTCGGAAGCATTGGGCCGCTCGTCTGTCACAGCATATCGGACACCGTCTGAAACGGTTATGTTTACAGTTCCCATTGTTTTTTCACTTCCCGCACAGCCTCATTCAGCATATCGCGATGGAGCTGAACTCTCGATTGGCGATCCGTTTTGATTTCTATCAAATGGAGTCCGGTTTTGTCTGCCTGCGGCGTGTAAGCTGCTTTGAATTCATCCCATGAGGCCGGACATGAATATGTTCCGCCGTATAATGCAGCCGCATGCTTGAAATCAAGCCCTGTCGGCGTACCGAACAAATCTTCAAAATGTGCTTTCTCAGAAGCCTGTGGCAGAAATGAGAAAATCCCTCCGCCATTATTATTCACGAGAATCACAGTAAGAGGAATGCCCAGCTTTTTGGCCGCCAGCAGTCCGTTCAAATCGTGATAAAAAGATAAATCACCAATCACGAGTGTAACAGGCGCTTTTGTTCCTTCACATACCCCCATGGCAGAGGAGACAACACCGTCTATTCCATTTGCGCCCCGGTTTGATAGAATCCGGAAAGAGCGTTCCTGCTTTTCAAAAAACGTATCAACATCTCTGATCGGCATGCTGTTTCCGACAAACAGCGAGCTGTTTTCAGGGACGAGATGCTGCAGGATTCGATAGAGATTGCCTTCAAACGAAACCTCTTCACTGCTGATTGTTTGCAGATGCTCACGGAACCGCCCATTGACAAACTGCCATTTCTCCAGCCATTCTGATGATCTGGCGGTGTCGGCATAAGCCATGATTGCTTCGGAAAAAACAGACGCATTGCAGTGAATCATATGCGCGCTAGCCTGGGTTGGGTCTCTCCACCCTCCATCCTCATCAATCACAATCTGCTCGATCGCCGAATCCTCCTTCAGCCATATGAAAACCGGTTTTGAAACAGGCATCGGTCCAAAACGGATGACAACATCAGGACGCAATTTCGATTTCAGTTCATCATCTTTTAAAAATGAATCATACGCATCAATGACAGTGCTTTTATCATGAGCACCGTTCCGCAGATTAGACAGCGGGTCGGCTAAAATCGGATACTGAAGCGCCTTTGACAGTGCAATAATAGTGTCTTTATCCGTATCACTGTGGAGCTCACCGCAGACGATTATTCCTTTTTCAGCCCCAGCCAGCATCGCAGCCACATCAGACAGAGATTCGCGGTCAACAGATTGTATACCCGTTTTCACAGACACGTGACGGTCTGTTTTCATTCTTCCAAACGGCTCATCCGAAAGATCGGGCATAAGCGGTTCGCGCAACGGCACATTCACATGCACAGGCCCCATCGGGCGCTTTTGTGATTCTCCGGCGGCGCGGCCGGCCAGCGTTCGAATATATCTCAGCATATGCGGAGACGCTTCTGGAAGAGCTGAGTCTGTGAAAAACTTAACAAAGTTACCGAATAAGAAGTGCTGATTTATAGCCTGCGGCGCGCCTACTTCACGCAGCTCGTGAGGCCGATCAGCAGTTAACACAATAATAGGCACTCTTGAATAATGGGCTTCAATCACAGCCGGATAAAAGTTGGCCGCGGCTGTTCCTGATGTGCAAATCAAAAGCACAGGGCGCTGCTTTGCTTTTGCCAGCCCAAGAGCAAAAAACCCGGCAGATCTTTCATCTATTTGGACATGGACGCTGATATCGGGATGCGCGGCTGCAAGAATAGCCAGCGGTGTGGATCTTGAGCCCGGGCAAACGACGGCGTCTGTAATTCCGGAAAGGGCGAATTCATCAATAAAACTTCCAATGTAATGAGTTATCGGGTTGGCTGTCAACGCCTCTCACCTCCTAATGCAGAGATCATCGGCTTCAGTTTAATCTGCGTTTCTTCATATTCAGACTGCGGTTCCGAGTCTTCCACAATACCGCAGCCGGCAAACAGCCTTGCTCTTCTGCCCTCGATCAGCCCTGAACGTATAGCCACTGCGAATTCTCCGTTATCCTGGCTGTCAATCCAGCCGATAGGAGCCGCATACCATCCTCGGGATAACGGTTCGATCTCTCTGATCACTTCAACAGCTTTCTTCTGAGGCGCTCCCCCAAGAGCCGGTGTCGGATGCAGTTTCTCAATAAGGTCAAAGAGCGAAGCCGACTCACGAAGCTGTCCAACAATCGGCGTAAATAAGTGCTGAACGCTTTTCGTTTTGTACAATACAGGTCCGTCAGGCTTTTCGATCTCGGAGCAGCTTGATTCAAAAGCGTTTTGGATCATGCCTACCACAATATCATGCTCCAGCAGATTTTTTTCATCGTTTAATAATGTAAGGCCTATCCGGCGGTCTTCTTCTTCATCCGTGCCGCGTTTAATGGAACCGGCCAGACAAGAAGACATGACAGTGCCGCCGTCTCGTTTGATCAGTCTTTCCGGAGACGCGCCGACAAAGGTTTTCCCTTCCTGTTCGATTGCAAAAACATAGCTTGTCTGCTGATCGTTCAGAAGGGTTTTAAGCACCGGTTCAATTTGGACCGTGCCGTCAAACGTGAGTAACAGCTCTCGGGCTAGAACCACCTTATCATATTGTTTTTCTTTAATTTGGCTTGTTGCCGTTTCGATTGCTTTCAGCCAATCGTCCTTATCCAGCTCTTCTGATGCTGCTATCACAGCCTGATCTTCTACGTTTGAATCAGGAACCATAAATTCGCCGGAAAAAGCTTGTAAGCCTTCCAAAACTGCCTCTGCGTTTTCCTTTCCGCTTACCCATCTGTTGACTGTTAAGAACGAGCCTTCGGCAGTCATCGTCAGCATAAGCGCCGGCACAAAGAAATCCCCTTCCGAGAAATGGTCCCATTGTGTACCTCGTTCTTCGCAAGGGTCAAAAGAAAATCCTCCGAATAACACAGGTCCCACTGCAGAATGCTGCAGCTTTTCTTCTTCACAAATATGAAAAGCCGTCTTTTTAAAGCGCTCCCATTGTTCAAAAACCTCGCGATACCGCTTGCTGTTTTTTTGATTTGTCTGGAAAACCGCTTCTTTGCCAAGACCGACTATTGTCAATTCACTTTCAGGATCTGACCAAAAAAATCGATTGCCTGTATATTTTTTTGCTCCGTAGTTGAAAAATGATAGAGGGTCAAGAGACTCGATTTGTCTCGAATAGCTTATTAAGACAGCATGGTTGACTTCTTTGGCTTTATGTAATGCATGTAGAACTTCCTTTCGGAACGTACGCTGCACCGTTGTCACCATGAGACATTCCTCCATAATCCTTAAAATGCTTTTAATACCATACACCTGTGTCTCCTTTGTGTCAAACACAGATCATGCAGTCCAAATGGCCTGCCTTACCTATTATAAACCTAATTAGAGAAATGAAAAAGAAACAAACCTTAAATTTCTTTCTCCGCCGCTAGCAAAGGTTGTATCCGCTTACCATATAAGGGGAATTTCCTATATTCCTCCATCCGTCATTTATGAAAGTTCTCAGGCGATCTGTTCATACTAAAGGTATGCATCACAGAGAAACGAGGCGATTACAATGCTTACAAAAGACCAGCTTCAGCATTTGAAACATGAACTGGAACAAACAAAAGAAAATATCTTAAACCGCTTTAAAGACAATGACCATTTTCAGCTCAATTCAGCCTTTCCGTATGATTCAATGGGTGAACTTTCAGCTTATGACAACCACCCAGGAGATCATGCAACAGAACTTTATGAACGTGAAAAGGACATCGCTCTCGACTTGCATGAGCGAGAGCACCTCCGGGACATTGAGCATTCATTGAAGGCGATAGAAAACGGTACGTACGGTATTTGTGAAGTCAGCGGAAAGGAAATCCCATACGAACGTCTTGAAGCGCTTCCGACCGCCACGACGCTCGCAGAGTATTCGTCACAGGATGTCATTTCCAGAGATAGGCCGATCGAAGAAGAAACACCTTTCGGGCAATTTGAATTTGACGATGATGAAGAAATCAGGGCGCCATATGACAGTGAAGATTCCTACCAGGACGTCGAAAAATACGGAAACTCACAAACACCGCAGGATATGGAAAACCCGCCTCTCAGCTACGATGATATGACGATGAATGCCGAAGAAAATATCGGCAATACGGAATCATACGAAAATTTTATCGCGACAGATATCACAGGCAAAGAAATTACCGTCTATCAAAGCAGAGCCCATGAGCGTTATGAGGAAGAACTCGACGAAGAGGGAATCATGACAACATTCGGCGATCTTCACGCTGATTGAACCCCCTGTCATTGGGGGTTCTTTAACGTCTTCAGAAGAAACGATCCCGTTTATTGGTTGAAGGATCATTTTAGTATTATGATCTACGCACATACGAATTAAGAGCCCCATTCACTGCCGAACAAAGACAAGTATATGGACAAAATTTAAGCAGCTAATTTATTTCCCCCGTACATCGGGGGTTTGATCCTTATAAAATGATGGGTACGTATAAATGTAAAATAAATACATACGGAGGTTGCAAACATGAAGAAAATAATCGGCGCCATAGCGGTTTTTGTGATTACTTACGCGCTGTTTTCAGCCGCAGACTACCTGTTTCCGATTGACCAAGAATGGTACAATTCACTGAAAAAACCGGACTGGACGCCACCCGGGTCTGCGATCGGCATCATTTGGGCGATCCTGTTTGCCCTGATCTCCCTTTCAGCTGCCATTGTGTACGCCGCATTTTCATTTCTAGATGCGAAGCGCTTTTGGCTTATGCTTTTGATTAATTATGTGTTTAATCAGGCATTCAGCTATTTTCAATTTACCCAAAAGAATTTGCTGGCTGCGTCGATTGACAGCCTGCTCGTCGCGCTAACAGCATTCATATTAATGATTATAGTAAAAAAATACAGCAGAGCCGCAAGCTATCTTCTTTTGCCCTATGTTTTATGGAGTGCGTTTGCGACATTCTTATCCTTTACAATCTATTCGATGAATCTGTAAACCAAAAAAGCCGCTCCTACAGCGGCTTTTTCACATCATCGGGCGGATTCTCCAAATGTCTTTCGCATATTCGCGGATCGTGCGGTCGCTTGAGAAATATCCAGAATGGGCAATGTTTACAATCGAACGCCCAGACCATGTCCTCCGATCGCGATAATCAGCTTGAATACGCTCCTGCGCATCTGCATATGAGCTGAAATCCTTCAGCACAAAATACTCATCATTATGCGGAAGCAGCGAGTCATAAATCGATTCAAATTCATCTGCTTCCCCTTCAAAAAAACCGTTGATCAGCTGATCCGCCACCTGTCTGATTCTGCGGTCATGCTGATAATATTCCCTCGATCTATAGCCGCCGTTTTCCTGGTACGATAGAACGTCATCCGCCTTTAAACCGAATGTGTAAATACAATCAGGCCCCACCCGCTCAAGAATCTCAATATTTGCGCCGTCATGAGTGCCGATTGTCAAAGCCCCGTTCATCATAAACTTCATATTTCCTGTGCCTGACGCTTCCTTGCTCGCCGTTGAAATTTGTTCACTTATATCTGAAGCCGGAAAAATCCGCTCAGCCATAGACACTCTGTAATTTTCCAAAAAAACAATCTTGATCAGCTGTTTGACTTCCGGGTCATAGTTGACCTTTTCAGCGACAGAATGGATGAGCTTAATGATTTTCTTGGCATAATAATAGCTTGGTGAAGCCTTTGCTCCAAAAATAAAGGTTTGCGGGTAAATGGAAAATCCCGAGTCCTCTTTGAGCCGATTATACAAATACATAATATGAAGAACATTCAGCAGCTGCCGTTTATATGCATGAAGCCGTTTTACCTGAACGTCAAATATGCTGTCAGGGTCCACAACCACCCCCGCCGTACAAAAAATCAAATCAGCAAGCTCTTGTTTTTTCCTGCTTTTGTTGTTTTGAAACTGTTCAATAAAAGCTGGATCAAAAGCATACGGTTCTAATTGAAGCAGTGATTCCGGATCTTTGATCCATTGATTGCCGATCGCCTCCGTGATGATCGCAGACAAGCCGGGATTTGCTTTTAGCAGCCAGCGCCTGTGGGCAATTCCATTCGTCTTATTGTTAAAACGATTTGGAAACAGCAAATGAAAGTTGTGCATCTCCCTTTTCTTTAAAATATCGGAATGAATTTTGGCAACGCCGTTTACACTGTAGCTGCCCACTATGGCCAGGTGGGCCATTTTGACAACACCATGCGCCGTAATCGCCATGTCCTCTATTCTTTTCCAGTCCCCGGGATACTTTTCCCAGACCGCATGGCAAAACCTTTCATTGATCTCTTCGATAATCAGATACATTCGCGGAAGCAGCGGCTTAAACAAATGAATCGGCCATTTCTCCAGCGCTTCTGACAATGTCGTATGATTTGTATATGAAATCGTATGTACGGTGATATGCCAGGCCTCATCCCAGCTCATGTTCTCTTCATCGAGCAGAATCCGCATCAGCTCAGGCACTGCCAGCGCAGGATGCGTGTCATTAATATGAATGCTGATTTTTTTATGCAGCCCGGATAAAGATTTATTTGTTTTTCGGTAATTATTCACAATGCTTTTTAAGCTTGCGCAAACTAAAAAATACTGCTGCTTCAGCCGTAAAATTTTCCCCTCGTCATGAGTGTCGTCAGGATATAAAAATTCAGAAACAGCTTCTGTTTCCCGCTTATAAGACAAGATATTGCCGCCATGATAATGCGCATAGGGCTCGGCATTCCATAACCTCAACGTATTGACTGTCCCCGTTTCATAGCCAATAATCGGTATATCGTAAGGAACAGCGGTGACGATTGTAGCTTGCTCGTGACGAAAATGCAGACGCCCGTTTTGTTGTGTCACATGCACCTCGCCCCAAAATGGCACGTCAACAGCCTGATCCGCATTTCTCACTTCCCATACATTCCCATTTTTCAGCCATTGCTCAGGCAGCTCCACTTGATGGCCGTCAACAATTTTTTGCTCAAACAAGCCGTGCTTATAACGAATACCCATTCCATGTCCAGGCAGATTTAATGAAGCGAGAGAATCTAAAAAGCAAGCAGCCAAGCGCCCAAGCCCGCCATTGCCAAGACCTGCATCGCTCTCTATCTGAAGGATCTCCTCTAATTCGATGCCAATATCCTTTAAGCCTGCTTCCACAACATCACGAACGCCAAGATTCATTACATTTTGTTCAAGGAGCTGACCGAGCAGAAATTCGATTGACAAATAATATGTCTGTTTCCCGGAGTTGGACCTGCTTTTTTCATTCGTCTGGATCCAATTAGCGCTGATATACTCTCTGACCATATTGCCTAACGTTTTGTATTGATCCAGCTTGGCAGAGTCTTTAAAGCTTTTTCCACACGTCATTTCCAGACGCTTTAAAAATAAGGCTGCAAAACGTTCTTTACTCGAGAACATCCCGTCCACTCCTTGTCACATACTCGAAAATACGCTGATACTCTTTTGCTGAATGCTTCCAGCTGTAATCTGCATTCATTCCGGTCTTCATGATGCTCTTCCATACATCTTTTTGCGGATAAAACGACAGTGCCCTCTTGATTGTGAATTTGAGATCATGCGCATTGAAAGCGGAAAACGTAAAGCCATTGCCCGTTCTCTCTTCCTCCTGATAGGCACGGACTGTATCGTAAAGACCGCCCGTCTCCCTGACGATCGGAATGGCGCCATATTGGAGAGCAATGAGCTGCCCCAAGCCGCACGGCTCAAATTTCGACGGCATTAAAAATAAATCAGAGCCCGCGTAAATTTGATGGGCAAGCGCCTCATCAAATCCAATATACGCTCTGCACTTCTCATGAAAAGCAAATTCTGCATACCGGAAATAATCTTCAAATTCAAGCTCCCCCGTGCCCAGCACAATCAGCTGTATGTCATGTTCTTCAAGAAGTTCGTGCATAATCCTGCGGACAAGATCAAGTCCCTTTTGTTTCGTGAGCCTTGTCACCATGCTGATCAGCGGAATATCATTTCGCTCAGGTAGCCCCATCCGCCGCTGCAGCTGCGTTTTATTTTCTTCCTTGCATGTTAGGTGGTCTGCATCATAGTGCGCCTCTATATAGGGATCGTTTTTAGGATGATAAAACGTATCATCAATGCCGTTTAATATGCCGGTTATGTCATTTTCCCTATATTGCAAAACCCGCTCCAGCTGTTCACCGTAATACGGCGTCAATATTTCATTTCTGTAAGTGGGGCTTACAGTTGTCACATGATCAGCTGCAATGATGCCTGCCTTCATAAAATTAACGAATCCGTTGCATTCTAACCTTTCAAAATGAAAATGATCCATATCAAGCCCCAGCAAGTCATGTGTGACATCAGGTGGAAATATGCCTTGAAACTGGAGGTTGTGGATCGTGAGCACGCTTTTCATCTGTTCATAAAAAGGATGCGCTCTGTATTCCTCTTTTAGCAAATAATTGACCATCGCTGTATGCCAATCATGAGTATGAACAATATCGGCCTGAACATTCACGGCTTCAGCAGCTTCCAGCACAGCTCTTGAAAAAAAAGCAAACCGTTCACCATCATCATAATGCCCGTACAGCGAATCCCTCTTAAAATAATATTCATTGTCGATGAAGTAATAATTCACATCATCATCGGCCATATGTTCAATTCCGCAATATTGCTGGCGCCAGCCGACGGCCACTGTACATTCAGCTATTTTTCTCATGCGCTTCTTCCATCGTTCAGGTATTTGGCTGTATTTCGGCAGCATCACAGTTACTTCATTGCCTAATCGCGCAAGTGCCTTTGGCAGAGCACCTGCTACATCGGCAAGGCCTCCTGATTTAACAAACGGCGTACATTCTGATACAGCAAACAATATCTTCAAGAATTCATCAGCTCTCCTTGGACAAACCCTTTTCTTAATACCAGCGGCTGTTCGGCTGTTCCCGCAGCCTCAGTCGAATTGCCAATTTTAACGTCCTTATCAGAAATCACCTGCTCTAACAGACAATCCTCGCCAATCTGTGTTTTTTGCATAATAATGCAGTTTTTCAGCTTCGTTCCCTTTCCGACATGAATCCCCCTGAACAAAATGCAGTTTTCAACCTCTCCTTCAAGCACACAGCCGTTTGCCACCAAGGAATGTTTGACACTGCTGTGCTTTCCGTATTTCGTCGGCGGCTCATCCTTTACTTTTGTATAAATCGGCTGCTGCGGCAAAAACACCTGCTGCCAAAACCGAGGCTGAATGAGCTCCATACTGTGGGTATAATACTTTTCTACCGAATCAATGACAGCGGAATAACCTGAATATTCATACGGGCAAATGCTCAATGAGGAGGATTCTTTTTCGACAGCTTCATGAATGGTTTTATAGCCTTTTTCACTATGTCCGTAAATCAGATCCTGTAAAAGCGTTGTAGACATGATATAGATTTGCAGCGATTGGCCGTCCTGAAATACCTCGGTGACGTCGCAGCCAATCTCCATATGGCGTTTCAGCACATATTGAAATTGAATGTTGCATACGGTATGACTGTTGGAGATGACAGCATACTGTTGTGTGCTTCTGCGGAAGTAATCAAGATGGTCGGAAAACTGTCGAAAGGAACCGAATTCATCATATTCTTGGTGAAGGTGGGGCGACGGGAAAAAAAAGAGGCCATCCTTTTTCCGATGCAAATCCCATTCCTTGCCTGCTCCAAGATGATCCATAAGCGAACGATAGCGATACTTCGGAAAAATTGCGACACTCCTAATATCCGCATTCACCATGTTGGATAGCATAAAATCGATCAGGCGGTACCTTCCGGCAAAAGGAATCGCCCCCAGCGACCGCTGTGCCGTTAAATCCTGAAGAGAATGCTTATATGTGGTTTCATCTATAACACCTAACATTTGGTTATTGAACAATGGCTCTGCCTCCTCTTCAGTATTAGATCAATTCTTTTTCTACAAATTCCTCTGAAACGAGCAGCACCTCCTGAATGTCTTTTTCGGACCGAATCACTGCGCCATCTGGAAGCACCATGCCATTAGGAACAATGGCATTTTCAATCACTACATGCTCGCCGATCGTCACATCCGGCATAATAACCGACGATGCGACAGTCGCATGCTTACCGACAGTAACACCTTGAAAAAGAACGGAATGAGACACATTTCCATACACAACACAGCCTTCGTTCACAAGCGAATCATGAACCTGCGCGTCAGATGAAATAAATTGCGGAGGCTGATTCGGATTAACGGAGTAAATTTTCCATTTCCGTTCAAACAGCTTTAACTCCGAGTCTTCTTTTAACAGATCCATATTGGCTTCCCACAAACTCTGCACTGTTCCGACATCCTTCCAATATCCTTTGAACGGATAAGCAGATAGCTTCTTTTTCTCCTCTAAAAGCAAAGGAATAATGTCTTTGCCGAAGTCGTGGCTTGAATACGGGTTCCGGTCATCCATCTCGAGGTACTGTTTCAAAAGCGGCCAATTGAATATATAAATTCCCATTGAGGCGAGATTGCTCTTTGGGAATTGGGGCTTTTCATCGAAATGTGTAATCGTCCCATCTGCATTGGTCTTCATAATGCCGAACCGGCTTGCTTCCTCCCAGCTCACTTCAATAACAGAAATCGTTACATCCGCATTCTTTTCAATATGAAAATCAAGCATTTTGCCGTAGTCCATTTTGTAGATGTGATCTCCAGATAAAATCAGCACATACTCAGGATCATACTGTTTTAAATAATTGAGATTCTCATAAATGGCGCTTGCCGTCCCTTTATACCATTTGACCTCAGATGACTTGGCATAGGGAGGTAAAACCGTCACGCCGCCATTATATCTGTCAAGGTCCCATGCGCTGCCGATGCCAATATAGGAATTCAACTCGAGCGGCTGATATTGTGTTAAAATTCCCACTGTGTCAATACCAGAATTGGAACAGTTGCTGAGCGTAAAATCAATAATCCTGTATTTCCCCCCAAAAGATACAGCCGGTTTCGCCATATGTTTTGTTAAACCGTTGAGACGGCTGCCCTTCCCGCCGGCAAGGAGCATGGCCACACATTGTTTTTTCATGATTTCATCTCTCCTCTTTTTTAACCGCCCGTAAAATCGAAATGCCGTAAGGGGGGATGGTCATTGTGATATAACCCGGTTTATGATGTAAAGCTCCCTTTTTGGCCGCTAACGGCTTTTTGTTGATTTGCCCTGAGCCTCCATATGCTTCTCTGTCGCTGTTCAGGACCTCGATATATTGGGTAAGAAAAGGAACACCAACATCATATTGCTGATAGACCGCGGGTGTAAAATTACAAATGATGACAAGCGCCTCACCGTGCTTTTTGCCATAACGAATAAAAGAAAAGATCGATTGTTTGTCATTATGGACATCAATCCATTCAAACGACTGTGCACGATGGTCATGTTCATAAAGGATTTTGCTTTTTTGATAAAAGCGGAGAAGATCTTGCGTAAAAACGCTGGCTTTCCGATGCATGGGGAAGGAGTCCAAAAACCAATCAAGCTGCTCTGTGTCTTTCCATTCATCAAATTGTGCAAATTCTGAACCCATAAAAATCAATTTCTTACCGGGGTGAGCCGTCATATAACCGAGCAAAAGCCGATACTGGGCAAATTTCTGCCAATAGTCGCCAGGCATTTTATTAAGAATTGATTTTTTGCCGTAAACGACTTCATCATGTGAAAACGGCAATACAAAATGTTCACTAAACGCATACAATAATGAAAAAGAAATAAGCTGATGACAATACCGCCTTTCTTCTGGGGGCGTTTCCATGTATGTCAGAACGTCATTCATCCAGCCCATATTCCATTTAAAATGAAAACCGAGCCCTCCTTCCTCAGCGGCACTTGTCACGTGAGGCCATTCCGTCGAATCTTCCGCAATCATCATGACATGCGGATATGCCTCTCTCATTGTTTGATTAAGTTTTTGTAGAAATTCAACAGCATATGGATTCGGATGGCGTTCATCCTGATTTGGCCAATACAGGATGTTAGCCACTGCATCAACCCTAAGTCCATCTATATGATAGAGTTCCGCCCAGTACAACGCATTAGAAATTAAAAAACTATGAACTTCCGGTTTTCCCAGATCAAAGTTAGCTGTGCCCCATAGCCCGTTCTCCCGATCACGTTCATCTTGATATTCATAAAGAGGCTCTCCATCAAACATATAAAGGCCATGTGCATCTTTACAAAAATGTCCCGGAACCCAATCCAGAATGACTCCGATGTTCTCTTGATGGCATTCATCCACAAACTTCATCAGATCATGCGGCGTGCCAAACCTGCTTGTCGGGCTGTAATAACCCGTTCCTTGATATCCCCATGAACGATCATAAGGATGCTCATACACCGGAAGCAGTTCGATATGGGTAAACCCATGCTTTTTGATATAAGGAATAAGCGACTGGCTTAAATCTTTATAGGTATAATGCCTGCCATCAGAATGTTTCTTCCAAGACCCAAGATGCAGTTCATAAATAAAAATAGGTTTCTCATACAGCGTCATATCCTGTTGTTTCTTTTGCCATTTTTGGTCTTTCCATTTATATCCCGTCAGATTGTACGTAAGTGATGCTGTGTGAGGCCGGACTTCTGAATAAAAGGCGTATGGATCTGCTTTCAGCCTAATCTCACCGCTATGAGTCACGATTTCATATTTATATCGTTCCTGTTGCTCTAGACCTGGAATAAATAACGTCCAAATGCCGTTATCATTCACTCTATGCATCACATGCTGTTCTCCTGACCAGCTGTTAAAATCCCCAGCCACTCGAACTACTGACGCATGAGGCGCCCACACACAGAATTCATATCCGCTTTGGCTATTCAGCTCGCGATAATGCGAGCCAAATAGTTGATAGCTTCTATACAGACTGCCTTCGTGAAAAAGATAAACATCATGTGCTGACGGGCTGGCGGCGGCCATGTAATCATCCTTTCTGACATCATAGTTTTCATTTATAATATTTATTCGCAGAAATAAAAAAAAGCCCTTTCATGAAAGCGCTTATACTTATTGACATTTAACTTCTTTTTCCGAAGAAAAACAAAAGATATGGAGATTTTTGTTGGCTGTTTATAGAATAAGAACGAAATCTAAGGCATAACATGATGATAAAATAAAAAACCTTGCAGGATATGCAAGGTTTTTGGGATGACCCGTACGGGATTCGAACCCGTGTTACCGCCGTGAAAGGGCGGTGTCTTAACCGCTTGACCAACGGGCCGATGAGTGAAGACTTCCATTTTTCATTATATGGCGGAGAAGGAGGGATTTGAACCCTCGCGCCGCTTACACGACCTACACCCTTAGCAGGGGCGCCTCTTCAGCCACTTGAGTACTTCTCCATTTGGCTCCACAGGCAGGATTCGAACCTGCGACCGATCGGTTAACAGCCGATAGCTCTACCACTGAGCTACTGTGGAATATAAAAGTCATGGTGGGCCTGAATGGACTCGAACCATCGACCTCACGCTTATCAGGCGTGCGCTCTAACCAGCTGAGCTACAGGCCCATGACAATATAGAAATGGAGCGGGTGATGGGAATCGAACCCACGACATCAGCTTGGAAGGCTGAGGTTTTACCACTAAACTACACCCGCAATTTTTATTTGGGGCGATTGATGGGAATCGAACCCACGAATGCCAGAGCCACAATCTGGTGCGTTAACCACTTCGCCACAACCGCCAAAATATATATTGATAAATGGTGGCTCGGGACGGAATCGAACCGCCGACACACGGATTTTCAGTCCGTTGCTCTACCAACTGAGCTACCGAGCCTAAGTATTATTTAAATGGCGGTCCGGACGGGACTCGAACCCGCGACCTCCTGCGTGACAGGCAGGCATTCTAACCAACTGAACTACCGGACCATTTTAATAGTATGTGAATCTTTTTTATTGAGCCCTTCGGGCACTTTATTTTTCATTCGCATATTTTGGTTGCGGGGGCAGGATTTGAACCTGCGACCTTCGGGTTATGAGCCCGACGAGCTACCGAACTGCTCCACCCCGCGATGATTAAGAATAGATATGGCGGAGGAAGAGGGATTCGAACCCCCGCGGGCTTTGACACCCCTGTCGGTTTTCAAGACCGATCCCTTCAGCCAGACTTGGGTATTCCTCCGTATAGTGGTGGACCTTGTAGGACTCGAACCTACGACCGGACGGTTATGAGCCGTCTGCTCTAACCAACTGAGCTAAAGGTCCATTGGTAGCGGCGGAGGGGATCGAACCCCCGACCTCACGGGTATGAACCGTACGCTCTAGCCAGCTGAGCTACACCGCCAAATATTTATTGAAACCAAGTGGAGCCTAGCGGGATCGAACCGCTGACCTCCTGCGTGCAAAGCAGGCGCTCTCCCAGCTGAGCTAAGGCCCCAAGAATGGTCGGGAAGACAGGATTCGAACCTGCGACCCCATGGTCCCAAACCATGTGCTCTACCAAGCTGAGCTACTTCCCGATTTCATGTAGATCATGGCGCGCCCGAGAGGAGTCGAACCCCTAACCTTTTGATCCGTAGTCAAACGCTCTATCCAATTGAGCTACGGGCGCAAAACTTAATGCCGAGGGCCGGACTTGAACCGGCACGGTAGTCACCTACCGCAGGATTTTAAGTCCTGTGTGTCTGCCAATTCCACCACCCCGGCGTGGATGGTATAGTTGGAGCGGAAGACGGGATTCGAACCCGCGACCCCCACCTTGGCAAGGTGGTGTTCTACCACTGAACTACTTCCGCAGAAATGGTGCGGATGAAGGGACTTGAACCCCCACGTCTGTAAAGACACTAGAGCCTGATTCTAGCGCGTCTGCCAATTCCGCCACATCCGCAACATGTAAATGGTGAGCCATGAAGGACTCGAACCTTCGACCCTCTGATTAAAAGTCAGATGCTCTACCAACTGAGCTAATGGCTCTTCTTACAAGAGACTTGAATATTATATCATATAAAAGTGGTGCCGGCAAGAGGACTTGAACCCCCAACCTACTGATTACAAGTCAGTTGCTCTACCAATTGAGCTACACCGGCGTATATGTAAAACCGATATGTACAATAAAGAATGGTGGAGGATGACGGGCTCGAACCGCCGACCCTCTGCTTGTAAGGCAGATGCTCTCCCAGCTGAGCTAATCCTCCATTATTGCACTAGCGTGCAACTGCTTGGCGGCGTCCTACTCTCACAGGGGGAAACCCCCGACTACCATCGGCGCTGAAGAGCTTAACTTCCGTGTTCGGCATGGGAACGGGTGTGACCTCTTCGCTATCGCCACCAAACAAATGCCTTCATGATGAAGGTACTGGGCGTTTCTCACAGGATGTGAGAGCCCTTAGCGGAGTTTCTTTCCGCCTTTTAGAGAGTGTTCTCTCAAAACTAGATAACAGATGTGACATCAATCAAAATGTGGTTAAGTCCTCGATCGATTAGTATCTGTCAGCTCCATGTGTCGCCACACTTCCACCTCAGACCTATCAACCTGATCATCTTTCAGGGATCTTACTTCCTTGCGGAATGGGAAATCTCATCTTGAGGGGGGCTTCATGCTTAGATGCTTTCAGCACTTATCCCGTCCGCACATAGCTACCCAGCGATGCCCTTGGCAGAACAACTGGTACACCAGCGGTGCGTCCATCCCGGTCCTCTCGTACTAAGGACAGCTCCTCTCAAATTTCCTGCGCCCGCGACGGATAGGGACCGAACTGTCTCACGACGTTCTGAACCCAGCTCGCGTACCGCTTTAATGGGCGAACAGCCCAACCCTTGGGACCGACTACAGCCCCAGGATGCGATGAGCCGACATCGAGGTGCCAAACCTCCCCGTCGATGTGGACTCTTGGGGGAGATAAGCCTGTTATCCCCGGGGTAGCTTTTATCCGTTGAGCGATGGCCCTTCCATGCGGAACCACCGGATCACTAAGCCCGACTTTCGTCCCTGCTCGACTTGTAGGTCTCGCAGTCAAGCTCCCTTGTGCCTTTACACTCTGCGAATGATTTCCAACCATTCTGAGGGAACCTTTGGGCGCCTCCGTTACCTTTTAGGAGGCGACCGCCCCAGTCAAACTGCCCACCTGACACTGTCTCCCCGCCCGATAAGGGCGGCGGGTTAGAAGGTCAATACAGCCAGGGTAGTATCCCACCGATGCCTCCACCGAAGCTGGCGCTCCGGTTTCCAAGGCTCCTACCTATCCTGTACAAGCTGTACCAACATTCAATATCAGGCTGCAGTAAAGCTCCACGGGGTCTTTCCGTCCTGTCGCGGGTAACCTGCATCTTCACAGGTACTATAATTTCACCGAGTCTCTCGTTGAGACAGTGCCCAGATCGTTGCGCCTTTCGTGCGGGTCGGAACTTACCCGACAAGGAATTTCGCTACCTTAGGACCGTTATAGTTACGGCCGCCGTTTACTGGGGCTTCAATTCGCACCTTCGCTTACGCTAAGCGCTCCTCTTAACCTTCCAGCACCGGGCAGGCGTCAGCCCCTATACTTCGCCTTACGGCTTCGCAGAGACCTGTGTTTTTGCTAAACAGTCGCCTGGGCCTATTCACTGCGGCTCTCTCGGGCTTGCACCCTAACAGAGCACCCCTTCTCCCGAAGTTACGGGGTCATTTTGCCGAGTTCCTTAACGAGAGTTCTCTCGATCACCTTAGGATTCTCTCCTCGCCTACCTGTGTCGGTTTGCGGTACGGGCACCTCTCACCTCGCTAGAGGCTTTTCTTGGCAGTGTGGAATCAGGAACTTCGCTACTATATTTCGCTCGCCATCACAGCTCAGCCTTATGGGAAACGGATTTGCCTATTTCCCAGCCTAACTGCTTGGACGCGGATATCCAATACCGCGCTTACCCTATCCTCCTGCGTCCCCCCATTGCTCAAATGGTGAGGAGGTGGTACAGGAATATCAACCTGTTGTCCATCGCCTACGCCTTTCGGCCTCGGCTTAGGTCCCGACTAACCCTGAGCGGACGAGCCTTCCTCAGGAAACCTTAGGCATTCGGTGGAGGGGATTCTCACCCCTCTTTCGCTACTCATACCGGCATTCTCACTTCTAAGCGCTCCACCAGTCCTTCCGGTCTGGCTTCACAGCCCTTAGAACGCTCTCCTACCACTGTTCGAAGAACAGTCCGCAGCTTCGGTGATACGTTTAGCCCCGGTACATTTTCGGCGCAGAGTCACTCGACCAGTGAGCTATTACGCACTCTTTAAATGGTGGCTGCTTCTAAGCCAACATCCTGGTTGTCTAAGCAACTCCACATCCTTTTCCACTTAACGTATACTTTGGGACCTTAGCTGGCGGTCTGGGCTGTTTCCCTTTCGACTACGGATCTTATCACTCGCAGTCTGACTCCCAAGGATAAGTCATTGGCATTCGGAGTTTGACTGAATTCGGTAACCCGGTAGGGGCCCCTAGTCCAATCAGTGCTCTACCTCCAAGACTCTTACCTTGAGGCTAGCCCTAAAGCTATTTCGGAGAGAACCAGCTATCTCCAGGTTCGATTGGCATTTCACCCCTACCCACACCTCATCCCCGCACTTTTCAACGTGCGTGGGTTCGGGCCTCCATTCAGTGTTACCTGAACTTCACCCTGGACATGGGTAGATCACCTGGTTTCGGGTCTACGACCACGTACTCATGCGCCCTATTCAGACTCGCTTTCGCTGCGGCTCCGCATCTTCTGCTTAACCTTGCACGGGATCGTAACTCGCCGGTTCATTCTACAAAAGGCACGCCATCACCCGTTAACGGGCTCTGACTACTTGTAGGCACACGGTTTCAGGATCTCTTTCACTCCCCTTCCGGGGTGCTTTTCACCTTTCCCTCACGGTACTGGTTCACTATCGGTCACTAGGGAGTATTTAGCCTTGGGAGATGGTCCTCCCGGATTCCGACGGAATTTCACGTGTTCCGCCGTACTCAGGATCCACTCAGGAGAGAACGAAGTTTTGACTACAGGGCTGTTACCTCCTATGGCGGGCCTTTCCAGACCTCTTCATCTACCTCGTTCCTTTGTAACTCCGTACAGAGTGTCCTACAACCCCAAGAGGCAAGCCTCTTGGTTTGGGCTAATCCCGTTTCGCTCGCCGCTACTCAGGGAATCGCATTTGCTTTCTCTTCCTCCGGGTACTTAGATGTTTCAGTTCCCCGGGTCTGCCTTCTCATATCCTATGAATTCAGATATGGATACCACTCCATTACGAGTGGTGGGTTTCCCCATTCGGAAATCTCCGGATCAAAGCTTGCTTACAGCTCCCCGAAGCATATCGGTGTTCGTCCCGTCCTTCATCGGCTCCTAGTGCCAAGGCATCCACCGTGCGCCCTTTCTAACTTAACCGTTAAAAAGAATCACCATGTGATATCTTGTCTTACTAATTGAATGTGATGTCTACTGTTATCTAGTTTTCAAAGAACAACGCATAGGACATGCTAACACATGCGTTGCCACACGATGTGGCGCATTTAGCAGGTGCCCCTATGTCTGAAGGAATGATCCTTCAAAACTAAACAAGACAGGGAACGTTCTGTTTATAAGACCCAAGGTCTTATATTCCGTAATATATCCTTAGAAAGGAGGTGATCCAGCCGCACCTTCCGATACGGCTACCTTGTTACGACTTCACCCCAATCATCTGTCCCACCTTCGGCGGCTGGCTCCTAAAAGGTTACCTCACCGACTTCGGGTGTTACAAACTCTCGTGGTGTGACGGGCGGTGTGTACAAGGCCCGGGAACGTATTCACCGCGGCATGCTGATCCGCGATTACTAGCGATTCCAGCTTCACGCAGTCGAGTTGCAGACTGCGATCCGAACTGAGAACAGATTTGTGGGATTGGCTTAACCTCGCGGTTTCGCTGCCCTTTGTTCTGTCCATTGTAGCACGTGTGTAGCCCAGGTCATAAGGGGCATGATGATTTGACGTCATCCCCACCTTCCTCCGGTTTGTCACCGGCAGTCACCTTAGAGTGCCCAACTGAATGCTGGCAACTAAGATCAAGGGTTGCGCTCGTTGCGGGACTTAACCCAACATCTCACGACACGAGCTGACGACAACCATGCACCACCTGTCACTCTGCCCCCGAAGGGGACGTCCTATCTCTAGGATTGTCAGAGGATGTCAAGACCTGGTAAGGTTCTTCGCGTTGCTTCGAATTAAACCACATGCTCCACCGCTTGTGCGGGCCCCCGTCAATTCCTTTGAGTTTCAGTCTTGCGACCGTACTCCCCAGGCGGAGTGCTTAATGCGTTAGCTGCAGCACTAAGGGGCGGAAACCCCCTAACACTTAGCACTCATCGTTTACGGCGTGGACTACCAGGGTATCTAATCCTGTTCGCTCCCCACGCTTTCGCTCCTCAGCGTCAGTTACAGACCAGAGAGTCGCCTTCGCCACTGGTGTTCCTCCACATCTCTACGCATTTCACCGCTACACGTGGAATTCCACTCTCCTCTTCTGCACTCAAGTTCCCCAGTTTCCAATGACCCTCCCCGGTTGAGCCGGGGGCTTTCACATCAGACTTAAGAAACCGCCTGCGAGCCCTTTACGCCCAATAATTCCGGACAACGCTTGCCACCTACGTATTACCGCGGCTGCTGGCACGTAGTTAGCCGTGGCTTTCTGGTTAGGTACCGTCAAGGTGCCGCCCTATTTGAACGGCACTTGTTCTTCCCTAACAACAGAGCTTTACGATCCGAAAACCTTCATCACTCACGCGGCGTTGCTCCGTCAGACTTTCGTCCATTGCGGAAGATTCCCTACTGCTGCCTCCCGTAGGAGTCTGGGCCGTGTCTCAGTCCCAGTGTGGCCGATCACCCTCTCAGGTCGGCTACGCATCGTTGCCTTGGTGAGCCATTACCTCACCAACTAGCTAATGCGCCGCGGGTCCATCTGTAAGTGGTAGCCGAAGCCACCTTTTATGTTTGAACCATGCGGTTCAAACAAGCATCCGGTATTAGCCCCGGTTTCCCGGAGTTATCCCAGTCTTACAGGCAGGTTACCCACGTGTTACTCACCCGTCCGCCGCTAACATCAGGGAGCAAGCTCCCATCTGTCCGCTCGACTTGCATGTATTAGGCACGCCGCCAGCGTTCGTCCTGAGCCAGGATCAAACTCTCCATAAAGTAATGGAGCGCAGATTAAGCTCGTCACATCCTGTGACAACATCTGCATGACCTGCATCGCGCAGGCCCCTGACTACGCACATCGCTGTGCGATTTATAAAAATGAATTAACAGGTACGTTTTGTCTTGTTTAGTTTTCAAAGATCATTTCGTTGCCTCTTAATGAAGCAGCTTTACTAATATAACATTTCGCTTCCATTTCGTCAACAACTTTTTTCAAATTGTTTTGAAGCTTCTTGTTTTGTCCGCTGTGCATCAGCGACGTTTAATAATATAACACCTGCATTTATTTATTGCAATAGTTTTTCTAAAAAAATCTATAAAATAAATAAACTATAATCCTCGGCATATCGTCCCTTCATGTCTTTAGCATATAACTATGTTAAAAGAACATATACATTCAGTAGTGTGACCTTGTTGTTTTTTTCTCTTTTTAGTATAGTAGAAACGAATTAAATATTGATAACCACAAGGGGAGCATTAAAGCTGAGAGTGAGCGGTTACGTTCTGACCCTTTGAACCTGTTAGTTAACGCTGGCGTAGGGATGTGGCAAAGTCAAATGAATTGCAGATTGTAAAGCAGTGCGTGGAACTTTTCTCATCCTTCCGCGTGCTGCTTTTTTGTTGTCCTTTTGGATTGTCTATCAATGGAAGGGGATTTTTATGAATCAATCTAAGCAACTGGTTCGCCTTATTGAAATTGCAATTATGACTGCGGCTGCTGTTATTTTAGACATCGTCTCAGGAATGTTTCTCCGAATGCCTCAAGGAGGCTCGGTCTCCATCATGATGATTCCGATCTTTTTGATTTCGTTTCGGTGGGGTGTAAAAGCAGGCCTTACTACCGGCCTGCTGACAGGACTAGTTCAAATAGCAATCGGAAACTTATTCGCACAGCATCCTGTACAGCTATTTCTGGATTATATGATCGCATTCACAGCAATTGGGATAAGCGGCTATTTCGCTTACACTGTCCGCAAAGCAGCGGCAGCAAAAAATAAAGGGAAACTGATTGTTTCAGTGGTCAGCGCAGTTTTTATCGGCAGTTTCCTGCGTTATGCGGCACACGTCATTTCAGGAGCTGTGTTTTTCGGCAGCTATGCTCCAAAGGGAACGCCGGTATGGATTTATTCATTAACTTATAATGCTACTTATATGGTTCCTTCATTCATCATCTGTGCAATTGTCCTTTGTTTATTATTTATGACAGCACCGCGTTTGCTTAAAATAGACAAAGCCTAACGTGACAACCCCCAGCGCAATCCGCTGGGGGTTGTTTTTTTGTTATCTGTTAAGAGATGTTTTCAAAGCAGAAAGATCCGGCCAGCCAAACCCTATTTCTTTCAGCCTTTCTCCTGCAATTTCAAAGCTGTCCTCCGCTTTTCTTTCAGGAGAATAGGCTTGATAAAATGAAATCGAGGGGTTTTGCTCAATTACCCAAACAAACATGCTTGAAAAGCCATGATGAAGCAAAAACTCTGCTCCTTTTGCTAAGAGCGCTCTGCCTGCACCTTGCCGCTGATGCTCCTCTAAAAGGTAAATCGCGTATAGCTCGCTGTCATAGCCTTCTTGTTCAGACCGAATAGGGCCAAATGAAGCAAAGCCGAATATTGAATCTTTTTCATCTTGAGCGACAAATACACCCTTTAACGAGCGGCTTTTCCATTTGTCTTCAAATTCCTTGTAGTCCAGACCATTTAAGTAGTCAGCCGGGATGATGCCGCGATATGTTGTTCTCCAGCTGTCGACATGCACTTTTGCAATGTCTTTTATATCCTCTAACTTTGCCTCTCTCACAGTTGCCATTTGGTTCTATCCTTTCATTAGTCATTCTTCTCTTGTTTGGACCCGTTTGCTTCTTTTATTTCATTTGTTAATTCGTGAAGGCTTTGTTTTACGTTTCCTTTTCCTGAAAAGTTCTCAATCATTTCTTTTACATCAATTCCCGATGAGGCTTTTAAGCTTTCTTGAAGGCTTGACATTAAGTTTGTCGCATAGCTGGTTACTTTGTTGGCGCCGCTTGAATCACCGCTTCCCCCTGTATCAACAACAGTGATTTTATCAATATTTGAAAGAGGTGATGCCACTTGTTTTGCGTATTCCGGAAGCATTTTTACGATCATATCGAAAATCGCAGCCTGTCCGTACTGTTCAAAAGCAGCGGCGATTTTCTCTTTTGCTTCCGCTTCCGCCAAACCTTTTAGACGAATAACCTCAGCTTCTGTTTCCCCTTTCGCTTTTTCAGCTTCTGCTTTTGCAAGTCCGTCAATTCTGACTTTCTCGGCCTCTGCCTTCGCCATTGCTTCTATACTGTACTTCTTGGCATCAGCTTCCGCGAGCTGTTTGGCTTTCTCAGCTGCGGCGGACTGCTCGACTGAATAACGGTCTGCATCGGCTTTTTTCTTTACCTCTGAGTCGTATTGGCGCTCCCGGCGAAGAATTTCTTTTTCTTCTAGTTCTATTTGTTTTTGGCGTTCAATAATTTTAACCTGCATTTCCTGTTCGGTGACTTGCTGGCGGGCTCTGGCAGTCTCTAAATCATATGCCTGGTCGGCATTCGCTTTTGCCGTATCTTGTTCTCTGCGGTATTCGGCTATTTTGAGCTGATTGGTTTTTTCAGCTTCAGCGATTTCCGTCGCCCGTTCAAGTTCTGATTTTTTTGCATCTTTATCGGCTTCTGCCCGCTTAATCCGGGTTTCTTTATCAGCCTCTGCTGTTGCGATATCAGCATCGCGTTTTACTTGAGCGATTCTCGGTTTCCCTAATGATTCAAGATAACCGTTTTTATCACGTACATCCTTAATGGTAAAGGAAACAATCACAAGCCCCATTTTTGCGAGATCCTGTGAGGCCACACGCTGCACCTCTTGAGAAAATTTTTCTCTGTTTTTATAGATTTCTTCAACCGTCATCGAGCCGAGAATGGAACGAAGATGGCCTTCTAAAACCTCACGCGCTTCCTGCTCACGGTCATCTTTTGATTTTCCTAAAAATTGTTCAGCCGCTGTAGCGATTTCTCCTATAGAACCACCGATTTTAATAATCGCAGTTCCATCAGCCATTACTGGAACTCCTTGTTCGGTATAGACTTCAGGTGTCGAAACGTCGAGTTTGCTTGATAATAGGCTTAGCGGCTCTGCCTGCTGGAAGACGGGAAGGACAAAGGTTCCTCCGCCGCGGACGATTTTAAGACGGTTGCCGCCTTCATCGACATGAACATTTTTATTTCCTAGATAGCTCCCCGTTACGATTAACGCTTCATCTGGTCCTGCCGTACGATACTTTGTGATAAAAACGGCTACCAGTGCAATGAATAAAAAGAATACAACTCCGATGACAATTATAATCGGCATTGTCATTTTACATTCCTCCTTGTTTTAAATAGGTTCATGCGGAGTAACTAAAAGAACTCCGTTGTTGATATCTACGACCAAAACCGTTGTCCCGTAACTGATCTGCTGATTCTCAAAGCTGACCGCTGATTTCGAGATGGTGCCGCCTATTCCTTCAATGACCACTTCACCAAACCCGTCTATAGGAACAGCGGTAATCACTTTGCCGACCCTTCCTCTTAGATCATCTTCTTTATAAACCAGTGATTCTTCTGCGGATGATAATGGGACCAGAACAAAAAAGTGAAGCAATATCACAAGGATAATCGAAAGGATGCAAGAGAAAAGCGCGATCAACAGGTGGGATAGGGGCAATATGTGTTCGCCTATATATCCGCCTGCTGAAAAACATGTAAAAAATGCGAGCGCCAAAGTCGGATTAAGAAAGGGAATGCCTTCTGACAGCCCTGCAAACACATCTCCGAAAAATAGAAATAATAGCGTAAGACTGCCCGCAATCATAAGCGTATAAAGATAAATCGTTTGTATAGGGACGCCAAACAACTCCAAATTCCTCATCCTTTCTGCATCAATGCATTGATGAACGGCTGCCGTTACCATTTATACGAGACATAACGAAAAAGGTTTCGAAATTTTTAGATAAAGTGTGCCATTTTGAAGTGCTTTATAAATGATAATTGCTTATATATATGGTAATGTCACTTTAGGAGGAGATATGATGAGTATCTTTAATGAAGCCAGATTAGAAACGTGGAACGAAGTCAAAGGGCTTTCTGACGAAAAGCTGAATCAAAAGCCTTCTGCTGAAGAATGGAGTATACGGGAAGTTCTTGATCATTTGAAAAAAATCGATATGGCCGCACAAATCATGCTGAAGGAGCGTGTAAAGGAAGCTCCTGTTAAAAAAGTTGAAGCGAAACCGCTTGAAGCTGCACAAGACAGAAACAATAAGCGAAAAGCCCCGAGTCACCTTGAGCCTGAGCATGGATTTATGTCAGGCAGCCAAATGAAACGCGAGCTTGATGTGGTGAGAGAACAGCTGACGGCGGCAATTGCCTCTCTAAAAGAAGAAGATTTTGAGAGAGTGCTTCCGCATCCTGTGTTTCAAGAGTTGACTATCCGCCAGTGGATCGATTTTATCGGCCACCATGAAAAGCGGCATCTTAGCCAGATTAAAGAAATTAAAGAAAAGGTGGAAAGGGCCTGATTATTCAGACCCTTTCTGCTTTTCGTTTGGCTTTCCTATGATAGGAATGGACCTCTATTTCATCTCCAGCATAAACAGCGCCTGGCCTCTCAACAATACAGACAATCCCTCTTATGCCCAGTGCGTGGCGGACGAAAGCAGGCGCCAGCTTCGGCTTGTCCGGATAATAAGACTGAATGACTTCTCCCGGCTGGATACACGGATCATTTTCTCCCTCACACAGCAAAGCGGCGCCGCTCGGAAAAATGAGGCGGCTCCCTTCTTTTAATGAGGTAAAATCGTGGATTCCACTGACTGCGATATTCGCTCCGAGCCATTCCGGCAAAATACTCGGAACTTCCATTTTTAAAGCCAGCTCGTCACATTCCTCTATCGAAACAATTGAAATTTGTCTGCGATTAAAAATTTCAGTTCCCCTTGAAAACATTGGTTCTCTGGCTCCCGCTTTTTTGGTCAGTCCAAAATGCAAGTCACCGGGGATGCCGCCATAATCAATATCGAACTTGTCCTTCCGCTTGGTTACGAAGCTTTCTGTATCTGCAATATACAAGCCTTCTGTTTTTGCAGCCATACGCTTCCACATCATTCGGCACCTACCTTCTTCCTTAGCATTTCCATTTATGTTTCATTATCCAAAAAAATCCCGCTCTGTAAAGGAGCGGGACATCGTGTTATACCGTTTTAGGCGTAAGGTTAAAGCAGCGCTTGTAGATCCAATTGTATGCTTTTTCATTTAAGTCTCTAGGGTTTCCAAAGGTTTGCGGATCTTTCATCGCTTCTTTAGACAAGCGTTCGATCATATCAGGTGATACTCCCTGCTCTTCTAAAGTCGGCACTTCTAAATCTTCGACCAGATCATACATCCAGTTGACAGATGCTCTCGCTGCTTCTTCTGTTGTCATATTGCTAGTGTCAATACCGAACGCTTTCGCAATACGTGCAAATTTCTCAGGGTAGCCCTTCCAGTTGTATTCCATGACAGGTCCCATCATCGTGGCGACACATTGACCGTGAGCGACCGGGATAATACCGCCAAGCGTCTGGCTCATCGCATGAGCCGCTCCCGCTGATTCACTGCCGTAAGAAAGTCCCGCTAGCATCGCAGCCTGCGCCATTCCGTATCTTGCTTCCAAATCCTCTCCGTCAGCAAATGCTCTTTTAATGTAATGAGCGGCATATTCAATTGCCATTAAAGCAACTGCATCCGTGATTGGCTGTGCAAATTTCATTGTATAGCACTCAATGGCATGTGCAAGCGCATCAATTCCTGTCATGGCTGTTACATGCGGAGGCATTGAAACATGGAGCTCAGGATCAATGATGGTCAGGTGCGCTGCGATCAGCGGACCGCCTGTATTAAATTTGAATTCTCTTTCTTCATCTGTGATAACCGCCCATTGGGTTACTTCTGATCCTGTGCCAGCTGTTGTCGGAATTGTCGTCAGCGGAGGAATACGGTTTTCCAGCGGTTTTTTTCCATCTGCCGCTTCATAATCAAGCACGCTTCCTTCGTGAGTAGCTTCTACTCCGATTGCTTTTGCAGTATCCATGGAGCTTCCGCCTCCGACTGCCACCAATCCATTACAGTTCTCTTTTTTGTAAAGCTCAGATCCTTCATTCACCAGACGGACAGGCGGATTTGGCTCTACTTTATGAAAGAGCACCACTTCAATGCCCGCTTCTTTAAGTGATTCGATAACAGGATCAACGACGCCGGCTTTATAAATCCCAGGGTCTGTGACAAGGAGTGCTTTCGAAACGCCCAGCGCAGCTATTTCTTCACCCGTTTGCTTGACGGCTCCGATTCCGTGCTTAATCACAGTCGGAATTTCAAATGTGTGGAATTTGTGCATGCTTTCTACTTTCATATTTAATGTCATTATTCATCTCTCCCTCTTATGAATTGAACCAATTAACCGCTGCCGGTTTTGTATTGCGATATACATGTTTGACTTCTGTGTATTCTTCGAGGCCTATTTTTCCAAGCTCGCGTCCGAATCCGGACTGCTTATAGCCGCCCCATGGCGCCTGCGCAAAGTATGGATGGAAATCGTTAATCCAAACGGTTCCCATTCTCAAGCGGGCTGCAACGCGTTCGCACTTTTCAATATCTTTTGACCATACCGCTCCGGCCAAACCATAGATCGTATCATTCGCAAGCGCAATGACCTCTTCTTCCGAGCTGAAGGTTTCGACTGTCAATACAGGACCGAAAACCTCTTCCTGAACAATTCTCATATCAGATTCACAGTTTGAGAAAATAGTAGGCTCATAGAAAAAGCCGTTTTGAAGCGCAGGGTCTTCCGGCCGTTTGCCTCCTGTCTCGAGCTTCGCGCCTTCTTTTATTCCAACCTCTACATATTTTTCTACCTTCGCCCTATGCTCTGCCGAAATAAGCGGACCGCTTTCTGTGTCTGCGTCAAAACCATTTCCGAGTTTTATGCGTTTTGTCCGTTTGACGAGCTCTGCTAAAAATTGATCGTGAATGGCATCTTCAACAAGCAACCGGGAACCGGCGGAGCATACTTGGCCGGCATGGAAAAATACAGCGTTTAATGCCTGATCGACAGCAACTTCTAAATCTGCGTCTTTGAAAACGATATTGGGATTTTTCCCACCCAGTTCAAGTGCGATTTTTTTGACGTTACCGCTGGCTGCCCGCATGATTTTTTTGCCTGTTTCGATTCCCCCTGTAAATGAAACCAAATCGACGTCTTTATTTGCTGCGAGCTCGTCACCCACTGTGGCTCCAGGTCCAAGGACAAGATTTGCGACACCTTTTGGAACGCCCGCTTCTTCCATTAGCTTGAACACTTTGATTGTTGTTAGCGGCGTGATCTCACTCGGCTTCATGACGATCGTATTGCCCGCAGCCAGTGCAGGCGCGATTTTCCAGCTCGCTTGCAGAAGCGGATAATTCCAGGGCGTAATCTGGCCGCAAACCCCGATTGGCTCTCTAATGATTTTGCTTTCTGAATCAGGGATCGGAGATGAAATGATCTCTCCGCCATCTTTGTCTGCCAATCCGGCATAATATTGAAAAACATTGGCGATATCGTCCATATCAGCCTTACTTTCTTCGAGTGTTTTTCCCGTATCAAGGGATTCAAGCTCAGCCAGCTCATCAAGGTCACGCCTGATTAATTCCGCAATTTTCAGAACAATCTTTCCGCGTTCAAGCCCGGATAGAGATGACCATTCTCCTTTGTCAAAAGCTCTTCGCGCGGCTGCGATTGCCTTGATGGCGTCCTCTCGCTCTCCCTCGCTTACGGTTGCAATTTCTTCTTGATTAAATGGATTGATAATGTTGCGGATCTGCTCTTTTTCAGCACTGATCCATTCACCGTCAATGTATAATGTTTGACTCATATAAGCCTCCTTGACGAAAATAAAGTTTGTTAAATAAAAATTTAACGTTTTTAACAACATTAATCTAACATATGGTTTTTAAACTGTCAAAGCCTCATTTTGATTTTTCTTTTTGACTTTTCTTTATGTTTCGTTAAGATAAAGATCATAAAGAAGTAACTTAACGAATTTAACTTTCTAAAGGAAAAGAGGGTCAGTATGGATGAAAATCCAGAATTTGCAGCTATAGAACAGGCTCGGGATCTTGTTATCGACTCCATTGCTGAAACGATGGATCTTTACGGAATTACCCGCAGTGTCGGCATTTTATATGGGACGATGTATATGCGTGATGAGATGACGCTTGACGAAATGCGTGAAGAGTTGCAAATGAGCAAACCAAGCATGAGCACAGGTGTCAAAAAGCTTCAGGATTTAAATGTGGTGAAAAAAACATTTCACCGGGGCATCCGCAAGCATACATTTGTGGCTGAAAAAGATTTCTTCAAGTTTTTTACAAATTTCTTCCCGCCTAAATGGGAACGGGAAGTTGAGGTAAATGTAGCGGCAATTGAAGAAGCTCAGGCTGATTTACAAGAGGTTTTAAACAAGGAAGGCCTCAATGAGGACATCAAAAATGAAGCCCTGCAGTTACACGAGCAGCTGGAAAGCTCCAGAGCCTACTATGATTGGCTGAAACGGCTTGCTGAATCGGTGCAGAGCGGAGAAATTTTTAAGTTTATACCAATCGAAGAAAAGTAAAGAAGAAAACGCCCGGTTGCTCGGGCGTTTTTCTGTTCATTTACATGTAATTACTACAAATTTGAAAAATACGGGAAAAACACCCCATTTACTTCCAAAAAGTTTGATGGTAATTTTATGTAGGTAAAATTTGTATTTGGCCGTTCAGAGGAGGTGAACAGCGAGCTGGCCTGTATATTTCATAACTTTTTAGGGGGAATTTTATTATGAAACGCAAATTATTATCTTCTTTGGCCATTAGCGCATTAAGTCTCGGTTTACTCGTTTCTGCACCTACAGCTTCTTTCGCGGCTGAATCTAAATCAACTTCCGCTCATACTGAGTCTACTATGAAAACACAGTCAACAGCTTCATTGTTTGCAACAATCACAGGAACCAGCAAAACGGAATGGTCTTTCTCAGATATTGAATTGACGTACCGCCCAAATACGCTTCTCAGCCTTGGCGTTATGGAATTTACTTTGCCAAGCGGTTTTACTGCAAATACAAAAGACACAATGAACGGGCGTGCGTTGCGTGAAACACAGATCCTTAATAACGGAAAAACAGTAAGAATCCCTCTGGCGCTTGATTTGTTAGGAGCTGGCGAATTCAAATTAAAACTGAATAACAAAACTCTTCCTGCCGCTGGTACATATACTTTCCGTGCGGAGAATAAATCATTGAGCATCGGAAATAAATTTTATGCAGAAGCCAGCATTGACGTTGCTAAACGCAGCACTCCTCCAACTCAGCCATGCGGCTGCAACTAAACATTGAAGACCGGTTAACGCCGGTCTTTTTTTGCGTTTTGCCCTCCCCTTTCCCCTCTATTTCCAATTATCTTTTTTCTTAATAAAAATTTAAATTGACAAACTCTAGAAACAGGAGTAAATTCTTGAGTGTTCAATTTCATATTAGTCTCTTTTACCGCTTAATCAAACACGAACGGGGGAACCAACGATTGGCTGTTTTATTCACAGCCTAGGGGTGAATCTTACTTAGTAAGAGGGGGTACTCTGAATCCCTAATCCGACAGCTAACCTCGTAGGCGTATCCAGAGAGGAGGTCTATTAACGGCCATTCTTCGAGATGGTCTTTTTTGCTTCAAAAACGTTACTTTTACTAAGGGAGTTATGAACATTGGGAAAAATAAAAAATAAGCAATTTGCCGTGATCGGGCTCGGCCGATTTGGCGGAAGCATTTGCAAAGAGCTGCACAGAATGGGGCATGAGGTCCTTGCAATTGATATCAGCGAAGAAAAGGTAAATGCTTACACTTCTTACGCAACTCATGCGGTGATTGCCAACGCTACCGAAGAAAACGAATTGCTATCATTAGGAATACGCAATTTTGAATATGTGATTGTTGCGATCGGAGCGAATATTCAAGCAAGTACCCTGACGACTTTATTATTAAAGGAATTTGACATCCCGAATATTTGGGTAAAGGCTCAAAACCATTATCACCATAAGGTGCTTGAAAAAATCGGCGCTGACCGTATTATTCACCCTGAAAAGGACATGGGCGTCAAGATCGCACAAAGCCTTTCTGATGAGAATGTATTGAATTACCTTGATTTATCTGATGAGTACAGTATTGTCGAGCTCCAGGCAACAAACAAGCTTGACTCAAAATCAATTTTCGATCTGAATGTAAGAGCCAAGTACGGCTGTACCATTCTGGCCATAAAACATCATGGAGATATCCGTCTATCTCCCGCATCTGAAGATATCATTCACGAACAGGATTGCCTGGTGATCATGGGGCACAAAAAAGATATTAGACGTTTTGAAAACGAAGGGATGTAGACATAGGTGACACTTCAAAAGGATAAAGTGATCAAATGGGTTCGTTTTACACCGCCTCAAGTGCTTGCAATTGGGTTTCTTCTGACCATTATCATCGGGGCTGGATTGTTAATGCTTCCGATTTCTGCAGTGAAGCCATTGTCATGCATAGATGCCCTTTTTACCGCAGCTTCCGCTACCACTGTAACAGGGCTTGCAGTTGTCGATACCGGTACAGAATTTACGGTTTTCGGGCAAACTGTCATCATGGCTCTGATTCAGATCGGCGGGCTTGGATTTATGACTTTTGCTGTTTTGATTGTCATGATATTAGGGAAGAAAATCGGATTAAAAGAACGAATGCTCGTTCGTGAAGCCTTAAACCAGCCGACAATCGGCGGCGTCGTAGGTCTAGTCAAAGTCCTGTTTCTGTTTTCCATCAGTATTGAGTTAATAGCGGCACTCATCTTATCCATTCGGCTTGTGCCCCAGTACGGCTGGGCATCCGGCTTGTTTGCCAGCCTGTTTCACGCAATTTCGGCTTTTAACAATGCCGGGTTTTCATTATGGCCGGATAATTTGATGAGCTTCGTTGGTGATCCTACAATTAATATCGTGATTACGTTTTTATTTATCACAGGAGGTATCGGATTTACAGTTCTGTTTGACATCATGAAGAATCGGCGATTTAAAGCCTTTTCTCTTCATACGAAAATCATGCTTACAGGCACCTTGATTCTGAATGCGGCTGCTATGTTTGTGATCTTTATTTTGGAGTATAGCAACCCCGGCACGCTCGGTCACCTGCATATAGGAGATAAACTGTGGGCTTCCTATTTTCAAGCTGTGACGCCGAGAACCGCCGGCTTCAATTCTCTTGATATCGGAAGCATGAGAGAAGGAACGATTGTATTTACGTTATTATTGATGTTTGTCGGAGCAGGCAGCGCTTCAACGGCGAGCGGCATTAAGCTGACTACGTTCATCGTGATTTTGATGTCTGTGATCGCTTATTTGCGAGGAAAAAAAGAAACGGTTATTTTCCGCCGCTCCATTAAATACCCGATTATCATTAAAGCTCTAGCTGTGAGTGTCACCAGCTTGTTCATTGTGTTTTTAGGGATTTTCGCCCTGACGATCACAGAGCAAGCGCCATTTATCCAAATTGTGTTTGAAACCTTTTCTGCTTTCGGAACTGTCGGTCTATCAATGGGATTGACTCCCGAACTTACAGAAGCGGGAAAATGTATCATTATTCTCATCATGTTTATCGGAAGAATCGGCCCTCTGACGTTCGTATTTTCATTCGCGAAAACAGAGAAATCAAATATTCGTTACCCTGACGGCGAGGTGTTTACAGGGTGATAGCAAAAAATCCGGCGTTCAGGCGCCGGATTTTTTATGATTCGATATGAGATTGAGTTTGTCTTTTTTCCTGCTCCGCGATGATTTCATTATCTTCTGCGTTATCACGGGTCACTTTTTGTGTAAGAATCGCACCGACCGCTACAAGTATCATAACGGCAATATAATAGCCTTTTTCATTGAGTTCCAGATTATCAGCATTATAGAGCCCGACACTAAACAAAAATACTCCCGCAAAAAAAGTGAAATAAGCTAATACTGTAAAAGCAACCGTGTTTCTCCGTCTATATTTCTGCATCTTTGTTCCCTCCTGAAAACATAGTCAATAAGTGATAACTTCCGTGGAATATTATACCTCAAATTCCCCTGAATGGAACATAGAAATAAAAATACCAGTATAAACAGCTTAGGTTGCTTCCTTTATTTCAACAGCTGAATCGTCAATCCAGCCGATGAGTTTATCATCGATTTGAAATTGGTACCATACGGACTGGCCTTTCTGCTTTTTAGATACAACCTTTATGTCCTTTCCGATGTAAGATTGGGCAGAGGTAAGTCTTATGGACCGCTCATCAGTAGAAGGCTTGGACCATACGTCTTGAACGGCGCTGTCTTTTATGGAGCCGATTAAATCCACAGATTTCAAGGATGGATTGACCTCATCGTAGGCATCTAAATCATATTTTTCCACAATAGTGCTGAGTTTGTCAGCGTAATCAGGATCAGTCGCATATCCTGCTGTTTGCAAGGCGGTTGCCGCTTCCTTATAATCCCCAGCATCAAGTACCGGTTTATATTTCTTTTTATTCCATGATGTGCCGCGGACAAACAATTGGGCATGGTCATCCATAGATTCAAAAAACGTGCTGTATTTGCGAAACTTTGCGCGAATGGTTTTCCTTTCTCCTTTTTCAAATTCATCCGTTTCCATCGTGACGTGATGGCCTTTATAATTTCCTTTTACGCCAAAAAGGTTGTTGGCCTGAGCAGCAAGCTCGCTGTTCCCCCAGTCAGATTCGAGAATGGCCTGAGCGATCGTGATGCTGGGGAGAACATGATATTTCTCATACAGAATTTGTGCATGCCCGGACAGGCTGTCAATAAATACTTGCTGTTCATCAATCTCTTCGGGTTCTTTGGCTGTTTCAATCGGCTTTGATAAAGTTGTGGCTAAAACAAAAAAGGCTAACGGAATCGATACAATGAAAAATAGTGTAATCAAGAGTCTGCGTTTTTTCAGTTTTTTACGGGCCATGAATACCTTCCTTCGAGTTAAAAGATTACGAATGTAAAAGAATCTACCTTTTAGAATTTTACTTTGACTTCTAATATTTTTCAATTCTTTAGGGAGAAAGTTGGGAAAAGAATGCAAACAAAAAACCTTTTCACTAGAAAAGGTTCTATTTTTGTAAATTTTTAAGTATAGCTCGATATTCTGTATCATGTATCACTTTATGTGATTTAGCAGCAACATTTGACACTCGATGATCTGAAACGGCCGGTTTTTCCGGAGCCGTCTTCGCGTTATCATGCGGTTTATGAGCCAGCTTGTGGCCCATACCTGTGGCGTTCATACAGAATGACAGGCAAACGAGCAGCACGCTCAGGACAAAAGAAATGAAAAAGAGATCATGATAAGCAGTCATCATAGAATCCTGCATTGAACCGCTTTGTCTGGCAGCATCTTTTTTCGTAAAAGAGCCGATGAGGATTGGAACTCCCATATAAACAAACAATCTTAAAAACTGAACAGCTGTCATTCTCTTGACCAAATCAGGCAGCGGACCGCCCATCGCAGCTCCCATCAGCCCTGCAGCGACCGTCAGCCCCGTTCCGGCGGCAAGCATGATAAACAGAACAGCATACATATAGAGAGACGATTGACCTTGCATATGCAGCCATTGAAAATTCACCAACACGAGAAGGAGAGCGCCTATAATACCGAGCATCCCAGGTCCGACTTTATCATAAAACAGAGTGCTTAAAATGGCGGCGATCGCCACTCCGATTAAAAGAGTCAAGTTTAAAAGAATGAGTTGCCCCTGAGAAATATCATACATTTGACGGAGCAAGCCTTGAAAAGCAGAAAGGCTTACAGCTACCGTTATCGTCCCTGCAGCTATGATCAATAAGCCGAGCACCGGTTTTGGCAGCAGCATCAGTTTAATAGAAATGAAGGGGTTTTTCACTTTATATTCCACAATCAATAGAACAAGGAGCAAGCATAGCGCAACTCCAAAACCAATCCATACATAACCTGATGAAAGCCCCCATTTTTGCAGAAATATAAATGTAATCGCTGAGGCAGCGGCAAGACCCACAGATAAAATGATCCCTGCACCATCGATCGGCTGTTCTTGTTCTGCCGATCCATGATGTTCATCGTGAAGAAAGAAATAGCTCACCGCGACACCGATCAGTGACAGCGCGCCAAAGATGTAAAACAGCCATCTCCAGTGTTCGAAACTTGTTGCAATCGTTCCCAGGATCGTGCCGGTAATAACAGAGCCATAAAATCCCCCGATCAAAACCAGCAGTGCATAGTTTCTGCGGTCGATCGGAAATGATAGAACAAGCATTGGAATCATAATCATCAGCATGACACCTGTAGCCGCTCCTTGTAAAAAGCGCCCTGCCGCCATCCATGCAATATCGCTTGAAAGCGCGAAGAGCAAAGAGCCAAGTATAAAAACGGGTAATGAAGCGAGATAGATCGGACGGGCGCCGAATTTTTTCCTCAGCAGCGGACCCGCCGGCACAAATAATGCAAAGGCCATATTGCCGATCAATATTGGATTCACCGCTGTGAAATCACTTGTCCCGACCGTCTTCTGAACAAGGGCTTGAACTGACGACAATGCCGTGTTAGACATTAAACCCGGGCCGACCGCTAAAACAGCGAGCAAAGAAATCACCCAATATCGTTTTGTCTTCATGTTGTCATTCCTTCCTATCAATCCATATGTAACATTTTATTTTAAAAACAAAAGAAGCTAATAGATGTTCAAGGCCATTAGCTTCCTATCAGAGGAAATGATATTCCGTTCTTATGTGAATAAATGAGCATATAATCAAACATTATTCCAAAACAACTATGTTTTGTCAATGGCGCAATTTTAGTATAAAACAAAAGACTGAACAGCTTTTGACTGATATCATGATTTATAGTCAAGAGAGCTTGACTTTCACTTATGAGTATCCGCTTCCTTTCTCAAGCGAATTAAACACCACTTTACAAGCTGCTCAGAAAATACTTTCTTGACATGTTCTACAAAAGTTCAGCGAACGAACCTTTTCCTGGCAAACAAAAAAACCCCTTATAGAATAAGGGTGTAAAGGTATGGAGCCAAGGGGGCTCGAACCCCTGACCTCTACGCTGCCAGCGTAGCGCTCTCCCAGCTGAGCTATGGCCCCGTATGTAACGTCATGTTTATTATAGATGATTTTTTTTTGAAAAACAAGCGGTTTCTCTTGAATTGACAGAAAAAATAAGGCTCCGGAAAGAGCCTTATTTTTGGAGTTACATCATGATTAATAGTAAAATCACACCGAGGATGATTCGGTAGATTGCAAATGGAACGAGTTTGACTTTATTAATCAGTTTTAAGAAGAAACGGACGACGAATAGCGCGACAACAAAGGCGAAGATGAAGCCAACGATGAAAAACGGCATCAAATCAGAGCTTAAGCTGTCCCAATGCTTCACAAGGCTTAAAAAGCTTGCGCCCATCATGATTGGCATTGCCATAATAAACGTAAAGTCGGCTGCCGCTCGGTGATTCAATCCAAGAATAACACCTCCGGAAATGGTCGAGCCGGAACGCGAGAAACCCGGCCAAAGGGCAAGACATTGGAATAAGCCGACTCCTATCGCCTGCTTATAGGAAATGCGGTCAAGGGTGTCTGTCGCTGTTTTCCGTTTATTTACCCAATCAGCAAAAAGCATGAGGACTGCCCCAGCGATTAAACCGATGGCAACGGTTTTAACGGAAAATAAATATTCATCAATGTAATCCTCAAACAAAAAGCCGAGAACAGCTGCAGGCACAAGTCCGACAGCAATTTGCGCAATGCTTAATTTATGCCCCTGCTTCTGGTCGCTGGTAATATTCTTTTTCAATCCGAGCAAATTCAAAATCCGGTCTTTAAACACGATCACCACTGCTAAAATAGAGCCAAGCTGAATCACCACTTTGAATGAGTTGGCAGCTTCTTCTGACATCAGATTGCTTGATTTAAGCCAGATATCGTCTACTATGATCATATGTCCTGTCGAAGAAACCGGCGCGTACTCTGTTAATCCTTCTACGATCCCTAAAATGGCAGCTACAAACAATTCCCATAGAGTCATGATTTTGATTCTCCCCATTAGACATTTATTTTTTACATAACGGGAGCTTTCCATAAATGGAAAGCCCGTCTTATATAACTATAAACGAAAATCACACTTTATGACCTGACGAATTTTCATTTTTCTCTTCGTCGTATAAATGTGACCGCATTTTAAACCAGTCAAATAAATGTGTCGTAATGACTTTTGCAACTGCATAGCCCGGAATGGCAAGAATGATTCCAACCACACCAAACAGCTTGCCGGCTGTTAACAGCAGAAAAATAATCGTAATCGGGTGGATGTGGAGGTTTTTCCCCATAATTTGCGGAGAGATCAGCTTCCCTTCGATCAGCTGAACAATGGTCCATACGATCACCAGCTTAAGCAGCATGAGCGGCGATGTCACTATGGCGATGATAATCGCTGGCGTAATGGCAATCGTCGGCCCTAAATATGGAACGATGCTCGTACAAGCCGCAATGATGGCAAGCAGCGAAGCATAATCCAGCCCGATAATCAAATATCCGATAAACAGCAAAAAACCGATACAGAAGCTGACAATGATCTGGCCTCTGATATAAGAGCTTAACCGATGGTTCATTTCGCTTAAGACTGTGTATGTCTGTTCTTTTAATCGTGTCGGCACAAACTTCAGTATATAGACCGGCAATTTCTTTCCATCTTTTAATAAATAGAAAAGAATAAACGGAACCGTAATGATCGAAATAATAACCTCAGTCAGAGCACCGATAAAATTCCCAACGCCGGTGAAAGTACTGTTTACAATCGTAGCTGCCTGGTCTGAAATCTTTGTTGCAAGATCAGATATATTGATGTTCATCGTTTGCTGGGCCTGATTGACGAAGTTGCTGCCGATCAGCTGTTTCGTCTGACTTTCAACGACATCCACATACCTCGGGATGTTATCAATCAAACTCATAATTTGTTCTTTTAAAAAGGGGATAATGGATACAATTGTGATCGTGATCAGTCCGATAATCAATAGGTATAACAGGAAAATCGTATAGATTCTTCTTACTCTTCTTCTCTCAAGGAAATCGACGACTGGGTTTAACAGATAAAAAACGATGCCTGTTAAAATAATCGGAAGTGAAATTGTCTTGAGAAGAACAATAATCGGGGTAAAAATAAATGATGTTTTTGTAAAAACGAGAATATTTAAACCAATTAACAACAGCACAAGCAAAAATAAAACAAACTTATTGTCCAAGAAGAATTGCTTGAATCTGCCGCTCCATGTTTGCAACGTCTCCACTATCGTTCCTCCGTCATACATAGTTTAATTAAATTGTACACTATCGTCCCTATAATGAAAAATAAAAACCGTTCGTTGCTGGAAAAACCTTCTTGTTTACAACTGTAGTCAGTTCTATCATGTGCTTTTCTCCATTTTGAGCTATAATTTATCTATATGATACAAAAGGAGCGATAAGAGTGATACGTTTTGGAATAATAGGAACCAACTGGATTACAGACCGCTTTCTTGAGTCGGCAGCGGAAATAAAGGATGTTCAGCTGACAGCTGTTTATTCAAGGTCGGCTGAACGAGCTGCCGAGTTTGCCGCTAAACACGGTGCTGAGCACACCTTCTCAAACCTTCAGGAAATGGCGGCAAGCGATTGCTTTGACGCTGTATACATAGCCAGTCCCAATGCTCTTCACAAGGAGCAGGCCGTTCTCTTTATGAACCATGGCAAGCATGTGCTTTGCGAAAAGCCGTTTGCTTCCAATACAAAAGAAACGGAAGAGATGATTTCAGCGGCTCAGAAAAACGGTGTTGTCCTTATGGAAGCAATGAAGACCACTTTCCTGCCAAACTTCAAAGAGCTGAAAAACCACTTGCATAAAATCGGCACCGTCCGCAGATTTACCGCAAGCTACTGCCAGTATTCCTCACGGTATGACGCATTCAGAAACGGAACCGTCTTGAACGCATTTCAGCCTGAGCTTTCCAACGGGTCCTTAATGGATATCGGCATTTATTGTATTTATCCTGCTGTCGTGCTGTTTGGCGAGCCGCAGGATGTGAAGGCGAACGGATATGCTTTATCTACCGGAGTGGATGGAGAAGGAACGGTCATTCTGTCTTACGACGGGTTCGAAGCCGTTCTAATGCATTCTAAAATATCCACTTCCTATGCCCCGGCGGAAATCCAGGGTGAAGACGGGACGATTGTGATCGATACGATTCACCGGCCAGAACGGGTAGAAATCCGCTATCGCGACGGCCGCCTGGAAAACATTTCGATTCACGATCCTAAACCGGCGATGTTCTACGAAGCGGAAGAATTTGTCACGCTCATAAAAGAGAACAAGCAGGAATCTGAAGAAAATACATTTGAACGGTCCATGATCACTGCGAAAATCATGGAAGAAGCAAGAAAGCAAATGGGAATTGTGTACCCTGCTGATCAAGCCTAAAAAAATCCGCCCGCGTGCCAATGCCGCGGCGGATTTTTTTATTAGACAATCGGAGATGATGCCTTCCTTTTTAAAAGCACTTGTTGTTCATAATCTTTTATATCCTCGAGCCATTCCTCTTTTACCGGTACGCCCATTTGTTCACAGTAGGAATCCCAGACGGCACCGAAAGGATAGGTTTTAAATTCCTCCATCAGCGCCAGCCTTTCTGTAAAGCGGCCCTCTTCCTGCAATTGCTTTAAATAATCGTTCGGGAGAAGCAATGCATACAATAGAGCTTTGAGCATATTTCTCGTTCCGATGGTCCAGGCGGCAACACGGTTAATGCTGGCATCGAAAAAGTCCAAGCCGATAGCGACCTTCTCGAGAGCCTGATTACGTACAATTTCAAGCGCGATTTCCCTCAATTCATCATCTAAAATCACAACATGGTCGCTATCCCAACGAACGGGCCGGGACACGTGCAAGGCTAGTTTGTCTGTGTAAAGCAGCATGGACGAAATCTTGTTTGATACTGTTTCAGTCGGGTGATAATGGCCTGTATCCAGCAAACAAAGCTTTTGATTCGTTAAAGCGTAGGCCATATAAAATTCATGAGAGCCGACAACATATGACTCGGAACCAAGACCGAACAGTTTGCTTTCGACTGAATCAAGATTGTGTTGTTCACTGACCTCCACTGCAAAGATCCGATCCAATGATTCTTTTAACCTTATACGCGGTGTCAGCCTGTCACTCGGGATATCCTTATAGCCGTCGGGAATCCAAATATTCGTCAAGCAAGGTGTGCCTAGTTCTTTCCCGAAGTATTCCCCAATGCGCCGGCATGCAATGCAGTGCCTGATCCAAAATTCCCTGACATTCGGATCGGGGTGTGAAAGGGTGAGTCCGTCAGCCGCTTTCTCATGCGAAAACAAGGTCGGATTAAAATCTAAACCGAGACCGAGATCTTTCGCCCATTTCACCCAGTTTTCAAAATGATGCGGCTTCAATTCGTCCCGTTCTATCGCTTCTCCATTTGTTTCTGCGTATATCGCATGCAGGTTTACGCGGTGCTTCCCAGGAATGAGAGAAAGCGCCTTCTCCATATCTCTTCTTAATTCTTCAGGGGTTTGCGCTTTTCCGGGATAATTGCCGGTCACGTCAATCCCGCCTGAAAGCTCGCCCTTATTTATTTCAAAGCCCTCTATGTCATCCCCCTGCCAGCAGTGGATTGAAATGGACACGTGCTCTAATTGCCGAAGCGCCTCTTCAACATCAATTCCCCATTTTTCATATGCCTGTTTTGCACTATCATAATTGGCTTTTATGGTCATGCGGCTCTCTCCCTTTTTCCGTTTTTAATCCAAATAAAAAACTTCCTTAAGATCTATCGAAACAGGACTGAAATCTGGATTTGTTTTCATGAACGGCAACATCGATTTCCACCATCTCCGGCAAACTTCTGTGTCCGCCATCTTTCTCCATTTCTCTTCATCTTCGATTTCTAGATAAGCAAATAACCGGCCTGTTTCCTCGTCTAAAAAAATGGAATAATGGTGCGCTCCGTGGGCTTTGAGTGCTTCTGCCATTTCCGGCCAAATGTCATCATGCCGCTGTTTGTATTCCTCGTACTTGTCTTTGTGGACAAACATGATACTGGCTTTTCTTTTCAAATCTGATCACCTCTTCACCTTTCAGATAGCGCTTTCATTACATTTTTGCGAAATGACTGAATGATTGTGCCTCTGTCAATGTCGTTAGGTGTAAATACTTTGATCGGATAGGAATGTCTGACGGCTTGCCGGGCCTCTTTTATGTCTTTGACTTCTTTGGCAGCAATCATTTGCATCAGCAGGTTTCCGATGGCGGTTGCCTCTATAGGCCCTGCGTATACCGCTTTTCCGCTCATGTCTGCTGTTAATTGATTTAAGAAATCGTTTCGGGCTCCGCCGCCGATGATATGAAGCTGCTCAATCGGTTTTTCTGTGACCGTTTCCAGCTCTTTGATGGCTATCGCATAGATGATGGCTAAATTGCTGTAGATGCAGCAGGCAAGTTCGCCTGCAGTGCGGGGAATCTTTTGGCGGGTTTCTCTGCAATAATGTTCTATTTCCTCTATCATGCTGTCTGGATTCAAAAAACGTTCATCATTTAAGTTGACAAACTGCTGAAATGGTTCTGTTTTTCGGGCTTCTTCTGCAAGCTGCTGAAAAGAATAATCTGCTTGTAATTGCTGTCTGACTTGTTGTATCACCCACATGCCGATAATGTTTTTGAGAAAGCGAATGGTGCTGTTTGCCCCGCGTTCATTTGTATAGTTGTATTTTAAAGCCAGATCGGTTAATATCGGCGTTTGGTTTTCAACCCCAATTAGCGACCATGTTCCGCTGCTGATATACGCCCAGCTATCGTTTATGCCCGGCGCCGCGATGACCGCCGAGGCCGTATCATGCGTTGCGACTGTCATCACCTTGCAAACCGGCAGGTCATAATCCGGGAACCAATCATTTCTCAGCATTCCGAGCTCACACCCCGGTTCAGTCAGCGGCGCAAATTGCTGTTCGTGAACAGACACAGCTTCAAGCAACTCAGGGTCAAACTTTCCGGTTGAGACGTTTAAAAGCTGTGTTGTCGACGCATTTGTGATTTCTGTTACAGCTTTTCCGGTTAAACAATAGCCTAAATAATCTGGAACCATCATGATTTTATCTGTTGCTTTCAACAGCTCACGGTCTTCCTCATACAACTGATACATCGTGTTAAACGCCTGAAATTGTATTCCTGTTTTTTGATAGATGATGTCTCTTGATAGGGTTCGTTCCAGTTTGCCTATTGTGTGATCTGTTCTTCCATCCCGGTAGGATATCACTTCCCGCAAACGATTTCCTTTTTCGTCCAACAAGACATAATCGACAGCCCATGTATCAATGCCGACGGTGCATCGTTCATGCCCAAGCGCTTTCACTTTTTGCAGCCCTTGCAGAATTTGTTTTAGCAAATGATCTATATCCCAAAAACAATGTCCTTCTCTTTGAATGAAACCGTTAGCGAATCTGTGAACCTCTTGTATGTCAAGCTTCCCTTCCTTCAGCTCTCCTACCATGACTCTCCCGCTTGACGCGCCTACATCAATGGCAGTATAAATCATTCTTTCACCCTCTCTTCGGAAGGGGAACAGCTGTCACTATCACCTTTTTTTCCTCTAGCGCTTTTACCGATAATGGATCAAGTCCGGCATCAGTAATTAGGCGGCTGATATCCTCGAGCGAGGCGATATGTGAAAACTCGCGGTTCCCCCATTTGCTTGAATCGGCCATTAAAATGGTTTGGTCAGACCTTTCGATCATCCGTTTTTTTAGCAATGCCTGCCACTCATTTGAGTCACTCATTCCGTTATTTATGTCAAACCCTTTACATGAGAGAAAGGTTTTGTTGACATGATAGGTCTCAAGCGAACGCTCTGCTAACGGTCCTGCAAACGATAATGATTTTGCCAGCAAAATGCCGCCTGTTGAAATAACTGAGATGTTTTCTTTATTGCTAAGTTCAATAGCAGCCTTCATTGAGTTTGTAATAACGGTGAGCTCAATATCAGGAAGTATTTTCGCCATGTGCCAGGCGGTGGTGCTTGCATCAAGAATGATTCGGTCTCCGCTCTTTACGTATTTGGCGGCTTCGTGAGCGATGGCTTTTTTTTCTGTGACATTTGTGATTTCCCGTTCAGAAAAATGAATTTCTGATTCTTGCTGCTGAATACTGACCGCTCCTCCGTGGCTCCGGCTCAGTTTATGTTCTTTCTCAAGCTTCTCAAGGTCGCGCCGAATGGTTTCTTCTGTGACAGAAAACATGTCACTTAATTCGGATACGCGGATGCTTGAACGCATATTGACTATTTCCACTATTTTTTGCTGCCGTTCTGCTACTAGCATCGATAACGCCCTTCCTCATATCGTAATCCGCCTTATTGTTTTTCTATCATAGCATACGTCTAACGTGTGAAAGCAGCAGGAACACCGCCGTCTACCGTGATCATGCAGCCCGTGGTTTTTTCGGTTTTAGAAGAAGCGAAGAATGCGATGGCTTCGGCAATATCCCGCGGGTAAATATTGACGAGCAGAGCGGTGCGTTTCCGATAATGTTCCTCAAGCTCTTCTGGTTCAATTCCGTACGCCGCGGCCCGTTCCTCCCGCCAGCTTGATCCCCAGATTGCCGAACCTTGAAGAACCGCATCAGGCAAAACAGAATTCACCCGAATGCCATATTCTCCGCCTTCTGCTGCGATACATCTCGCCAAATGGGTTTCAAGCGCTTTTACCGAGCTGTAGGCAGCGGCGTTTTTCCCCGCATAAACCGAATTTTTCGATCCGACAAATACCATGCTTCCGCCTCTGTTTTGCTGTTTCATTTGTTTAAACGCTTCACGCGCCACAAGAAAATAGCCTGTTCCTAATACATTCATATTAAGATTCCATTCTTTTAGACTTGTTTCGTCAAACGGGCTTGAAGTGGCCAGTCCGGCATTATTGACGACAATATCAATCCCGCCGTAAGCAAGTGCCGCTTGTTCAAAAGCTGACTTTACTTCCTCTTCCTTTGTCACGTCCATTTTGACAGCCATTGCCCTTCCTTCTCCGTATGCCTCGTTTATTTCCCCGGCAATTTTCTTCGCACCTTCTATATTAAGGTCAGCGGCAATCACGTGTCCTCCTTCAGCTGCAAAGCGCCGGCACGCTGCACTTCCGATGCCGCCGGCTCCTCCTGTTACCAACGCTACTTTACGGGAAAATTCCGCTTCCGGCGGAGCGAGCGTGAGCTTATATAATTCGAGCGGCCAATATTCGACATGATAAGATTCATTTTCATTTAAAGAAACAAATTGCCCCAGAGCTGTTGATCCTTTCATAACAGCGATAGCCCTTCGGTATAAAGCGCCGCTCACTTTCGACATGGCGTAACTTTTCCCCGTGTTCACCATTCCGATGCCGGGAATCAAGATCACCCGCGGAGCTGATTCGAAGATTTGATCTCCTTCCTGCTGATTGCGGGTAAAGTAAGCATAATAATCTGATGAAAAACGCTCGACCCCTGACTTGATCAGATCCGCCAGCTTATGCACATCGTGGGTTTCGGGATTCCACTCAATGTACAGCGGAACCCGCTTTGTATGAACAAGGTGATCCGGGCATGCCGCACCGATTTGCGAGAGTGCCGATGCTTGAACACTATTTACAAATTCCAAGACATTGTCATGATCATTATAGGAAAGGATCATTTTCTTCTCTTCACTTACAGCGCCTCTGATTACAGGCATGATGTCTGCCAAGATTTGTTTTCTTTGATCTTCCGGCAACGGCTGATACCTTTTGCCTCCAAATATCTCATTTGGATTGATACGGTCGTTAATATACTGCTCGGCTTCTTGAATGATAGATATCGTTTTTTCATAACATGCTTCAGACGTCTCTCCCCAGGTGACTAAGCCGTGTTTCTCCATTAACACAAGCTCGGCGTTGGGATTGTTCGCTACGCCTTCAGCGATCATTTTAGATAATGTAAATCCGGGGCGTACGTATGGCACCCATACAAACCGGTTACCGTATATGTCTTTGGCGATTTGTTTTCCATTATCAGCGCAGCATATGCTGATAATCGCATCGGGATGGGTATGGTCAACATGATTGAATGGCAGAAAAGCGTGTAACAGCGTTTCAATTGAAGGGCGGGGATGTTTGCTGTCTATCATACAATGAGACAAGTAGTCTACCATTTCTTCATCTGACATTTGTTCCCTTTCAATCAGCGGGCGGATGTCATCTAATGATAAACCGGTAAAGTTATGCGCTTTCATTATTGCCAAATCCGAACCGCTTCCTTTCACCCACATGACTTCTGTTTCATGGCCTCTGAAATCCTTTTCCGTTGTTTTCATAGATGTATTCCCTCCGCCCCAGTTGCAGACAGTCCGATCTGACCCGATCAGATTGGATCTGTACACTAATTCCTCTACACCTTTTGGCAGCTGTGCAGCATGCTTTGAATCCCATACATGTTTCACCATCTTGATATTCCTCCATCCCCTTTTATTTGAATCCGCTTTCATTATATATGATATTGGTTTGTTTTTGAATTGTTTTGTTTATTTTTGTTTTAACAAAAAAAGAAAGCAGCAGATATGCCGCTTTCTTTTCCTATTAGGATTCAATTTTAAATTTCTTTGTAATGTCCTGCAGTTCTTCCGCCATGTTTGCCAACGTTTCAGCTGATGAGCTGATTTCTTCCATGGACGCAAGCTGTTCTTCCGCCGAAGCTGCAATGTCTTGAATGCCTGCCGAGCTTTCTTTCGACACTGCAGAAATGTCTTCAACCGCACTTGACACTTCCTGTGATCCAGCTGACAGCTGTTCAACCGTCGCGTTTAGGTTTTGCAATTCGCCAGAAATTTGGGTTGTCATCTCGTAAATTTGTTTAAAGCTTTCCGCTGTTTGGTCAGTTATCTGCAAACCTTCCTTCACTTCATGATTCACAGATTGGAACATTGAAAGTGAAGTGCTGATTTCTCTGACAATCTCTTGAATTAATCCTTCAATTTCCTTAGCAGAGTCTGCTGATTGCACGGCAAGTTTTCTGACCTCTTCCGCTACTACTGAGAAGCCTCTTCCGTACTCCCCTGCTCTTGCCGCTTCAATCGCAGCATTTAGCGCCAGCAGATTTGTTTGATCAGCAATGCCGTTAATCACATTCAAGATGCTTGTGATGTCCTTCGATTTTGTTTCAAGACCCTTCACAACCGATTCCGCTTTTTGAACGGATTGGTCGATTGTTTTCATTTGGCCGACTGTATGCTCGACCAGTTTTTCTCCGCTGCCAGCCGCCTCAGAGGACTGTATCGAAGACTTCGTGATAGTTGAAGAGGCTTGAGCCACTTTTGAAATCCCGTGGTTCATTTGAGAAAGATGGTCTGAGCTTGTTTCCAGCTTCTCGCTTTGCGCCTCGTTGCCATCTGAGAACTGTTCGATGGCAAGTGTAATATGTTCAGTTGCTTTGCTCGTTTGGGCCGCGCTTGCCGTCAGCTCTTCAGAAGAGGATGCCACGTTTTCTACAGACGTTTGAATGACACCAATCACAGAACGCAGTGAGGCAGACATTTCGTTAAAGCTTTCACCAAGCTGGCCAAACTCGTTTTTCGAGTGAATGTCAATGACTTCTGTCAGATCTCCGCTGCTGATTTTCGCAGATGTAGAAACCAATTTTCTTAATGGCTTGGTGATGGCGCTGATAATAAAGAGAATCAGTATACCGCCGATCACAAGTGATACGCATAGGACGATGATCGCTGTGTTCAGAACCGGGCTTGAAGCATCTTCCAATTCACTGATAAAATATGTGCCCGCGATTTTCCAGCCTGTCAGCTTATTTGTCGTAAAGGCCATTTTCTTTTCTTTGCCTTCGAAGGTATATTCAAACGAGCCTTCTTCTTTCGAGAAAACTTGATTTGTCCAATCGCCTGATCCGGTTGTCCCAGGTTTAATCGTCGGATGAGCGATATATTTTTTGTTGCCTGTTGTAATAAATGCGAAGCCATTTGTCCCAATTTTGATTCTCTTTGAAGCGGATAACACTTCATCCAGATTTAAATCAAGCGCGATGACTCCTGAACCATCTTTTGTTTGCTTTGAGATGGTAATAACGGTATCCCCTGTCGCTTCGTCAGTGTACGGCTCAGAGAAAACAGCCTGTCCTTTTTTCGCAACAGCTTGTTTGTACCAGTCACGTTCTGTCGGATCAAAGCCCTTTGGCACACCGCCTTCAGGATATTTGTAGAGCTTTTTATTTTCTGAAGCCGCGTAGATGGCCCCTACATCCGCATTCAATGTTGTATACTGCTTAAATTTTTCATTCAGTGAGGCTTTGTTTTTGTCTTGTAATAAATCTTTATTGATCGTCTCACTGTAATAATCAATTGCTTTTACTTTAGTATTCAACTTGTTCTGCAGGGTGCTGTTGAGTTCTTCAACGTTTCCCATTGCACTATTCGCCAGTTCCTTGTCCAGTGCGTTCCAAGCTGATTGATAACTGAAATATGCTAATACCCCAACCGGCAAAATAAGCACTGCCAGAAACGCAGCGATAAGCGGTTTGCTGATTGATGGCTGTTTGATCCATTTTGTAAGTTTCCCCATTCTTTCGACTCCTCCTTTAAGCTAAATCTAATATCGTCAAACTAGGATAAAAGGTTTAATAAAAAAACTAAAAAAAACACCCAAGCGTACAACCTGGGTGTTTTGGCTTACTATTCAATTTTGAAACGTTTGGTCATGTCGCGAAGCTCTTCCGCCATAGACGAAAGGGTTTCTGCTGACGAGCTGATTTCTTCCATGGAGGCAAGCTGCTCTTCGGCTGACGCCGCGATATCTTGGATATGAGCAGAGCTTTCTTTTGAAATCGATGCAATGTGTTCGGACGCTCCCGAAACTTCCTCGGAGCTGGCGGAAAGCTGTTGCACCGTCGCACTCATGTTTTGCAGTTCTCCGGCGATTTGGTTCGTCATTTCAGAAATGCGAGTAAAGCTCATTTCTGTTTTATCTGTAATATCCAGGCCTGTCTGCACCTCTTGATTGACAGATTGGAACATGCCGAGAGATGTATTGATTTCCTTAACAATTTCGATGATTAATCCTTCAATCTCTTTTGCTGAATCTGCTGACTGAACTGCCAGTTTTCTCACTTCTTCCGCTACAACGGAGAAGCCGCGGCCGTACTCGCCTGCGCGCGCCGCTTCAATGGCTGCGTTTAATGCCAGCAGGTTCGTCTGGTCAGCGATGCCGTTAATCACACGCAAAATATTGGTGATGTCTTTCGATTTCGTTTCCAATCCGCGTACGACTTGTTCTGCTTCTTTAACGGACTTATCAATAACGTTCATTTGGCCGACGGTTTGATGAACGAGCTTGCCGCCTTCGCTTGCGATTTCTGTCGATTGAACAGATGAATCTGTGATGACCTCGGAAGCTTGAGCCATATTTGCCAAACCGTCATTCATTTGATAAATGTGCTCTGCTGCCGTTTCAATGTTTTCGTTTTGTTTTTCATTGCCGTTAGAAAATTGTTCAATCGCCAATGTAATATGCTCTGTTGCCTTGCTCGTTTGTCCGGCTGATGCAGTCAGCTCCTCAGAGGAAGCGGCAACGTTTTCTACTGAATCCTGGATGGCGTGTATGAGAGAACGCAGTGACGATGCCATATTGTTAAAGCTTTTGCCGAGTTCGCCCAATTCATCTTTTGAACGGATATCAATGGTTTCCGTCAAATCTCCCTCGCTGATCCGCTTAGAGGAGCCCACAAGCTGTTTCAGCGGCGTTGTAATCGATCGAATGACAAATGTCATAACGATAATCCCTATGATAATAGCCGCGGCTAAGACAATTAACGCCAGGTGAAGGACAGGCTGGGCCGCCTCATGAATTTCATCCAAATACATGGTGCCGGCGATTTTCCATCCCGTTAACTTATTTGTATCAAAGGCCATTTTTTTCTTATCGCCATCCATGCTGTATTGAAAATCGCCTTTATCCGCATTTAACACCTGATCAATCCAGTCGCCTTTTAATTCAGTTCCTGAGGTTTCATCAGGATGGGCGACAACCGTTTTGTCCTTTGTCATGATAAATGCGTAGCCTTGTGTGCCGATGTTGACTTTTTTGGTTGTTTTCAACAGATGCTCAATCGTCATGTTGATTGCAATAACGCCTGAACCATCTTTTGTCTGCTGGGCGATTGTCACAACCATTGTGTTCGTAGACGCTGTTTTATAAGGATCAGTCACAACGACTTTCCCTTTATTCGCAACCGCTTTTTTGTACCAGTCACGTTCAACCGGATTATAATCGCTCGGCATCTGCAGGTCTGGATAACGGGTAAAGTGACCGTCTATGTCACTAGTATAAATAGATTCTACATCTTTATTGATTTTGATATACTGTGAGAATTTCTCTTTAATGTTTGCATTGCTTTTTGCATCGTATTTCTTTTTTGTCAGCCATTCGCTGAAGTAAGCGGCGCTGTCTTCTTTTTCTCCGATACTGGTGTTAATAATTTCGTTTAATTGCTGTACATTTTCTAATGCGCTCCCCATCATCTGTTTGTCGAGTGAGCTGCTTGCCGATTGATATGCAAAAGCTGCCAATATCACAACTGGTATGATAAGGATCGACAGGAAGGAAACGAGAAGCTTCCGTGTAATTGATCTTTGTTTTATGAGTTGGAGTATTTTTTTCATCATTCATTTCTCCTTTTTTATGCTACCCTTCATATCGGCAGAAATGGGTAAATATATACAGTAAAAAAGAAGAAATTTAACAAAGGTAACTAATATCCCATTATTATATAGTTATTTAGACTCATTTTCATCCACCTTAAATCGTTTTGTCAGGTCACGGAGTTCCTCAGACATCCTTTCAAGCGTCTGTGCTGATGAACTGATCTCCTCCATGGATGCCATCTGTTCCTCAGCTGAAGCGGCGATATCTTGGATGCCGTCAGAGCTTTCTTTAGAAATAGCAGTGATATCATTTGAAGCAGCAGAAATTTCTTGAGCTCCCGCTGACAGCTCTTCAACCGTCGCATTCATGTTTTGCAGAGTTGAAGCAATATCTTTGGTCATGTGAGAAATATCTTTGAAGCTTTGTTGTGTTTCATCCGTCATGACAAGCCCTGTTTCAACTTCTTTATTTACAGACTGGAGTACGTTCAATGATGTATGAATTTCTTTCACAATATCGATGATCAGTGTTTCAATTTCTTTTGCCGAGTCAGCTGACTGTACCGCAAGTTTCCTCACTTCTTCAGCAACGACCGAGAAGCCTCGCCCGTATTCCCCCGCTCTTGCGGCTTCAATGGCGGCATTTAAAGCCAAAAGGTTGGTTTGATCCGCAATGCCGTTAATGACACGCAAAATATTCGTGATATCCTTTGATTTGATTTCCAGCCCCTTCACCACTTGTTCCGCTTCTTTCACAGAGTGGTCAATCGTATTCATTTGGCCGGCCGTTTTCCGGACGAGTGTCTCACCCTTGTTTGATAGTTCTGTGGAGTCTGCGGATGTTTCTGTAATCACCACGGCAGCCTGCGCCAGTTCAGCTAATCCATCGTTCATTTCATTAATTTGTTCGGTTGTCGTCTCAATTCTTTCGCTTTGGCTCTCGCTGCCGTTTGAAAATTGCTCAATGGCCATGGTAATATTCTCAGTTGCCTTGCTTGTCTGGTCGGCGGATGCAGTCAGTTCCTCTGATGCTGAAGCAACATGATCTACTGAGTCTTTGATTCCTTGAATGAGAGAGCGGAGCGAGTGTGCCATATGATTGAAGCTCTGGCTCAGAACGCCAAGTTCATCTTTTGATTTGATTTCTATTGTTTCGGTTAGATCGCCTTTGCTGATTTTTTCAGCTGATGCGACAATGTGTCTCAAAGGCTTTGTGATGGACCGAATCACAAAGTAAATCGCCGTCATTCCGGCTGCGATGGCAATGGCCAAAACGATTGATGCCACGGTCAAAACTTTGCTCGCAGCATCGTGGATCTCGTCCGCATACATCGTGCCGCTGATTTTCCAGCCTGTTGTTTCGCTTGTGGCAAACGTCATTTTCTTCTCTTCGCCTTTGTACGTATAGTCAAAGTCGCCGCTTTTATTTTTGTAGAGTTTATCAACCCAGTCCCCTTTTAACACTGTTCCCGCTTTTTCTCCGGAGAAGGCGATGACTTTCTTGTTTTGGCTGAGGATAAAAGCATAGCCTTCTTTTCCGATATTGATTTCTTTCGCTGTTGTGACCAGGTCGTCAATTTTCATATCAACGGCGACAACGCCTGACCCATCCTCCGTCTGGCGGGCGATGGTGACGACCATTTTTCCTGACGAAATCGATTCATAAGGTTCAGTAATGATTGTTTTGCCTTTATTGGCTATCGCTTCTTTGTACCAGTCTCGTTCCAAAGCATGAAAGTCACTCGGCATATCTGCGTATGGATAACGTGTGAAATCCCCGTCTTTGCTGCTGGAAAACACCGCAGCGACATTGTCATTCATTTGGATAAATTGTTTAAATTCCTTTTTTAGCTCTGTTTTCTTTTTATCTTTAAATTTATCTGCTGTCGCCCAATCGCTGAAAAACACGAGGCTTTTTTCAGTCGTCCTGATTTTATCATCAATGATATGATCCAATATTTGAACATTTTCCTTTGCGCTTTGCGTCATCTGGAGATCAAGAGAGGCAATTGCTGATTGATAAGCGCTTACCGAAAGGACGGCAATAGGGACAATTAAGATCAGCAGAAAAGAAATAATAAGCCTCCTGGCTATTGATGACCTTCGAATCGTAGTAAGTGTTTTTTTCATATCCTTCCGAACCTTCTTTCAATTATTTACAAATTATATCGGTTGAAATTCCTTTATATTACATTGAAAATGAAGGAAAAAGTGAAAAATAGTTCTAAATTCACCTAGTGAAGCATGACATTTTTATTATTTACTATACAAAAAAACAGCGCCTTAAGGAGCGCTGTTTTTTGCCTTTATTCGATTTTAAATTGTTTTGTCAGATCACGAAGCTCTTCTGCCATCTGCGAGAGAGTGGTTGCTGATGAACTGATTTCTTCCATTGAGGCAAGCTGCTCCTCAGCTGATGCGGCAATGTCTTGAATGCTCGCCGAGCTTTCTTTCGACACATCGGCAATGCCGCCGACTGCTGCTGAAACATGCTGTGAACGGTCCGACAGCTGTTCGACGGTGGAATTCATCGTCTGCAATTTGCCCGCGATTTCATTTGTCATGCTGAAAATGCTCTGGAAGCTTTCTTTTGTATTGTCTGTGACGACAAGCCCGGACTGCACTTCCTGATTAACCTCTTTAAACATATGAAGAGAGGTTTCGATTTCTCCTACGATTTCTTGGATCAGCTTTTCGATTTCTTTTGCTGAATCGGCTGATTGAACAGCCAGTTTGCGTACTTCTTCCGCTACGACAGAGAAGCCGCGGCCCGATTCTCCGGCACGCGCCGCTTCAATGGCTGCGTTTAAGGCCAACAGGTTTGTTTGGTCAGCGATGCCGTTGATGACTCTCAAAATGCTTGTGATGTCTTTTGATTTTCCTTCTAACCCTTTGACTACAGCCTCAGCCTGCTGAACCGATTGATTAATCGAGTTCATTTGTCCGACTGTCTGCTGGACAAACTTTTCACCCGTTCCGGCGATTTCCGTTGATTGGATAGATGCCTTTGTAATGTCTTTTGATGTTTCTGAGACATGCTGAAGGTCTCCATTCATTAAGTTCAGCTGATGAGAGCTGGATTCAACCTTTTCGCTTTGCTCCTCGTTACCGTTTGAGAACTGCTCAATCGCCATCGTGATATGCTCGGTGGCTTTGCTTGTCTGTCCAGCAGATGCGGTAAGCTGTTCAGACGATGCGGCCACATTGTTCACCGAGTCTTGAATCGCACTGATCAGTGAGCGGAGAGATTGTCCCATTTCATTGAAACTTTCCCCGAGCTCTCCAAGCTCATCCTTCGAACGGATGTCGATCGTTTCTGTCAGATCCCCGCTGCTGATCGTTTTCGATGATTGCACAAGGCGTTTTAATGGTTTTGTAATCGATCGAACGATAAACAGAATTAAAAACCCGCCTATCGCAATGGAAGCAATCAGCACGATCATGCCTGTGATCAGCACAGATTTAGAGGCATCCTTGATTTCATCCATATACATTGTGCCGGCTATTTTCCACCCAGTCAGTTCATTTGTTGTATATGACATCTTTTTACCTTCGTTATCCAGAGTGTACTTGAAATCACCGCTGTTATCGGCGTACATTTTGGCAACCCAATCGCCTGAGAGCTTTTCCCCCGCCTTATGGTTCTGATGGGCGACATAGGTTTTGTTTTTCGTGGCAATGAACACATAGCCTTCTTTGCCGACCTTGATTTGTTTCATCTGTTCTAACAATTTGTCAATGGTGATATCCATGGCGACAACGCCGGATCCGTCCTTCAACTCCTGGGCAATGGTAATAACCATGCTTCCGTCACTCGCTGCCACGTAAGGGTCTGTCACGACAATTTCACCGCCGGCCTTCATCGCATCTTGGTACCAAGGGCGTTGTCTTGGATCGTATCCTTCCGGCAATTTTTCATTGGGCGCTTGTATGTAGGTGCCGTTTTCCGCACCTCCATAAATTCTGGCTACCCCTTCATTGATAGACACATATTGTGAAAATTTCGCTTTGAGCTCTTCTTGATTAGTCTTTCCTTTAAATACGGAGCTTTTAAGAGATTCACTGAAAAAAGTGACTCCTTTCGCTTTAGCTCCCAGGTCATTTGTAACAGTGGTATTAAATGTATCGACACTGGTTTTCGCACTTCCCATAATTTGCTGTTCCAGCTTACTGCTGGCGCTTCGGTAAGAACTGAATTCCAATATCAGAATAGGGATAATAAGAATCGCAATAAATGACACGATTAATTTTCTTGAGATAGACGGTTTTTTCAGCCAGTTGATAAAAGTCTTCATGTCGAGTTTCTCCTTCGGGTTTGATACAGTATATATCGGCTGCTTAAAAAAGTTTTAAAATAAAAAATGGAAGACGTTCTTTTTCATCTATCTTCAGTTTACAGCTTTCATTGCCCAAGCCCTGTGCATATCTTATTAAAAACAAGGGGGGCTAAAGATGATTATTATATCCGGACAATTGCTCCGTCCCCAAGATATTGAAAACTGGCAGATAGATGAGAAGTTGAATCCGCTGTTAAAAGAGATGCTTGAGACGCCTGTCCAGTTTGATTATCATTCCATTGCCGAACTGATGTTTGAGCTGAACCTGCGGATGAATATCGTAGCAGCGGCAAAAACGTTGCACAAAAGCGGAGCGAAATTCGCCACTTTTCTCAAAACATACGGGAATACAGCGTATTGGAGGGTTTCACCGGAAGGCGCCTTGGAGCTGAAATACAGAATGCCGCCCTCAAAAGCGATTCGGGATATTGCAGAAAACGGCCCGTTTTACGCGTTTGAATGCGCCACCGCCATTGTTGTCATTTTTTATTTGGCCTTGATCGATACAATCGGGGAGGAAGCATTTGACGCCAGCTTTGACAGCATTATTTTATATGACTGGCACTATGAGAAATTGCCGATATACACGGAAACAGGGCATCACTATTTCCTTGGAGATTGCCTGTATTTTAAAAACCCTGAGTTTGATCCGCAAAAAGCGCAATGGAGAGGCGAAAATGTGATTATGCTGGAAGAAGATAAATTTTTTGCCCACGGCCTGGGAATCTTAAGCGGGCAGCAAATTATCGAGAAGCTAAATTCTTTTCGAAAAAAAGGAGCCGTACAGCCAGCTTATCTTCTGCCTCAGGCGACCAGACTGGATGTTCCGTCTCTTTACCGCATCGTCCGCTAAAAAAGCCCCAACGCCTATTTCGGAGGCGATGGGGTTTCAAACGCTTTTCGTTTTCGATAAAAAGGGGCTGTGCCGAAATACTGGTTCGCAGCCCATTCCATTTTTTCAAGGTCACTTCTTGTCACGATTGGATCAAGGCTGCTCCATTTGATAAAGCGGACAAAATAATAGCCATTGATAGGAACCATTGTAACTTTTGAGTGAGGCCAGCCTTCAAATACAAACTCAATTTTCCCTCTTTTTTTATAAGAATATTGAAGAATGTTCATCATCTGCCACCCCTGTTTCACAAGTTACTTGCTGCAAAGCTCGGCTAACAGTGACTTCACATTAGCGGGCCGGTTCAGCATGCCGACAGATTGCCCGGCCCACAGAGACATGTACCCGGAATCTTTTTCTCTGGCTGCGTGTTTTCTCATCGGCTTTGTTAACGTGTTTTGCAATGGATAAGGAAGTGCGTTTGCCTCCTCAGCTTGCTGCTCTTTCATCCATTGATTGACTATACCCCTTGCAGGCTTACCTGAAAACAATGAGGTGAGGCGCGTGTCTGTTCCCCGCGCTCTTTTTAATTCGCGCCGGTACGTTTCTGATACGTCGCATTCCTCACACATGAGAAATGGCGTCCCGACCTGTACGCCCTGGGCTCCAAGACAATGAGCGGCTTGGACGCCGCGGCGGTCGGCAATTCCGCCTGCCGCGATTACCGGAATGGTCACTGCATCTGCCGCCTGGGGAATCAGCGACATAAGGCCAAGTGCGGATTCCCCGCTCACCGGCAGAAAGGAACCGCGATGGCCGCCCGCTTCGCTTCCTTGCAGTACAATGATGTCCATTCCTCGTTCTTCAAGCATGATGGCTTCCTGCGGAACCGTAGCCGTACCAATGAGACAACAGCCATTTTTCTTTAAAGCTTGAATGGCTTCATCCGGCGGAATGCCGAACGTAAACGAACAGGCTTTGACATTGTATTTCATAATGATGCTTATTTTTTTATGGAAGTCCTCCCATTCCTCTTCTTCTGAAGAAAATGGAGGGGCCTGTTCGGCAAATGGAATTCTGTTTTTCCAAGTTTCAACGCTGTCTTCGTCCGGTTCTTTTCTGCTTTCCGGAACAAACACATTCACCTGAAATGCTCGATCAGTCAGCTGCTGCATGTCAACGACTTGCTTTTCGAGCATGTCGGGACTAAGATATCCGGACGCTAAGCTGCCAAGCGCGCCTTCATTCGATACTGTGGCTGCCAAGTCAGGCGTGACCAGCCCGCCGGCCATCGGCGCCTGGATGACAGGTATGGTCAGCGATAATGTTTTCAGCCAATCCGTCATAAAAATCCTCCTATTCCCCCATGATTTTGATATAACATGTCCGGGTGCGGGGGCCGTCGAATTCGCAGAAATAGATGCCCTGCCACGTTCCAAGAATCAATCGGCCATTTTCAATAATGACGTGTTGGGAAGCTCCCACCGTACTCGACTTCATGTGCGCAGCTGTATTGCCTTCCATATGGCGGTCCAACTCGTGCTCCCACGGATACACTTCATCAAATCTTCTGAGCATATCTTTTTTGACGTCCGGATCGGCGTTTTCGTTAAATGTAATGCCCGCGGTCGTATGCGGACAGTAAATCAGCGCAGCGCCGCTCGTCACCCCTGTTTCTTGAAGAAAGGCTTCCGCCTCTCGTGTGATCTCAATCATTTCATCTCGCTTACTCGTTTTGATTTGCAGTGTTTTCAGCATTTGGATCTCCTTTCTGTCCGTTCTATTTGCTAATTCGTTCTGTGTTCTCTTTTTCCTGTTAACCTGCTCACATAAACGTGATCAAAACAAAAAACTCCAGTCTATGGCTGGAGTTTAGCGCCATACATATACTCTTGCTTCATACGGCTGCAACAGGACTGATGTCATGTGCTTGTGAGGCTTTATTTCGACATTTGACAATACGAGTGCGTCTGATGACAATGGCAATCCGGCGCGCTTGAAAAAGGCCGGTGTTGCTGACAGATTGGCCGCAATCAGCGCAGTATGGTTCTCGTTTTTCCGAAGATACGCAAAGATTTGCTGATCTTCGGGCAAAATGAGCTCGTATATTCCGTTGATAAAAACATCGTATGTTTGGCGCAGCTTGATCAAGCTCTTGTAAAAGTGGTATACGGATGTTGGGTCGTTTTTTTGCGCCTCGGCATTTAGCCATTTGTAATTTTCATTAATTCCGATCCACGGTTTAGCATCAGAAAATCCGGCGTATGGATCAGCATTCCATTGCATCGGCGTTCGCGAATTGTCCCGCCCTTTTTTCCAGACAATCTTCATCACGTCCTCATGTGAAGCGCCTTTCGCCCTTTCTATTTCATACAGGCGTTTCATGGCGACATCATCATAATCAGCAATAGACGGAAAAGCCACGTTCGTCATGCCAAGTTCCTGTCCCTGATAAATAAAGGGCGTGCCCTTCATGAGAAAATAAACAGCAGCAAGCGCTTTTGCGCTTTCTTTCAAGTACACTCCGTCGTCTCCCCATACAGAAACTGAACGGGGCTGGTCATGATTCTCCATAAACAACGCATTCCAGCCGATCCCTTCAAGACTGTCCTGCCAGTCTGTTAAAATTCGTTTAAAGGAAACGATATCAATGCTCTCATTGACTTCAACATCCCACAGGCCGAGATGCTCAAATTGAAAAATCATGCTGAAGATGCCGTTTTTTTCTCCAGCCCAATCAGCCGCTTCCTTTGCAGAAACCCCGTTAGCCTCACCCACTGTCATTATTGGATAACGGGAAAATGTGTTTTCTTTGAGCTCTGTTAAAAAATCCATTATGCCGTCGACATTCATGTGATAGGGGAAGGAGGAAACGACATCCACCCCTTTTGGATTCGGCATATCGGGAAGCCCTTCTTTTTTCTTAATATGCGTAATCGCATCCACCCGAAATCCATCAATGCCTTTGTCAAGCCACCAATTCACCATGTCATATACCGCATTTCTCACCTTTTCATTTTCCCAATTCAAATCAGGCTGTTTTTGATCAAAAAGGTGAAGATAATACTGGCTAGTCTTTTGATCATACTGCCAAGCCGATCCGCCGAAAATACTTTCCCAGTTATTTGGCGCTTTGCCATTTTGGCCGTCCTTCCAAATATACCAGTCGCGTTTCTCCGAGTGTACAGAGGAACGGGATTCAATGAACCATGGGTGTTCATCGCTTGTATGGTTCACGACAAGATCCATTATCAGCTTCATGTCCAGTTCATGCATATCTCCAAGCAGCTGGTCGAAATCAGCCATGGTGCCGAAATCGCTTAATATGTTTTTGTAATCCTTGATATCATAGCCGTTATCCGCATTAGGCGAATCGTACAAAGGACAAATCCAAATGACGTCGGCACCCAGCTCCTTTATGTAGGGAAGCTTGGATCTGATTCCTTGAATATCCCCGATTCCGTCGCCATTGGAATCTTTAAAACTGCGAGGATAAATGTGATAGACAACAGCTTCCTTCCACCAAGCCTTTTTCATACAGCCACTCCCTTCCTCAGTATCACAGTCTATATATCTTATGTAGAAAAAAGGATGTACAGCATTGCTTTTTCAGGAAACTGCCTGCTGCATCAAAAAACAGCCGCTCAATAGCTTCGGCTGCTCTTTTATAAAAAGTCAGTTTTTTTTATTTCTACAAAACGGATGTGATGATCTTCAGCATCGAGGATTTTAAATTCACAGCCCTCCGCGTGTATCACATCTCCTGCTTTCAGCTCCATTTTTTGTGTCAGAAGCCAGCCCGCGATCGTATCAATTTCTTCATTTTCAATGGCAGTGTCGAGCAGATCGTTCACTTCATCTATTAGCGCTTTTCCATCCATCACATAATGGTGCTCGCCTTTTCTCAAAATGTGCGGTGTTTCATCCTGGTCATATTCATCGCGGATGTCCCCGACAATTTCCTCAATAATATCTTCGACAGTGACAAGCCCCGCCGTTCCACCATATTCATCTACGAGAATGGCCATGTGAATCCGCTCCTTCTGCATGCGGATCAAAAGCTGCTGAACAGGGATGCTTTCAATGACCCTGATGACGGGCCTCATGATCTGTTTTAACTTTATCGGCTGGCCGAGAAAATAAGCTTTAAACATGTCTTTGCTGTTGATGATCCCTAAAATATGATCCTTGTCTTCTTTGATGACAGGGTAGCGTGTATACCGTTCATTAATAATGTGATGAATCGCTTCTTCAAGCGACTGCTCCAACGAGATGACCGCAATTTCTGTCCGCGGGATCATGATCTCTCTCGCTACCCGGTTGTCGAATTCAAAAATCTTATTCACATAGCGGAATTCAGAATGATTGATTTCTCCTTTTTCATAGCTTTCTGAAAGGATCAGCCTCAGTTCCTCCTCGCTGACGACAACCTCATGCTCCTTCACAGAATGAAAGCCAAATAATTTCACAAAAAAACTTGCGGAGCCGTTCAATGCTTTAATAAACGGAAACATGATTTTATAAAACCAAATCAAAGGCTTTGCAACCCATAAGCTGACAGCCTCAGCCTTTTGAATGGAAACCGTTTTCGGGGCAAGCTCCCCCAGCACCACATGCAAAAAAGTGACGATGATAAATGCAATGATAAATGTGACAATGTGGTTCATCGGTTCCGGGATGCCTGTCATCTCAAACAAAGGATGAAGAATGCGTTCAAATGTCGGTTCACCAAGCCATCCAAGGCCGAGAGCTGTAATGGTAATCCCGAGCTGGCAGGCTGATAAATACTCGTCCAGATTGGAGATGATTTTGTGTGCGGCAAGCGCCCGGCTATCACCGCTTTCGATCAACTGATTGATTTTTGACCCTCTGATTTTGACGATTGCAAATTCTGCTGCGACGAAAAAAGCCGTAATGCCAACCAATACAAAAATGGCGACCAATTGTAAAATAAGCAAAAAAAGCCCTTACCATAAATGGTAAGGGGCCACCTCCTTAACGTTAATTCTCATTACGACCGTTTAAGAAGATCATCACAAAGCGAAGAAGCTCAAACAGGGAAACCAGGGCGGCGGCCACATATGTTAAGGCGGCGGCGCTCAGCACTTTATTTACCCCATTCTCTTCAGTGTTTCGGATGAATCCTTCTGACACAATAATTTGCTTCGCGCGTGAACTTGCATTAAATTCGACAGGCAGTGTAATCAGCTGGAAAAAGACAGCGGCTGAAAACAGAATGATGCCAAGCCCGATCAGATTCAGGCTGCCGAGAAGCATGCCTCCTAAGAAAAGAAAAGGAGCTACACCGGATGCAAAATTCACGACTGGGAAGATTTTATGTCTCAGCACAAGCGCACCATATGCTTCCTGATGCTGCAAGGCGTGTCCGACTTCATGGGAAGCTACGGAGATGGCGGAAATTGAGCGGCCATAATAGACCGGCTCAGATAACCGCACCACCCGTCTTGTCGGGTCGTAATGGTCTGTTAAAGTGCCTCTTACCGGTTCGACCGGCACGTCGTAAAGACCGTTTATATCTAAAATCCGTCTTGCCGTTTCTGCCCCTGTACGTCCGCTTGAGGCTTCCACTTTTGAATATTTTTCAAAATTGCTCTTCACTTTAAATTGTGCCCAAAACGATAATCCCAATGCGGCTATTGTCAAAAATATAAACAGCATTTTTCATCATCCTTTATCTGTGATCAAATCTTTCTTTATTACGATTATTTTAATGAGTTTTCTTTCTCGTGTACAGAAATGCGCTTCTTCTTCCGGCTCGGAGCACACATTCCGATCAGCAGAAAGAACAGTCCTCCTAAAAATAAATAAAAGGCAAAGCCGCCGACATTCTTTTTCAGAAAGTGAAGCCAGGAGAAGCCGCCGGAAAAGTGATTATATGAATTCAACTCAAAAATAAACAAAATCACCGCGGATGCCGCCAGCTGGGTTCCGATCAAAACCACGATCGTTCTTTGAATGATCGTCATCTTTTTCATCCTTTTTGCTTTAGTTTATGGAGTAATCCGTTTTTATATGTTTTGTTCATTTTTTGAAAAACATCACCGGAAGTGGGACATACTGTTAGAAAAAAGCGCGGGTGTGATGGAAGCCATGAAAGTGACGAGTGAGGAAAAGGAACAGCTGAGCACAGCAATCGACCGAATGAATGAAGGGCTGGACGCATTTATCCAGCTTTATAATGACTCGGAAATCGATGAGCCGCTTATTCAGCTTGAAGATGATACAGCCGATTTAATGAAGCAGGCCCGAGATATGTACGGCCAAGAGAAGCTAAACGAGAAATTAAATACGATTATTAAACAGATTTTATCCATCTCATTATCTGAAGAAGGAGAAACAGAATGAAATCAAATCGGATATTTATTTCTTGGCTGAGGTGGCCGTTATTTATCCGAATCGCGGTCATTATTTTATTTCTGATTCTTTTGTTCGGCCAAATCATTTATATACTTGAGCCGAAACAATTCACATCGGTATTTGAAGGGATCTGGTGGGCGGTTGTTACCGTTTCGACAGTCGGTTATGGAGACTATGTGCCCCACACGCCGATGGGACAGGCAGCCGGAATACTGCTGATTTTGACCGGAGCAAGCTTTGTCACCGCCTATTTCGCCACATTATCAGCGGCCGCATTCAGCAGGCAGCACCGCTACATTGAAGGGAAAGTTGCTTACAAAGGGCGGGGCCATATTATTTTGATTGGGTGGAATGAAAAAACAAACCGGCTGCTGAAGCAGCTTCAGCTTGCGGCCCCATCCAAGACGGTTGTGCTGATCGATGAGACTTTGAATGAAGGCCCGCTTATCGAAAACGTTCATTTTATACGAGGCCACGCTGCCGATGATGAAACACTGAAACGTGCCAATATTACGGAAGCGGAATCAGTGATGGTGACAGCCGATCAGTATAAAAGTGAAACTGAAGCAGATATGCTGTCAGTGTTGATTCTTTTATCTGTTAAAGGGCTTAACCCTCTTGCTTACTGTATCGTCGAGATTTTGACTGACCGTTTTGTCACAAATGCGGAGCGGGCTGGCGCTAATCAAATCATCGGTACTTCAAAATTCATCAGCCAAGCGATGCTGCAGCATTACCAAGCCAATTTACAGCCGTCTAAGAGCGGCATCAATCTGAAATTTGATCAGCAAGTGAAGCTTCTGCCTGTTCCTGATGATTTAAAGGGAGCCGCTTACAAAACGTGTGTCCACTATTTCCTTGATCACAACACGACAATTATCGGTGTGCAAAAAGAGGAGGGGCCGGTGATCTCCCCTCCTCTTACGTATAAGATGCTTGAGACAGACAAATTTCTGGCGATCTAATGCAGCAAAACATCCTCTAATTCTTTCACTAGGGAGGCGCCAATGTCCAAATACGCAGGATCAATTTCCGCGTCTCGCCTCTCCGGCTCGGAAAATTGATTAAACAGTGATTGGAACGGGCCTCCCTCAGCATAGTCGTCAAGATCCGCCTGAAACACCTGCCTCAGCATAAATGGCGTTCCGATCCGGACGGTCGCTCCTCGTTGATCGAGACTGCCTCGCACTGCGTGGACAGGAATCCTTAAAAACAAATAGCCGTCTTGATCGTCAATTTTATAATCAAAATAGCCGTGGTCGTATTCCCAGCCGCCGTTTATCACATAACCAAGCGGCTTCATGACTTGTTCCAGTTCTTGAAGCAGAAAAGACTGCCCATCTATCACGGAAGGTATTGTAATCATCGAAATGCCCCTTTTTTTACTTATCCTGTCCTGCCGAACAAGACCTCATTCAGAGGCTTACTACATGGAAATCGTTGTTTCTTTCGTGCGGCCAACAGAAAAGAAAGCGCATTCAATTAAAAGGTAAACAGCCATTGCCGTTGCAAGCCCTGCAGCTGATTCCCATGAAAGATAAACAACTGCAGCATAGAGCCCTAATTTAGTGAAAAGAGTATGGGATCGCTTTAAATGCAGCAGCCGGTGAACCGCATCGGTAAAAAGAGCAAGCGGTAAACCAATAAGAAGAAAGGCATGGATGAAAAAGTGGAATAACGTACCGCCATAACTTGAAGAAAACACAGTATTCACCGTATTGAAAGAGATAAGGATACTTAGAACAGCTGCAGAACAACCGGCAATAATGAGATGTTTAACCATTTGTTTCATGAACATCAGCCCCTTTCTGATTTCATAAAAAGCCGACCGGCAAATGCCAGTCAGCTTTCTCACATTAATCTTCCAGACGTTTTTCTAGCTCTGCTTTTTTCTCTTCAAAGCCAGGTTTGCCCAGCAAAGCAAACATATTGACTTTATACGCTTCTACTCCAGGCTGGTCAAATGGATTGACGCCGAGGAGATATCCGCTCATGGCGCAGGCTTTTTCGAAGAAATATACAAGGTATCCAAAAGTATATGCGTTCAGCTCAGGAATGTTCACGATTAAGTTCGGCACATTTCCGTCTGTATGGGCAAGCATTGTGCCCTGGAACGCTTTCTTGTTAACGAAATCGATCGTTTTTCCAGCTAAATAGTTTAAGCCGTCAAGATCGTTATCCGCTTCTTCGATTGTCAGCTCATGTTTCGGTTTCTCTACATTCAGCACCGTTTCGAATAAATCTCTGCGGCCTTCCTGCACATACTGGCCTAATGAATGAAGGTCTGTTGAATAGTTAGCTGAAGAAGGATAAATGCCCTTCTCATCTTTCCCTTCACTTTCTCCGAACAGCTGCTTCCACCATTCCGCAAAATACTGGAGCGCCGGTTCGTAGTTGATGAGCATTTCGATTGTTTTGCCTTTATTATAAAGCACATTGCGAACAACCGCATATTGGTATGCAGGGTTTTCTTCTAGTTCAGATGTTGCAAAATCTTTGCTCGCATCCAGTGCGCCTTTCATCATGTCGTCAATGTTGACACCGCTGACAGCAATCGGCAAAAGGCCAACAGCTGTTAATACAGAATAACGGCCGCCGACATCATCAGGAATGACAAACGACTCGAAGCCTTCTTCGTTAGAAAGCGTTTTTAATGCACCGCGTTCTTTATCAGTTGTCGCGTAAATCCGCGCTTTCGCTTCTTCTTTGCCATATTTCTCTTCAAGAAGCTTGCGGAAAATACGGAAAGCGATTGCAGGTTCAGTTGTCGTACCTGATTTAGAAATCACATTAATAGAGAAATCCGCATCTTCAAGAAGATCCATGACATCTCTCATATAGGAAGAACTGATGTTGTTTCCGATGAAAATAACTTGCGGATTGCCGCGCTTTGCTTTTGGCAATGTATTATAAAACGCGTGATTAAGCGCTTCAATCGCTGCCCGCGCGCCTAGGTAAGAACCGCCGATGCCGACAACAAGCAATACATCAGAGTCAGATTTGATTTTTTCCGCGCTTTTTTTGATGCGCGCAAATTCTTCTTTATCATAATGCTCAGGGAGGTCCACCCAGCCTAGAAAATCACTGCCAGCGCCTGTTTTTTCATGAATATTATGGTGTGCTGTTTTTACAAAGTCCCGCAGATATGTAAGTTCATGTTCGTTGAAGAAAGTCAACGCTTTTGAGTAGTCAAAGCGTACATGCGTCATTGCTTGTCCCTCCATAACGGTATAATGTTTTCATCTTTCACTTTATATGAACTCATCTGTGAAATCAAGTCAAGAAGAAAGGGCGGAATGACTGGATTCCGCCCTCTGGGTTTATAGAGACGCGCGAAGGATGGCGAGCACGTCATCTTTGTTCAGTTTTTGGAAGTTGCCGAAGCCGCCGTGTTCCATTTCTTTGGCTGCGATATCAGCAATCAGCTCAAGCTTTTCTTCTCCGATATTGTAATCGGCAAGTCGGGAAGGCGCACCGAGGCTTCTCCAGAATGCAGACAGCTTGTCGATGCCTTCAAGCGCAATTTCTTTATCTGTTTTGCCTTCAGCATCGATGTCAAACATGTTGAGCATGAGGTTTTTAAAACGGCCGACATTTGTATCAAGCGTGTATCTCATCCAGTTTGGGAACAGAATCGCAAGTCCGCCCGCATGCGGAATATCATACACAGCTGAAACAGCGTGTTCCATTGTATGAGAAGCCCAGTCGCCGAAGTAGCCCATTTGAAGCGTGCCGTTTAGAGCGATTGTGCCTGCATACAAAATCGTTTCGCGAAGCTCATAGTTTTCCAGATCTTCTAGAAGCTTAGGGGCTGTTTCGATGACTGTCTGCAGAACCGCAAAACACATTCTGTCTTGAAGCGGTGTGTTTTCGACATTATGAAAGTATTGCTCAAATACGTGGCTCATCATATCAACCATACCGTACACAGTTTGATTTTCCGGGACAGTGAATGTATTTTCCGGATCTAAAATAGAGAAACGCGGATGAGTCACATTGCTGCCCCATACATATTTCTCGTTTGTTTCCCAGTTTGTAATCACGGAATCCGGGTTCATTTCAGAGCCTGTCGCAGCAAGAGTTAAAACAGTGCCGAACGGCAGCGCATCCTTTGCTGTGACCTTTTTGCTGAAAATATCCCAGGCGTCGCCGTCATATTTGACACCTGCAGCAATCGCTTTTGTGCAGTCGATAACGCTTCCTCCGCCGACAGCGAGCAGAAAATCAATGTCATGTTCTCTGCATAGAGCAATGCCTTTTTCCACAGTCGCAAGACGCGGGTTCGGCTCTACACCTGACAGCTCATGAACAACAGCACATTCTTCTTTTAGAATACCTGCGACTTGATCGTACAGGCCGTTGCGTTTAATGCTTCCGCCTCCATAGACAAGCAGCACATTCTTGCCGTATTGTTTTAATTCTTTTTTTAATTGTTCAATCTGACCTTTACCGAAGATCAGTTTTGTCGGATTGTAATAAGTGAAATTTTCCATGGTAAAACCTCCAAAAGACGCTGATTAAAAAAACAGATTTTCCATTGTAGCATAAATTTACATAAAGAAAAAGAGAAGCAGCCAAACAGCTGCTTCCCCCCTTGTTTTATAGAGATGCCTTTAAAATGGCCAGAACATCTTCTTTGTTGAGTGATTTAAACTGGCCGAAAGTTCCGTTAGCCATCGCCTTATCAGCAATTGTGTCAATCTGCTCATCATTGATATCATAATCAGCAAGACGGTTTGGAGCGCCTAGGCTAGTCCAGAACACAGACAGCTTATCGATACCTTCAAGCGCGATTTCCTCATCTGATTTACCAGCTTCTTCAACACCAAACACGCGCACTGCAAGCTGTTTCATGCGGGCAGGGTTTTCTGACAATGTATGTCTCATCCAGTTCGGGAACAGAATCGCAAGTCCACCGGCATGCGGAATATCATAAACGGCTGAAACTGCATGTTCAATATTATGAGTTGCCCAATCGCCTCGTGCCCCCATAGAAAGCATGCCGTTTAATGCAATTGTCCCTGTGTACAGAATCGTCTCACGCAATTCGTAATTTTCGAGATCGTTGATCAGTTTAGGCGCTGTTTCAATGACGGTGCGCAGAAGCGATTCACACATACGATCCTGATACGGCGTGTTTGATACATGATGGAAATATTGTTCGAATACGTGGCTCATCATGTCAACCATACCGTAGATCGTGTGATCTTTAGGAACGGTGAACGTATTCACCGGATCGAGAATCGAGAATTTAGGGAATACGAGCGGGCTGCCCCAGCCGTATTTTTCTTTTGTTTCCCAGTTTGTAATAACCGAGCCTGAGTTCATTTCAGAACCAGTCGCTGCGAGAGTCAATACGGTTCCGAATGGCAAAGCATCCTTTGGCTGATGTTTTTTCGTGACGATATCCCACGCATCACCATCATACTTCGCTCCTGCGGCAATCGCTTTTGTACAGTCGATGACACTTCCTCCGCCGACAGCCAGCAAGAAATCGATGTTGTGTTCTTTACAGAGGTCAACACCCTTATTAACAGTCGACACACGCGGATTCGGTTCTACACCTGCTAATTCATGCACGGTCACTCCGGCTTTATTCAGCTGTTCCATCACTTGATCATACAGGCCGCTGCGTTTGATGCTTCCGCCTCCGTAAACCAGCAATACGTTTTTCCCGTAAGGTTTGAGTTCCTCCGGAAGTTTTTCCACTTCCCCGCGCCCGAAAATTAATTTGGTCGGATTCCAGTATGTAAAGTTTTGCATGACATCTCCTCCTTAGATTTTTATTATGCAGAATGTCCTCATGACCTGTAAAGCAATCAGCTCTCACCGGGCGGCATATCGTATGGTTTGGTATGGCAAGACGCTGGGAAAGAAACTGATATAGGCGAGGGCAGAACAGTTTCCCTCAATATGGAGAATGCATGTATAGATTCTCCAATATGTCACAATCTATAACTGTTTTAATAATTCATGGAGGAGGTTGCAAAACATGAGTACGATCCAGAGAATTTGTCTAGTTTTAACTATCATTGGCGCCATTAACTGGGGACTGATCGGATTTTTCCAATTTGACTTAGTAGCGGCCATCTTCGGCGGCCAAGGGTCGGCCCTTTCTCGTATCATTTACGGACTTGTCGGAATCGCCGGCTTAATCAACCTAGGTCTGCTGTTTAAGCCAAACGAGCAAACATCTCGTGAAGAGGCAGCAAATCCTGAGATGCGATAAATAAAAAAGCACCGGGCCTTTCTGTCCGGCGCTTCAGCGGGGTGACAAACCCTCGCTTTTGCTGTCAGATCTGCGTATCTGCACTTACAAAAGACAAAATCCCCAAACAAAGTGTTTTGGGATTTTGCATGACATGAAAAGCACCGGACATTCCCGTCCGGTGCCTTTTTTTCATGCTTATTTTTTGATAAGGTCTTTGCGGTTGGACATTTCGATCCATTCTTCAAGCTTATCTTTTAATGTGTTGAAACCTTGTGGTGTAGAAGCTTCTTCGCTTACTTGCGCAGCTTTAGGTTTTCTTGGTTTGCTCTCTTTTTTCTCAGGCGCAGCTTGTGTCGCACGAATTGAAAGGCTGATTTTTCCTTTTTCTTCGTCAACAGCAAGTACTTTTACTTGTACTTCGTCGCCAACTGAAAGGTGCTCGTTGATATCTTTTACGAAACCGTGAGTCACTTCAGAAATGTGTACTAAACCTTGAGTTTCTTCATCTAATGCAACAAACGCACCATACGCTTGTAATCCTGTAACTTTACCAGTGTAAACACTGCCCACTTCAAATTTTGCTGCCATTCATAACAACTCCTAAGTTAAATTAAATATCTGTTTATACGCAATTTAAAATTATATCACAGATGTTTTATTTCCGCAAAGAAAACTTTTTTTATAAAAATCAGGTTTAAGCATAGCGAAAAGGGGTAAACTGAAAATACCAAAGGCTTTCTAGTATTCCCCCCTTTTATTGGATGCGAACAAAAGGTTCGTATCTTTTTTTATGTCGTTTTGTTCAGGAAGCGTTTCATTCTGACTAATGCTTCTTGTAGCTGCTCGATCGAGGTTGCGTATGAACAGCGGATATAGCCTTCACCGCTCGGGCCAAACACACTTCCCGGGACAACAGCCACTTTTTCCTGTGTCAGAAGCTCTTCTGCAAACTGCTCTGAGCTCATTCCCGTGCTTTTGATGGATGGAAAAGCATAGAAAGCGCCGCCCGGATGATGACAGTTGAGGCCGATTTCATTGAGCGTTTCCACAAATAAATTCCGTCTTCTCCGATAGCTTTTTTTCATTTTTTCTACATCTTCCATTCCGTTCTTCAAGCCCTCCAAGGCGGCAAACTGTGCCATGGCCGGCGCGCACATCATGGCATACTGGTGAATTTTCAGCATTGCATCCCGGAGCACAGGCGGCGCTGCGGCAAAACCGAGTCTCCAGCCCGTCATCGCAAACGCTTTTGAAAAGCCCGAGATGACAACCGTCCGTTCCTTCATTTCCGGCAATGCCGCTATGCTTGTAAATTCCTCATCATATGTCAGCTCTGCGTAGATCTCATCTGCTAAAACAATGATGTCGTGTTTTTTGGCAAACTCCGCAATTTCATTCAGCTCTTCCTTCGAATAAACCGAACCTGTCGGATTCGATGGCGAGCAGATGAGAATCGCTTTTGTTTTTTCAGTGACAGCCGCTTCAAAATCGGCAGCCGTCGCTTTAAACCCTTTGTCTGCCGTTGTATGGACATGAACCGGAATGCCGCCTGCCAAAGAAACGAGCGCATCGTACGCCACAAAACACGGTTCAGGAATGATGACTTCCTCACCTGGATTCACAATAGCGCGGATCGCAATATCCAAGGCCTGACTCGCCCCTACGGTCACAATCAGCTCATTGTCTGGCGAATAGCGAAGGCCAAACCTGCTGCTCAAGTAACGGCTGATTTCCTCACGCAATGAGTATAAACCGGCATTTGCAGTGTATGATGTATATCCTTGTTCAAGGGAGAGAATGCTTGCTTCGCGTACATTCCATGCAGTAACAAAATCAGGTTCGCCGACGCCTAAAGAAATCACGCCTTCCATCGTTGCCGCCAAATCAAAGAATTTGCGGATGCCGGACGGTTTTATTTGTTGTACATAGTCAGATAAATACGAAGTCATTTACGGTGACACCACGATTCTTTTGTCGTCGTCTCCTGTTTCAAACACTTTGCCGTCATGCTTGTATTTTTTCAGGATGAAATGGGTCGTCGTCGATACAACTGAATCAAGGGTGGACAGTTTATCTGAAACAAAACGCGCTATGTCAGACATTGAATTGCCGCGAATCACGACCGACAAATCGTACACGCCTGACATCAAGTAAACTGATTCAACCTCTTGGAATCGATAAATGCGTTCCGCCACTTCATCAAAACCGACTCCCCGCTTCGGCGTTACTTTGACGTCAATCATGGCTGTGACCCCTTCGTGTCCGTCGACTTTTCGCCAGTCAATCATAGCGGAATAATCGATGATAACCTTTTCTTTTTCCAGTTTGTCTATAATTGCTTTTACTTCATTTACAGGAATGCCCGCCATCTTCGCGATTGTTTCTAAATCGGCGCGGCTGTTTTCGTCTAAAATTTCTAATATTTCTGTTTCTTTTTCTGTCAATTTCATTCAATTCACACCTTTGCAATGTCAAGAAATCTTCATGACATTATATCACGTTTTTTGACGAATGCTAAGAAAAAAACAAAGAGAAACTTCCGCTAGAATTGACATTTTCTGGACACAATACAGACATCACATGAAAGGGAGTGACACAAAATGGAGGCGGTTTCACCAATAAGGCGGCTTACAGTAGATGGGGTAAATGTGTATTATGAACATTATCAAAATCCAGGCAGGCACACTCTTGTCTGCGTGCACGGTTTTTTATCGTCTGCTTTTAGCTTCCGAAAAGTCATTCCTCTTCTTCGGGACAAGTACGACATCATCGCACTTGATTTGCCTCCTTTCGGCCAATCTGAAAAATCAAGAACATTTGTCTATACGTATCACAACCTTGCTAAGCTTGTCATTGGGATTTTGGAACACTTGCAAGTGAAAGAGGCCGCGCTTGTCGGACATTCTATGGGCGGGCAAATATCGCTGGCTGCTGCACTGCAAAAGCCTGAGCTTTTTTCGAAGATTGTGCTGCTTTGCAGTTCAGGGTATTTGAAACGTTCACACCCGACGATCATTTTTGGGACCCACCTTCCGTATTTTCATCTTTATATTAAGCGCTGGCTTTCGAAAGAAGGCGTGGTGAAAAATTTATTGAATGTTGTGCATGACAAGTCGCTGATTGATGAGGAGATGATTGACGGCTATGGCAAGCCGTTTCAAGATGAGGAGATTTTCAGGGCCATGACAAAGTTTATCCGCCATAGAGAAGGCGATTTAGAACCCGAGCAATTAAAGAAAATGAACAAGCCCGCTCTATTGATTTGGGGCGAGGAAGACCGGATTGTCCCTGTGGAGATCGGTAAACGGCTGCACCGGGATTTGCCTGATTCCGTCCTATACTCACTTGGCCAGACCGGACATCTGGTGCCAGAGGAACGGCCAGAATTCGTTTCCGAGCACATCGCAAAATTTATCACATAACAAAAAAACCGGACGATACCGGTTTTTTAAGGCGTGCAAGAGCTGCTGTCTTTTATGTATAAAAGCTGGCCAGCCACTTCCCGGCAGCTGTCGATCGGCAGCTTTTGTTCAAAAGAAGCTTCAAATATATCCTGAATGCTTTTCGCCAGAACGTCGGGATCGTCTTCATCATAGACCGCCTGCACGACATCAACAGCCTCTGTTTCGTAAAATTCTTCTCCATATTGAAACGGGTCCCATTTGGCAATGATCTTGATCATTTCCCTGACCGCTTGACTTTCTTCCATATTGATCACCGCTTATCATAAAATTTGCACTATTATTTTATCATAGTTACGCTAAGAAGAATAAACATTCCTAAGGGGGTAACAGAATGAACTTTGATATACGAGAAGAACGCCTTGGCACCCAATCGGTCAAATGGGACAAAGCAGGCGAATTATTCGGCGTGGAAGACGCACTGCCGATGTGGGTGGCGGATATGGATTTCCGCGCGCCGGAAGCGATAGCTGAAGCATTAAAAGAGCGACTCAGCCATGGGATTTTCGGTTATACGGCGCCAGACCAAAAAACGAAGGATGCTGTGTGCGGATGGATGCGCAAAAGGCACGGCTGGAAGGTGAACCCGGAAAGCATCACATTCAGCCCGGGGGTTGTCACCGCTTTGAGCATGGCGGTACAAGCTTTCACGGAACCTGAAGATCAAGTGGTTGTCCAGCCTCCTGTTTATACGCCCTTTTACCATATGATTGAGAAAAACGGCCGGCATATTTTACATAATCCGCTGCTGGAAAAAGACGGCGTTTATGAAGTGGATTTTGAAGATTTGGAGACGAAGCTCAGTAATCCAAGCGTCAAATTGTTTATTTTATGCAACCCTCATAACCCTTCAGGACGTTCATGGGGACGGGAAGATTTACAGAAGCTCGGAGAATTGTGTTTAGAACATGGCGTCACAATTGTATCAGATGAAATCCATTCCGATTTAATGCTGTACGGACACAAACACACGCCGTTCGCTTCTCTCTCTGACGATTTCGCTGAGATTTCCGTGACATGTGCTGCGCCAAGCAAAACATTTAATATCGCCGGATTGCAGGCATCGGCCATCATTATTCCGGATCGGCTGAAGCGCGCCAAGTTTTCCGCAAGCCTCCAGCGCAACGGTTTAGGCGGGCTTAACGCGTTTGCCGTCACTGCGATCGAAGCCGCTTATTCAAAAGGCGGGCCATGGCTCGATGAATTGATCTCATACCTTGAGCAAAACATGCGCGAAGCTGAAGCCTTTTTCAGCACCGAGCTCCCAAAAGTAAAAATGATGAGGCCGGACGCATCTTACCTGATATGGCTCGATTTCAAAGCTTACGGCTTATCCGACGCGGAGCTTCAGCAAAGGATGCTGAAAAAGGGGAAAATCATTTTGGAGCCAGGGACGAAATACGGGCCTGGCGGAGAAGGATTTATGCGTCTGAACGCGGGATGCACTCTCGCAACCTTGCAGGACGGCCTGGGCCGCATCAAAGCCGCATTAGCGTAAATATAACTGTTAAACGCCTTTACGTCTTCATTTGTAAAGGCGTTCTTAATAAAGGAATTTTATATTTCCCTTCTAATGTTTAGTGTTATAATAGATTCATATTTTATATGAAAGGATTTCACACGAATGGAAGTTCTAAAAGACTATCTCCTGCATATCTGTTTTATTTTGTTTCCTATTCTTCTTTACCAATTGTTTTGGCTCGGAAAGCCGGCGATCCTCGTTCCCAAAATAAACAGTTTATTGGTCACATTATTCGCCTGCGGCGCCTCTGTTTTATGCATTCTCTTTCCTATTCATGAAATGGACTACATACAATACGGCCTTCAGATGATTCCCGTTATCATTTGTTTATTTTACATTAGTACTGCTTCAGGGCTTACAGTCGCCGCATCTGTCTTATGTTTTGAACTGCTGTTTTACGAACCTTCCGCAATGTTTGTTTTCACTTTGCAGCCTTTTCTCATTATCATTCCAATTTTATTTCAAAAAAAATGGCCATTCATGTCCAAAAGAAGAAAACTGTTGCTGACTTTATTGATCGGCGGCTTGGAGATCTTCTTGTTTTTCGCCTCCAGCTTGGTTTTTTCTGCCTTTAATATTTTAAATTTTCAAAATTCAGTAATTTTTCTTTATGAAGCGGCTGTTTCAGGGCTGTTCCGTTCCATTGTTCTTCTTTTAAGCATCTATATTATCGAAAGCATCGCCGAGAATATCGCCCTGCGTTCACAGCTGATCCATTCAGAAAAAATGACGATTGTGAGTGAACTGGCAGCGAGCGTCGCTCATGAAGTCAGAAATCCGCTGACAGTTGTCCGCGGTTTTGTCCAGCTGCTTTTTAATGACGAAACCCTTCAGAACAAATCAAGTGCCGATTACAAAAAGCTTGTACTGTCAGAGCTTGACCGGGCGCAAGGCATTATAACAAACTATCTCGATATGGCCAAACAGCAATTATATGAAAAAGAGATTTTTGATTTATCTGCTCTTATCAAAGAAACTAGCTCCCTTATGGTATCGTATGCCAATTTCAAGTCTGTAACTGTCGAGGCTGAAGCAGAGCCGGGCCTTTTTATATATGGAGACACAACGAAGCTGAAGCAGGCAGTCATCAACCTGATGAAAAACAGTATTGAAGCGGTTCACCATGGGGAGGGGATGATCCGCATATCAGCCAAAAGAAGCGGCCATACGATTATGGTCAACATATCGGATAACGGGATCGGCATGACAGACCATCAAATGCAAAAGCTCGGCGAACCTTATTATTCATTAAAATCAAACGGAACGGGACTCGGGCTCTCCGTCACCTTTTCAATTATTGAACATCATCACGGGACCATTTCGTTTAACAGCAGTTTCCAAAGGGGCACCACCGTTACAATTACACTGCCCGCCGACCTTCCCCACTAGCAAATTGAGTGGAACTTTAATAGAATAAATGCGAGGTGATGACAAATGAGCACGTTTGAGACAGGCTCTATCGTTAAAGGATTTTACAAAACAGGTGTATACATAGGAGAAATCACCGCTTGCAGGCCGCAGCATTACTTAGTAAAAATCAAAGCGGTTCTCACCCATCCCGCTCAAGGAGACCTTCATCATCCAAAACAGGCGGATGTGCCGTTCTTTCATGAGAGAAAAGCGCTCGCATATGGTGAACAGACCAACATCCCCCATCACATGGTGAAGCCTTATGACGGTGAAGTGCCGGAATATGCCGAGTCTCTGCGAGAGGCGGCAGCACAGCTGAGAGCCAAATTAAATGAGGATGGTTCGGAGTGGGCAAAGCGCTCCTTGAATAATCTGGACATTTTGGAAAAAGAATATTTCAACCGCCCTTAACCCAGTCTGACAAAAGATTGGGTTTTTTACGTTGCGCGCTTGAACAGTTCGGATAAATCGATTCTTTCGCCGATTGTCGGCGGTTTTGGCTTCTCTAGATACTGTTTATCCTGCTCAACAAGCTTAAAAAGCTTATGTGCTGTGAGAGCGTCATCAAGCGCTTTATGATGGGTTCCCGTTCCGGCATCTCCATATTCCTCGGCAGCTTTCCACAAACCCGTCAGTGTCCGGTCTCCAAAAAAGTTTTTGTATTCAAGCGATAAATCTCTCATTTCCCCCTTAAAAGGGAATGGAATATGGTTAAACATACAGTTTTGCTTTAGCACCTTCATATCCATGTTTCCCCACGTAACAATCGTGCTGTTTTTCTCAGGGTCCAGCTCGTTTAGTTTACGGATGAAATCCTCGAACCGCATCCCCTCGTCTACCTGCTTTTGCGTGATCTTTAAAAATGATTTGCAGCGTTTCGTCAGTTTAGGAAATTTTTTCGGCCTGACATAGCTAGAAAACGTCTCAACTACTTCATCATCAACCGACTTTACAATTCCCGCTTCAATGATTTCCGGGAAGAAGTTTTGCGGGCTGTACTTTCCTTCGGGCATCGTAAATTCGAAATCAATAATGAGTAAGCTGTTTGTCGCCACCTTTTTTACACCTGCCTTTCCTCCGATCAGAAAATGCTATCTTTATAGTATATCAATTCATCTTCTCGACCTTTCTTCATTTTCTAAAAATAATGAAATTCCCCAGCCGCTTTGTTTCTTTTAAATCGTGAATCGTTTCTTTATAATTGTAAGGAACCCGAAATAATAAGAAGGTGATGTTATTTCTATCCGTAAGAAGAACTTCGTTATTGTGTGGCTGGCGAACTTTTTTGTCTCAGCCAGCACAACGATGATTGTTCCTTTTCTCTCCTTATACATTGAGACGCTCAGCACTTTTTCAAACGGCTTTGTGCAAAGGTGGAGCGGCTATGTGTTCGGCATTACCTTTCTCATGGCGTTTTTCGTGTCCCCGTTTTGGGGGCGGTTCGGAGACAAACGCGGATACAAGGTCATTCTTATGGCAACCGGAACAGGCATTGCCCTCAGCATTTTATTCATGGGCTTTGTTACATCGGTGTACCAATTGTTTTTTCTGCGTATGGCAATGGGGCTTGTAACCGGATTTATCCCGACCTCTCTAGCGATGATTTCAGCACAGACGCCAAAGGGCTCAGCCGGCAAAACACTTGGCACGCTGCAAATGGGGCAAGTGTCCGGAAGCTTGTTCGGCCCGCTATTGGGTGGCATGCTTGCTGATCGTTTCGGTTTTACGTATACCTTTTTTATCACATCCTTTGTGATTTTCTCATCTGTTCTTCTCGTGTTATTCGGTGTTAAAGAACAGCCTCTTGCAGAGAAGACAGCCAAACGTACGCCTTACACGAGGAAAGAAGTGCTCTCCTTTATTTTTCACCAGCCGGCGCTTTGGGTTATGATGCTCTTAACCATGCTGGTTCAAACAGGCAACTTCAGTATCCAGCCGCTGCTCGCTCTATATGTAAATGAGCTGCACGGACCTGTCAATCTGGCCTTTTTCTCCGGCATGGCATTTTCAGCAACGGGACTCGGAAGTTTGCTGCTGGCTAGAAAATGGGGAGATCTGGGCGACCGCTACGGCCACCGCCGCATTTTAATCGGGCTTTTACTCGCCGCCTCTATCTTTTTTATCCCGCAGGCGCTCGCGTCCTCACTCAGCGTGCTCCTTGTGTTCAGATTTTTATTTGGAATGGCGATGGGCGGTTTGCTGCCGTGCATTACCGCAGCGATCCGCGTTCAAGCCCCAGGCAGCATTCAAGGAGAAATTCTCGGCTACAATGTCAGCTTTCGCTTTTTAGGAAACGTGCTCGGGCCTCTTATCGGCGGGATCATCTCGAGCCATTTCACAATTTCGGCCGCCTTTTATGTCACAGCGTTTCTCTTTTTCGCCGGCGCTTGCATGCTTTGGATCATGCAGAAATTCCGGAAAGATTCTTATGCCAAAGCAAGCTGATTCTCAGAAAAAACTGATGAATCTTCTAAATTTAACCTTCTCGTAAACTCAAAAGAGTGGTACGATATGGCTAGAATTTAGGAGAAAAGAGAGTGACCATGTTACGAAAAATAATCGGATGGATTTTGCTCCTTTGCATAATCCCATTGTTTGCATTTACAGTTATCGCTTCCGGAAAAGAAGTAAAACAAATGAAGTCTCTGGATCAAGTGCTTGATAAAAATATTAATCTGCAAGATATCAGCCTTGTTCAGAACAGCTACATGTATGACAGGGACGGCTCACTTGTCTCGGAAATCGTCAGCGATCATGAAAACCGCGTGCTCGTTCCATTTGACAAGATTCCCGAGGAAGTCAAACAGATTTTCTTAACATCTGAGGACCGGCATTTTTATGAGCATAAAGGGTTTGACTTTATGGGAATGGTCCGGGCAACTGCTTCCAACGTAAAAGATAAGAAAATTGACCAAGGTGCCAGCACCATCACACAGCAGCTTTCAAGAAACTTGTATTTGAGCCACGAACGCTCCTTCAGCCGTAAGCTGACTGAGCTCGCGTATTCCTACCAGCTGGAGAAAAAGTATACGAAAGATGAAATACTCGAAGCTTATTTAAATACCATTTATTTCAACAACGGGGTTTACGGCGTCGGTTCTGCGGCTGAATTCTATTTCAGCAAACCGCTGAAATCCCTCACAGTGGGTGAAATGGCTTTTGTCTGCTCTATACCTAATAACCCTACATTATATGATCCTCTCAAGCATTTTGACTACACGAAAAACCGTCAAGAGCGTTTGCTTAAAGGATTAAAAGAGGCCGGGGTCATTACGGATACAGAGCTGAAAAAAGCCGTCAAACAAAAAATCAAACTGGATGTTGAAAAGAGAGAAGACAAATATCCGGACTATGTTTCCTACGTCAGTGATGAATTTACGCAGCTGGTGTCTGAATCAGAAGGCTTTGATAAACGGCTTCAAAAAGCGTCAGGAAAACAAAAAGAAAAGATAGAAAACGAGCTCTCCGCAAGAGTCAGCACTCTGATGAAAGACGGCGTGAAAATTTATACCGCACTTGATCCATACATGCAAAATCAAGTGGTGGCACAGATGAATTCCAAACTTGCGTATGCAAACGTTCAGGGCGGAGCGGCTGTAATTAATCACCAGACGCATCAAATCATCGCTTTATCCGGCGGGAAAAACTATCAAAAATATGATTTTAACCGCGCCTACCAGGCATACAGGCAGCCGGGTTCATCCATTAAGCCGCTGCTTGATTACGGCCCTTATATTGAACAGACCGGCGCGACAGCAAGCAGCACCATTGATGCCAGCAAGTTTTGCAGCAAAGATTATTGTCCGCAAAACTACAATAACCGCACGTACGGCACAGTGACGATCGATACTGCGTTTAAGAATTCGTATAATACACCGGCCATCAGAATGCTGGATCGTGTCGGCATCCAAAAAGCATTCAGTTATATTGAGCCTTATCATTTTGCCAAACTTGTCGACAGCGACTACCTTCTCCCGGCGGCGCTTGGCGGATTTACAAACGGCATGACGCCTCTTGAGATGACAAAGGCATATACGACATTCGGCAACAGCGGAAGCTATACGCCGAGCCATGCGATTACAAAGGTGACAGACCTTAAAGGAAAAACGCTTTATAAATGGAATGATAAACCGACTCAAATATTCAGTGTCCGCACAAACATGCAGCTGAAAAGCTTAATGTCTTCCGTTGTGAAAAGCGGGACAGGGAAAAAAGCATATTTTAAAGCGCCTTACATCGGCGGTAAAACAGGAACATCAAATGATTATCACGATATGTGGTTTGTCGGCCTGACAGATACGTATACAATGGGCGTTTGGGTCGGAAAAGACACACCGAGCAGCGTTGAATATCTTCACAGCATCAGCCCTCAGCTTTCCATCTTTAAAGGAACGCTGCAAGCGGCTTATTAAAAGATCGGAGGGGATCAGGCGTGACATCAGAACAAATTCCAAATCGCGTTTTGCTGTTTGACGGCGTGTGTAATCTATGCAATGGCGCCGTGCAATTTATCATTAAACGTGATCCAGACGGATTGATTTCTTTTACATCGCTACAGTCGGAAACAGGACAGAGCCTGCTGAAAAAAAGCGGGCTCCCGACTGATCAGTTTGACAGCTTTGTCTTTATTGAAGACGGCCAAGTGTACACAAAGTCAACTGCAGCCATTAAGGTTTTCAAGCATCTGCGGGGCCCATGGCGGCTCTTCGTCTTGTTTTTCGCAGTGCCGAAGCCTGTCAGAGATACGATCTATTCTATTATTGCCAAAAACCGCTATAAGTGGTTTGGCAAAAAAAATGAATGCATGCTCCCCTCCCCTTCTATTAGAAAACGATTTTTACCATAAACGAAAAAATGGCTAGCTTACACAGGTAAGCTAGCCATTATGCTATTATAAAGCTTGATAAATACGAACAGAATACCGATAACAAAGGTAAACCAAAACAACAGTTCCAATAGAATGAATCCGACCAATGACATGAGAGAAAGCGTTGGATAAATCCGGTATACGATAAACACAAAGTAAGCGAGCGTAACGACCGCAAACCAAATCACAATCCAGATGACATTTTGCAAGAGCACAAAGGATAAAATCCCGCCGCCTAGATACACCATGGAACCCATTCTGATTTTTTTCAGGTTGTTCCCTTCCGGATCATTGGCAAAAAACAGCAATGACAGCTCAGTCACGGTATTCGCAATTAATTTCAGAGCGGACAGAACCATAAAATATAAAAGTGCAAAGGCAGCAAATAACGCAAGCCTGATCCCTTTCTCTGAAAAATAATCGAGCATTCCATCATACATTCCAAATGAAGACAGCAGCTTCAACGCGTAAAGTGAAGTGGAAATCGATAGAGACGAACTAAAAAGCAGGATCGCAATCAGCGGAAAGTATCCTGTCAAATAAGTATTTTTCATATAAAAAAGTCCCTTTCTATAATCTACCTCATTTATTATGGAGGACTTAAAACACATTGACAAGATAAATTATTCCATTTTTTTCTCCTTTTTGCGAAATACGATCCCAAATCTTCACAAAGCAGCATTTTGAGAGTAAAGTAGTACGCAGGAATCATAAAACGTTAGGAAGTTTTTTATGAAAAAAACATTAAAACTGCAAACCAGACTTACTATATTTGTTTGTATCGTTGTGTTAATCGCACTGCTCATTACATTTTTTACAGTCGGTGCCCAAACCACCCAACGGATTAGAGATGAGGAGAAAACCATAGCGCTGCAGACTGCTGAAATGGTGGCCGAAGCGCCGATTACAGCAGAATCTTTGGAGAGCGGAGAAAACCAGAAGGAACTGCAAAGCTACACAAAACGTGTTCAGAAAATCACGAACACGGAATTTGTTGTCGTCATGAACATGAACGGCATTCGCAAAACCCATCCCGACCCGAGCAAAATCGGAAAAAAATTCAAGGGCGGTGATGAATCCGAAGCATTAAAAGGTCATATTCACATCAGCACTGCCTCTGGCACGCTCGGGAAATCACAGCGGGCATTCGTTCCTGTCTACGCCGAGAATGGGAAACAAGTTGGTGCAGTCGCGGTTGGCATCACCGTAAATGAAATTGATGAAGTGATCAGCAACAGCTTACGGCCGCTCTACTTTATTATCTGCGTCAGCATATTCGTCGGTGTGATCGGAGCTGTTATCGTTGCCCGCACGGTGAAAAATATCATGTACGGTCTTGAACCTTATGAAATTGCGACGCTGCTCGAAGAACGTAGCGCGATGCTGGAATCGACGAAGGAAGGAATACTTGCTGTCGATGAACACGGCAATATTAAACTGGCCAACGCGGAAGCGAAGCGACTATTCGTGAAAATGGGCATCAACACAAATCCTGTCGATCAGGATGTCAATGACATTCTGCCAAAAAGCCGCCTGAAAAAGGTCATCGAGACAAAAAAAACTCTTCAAGACAGAGACGTCCGCATTAACGGATTAGAGCTTGTGTTTAACGAAGTTCCCATCCAGCTGAAAGGACAAACCGTCGGAGCAATTGCGACATTCCGGGACAAAACCGAGGTAAAACATTTAGCTGAACAGCTATCCGGTGTTAAAATGTATGCAAACGCACTGAGAGCGCAGTCTCATGAATTTATGAACAAACTGCATGTCATACTAGGTCTCGTCCAGCTGAAAGAGTATGACGATCTTGAAGATTATATAAAAGACATTGCCATTCAGCAAAAGTCAGAAACAAGCGAAATTATAAATGATATCAAAAGCTCCGTGCTGGCCGGTTTTCTGCTCGGAAAACAGAGCTTCATACGGGAGCAGGGCGCAAATCTTGATATTGAATGCAACGGTGTCATCCCGAACGCGGCAGACCCTTCAGTTATTCATGAACTCATTACAATCATCGGAAACCTGATCAACAATGGACTGGACGCCGTTGCCGATATGCCGAAAAAACAAATTACCGTGTCCATGCGTTTTCATAACAGCATACTGGACATTGAAATTACCGATACAGGAGCAGGCATGTCTGAAGAAGACCAAGCCAAAGTTTTTGAACAAGGCTACTCAACAAAGGGCAAGAACCGGGGATTCGGCCTTTATTTTACACAGCAAAGCATTGAAAATTTAAAAGGCCAAATGATCCTCACAAGCGAAAAGAATGAAGGAACGACATTCAGTCTTCGCGTCCCGTACGAACCGAAGGAGGAAAATCATGATTAATGTATTAATAGTTGAAGATGACCCTATGGTGGGTGAATTAAATAAACGCTACTTAAGCCAAATAGATGGCTTTCAGCTGAAGGGCATCGCCTCTTCCTTTCAAAGCGCTCTGCATATTTTAGGAGAGCATCATATCGACCTCATTTTGCTCGATATTTATATGCCCGGTAAAAACGGGCTTGAACTGCTAACAGAACTGAGAGCCCAAAATGAAGCGGTAGACGTGATTGTGATCTCGGCGGCCAGCGAGCTTGACGTGATCAAGAAAACACTTCGCTACGGCGCTGTCGATTATTTAATCAAACCGTTTGAATTTGAACGTTTCCAAACTGCCCTGTCTGATTACAGACGCAAACAAAAGGTTTATTCAACCCATCGCAACATGAGCCAAAAAGAACTGGACGCCGAGTTATTTCAAAAGAAAGAAGCAACAGAAAAAGTTCAGCTTCCTAAAGGACTGACAAAAAGCACGCTGAAGCTGATTTGGTCCAGTATCCAATCATTTGAAAATGAATCTTTTACGACCGAAGACTTGGCAAAACATACCGAAATCTCTCAAGTATCCATACGGAAATACTTGAAATTTCTTGAAGATATACAGGTTCTCCATGTAGAAATGGCATACGGAACAATCGGAAGACCCGTATTTCAGTACAACGTCAACACAGGAAACCTTAATGGAATTAAGCAATATCTATAGAAATCCGCACTGTTCACCCTGGAGTGCCAGTGATAAAAGCAGCGGTTCACTTTAAGAACATATTTCTTCACCCTTTACGATTCTCGCTTGGCTAATGCTGGGCATGCCTTATATAAAAGAAAAACGATAAAACATTCTCCCTGGGAAGGCGCTTCTCAGGGATTTTTATTTTTTATAATCCAAACGTCCCTGTTAATTTAATTTTTTATTAATTTTTTAACTTAAAAAAATATGATGTGTTAACGCTTTCTTGTAGACTGTAAAACAAACAATACATGGGGGTGTATGACAATGGGAGCAATTCCAAAAACGGGGACAAATCCATCTGGGCAAAAAGACACACAGGAGAATAACCTGTTTAAAAAAATCTGGAACTTGGAAATCGGTGTGATTCCTCTGCCATTATACATAGTGTTAGCTATTATTATTATTCTTGCAGCCTATTACAATGAGCTGCCTGCAAATATGCTTGGCGGGTTTGCCATCATCATGATTCTGGGTGTATTTCTTGGAGATATCGGCCAGCGCATTCCGATATTGAAAGATATTGGCGGCCCTGCCATTTTATCTTTGTTTGTCCCGTCATTTTTAGTTTTTTACAATGTGTTAAATTCAACATCTTTAGACGCTGTAACGAATTTGATGAAGACGTCTAACTTCCTTTATTTTTATATCGCTTGTCTTGTCGTGGGAAGTATCCTTGGAATGAACAGAACTGTATTAATTCAAGGTTTTATAAGAATGTTCGTTCCACTAGTTGCAGGAACGATCGCAGCGGTTACAGCCGGCATACTTGTCGGGTTTATTTTTGGCTACAGCGCCTATGATTCCTTTTTCTTTGTCGTTGTACCGATTATTGCCGGGGGAATAGGAGAAGGAATTTTGCCGCTTTCGATCGCTTATTCACAAATACTCGGTTCATCAGCTGATGTATATGTGTCTCAGCTGGTCCCTGCCGCTATTATCGGAAACGTTTTTGCGATCATCTGCGCAGCTTTAATGAAAAAGCTTGGCGAAAAACGTCCAGATCTAAATGGAAACGGACGGCTCGTCAAATCTAAAAAAGCAAACGACATTTTCAATCAAAAAGAAGCCGAGGCAAAAATTGATTTTAAACTGATGGGAGCCGGCGTTCTGCTCGCGTGTACATTCTTTATTTTTGGCGGGTTATTAGAGAAATTTATCTTCATCCCGGGCGCGATCTTAATGATTATAGCAGCGGCGGCTGTCAAGTATGCGAATATTCTTCCGAAAAAAATGGAGGATGGCGCATACCAGCTTTATAAATTTGTTTCGTCCAGCTTTACATGGCCGCTGATGGTCGGTCTGGGGATCCTCTTTATCCCGTTAGATGACGTGGCGGCTGTGATTTCTATTCCGTTTGTCATCATATGTATTTCAGTTGTTGTCGCAATGATTGCTTCTGGATATTTTGTGGGCAAGCTGATGAACATGTACCCGGTTGAATCCGCTATCGTGACCTGCTGCCACAGCGGTCTTGGCGGAACGGGCGATGTTGCGATTTTATCAGCGTCAGGAAGAATGGGCCTTATGCCGTTCGCCCAAATTTCCACCCGCCTCGGCGGTGCAGGCACAGTCATTTGCGCGACAGTTCTGCTTCGTTTTTTCACATCATAAACAGAGAAAGAGTTCCGTTCTATGCGGAACTCTTTTTTTATCTGTTCACAATCCGAATATACTCTCGGGGGCCAAACGGCAGATCCTTTGATTCTGTCTCACTCATTCTGGCTGACAGGTGATGCTCCAGTAAATACAGCTCCCACTCATCACTAGCAGCCGCACCGCTGCGCCCATTATATTGATTCAACATGAATGCCCCTGCAAATACTGAGCAGAATAAACCCGAACATATCAAAACCTTTCTCTTCAACATGACCAGCTCCTTACCTTCAGGTTGATCAGGAATGATTTTAAATATACAAATCGGTTTATTTTTGTTAGACTTATTTTTAAGGTCACAAGACCTTATAAAAAGTCCATTGTGCAGTTCGAAGCATGGCGGCTTGCAGAAAAGTGCGATATAATTTGGACTAGGTCGTTTGACCGTATATTGATACATAGCGCATTTTTCAATGATAATGAGAAAAAGGAGGTCTTATCTTTGCAGCTCTTACATTTTGCTATTTTATCGCCTTTTTTATTTGCTCTATTTATTCCCATCTTGGCAAAATACGCAAAAAGAGTGCATACGGGCTGGTTTGTATTGATCTTGCCCGTCTTGCTGTTTATATACTTTCTCCCAATGATCAGGATGACACAATCGGGAGAAACATTGCGGTCGGTATTGGAGTGGATTCCTTCACTTGGCATTAATTTCACCGTTTATATCGACGGGCTCGGATTGTTATTCGCCTTGCTGATCACTGGCATCGGCTCTTTAGTCACTCTTTACAGCATTTTTTATTTATCGAAAGAAACAGAACAGCTTGGGCCCTTTTATGTCTATTTATTGATGTTCATGGGCGCGATGCTTGGGGTTGTTCTTGTAGACAATGTGATGGTTCTCTATATGTTTTGGGAGCTTACCAGCCTTTCATCCTTTTTGCTGATCGGCTATTGGTATAAGCGTGAAAAATCGCGATACGGCGCCGCCAAATCACTTTTGATTACGGTCAGCGGCGGGCTGTGCATGCTCGGGGGATTTATTCTCCTTTATATCATTACTGATTCCTTCAGTATTAGAGAGATGATCCATCAAGTTCAATTAATTGCCGGCCACGACTTATTTATCCCGGCGATGATTTTGATTTTATTAGGGGCATTTACGAAATCCGCGCAATTCCCTTTTTACATCTGGCTGCCTGACGCAATGGAAGCTCCGACGCCTGTCAGCGCTTATCTCCATTCCGCTACGATGGTGAAAGCCGGCATTTATATCATTGCGAGGTTCAGTCCTATTTTCGCCTTTTCAGCCCAATGGTTTTGGATCGTTTCCCTCGTCGGGCTTATTACGATGGTTTGGAGTTCTTTCCAAGCCGTGAAACAAACCGATTTAAAATCGATTTTGGCGTTTTCAACCGTCAGCCAGCTTGGCATGATCATCTCTATGCTCGGTGCCAGTGCGGCGGCTCTTCATTACGGCCATACAGAATATTATACAGTTGCCGCCATGGCTGCCATTTTCCATTTAATTAACCACGCTACCTTTAAAGGAAGCTTGTTTATGGCAGTCGGGATTATTGATCACGAAACAGGCACACGGGATATCCGGAAGCTCGGCGGGTTGATGGCGATTATGCCGATTACGTTTACCATTTCCTTAATCGGCACATTTTCAATGGCCGGACTTCCTCCATTTAACGGATTTTTGAGTAAAGAAATGTTTTTTACAAGCATGCTTCGCGTGGCACATTTCGATCTGTTCAACGTGCAGACATGGGGCATTCTATTCCCTGTTCTCGCCTGGGTCGGAAGCGTCTTTACATTTATCTACAGCATGAAATTGGTGTTTAAAACGTTCAGAGGAAATTACCAGCCTGAGCAGCTAAAAAAACAGGCCCACGAAGCGCCGGCGGGCATGCTCGTAGCACCTGTCATTCTTGCCGCTTTGGTTGTCAGTCTCTTCTTTTTCCCGAATATATTGTCGTACAGCTTGATTGAGCCGGCGATGAACTCTATCTATCCGACGCTGCTGGACGGCCACGAGAAATTTCATGTTCACATTTCACAATGGCATGGGCCGACGACAGAATTGAAGATGACAGCGGGTATCATTGTTATCGGCACTCTTGGATATTTGGCTATGAATAAATGGAAGGGAATCTATAAACTGTTTCCTTCGAAATTGGCACTCAATCGGTTCTACGATAAGCTTCTGGCTCTCATGGAAAAAGGCTCTTATCGAGTCACAAAACAATATATGACCGGGTTCTTAAGGGATTATTTGCTGTATATCTTCGCTGGTTTCATCATACTAATGGGCGGAGTTATGATGATCAAAGGCGGATTTTCCTTTACAACAGAAGGCATGGCTGATATCGGCGGATACGAAATGATTCTGACACTTGTCATGATCAGCGCCACAGCGGCGACTGTTTTTGCCAGATCAAGGTTGACGGCGATTATCTCACTCGGTGTTGTCGGTTATACGCTCGCATTGTTTTTTGTGATTTTCAGAGCGCCGGACTTGGCATTGACTCAGCTTGTCATTGAAACCATTTCTGTGGCATTGTTCCTGCTTTGTTTCTATCATCTGCCGAAGTTGAGGATGAAAACGAAAACGAGAACGTTCCGATTGACGAACTTTATCATTGCTTTAGGAGTCGGCATTATTGTCACCCTGCTTGGCATTGCATCGTCAAGCCAGCGGACAAAAGACAGTATTTCATCCTTCTTCTTAAAAAACAGCCACGATCTTGGCGGAGGGGATAATGTTGTCAATGTCATCCTCGTTGATTTCAGGGGCTTTGATACAATGTTTGAAATAACGGTGCTGGCCGTTGCCGCTCTTGGCATATACAGCATGATTAAAACAAAAGTAAAAGAGGAGGAGAGAAGCGGTGAATGAACAAAAAACAAATGACTTAATTCTTCAAACCGTGACAAAGCTTGTATCCTTTATCATTTTGCTTTTCTCTTTCTATTTATTTTTCTCAGGGCATAACGCGCCTGGAGGCGGCTTTGTCGGCGGGCTGATCACGTCCGCTTCCATCGTTCTGCTGCTATTGGCGTATGATTTAAAAACCGTCCGTGCGATTTTGCCGGTTAATTTCATTTACGTGGCGGGAGCCGGGCTTCTGCTCGCTGTATTAACCGGCGCTGGTTCCTTTGTATTCGGGGCTCCATTTTTAAGCCATACATTCGGGCACTTTCATCTGCCGATATTCGGAGATACGGAGCTCGCCACGGCGACAATATTTGATTTAGGCGTTTATCTTGTTGTCGTAGGCATTACGATGACCATTATTCAAACGATTGGAGAGGAAGAATAATGGAAATCTTGATGTCTGTTTTAGCCGGTATTATCTTTATGGCTGCCACGTATTTACTGCTTTCGAAAAGCCTGCTTCGCGTGATTATCGGAACAGCACTTTTGAGCCATGGCGTTCATTTGATGCTTTTGACTATGGGAGGATTAAAGGAAGGCGCCGCTCCGATTTTAAGCAAGCATGTCAAATCATTTGTCGATCCGCTTCCGCAAGCCCTGATTTTGACAGCTATTGTCATTTCATTTGGCGTTACATCATTCCTTCTCGTCATGGCCTTCCGCGCTTATCAGGAATTGAAAACGGACGATATGGATCAAATGAGGGGAAATGATCAACATGAATAATTTTGTTATTTTGCCAATCCTGATCCCGCTCCTGTCAGCCATTCTGCTGATTTTCATGACGAAGAATCTTATGCTCATGCGGATCTTCAGCACTGCGGCATCGGCAATCGGGATTGTGATCAGTGGCATACTCGTACAGACTGTCTTTACAAATGGCATCCAGACACTCAGTTTGGGCGGCTGGAAAGCGCCGTACGGCATTGTGCTGGCCGCAGACCAGTTCGCGAGCCTGCTCGTTCTCACAACAGCGGTCGTCGGTTTATTGGTTGTCCTTTATTCCTTCCGTTCTGTCGGTGAAAAACGGGAGCGTTCCTTTTACTACTCCGGCGTTCAGTTTTTGCTCGCTGGTGTGAGCGGAGCGTTTTTAACAGGCGATTTATTTAACATGTACGTATTTTTTGAGCTTCTGCTTATTGCCTCCTATATGCTGATCGTATTGGGCGGCACAAAAATCCAGCTGCGGGAGTCCCTTAAATATATTGTGTTTAATATCGTATCGTCTGCCCTGTTCGTCATTGGTGTCGGTTATTTATACGCTGTCACCGGTACGTTGAACATGGCGGATTTAAGTGTAAAAATCAGCGAATCAGGACAAACCGGGCTGATGACTGTCATTGGTGTCCTGCTGCTGTTGGTATTTGGCATGAAGGGCGGAATCTTCCCCCTCTACTTTTGGCTTCCGGGCTCTTATTACGCGCCTCCGGCGGCAATCTCCGCGTTGTTCGGCGCTTTGCTGACAAAAGTCGGTTTATATGCCATTACTAGAGTGTTCACATTGATTTTTATTCACGATGCAGCCTTTACCCATCAGCTGATGATTTGGCTGGCGGCGCTGACTGTGATATTCGGTGTCATCGGTTCACTCGCATATGCGGACGTCATGAAAATTGTGATCTACAACATTATTACAGCTGTCGGCGTCATTTTGTTCGGTGTGGCAGTCCATACCCCCGCATCCATTCAAGGCGCGATTTATTATCTGATTCACGATATGCTGATTAAAGGCGCTTTATTTATGCTGGCGGGCACGCTGATTGCGTTGACTGGAACAGCCAGCCTTCACAAAATGGGCGGGCTGATCAAACGGTATCCGCTTCTTGGATGGATGTTTTTCATTTCAGCGATTTCTCTCGCGGGCATCCCGCCCCTCAGCGGATTTGTCGGCAAGTTAAAGATTGTGGAGGGCGGCTTCGCGGAAGGTGAATTTGCGATTTCCATGCTGATCCTGCTTTCAAGCCTGCTTGTACTGTACTCTGTGCTGAGGATCTTTATGCATGCGTTTTGGGGTGAAGAAAAAGAAACACCAAAACAACAAAACCCTAGAACAGCTAAAGGACTTCTTTATCCGGCAGCTATTTTTCTCTTACTGTCTCTTCTCATCGGGTTGGGTACAGAGTGGCTGTCACCTTACGTTGATCAAGCGGCCGAGACGCTGCTGAATCCGGAAAAATATATTGAAGCTGTTTTGAAGGAGTAGATCGCATGGCATTTCAAATTTTATTAAATGTGTTTCTCGCTTTTTGCTGGATGTTCTTGAGCAATAGTTCAAGCGCCGCAGGATTTATCACAGGCTATATTCTCGGAATGGCCTCTCTCTTTTTCTTCCGGCGCTTTTTTACCCGCCAGTTTTATCTATGGAAAATGTTTTCTATCGTCAGACTCTTTTTGGTTTTTTTAAAGGAACTGTATCTTGCCAATGTCAGTGTGATGAAATCCGTTTTATCTCCAAAACTGAATATTAAACCGGGCATTTTCGCTTTTAAAACTGAACTGACGAAGGATTGGGAAATCACCTTACTTTCCCTGCTCATTACATTAACGCCAGGAACTTTGGTGATGGATATTTCGGATGACAAGACGATCCTTTATATTCACGCGTTAGATATTGAGGATGCGGAAAAAGCCATTTTTGATATCCGCGAGTCATTTGAAAAAGCCATACAGGAGGTGAGCCGCTGATGTTTACGCTGATCCTGCAACTTGCGCTCGGCATTATGGCAGTGTCTACCTTTTTGTATGTCATTCGTGTCATTAAAGGGCCGACTGTGACTGACCGGGTAGTGGCTCTGGATGCAATCGGCATCAACCTGATTGCGATCACGGCTCTCGTCTCCATTTTGCTGAATACAAACGCGTTTCTGGATATTATTTTGCTGCTCGGCATTTTAGCATTTATCGGAACAATTGCGTTTTCAAAATTCCTTGAGAAAGGAGAGATAATCGAAAATGATCGAAATCGCTAAGGTCGTTGTGGCGGTATTCATTTTGTTAGGCGCTCTTATATGCCTTGTGGCGTCACTTGGGATATTGCGCCTTCCCGATGTGTTTACTCGCTCTCATGCTGCTTCTAAAGGCTCCACATTAGGCGTCAATATGATTCTGCTCGGTGTCTTCTTCTATTTGTGGTTTGTGACGGGGAACATTTCCGCTAAAATCCTGCTCGGGATTCTGTTTATCTTTATTACGTCTCCTGTCGGGGGGCACTTGATCTGCCGTGCAGCGTACAACTCCGGCGTCAAGCTTGATAAGAGAAGTGTGCAGGATGACTATAACGGGATCAGAAACTTTGTGATTAAACGAAAAGAGGATTCTTACCTATAAAAAATAAGCAGCCGGACAGGCAGAGTTCCGGCTGTTTTTTTATTTCTTGATGACAGCCAGCGTGCATCTGGATATACAGATCAGCCTCTCTTGCTCGTCATAAATGTGAATGTGATAGACAATCGTCGTTCTGCCTATATGAACGGGTTCGGCTACAGCCTTTACCATTCCTTCCTTTACGGATTTTAAATGGTTAGCGTTGATCTCCAAGCCGACACACGCTTGTGCAGTGTGATCAATCAGGTTCTGCGCACCCACGCTCGCCGCGGTTTCAGCAAGCGCCACTGAAGCGCCTCCATGCAAATAGCCGAACGGCTGCACCGTCCGATGATCCACCGGCATGACCGCAACGCATCGCTCCGCTGAGTTTTCAACGATCTCAATTCCAAGCGCTTCAAGCAATGTGTGTTTCGTGTCCATCCTATCCAACTCCCTTATTTAAAGTACACCGTCTGATTTCGCAATCAAAACCGCTTCCGTCCGGGAACCGACATTCAGCTTATTGAAAATCGATGTCAAGCTGTATTCAATGGACCGCTTGCTCAAATGAAGCGCATCTGCGATTTCTTGGTTTGTAAATCCTTTTTCAACTTCTTGAAGAATCAGGCATTCTCTAGGTGTGAGCACATCTTGTTCTTTTTGAGAGGAAGGAGCCGGCTTTGTTTTTTGCTGAGTCATCAGCTGTTTAAAGTAAGCAAAATCGACTAAAATTTCTCCGTTGAGTACGTGGTATATGTATTGGGTGATCTTTTCTTTAGATTCCGTTTTGCTGATGGCACCGTGCAGACCCGCACGAATCGCTTCCTCAAAATAATCCTCGACCTCATAACCGGTATACACAATAATCTTACAACGAGGACTCTCTTGTAAAATTTGTTTAGAAAGCTCCATCCCATTGATCTCGCCGCCTAAATTCAAATCCATTAAGATGAGATCATATGACGAGAAATCATGCTGCTTAATAAACTTGTCGCTCGGTTCAGGACTGAGACAATCAACAGACAGATTCGAATCCGTTTCCAAAATTGTCTTGGTGCCTTCCATGACAGCCGGATGGTCATCAATCACTAGTATCTTTTTCATGTTTTCCTCCCTTTTACTCACTCATTTCCATTTTATAAAAAAGACTTGGCTTGTGCCAAGTCGTTTACGTTATAAAACCATTACAATTCGATTTCAATATCAGCCTTAAAGCCCTTTCCTTCACATGTTTCAATCCGAAGGCGTCCATCTAAAGCCCTGACTCTCTCTTTAATTCCAGAAAGCCCCATACTCATGGAATGCTCATGATGTTTTTTCTGATCAAATCCTACGCCATTGTCCTCGTAATGAAGAACGATCTTGTTTTGAATACTGATGAGCATAATCAGCACATCCGTCGCTTGTGAGTGTTTAACCGCATTAGACAGAAACTCTTGAATGATCCGGTACAAATTCAGCTGCGAATCCAAATCAAGCGATGCCGTAAATCTGCCGGTATTTAAACGGATATGAAACGGAACCCGTTCCTGCTGCTGCGCCACCAGCTTCGACAGCGCCTTCACCAGCCCAAGATCATACAATAGCTGCGGCCGCAATTCATGACACGTCTCCCGCGTCATCGAAATCACATCAGACATCTGCTCATTCATCTGTACAAGCTTGTCCTGCACCTCTTCCTGGCACGGATTATCGTCCTTCTTAAAATCAGCCAAAAACAGCTCGCACTGGCGCTTTAATGAAATCAAATCCTGAAGAACGGAATCGTGGAGATCACGGGCGAGTTCAGAGCGTTGTTTTTCTTCGATGGTGTACATGAGTTTTTTTAGCCAAACGGGGTTTGCATCCTCCCTTTTTAAAGCTTGTAAGTGATCCATAAGTTCTTCAATTTGCACAACATTTTCCATGGATACACTAGTATAAAACGATAATGTTTTCAGCCATGAAATTTCATCTCTTGTCAATCTTGGTGTATTGATACTAGATAAACAAAGCAATACATAAGAACTTGTACCTTTTTCCCCTACTTTAATCAAAAAGCCTTGATTAACCTCAATAATCTTTCCTGTTTCTTTAGTAACCTTTTCAAATTCGGTTTTATACAGCCTCCAGTTGGGTTCAACACTCTGTTTGTCAAAGTAAATGATTTCTCTATCTGCACCAACTTCAAAGATGTAGGCTTTACTTACGGGTAGAACTTCTAGTATTGTTGTCTTTAAATTCTTAAATACTTGATCCAAAGCTGATACGCCTTTAATTAATTGCGTATATTTAAAAATACTGTCTTGATAATTATATTTTTCTGAAAATCGTTTTAAACGAAATTTATAATCTAATAACTCTTTAATATAAAAGACCGACAGAAAAATAATGAACGTACATAACGTAATTAAAATGATATTAAAATCAGCTCTTTTGCTATCAAATATAATTGATAACCAGACTATGCCTATTGTTGGAATGATGGACAATAAACTATAATATCTAATTCTGCCTAGAATAAAGTCTATATCATAAATTTTATTTACAACGAATTGATAAACCAATGCTAATGGGATAATTATTAAGAACGGCGCAGTTACTATTGCTGAATAAATATATTGCCCAAATAAAACTTCCGGCATGATATATAAGACCGTAAAAGGAAAGAAGGCTACCGTATTTGAAATCAATAATACTTTCAACAAATAGTAATGATCCCTTTTTCTATAAATGATCCCATAATAAATAATGCAAAAATAAACAACCGAAATCTCTACTAAGAATGTTACTAAATTTATATTGCTTATATTCGTCATAATTCCTGAGGGGAGATATTTCTGAGTGAACACTAATAATACATTGATAATCGGCAACATGTATAACATATTCACGATATAACGTGATGAAAACTTGATTCTTAATTCTTTAAAATATTGATACAGAAAATGCAAATACAAGACAGGTACATTTAAAAAGGTAAAAAGATTAATATATCTATTTACTTCATATCCTCTAGTTACGCCTCCAGCACTTAAATAGGCTATTGATATAAACAGCAAAAAATTAATCAAAATATAAGCTGAGTATGTATTTTTCACTCGATTGACCCTATAAATATAAAATGCACATAACAGACTCAATGCAAAAAATATACAAGGGATAATATAAATGAAAAAGCTATAGGAATTATTTAAAGAGATATACTCCATATTATGTAATTGAATTTCATGGTTATCCCTTTTTACTTTTAAATGCTCAGCTTTCGCTAAGTAATTTCTTTTTATATTTTCGTTTGTAGGTTTCTTCCCACTTATCTCGAGTATTAAGTCTCCTTCTTTCAAGCCCATATATTTTCCATATGTGGATTTAGTCAGCTTTTCAACTTTCAGCTCATGATTGGCTGTTTCAGAAACATAAGTACCAACTAAAATCCCATTCTGAGTGAAATAAACGATATAAGCAAAATATAAGAAACTAAATAATATTAGCACTATAGAAAAATTTCTTTTAAAGTTTTTCAATAGACCACTTCTCTCTGAATTATTGCTCCCAGAAAATCCCTTTTTGTTTCTTTGAGAGAGTCATTTCTCTGTTGAAAATACCCAAAAGTGAAGGAATAAGTTTATCTGGTATCCCTATTAAACTTGCCTCTCCATTTTCTAATTTAGTTAAAACTTGTGGATTTTTCATTAAGTAATTAATCATGTCTTGTTTCATCGGTATACCCCTCTTTATAATTTTATATTTATGTTTAATTGATTCATACTTGCTTTGATTTCTTCCTCATAAAGCTTAATCAACATAGATACATATTGATTAAGCCCGGCTTCATATAATAAATCATCAAATTTAGAGCGATCAGTAATAAGTCTATGATAACTTGTTTGGGAATTCATTTGCCTTAATATCTTTACAGAAGCCTCATTAAATTTGCGGTTTAAAAATAAATAAATTAACGTCTTTCTTTTCTTTCTAATATCGCTACGTTGATCATTAACTAAACCAAAATAGTCATTTTCCAATTGCTTTATTATTCCTATTTTATAAGCATAATCCTCAATAATTTGATTAAACTGTCCATTTGCAAGCATAGCAGCTAAAACGGCAGACATAGCTGTAAGAGAACCTGACTTTTGTTTCATCATTTGAATGCATTCTTCTTCCGTCTCAGGAGAGTTCCTTAAATCATCATGTTGCCCCTGCATAGCATTTAAAGCATATTTTAAGGTGAGTTGATGAAATTCAGAACTATCACTAATAGAACAAATGGTTTCTAACCCTAAAGTATAAATGGTAGTTGCAGCATTCAGAGATAGAGAAGGATCTATTGCCATCCATTCTTTTTCAATGTTGTCCTCATCCTCTAAATCATCAAAAATATCGAAAGCTAAGATTAAAAGCTCAATTCCTCCAGCTAACATTAAAATATGTGAATACTGATTACCGCTTAATGCTACGTAATGCTTAAAAGCAAGAGAACCAAAAGAAAAATGATTTTTTTCATCGATAAAGTTGATTAAATACTTTTTCAAATCCGAATTTCGAATTTTTTCGTGTACAATCTCCTGCATCTTTTTTTTAATCGAATTTTCATCTAAACACATTTCCTTACTAATGTTCTTCACCCTCCCATTCTATTTTACTAAATAGGCCATTTAAAGGACAGCAGGTTTTTCGTTTTTTAACAATCATATAATACTTTATCCTTTTATTGTATATGAAGAACGAAAAAAAAGACTTGTCTCCAAGTCTTTTTCACGAAATTTTCATAGCATAATTGTATTTATCGAGCTGATCGATGCTTTTGTTAATGTTTCGTAATGAATCTGTCGTTTCTTTAATGTCAAGTTCGAGTCGGAATAACAATTGTTTTACTTCTTCAAGTTTCTGTTCCATCGTTTCCACACTCCTTTTTTTGAAAGATCAATGAATTGTGTATGGTGAACGAGTCCTAGGTATTTGATCTGTTACTAATAGTGTATCTGCTTTCAGGTTATTTTTCACCGAAAAGTATGCAAAAAAGTCCTGCGTGACACCGCAAATATCAATAGGCCCTTATACTCAAAGGAATCACAATGAGAACGGGACTATCTTTCTATGTATCAAAGCGTTTATTTCTGCTGAAATTGAGAAAGATTCTTACTTTCCTTGATTTGAACGTGTTTCGCCTTTTTACTAACCAAGACTATAGTCCTTTGCACCGCATTTTCAAAATTGAATATGCGATTCTTGGCGTATCCTGACCGACAAACACCGAAAAGACCGCAACGCTAAAGTTGTGGCCTTTTCGCTTTGTCATATTCGGCAGTCAGAGATCTATACATATAGAAACATCCTTTTTTGTGAGGTGCTCCCATGAGATATCGTTGCCCTTGGTTTTACGCCTATCCGTATGAGATGCGCCGCCCTCCCGCTCCTGCCGGCAATACAGATACCTTTGTTCGGTCAGCGAAGCAGGCCGCGGGAATGTTTGCGGATGCCCAGCTCGTTCTCAGCCGCATTGCGGGCTCGCAGGAGCTCTCGCGCCGCATCATGACCGCAGCCGAGCAGTCAGATAAACAATCCGTAAAGCGCCTGATTAAACAAATGGGCGTCCGGCATGATGTGGATGCGGTCTTTAATCCCGACGGCATTTACATCAGCCTGATCGGGACGCAAAGCCGAATGATCCTTGCTTTGCGGTGGTCAGAAGACCGCAATCATTTTGCGTCCATCAGATGATGGCACCACTCCAGCGCCTCTAAATAACACTCATATGCTTCTTCTTTATCCAGCTCTTTGCCTAATTCTGAACGAGTGTCCCAGTTGTTGCCTTCAATACATTTCACAAGCTCGAGCATGTGGTAGTAGTCGTTTTGTTCGCCTAATAATGCTTGCCCGACTTCATCTTTTAAAGGCAATTCTTGAATAATCTCCTCTATTTCTCTATGCAGCAGGGTGTCTATAAGAGAAAACATTCCGATCAGCATATAAGAAGCGGGCTGCGGCCGGGCAGTTTTTCTCGCCAGCAGTTCACAAAGCTTTGCTCTCATTAAAGAAATCTTAATGATTTCGTGCTTGCTGGAATGTCCTTTTCTGCTTAAATCCTTAAAGGAAAGAATGTATATCCACCGTTTGATTTCATTAAACCCCAGCAGCATGATGGCCTGTTGAATGCTTTCAATCTTCTGGCTCAAACGGCTGTGTGATGAGTTTAAAAACTTTAGAATTTGATAGGACAGTGATAAATCCCGCTCTATGTATTCTGTCACACGCTTGATGTTTGGCTGCTCTTTGCTCAATTCATTCAGCAGTTCATAGTAAGAATAGAAATGCGTCGACAGATCATGCCCGCTGATGATGCGAGGTTCGCTGAAAAAGTACCCCTGGAATAATTGAAAGCCGTCTTGGGCCGCCTGTTTATATTCTTTTCTGGTCTCTACTTTTTCCGCTAAAAAAATCAAACCTCTGCAGCCGTAGGTTTGCAAAATTTTTCTTCGTTCCATTCGCGTTGTTTTGAGAAAATCAATTTTCAATATATCAATATAGCTCATGAGCTCTTCCAGTAAGTCTTCACTTAGCGAATTTATTGCGTAAAAATCATCAAGCGCCAGCATATACCCCATGTTTTTCAGCTCTTTGCATCTTGAGATGAGGGCCGGCGTGATCGGTATATCTTCAAGGATTTCAATGACAAGCTGCTTCGGATTAAAGGAGGTGGGAAGATTCGAAAACATCAGGCTTTCCGTAAAATTAACAAAGCAGCGTTTTCCTTCCGTCAGCTTCTCAATTCCGATGTTTAAAAAGCTGTTGATTACCAAATCAGCTGTTGCCTGATCGCCGTCTTTAGCGTTATATACATTCTCTTCGCTATCTCTATACAGCAATTCATAAGCAACAACCTGTTCTTTTCTATTAAAAATAGGCTGTCTTGCAACAAACACCCTCATTGATTTATCCTCCTTACAATACGCGCGGCATTCACTCTAAGTATATCAAATAATTTGACGAAAATTGTCTAATCATGAAAATAATATTCATAAAGAAAACTGGCCTCCTCGCGAACGAAAGGCCAGTTTTCTTTATTCTTCCTCAAACTTTTCATCAAGTTGGCTTTTGACTTCGTGAATCCGCTGCATTTTATTGCTCCAGCAGTCCTCACTTAAATCAACCGGATATTCTTCCGGCTTGCTGATTCTCTTATATTCCTCCCAGAGCAGGCTGAGGTTATCCTGTACATACTGCTGGATGTCTGATATCTCAGGGTTTTGGTAGCAAAGAATACCCTTTTCAAAAATCAGCTCATGAAGATCTTTCGCATAAAAATTCGTGACAAATTTGCTGATGAATGTATGAACCGGGTGGAACATTCTGAGCCGCTTCTGATCATTCACTTGCTCATCATAAAGGGCAATATAGTCGCCTTCTGAATGATGATTGGACTGATTGATAATGCGGTACACTTTCTTTCTGCCCGGCGTCGTCACTTTTTCAGGATTGGACGAAATTTTGATTGTGTCGACCATTTTCCCGTCTTCTTCAATGGCTACAAGCTTGTAAACTGCGCCGAGAGCCGGCTGGTCATAGGCAGTGATCAGCTTCGTGCCGACACCCCAGACATCAATGCGCGCTCCTTGAGCCTTTAAATTCATAATGGTATGTTCATCCAAGTCACTTGACGCAATGACTTTCGCGTCTGTAAACCCTGCTTCATCAAGCATTTTCCGGGCTTTTTTTGACAGGTACGCCAAATCGCCGCTGTCCAGGCGGATGCCAATGAAGTTGATGCGGTCACCGAATTCCTTGGCAACCTTAATCGCATTCGGCATGCCTGAACGAAGCGTATCATACGTGTCAACTAAGAAGACGCAATCCTTATGCGTTTCCGCGTATTTTTTGAAAGCTGTATATTCATCGCGATAGGCCTGAACAAGCGCATGCGCATGAGTGCCGGAGACCGGGATATTAAAGCGCTTTCCGGCTCTTACATTGCTCGTCGCGCTGAAGCCGCCGATTAAGGCTGCTCTCGCTCCCCACATGGCCGCATCCATTTCATGCGCCCGTCTTGTTCCAAATTCAAGCGCGACTTCATCGCCGATGACGCCTTTAATCCGGGCAGCCTTTGTTGCAATTAATGTTTGGTAGTTCACAATGTTGAGCAAAGCCGTTTCAATCAGCTGCGCTTCTACAAGGGGGGCTTCCACCCTCATAATCGGCTCATTGTTGAATACGAGCTCTCCTTCTTTCATGGAATAAAGTGAACCTGTAAACGTTAAACCGCGCAAATATTCAATAAAATCTTCACGATACCCGAGTTCTTCCTGTAAATAATTCAGGTCGCTATCCGTAAACTTGAAATTTTCCAGGTATTCGATAGCTTTTTCTAAGCCCGCAAATACCGCATAGCCATTTTCAAACGGAAGCCTTCTGAAAAAAAGCTCAAAAATCGCTTTCTTTTCATGAATGCCGTCCCTCCAGTAGGTTTCGGCCATATTGATTTGATAAAGGTCTGTATGTAATGACAGGCTGTCATCTTTAAATCCATACTCTAACACTGTTTTTCCCCTTCCTTACTCTGCCACTTGCGCTCCGATGCTGTTTGCAAAATGGGAGAGAGCCCACGTGTGCCCCTCCTGATTAAAGCTGGCAACAGCCTGTTTATGCACAACAATCCGAAACCCTTTGTTGTATGCGTCAACCGCTGTATGCAACACACAAATATCTGTGCAGACGCCGGCAAGATGCAGTTCGCCAATCTGCCGCTCTCTGAGTTTGAGCTCTAAATCAGTACCCGCAAAAGCAGAATATCTCGTTTTTTCCATGTAGTATACATTTGGTTCCTGTTCATGTTTCTGATACAGAGGCAAAAGCTTTCCGTACAGATCTTTTCCTTTCGTGCCTTTGATATTATGCGGAGGAAAAAGACGGGTTTCAGGGTGATATTGATCCCCTTCATCATGAGAATCTACTGCAAATACGACGTAATTACCGTTTGTGATGAAGTCTTCAGTCAAATTGACGATCGCCTCTTCAATCATTCTGCCGGGCTCTCCGCAGGTCAATTTTCCGTCACTTGCGACAAAATCATTTGTATAATCAATGCAAATAAGTGCTTTTTTCATAGCCGGCCTCCCCGCCATCAGTATGAGAACATTATATCTTATCTCCAGTTGTAAGTGAATTGCCATGAATAAAAAGACAAACGGTTCGTTTGTCTTTTAAGATTTCAGCACTGACCGGTTGAAAATGTCGTCCTGAATATATATCGATTCACGATTCACAGCGGTATCAGCCGCAATGACAAGCCCTAGAGGCGTACGAAACTGAAGATCAGATACGATCTTGAAAGGCACTCCGTTCCGGTTCGCCATTTGGATATAAGGAGAATAAGACTGATACTGAAGCTTTCCATTAATCAAAAGAGTGATATTTTTGCTGTTTTTGAGCGTTCGCTCCGCTTCTTCATACGGTTTGCTTCTGAGGACTTGTCCTTTCGTCAGTGCCAAGAGCACTCTTTCCCTTAATGAGCCTAAAAACAAGTGGCGTTCGTCAGGCTTTGTTTCTAAGGGGCCATACATTCCTTGCTGCAAATAAAGATCCATTTTATCATGACTCAAAAGCTCGTCCTCCCGTCTTGTTTGTCTTTATTATCACCTGATCAGGCAGGAGCTAAACTTTCAAGGCCGTTTACATTTCTGTTACCCAATGAATGATTTTTTTGGCCAGCTCACCTGCCGTATCTTCTTCCTCCGTATGCCGGCGCAAAGAGGTTTCCAGGCGTTCAGGCAGAGCCGCTTTATCTTCTGCATAAGAAATAATCGTGCTCCACTCCAGCTGCGGAACCGCTACAAGGGTGCGCAGTTCTTTTCTGTTTTCGTGCAAATACACGTCTGTGATCATTCCGGTTTGCGTATTGATATTCGCTTTTCTGATTTTCATCAAACATGACCTCTCTATTCAAAGACTACCCATATTATACAATAAAAAAGCAACAGCCTCTCCTGAAAAGGCTGTTACCCGTTAAACGAAACTGTTTCATCAATGATATCGGCATCTTTGAAGAGAGTTTTACTCGTTTGGTTATTGATGTTCACAAAATCACCGAGCGAAAACGCACCCGAGCCCGCGCCTGAGTGATCGACGCTTTTCGGCGAAATCGCAAACACATCCCCAAAGCTTGCCGCCGCATCACCTGATATTGACATAATATAAATCGGACCTACAATCGCAGGCATTTCCCCACCTCCGCATTGATTTACAGTATCATATGCAAAGAGGCGCAAATGGTGCCCGCCTATTCAGCGGGCTTCGCGTTTTCTTCAAGGCGTGAGCGCGAACGCAGTTTGATGAGGCGGACAATATTTAGAAAGATTTCCTTCATTACCGCGTACACCGGCACCGCTAAAATCATGCCGAGAATGCCGCCGAAGCTTCCCGCTCCGATCAACAGCAAAATAATCGTAAGCGGATGCGTATTGAGCCGCTTCCCGATCACGAGAGGAGACAGCAGATTCCCGTCGAGCTGCTGAACGACGACAATCACAATAATCGCGAACAGCGCTTTGGCAGGCGAGTCCATAAAACCGACAATGACAGCCGGCGCAGCACCGAGAAAAGGCCCGACATAAGGAATGATATTGGTAATCGCCATCACAATCCCAAGAATCAGGGCGTATGGCACACCTGCGATTAAATACCCGATAAAACACGCTGTTCCGACAAAAAGACAGATTAACAGCTGTCCCTGAAAATAAGCCGCAAGCGTATCGGATAAATCTTTAAAAATCTTCAAGCCTTCCGTCCGATAAGAAGCCGGGAGAATTTTTACTGCTAAGTGCGGAAAGCGGTGTCCGTCTTTCAGCATATAAAAAAGGATAAATGGAACAGTGATAATGACAAGCGTGATGTTTGTCACGACGCCAAACACCGCAGATAAACTGGACGTGATATTTTGCGGCAGGTTTTGGAGAAAACTTGTCAACGACTGTTCGATTTTTGATATTGATATATAATCCTGATTCATCATCCACGTAAACCATTGAGAATGGGACAAGTCGTTTGTCAGCGACTGAATCTGTTTTATATAATCAGGAAGATTGTTAAACAGCCCGGTCACTTGCGATGTAACGACAGGTCCAACTGACGCTGAAACGAAAGCAAGCAAACCGATGAATAGTAAATAGATCAATAGAATGGATAATGTCCGCGGGATTTTTTTCTCAAGCAGGCGGACGACCGGATTAAAAATGAAATACAAAATTCCCGCAATCAGCATCGGGAAAAACAGTGTCGAGATAAAAACAATGAACGGCTGAAACACAAATGAAACCTTTGTTGCGACATAAATAATCAGCAACACAAATAAAATCTGCAATGTCCAAAAATGGACTTTTGATTTCAACAAGCTTTGTTCCTCCTAGTTTTTCTTTGTCTGTCAGTTAAAAGGGCTTATCCCCCATCATTGTAACAAAAATAAACTCATATCAGAACTCTTAATGTGATGAAAGGGGTGTTGGTGATGAAGGCCGTGACATATGATAAAGAGTCAGAACTGGCTAATATTCATCTTCTTCCTCCGAATAAGCGCTGGAATATACAGTCAGAGGAGCTTAAAGTCCATGATTATATCCCGCTGGATATTGGCCCTAGACGGCAAAGTTGCCGGATTTCGAATGTTTTTGTGAGGCACTTTGCTCTGTACCCCGTATGCTGGGACATCCCGGATATATGTAAAAGATTCAGGCGGCTATCATTTTCGTGTCCGTCAACATGCTTCAGTACGTTCCAGTTATACAGTGAACGGTGTCACTTTTTGTTTTTCAGATGCCCGCTATCAGGGATTTGATCTTGATGAAACGATGTACCACAGTGCGTTTTTGCAGCGCTTAACTGAAAAATAGGACGTCACGGTGTACGCCTATTTTTCATGCGCAAGCACTGTTAAACCCGCTCACTGTAATCTGGCGTGACGGAAATCATGTGCTGGATCCTGATCAAACAAACGGAATTTCTGGCTCCTTCAATTGTGATATGGTCAGGGTTTACATCGATCAGTCTGCCTCTGACCGTATCTCGTACTGTCTGTATCACGAACCTTGAGCCGATGAGCTTTTTAATGGTCTGATAGACATAAGGATCGACTAAAGAGACCAGTTGCGGACTACCTTGGTTGACCATACTTTAATCCCCTTTTTATGTTTTATCTCAGCTTATGCCATTATGATGGATAATGACACAGGCTTTCCTGATAAAACCAAGGGGTGCGGATCCTATAGGAGAAGAGGTTTGGAAGCGGGAGTAAAGGAAATGGCGGTGAAGCGGAGACAGCGAAGAAAACTGGCGCTGTTCCGTGTGTAACAAGCGAGACTTATACAGACTTCATCGTTGATGCCTGGGCTTGGTCGATGAGTTGGTCCAGCTTTTCTATTTTTTCACGTGCCGTTGAAGAATCAATCTGGCGGTAATGATGGTGGCCGCCTGGCTCTTCATCAAGTTCGTCCGCTTTTTTGACAATCTGCTGCAGCGTGTTTTTCTCTAATTCGCCTTCAGGCAAATAGGAATCGGTATGAAGCAAAATGGCAAGGGCAATCTCTTTTGCGGCTTTCGGTTCCTCGCCAAGCCGAATTAAAAGCTTATGCGCCCGTTCCGCTCCTTTGATGGCATGAATGTCATTTCTTTTATATTTCTCATAATCCCACTTGCCGTCTGTATACCATTCATAATGGCCGATATCATGCAGCAGCGCCGCTTTTGCAGCTAAATCAGGGTTGATGTCAGCCTTTATAGACAGCCTGTACGCATGGTAAGCGCAGGCAATCGCATGTGCCACACCGGAACGTTGGAGATACTTTTGTGCAATTGGATGGGTGAAAACATCCATTAATCTAACCTTTCTCATGGAAACCCCTCCTTTAGATATTTTTAGCATCCTAACATAATCTGCAGAGAAACTCAATTCTTATGTCACATCATTTTGTCTTCTTGTCATCATTGTTATACCCTAAAAGCAGCGTTTCAGTCAGTATATGCGGCTGTTCAACAGAGTGCGCGGGCGATTGCCTGTTTCATAAAAAAAAGAGCAGAAAATATCTGCTCTACAAAAACTCTTTTATATCGTAAACGCGGCCATTCTCCGTGCCTTTTTCTAATAAAGAAAGCAGGGTGCCTGCAATAAAGGCCGGACTGCGAAGGCTTCCTGTTTCCTTTAATGTCCGGAACCGTTCGATGTCGTGGAAATCCTTTTTCGTTGAAGAACGGATGACGGCTTGCATCTCAGTATCCATAACACCTGGCGAGAAGGAAATCATGTTCACCGGCAGTTCTTCATCCTCTTGTTCAAATCCGAATGTCCTCGTAAACATGTCGAGCCCGGCTTTTGAGCTGCAATATGCGCTCCAGCCCTTGTATGGATTTTTGGCGGCGCCCGACGTAATGTTGACAACTGTCTTTTTGCCGCTGTATAAAGCAAACCGTTTTGTAAACAGCTGGCTCAAGAGCACGGGCGCTGTCAGGTTTAGCTGATAATGGCGCTGCAGCTCGTCAAGTGACGCTTCGCCGGCGCGTTTGATTGGCGTTACCATTCCGGCGTTATTGATCAGGGCAATACCTGAATAACAATCTGGATTGATGGATGAAAGCAACGTTTCAAATTGCTGTTCAGCTTCTTCGAGATTGATAAGGTCTATTTGATGCTGCGTCAGTTTTTCATGAGAGAGATCAGTTTTTGTTCTGGACAAGGCATGGACTTCATGGCCCTTCTCTAAAGCCTGTATGGCAATGGCTTCTCCCAGTCCTTTTGACGCTCCGGTAATGATATAAAGTTCCATTGGACCTCCTCCTTCCGTTCCTATTGTACGGTACCGCTTTTGCACAATACAAGCACACGGCCTACGCCTTTTTGTTCTCCTGCGCTGTGACTTTCGGGATGAGGAACACAATCCCTGCAAGGCCGAGCAGAATCAGCACGACATACAAAATCGGAAGCAGCAGTGAAGATGTTGCTTCTTCTTCCTTTGTTTCCGTGGATGACGTCTTTGTGATTGGTTTTTCAGCAAACGTAATCCCGAGCTGTTTCGACTGGGCCGCAATCGTGTTGGATTCCTCGGCATCTGTTGATGTAAACAAACCTTTTATCAGCTCGGCGTCCTTGTCCTCCGGTTGATCAAAGGTGATATCCTTCTGTTCCTCTGGCAGTTCTGTTTTCTCTTCATAGTAGGAATCTTCATGCAAATAATTCGTGTCGATTTCGATGTCTTTTTTCTTATATTGGTTTGGCGCGACATCTGTGTTTTCTTCGGTTTCGGCAGCGGCGGCAGAGGGTATGAAAAGGGAAAAGGAGAGCATACAAATCATGATCCCCTTTTCCATGATGCGATTACGCTTCATACGTTTCATCGCTTTCTGCTGTTTTTTCGGCCATCAGCCGGATCACAAGCGGCAGAGCCGCGGCAATCACCGTAATGACTAGCAGAACCGTTATTCCCATTGTAAACAAGTGCCCTGTGCCATACTGGATGTCGATAAACACTTTCGACACAGGGTCTTCAAATGTAAAGTTCGGCATAATCAAATCAATAAGCGGTGCGACGTAGAATAGAATCATTGCCGCTGAAGCAACCCATCCAGGAATTGAACCGAATCTGAACGCCGCCCGGATGAAGGCTGAGCTTGCCACGAGCAGAAGAATTGTAAATACAGACCACTTAATCGTCTGATCGTCCGGCAGCGAATAAATATTCAAACCGAACAAGCTGATCATGAGTCCGACAAGGATATTCAGAATTCCGAATAGCGCTCCTTTGACGAGAAGCGGCGCGTTTTGGTAATACGAGCTGAAATAGCCGATTAACAAGCTGCTGATCAATACAATGACTAGAATGACAACCGGTGGCACCGTCTGCGTTTTTTCCTCTGGAACCTCTCCGCTGATTTTAAGCGGATTCGCCAAGTAATCATATACATAGCCGTTGTTTTGCCCGTCTACTAATGTATTTCCCAATATGCCGTATACGTCGCTGCGTACAAGCTTTGTGGAGGCGACATTTTTCCCCCAGTTATTGTTTAATGTGTCGGCTTTCGCCTGAACATCATTGACGCTTTGCTGCATGTTGGTTGTGTAGTCAATAATGCCTGACTGGCGATCAGACAATGACCCCATCATGTCTGACATTTGCAGCACTTCCTGGCCGACCGTATCTTGGACACTCAGTGCCATTGTGCCAGACAGCCCGTCGTTACTGAACGTCGCAGCTTCTTGCGTTGCCCCTGTTACCAGCTGTTCCGACGCTTTTGCGGCGCTTTCAGAGATGTTCGTCAGTTCGTCAAGAACACCTGCTTGAGAGTCACGGATGAAGCCACTGTAGTCTTCCGTGAATTTGGTCATGCCGTCGATGAAGCTGTTAATGTCTTCATCCGTTAGCATCATGTTGTTTTTGAGATCTTCCCAGCTGGCTGATTCTTCCGGTGTGAGAGCCAGAATTGATTTGACGTTGCCCTGCTGGCCGTCAATAGCGCCGGTTTTTGCTGCACTGTCTATCGTACCGGATAATACAGAGTCATATACAGATAGATATTTATAATATCTCATTAAAGCATTGATATTTTCTGTCTTGATTTCTTCGGAGAATTGAAGCTGATCTTTACTTTCCAGATCGCGAATTGCTCTGTAAATCCCTTCAAACTCCCGCTTCCGTTTCGCTTTAAGGTTTCCGAGTTTCGTTTCGAGCTGTTTCACTTTAAATTTCAAGTCATCAATTTCATCATTGAGACCATCCATTTGCTCTTTAAGTTCTTCTAATTTCTTTTTCAGCTCTTCATTATGGGCAGTTTCTTTTTCTTTGAGTTCTTCTTCAATTTGCTTCATTCGCTCAGACGCTTTGCTGAGCTGTTCTTTTGCTTTTGCGATATCAGAAATCTCATCGTTTCCGGTTTGTTCTTCGTCCTCAGGCTGAGTCGTGCCACCGTCGCTTCCTGTATCTCCAGTATCTCCGGTTCCATCTTCATTTGCCAGCTGGATCATTTGAAGGGTTGCGTCAGATGATGCAGTTTGTTCGGCAGATGTTTCCGTTTCGGTTTGTCCGCTGTCTGACTCGCCGTTAGTGGCATCGCCGTTCTGATCCTGGCCGTCTGTTCCCGGCTGCTGGTCCTGATCCTGAGTGTTGCCGTCCGTTTGTCCGTCCGTTCCAGTATCACTGCTGTTGTCACCGTTTCCGGTGTCTCCCTGTGGTGTATCGGGATTTGTGTTGGTTCCGTCATCAGGGTTTGCCGGGGCGTCAGTGGACGGTTCATCTGTTACCGGGTCCTCTGGTGCCGGCTTCTCTTTTTCAGCCTCCTTCAGATTGTCTGAAATGTCCTGAATGTCAGCGGCGATGCTTTTCAGTTCTTCCCGCTGTTTTTCAAGATCGATTTTCAGGTCTTCGGGATTCTCTTCCTTCGGTTCTTTATCTTTATCTTGATCATCATTGTCAGAGCCGTCGTCTACGACTGGGTCATTCCCTTTCGCAACTGTCAGCGCCTGACGCGCTGGTACAAGCAGATCATAAACCTGATTTAATGCCGTTTGTCTTGAAGCGGCCTGATATTGTTCAATTAAATTACTTTGGATTTTTGCCATGCCAAGTTCCTGCTGGGGCACTTGTCCCTCTCTCAGTTGCTGTGCTTTTGCCAACACTGTACTTGTTTGTGCAAGCTGTGTTTTCACTTGGCTGATTCCTGTTGCCAGTCCGCTCATGCGTTCGCTGAATTGGTTCGCCTTTTGCTGAGCTTGAATGGCATCCAGACCTGTCTGGATTTGCTGCTGAGTGGCATCTTGGGCTGTCAAAAGCAGTTTTTTCTGATTTTCTTGATATTCTTTATACCTTTCAACGGTATCAACGAATTCTTTCAGCGTGTTTTTGGCTTCTTCCGCTGTTGAAGCTTTTTCTTTTGTCGTGCCTTGCGCTTCATTCATTGATTTCTTCAGCTCATCGATTAAGTCTTTTTGCTGTTTGATTTCACCTGCTAAATCATTTGAGCTAGGTTTGTAAAAGTTGTACATGACATTTTGGAATTCAGATTCTTTATTGACGATATTGTCAAATTCTCCTCTGATGTTGTCTACTTTTTGTGACACAAAATTCCAATATAAGGCCGACATTTTTTTGTTCATATTCTTTTGCGCATCCTCGAGCTCACGCTGCACTTTTTCTTTGTTGACCGCATTCAGGTTATCCTGAATGCTGAATTCGAGCGTTGCTTTTTGAGGGCGGTCTTTATCATAGCTTAAAATGTTTTTTGAGAAGTCTGATGGAATGTAGACGATCGCATCGTATTTCTTTGATGCGAGACCGGTCTCGGCCGCGCTTCGGTTTACGACCGTCCACGAATAATCAGGGCGCGCCCCCAGAACGGCCGCTACTTCCTTGCCGAACTGGGCGGATTTGTCCTCTTCATCAGACTTCACTTCTTCGCTCAATACGCCTGTGTCTTCATTCACCACCGCGATTTGCCGCGTTGAATTCGCTACTTTTTTCGCCGGGTCTTCCCCGATAAAACGGAAAAACAAAATCGGCAGCAGTAAAATGATAATGACGGCGGATATTAACTTGATCAAGCTTTTACGTTGTTCTGTCATCTAGCACTCTCCCTTTCAGCAGAACATAAAGGAATTTGAACTTTTTGCTCCTTCCCGTTTTCCACAACATATCCGAAGCCCGGCTGAATTTCAGGCTCCTGTCTTTGGTATGGAAGAGGAATGACATTTTGTTCAGATTTTTTCATCAGCAGAATGGCGTGGCGGATTTGCTTCATCTCTGTCGTCAAGGAGTCATAGCCTTTTGAGAATTCACTGTGGTTTCCGCCCGGAATAAAGCTGAAGCCAAGATGCGCGTATGATTTCATGAAGTTTGCCAGACGATCTTGTATTCTCGTATCAATTGTTTGTTGGAATCTTGTAATTCCGTCAATCATCAGCACTACTTGTGAGAATCTCAGATTTTGCGCGTCCCCCTGACGGACGGCTTCTACATACATGGCTTCTCTTGTTTTGAAAATGTCTTCTGCTGTATCTACCCACTGCTCAATGTCTTCTTTCGTTTCCAAGTATGAGACATCCGATTCCTTCGCATAATGGGATAAGCCGCGGTCAATCGAGTCAAACAGGCCGATCATTTCGGTTTCATCATCAATCAGATGTTCAAGCATGACTTTTAAGACGTTTGTTTTCCCGCGCTGGGTCTGGCCTAAAATCAGGCAGTGCTTATGCTTGCCCACATCAAAATAGACTGGGCTGACTGTTTCTTCATGAAGCCCGATCGGTACAGATAACGGCTTGCGTTCCAGCTTGAAGCGAAGAGAAAATTCTCTCGTCGACAAACTCTCAGGCAGCATCGGAATCGGTGCCGGCTGCTCCAGTGAAGCAAAGCGCTCCTGAAGATTCTGAACGTCTGCTTTCAGCCCGTTGAACATGCTGATATCATCGTCCGCGTCAACAGGAAGGAACATTTGCGCGAAATAAAGTTCTTCCTTTTGTATGATGACGCGCCCTGGAATTGGTTCAAGATTGAACTTCGGCCGTCCATAAATCGAATATCCCTCAGATTGATCCATGAGATAGTGGACAACCTTGGTTTTCAGATTATTTAACAATGATTGGCGGACAGCATTCACCCGCGTTGCTGTCATCATGAAGTAGATGCCCAAGCTCTGCCCGTCTCTGGAAAGCTGGACAAACTCCGATTCAAGCTCATGCATTTCATCCTTGACGATGTCAAAGTTATCAATGGTGATGAAAATGAACGGAAGCTCTTCTTCGCTCAGCGCATTGTACATTTTAATGTGGCTGATTTCTTTTTCCCTGAACAGGCGTTTACGGCGGTCAATTTCTTCCTTGATCCGAATCATGAACTTTTCAATTTTTCGTGATTGGTCCATCAGGAAGTAGTCCGCGGTATGCGGCAGCTTCGCTAATGGCAGAAGCGTTCCGTTTCCGAAATCAAAGATATAGACATGAAGCTGTTCAGGTGTGTATACATCCGCAAAGCTCATCAGGAACGTAGCGGCGGCAATTGATTTTCCGTAGCCGGAAGAGCCAAATATGCCGATATTTCCGTCTTCCATCATCTTATAAGCAATTGGCGCCTGTTTTTGCAGATCAGGTTCATCGACATATGCGAAATGGAAATGATCTTTTTCGCCTGAAGGGAAAAGAGTCCGCGGAATCCGTTCCGCGAGCGGCGGCAGCCATGGGCTTGCCAGCTTCTCGATTCCCATTTCATCTTGGATGCGTTCAATTTCATCAACTATGGCTTCGATTTCGGTTTGAACGTCTTTTTTCGCGATATCTTCGGTATCCACTTCAGAAAGCGGGATCAGGCCCGTATCCGTGACGATCGCAATTTCGTCCTCTGTTCCGTAGACTTCCTCTAAGTAAGGCGCTCCGCTCCAAGCGGATTGGAACAGCTCATACACTTCATTGTTGCCTACCTGTAAATACCCGCGTCCTGTCACGGTAATGTTGGCGGCATCGCTGTTTTTCAAAATTTCTTTACTGTCGGTGGCATCCTGAACCTTCAGCGCCACTTTAAAGCGCGAGTTACTCCAAATCTGGTCGTCGATGATGCCGCCCGGCTTCTGTGTCGCCAAAATCAAATGAACACCCAGGCTTCGCCCGATACGCGCGGCACTGACAAGCTCCCTGATAAAATCAGGCTCCTCGCTCTTCAGCTCGGCGAACTCATCAGAAATTAAGAACAAGTGAGGCATTGCCACTTCTGTTTTTCCCTGCTTATACAGCTTTGTATAGTCATTGATGTGGTTGACTTGATACTGGTCAAACAGGCGCTGCCTTTTTTTTAGTTCGCTTTTAATGGAAGCGAGCGCACGCATACTGAAGTTTTTGCTTCCTTCAATATTTGTGATCGTGCCGAGCAGATGAGGAATATTGCGAAACGGCTGCGCCATTCCTCCGCCTTTATAGTCAATCAATAAGAAAGCCGCTTCATGCGGGTGAAAATGCACCGCAAGTGACAAAATATACGTCTGGAGAAATTCACTTTTCCCTGATCCCGTCGTCCCTGCAAGCAGCCCGTGCGGACCGTGGGCTTTTTCGTGAAGGTTCAAGTAGACAATGTCATCTTTCCCCTTGTAGCCGATCGGCACTGACAGCGACTTCGCTGATTCACTTGTCAGCCATTTTTGCTGAATGCCGATTTCCTTGACTTCCTTCGCGTGGAAAAGCTCCAGGAACGATACCGTTTCCGGAATGGAATTCGTAATGCCGACCTGGTGATTCAGCGTCCGCAGCGTGCGTGAGAACCGTTCGTTGTCCCCGCGCTGATGATGATCGAGGCGGAACGGAATTCTTACCGCTTTTTTCTTTTGTATTAAAATGTCCCCTTCGTGCTCATTGATGTAGCGGACAAGAGTCGTAATGTTTTCCGACAAGCTTTCCTTTGTTTCCGCAGCAACAATTGTAGAGATGCCCAGATGCTCATGCTGCCCTTCTAAATATTCGAGAATGACGTGCTCTGAGATCAGCTGCTGATTTGTGATGACAAATATAAAATGCGGTTTGAACTGCAGTTTTTCTTTATCATCTTCGAGATCGCGCTCTCTGATCAATTCATAAAGTGAGGACAGAAGCTGATCTCGGGTTTGCTCATTATAAATAAATCCTTTCGCATAAATATGGGGCATTTGAAATTGCGGCAGCCACTTCATCCACTCCCAGTCTTTATACTCTTCTTCATGAAAAATAAATACGAACCGCAAATCGTGATAGCTGTTGAAGAACGACAATTGTCCGATCAGCTGGTGAATCTCATTTTTCACAATTTGCGATTTACCGACAAGCCCCATCGGACCTTCCGCCAAATCGACCGTAACCGGCGCATTACGGATGTCCTTATAGATACGCTGCATCTGCTGCGATTTCTCCATGAGGTCGTCGATATCACGATTGGCCAAGTCTCCGCCACTCATATTGATTTCATAGCTTGAAGGGACTGTTCCCGTCCCAATCCGCAGCTGGAGATAATCCTTGCTTTCAAGCGATTTTTCCCAGATCCGGTCACTGATTTCACTAGTTAAGTATTTCATTTGCTCAAATGAAGGGAAGTGAAACTCTAGTACCTGCTTTTGCTTTTCAGCAAGCGCCTGAAGCTCTTTCCGCTTATTGTCTAAGTAAAGCTTGTACACACGCTCCCGTTTTTCCTCGCGTTTTTTCCGCTGGTTTTTATCGCGGAAATATTGCACCGTCGAGGTAATGAGAGTCATCATAAACATCGCCAGAGAAACGAGGATGAATATGCCGCGCGGCTGGATGATGGCGACAACGCCCATCACGATCAGCATCACAAGCGGAGGCAGGATGACAAGCCACAGCCCTCTATTGGTTTGATCGCTCTCTTGAGAGGGAAAACTGAAGGACACGCGGTCATCCGGCAGGTCGTATACCATTCGCGGCGTTCTTCTGTACTGCGGATATTTTTTCTGCATCTCTGTGCTCGGTTTGACCGTTTCTGTTAATGCTGTTTCAAACGGTGCAAAATGAACCACTTCTAAAAGATCTTGTTCCGTCACTCTCATTTGCGTAAAGTTCCAGAAGATTTCATCTCCCGGCTGGAGCGTTGTATCGGCGTTAATCTTCTCTCCGTTTAAAAAGACCGTCCCGCTTTCAGGTTGAACCGACCAGCTTGGGCCGACACGAAGCAAAGAGAACGTGCTTTGTTCCGCGAAAGCAATATCTTGCGGATTCAGGTAAATATCTGCATTCGTGTTTTCTGTTGAACAGATGATTTCATCACGATTCCCCGTAAAATAAACGGATTTCTCAGTCTCGCTGTCCGTCAAGATCAATCGTATATCTTGCTGATCCGTTTGGAGAGAAAATGATCCATCCGGCTCAATCATGCCGACACAATCATTTCCCAAGAAAACTTCGTATTGGCCGCCAGATTCCTTTCTTTGAAGAGAAATCACTCCGTGTTCAAACGAAATGGTGCCGATCGTAATGGAATCCTTCACATCAGGCCCAATGGTCGCCGGGTGGGACGACGGGAGGTCAGACAGCTTCAGTTTTTGAACGTTATTTTGGTAAAACACCCATAATAGACTCAAATGGCGAACCCCCTAACGGCCAAACGGCAGCATGCGATGACCTGCGCTTCATGTCTCACGTTATTTGTCATCTTTTTTCTCATCTTTCTTTTCTGTTTCTTTTTCTTTCTTCGCTTGTTCTTCTTTTTTCGCTTTTTCTTCGGCTGCGGCTTTTTCTTCTGCCGCTTTTTCTTCAGCTTGTTGTTTTTGTTCGTCTGTTTGTGTTTGTTCTTCGGTTGTATCAACTAAAGATGTGTCAGTATTAGACTGTTCTTGATTTTCGTCATGCTCCTTTTTTGCTTTTTCAAGTTCACTATTAACTGAATCGAGTTCTTTTTGTATGTCTTCATCATTTGTATCTTCAGATAAAAGCTGCTGTTTATATTTTGCAAGGCCAAAGTAAATATAATCATTGTATTCAAGTTTACGGCCAATACTGATAGCTTCTTTGTAATTCCCTCGGCCATAATCAATCCAATACAAGAAATGCTGAGGGTCTGATTGAAGTGTGACTAAATTATTTTCAATATTTTTAGTTTTTGCACTCCCTAGATTTTCAACCTCAACATAAGACGTCGCCAGCTGATACTGCACCGATTCCGGCAGGCTCTCCGGATCGTATTTTGACAGTGTGCTGATCACCTCACTGTACTGCTTGTTTAAGAAAGCGCGGTTGCTGTCCACTATCGCCTGATGCTTTGGCTGTGCGAAAAATAAGGCGTACATCGAATAAATAAGCGCCGGGACCAGCAAAACAATAAGCCCCAGGCCGATGTATCGCTGAATGTTCCACTTCTTTCTCGGAATATGTATGTATGTTTTCGCTTTGGCTTCAAGCTGATCGATATGGGTTTGAATCAGTTCGAGCAGGTCTTCATAGGACGCTGCATCCAATATCGCCTTAGCTTCTTCGGAGAACGTCAGCGTTTCATTGAATTTCAGGTAGTCTTCAAACGCAAAAGCGCCGTCAACTGCCAAAGCCGCTGCGGCTTTCAGCTCCCGCCACACTCTTTCCTCATCTTGCCCGTATGGAGGAATGCTTTCTTTTACGCCGTAATGAAGAAAATAAGGCGTCAGGCCTTTATCGAATACAATGTTTTCAGGAGCGACAATCACATTAAGCCTCGACAGATTGTGATGCTGTACAGCTTGAACAAGCTGATAGGCAAACTGCCATTTGCTTTTTTTATCTTTAGCTTTCATGAAGCGGAATGCTTTATAGGAGGGAGGAGGTTGGATTGTGATGATCACTTCATCATCCGTCACATCGATCTCTTTATGAAAAAAAGGATTTACATCTTTGATCACGTTGGCTTCGAGACCGTCCAGAAGCTTTATTTTTTCCCGCTGAAAGGTAAATGTATAGCCGGCATCTGTTGTCTCGGCAACGGCTTCTAATTGGTTTTCTACATATGATTTTTGTTTATCCGACATTCAACCAGATCCTTTCATAATATTTCAAGCCGGTCTCCGTTTGTAATGCCGCAATCTGACAGCTTGCATTCTCCGGAAAACACCGTATCCTTATTAACCACTCTGATCCAGTGCCCTTCGCGCGGAGGTATAGCTACGCTTTGAGCCTGCCAAGCAATATCAATTACTTTTTTCACCGGGTGGTAATCTGACAATCTGAGATCAAAGACACTGCCGTTATAATGTTTCAAATCTATCGTAATATCTATATACATTTTAGGATCACCCTTACATAGAAAGAGCGCCGTCTTCTCTTGAATCAGGCGCTCCTTCCCTTTCATACTGTTATCCGCGAATTTGATTTGCGATGTCTTGGTCAGTAGACTCAAGTGTATTTGCAGTTTGATCAAGCTGCTGATTCACATCTTGAAGCAAATCTGACATTTTGATAAATGAAGGTTTGAGCTGCTCGTATTGATCTGCGAACGCTTCGCTTGAAGCACCTTCCCACATGCTTTTCAAATCAGAGATCATACGGTTTAAACGATCAACCTGATTTAATACTTCCTGGCTCTCAACGCCGTATTGCTTCGCCATCGCTCTTAGCTCTTCGGGTGTGACACGAATTAATCCTGCCATATTCCTCATTACCTCCTGTGCCATCAGCCTAAATATGGGCTAATTCACTTATTTTTAGAACGTCATTATTATAAAAACAGTTTTTCGGCACAGTCAAACAAATATGTTTTAATTTTACAAAATGAGTCCAATGGTTTATCCCGCATCACTTAAAAATGACATATATTGTTAAACAAGTAGGTTCATTTTCTTAATCTTCTCTTCATCCTTCGAATAATCCAAAAGACCCAAATGATTCTCCAACTCCCAAAAAAAACCTTTCAGAAAATTTGATGCTACAGCACCATTTCTGAAAGGTTCAGTTTTTTCTTTTACTCTCGTCGTTTGATGACCTTCTTGAAATTATAATAAGGTAAGCTTTCATAATATATAAAGCATCGTACGTTTCTTTAGTATACCGTTTACTCGGTTATTTTGCTTCCGTTCTTTGTTGTTGATTTTCACAAACAACAACAATCATAATAAAAGGTAGAGGATGAGATGTCAAAGAGAAATCAAGCATGAAAAAGTAGGGAGATTTATGACCATGCCGAATGATCCGTTTCAATACAGTTTTGACCGACTTGAAGATGTGGCTGATCATATCAGCGACGTGCTGCGTTGCCCCGTCACTATAGAGGATGTCAACCACAAACTGCTTGCCTACAGTACACACAGCGACTGCACAGACCCTGCCCGAACCGCTACAATCATTGGCAGAAGAGTGCCGGAGAAGGTCATTAACAAGTTGTGGAAAGACGGGACGATCCCAACTCTTTTAAAAACGGAACAGCCGATCAGAGTACAGCAGATAGATGAGGTCGGGCTCAGTAACCGTGTTGCCATTTCGATTTGGAAAAACAACCAAGTGCTTGGCTTCATATGGGCGCTTGAGATCCAAAAGACATTGTCTGACGATGATCTGATGACACTGCAAATGGCGGCAAAAGCAGTGAGAAACAAGCTTCTCAAGCTCCAAATCAGAAAAACGAAAAATGAAGAACGAAGCCAAGAGTTTTTCTGGAAAATGCTTACTGGTCATATTCACCAGGAGCGCGACATGGCCGATGGGTTCCACAAGCTTGGAATGGTTGCACCTTCTGAGTTTTCCGTGATGATCATCCGGATAAACGGTGAGCTGACGGAAAAAATTGAACAGCAGCTGCAATATTTGCAGGAAACAACCCAGCAGGTTCACGTGCTGCTGACGACCGTGGATTCCAATGAACTCGTTATTTTGACCGCGCCCAAAACAGACCACCCTTTTCAAGATTTAAAACAGTTTGCTTTCAGTACGCAACGACAGCTGAAGGAACGGTATAAAATAGAAGGCGCTTCAATCGCTTTTGGCGGAATATACAACTCTATTTCTTTTGTCTCCCGCTCCTATCAGGAAGCATTGTCCGTTTTAAAAGCGAAGGAACGGTTCGCAGAAGAGACCCAGCATCTTTTCAGCTTTTCTGAGCTAGGCATTTATCAATACTTAGATGTCTTAGATGAAAAACGGAAGCAGACGGGATATTTTAATTATTCGCTTTCCAAACTGGAACAGTATGACCGGGACCACCAGTCAAATATGGTAGAAACACTAGAACGTTTTATAGAAGCTGACAGCAACGTGAATAACGCTGCCAAGGTGTTAAATATACATGTTAATACGTTGAATTACCGCCTCAAACGTATCAGCCAGATCGCTGAAATCGATTTAAAAAATGTAAATCAAAAATTCACCATTTATTTAGATATCAAGCTTCGGCACATGGATTTGTGAAATTTCACAAATCCATGTTTTTTTATTTTCTTATTCAAACAAAGAATTTTCTAAAGAATCAAGCTACACTAAAAACATCACATGTACAGGAGGAGACAGATATGATCATAGGGGTTCCTAAAGAGATCAAAAACAATGAAAACCGCGTGGCACTAACACCTGGAGGCGTTTCTCAACTCATTTCAAACGGCCACCGGGTGCTCGTTGAAACAGGCGCGGGCCTTGGAAGCGGATTTGAAAATGAAGCCTATGAATCAGCAGGAGCGGAAATCATCGCTGATCCGAAACAGGTATGGGACGCTGAAATGGTCATGAAGGTCAAAGAACCGCTGCCAGAAGAATACGTCTACTTCCGTGAAGGACTTGTGCTGTTTACGTACCTTCATTTGGCAGCTGAGCCTAAGCTTGCACAGGCCTTGAAAGAAAAAGGCGTTACGGCGATCGCATACGAAACGGTTAGTGACGGCCGGTCATTGCCGCTTCTGACGCCAATGTCAGAGGTTGCAGGCAGAATGGCAGCGCAAATCGGAGCTCAATTTTTGGAGAAACCTAAGGGCGGAAAAGGCATTTTGCTTGCCGGAGTGCCAGGCGTTTCCCGCGGCAAAGTAACGATTATCGGAGGAGGCGCCGTCGGCACAAACGCTGCGAAAATGGCTGTCGGACTCGGTGCAGACGTGACTATCATCGACTTAAACGCAGACCGCCTGCGCCAGCTTGATGACATTTTCGGCCATCAGATGAAAACGTTAATGTCAAATCCGGTCAATATCGCAGATGCTGTGGCGGAAGCGGATCTTCTCATTTGCGCGGTATTAATTCCGGGTGCTAAAGCTCCGACTCTTGTCACCGAGGAAATGGTAAAACAAATGAACCCTGGTTCAGTGATTGTCGATGTTGCGATTGACCAAGGCGGCATCGTCGAAACTGTCGACCATATTACCACACATGATCAGCCGACATATGAAAAACACGGCGTTGTCCACTACGCTGTGGCAAACATGCCGGGCGCTGTCCCTCGGACATCAACAATCGCGCTGACAAACGTTACTGTTCCATACGCGCTGCAAATCGCGAACAAAGGAGCAGCAAAAGCGCTCGCAGACAATGCGGCACTGAGAGCCGGTTTAAACACAGCGAACGGACACGTGACCTATGAGGCTGTGGCAAAGGATTTAGGATACGAGTATGTACCTGCAGAGAAGGCTTTAGAGGATGAGTCATCTGTAGCGGGTGCTTAACATGAAGCCTGCAGAAAGATTTTCTGCAGGCTTTTTTTATCTTTTAAAAGGAAAAGAGGAACCATTTCACGAACTAAGACGATGAACTCGATCATAAAGGGGGATTCATATGGCTGTTCAGCAATATGGCGTTTTAAAAGGCATTGTCTTAGACATGAAGCGGGAAACAGATGATGACAGTCCTCATTTCCAAGTCAAAGTGCTTGGTGAGGAGAATACGTATTACAGGTGCGCCATCAATGTGATGTCCAGCTCTGAGGAATCTGAAGTATTGTATGTGGCAGATGATCAGTTTGATTCAAGCATGATCACCACCCTTCCGAACATGCCGTATGGATACGCAAGGATTACTGAGGCAAACCGTGAAATCGCACTGGATTACGTGCGGGGCCATTTGTTTGACTCGCGGGAAATGAAGCCTTTGCGGCATGAAATTACGGGGCCTGATAATGATTTAAATGATTTCATTGAAACGTACATGAAAAAAGCGTTAGTAGAGAAAGCGCCGGTTTATCTTTTTGGCTCAAAATTCGGGCCGGAACAGGCTGCAGATAAAATATTCGGATTTACTCCGACTAACGGCATGCACAATATCCATATGAATCAAGGAAATGCAATGGATAGCCGCTGGAAAAAAGACAACGGTTCATGGCATGACGGAGGCATTCTGATTCAATTTGCCGATCAGTGGGCCGCTGTGTTTTTAGCATTTTTATCCCAATCTTGGTGTACGGATGAAAACGGAAACCCCGTCAGAGATTGTGATCATACCCAAACGCCTGCGTAAATAGAAGAAAGAGACTGCGGCGAGCAGTCTCTTCAGATTGTTGACAAAGTCATAAAACGGTTTTCGTTTTATGACTTTGTCATCTTTTCAGCGTGATTGAAAACCCTTGAAGTCTAGGAAGGGCGAGCATCGGAGCAGACTTTCACAGGATGTGATGACGGCGGTGTTTAGGCAGGACGCCTAAGCATTTAGTCGCCGTTCCTTTCGTAATTCGTGAGCACCGACGCGCAGGCCTGACAACGAATGCGAGGGTTTGTCGACACGCTGAAGAGACTGCGGCGAGCAGTCTCTTTTTTGCTATTACACATTTTCAACCGTTTTTAGGCTATTTGGCCTCATATCGCTCCAATGCGATTGGATATAGTCCAGACAAGCTTCACGCCCTTTTTGCTCATGAACGACTGTCCAGCCGCTCGGCACATCGATAAAACCGGGCCACAGAGAATATTGGCCCTCCTCATTAATCAGCACTAAATACGTCCCATTCGCATCTTCAAAAGGATTTGCCATCTCTTTCTTCCCCCTTTATTTATTCATTTCTTCCAGTTTGACAGCGAGAACCTTGCCGATTTGAGCGAGCGGTTCGGGCTGGCAAAGATCTTTATGGCGGCAGTCGATGTCGATTTGTTCAATTTGTCCGTTAATATAAGGCTTCCACGAATCTGGTTCAATCGGATCAAACCATTCAGGAATGATTGTAGATCTGAAAAACAAGACATTTCCACGGAAGGTTTTCGGCTTATATGAGCCTAAAATGCCGACAGAATTGACATAGGTGTTCTTCAGATTTAAAATGACTGATTCATCCAGGCTCGCAAGCGCGCTGCCGTCACGGCGGAGAATCTCAATCGCCGTTTCAAAATCAAGCGGTTTATCCCCTAAGCTGTCTGGATCGTACCCGCCTAACGCCAGAAGGGCAATAAGCGCTTCCTCATCATCCGGCGCCTCTTTTATAGGAAGGAAGTGGTTCGGGTAGGCATCCAGCATCACCAGGAGAGATATTTCATCTCCTTGATTTTGCAGCTGGGTTGCCATTGCTTGAATAACATTCCCGCCAAGGGACCAGCCCAGCAGATGGTACGGGCCTTTCGGCTGAACCGTTCTGATTTGTTCAATATAATCAGCAGCCATGTCATCAAGTGTTTCCGGAAGCTCCTCGCGCTGCCCGATACCCCGTGCCTGCAATCCGTAGATCGGATAATCGGTTCCTACATTCGTCATCAAACCGGCATAGCACCAGCTGAGACCGCCTGCCGGATGCACACAGAATAAAGGAGGCTTGTCTCCGCTTGTTCGGAGAGGCAGCAGAACGTCAAGTGCGCTTTGGCTTGATCCCATTTCAAGTCTTTCAGCAAGCCCGGCAACAGTCGGCGCTTCGAATAGGATGCCGATGCTGAGTTCAACGCCGAGCGCTTCACGGATGCGGCTCATCAGCTGAACAGCAAGCAAGGAATGGCCGCCTACATCAAAGAAACGGTCATCAATACCGACACGCGGCAAGTGAAGCACCTCCATAAACAGGTCACAGAGGATTTCTTCCTGCGGTGTTCTTGGTCCGCGCCCTGTCACTGTTGCTGTGAAATCCGGAGCGGGCAGCGCTTTACGGTCAAGCTTTCCATTCGGTGTCAACGGCAATTCTTCCATCGCTACAAAGGCAGAAGGCACCATGTAATCCGGGAGCCTCTCAGCAGCATATTTGCGCAGTTCCGCCGGATCAAACGTTTCTTCCGAAGAAGGTATGACATAAGCTGCCAACCGTTTATCTCCCGGCTGATCCTCACGCACGATTACTGCCGCATCTTCAAGCTGCGAATGCTGAACGAGCGCAGCTTCAATCTCTCCCAGTTCAATCCGGAAGCCCCGAATTTTCACTTGGTGATCGGCACGGCCGACGTAGTCGAGAGAGCCGTCAGCGCGGAGGCGGGCCACATCTCCAGTTCGATACATCCGAGTGCCCGGAGGACCGAACGGATCGGCTATGAAGCGTTCCGCTGTTAGGCCAGACCGCCCTAGATAGCCTCTTGCCAATCCCGCTCCTGATACATACATCTCTCCGGCAACACCCGGCGGCACCGGCTGCAAGCGCTCATCCAGCACATATACGCCAAGATCGGGAATGCCGCAGCCGATCAAGCTGTTTGCCCGTAAAGCCGCAATTTCTCGGTCTAATTCAATATAGCTGACATGCACCGTCGTTTCTGTAATCCCATACATATTGACCAGCTGCGGTCTATTTTCAGGGTGGCGGTTATACCAATCCTCTAGACGGCTGAGTTCAAGCGCTTCTCCGCCAAAAATGACATAGCGCAGACTGAGTGCCTGACAGAGATCCGGCTGCTCCCTTTCCGCTTGCATCAACTGATAGAAAGCGGACGGTGTCTGATTCAGAACGGTCACCCCCTCTTTGACAAGCAGGCGGAGAAACGATTCTGGCGATCTGCTGACGTGATGAGGCACGATCACAAGACGTCCGCCATGCAGCAGAGGACCCCAAATCTCCCACACCGAAAAGTCAAACGCATAGGAATGGAACATGGTCCAGATATCGTCTGAGCTGAAATGGAACCAGTGATCAGTGGCTGCAAATAAACGCGTAACGTTTTGGTGAGGAATCATCACACCTTTTGGAACACCCGTTGAGCCTGATGTATATATGACATACGCCGTATTCAAAGGAGAAAGCGGCTGAATTCTATCTGTATTATTTGGATTCTCAGCAGGGTATCTGTTTAGTTTCTCTGCAAGTTCGGGATCATCCAGTATGATTCTCGGCACATTTTCCGCTGGCGGAATGTGCGCTGCAGCTTTTATGTTCGTCATGATAAACGCCGGCTGCGCATCCTTCAGCATAAAAGCGATTCGGTCTGCCGGATAGTCAGGATCGAGAGGCAAATAAGCCGCGCCGGCTTTCAGCACCGCCAATAGCCCGACAGCCATTTCCAATGACCGAGGCAGTGCCAAAGCGACAAATTGCTCCGGCCCGACGCCTTCACTGATCAGCATTCGGGCAAGCCGATTTGCTCGTTCATTCAGCTCAGCATACCTCAGCGCCTGATCTTCATACACAACGGCAATGGCATCCGGGCTTAAAGCAGCCTGCTTCTCAAACTGCTCCGGCAAACATGCGTGCGGAAGCTTGTCAGAAACACTTTGCCAATCTGTCACCATGTTGCTGCGCTCCTCTGGTGCAAGGATGTCCAGATTTCCGATGTGCTGGTTGGGATCAGATTCGGTAGCCTCAAGCAGGCGCATCAGACGGTCAGCAAGAGCTTGTGCAGTTTCCTGCTTGAAAAGATCCGTGCTGTACTCGAGCAGCCCTTCCAATCCGTTTGGAGTCCCGTCAGCAAGACGGTTTTCACTGATTTCAAGCGTCAAATCAAACTTGGCAGAACCCACACTATGGATCTGCAGGCTGCTGTCCATGTCAGGAAGATGCAGTTCAGCATCCGGTGTGTTTTGGAACGCAAGCATGATTTGGAATAAAGGATGCGTCGCACGCGATCGAGCCGGATTGAGCACCTCAACGAGTCTCTCAAACGGCAGATCCTGATTTTCATAGGCTGCCAGATTCACTTCCCTCACTCTGTCAAGAAGCTCACGGAAGCTTGGATCACCGGACGTATCGGTTCTGAGCACCAATGTATTGATAAACAGCCCCACCAAATCGCCCAGCGCATCATCATTCCGCCCCGCGATCGGACTGCCGACCGGAATATCAGTGCCCGCCCCAAGCCTTGTCAATAAAGCGGCGAGACCGGATTGAAGCACCATAAACAGACTCACCCTATTTGCGCAGGCCAGCTCCTGTAATCGCTTGTGCAACTCGGGCTCAATGCGGAAATGAATCGTATCCCCATCATGACTCGGCTCAGCCGGACGTGAATAATCTGTTGGCAGTTCAAGCTGATCAGGCAAATTCCTGAGGGTTTCTTTCCAGAAAGCAAGCTGTCCGGCAATCAAACTATTTGGATCATCGCCGCTTCCAAGCAGTTCTTGCTGCCAAAGCGCATAGTCTGCATATTGCACAGCAAGGGGCGCCCATTCAGGAGCTTTTCCGTGGCAGCGAGCCGCATATGCCGCCCCAAGATCTCGGGTCAGAGGCGTTAAGGACCAGCCATCTCCGACAATATGATGCACGAGGAGGAGCAGCACGCACTCGCCAGGACCGATGACAAAAAGCTCGGCACGAAAAGCAGGTTCAGCTGCAAGATCAAAACTGTAGCGCACAGCTTCGGCAAGCCGCTCAGAAAGTTCCTTCTCAGCCATTTCTGTAACATGTAAAACAGGCCGGGCTTGATCAGCGTCTAAAATATGCTGATAGGATGTCCCCTGTGATTCGGGGAAGATCGTCCGAAGGCTTTCATGGCGGCAGACGAGATCATAAAGTGCCGCTTGCAGCACACTTTGATCCAGCTCACCCGACAAACGGATAGCAACCGGAATATTATAAGTGGGGCTCGGCCCTTCCAGACAATGGAGGAACCACAGCCGGCGCTGGGCAAAAGATAGCGGGATCTTTTCGGGCCGCTCAGCTCTTTGCAACGCGGGACGCACACTCTGCGCCTGGTCAAGATGGGCAGCTAGTCCGGCTACTGTCGGTTCGTCAAAGAGCTTGGCGATACCGAGTTCGGCGCCCATTACCTCACGAATGCGGCTCATCAAACGGGCTGCAAGAAGAGAATGACCGCCAAGCTCGAAGAAACTGTCATCAATGCCGACGCGTGCCAAACCAAGAACCTCGGCAAACAAATCACACAATATCTCTTCTTGTGGCGTCCTCGGTCCCCGATCGCTGACAGATGTACTAAAATCAGGCGCTGGCAGCGCTTTTCGATTAAGCTTGCCATTAGGTGTTAATGGCAGTTCGTCCATCTCCACAAATGCCGCCGGCACCATATAATCTGGAATACTGGCGCCCACATAACGGCGAAGCTCGGCAGTATCAATAGCTGCTGCAGCAACCATATATGCAACCAATCGTTTGTCTCCCGGCTGATCTTCCCGAACGACAACCGCGGCCTGTTCAATGTCCGGATGCTTGGCAATCACAGCATCAATTTCTCCAAGTTCAATTCGGAATCCGCGGATTTTAATTTGATGATCCGCCCGTCCGATATAGTCCAAAGAGCCATCAGCGCGCCAGCGGGCCTGGTCTCCGGTTCGATACATCCGAGTCCCCGGCGGTCCGTATGGATCTGCAATAAAGCGCTCAGCCGTTAAATCAGGGCGGCGGAAATAACCTCTGGCCAAGCCGGTTCCTGCAATATAAAGCTCTCCGACAACGCCCGGCGGCACCGGCTGCAAACCGTGATCAAGCACATATACCTGCGTGTTCCAAATCGGTTTGCCAATCGCCGGAACGCCCTTCACCCCTTTTTCAAGAAAAGCTGCTGCAGACCAAATCGTTGTTTCAGTCGGGCCGTATAAGTTCGTGACTGGACACTGGAGCTCGTGTAGCGCCTGCAAAAGGCCGCTCGGCAGCGCCTCGCCTCCAACAAGCACTCTGAGCCCCCGAAGTGTCTCAGGTTCATTCGCCACCAGAGCATGCCATAGTGTCGGTGTCGCCTGCATAATATTGATATCGAAATATTCAATCATTTGAGCTAATGTCTGTGGCTCACGGATCGTTTCTTTCTTAGCGATCACGATTTGCGCCCCGCTGATAAGCGGAAGAAATAACTCCAATGCCGAAATATCAAAAGCGACAGTCGTCACAGCCAACAGCCTGTCTTCTTCTCCTAGAGAAAATGCCTCCTGCATGGACAGCAGAAAATTACTCAAGCTTTTCAGCGTAACAACGACACCCTTCGGCCTTCCTGTTGAGCCTGAGGTATAGATGATATACGCAGGATGGGCAAGAGAAACCGATACATTGGGATTGCCAGGCGAATAACGTTTTACAATCTCCTGCGTCACAGTCTGATCAAGCACAAGCTGCGGAACAGACAGGTCATCAGGCAGACGGGCTGCTATTTCCTCAGTCGTTAAGATGCATGAAGGTTTCGCGTCCTTGAGCATGTAAGAAATTCGATCGGCCGGAAACTCGGGATCGAGCGGAAGATACGCCGCACCAGTCTTTAGTACAGCAAGCATCGAAGCTACCATCTCTGGGGAACGCGGCAGCGCCAAAGCGACATATTGCTCCGGTCCAAGCCCTTTTTCGATCAACAGATGCGCGAGACGGTTTGCCTTTTCATTTAACTCTTGATAGTTTACTTGAACGCCATCACATATGAGAGCGATACGTTCAGGTGTAAGGATTGCCTGCCTTTCAAACATATCCCGAAGGCTGAGCAGCTTCTCAGATTTTGCCGTCTCATTCCATTCACGAATGACTTGTTTTTTCTCCTCTGCCAATAGAAGCTCCATTTGCCCTATCAGCATGTCTTCCCCGGCTGAAGCCGTTTGCAGCAACTGCAAAATACGCTGCTGATGAAGCTGAATATCAAACTCGCTGTAAACCTCAGGATTCGCGTCTATATCAATCCGCAGCCCTCTGCCGTCCGTTCTGTCATAGACATTGATTGATAGATCATCGACAGGACCGGCTGAGAGATTATGCGTTGTTCCCCGGGCCCCGGCAAAATCGAGCCCGTAATCAAATGGCATGAGGTTCATTTGCGGTCCAAATAACCTATGGTTTTCTCCTATCAATTTCAGATCGCGCCGAAGCTCTTCATGGCGATACTTATGATGTCGCCGTAAACTGCGGATTTCCCGGGAAATTTGCTGAATAAGTTCAGAAAAGCTCATCGAAGAGCTGACGGAAAGCCGGAGAGGGAGAAGATTCATCACCATAGCCGGCACTTTCAGTGATGCGGACCCTATCCGTCCCATCATAGGAAGACCGAGCACAACATCCTCAGAGCCAGTCATGCGGTGCACATAAACAGCTGTCACCGCAATCATGACTTCATGCCAGGTTCCTGAGAAATAGCGCGCCGCTTCTTTTAACGTGTTTACATCAGATAGAGGCAGATGCGCCGTATGACGAAGAAAACGGTTAGATGTTCTTGGCGCCCGATCAGCCAAACTCACAACCTCAGGTTCATCAGCAAAACGATTCAGCCAGAATTGGCGATCCTTCTCGTACTGCTCTGATGCGCGATAATCTGCATCCTCCTCCAAAATGGCCCGGAGAGAACCAAAGGAACGACCATCAGTTGATTGTCCTTTCATAAGCGCGGCATACGTACTTGCCACACGCTGGGCAATGAGGGAAAAACCGAAGCCGTCAATCGCAATATGGTGAATGCGCTGATACCAAAAGAAACGATCAGGTCCGGCTAAAAACAGAGCTTCATTGAACAAAGGGTCATGTCTTAAATCGACTGGCTTTGCCAAATCGGCCTTCATCCAGTGTAATGCTGTTTTTTCCGGATCAGGCTCAGAGCTGACATCAATGACATGCAGCTGTACATCTGGAGACAGGTTCATCATCTGCCAAGGCCCGTCCATGTTTTCACCGAAGCGGACATGCAGCGATTCCGCTTCCTTTATCACACGCCGCAAAGCTTCTTCAAAAAGAGCAATATTGAGTGTTCCATTGATTTCTATATATTCCGCCGTATTGTAGATTGGATTGTCCGGATCAAGCTGCTGTGCAAACCATATGCCGGTTTGCGCTCCGGTCAAAGAATATTGAAGGTCTTTTGTATCAGGCATCCGTTTGTTTACCCTCCCTTTATAAATAATCCGCGTTTGGCAGCACTTGCTGGCTGCGGGTTGTGAGCAATTTCTGCCAGTCTTCGATCGTCGGGCGTTCAGCCAGTTCAACGAATGTCACCTCAGCTCCTTCACGGCGCCATTGTTCTACCAATGTCATGATCCTTACCGAATCAAGCCCGCGTTCGAGCAAATCCTCTTGATCTGTAATTTCCTCAGGTATTTCTTGAAGAAGTTCAGCAATTTGTTTACGGATGTTCTCACATGTAAACACTTCTTTGCCAGTCGTTACGGACGTTTTCTGAGCAGGTGCAGGCGCATTCTTCAGCTGATCGAGAAGACTGTCAGTCATCACGGTAAATGCGCAGCGCCCCGCCGCATAATCAAGCGCCATTTGATGTTTTTCTAATGAAAAATCAGCAACCGCGTCTCCCACGAAAAAGGCTTCAATGTCCTCCATAAATGCTTCACATGCTGTAACGAGACAGCCAATATGGGCGTAAATCCCCGAAATGATCAGCTGATCGCGCCCCTCTTTGCGCATGATCTCAAGCAGATTCGTTCTCTTAAACGCGCTGTATCTCCATTTTGTCAGCACGAGATCAGCATCTTCCGGTGCCAGTTCGGTGATGATTTTCTCCTCATAAGGGCCGCTGTTTAACCCCGGACCCCAAAAGTCTGTCAGCAGCGCCCGATCAGCCGGGTTTTGGCTTCCAGGCTGCGCGGTATAGACAACAGGAATTCCAAGCTGGGCACATTGATCCTTCAGCTTCCGTATATTTGCTGAAAGCTCTGTTACTGGTGACGATCCCGCCGTGAAAGCATCGACAAAATAGTTTTGCATATCGTGTATTAACAGAACTGCCCGATTGGGATTAGGCACCCATGAAACTTTGTTTTTCGGCATATCAGACGCTTTCGGCATTTGATACGGCTGAATGGCAGGTATAGCCATTTGAACACTCCCTCTCAAATTGTTTGTTTTAGTTTTTTGAACCTGCAAGAAGCTTCTCGGCAATGGCTTCTCGAAGCGCTTTTTTGCTGACTTTTCCCACCCCTGTCTGCGGGAAGGAGCCAACAAATTCAATGCGGTCGGGGATCTTGTATGCAGCCAGTCCGCGTTCTCTCAAAAACGCTTTGAGCGCTGCGGCTTTCGGGGCTTCATCCCGGGGAATAATGAACACACAAGATCTTTCGCCAAGAAATTGGTCAGGCATGGAGACCATTGCCGCATCATGGACATCCGGATGCGCCAGCAGATGATTTTCTACCTCTTCAGCCGCCACTTTTTCTCCCCCGCGGTTAATTTGGTCCTTCGCACGGCCTTCAACGACAATGTAGCCGCCTGGTGTCATCCTGACGATGTCACCTGTGCGGTAAAAACCGTCCTTCGTAAATGAAGCGGCGTTATGCTCTTCTGCCTTATAGTAACCCCGAATCGTGTACGGCCCACGCGTCAGCAGATGCCCTGTTTCACCGGGTTTTACGTCACGATCCTGATCATCCCAAACACGCACTTCATCAAATGGGGACATCGGTTTTCCTTGGGTGTTGACAATGACTTCCTCAGAGTCATCCAGTCTCGTATAATTGACCAGACCCTCTGCCATTCCGAAAACCTGCTGCAGCGTACAGCCGAATACAGCTTTTACCTTTCGCGCAGCTTCAGCGCTAAACTTGGCGCCGCCGACCTGCAGCACTTGAAGGCTGGATAGGTCGTCATCGCGTGTGGATGCCGCCTCCATCCATACCATCGCAAGAGGCGGAACGAGAGCGGTAATCGTGACTTGTTCCCGTTCAATCAAAGGAAATGCGTCATCCGGACTTGGAGAAGGAGATAATACCACTCTTCCACCAGCGTATAATACGCCGAGAACCCCGGGAGAGCTCAGCGGATAATTGTGCGCCATCGGCAATGCCGCCAAATACACCGTGCTGTGGTCGAGCCAGCAGACCTCTACACTCCGCTTCAGACTGTAAATATAATCATCGTGGGTCCTCGGAATCAGTTTCGAGAGGCCGGTGCTTCCGCCAGAAAGCTGAAGGAAAGCCACGTCAGAAGCTTTGACCTCAGGAAAGGTTTCAGGTTCTGTATGCAAATCCTCCAGCGGCAAAAATTCCTCTGCCTCACCTGCGACAATGACATGTTTTAAAGATGGCCATTTGCTTTGAACCTGTCTGGCAAGTGAACGGTAGTCAAAGCCGGAATAAGAGTCGGGAATGATATAAGCAGCCGCTTCAGCAAACTCGCAAAAATATGTAATTTCACTGCTTCGATGTGAAGGCAGTGCGAAGACCGGGAGAGCCCCCAGACGGAAGAGCGCGAAAATGACTTCAAAAAACTCTGCGATATTCGGCAGCTGCACCACAACACGATCCATCTGTTGAATGCCGAGCTTCTGAAAACCGGCAGCCAGGCGATCAACCCTCGTGTCAAGCTCCTGATAACTCCAATGGGCATTTCCGCAAGTAATTGCGATGCGGTCTCCATGTTTGGCAGCCCGGTCCCTTAACAAATCCCCAAACGTCTCACCGGCCCAGCAGCCATTCTTCCGATATGCCTCAGCTATCTCATCAGGCCAAGGCGTACATCCATTCAACATGTTGCATCCCTCCAGCAATTCATTCTGATCATATATGATTCACGCCCATCGCCCGCAGCATTGTCCGAAACTTCGCGGATGTTTCCTGAAGCTCGTCCTCGGGTTTTGATCCGGCAACAACACCGGCTCCTGCATACAGGCGAAGCGAGCGTTCTTCTGCCTCTGCACAGCGGATCGTCACGATCCATTCTCCGTCCCCCGCATCATCGCACCAGCCAAGCATGCCCGTGAAGAAACCGCGGTCAAAAGGTTCAATGCTGAGAATTGCTTCTCTTGCAAGATCAGTCGGTGTCCCGCAGACGGCCGGTGTCGGATGGAGCGCGGCAGCCAATTCCAGTGCGGTTACAGACGGATCGGAAAGTTCTCCCTTAATCACACTGGACAGATGCCACATCGTCTCCGTTTGGATCAGTGAAGGCTTATCCGGGACATCCAGCGTCCGGCAGAAAGGCCGCAGCGCTGCCGCAACCGCGTCAGCCACAACCGCATGCTCATGGAGATCCTTTGCGGAAGAAAGCAATTCAGCAGCCCGGCCCTGGTCTTCCACAGGATCATCACTGCGAGGCCTTGAGCCGGCTAATGGATTGGAAACGACATGGGTTCCCATTCTTGAAACGAGAAGCTCTGGACTTGCACCGAGCAATGTTCGGCGGGAAGACGGTTCCGCTTGGCTGGACAAGTCTGCGGCAAATGTGTAGCCGTGCGAGTTATGCCGCGCCAGATGGCGAAGCAGTTCATCCGTCTGAATCGGTTCTGACGATGTCAAATGCAGCGATCTGGACATGACGATCTTGCTGAGCGTGCCATTGCCAATGCGTGCCAGTCCTTGCTCGACGCCATTTTTGTATTCTTCCGGTGCAGGAACAGGCTCTATGTGGTATGTATTTTCCGGCTGCTGTTCATTCTCCGCGTAATCAAATTGAAGCGGTCCTGATGAGCGCACCTCTTCAGGAACAATAAGCCGAGCTTCTTTTACATGGTCAAAAGGAACGGCTCCGACAACAAGCGGGCGGCTTTGTCCCGATTGCTTCGCTTGACGCAGCGTTTCTGTAATACGTCTGGAAAGGGTTTCAATTTGGTTTTGCCCTTCTGCCTTCGGTACAATTTCCTTTACGCCTTTCGCTAACAGTACGCGATGAGGGGATGCGATGAAAAAATCACCCGGCTGATACTCGTGAAGCACACGCTCCGCTTTTGTTTCTGATATAACGTTTTGTTTCAGCATTCTCATAAACCTCCTTTAAATGAGTTACACGCCTAAGGTCGCGCCGCCATCTACGCATAAATTATGCATGGTAATGTGCCCAGCCTGGCCAGAAACCAGAAAAAGCACGGCACCCGCAATATCCGAAGGTTGAGCCAGTTTTTTGAGCGGGATTCCAGTCTTATATGTCTCAAGTGATCCTTTTATGACTTGCTCTGCTCCATTTTCATCGGTCCATAATGACCACTGCATGTCTGTTTCTGTTGAACCGGGGGATACAATATTGCAGCGGATATGATATTCTGCAAGCTCAAGGCCAAGACATTTCGTAAACATCACAGCCGCAGCCTTTGAAGAAGCATATGCCGCCATTGATGTCCTCGGCACACCGGCAGCATTCGATCCGACCGTTACAATCGAACCTGATCTCCGGTCCATCATATATTTGCTGACTGAACGCGAGACGTTAAACACGCCGGTCGAATTCACTGCGAACGTGGCCTCCCATTCTTCATCACTGAGTGTATGGATCAGCCCCGGGCAAAGGACACCCGCTACATTCACCAACATATCGATCGGCCCCATTTCACGTTCGATGCGCGCCGTGGTCTCGTCAATCGCCGCGCTGTCTCTCACATCCGCAGGAAAGGCTTCCGCATGGCAGCCTTCGTCTTTGAGGCTATTCACAACCTTTTGAAGCTTTTCAGGATGATAATCGACTGCCGCAATGTGCGCGCCTTGATCGGCAAGCGTCCGCGCAACAGCTTCACCTATTCCTTGGGCAGCTCCTGTTATCAAAGCAATTTTGCCCTTTATACCCATAGCATCCATATCATCAATTCCTTTCTTTGCTTCAGATGCCGAACGGGCATCCAGTGAAAAAGACTATGGCGCCTCAAAAAGAAAAGCGCAACTTATTGATAATGATTATCATTATCAATTATAAAAATAATCATATCCAAATGTCATGTGACAGTCAAATATAATTTCAGTGATGACTATTTATTTTTAGAAGCAAGGCTGAGAATGTCTCAGCCCATTGACATATGCGGGCCGTCAGGGTGAAGCGCAAAACGCAGCGCCCGGCTGACCAAAACAGGAAGAACAGAAATATGCCCTTCTCCTGAAAACTCGCAAAATTCTGCCCGTATGCCTTGTTCAGATAAAACGGCCAGCCGCTCGTAAAGCTCCCTCGCATTATCGTTCATCCGGCTTTTATGATGCTGCTCCAATTCTCCTGCGGCAAGCAGGAGATTGATAGCCTGATTGTTTTTCTTTAAGCGGGAGACGAAATGGTCCGTTTTATCGAGAATAAATGGTTTATTCCAATGAATAGAAGGACTTCCCGCGACATACGTTTGAAACGCATCCGGCTTTGTTAACAGCACCTGCAGCACGAACAGCCCGCCAAGTGAGTGGCCAAAGATTGTTTGCCTGTTTCTGTCAATCTGGTAATCTCGTTCTATCTCTGGTTTCAGATCCTCCTCAATAAAACTGAAGAACCCCTCTGCTCCGCCATGTTCCGGCCAATCTTTTCCGTCGGGCCTTTTCGGCAGCTTTGATTCAGCCGTCGGCATTGTAAAATCCCGGTGACGCGCTGAGGAAAACGGTTCTGCTGTCTCATAGCCAATGCCGACAATTACAGCAGAGATCACCCCGGTTTTTTCAGGACGGCGCCCCTGTATTCGAACGGCTTCCGCCATCGTTCCGAAGACAGAATTCGCATCCAGCAGATAAATCACAGGATAACCAGCGCGCGGAGGCGGCGTACTCGGTTTCGAAATGAAAATTTGATAGGTACGGTTGTGATTGCGTGAAGACATGATACGCACTTCCGTACCAGGAATGGTATATGCGTTTTGTGTCCCGCCTTTCGCCCGGTCGATTTTCTCTTTCATGCAGTACGACATTCCTCTCCTTAAACTAAAACCACAATTTGTGATAATGATTTTCACTATCAACTAGACAACTCAAATAATAGGTTTTCTTCCAAAGAAAGTCAACTTTTTCCCGAATAAAAAAGGCACCTTCATCAAATAAGGTACCTGAAGACTAATGATATGGAAATAAAAACCTGATGAGGATGCAAATTGTCCTGCATGAAATAGAACCTTAATCCCAAGTAAATCTTTGATTTTGCCAAGGATCGCCTCTCATGTGATAACCGTTCTGCTCCCAAAAGCCAGGATGGTTCTCTTTCGTAAATTGGATGCCGCGCAGCCACTTGGCGCTTTTCCAAAAATACAGATGCGGAAACACCCCCCGCAGCGGAAAGCCGTGTTCAGGCGTTAAGGGTTCGCCATTATGCGCATAGGCCAGAAGGGAGGTTTCCGCTAAAAAATCATTGAGCGGCAGATTGGTCGTCCACCCCTCTTCCGCATGTAAAATGACGTAGCCCGCTTCTTCTTTGACACCCGCTTTTTCCGCTAGATCACGAGTCCGCACACCCTGCCACACATTATCAAGCCGTGACCACCCCGTGACGCAATGGATGTCATTTTTCGATTCGTACTGAGGAAAGGCTTTGACATCTTCAAAGCTTAGCAGCATCGGATGGTCAACCAATCCGTATATTTGAAGATTCCATTTGGCCATATCCTCGTAATATGGGACATTTCCCGTATGAAGCACAGGAAATGAGGTTGTGACGTTTTGATTTGGCGGTACTCTCCCCGATTGATCGGATTGTTTTGTTTTTCCGAAATACATACAAAACCTCCTCTTTGTTAACCTTGTTTCAAATAATGTTGACAATCTTTCTGTTGTTTATTACGCTATGATTGTGAATGTAAACCTAAGGGGGAACAACAATGAAACAACATAGACTTCGTGCGGGAGATATGGCGCTGATTGGGATGTTCGCCGCACTTATGGCCGTCGGCGCCAATCTTACTTCAGTGGCGCCCTTTTTACAAGTAGCCGGCATTCCGCTGTCGATGCAGCCGTTCTTCTGTCTCTTGGCAGCCTTGCTTCTCGGCAGCAAACGAGCAGGTATTGCCATGATTGTATATGCGCTTGTCGGATTAGCCGGAGCGCCTGTGTTTGCTCAATTTTCAGCGGGCTTCGCACCATTTGTAGGAAAAAGCGGCGGGTTTATTCTCTCATACATCCCGGCAGCATTTGCAGCTGGATGGTTTTTAGAGCGCAAGGCGCAGCCGGGCAACACCCGATTTCTAATGGCTTCTCTTATTGGGACGGCCATCATGTATATCATCGGGACTACCTATATGTATCTTGCACTGAACCTATGGATTCATACGCCAGTGAGCTACGTCACGGCTTGGGGCTTTATGACTTGGTTTATGGTAAAAGACACGGCGCTGGCTGTGGTGCTGGCGTTTATTGCACCTGCGATCTACCGCTCTATTCAAAAAGCAACCGGCTTTAACAGAAATCACATATCGTCCACGTGAAAAATCATTCTACGGTACGGCTTTTTTATCATAACGAGAAAAGGCTCCTCAGTAAAGGGGAGCCTTTTTCCTATAAAACAATCGCCGCAATCCAGCCGAAAATGATAAGCGGGATATTATAAAATAAAAAGGTCGGCACACAAGTATCCCAAATGTGGTGATGCTGGCCGTCCGCACTCAAACCTGAAGTCGGTCCAAGTGTACTGTCGCTGGCAGGTGAACCGGCATCGCCAAGCGCAGCTGCCGTTCCGATAATCGCAACCGTGGCCATCGGGCTGAATCCGAGCTGCATGCAAAGAGGCACAAAGATCGTTGTGATAACCGGAATCGTCGCAAAAGAAGAACCGATTCCCATTGTAATGAACAAGCCGACAATAAGCATCAGCAGTGCGCCCACTAATTGACTGTGCCCCATAATGCCGGCCGCTGTTTTAACCAATGACTCGACATCTCCGGTTTTCGTCAATACATTTGAAAACCCGGCTGCAACGAGCATGACAAAACCGATAAAGGCCATAAGAACCATTCCATCAGTAATCAGCGAATCCGCTTCATCACGCTTCATTACGCCGCTGACAAACAGAATGATCAGACCCGCCAGCGCACCCATAATCATCCCTTCTACTCCCAGCGACTGTGATAAATAGAGCTGGACGCCGAGTGACACTGCGATGGCAAGAACCGCGATCGCCAGGCTTTTTTTCGTATATGGAGAAGCGGCCGCACCAGATATTTCTTTTGTTTCGTATGTTTTCGGTTTACGGAATACGATGATTGATAGGATCAGACCTACAACCATACCCGCAACCGGGATCATTAAAGCGTAAGGAATATCACCGAGGGATACGTTTAATCCGGCAGCTGCCGCATTATCCTTGAGCATGCCCTGGAAGATTTGGCCGAAACCGACCGGCACTAAAATATAAGGCGCCGTTAAACCGAATGTAATCACACACGCAATCAGACGGCGGTCTATTTCAAGTTCATTAAAGATTTTCAAAAGCGGCGGAATCAGCACCGGGATAAATGCGATGTGAACCGGAACCACGTTTTGCGAAAAACAAGATATGATTAAAATAATCAGCACAATCAGCACTTTGGACAGCGCTTTTTTGCGGGTGTCTTCTTTGTTTCCGATCAATTTAACGGAGGCTTCCACCATTGCGTCCGGAAGACCCGTTTTCGTTAAAGCCGCAGCAAACGCGCCAAGCATGGCGTAGCTCACTGCAACGGTGGCATTTCCGCCGAGCCCGTCTGTAAAAGCTTTAACCGTTTCTCCAAGTCCGAGCCCGCCTGTTAATCCTCCGGCCAGAGCCCCTATGATTAATGCGATAACAATATTGACACGCAGCAGGCTTAAGACAAGCATAAGCAGTACTGCGATGACGACTGCGTTCATAATAACCCTCCAAAAATCCTTTAGTTTGCTAATGTAGTAGATAAATAAAGTATGAACGTATCGTATCATAACCGATACACTTTAGTCAACTAAAGATTTTGGAAGAAAAAATCCCCGCCGCACTTCTCAGCAGGGATTTAATATTATTCGCTTTTCTCCTCTTCCGATGTAAATCGCTCCGCCAGTGTGGCAAGTGTTCTGGCCATAACGCCGGTCGCGCCAGATGGCCCGAAGCAGCTTGCTTTATTTGATGTCGCCGTACCCGCAATATCAAGATGCACCCAAGGCGTTGCTTCGGCAAATTCACCAAGAAACGTCCCTGCCATAATCGCATGTCCTTCGCGTCCCGGCGAATTGCTGAGATCGGCCATTTGGCTGCTCTTCACTCGCTTTTTATCCTTCTCTGTTATCGGCAGCTGCCAGATCGCCTCGCCGCATTCTTCCGCAGCATCAGCTACCTGCCGATAAAAGCTTTGATCATTTGTCATAGCGCCGGTCGTTTCTGTCCCTAATGCCACAACAACGCCGCCGGTCAGCGTAGCTACATCAACAAGAACTGACGCCCCATGCTGTTTCGCGTATGTAATGCCATCTGCAAGCACAAGCCTTCCTTCAGCATCCGTATTGAGGATTTCAATTGTTTTTCCGCTTAATGATACGATCACATCATCAGGCTTCATCGCGCTGCCTGAGACCATATTATCGGTTGAAGGAATGACAGCCAACACGTTTTGCTCGGGACGAAGCTCTCCGATCGTTTCCATTGCGCCAAGAACCGCAGCTGCTCCTCCCATATCAGATTTCATGCCGACAATTCCAGATTTCGTTTTAATGGAGTAGCCGCCTGTGTCAAAGGTAATTCCTTTTCCGACAAGTCCGACGACATTCTCCCATTCCGTTTTGCCCTGATACTTCAAAACAATCATCTTCGGCGGTTCGGCCGAGCCTTGGTTTACCGCAAGTATTCCGCCCATGCCGAGCTCTTCCATCTCTGATTTCTCCAATATCTCACACTCAAAATCATATTTCGCCGCAAGCTCTTCCGCATATGAAGCAAGGTCAGTCGCTGTCAGCATGTTTCCGGGCATATTCACTAGGGTTCTAGCCGAATTTGCCCCTTGGCCGTATGCCTGGCCGACGCGAAGCCCCGCCTGCACTTCCTGTGTATCTTCATCTGTGACGGCGTACACGGCTTCCATTTGTTTGTCCGGCTCATTTGATTTGTGCTTATAATCCTGCACCTCATAGGAAGCAAGCAGGCAGCTCTCAGCTAAAGCATGAGCGGCATCCGCGGCAGGCACGTCTTCCGAAATAAAAGTGTCAAGCAGGACAGAAGCTTCTTGTTTTCGGTCTTTATGAATCGCTTGAAAAACATGGGCAAAACATTCCTTCGCCTGTTCAAATGAATAATTGGCTTCTCTTCCCAAACCAACGAAATAAATCCGTTTCATACCCGCAGAAGATGGAGGGTATACTTTTGATACTTGATTTGGTTTAGAAGAGACATCACCATCTTTCAAAAGCTGTGTCAGATGGCCCTCCAGCATTTCATCAATTTCCAGCGCTTTTCCTGACAGCTGGCTTTTTTGAAAAAGCCCAACCACAAGGGTATCCGTATGCTCTAATGGCTGAATCGCATAAAACATATGCTTACACTCCTAACGTAATGGGTATTTGTTATGAACAATGGTATAATAGGAAAAACATTCTTTCCATTACACTTATTTTATCAAACAACAGTCTAAGACTTGTTTTTTTCTTTTGAAATACGAAGGATTTTTTCAAATAGAAAGGATGTCGCCAATGGAACTTTTAACAAACTTCCCTTTATTATCAAGTCTGGCCGCGATTATTTTTGCTCAGGTCATCAAAGTGCCCATACAGTTTATCGCATCCAGAAAACTAGACTGGTCGCTGGTCACAAGCACAGGCGGCATGCCGAGCTCACACTCGGCAGCGGTCACTGCGCTTTCTACAGGCGTAGCCTTGGAGCATGGATTAGACTCCTCCCTCTTTGCGGTTTCTGCCATTTTCGCCGTCATTACCATGTTTGACGCAACTGGCGTCAGACGCCACGCCGGTGAACAGGCAACAGTCATCAATAAGCTTGTCATTGATTTTAACCGCTTCGTAAATGAAGCAAAGGACTTCCCGAAGGCTGAAGAAAAAGAAAAGCAAAAAAAGCTGAAGGAACTTCTCGGACACCAGCCGATCGAGGTCTTTTTCGGAGGCTTAACAGGTATCTTACTTACATTGATACTCGCTTACTTGTTCATATGAAAAACGCTCCAGCGGCAGCTGGAGCGTTTTATTCTTTCACAGTTTTATATTGATTCCTGAACACTTGCAAAGATTTTGTTTCATTAAGCTTCTCGAGCTCATCCTCGGTGACCTTTCCCGTTCCCTTTTTAATCACATATACATCAAGGGTTTTTTTGCCCCATTCATTGTACACATCTTTGACGGTTTCAAAGTACAGATCAAGGCGGTTTCCCTTAATAGCAGATCCTGTGTCTGCCACAACTCCAAGACCGTAATTCGGAATGAATAAAATCGTGCCGATCGGGAAAACGGACGGATCAGCGGCAACCGTGGAGTATAAATCCCGTTTCACTTTTACACCTGAATATGTAAGCCCATATAATGGATCGCCGGGTTTTTTTCCCGTCGATTCAGCTCCTGCTGTGTAGCCTGTTGCTGTTACTTTTTGAACCGGATACTCGTCCCAATCAAAAGCTTCTTCTAACGGTTTTGTTTGATCCTTGGCCGCGGATATCGTTTGTGTTTTTTTCTGCTGCAATGCTTTTAATGTCAGTCCAGCATGCTTCAAGTGCTTTTTTTGATGTTCCTGCACCCATTTTGACAAGTCCTTCGCTTCGATTCCTGACACTGATAAATATGTCGTGCCAAATGCAAGCAGAAATAAACAGGTCATCAGCAAACGTCTGATCATATTCAACATCATTCACCTCTCCTCCGAATCATTATTCCCAATTGGAGAGAGCAGTATTCAACATGATGAATGAGCAGAAAGCACAAAAAAAGCTTTCTTTAGAAGAAAGCGGCATTTAAAACATTTGATATCCTCTTTTTCTGAGCATATTGATCGCGATACCAGATACGACAGCGCCAGCCAAACCGCTTGCTAAAATCAGCACATCGGCAGCCGCTAATGATACGATACGATGAAATAGGCCGGCAAAAGATTCTCCCGGAGACTGTATATAGCTGATCAGCCTATCCTTGCTAATAATAAAAAGGCATACAATTGGATAGATTACAGCCATAATCCAAGACATTCTCAGCAGCATATTTAATAAGAAACCGATTCCAAAAAACAAAACAAAAAACAGAACAATTGAGATGATGACGACTGGCAGACTAATCAACTATTCCACCCCCTGCGTTGTTTTTAGTGTAACGCGGGGGGCGAAAAAAAGTCAACGGCTGGAAAAAGAATGACTGTCTTTTCCTGTCCCCTGGCAAGATGGACAAGTCTCTGAACCGCCGAGGATCAATTGAAAATACCCTTTCCCTGAGCAAAATGGGCATGCATGTGAAGCGGTTGTCGTCGCAGTTTTCATCTGATCATCACCCTTTTTCTTAATTTTCTGATAATATATCATATCAAGCTGTCAATCATAAAGTCAGATCATGTGACAAATCTTTTGATGTAAGCGGAAACATACTTGTTTTTCTCTCGTTATCTTTTTGTTTTGGCTTTTTTTAATAAAGAAAACCCGCGGAAGCGGGTTTTTAGAAAAACTTAAACTTGCCTTTTTTCAGCGTCAGTCCGAGGCCGCCAATCATAAACAGTGAGCGGTTATCGATGACTTTTTTCATAAACGAAGCCGGCGTGCCTTTCAGCTTTCTGCCATACACGACTCCAACCGCGTTATGCTCGCCGAGGGAAGCGACGGTTCCTTTAATGTCCGGCTTGAATTGTTCAAGCTCTCCGCCTTTAATAAGCCTCCCAAGGTTTTTAGCAACCGTTATCCCCTGCTGCATCGCAATTTGCGCAGTCGGCGGATACGGGCGCTCTGTATCTTCATTCATAAACAGCGAGCTGTCGCCGAGAATAAAGACGTTGTCATGTCCGGGTGCGCGAAGATCAGGATTGACTTTGACACGGCCGCGCATATTTTCAAAACCGGCTTCTTCCACAATCGGATGGCCGCGGACGCCTGCCGCCCATACCACGGTTTGCGATTTGATTTGCTCTGGTTCTTCATCTTTTTTGCCGACTCTGACTCCTTCCGGTGTACATTCTTGCACAGCCGTGCCGATCTTAAACTCAACTCCGTTTTCCTCAAGATAATGAACGGCATAATCAACAAGCTCAGGATCAAAGCCGGGCAATACGGTCGGCGCGGCTTCCACACATACGATTCGCACGAGGCTTCTGTCAATGTCATACTCCTTGCAGAGCTCCGGTACGCGTGCTGCCAGCTCGCCAAGAAATTCAATCCCCGTAAATCCGGCTCCGCCTACAACGATCGTTAACCTGTCCGGCCGTTTTTCCGCTTCCGTATGGTAAGTCGCAAACTGCAGCTCGATATGTTCCCGCAGCAGGCGCGAGGTGTTGATGTTGGCAATCGGAAACGCATATTCCTTCAACCCTTTAATGCCGAACGTTTCAGGTACTGCGCCGAGTCCAATGACTACATAATCGTACTGCAGCTCTCCATTTGCAAGCACCACTTTTTTCTCTTCAATTTTGATTGCCTTTACAGTATCCTGTACAAAATTGACCCGCGACTGGTTGATTACATCTTTTATCTGATAACGGCAGCGGTCATGGTGGAGCGTACCTGCGCTCGCTTCATGCATCCATGTCGTTTCGTAATGATAATTGTGTTTATTCACAAGCGTAATATCAGCATCATTCGGTCCCACAAACTTTGTCAGCCTAGTTACCGTCATCAATCCGCCATATCCTGCACCTAAAATCACGATTTTGGGCTTATTCAATGCCATCACATCCACCTTCTCTTTTTTTGCTTTTGTTAGACGCATAATAAAATCATCATTTGTGTTAGCTTCAGCTTATTGGCGGGATTTTATGAAATATATTGAAAAAGTTTTTTGTGGAAGTCCTTCCCCATAGCACTATTATCATATTTATCCGTCTGGCCCAAGAAACATTCAGAAAAAGATCAATTTATTTGGTTATCATCGTATCTGCCTGCGGAAATTTTTTCAAGGACGGATGCGCATAACATACACTTGCGATTTTTTCTGCTGACTCGTCAATTTTAACGGCAATATGGTATAATTAATAACAATTTTCATTTAGGAGGCCATTTTCGTATGCGAGAGGATACAAAGGTTTATGATATTACCATTATAGGCGGGGGACCGGTCGGCTTATTCACCGCTTTTTACGGAGGCATGAGACAGGCAAGCGTCAAAATTATCGAAAGCCTGCCTCAGCTCGGCGGACAGCTTAGCGCCCTATACCCTGAGAAATATATTTATGATGTAGCGGGATTCCCGAAAATCCGCGCCCAAGAGCTTATCAACAACCTAAAAGAGCAAATGGCGAAATTCGACCAAACCATCTGCCTGGAGCAAGCGGTTGAATCTGTTGAAAAACAAGCGGACGGTGTGTTTAAGCTTGTGACAAATGAAGAAATCCACTACTCCAAAACAGTGATTATCACTGCAGGAAACGGCGCATTCAAACCGAGAAAGCTGGAACTTGAAAATGCCGAGCAGTATGAAGGCAAAAACCTTCACTACTTCGTTGACGATTTGCAAAAATTCGCCGGCAGACGCGTTGCGATCCTTGGAGGCGGAGATTCAGCGGTTGACTGGGCGCTTATGCTTGAGCCAATCGCAAAAGAAGTATCCATCATTCACCGCCGCGATAAGTTCCGCGCGCACGAGCACAGTGTGGAAAACCTTCATGCGTCGAAGGTTAATGTCCTGACGCCATTCGTCCCTGCGGAGCTGATTGGTGAAGACAAAATTGAACAGCTAGTGCTTGAAGAAGTGAAAGGCGATCGCAAAGAGATTTTAGAAATCGATGACTTAATCGTCAACTACGGTTTCGTGTCATCTCTTGGACCGATCAAAAACTGGGGTCTGGACATCGAAAAAAATTCCATTGTCGTCAAATCAACGATGGAAACAAACATCGAAGGCTTCTTTGCAGCAGGTGACATTTGTACATACGAAGGAAAAGTCAACCTGATCGCAAGCGGCTTCGGCGAGGCACCGACAGCAGTGAACAACGCCAAGGCTTACATGGATCCGAAAGCCCGTGTACAGCCTCTTCACTCAACAAGTCTTTTTGAAAATAAATAAGAAAAAAAGGAGTTTGTGTCAGCGACACAACTCCTTTTTTTATTTGAAGATATTGATATAATTCAATGCAGTTCCAAGAACCAGCGCAATCACAAGGGCTGCGACGATCCAGATCATTGCCATGATAATGCGATCTTGGATCTTTTGCGACTTCGGTGTTTTTTCTTCGTTTTGCGTCATCTCATTCGCTCCTTTCGCACGCTCATGTCATAAAGAAAGCTTGGTGCTGAACGACCAAGCTTTGCTGAACGTATATAATTCGCGTTTTTCATCCGCTCTCTAGGACCATTCGTTAAAACTATCATACCCAAACTCACTGTGCATGACAAGCTTAGGCACTTGCACACCCCTGCAAGCAAATAAAACGTTTGACATCCTAAATAAAACAGAGTACATTATACAAGGCGAACGATTTATATATTATTCTTTTAAATATTCGTTTTTAGGAGTGAAAATGATGGAAAACGTATTTGATTACGAAGATATTCAGTTAATTCCTGCAAAATGTATTGTAAACAGCCGTTCAGAATGTGATACATCCGTACGTTTAGGTGGACGTACGTTTACATTGCCTGTCGTTCCTGCCAATATGCAGACGATTATAGATGAAAAGCTGGCCATTCAATTAGCCGAAAATGGCTACTTTTATGTGATGCACCGCTTTGAACCTGAAACACGAATAGATTTTATGAAAGATATGAACGCACGCGGATTATTCTCTTCTATCAGCGTGGGTGTCAAAGAAGAGGAGTACGAATTTGTCCGCCAGCTGGCAGAAGAAAACCTGACTCCCGATTACGTGACAATCGACATTGCTCACGGTCATTCAAATGCCGTTATTGAAATGATCCAGCACCTCAAAAAACATTTGCCTGACACCTTTGTCATTGCCGGCAATGTCGGAACGCCGGAAGCAGTCAGAGAGCTTGAAAATGCTGGAGCGGATGCCACTAAAGTCGGCATCGGACCGGGAAAAGTATGCATTACGAAAATCAAAACAGGCTTCGGCACAGGCGGCTGGCAATTAGCTGCACTGCGCTGGTGTGCCAAAGCTGCCAGCAAACCAATTATCGCGGATGGCGGCATCCGCACACATGGAGATATCGCAAAATCAATCCGCTTCGGCGCCACAATGGTCATGATCGGTTCACTATTTGCCGGCCACGAAGAATCACCAGGCCAAACGATCGAAAAAGACGGAAAGCTCTACAAAGAATACTTCGGCTCAGCCTCTGAATTCCAAAAAGGCGAAAAGAAAAATGTAGAAGGCAAGAAAATGCACGTGGCACATAAAGGCTCAATCAAGGATACGCTGATTGAAATGGAGCAGGATCTGCAGTCTGCTATTTCTTATGCAGGCGGGAACAAACTCGATGCTATTCGAAATGTCGATTACGTTATCGTGAAAAACTCTATTTTTAATGGTGACAAGTTTTAAACAAAAAGACCAAAGTGGACTTTCAAATAAAGATAAAAAAATGACATTCATAAACTGAATGTCATTTTTTTGCTAAACTTTCAAATAGAGAGCAACACTCGATAAAAGATTAATCAGAAAAACAAATAAAAAAAAGTAACGAATGAGTTTATTATGTATTGGAGCAAATATAAATAGATATAATCCAGCTACTCCAAATGTAAGAACAGGAAATAACCACTCAAAGGATAAAGAAATGATATAACCGATAATCATAACAATCGGCACACCTATCAATGATAACTTGCTTCTCATATGATTTCTGCCCCTTTTACTTAAATATTGGTGTGATATAAGCTTCTACAATTGCAGCGGCGATTAGTAAACACATAATAACCAGTATCAAAATTCCGATATGCGTAAAGGTAGAGGTCATTACCTTTTTTTCCTTAGAAAAGCATAGCCTAATGACCAATTCAATCCCCTTAAAACCAATGGCGCCACTTAATAATAACGCAGGAACTTCAAATATACCATGAGGAATTAGCAGTAAAATAATCTGATATAAAGGGACCCCATTATGCAGATTTTCTATAATTGAGCCGCTTAAAATATATCCATTGGTGAATAAATAAAAGATCGAGGTTAAGCCAAAAGTAAAAAAACCTGCCGCTAAAAACAGACAAGCCATTGCATTATTCTTTAACAATTCAACTGCGCCTGACGAACCATTATAGGGCGCTGTTGAAAAAAACTGATCAGAAAATATGGCAGCGATAACACCGCCTAAAAAAAACAGCAATGATGCGGTTAACGGAATGAACGACATCTTGATTGACGATGAGATTCGATTCATCATGTATAAATACTCTCAGCCAGTTCTTCAATTTCTTCTAATGAATATTTTGATGATTGATACTCAGCCGCAAAAGTCCCTTCATGAATAATACCAATCGTATCACACAAAGAATGGGCCAGTTCCAGCAAGTGAGTCGATAACAAAACCGTATTTCCTTTTTTGACGTACTCCCTTAACAACATGCGTATCGTCTTGCCACTGATTAAATCAATGCCGGTCAGGGGTTCGTCAAGAATTAAGATTTTAGGCTGATGAATGAGTGCTGCTGCTATTGATAATTTTTGTTTCATTCCATGTGAATATGTTTTAATAAGCTGATTTCCATCTTGAGCAAGCTTCAGCTTCTCTAACATTTTGTCAATATAATCATTTGCCTGCTGAGACGGAACTTGAAACATTTCGGCAGTAAAACGCAAGTATTCGACTCCCGTTAAATAATCATATAAAAAGGCATGATCAGGTACAAAACCAATATCAGCTGACAGTTGTCCTCCCTGCTCTGAATCCAATTCCTTACCATCAATCATGACGCGCCCTGAAGTCGGATTAAGTAAGCCAGAAATAATTTTTAAAGTCGTTGTTTTCCCGACCCCATTTGTCCCCAGCAAAGCATAGATTGACCCTTTTTTCACTTCAAAAGAAATATCTCTTAACACCGGTTTTTCACTATAGTTTTTTTGTATATTTTCTAATCTAATCATTGTTCGCAAACCTTTCCGCCATATTGATTCTTCGAAGAAAAAGAAACATGACTCCATAGTTTAATAGAGTAAACAGGATAAAAATACTTGAAGAAGAATGAATGATTAGTGTTTCAAGTTCTGGTTTTTTATAAATAAAATACGACGTGATTGCTGCGATTTGCAGTGACACAATGAAAATCAAAGCACTGTATAAGTTGTTATAGGTCTTTGCCTTCCCCGCTTCTCCAATTTCGTATAAATGTTCCCAGTTTTTCTTGGGATACAGGGCAGTGCTTGAAATTTGGACAAGGCTGTATAAAAAACCTGAACATAAAAATACAATAAACAAGTATATCGCAAGCGCAGCAGAAGACGGAAAAAACACTGTTATCAAAATGGAAATGATAAATGAATATATAAAAGCTGCAAGATTATAAATACATACTTTTGGAAGTACCAATTGCCAAGCATTTTTGATATTCCAATGAAACAGGTGCTGATTTTTTATTTCTCCATCAATTGACAATACAGTTTTTAGTGCATCTCCAACAAGCTGATAAGAAAAGTTAGCAATAATGACCGAAGCTGTTACAATTGCCGCTGTCGAATAGCCAGTAAAATGATGAGAGAGGAGCGGAATACAAAAACCTAGAAATAACATGAACAGATAAAGCATGCTACCAAAGTTTCGAATAAAAAACCCGTCAATTCTCGATAGAAATAATAGATCCTTTTGGAAAACAGCATGAAATATTTTATTTTTACTATGCAATTTCAGCTTTGGTGCATAATCAGCTTTTGTTAAATGCATATAAGGGATAAGATCCATTTTTTTCAGGGTAGCGGACCACAACTTAAACAGCCCCACCGCCAAAAGGACTGCACCAGCAAACACCCCAGCGAAGACCAAAACAGAGTGGGAACGCATTGCTAAAAATACATACGGCGTGTTCATTAATATGTTTCTAAAAGCAGGTGATTCCATAAACCCTGAAATATCCTTTATTGTATAGCCCCCAAATACGAGAAGATAAACAGCATATCCAACTGCAAGTGGAACCAACAAACTGAGGCTAAATAAAATCCCCTTCATGATCTTAAAGTAAAACAACTTACTCCAAATATTTGTAAGAACATAACCAATATACGAAAACAGCATTGATAAAAATAAACTAAAGAAAAAATAAACTAGGCCTAAGAGAAATACGATAGCTGTTTTAGATTTAGACAACCCAGCAGTGCTTAAAAACAAAAAAACAGGAAAAACAAAAAGATACCATATGATAATGGTTTTTTTGAGTGCCTGACTGACAAAAACAGAAAACAGTTGTAAAAAACGAACCTTTTTTAATTGATGAATGACTTTACGTGTATCCAGAAGAAATGCATGATGATTTTCTTTAAAGAAACCGGCTGCCCAAAATAATTGCTCCAGTGAAACTGCTATTAAAACAAATTGACCCCAGGCGCTGACAGGCAGATTAATCAGTTTCGTTCCGAATACAACACCGCATCCTAACAAAATGAAATAAAAACATAATAAAGAAATAATAATAGTAGACAGTAGCTTATTGCTTAGTTGAGGAATTCCCCAATCTTCCTTTCTTTTACGAAACGATGACAGAGTATTATACTTGATAAGAGCTGCAATTTGTTTTCCTATCATACTTTCAATCCTTACATATGTATTTGGGAGAGAGGCTCTTTTTGCAGCTTGTACAAAAAGAGCAATTATTTATTGATTGATTTTACCAAGCGGCTGCATATTTTTTGCCGTATTTCTTAATCATTGATTTTGCTGTTGCAACAATTGCATAAGAAATAGCACCTGCACCTGTAACAATACCGATTAGAGAAATGATAGACGCAACTGTTGATGCTGCATCAATGATATCAATTGCTTTTTTAGCCGCTGCTGTAGAGATTCCAAGAGTCGATGCTAATTCAGCGTTGGCTGAGAATGCATGAGCCGCCGCCACATTTAATTCTGTACCAGTTAATAAAAGTGCATAAACCAATGTTGCTGCAGCAAGAGCAGCACCAAATAAAACGAAAGATTTTTTATTAGATTTTACTAAGTTCATCATAACATCTCCTATTCTTCTTTTTAATATATAATAAAATTTAGCTAAAATGACTCTCTCCCGAGCTAAATTTTATCCACCATAAAGTAATTAAAGAAAATATTAAAGAGCTTTATTAAAACAAAACAACCCGTCAAAATGATTCTCTTGCTCTTGTCGAGATCAGTAAGTTTCCCTGCAGCAACATATAGAGCCGCAATGGATATAAGCAGAAATGGGTCCAGCAGCTGCAAACTTAATTCAGAACCGCTGGCTGAATATATAAGTGAGGAATCGGCAGTCAAATAGTTAACAACTGAAAGAATTAACATTTTGAACGCCGAAATTAAAGAAGTTAATGTATAAAGAAGCAAATATATTTTTTTTGGTTTCTTTGAACCAAGAATAAAAGCAACAATAAATAATATAAATCCGCCAATTAAAATCTCTATGAAAGTTGTGAAGATCATAAAGCCTTGCAGAAACATGACAATTGTACGCACACTTTTCTCCCCGATATCGTAGGTATTTTCACCGACAGAAGAGTAATATATGTGCATAACCTTATCTGAAATACTAAATTGGAAGAGTAATGAACAGATCAAAATTATGAAAAAAGAACTTAAAAATATTTTTTTATTACTCAATTGACCTATCATATTATCATCCTTTTCTTACAAAATAGATTAAACATTCTATACTTTTACAATTTAGTATAATCCTATGAAAAAATCAACTAAGTTTTATAAGATGTGACTTAAGAACTATTCCTTAAAAAGAATTTTTCTGTGATTTTAGTCCTGATTACTCTTTCTTTTTTATCCGGTATATAAATACGCCTATATATTCTTTATTCAGTCTTTTATCTATAGAGTTCAATAGGTGATTGCCAATCTATTTGTTACTTTTCATAATAAAATTGATGGATATTTAAAATTCAATGCCCATGATGCTGCCTCTAAAGACCGATTCTCAAAAACACGAGCTTCTCCGTTGTTGATTTCATTCAAATAAAAAAGCCTTTCTTAACGATGGTTTGAGTTTCATCGTTAAGAAAGGCTTTAAAAATTATGTTTTTATTCGAATGATAAAGGATTAAGCACAGATTTTCTAATAAAATCCGCCCCTTCCAAGACTGTTTCCGGCATCAAACGGTGCCTAACTCAGAAACATTTACGGGGAACAAACCCCGATAAATCAAGCTCAGCGCCTAGCATTCTTCAGGCGTACCTGTATTCGTCGCTGTTCTAAACGAAGAACCGCAGCCGCATGAAGCAATGGCGTTTGGATTGTCAATGGTGAAGCCGCCGCCGAGCATGGATTGTTTATAATCAATCACGGTGCCGTTCATGATGTCTAGGCTTTCTTTGTCAACAAGAACAGTGATGCCGTGCTCATCAAACATACTGTCTTTTTCGCCCGTTTCATGCTCAAAACCCATGCCGTAAGAAAGTCCGCTGCAGCCGCCGCCTTTGACGCCGACACGCAGAAACGCGTTTTCTTCCTCATGCTCTTTCATCATATCTTTTATATGCAAAGCTGCTGCTTCTGTAATCGTTACCGGGTTGCTCATCTTTGTGAACCTCCTTTTTAAAACTGGATGTTGTCTTTTATTATAAACATGATTGGCCTAATTCTCAAACAACGTGTTTTACAAGAAATAGACGCCCTCACAAACGGTTTCAGCCGGCCCTGTCATCATCACGTGGCCGTCGTCTTTCCAGTTAATCACCAAATCTCCGCCTGCTAAATGCACCGTGATGTCCTGATTTCGTTTTGATACACCGTTTAATACAGATGCGACGGCCGCTGCGCACGCTCCTGTCCCGCATGCCTGGGTAATGCCTGATCCCCGTTCCCAGACGCGGAAATGCAGTTCTTGTTCATTCACGGTTTCGACGAACTCCACATTGACGCCTTCCGGAAATCTCGGATCTTTCTCAATCACCGGACCCAGTGTCGTCAGGGGTGCCTGTTCAATGTCAGCGATCGGAAAAACGATATGGGGATTTCCCATTGAAACAGCAGTGCCTGTTAGTTCTACTTCACCAAATGTCATGGTTTCATTAATCGTGTGCTCTTCCCCGCCTTCAAGCATCGGAAGCTCGGCTTTTGTCAGGCGCGGTTCGCCCATATCGACAGTGACCACATTCACTTTTCCGTTTTCAACTTGAACCTCCGCTTTCACAAGCCCGGAGAGGGTTTCAATCAGAAAAGATGTTTCCTCCACCAGCTTATGCTCATACGCGTATTTTGCGACGCAGCGCAGGCCGTTGCCGCAGTTTTTCCCTTCAGACCCGTCATTATTAAAAATCCGCATCTTAACAGGCGCTTGATCCGAAGGGCATATTAGGATCATTCCATCGGAACCGATCCCTGTATAAACAGAAGAAACCTGAACGGCAATCTCAGACAGTTTTTCTTCCGGAAGCTGTTCTTCAAATTGATTCACATAGATATAGCTGTTTCCAAGTCCATGCATTTTGGTAAATCGAAATGAGTTCATAGGTGCCTCCAACTTTTTTCTTTCCCTTAGTATAAAAGCTATTATAAACGGACACAATACAATTATCCCCCGTTTTTCATACATAAAAGCTCCTTGCATATCGCAAGGAGCTTTTATCGTTTAAATAAACATGCCGGCAATCGCTGCGCTGAGGAGATTGGCTAGTGTTCCAGCAAGAACAGCCTTCAAGCCGAGGCGCGCGATATCCGAACGGCGGCTCGGCGCTAAACCGCCAAGCGTACCGAGCATAATGGCAATAGATGAGAAATTGGCGAATCCGCATAACGCGAAGCTGATAATGGTAGCGGTTTTCTTAGAGAACTCGCCGATGTGCGGACCGAAATTAGAATAAGCGACAAACTCATTCAGCACCAATTTCTGCCCGATATAGCTTCCCGCCTGCAACGCTTCATGCCAAGGCACGCCAATTAAAAAGGCGATTGGAGAAAACACATAGCCGAGAATGGATTCTAATGTGACGCCTTGTAAGCCGAACAAGCCGAACACCCCGCCGAGAACACCGTTTACTACGGCGATTAATGCTACGAATGCAAGCAGCATTGCTCCGACGTTTAAGGCGATTTGCAATCCGGTTGACGCTCCCTTTGCAGCTGCGTCGATGACATTGGCTGCGCCTTCACCTTCATCCATTTTGAAATCGTTTTTTACGGTTTGCGTCTTTTCTGTTTCAGGAATAATCAATTTACCAAAGACAAGACCCGCAGGAGCAGCCATAAAGCTGGCCGCAAGCAAGTATTCAATCGGAATGCCGAGAAGCGCGTATCCAAACAAGGTTGAACCCGCAACAGCCGAGAGACCGCTTGTCATAATCGTGAATAACTCAGAACGCGTCAGCCCGGCAATCAGGGGCCTGATCACTAATGGGGATTCTGATTGTCCCACAAAAATATTAGCAGCAGCCGCAAGAGATTCCGTTTGGCTTGTCCCTAGAAGCTTCGACAATCCGCCGCCAATAACACGGAAAATGAGCTGCATGATTTTCAAATGATATAAAACGGCAATCAATGCCGAGAAAAAAATGATAACGGGCAGTACACTTAAAGCGAATGCCGGACTATCGCCGACTTTTAGAAGCGGACCAAAAATAAAACTGATCCCTTCATTCGCATAATCAATCAGAAGCTGTACACGGCTTGAAAACCATAAAAAAACAGCGCGTCCCGCTTCCCATTTTAACACGATGTATCCAAACGCCACCTGTGTGCATAAACCAACGATGACGGTTCTTATTTTAATATTGCTTTTCTTTTCCGAAAATAAAAACGCGATAGCCATGATCGCAACTGCGCCCAGCAGTCCCCACAGAACACTCATGAATACACCTACACCTCTTAACATTATTTAAAACAAATCTTTTATACGATAACAATAATCGTTTTTGATGTCTACACATTTTTTAGTTCTTTTGTACGGCAAAATAAAAAAGGGCCTGTCCTAGGCCCTTTTCTTCAAAACATTGGGTTTTCTTCAATAAAGGTATATATATTCTCCACGAGCTCAGCAGGCGTTTCACCCATGACAACTTCCCCATTTACAAGAGCGAAAAGCGACTCCATGCATGTCCCGCAGTAGCTTAAACAGCCGTATTCAAGGACATCCAGATTTGGATCTTTCTCTAGAATCGCCCGGGCTTCCTGAGAGCCGTGAGCCAGATTGCTAACACAAAATTCAATCATTGGATTCATGTGGTTTCACCTCACATATGTCCATTATCGCGAATTTTTCACGATTCGTCAAAGACAATGGATTCTTCAAAATTTATTATCGTAACATATCATTAATCAAATAACGTTTTACTAATTTGTGATTTCAGGCTAATTTGTAGGTTATTTTCAAACTATTATTGTGATTTTACATCAAATTCGATATAATTCTAGATGTTATTTTACATAGTTCGTATTTTCTTCAATGTGTCTATCATACTCTTCGGATTAAAGGGGAATTCAAATGAAAAAATTGGTCTTGATCGGCGGAGGTTACGGGAACATGCGTGTTCTTCATCGCTTATTGCCAAACCAGCTGCCTGATGATGTTTCTATCACGTTAATTGACAGAAATCCTTATCACTGCCTGAAAACAGAATATTATGCCCTTGCCGCAGGCACAATTTCTGACCATCATATCAGAGTGTCATTCCCAGAGCACCCTCGCCTGGATGTCCAATATGGTGATATCTCATCAATTGATATTGCACAAAAACAAGTGCTGTTCCAAGATCGTGAACCGATTTCTTATGATGACGCCGTGATCGGGCTCGGCTGTGAAGATAAATATCACAACGTGCCGGGAGCGCCTGAATTCACCTACAGCATTCAAACGATCGACCAGTCCCGCGAAACGTATCAAAAGCTGAATAACCTGAGCGCTAATGCCACTGTCGCCATTGTCGGCGCGGGCTTAAGCGGTGTTGAGCTTGCAAGTGAATTGAGAGAAAGCCGTGATGACCTGAACATTATTCTGTTTGACCGCGGCAATCTTATTTTATCAAGCTTTCCCGAGCGTTTGAGCAAATATGTGCAAAAATGGTTCGAAGAGCACGGTGTCCGCATTATTAACAGGGCAAATATCACCAAAGTAGAAGAAGGTGTTGTGTATAACCACGAGGATCCGATTTCTGCGGACGCCATCGTATGGACCGCCGGCATACAGCCGAACAAAGTCGTCAGGGATTTAGATGTGGAGAAAGACGCACAAGGGCGTATCGTGTTAACGCCGCATCACAATCTTCCCGATGATGAGCATCTGTATGTTGTCGGCGATTGCGCCAGCCTCCCGCATGCACCGAGCGCCCAGCTGGCCGAGGCTCAAGCAGAGCAGATTGTCCAAATCTTGCAAAAACGCTGGAATGGAGAAGCCCTTCCAGAATCAATGCCGCAGTTCAAGCTGAAAGGCGTTCTTGGCTCACTCGGAAAAAAAGCCGGCTTCGGCCTTGTTGCTGACCGCCCGCTGATCGGCCGTGTTCCGCGCATGCTGAAATCCGGATTGCTTTGGATGTACAAACACCATAACGGTTAATGATAGAGAAGAACCGCTGATCTTGTCAGCGGTTTTCTGTATACCCATACTTCTCCATTTCCTCATAAACGTCTTTTAATGTCGGATTGCCTTCACCGACAATTTTGTCTTCTACGAGCACAAGCGGATAAAAATACTCATCATTTTTGATTTTTTCTGCAAGCTCTTTCGCATGTTCATTGTCAGGCGGCTCATAAATATCAATGTATTGCATCACAAAAGGCTGATTTGGATATTTTCTTTTCAGCGCAGCCTCAAGCCACTCGTATGTATCTTTGGCTGTCGGCATATTGACACAGCTTGCGCAAATGGTTTCTGCGCCGTACACGCTAAGCATGACTGGTTTTGTCACTGGCAACGCCCCCTTCTGCCTGTAAGTTCTTTCTTTTCAGTATACAGAGCGAAGAGATGTTTTGATAGAAAAAAACCGTTTTTGTGTTCAAGTCTGAATGTGCTATAATAGGGAAAGCAACTTTTCAAACCAAACAATAGATTTTTATTGTTACACTGAATATAATGGTTTTATGATGACGAAAGGAGCGAATGTCATGACTGAAGTTGAAATGAAAGAACAGGTGCAGGAAGTACTGGACAAACTTCGTCCGTTTTTACTTCGTGACGGCGGTGACTGTGAGCTTGTAGACATAGATGAAGGCATCGTTAAGCTTCGCCTTCTAGGCGCATGCGGCAGCTGCCCAAGTTCAACAATTACGCTGAAAGCCGGAATTGAACGCGCTCTTCTTGAAGAAGTGCCGGGTGTCGTTGAAGTAGAACAAGTCTTTTAATAAAGCAGCCAGGCTGATATTTGATCAGCCTGGCTTTTTTATTAGAGATATTGATCAAACCATGAGCTGATATAATTCAAGCGCTTGATCCGCTGTCCCGGGTGTCCGCTGCGAGACAAATTGTGCGATGCTTTCGGAAAACGGACGAGCATGGTGTCCTTGTCCATTTTTTTCAATGCGATAAATAGCTGCTCCGCCTGCTCGATCGGACACCGGTCATCTCGCTCGCCATGCAGAATCAAAAGCGGTGTTTCCACGTTTGCTGCGTACTTTAAAGGAGACCGGTCCCAAAGCTTTTCCGTGTCTGCAAACATGTCATGCTCTAGCTGCCAGTCTGTGAAGAAATAGCCGATATCACTGACGCCGTGAAAGCTGACCCAATTAGAAATCGAGCGCTGAGTGACAGCGGCTTTAAAGCGATTCGTCTGCCCCACGATCCAGTTGGTCATAAAACCTCCATAGCTCCCGCCCGTGACACCGAGCCGTTTAGGATCAATCTGCGGATCTCTTTTGATAGCTTCATCCACAGCCTGCAGCACATCCTCATAATCCTTTCCGCCATAATCTCCTCTGACGGCATTCACAAATGCCTGCCCGTAGCCATGGCTTCCTCTCGGATTAACATAAACCACCGCGTATCCTTTCGCCGCCAGCACTTGAAATTCATGAAAATATGTATGCCCGTACATCATGTGCGGACCGCCGTGTATGTTAAGAACAAGTGGATATAATGTCTCCTCTTCCATCTGTGCAGGCTTCATCAGCCAGCCATTCACCGTCACCCCGTCCTCTGTGACATATTGAATATCTTCAGGGACTGAAATCGCATGCTCCTCGACAAACTTGTCATTCGCGCCAGTCAGCCGTGTTTCTTCCTGCCCAAGTGGGATGCTGTAAAGCTCGCTCGGTCTGTCCGGCTTCGTCACACTGGCAATGAAGTGTTGTTCCTTAGGTGAAAGGGAAATACCATTGATGTACTCTTTTTCGAGACGAATCGGATACACAAGGCCTTCAATGGAAATATAGTAGATTCCCGTGCTGCCTTGGTCTGTGCCGATGACATAAAACCCTTGGCTGTCCTTCATCCAAATGGGGCGCTGCTCGCCTCCCCCAATCAGTGAATCTCCAATGAGCGCATCCGCTAAGTGAACGTCAAGCATTTCAGTCAGGCATGTGAGGCGGTCTTGTTCTAAATCATAGAGCCACGCTTTTTCCAGCGTTGCATTCAGATATTCCTGTTCATGTCCAAGCAAAGCGAGATACCTTCCGTCCGGTGAAAATGAACTTTGCCCAAATGAGCCGCGTTGGGATGTAACATCCTTAAGCTCTCCAGTCTCCAGCGACAACATGCAGACATCGTGCGGCTTGCTGGCATCATCCGTTTCCGTCATATTCGCTGAGAAAACAAGCCATTTGCCATCAGGAGAAAAAGCAGGATCACCATGATCAGCTTTGCGGTTTGTCAGCTGCTTTACCTCGCCAGTCCTTACGTTGACAAGCACAAGCTGGGCATACGCACCTCTTGTCAGCCCTTTACCGTCCCGTTTATATGCCAAGCCTTGCACTTCAACAGGTTCAAAGCTGTCCGGCTCTTTTTTCTCTTGATCATCAATCCTGTCTCCCTCTCCCAAACTGACAGTGACAAGAACCGACTCGCCATCCGGGGACCATACCGGCTTTGACACGCCATACGGGATATCTGTCAGTTTTTTTGCTTCCCCGCCTTCAGAGCCCATGAGATACAGCTGTGCGGCATCGTCTTTTCGATCAGATATGAAGGCAAGCGTACGCCCGTCCGGAGACCATCTTGGGTCCGTACTCCGCTTTTCTCCGTACGTCCAAGGAACAGATCGGCCGCTTTTTGTATCATAGATCCATATATTTGATGTATACGAATCTTTCTCTTGATTCACTTGCGACTGCACGTATGCGGCACGGCTGCCGTCTGGAGCATATTGCGGATCGGTCACAGAGACAATCGCAGTGATGCCTTCTGCGGTTATCGGCTTTTTCATATTTATCTCCTCCTTTGTACATCTATTTCGTTTTTCTAAATAAAAACTCCTTTATCTCCAGCAGAAAAAAGCGCCCTCCGCTGACGCAGAGGAACGCTTGACACATCTATACACTTTTCACTTGATATAAAGGATTTCGCTCTATTATACTTCCCTCTTTCGGTACGGTCAAAGCGTCAACTTCGCAATGAGGGAAGTGAAGCGCGAGCTGCTTTTTCAGCTCTTCTCCCTTGCCTTTTTCAGTCATCACGAGAATCGTCGGGCCTGCACCGCTGAGAGCTGTTCCATATGCCCCCTTCATCTCGGCGACGTGTTCTACTTTTGATAGCTCAGGGACAAGCATTGCCCGGTACGGCTGATGGAACATATCCTTCTTCATGATTTTCCCGACAAGCGGCCAATCCTTGGACATGATCGCCGCAATAAGGATATTGCTGACGGCACTTGCTTTTACAGCGTCCGCATATGGAAACTCCTGCGGAAGCACGTCTCTTGCGTCTCTTGTCAGCACCTCGTAAAAAGGAATGACAACGACAACGTCAATGTCGGCAACCGGAACACGGATCATTTGTGTCTCATCATCTTCATGCAGGCCGATGACAAGCCCGCCAACGAGTGAAGCGCCAGCATTATCTGGGTGTCCTTCTTCAAGGCTGGCTATATGCAGCTTGTCCGCTTCAGACAGCTTTAATCCGCATAATTCATCAGCCAATTCAATGGCCGCTACAATCGCTGCGGCGCTGCTGCCAAGGCCGCGTGCGAGCGGGATGTCGCTCCACACCTTCACATGGACTGGCGGCATTTCTTTGCCGTACAAATCTGCTGTCCGTTTTGCCACTTGATAGATCAGATTATCTGTACCCGCCGGAATTCCGGCGACTGTTTCTGTTTCAGCTTCAAAAGACCATTTGCCGCTTTCAAAGACGGTAAGCTTTAAATACCTGCTGAGTGCCATCCCAACTGAATCAAAGCCGGGGCCTAGGTTAGCCGTGCTTCCGGGAACAGTGACGGTGAACAGCATGTCGGCTTCGTTCATACACGCGCCGCTCCTTTTACATATTCAAGAATGCTGTCTTCATCAGTCGGCAGTGTGACCGGCTTGATTTCTGAAATATCGACCGCTGTGTTCGGATCTTTCAGTCCGTTTCCTGTTAATACAGCGACGACCTTGCTGCCTTTCGGAATCTCTCCGGACTTCACCTGTTTCAGCACTCCTGCGATCGACGCGCAAGAACCCGGTTCTGCAAACACACCTTCTTCACGGGCGATGAGCTGATACGCGTGAAGGATTTCATTATCAGTGACTTCGTCAATTTTTCCGTTGGATTCCTCAGCTGCCTTTACAGCTTTGTCCCAGCTTGCAGGGTTTCCGATACGAATGGCTGTCGCTATTGTTTCCGGATTTTTAATCACTTCATTGCGCACGATTGCCGCCGCGCCTTCCGCTTCAAATCCGCGCATTTTCGGAAGGCCAGTGCCGTTTTTCTCATGATACTCCTTGAAGCCCTTCCAGTACGCTGTAATGTTTCCAGCGTTTCCGACCGGGATCGCCAACACATCCGGTGCTTCTCCCAACTGTTCGCACACTTCGAAGGCAGCTGTTTTTTGGCCTTCAATGCGGTAAGGGTTGACTGAGTTGACAAGAGCAATCGGTGATTTCTCACAGATAGAACGGACAATTTTAAGCGCATCATCAAAGTTTCCATCGATCGCAATAATTTCGGCTCCATACATGACAGCCTGAGCGAGTTTCCCAAACGCGATTTTGCCGTTCGGGATAATGACGATGCATTTCATGTTGGCGCGGGCTGCATAAGCAGCCGCAGCAGCGGAAGTGTTTCCTGTAGACGCGCACATAATCGTGTCGTTGCCTTCCTCTTTTGCTTTCGCCACCGCCATGACCATTCCGCGGTCTTTAAATGATCCCGTAGGATTGACGCCTTCCGTTTTGACATGAAGCTCAATTCCGAGCTGCTCTGACAGCTTGGGAAGGTGAATGAGAGGCGTGTTTCCTTCATGTAAAGTAAGCGCCGGTGTTTGATCTGTTACAGGCAAAAATTCTTTATATTGATGGATAAGTCCTTTCCACATTAGCTCCAACCGTTCCCTTCTACACGATATGTGCTTTTGACTTCTTGAACGACTTCCAAATCATTTAGGTTTTGCAGGATATCACTGAAATCTGCTTCTGATGTATGGTGCGTGACAATTACGATTTCCGCCAGCTCATCATGGCCTTTAATCGGCAGCTGAAGGATCTTTTCAAAGCTCACGCCCCGCTCTGAGAATACAGACGTAATTTTCGAGAATGAACCGACCTGATCTTTAACGTGAATTCTTAAAAATTGCTGTGCGTAAATATCAGACGGCGACTTCATGTTTTTCTCGTATTGTGGCGCAACAAAGCTGTTGCCGGTTACGCCGAGGCGCATGTTTTTCATGACAGCGACAAGGTCAGAAACAACGGATGTCGCGGTCGGCATGCTTCCGGCTCCCGGCCCGTAAAACATCGTCTCACCGACAGCCTCGCCGTAAACATAAACAGCGTTATACTCATTATGCACGGCAGAAAGCGGATGATGGTCAGGAAGCAGTGTCGGCTGTACGCTAACTTCAATTTTGCTGCCGTCACGCTGTGCAATCCCGATCAGCTTCATCGTATAGCCAAGGCGTTTACTGAAGCTGATGTCCTCATCTGTAATTTGCGAGATTCCCTTTACCTTTACGTCTTCCAGATCAACGTTCATCGAGAAGCCGAGGCGCGCCAATATCGCCATTTTTCGTGCAGCGTCCAGCCCTTCCACGTCTGAAGTCGGATCAGCTTCTGCAAATCCGAGATCCTGCGCTTCTTTCAGCACTTCCTCGTAAGGGCTTTTTTCTTTGATCATTTTAGTTAAGATAAAGTTCGTTGTACCGTTCACGATTCCCATCATTTTTGTAATTCGGTCTGATGAGAGTCCCTCCTCTAGCGTTCGCAAAATCGGGATTCCGCCGGCAACACTAGCTTCAAAGTAGATGTCACAGCCATTTTCCTTCGCTTCCGCAAGCAGCTCGGAGCCGTACACAGCCATTAAATCCTTGTTTGCTGTGACAACATGCTTTTTCGATCTGAGCGCGTCGACCAAATATTGTTTTGTCTGCTCAACTCCGCCAATTACCTCGATAACGACATCAACATCTGGATCATCAATGACATCATACACTTCTGTCGTGAGCACTTCCTTCGGCAAATCTACTTCTCTCTTTTTCTCTACATCTTTTACGAGCACTTTTTTTATTGTAACCGGACAGCCGACTTGATGCATCAGCTTATCCTGATGGTCTTGAATAATTTTAACGACACCGCTTCCGACGGTGCCTAAACCTAAAAGCCCTACACGAATCGCTTTCAAAACAACTCCACCTTTCATATAATTGTCCTCTCTAAAAAGACAATTGTTAACTCAACACAGACATATAAGTTACAAACATTATATAAGCCCGCTCCTGTTTTGACAAGATAGCAATCGGCTGAATTTTACGAATGTAAACGCTTAACGTACTGATATGACAAGATTCTTTATTTTCTAATTATTTTTGTCAGATTTTCTCCTCTTCTCAGGTTCCCTTTGCCGAGCCAGCTCACGCGGGGAACAAATGGCTTCTGCGTCCGCATATTCATGAATTCCTGTGCTGTATTGAGAAATTGCTCATAGCGTCCGCAATCGTTCAGAATGAAGTCAAACTGTTCTTCATAATAATGCTTTTCTGATTCTGATGACATGTAGTAACTCTCTACGATTTCAAAATAATGAAGCGGAAAGAGCAAACGGCTGTACAGGAGACGTTTTGAAAACGAAGACAGCGGCGTGACTTTCTCATATTCCTGTAAAAAGAAAAAGCCCTGCTGATGAAAATCTTGTCTGTGATGCAAAAACGTATGCCTCATATACTCAGCCAAATCGCGTGAAGCGTGGTCAAATACCCAATCAGCCGGAATCCTGATTAAAGATTCGGATGACCACGTATGCCTTTCCATCCGCTGATGGCATATCGTTCCTGAGTCAGCGGCTTGGGGTTTGTCATCCAGCTCAGTGTCCACTAAATATTGGATCGCGTTTTCTGACAGCCCTAGATAATATGGAAATGATTCGATCATTTTTTTATCAAATGGCTCGTGCGGAGGGGTCTGAACCTTTCGTTTCCAAAACACTTCCAGCTGATCAATGCGTTTTCCCCACAGATCTTTCCACTGGCCGATTCTTCCGGCTGCCTTTACTTCATACGGGTACCCTCTGCCTTTTCGGTGGAATTCCGCAAGTTCCGCCCCAATGGAAAGCGCCCGATTTGAATAAGGCGGCGCCGCCTTCAGCAGAGCGTACGTTTTCCCCTCATATTCAAACGTCAGCTCACCTTCTTTTGTAAAGATAAAAATCGAAACGTATGGGTCAGTTTGTTCTTGTAAATACTGACTCATGTAATAAAGCTCCGTCAGCTCTGTCTCTGAGAATTGGGAAACGGGGACGATCAAAAAGAATGAATTCGGTGTCTGAAAGCATTGATAGGTGCGCTGGTACGTGGAAAGCTGCCTGATGTGAATACCGTATTTTTCTTTTATTGTGCCTTTCACCATGATCACCTGCCTGTTGAATTAGGGCTCATCACATCGTAGTCATACACGGCCGGAATTATGAATACATATTTTCATCAGACGAAGGCGCAAGAAAAAGTCGTAAACATCTTAACTATTTTGTATAAACTAGTAAAAAAGATTGGGTGAAGCTGATGTCAGAAAACGAACAAATCAGTCAGATGGAAGCAAAAGCAAGAGCACGGATGAAGGAGCGCGGTGTTGAGGTGTCAGACATTGCCGAGCTAGTCTTTTTCCTGCAAAAAAAATATCATCCGGATTTACACATTGATGAATGCACGTTGAACGTCAATCGCGTTCTCGCAAAACGCGAGGTGCAAAACGCCATTTTAACGGGCATTGAATTGGATGTGCTTGCTGAGCAGAAAAAACTGTCTGAACCGCTGCAAACGATGCTGGAAACAGATGAAAGCTTATATGGAGTAGATGAAGTTTTGGCTTTTTCCATTGTGAATATTTACGGATCGATTGGGTTTACGAACTACGGTTATATCGATAAAGAAAAACCCGGAATCCTCAAACATTTGAATGATAAATCAACCGGCGAATGCCATACCTTTCTAGATGACATCGTCGGCGCGATTTCCGCCGCAGCCTCAAGCAGGCTCGCACACCGCGCGCGGCATACAGAATAAGGGCACCCTTTTGGGGCGCCCTTTTTTTAAATGTATGGAATCCATTCAGTCAGAGAGTCGATGGTGTGAGTCGGTTTTTCCATATCATCTGTCATGTGCTCTCTTTTCGTTACGCCTGTGTGCACAAGCAGTGTATCCATACCGGCGTTCATGCCGGCCATAATATCCGTCGCGTAGTTGTCGCCGACCATGAGTGTGTCGGACACATCCGTGCCGAGAACGCGCATCGCCTGCTCCATGATGATTGACTCGGGCTTGCCGATAAATATCGGCTGTACGCCTGTGGAGACGGTTAGTACCGATGTCAGTGAACCGTTTCCAGGCAGGAGGCCTCTTTCAGTCGGAATTGCAATATCTCCGTTAGTGGAAATAAAGCGGGCGCCATTTCTGATAGCCAGGCAGCCGACAGCAAATTTTTCGTATGTAATGGAACGGTCAATCCCGACAACGACAAAATCCGCGTTTTCTTCGCCAAATGTCAGGCCGTTTTCTTCAATCGCCTGACGGATGCCTTCTTCCCCGATCACATACACAGACGCGCCTTTTTTCTGCTGGGCGATATGCTGGGCAGTCGCCATGCTGGTTGTGAAGACCTGCTCTTCCGTTGCCGGAATATCAAAAGATACGAGCTTGTCCGCCACCTGCTTCGGTGTGCGCGAAGAATTGTTTGTCACGAAAAGATAGGGAACTCCACGATCTTTCAGCGTTCTGACAAATTCACACGCTTCCTCGATTTTTTCCGTGCCATTGTACATCGTTCCGTCTAAATCAATTAAATATCCTTTATATGTTTTCATGTCCAACACTCCTGTGGCTTTCCAGTTGTTATTTAAACGCGGAAACAGGGCCAAGCTCTGTTTCCAAGTAGCTTCTGATCCGTTTCGGGAAGGCTTGAAGAGCTGTCTGATGAGCCGCGATCAGCCTGTAAAGCTCGGCGCTGTCAGCGAGCAGGTACTGCTGAACCAGTGTTTTGCGGTAGGCGATCAATTTCTTGAGCACAGCTCCCTCTTGTTCCGAGACGACTTTTTCATCAACAAGTATATCCATAATGTCATCATAGCTGCCCGGGTCCCGCATAATAAAACCATCAATCATGTCATTGCCAGTATCCAGAATGCACTCGATTAACAGGTGGCCTATACGCTGGAGCGCCATTCTCTCGATTTCAGACTGCCAGTCTCTTTGTGAGTTGAAAAGCGCCAGCTGGTGCTCAAAGAACCCGAGTGTTTGCTCGATCTTATTTCTGTCAACAAAATACATGACAGCATCCCCTTTGTGTATGTTTATTTTCTGATTCGTTTCAAGACAAAATACGCACAGCCGAAATTGCAGTATTCGTAAATGTATTCATCTAGTGTGCTGATTTTCGTTTCGAAGGTTGCCTTTTGATTCTGGTCGTCAAAGAAGCCCTTGAGCCTGAGCTGGCCGTATCCCCAGTCTCCCACAATATAATCGTATTTATTTAAAATATCAGAGTAGCGGGCTTTGAAAGCCTCTTCGTTGAAGCCGTCTTTGACATTATGCACCAGGTCAAATTCGGCATTTTGAATAAGAATCATGATCTCACCTCTTTTTCACTCATTCCTATCATAATTCATTGCCCCGTCCCCATCAATTGCTAAAGAATAAATCATGCGATTTGGCTACCCTACACATGAGGAGGGATTTAACAATGAAACGAACTGCAATCAGCCTGTGCCTGTTGACCGGGCTTTTATCCGGGTGCGGAGGCAAAGGGTTTGATAATGCCGGGCAAACTGCCCAAAATCAGACGCAGAACCAAACCAGGCCCATTCATGTGTCCGACCGCAACGAGGCTTTTAACCGGCATGATGAGAACGAACAATTTGGCTATGTCCGCTATCAAAAAGAACAATTCGACGGCGAGCAACAGGAGGTCCCCGTAATGAAACGGGAAGAAACCGCTCACATCATCTCAAGTTTAACGGTTCAGCTTCCCCATATTCAAGAGGCTGCAACGCTGGTGACTGATCAAGAAGCGCTTGTCGTATACAAAACCGATACCAAAAACCGGGAGCTGACGGCCGATCAGGTGAAGAAAACAGCCGCTTCAGTGATTCCTCGTTACTATCATGTGTATATTTCCGATCATCCAAACCATATGCAGTCGATTGAAAATTTCAGAAATCTCGGCTCCGGTTCAAGGGATATCAGAGAAATCATGTCGGGGACGATTCAAGAAATGAAAACCTCCCCGCAAGGAAGCCCCGTCTCAGAGAATGAAAATGCCAACGGAGAAACCCGCCAGGACATGAAAACCGATAGGAATGACAAAAACGCCAGATGATCTGGCGTTTTGGCATTACGCTTGTGCTTGGCGCTTTTTAGATGCTTCGTTCACTTGTTCATCCGCATGATAAGAAGAACGGACAAGCGGACCGGCTTCGCAGTGGCTAAAGCCTTTTTGCATCGCGATTTCCTTTAATTCTGCAAATTCATCAGGGTGATAGTATTTTTGGACTTTCAAGTGTTTCTTCGTCGGCTGGAGATATTGGCCAATTGCCATAATATCCACGTTGTTTGCCAAGAGGTCGTCCATCACTTCAATAATTTCTTCCTTCGTTTCGCCAAGTCCGATCATGATGCTTGATTTTGTCGGAATATCAGGCTGCATTTCCTTCGCGCGGCGCAAAAACTCCAGCGAACGGTCGTACGTTGCGCGCGCGCGGATTCTTGGCGTCAGGCGGCGAACCGTTTCGATATTGTGATTCAGGATATCTGGGCGTGTATCCATCAACGTTTTCAGGTTATCGTAGTTCCCGCCCATATCAGACGGGAGCACCTCAATTGTCGTGAACGGGCTTTTTCTGCGGATCGCACGAACGGTTTCCGCGAAAACGCCAGCCCCGCCGTCTTTCTGATCGTCACGCGCTACAGCGGTAATTACCGCGTGTTTCAGGTTCATAAGGGCGACAGAATCCGCTACGCGTTCAGGCTCTTGCAGATCAAGCTCAGTTGGAAGGCCCGTTTTGACCGCACAGAAACGGCATGCTCTAGTACAAACAGAACCTAAAATCATAAATGTCGCTGTACGTCTGACCGCCCAGCATTCATGAATATTCGGGCACTTAGCTTCTTCACATACGGTATGCAGATTGTTTTCCCGCATAAGTTTTTTGAGCCCTGTATAGTTTTCATTTGTATTTAATTTGATTTTGAGCCATTCGGGCTTTCTGAGGTGTTCGTCTTTCTTTGCCAATTCCCATCATCTCCAATATCCAATATACTCAAATTTCTGGCACGAAACATTCTGAAAACGAGAAAGGTGCAGATTTCTTTTCCGCAACATAAGTCATAGTTATCTAACTAAAGAAAGTCTTTTCTTTAGACACTTTACCATAGGAAAAATTTCTCGACAAGGGAAGATGATTACTGACATTTTTAAGCCGGCTTGCCGCAAACTATGTGTATTCAATATGAAAGGAGATTATGTTGTGAAAGTTTTCTTATCCGCTCTTCTTCTCCTTTTGTTTGCGTTTGATCCTACTGCATCTGGAAAAGAGCTTTCAGATCGAGTACTGTCGAAACGGATGGAATTATATCATAAAATCGAGGCTGTAACGCAGATTCCTTGGTATGCGCTCGCCGCAGTAGATCAATACGAGGAAAATGTGCGGAGCAACCGAAAAGACCTGCCTGACAAAGCTGGCATCATCAGCATCTATATACCCGATGAAATCTGGAGCGGCCCTGAAAACCCGAATCCAAAAGATGACGCGCCGTTAAGCATTAAGGTGTTTGACGGGATCGGAATGGATGGTGACGGTGACGGAAAAGCCGAGGTCAGCAATGATGATGATATTTTGTATACATTCAGCCAATACTTGCTGTCGTATGGCACAGATGAGGACAACATCCGCATCGGGCTTTGGAATTATTACAGGCGTGATCAAACAGTCGGGATCATATCTGAATTCATGAAGTTATTTAAAGCTTACGGACATATTGATCTGGGCGAGCATGCGTTTCCGCTTCCAATCAGAACCGATTACAGCTATCGGAGCACGTGGGGAGATGCCCGCGGGTTTGGAGGGAGACGGATTCATGAAGGCACGGATATCTTTGCCCATTACGGCCTTCCTGTCAGGTCCACCTGTTACGGCGTAGTTGAAATGAAGGGCTGGAACCGCTTCGGAGGATGGAGAATCGGCATCAGAGACATTAAAAATAACTATCATTATTTTGCCCATCTTAATGGGTTTGCCAAAGGGATAAAAACAGGACAAATCGTTGAGCCCGGCCAAGTGATCGGGTCAGTCGGCAGCTCAGGATACGGCCCGCCGGGAACCGCCGGAAAATTCCCGCCGCATCTTCACTACGGCATGTACAAAGATAATGGAAAAACCGAATGGTCATTTGATCCATACCCGCATTTGAGAGCGTGGGAGCGTTATGAATACAAAAAAAAGAAATAATGAAAAAGCCGCCTCTTGGACAGGCGGCTTATTTGTTGCTTTTTTCATTTTTCACATCGGCACTGTCCTCTTCTTTGCTGCTTGGAAGCTGGACAGAAGGGGTGACACCTGAGCCGCCGCTTCCGTTGTAAAACTGCGGCACTTCGCCCTGTACTGCTTTAATCGACACAGGCACATTATTTGTGATGACAGCGGTTTTGCTTGCGAACGGAATGATGACCTTCACTTTAATTTCGACAAAGATGCTGATATCAATAAGTGCATTATTAATGCCATACGGCTTGATTTTGGTTTTGACATCTGTAAACGCGTCACCGATTAAATTGAACCGGACCGGGATTTTCGGCCCGAGGTTTCCGAGCAGACTGTTGCCGGTTACCTGTCCGAGCGGAATGTTAATCATAATATTTTCACTGGCGCCGCTGTGCCCGGTGTGGGTTTCCATCTCTTTCAGATGCGCCTGAAGCTGCTTTGTCACTTTTGTTTTCACGCTGTTTACAACCTGTGTATTAAAATCAATTGTCGTTAATTTTCCGTTTTCATCAGAGCTCATTTGAAACATATCTTTCATATTTTCACTGTCAGACATATAATCCTCAATCGAATCCTGGATTACCTCTGTTGCCACACGCTTCGTTTCCATCTCGCCGATGCTCATTAAAACAGGTTTAATTGAGCTATTGATCATCCAAAGGCTGACTGTTGTCGAAAGAATAAAAAAGGCAACTGACAAGAGCAGCACGTACCGGAAAGGCAAAGGTCCTCTCTTGCGAAAAGGGCCGCGGTATCTTGGCAAGAAAATCCCCCCTTACATATCACAATGTATGCTTGTAAGAGGGGACATAGTAATAGCTGGGCCAAATTATTTTATTTCACCATTTTCAAAAGCGCTTCTCTGCCGCTCATGCCGGCATGGATGCCGAGATCTTCCGCAGCATATGTGACGGATTCTAAAGGTGCGTCTAACAGCTGGTCAATGGTGCGCACCCCAACTGCGCGCCCCGCCACTATGCCCCGCTCCTTTAATTTTTCATTCAGCAGCGCCACATCAAGCGCCCCGCACATAATGTATCCATGATCATTAGTGACGGCCATAAAATTTGTTTTTGGAAGCTTTACTGTCACAGCTGTAAAAGGCTGTTCTTCTATCATGATTGGTGTCAGATTTACCACGTCAACCTCTCCCTTCATTCATCACTTTATGATGAAGGGCAGAGCTTGTTGTGGGCTGACCGCCTTATTGCGCGAGCTTCCAAGCGAGCAGATCCCGCAAAAATTCCGGCATGAAATATTCTTTGTCTGCGGCGTCGCGGATGATCGGGAACAGTCTGCCGAGCGTAAACATGTCTAGCACGGCAACAGAGTATTGTTTATGTTTATCAATCTCTTCACCGTTCAGTGTGACGCGTGTGACATGAGTTATCCCGTCATCCAGCCGTATTGTTTCTACATCAACACCCGCGTACACCATTTTCCCCATTACTTCTCCGCGGAAGCCGAGCCCTTTAATCCGGAGCTGCTCCATTTGTTCGGAAGCGGCGTGGACAATGGTCTCTTTCAGTTCTTCTCCCGTCAGGCGGACAGCCACCGGGTTGATCGGATGAGGACAGATGCGGTGCAGATCCAGCTTTGTCACAGGACCCGCTTTCAGCGGACCGAGAATGACACCGGAATTCACCATGCTGATGTCCGTCCCGCACCATTCCTTTAGCGCGAATGCCAACAGCAAAGGCAGCTCTGATTCTTCAAACCACTTCACCTCAGCGTCTTGCGCAAGCTCCGCAACGGCTTCGGACAGCTTATCTTCGGCTTCACGTGCTTGTTCACGAAGAAACACTTTTGTTTCTGCGGATTCTCCCGTCCATTCCGCCATGTTCTGCACAGACGCTGTTTTGCTGATAATGCTTCGCTCTACGCTGTCGATTGTCATTTCCACACAGCCGACATAATGCCCGTATTTCTCTGCGCTGGCAAGCAAAACACCGTTAACCACTTGTCCATCTTCAAGCAAATGATGGGTGTGTGATTCAAGGATCACGTCAATCTCTGGCACCGCCTCAGCCACTTCCTGATCATCAAGAATGCCTAAATGCGATAGGAGCACGATGATATCAGCCTGGCCTTTCACTTCCTGAATGGCTCCCTTTACGCTTTCAAGGGCATCGGTTACTGTCCATCCCAGCTTGTCATAGACGGGATAATACGGCACTGTTACGCCTAAAAAGGCGATGGACATGCCGTTTCTCAATGATTTGATATGGTAAGGAACCGCCCAGGACGGCCGGTTCCCGTTTTTGTCATACAGATTGGAGACGATAACGGGAAATTCAGCATGATCATATAAGGCAGCGAGCTCTTCATGCGGAAGCGTGATCCCTTCATTATTGCCAATTGCCGCTCCATCAATATGAAGACGGTTTAACAGATCGACATTCGCTTTTCCGGAAGTCGCCTCTGTTACGAAATGAAAACGATCAAGATGATCGCCAATATCAAAAACGAGCGTCTCTTCGCTGTCTGATTGATGCTCTTTTCTTTTCTGCTCGATATAATCTACAATTTTCGGCCAGTTTTCAAAATGGCTGTGCAAATCATTGGTATGATATAAGCGGAGCTTCTCCTTCATATTATCTCTCCCTAATCGTTCAGCTGAAAATGCCTTCATAAATGAGCTGGCATCCGATCAAAATCAATACGATCCGCATGATCATGACGATCGTTTTCGTCTGCATTTTTCTGTTGATGGCGGCGCCAAGCTTTCCGCCGAACCAAGCGCCTGGCACAAGCGCGAGGGCGTACAGCCAATTGACGTGCCCGGACATAATATGTGAAACAGACCCTGTCATTGAGGACAGGAATATAATAAACATGGACGTTGCCACCGCAACCTTCGGTGGGAACAGAAATAACAGCATCATCGCCGGAACCATCAGCGATCCGCCGCCTATTCCGAACAGCCCGCCTAAAAAGCCGACAACAAAGGCGATCGCAATGCCGACAGGGGCCTGATAGGAGTACGTATACGGCTCACCGTCCTCATCCTGGAATGTCCGAATTATTCCTTTATGGGCTTTGTTGATCGGCCGGGCTTTCGCTTTCAGCATTAGGCTCAATGAAATCAAAATCATAAAAATGCCAAACCAAATGGAAAACGAGTTTGAATTAAACAGCTTTGACACATAAGCCCCGATCAAGCTCCCGGGACCTGAACCAATAAAGAATATGAGTCCGCTTTTATAATCAACGGTTTTATATTTAATATAAGCCAAAGTTGAAGAAAGACCCGTAAAAATAATGACCAAAAGCGAAGTCCCAATCGCGATCTGCGGTGTCACATCTTGAAACAGCGGCGTCACTGTGCTCAAAAACATCAGAGACGGCACGATGACAATTCCGCCGCCAAGTCCAATCAGGCTTCCTACCGTACCTGCAACTAACCCCAATACGGCCAAAATCACAAACGACATCAGTAAAAACCTCTTTTCTAAAATAAATCGAGCTGTCTCGGCGCAAGTCCGCCATACTCGATCTCAAGCAGTTCAAGCATCTGCTTGCCGTTATCCGCGGCGTCTCCGCCGGAATTGTTGTTGAATAGGACAAAAACATCCTTACATTGCCGCTGCAATTCATTCAGGTGCTGTTTCCAATCCGTCAGTTCCTGTTGGTTGTAGCGGTATAAGTACCTGACCTCCCGCCAGTTTTTCCCGCCATCGGGCTTCATCCAACCCTGCTTGTTGCGCCCGTGAAACCTGACGAGTGTTTTGTTTTCATCGGTCGCGCGCAGCACAGTCGGCACACTGCCTTCTCCGATTTGCGGTTCATCACAGACACTGTGAATCCAGCCTTCCTCTTTCATAAATGAAAGTGTCTGCTCATAAAATGGCGGCGAAAACCAGGAGCGATTCCTGAATTCAAGCGCACATGGGATATCGCCCATTTGGCGCTTGCACCATCTCAAATAAGCGACATTCTCCTTCTTGCAGTCAAACCACGGCGGAAATTGAAACAGCACCATGGCGAGTTTATTGCTATGTACATATGGCGTTAACGACACCTTAAACGCGTCAAACATCTCCTCTTTTGAGTCAAAGGGAATGCCGCCGCGCTGATGCCCCGTCATGCCCTGATACGCTTTCACGATAAATTGGAAGGTTTCCGGCGTTTCCTTCACCCATTTTTCATTATTTCGCGCTGGCTGAATGGCATAAAAACTCGCGTCTAATTCAACGATCGGAAAATGGGAGGAATAGGCCTGCAATTTTTTCTGGCTGGGCGTTTTCGGCGGGTAAATGCTGTCATGATCCCCCCATCCCGTCAGTCCGATATAAATCACATTCATTCACCTCTCTCCCAGTTTATCACACGTGTTTTCAGGTTTCCTCGGAAATGCTGTTCATATGGAGAGAAAACGCTGAACGAAGATGCAGGTATTGTTCCTCATTCGTATCTAGAAACGCTTCTTCTCTTGAGGAAGGGATATGCTGATAGTCAATCGGCGCTTGAAACTGTTCACTCGTAAAGTCATACACCACGCCGTTGATGCAGTTATAAAAATGCCAGCTCTCACCGACTTTTGTTTTAAAAATGGCGCCGCCGAATTGATCCTGAATCACCAACGCCGTCACACCGCGTTGGCCGCATGCCGGGCATTCTTCGGTCCATTTGGAGCTCGTATGGCGCGACCAAGATTGTTTGAGTATGTATGTGACATGTTCCAATTCCTTCGCCTCCTTTAAAAAAAGATACCACGTTGATTCCATTTTAAAAACTGATAGGTGCTTATGTGTGATAAATTAGTGGTAATGAATGACATTCTGGAGGCGAATGATGAAAATTAACCTGCTGACGATCGGTACGAGGGGCGATGTACAGCCTTTTATCGCATTAGGAAAAGAATTATCAAGACGCGGACATCATGTGCAGATTTGCACCGAAGGCTCGTTCAAAGATCTAGCCGAGAAAAACAGGCTCTCCTTTTCAGCAATCAGAGCCGATTACGCAGATTTGACGCAATCAGAAGAAGGAAAAAACATGCTGAAAGGAAATCCGCTATCCATTGTCAGCCAGATGAAAACCGTCATTTATCCGATGATGGAACAAATGTTAGACGATATATGGGCCGCCTCTATAGATGCAGAGGCAATCATTTATCATCCAAAAGTATTTGGCGGATATGATCTCGCCGAAGCCCTGCCCATTCCTGCCTTTATCGCTCATCCGGTTCCTGTTATAGCTCCCACCCGCCAGTTTACTAATCCTGTCTTGCCATTCGCCATGCGAAGCGGAACGCTTAACAGGGCCAGTTTTCAAATCAATCGATTAATGACCGCAGCGTTTTTTTCGCTGATTAACAAGTGGAGACATGAGACGCTCGGCCTGCCCGATAAACGTTCTGTTTTTCAAGATGATTCCGTACTGAATGGAAAGCACATCCCTATTCTGTATGGGTGCAGTCCTTCCATCATTCCCTTTGACCAACAATGGAAAGGCCGTGTTTCGATGCAAGGATTCTGGTTTTTAGCTGAAGATGACTGGACCCCTCCACCTGAGCTCTCGCGCTTTTTAGAACCGGGACCGCCTCCTTTTACCGTTAGCTTTAGCAGTATGCCATTACGAAACCCTGATCACATTGTGAACATGCTTCAGCTAGCATTCAAAGAAACCGGGCAGCGTGCCATTTTGCTGACGGGGTGGAGCGGGATTAAACAGATGACAGCTTCGACCCATATTTTTACATCCAACTCCATTCCTCACAGTTGGATTTTTCCTCGATCACGAGCTGTCATTCATCACGGAGGGGCTGGGACTACGGCCGCGGCATTGAAGGCCGGCAAACCTATGGTGATCTGCCCATTCTCTGGTGATCAGCCTTTTTGGGCTAGAAAGATGCGAGACATTGGAGCAGCTGCCGCCCCTCTGAAAGAAAAAGAGATGTCAGTTGAAGCCTTCATTTCCAGAATCAACGAACTGGTCTCCAACCATACGTATTCTCAACGTGCATCTGAAGCTGCCGCTCTTATTGAAAAAGAAGATGGAATCAGACTTACTGTGGACTTTATCGAAGAAAAACTAGAGGAAAAAACCCCGGCAACATAAATCTGCCGGGTTTATTTACAATGGGACGACCAGCGCTCCGTCAATTCCGCTGACTATCTCCCCATCACTGTAGACACACCGGCCTTTACTGTATGTGGCCGAAATGCGGCAGGGAAATGTATGTCCTTCGTAAAGGCTTAGCTTATGCTTTGCAAACATCGATTCTCTTGTGACAGTGTACGGCTCCATAGTGACGAGCACAAAATCCGCATCACACCCCGCTTCAAGCCGCCCTTTTTGCTGAAGGCCGAAACGTTTCGCAGGTGCCGCCGCTGTCCATTCAGCGATGGTTTCAAACGATATCTGATGCTCAAGCGCAAGTTCCAGCATCCCTAACAAAGTGAACTGCCCGCCGCTGATTCCGCCCCATGATAAAAACAAATTATCCTCCCGCTTTAAGGACGGACGGCAAGGAGAGTGGTCTGAGGAGACCATGTCAATATGCCCCGCAATGAGCGCCTCGATCAGCGCCTCCTTTGATTGCTGTGAACGGAGCGGCGGCGCGCATTTCGCGACAGAGCCCTTTTCCCGTAAAGCGTCATGGCTGAACAAGACATAATGCGGGCATGTTTCGAGCGAAACATCAAGCCCTTCCTGTTTCGCCTCCCTGATCAGCCGAACCGCTTTCGCCGTGCTGATATGGACGAAATGAACCGGACAGCCTGTCACCTTCGCATACTGAATCGTGCGATACACCGCTTCAGCTTCAGCTTCCTCCGAGCGGGAGGCAACATACGCATCCGCATCCACCTTTCCTTGATTAGCCAAAACCATCTGCAAATAGCTTGTGATTGCGTCGCTCTCCGCGTGAAGAGCGAGGATTTTTCCTGCAGCCGCGATTTCTGTCATGCCTTTGAGCAAGGTTCGTTCATCAACAGAGCGGAACTCGTCTGTGCCTGATCTTGATAAAAACGCTTTAAATCCGATCGCACCTGCTTCAGCCATTGGGCGGATGTCATCAATATGGCCGGGCACGAGGCCTCCCCATAGCGCAAAATCCACGGCTGATTTTCGCCTGCCCAGTTCAGCTTTTGCGAGAAGATGTTCTGCCGTCACGGTTGATGGGATGCAATTGAGCGGCATATCAAAATAAGTGGTGCAGCCGCCTGCTGCCATCATTCTCGAACCTGTTTCAAACCCCTCCCAGTCCTCTCTGCCCGGTTCATTGAAATGAACATGGCAGTCTATCGCACCCGGAAACACATATTGTCCATTTGCCTGGATCGTTTCTGCCCCGTTTGCTTCAATGGCAATTCCAATCTCGGCAATGACACCATTTTGAACCGCAATATCAGCTTCTTTCACGCCGTCTGGCGTAACTGCCTTCGCACCTTTTATCACCATATCGTAAGCCATTATCATACCCCCATGTCAGGTTGACGATTTTTTATGTCAGTTTATGTAACACAATCCATTCTATTTTCAACAGTTTACTGCTACTATGATCGTATTACATCAGCAGAACCGCTAGAATTCCTCTTGAAAATTATTCATCTTAACCAATGTTTTGATAGAAAAGGAGAATGCCAAATGAATATTTTTGATGTGATGAAAATACCGGCTTATGAAAACGCCCATTTAATCGCTGGAAAAGCAGGAGGAGAAAGAGAGGTTCAGCATGTCAATATGATGGACGCTCCGGATATCGCAGACTTTCTGCATAAGAATGAATTGCTCGTCACCACCGCATATCACTTGAAGGATCATCCGCACCAGTTATCTGAACTGATTCAGCAAATGGCAAAACGCGGCTGCGCGGGCCTCGGCATTAAAACAAAACGCTACCTGGAGGATATCCCAAAAGAAATTATCGAGCTGGCCGATTCATACGCGTTTCCGATCATTGAGCTACCAGAACACATCCGCCTCGGCGATATTGTGAATGCAACACTCAGCCACATCCTTGATATGCGTTCTAACGAGCTGCAGCAAGCCATTTACGCGCACAAAAAATTCACAAACCACATTATGAGCGGCAAGGGGCTGCAATCTCTCCTCAAAAAGGTATCAGACCTCCTTCAGCTTCCTGTGCTGCTACTTGACCAGCATGCCAACATGCTGTCTGCGTCCCATCAGATTTCATTTGAAACCGAAAAGCTGAAAGGAACCCTACATACGATATCAGGGCCGTTTTTCACTTGTTTCTCTATGCTCTCGAATCAAAAAACCTATTCTGTTCTTCCTATTTATAATCACGAAAAAAACTGCGGCTACCTGCTGATACCGGATATGGTGCAGGCTGGCGACAAAGGGTTGATTCTCACCATAGAACAAGCGGCCAACGTGATTTCATTTGAACTGCTGAAGGAAAATGCGCTGAAGCAATACGGCCGGCGGGCGCGCAATGAGTTTTTCAGCAATTTTATTGAGCGGTCATTTTCTTCAGACGATGAAATCAAAAGCCGGGCGAAGGAATTTAGGCTGCGCTGGGATCAAAAATACATGTGCATTGCGGGAAAACTTGACCGGAATGATGAATCAATCAGCTTTACAGAAAATCAGCTCGCCTCCGATGGCGTATTCGAGTTTCTTGAAGGCGAATTATCAGCCTTCCCGTTTCCGCCCCACTTTTTTATGAAAGGAAATGTCGGCATTATTCTGATTGAGGCGACAGACAGCTGGAGTGAAATGCACGCCTCGGTGATCAGCTTTTTAGAGCAGTTCCAAGCACAAGTCAACGCTCAATGTAAACGGACTGTGTCCTTTGGCATCAGCAATATATGCCAAAGGCTCATTGATGTTCCCGACGCGTTCACCGAAGCTTCAGACGCTCTGCAATCAGGGCATTTGTCAAGAAGCACGTCGTTTATTCAGGTGTATCACGCAAAAGATGTGCCTGAGCTTCTCCGCCTGCTCCCGGTTGAGGATTTGAAGAAATTTTACAACTCTACGCTTCAAAGCCTCGCTGAAAAACAGCAGGAGGATCAAAGCCTGCTTCATACGCTGTCTGTCTATCTAGAGACACACTGCCAAATTTCCGAGACGGCAAAACGCCTTTACGTCCATCGCAATACGGTCATCTACCGCCTTGAAAAATGCGAGGAGCTTCTGGGCAAAAGCTTAAAAGATCCTGAAACGACAATGCGTTTGCGGCTTGCCTTACGGATGCAGCGGCTGATCAGCTAATGTTTGTCATATTCTCTTACAAACTGAATCGTTTTTCGTCACTTTCAGCAATAACACCTGTCTTTTTCGGCTACTGTATCCATTTTCCCCTATTATCACCGTCCGTTTTCAGCTTGCAGATCCAGATGCGAATTATCATATCCCGCTTTTGCTGTCGCCGTCAGGTGTATAGGGGGAGTTAAGAAGAAGGAAGCCCGCCGGTGAGGCGGGCTTCCTTTTTCCAAGTTGGGTTACGCCCAGACCGACATGTACGCCTTTTCTAACATCCCTTTTCACTTGACAACACACAGCTAAATCGAAAGAGATGTACGCGCTGCGCTATGAGCATGGATGAAAGCCGTATCAAATAATGGCACTTCAGAATCCTCTGCTTTTACCAATAATCCAATTTCAGTGCATCCGAGAATAATCCCTTTTGCACCTCTATCCACCAAATGATTGATAATCTTCTTATACATATTTTTGGACGATTGTTTGATTTCACCTAAACACAGTTCTTGATAAATAATATCATTGATTACATCTCTTTCCTCATCAGTAGGCACAATGACATTGATATTGTGAGACTCAATACGTGATTTATAAAAATCTTGTTCCATCGTATATTTAGTACCAAGTAATCCTACTGAACGAATCCCTTGCCTAGTGATTTGATCGGCAGTTGCATCTGCAATATGTAAAATAGGGATAGTGATCATTTCTTGGATATAGGCAATTACTTTATGCATCGTATTTGTACAGATTACTATAAAGTCTGCACCGGCTTTTTCTATTGATCTCGCTGCTTCCCCTAAGGCTGCACCTGCTTTATCCCAAGCCCCTTCGGACTGATAGTGTTCAATCTCATTAAAATTAACACTGTATAAAATGCACTTTGCCGAATGCAGCCCCCCTAATTTCTTTTTTATCTCCTCATTGATCATTCGATAATACTCAGCTGAAGATTCCCAACTCATTCCGCCAATAAGACCGATCGTTTTCATAAGTCCACCCCTGATTAAATTTTCAGAATATAATTAGTCATTCTAAAGTATAGGGTCACCCAATACAATCATTAATTTTTCAGAATAATAGCCTGTAAGAAGGATCTGACATTTTTCCATTTAGAAATCCCGCTTTCCACAGTCGGATTTCCTTTTCCCGCTCCACTTTTCTCATCCTGCAAAATTCCGCCATTCCAGCATAAACTCCCTTCTTCCTTTTTCTATGTCTACGTCAGACCGAGTGCAGATTTTTCTGACCAACAAGCCATTGCTGCGTGTTCAAGCGGGATTAATTGCATTCTGTGTACACATTTAGACACAATATTCATTTTTTCTTTTTTAGACCTAACTCTATGTCGAAAATGATCGTCTGGCATTTCTTTCACTATCCTCACGATAGGAGGTGGCAATATGGGTTACTCAAATGGATATGGCAGCTCCTTCGCTTTGATCGTAGTGCTATTCATTTTGTTCATCATTGTCGGAGCTTCTTTCTTCGGTAACTTTGCCTAACTCCTCCGTGTGTGAGCACCTCCTGTTCGACAGACGCCATAAGAAGTTTTTATGGCGTTTTGCTATGTGATTACAACTCATACCTGGGAACGTTTCTGTACTGGGCAAATATGTTTCAAATTCAATTGTGTTTAGACATAAAAAAGACCCTCCGTTTTAGAAGGAATTATAGGACTCATCGTTTTTTCAGGTTTGAAGACGATCTGAAGCAATATGAAATATGTTTTGAGTTTGGTTCTTTGTAAAGTCTGTACCGAAACCACATACTAAAACAAATGACAAACCTAGGATAATGCTTAACCTCTTTTTAAAAGTCATACAGGCATTCTCCCCTTTGAATTTGTGTTTGAGTTTCAACCATTTTCTGATGATAAACATAGGATGTTTCAAATTCTTTTGAGTTTGCATAAGCAGCTGCGGTCTCACAGGCAATGTCTTCAACATACGAATAGTTTTTATTCTTTTCTAAGTATTCTATGGTTTGATTCACTCCATGTTGATCCACCGCATCGACGTAAAGAGCTTTTAAATAACTCTGTAACTTTGCGAAAAGCTCATCACCTTGATAAAGAGCTGCTGACAACCCTTTCTTACTTATTTGGACAGCTTCATTCATTTTTCCTTGTTTAAAAAGGATTTTTGCATAAGAAAATAAAGAATGTGGCAAGTTTGTAAGCTTTTCTTTTTCTGTTATCTCCACAGCCTGCTTCATGAATACTTCCGCTTGCTCGTAATCGCCACTGTCCGCAAAAAAACGCAAATTGTTTTACACTGCTCCTTTTATCAAACTCTTTGTAACAACGTCATAATCTATATTTGAAAAAACATAATTTGTTTATCGATTACTCTAGAGGAAGCTTAAAAGAAAGGTTGATGGGTTTGAATTTATATTTAGTAACAGCACTTGTCATATCAGTATTGTTAAATGTAATGTTATGTACTCAGCTAGGAAAGTTCAGAACAAGCCGAACTTCCAAATGGAAAGAAGGCATGGGAATGAACACTCCTTTCGCTGCGTTAGTCTGGGGTTTCCTTGCTATAACTATTGTTTTGAGTCTTATAGGTTTATTGGCTGGTGTTAATAATTGATAAGAGGAGGAACCAAAGGAAGTACTTAGGATCCTTCAAAAATAACGCTGGCAGCTAGATACGGTTTCAGGCGTCAAGCTTCGTAACGGCTGTGACAGTTTTGCCTGAATGAAGGCAGTCACTCACTCTAGCAAAGTACTGCCTTTTTTCCTGAGTGATTCGCTCCGCATGAATATGAATCATGCCGTTGCATCCAGCTCCCATGCCCCAGACATATCGTCCTCCGGCTAAAAAAGCTTGCGGCGTTCCCGCAAGCTTTTCTTTATACCGCTGTCTGGCGGCCGGCGTTTTCATACACATCAAGCGCCGCTTGGAGCGCTTTTCCCGCTTCGATCCCTGCGCCATGTCTCAGCAGCATAGCCTCTAACCCGGCAAGCACGAACAGCACGTTTTCTTTTCTGCAGCTGTAACCCATCGTTCCGATTCTCCAGATTTTCCCCGCCAGCGGGCCGAATGAGCTGGCGATTTCGATGCCGAATTGCGCCAACAGCATGTGGCGGACAGACTCGCCGTCAATGCCGCCGGGGATTTCTACACAGGTGACAACAGGCATTTTGCAGCTGTCATCTCCAAATAGCTTCAGCCCCATGGCCCTAATCCCTGCTGCTAATGCGGCCTCATGGCGGCGATGCCGCTCAAAACGGGCTTCAAGACCTTCTTCAAGCGTAAGCCTGACACCCTCACGCAAGGCGTACAGCATCGTCGTTGCTTCAGTATGATGATTGAGCCGTCTTTCGCTCCAATAATCCTCAAGCTGGCTTAAATCAAAATAATTGCTTGTGATCGGCCGGTTTCCCGAAAGCGCCGCCCTGTCCGCTTGTGTCGCAATCCCACGCTCTACCTTTTTACGCGCCGCAATCACATCCGCCACCCGCTCATTATATGTAATCGGCGCCATTCCCGATGGAACAGACAAACATTTTTGCGTGCCGCCGATGGCTGCGTCAATGTTCCAATCATCGACTTTGACCTCGCAGCCGCCAATCGTCGCAACTGCATCGACAATAAACAATGCATCCTGGGCTCGGCAGGCTTCGCCGATTGCTTTCAGCGGGTGAATCCGCCCTGTCGATGTTTCCCCATGCACCATTGCCACAATTTTTGGCTTTACTTTTTTCATTTCCCGTATGATATCATCCGGATCAAAAACCGTTCCCCATTCACACTCAAGCGTGTGAACATTTGCCCCATACCGCTCAGCAATTTCAGTCAGCAAATAACCGAAGCGCCCATAAATGGGAATGAGCACGTCATCTTCCGGCTCGATCACACTCGCAAGAACCGCTTCGATTCCCGCCCGTGAAGTGCCGTCAATTGGGTATGCCCAGCGGTTTTTCGTTTGAAACAGCTCCCGGAGCATTTCCATTGTTTCATTCATGATACCCGTAAACGCCGGATCAAATTGGCCGACAACCGGGGTGCTCATCACTCTTAAGACACGCGGATCTACCTCCACAGGCCCCGGCGTCATAATCGTTCTTAACGGGGTACATAGTTCTTTTCTGCCTGACACAGCCATTCCTCCCTTTATCAGTAAGCCAGTTTGTATAATAAATCAGCCAATGCGCGGACACCGATCTCAAGCTGACTGGCTGAGGTGTACTCCTTCGGTGAGTGGCTGATGCCGCCGCGGCTTGGCACGAACAGCATACAAGCCGGATAGCGTCTTCCGATCATTTGCGCGTCATGCCCTGCTCCGCTCACCATTTCCTCGCAGCTGATGCCGTTTTCTGCCGCTGTTTCAAGAGCCGCAGCCTTCAGCCTTTCGTCCATCGGCACAGGCTCTATCTGCATATATTCATCAATATCGGCGCGAATCCCTTTTTGATGGCAAATGCTGTTGATCACAGCAGCCATGTTGTCATGAAATTGCTCGAGCACGTGCTGATGCTGATGGCGAATATCGATTGAAAACTGTACGCGGCCCGGTATAACATTGGCCACATTGGGCTCTGCCGTTATCTTTCCGCATGTCAGGCGGAGCTCATCCGGCTGCTCCTCCGACCGCAGCAGCAGCTCATGAATGATGCGGCTGCTGGCTGCAAGCGGGTCCTTGCGCCATTTCATAGAAGTGGTTCCCGCGTGGTTACATTCCCCCTCAAGCGTGACGAGATATCGCCTCTGCCCCGCAATACTTGTTACGATGCCAAGATCCCGGACTGACATTTCCAACGTCTGCCCCTGTTCAATATGAAGCTCGACAAAGGCGCTGATATCTGTTCTGCGGGGAGCCTGATACACCCCTTTACCAAAACCGCACTCATACATCGCTGTTTGCAGAGAAACACCTGATTCGTCTCTCGGCTCTTCTGCATCCTGTCCAGAAAAAACACCCGTCATATTCCCCGATCCCCAATAGGTCATTGGAAAACGGCTGCCCTCCTCCTCGCATAAGGAGACCGCTTCGAGTGTTTTTCTCGGTGCTCCGTACGTTTCTTTGAGCTGCTTGATCGCCAGCATGGCCGCAAGAACGCCGTAAGCGCCGTCATACTTTCCGCCATTGATGACGGTATCGATATGTGACCCGGTTAAAATGACCTCATCCGGGGACTCGGTGCCTGAAAGCCTTCCAAACACATTGCCGACATCATCGAATCTTGTTTCAAACCCGAATGAAGACATTTCCGTTTTGACTGCGAGCTGCGCGTCCATCCACTCTTTTGTGTACAAAAGCCTCGTTACGCCGCCGTCCGCAGATGCGCCGTATTGGGCGAGCCATTCAATATAATCTGTGATGCTGTTTTTGACTGAAAGCTTCTGCTTTTCCATGTACTCCCCCCTCTGGCCGTTATGGTGACTTCATTATAGAAGGAGGAACTCGATAGTTCATTGGCATATTAACCAAAAAAACGTTTATTTTTTAGGCACAGTATCCACCCCCAAGTCATCATGAATGTGGGGATGCTTTACAATTTTGCGGAATTGAAGAAGAAACAGACACCTTGCCAAATCCCAGCTGAAGCAAAAACTAGGCCTTAAGATATTGGCACAGTGGATATCCACCTCCTCCAAAGGGACTCATTTACAATGTTAATGAAAAATATACAAAATAACACTTCTATCCTTTATTTGAATTTTAGATAATAGACATGATCTCATGATCTGATAAAAGGAGGGCAAGTGATGACAAAAATGGCAAGGTTTCTGCCGCTCGTCTTGGTGTTACTGATTTCCGGATGGTTTGCGCCCGCCGCTTCAGCAAACACGCAAACCGTATTAAGCCTGAATGACCGATTGGCCGCTTCCCCATCAGGAAACGGGGGCCTTCTTTCGTTAGCCGCTCCGGCTGCACCCTATGCTGACACAGATACCTATTATAAAGGGACAGAAGGAAAGACAGGTGAATCGCTAAAAAGCGCTCTGCATCACATCATCAGCGGACACAAGACGCTGTCCTACAGCGAAGTATGGAACGCGCTGAAAGAAACTGATGAAGACCCGAGAAACCCAAATAACGTCATCTTGCTCTACACGAATGAATCGCGGTCGAAAAACTTGAATGGCGGCAATGTCGGCGATTGGAACCGCGAGCACGTTTGGGCGAAATCCCATGGCAATTTTGGCACAAGCAAGGGGCCTGGCACAGATATTCATCATTTACGCCCAGCTGATGTCCAAGTCAACAGTGCCAGAGGAAATAAGGATTTTGACAACGGCGGCACAGAACATGCGAAAGCGCCTGGGAATTATGATGATGGAGATTCATGGGAGCCCCGCGATGATGTGAAAGGCGATGTCGCCCGCATGCTGTTTTACATGGCTGTCCGTTACGAAGGTGATGACGGATACCCTGATCTTGAACTGAATGATAAAACTGGCAACGGCTCAGCCCCTTATCACGGAAAGAAATCTGTCCTGCTCGAATGGAATAGGCAGGACCCGGTTGACGACCGCGAGCGGAAAAGAAACGAAATCATTTATGAGAAATATCAGCACAACCGCAATCCATTTATCGACCACCCTGAATGGGCAGACGACATTTGGCCGTAAGAAAAAGGTGCTCCTGCTAGGGAGCACCTTTCCTAATACACAGCCTCTTCCGTCTCCGCATCGAAAAAAACGACGTGATCCATTTTCACTGCCAGCTGGATCGAATCGCCTGCGGCGATTCGCGTGTTTCCATCTAGACGGACCGTAAGCCGCTCATCTCCTGCCGTGACATGTACAATCAGCTCTGATCCCAAATTCTCATTCACTTCCACCTTCGCTTTCAGCACTGCATCAAACAGCTGATCATGTCCTGTTAATTGTGTGATATGCTCCGGCCTAACGCCGGCAATCATCTGTTCTCCGGCATATCCCTTTTCCTTCAGCCGCTTCGCTTTTTCTTCAGGAATATGAAGCCGGATCGAAGGGTTTGTGAAAAACAGCTCGCCATGCTGCTCTTCTATCACGCCTTTCAAAACATTCATTCCCGGGGAGCCGATAAAACCCGCAACAAACAGATTTGCCGGGTAATGATAGATGTCATGCGGTTTCGCCACTTGCTGGATTTCCCCTTCGTTCATCACGACAATCCGATCGCCCATTGTCATCGCTTCGGTCTGGTCATGCGTGACATATATGATAGTTGCCTCTAAACGCTGGTGCAGCTTGCTGATTTCTGTCCGCATCGTCACTCTCAGCTTCGCGTCCAGATTGGAAAGCGGCTCGTCCATTAAAAAGACCTTCGGCTCCCTCACAATCGATCTGCCAAGCGCCACCCTTTGCCGCTGTCCGCCGGAGAGCGCCTTCGGTTTTCTCTTCAGCAAATGCTCAATCTCTAAAATTTTCGCTGCCGCATGAACCCGCTCGGCGATTTCCTGTTTCGGCATCTTTCTAAGCTTTAATCCAAACGCCATATTATCAAAAACCGTCATATGCGGATAAAGCGCGTAGTTTTGGAATACCATCGCAATATCACGTTCTTTCGGCGAAAGATCATTGACCCGTTCCCCATCAATGAGGAGGCTGCCTTCAGAGATGCTTTCCAGCCCCGCCACCATTCGCAGCGTGGTCGATTTTCCGCATCCTGACGGTCCCACCAGCACCAAAAGCTCCTTATCCTTTACATCTAAATCAAAGTCCTTCACCGTGAATTGGGAATGGTATGATTTTTTGACATGCTCAAATGTTAATGAAGCCATCAGACATTTCCCCCAATCTTTTCGTCTGTTATTTCGTCACTGGAAACAACCAGGTCTTTCTGTTATTTTTAGAGTAATCGATTCCCATTTTTGCTATATTTCTAAAATAAAAAATGTAAATTTGTATTATAACATCATAATACATTATAATATGAATAATTGGTTAAAAGGAGGCTACCTTTTGTTAAACAACGGAAGTTCTACACCTTTATACATTCAGCTAAAACAAATCATCACCGATGACATCAAGAAGGGCGTATATTCCCCCACCGCCAAGCTGCCTACCGAGAGCGAACTTTGCAGCAAGTATAATGTCAGCCGCATTACCGTCAGGAAAGCCATTCTCGATTTGGTCGAAGAAGGCTACTTAATCAGGCAGCAAGGAAAGGGAACGTTCGTGAAAAGCCCTAAATTAAAACGGGAGCTGATCGCAGTAAACGGCTACTCGGAATTTATGGAATCAACCGGCAAAAAACCGAAGCATCAAGTGCTGTCCCATGCGATCATTTCAGCGGCGAAACCCATTGCCGAAAAGCTGAAAATCAATCCTGAGCGCCCTGTCGTTGAATTAAAACGGATTTTATATAACGATGACCAGCCGCTCACCTTTGAAGTGACACATTATCCGCTGGATTTGTTTCCCGGCATTGATGCCTTTATTGCGGACGGCGTGTCCATGCATGATATGTTAAAGCAGCGGTATCAAGTCGTGCCTACTCACAATACGAAACTATTAAACGTTGTATATGCCCAACAAGAGGAAAGCAAATACTTAGACTGCGATATCGGGGATGCGCTGTTTGAAATCGATAAAACAGCTTTTACATCAAACGACCAGCCAATCTATTGTTCACTGTTTTTGATGCACACAAACCGCGTCACTTTTACGATCAACAGCCCCTACACATAACCGGCATAAAAAACGAGACACTGCTTACAGTACTCTCGTTTTTTCACTGCTTCCTCCGTCCTCTAAGCGAAAAGGATGGCCATAGCCGAAAGCTCCGTACACACCGCATGTTTTCGCAGCCGTTTCGGCGGCCTGGCGCAAAGCGTACGTTATATCCTGCTTCACGCAAAAAGCAGTCAAAAAGCCCGCTATAAAAGAATCTCCCGCTCCAAGTGTATCTATTATATCAGTTTCCACAATCGGCTGATGATAGATTCGGTCTCCCTCAGACAGGACCGCTCCTTGTCCCCCGCGGGTCATACAAACGATTTTCGCTCCGTAGTCATGTGCCTGTTTGGCAAGCTCGCCGCATTCCGACTCACTCAGGTCACTTCCTGAAAAAAACGCATACGTCACATATGGACAAACCTTCCTCAAATAATCCTCCTTGCGATTGGTTGAAAAGTCAAAGGAGACCGGAATCAGCCCGCACAGCTGCGGAAGATCGTTCTCAAGCCGGCTGTACACACTCGTATGGAGCAGATCATGCCCGCTGATAAAGGTTATATCTTTCTCCTGAAACATAAGACGGAGCCGGGACTGAATGCCCCCTTTATTTGATCTGACAAAAATACGGTCCCCCTGTTCATCAAGGGTGACAATCGCCATTCCATTTTCACCGTGCGCCTGGCGGATATAATCCGCGTTAACCTGCTCCAATTTCAATACGTTCAACAAATGTGCCGCTGCTTCGTCATTGCCGACGATCCCAATATAGGAAGCCTCATGCCCGAGCCGCTTGGCAAGCACAGCGACGTTTAAGGCATTTCCTCCCGGGTAGAACGTTTCTTGATCCTGATAGTAATCAACAACGTTATCTCCAACCGTAATCAATTTCATATGGTGCAGCCCCCTTTATCCTTTTACACTTCCGCTTGCAATCCCGCGGACAAAATATTTCTGCATCAATAAAAATAGAATAATAATCGGCGCGGCTGAAATCGTTAATCCCGCCAGCAGCACGCCCCAATCTGTCTGCAGCGCGTCTCTGAACTGCATCAGCCCGGCTGGAATGGTCCGCAAATTCTCATCATCTATGAAAATAATCGCAAACATAAATTCATTCCACGTATGGTAAGCCGTCAAAATGCCGGATGTCACCAAAATCGGCACACTCATCGGTAAGAAAATTCTGAAAAATACTCCAAAACTCGTACACCCATCTAAATAAGCCGCCTCCTCCAATTCTTTGGAAATAGAAAGAAAATAAGAGCGGATCAAAATGATGGTGAACGGGATCCGGTAAGCCGCATACGGCAGGATTAACGCCCAATACGTATTGTAAAGGCCCAGCGACTGAATCATAGAATAAAGCGGCACGAGACTGACCTGCGGCGTCAGCATCAAACCGCCAAGACAAAGCACCAAAAAGAACCTTTTTCCTGTAAACTCAAACCGGGAAAGGCCGTACGCCGCCCATGCACTGATAAAAACAGTGATCACACACGTCAGCGCCGTCACGATGACACTGTTCATAAAATAAGAAGAAATGCCTTGATTCCAAGCGGACACAAAATTTTCCGGATGCCACGAAGACGGCACCGACCAGCTGTGCTCAAAAATATCGTCCGAGCTTTTAAAGGCGCTCATGACCATCCATAGCAGCGGATAGGCGATCGCAATCAGATAAAGAAACAGAAAAACCCATACAGACGTTTCTCCGATGTACCATTTTCGTCTAGGCTTTCTTTTCACCTCCATGTGCCGGTCAGGCACAGGCTCCAATCTGAACGAATCTGTCTTCTTCTGAGGCAGCATCTGTTAGTCCTCCTTTCCGGTTTTAAAGAACTTCATTTGCATGAGCGACAATGCGAGCGTAATGAGTAATACAACGGTGGCAATCGCTGAAGCATAGCCCATCATATCCTTTGTAAAGGCGCTTTTATATAAAAACGTGCTCAAGACTTCTGAAGCGTTGCCCGGCCCTCCGCCTGTCAATATGTACGGTTCATTAAATACCGTAAAGGCGCCGGTCAGCGTCATCACTACCGCGACAAAAGACATCTCTTTCGTCTGGGGAACGGTAATATGAAAAAACTGCTGAATTTTCCCCGCACCGTCAAGACGGGCCGCTTCGTACAGTTCATCCGGTATTTTTTGAATCGACACAATGTACAGCATCGCAATATAACCGACAGACTGCCATTGAGAGACAAAAATGACAGAAAGCATAGCCGTGCTGTCCTCCCCGAGCCAAGCTCTCGTCAGCTGATCAAGACCAACCGCCTGAAGCAGCTGATTCAAAAGCCCCGTCTCAGGGTTATAAATAAAATCAAACAAAAGCGCGATCACCGTCATCGAGATGACAACCGGCAAAAAGAAAACAGTGCGAAAAAACGGCGACCATTTTCTGACCAGCTTATCCTCAAGCACCGCCGCCAAAATCAAACCACCAAATACCTGGCATGCAATTGAGATCACTGCGTAAAGCACATTATTGGCTAGTGCCTGATAAAAGACAGGATCATGAAATAAGTCAACATAGTTTTTCAAGCCGATAAACGTTTTTTCCGGAGAAAAAGAGCTCCACTGAAACAGGCTGAGGAAGACATTCTCAACAATCGGGATATAAACGAAAAGTAAAAAAACGAGTGCGGGCACCAAAAACAAATAGGGAATTGTTTTATTCTGATTGACCAAGGATATCTCATCTCCTTTATAAAAAGAAAAGGTGCGAAGCTTCACCTTTTCTTTGATTTATTCAGCTGACGCCCTTACTTGCTTCGCTGCTTTTTGAACAGCTTTCATGACCTGCTCCGGTGTCATGTCGCCGCCAAGCATTTGCTGGACGTTTGTTAAGTACGCATCGGCGATTTCAACATCGACATCCATATCAAACCATGGCACCATTGATTTGGCATCAACAATTTGCTGAATGGCTTCACGCTGAATGGCTGTAGAATTTTCTTCAGTAGCCGCTCCTTGCACAGCACTGTATTTCCCGACATCTTTGACGAGCTTTTCACCCATTTTTTTCGACGTCAGAAACTGCAAAAATGCCATCGCTTCCTTCGGATGTTTTGTTTTTGAGGCAATCATGAACCCTTCCGGCGCTCCCGTTAGCGCTTCTGAAGATCCTTTTTGCCCGCTGATTTCAGGGAATGGGAACATCCCGAGATCCACCGGTTCAACCAGTTTGATTTCCGCTGTTTCCGCATATATCATCGCCGACTTTCCGCTCTTAAACTGCTGTCTCACATATTCGTGGTTGACGGAGTTTACATGTTTATTGAAGTAAGGCATCAGCTCCTGAAGCTTTTCAAGTGCTTTCACATAACCTTCATCAGTAAATTCACCCGTTTTGGCGTTATAGTCCTTTTCCCGCGTTTTTTCATCGACCATCCGTTGATTGAGCGTGCCGATATAGTGTGAGATGGTCCAAGTCGCCTTTGTTCCGAAGCTGATCGGCGTATAGCCGTTTTCTTTCAGGTTCTTTGACACATCGATGAATTCATCCCATGTCTTCGGGGGATCAAGATTCAGCTTTTGGAAAATGTCTTTATGATAGAAGAATGATTTAGCGTCCATTTGCCACGGCACGCCATATTGCTTGTTTTCATAAGTAAATGGTGTGACTTGCGATTGAACGAGCTGTGATGACCAATCTGTATCATTTTTGTAGTAGGACGAGAGATCAAGCGCCTTATGGCCTCTGATAAATTTAAAAGCAAACTCGTCACTCCATGAGAAGTAAATGTCAGGAGGGCTGGTGGTTCCCAGCATGACCTTGATTTTGTCTTTATAGGAGTCATTCAAAACCGCTTCAATTTGAATGTCGATATCCGGGTGCTCTTTTTCAAATGCCTTCACAACCTCTTCAAAATAACTTTTTTCCGGCTCCTTTGGCCATCTGTGGAAAAATTTCAATGTCACCTTTCCGTCCGCTGAACTGCTCTGGCTCGAACAGCCCGCAATGGTGAACATACTGACAGCGGCAATGATCAAAAACAACAACATTTTCTTCAAAGGGTTGGCCTCCTCTGGACATTAGACTATAATGTTATATAACATTATAGTCTAATGCATAATGATTCCTCAGTTTCAGATCAATACTCAACTTTCCACATGTATCTTCTATGAGATAAAGGATGATGTCTCGCCTCTGCCAGCGCGTCCGCATAGCTTCTCAGCACACGGTTGAGAACGAGCGGCGCTAGATAGCCTTTAACTGAATCGTCTATTGCAGTGAAGTCGTAAGATGCAGCATCAAGCACAGTGAGCTTTTTGCCATATTTTTTCGAGAAGGTAAGCGCCCGCTCTTCAAGAGGCCTTGTTTCATCTAAACCGAGCAGGATGATAAACGGCACGGATTCATCAATAATTTCAAACGGTCCGTGAAAATATTCTCCGGCATGAATGGCGTGGGAATGAATCCATTGCATTTCCATGAGAATGCAGATGCTGTAGGAGTAAGCGACACCGTAGTTCGCACCGCTTGCCATGGTATAAATAATGTTTTCTTTTTCATGGGCTTTTGCGAATTGCTGTGCGTTGTCAGCTTCCTTCTTAAGGGCTCCTTCATACACAGCCTGCAATTGATCTAATCCTTCAATTGCTTGTTCAAATGTCGTATTGTTTTCTAATACTTGCAGAGTGCCGAAAACGATTTGATACAGAACGCCATAGTTCGTATTGATCGCAAGCGCCTCATCACCCCAATCGTACTGGGCAACATATTGCGCTTTTTGCGCTAAAGGAGACTCCGGCTCATGCGTCATCGCAATCGTAAGTGCGCCCTTGCCCCTCGCAAACGAAGCGGCTTTGACCGTTTCCGGGGTATTTCCCGAATGCGAGCACAAAATGACAAGAGACGTTTCACCAAGCTGGACAGGATTGCGCTGGATAAATTCGTTCGAGCTATAAAGATCGGAGTTGATTGATTTTGACTCTCTGTCAAACACATATTTACTCGGATACATGATGGCCGAAGACCCTCCGCATGCGACAAAAAATACATGGTCAATGGTTTTCCCATTCAAATCCTGCAAGAAAGCTTGAACCTCACGATTTACTTTTGCTGTGGATGGACTCAAATCCTTCACTCCTTCTTTTTATTATATAACGTTATATAACATTATATATTGTTATATTAAAGTCCGCTGGGAAAATTGTCAATATTGTTTTCTGAAATTTCTCAATAATCGAATCAGATGACAATACGGAAAAAGGCGCAACAAAAGCCAGAACTTCACATGAGCTCTGGCTTCGCTGTGCCTCCGCAGACTGATGTCTTACTTAAAAAATACCTTGTCTACATTGTACTTCGAGTGCTGTGTATTGATGATATACGTTTCGTAAATGTCTCTTTCCATTGGGTCATCGACGACACATACTTCAATTTTATATACTTCGTCTCTGTGATGTTTGATCGGTGAGACATTGTCTTCAAAATGCTTCTTAATTCTCTGTCTTAACTTTCTCGCTTTGCCGACAAACAGCAGCTCGTCATGAATGTTGTAAAACATGAAGATGCCCCCTTTGTCTCTTGGGATCTGGTGAAAGTCGATGAAGCCGTAAATCGCCTTTATTTTCGGTTCGTTTTCATTCGCTGCCTGTTGCCGTTCGGTGATGGTGACATTCGGTGCGGGTATATCAATTTTTATCAAATCAGTCACGTCCTCTTTTTCATTAAAGATAAATGCTAACATAGACAGAAAAGAAAAGCCAGAACAGCTTTATATTATTTGTTTGTTAAGCTTTTACTTATTATGCAAGCGCTCCGGCTGGATCATACGGACTAAGGTCTATTTCCGTCTGCTTTCCGAGAACTAGCTTTGCGAGCTCTGAACCTAAGAACGGTCCCATCGTTAATCCCGAGGCGCCTAAACCGTTAGCGGCGTAAAGCCCTTGAACATCCGGCACAGCGCCAATAACCGGGAGAAATCCCGGCGTAAACGGCCTAAAGCCCACTCTTGTTTCAATGGCAGCGCCATCAGCTAGACCCGGCGCAACAGCTAATGCTTTGCTCAATACTTCGTGCTGCCCTCCGGCTGTCACACGAAGATCATCTAGCCCGGCATCGTTTTCATGCGTGGCGCCTGCTACAATTCTGCCGTTATCAAACGAAAGAATATACTGGTCGTTCGGCGGCATCACAACCGGCCACGATCCTGTATCTGTTTCCGTCATTTCAAAATGCATAATTTGCGCTTTCTGAAAGGACACTTGAAAATGAATGCCAAGAGGCTTCATGACCTCATTAGCCCATGCCCCCGCCGCCACAATGACTGCGTCAGCCGTAAACTGCTGTGCGTCTGTTTGCACGCCGGTGACCGTTCCGTTTTCAACAAGCAAGGACGCATTTCCTTTGATGATCTCTGCGCCGCGTTTCTTAGCAGCGTTTAAAAGAGACCGGCACAGCGCCCTCCCATTCACACGGGCGGCCCCGCTGATATGAACCGATTCATAGCCATCAGCTAAAATCGGAAACAGCTTTTTCGTTTCACTTGCGGACAAGCGGGTAATGTCGCCGATTTCCGGCGCATCCTCCCGTCTCTTATACGCCCGCTCCTCCATCTTATCAAGCTTGGACGCATCAGTATGAATACTGATGGCACCGACACGCTTATATCCTGTGTCCGTTTCTCCGTCTTCCTCCAATTGATGGATTAAATCCGTATAGTAGCGTGCTCCGCCCTTCGCGAGCTGATACCACTTCTGATTGCGGCGCTGCGATAGCCAGGGACAGACGATCCCGGCCGCCGCATCAGTCGCTTGTCCAGGTTCCTTCCGGTCAACCACCGTAACCCTGGCACCCCATTTGACAAGATGGTAAGCAGCCGAAGCGCCAAGTATCCCCGCTCCGACGATGATGTACGATTTCATATGAAAACACCTTTTCTATTATAATGTCTATTCATTTTACCAAATCGAGTGCTTTCCTTCGACCTTTTGACCCAATGTGGAAAAATCGCGAAGTTCGTCCAATCTCTTCACTCTTCTATCGAATATCCTGTCACTATCAATAGAGAAAGGATGATACCATGAGCGAAAATCGTCATGAAAATGAGGAAAACAGACGCGATGCAGCTGTCGCAAACGTCCAAAACAGCGGTAATGCAAAAGTGGTGGTCAACGTGAACACAGATCAGGATCAGGAACAGGCGCAGGCACAAGACGGGGATGAGTAATGAACGAAAACATCATTCCAATCAACAGACATACTCAAGAGATACCCGCTACCGAATCCGTGATCAAAAACAGTGGCAACTCCGAGGTTCATATCGACATTCACATTGATACAATGCCGATCGCCTTTGCTGTTTTGTGTTCTGCATTAGCCGCAAAACAGATGTCAAAAGAGGAATTTGACACGGCTTATAGACAATTGTTAGAAATGAAAAACATTCATAGCCCCCAAGCGGCATCTGTTATCAATATTCAACCCAATGATATCCCCGAACGTTAGAGAAGCAGCCGCAGGCTTAAATGACGCCTGCGGTTTCTACCTTTTAAATAGAACTTATCATTCGGTAAATAACCATTTGTTAACATTTTATACATATTTAGTTACAGGAAGCAGAGTTTCTTTATCAAAATTGTATAGTGTAAGAAAAAATAAAAAAGGAGTGTTACAAATGAAAGGTAAAAAAGTTATTATTTCTGCACTGTCAGTTTCTGCTTTAGCTCTCAGCTTAGGTGGTGTGGCATCCGCTGAAGAAATGTCAGCTGCACCGGCATCTTCCATTCAAAATGCCTCACACAGCCCGATAAAAGTCATGGATGCCTTTTATCAGATGAAAGTAAACAGTTACTTAAATATTGCCAGAGATGGAGCTACTAGCTACGTAGTAACCTCCGGCCGCGATTATATCTCTGTCAGTCAAAGCGGAATGGTATACAGCAAGTCAAAAGCTGGATCAGCGGAAGTTACGATCTACAAAGGATCGAGCGTACTAGGCGTTGTAACGATCAGCGTACGCGAGAAATAGACAAAACCCGGCGGGATCATCCGCCGGGTTTCATTTTTATATTAACCGATTGAACCTTCCATTTCGAACTTAATCAAACGGTTCATTTCAACTGCGTATTCCATCGGAAGCTCTTTTGTGAATGGCTCGATGAAGCCCATGACGATCATTTCAGTCGCTTCTTCTTCGGAAATGCCGCGGCTCATCAAGTAGAAGAGCTGCTCTTCAGATACTTTAGACACTTTCGCTTCGTGCTCCAATGAAATGTTATCATTTAAGATTTCATTGTAAGGAATAGTGTCAGACGTTGATTTGTTATCCATAATGAGCGTATCGCACTCGATGTTAGAACGGGCGCCTTCCGCTTTGCGTCCGAAGTGGACGATTCCGCGGTACGTTACTTTTCCGCCTTGTTTTGAAATCGATTTTGATACGATTGTGGATGATGTGTTTGGTGCAAGGTGAATCATTTTCGCACCCGCATCCTGATGCTGGCCTTTACCCGCAAGAGCGATAGAAAGCGTCATACCGCGCGCGCCTTCACCTTTTAGGATACAAGCCGGATATTTCATTGTCAGTTTAGACCCGATGTTGCCGTCGATCCATTCCATTGTTGCATTTTCTTCACAGATCGTACGCTTCGTTACAAGGTTGTAAACGTTATTCGCCCAGTTTTGGATCGTTGTATAACGGCAGTAGCCGCCTTTTTTCACGATGATCTCAACAACCGCACTGTGTAGTGAGTTTGTTGTGTAAACAGGCGCCGTACAGCCTTCAACATAATGAACGCTTGCTTCTTCGTCAACGATGATCAGCGTACGTTCGAACTGACCCATGTTTTCGGAGTTGATGCGGAAGTAAGCTTGAAGCGGTGTTTCAACCTTCACGCCTTTAGGCACGTAGATGAAAGATCCGCCGGACCAAACAGCTGAGTTAAGCGCCGCAAACTTGTTATCAGTCGGCGGGATCACTTTCGCCCAGTGCTCACGGAAAATATCTTCATTTTCTTTCAGCGCGCTGTCAGTGTCTTTAAAGACGATGCCTTGCGCTTCAAGATCTTCTTTCATGTTGTGGTATACAACCTCAGATTCGTACTGAGCAGAAACACCCGCTAGGTATTTTTGTTCAGCTTCAGGGATACCGAGCTTGTCGAATGTTTGCTTAATTTCGTCAGGAACTTCATCCCAAGAACGCTCTGAACGCTCAGACGGTTTTACGTAATACGTAATTTCGTCAAAGTTCAGTGAGTTTAAATCTCCGCCCCATTGCGGCATTGGCATGTTGTAGAAATGCTCAAGAGATTTCAAGCGGAAATCAAGCATCCATTGAGGCTCTTCTTTCATGCGAGAAATTTCTTCTACGATTTCTTTTGTCAATCCGCGCTCTGAACGGAAAATGGAAACGTCCTTGTCGTGAAAACCATACTTGTATTCACCAATATCAGGCATTTTTTTAGCCATCCATTTTCACTCCAATCCTTTTAATTGCCGCCTTCTTCTTTCGCGACTCCTTTTTCAAGTGCTTTCCATGACAGGGTGGCACATTTGATACGGGCGGGGAATTTTGAAACGCCTTGAAGAGCTTCAATATCCCCGAGATCTATAGAATCATCATACTCGTTCCCTTGCATCATATCCGAGAAAATCTTAGACATGGAAAGGGCTGTTTCGATATCTTTCCCTTTAATCGCCTGCGTCATCATCGAAGCAGATGCCATTGAAATGGAACAGCCTTCCCCTTCAAATTTCGCATCTTCCACGGTGTCTCCGTCAAGCTTCATTGTCAGTCTGATTCGGTCGCCGCATGTCGGATTGTTCATATCCACGACGATGCTGTCATTCAAAACCCCTTTGTTGCGCGGGTTTTTGTAATGATCCATAATCACCTGTCTGTACAATGTATCTAAGTTTGCATTAAAAGACATTTGTAAAATACTCCTTTGTCTTTTGAAGAGCTTCCGCAAGCTTATCAATCTCTTCCTCTGTATTATACAGATAAAAGCTTGCTCTTGCAGTAGCAGTTACATCCAGCCATTTCATCAGCGGCTGCGCGCAATGATGGCCGGCTCTGACTGCGATTCCCTCCGCATCAAGCACAGTCGCCACATCGTGAGGATGAACGTCATCAAGATTAAAAGTGACAAGCCCGGCACGCTCTTCCGGCCCATAAACCGTTACGCCGTCAAGCTGGCGGAAGCGTTCAAGCGCATAAGCCGCAAGCTTGTGCTCGTGGCAGGAGATTTCATCAAGACCGATTTCTTCGAGAAAATCAATGGCGGCACCGAGACCGATTGCTCCCGCAATAATCGGCGTACCCGCTTCGAATTTCCACGGAAGCTCTTTCCAAGTTGATTCATAAAGCCCGACAAAGTCGATCATTTCACCGCCGAATTCGGCAGGCTCCATGTTTTCCAGCAGGGCTTTCTTCCCGTACAGCACACCAATACCGGTAGGGCCGCACATTTTATGGGAAGAAATCGCAAAGAAGTCGCAATCGAGATCCTGCACGTCAATCTTCATGTGAGGCGTGCTTTGTGCACCGTCCACCACAATAACAGCCCCGTTGTCATGGGCGATTTTCGCCATTTCTTTAATCGGGTTGATCGTGCCGAGGACGTTAGATACATGAGACACTGCAACAATTTTCGTGTTGCTTGTGACCGTTTCTCTTACGTCTTCTAAAGAAATCGTTCCGTCTTCCTGCAACGGAATATATTTTAATGTGGCGCCAGTCGCTTTGACAGCCTGCTGCCACGGAATGATATTCGCATGATGCTCCATGTAGGTGATGACCACTTCATCACCCGGTTTCAGGTTGGCGCGCGCATAGCTTAACGCCACCATATTCAGTGATGTGGTCGTGCCTTTTGTGAAAATAATCTCAGCCATTGACTTCGCGTTAATAAACTTGCGGACTTTTTCACGCGCCCCTTCATAACCGTCTGTCGCTCTGGTTCCAAGTGTATGGACGCCCCGGTGAACATTGGAATTGTAATGATTATAATACTTATCCAATGTTTCAATGACAGCACGCGGCTTCTGGGAAGTCGCCGCGCTGTCGAGATAAACGAGATCATGTCCGTTCACTTGCTGATGAAGGATCGGGAACTGTTCACGAATATCTGTGATATTCATTACTTCACTTTCCTTTCGATAACAGAAACCAATTGTTTCTTAACGCCTTCAATCGGAAGTTCGTTTACTACCGGCGCAAGGAATCCGTAGATGACTAAACGTTCTGCTTCTTCTTTCGCAATTCCGCGGCTCATCAGGTAGTAAAGCTGAATAGGGTCAACACGGCCGACAGATGCCGCATGTCCTGCAGTTACATCGTCTTCGTCAATTAAAAGAATAGGGTTTGCATCTCCGCGTGCTTTTTCGCTTAGCATCAGCACACGTGATTCTTGTTCCGCATTCGCTTTTGAAGCGCCATGTTCAATTTTTCCGACTCCGTTAAAGATAGAAGAAGCGGAATCCTTCATCACACCGTGCTTCAAGATATATCCTTCTGAAGCTTTACCGAAATGGATGATTTGTGTTGTGAAGTTCTCTGTTTGCTCTCCTCTTCCGACTACAACCGTTTTTGTATCGCCGTATGTGCCGTCACCGTAAAGGTTTGTTGTGTTTTCGGAGATCGTGTCGCCGTCATTCATCAGGCCGAGAGCCCACTCGATTTTGCTGTCGCGTCCGCGCGCGGCACCGCGGCGGTTCACATATGTGGTCACACCGCTGGACAGAGTATCAACCGCACCGTATGTCACGCTGGCATTATCACCTGTGATGACCTCACTGATAATGTTGAACACGGCATCTTTCGGATTTACAGTGCTGATGTAGTTTTCTACATATGTGACAGAGCTGTGGTCTTCAGCCACAATCAGCACGTGGTTGAACAGAGCCGTATCGTTGCTTTCGTGGACATAAACAGCCTGAACCGGCGTCTCCACCTGAACGTTTTTCGGAACATAAAGGAATGCTCCTCCGTTAACAAGAGCCGCGTGAAGCGCAGTTAATTTGTGCTCATCAACCTTCACGCCGTCTTTCATAAAGTATTTCTCCACTAAGTCACTGTGCTCGCGTGCAGCCGTCAGAATATCAGTGAAGATGACGCCTTTATCCTTCAATTCCTGAGAAAGAGAAAGGTATGCCGGCGTCTGGTCACGCTGCACGTATAATGTTTTATCTTCGTTTTCAATATCGATCAGCGCTTTTGCTTCATCAGTCAAGTCTTCTAATGAAGAAAGCGGTTCGTTATCAACTGTATGCTTCGCGAAGTTTGTGAAGTTCCAGTTTGTGATTTTTGTTTTATCAGGCTTCGGCATCGGCAGATCCTCAGCTTGTTCAAGAGCCTGTAAGCGCAAGTTTTTCAGCCAGGCAGGTTCTTGATGCTTTTCGGAAAAGCTTTTGAGATACTCCTGATCTACGGATAGTTTTGTATCTAGTGTCATGTTAATCCCCCTAACGCTTACGCTTCTTGGCCTACAGTTTCGTCTTCAATACCAAGTTCTTGTTTAATCCAGTCATAACCTTCTGCTTCGAGACGCTGTGCAAGCTCTGCACCGCCAGATTTCACCACGCGGCCTTGCATCATAACGTGAACAACATCCGGAGTGATGTAGTTTAACAGGCGCTGATAGTGAGTGATCATCAGGCAGCCGAAGTTTTCGCTGCGCATTCTGTTGATCCCTTTAGATACGACTTTCAGAGCATCAATATCAAGGCCTGAGTCGATTTCATCAAGGATGGCGATTTTCGGTTCAATCATCATTAATTGAAGGATTTCGTTGCGTTTTTTCTCCCCGCCTGAGAATCCTTCATTAAGGTAACGTTGTGCCATTTCAGGGTCCATTTCAAGGAACTCCATGTTTTCGTCCATTTTGCGGATGAATTTCATGAGAGAAATTTCATCGCCTTCTTCTCTGCGCGCATTGATTGCTGAACGAAGGAAGTCGGCATTTGTTACACCGCTGATTTCACTTGGATACTGCATGGCTAGGAATAAACCCGCCTGCGCGCGCTCGTCCACTTCCATCTCCAGTACATCTTTGCCGTCAAGCGTGATGCTGCCTTTTGTTACTTCATATTTAGGGTGCCCCATAATAGCAGCTGAAAGAGTGGATTTACCAGTTCCGTTTGGTCCCATTACTGCGTGGAACTCTCCACCTTTTATTTCAAGGTTTACACCCTTTAAGATCTCTTTCCCTTCGATTTCAACGTGAAGATCTTTGATCGTTAATGTTGAAGCAGCCATATCTATACCTCCAAAAATATATAATCATTATTCTCATTTTATTCTCATTCTAATTTTATAACAAATGAAAAGTAAATACAACTTTTTATCGTGCCTCGCACATTTCTCAAGTTTAACAAAGATCAGCACTTTATTAAAGCGATTGAAAAAGAAAAAGAGTGGATTCCCACCCTTTTTTAGAAGATTGATTTTCTCAATAAGCTCCCGCAGAAATCCGCTTGCTCTTTTTATAATCAAGCTCTCTCTGCCGCTCTACTCTCAGTCTTGTTTCCAGCCGGCGTCCGTATTCCTCGTATCCAATTCCGTGAGACAGCTGCATCGCTTTTTCCATTTCTGACGTATAATCGAGGTTCAGTCTATCCTGGCTGTTACAAATAATAAATCAATCCCTTCATTTATTTGCTTCTATTGTAACAACGCTGCGATGGAAGCTGCAAAAAGGAAACGGCTCGAAATAACGGCAGATGAGACGAAAGCATCCTTTCAGCTCAAATGAGAATGGTTTTTCGGAACATTCCTTCTCTTAATGCGTGGTGCTTCCAAATTCCTCTATGCACTGCTGGACGACTGTTACGCCTTGGCTAAGAGCCGCGCCGCCTCCGAATGCCGCTGCCACACTGACGGCTTCGAGAATATTCTCCTCTGTCGCTCCCTCATCAAGACAGCCTTTTGTATGATAGATCATGCAATATTCATCCTGGGCATTGATTGCGATTCCGAGGGCGATCAGCTGTTTTTCTCTCTCAGTCAGTGAATTCCCGGCAAAGCATTGTTCGGTAAACTCATTAAACTTTCTTCCCATCAGCGGCATCTTTTGTTCAAATGTGCCTAAACCTAATTTATATTCTTTTAGCGCGTCCTGCATGCTTCCTCTGTCTTGATTCAAAGAAAATCCCTCCATCTGTTTAACATTCCTTTTTATTATGAACAGCTTTTAGGAAAATACCCGAAAAAAACCCCGGATTTCTCATCCGGGGTTTCAGTCTTATTCAGAGACAGGAAGCACAGCTCCGTCGTATTTTTTCTCGATGAAGTCTTTGATCTCTTTAGAATGAAGAACTTCCATCAGCGCTTTAATCTTGTCAGAATCTTCTTCGCCTTTTCTTACTGCGACGATGTTAGCGTATGGGTTGTTTTTCGTTGCTTCCACTTCAATCGCGTCTTTTTTAGGGTTTAATTTATTTTGGATCGCATAGTTTACATTGATGAAGACCGCGTCTCCTTCTTTGTTTTCATATGCTTTTGCCGTTACTTCAGGCGCTACTTTTTTGAATTCAAGGTTTTTCGGGTTTTTCTTAATGTCTTTCAAAGTTGCGTCAACTGTTTCCACTTTAGAATCAAGTGTGATTAGCCCCGCATTTTCAAGCATTGCAAGCATACGGCCTTGTTCAGCCACGTTGTTTGTCAGAATAATTGTCGCACCCTTTGGAAGGTCTTTCAGCGATTTGTATGTTTTAGAGTAAATACCGAATGGCTCTAAGTGAACAGCGCCGGCATTCACAAGTTTGTAATCTGTGTTTTCTTTCATTTCTTGCTCAAGGTAAGGAATGTGCTGGAAGTAGTTCGCATCCACTTCTTTATCAGATAAAGCTTTGTTGTACATCTTGTAATCACTAAGCACTTTCACTTCCAGCGTATAGCCTTTTTCTTTCAACAGTGGTTCAGCTTCTTTTAAAATTTCCGCATGCGGTGTTTTTGTCGCAGCAACGACAATTTCTTTCTTGCCAGACTCTGCGCCTTTATTCGAACCGCAGGCAGCCAAAACTCCTGCAAATACAAGCAATAGTGCACCTAAAAATAGCTTTTTCATTGTAAATCCTCCCTTATCGTTTATCTATAATATTTGTTATGACATCACCGATGATTTGAATAATAAATACGATGATTAAAATAAACACAGTAGCAATGAAGGTAACATCAGCATTGTTCGACTGATAGCCTTCTACGTACGCAAGGTTTCCAAGGCCGCCTGAACCGATGGCCCCGGCGATTGCCGTTGAGCCGATCAAAGCGATCGCCGTCACCGTGATGCCAGAAATGAGAGCCGGCATAGATTCAGGAAGCAGCACTTTGAAAATAATCGTAGACGTCTTGGCTCCCATTGATTTGGCAGCTTCGATAACACCTTTGTCTACCTCGCGCAGCGCGATTTCAGCGAGGCGCGCGTAAAACGGTGCCGAGCCGATCACCAGCGCCGGCAATGCGGCGTTTGGCCCTAAGATCGTGCCGACTAAAAACTTCGTAAAACCAAGCAATAAAATAATTAGAATGAGGAACGGAATCGATCTGAATATGTTGACAACAGCCGCAATCACAGAGTTGACCGTTTTATTCTGCCAGAGGCTCCCTTTGCTTGTCAGAAAGAGCAGCAAGCCGAGAATCACCCCGATAACAAAAGCAAACAGCAGAGAGATCAGCGTCATATAAAGGGTTTCATATGTCGCGTTCCACAATTCAGTTAAATCAACATTCGGAAAATATGTTTCAAACATTCGTGATCACCTCTGCTTTTACCTGTTTGTCATTAATGAACCGGATCACGTTTTGCACTTCTTCCTCGTCACCGTCAATGTGGATGAACAGTGAACCGTAAGCTCCATCCTTCGTTTGCGAAATTTTCCCTTGCAAAATATTGACGCTGACATTAAAGTTTCTGATCATCTCTGTAATCAGAGGCTGTTCAGCCGAATCACCGACAAATGTGAGCTGAACCGTTTTTCCTGATGCTGTTTCATCAAGAAGGTGCTGAAGCGTTTCTTTCGTTTCTTCCGGCTCTGTCACCTGCTGAACAAACCGTTTTGTCATGTCTTCTTTCGGGTTTTTGAAGACATCAAGAACTTCGCCTTCTTCCACAACCTTTCCGTTTTCCATGACAGCGACTCTGTTGCAGATTTTGCGGATCACATGCATTTCATGCGTGATCAGCACAATTGTCAAACCGAGTCTATCATTAATATCGGACAATAGATCCAAAATTGAATCAGTCGTTTGCGGATCTAATGCTGATGTCGCTTCATCACAAAGGAGAACCTTCGGATTGTTTGCGAGCGCTCTGGCGATTCCGACACGCTGCTTTTGTCCGCCGCTCAGCTGAGAAGGATAAGATTTTTCTTTTCCTTCTAAACCTACCAGTTTAATCAGTTCATTGGCGCGCTTGATACGCTCGTTCTTTTTCACCCCGGCAATTTCCAGAGGAAACATGATATTATCTCTGACCGTCCGCGACCACAGCAAATTGAAATGCTGGAAAATCATGCTGATGTTATGGCGTGCTTTTCTTAACCCGCGTCCGTTTACTTCATTAATCTTGGTTCCCGCTACTTCCACGGTTCCTGAGGTTGGTTTCTCAAGGCCGTTCAGCAGACGGATTAAGGAACTTTTTCCAGCTCCGCTATATCCTATAATTCCAAAAATCTCACCTTTTTTGATGGAAAGCGAGACATTTTGGACAGCATTGACATCTCCATGTTTCGACTTATAGACTTTTGAAACATCTTGAAGATTGATCAAAGCAATCACCTGCCTTAACACTATTCTAAGAAATCTTCCGGGATTTTCTGCAAAAGAAAAACCTTTCTGCACATGTGAGCAGAAAGGCTTATATAAAACGCCTTTCTCTCATCTTTCAAAGCTGAACGCTTCGTGTGAATTGGCACCATTTCAACAGCGTTGATGGTTGCCGGGCTTCATAGGGCACTTCCCTCCACCTCTCTTGATAAGAGAAATATATAGTCTTTTTCGTCCGGAAATTCTTAATGTAGAATAGCATGGCGGATGTTTGCATGTCAATAAAATAAATGATGTCAACTTTTACTATTATAATAATTTGCTATTTTTTAATTCTTTGCAATCCTCTGAAAAAAACCATTCGTCAGCCAGAGAATCGCTTCTAGCTTTAACAGGGCTCTGAAGGACCCCTTAACTTTCAGGCTTCCGCTCTGAATCAGATGCTGAAGGGAAATATCTCCGTGCAATAAATGAATGATTTCGGATTGGTTTCCGTAAAAGGTCAGGTTGGACGTTTGGCGCTGAGAAATTTCTTTCATTTCTCCCTGTTCGTTTATTGAGACGGTTAAGGCTTCTGTTTCTCCTTGGAAGGTAATGAGCAATGTTGAAGCGCTCAAAAGGGGTCTTAAAAACAGATGCTGATACTCATCTTCTAAAACTTCCGCTTTCTCCATATGTACAACCTCCTATTTGTTGGTCATACATAGACATTTCTCTCTTTAGCATATGAACCCCTTTATAAAACGAACGACAATTTCATTGGAATGCGCTGAGAAATATGTCATAAATAGGATGCGGAAGATGATTTTTGTTTTATCAGCTCATATAAATAAGAAACGGAATGAAACGCATATCCTCTTTCGACCACTTTTCCGCCTTTAAACAGCAGAAAACAAGGAACGCTCTCAATTTGATACGCTTTTGCGAAAGTCGGAGAATAATTGACATTGTTTTGATAGAAGGCGACATCAGGGAGCATTTCTTTCACGACTGTCAGCATTTTGCTTGCAAGCTGGCAAGTGCCGCAAAATGGAGTATATAAATATAGAAGATACACATCATCAGAAATGTGCTCAAGTTCATATTCCTGGAGTTCTTTCATGCTATACACCTCGGGGCTTTCTTTCAAGAAAAATAGTATGGACATTCAAATTCGCGCGCAGCAATACAGAGGCGACATGGTGTCTGGGCGCAGCCTCGACTTCTTTATAGGCTCTGTCGATATGCAGATGGCAGGCTTCGTTAAACTCTCTTTTCAGCTGTTTTCTCAATTTCTCGCCTGATTCATCAGCATCAACCAATATATAGACGTCTTTATCGTAAAGCTCGTCAGCCAATTCTTCAAGCTTCAGCTGGCTGATTGTTCCGTTTGTGCAGATAATGCGCACCGGTTCATTCAAGACGCTTTCGATTTTCTCTTTATCTGATTTCCCTTCGACAATCAAAACCTTTTCCAGCTCATCCATTTTCTTCACCTGCCGCGTCAAATTTGAAACGTTCAGATTGTAAAAGAAGGCAGTGAAATTCACCGCCATCATTAACACCAGCCATTTTCGTAGTCACAGTCCACATATTTTGCGTCATTTCCTGAGACCACGTCAGCTGTCTTATAAAACTTCTCATTTTCAAAGGAATAACCGGATTTAAGCTCATATTCATTCATGCTTGTCATTTGTCCGATCCTCTCATTTTCATGATATAACGAGAGCCGGCCATTTTGAAAGCGGCCTGTCACATCATTGGTGACATCGAGCTTTTGTTTGCTGAAAGCCATATTGGACACCTCCCATAACGTTAGCGTGTCCAATTGCCTTTACAGCTATCCTGTTTTAGTCTTCCTGTGTCATCTCTTCGTATTGTTCTGCTGTCATCAGTTTTTCAATTTCAGAAGCGTCAGACGGCTCAACGACGATCATCCATGCTTTTTCGTACGGAGATTCATTGACGAATTCCGGACTGTCATCAAGATCTTCGTTTATTTCCACAACAGTTCCGTTAATCGGCGCATAAAGCTCAGATACCGTTTTAACGGATTCAACGCTGCCGAATGGCTCGTCCGCTTTGATTTCAGCACCCACTTCAGGAAGTTCGACAAACACGATATCACCTAGCTCGGACTGGGCAAAATGTGTAATCCCGATTCTGGCTTTTTCTCCTTCAACTTTTACCCACTCGTGTTCTCCTGAGTAACGCAAATCTTTAGGTATGCTCAATTGAATCCCTCCATTTTTTACAGCACTATAATAAGAAGATACCATACTTTTCAAAAAAAATTGACCTTAAGCCCAGTTTTCTTCAAATTGGTCTTCTTTAAAACCGACTGTCACTTTTTCGCCGTCTGTTGTAAGCGGGCGTTTGATCAGCATTCCGTCTGAAGCAAGCAGTTCAAGCTGTTCGTCCTCTGACATGTGATACAGCTTTTCCTTGAGATTCAGCTCACGGTATTTCATGCCGCTCGTGTTGAAAAATTTCTTGAGCTCCAGCCCGCTTTTTTCATAAAGCGCTTTTAGTTCTTCTTTGCTTGGAGGCTGCTCTGCAATATGTATTTCGTTTATTTCTTTTCCATGATCTTCAAGCCATTTCTTTGCTTTGCGGCACGTTCCGCACTTAGGGTACCAGTAAAAAGTTAACGACATCTCTTCTTCCCCCTCGATAAAATAATCGTGGTTATTTTAACACAGTTTGTTTTAAAAACCTAAAACAGTGCTTCTTAAAAAGAGCTCCGCGTACGCGGAGCTCTTCGCCAATCAAACAATATATTTTTCAGCTTCGAAAACGCCCGCTGCCGCTTCGCGTTTTTTCTGAATCACGTTTTTAGGTGTGACGCGCGTCAGCTTGCGCAGAGCGGAAAGCATCATGCGGAGTGAATCTCCTTCTTCCATTGCGATGAGGGATTCCTTCGCGTGCGCTTCAATTTCGTTAAAGGCCTCCTGAACGAAAATTTCAGTATACAGCACTTTTTGCGCCGCTTTTTCTCCGCCTTGCGCGGCAATGGCCTTTTCCGTTCTCAGCACGGCTGATTCCATTGCGTACACATTGCTGACGATATCCGCCACGTTGACAAGAATTTCTTGTTCGCGGTCGATGGCTTTTCCGTACTTCTGCGCGGCGAGACCGGCGGCGAACAGCGCGATTTTTTTCGCTTGCTTCACTATATATTTCTCCTGCTCTAAAACGCCGCTGCCAGGCTCTTCAGGCATAAGCATCATGAGTTCTTCTTGAAGCGACTGTGCTTTTTCAAATAGAGGCAATTCACCTTTAAGCGCTTTTTTCAGGAAGGTGCTTGGCACGATTAACCGGTTGATTTCGTTTGTGCCTTCAAAAATTCGATTGATCCTTGAATCCCTATAAGCCCTTTCCACTTCGTACTCCTGCATAAAACCGTAGCCTCCATGAATCTGCACGCCTTCATCAACGATATAATCAAGCGTTTCGGAGCCGAATACCTTATTTAGAGAGCATTCAATGGCGTATTCAGCAATTGACTTGGCGATTTGCCGGCCGTCCTTGAGGTTTTCGGCCGTAAACTGGCTCATATTATCTTCAAACAGTCCGACGGTTCTGTACACAGAGCTTTCCATCGCGTACAGCCTTGATGCCATTGTCGCGATTTTTTCCTGTGTCAGCGAAAAGCCCGCAATCGGCGTTTTGAATTGGCGGCGCTGATTTGCGTATGCCGCGGACAGCTCGATCACCCGCTTAGACGCGCCGATTGTGCCGACCGCCAGCTTATAACGGCCGATATTTAAAATATTAAAAGCGATCACATGCCCTTTGCCGATTTCGCCAAGCAGGTTTTCTTTTGGCACTTCAGCTTGATCTAAAATGAGGGTTCTTGTCGATGATCCTTTGATTCCCATTTTCTTTTCTTCCGGACCTGTAGATACACCCGGGTAATCTTTTTCTACAATAAAGGCTGAAAACTTGTCACCGTCTACCTTAGCGTACACAACAAACACATCAGCAAAGGCTGAGTTGGTAATCCACTGTTTTTCTCCGGTTAACACGTAATGCGTTCCCGCTTCATTCAGCACGGCAGTTGTTTTTGCCCCTAGCGCATCAGACCCAGAGCCCGGCTCAGTCAGTGCATATGCCGCGATCTTTTCGCCTGAAGCGAGCCCGGGCAGATATGTTTTCTTTTGTTCTTCTGTTCCAAAAAACACGATTGGCAAGGACCCGATGCCGACATGCGCGCCATAAGAAAGCGAAAAGCTTCCCGCACGCGAAAACTTTTCAGTGATGAGCGCGGAGCTGATTTTATCAAGGCCGAGCCCTCCGTATTCCTCAGGCACATCAGCCCCAAGCAGCCCAAGTTCGCCCGCTTTCTTTAACAGCCGGACTGAATGTTCAAATTTGTGGTTTTCGATATCATCTATATGAGGGAGAACATCTTGCTCAATATAGTCCTCTGTTGTTTTCGCGATCATTTTATGTTCGTCAGTGAAATCCTCTGGTGTATACATTTGCTCGTATGAAACATCCTCGATTAAGAAACCGCCGCCTTTTTGTACTTCAGCCGTTTTTTTCGCCATTTGCTTTTCCCCCTTTAGCATAATTCAAATACACCGGCCGCTCCCATCCCGCCGCCGATACACATTGTGACGACACCGAATTGCTCGTTTCTCCGTTTCATTTCATGAATAAGTGAGAGTGTAAGCTTTGTGCCTGTACAGCCAAGCGGGTGCCCAAGCGCGATTGCGCCCCCGTTGACATTCACTTTTTCTTCATCAATTCCGAGTACCCTGATCACTTGAATAGCCTGTGAAGCAAAAGCTTCGTTCAGTTCAAACAAGCCGATGTCCTGCAGCTGAAGCCCGGCAAGCTTTAAAGCACGCGGGATAGCTTCCACCGGCCCGATGCCCATCACTTCCGGCGGCACGCCTCCTACTGCAAAGGAGCGGAATTTCACAAGCGGGGCCAAGCCCAGCGCATCAGCTTTTTCCCGGTCCATCAGCATAACTGCCGCCGCTCCGTCACTCGTCTGCGAGGAATTGCCCGCAGTAACCGTTCCATCAACGGAAAAAGCCGGGCGCAATGTCGCTAAGATGTCTGTCGTCGTCTGCGGGCGAACGCCTTCATCCTGAGAAAACACAAACTGTTTTTCCCGCGGTTTATGGTTTTCTCCGATTTCTGTCACCGTCACTTCGACGGGAACAGTTTCATCTTTAAATTTCCCTTCTGCAAGGGCTTTCGCCGCATTTTGGTGGCTGCGAACGGCAAACGCATCCTGATCCTCGCGGGAGACGCCGTATTTTTTCGCGACCTGCTCGGCTGTGTGTCCCATGCTCATGTAATACTCCGGCGCCTTTTCTGCCAATGCGAGGTTCGGACGGGTCACATGCCCCATCATCGGAACCTGCGACATCGATTCTGCGCCGCCCGCGATCGCTGTATCATAAGCGCCGAGCATGATCTTTTCTGCCGCATATGCGATAGACTGAAGGCCAGATGAACAGTAGCGATTGACTGTAATCGCCGGAACCGTGTACGGCAGCCCCGCGAGCGCGCCGATATTTCTCGCCATATTTAATCCTTGTTCCGCTTCAGGTGTCGCACAGCCGATAATCAAGTCGTCAATATTGCCCTCGTAGCCGCCTGCCCGTTTCAGTGTTTCTTTGACGCAAATCGCTCCCAAATCATCCGGGCGAACGGTGGCCAGCGATCCTTTTTTTGCTTTCCCAACCGGTGTTCTTGCACCTGACACTATGACTGCCTCTTTCATAAGCTCCCTCCTAATTCCGTAAAGGTTTACCTTTCACAAGCATATGCTGCATTCTCGCTTGAGATTTCGCCTCTCCTGCCAAACTCAAAAACGCTTCTCTCTCGATCTCCAATAAATACTCTTCATCAACATCTGTACCGAACGGCACTTTTCCGCCGGCAATGACATAAGCGAGTTTTTTCGCGATCTTGAAATCATGCTCAGATATATAGCCGGACAGCTTCATTTGCTCGGCGCCAAGCAAGAGTGCCGCATAACCGTTTTCTCCCGCCACCTTCACCTTTTCTTTTACAGGCGGCCGCCAGCCGGTGTCGTATAAAGATGCGGCCATCCGCTTTGCATCGTACAGCAGGTGGTCCTGATTCACGCTGATGTGATCCGTTTCTTTTAAGATGTTCATCTCACGAGCCTCTTGAGCGGATGTGGACACTTTCGCCATCGCAATCGTTTCAAATGTGTTCATCGCCGCTTTCATTGGATCAAGACCTCGGCGAAGATGGTTGATGTACAGCTCTTTGTTTCCGCCTCCGCCAGGGATGAGGCCGATGCCGGATTCCACAAGCCCCATATAGGCTTCGCTTGCTGCTTGAATGCGCGCCGCCGGCAAGCACACTTCCGTTCCACCGCCGAGCGTCATGCCGAATGGAGCGGCGACAACCGGTTTCGCGCTGTATTTGATGTTCATCATCGTCTCTTGAAAGCGGCGTATCACAAAGTCCACTTCCAGAAAATTATCATCTTGGACTTCCATTAAGATCATGGCGAGATTTGCGCCGACGCAGAAATTTTTCCCTTGGTTGCCAATCACAAGTCCTTTGTAGTTCCGTTCTGTTTCCTCTAATGCTTTGTTAATCATTTGGATGATATCGAGGCCAATCGCATTGCTTTTCGAATGAAATTCAAGAAGGGCCACATCATCTCCAAGGTCGATCAGGCTTGCTCCGCTGTTTTTCGCAATCACGCCGTTCGTTTCCTTGAGCGTTTGTAAATGAATTCGTTTCTTGTTTTCTTTCACGGCTCTGTATTCGCCGCGGTCATAATAAAATACCGTTCCGTTTTCTCTGATGTAGAAGGTTTCATTTCCTTTGGCCAGCATGTCTTTGATCCAGCCGGGCATTTCTGCTCCAAGCTGCTCAAGCTTTTCCGCCGACTGTTTGAGGCCGATAGCGTCCCACATTTCAAACGGACCCAGCTCCCAGCCGAATCCCCACTTCATGGCTTGGTCAATCGAATGAATATCATCGGCAATCTCCCCAAGCAGTTCGGCTGAGTACAGCAGCGTTTGAGTTGTGATATTCCACAGCAGTCTGCCGGCTCTGTCATCCGAATAAATAAGCGCTTTCATTTTGGCTTTTGTCCCTTTTGCCTGTTTTGCCGCTTCAAGTGCCGGTGATTTCATTTTTGTCCGCTCGCCGTAAGTAAGCGTCACGGGGTCAAGCTCATAAATCGTTTTTCCTTCTTTTTTATAAAAGCCTTGGCCCGCCTTGCTTCCGATCCACCCTTTTTCAAGCATATCGTTCATGAAAACTGGCAGGCGGAACACTTCTTTCTCTTCCCCATCCGCTTTGTCATACACATTTCGGGCGACATGGGCGAATGTATCGAGCCCGACAACATCAAGCGTTCTAAAGGTCGCGCTTTTCGGCCTGCCGATCAGCGGGCCTGTGATCGAATCGACCTCCCCGACCTGATAACCGCCATTGAGCATTTCTTGGACTGTGACGAGAAGCCCGTACGTTCCGATGCGGTTTGCGATAAAGTTCGGTGTGTCCTTTGCTGTGACGACGCCTTTGCCGAGGACATTTTCGCCGAAAGCTGTCATAAACTTTACAATGTCAGGGTCCGTTTCCTTAATCGGAATGACCTCCAACAGTTTCAAATAGCGGGCGGGATTAAAAAAGTGCGTTCCGAGAAAATGGGCTTTAAAATCTGCCGATCGCCCTTCAGCCATCTCCTGCACAGATATGCCGGAGGTGTTGCTTGAGACAATGCTTCCAGGCTTTCGATGTTCATCCACAAGTGCGAAAATCTGCTTTTTGACTTCTAGATTTTCGACAACGACCTCAATGATCCAATCCGCTTCGTTCAGCTTCGCTGCATCATCCTCCAGATTGCCTGGCGTGATATAGGATGTATTTTCCGCTGATGTGAGGGGAGCGGGCTTTTGTTTCAGCAGTTTTTTCACCGCCTGCCGGCTCAGCCTGCTGCGCACCTCCGGACTGTCCATCGCCAGCCCCTTTTTTTCCTCTTCCTTTGTCAAATCGTTCGGCACAATATCAAGCAGCAGGACAGGAATGCCGATATTAGCCAAATGCGCCGCAATCCCGGAACCCATTACCCCCGATCCTAAAACGGCTGCCTTCCGAATATGTTTGTGCATGAGATATCCCCCTTGAACATTGAATGAATAGTCATTCATTTTTTGGCCAAAAAAAATGAAACCCGTTTCTTCTTTCATCTTAAAAGATTTCCGCTTCGACTTCAATAGCTAATTTGTATTTTTTGTATGAAGCTTATAAAAGACGGGCAACTTAAACCCGGAGGTGAAGGGAATGGTGCGAGAGAAAAAAAATCCGTCTTCAGCGGCAGTCAGCACGGCGAGCGTAAAGGGCGATGCCGGTCCGACACAGCATTACGGCGGCGGAAAACGGACAAGTCAAAATCAGCAGTATAAAAAACAAAACATGGATCAATCATGACGCAGCTGCTTCCCGCGGCTGCTTTCACTTTTTCAAGATCCCTTTTAACACAAACGCTGCATTGGCGGGCCGTTCGGCAATTCTTCTCATAAAGTAGCTGAACCAGTCCGTTCCATACGGGACATACACACGCATTCTGTACCCTTCCTTAGCCAGTTCCTTCTGCCGCTCCGGCCTGATGCCGTACAGCATTTGAAACTCAAATTGTGACGCTGGGATATGATGTTCAGCAACGAGTTGTTTCGTATACGCAATGATATCATCGTCATGTGTGGCGACAGCCGTGTAGTTTCCGCTTAACAGCTGCAGCTTTATTAAACTCTGAAAATGAAGGTCTGTTCCTTTTTTGTCAGGGAACGCGACCGCCGCAGATTCTTTATAAGCGCCTTTCACAAGTCTGAGATTTGGCTTTAAGCCGCGCATCAGCCTGATATCTTCTGCCGCCCGGTACAGATATGCCTGAATGACCGTGCCGAGCATCTCAAATTCTGGTTTGCATTGCCTGTAGATGGCGAGTGTCTGTTCATAATGAGAATAGTCTTCCATATCAATCGTCACAGCAACACCATATTGCTTCGCAGCAGATAGAATCGCTCGCAAATGAGAAAGGGCAAGTTCTTCTGAAAGATCGAGCCCGATTGAGGTCAGCTTGAGTGAGAGCTCTGAGTCCAATTGATGCTCGGCAATGGCTTGAATGGCTTTCTTGCATTCCTCTGCGACTTGCTTCGCTTCTTTTTCCGAAGCTGCATACTCGCCTAAATAATCAATTGTTGCGCGCAAACCGGATCTATTTAGCCTTTTGACCGCCTTAACCGCCGATTCAATTGTATCCCCTGCGACAAACCTTCGTGCTCCAAGCCGCGCCCCATATGCTTTTGCGAACTTGGTAAGTGCTTTATTTTGAGATAAAAATAAAAACACACGTCTCAACATCCGACTCCCTCCTGCCTTCATCTTCAAAACATCTGTATATAACTCCCAGACTGAAGGAAACTATACATGAACAAAAAACCAAAGGAGGATTACAATGGACAATCAGCAGCAATCCAATATGCCGCCTTCCGTCATTTCCACAAAAGATCATTTGTATCTGAAAGACATGTTGAACTGGAATTTGCTCGCAATGAAAAAAGCGCATTTCATGGCGCAGCAGTGCCAGGATCAATCGTTAAAACAAGAACTCGACCGCGTCGGACATATGCATCATGACCACTATCAAAGAATAGTAAAGCACCTGCAGCCAGGCCAGCAGCAGTCCGGCTATATCCAATAAGGAGGCGACAGAATGAATCAGCAAAATCAAAAAATCAGCAACCCGCAAACACCTGTACCGACAACTCCGGAGATGAATGACAGAGATTTCATCAACGAACTGCTGACAACAGAAAAATATATGACAACAGCTTATTGCACAGCCTTGAACGAATTCAGCCATGAGTCTCTCTATCAGGATATTCAGGCCATTTTTGATGAGTCACAAAAAACACAAAGAAAACTGTATGACCTTATGTTCCAATATGGATGGTATTCTGTTGAAGCGGAGGATGCCCAAAAGCTGCAGAAGTCTTATCAAAAATTCGACAAGACCATTCAGCAGCAGTCTCCTTATCAGCAATAAACATCGAGAAAAAGGATAGGATGTTCTTAAAGGGCATCTATCCTTTTTTTGTGTGAAATTGGTTGACTTTTTATTTATATTTATTTATATTTAATACACCTTAACTATTTTACTATCTTAAATATAAATGCAGTTTATGTAACAGGGGAGAAATGAATATGAAAAGTGCGGATCAGCTAATGTCCGATATTCAATTATCGCTTCAGGCGCTCTTTCAAAGGATACAGCCTGAAATGCTGGAAAGCATGGAGAAACAAGGAGTTACCCCAGCGCAGCTGTTTGTGCTGGCCAGCTTAAAAAAACACGGCAGCCTTAAAATTTCTGAAATCGCCGAGCGGATGGAGGTCAAGCCTAGCGCTGTGACGTTAATGGCAGATCGACTTGAACAAAAAAATCTTATCGCCAGAACACACAATACAAAAGACAGGCGAGTGATTGATATCAGTCTTACTGATGAAGGAGACAGAAAGTTCGAGGAGATTTTGGCAGGCAGAAAAGCCATTATGGCCCGATACCTTTCCTTCTTGACGGAGGAGGAAATGCTTCAGGCGGCACGTATCACAGAAAAACTCGCACAGGCTGCGGCTGAAGCGGATGAAAAGCAAAACATGAAAAGAGGAAACGGATGACATGAGTAATGAAGGCAAACAATCAAAACGGACGTTATTAATCACAGGCTTAGTGATTGCCATGTTTTTTTCAGCTCTTGACGGTACCATTGTCGGAACGGCCATGCCGAAAATTGTCGGTGATCTGGGCGGTTTGAGCATGATGACATGGCTGACAACAGCATACTTGTTAACCTCAACAACAGTCGTTCCGATTGCCGGTAAACTGGCCGATTTATTGGGACGGCGCATTGTCTATGTATCAGGTTTGATTATTTTTATGGCCGCTTCCGCTTTGTGCGGAATGGCCAACAATATGACAGAATTGATTATTTTCCGAGGGCTGCAGGGAATCGGCGGAGGCATTATGATGCCGATGGCGATGATTGTCATCGGTGACTTATTCACTGGAAAACAGCGTGCCAAATTCCAAGGGGTCTTTGGTGCGATTTACGGGCTGGCTTCAGTGATTGGGCCGCAAATCGGCGGCTGGATTGTAGACTCGCTCAACTGGAAATGGGTTTTCTATATTAACCTTCCAGTCGGAATTATTGCCGTTATTTTTATTGCCCGAGGATTGCAGGGCCGCCAGCAGACAGGTCCGATCAACTTCGATATCGCTGGGATTTTCACAATGATTGTCGGGGTTGTCAGCCTCCTGCTCGCCTTAAGCTTTGGCGGAAAAGATTATGCGTGGGGTTCGTGGCAGATTCTTGGCTTGTTTGCCCTCGCGCTGATCGGCATCGTCAGCTTTATTATCGTGGAATCAAAAGCAAAAGAACCGATCCTGCCCATGTATCTCTTTAAAAACAGAACGTTTACATTTTTAAACTTGATCGGTTTCTTTATGAGTATCGGCATGTTTGGTGCGATTACGTTTGTCCCTTTCTTTATGCAGGGAATTGTCGGTGTAAGTGCGTCTGAATCAGGCACGATTATGACACCGATGATGATCTCTATGATTATCACAAGCATTATCGGCGGCCAGCTGGTTTATAAAATCGGCATTAAACCGCAAATCATAACAGGCATGCTGATTATGGCCGGGGGATTCCTGCTGTTAACGACTTTGGATCTTGATACAAGCAAGCTTGTCGCTACATCGTATATGGCGATTATTGGTCTGGGAATGGGTCTGGTTATGCCGATTCTGACACTGGCTTTACAAGAAAGCTTTTCGAAGGAAGAGCTTGGGGTTGTCACCTCATCCAGCCAATTCTTCCGTTCTATCGGAGGAACATTCGGCATTACCATGCTGGGAGCTGTAATGAATGCGAGATCAGGAAACTTATTAACAGATAAACTTGTGCCGTATTTAGACTCACTTCCGGCACAGGCAAGCTCATTTGCCGACCAGCTAAAGAGTATGATTGATACTAATCCGCAAGGGCTGCTGCAATCACTGTTCAGTCCGGACGCATTGAAACAAATCCCTGCGGCTTTCTCATCACATATTATGCCGATTTTAAAAACATCGTTGATGGATTCGCTCCACAGCGTGTTTTATACAGGCTTGATCTTTATCGCAGTCGGAGCCGTTTTTACTTTGTTCTTAAAGCCAATCAAGCTATCGAACAAGAAAACGGATGAACAAGTAAAAGAAAAAGCGGCACAAGCCATTGAATCACCTTCGCATTAATAGAGCGCCCCGCGGGTACCAATCCGCGGGGTTTTTTTATTCGATCATCTGGGCCCTTCCATTTCCAAACGACCAATCCTCATCCTGGTTTCCGGCCAGCATGATAAACACATCTTCTTTTCTTATACCAAGCTTGGAATGAAGGCTGCTTGCGATTGAGCGGTAAAGCGCTTTTTTCTGTTCAGTGGTTCTTGAATCTTTCAACGTAAAATGAATGTATACCAGTTCATCAGTGCGCTCGACCCGCAGATAAGACGGATCATAAAAAAATTCGCTGTTATCATACTGCCTGATGACTTGAAAATAGTCATCTTCCGGCACATTGATTTCTTCGATCATCGATTGGTGGATGGTCCTGCTTAGGGTTTGAAGCCACGCTTCGCTTCTCCCCGCCCGCAAATGAATCTGTACAAATGGCATCTCCCGCATCTCCCCTCTTTATAGCGTCTGTCCGCTGTCAACTGTGATGATTTGGCCTGTGAGTGATTCCTGTTCAACAAGCGAACAAATCAATTTGGCGACATCATCCGATTCAGCCATTCGCTGCAGCGGCAAAGCGCCGATCATGCTCTTCATTTTCTCTTCCCGGCCAGCCCACCATCTCGTTGCGACAGCCCCCGGTGCTACACCGTTCACTCTGATTTCAGGCGCCAAGGCGTGCGCCAAAGATTTCGTTAAACCGTGTACAGCCGATTTTGACACAGCGTAAGGCATAGATGAGCCCGCCCCAGTTATCCCTGCGATGCTTCCGACATTTACGATTGCTCCAGCCTTGCTTTTTTTCATGAACGGGACCACTGCCCGCGCGCAGAAAAACATCCCTTTCACATTGACAGCATACAGTTCATCCCAGACATCTTCTGTCGCAGCTTCAAGATCATCCATTGGAATATGCCGTGTCATACTGGCATTATTGACTAAAACATCAATCGTGCCGTACGTTTTTACGATCGATTGAACCATATCCTGCACTTCGCGCTCTTTTGAGACATTCGTTCTGATGGCAAAGGCTTGCCCGCCAGCTTTTTGAATCATTTCGACTGTTTCCTCCGCTTCAGATTGCGAACGTGAATAATTCACCGCAACAATCGCTCCGCGTTTTGCCAATTCCATGCTGGCTGCTCTTCCGATTCCTGTGCCGCCCCCCGTTACGAGAGCTATTTTGTTCATGACATTCATTGCCTCCACTCCTTGCTGTTTATGAAATGATCTTGCTGATTCCATTGTAATCCAGGTTGGGTGTTACGTATAATGATTGTTAAAGATACTTGTTATCATTCAGATTGATATCAACAAACGAACGGAGGCATTCAAAATGGAAAGCGGAGATTTACGTGTGTTTCAAATGGTAGCCCGTGAAGGTTCCATTACGAAAGCGGCCAAGCAGCTTGGCTATGTGCAATCGAATGTCACGGCAAGAGTTCAGCAATTGGAAGCTGAGCTTGGCACCATTCTGTTTTTGCGCCATAATCGGGGCATGACACTTTCTGCAAGCGGAAAACTGCTGCTGGACTATGCGAATAAAATTATCGGCCTGCTGGATGAAGCGTCAAAAGCACTCTCATCCTCTGTCGAACCAAGCGGGCCGCTTATGATCGGCTCCACACAGACAACTGCCGCGGTAAGGCTTCCGAAGCTTTTGGCTTCTTATTATGAAGAATACCCAAACGTACAGCTGTCATTAACGACAGGGCATACTCAATTTCTCCTCGATAAAGTTCTTCGTTACGAATTGGATGGCGCGTTTATCGGATGTGAATGCAATCATCCTGAGCTCGAATCCTATCCCGCATTTGAGGAAGAACCAGTGGTTGTTTCGGCGGCTTCCGTGTCTGATGCAGAAGAAGCCGCCACAAAGCCGATTCTCGTTTACAGCACAGGCTGTTCATATCGTGAGACACTTGAAAAATGGCTGCGTTCCGTCGGTGTCACACAGCCGGTCATGATGGAATTTGGCACGCTTGAAGCGATTATCGGCGGGGTTACAGCGGGTCTTGGCATCTCATTGCTGCCGAGAACGGTTGTGCAGAAACACGAGGCTGAAGGGGCGATTCGCTTGTACCCGTTGCCTAAAGCGCTTAGCCAGATGAAAACAGAATTTGTTGTCCGTAAAGATTCGTTTATCAGCAGTGCGCTGCGGACCTTTATGGATTCCTTTGCGCCAGATCAAACGGCAGCATCACAAAAAAGCAGTCTGCTGTAATGGGCAGACTGCTTTTTTATTGTTTGTTTCGATGGGCTTCATTCAATTCCTTAATATGCTGAATAACATCTTTAATGCCCTGCTTCGCGTCAGGATATGTCGCATTCCAATGCTTAGCGAGCGGCGGCATGCTTTTGGCTATATGCGTGTACAAAATCCATTGCTTCACTTCTTCTTTTAGCTCATTGCTTGCTTCACCAAGCAGAAGCTCAGTATACTTCTCCAGCAATCCATCGAGCTGCTCCTGAAGTTTGTGATCCATTTTCCATCTTCCTTTCGAAAAAACAGCAAGGAGCTTTCTCAAATTGAAAGCTCCTTTCGCTGGCATTATTGATTACCCATGTGATGTGAAAGCCGCTTCCTGGACAATGCATCTGCCCCTGCCGTGAGGAATGCAAAGAGGCGTTCCGAACAGCGGATCCTGTGTAACCTGGCAGTTCATAGAAAACACATTTTGCACAAGGTCACAGGTGATAACCTCTTCCGGACGTCCTTCAGCATAAATCCGTTTATCTTTTATGGCTACAAGGTGATGCGCGTAGCGGCATGCCAAGTTTAAGTCATGAAGAACCATCACAATCGTCCGCTCTTCCTTTTCATTCAGCTCAAACAGCAAATCAAGGATTTCAATTTGGTGCGTCATGTCTAAATACGTTGTCGGCTCATCCAGAAGGATAATATCCGTTTCCTGCGCAAGCGTCATCGCGATCCAAGCCCGCTGGCGCTGTCCTCCTGACAAAGAGTCGACGGCGCGGTCAGCCATGTCCTCAAGTTTGGTTGCTTTAAGCGCTCTCTCAACCGCTGCCTCATCCTCTTTTGACCACTGTTTCAGCCAATTTTGGTAAGGGTACCTTCCTTGCTTCACCAGCTGATGCACCGTCAGCCCCTCTGGAGCCGAAGGGCCCTGCGGCAGGATTGCGAGCTCTTTTGCGACTTCCTTCGTCGGAAGCTTGGCAATCGCTCTTCCTTCCAGCAGCACTGAACCGCCTCTCGGCTTCATCAGGCGCGCTAATGAACGTAAAAGTGTCGATTTTCCGCAGCCGTTGCTGCCAATAAATACGGTAATTTCACCTTTTGGAATGGTTAAATTCAACTCATCAATAATAACGGCATCCCCGTATCCTAAGCTCAGCGTTTCTGTAGAAATTGCACTCATACCCATAACCGCTCCTTTTTGCTGGCTTTTTAGCAGCACTATGTATTACACGTTTTCTATATATATGCGTGTGAAGTCAATTGTCATCAATGCAAGTGATTCGATATTCAGCCATTTTCATATGACCATATATCCCTCATTGTAGCAGAAAACAGTGACTTTGAAAATCATTTTCAATTAGTATTTTGGACATAATTGGCGTTTATGGGTTTTTCATCACAAGATCATTTCTTAATTTCTCTGACTGAGCCGTCCTTCAGCTTTAGTTTTAAGTCGATATGATCATAATGGCTGTCCAGATTAAACGCTGCCAGCACACTGTGAATCACTTCAGATTCAGCCATTTGCTCTGTTACGGAAAGCTCGCTCAGAATCATTTTCATCTCATCTAAGGCTTCTTCCCCCTCCTGCTTGACACCGGAGAGCTTATCCTGGATTTCCGCTGTTTCCTGAGTCCCTTTTTTTGTATATATGCCTTCATACCGATTATGCTCACCATCTCCGTAGCTCACACGGAGCGAAAAATCGCTGTAAGGAACAGACTTCAGCTGGGTGACGGCTGTATTTTCTCCTTCTGCCTGCTGCTTGTCTTCGTTGAGACGGCAGCCAGCAATCAGAACCATTGCGAAGCAAATAGCCCCGGCTGCTCTGATCAAACGCATATGTCTCCCCCCTGTAGGATTCCATTTGTTTTAGGTATGTCCAGAGAATGGAATCCTCATTCAGAGATGGATTGAAAAAGCCGAGGCGTATAACGCCACGGCTTTTAAGATTCAGTCATTTCCAAAAAGGCTTCCGCATCCCGCACGGCCAGCTTGATGGCATTCTCCCAGAAATCTCGCTTCGTAATGTCAGCGCCCAAATGCTTCATCGCCAAATCCTCCACGGTCATAGAAGCCGTATCCCGCAATAGCGCGGTATATTTCTCTTCAAACGCGTTTTTTTCTTCAAGCGCCAGTGCGTAAATGCCGAGAGAAAACAGGTAGCCGAACGTATAAGGAAAATTGTAAAACGGCACTCTCGTAATATGGAAGTGGAGCTTCGACGCCCAAAAGAGCGGATGGTACTCTCCTAATGAGTTGCAGTATGCCTCTTTTTGCGCCTCTTCCATCAGTTCATTCAAACGGGCGGCCGGGACGGCTCCCCGCTTTCGTTCTTCGTAAAATCTCGTTTCGAATAGGAACCTGGCGTGGATATTCATGAAGAACGCAACGCTTCTTTGTACTTTATCCTCGAGAAGGACAAGCTTTTCTTCCTTCGTCTCCGCCTGCTGAACAGTCGCGTCCGCCACAATCATCTCGGCAAACGTTGAAGCCGTTTCCGCTACGTTCATCGCGTAGGACCGGTTTAACGGCCTGACGTTGAGCATCGCTTCCTGATGGAACGCGTGCCCGAGCTCATGTGCAAGCGTTGATACATTTGAGGCACTTCCCGAAAATGTCATGAAAATCCGCGATTCCCCGCTGTCCGGAAAGCTCGTGCAAAAACCGCCGACTCTTTTTCCGCTCCTGTCTTCCGCCTCAACCCAACGGTCCCGAAACGCTTTTTCTGTGAAAGCGGACAGCTTTTTGCCAAACGTGGAAAATTGGCTGACAATGACATTTGCGGCTTCATCATATGAATACACCTTTCCATCAGATCCGATTGGGGCCTCAACATCGTACCAGCTGAGCTTTTCAAGGCCGAGCATGGACGCTTTGCGGTTCAAAAACTGAACGAACGGCTGCTTGTTTTCAGTGATGACCTGCCACATCGTATCCAATGTTTCTTTTTTCATCCTGTTGATCTGCAGCGGCTCCTTCAGGACATTCTCCCAGCCGCGCGCTTTATAGGTTTCAAGCCGGAACCCCGCCAAATGATTGAGTGTGCTGCTGAATAGATCCTGCTTGCTTTCCCACGCTTGATGCAAACGTTCATATATTGTTTTTCTGACAGCGCGGTCTTGATGCCCCATCACATTTTCCGCCTGACCGACAGACAATTGCTTATTCTCACCGTTTTCCTCATATGGTATGGTCATTTTCCCGACAACCATATTGTATAAGTCACTCCAAGCGTGATATCCGTCCACCGCAAGGTTTCCAATCAGTTTTTCTTTACCCGGGCTGAGCTTTTCGGCAACCCTTTGTCTTCTTTCATTTAATATGTACGATACATCACGTAATCCCGGTTTTGTTAACAATTCATTCCACACATCTTGTTCAATGGCCACCAGTTTATGATCTAAGGTGACGAGGGACGATTGGAATTCTGCGTTAAGCCGATTCATGAGTGACTGATGCTCAGCAGCCTTTTGATCACTGATATTCTGGGCCTGAAGGCAAGCAACAAAAGCACCAGCCTGCTGAAGTTTGACAGAAGTCTGTTCGAATAAATCTAGCAAAGCAATCATCGCTTCAGCGTCTTCAGGCGATTCAGGCACCTGAAACCCATCAGTCATCTCTTGAAATGCACGCAGACTTTGTGAAAGCTTTTCAATATATCCTTTAAATTCTGCTGATTGGCTCCCGCCCTTAAAAAACGAATCCAGATCCCATCTTTGGTCTATCCCTTGCAGCGCCATTATACAAAACCCCTTTCCTCTTTCGTCTTATTATAGAACAATTCTGAATTATTGTATAAAAATTTCTTTTATAGGGGTCATTTTCCGTTCATGATTGTACAATAGCTGTAGCAGGTAAATAGGAGGTATACAATGAATAAAAAAATCGCGATCGTAACAGGAGCTTCAAAAGGCTTTGGCCAGCTGGCAGCCGTAAAGCTCGCCAAGACATTTTTTGTGATTGCCACAACAAGACAGCCTGAGAAAGCTGAACAGCTTCGGGAGTTGGCCGCAGCCCACCATGTAGCTGACTCTATCCACATTACCGCTCTCGACGTCACCGATGAACATTCGATAGCCTCATTCGGAAAAGCCATTAGCGCTTACGCTCCTATTGATCTTCTCGTCAACAACGCCGGAGCCGCTTATGGAGGATTTGTCGAGGATGTGCCGATGGACCATTTCAGACAACAATTTGAAACGAATGTCTTCGGAGTAATCCATGTGACAAAAACCATTCTGCCTTACATAAGAAAGCATGGCGGAGCAAAGATTATAAACGTGAGCAGCATCAGCGGCCTGACCGGATTTCCCGCACTGTCGCCTTATGCATCCTCCAAGCATGCATTGGAGGGTTTTTCTGAGAGCCTGCGTGTGGAGCTGCTTCCGTTCGGTATCCACACCGCTTTGGTCGAGCCCGGCTCATACAAAACGTCGATCTGGTCCACCTCTTTATCACATTATATGTCGGTGCCTGCTGACGATTCAGCCTATCATCAATACTATAAAAAGATCCTTTCCTACGTTGAAAAAAACGCGGACGAAAGCGGAGATCCCCAAGAAGTTGCCGACCTTATTTATCAATTGGCAACAAAACAGCACATAAAGAAATTGCGATATCCGATCGGAAAAGGCGTCAAGCTCACCTTGTTATTCCGAGCGCTTTTTCCTTGGTCTGCATGGGAGTCTATCCTAAAGAAAAAACTATTCAGATGATCCAAATTATAATTATTATAATTTAGTATTGATTTTTAATTGATACGTGGTATAATTAAATTAACAGATCACAAGGAGGACGTTATCTTATGAAAACTGAAAACGCAAAAACAAACCAAACATTAGTTGAGAATTCAATGAACACACAATTATCAAACTGGTTTCTTTTATACTCTAAGCTCCACCGTTTCCATTGGTATGTGAAAGGGCCGCATTTCTTCACATTGCATGAGAAATTTGAAGAATTGTACGACCATGCGGCGGAAACAGTTGATACTATCGCTGAGCGCCTGCTGGCAATCGGCGGCCAGCCTGTAGCCACATTGAAGGAATATACTGAGCATGCATCTATCACTGACAGCGGAAACGAAACATCAGCATCAGAAATGGTACAAGCATTGGTAAACGACTACAAACAAATCAGCAGCGAATCTAAATTCGTAATCGGCCTGGCTGAAGAAAATCAAGACAACGCGACAGCGGACTTGTTTGTCGGATTAATTGATGAAGTTGAAAAACAAGTGTGGATGCTTTCCGCTTACTTAGGATAAAAAAAAGCTGAACCCTTTTCGGGTTCAGCTTTTTGATTACTCCTAACTTGAGCTGCTTTCTGTCTGCTTGGTCAGAGTCACATTCAAGGTTTCGGTTTTTCCGTTTCGAAGGACTTGTATGGTTGTTTTGTCTCCGACTTTCAAGTCCTTGTAAAGGATCTGACGGATATCCGCGCTGCTTTCCACGTCTTTCCCGTTTAGTTTGACAATGACATCCTCAGATTTGATACCGGCTTTGGCCGCTGGTGAATGTCCTTGAACTTCTTTTACATACACACCTTTGCCTAATTGATCTCCAAACAGGCCAAGCGTATTTTCCTGATAGGTTTGAGGAACTTGTGACATGTCAATCATTTGCACGCCTAAAAACGGACGTTCTACCTTTCCATTTTCAAGCAGCTGGTCAACAATCGGCTCGACATCATTGCTCGGGATCGCAAATCCAAGTGATTCTACGCCGCTCTCGCTCACCTTTAAGCTGTTGATGCCGATCACTTGGCCGCTCGCGTTGATTAACGGGCCTCCGCTGTTCCCTGGATTGATCGCTGCGTCAGTTTGCAGCACGTTCATTTCCACCTTGCCTTGTGTGGTATCGACATCAATTGTCCGGTTCAGACCGCTGATGATGCCTTGTGTCACCGTACCGGAAAACTGCTGTCCGAGCGGATTTCCGATGGCGATGACCTTTTCGCCCGTGCGCAGCTGTGATGAGTCACCGAAGCTCGCGACTTTTTTGATGTTCTTGCCGCTGATCTCCAGAACAGCCAAATCGGTTATCGCATCGCTGCCGACAAGCTTGGCACTTTCCGTTTCTCCATTATATAACGTGACCGTCAGCTTATTCGCCCCTTCAACGACATGATTATTTGTAATGATATACGCTTTATCACCGTCTTTGTTGAAAATGACGCCTGATCCGGTTCCGCTTTCACTTTCCGAGCTGGAGCCGCCTCCTGTGCCGAAAGTGTTATTTTGCGAGGTTTGGATATTTGAGATTCCGACAATCGTCGGCTCTAAATCCTCTACCATATCAGCGACGTTTGAAGCGTTTGTGATCGGTGTCGTTGTAAAATGATCTGACTGTACCTGTTTATTCGCGGAAGCGGTCTCCGTCGTCTGATCTTGGTCTGACGGCAGATAAGGCGCGATGCCGAGCATCAGGCCGCCGCCGATAATCCCGCCCAAAATCGGGCTCAGCCATGCGGCTTTCCTTTTCTTTTCTTTTTTCACAGCTGTTTCTTTCTTCTCCATTTCTAAAGAGGAAGCCGTTTCTTTCCGTCCCGCTTCATACGAAACAGGCGCGTCAAGCAATTCCTGTTCAGGATGGTCAATCTGCTGCCGGTTTTCTGAATTCTGATGTTCTGTATGTGAATATTCTGTTTGATGTTGGTCGTTTTGATCATCACGTCGATAATCCATGTTCCTACACTCCTTTAACGGTTTTTCATTTATCGTTACATCGTCAACGCATGTACAAGTTCAATTGTCCCAATGATGAGGATAAAAGCAAAGCACCAAAATACAATATGTTTGATCATCCTGCATCTTCCTCGCTCTTTTTCTCTTCCTTTCTTCCCTTATACACATCATAAACAAACATTGTGGGATAAAAATGAAAAGAATATGTGAAATTATGAAAATGGCCTGCCGTATGTTAAAACTAGTTTATAATGACGTTGAAAGGATGTGAAGAGCCTTGTCATACACCATTTATCTAGTTGAAGATGAGGATAACCTGAACGAACTGCTGACGAAGTATTTAGAAAATGAGGGCTGGAACATTACATCTTTTACGAAAGGTGAAGACGCCCGAAAGAAAATGACGCCGTCTCCCCACCTCTGGATTCTCGATATCATGCTGCCGGATACCGACGGCTATACATTAATAAAAGAAATCAAAGCGAAAGACCCTGACGTGCCGGTCATTTTTATTTCCGCCCGAGATGCAGATATTGACAGAGTACTTGGTTTAGAGCTTGGCAGCAATGACTATATTTCAAAGCCATTCCTGCCGCGTGAGCTGATCATACGTGTCCAAAAGCTGCTTGAGCTCGTTTATAAGGAAGCTCCACCTGTACAAAAACATGAAATCGCCGTCTCCTCGTATCGGGTCGCTGAAGACGCCCGCGAGGTCTATGATGAAAACGGAAAGTTGATCAATTTGACAACGAAAGAATTTGATCTGCTCCTGTTATTTATCCATCATAAAGGACATCCATACTCGCGTGAGGATATTCTCGTAAAAGTATGGGGGCATGACTACTTTGGAACAGACCGGGTTGTTGATGACCTCGTCCGGAGACTGCGCAAAAAAATGCCTGAATTGAAGGTCGAGACGATTTACGGATTCGGCTACAGGATGATGACATCATGAAAAACAAGCCGCTTTCGTTTCAAATATGGGTTGTCATATCCGGCATCCTGTTAGGGATATCCATTTTGCTGCTTGTGTTATTTTCAAACACGCTGCGCGATTTCTTCACCAATGAAACGTATGCGACGATTGAAAATGAACAGCATGTTCTGACGGAGTACCGCCTGCCAGGTTCTATTGAAAGGCGCTATTACAGCGAGGAAGCCACGGCGCCGACAACCGTCCGCTCCGTCCAGCACGTGCTCCTGCCTGAAAATGAAGCTGCCTCCTCAGATAAGGATGTAAGCATTTTGTCGTCTTCGTTCATCCATAAGGTGTACAAGCTGGCCAATAAACAAGCGGCCGAAAAGAAACGGTACAGCGCAGACGTCAATGGAGAGAAAGTGTTTTTTGTCATCAAAAAGGGGCTTTCCGTTAATGGTCAATCAGCTATGATGCTCTCTTATGCGCTTGATTCTTATCGGGACGATCTGGCCTATACGCTATTCAAACAGCTTTTGTTTATTATAGCTGTTGTCATTTTATTAAGCTGGATTCCGGCCATTTGGCTTGCGAAGTATTTATCAAGGCCCCTCGTGTCATTTGAAAAGCACGTCAAACGGATTTCCGAACAAGATTGGGATGACCCAGTGAAAGTGGACCGGAAAGACGAGATCGGCAAGCTGGGCCATACCATCGAAGAGATGCGCCAAAAGCTTGTGCAAAAGGACGAAACGGAAAGAACCCTTTTGCAAAATATCTCTCACGATTTAAAAACACCGGTTATGGTCATCAGAGGCTACACACAATCGATTAAGGACGGGATTTTTCCTAAAGGGGATCTTGAAAATACAGTAGATGTCATTGAAGGCGAAGCCCTTAAGCTGGAGAAAAAAATAAAGGATTTATTATATTTAACGAAGCTGGATTATTTAGCGAAGCAAAAAGTGCAGTACGATATGTTCAGTATCGTGGAAGTGACAGAAGACGTCATCGAAAGACTGAAGTGGGCTCGAAAAGAGTTATCGTGGGAAACTGATGTAGAAAAAGACATTCTGATGCCGGGCGATCCGGAGCAATGGAATAAACTTCTCGAAAATATTTTGGAAAATCAAATCCGCTACGCTGAGACAAAAATAGAAATCAGCATGAAACAAGATGATCGGAATATTGTGATCACCATTAAAAATGACGGCCCGCATATTGAAGATGAGATGCTCTCCAGCCTCTATGAGCCTTTTAATAAAGGGAAGAAAGGCGAATTCGGCATTGGTCTCAGCATCGTAAAACGAATTTTAACTCTTCATAAGGCGTCTATCTCAATTGAAAACGACAAAACGGGTGTAACATACCGAATAGCAGTGCCAACTAGACTGTAATTGTTTTTGCAGTCTATTTTTTATGTGAAAGAGTAGCCGTTAAAATCTCTGTAATTTGTTTTGAGCGGCTGTTTGCACTGATGAACCCATTTTTTCTCTGACAATGTCTGCTTCGGATATTTGACTTTCTCCACTTTAATTCCTCTGTTTCGCAAGCGGCTGATCATTTCGTCCAATTCTCTCATTTTAGATTCACCCTTTCGCTTGAGCTTTGACCGTTTGGTCATCTCAATTTATAATATAAATAATACATCATAAAAAAACAAGTTACAATAAGGTTAATTTTATAACAGAAGGTGTGACTATATGGTCATATCCTCATGAGGCCTCCGGGCTCCGAAAGGGTGGAACCATTGAAGGAAAAAGAAAAGCTGATTATTGAAACAGCCTTAAAACTATTTGCCCAAAAAGGATACAATGCAACATCAGTTCAAGAAATCGCAAAAGCATGCAAAATATCCAAAGGCGCTTTTTATATTTATTTTCCTTCGAAAGAAGCGCTTCTTCTGTCTATGCTGAACTACTATTACGATAAAACGTTTACCCGAATTTTAGATATTCAAACGAAAGGCGACAGCCCAAGAACGGCTTACCGCAAACAGCTGACCGTGCTCTATGAAAACATTCTGGAACACAAGGATTTTATCAGCATGCAGATGAAGGAAGGCTCTCTGCCTTACACAGAGGAGGTGGAGCAATACGCCAAAAAAATCCGGCAGTCCTCACTTCAATTTCATATCGACAGCCTTCTGAACATTTACGGAAAAAAGGCGGAACCATATACTGCAGAACTTTGTTTCTTAATAGAGGGCATCAGCCAGATTTACCTGGAATGCTTAATCCTGCTCGGCTACACTGTGAAGCCTGACCAATTAGCTGATATCATGATGAATAGAATTGATGACATGGTAAAAGGCATGGCTGCACGAAACGATAAGCCTTTCATCACGTTGGAAGAAGCAAGCTCTTTATTTGGGCCTCTTACGCACGGACGGCCTGATCCGCTGACTGAATCGATTATGAAAAGCCTTCGTGACAAATTGAACAGCTTACACACAAACTCCTCTCTTGAATTATCGGAGAGCTTGGACATACTTGAAGCAGAAATGCAGAAAAAAACACCGAAGCTGGCGATCATAAAAGGAATGATCCATAATCTGACGGAGTGTGAAGCCCTCGCCAAAGATGCGGAGCAGCTGAAATATCTGTTACATCAGCAATATATTTAGAAGAACGGCTGCTTCAACAGCAGCCGTTTTTTCTGTCTATTACGCTTTTGGTTTTACCATATCTTCCGGCTTCACCATTTCGTTAAATTGCTCCTCTGTCAGCAATTCAAGCTTCAAAGCCGCTTCTTTCAGCGTCAATCCTTCTTTATGGGCAAGCTTGGCGATTTTCGCCGCGTTTTCATATCCGATATGCGGATTCAACGCCGTCACAAGCATTAATGAATTGGACAGGTTTTCCTGAATGGTTTCTTTGTCAGGCTCAATGCCGACCGCACATTTATCATGGAAGGAAGTCATGCCGTCGCTCAGCAGCTGCACAGATTGCAGGAAGTTGTAAATAATCACAGGCTTAAACACGTTCAGCTCAAAGTTCCCCTGACTCGCCGCAAAGCCGATTGTCGCATCGTTCCCCATGATTTGGGCAGCAATCATTGTCAATGCTTCACTTTGTGTCGGGTTGACTTTACCAGGCATAATGGAGCTGCCCGGTTCATTTTCAGGGATGGCGATCTCCCCGATGCCGCAGCGAGGTCCGCTCGCAAGCCATCTGACATCGTTTGCGATTTTCATTAAGTCAGCCGCAAGCGCTTTTAACGCACCGTGTGCATACGTGATTTCGTCATGGCTTGTCAGCGCGTGGAATTTATTCGGCGAGCTGGTGAACGCTTGGCCGGTCAGGTTTGAGATCTCTTCTGAGACAAGCTCTCCAAACTCTGGGTGAGCGTTAATTCCTGTTCCGACAGCCGTCCCGCCGATTGCAAGCGCACGCATTTTTTCTGTCGCTTCCAAAATCATTTCCTTCGAACGGTCCAGCATGAAAACCCATCCGCTGATTTCCTGTCCGAGCGTCAGAGGCGTAGCATCCTGAAGGTGCGTGCGTCCGATTTTAACAATATCGTTGTAGGCTTTCGCTTTTTCATCCAATGTATGGCGAAGCTGGTCAAGCGCCGGCACAAGCTGCTCGTAAACAGCCAAGACAGCGGCCACATGCATCGCAGTCGGGAATGTGTCGTTTGAGCTTTGGCTCCGGTTCACGTCATCATTTGGATGAATCGTTTGATCAGAGTTTTTTTCTTTTAATAGAGCAGTCGCGCGGTTGGCGACCACTTCATTCATGTTCATATTGCTTTGTGTGCCGCTTCCAGTCTGCCAAACGACTAGCGGGAAGTTGTCATCGTATTTGCCTTTGAGCACATCATCACAAACCGCTGCAATCGCCTCCGCTTTTTCCGCATCCAAATTGCCAAGGCGTTGATTAGCGAGTGCTGTGCTTCGTTTTAATATTGCAAACGCCTTCACAACACGCATCGGCATTTTTTCAGAACCGATCTTGAAGTTCTCCTTGCTTCGCTGTGTTTGGGCGCCCCAAAATTTATCAGCAGGAACTTTCACTTCTCCCATGGTGTCTCGTTCAATTCTGTATTCCATTTATGTATCCCTCCATAACGGTTGCTTCACTAGATCATAATTCGCCAGTGACACAAAAAATCCTTTTTTATTTTTCTATCTTGGCTGATTTTAATTTTAATTCGAGATATACACGGGAATCCTTTGAATATTTGTACTTTGGATTCGTCCTGCCGTACTCCTTTGATGTATAGGAAACTTCGTAATTTTTTTCAAAAGATTTGATGAGCTGTTCGATTTCTTCTAGTTTTCCTGCAAGTCTTACCTGTGCCACTATTCATATCCTCCGCTTTCATAAAAAACTTCTGCCACGAAATACTGTAACACAGTATATCATTTTTTTAACAGGAAAAGATAACCTCTACTAAGGTTTTAGACAAGAGGTGACCTCGTTGGAACAAACAGAGTTTAAGGAATATATACACGATAATTTGGCATTGGTGCTTCCTAAATTAAAAGAAAACGATGATCTCGTAAAAAACAAAAAAATGCTCTCCAACGGGCTTGTTTTTTACTATCTGTATTTTAGTGAATTGAATGATCAGCATAAGGTTGCAGAATCGATAAAAATCTTAATCAAAGATGAGGAGACTCTCACGCTTGACGAGGTCAAAAAACGACTTGACCAGCTAGATGCAAGACCCGTTAAAACCGCGAAAAAAGCGGTTGAATCTATTTTAAGCGGCAATTGCGCTGTGTTTATCAACGGATTGGACAATGTCTATATTCTGTCTACAGGAAAGAAAAAAACGAGAAGTTTGGCAGAGCCGACAACTGAAAAAGTCGTTCGCGGCCCAAAAGTGGCGTTTGTAGAAGATCTCAATACAAATCTCGCGCTGATCAGACAAAGAACCTCTCATCCGAAGTTAATCACCAAAAAAATCATGATCGGCGATAACAAGCTGAAACCTGCAGCCATTATGTACATAGAGGGGAAAGCAAAAAAGTCCGTCATAAAAGAAGTGAAAGCGCGGCTTAAAAATGTCCAGCTGGAGGATATCCAAGACAGCGGAACACTCGAGGAACTTATTGAAGATAATAAATATTCGCCGTTTCCGCAGATTCAAAATACGGAAAGGCCTGATAAGGTATCGTCAGCCCTGTTTAACGGCCGAGTGGCCATTTTGGTCGATAGTTCACCATTTGTCCTGCTGGTGCCGGTTTCTCTCGGCGTACTGATGCAATCCCCGGATGACTACTATGAGCGCTGGATATCAGCATCGCTGATCCGATTGCTGCGTTTTGCTTCTATCTTCATTACCTTGTTTTTGTCATCTATTTATATCGCGCTCGTGTCCTTCCATCAAGGGCTGCTGCCGACCGCGCTCGCCGTCACGATTTCGGCAAATAGGGAAAACGTGCCGTTCCCTCCGATATTTGAAGCTCTGCTGATGGAAGTAACCATCGAGCTGTTAAGGGAAGCCGGGCTCCGCCTTCCCAATCCGCTCGGCCAGACGATCGGCCTCGTCGGGGGTGTTGTTATCGGACAGGCGGCGGTAGAAGCGAGTCTCGTCAGTTCGATTATGGTGATCGTAGTCAGTGTCATTGCTCTTGCATCCTTTACCGTTCCTCAATACGGGATGGGCCTGTCTTTTCGGGTGCTGCGTTTTATTTCAATGTTTTGCGCCGCTATTCTTGGGCTGTACGGAATCATTTTATTTATGCTTGTCATTTATACACACCTAACGAGACAAACAAGCTTTGGATCTCCGTATTTTTCTCCAAACGGGTTCTTCAGTTTGAAAAATACGGATGATTCCATTATCCGTCTCCCAATTAAAAACAAACCAAAAGAGGCGAATAATCCAAATGAGCCAAAAACAGACTCCACTGAAACTTAATACTTTCCAGGGAATTTCGATTATCGCGAATACAATGCTAGGCGCCGGTCTATTAACATTGCCGAGAGCGCTGACGACTAAGGCCAACACCCCTGACGGCTGGATTACGCTCATTTTAGAAGGCGTTATATTCATTTTTTTCATTTATTTAAATACCCTCATTCAGAAAAAACATCAGTATTCTTCTCTGTTTGAATATTTGCGGGAAGGGCTCGGGAAATGGTTCGGCAGCATCATCAGTCTTTTGATCTGCTGTTATTTTATTGGGGTAGCCAGCTTTGAAAGCCGGGCGATGGCTGAAATGGTCAAATTTTTCCTGCTGGAGAGAACGCCGGTTCAGGTGATTATTTTGACGTTTATCGCTTGCGGCATCTATTTAATCGTCGGGGGATTAAGTGATGTATCGCGATTATTCCCCTTTTATTTAACCGTTACGATTATTATTTTGCTGATTGTATTCGGGATCAGCTTTAAAATTTTCGACATTAATAATTTGCGGCCTGTTTTAGGTGAAGGACTTGGCCCCATTGCCAATTCACTTACTGTCGTCTCCATCTCGTTTTTAGGTGTGGAAATTATGCTGTTTCTTCCCGAACATATGAAAAAAAAGAAATATACATTCAGATATGCATCTTTCGGCTTTTTGATTCCTATTGTGTTATATATCATTACGTATATTATCGTTGTCGGGGCTTTGACCGCTCCTGAGGTGAAGACGCTCATCTGGCCGACCATTTCTCTCTTTCAGTCCTTTGAGCTCAAGGGCGTATTCATTGAGCGGTTTGAATCGTTTTTACTGATCGTGTGGATTATTCAATTTTTCACAACGTTTGTCATTTATGGCTATTTTGCCGCTACTGGGTTGAAAAAGACGTTTGGACTATCGACTAAAAAAAGCATGGTTCTTATTGGCGTGGCTGTCTATTACTTTTCGCTATGGCCGGGTGACACAAATGAAGTCATGATGTACAGCGATTATCTCGGGTACATTTTCGTCGGCCTGTTCGTGCTCCCTTTCATTCTCTTTTTCATCGTCGCTCTCAAAAGGAGGATTACAGCAAAATGAAAATCCGGATTTTAAGTATGTTCATGTGCGTTCTTTTGCTGTCCGGATGCTGGGACAGCCGGAACATCGAGGAATTAAGCTTGGTGATTGGTGTGGGCTTAGATAAGCCGGATGATGAAAATTTAGAACTGACACAGCAGATTCTCGTGCCGAAAAAGATCAGCACCCAGGAAGGCTCTCCACCTGATCCAACACAGCTTTCTGTCACAAAGGGTGAAACTGTCCATCAAATGACCAGAACATCTGCATTAAAGCATAATCCTACGTTTCCTCAGCATTTGCGAGTCATTCTTTTTTCCAAGGACGTCATTTCTGACAATATCGGTATGGACGCGCTGATTAATCAGTTTGTCAGAGACAACGGGACCCGGCGAAGCTCGTATGTCTTTGTGACCGATGGCCGCACGAAGGATATATTTAAGATGAGTGATGGAGGAGAGCCCGCATCTAATGTGATTTATGATCTGACAGGAAATAATAACGTGACAATTAAAATGATGAACCCTGTTACATTGGGGGAGGTATCGGAGCATTTGACATCTGATGATTCGTTTCTCATTCCGCATGTCGGTGAGGAAAATGGCAAGCTTGCGATTAACGGGGCTTCGATCATTAAAAACAAATTTTGGGTGCGAAATTTAACACCGGGAGAAGTTCAAAATATTAACTTATTTACAGGCACAGTCGAAGGCGGTGTGATCGACTTGAAGCACAAAGGCAACTTCTTTTCTTATGAAGTGTATTCAAGCAATCGCAAGATCAAAACAATCTACAAAGACGGAAAGTTCAAATTTATCGTGACACGCAATATTGAAGGGCGTTTATCCGAGGACTGGAACCCCAATGAAGATTCGTTTAAGGATTCATATATAAAGGAAATTGAAAAGGCAGTCGTCAAACGATTAAATCAAACCGTAACGTCGTTTATTACAGGCAAGCTGCAAAAAGAGATCAAAGCAGACGTAACCGGTCTGGGAAACGAGGTCAGAATTCATTATCCTCAAAAGTGGAAAGAAATATCCAGAAAATGGGACGATGAATATTTCAGCAATGCGGAAATCGACTATCGCGTCAATGTCATTATCAGAGACTTTGGGACAAAAGGCGCGACCAAATAGCATTCGCCTATTTGACGAGATTGTTTCGGTGGGCGTACACCGCTGCCTGCGTCCGGTCACTGACATCCAGCTTTGATAGTAGATTGGTGATATGGGTTTTGACTGTTTTAATGGTGATAAACAGTTCTTCGCCGATTTCTTTGTTTGTCTTTCCTTCTGCGATCAGGCGGAGAATTTCGAGCTCCCGTTTTGTCAGTGATTCATGCGGGAGCGTGTGTTCACCAGAGTGGCGCAGCCGGGACAATACTTTTCCCGCCACTTTTGATTCCAGCTTTGGCTCTCCCTTGCTTGCGGCGCGGATCGCATCGGCGATATCCGCCGCTTTTGAGGTTTTCAATAAATAGCTGAGCGCGCCCGCTTCAATGACCGGATACACTTTGTCATCATCTATGAAGCTTGTGAGCACAATAATTTTCGGATCAGGAATCTCCCGGCAAATTTGCTTTGTAGCTTCAATTCCATCCATGCCCTCCATGACAAGATCCATTAAAATGACATCAGGCGACAGTTCGGCAGCAAGCCGCACGCCTTCGCGGCCGTCAGACGCTTCACCGATGACTTCAATATCAGGCTGCGCCTCTAAAAAAGCCGCTAGCCCCATTCTGACCATTTCATGATCATCAATCAATAATACTCGAATCACGTTCGTTCTCTCCTTTTTCTTCCGGGAAAATCGGAACCTTCACTTCGATTTGTGTACCTTTTCCTTCTACTGAAATGACTTCGGCAACCCCGCCAATTTCGCTTGCGCGTTCTTTCATAGAGTTCAAGCCATATGAGGATGCTTTCACCTGGTCCATTGTAAAGCCTTTTCCATTATCAATGACCTTCAGCCGGAGCTGATTGTTCTTTACACCCAGAATGACGGATACCTTTGAGGCTTTTGAATGTCTGAATACATTTGAAAGGGCCTCCTGAACGATCCTGAACAAATGGTCTTCCATCCCCTTGGATATCGGCGTGTCCTGAATATCCCACTCAATTTCCAGCGGCTGTTTCTTCCCGAACTCGTCCAAAAGCTCCGTAAGCCCCTCTTTCAATCCTTTTCCTTCCAGGGTAACAGGCCTTAAATGAAGCAGCAGCGCCCTCATTTCATTTTGGGCTTCCCCTGCCATATGCTCGACCAGCTTGATCCGTTTGACCGTTTTATCGTCAGCATCCTTGACGTGTTCCAATACAGCCGATGTCATCATCGATATCGCAAAGAGCTGCTGGCTGACCGCGTCATGAAGATCTCTTGCCAATCGCTGGCGTTCTTCTGATATCACCGATTTCTTCATTTGCGCCTGCCATTCCGCGCGTTCATTGGAAAGTTTCTGCAAGGAAGCGACTTGAAGCTCCACGCGCTTCGCCATTTCATTCAGCTGATCGGCAGCCAGGCCGATTTCATCATCTCCAAGCGGCGGTATTCGATAAGCGAAATTGCCGTTTTCAAAGGTTAAAATCGATTCGACTAATGTATCAACCCTTGTCTTCAGCCTGTTGCCGTACATATACCCCGAGGCAAAACCCACCGTCACGCTGATCAGCAGCAATATCAGGATAAACGGAATTCCAAACCAGCTTGAAGACAGCAAAACAAGCGGATCGAGCCGATAATATACCATCATAAAGGAGATCATGCAGGCAAAAAGGAGCAAGCTGATTCCCGTTGTCATGCGGATGGCACGCCACTGGAGACTGGCAAGCTGTTTTTTTCTCATACGTACTTCACATCCACATCACCGATAAATAAGGAGACGGATACCTTCACTCGGCGCTTTGATTCGCTGAAATCAGGTGACACGGTATATACCTTCGTGCTTAAACCGCTTTTCTTCGAGCCGATCAGATTAATATCACCGATAAAAACGGCCGAGCTGACAGCCACTTCAAGGTCTGACGGCACATAAACATCAACGTTTCCAATGACGCCGCTAATGACGATTGTACTTTCTCCTTCGGGAATCATCGCTTTAGACAAGTCGATTTTGATATCTCCGATAAAACCGGAGATATTGAGATCATTCAGGTCAAACGGCTGCTTCATCATTTGCAGCTCCCCGATAAAAAAGCTGCGCATGTCGGGATGTTTCTCATCTTTTGGCGGCTCGTGCCGTTCTTTTTTAGTGAGATCGACCCGTTTCTCATTCGGTTCAAATATCGGTTTTCCTTTGATAAGCCTATAGCCGGCGTAAATCAGAAAGGCGGCAAACGCATAGCCGAATAAATTAAAGGTGATGCTGAAGAGGTTTTTCAAAAATAAGAATGCGGCAAAGATGTACATGACGGAACCGAGCCAATCACGGGAATATTTTTTCAAGAAATAGCCGGCAATCAGAAAAAAGAGCGGCCAAAACAGCAGATCGCCTATTCCGATAATTTGCAAAAACATGCTGATGCCGAATAAAGCAATGATCAATCCGAGAAGCTGTTTTTTTGTCATTCCTGGTGTCCGCCTCCTTTCTTCTGCCTGGTGCTACCGTATCGTTAGATCCCCGCTGTCCGTTTTGATATCGATTGGATGCCGGCCGCTTCCTTGCGAGCCTGTGATGTGATGTTCTTCTTTATGTGCTGTATCAGCAAATGAATACGGCGAACTGACGTCACCACTCGATGATTTCGCGTTGACTGTAAAGCTGCCGCTTTCGGGAAGGCTCAGATCAGCGTCACCGCTTGTCAGCGTGACAGATACAGGACCCGATACCTTTTTCAGTGCGGCATCCAGGTCTCCGGAAGTCAGCTTCACATCAAGAGAGCCGGAGACATCAGCCAGATTGACGTCTCCGGAAGCTGAGTCAATACGGGCTGTGTTGGAGACCGTATTTGACATGGTGACATCACCGGATGATCCCTTTACTTTCATCTCTTGAAGGCGGACGTTCGTCACGCTCATATTTCCGCTCGCAGATGCTGCGTTCATCCCGGAAAGCGCCAGACGCTGATTCCCGTCCACTGATATGTCCCCGCTTGAGGTTCGCACCGTCAGATCCCCTTTATAATCATAAGGAAGCCGGACGACAAGAAAAGAACGGTTAAATCCACTCAAAAATTGAAACTCTTTTTCCTTTGCGTCCAGCTCCAGTTTCCTTCTGCTTTCAGTGACAAATAATTTTCCGGAGTCTCCTGAAATGCCTGCCGATATGTCATTTCGTTCTTCCGCTATGATTTGGACATCCTTGGTGTCCGACTCAATGACCACGCTATCGATGTCCCGCGGCGATGCGCTGGCTGAATCGGCTTCAGTGCCGCTTATGATTCCCAAGCCTGCAGCAAACACGTCTTTTACGATGACGCCAAAAAACACAAGAATACCGGCAGTGATTAACAGTTTGCCCAGCATTTTTTTCATTCGATTTCATCCTTCTCATTCATTCTATTATAAAGGAAAAGCCTGTGAATTGATACGTGCGGAAGGGAAGGACTTGACCGCGAATCCTTCCCCGTCCTGTTTATTCATTTGCTGCTTTTGATGTCTGATCTGATTTTTGCAGTGAGAGCGCCCTCATATGTTCAATCTCCGCCTCCACTTCGTCTGCAAATTCTTTGCGCGTGAGTTCTGTGCCGGCTTCAGCTGACTTTGAATCATTCGCGCGAATCTCCATTTCCTCAATGCGGTTTTCAATGCGCAAAAATTCACGATACGCGCTTTCGCTATCCATTTTGTCAAATGTCGTATTCATATGCTCTTTTGCTTTTGCCGCATTGGCCCGGGCAATCAGCGCCTGTTTTTTATCCTTTACGTCCTGCATCTTAGTTTCAAGCGCAGCCAGCTGTTCTTTCAGGTCAGCAAGCTGACTGTTCGCTTGTTCATACGACGCTTTATGCTCAGCCGCCTTCCCTTCTAGATATTTCATTTCAGTCAGTGCCTTTTTCGCCAGGTCTTCTTCACCTGCATCAAATGCGAGCTGCGCCTGGTTTTTGCGTTTGCCAGCCACTTCAGCTGCTTCTTCATATTTTTTCTTAAATTGATAGGCAATCGTGTGCTGTTTTACAATGGTTTGTTTTGCTTTTGCAATGTCACTTTCCATATCACGGACATATTGATTCAGCATCACCTTCGGGTTCTCCAGTTTATCAAGCCCTTCATGAACTGACGCAACAAACATATCTCTCATTCTTTTGAATACCATACCTGATTCCTCCTTATACACTGATATTATTTTTTCTTCAAAAATTCTTCCCACTCGGCATCAAAGTGAGATTGGTAGGCAGCCGAAGACGGTTCAGAACCAAAAGATGATGCATCGTTATCAGCTGATCCGTTTTTCATCAGCTTCCAGCCGTAATACACCATTGCTGCCGCCAGTGCGAGCCCGACAATAAATGGAAGTGAACAGATGAGCATGATCGCTCCGATACCGCCCACGATGATTCCTGTGATGGCTTTTCCTGCTGCAAATCTTTTGATTCCTGCGTATGTCATCAAGGCGCCGATGGCAAGCGGGATGATAAAGCCGAAGCTTCCTCCTCCAAAAAAGACGGAGATCCCAAATACAATGAATAAGAATCCGCCGATCGTTTTCATATTTATCTTCATGCAGATCCTCCTTTCGTTTTCCTTGTCTTCATCTTAAACAAATTGGCATTTGCGCAAAACGAATCAGAGATTGATTTTGATATAAGACCGGAGTCGTATTTTGTGCCGGACCCATAGATATAAAAAATACGCCATGCGCGAGGCATGGCGTTCAGATTGTTGACAAAATCCTAAAACGGTTATCGTTTTAGGATTTTGTCATCTATTCAGCGTGATTGAAAACCCTTGAAGTCTAGGAAGGACGAGCATTGGAGCAGACTTTCACAGGATGTGATGACGGCGGCGTTTAGGCAGGACGCCTAAGCATTTAGCCGCCGTTCCTTTCGTCATTCGTGAGCACCAACGCGCAGGACTGACAACGAATGCGAGGGTTTGTCGACACGCTGTACGCCATGCGCGAGGCATGGCGTTTCAAAATCCTTTATAGATGAATACTTGCTTCTCTTTCTTTGACCAAATCGGCCTGTTCTGCTTTGGCCAGCTTTGTAAACAGCAAGATGCCGATACCCGCGATAATTTCGACAATTCCTCCGACAGCAATCACAGGTCCTGAACCAAAAGCGTTTGCGGCGTACCCGCAAATGACAGCTCCGGCAGGAATCGAAATATTTGAGATCATATGTATAACGGCGTAGACTTGCGGCTGATCCTCACTGTCCACAGATGTCTGGATAATCGTGTACTCTGGTACATTAACAGCACTGACTGCGGCGCCAAAGGCAAACGCAGCAAGAAAAACGAGCGGCAAAAAGGTATTCATCCCGGTAATAAAGAACGCAGCCCCTTCTACAATGCCGGCAGTTACAAATAGCAAACCGTACCTGTTTACTTTGACTTTCGCCAGCACAAATCCCAATAGAAACGCGCCTACGGCGGTGGTGGCCTTTAAAAGTGAGTAAACGATCGGCTGGCCATTTAAATCTTCCGCCACGTAAACGGCTGAGAGAGCTTCCCAAGGGGCCGCCGCAAAATTCATAAAGATACAGTAAATGGCGAGCGGATATAAAACCTGATGTTTTCTGACGAGCGTAAAACCGCGTTTCAGCCTGCCGATATATGTGCCTCTCTGCGCAACGGCAGCAGACTCAGACTGAGATTTAACCGCAGTGTACTTAATAAAAAGGACGAGAAAGCCAGAAACCAAATAAAGTACAAGTGCGATCAGCATCGTATAAGAAGGGCTGACAAATGTAAGAATAGCGCCGCATAACGTGACAGCTCCGAGCCGGACAACCTGAGCGGAGGACTGCAGCACAGCATTTGCTTTTTGGATGCCCTGTTCATTTACAATTTGGGGAATTAAAGCTATGGAGGCGGGATTGTAGGCAGCCCCTGTAGCAGAATGCACAATCATTAGCGTCATGACAAACCACAGCGGAGAAAAGCCCGCAAAATGACAAAGAGGAATAATCAAGACAATCGCAGCCCTTGTCAGATCTGAAAAGTACATCCAAAATTTCAGCGTATTCTGCTTCATGAAAGGACCCGTCACAGGCGCCAGCACAGCTTCCGGCAAAAAGGTGACAGCTATCAATAATGCAGTTCCGATCGCGCCTTTGCCGCCATAAATTAAGAACCATAATATCGAATTAAATGCGAACATATCGCCGGATATCTTGACTATTCTTGAGAAAAAAAGATAATTAAAATTTCTCTTCCAGATGCTATCACTTTCAATTAAATTCACCATCCATCAGAGCCCCCCACTGCCTATTTTTTACATCTATTTTTAACAATATCTCATTTTTCCATTTTTGAGTCAATAATTCATAAGGTTCATTTTTTGTCGTAATATGGGAGATTGACAGAATGAAAAAAGCCGGCATGTATCGAACACGCCGGCTTCCGTTTTCTCTTTTTATGATTCGCTGCTGTTTCGATCCCGAAACACAATAGCGCTTCTTTCATATTCCACATCGGCTATGCCGCTTCTCACATTCACAACCCGTGCAGCCGCAAAGAAATAATCGGAAAGACGATTGAGATAACGCAGCACTGTTTCATGAATCTCCTCCGATTTCATCAGCGCCGCCACTCGGCGTTCCGCCCGCCTCGTAATGGTGCGCGCCGTATGGAGAAGCGCAGCGCCCTTCGTTCCGCCCGGGAGAATAAATTTCTTTAGTTCCGGCGCTTCTGCAGTATAGGCATCAATGCGCGTTTCTAAATAGAAAACGGATTCTTCCGTTAATGTATAGTCTTTTCTTTCTGTGACGATTGCCAGATCGCCACCGCAGTCAAACAGCTCATGCTGGATGGTGAGCAGCTCGGCTGTCAAATCCTCAAAGCCGGCCTGTCCGGATAGCTCTGCCAAAGCAAGCCCGACAAAGCTGTTCAGTTCGTCGATCGTGCCATAGCTCTCGACACGTAGGCTGTCCTTGCCGGTTCTGCCTCCGACTAAGCTTGTTTGGCCCTGATCGCCTGTTTTTGTATATAATTTCATGCTTATGTCTCCTTTACAGACTTATTCAAACAGCTTTGAAGCTTCTTTTACACATTCTGCTATGCCGACCTGTATCAATTGATTCAGCAGTTGATCTGTGTTTTTAAATTGCTGAGTTTGTGTCGCAGCGATGAGAATATCCCCCTCTGCCCGTCTGTCTCCCAACACTTTTACACGTTCTGCTTCAGCAGCCATAAGAGCTTTGACGAAGAATTGATCTGCCGCATAGCCATTGACCAAAATCCAGATCGAAAAGCCAGTCATGACGCAAATAAATACGGATAACTCCCCATCCTCATACGTTCGATACACCAAACGGTCAAGCCTTCCCGAAGAAGCCATCGCACAGGTTTCCGGCAGATGAAAACCGTTTTCCGTTAGGAAGGCTGTAAGCCCTCCGATAGGATCTGCCTGAACGGGAAGCCGTTTATGGATCAGCGTTCTGCTCCATGAAAACCCTCCACCGACAGGCGCGGAGGACAGGGTGCGAAGCGGAATTTCCGTTTGCACCAGAACGGCATCGCGCCTCGCTTGCAGCAAAGCCTCAAATGGGATAGACAACTGCTGCACCCTGTCTTGTTCAGGCTGAATCGCAATCATCGGTGTAGGTGAACTGTGATGGACCAAAGCGGTGACATCTGTATCGTACACCGCCTTGATGTGAGGTTCTGTGACAGCATATTCCGGTTTTTGCTTAGGTCCGGCTGTACCGTTTTTCATAAACAAGAGCTCATCACAGTACAGGCTTGCGGTGTTCAAATCATGAAAAACGCTGACAGCCGTCAATCCGTTTTCTTTTGTCAGGCGTTTGATGAGATCCAGCAGGTCTTTTTGATAAGCCAGATCGAGAAAATTTGTCGGCTCGTCCAGAAATAAAATACGCGGCTGCTGTGCCAAAGCTTGGGCCAAATACACCCGCTGCTGTTCTCCTCCGCTTAGATCACGAATCGATTGTTGCGCAAAAGCGGCCACTCCTGTTTGCTCCATTGCTTCCTGTACAATGGCTTGATCTTTTTCAGTCTGCTGTTTGAACAGCCCTGTCTGGAATGGGTATCTGCCAAAGGCTACCGTTTCTTGAACGGTAAAGGTAAAGGCTTGATCCGTTTTTTGCGGCAGGACGGCCATAATTTGCGCCAGTTCCTTTGGTTTATAGGCCGACAGCAGTTTGCCAGCCAAATAAACGCTGCCTTCCTTGGCCGGCAGCGTGCCTGTCAGCAAGTGCAGAAGCGTCGTTTTACCGCTTCCATTAGGGCCGAGAATACCGAGAAATTCGCCCTGATCTACTGTTAAGCTGACATTGTTGATCAGCCGCCTGTCTCCGTATCCTCCCGACAGCCTTTCTGCTCTCATCATAAGCTTTTCCCTCCGCGATGCTGCCGAATTAAAATAAGGGCAAAAACAGGCGCCCCCGCCAGGGACGTAATGATCCCGATCGGCAGTTCAACCGGCTCAATGATCGTTCTGGAAAGCAGATCGGCTAAAACGAGAAAACCAGCTCCGAGCAAGGCGGACAGCGGCGGTAAATGCCGATGGTCCGTTCCCCACAAAAGCCTTGTGATATGAGGAATGACAAGACCGACAAATCCGATCGTGCCAGATACAGCCACGGCGCTTCCCGTCAAAAGAGAGCCGGCTATTAAAATCTGCATTTTTTTCTGCTGAACGCTGACTCCGAGAAGCTTTGCTTTGTCTTCTCCATATGTCATCACGTTCAGCTCCCTTCCGTTTATGATCAGTAAAATCGTTCCCAAAAGAAAAAATGGGAGGAACAGAACAACATAGCTCCAGCCCCTCATCGAAACGCTGCCAAGCAGCCAATGCACAATCGGCAGCAGGTTGTCTCCTGTCAGGGCAATGATAAGAGAAATAAACGCGCCCAAAAAAGAATTGATGATGACACCGGTCAAAATGAGGGTGGAAACAGACATCGAAGCATGAACGAGGCGGCTGAAGGAAAGAACCGCCGCCATCGTGACAAGTGCCGAGGCTACACTCACAAGCGGGAGTGTAAACCCTCCGATGACAGGAAGCTGCAAGCCGAAGAACAGGGTCACAACCGCTCCGACTGAAGCACCGGATGATACACCGAGCGTGTATGGGTCGGCAAGCGGATTTTTCAACAGCCCCTGAAAAGCAGCCCCCGCGATAGAAAGAGCCGCCCCCACAAGGGCGGCCAGCACAACTCTCGGCAGTCTGATATTCATCATAATATTGGTGTACATCGGGTCATCAGGGCCGATAGAGCCGCCGAAACCTTCATGCCACAAGACACGAAGGATAGCGGAAATAGGAATTTGCAGGCTGCCGCAAGAAATTCCTAACATGATGCTCACAGCTAAAAATGAAAAACTGATGATATATGCGGCAAAACGGTTATTCCTTAAACGTATCCGGGTAAATGCTTTCCGCAAGTTCTTCGACCCCTTCGATCAGACGGGGACCGGAACGTGTCACGAGATCAGGGTCTACATCATACACGCGATGATGTTTCACAGCATTGATTTCGCTCCAGCCATCACGTTTTTCCACTGCTTTCACTTCCACTCCGTCTGTTGTCACGATAGCATCCGGATTGAGTTTTACGATCGCCTCGTCTGTCATTTGCACCCAGCCTGTTTGGTCTGCCGCTGCGTTTTTAGCATGGATGACATTCAGCATTTCATGCATAAACGTGTCTTTCCCTGTTGTGTAAATGTCGGGAGCAGGAGAAACCTCGATAAATACGCTTTTCTCCTCATCTTTTGAAATGGTTTTCGCTTTTTCTTGAATATCCTGCAAATCCGATTTCATGCTTTTTACGAGCTGATCGGCCTGTTTCTCAGCCCCGGAAGCTTCTCCGATCATTTCGATTGATTTGTAGACCTCGGAAAATGATTGCGCATCATTGACAGTCAGCACGGTGATGCCCGCGTCCTTCAGCTGTTTGATGGCATCCGCTGACGCTGACATGGAAGACTCGTGGGCAAGAACGAGATCCGGCTTAAGAGCAATGACTTTCTCAACGTTTACATTCATATCTCCGACCTTCTCGACCTTTTGGACTTCTTTCGGATATGTATCGTTTTTGGTGACACCGACCACTTTTTCACCGAGACCGAGAGCGTATGTGATTTCTGTGTTGCTCGGCATTAATGAAACAATCTTTTCCGGCTCCTTTTTGATGGTCACATCTTGATTTGACGCATCATCAATGGTGACAGGGAACGCTTCTGTCTGTTGCTTTGCCTTGGAATCCTTCTGATCTGCCGTATTCCCGCAGCCTGCCATCATAACGGCAGCCAACAGAAGCGCAGTCCATATTCCAGTTAGTTTTTTCATGATCTTTCCTCCTAAGTGAACTAAAAAAAGCATCCCTACGATGGTAAAGATGCTGTAAACAACACAAAAAAACCTATTGTTTACACATCATCTGTCCTCGCAGACTTCGTGCTGATCAAACAGGCAGGTATCCTGGCTCTTGGCGTATGGCCAATTACAGTGGCGGGACCGCACCGGCTTTTACCGGTTTCCCTATTAAGCCGGCTGTTGTTCACGGACCGGCACCCATTCGACATTCGTATCCTTTTTTCGGAGTAATTATACTATATGACTGACAGGCTTGTATATGCGTCCTGAATGACTTTCCCCCCGTTATGTGTATGAAAGCAAAATCCTCGTAAACACTAAATTTATTCTTGTATACTTAATACCATCATCTATTAAAAGGAATGATTTCTTATGGATTTACAACTAAAAGACAAACTCGTCTTCATCACCGGCTCGACTTCCGGCATCGGGAAAGCAACGGCAAAAAGCTTTCTGCAAGAGGGTGCGGCAGTGATTGTCAACGGACGCAAACAGGAGACTGTCAATCGAACGGTGGAAGAGCTTTCTGAATACGGAACGGTGCACGGGGCGGCTGCCGATTTGTCAAAAACAGATGAAGCAGCGGCACTTATTGAAAAAGTTAATGAAATCGGTGATATCGATATCCTTGTCAACAACCTTGGTTTCTTCGAAGTAAAAGACTTTGCCGATGTGACAGATGAAGAGTGGAATCAATATTTTGAAGTGAATGTGATGAGCGCGGTGCGGACAAGCCGCCACTTCCTTCCAAAAATGCTTGCCAAAAACAGCGGCCGCATTTTAAATATCGCAAGTGAAGCAGGCGTCAAACCGCTTCCAACAATGATTCCCTACTCCATGACAAAAACGGCGCTGATCAGCCTTTCAAGAGGCATGGCTGAAATGACAAAAGGCACGAATGTGACGGTCAACTCAGTGCTTCCGGGACCTACTTGGACAGAGGGCGTGGCATCCTACATGGAAGGCGCCGCACAAGCTGCCGGGCAGGATACAGATACATTCATCAAAGACTATTTTAACGTCAATGAGCCGACTTCTCTTATTCAGCGATACGCGACAGCAGATGAAGTCGCCAACACAATCGTCTTCCTCGCATCAGACGCCGCATCCGCCATTAACGGCACGGCACAGCGTGTAGAAGGCGGCATTATCCGTTCTCTGTAATATGCAAAAAACGCATCCGTGTTTCGGATGCGTTCTTTTATACATCTCCAGCGAAGGAAACCGGCTGGTATCCGCCTGTTTCCAGTTTTGCTGAAAAAAGTCCTCCCGCGTGAGGCTGCTCGTATCTTTCCGTCTCTGTCATTTGTTCAGTCGCCGTTGTGATGTAAAGGGTTTTTAAATCTCTGCCGCCGAACGCGCAGCATGTGACGTATTTGGCCGGCACGCTGATTGAATCGATTTCTTTCTGCTGAAACGGGTCAATGTGAACAACGCGGCTTCCGCCAAACAGTGCCACCCACAGCATGCCGTTTTTGTCGATTGTCATGCCGTCCGGCAATCCGTCCGTTTGATTAAACCGATAGACGGATTCTGGGTTTGAGATATCTCCGCTTTCAGGGTCGTAGCTGTAGCGCACAACCTCCTGCGTCGGCGTGTCGATGTAATACATCAAATTCCGCTCGCGATCCCAATCCAAACCGTTCGAGGTTGAGACTTGGCCTTTGATTTTGACAAGACTGCCATTTGGATCCAATCGGTATAGCGAGGCCTGTTTTTGTTCGCCTTCCATGCTCATCGTCCCCGCCCAAAGCCTTCCATACGGATCACATTTCGCGTCATTAAAACGCAGGCTCTCATGCATGTCCTTCGGCTGTTTGATTTTCTTCAAGCTGTCATCCTGAAGATGGTATAGGTAAAACCCATCCTTCATCGTCATCATCAGTTCATCCTTTGAATATTTCGCAAGCGCCGTCACAAAGGAGTTGAACTTGATCGACCGGTTGACTTTTTCTTCAGGGTCGAAGATGTGGAGCTCGCTCCCTAAGATATCAACCCAATATAAACGTCCGTTTTTTTCATCCCATAATGGGCCTTCACCAATGACTGCCCGAGTGTCTGCTTCCAATACTGCATCCATGTTTTACACCTCTTTAGCTTCAGTCTATATATTCTTATTCCCGGCTAAGAGGCGGCCAAACCACATGTTTATTGCTTTTCGAAAAGGATGGTAATGACCGTTCCCATATTCATTCTGCTGTTCACATGAATCGTCCCATTATGCAGATGGACAAGCTCCTTGGCAATGGCGAGTCCGAGGCCCGTTCCGGCAGATGAATCTTTTGTGTTCGTCCCCCTGTAATAACGGTTAAACAAATGGGTGATCGTTTCTTCATCCATTCCCTTCCCATTGTCCTTCACTTTCAAGGAAATATGATTTTTCGTTTGTTCGAGAAGAACCTGAATCTCTGTTCCTTTGTCGTTGTGCTTTACCGCATTCCCAAGGAGATTTTCTAATATACGCCTGAACCACGCTTCATCCAGCGCAAATTCAATATGCTCTTCTTTGGACACAAAGGAGATATCATACCCTTCAGAAAACGGATTTTTCTTGAAATCTTCAATGACATTTTTAAAAAACGGGATCAGGCTTGTCAGATTTCTCTTGATAGGAAGGGCATCATTTTTCAGCCGATACGTTAAATTTAAATCTTCAATCAGCTTGGACATGTATTCAGATTTTTCTCTGACAACCTGTCCCATTTCTTTCACTTCTTCCGGCGACCAGTCATATTGCTTAGATTCAAGCATCATGCTGTAGCCGTAAATGCTGCTGAGCGGCGTTTTTAAATCGTGCGACAAACCGGCAATCCATTCTTCTCTTGTCGCCTGGATTTTTTCTCTATTTCGCTTATCCCGTCTCAGCGTTTCAGTCAGCTGATCCATCGATTCAAAAATCTCACCGAAGAAGCGGTACGGCTGTTTGATTTTCCCCTTTTTGTTTTTGCTGACAGGAAGGCCTTTTCGGTTTTTCGGCTCCTCGAGCTTTCCTTTTGATAGATTGACCAGCCATTTAATGGTGTGAAAAATCGGCAGCCCGAAGCGGAACATATACCAAACCGTCATCCAAATGATATACAGGAACAGAACAGCCATAATCAGGAACATCGCCTTTAGAACAACCTTCAGAAATGATTTGTTAAACTCCTGATCGGTGACATAGACAGGGTTTGGCACCGTAGCGACCATCCATCTGTCTTTATCGAGGATCTTAACGGAAATTTCCCGCTTATAGTTCCATGGTTTAGAGCTGTATTTGAGCAGCTCCAGCTGGTTCATCATTTTTCTTTCGCTTTTTGTGCCGTTGACGCTGTCCAGAATGTTTCCATTGCTGTCCAATAGGTAAATGGCGCCTTTTTCCTTCTTGATATAGTCGATGGTACTTGATTGATAATGTGCTGGAGCGTCTATTTCTTGTTCACGCTTTCCAATGGAAGTCAGCAGCTGTTCGCTTTTTAGTTTCCAGCCCGATAATAAAAGATAGGACTTGTCTTCAATATTGATGGCCCAATAATTCACCTTATACTGATTGAACTTTTTGGTTTTATAAATCGATAAAAGCTCTTTCTTGGCATGGGTTTTGGGCACGTCTTTCGGCACACTGTAGGAATAAACGGTCTTTCCTTTGGAATCAATGATTTGCATCCAGCCGTCCTGTTTATCGACAGATTTCTTCAGAAAATTATCGACTTCCCATGTCCCGTCTTCATTTACATCGAGATATGCCTCGAGTGTGTCGGTCGTTGCCTTCGTCAGTCCTGAATTGGATTCCGCGTCGCTAAATCGCGAATCTAAGTAGAAAAACGAAGCAACCAGCATAACCGTGAGCAGCAGGATTACAATCAGCATCTGCCCGAAAAAATGGAACAAAAACTTCCATCTTAACCTCATGACCGCTTGCCTTCAGGATTCGGGATAAAACGGTATCCGAGACCGCGAACCGTTACAATATACTCCGGATTGCTCGGATCACGCTCAATTTTTTCCCTGAGCTTGCGGATATGAACCATGACGGTGTTGTTGTCGCCGTAGGAAGGGTAACCCCACACTTTTTCATAAATTTGATCCTTCGAAAGCACCACATTAGGGTGTTCACAAAAATACTGCAAAAGCTGCAAAAGCTGGGCTGAACAAGCGACGGCTGCACCGCCTACAATCAGCTCGGCATTTTGCGGAGAAAATGTAAAATAATCATATGTATAGGTTTGGTTTGAATTCGTTTCTTTCGACTGATATGTGCGCTTAAGATGCGCTCTGATCCGCGCCGCTAATTCCAGCGGATTAAATGGTTTTGTGATATAGTCATCAGCCCCAACCGCAAAGCCCGACAATTTGTCCGCGTCGGATGATCTTGCCGTCAGGAAAAAAATCGGAGCCTCTGAATACTCTCTGATCATTGTGCAGGCTTCAAAACCGGACATTCCGCCCATCATGACATCCAGCACGATCAAATCTACCTTATTGGCCTTCACAACCGGAATCGCTTCCTCTGCGCTTGCCGCATCCAGTAAATTTCGGTAACCTTCTTTTTCGAGAACGCGTTTGATCATATCCACAATCGCTTTCTCATCGTCTACGATTAAAATTGATGCATTTTCCACTTTTATGTTCCTTTCTGTCACTGTTTTTTTCATCTTATCATTATATCGATTATTTTTGGTACATTTTTGAATAGAGTCGTCTTGCCCTGGCAGGACAAATAAAAAACGGGAACGTGGCAGTTCCCGTTTTACGTATGTTCAGATGATAAATGATTATGAGTTCTCGTCTACCATATACAAAATAAACTCCCAAAACCCCGGAACGTCCTGACACAAAAGCATATCAGCCTTTTCAAACATCTTAATCCTCAGCTCTTGCTCTAAATCTTCTCTTTCTTGAAAGGACGTATTGCTGAGTTTTTTTCTGATCATCGGTGAAAAGCATGCAATCAGATGTTCAATGTCATACATGTCGTCTTTTTGTTTCTTTTGATCAAACTGGCCGTTCACAGCTTACTTTCCCCCTTTTTTTGCGCCGCTAGCTGCTTTCTGATATTCTCAAGCCCCTTTTTATGAATGTTAGAGATGTTTTGCCGGGACTCCCCTAGCGAATCTGCAATCTCCTGCATCGTAGCACCGTGAAGATAGACTTTCGTCAACACGCTTTTTTGTTTGTCAGTCAGCTTCTGGATCGCTTGGTAGAGCTGATAATCCTGGACGTGCTGGCTCAGATCATCCTGCCGGTCTAAAAATGCTTCAAACGCATCGCTTCCCGTTTCAGAAGGAAGCCGTTCCCCCACTTCCGGATGATCGACCGTCAGCGGATACCGTTTTTGGTTTTTACGAACCCGCTTATCAAAATCAATAGAAAAGATGCGAATCATTGAATTCATATACTTAACGATGCGGATTTCCTTATAAAATTGCTTGAATTGCTCGTCCAATGATTTTGCATCTTTCTCGTTCGGGCTTTCCATGACGTTTTTGAACAAACGGTAATGCTGAGGATTGCTCAAAAAATGCTTCACGATGGGATGCTTCATTATCTCCTTACATTTTGATCGCAAAAGACCTTGATAGTCCATCAAACCGCCTCCCTATAAATTAAATGAAAGAAAGCAAAAAAAAGTAAACTACTACTTTCTGACTAGCGCTTGCCTTCATTACGCCAGCCGCAGTTTACGTTTTCATGGATTTCCTTCACTTACATACATGACTGCAAAAAAAGAAGGGAGGTATTTTCCATGGATCAGGTTTTTATAGAAGAAGTCGTAAAACAGATTGGCAATCTAGGGTTTCCTGCGCTGATTGCAATGTACCTGCTGACCCGATTTGAGAAAAAGTTCGATCAGCTTATCGAACTGATGACAGAACTGAAAGATCAGAAAGCAAAAAAATAATTTTTAATCGAAGTTGACTTTTCACTGTTTTTTTTCACTTAACAAGACAGAAGGGAAAACGAAAGGCCTTTCACCTTCTCTTTCAGTATCACATTTCAATTTTAAGGAGGAAACATTCATGAAAAAACAAAACGACATTCCGCAGCCAATCAGAGGAGACAAAGGAGCAACAGTAAAAATCCCGCGTAATATTGAAAGAGACCGCCAAAATCCTGATATGCTTGTTCCGCCGGAAACCGATCACGGCACCGTCAGCAATATGAAGTTTTCATTCTCTGATACTCACAACCGATTAGAAAAAGGCGGATATGCCCGTGAAGTTACCGTACGTGAGCTGCCGATTTCAGAAAACCTTGCTTCTGTCAATATGCGGCTGAAACCAGGTGCCATTCGCGAGCTGCATTGGCATAAAGAAGCCGAGTGGGCTTATATGATTTACGGTCGTGCAAGAGTTACCATTGTGGATGAACAGGGCCGCAGCTTTATTGATGATGTAGGCGAAGGAGATCTTTGGTACTTCCCGTCAGGCCTGCCGCACTCCATTCAAGCACTGGATGAAGGAGCCGAGTTCCTGCTCGTGTTTGACGATGGCTCATTCTCTGAAAACAGCACGTTCCAGCTGACAGACTGGCTTGCCCACACGCCTAAAGAAGTCATTGCTGCAAACTTTGGCGTCACACAAGAAGAGATTGCCAATTTGCCAGGCAAAGAGAAATATATATTTGAAGAACCAGTCCCAGGAAGTTTAAAAGATGACATTGTAAAAGGGCCGAACGGTGAAGCGCCTTATCCGTTTACTTACCGCCTTCTTGAACAGAAGCCAATTGAATCAGAAGGAGGAAAAGTATACATTGCAGATTCAACAAACTTCAAAGTGTCTAAAACGATCGCATCCGCGCTCGTGACGGTGGAACCCGGTGCCATTCGCGAGCTGCATTGGCATCCGAATACGCACGAGTGGCAATACTACATCTCCGGCCAAGCAAGAATGACCGTTTTTGCATCTGACGGCCATGCGAGAACGTTTGACTACCAAGCCGGTGATGTCGGGTATGTTCCGTTTGCAATGGGGCATTACGTTGAAAACACTGGAGATGAACCGCTAGTCTTTTTAGAGATCTTCAAAGACGACCACTATGCCGATGTATCTTTAAACCAATGGCTTGCAATGCTTCCTGAGACACTTGTTCAACAGCACCTTGAATTAGGCAAGGACTTTACCGATATCCTTTCAAAAGAAAAACATCCGGTTGTGAAAAAGAAATACAATAAATAAAAAACTGCCAGCCTGCAGAGAGCGTTAGTTCTCTGCAGGCCTTTATAAGGAGATAAACCCGTGAAACATCAAATGTCTTCAAAACGATTATTGCGGCTCTCTATAAAATACTGTTTGGCCGCGGCGGCAGTGGTGTTGACCTATTTTGCCGTCATCTATATATTGTTTTCGATAGCAGGAACGAGCTGCCGCTCAGCGGCTCATGTCCTGCTTTTTACCGTGTTGTTTCTTGTCCTCGGCCTATTCTTAGAACCATTGGAACGCCTGATGATACATAGCTTTACATTTTTCAAGACAGACAAACGCTTATTCATTCTTCTTGCCGGCATCGTACAGCTGCTGTTTTTGTGGATGACTGCCCATACGACAGACCAATTGATGAGCGACATTTGGCTGTCCACTACAGAAGAAATGATCGTCGCAGCCGTTTTTCTGATTTTAGACAAATGCAACTCAGCTCTTCCAAGCTAAAAAAAGAACGCATTCCAAATGGATGCGTTCTTTTTATTCATAGCGTAGCGCGTCTACAGGTTGAAGCTTCGATGCCTTGATGGACGGAAGCAAGCCGAAAATAATGCCGACTGCCATTGAAAAGATGAGTGCTCCGACCACAGCCGGGACGGAGACGATAAAAGGCATTGGAAAAACGACCGTCAGCAGCTTAGCGATGCCGAAGCCCGCCAGCACACCGAGTATTCCGCCAATGCTTGTCAGCACGACCGCCTCGGTTAAAAATTGAAATAAAATCACACGCCGCTTAGCACCGAGCGCTTTTTTAATTCCGATTTCCCTCGTGCGCTCCGTAACGGAAACGAGCATGATATTCATAACGCCGATGCCGCCAACCAATAGTGAAATACTGGCGATTCCGCCAAGCAGCAGTGCAAATGACTGATTAAAGGACTCCACTTCCTGTGCGATCTCCTGAAGATCCATCACACTATACTCTGCTTTTGCCAACTCAGCATCTGACAGCCCTTGGTTTAAAAGATCAGCAGCCATCACGCCGGCTTCTTGGATATGCTCAGAAGAATCGGCCTGCACAGCGATCTGTGTCGGCGCGTCAAATCCTTCGATGAGCGGCCACACCTTTTTCGGCACGTACAAAACCGGGTTCGCGTAATCACCTTCAAACATGCTTTCCTGCTGATTTTTTTCTGTAAAAACACCGGCAACCTTAAACGGCACACCATTCATCTCAATCTTTTTATGCAGAGCGTCTCCGTCTGGAAACAGTTCATCTCTGGCGGCTTCATTGATCATCACCACTTGGCGTGTGCTGTTCAATTCATTTTCCGCCAGCTTCCTCCCTTCGGTTATACGGACTGGGAACATATCAAAGTAGTCACCGTCAACTCCGTACACTTGGGGGTACGAAACGTTTGTCAAATGAAAGACGCTCGAACCTTCAGACAAGTAATATAAGGATAATCCTTTGACCATAGGATCAGATTTAATTGCCTTTACTGTTTCGTCAGTGACAGGCGGCGCGGACGTGTACGAAACCTGATAGCCGATGCCCTCCTCTTCTCCGCCTGACGGCTGGTAGACAACATTGATCGAGTTATTTCCCATGCCGATCATGCTTTGCTTTAATTGTTCGCTTTGTCCCTTCAGCATCGACACAATCGCAATAATTGCCGCTATGCCGATAATGACACCGAGCATGGTCAGAATGGATCTTAATTTATGAGAGAAAATGGATTGAAAGGAGATTCGAATATGCTCAAGCATGGCTGATATCCCCTCTCTCATCTAATACCAATTCTCCGTCTCTGATAAAAACGGTTCTGTCAGCTTTTTTGGCAACATCCGGGTCGTGGGTAATCATAATAATGGTCTTGCCTTCCTGATGCAATTCAGAAAACAGCGCCAAAATTTGTTCGCTTGATTTGGTATCAAGCGCCCCGGTCGGTTCATCAGCCAAAATAAATCTCGGCTGATTGACTAAGGCTCTCGCGATCGCCACCCGTTGCTTTTGCCCGCCTGACAGCTTCGGAGGCTTGTAGGAGACCCTGTTTTTTAGTCCGACCTTTTCCAGCGCTTCATAGGCTCTCTGCCTTCTCTCTTTTTTCTTCACTTTATTGTAGATCATCGGCAGCTCGACATTTTGCAGCGCGGTGAGACGCGGCAGCAGATGAAAGGTTTGAAACACAAACCCGATTGATTCGTTGCGGATTTCGGCTAAGGCACCGTCTTTCCCTTTCAAAATATCGATCTGGTCAAGCGTATAGGTTCCCGAGGTTGGCCTGTCCAAACAGCCGATGATATTCATTAACGTTGACTTTCCAGAACCCGAAGGCCCCATAATCGCCAGAAACTCGCCGGCTTGGACCGTCAGATTAATATGTTTCAAGATCGGAACTTCTTCTTTTCCCAGCTTGTACGATTTTGAAATATTATTCAGTGTCAGCATTGACTGTAACCTGCTTTCCTTCCTTGACCGCGGGATCAGGATAGATCACATAATCGTCCGGCGTCAGGCCGCTCTTAATCTCCACCATGTCATTTTCATCAGTGTCCCCGATTTCAACAGGCTGCTTGACCGCTTTCTGATTCTCATCCGCTTTCCACACGTACGGTTCGCCGTCATCCTGAATGACCATGTCGGACGGCAGTTTAATCGCGTCCGCATCAGCCTCATCGCTCATCACCTCGATGTTGACATGATAGCCGACTTCGAGACCTTTATGGCTGTCTAATAAAATAGTGAACGGATAGTTAGAGGATTGAGGGTTCATTTCTTCTTCAGCATAACTTTCTTCCTCACCCTCGCCTGTTCCCGCTGGAAGCTTGCCTATCGAGGTGACCTTTCCTTTCCACTCGCCTTCACCGCCTGTTTTCAGCGTGACTTTGACTTTGCTGCCTTTTTTCATTGTGTCCATTAACAGCTCGTTGATTTGGCTTTTGACTAGATATTTGCCCGTGGAAACAATCTGGATATACGGTCCTCCTGCCTGATCGCCCGTTGCCCCGTCAGCAATATCCTGATTGACGCTTTGAACGATCCCGTCATGCTTGCTTGTTATGACATTGGAGCCTTTGTTTTTCGTAAGGGCTGACAGCTCTTTTTGATGCTGCTTCAACTCAAGCTGGCTTGTTTTTAAATCGAAGTTGGCCTGGTCAAGCTCATCTTGCAGCTGTGATTTCTCTTCTTTTCCGGCTGTTTTCAGCTGTTTTTCCGTTTCCGTTATTGATTTTTGCAAACGGCTGATTTGCAGGTTAGTCATTTCGATTTGCAAATTGGCTTGCTCCACTTCGTCAGAGTGATCCTCGCCCTCATACTCAAAAAGTTTATCGCCCTTTTTGACCTGATCGCCTTCTTTGACGTATGTTTTTTTAATGCTGCCTTTTTCTGAATCGATATAGACTTTCTGCTGTTTCTCAGGTTCAACCTTTCCCGAGAAGGTTTGGCCTGATTCTGAGTCTCCTCCCATGTATACCGCTACCGATTCAGCATAGGGTTCCGATGATACGGCAATTTGGTTCATGTGGGTAAAAACGTAAACACCGCCGGCGCCGATCCCTGCCAATACAAGCACACCGGCACATATCGCACCGGTAATAAGCCATTTTTTCTTCTTGGACACAACGATCTCCTCTTTCTGTAAACTATGTAATATTTTCGAAACATTCTAACCAATATTATCTATTAATTCAAAAAGACTTGCAATCTTTTTATTAAAATGAAGCAATCAAATGGTGAAATTGTATTTTCAGGGCCGAAAATAAAAACTCCCGGCTCTGAACCGGGAGTTTTCTTACACAGAAACAAGTGTTTTTTCCTTTTTAATCAGATCATAGGTCAAGCATACAGGTTTATTGGTGCGGGGATCAGTGACGATTTCAGCATCAATTTGAAATACCTGCTTCAAAATGTCCGGTGTCATGACCTCCAGTGCTGTGCCTTCCTTGATGACCGCGCCTTTTTTGAGCGCGATCATATAATGAGAAAAACGGGCTGCGTGGTTCAGGTCATGAATGACCATTAGAATCGTCCGTCCCTGTTCTTTGTTGAGTCTGTCAAGCAGCTGAAGAATTTCTAGCTGGTGTGCGAGATCAAGATACGTTGTCGGTTCATCCAACAGCAACAGTTCCGTCCCTTGCGCAAGCGCCATGGCAATCCAGACGCGCTGACGCTGTCCGCCTGACAGGGCCTCAATCGGCCGTTCAGCGTATTCAGCCATTCCTGTTTCTTCTAGCGCCCATTTGATGATCCGGCGATCTTCATCATGTAATCGGCCAAATCCTGATTGATGCGGAAACCTGCCGTACGACACCAATTCATACACCGTTAAACCGCTTGGCGCTTCAGGTGTCTGCGGCAGAATCGCCATATCTTTCGCAATGTCCTTTGTAGGCATTTTATGAATCGCTTTACCGTTTAAATAGACGGCACCTGTATGTGAACGCATAATTCTGGACATTGTTTTTAATATCGTTGATTTCCCGCAGCCGTTCGGGCCGATTAAGGTAGTGATTTTCCCTTTAGGAACCGATATATTTAAATCTTCTACAATCACCCTGTCACCATAACCAATTCCAAGCTGTTCCGTTGTTAATGAATTCATATTCGGCCCCCTCCTCTAATTCGTTTTCATCAATAAATAAATAAAATAAGGCGCGCCTAACACGGAGATAACAAGGCCGACCGGAATTTCTGACGGTGCCAATACATTTCTCGCCAGCGTGTCAGCGAGCAAAAACAGAAATGCGCCGATGAAGGCGGAGACCGGTATCAGCGTCTGGTGACGGGGACCGGTAAGCCTTCTCGCCACGTGGGGCGCGATCAATCCGAGAAACGCGATCCCCCCTGCTGCTGCCACGCATGAAGCGGCAAGAGTGACCGCTGCCAGAAGGAGAATCCGTCTTTCCCTTTCAACAGCAGTGCCCAGTCCGGTCGCTAATTGATCTCCGAGCTGCAAAATGTTCAAATAGCGTGCCTTATATAAAGTAAACGGAAGCAAGATCACAATCCAAGGAAGAATCGCCCAGATCATATTCCAGTTCGCCCCCCAGATCGAGCCGGAAATCCAAACCGCGGCTTGCATAAAATCATGAGGGTCCATCTTGAGCTGAAAAATCAGCAGCAAAGCATTAAATCCGGCATTCACGCCAATACCGACTAAAATCAGCCGAATCGGTGTCACACCTTTTTTCCAAGCCAGAAGATAAATGAGAAACGCGGCGAGGAATGCGCCCGCCAAAGCACTGAACGGAAGCATAAATATTCCGAAAAAGCTGAGATTTGAAGCTGATTCTTGAAAAAAGTATATAAAAAGCACAACAGCAAGCGAGCCGCCGGCGTTAATGCCGAGAATGCCGGGCTCAGCCAGATCATTTTGAGATACGCTTTGCAAAATGGCCCCGGCAACAGCGATTCCTGCCCCAACGAGCAATGAAAGGATGATCCGCGGCAGCCTGAACTCAAATAAGACAAGTTCATCACGCGCCGTTCCTTGGCCGAAAAAAACTTGGAGCGTTTTAAGCGGTGCAATTTTGATGACACCCAAAATCAAGCTGATAAAAAAGACCATTACGATCAGCAGAAAGGTCACAGCCATCACAACGAGCGGTTTTTTCGTTTTCATTACAGCCCTCTCCTTTCCCGACGTGCCAAGTAAAAGAAAAAGGGAACGCCGATGAGAGAGGTCAGCGCGCCGACAGGTGTTTCAAAGGGCGCGTTTACAAGTCTTGCCGCAATGTCAGCAAACACGAGCAATACGGCGCCAAGCACCGCCGAACAAGGAATGATCCATCGATAATCCACACCGACCAAAAAGCGGGTAATATGCGGTATAATCAGCCCGATGAATGCGATGGTGCCGGCAATAGAAACAGCGGCTCCCGTCAAAATCACAACGACAAGCATGCCAACCACCTTCACCGCCGATGTATATTGTCCAAGCCCTTTCGCCAGCTCGTCACCGAGACTTAACACTGTCACAGACCGGGCGATGATAAACGCCAGCGTTAAACCGGCCGCCCCCGCGAGAAGCAAAAGATGGACACCTGACCATTTCACGCCCGCTACCCCGCCAGCATACCAAAAACTGATATCTTGAGCGACATCAAAGCGGATGGCAACGGCGGTTGAAATGCCTGTAAAAAAATAAGAAACTGCTGATCCTGCCAGCGCAAGCTTTACCGGCGTAAGTCCGCCCCTTGAAAACATGCCAATCCCCATTACCGTAGATGCCCCGAGCCCCGCTCCTGCAAAGGACCATAGCACAAGCCCCATCATAGAAAGTCCGGGAAAAAAAGCAAATGCAATCGAAACGGCAAACGCAGAGCCTGATGTCACGCCCATAATTGAAGGTTCTGCCAAAGGGTTTCTCGTCATCCCCTGCATGATCGCGCCCGACACCGCTAACAAAGCGCCGACAAGCGCAGCGGCAGCCGTTCTCGGCAGGCGAAGGTCGTGTATGATTTGGTGGGAGGTCTCTTTCGGCTGAAAATGAAAAATGGCGTCCCACACCGTGCGCAAATGAATATCGGCCGCACCGAGGGATATGGATAAAAGCGCGCCAAGACATAGTAAGGCTATTCCTGCAATAAGGACAATGACCGCGCCAAAAGACCTGGACGTCCATTGGTTTTCTTCTGATATCGTCTGTATATTTTTCCTTTGACTCAACAGCCGAACTTCCTTTCTCATACTGATAATGATTATCAATTATTGTTCCAGTATATCAATTTTTCTGCTAATGGAATAGAGCGTTCTGAACAAAATGAGCATATGATTGTAAAAAATACCGTGTCCAACTGGCTCCTGCAATGGTATAATCACATTTGATAATGATTCTCTTTATCATCTATTTTCCAGAAAGAAGGTATGAGATATGACCCATATATACAAGAAACTCGGAGCCGCGTTTTTTGCCCTGCTATTGATTGCTGCACTGGCAGCCTGCGGAAATCACTCTGAAAGCAAAGGATCTTCCTCTGATTCAAACGCCGAAGAAACCGTTACATATAAGGCTGAAAACGGCAATGTGAAGATTCCTAAGCATCCTAAACGGGTGGTTGTCATGGCTGACGGCTACTACGGCTACTTCAAGACACTCGGCATCAACGTCGTCGGTGCGCCTGAGAACGTATTTAAAAACCCTTACTATAAAGGAAAAACCGACGGTGTCACAAGCATCGGAGACGGTACTTCAGTTGAAAAAGTCATTGATTTGAATCCTGACTTGATTATCGTTTGGACAACGCAAGGCGCTGATATTAAAAAACTTGAAAAAATCGCGCCGACCGTCGCGGTAACATACGACAAGCTCGACAATATTGAGCAGCTGAAAGAGTTCGCAAAAATGACGGGAACTGAAGATAAAGCAGAAAAATGGCTGGCTGAGTGGGATAACAAAGTTGCTGCGGCTAAAACAAAAATCAAAAAAGCCGTCGGTGACAAAACAGTCTCCATTATGCAATCGAACGGAAAAGACATCTACGTATTCGGAAAAGATTTCGGAAGAGGCGGAAGCATCATTTACAAAGATCTCGGTTTGCAAGCCACAAAGCTGACAAAGGAAAAAGCCATTGATCAAGGGCCGGGATATACAAGTATTTCATTAGAGAAGCTCCCTGACTTCGCCGGAGATTATATTTTCGCAGGTCCATGGCAAGCAGGCGGCGACGATGGCGGCGTATTTGAAAGCTCCATTTGGAAAAATCTAAACGCCGTTAAACATGGCCATGTCTATAAGATGGACCCGATAGGCTTCTACTTCTCTGACCCGATCTCATTAGAAGGACAGCTAACATTTATTACGGAAAGCTTAACAAAATAACAAAAGAGCCGCCTGCCCGCGGCTCTTTTGCCACATCTATAAGGAGCGGCTCATTTTGAACCACATCGGATATTTTTTTTCGCAATTCATATTTAGCCTCATCATCATCGCGATCAGTTTTTTTAACGGTCTCTATATCGGAAAACCCTTTTCTAGTGTGCTTCTAGTATTTATCTTAGTGCTCGTTCTGTTTGATTTGCTGGAAAGGCTAAAAAAACGATTTTTGCATATTCGATTATCAGTCAACATTTTTCTCTCAATTTCTGCTTTCCTGTCAGCAGTTTTAACAATCGGATTACTAACGGGAGAAATGATGATTTTATAACAAAAGACACCTGACAAAGCGAATCAGGTGTCTTTTGTTTATGCTTTCTGAAACTTTTTAACAACAAATGGATAAACGATCAATCCGACAAAGAATAAACCGATGCCGAGAATAAATGTCGTTAAATCCGCTGTGCCTGTTATGATGACAAACAATGAGTACGCGCACGCTAATATCGCGATCAATCCGTCTTTGACACGGGAGCCTCTCAGCTGGTCATACGTTTCACCTTTGATGACAAGCTTCAAACTGTAAATCGCTGATACTAAATACGGAATTAAATAGGCAAGCGTTGCCGCTGTCGTTAAAAACGTAAATGCGTCACTTATTGTCCGGGAAATAACCGAGAAAATGAAGACTTGTGACATGACATTTGTAATGATAAGTGCGACAACCGGACTTCCCTTTTTATTCGTTTTCGCAAAGAATGCCGGAAAATCCCCCGCTTTAGCCGCTTGATATGGAACCTCAGAGCCGAGCAAAATCCAGCCGAGCATCGTTCCGAATAAACAAAGGATGGCCAAAAGTGCCATAATCACGCTTCCCGCGTTTCCAACAATCGCATACAGCACATCAACAAACGGTTTTTCAGAACCGACAAGCTTATCATGCGGCAGAACACCCATCGTAATCAAAGTCACAATAATATAAATGCTCAATGCAATCAATAATCCGGTAATTGTCGCGCGTTTCACCTCACGCTGAGAGCGCGCACGGCCTGACAGAATAACCGCTGATTCAATGCCGACAAACGCCCACAGTGTAGAAATCGCTGCGTTATGCACCTGCCCGCCAATTCCAATGCTTGTGCCGTTTTCTCCTTGAACCGGGAAATAAAATTGATCGAATAATGCCGTTTGAAACACAAACAATCCGGCAACGATAAAGAAGACAAAACCTAATACTTTAGAAAGCGTCGTGACAAAGTTCAATTTACTTGCACCGTTAATGCTTGTAACGAGAATCGTGTGCGTGCCCCATAACAAGATCGTACATACAGCAAACGTCAGCAATTGGCCAAGAGTCACCTCTTGCCCGCCGATCGAAAACATTTCACGTTTATCAACCAGGATCGGGAAGAACGAAGTCAAGTAACCTGCGAGACTTGTGATAATCGCCACGTTACTGATCCAGCTCGCCACCCAGTAGCCCCATACCATTGTGAAACCGGCCGCGTTCCCTTTTTTCGGATCAGAGAACAGCGCCCTTGCATAACTTTGCGGTCCCGCTTTCAGTTCAGGCTTGCGGATGGACAAGTGTCCGAAGACAAGTGCAATCATCAGCACGCCGGCACCTGTCAAAAGCCAAGCGGACGTGGCGCCAAACGGACTTGCGATTGAAGCAAGCGAGCTCGGCAAGGAGAAAATTCCCGATCCAACCATATTTCCAACGACAAACGCCGTTAATAACCAAAAACCCCATTTTTTCGTCTGTTCCATTCCAGTACCTCCATGATTCTTTGTACGGACCAGACCCCGAGATCATGTAAACGCAAAAAAAGCCTGAACAAAAGTCCATGCTTAAAGAAACACACACCCTTGATCTCCGGATAGCCCTCCGCGAAAAAGCACGCGGCAGTCCTGCACTTATTCAGATACAGTCCCAGCATAGAGAAGGATCGGCTTTCTCCACACTTCGGCGCTGATGCCTTTTACACATGTTAAACAGCTCCTGTCAGCCTGGCATGTGCTACTCATCATCCGCGCAACCTCTACCTCACTGAGAAAGAGTGAGGATTTAATGATTCAGTTACTCCCAGAAGGTTATCAAAGAAAGGATGATCTGTCAAAGGGAACAGATGGAAATACGGATAGAGCCCTAGCCCTATCCGCATGTGATTATCGATTATTTTTCTTTTTTTGCACTGCTTCTTGAAGCGGATCATCTTTTAAGGCTGAACCCGCATCTTCAAGAGCTCCCTGAATGACGTTTTTTTCTTTTTCAGAACGTTTTCCTTTATCTTTATTAAAGAAATCCATTCGAATCACCTCTTTTAGAAAATAGGTACATGATTAAGATGCCTTTTTCTCAAAAAATTATACGAGAAATGTTTTATCGTTCAAAGTCCTGTTGATCAAACATACATTCTCTTGCTATATTTGTAATTCAGAGATTTTTTGCAAAAGATAAAGGAGAAGCGGAAAATGACAGGAAAAACACACATCATGGGAGGCATCGCTTCTTGTACGGCAGCGGCTTATTATTATGGATTTGATCCTGCGCTTATGGCAGCGTCCGGCGCGGTTGGGGCATTGATTCCCGATATCTGCCACACGCAAAGCAAAATCGGGAGAAGATTTCCTATCCTTGCGAAAGTCGTCAGCTCCGTTTTCGGCCATCGGACGTTTACGCACAGCCTGCTGTTTCTGCTCATCATGTTTTTTGTCACAGCCACATATATTCCAGATAAAAACATATCAACCGGACTGATGATCGGAATGGCGAGCCACTTGATCCTTGACGCTTGGACGGTGAACGGAATTAAACTGCTATTCCCATCAACGATTCGCGTGAGGCTCCCATTATATATGAAGACAGGCAGTTTTTCTGAGCAGCTTGTGTTAGCCGGCCTGACAATTGCTTCATGTTACTACTTTTATATGCTGTTTCATGGACGCATGATTTAAATGTGAGTGCTGACGCTTGTTCTAACGGGCTGTTTTTAGTAGATTTTACATAAGAAGCATTTCATGCAGATGACCAAGAAAACGTGAGGAGCCATATTAATGAAAGGAACCTTTTTTCATAATCAGCGGTTTTTATGTATTTCAATCGTATTCATGTGGGTGAAAACGTATGCGATTTATAAACTCGGCTTTCATTTGCAGATTGATTCCCTATTGGAGGAGCTAATCCTGCTGATCAATCCGCTCAGCTTTATCCTTCCTTTATTCGGGATTGGCCTGCTCCTGAAAGATATCAAGCAGCGGGTCTTTTTGCTGATTGCCAATTTGGTTCTGACTGCCATCTTGATCTCCAATACGATTTTTTACGGCTTTTATATCGATTTTATTACCATCCCGGTTTTGTTTCAGGCCAGTAACATGAGCGATATGGGCAGCAGTGTAAAAGAACTGTTCAACCCTTTGTTTATCGCTCTGTTTGCGGATATGGTTTGTTTGCTGCTGCTTGCCCGAAAAGAGAAGAAACCGCAGACAAAAGCAGCCCCCCGCACGATTAAACGGTACTATGCCGCTTCCTGCGGCTTGATTCTCTGCACTCTGGCACTTGCAGAAGTACAGCAGCCGAAGCTTTTGTCACATTCCTTTGACCGGGAAATGCTCGTCAAAAGCATCGGGCTGTTTCAATTCCATATATACGATACGGTTTCTCAGACTGTAAATGTAAGCGCGAAGGCATTTGCCAATGAAGACAGCATGACTGCGATTAAAAACTATACAGAGGCTGATTACAGCAAGCCTGACCAAAGCAAATTCGGGCTGGCGAAGGGGCGCAACGTTATCTTTGTAACGCTTGAATCGACCCAAAGCTTTGTTTTGAATGAAAAGGTAAATGGAAAAGAAATCACCCCGTTTATGAATGATTTCATCAAAAAAAGCTATTCCTTTGATCATTTCTATCAGCAAACAGAACAAGGCAAAACATCTGATTCAGAATTCATCGTCGCTAATTCGCTGTATCCTTCCCTTAGCGGCGCCGTCTTTTTCACAAAAAGCGACCATCAATTTCACACGATGTACAAATCGCTGAAACAACATGATTATTACTCAGCTGTTTTTCACGCCAACCATAAAACATTTTGGAACCGAGATGTGATGTACGAGACATTTGGGATTGACCGCTTTTTTGATGTTGATGATTTCCATGTCACTCCCGGGACATCGACAAGCTGGGGCCTGAAGGATAAGGAATTTTTAGAACAGTCAGCCGGCAAGCTCAAAAGTCTGCCGCAGCCGTTTTACAGCAATTTCATCACGCTGACGAATCATTTTCCGTTTGAGATTGATGAAAAAGATCAGCTGATAGATGAATTTGATTCAAGCAGTGACCTGTTAAACCGCTATGTAACCACGGTGCGCTATGAAGATGAGGCGTTGAAGCACTTTATCAAAAAACTGAAGGATGAAGGTTTATACGAAAATTCGATGATTGTATTCATGGGAGATCATTATGGCATTTCTGAAGCCCATAATGAGGCGATGGCAGCGTTTTTAGGGAAAGATGAAATTACGCCGTATGACAACGTTCAGCTCCAGCGGGTGCCATTTATCATACATATCCCGGGAATCACAGATCAAAAGCCGGAAACCATTCATGATGCCGGAGGACAGGTCGACGTTAGGCCGACACTGATGCATCTTCTCGGCATTGAGACAAAGGGCGATATCCAATTCGGCAATGATTTGCTGTCAAACGACCGAACGCCATTCACCGTGCTGCGAAACGGCAGTTTTATTACGAACGACTATATCTATACAAAAAACACGTGCTACAGCCAACAAACAGGGGAAGTGCTGGAAGACCAGGACGCATGCCTCCCTTATAAAGAGAAAGCAACTGAAGAGCTGTCTCTCTCTGATAAAATTTTAAACGGTGACCTGCTCAGGTTTTCTGAATGACAAAATCCCTCTTTACAGAGGGATTTTTCACGTTTCAAACATCACTTTTCCAGTCAGATTCGTTTGATAGCCGTTTAAATGAGATAGATTCGCTTTGTATTCCTCAGAGTTCAAGATCTCCTTCACAGCTTTCACCAGCTGCTCCTGTTTTTTCAAAACGACGATATCATATTGTTCGTCGATGAGCGGAATAAAATCCACACTGCCCATATGTGCCGCGTGCTGCGCTCCAATTCCCGCGTCAGCCTGTCCGCTTGAGACTTGTGAAGCGACTGCGTAATGATCGGTCACGATATCGCCGTATCCCTTTATATCAGCCGGATTCACACCAAGTAAGCCAAGCTGTTCATCAAGCAGCACTCTGGCGCCCGAACCCTTTTCCCTGTTGATCATCCGAATATCTGCCCTTCTTAGGTCATCCCAGCCTTGAATGTTTTTCGGATTCCCTTTTTGCACATACAGTCCGGCTTTGCGGAGAACGGCGTTGATCAGGCAAAACGGTTCGCCTGACAAAATCCGTTTTGCATAAGGCGCATTATATTGCCCCGTTTCCGCATCATACAAATGCAGGCTGACAATGTCACACTTGCCTTGATACATATCAATCAGGCTGTTTAAGCTCCCTTTGTATTTCCTAAGCGGCGTCTCCTGAATCGCATTCTCCAAATGTTTGCTGAGCAGATCCATCGAAATGTCCTGTCCGCTGATCATGACATTCTTTCTGCCATCCGGTTCCGCCTCCTGCATCTGTTTCGGCTCTTCGGCAACGGCAATGGGCTGAGACATTCTCATATTCGTTTTGTATTGCTTTAAATCTTCTTCGTCAACACGCATCTGCCTTCCGACACGGTAAGCAGGAAGCACGCCTTTTTTAATCAAATCATAAACGGTCAGCTTTGATACCTTCAGCAGACCTGCAACTTCTTCTATTGTATAGGAAGAGGTTTCATTCATTATCATCACCTCCCTATTTTATTATACCTTTTCAACGAATGTATAAAAACCCACATAAACCAAACATAATCAGTTATAATTAGATATAACTAATTATAAGGGGTGCAATCATGTTTAAAAAATATTTCATGTTAACAGCAGCCTTAACGGCTATTCTGCTTTCAGCAGGCTGCACCGCAAACCAGTCTTCAACGGATAGCGAGAAAAACGTAACGTTAACCATTTCAGCTGCTGCCAGTGCACAGGATGCGCTTGAGGAAATCCAACAGAACTATGAAAAAGAACATCACCACATCACAATCCAAAATAACTATGGCTCATCAGGCGCCTTGCAAAAACAGATTTCTCAAGGAGCAGGGGCAGATCTGTTCTTCTCAGCTGCTGAGGATAAATTTCAAAAGCTGGTGGATGACGGCGATATCGCCAAAAAAGACAGCACTGATTTAGTTGGCAATGAAATCGTGCTGGTCGTGCCGAAAAACGGAGATTCGCCTGTGACAAGTTTCAGCAATCTGGCTGATTCAGAAAAAATCGCCCTCGGGACGCCGGAATCCGTGCCGGCAGGAGCTTACGGGAAAGAATCACTGACAAAGCTGTCTCTATGGGACAAAGTAAAGGATAAGATCGTTTACGGAAAAGACGTCCGCCAAGTTCTTTCTTATGTTGAAACCGGCAATGTGGACGCAGGCATTGTTTATAAAACAGATGCCCTGATCTCAAAAAAAGTCAACATCATTGACGAGGCAAAAGCAGATACCCACAGCCCGATTGTCTATCCGCTAGGAATCGTAAAAGCTACAAAACACCGTAAGGAAGCGAAGGAATTTTACGATTACCTGCAATCCGATGAAGCAATGAAAGTATTTGAGAAATATGGTTTTACTGCTAAGTAACATAAGCGCTTCAGCGTTTTTCACACCTATTGTGCTTTCCTTTCAGGTGGCGGCAGTTGCCGGAATTGCTGTCATTATTCTCGGAACACTGGCGGGGGCATGGATGTCGCGGGCAACATTTTTCGGAAAAACGGCGCTCGAAACATTGTTTATGCTTCCGCTCGTTCTTCCGCCTACTGTTGTCGGTTTTATCTTGATCGTTATTTTCGGAAAGCACAGCTTTATCGGACAGGCCATTGAGTGGGTCTTTCACCAGCCTGTCATCTTCACCTGGTGGGCCGCTGTAATCGCCTCGGCTGTCGTGGCCTTTCCGCTAATGTATCAATCCGCCAAAACTGGATTTGCTGACATTGATCGCGATATACAAGGTGCTGCAATGGTAGACGGCGCCGGCAGATGGAAGGTATTTATCCATATTTCCATCCCGCTCGCCTATCCCTCATTGCTGACCGGAAGCATCCTCAGCCTTGCACGGGCGCTCGGAGAGTTTGGCGCAACACTCATGTTTGCAGGAAACATCCCCGGTGTTACGCAAACATTGCCGACAGCTATTTATGTCGCATTGGATTCCGGCAACAATACCCTTGCTTGGGCGTGGGTCGTCTGTATTGTCGTCATTTCCTTTTTGATGCTGTTTTTTATTCAGCAGAAAAAAACACAATAAAAAACTCCCCATCTTGGGGAGTTTTTTATTAAAACAGAAGCTCATCGGGATTTGGGCCGACACGCTCATCTTTGTTTAACGCGTCGATTTTATCCATGTCTTCCTGGGACAATTCAAAATCAAAGATATCAGCATTTTCGATAATGCGGTGTTCTTTGATAGATTTCGGAATCGTGACAACCTCGTGCTGCAGATCCCAGCGCAAAATCACTTGAGCCACAGATTTATTGTGTTTTTCAGCAATCTCTGCAAGCACTTCGTTATCCAAAAGCTGTCCCTGCATGAGCGGAGACCATGCTTCCAGCTGGATGCCTTGATGTTTACAATAGTCTCTTAATTCTTTTTGCGTCAAACGCGGGTGAAATTCCACTTGGTTTACCATCGGTTTGATTTCAGCGTCTTTCAGCAATTCTTCTAAATGATGAACTTGGAAATTGCTGACGCCGATCGCGCGGATTTTGCCGTCTTTGTACAGCTTTTCAAGCGCGCGCCACGTATCTTTATATTTATCCTTGCCAGGCCAGTGGATTAAATATAGATCTAAGTAATCTAGCTGAAGTCTTTCCAGGCTTTTTTCAAAGGCAGCAAGCGTTGTTTCGTAGCCTTGGTCTTCATTCCATACTTTTGATGTAATGAAGAGCTCTTCTCTTGCCACACCGGATTCTTTAATTCCAATGCCAACGCCTTCTTCATTTTTGTAGACAGCTGCTGTATCAATGCTGCGGTAACCGTTTTTAATCGCCGCTTTCACAGATTCAGTCGCTTCACTTCCATTTTCTACTTTAAAAACACCTAGACCGAACCAAGGCATTTCAACTCCGTTATGTAACTTTACAGTATCATTTAAACTTGTTGCCACTTGAACATCCACCCTTTCATTGAAATATAAGCCTCTATATTATCTCACACTCCTCCGAGCCGATACCAATAATACGCTTAAAATCCTCTTTCTGTTTCTTTTCTCACATCAAGGGCAGCCGCACACTATTTTTTCCTATTTGAATGAGGTGGGAATCCATTATTGTAAACACATATAAAAAACAAAGGAAACAACTTGAAACGTATTCGTATCCCAATGACACTCGCGCTCGGTGCCGCTTTGACAATTGCCCCTTTGTCCTTTGCTTCAGCTGAAGAAACCCCCGCTCCCAAGAGCTCTCAGACCACGACGGCCGGAATATCTGCCGCTGAGGTCGGTTTACATGTAAACCTTGATGTGCTTGGCATTGCCAATCAGATTGCTGACGCTATTAAATCCGCACAGAACCGGGATGGATTTGTGAAAAACCTTATGGAGTCTTCCTTCTACGCTTCCGGCCAGAAATACAACGTTATGGTATTTAATTTGAGCCAGGAATATGAAGATCACTTAAACGGTGTGCAATTTTACGGTTCAGCCGTTTACGACGGCATGACGTACGGCATTTGGGTATTTGAAGATGGAACCTTTACAAACAAAGGTGATGGCGGCTGGATCAACTGGGCCTTTAGAGGCTGGTTTGATCGGGATGGCAGCACTGTCGAATTCCATCGTCCTTAATATAGAAAAAAGCTGACGCTCTAGCGCCAGCTTTTTTGCTTCATCTATTCGCCGCCTTCAAGCATGGCGGCTTCCACATCATTAATGTATTGGCGAAGCTCGTGGGAGATGTCCCGGGAAATTTCCCGCTTCTCGAAGAGTGTTTGAATTTCATTTCTGATCGCCTGCACAGCCTTCAACTTCACTTCCAGTTTTTGAGCTTCAAATTGGGCACTAGATTTCAGGTCGTGATGGCTGTGTTCCAGCCTGAAAATTAACTGTTTATAAAACGCAATGACAGATAAAAGCACTTCTTTATGTTCTTCCGTCTTATGTTTTTCAAGATATGCAATTGCTGCCTTCGCCGTTTTCACTCTCGTTGCCTGTATCAGTCCCGCTTCATTTAAAATCGACATCTCCGGCTTTTTATGTTCACCAAAGAAAATCCAATACATCAGCCGCTTGAGCCTTGTTTTTGATAACCCGACTTTGAATGGGTTGCCATACAAAATTTCTAATTCATTAAACCGTTCTTGCAGCACGTTTGCCGTTTCTTCCGGAATGTCTCCCCGCTCTCGCATTTCCATCAACGCCTCTTGCTCAGCGATAATGGCTTGCGCCCTGAGTTTTCGCTCTAGCTTTTTAATACGATTGGATGATGTATACTGCTGAAAACGAAGATTTTTCATCTTTTCATTGTATTCCCCTATCACCGCCAGAGAGGCTGTTTTGTTTGTATCATTCATGTCCTCTTTTATCGTTTGGAGAGCTATTTTAATTAATTTGCGTCTCGCCGTCAGCCATTTTTCATTTCGTTTCTCATCCTCTTCTTCTTTTTCCGCCAGAAGAGGCAGGACAACGGCGGCAATGGCTAAAGTGCATAAGATGACGCCGGCCGCTAAAAAGAGAATCAGATTTCTTTCCGGAAACGGTGTGCCATCCTCCAGAAAATAGGGAATAGAGAAAGAACCCGCAAGCGTTACAGCTCCGCGCACCCCTGAAATCGAAAGCAACAGTGTCGAACGAAGACCCGGTTTATAAATGTTTTGATCCTTATTAAAGAACCACTTCCCGTTCCAGAAGAACAGCACCCACAGAAATCTTAGCAGCATTAGCGTAAATGTGATCACCAGGATATAGCTAATCACCTGCATGTTGCTCACTGCGGTGTCATTAAAGATGACAGAAATGACGTCCGGAATCTGTGCCCCGAGGATAACGAAGACCAGGCCATTCAAAATAAATAAAATAATGTTCCATGTACTCGAGGAGACGATTTGCAGTTTGGCCATCGCTGATGATTCCAGACGATCCTGTTCAACCGCATGGATGATTCCACCCGCCACAACAGCTAAAATACCGGAAACTCCGATTTCTTCCGCTGCCAAATAAATCACAAACGGCGTCAGAATTTGAATCAGCATATGCATCGTGACATCCTGCATGCCGAGACGGCGCAAAAAGAGGCGAAAGCGGATAATCAAGAATGAAATGACAACTCCGCACAGCAAGCCCCCAAGAGAAATAAAGACAAAGCTGACTGCCGCTTGCGCTAATGAAAATGTACCGGTCACTGCTGCCGCAATCGCAAACTTAAAGGCCACCAGACCTGATGCATCATTCATCAGCCCCTCCCCTTCAAGTAGGCGAAGAATCCCTTTTGGCATTTTCACTCTTCCTGATAATGCGCTGACAGCGACGACATCAGTCGGAGAAAGAATGGCCGCAAGCCCAAAAGCCGCTGCCAGCGGAATAGCAGGAATCATCCAGTGAATCGTGTATCCGCCTACAATCACAGTCGCAAATACAAGGCCGAGTGCAAGCAATAAAATCGGTGCGCGTAAATTCCAAAGCTCCGCCCGCGGCGTTCTCTTTCCATCATTAAATAGGAGAGGCGCGATAAACAGAACAAAAAACAATTCGGTGTTTAACTCAAAATGAAGCCCCTGTTGAAATGAGGCCGCAAGAATCCCAAGCGCCACTTGAATCAGAGGTATGGGAATAAACGGAATAAACCGATTCACGATATTGGATATCGCAATAATCGTTAATAAAACGAGAACAACTAAAAATATGTCCAAAGACATGACCTCCTTCGTCTGCTGTGTTCCATAGATCGTCGGTAAATGCTTGTCTAAAAGAGGCTGAATCTCGGACGACCTTACATCCGAGAGGTGATACCGCAGGAGTTCTCTCCACTTCTCTTCTTTTATAGTACCCTTTTCAGGATATAATTTCTCGCGATATGCTCATAGTGAACTTTTTTGCAACAGGGCAAAACACAACCAAAAAGAGACAGGGGGCCGTCCCTGTCTCTCGTCTTTCTTTATCAATGATGAAAATTCGTGCCGTCCGTTGTCGCTTTAATAATGCCGGCGCGAATGACAAAGTCACCGAAGTGCTCGCCTTCCTCGCGTTCTTTCGCATAACGGGAAAGAAGGACGCGCAGCTCGCTTAAAATGTCTGCTTCACCGATGTTTTCACGGTACATTTTGCTTAAACGGCTTCCGTCAAATGCGGCGCCAAGATACATATTGTATTTGCCCGGCGCCTTTCCGATAAATCCGATCTCTCCGAGTGCATGGCGTGCACACCCGTTCGGGCACCCTGTCATGCGAATGGTGATTTCCTGATCACGAAGGCCGTTTTCGTCAATGATCTCTTCAACCTTATCTAAAAGGGTCGGCAAATAACGTTCTGCTTCAGCCATTGCCAATCCGCAGGTCGGAAGCGCCACGCATGCCATAGAGCCGCGGCGGAGCGCTGAATGATGCTTGCCGTCAGTGAGTCCGTATTGCGCAATTAATGCACTGATTTCATCTTTTTGATCGCTTGAAACGTTCGCGATAATCAAGTTCTGATTAGATGTCAGACGAAACTCGCCTGTATGAACTTTGGCGATTTCCCGCAAGCCTGTCATCAGCTTATAATCATCGTAATCCGTTATACGGCCGCCTTCGACAAACAGCGTAAAATGCCATTTATCCTCAATGCCTTCCACCCAGCCGTAGCGGTCGCCGTTATGATCGAAATGATAAGGCTTTGCTTCTTCCAGACTCCAGCCAAGACGGTTTTCCAATTCTTCTTTTACCGTTTCTAAACCGAGGCGGTCAACGGTGTACTTGAACCGCGCATTTTTGCGGACAGAACGGTTTCCGTAATCACGCTGAATCGTAATCGTTTTTTCAGCAACATCATACATTTGCTCAGGGCGGCAGAAGCCGATCACCTTGGCTAATTGCGGATATGTTGCTGTGTCGCCATGCGTCATTCCCATACCGCCGCCGATTGCCACGTTAAAACCGATCAGTTCGCCATCTTCGACAATCGCAATGAATCCGAGATCTTGTGAAAAGACGTCAATATCATTGGACGGCGGAACGGCAATACCGATTTTAAATTTCCGCGGCAGATAGAGCGGGCCGTACATTGGCTCGACTTCTTCCTCAGGCGTGCCGGCCACTCTCTCCTCGTCCAGCCAAATTTCATGATAGGCTCTCGTCCGCGGCAGCAGATCGTCACTTAATTTTTTAGACCACTCATATACCTCTGAATGGATGTCAGACTGATAAGGATTCGATGCGCACATCACATTGCGGTTTACGTCTCCGCAAGCCGCGATTGTATCCAACAGAGCGGAGTGGATCGTCTGAATGGTTTTCTTCATGTTCCATTTCAGAATTCCATGCATTTGGAATGTTTCACGGGTCGTCAGCTTTAATGTGCCGTTCCCGTATTTCTGGGAAAGATCATCCATGACAAGCCATTGTTCCGGTGTTGAAACGCCTCCTGGCATACGCACGCGCAGCATGAACTGATATGCCGGTTCAAGCTTTTGCTTTTGGCGTTCATTGCGAAGGTCACGGTCATCCTGCAAATAACTGCCGTGGTGTTTCATCAGGCGGTTGTCATCATCCGGAATTCCGGCACTGATCCGGTCCAGCATCACTTCTTTCAGTGTGCCGCGCAAATAGTCACTTTCTTGTTTTATGCGTTCAACATCACTTGGAGAGCCGTCCGGTGCTTTTAAGATTTTGGTCACCATGTTGAAAAAACCCCTTTCAAGTCAAATCAGTATACATCACGCTGATAGCGTTTTTGCTGCTGCATGTCGGCAAGGTAAGCTTCTGCTTCTTCGCGGCTCATATTGCCTTCTTTCTCGATAATATCAAGTAATGTGTGATGGACGTCATGCGCCATGTGCTTTTCATCACCGCAAATGTAGACAGCCGCGCCAGCTTGAATCCATTCGAACAATTCCGCGCTCTGTTCAAGCATGCGGTGCTGAACATATACTTTTTCTTCCGTATCACGTGAGAACGCCACATCCATTTTTGTCAAAACGCCGTCTTTGATCCAATTCTGCCACTCTGTCTGATAAAGGAAATCCGTGACAAAGTGCTGATCGCCAAAGAACATCCACGCTTTGCCTTCCGCTCCCGTCTCCTCACGCTCCTGCATAAAGGAACGGAACGGAGCGACGCCTGTCCCAGGGCCAACCATGATAATTGGTGTTTCAGGATCATTCGGAAGCTTAAAGTTTTGATTATGCTGGACATAAACAGGCAGCGTGTCTCCCGGCTGCAGACGCTCCGCGCATAAAATCGAGCAGACGCCTTTTCGTTCACGGCCGTGCGCATCGTAGCGGACTGCGCCGATCGTTACATGTACTTCATCCGGATTTGCTGATAAACTGCTCGCGATTGAATAGAGGCGGGCCGGCATTTTTCGCAGAATCGAAACAAACTCCTGCGCCGATACGCTGAACGGTCCGTAATCACGAACGAGATCAAGCAAATCGCGTCCTTCAAGATACGCTTTTACGTTACCCTCATTTCCCGGGGCTAATAGCTCTCTAAGCTCATCGTTCCCCGACAGCTGGGCAGCCTGTTCAAGAAGTGGTTTTGTGAGAACGGTAATCTCATAGTGAGAAATGAGCGCTTCTTTGAGTGGGCGCACATCACCTTGCTTATTCAGCGTCACAATTTCTTCGGGGTCCCAATTCATTTCCTTCAGCAGCAGCTCAACAAGCTCCGGATCGTTTTCCGGATAGACGCCGAGGCTGTCACCAGGCTCGTATGTCAGGCCAGATCCTTCAAGAGATAGCTCGATATGGCGTGTTTCTTTATTTGATCCTCGGCCGTTCAAATTTATGTTTTCTAACACTTCAGCCCGAAACGGGTTTGTTCTGGAGTAAGAAGACTCACCGCTTTGAGGCGAAGCTGCTCCTGGCGCAGGCGCGGCGCTTCCGCCACCGGCTTCACTTAAGCCCTCACATACACTCCCAAGCCATTCAGCTGCCGGCTCATCATAGTCAAGATCGCAATCAACGCGCGGAGAAATACGTTTTCCCCCGAGTTCTTCTAAGCGCTGATCAAATTCCTTCCCTGTCTGGCAGAAGAATTCGTACGAGCTGTCACCAAGCGCCAAAACAGAAAAACGAAGGTCTTCAAGCTTAGGCGCCCGTCTTCCATGCAGAAATTCATGAAACGACAGCGCGTTATCAGGCGGCTCGCCTTCACCGTGCGTGCTGACAACGATCAAAAGATTGTTTATTTTCTTCAGCTGATTCGGCTTAAAATCGCTCATAGATGAGACGGTCACTTGAAATCCGCGCTCCTCAAGCTGCTTGCCGGCATGTTCTGCAAGTCCCTGTGCGTTTCCCGTCTGTGAACCGTAAAGAACGGTCACTTCTTTTGAAACGGCCGGTGCCGCCGCTTCTGCAGACACCGCAGCCGCAGGCGCCCCCGCGGTTTCTTGTGCGGAAACAGATTGTGCGGATAAATATCCGCTCAGCCAGATTTTCTGAGATTCGGTCAAAGTTGGCAGAAGGCGGTTAAGGAGCTCTGCCTGCTCCTGATTAAACGGACTGTTCATTACCTGAAGTTGCAACGTATCCACCTCACAAAGTTATAAACTGATCGAAAATTGCATCTAATTGAACTTTACCGGAATACTATGCTTAAGTAAAATATATTTACATGATGATAACGATTAAGATTCCTAATGATAAAACCGCTTTGTTTCATTCAAATTGCAGAGAAAACCCTAAACATAGTTTTAGGAAGGACGAGCAACGGGGCAGGCGATGGATGAGAGCGGCATTCGGCCGGATGCTCTGGTTTTACCCGAAGAGTTTTTTCACGTGAGCACCAATGCGAGGGGTTGTCGGCATGCTAAAAAAGAGAAGGCTCCCCTTCTCTTCATTCAGCATCCTGGTATAAATGAGGCGGCATAGCCGTTACAAACGGACTTGCCTTACCTGTATGAAACACCGTCAGCGAATGCATCGCCCGTGTGCAGGCAGTGTATAAGAGCCTGCGGTCGTGCTCGGTATGATAATGTTCTTCTGAAGCATCATAGACAAGGACTGCGTCAAACTCAATACCCTTCGCTAAATACACTGGAATAACACAAACTCCCTTTTGAAATGTTTGATTTTCTTTATGAATCAGCCTGGCATCTATATATTCGCTTATATTTGCGTGCGCCTGTATACATTGCCGCGCAGTCTTGCAAATAATGGCTATTGTTTCGTGCCCTTGCTTCTTAAGCCTCTCCATTTCTTTCGTAAGCTTTTGACAAAGGTCTTCACGCCCTTCGCTTTTGAAAATGAGAGGCATTTCCCCGTTTCTGTTAAAAGGCTCAATGTCCTCTCCATCCTCAAGAATCGCTTTTGTTAACTCGACAATCTGCCTTGTCGATCTGTACGTTCTCTTTAAACGAACATATTCAGCCGGCTCATCTTCAAAGCTCGCATCCATACGCTTTGGGCCATGTATAGTATGGGCGTAGATGGACTGATTGATATCGCCGAGCACTGTCATGCTGGCGGCCGGAAAAATGCTTCTCATATACGCCATCTGAAACGGTGAATAGTCCTGGGCTTCGTCGATAAAAAGGTGTTTGATTTTCATATTTTTCTTTCTACCTTCGATCAAATCCTGCAAATAAAGAAACGGCGCCGCGTCCTCATAGAGCAATTGATTTTCCGCAAATGCCGCTCGGGTCTGCTCCCCTATTGGCGCCGTCTTCTCATGCTGAGATGTCCCTCCCCAGCCGGAAAACAATTGCAGATACAGCTGTTTCACATCAAGAAATGCGAGGAGCCTGATTGCCTGTTTGAGCGGGTTAAACGCCTTTTTCACAATGATGGCGGCAAGCAGCTGCTGCTCTCTTTGATAATCGTTAAACGTGCTCTCACTGAACCGTTTCCTTTCCTGCAGTTTTTTGTACACGTCCAGATAATCCTCTTTGTCGAGCAGCTCAGCTTCCTGAATGACCCAATCTTTGCGCCGTTCCTCTTTCTCAAATGTATGAAGCTCACTCAGCAGCCACTTTGCCGTTTGCTCTATCCGGTTCGGAATGGATTGTCGTTGATCCAGTGAGTAAAAATAGGACTGAATGTGTTCCTTAGTGATCAGTTTTTGTCCGCGGAAGACGATATTTTTAAAGATCATCCCTTCGGTGGACAACCAGCTGACATATTCATCAATGAATTGCTGAAAAGATAAGCCCGCCTTCCATGTGATTCCCGAAAGCCTTGATAGAAAACCGCCTTCCTTTGATTCGGCCAGGCAATATTCGAGCTGATCAAAGGGGCTTTCACATCGGAACGTGCGGCCAAGCCGGCGCTCGATATATTCCTGAAACGTCGCCTGCTCCATATTCTCTTCCCCTAACTCGGGCAAAACAGAAGAGACGTAGCTGTTAAATAAAAAGTTGGGCGAAAATAAAACGATTTGTCCGGCATCAATGACACCGCGGTGCCTGTATAACAAATAAGCGACACGCTGAAGCGCTGCCGAGGTTTTCCCGCTACCGGCCGCTCCCTGCACGATCAGGAATTTGCTTTTTTCATTACGGATAATCTGATTTTGTTCTTTCTGAATCGTAGACACGATGTTTTTCATTTGGGTATCAGATTGATGGCTTAAGACCTCTTGCAGCATTTCATCACCAATCGTCATATCAGTATTAAACATCGCCTTGAGAGCGCCGTTTTTAATGATAAATTGTCGTTTCAGCACCATTTCGCCTTCTATCGTTTCACCGGGCACTTCATACTCCGCTTTTCCTGGGGAATAATTGTAGTACATACTGGATATCGGCGCCCTCCAGTCATATATCAAAAAGTGTTCTTCCTTCTCATCCATACAAGAAGCTAAGCCGATATAAATTGGCTCCGCCTGTTCTTCGCCGGTTTCAATAAAATCAATCCGCCCGAAATAAGGTGATGCTTTTAATTGATGAATTCGTTTGAGCTGCTGATCCATGCGCCGGTGATTCCGTTCCCGATCAGACAGCAGCTCCGCCTGCTGCTTCATGCTAGCCATCGTTTCAACGGCTTCATGGGTATCATCAAAATTGACCGTAACATCCTCCCAAAAGCTTTTTCTTAATCCGATAATATCATGCTTCAACCCGCCTGCTGATGTTTCGAGAAACCGCTCTTTTTTGCCGAGTTCCTGCAGTACCTCATCTATTCTTGACTGCTCTTCCTTCCATTCTTTATCCTGCTGATTCATGGACGGCACCTCCAGAAAATAGTTGACAAACACAGATGAAATACTGTAAAATAAAATCGGATATAAATTATATTTATGACAAAAACAAACAAATGCAATTTATCTTAGCACATGTACCCAATCTCAATCAAGGTTTGGGTTATTTATATGCAAAAAAACCGATTTCAATTGAAATCGGTTTTTCCTGTTAGTTATCTAAACGAAAAGAACGGTTTGGCAGCTTCCACTTAAACATGTAGGAACAAACACGGCAAACGACGAGCACGAAAAACAGAACGTACAAGCCAAACGAGTTTCCAAGCCAGCCCAAGCCGACGATTAAACCGCCGAGAGCCGCCCAGACCGCATAAATTTCTGCTTTCAGCACAAGCGGTTTGCGTCCGGCAAGAAGATCGCGGATGATTCCGCCGCCGCTTCCCGTCAGGACCGCAGCCACGATGACGGCACTAAGCGGGTGGCCCATTTTGACGGCATACAGCGCGCCTTGGATGGCGAAAGCCGCGAGACCGATTGCATCTGATAAATTGCCCCACTTGTTCCAATGCCTCAGCAGCAGCTTCGGAAACAGAAACACAATCGTAATGGACAGGAGGGCGATTTGAAAGTATGCGCCCTGCTCCCATAATGCCGACACCGGAACACCGATTAGCAAATTACGGATCGCTCCTCCTCCAAAGGCTGTGACAATTCCTAATATATAAACTCCTAAAATATCATATTCTTCTTCCATCGCAACAATTGCGCCGCTGACTGCAAACGCAATGATGCCAATCACACTGAGCAGCTCCCAAGCCATTCTGATGACTCCCTTTATGTTTGTTAAATTTTCTGACGACCTCTAGATTTTATAATCGCTCAAGCGTAAAATCAATAACATTTTCACAATAAAAAAAGATAAATATAGAGAGAATTCGCCAAACGCTGTAGAGCTGCCATTTACAGAGAAAAAGCGCCCGGCATACGCGGACGCTTTATTGGTTATTCAGATTTTTCGCCTTTCAGCAGACACATAAAAACAATAATCAGAATAAAAGCAATCAGGGCCAGAAACGGAATGGTCATAAAACCAAACCAGTTAATGTATTGGCCTGAGCACGGCACACCGCTTACACACGGCTTAATGCCGGAAAAGCCCGGCACTTTCTGCTCTAAGTAATGCATGATGGAAATAAACGCCCCGATAATCGCCATCGGAAGCACATATTTTTTTACACGTGTGTCCCCTTGAAAGGTGGCGATGCCTAAAATCAGGACGAGCGGATACATCAGGATACGCTGGTACCAGCACAGTTCACATGGAATGAACTTTTTGATTTCACTGAAATACAGGCTGCCGAGCATGGCGGTAAGAGCGACAACCCAGGAAGCATATAAACATACGATTCTATTTTTCATATGATTACTTCCCTTTTAGCTCTTTTTCTATTGTCTCTTTGATTTCATCATAATCTGAGAAATCGCTAATCACTTTATCATTAACGTAAATCGTCGGGGTTGCTTTTATGTTCATTTTTTGATTAAGTTCGGAATCTCTTTCCACCTGAGAAGCGAATGTTTCCTTATCAAGATTATCCTTGAGCGTCTCAGGATTGATCTTTGTGGTGCTTTTGGCAAGATCACCGAGAACGCCCGGGGTCACCCACTCCTGTTCTGTATCCGGCTGTTTGTCGAATAGCTTTTCATGGAATGCCCAGAAAGAGTCAGGATCTTCTTTCCATACTTCTTCTGATGCGAGAGCCGCTAATCTTGAACCTTTTCCATGAAACATGACGTTCACGAATGAAAATTTCACATCGCCCTTATCAATAAAGTCTTTTTGTATTTTTGGGAAGATGTCACTGTTAAACATTTTACAAGACGGACATTTGTAATCTCCGAATTCAACTACAGTTACCGGTGCATCATCCTTGCCGAGCACAGGCTGGCCTTTGATAGACGGCTGTCCGGAAACCGCTTCATTGCCTTGTTCCGTTTTGTTATTAATCATGACAATGGCTGCTAGCAAGACAACAACCACAACCGTAAGGATGACCGCGAATTTCGCAGAAGACTGCTGTTTCTTTTTCACTCCGACACCTCATCGTTTTAAAATTATAAAAAAGAAGCGGATCGCAATTGACCCACTTCTTTATTTTAACAAGACAAGCGCTGATAAGAAAACCCCGAAAAAATGAATTCTCTCCGACAATTTAACTGTTTTTGAGATGCATGACGCGCATGGCGTTTGCCACAGCGAGCAGCGTAACGCCGACATCTGAGAAAACCGCTTCCCACATGGTTGCAATTCCGAATGCTCCGAGAATGAGAAAGATCGCTTTCACGCCTAAAGCAAAGCTGATGTTTTGCCATACGATCCGCCTTGTCCGTTTGGCAATCCGAATCGCTTCGGCTATTTTTGAAGGCTGATCTGTCATGAGCACGACGTCTGCTGCTTCTACCGCGGCGTCTGAGCCAAGGCCGCCCATGGCCGCTCCAATATCCGCGCGCGCAAGCACCGGCGTATCATTGATGCCGTCACCGACAAAAATGAGTTTTTCATTTGGCGATAGCTTGGCTTCTAATGCTTCGACCCGCGCGACTTTATCCTGCGGCAAGAGCTCCGCATATACCTCGTCGATGCCAAGCTGTTTTCCGACTATTTCTCCCGTTTGTTTTGAATCACCTGTTAGCATCACCGTCTGTTTGATTCCAAGCGACTTCAAATCAGCAATCGCCTGTGCTGCGTCTTCTTTTGCTTCATCCGCTATGATGATTGCTCCGGCATAGTGTTGGTCGACAGCTACGTGTACGATTGTTCCCGCATGTTCATCCGGGACGCCTTTCACCTGTTCTCTTTCCATGAGCTTCTGGTTCCCGGCAAGGATTTCTGTTCCATTTACTTTTGCAAAAATGCCATGGCCGGATATTTCCTCGTATGACTCTATTGCGTCAAAGGAAAGCGTCTTTCCGTAAGCTTTACGCACAGATTCAGCGATCGGATGCTGGGAATGAAGCTCAGCATATGCCGCCGTTTCAAGTAATTTGTCCTTTGTGAATCCTTCAGCAGGTTTGATTTCTGTCACTTCAAAGCTGCCTTTTGTTAATGTTCCCGTTTTATCAAACACCGCGTATTTGACTTGATTCAAGGCTTCTAAGTAATTGCTTCCCTTCACTAGCACTCCGGCCTTTGAGGCTGCGCCGACTCCGCCGAAGAACCCGAGCGGTATGGAGACAACAAGCGCGCATGGACAAGAAATCACTAAGAAAATCAGCGCGCGGTACACCCAATCGGAAAGTAGGGCGCCGGGAATCACCAGCGGCGGGACAAAGGCCAGCAATGCCGCGATGATCACGACAGCGGGTGTGTAATACTTGGCAAACTTCGTAATAAAGTTTTCTGTCCGGGCTTTATGGCTGCTCGCATTCTGAACCAAATCTAATATTTTTGATACCGCAGACTCCTGATAGCCCTTTGTGACTTCAATATGCAGAACGCCGTTTTGATTGATAAAGCCTGACATCACATCTTGTCCTTCCGCAGCTTTTCTCGGAACGGACTCACCTGTCAATGCAGACGTATCAACCATCGCTGATCCTTGCACAACTTTACCGTCAAGGGGTATGCTTTCGCCCGGGTTGACCACAATGATGTCTCCTATCTTCACGTCTTCCGGAGAAACCAGTTCGATGCCGTTCTCTGTTTTGACATTGGCGTAATCAGGCCGTATATCCATTAACGCGCTGATTGATTTTCTGGACCTGCTGACCGCGGCTCCTTGAAAAAGCTCACCGATTTGGTAAAACAGCATAACGGCAACACCCTCAGGATATTGCTGGATCAGAAAAGCGCCGATTGTGGCAAGGACCATTAAAAAATGCTCATCAAACACCTGGCCGCGGCTGATGTTTTTCATTGCCCGGATGACGATATCACCGCCGATAATCAAATAGGCAGCAAGGAAAAGGAAAAATTCGTTGGTTCCGGATTGAACGGCATAGGCCGCTGCTCCTAACATGACAGCCGCCGCCATTCTAATCAGCATATTGTTCATGCGATTGCGAAAGCCGTCTTCAGCCGATTTCTTTTTATGCTTTTGGCGAACCGTTACATGCGGATCGATTGATTTTACTTTTTTCTCCACCTTATGGGTGACCCATTGCTCTTCTTTCCCACCGGCTGAGACAGTCAAGGTGCTAGCCGCAAAATTTACCGCGCATCCGTCTATGCCCTTTATGCCTTTAATTCCGTTTTCGATTTTTTGGGCACAATTGCTGCAATCTAAACCGTCCAGAACGTATTCCTGTTTCACTAGTCTCACCTTACCTTCCGAATTAGGGTTCCCTCTCCAAAGCGTATCAATGAGTGCTTTTACCGATCATATATGCTCATATGCTCATATATTAGTTGTATCTATTATATGATGTTTCCCAAAAAAGTGTCAATGAAAAACAAAAACCGGCATATCGCCGGTTTTTCATTTTACTTTCTGCAGACGAAGAGCGTTCAGAACTACGGAAACAGAGCTGAATGCCATCGCTGCTCCCGCGATCCATGGCGCTAAAAATCCGAGCGCTGCGATCGGGATGCCGAGGCTGTTATAACCAAGCGCCCAGAATAAGTTTTGTTTAATGTTTTTCATTGTCAGTCTGCTCATTCGAATGGCGTCGGCAATGCTGTTTAGATCGCCGCGAATCAGCGTAATGTCCGCTGTTTCCATGGCAATATCCGTTCCTGTTCCAATCGCCATGCCGATGTCGGCTGTGGCAAGCGCCGGCGCATCGTTAATTCCGTCGCCTACCATGGCCGTCTGGTGGCCTTCTTTTTGCAGGCGGGCGATTTCCGCCGCCTTTTGTTCAGGAAGGACTTCCGCAATGACACTCGTAATTCCCGCTTCCTTCGCGATGGCTTCTGCGGTTCTGCGATTATCTCCTGTCATCATAATGACATCCAGACCCAACGCTTTCAGACGGGCCACTGCCTCTCGTGACGTGTCTTTTATCGTATCGGCAACAGCCACAAGCCCCGCTGGTTCACCATCAATAGAGACAAGCATAACCGTTTTCCCTTCTGCCTCTAGCTCTTCCATTTGGGAAAGGAAAGCTCCATGCTCGATTTTTTCGCTCTCCATTAACTTTCTTGTGCCAACGAGAATGGTCTTGCCTCCGGCTTCAGCTAAAATGCCTGCGCCGATTTTTGCTTCAAAGCTGGTCAGCTTCGGTATCTCAAGCCCTTTTTCTTTCACGCCGGCAACAATTGCTTCGCCGAGCGGATGCTCCGAGCCCGTTTCGGCTGCCGCCGCAAATCGAAGCAGGTCTGTTTCTGCAAAACGGCCGAATGGAATGGCATCTGTCAGCTGCGGCTTCCCGTTTGTGACAGTTCCGGTTTTATCAAGAACAATCGTATCTAAACGATGGGTTTTTTCTAAATGCTCTCCGCCTTTAAAGAGAATCCCGAATTCAGCCGCGCGGCCAGATCCAGCCATAATGCTCGTCGGAGTGGCGAGGCCGAGAGCGCAAGGACAGGCAATGACGAGAACCGCAATGAACTTGCTGATCGCGTCACCAAAATCACCGGGAGCCGCCCAAAGATACCAAATCAGGAAAGTGAGTACGGCAATTCCCAATACAATGGGCACAAAAATGCCGGAGATCTGATCAGCGAGACGCTGGATCGGCGCTTTTGACCCTTGTGCTTCCTCGACAATTTTGATGATATGAGAAAGGGCAGTATCCTTTCCGACGTTGACAGCTTTGATTTTCAGGAATCCGTTTGAGTTAACGGTTGCGCCTGTCACGCTGTCACCCGGATGTTTATCAACAGGAAGGCTTTCTCCTGTAATCATCGATTCATCTACAGCCGACCGGCCTTCCACTACTTCTCCGTCGACAGGAATCCGTTCGCCCGGTTTGACATAAACAATGTCGTTTGCCAGCACTTCATCTATCGGAATGATTCGCTCCTGTCCGTCTCTTACGACAGTTGCTGTTTTCGCTTGGAGCTTCATCAGCTTTTTAATGGCATCCGAAGAACGGCCTTTTGCTTTTGTTTCAAACAGCTTCCCTAATAAAATCAGCGTCAGCAATATCGCGCTTGTTTCATAGTAAAGGCCGGCTGTATGGCCATGTGAGCCGATGCTTTGGATCGTAATATAAAGGCTGTAAGCGTAAGCAGCCGTTGTCCCGAGCGCGACTAAAACATCCATATTGGCGCTTTTATTTTTGAGCGCCTTATACGCACCCATATAAAACGGCCAGCCGATCAGAAACTGAACTGGTGTCGCCAGCGCAAACTGCATCCACGGATTGAGGAATAGATCCGGCACCCAAATGAACGAGGTAAACGTAAAATGGCTCACCATCGCCCAAAGAAGCGGAAACGACAGAATCGCTGAAAAGATCAGTCTCGTCGTTTGCTTCCGTTCCTCTTTCTTTTTAGAGGCTGCGGAATCCCGTTCCTCATCGCCCTTCGGCTTAAGCTTATATCCCAGCTTATCTACGGCTTCTTTCAAATCGCCGACAGACGCTTCTTTTGAATTGTACTCGACTGTAACCGTTTCTAAAGCAAAGTTTACAGGAGCATTTGTGACGCCTTCTATTTTGTTAAGCCGCTTTTCAATCCGATTGGCGCAGGCCGCACAGGTCATGCCTTCAATACCGAATTCAGCTTTTTCTGTTATGACGTGATAGCCCAGTTTTTCTATTTTTTCCCGAATCGCTGCAGGCCCTGTTTCAGCGGGATCGAAGGTGATATTTGATGTTTCCGTTGCCAAATTGACGTTGGCATCCGTGACACCCGGCATCCGCTTGAGGCCTTTTTCAATTCTCGATGCGCATGCCGCACAGGTCATCCCAGCTACCTGCATCGCGATTTCCTTTTGTTCACTCAACACACTCACTCCTTTATATACACCCGGGGGGTATATAAAAATGAAAGAAATACCGCGCCTCCATATAGGCGCGATACCTTCAATCAATCGGCTACATCATAGCCTTGGTCTTCAATTGCATCTGCAATGTCTTTGACCGATACTTTGCCGGCATCAAACGAAACATCGACTTTTCCCGCTTCCAGATTGACATCAACAGCACTGACGCCGTCCAGTTCTCCTACGCTCGTTTTCACTGCTTTGACACAGTGCTGGCAAGACATTCCTTCTACATGCAATGTTTTTTGTTCCATAAGAATTCCTCCTGTTTATTCTTTCTGCTTTCATCCTACCATACCCCCGTAGGGTATTACAATAAAAAAACCTTTATGACTTTGTGAACTTTTTAAATACGTCCAAAAGCTCAGAAATAGCATGTTCCCCGTCTCCGCTTTTGATGGCATCCGCTACACAATGATGGGCGTGGTCCTCGAGCAAGTGGAGCGCCACATTTTTCATTGCCGCCTGAACTGCAGAAATCTGCACCAGAATGTCTACACAATATCTATCATTTTCCACCATATTTTGAATGCCTCTGACCTGTCCCTCTATCCGCTTCAGCCGGTTTGTGATTTGATCCTTTTCCTTCGAGCTTTTATGGTTTAATGCTTTATGTTCGTTATGCTTCTCCATGCGTACACCTCTGTTTCTTATATTAATTCCCATTATACTGATTGTCTAAACTGTTGTCTAAGTTTGCCGCGGCAAAAAAATGAATCAGTTAGGTTTTACCATTTGATCGGAAGGGTATATACCTCTTGTGAAAACGCTTTTAAAGGAGAGAAGAAAAGTGGATACGATAAAGGTTGGGATATTAGGGTACGGACTGTCCGGTTCCGTTTTTCACGCGCCGCTGCTTGCTGTTCTGGATGAGTATCATATCAGCAAAGTCATGACATCGCGGACTGAAGAAGTGAAACGGGATTTCCCGGATGCTGACGTTGTGCATGAACTGGAGGAAATAACAAATGACCCGGCCATTGAGCTAGTCATTGTCACCACCCCGAGCGGCCTTCATTTCGAGCACGCTATGGCTTGCATTCAGGCCGGAAAACATGTTGTGATGGAAAAGCCGATGACAGCGACAGCTGAAGAAGGGGAAAAATTAAAACAGGCTGCCGATGGCAAAGGTGTATTGTTAAGTGTATACCATAATAGACGCTGGGATAATGATTTCTTAACCATTAAAAAGCTGATTGAGGACAAATCACTTGAAGAAATCAATACATATCTAGTCTCCTATGACTGCTACAAACCCGAGGTTCAAGAGCGGTGGCGTGAAAAAGAAGGCGCCGCAACCGGCACGCTGTATGATCTCGGCTCCCACATCATAGACCAAACCTTGCATTTGTTCGGGATGCCAAAAGCTGTTACGGCGAACGTGATGGTCCAGCGTGAAAACGCCGAAGCTGTTGATTATTTTCATGTAATGATGGATTACGGCAAACTCCAAGCGATTCTTTATGGAGGATCAATCGTTCCGGCAAACGGACCTCGTTATCAAATCCATGGACAGCATTCCAGCTTTATCAAATACGGCATTGATGGACAGGAAGCCGCACTCAGAGCGGGAAGTAAACCGGAGGATGACAGCTGGGGTGCGGATGATCCGGCGTTTTACGGACAGCTGACAACCATTCATGGCCAGAATAAAAAAACAGAAACCATCCCTTCGGTAAACGGCTCCTACCTTACCTATTACCGCAAAATAGCGGAAAGCATTCGGGAAGGCGCCGCACTGCCTGTCACCGCTGAGGAAGGAATTGATGTCATCCGCATCATTGAAGCCGCGATGAAAAGCAGTGAAGAAAAACGAACCATTATACTTGAGCAATAAACAAAAGGCCTCCCCTTTTGATCAGGGGAGACCTTTTCATTAAAACGTTTTTCCTGCTTCTTTCGCGCGCGCAATCGCGTCTTCTTTGATTTGTTGTGCTTTATCAGGCTCCGCATTATGTCCCTCTACGAAAATGCCATCGAAGGATGGTACGCCGAAGAAGTTCATCATGATGCCGATGTAGCGGTGGCCCATTTCCATTTCAGCCGCAGGGCCCTCTGAATAGTAGCCGCCGCGTGCTTGAATATGGATTGCTTTTTTATCAGTTAACAAGCCGACAGGACCTTGTTCAGTGTATTTGAATGATTTTCCTGCAACAGCAACAGAATCAAGGTACGCTTTCATCACAGGCGGGAATGAGAAGTTCCATAAAGGAGTAACGAATACATACTTGTCAGCAGACGCAAATTGATCGCTAAGCTCTCCCAGACGTCCGACTTTTGCTTTTTCGCCTTCAGAAAGCTCTTCAAAGCCTGTGCCTGATTGCAGCTTGCCCCAGCCGCTGAAAACGTCCGCGTCAATGTGCGGAATATTTTCTTTGTACAAATCAATATGTACAACTTCATCATTTGGATTCGCTTCTTTGTAAGATTCAATAAATGCTTTGCCTGTTGCCATACTGTAAGATGTTGCTTCATCATGAGGATGAGCAGTAATATACAATACTTTTGCCATGTTTACCAGCCCTTTCGTTTTTAAAAAATCACACATTCATTATTATCATACAGATGCTTTATCATTATTCTGTCTCTCTTAGACTTTATTATAAGGACAACAAAAATTACTTTCAAGTGATATATCTCGAATTAAAGATTCTTTCACTCTTACACAACTCATTTTTCAAAAGCTGTCTTCAAGCCTAAATAAAGTACGGAAAGCTCATTGCTGATCCGCGGGTAATAAGAAACATGCGGCACTTGTATGTCCGCCGGCATCCTTTTCAACAAAGCGGATCTCTCAGCCTGTTCAAAAAAAGACCGCAGCAGGTTGATCTTTTCTTCAGAAAACGGAGCAGGCGGCCGATGATGGGCTTGGGCCGAGAGTAAATAATAACCTAAGTGCTGAACACCGGAAATGGCAGGCCAGAGCTTATCCACATTTGTCTGAGGAAAATCCCCAAGCGCCTTGTCATACGCGTCCCGAAGCCTGACCAGGCTCACCCGCAACTTGTGTTCGTCTGCTTTCTGGCCGGTTAACAGTTTCTCCATAAACTGCCCTTCCAGCCGGATCACATCCCGCATCAGTTCAGGCAGCCGTTTCGTTGAAAACCTTCTCCATAAAAGGATCGTCCCCAATAGCCCGATAATGCTGCCGACTGCTACGTCGGTCAGCCTCGCTATCATAAAATAACCCACATCCGCGCCGCCATGCATGCTTTCTGTAATGACAAGCGCATTTGCGGTCAAAAAAGGAACCGCCAGCGCATAATTGCGGACAATCATCATCTCAAGCAGAAATTGCAGCGCTGCAATACAAAACGCAATATAAATACCGCCTGGCTCAATAAACAGAATGGCGCCTGCCAGCCCAACACCGATCACGGTTCCAATTGAGCGCTGAATGGCCCTGTGAAGCGTCAAAACCACAGTTGCGCCAAGCATGACCGCTGCTGCTGAAAGCGGAATCCAATAGGAACGCGCAAAGCCGAATGCCAGAGCAAACAGATCGGCGATAATCAGGACGATCCCGTACTGTAACGCACGTATCAAAACCGGAGACTGCCAGCAAAAAGCATTTCTCAAAAAGAAAAAAGGGCCTAGCAGGCGGCCCGGTTCCCCGCCCAGCTGCTCATCAAACCGTCCTGATGCTATCCGCAAAGCCTCATTGATTTCTTCAAACAGCTTCCGTCTTGGCTCAGATTCATGTTCCTTGATTTCAAACGCACTGCAATCACGGGCATGCCCCAGCGTATCTCCGGCTTGTCGGAGCGCTTTTTCAATTTGTGCCGTCTCTCCATCTGGCGTTTCAGCTGAAAAATGAATAATGGCAAGGAACATGTCATCAGCTTTTTCGAGCAGGCGGAAAAAGCGTTCATCATGCTGCGATTTTTTTCTCCAGTTCCCTTTCCTGAGAACGGTTTGACGAGCTGTTCTGAGCATAAGCACCGTTTGATGCTGCGTGTTATGAAAGTCCTTCGTGCCAACCGCAGAAAGACATGATGCCAGCTGGTGATATGTTTTTTGCAGCACCGCCCTCTCCGGTCCATGTTTGTTCCATAGCCAGCCGCTTAAGGAGATGCCCGTGGCGAAAATGCCGCCAAGAAACGTCAATCCCGCTCTGAACAGCGTTTGTGAAGGATCGGCTGGCATTCCGGAGCTGACCAAAAAAGCAAGGACAAAAAACATCGGCGCAGGGCCTTGTATACCGAGTGCGCTAAAAATAAACATCGCCGTTGCGCCGATCAGCCCCAGGACAGCTGCCATCCCCCAAACCGTCCCGGACAAAAGCGTCCCCAATCCAAATGAGAAGGCGATTCCAAGAGAAACCAAAAGCAGCTTCAAAGCGCGTTTTTTGTACGATTCTCCACCCGCGTATAAATAAACAAAGCCCCCGATGCTTGCAATTAATCCATAATCCGTGCGGCCCGCCAGTGCGCCGACCAGCACAGGAATTCCTGAAGCGACGCCTGACCCAATCGCCTTTTTCCAAGGAAAAGGGGTCGCGCGAATGCGAAACGCATCCTTCACGATGCTTGGCATGGTTCTTTGATTGTTCCCAGCAGTTTTGTTCATTTGACAAAATCCTTTTCGATGAATGTACAGAACTCTTCCCGTTTATCAGCTTTAGTATGTCCCAAAAACGCAAAAAAAGCAGAGACCGTACCGTCTCTGCCTGCTTTACCTCAATTTATCCGAAATATCCTGAATCGGCTTGATCCAGTTACTGTATGTCAGCTCTGATGCTTTTTTCCGATCCTTCTCTTTACATGCCTGAATAATTTGTTCATGTTCTTCAATCGAATTTTGCGGCGATTCAAAAAAAAGATATTCGAGCCGAAGAATATGCATATGAAGAACGGATGTGAAATTGCGGATATATTCATTATCGGCCGTATCAATCATGACATCATGAAACGCTTTATCAATCCCAAGCACTTCATAGATTTCATTTCGGTCAATCGCCATCTTCATTTGCTGATTGATCGCAGCCATCTCTTCCAAATGGGATGGCTGGATGTTTTCCATTGCCAGTTCGACAGCGGTGGACTGGAGAGCCGCCATTGGCGGATACACCTTAAACACATCGTTTTTTTCAATTTGTGAGATTCTTGTTTCTCTTCCCGGTGACATTTCAACAAAGCCTTGTACCGCCAATAATTGCAGAGCTTCTCTAACCGGCGTTCTGCTGATGCCCAGCGCTTTCGCTAACTCGTCGTCATTGATTTTTTCGCCGGGAGCAAGAATGCCTTCCACGATCCATTTTTGAATTTGTTCCAATGCAATCGTTTTAGCAGTTTGTCTGACAGGTTTCGAGATATTTGATGGGATTGGCATAAAATCACCTCTGAATATTGGTTTGTTTTTTTAGCGCCGCTGTTTTGCCCGTGCTCTTCTTTTGCGATAAAACAAAAATCATCACCAAAATACACGCCGCCCCTAGCGCTTGATATAATCCGAAGGACACGCCGAGCCACAGAATGGAGGATGCCACTGCCGCAACCGGCTCAGTGCACCCAAGCATGCTCGCTTCTTGCGGGAATAAGTATTTCAAGCTTGTCAAATACATATAAAAACCCAATAGCGTTCCGAAGATCACAATAAAACCGACTAATAAGCTCGCAGACACTGTCCATCCCTGCATATCAACGTCCCATGGGGGATGGATAAAGCTCATGCCAATGCCTCCGATCAGCATTCCCCAGCCAACCACGAGAGCAGAACCCCACTTTTCCAAAAGAGAGCTGGAGTACAGCGTATAAAAGGCCAAAGCCGCGGCAGAAAGCAGTCCCCATATCACAGATAAAGACGAGACGGTTAATTGATTGACATTGCCGTTGGTCAGCAGTAAAAAAGTGCCTCCCAAAGCCAGCACAAGCGCGAACATATCCGCTAACTGAAAGGAATTCTTCCGGGTCACAAGCAAAAACAGCATAATCAAAACGGGCGCCAAATACTGTAACAGCGTAGCCACAGCAGCATTTCCGGTTCCGATCGAAGCTAAAAATGTATACTGAACGCCCAGCATGCCAGCAATCCCGAAAACAATCAGCTGGATAGCCGATTTCTGATCCTTCCATATCCCCCACACAGCACGTCTGTTTTTGCCGGCACATATCAGCATCAACAGAAGTACACCTGATAAAAGCAAACGCACGGTGACAAGCCACTCCACCGACACATCACTTGTTTCAAACAAATGCTGGGCAGCCGTCCCCGATAACCCCCAAAATGCAGCTCCGACTATAACCATAAAAAAACCGTATATCCGTTGTTTTTGAGTCGCCAATGCGCACCCTCCTGATAGGTAATATGCAATATATTACATATTATATCGTTTCGCTTTTCTGAATACAAAGGTTTTCACAAAAAAACCTCTCCTCATTAAGAGGTTTAAAAGACACTGCGGACCAAACCGCCGTCCGCCCGAAGCGCCGCGCCATTGATCGCGAAGGAAAGCGGGCTGCTTAAAAGTGTAACGAAGTGGGCAATTTCCTCCGGACGGATCAGTCTTTGAATGATGGATGTCGGCCGATGTTCTTTCATAAAACGCGCCTCAGCTTCTTGAACAGTCAGGTTTTCACCAAGATACAGCGAATTCACCATCTTATTCCAACAGAATGGGGTTATTTCATTTTAATTTCGCTTCCAGTTTTGCTTTTGCAGCTGGCCCGTAAATACCGTCAGCCTTTAATCCATTCATTAGTTAGAAGTGTTTCACTGCGTCATCAGTTCCCAAAAAATAAGCCAAATAGGAAAATTGACACAGATCAAATGATTCATTTCACACTTTTGAATCACATCGCTGTCTATTTCTTCATTTTCCCATGGTAATATCTTGTTGGGGTTATTGAAACGAAAGGATATGAACATGAAAGTATTTGAAGCCAAATCACTGCTTTCAGAAGCAGATAAACGCGCAAAGGAATACAAAGAATTAAGAAGCCAGATGGTCAATCTAAAAAAAGCTTTTAAAGCTGTAGCTAATTTAGATGACGGCGAGTTTTCCGGCAAAGGCGCCGACAACATTAAAGCATTTTATCAAGACCACGCAGGTGTAGCTGATAATTGGATTGACTTACTTGATATGAAAATTGCTTTCTTGACAAGCATTTCAGGCACTTTAGAGGATGCCAGTTTATCTGATGCTTATATAGAAGAATCCTTCTTAGAACATGAACTGGCTAACGCCTACACAAAATCAAAATCTATAATGTCTGAACAAAAGAAAGCGATGAAAGATATCTTACATGATATCGACGATATTCTTCCGCTTGATTTGTTCTCAACAGGCACCTTCAAAGACGAACTCGCCGATGCAGAGAATAAACGCAAAAAAATCGTCGATAAATTAGGCAGCGTGGACGAAGCGCTTGTTTCTGAATATGCCCAATCAGAGCCTAACGAGCAATTCATCAAGAAGGACTTCCAAAAGCTTGAGGAATCCACAGGCAAAGGCAAGGATGCTTCCCCTATCCACTACAATGCCAAAGCATATAGAGAAAGTGACATACATAAGAAAAAAGGCGATATCGAGAAACAGACAGAAGCTTATTTGACGATTAAGAAGGATGAAGCGAAAGAACGAGAAATCAAAGACCTGAAAAAGAAGCTAGCTGACGGAGTGACGGATCCGGATGAATACTTAGACATTGCCAAGAAGGTCGGCTATGAGAATCTTACACCAGAACAGCTCCAGTACGCAGTGCAGCTGGAACAAGCAAAACAGCTGAAGGACGTCGGTGAAAGTGTAATCAATGCCGGTAAGACAGTAATTGATTTCGTCGATGGGGTTAATGATGGAATTAACGATGCGATTGACGATACGATATATGGTGTCAAAGACTTGGTTGTGGGCGCATGGGACTATTCGCAGCTCCCTACCGAACTAAAACTCACAAAAACAATTACAACAGTTTTAAGCGTACCTTCTTATTCTAAAATCATCTGGACAAACCTTGCCGACTCATGGAATGATAAAATGATAAATGGCAATGCATACGAAAAAGGGCATTATATCAGTTATGTGGCAGGAAATATCGTTGGTACAAAAGGCGCGGGTTCCGCAGTGCAAACCACAACCAAACTTTCTAAAGTAGGTAAAGTGGTTGAAGGTGGAACAGCCGCTGCTCATGTCGATAAAGGGATAAACAAAGGCAAATCTTATCTCAATTCTTTTGTTAAAAATAAGAATGATCTTGCACTTGTCGGGATTGCACAAGACATCGAGAATACGTATAATGCAAAAAATACGCCTCTACTAAAAAGTATGATTGAAGATAAAAAAGAGAGTGTTCTCACTAAATCAGTCAATTCAAACGGTTCCAGTGGCTCAAATGGTATTTCTAAAAAAACTATAAAACACGTATATCACGGTGAAATTAACAGAAAGAAAAGAGCAGTTGGTTATCATCATGAGAGTATGATGAGTGGTAGCAGAATATTACCAGGAACAGAAGAAGCACCTGATATAAACGGGGTATATAGAGCTAAAGTAGAAGTAAATGGCGTAAAAAAAGTAGCAAGGTCCACTTTCTTTCCAAAGGAATGGGATAGAGTAAAAGTATACAATACAATATCTGAAGCCTACAAAAACAAAAAACTAATACGAGATAATAAGTATATCGGCAAAACTTCATCAGGGATTGATGTTGAAATGTATATTAATAAGGATGGCTCAATATCAACTGCCTATCCTTTATATAAAAAACCAAAGGAATGATTGATTTATCATGGAATTTTCATTTGAATTTAAAAGAGACCTTTTAGGATATTTAAGAGTAGTTCTTCCTACAGAACTAGAATACTTTTCTGATTTCATTGAAGACATTGTTTCGTTAGGTGAAGCTGATGAATACTTAAAAATTATTCAAGAAGTATTGGATGGCTCTTCTGAAGAATATGAGATTCAATTAAACACCACCATTGCATATATAAAAAAAGATAAAACAGTCGTAGAACACCTTTATACAGAAAGCGAAAACGACAAAAGTTCCATGGAAACAGAAAAATTTAAAAACCTTATGCTTGTTTGGAGAGACAAGATCCCAGAAAGGTATAAGAGCGTTGATTGAAACTTTTAGGTCCCTTGAATTTCAAGGGACCTTTTATAACTTCAATTTTTCTTCAATTTTCGCTTTAGTAGCTGGTCCATAAATGCCGTCAGCAGTCAGGCCACTTACTGACTGGAACCGTTTGACCGCGTTTGCTGTTTTCGGACCATACACGCCATCAATTCCGTTATTCTTCGCCCCTTTATCCGGATAGAAATAAAGAGCTGCAAGCGCTCTTTGAATCTTAGTAACGTCGTCTCCTTTTCTCATCGGCTTTGTAACTTTAAAGATGCCAGAAGGCAGCGCATAGGACGTTTTTTTGCTGCTTGGTTTAGGGCTCGAAGTGCTTGAGCCTGTGAGCTTTAATACTTGGCCGACCTTTATCAAGTTCGGATTCTTGATACCGTTCAACCTTTGCAGGGTTGCCATCCTTACGCCTGTTTTCTGTGCAATGACAGAAAGAGCATCACCTTTCTTCACGGTGTACGTCGCCCCGTTAGCCTTTGTTTTGGTTTTCGTAGGAGAAGGTGCTTTTTTAGTTCTAATTCTGCAGCAATGGCCGCCTTCACTTGTTCCCATCTTCCCTCAGACAAAATGCGATGCGGGCAATACTTGCCGTTCCAGTCTTGATGCTTTCGTACACGATCAATCCCCCCAGCCGCGCTCTTTAAGCAGCTGCGCTACAAACTTAATAGCCAGCTTTTCTGCCGCCTCATATTTAGCGCCTCCTGACTTGCTGTAACAGACTTCAACGCCAGGCTGTAGTGCCGAAACAGGCGCTAGAGCAATGAAAAGACAAAAAAAGCGCTAAAAAGACAGCGCCGGCATCAGATTATAGGGTTTTGGTTCTTTTTAGCATAGCGACCAGTACAATTGACTGACTCAACGAAAAAACCGCAGTGCCTTCGAAAGCTTTAAAAGCCTTGATAGCACTGCGGTTTCAAAGTATGTATGGAGACGGTGGGAGTCGAACCCACGTCCAGAAACATCGATTACTTAAGCGTCTACGAGCGTAGCCTGCACATTTATGGTTTCACTCATCTTCTTGCCTGCGGGCGGGCCTTCCAAGAGCTAGTCTGTTCATCTCTTCTTACGTTCTCAGACGGGAACGCAAGCGTAGCCTACTTGGATGTGCTCTTCACAGACACATAGGCAATGTCAGGAAGAGCTCGCTGCGCTTATTAGGCAGCTAATGCTACGTTTTGGTTAAAACTGTTAGTTTTGCCAGTTATATTTAGATGCGTGTTTACGAGATCGCCTCTCGGCTCGCAGCTCAAGCTCGATCCATCCCTGTCGAATCCGTAACGTCCCCTTGATATAAGGGAAATACGGGAGAAAATAATCAAGCTCTCACTCAAACTGGCTATAGTCTTATTATAACATGATCACGGCGCTTTTCAATTGTCAAATCCTTGAAAAAAGCAGCGTTGTGATCTGATCGTGAACACAGTATAGCACAGGCCTGATTTTTGAATCAAGCACTATGCCTTTAGAAGCCTTTTTGACTGTCTCTGAACGCTCTTTCGATTTCCCGCTTCGCGTCCTTGCGCTTCAGGTCTTCCCGTTTGTCATAGTTCTTCTTCCCTTTTCCAAGGCCGAGAAGCACTTTGGCAAAGCCGTTTTTCAGATACAGCTTCAACGGAACGAGAGAATAGCCTTTTTCCTTTGTGAGACCGATCAGCTTATTAATCTCTTTGCGATGCATTAACAGCTTTCTCGTCCGGAGCGGATCGTGGTTGTAGCGGTTTCCCTGCTCGTACGGGCTGACGTGCATATTGTGGAGAAACACTTCTCCCCGTTCGATTTTGGCAAAGGAATCCTTAAGGTTTACGCGGCCGGCGCGAATCGATTTGATTTCGGTTCCTTGCAGAACGATGCCTGTTTCATAGGTTTCTTCTATAAAATAATCGTGATTGGCTTTCTTATTTTGAGATAATACTTTTCCTGACCCTTTTGGCATGCCAGAACCTCCTCTCTCTAAGGAAAAACTGTCCACCTTTTGCGATACGCTCTATTTTACCAAATGTCACGTACCTCTACAATGAAAAGCTGTTTCCGAAAGAAAGCAAATAGAGCACCGCGGCCCTATTTGCTGGTTGAGCTGTTATTTCTTCTTTTTCCGTTTCTGTTTCGGCGCGTTTTGAAAACCGCGTTTTTTCTTTTTCGGCTTCGGCTTCGTGAACCATTCCCCTTTTTCCTCAGATGGAGCTGGAGAAACAGGCGAATTGGTGCTTTGGACGCGTTTTCTGGCAGGCTTTCCGCGTTTTCTGCTCCGGCTGCTGTCCAGTTCCTTAGGACGACGCGGAGAGCCTTTCATGCCGACGATTTCAAAATCAATATTGCGCTCGTCTTTATTGACATCGACCACCTTGACCGTGATTTCATCTCCAATACGGAAGACGTTGCCTGTCCGCTCGCCGATCATTGCAAAATGCTGCTCGTCAAAGCGATAGTAGTCATCGGTCATAAAGCTGACATGGACGAGCCCTTCGATTGTATTCGGCAGCTCGACGAACATTCCGAAGTTTGTCACGGAACTGATCATGCCGTCAAACTCTTCACCGATTTTATCAAGCATGTATTCCGCTTTTTTCAGATCATCCGTTTCACGCTCGGCGTCAACTGCCCGGCGCTCCATTGATGATGTATGTTCGGCGATATCCGGCAGGCGTTCAGCCCACTTTTCCTGTGTCGCTTCATCGACTTTTCCGTTGATTAAATACGTTCTGATCAGACGGTGAACGATTAAGTCTGGGTAACGGCGGATCGGCGATGTGAAGTGCGTATAGAATTCCGTTGACAGACCGAAGTGCCCTAAGCTTTGCGGATCGTATTTCGCCTGTTTCATCGAACGGAGCATGACAGTGGATATCACTGTTTCCTCAGGCCTGTCACGCACAGCGTCCAGAACGCTTTGCAGCGCGCGCGGATGAATATCTCCCGCGGTTCCTTTCACTACATAGCCAAATGTCGTGACGAACTCTAAAAACTTTTGCAGCTTTTCAGCATTCGGCTCTTCGTGAATCCGGTAAATAAACGGTACGTTCATCCAATGGAAATGCTCCGCTACTGTTTCGTTCGCCACAAGCATAAATTCTTCAATCAGCTTCTCGGCGACTGAGCGTTCTCTGATGACAACATCTTTCACCGCTCCTTCTTCATCGACAAGCACCTTTGCTTCTTTGAAATCAAAATCAACGGCGCCGCGGTTCATCCGCTTATCACGCAGGATTTGAGCCAGGCGCTCCATGTCTTTGAACATGGGAACAAGAGGCTCATATTTTTGTTTCAGCTCTTCATCATCGTCAACAAGAATTTGATTCACATCTGAATACGTCATTCTTTCTGTTGTTTTGATGACACTTTGGAAGATCTCGTGCTCCGTGACCTGCCCTTGGCTGTTAATGGTCATTTCACAAGAAAGGGTCAGGCGGTCAACCTTTGGATTTAAGGAACAAATGCCGTTTGACAGTCTGTGCGGTATCATTGGGATGACACGGTCAACCAAATACACACTCGTCCCTCTTTCTAGCGCTTCTTTGTCAATCGGCGAGTTTTCGGTTACGTAATGGCTGACATCGGCAATGTGCACGCCAAGCTTATAGCTTCCGTCATCAAGCTTTGTCACTGTAACTGCATCATCCAAATCCTTCGCGTCCGCTCCGTCAATGGTGACAATGACCTGGTCACGAAGATCACGGCGGTCTTTCAAGTCTTTTTCATCAATCGTATCAGGCGTGCTTGTCGCCTGTTCCATGGCATCTGCAGGAAATTCTCCCGGCAGGCCGTGCTTATGAATCACCGATAAAATATCGATGCCCGGGTCATTTTTGTGGCCGAGAATGGTTTCAATCTCGCCCTCTGCGTTCATGCGGCCTTCAGGATAGCTTGTCAGTTTGACAACAACCTTATGCCCTTCCGCCGCACCGTTTTTCCCATTTTTCGGGATAAAGATGTCACTCGTGATTTTTTTATCATCCGGAACAACAAAGCCGAAGTTTCTTGTTTCGGTATACGTACCGACAACCCGCTGAATCGATCTTTCTAAAATGCGGATGACGGTCCCTTCCTGTCTGGAGCCGCTTGACTGTGAATTCAAGCGAACCATGACGATATCACCGTTCATTGCCGTATTCAGCTCATTAGGCGGGATAAACACATCGCTTAACGACGTATCCTCTGGCAGCAAAAAGGCGAATCCCTTTGCATGTGCTGAGATCTTTCCTTTTATTAAATTCATCTTTTCCGGAATCCCGTAGCGGTCGCTTCTCGTTCGTACGATAAGCCCTTTGTCTTCCAAGGCGACTAACGCTTTGACGAGTTCTTTAAACTCCTCGGCTTCCGTAATATTTAACATCTCCTCTAGTTCCTGAACAGTCAGAGGCTTGTACGCCTCTTCCTTCATAAACGAGAGAAGCTTATCCATAAATGCTTCTTTTTCCATTATTCAACCTCCTGTTGATTACCAATCGAGCTTCTCTAAAAATTCATACACATCCTGATGGACGAGGTCTCGTTCTTTGTCTAGCGTAATGACATGGCCTGACTCCTCGTACCATTTCAGGTGTTTATTATCAGTTTCCACTTCGTTGTAAATGATATTGGCGCTTTCGGTATTAATCATGTGATCATGTCGGGCCTGCACCACAAATGTGGGTGAATAAATCATATCGACATTGTTCCGCACATCAGCAATTAAGTTTTGCAGTGCCTTGAGCGTATTCATCGGCGTTTTTTCGAATTCCTTCATTTCCTCTTCAATTTGCTCTGGGCTTTTCCCCTCGAATTTTTTGTAATTGCGAGCGTATGAAAGGACGCCCTCGTACATGACCTCTTCACTCTTAATATGCATTGGCGCGCACATTGGGACAATTCCCTTTATGGGTACAGTGTAACCCAATTTCAGCGAAAAAACCCCGCCAAGCGACAGTCCGCAGGCAGCAATGCTCTCATAACCTTCAGATTTTAAGTATTCATAGCCGTCCATGACGTTTTTCCACCAGTCTTCAGGCCCCGTATGTACTAATTCTTCAGGAGGGACGCCGTGTCCTTCATATTGAGGCGCATGACACGTATAGCCCCGTTCATTTAAGTAACGCCCCAGCATTCTGACATCCGCCGTATTTCCTGTAAAGCCGTGCAGCAACAGCACCGCTTTGTCTCCGCCTTTAAATGTAAATGGTTTTGGTGTCACAACTTTCATGCTCAGTCTTCCTTTCTATCTGCACGATCATTTTAGTTTTCCACAGTTTGCCCAGAAAAAAACGCTCTGAATATCACCAGAAACGTGAAAAAGGCCTGACTTCACATCAGACCTTATACAAACATTGCCCTATAGGATATAAGCAAGCGCAATCGTTAACACGAAAAACAAGACTGCCAGCACAACCGTGATGCGGTGCAAAATCAAATCAAGACCTCTTGCTTTTTGTTTCCCGAAGAGCTGCTCCGCTCCGCCTGAAATCGCACCAGATAATCCGGCACTTTTACTGGATTGAAGCAAAACGACAATAATAAGTGCAATGCTGACGATAACCAATAAGGTAATCAAAACCGCGTGCATCCCATACACCTCCAGACTCACTGGCCTACATTACTTCTATTTTACATGAAAAGGGTTGGCATGTCACGCTGTATCAAACGCCAAAAGGCGGGATAAGACGTATAATCTTGGTTACCCTATGCATATGAAAAGGTCAAAGGAGAAAAACAATGCCCCTTATCAGCATAGCCAGCAGAAAACATCTTTATTATGAGGAATATGGACAAGGAATTCCTATTATTTTTATCCACCCGCCGGGCATGGGACGTAAGGTTTTTTATTATCAGCGCCTTCTCTCCGAGCATTTCAGGGTGATTTTTCCCGATTTAAGCGGCCACGGCGACAGTGATCACGCGGATCAGCCAGCCTCCATCTCTTATTATGCGAACGAGATCGTGCAATTCATGGACGCTCTTCACATGGATAAGGCTGTATTATTCGGGTATTCCGCCGGCGGGTTAATCGCCCAGCATATCGGCTTTACCCGCCCGGACAAAATATCTCATCTTGTTCTGTCCGGCGCTTACCCCGCTGTTCATCACGTAATCGGAGAGAAGATTCACAAGACGGGGATGTATCTGCTAGAGAAGAACGCCGGTTTGCTCATCAAAATCCTTGCTGTCAGCCACACAAAAAACAAAGAAATTCGACATCTATTAGCAGGCCATATGAAAAAAGCGGACCTTGTCCATTGGCATCAATATTATCAGGATTCGCTCCGCTACAACTGCATTGAACAGCTGCCTACTTTACACATGCCAATGCTGTTTATGTACGGCGGCCTGCGGGACTGGACCTTCCCTGCCTCAAGCTATTACCGCAAAGCTTGCAGCCATGCCGAATTTTTCAGGTTGGAATATCAGGGGCATCAACTGCCGACAAAACAATGGAAAACATGCAATGAACTGGTGACAGGGTTTGTGCTGACCCATCATTCTTAAGGATAGAAAACGCTTGGTCTCCTTGCGTTTTTTGGTTTCTTTATTGACTTTTGTCAATAAAATCATAGTAAAAAAGATCCTCAAATTTCAAGTTAAAATAATGAAGCATTTTACCGATCACAAGCTGCCCCGGCCGTCTTTCTCCATTCAGCACGCGGCTCAGTGTGGCGGGTGAGACCCCGATTTCCAGCGCAAGCTGATTAAGGGAGTAATCGTTATTGACCATATACTGCAAGACATAATCACGTCTGATCTGTATCTTTTCTACTGGCACTTTCCTCACCTTCCATTCCTGGGAAACTTTTTTCTATACTTTTACATTACGGCTTATGTTAACTTTTGTCAATACATTTCCAACCCAACTATTCCCTTTAGTCAATAAACATACTAAAATATGAGTAACAGTGAGGGACGGGGTGAGATACATGGAAAGCTTTGGCGAACAATTGCGGTCATTGCGCGAAGAGAGAAAATTAACAGTCAACCAGCTGGCGACTTATTCAGGCGTAAGCGCGGCCGGCATCTCCAGAATCGAAAATGGCAAACGGGGCGTACCCAAACCCGCCACCATCAAAAAACTGGCGGAAGCCTTAAAAATTCCTTATGAAGGGCTTATGTATAAGGCAGGTTACATCGAAGAAGTACATGAAGCCAGGGCTCCTTATGAAACAAAGTGCAAGCTGCTTGAAAAAGCGGAGGCCTATGGCTTGAAAAATCTAGCTCTTCTTGAAAAAGAAAAGTGGCAATATCTCAATAAAGAAGATTTGCTCATGCTTGATCATTATTTTTCGTTTATTTCAGACGAAGCCAAAAAACGTTCTGCTGACTAATCCTTGATAGAAATGAGGCGATCACCATGTCACCGTTCGGACAGCAATTGCGGGAGCTGCGCCGCGCCCGCAAACTGACAGTGAATCAGCTCGCGGTATACTCAGGCATCAGCTCGGCAACCATATCAAAAATTGAAAACGGCAAGCGGGGCACGCCAAAACCTGCCACTATCAAAAAACTGGCGGCCGTATTGAAAGTGCCCTACGAAAACCTGATGACGGCAGCAGGACATATTCGGGCCTTTCCAGAAGAAATCCGCGAAGCTTCGGAAAGCTATCAATCTGTTTATGGCATTTATCAGACGGCTGTCACTCGCGGAGTGGAGCACCTCCCGATTTTCAATAGCCAAAAATGGGGATATCTCTCCAAACAGGATATTGAACATCTCAGCAAATACTTCGATTTTTTAGCCTCGGTAGCAAAAAATCGAACCTCTTCTTCATAATCCCCTGTATCTCTCTTCGTGCATTTTATCAATCACGCTTGGATACCTTCGCTCGTCATTTGCGTTATAATAGTGACAGACGAGGTGAAAAGTATGAACCAATCAGAAATGTGTCCTAGATTTGAAAAAGCAGTCGACATCTTGAGTAAACGCTGGGTCGCTTTGATCGTATTTCAGCTCTTGAACGGATCGCAGCGATTTAGCGAAATTGAAGCAGCACTTCCAAATCTAAGCGGCAGAGTTCTGTCAGAACGGCTGAAAGAACTTGAGCTTGAAGGAGTGGTGAAGCGGGATGTCATCCCCGAAACTCCGGTTCGCATCGAATATTCATTGACCGATAAAGGAAAAGCGCTAGCCCCCATTTTAGGTGAGATTTCGAAATGGGCGACGGATTGGATTGACCCTTCCTTTCACTGATGAATAGTAAAAACGGATCATCTCGATATGAGATATCCGTTTTTTTATTTTTATTTATTTCCAGATGAAAAATCAATTTCTCTGCCGATATATAGTACATCACAGTACTTATAAAGGAGAACACGTATATGCGATTGACGATTTCCCGCAAATTCAGCCTGGTATTTTTGACACTGATCCTGATCAATTTACTGATAGGCGGAATAGGCGCTTTTAATATGCAGCATATCATTCAAAAGACAGATGAAATCAACACACAATGGATTGACGGTATCAAAAAAATCACATCGATTAATTATTTGACCGAACACCTTTCATCTAAAGAAAAAGATTTTCTGATTTACACAGATAAAAGCAAAATGGATGCGCTTGAACAAGAAATGAACCAGATTCTAAAAGATATCAATCAACAGATTGATGACTACAAAAAAACGATTTCCAATGATCAAGAACAAAAATTGTTCGAGCAGCTTCAAAGTGAAGTGAACACCTATACTGATATTCATGAGCAAATTTTAGAAAGCGGCCGCACGAATGACATGGATAAAGCAAGAGGCCTATTGGTACAGACTGAGGCCAGCTTTGAGGATATGAAACAGACAGTCACTCAGCTTGTTGACTTGAATAAAGAAGGCAGCAACACAGCTGTAAAAGAAACGAAGGAAGTATACCATAAGGGACTCATTTACACGGCTTTGCTACTGGCAGCTTCCATCATGATTAGCATTGTCATCTGGCTTTATATTACTCGAAACATTGTAAAGCCGATCATTCGCATGAAGGAATCTGCGAATCATATTGCCGAAGGAAATCTGTCGAATGATATAGAGCCGCTCAACTCAAAAGACGAGCTGGGCGATCTGAACGAAGCGCTGCAAAAAATGGTAGGCAATCTGAGAGATATCGTCGGGTACTCAAAGGAAATCTCAAGCCGGGTTCTTTCCTCTTCACAAGTACTGACAACAGCAACAAATGAAACGAGATCCGGCAGCAAACATATTACCGAAACGATGAACGAAATGGCAGAGGGCTCTGAACAGCAGGCCCAAGACGCCGTGACGATTGCCGAATCGATGAACGAGTTCACCGAAAGCATTGACAAAGCCTATAATCACGGCATGACCATCAGCGATACGTCTCAAAATGTTCTCGGACTCGCGGTAAGCGGAAATGAAAATATGGCTACGTCATTGCAGCAAATGAAAACGATCCATCATATCGTTCAGGAAGCCGTTCATAAAGTGAAATCGCTGGAGCAGCATTCCCAGGATATCAACAAGCTCGTTCAGGTCATCAATGGCATTGCCGAGCAAACGAATTTGCTGTCACTAAACGCCGCGATTGAAGCTGCCCGCGCGGGAGAAAGCGGCAAAGGCTTCGCCGTTGTGGCAGAGGAGGTCAGAAAGCTGGCTGACGGCGTTTCTGATTCCGTGCAGGATATTACCCGGATTGTAGGCGGCACACAGCAGGAAATCCACGCTGTCATCAAGTATTTAGAAAGCAGCTTTACAGAAGTCGAAAAAGGAACAGAAAATCTGACAGACACCGGACAGGCTATGCAGCAAATCAAGCATTCCGTCACCAACGTCGCAGAAAGCATTAAGGAAGTAACGAATGGATTGAAGCAATTAACAAACCAATCAATTACCATCAATCAATCGATCGAAAATATTGCTTCTGTATCTGAAGAGTCGGCCGCCGGCATTGAAGAAACATTTTCAATTACCGAGCAATCCGCCCACTCTATGGATCAAGTGCTCCAGAATGCCGAAGAGCTTGAGCAGCTGGCGAAGGAGCTCAATGAGAAGATGGATCAGTTCACCATTTAAAAATAACCCACGTCCCGTTAGGGCGTGGGTTTATTCCTTATTTAAGGGAATTTTGACTCGAACCTCTCCTCCACCCGCTTTCGTATTTCCAAGAGCAAGTTCTCCGTTGTGAAGGTTCACTGCATTTTTAGCAAACGTCAATCCCATTCCATAATGTCCTTTAGCATGGCGGCTCTTATCATCCATGTAAAAGAGTTCTGTTGCTTTTTTTAATGCTATTTCAGAAAATCCGCTTCCTGTATCTCTCACAAAAAAATAAAAAGACTCAGAATCGCATTTTGCATATACTGAGACGGTTCCGCCTTCCGGTGTATAGTCAACTGCATTTGTTAAGATGTTCAATAATGCCCTATGTAACAATTGCCGGTCTATTTGCGCTTCTTTCAATAGATGTTCTTTTTTGAACACAATGTTTATCTTTTTATTTCCTTTATAGGCGGATATATCTTTCTGTAACGTTTCTGTCAGCTTCTCTACAGATGCTTTCTCAAAATGAACCGTTAAGGAATCCTCTGTTTTCGATAGGTGAATGAGCTGATAAATATATTGTTCAATTTGATTTCCTGCTCCAAGAATATATTTTGTATACTCAGCTTGCTCTTCGTTTTGTTTTGACAAGCTGAGTAATTCAGCATTTCCCTTAATAATCGTAATCGGAATCTTGATGTCATGCGCCAAAGCGCCTATTTGTTCTTTTTTGTTTTTTTCCAAACGCCACTGTGCCTCAAGTGAGGACTGAAGTGCATCTCTCATTTCAATCAAAGAATCAATCACATCATCGAATTCCTTAATATGTGTAAATTCGGGAGTGAATTGCAAATTTTGCTCTTTTATATATCGGGTGATGACGTTCAATGTCTCAAAATGCTTTCTTAACCGATTCGCAAAGTAAGTTGTTATAATAGAAATCACTATAATGAGCAAGATAATCAAAATACAAATACTCGTTAATTCATAATTAGGAAGGTATTTTCTTAGTAAAGGCGAACCGAAATCGGCTCGTAATGAATACTGCAAAACACAATATTCATTACCTCTATCAATCACCATATATCCTTTTTGCTTATAATTGACATACGGTTTTTTTTCAATCTTTTTTTTGACCAGCTGCAGATCTTTTTCTTGAATAGTTCCAGCCGTTTTTTGTTTTGTTTCTTTGTCAAGGATGGCATATGACATTGTATCAGGAATCATATCGGCAGTTACTTCGTCGATGGTTTCCAGCTTCGGCGCAAGTTTTTCCGCTTCCCGTTCATTATAATTCGCTGGGTGTGAGAAACCTGTATTCATCGCGATCGTATTCACAAAAATATATAGCAGTGCAAGTACGACCAAGCTCACACATAGGGTCACCATATACTTTACCAGTTCTCTAAGAAGCGTTTTCCGGCTCTTCACACCTATTCCCATTTGTACCCAACGCCCCATACTGTTTTGATGGGATCTGCATGATGCTCTTTACATTTTTTTCGAATCGTTCTGATAAATTCAGTAATGGTTGAATACAAGGCATTCCCCTCTAATCCATATATCTCCTCGTAAATTTGTTCTCTCGAAAATGTTCTCCCTTTATGTTGAGCTAAAAATTCACAGATTTTATATTCATTTTTTGTTAGGTTGAGTTTGTTGTTATTGATAAATACCTCTTTACTATCAAAATCAAATAAAAAACCGGAGATCACTCTCTTCGATTGGTGTTTATCTCTCTGTTCCCTTCTTAAGTGAGCATTCACTCGGGCACTAAGCTCTTTTACGCCGAACGGCTTTGTAATATAATCATCTCCACCGGTAATAAGCCCTTTTACTATCGCTTCCTCTTCCGTTTTAGCTGTGAGGAATAAAATGGGACAATCAACCAAAGGCCGTATTTGTTCACATAACTCAAATCCGTCAATATCCGGCATCATTACATCTAGCAAAATTAAATCATATCCTTGAAATACATCGGGCGGCTGTCCATGAACGTGCTCTAAAATGTCAACTTGATGCTGGTCACGGCGCAGAATATTTTGTATCAGGACAAGAATATCTTTTTCATCATCGACAGCAAGGATTTTTGCCATTTCCCGGCCCCCTCATACTATTCAAATGTTTTTCTGCCTTCCCATTTACTAAACCAAATAAGACTGGCAATAATTGTACATATTATACCAAAAACCATGATCAATACACCTGAATGTATTTCATGCATTAACAAAGGGTGATCCCCTTGATTTACTTCTTTAAAGTGAAGTAATCCATGTAAATCTGACAATCTAATCCCCCAAGCCCACGGGTTATATTTCCATATCGCATCGCCAAGTCCAGTGTTCATTAGAGCTGTCATGAGCAGGCCGGCTCCTCCTATCAGGACAGAAGCTCCCATTCCAAACATACAGCTGATAAAAAAGTAAATACAATATAGGACTACACTGCCCGCAACTAGCCAGGCACCACCCATTATAAACATATCGTAAGACAAATCCGGCACGTTTAAAATAAACTTTAGCCCTATGAAATAGATCAATAGCGCTAAACCAATAGAGAAAACCTCCATGATAAGCAGCATGAACAATTTACTGACATAAGCAATCACTTTCGGAGCAGTGCTCCCTAGTAACACATGAAATTTCCCCGCCTGTTCTTCTAAGGTTGCAGTCATTCCGCACAGCACCCCGATGAGCAGCGGCAATGCCACTCCAATAGCTTCCATAAAAGATTTATACAAGTGAAATTGGCTTTGATCTCTCCCATAAAAATAGAGGATCAATACGCATGAACAAACGATAGGAATAATAAAATGCAACCACATAAAGGAGGTGTGCTTGGTTTTCTGGAAATCAGCTTGTAAACACCTCAAAAGCACTCTCACCTTACATCGCCCCCTGCTTTTTTGTTCTGTAATCGATGGAAGGAGCAAATGAACGGCTAGTGAAAAATGCCAGTATCAAAAATAACAGAATAGAAATCACTATAGCAGGAGGGATGACCAGCCAACTCAATAAAGGATCATTATTCTCAAGCAGCAGGCCATTAGGGTGAATACCAATAGTTGGAGCCATCATTCGAATTGGCCAGCTCCACGGAATGAACCACCAAAAGGAACGTGAGGCCGGCATAATGCCCAGAACGAAGGTTCCTATCAGATTTAACATGACCGCTATTGTCAACCCCCACTTTTTGGCCACAAATAAACAGAGTGGTATCTGCCAAAGACTTGTTAACCAAAGCAACAAGCTTGCAGCGATTGTAGAAAGCGTAATAATGGCAAAATCAGCTATAACGAATCCCATGAGTAACATAAAAATCAAAAATACAATCTGAGATAATAGTGAATAAATGACAATAATGATAATTTTAGCATACCATACTTTCCCCAGATTTATAGGCAATGAATACGTCCCATTATAATCGGAGGCCTTTTTTTCTTTTTGATGAGATAAAGAACAAAATAATGCAATCATTACCGGCATAAACAAAATAGACCACCAGTTATAAGTGCCTGATACAAAAAACTGAACGTTCATTAAAAAAGAAAAACCTATATTAAGAAGAGGTACAAAGATAATCATTTTTCTAGAAAACGTCCTCTTAAACTTTAGGTTTTCGGCTTTTATATAATTTATCATCTTTTGACACCTTCTTTTTCACGGCTTGCCTTTACCACTTCCATAAATAAGTGCTCCAAATCATCCGCCTCGTTTATTTTCCCCTCGTACCCGAGATGACCGCCGACGATAATGCCGATATGGTCTGCAATTTGCTCTACTTCTGAAAGAATGTGACTAGATAAAATGACCGTGATTCCCTCCTGAGGAAATGAGCGAATAAGGTCTCTAAGTTCCTGTATTCCTATTGGATCTAACCCGTTCGTAGGTTCATCAAGAATTAATAATGTAGGGTGATTTAATAGGGCGATTGCAATTCCAAGCCGCTGCCTCATTCCCATCGAAAACTGCCCTGCTCTTTTCTTCCCAGCATGCAGCATATCTACAGTCTTTAGCACACTGTGGATGCGATCTTCGGAAAGGCCGAGCAGCGTGGCATGTACTTTCACATTTTCAAATGCTGTTAAATTATCGTAAAGAGGCGGAGATTCTATTAACGATCCGATATTTTGCAGATCAGATCGTTTCCATTTATGTCCGTCAAAGAAAACCTCACCTGACGTTTTCCGTAAAATTCCCGTTAAAATTTTTAGGGTTGTCGACTTTCCAGCTCCATTTGGTCCCAGCAGACCGTAAATGCTGTTTTTTTGAACAGTTAATGAAACATCTGAAACAGCTGTTTCTTTGCCAAACCTTTTTGTAAGACTTTTGGTTTCTAATAAGACTGTACTCATGTCACTCTCTCCCTTGTTCCGTTTCATTCTTTATCAAGACCGCTCGATAATACTCACGATTAAACTCAACAATGATTTCCTCGTTGACATCAGTTTCCTCGTTTGTACTGTAAACCTTCCCATAGCGTAAAGGTTTTTTCTCTCTGATTTCATCCGGGTCATTAGAGATATACGGTTCTTTTAGTTCTTCTTCCGACCATCTCTTTCCATCACCATCTACAAAGAAAGTTTGGCCTATAGCCCCAATGACTTTTCCTTTTTTGTCTTCATCAACTTTATCTTTCAGCTGATAAAGTTGATCGTCATAGACCACTTGATCGAGTTTTCCCTTATCAATCAAGCTCTCCATTGTTTCAGATGTCTCGTTTTCGTTGTCATCAGTAAAATGCATTGTTTTTTTCGTTTCTTCAACAACCTTATCTTTAAACTTTGTGAATGATTGACAAGCCGATAACGTACATAAAACAATGAAACAGCCTAACAGGTTTACACATCTTTTCAAAAACAACATACACCACCTCAATCTTATGAAATTTCCCAATCGCTGTTAATTACCGACTTTATTTAGCCATATGAAGATGCTTTTTCACCGGATGCAGACCATTCTAGAATACTTTTATCAAAATTTAATCAAAAAACATTTCCAAGTGGAAACTTTAGGCATTTGGGGGCCAGCTCCACGATCACATGCCAAATAAAAAAAGTGTGATCAGATCACACTCCTCACTCTAGACAAAACTATTCATCTCCAAATTTAAATGATTGTCTTCAAATATTCTTAACTAAAATCCCTGTTAAGAACCCTTGATTCATTCATTTCTTGTCAATGGTCCCTTTATCCCCCATGAAGCTGAATATAAAAAACGGGTGTGAGATATAACTCTTTCACACCCGTTGCTTTTCACATGTCTCAACTCTAAAAAGATAAGTATGTATGACGCTCAGAAGTGCAAGGAGTCGAGGCAAAGTGATTAGTGGTTTTACTTATTTAGAGATTTTGCAGTTACAAGTAAGTGTTTGTAGGAAGCAAGTTTGCAATGCACCCGTTACACATCCTGGTGTGCAAAGTGATTCACTTTTCCATTGAGGAGTGATTTTAGAGTCTTGTTTAGAGACTTTTACAACATCCAAATCGAAATCATCGAACTTTGACATATTGGTCACCTCCTTTCAATACCTATATAGTAACGGAAAAATATCAAGATTTTATCATTTTTTCCTTTTTTTATTAAATTAATAATGCTTTTGTCCAATCTGTTTTTGATCCTAATTCCATATTTAACATCCCTAACCCTACACCTACAGCGCCATCCAACAGACCAACGTACTGCAAAGGCACCACTTCGTCCCCTTCCATTGATTCATAGTTATGGAATCCAAAGATATAATCCTTGTCATAGAAGCTCATAATCTTTTGTTTGATCTCTTGAAGCTCTTCCTTAAAATACTCTTGTCCGGTGAGTTGATTGACGGCCAGCATAATCTGACCGATACCGCTATAACCATGGCATACGGTAGGTGAATAAATTCCCTTTATATCAGATATTGTGTATCTTAAATTTTGTACTCCGATATTTAAAAGTTCAGGATTTTGAAGTGCTTTTCCAGCTTTAACAATCGCCAGACATACACCAGGTCTCCCATAACACCAAGCATCTCTGCTAAAATTGACTGCGTTAGGCGGAGATCCGTTTTGATACTCCTCAAAGCTAATAATTCCATTCCAAAACAATCGGTCTTGCTCTTCTTTTTCGGAAAATCGCAGTAGGAAGTCCACCATTTTTTCAATCGCGCGTTCTTGCCCCTTTACTTCAATTCCTTGCATGAGTGCTGAAGACAGAACACAAATAGGACCAGGTATTCCATGTGCTAATCCCATATTAAAATTGCCGTTAGGATAAGCTTTTTTTTCAATATCAGTAAACTGATGTTGAGAAGGAATATGCCACCCAGGAACTGTTTCTCCATCTACGGTAATGTCTTCGGTTAACCTAACCAGATAGGTTAACATATCAATTAACAAGTCTCCCATAGCCTTATCTTCTTGAAATAGCAGCAGATAGCTTGCAATGCCGCTAACTCCTTCTATCACATCGTAGTCACTCATATACACTTGCCGCTGCTCAAAATCAGCAAGCAATTGAGGTACGGTTTCAGCCAAATAGTCGTTAATACTAGAAATCAAACCATTATAATAGGTGAAATGTTGCGATAAACAGACTGCTGCCAACCCAATGCCAGCTGCTCCAGAAAACATTGAAGGAGTATGCATCCCATTTTCTTTTATTTCATTTACTAAAATCGACAAATATTGATGTCCTAGGTCGTCCCATCCTTCCTCAGGAAAATGGGCGTGCAATTCGGCATATAACATGCAAATGCCAGGTATCCCGTGACTCAAAGCAGTTGACTTCCAAGGGATCAGCGGAACTTCACCGATGCTGCGAAAATTATCTTTTTGATTCACTATTTCAAGCACTTTATCGTAATTAGAAATTTGACGAGCCATTTCTTTCACAATTTCAACTTCTATCCCTGATACAGTGCCTCTTTCCATTTGGTGCCTTCCTCCTCTAATGGATTCATATAGTTCTCGGATTCATCCATTTTTTTATATAACGGACATGTTTTTAATAGCTCTTCATGTGATCCTATTCCTACAATTTCTCCTTCATCCATTACAATGATTCGATCTGCAAGTTTGGCAGCAACTAATCGATGGGAAATAAAGATTCCTATTTTATCTTTTGACAAGCTGAAAAAAGTATCGAACGTTTCTTTTTCTGCAATTGGATCCAGCGCAGAACTGGGCTCATCCAAAATATACAAGGAAGCCTCCCTAAAATAAGCTCTTGCCAAAGCAATCTTTTGCCATTGTCCGCCGGATAACTGTCTTCCTTCATCAAACCATAGTCCGAGCTGTGTATCGAATTGATAGGAAGAATGGCTTTTTAAGAAATCGGCCTTTACAACATCGAGAACCTCATGCATTTTGTTTGTTTGATGTAGTTTATCAATTTGTCCGAATCCTATATTTTCTTTTAATGTCATTTCGTATTTCATAAAGTCTTGAAATAGCGCTGCAATTTGGTTCATATAACTTTCCATATCCAGTTCTTTAATATTTGTTCCATTAATCAAAATGTCGCCCTGCTGAACTTCATATAGGCCGGTAAGGAGCTTAATGAATGTGCTTTTCCCTGATCCGTTTGGCCCGACAATGGCTACACGTTCTCCTTTATGCAAGGAAACGTTAATATGTTTCAGTGTCTGTTCTCCTTGGTTGGGATAGATAAAGCTGACATTTTGAAAAACAACAGAATGAATAGGCTCAACAATTGGCTTCTTGTGACCTTGACTTTTCTCTTCTTTTAATTCCAGAAATTCATACAATTGATTCATATAGAGATTGCTGTTATAGATCGAATAAATGCTTGTCATGATAGATTGTGAGTGATTTTGCACCAGCGAAACCGATCTGATATAGCTCATTACATTACCGACCATTATTTTTCCCGCAAAAGCAGACATGATGGCAATAAAAATAATGACAGCTCCAACTAATTGCACTGCAATCTCATATATGAGGTTCAAATACGTTTTCTTTCTTAATATCTTTGTATCTTGTTCTATAAATGATTTTTTGATATCCCAGTACTTGTTTAACAAATAATCCTTAAGGTTATACAATTTTAATTCTTTAAAAGAAAAGTCATGTGTGAGTATATAGCTGATATACCAAGACTTTCTTTCCTTTCCTGCCCTTTTCCAGTGTATGAAAAATTCTTCCTGGCCAATTTTCAAGAAATAGAAAAGAGAAATGACCGGAATAACCAACAACAGGAGTGAGACTTTAGGATTCCATGACATCAAAAACGCAATTGATGAGAGCAGCGTCACAAAGGATGTGATCATTGTAATGATGGCTTGAATAATCTGATAGGGCTTATAACTGATCTCTTTCGTTACCCTCTCCAACTTGTCATATATTTCCGGGTTTTCAAAGTCCTTGAGAGCTAAATTACTGCTCTTTTTCATGACTTTATAGTTGAGCTTATAACCAATATTTAATTGAAATTTGCCATTATAAAATTCGGAAACCTGCGAAATGAGCTCCGAAAAAAAAGATACCCCTAGATATGTCAAGAAAATGGTGATAACAATTGACACATCTTTCCGGATCGTCACAAGGGAATTAATCAGTTCTTGTGAAATATATAGTGAAACAATTGGCAGAATACCGGTAATAATGCTGAATACTATCAACTTTAAAAACAGTGATCTTTCTAAGGTGAAAATCAACTTGAACGTCTTAGGCATTTGTTTCATGATAAACAGCAGCTCTTTTAGCTTCAGTTGTTCCTTTACTTCCATACTAAACTACCATTCATCTTGTGATATCGTTGCGCATATAAAGAATGTCTGCATAGGGTAAGAATTTTATTTTCTAGTTCTCTGTCAGTTCCAAATAAACGATTGCAATGCAGATGGATGACACTTCCTATGCGTGAATAAATCTCATCTTTGTTATCAAATGCCTGTTTGATTAAACTTGCATAATGAGCTGCGGCCATTTTTCTTGCTTTCAACGTTTCATATAGTATTCTGCCATCACTTGTTTTCTTGAGATGATCCCAATCTCGATCAGAATTGCACATCTCAATATACAGTTCTCGATCCTTTTTAAATTCAGTACGATACTCATTCTGCAAGGAATTTCTCTCTAAAAAAGTTAACTGTTCTTCAAACGTTAGCTCGAACTGTTCTAAAAACTGTATAACCGAAACCATGCCTGCAATTTCCTTGCTTATCGCAATATCTTTCATCCGGTGCATTCTAATTATCGTTTCAACAACTTTGCTGTCTTCACAGAAAAGCTGTTCTGCAGCGTCCATTAGATATAATCCGCCATATCGTTCTATCTCCCGCTCGTATTGAGTGATAACAAACTCTGAAACCAGCCCTTTTTCTCTTAAGCTTTTCAGCCAATTCAATAGTTGAGGAAACAAGCTGTACAGCACTTCGGCTTTTCCATTCAATCTAAATCTTACATGAGGCTTTGGATCCCGATACCTCATAAAGAAATGTCTGACTGGATATTGATCAGAAATCTGGTTATAAAAATCCGCTATTTCAAAAGCAATTAACTCTTCTTCCCTTGTTTGTTTACAATAAAGCTTAATAAACAGCCAATCTTCAAATGGCATTTTTATTCTGTCGGAACCACTTTCCTCTATTGCGTTAAGAATCGGTAAATTCAATGGTTTTTCTGGCTGTTTTCTGAGCAGCGGAACGACGATTTCTCCAGAATAGACATGTTGGTCTTTATCCATCAATGCATCTTCATCACGCTCAGCAGCCATAAGTTGTAATGGCTGGTTATGGTCCGTTTTTTTCAGTTCCCAGAAAAAAACCTCCAAAGTACGTTCATCCTCTATATCAATCAATAATCGATTGTCTGCGTTAACGATATAAAATGTTTGCGGCAGTTCATAAGTACGATGAAATTCAAAAAAAGCAGATTTCATCTCTTCTAGTGATGAATTCGAGTGCATGCTTACATCACTTTTGTATATCAGCCATTGTTCGCATGATAAGGTTATCTCTTTATATTTGATTTCAGGGATATACTTGAAATCACTATAGATGCCAACCCAAGGGAAGTCACTCCATTTTCTTTTTCCGTCCCTTGAAATTTCTAATAAGAATCGTATAGCGTTTGTCATTAACAACGGATTAAACATATGATTTGATTCAAAAGACAGAATTTCGCCAGTTGTTTTATGTCTAGCATAAAAGATATCGTTCTTATTGATTCCAATTAGAATATCTTCTGCTTTGACGGAATCATTAAGATGCAGAGCGCTATTCGTAAAAAGAGACATTTCTTTTTCTCGGTAGCTTACATTTCTAGTTACATTTCCAGACCTGACCTGATTAGGTACAATACTCAACTCACAAACTTTCGAATGTTTCTCTGTTAACTCTTTCTCCTTGTTATGTAAGGCCTCTATGACTCCACTGATTGAATCAGACATATAGGAAAACCTGCCAAATGTTTTCCCTGCGCGGGTTGACCCCACGTTAGGGCCTAAATAAAGCATGACTTTCCCATTTCGTAATTTAACAAAGAAATTGAGCTCAAGTGATAAAGGGATCTCTTCATCAGAAATGGTAGCGTTGCATATGCTATGGAATGTTTCGTCATTTAATTGAATAGGAGCTTTCTTTCTAACTGATTCAAAATACTTTCTCAGGAAAAATTGTTTCATTTCAGGTGAAAATTGATCCGGAAATGATGTTTCTTCAAAGAATTCATTAGCAGGATTCGTATAGGTAGCAGGCGCACCGATGCCAGTGTTTGAACAAAGCATTTCTAAAAGCGGAACTTCTCTTTCATATCCATAGCGCTCCAAAAAAACATGTTTGTACTTTTCTAAGTGGTCTACATTCTTTGCGGAAGGAGAAGCCATATAAGTAAACATGCTGGCCAATTCACTTATGGCAAGAGATGTTTCATGATCTAGTTGAATAGAGGAGTCTGCTAATCCAGCGTCTACTTGCAGAGGAGATGATGTCTTTATGAGTTTATCCATTGTTTCAATCAGATTTACATACTGATGCTCCCCCTCTCCGATCGCGATTCGATTATATGTATCTATCTGATATTGAATGTTCTTACAAGCCTGAATGAGATCATTCGGAATATGGCTGTTTTCCGCTTGAACAATTACATACTGAAATTGATCTGAAACAGTCATTGGCGGACGTAAATTTGATATCAAGAACTCTTTGTCAATAAGGTCTGTTACATACTGATTAATTTTATTGATTGGGGTATTTGGATAGTTATCTACCAAACAACGGATCATATCTTGATAAGCAGCAGATTCACCACAAAGTTCTTTTACCAAATGGAAAACTGAAGTCGCCCGAACACTAACTTCTTCAGATTTTCCATCTGTACTGTACAACAAGTAAGCCCGGTCACCTTTCATATAGCAAGCGGAATTTAATGTGAAAGAAAGCCGGTCGCTGTATTCATTTTCCAATTTTCTAATGAGTTGATAGAGCCACTTAAAATCAACCCGAGCCTTTTTGTAAAATGAGTGTTGGTCAAAAGACAATTGATTTTTATTGGCGAAAGACCCTATTCCCACCGAAGAAAAAAGGCCAAAAGGTGTGGTTCTCGTTGCTCTTCTTGTTGCATACTTCAAAATAGCCTGCTGAAAGTTGCGCTTTTTTTTCCCTTTTAATTTATTCGGCGATTGCAGGAAAGTATGTATTGTTTCGTAAAGCGTCCTGCTGGATACCAGTATTTGTTCACGAAACAATGAATCGTTGCAAAGGTCATATAATAACTGATCGATATCGTGAGAATTCTCATTTTTTAAGTCTTGATGTACTAAAGGAATCCGAATCATATAATGATCTATAGGTGTATATAAGGATTTCATATTAGTCTATAGCCCCCCATATTTATCCACTTTATATAATAACAACAATTCTACATCCCTCTGCAGAGTCCTCCATTTTATTCTATTTAAACCAAAATTATTACAATACTCTACTTATACTTTACATTCTAAAAATCAAAAAAATATCAAGATTCACCTAATAAATACCATAAAAAAAGGACTCTTTTCCCTCTCAGAAAAGAATCCTTTTTGCTTAGGTCTACACATTTATTACCTTGCTTCTGTTTTTTTGTTTCACTGGATTCAACACCCTTTCAATCCAAGCCATAATTAAATCTGCTCCTATAGCCATCACCGCAGTCGGTATCGCGCCGGCGAGAATAATCGCAGTTCCGTTTGTGGCGTTTGAGCCGCGGACGATCATGTCCCCAAGGCCGCCGGCGCCGACAAATGTGCCGATTGCCGTAATCCCAATGGCAATGACGAGAGCCGTGCGCAAGCCTGCCATAATAACGGAAAGCGCGAGCGGAAGCTCAACCATCCGGAGCACCTGGAATTTCGTCATGCCCATTGCTTTTCCCGATTCTAAGTAGGCGTGTTCAATGCTGATAATGCCTGTGTAGGTATTTCGAATAATCGGCAGAAGGGAATAGAGAAATAATGATACAATCACAGTGTTTGCGCCGAGCCCCATGACAAGCATCAAGACGGCCAGCATGGCAAGCGCCGGGATGGTCTGAATAACGTTTGTGACGGCAAACACCCAGGCTGACAAGCGGCGATAATGCGCAATAAGGATTCCGACCGGAACCCCGACGACAGCGGCAAACACAACGCCGTAAGCCGACATGAGAAAGTGGCGGCTGAATTCTTCCATGACGTAGCTTCCGTTTTGCGTATAATACGTCATTAACTGTTCAAGCACGTTCATTGCCTTCGTCCCCCTTTCACGATTCGAAGTAGTGATGCGTTTCTAAATATTCCTTGGCAACGACAGACGGTTCTTTTAGATTGCCATCGACTTCGTAGTTGAGCTCTTGCATTGTGGCTGTGTCGATTTTCCCGATCATTTTCTGGATCACGCCTTCCAGCTCAGGATGTTCTTTTAGAACATGTTCCGGAACAACCGGAGAGCAGTCATACGGCGGGAAAAATTGTTTATCATCCTTTAGCATTTTGAGGCCATAGGACTTGATTCTTCCGTCTGTGGAATACGCGAGCACAATATCCATTTTTCCGTTTTTCACCGCGTCATACACAAGGCCAATCTGCATTGGATACGTGCCGCCGAATGCCATGCCGTAAGTTTTTGTAAAGTCTTTATAGCCGTTTCCCTTGAGCTTCATCCAATAGTTATCAACGCCCAGCTTTAATTGCGGCGCCCATTTTTTCACGTCTGATACGTTTTCTAAATGATATTGATTCGCCAGCTCCTCGCTGACCGTAAAGGCATATGTATTATCAAACCCGTAGGAGTCATACCATTTTAAATCATACCTTTTTTTAAACTCCCGCTGTATCAGCGCCAGCGCTTTACCCGGATCTTTTTCAGGTTCCATTCTCAGCGTGCCTGTCAGCGCGTCGCCTGTATATCTTGTGGCCGCGATATCAATTTCCCCGTTCATTAAGGCCTGCTGCTGCACCGCGTTGGACCCGAGATTTTTAATGGTTGTTGTTTTCAGGTCGGTATGGTGTTCGATCAGCTGCCCGAGCATGCTGGCGATGATTTCTGATTCGCTCATGCTTTGCGCGCCGATTTTAACCGTCTGGTCTGAAGCGGCGCTTAGCCCTGGAAGCGAACAGCCGCTCAACGTCAGCATTGTTGCGAGCGTTAAACCGATCATCCATTTGAGAAATTTTCTATTCATGAGCCGCCTCCTTATGAAACTTCCTTCAATCTCTGCATGCCGGCAGGTGTCAGTTTTCGTTCAGCCACCGCCAGCACGTAATCAATCACAATCGCCAATATCGTGACAGGCACAGCGCCCCCGATGATATATTCCGGCTGATATAAATTCAATCCGATAAAAATATAATCACCCAATCCGCCGCCTCCGATAAAGGAAGCAAGCGTTGCCCAGCCGATTAAGTAAATCGCCGAGGTTCTGATTCCCGCCATGATGACAGGCGCGGCAAGCGGCAGTTCCACCAAGCGGACTTGTTCAGCCGGCGTCATTCCGATGCCTTTGCCAGACTCGAGCAGATTTTTGTTGACGCCGCGTATGCCGGTATACGTGTTGCGCAGAATCGGCAGAACGGAATAGAAAAACAATGCCACAATGGCTGGAACCTTCCCCACACCCAAGAGCGGAATAAAGAAAGCGAGAATCGCCAGACTCGGCAGTGTCTGAATGATATTGACGATACCGATAATCGCGCCGGCTCCCTTCTTCATTCTAGTCAGCACAACCCCGAGGGGTACGGCAACGAATACGCCTAAGATGACAGCAATGAGCGATATTGTGATATGTTCATATGTTTTATAAAGGAGTTCGCCTCCGTTGGTTTGCAAAAATTGAATAATATGATGCATGACTTGTTGCCTCCTTATGACAATGCCGCGAGCTGCTTTTCTTCTCCCCAGAGGGAGTCATATACAATGTCGACCAGACTCGCTCTAGTCACTATTCCGATTAAGCGCCGGTTTTCATCCACAACAGGGACATATTTGACACCCCGTTTTAAAATTTTGCGGACCGTGTCACGCAGCAATGTCCCGCCCAATACGGTGTAAAGGTCTTCATGTAAAACCTCTCCTATGAGATTGGCTTTTTTCCGGCATTGATCAATGATCTCAACATCCACATAGCCTTGCAGAACGTGCTCGCCATCGACAACAAGCAGTGAATCGACACGCTCCTGCCTCATCAGCTGAATCGCTTCAGAAAGCGTTTTATCCGCGGTGATCGTTACAGGCTGTGTGTTCATAATCTGGTCGACCCGTTCCACATCCGGGCTGGCTGACTGAATCAGCCGCTCCTTGCCGATAAATTCCTCAACAAATTCGTCTGCCGGATTTCTCAAAATGTCATCGGGCGTTCCAACTTGAACGATTTCTCCCGCTTTTAAAATCACAATCCGGTCTGCCAGCTTAATCGCTTCATCCATATCGTGGGTAACAAATACGATGGTTTTATGTAAGGTTTTTTGCAGTTTTTTAAATTCTTCCTGAAGGGAATCCCTCGTAATCGGGTCAAGCGCCCCAAACGGTTCATCCATTAAGATAAGCGGCGGCTCCGCGGCAAGTGCCCGTAATACACCAATTCGCTGCTGCTGTCCTCCGCTTAATTCATGAGGGTAACGGTCCAAATATTCTGGCCCCATATCGACCAATTTCAAAAGCTCACGCGCACGCTCTTTCCGCTTGTGCTCCGGCCATTTCAGCAGTTTAGGGACAAGTGAAATGTTTTGCTGAATGGTCATATGCGGAAACAAGCCGATCTGCTGAATGACATAGCCGATCTTACGCCTTAACTCTACGGGGTCCTGTTCTATGATGTTTTCGCCATCAATAAAAATCTTGCCGGCGGAAGGCTCAATTAATCGGTTTATCATTTTCATTGTTGTTGTTTTCCCGCAGCCGCTCGGGCCGATAAAACAGATAAATTCGCCTTTTTCAATCTTAAGATTCACGTTGTTCACGGCTTTTTTGCCGCCCTTGTATGTTTTCGAGACATTTTCTAATGTCAGCAAACATCGCACCTCCAAAATTAAGTTTATTCAATTCGTTCAGTTTATATTTAATTTTTCAGACAATTGAATGCTTCCCATTATAGAATAAAGTTTATAAAATAAAAAGTTTACAATTTGTTCATATTGTTTATAAAGTATGTGTAAGCGCTGATTTACCCGCATTGACCTATGATGATCTCCTTATTGCTCCAATTTCCTGCCGAATTCTCTTGTTACAGCTTTTCCGCCATGTCAAAAATGTGGTATATTGACATCGGAATTGTTAGCTGAAAGGATTGAAACCGTTGGAGAAAGATCCGTTAACGATCATTGAACAAGCCGAGGACCATTTAATAGAAAGAATCGCGGAAAACATGCATGCATTTGGAATGCCCTCTACCGTCGGGCGTGTGCTGGGCATTATTTATATGAATCGAAAACCGATGACGCTGACCGAATTGTCTGAAGCGACCGGTATGAGCAAAACACGCATGAGCCAAGTTGTCCGGGAAATGCTAGATGCCAACATTGCCGAGAAAGTGTTTGAAAAGGGCGTGCGAAAAGATTTATATGAGGTTGAGCAGGATTACTATCAAACATTTATCACGCTGTTTACAGCCACTTGGAGCAAAATCGTCAGCAAGAACAAAATGATGCATAAAAAACTCAATCAGGAGCTGCTTAGCATGTTGGATGAAGAGCTTACTCCTGAAGCGGAAGAGAAAGTGAATGAGCTGCTGAAAGAACTAAAAGAATGGCTCGATTATTACAATTGGCTCGGCCGTTTGATTGAGTTTTTTGAGTCTGAAGAAATATTCAAACATGTACCGAAGCCCTAAAAACGCCCTGTTTTCCACAAGGCGTTTTTTCTTATGCGGCGCCAGCCAGGTTTTTCTTCTTTTTCTTTTTCATCGGGCTTAACGCGCGTTCAAGCCAGCCCATGACCAAATCGGCAATCACCGCCATCAGAGCCGTGGGGATGGCGCCCGCTAATATGATCGCGGTTCCATTTGTTGCGTTTGATCCCCTGACAATGATATCACCGAGACCGCCCGCGCCGACAAATGTCCCGATGGCGGTAATGCCGATGGCAATGACAAGCGCGGTGCGCAGGCCGGCCATTATGACAGAAAGCGCAAGCGGTAGTTCGACCATCCGCAGCACTTGACATTTTGTCATTCCCATCGCTTTTCCGGATTCAAGATAGGCATGATCAATGCTGATAATGCCTGTATACGTGTTTCTGATAATCGGCAGAAGAGAATAAAGAAATAATGACAATATCACCGTATTAGCGCCCAGCCCCATGACAAGCATCAGCACGGCGAGCATAGCGAGAGCCGGGATGGTCTGAATGACGTTCGTCACCGCAAAAACCCATCCGCTTAATCTTCTGTATCTGGCTATCAGGATGCCGAGCGGAACGCCAACAATGGCAGCAAATAAAACGCCGTACACCGACATCAGAAAATGGCGGTAAAACTCCTGCAGCACGTAACCGCCGTTTTGCGAATAGTAGTTGCCAAGCTGCTGTAGTACTTCCATATGATCCGCCTCTTTTCTTAGTCAAAATAATGATGTTTCTCTAAAAATTCCTTTGCTACGACAGACGGCTCCTTCAGCTTGCCATCCACCTCATAGTTAAGCCCCTGCATCGTTTCCGTATCGATTTGCCCAATCAGCTTGTTAATCACACCTTCAAGCTCCGGATGCTCCTTGAGCACCTTTTCCGGAATCACCGGTGAACAGTCATACGGCGGGAAGAAACGCTTATCATCTTGTAAGATTTTCAAGTCATAGGCTTTAATCCGTCCATCCGTTGAATAAGCCAGAACGGCGTCCATTTTCCCGTTTTTGACTGCGTCATAGACTAGCCCGATCTGCATGGGATAAGTTGTGCCGAACTCAAAGCCATATGTGCTGACAAAGCCTTTATACCCATCGCCTTTTCGTTTCAGCCAAGCATTGTCGACGCCTAATTTATACTGGGAGGCATTTTTCTTCAGGTCAGACACGGTGTGAATATGCTCCTTTTCCGCAAACGTTTTTGTTACGGTGAAGGCATATGTGTTATCAAAGCCGTAGGAATCAAACCATTTATAAGAAAAGCGCTTTTGAAACTCGTTCTGCACAATGTTCAGCGCTTTTTTCGGATCTTTCTCCGCTTCCTTGCCGAGGGTGCTTGTTAAATCTGTTCCGGAATAGCGCGTGGCAGAAATATCAATGTCACCGCCCAGCATTGCTTGGTGCTGAACATAGTTTGACCCGAGATTTTTCACTAAAGCGGTATTCAAATCTGTATCATGTTCAATAAGCTGCGCGATCATATTCGCTACAATTTCTGATTCTGTCATGCTTTGTGCGCCGATTTTGATCGTGTCGTTTGAAGCGCCGCCGAGCCCCGGCAGAGAACAGCCGCCAAGCAGCAGGACAAAGGCGAGAGCGGGCGCGACTAGCCATTTGATTTTTTTCGTTTTCAACAGAGCCAACTCCTTATGAAACTTCCTTCATTCCTTGCAGTCCTTTCGGCGTCACCTTTCGTTCTGCGACAGCCAGCACATAATCAATCATAACCGCCAGGATCGTGACCGGGACGGCCCCGCCAATGATATATTCAGGCTGATACAGGTTCAGGCCGGTAAAAATGTAATCACCGAGACCGCCTCCCCCGATAAAGGACGCAAGTGTCGCCCAGCCAATTAAGTAGATCGTTGACGTGCGGATTCCCGCCATGATGATTGGGATCGCCAGCGGGATTTCGACAAGCCGAATCTGCTCCCAGCCGGTCATGCCAATCCCTTTGCCCGATTCCAGCAGATTTTTGTTGACACCTTTGATACCGGTATACGTATTGCGCAAGATCGGCAGCACAGAATAGAAAAATAAAGCGGCAATCGCAGGCACTTTCCCTACGCCGAGAAGCGGAATAAAAAAGGCTAAAATCGCCAGGCTCGGCAAGGTTTGCACAATGTTGGCGACGCCTATTATCGCGCCTGCGCCCTTTTTCATTCTAGTGAGAGCGACACCGAGCGGCACTGCAACGATAATGCCTAATACAACGGCTATGAGTGAAATGTATACATGTTCTCCTGTTTTATACAGCAGCTCTCCGCCGTTCGTTTGCAGAAAAGCCATCATTTGATTCATCTTAAAAGAGCTCCTTTCCTGGTCAGATCGTCATAAGCTGGTCTGCCTCGCCCCATATCGAATCGTATACGATATCAACAAGGCTCGCTCTTGTCACAATCCCCGCTAAATGGTTCTGTTCATCCACCACCGGGACATACTTGATGCCCTGCTTTAAGATTTTCCGGACCGTATCGCGAAGTAGCGCCCCTTTTTGCACGGTATATATATCTGAGCGGTATACATCGCCAACGACGCTCGCTTTTTTGCGGTTTTGATCAATCATTTCCACATCAACGTAGCCCTTCAACACATTCTGCCGGTCCACAACGAGCAGCGAGTCGACACGCTTTTCTCTCATCAGCTGAATCGCCTGGGAGAGCGTTTTGTCCGCAGATATCGTCACAGGCGTTCTGTTCATCATTTGCTCCACCCGCTCGATATCCGGCCTTGACTGGATCAGGCGTTCTTTCCCGATAAACTCTTCAACAAATTCATTGGCCGGGTTCCTGAGAATCTCATCAGGTGTGCCGACTTGAACGATTTCGCCCGCTTTTAAAATCACGATCCGGTCAGCAAGCTTAATCGCTTCGTCCATATCGTGGGTGACAAACACAATCGTTTTGTTTAAGGTTCTCTGCAGTTTTTTGAATTCTTCCTGAAGGGATTCGCGCGTAATCGGATCAAGGGCTCCGAACGGTTCATCCATTAAAATGAGAGGGGGTTCCGCAGCCAGTGCGCGCAGCACGCCGATTCTTTGCTGCTGTCCGCCACTGAGCTCATGGGGATAACGGTCTAAATATTCCGGGCCCATATCCACAAGCTTTAACAGCTCTCTCGCCCGTTCTTTCCGTTTTTCTTCAGGCCATTTCAGCAGTTTCGGTACGAGTGAGATGTTCTGCTGGATGGTCATGTGGGGGAACAAACCAATTTGTTGAATGACATAGCCGATTTTTCTCCTTAGCTCAACCGGGTCCTGTTCGATCATATTTTCTCCGTCGATCAAGATCTTTCCTGACGATGGTTCAATCAATCTATTAATCATTTTCATCGTCGTCGTTTTTCCGCAGCCGCTCGGGCCGATAAAACAGATAAATTCTCCCTTGGCTATCTCTAAATTAATGCTGTTCACAGCTTTTTTACCGCCTTTATATACTTTTGATACTTGTTCCAATTTCAGCAATCCGTGCACCTCCGCAGGTTCCCTATAAATTTTCTGAAAAGTATAATCTTTATTATAGTTTGAACTTTATAAAATAAAAAGTTTACAATGTGTCTAAATTATATGTTATTTACAGATTATTTATTGTTATGACCAAGATGGAAAGGATGTTCTTACAATTACGCCGGATACCTCCCTCTTCCTCTGCATTCAGCTATTTTCAACAGCTGGCAGAAATATGATATATTGACACCACCAATTTCCATTTGAAGGGATGATCAGCTGTGGAAAAAACTGCTCTCGACATCATTGAACATGCTGAAGAGCATCTCATTGAGAAGATTGCCGAAAATATGCAGACGTTTGGTATGCCTTCCACTGTCGGACGTGTGCTTGGGATTATTTATATGAATCGAAAACCGATGACGTTAAGCGAGCTGTCAGAGGCAACAGGCATGAGCAAAACACGGATGAGCCAGGTTGTCCGTGAAATGATCGATGCCAATATTGCCGAGAAGGTGTTTGAAAAAGGGGTGAGAAAAGATCTTTACGACGTTGAGCAGGATTATTATCAAACCTTCATTTCTTTATTTGCGGCAAACTGGACAAAGACCGTGAGCAAAAACAAAGTGCTGTATAAAAAATTAAACCGGGAGCTGATTGATCTTTTGCAAAGGGACGGGCTTACCCCTGAAGCGGAAGAGAAAGTCAACCAGCTGCTGAATGAATTACGAGAATGGCTCCATTACTACGACTGGCTGAGCAGACTGATCGAATTCTTTGAGAGTGAGGAAGTTTTTCAATATGTGCCAAAACAAAAGAAAGCCGCTCCCTGAAGTAAGAGAGCGGGTTTTTGAAGCATGCCCATCGGTGCCGTTCATTCCGGTTTCCTTTCTAAACGTGTGAACTTGCCAAAAAGGACTGGGTTCCCAATCTTTTTAAAGGCTTATAGCCGGCAAGAAACCCTCCATGCTACAATAAGGTGATCATGTTAATAGGAAGGACGTATACAGATGTTCAAAAAAATCGCAGCAGATGCCCTTGGCTTATCTGATATCGGAAAAATTATCGAACCTCAGGATTATGACAAAACAGATGCTGATGACTATGTCATGCATGAAGACAATGAAAAAATATACTTCTTGATTAAAACGAAAGCAGACGAATACTGCTTTACGAATCTGGCTCTGATCCATGTGGACGGCGAACGCGCCACTTCCTCAAAACGAACGTTAAAACGCTATCCTTACTCTCAATTCAAAATGTCTGATGTTTTTCTGGAAACCGCGGGAAAAGTCGATCTCGATGTGGAAATCAAATTCAAGCTGGGCACTGAACACTTTGACATCGATGTGCACAAAGACCAAATTGAAAAGTTAAAAGATCTATATAAAGCACTGCTTCGCATTGCCGAAACAACCTATGAAAATGATATTTTAATCAATCAGGCGGAACAAAGCTTGGATAAAGCCGTAACGATTCTTCATCATACCCGCCCCGAGCGCGTCAATCTTGAAACGCAATATAAAGAGCTGACCGAATTCGGATTCACTTGGCTGACATCCGTTCGCTCTCAATATCATATTAAGGATTTTGGAGATGTATTTGAGAAATACATTAATAACTAGCATAAAACAGACACGGCTTTTATGAGACCCGTGTCTTTTTCATGTGACATTTTTGTAGGAATACTGGTTACTTTACTACATTTTTCTTTTATAATAAAAATAGTAGTCTATTTTCCCTATATTACAGGTAAAGGAGTTATTTTATGTATTGTCCTCAATGCGGCCATCAAACAGATGGCGGAAAGTTTTGTGAGAAGTGCGGATCACCGCTCCCTGGTCAGTCAGGCCAGCAGCAGGCCGCGCAAACCGGAGCCGCTGCAAAGCAAGCGGCAAAACAGTTCGGTTCATTTGTTTTGGCCGTCCTGAAACGCCCTTATCAGGAATGTAAAACAACGGGCGGCGAACAGCTGATCAGCGCGATCATCACGTTGGTTCTTTTCAGTTTGCTGACCCCTTTGATGTTTTATATCCTTTTTTCAGACGGTCCCGGCAGCGTAAGCTTTACAGCCATCTTTTTAGAGCCAACCATTTATTTTGCCCTGTTTCTTTTCTTTTTGCATGCATTGATCTTTTTCGCCTTGAAAATCGCGGGAAACCACGTATCATTCAAAGATTCATTTTCCAGGTTTGGCGCGTTTCTTATTCCGTTTACGGCTATTTTGGTTCTTGCCCTTTTATTGTTTTTATTGCATACAGACATTTGCTTCACTATTTTAGCCGTCGGTTTAATCGGTGCATTCTTTGCCATTCCTCCTGCGATGCTGATCAGTTACCAGCATTCATATAAAGGAAAGGTTGATGTCATTTACTCAACGATTGTCATTTATTTGATCACCTGCGTTACATTCCAGCTTATGATCGAACACTATATGAAAGAGATTTTCCGCTACATATTCTTTTAAAAAACAACCCCATCACCTGCTGGTGATGGGGTTGTTTTTATTGAATCGACGTTAAGTAAATTCTTCCGTTCTTCACTACGCCGGTATAGGTCCAGTTATAGGTTTTCAGTTTTGGACTGCCGCCTGATTTTGTGATATAGAATTCTTCATACGTCTTAATTGTAATAGCCGATCCATTTTGACTCCAGCTTTTCACTTCATAGTTATTAAAGTCTTCCGTTGTCCCCTCTTTATTTAATTTCGTTACAAGATGCTGTTGGTCAGAATAAAGAGAACTGCCTTTTTCAAGGCTGTCTTCCATCAGTGAGAAATGATTTTGATTCACGGCATCTGCCTGACTTTGCAAATAACTGCCCATAAATAATGTCACTTGTTCATCTGTCACATTACCGCTTGCAGAGCTTTCACTGTCTTTGTTTTTCGAGCCTTCCCAGGCGGACGTGTACGTCTCCGGCTTATCATTTTTGATTTTCTTTATATTTGTTCCAGCCGAGTCGAATGTTGATTCTGCTTCTTCAAAAATCCACTTTTTCTGTTTTTTATCATAGGAAAGGAGATATTTGTAACTCGGACTGTCATCAGTCATTTCGGAATTTGTATAGTCGTTATACGAAGAAGACTGGTGCAGTTCTTTTCCTTTTACTGATACCTGCCACGTCCCGTCGTTTTTCTGAGAGAGAGCGAATGTATCCAGATCAAAATCAGTTTCTAAATATTTATCTTTTAAGTAAGAATTCGTATATTTCATAGAATCGACGGTATCTTTCGCCTGTGCCTTCCATTTGGCGCTCGCCTCTGTCATCTGGGCTGTATTCCCATCTGATAGCGCTTTGGAATACTGTTTCGTTGTTTTGACAATCGTTTTCATAATCGTTTCCTGTGTGTCTTGATCAGGAATTAATGTTAGCTCCATTTCTTTATGGTCGATTGGCACGCCCGCTGTTTTTGTTTTTCCCCACGGAAACTCCGCTTCGACCGCAGCCGTCATGGATCCGTCTGTCAGAAGAGGGCCATATGTTACGGCTTTGAACGGGTCCTTATGAATCGACTTGCCGTTAATCAGCAAATCACCCTTCCCGCTCTTGATGTCATCCGCTAAGCTGAATGTCACATCGTCTGCTTCCAATGAGAGATCAACACGAAAGCTGTTATCGCCAACAGCATGAATGTCTTCCTTTTTCACGAGATCGACGACATCGTTTTTCAGTTTGGCTGAGACGGTATATTCGCCGGGAATGTATGGCCCGAGGGTTTGTGCTTGATCGGCTTTCTTTACCTGTCCGGCACCCTCTTTATTCACATATAGATCGGTATTTTTATAATTGCTGGTCACTTCAAAATAAACAGGTGCTATCTTTAAATCATAATGGTCAAATACGAGCAAGCTTTTCCCGTCTTGCTCCGCGTATACGATATCCTTTTGAGCTGTGTCCGCACGCAGCGATGCAAAAAGCTCATCTTTTTTATCAGGATGATCCTTTAAATAGGCAAGAAACGGCTTTACATTCTTTTTAGTCAGCTTAAGCTTGTCATTTACCGGCGTAAGGAGGGACGCGATTTGCTCTTGATCCTCATCCTTTACAGCCTGTTCAAATTTATCGACTAACCTATCCTTTGAAGTAAAATACGCTCCGGTTTTATAGGCGGCGAATAATATAACGCACGCAGCGGCAATGCTGCTCCATAAGATGATGGTTTTCTTAGGGATTGGCTTGCGCGGCGCCTGCCTCGTTTCAGCAGCGCCTGCTATTTCTTTATGTGCCTGTCTGCTGCTCCCTCCGATCGGGGTCCCGCATTCTTTACAAAACTTGGCCCCTTCTTTATTTCTCTGACCGCATTCCTTACAAAACATGTGACGTTCCTCCTATTTTTGCTCCACTATTTTGTACATATTTCCTATGTTACATATTTTATAATAGAATGGTATCGAATTGGAGGAAATCATGAAAATATCTCTATAAACATATGAAAAGGTGGAATGATGATGCAACAGCTCACCATTCAAAAAGCGAAAAACTATGATGAATCGCTGTACAAGCTTCTGTTGCTCGCCGATCCGTCGAAAGAAATTGTTGATGAATATCTAGCCAGAGGAGAATGCTACACCGCTAATATAGCGGGTGAGTTAGCTGGTGTATACGTGATGATCACAACCAGACCGCAAACCGCAGAAATCGTTAACATTGCAGTAAAACCAACAATGCAAAAACAGGGCATTGGCAAGCTGCTGATCCGCGACGCCATTGAAAAAGCGAAACACATGGGAGCAAGGGTGATTGAGATTGGCACTGGGAATTCAAGCATGCATCAGCTGTCGCTTTATCAAAAATGCGGATTCCGCCTGCAGGGGATCGACCGTGATTTTTTTATCAGACACTACGAGGAGGAGATCTTTGAAAACGGCATTCAATGCCGCGATATGGTAAGGCTTTATTTGGATCTCTAAGACATAAAAAAACCGCCGAGAGATACCTCGGCGGTCATTTTATTACTTGTTCAAGTTGTAGAAAGTGTTAATGCCGTGGTACTGAGCAGTTTCAGCCAACTGATCTTCGATGCGAAGAAGCTGGTTGTATTTCGCAACACGGTCCGTACGAGACGGAGCACCTGTTTTGATTTGTCCTGCATTTGTTGCCACAGCGATGTCAGCGATTGTGCTGTCTTCTGTTTCACCAGAACGGTGAGAGATAACAGCTGTGTAGCCTGCGCGTTTCGCCATTTCGATCGCATCGAATGTTTCAGTCAATGTACCGATTTGGTTTACTTTGATCAGGATAGAGTTGCCTACGCCGTTTTTGATGCCTTCAGCAAGTTTTTTCGTGTTTGTAACGAAGAGGTCATCACCAACAAGCTGAACTTTTTTGCCAAGACGCTCAGTAAGAAGCTTGTGGCCTTCCCAGTCGTTTTCGTCAAGTCCGTCTTCGATAGAGATGATTGGGTATTTAGAAACCATTTCTTCGTACCAGTCAACCATTTCAGCAGATGTTTTCACAACGCCTTCGCCAGACAGATGGTATTTGCCGTCTTCTTTGTTGTAGAACTCAGAAGATGCAGCATCCATTGCAAGCTTCACTTCTTCGCCAGGTTTGAAGCCGGCTTTTTCGATTGCTTCAACGATTGTTTGAAGCGCTTCTTCGTTAGAACCAAGGTTTGGAGCAAATCCGCCTTCATCACCTACAGCTGTGTTCATTCCTTTAGCAGAAAGAACTGATTTCAGGCTGTGGAAGATTTGAGCGCCCATGCGAAGTGCTTCACGGAAGTTAGGAGCACCTACAGGCATGATCATGAATTCTTGAATATCAACGTTGTTGTCAGCATGCTCTCCGCCGTTTACGATGTTCATCATCGGTACAGGGAGTGTTTTTGAGTTGAATCCTCCAAGGTATTGGTAAAGAGGAATCTGTAAGAAATCAGCAGCTGCGCGCGCACAAGCCATAGATACGCCAAGGATTGCGTTCGCACCAAGTTTGCCTTTGTTTTCAGTACCGTCAAGCTCGATTAAAAGCTGATCGATTGCGTTTTGTTCAGTTACATCAAAGCCAAGAAGCTCTGGAGAAATGATTTCGTTTACGTTGTTAACAGCCGTTAACACGCCTTTTCCAAGGTAACGGTCTTTGTCGCCGTCACGAAGCTCAACTGCTTCGTATTCACCTGTAGAAGCTCCGCTTGGCACTAATGCGCGGCCAAAAGCTCCTGTTTCTGTATATACTTCAACTTCAACTGTTGGGTTGCCGCGGGAGTCTAATACTTCGCGTGCATAAACATCAACAATGTATGGCATGAGTTTTGTCTCTCCTTTTGATTTCAAATTATTTTTGGATTAACGATGTTCCTGTCATTTCTTGCGGTTTTTCAACATCGAGAAGGTCTAACAACGTTGGTGCAAGGTCGCCTAGGATTCCGCCTTCACGCAGCGTAACGCCTTCTTTCGTCACAATGACAGGGACTGGGTTTGTCGTATGCGCAGTGTGCGGATCGCCTGATTCTGTAATCAGAATGTCAGCATTACCGTGATCAGCGGTAATGATCGCGTGTCCGCCTTTAGCGAGAATCGCGTCAACGACTTCGCCTAAGCATTCGTCCACTGCTTCAATTGCTTTAATTGTTGGTTCAACCATTCCGGAGTGGCCGACCATATCAGGGTTTGCGAAGTTCAAAATGATCGCGTCATGCTTGTCAGCTTCAATCTCTTTGACAAGCGCGTCCTTCACTTCATACGCACTCATTTCAGGCTTCAAGTCATACGTTGCAACTTTAGGCGAGTTGATGAGAATACGCTCTTCACCCGGGAATTCAGCTTCACGGCCGCCGCTCATAAAGAACGTGACATGCGGATACTTTTCAGTCTCTGCAATTCGAAGCTGTTTTAATCCATTTTGAGATAATACTTCTCCGACTGTGTTATCAAGATTTATCGGTTTAAACGCTACATATCCGTCAACAGTTTCACTGAAGTGAGTCAGGCAGACGAAATGCAGGTTCTTCGGATAATTCTCGCCGCGATCGAAGTCACGGAAGTCTTTATTTGTGAACGTGTTGGAAATCTGGATGGCGCGGTCCGGTCTGAAATTATAGAAAATCACAGAATCGCCGTCTTGGATTGTCGCAACAGGCTCACCGTTTTCTTTTGTGATGACGGATGGAATCACGAACTCATCATAGATTCCGTTCGCATATGAATCATCAACAACATCCATTGCGCTGCGGTATGTCGGGCCTTCGCCGTACGCCATTGCGCGGTACGCTTTTTCTACACGGTCCCAGCGTTTGTCGCGGTCCATTGAGTAGTAGCGGCCGGAAACACTTGCGATTTCTCCGACACCGATTTCCTCGATTTGTTCGTTCAGCTGCTTAATGTACGTCTTCGCTGTTTGCGGACCTACATCACGGCCGTCAAGGAAACCATGGATGTAAACCTTTGTCAGCCCTTCATTTTTCGCAAGCTTTAACAATGCGAACAAATGATTGATGTGGCTGTGCACACCGCCGTCTGATAAAAGGCCGAACAGGTGCAGGGCTTTGTCGTTTTCTTTCGCGCTGGTAATTGCGTCAAGGAATGTTTGATTGCGTTCGAACTCCCCTTCGCGAATGGCAACATTTACGCGTGTTAAGCTTTGGTACACAATACGTCCCGCGCCGATATTTAAGTGACCCACTTCGGAATTCCCCATCTGTCCGTCAGGAAGGCCGACAGCCTCGCCTGAAGCAGTCAATGTTTGATGAGGATACTGGTTCCAGTAGCGGTCAAAATTCGGTTTTTTCGCTAAAGCGACTGCGTTTCCTACTGTTTCGTTACGTAATCCGAACCCATCAAGAATGATGAGTGCAGCTGGTTTTTTACTCATATTGACCTTCCTCCAATAATTGAACGAATGACTGTGGCTCAAGGCTCGCGCCGCCGACCAAAGCACCGTCAATATCGGACTCTGCCATATATTCTTTAATGTTTGCAGGCTTTACGCTTCCGCCATATTGAATGCGAAGCTTGTCTGCAACTTCTTGACTGAAGCTTTCAGCGACGGTTTTACGGATATGCGCACACACGTCGTTCGCATCTTTTGCTGTAGAAGATTTGCCTGTTCCGATTGCCCAGATTGGCTCATACGCAATAACAGAAGCAGCAACTTGTTCTTCAGAAAGACCAGCAAGGCCTTTTTTTACTTGATCAGCAACAAGATCATTTGTTTTACCGGCTTCGCGCTCTTCAAGCGTTTCACCTACACAGATGATCGGCACAATGCCGTGTTTGAAAGCAGCATGTGCTTTTTTATTGACTGTTTCATCCGTTTCGGCGAACATTTCACGGCGCTCAGAGTGGCCGATGACGCAGTAGTCAACGCCAAGGTCGTTAAGAGCAACCGGACTGATTTCGCCTGTGAACGCGCCGCTTTCTTCGAAGTGCATGTTTTGTGCGCCGACTTTAAGGTCAGTGCCTTTCACAGCAGAAGTAAGCTTTTCTAAGAAAAGTGCTGGCGCGCAAACAACAGCTTCCGCTTTGTCTGCTGCTGGAATGGAAGATTTCACTTCTTCAACGAAGCTGACAGCTTCGCCGAGTGTTTTGTTCATTTTCCAGTTACCGGCGATAATTGGTTTTCTCATCTGTTCCACTTCCTTATAGCAGTTTTGAGATTATTTATCGTTAAGTGCAGCTACCCCTGGAAGCTCTTTGCCTTCCATAAACTCAAGGGATGCGCCGCCGCCTGTTGAGATGTGGCTCATTTTGTCAGCAAGGCCGAATTTTTCAACCGCTGCCGCAGAGTCTCCTCCGCCGATGACAGAGTATGTATCTTTCGCCTCTGCCAATGCTTCAGCAACCGCTTTTGTTCCTTGAGCGAACAAGTCGATTTCGAATACGCCCATCGGTCCGTTCCACACGACAAGTTTGCTGTTTTTGATGACGTCAGCATACGTTTCGCGTGTTTTTGTACCGATGTCGATTGCTTCTAAATCACTAGGGATTTCAGAGATCGGCACCATTTTCACGTTTGCATCGTTAGAGAAATCATCTGCAACGAGTACATCTTCAGGCATGTAGAAATTAACGCCTTTTTCTTTCGCGCGGTCCATAAATGACTTCGCAAGGTCGATTTTATCCTCTTCAAGAAGAGATTTGCCGACTTCATGGCCAAGCGCTTTAACGAATGTATAAGCAAGACCTCCGCCGATGATCAGGTTGTCTACTTTATCAAGAAGACTTTCGATCACGCCGATTTTGTCTTTTACTTTCGCTCCGCCGATGATCGCTGTGAACGGGCGGTCAGGGTTAGAAACCGCTTTTCCGAGTACGTCAAGCTCTTTTTCCATTAAGAAACCTGCAACTGCTGGCAGATGCTCGGCAATTCCAGCTGTAGATGCGTGAGCACGGTGGGCAGCACCAAATGCGTCATTTACATATACATCTGCAAGCTCAGCAAACGCTTTTGCAAGCTCAGGATCATTTTTCTCTTCACCAGGGTAGAAGCGCACGTTTTCCAATACAAGAACGTCTCCGTCCTTCATTTCGGAAATTTGTGCTTTTACAGCATCGCCGTAAGCTTCATCCGCTTTTTTCACTTCTTTGCCAAGCAGTTCGCCGAGACGTGCAGCGACAGGAGTTAAACGAAGCTCCTCAGCCACTTCGCCTTTCGGACGGCCTAAGTGGCTCGCCAGCAGGACTTTCGCGCCTTGTTCTGCAAGGTGTTTGATTGTTGGAAGCGCAGCACGGATACGTGTATCGTCTGTTACTTCCCCGTCTTTCATTGGAACGTTAAAGTCAACGCGGCAGAATACAACTTTGCCTTTTACGTCGATGTCTTTGAGAGTTTTCTTATTCATGCCTAGGAGATCCTCCTTCAAAGTGGTTTGCATACAGCACGAAAAACGTGAAACCGTCTGGTCAAGCGATAACTCCGCCAGGGCAGATCACAGTCTTTTTCGGCACAGGGCAGTTCGTCCAAAAGCCAGGGCAGCGGCCTTCGGCGAAAGCGCCGGCAAAAACTGATAAAAAACGCGGCCGTTTCTCTATCACAGAACGTTTTCTGAAAGCCGGTCTTCATGGAAAAAGGGAAAGGGAGTCCGTCCCCTTCCCTTGTCCGCTTTCATTATAGCGCTTCTATTCAAAAGAACCAAGTCAGGTCCTTTTTTCAGCTATAAATTAAAGACCTTGTTTTGCGATGTAAGCTGCAAGGTCAACAACGCGGTTAGAGTAGCCGCTTTCGTTATCGTACCAAGAGATTACTTTTACCATGCTGCCTTCCATAACCATTGTAGAAAGCGCATCGATTGTAGAAGAGTTTTTGTTTCCGTTGTAGTCGCCAGAAACTAATGGCTCTTCGCTGTAACCAAGGATTCCTTTAAGATCTCCTTCAGCCGCTTCTTTAAGAGCTGCGTTTACATCTTCAGCTGTTACTTCTTGGTTCAGTTCAGCAACCAAGTCAACTAGAGATACGTTTGGAGTAGGAACACGCATTGCTCCGCCGTTCAGTTTGCCTTTTAGTTCAGGAAGAACTAGAGAAACTGCTTTCGCAGCACCAGTTGATGTTGGGATGATGTTTTCAGCTGCTGCACGCGCACGACGGTAGTCTTTGTGCGGAAGATCAAGGATTTGCTGATCGTTCGTGTAAGAGTGAACAGTTGTCATCATACCGCGTTTGATGCCGAATTTGTCGTTAAGTACTTTTGCAAACGGCGCAAGGCAGTTTGTTGTGCAAGATGCGTTAGAGATAACATCGTGGTTAGCCGCATCGTATTTATCTTCGTTAACACCCATAACGATTGTGATATCTTCTTCGTTAGCAGGAGCAGAGATGATTACTTTTTTCGCGCCAGCTTCTAAGTGCTTCGCAGCGTCTGCGCGTTTTGTGAAGAAACCAGTAGATTCAACTACGATTTCAACGCCTTGTTTGCCCCAGCTAAGTTTAGCAGGATCGCGTTCTGCAGAAACTTCAATTGTTTTGCCGTTAACAACAAGGTTGTTACCGTCAACTGAAACTTCAGCGTCTAATTTTCCGTGTACAGAATCATATTGTAAAAGGTGAGCCAGCATATTAGCATCTGTTAAATCGTTAACCGCTACTACCTCAACTTCAGGATTGTTTAATGCTGCGCGGAATACGTTACGTCCAATACGACCAAAACCGTTAATACCGACTTTTACTGCCATGATTGTTTCCTCCTTTAAATAAGTGAGAGATATTTATATTGAGGGATTATTCATCCCTTAATAACTTCTTTGCGGCTCCTTCGTCTGTGACGAGAACCGTGTTGCGGGGCTTTTTAAAGTAAGCCTCGATCGCCTCGGCTTTTGATGAACCCCCTGCTACCGCAATAATATCGGGGATGGCGTCTATGTCATCCAGCTGCATTCCGACAGAATGCACTTTATGGACCACTTCGCCGTCCGCATTAAAATAGTAGCCGAACGCTTCTGTCACCGCGTCGTTATCATCTATTTTTTTTAAGTCTTCTAAAGGTGTGTTTCTCCGCTGAGCCATCGTTTTAGCTTCACCGATTCCGTGAACCAGCATACTCGCCGATTTAATCGTGTTCAGCACCTCTTTGACAGAAGGCTCTTCAATAATAGATGAATAGGCGCCTTGTGACAGCTGTCCCGGAACAAACAAAAGCCGGTAAGTGCCTGAAGCCTTCTCCGCCATATGCGCGCATATGGTGTTCGCCTGGTTTTTCACGTCTTCGCCTAAACCGCCTCTCGCAGGCACAAACAAAAGCTCGCGGTTTTTAGAATCCGGCGTCATCATGTCGGCGACAGCTTCAATTGTCGTACCGCCAGTTACAGCGACGATATTTTTGCCTGAAAATCTTTTTTTCATACATGTGACAGCTGCTCTTCCCATTTCTTTTTTGACCCAAGGGGATTGATCGCTGTCTCCGGACACGATAATAGCATCCTTTAGATTTAAACGTTCTTTTAATGTCTTTTCCAAAAGAGTCAAACCTAAAACATCTTTCATCGTATCTTCCAGAACCGAAAGCAGTTCATAGCCCTCTTCTGTCAAAGTCATGCCGTTTGTTTTGATATCGACCAGATTCTGTTCTTTTAAAAACTGAACCTCGCCCCTCAGCACACGTTCGCTGATTTCAAGACTGGCAGACAGGCTTCTTCGCCCGATGGGTTCTGTCAGCCTGATATACTGCAAGATTTCAAACCTCTTTTGCATAACGAGCAGAAGATCAGGCAATAATTTTTTTTGAGCTTGTAGTAACTGGTTCATGACTCAAACGTTCCTTCCTTTTTTTGCTGGACATTATATGTCCCGCTATGACAAAAAACGTCCCATCATAGCCAAAAAAAATTACCTCTGCTTTCTTTAATTATTTTAACAGGCTGGAATTGTTTATTCAACTGTTAAGAGCCAAATCATCGACAATATTCGCAGAGTTTTCATGCAGCAGTGTTTATCCAGCTATATTTTTCCCTATATATCTTATCTTATACAGAAAACGAAAAAAGGTGCATCCCAACATAAAAAGCCCTTTCCAGCGAAAGGGCTTGATTCTATAAAGCGTTTTCATTTTATCCAGAGCTTTTCGATTTCTTCGAGCGATTTGTTCTTCGTTTCCGGGCAGATCGTTACGACAAACAGGAAGCAAAGAATGTTAATCACCGCAAAGATCCAGAATGTATAGGCGAGCCCGAATGAGTCGATCATCATCGGCACAAACTGTCCGATCGCCCAGTTTGCTCCCCATAAAAAGATGGTCGCAATCCCCGCGGCCCGCGCACGCAGGTGGTTCGGGAAGATTTCAGAAATCATAATCCATGTGATCGGTCCTACAGACACACAAAATGCCGCCACAAAACCTAAAATAAAGAAGATCAGCATAAGTCCGTTTGTTAACTGAAAGTAGAACGACGTTCCGATTAAGATCATAAAGATGGCCATAAAAGCAGATCCGATGGACATCAATTTTTTCCGTCCTACTTTATCAATCAACAGCACCGCAATAACGGTAAAAATAACTTCTACAACACCGACGATACAGGTTGCCACAAATCCGGCGTTTTGCCCGTATCCCATCATTTTAAAGATTTCCGGCCCATAGTAAGTGATCGCGTTCATGCCGATGACTTGGTTAAACAACGCCAGCAGGATTCCAATGATAAGCGCCTTTCTGAGACCCGGCTTAAACAGCTGGGACAACGATCCCATTTGTTCTATTTTTAAAGATTTCTCAATGTTCTTTAATTCTTCTTTTGCGACAGTTTCTCCATTAATACGTGTCAGTATCTTTAACGCTTCTGTTGTTTTGCCCGCTTTCGCCAGCCACCTCGGGCTTTCCGGCACGACGAGCAATACGAGGAAAAAGATCACGGACGGCACCATTCCATAAGCGAGCATCCATCTCCATCCGGTGTGCACGCCCCATTCGTATGTTCCGGAGCGCTGCACAGCGAGATTAATAAAGTACGTAGCGGAAATACCCAATATCGTAAATAGCTGATATAAGGAGGAAAGGCTTCCGCGTATGGCGGGCGGCGCCGCTTCTGTAATGTACGTCACAGATAGAGATGATCCCATCCCAATCCCGAGGCCTCCGATAATCCTTGCAATGATTAAGGTAGATACATCTTGAGAAAGCGCTGAAACGATGGCCGATATCGCAAACAACAAAGCGGCTGTCATTAAAATTTTTCTCCGGCCGAACCTGTCGCTTAAAAATCCGGATATCCCGACGCCCGCCACTCCTCCGATCATAATGCTGGAAATCACAAGCCCTTCCATAAATGGAGTTAGGCTGTATAAATCTTTCAGAAAACCGATGGCGCCTGAAATCACTGCCGTGTCATAGCCGTACAGTAAGCCGCCAAGTCCAGCCGCGCATGAGATTAAAATAACAAACCCCATTGAATGGCCTCTTGTTACAGGAGCATTTGGTTCTAATTGAGTTGGAGTATTCTTCATTTCCCTGCCCTCCCGAGTGTTAAGTAAAGCGTTTACATTTACTTCTTTAATTGTACGTACTTATATAAAAATTTAAGGAAAATTTCATTTAATTAGTACGTACAAATATAGGATAATCCTGTTTGCATTTTCTGTCAATGTTTTCTTACAAAGAACGCTGTGATATACTAAAATTTGTCCGTATACATTTTGGAGGAATGGAAAAATGTTACCAAAATACGCGCAAGTAAAAGAAGAAATCAGTTCATGGATTAATCAAGGCAAAATACTGCCCGATCAAAAGATCCCTACCGAAAACGAATTAATGCAGCAATTCGGCGTCAGCCGGCATACCATCCGCAAAGCGATCGGAGACCTCGTATCACAAGGTCTGCTGTACAGCGTGCAAGGGGGAGGCACCTTTGTCGCTTCACGCTCCGCTAAGTCAGCGCTGCATTCCAATAAAACGATTGGTGTTCTGACAACCTACATATCAGACTATATTTTTCCGAGCATCATTAGGGGAATCGAGTCTTATTTAAGCGAGCAGGGCTATTCTATGCTTTTGACAAGCACAAACAACAACCCGGACAATGAACGAAGAGGATTAGAAAACCTCCTGTCACAGCATATTGACGGACTTATTGTGGAACCGACAAAAAGCGCCCTGCAAACCCCGAATATAGGCTACTATCTGAATTTGGAGAAAAACGGCATCCCTTTTGCGATGATGAACGCGTCCTACGCCGAGCTTGCCGCACCGAGTTTTACATTAGATGATGTAAAAGGCGGGATGATGGCGGCGGATTACTTGCTTACTCTCGGCCACACGCACATGATGGGCATTTTCAAAGCTGATGATACGCAAGGTGTCAAGCGGATGAACGGATTTATACAGGCGCATCGGGAGCGGGAGTTATTTCCTTCTCCGGATATGATCGTGACATTTACGACAGAGGAAAAGGAATCGAAGCTGTTGGAGAAAGTGAAAAAGACGCTGCAGAAAAACAGCAAAAACATGCCGACTGCTATTCTTTGCTATAACGATGAAATCGCGCTGAAGGTCATTGACATGCTGCGGGAGATGGATATTAAAGTGCCTGAAGATATGTCTATCGTTGGGTATGATGATTCGCATTTTGCCCAAATCTCCGAGGTGAAATTAACCTCTGTCAAGCACCCGAAATCCGTGCTTGGAAAAGCGGCCGCGAAATATGTCATTGACTGCTTAGAGCATAAAAAACCGAAGCAAGAGGATGTCATATTTGAGCCTGAGTTGATCATTCGGCAATCGACCAGAAAACTGGATAAATAAAAAAAGCAATGTATGGGTCTTCCCGCTACATTGCTTTTTTTATAGCTAGTTATCTATTTTTCCACACGTCTGCGATGATTTCAAACGAACGCATTCTGTCTGCGTGTTCGAAGGTTTCTGAGTTGACCATAATTTCGTCAGCTTGCGTTGTGTTGACAAAGTCTTCGAGCTTCGCCTTCACTTCTTCCGGACCGCCGACAATCGTCGAGCTCAGCTGCTCATTGACCATCGCTTTTTCATACGGGCTCCAAATGTGATCCATATCCTCAACAGGCGGCTTCAGCTGGTTCGGCGTGCCGCGGACAAGGTCAAGAAATCTTTGGTAATGAGATGTCGCAAGGTGCTGCGCTTTCTCGTTTGTATCTGCCGCGATAATGGTAACGCCAACCATTGCATACGGTTCATCGAGCACTTCTGACGGCGTAAAGGAATTGCGGTACAGCTCCAGAGCGGGAACAGTATTTGCCGGCGAGAAGTGGGCAGCGAATGCAAACGGAAGGCCCAGTTCACCTGCCAAACGGGCGCTGAAGCCGCTTGAACCCAGCAGCCAAATCGGCACATCAACGCCTTCTCCCGGAATGGCGCGGACTTGATTACGCACATTTCCCGATGGTTTAAAGTAATTGCGTAGTTCCTCTAATTGTTCTGGAAAATCTTCACCGCTGTTGATGTTTCTGCGGAGCGCTCTTGCTGTCAATTGGTCTGTTCCCGGCGCACGTCCGAGCCCCAGATCAATCCGTCCGGGATAAAGCGTTTCAAGTGTTCCGAATTGCTCAGCAATCACTAATGAAGAATGGTTCGGAAGCATAATGCCGCCGGAGCCGACGCGGATTTTCTTTGTGCCGCCGGCAATATGGCCGATCAGGACCGCGGTGGCAGAGCTTGCGACACCTTCTATATTATGATGCTCAGCAAGCCAATAGCGGTGGTAGCCCCATTCCTCCGCACGGCGCGCCAAGTCCATGCTGTTTCGGAATGAATCCGCAACTGTTCCTCCCTGAACAACCGGAGATAAATTCAAAACAGAAAGCAAGGTATCTTTGCGTTGGTTGTTAGACATATTGTTCTCCTTTGCAAATGTGTTATCAGTAAACAGCCTCAAGCTGTCAAGTCATGAATGAAAGGACTTCTCTCACACCATAACACAACTGCATTCAGGAATAAAAGAATTTGATTCGATGAAATTCGAACAATATAACACAAAAGATTTGCACTATTATTCAGCCCCAAACATTCCTGTGCCATCCCAATCATTCCTCGTTATTGCGCTAGGCTGGCTTGTTTCAGGAGAAGCAGCCAAGTCGTTTCCTTGATTCCCTTATGTCGGTCTTGGCCAGCTCTATCTTCCTGCATGAACCGCTCATCTTAAGCCTTTTGGCTGAACTTCGGATGTGACGAGCATCATCCTCGGGAATTCAAAATCAAAAGCACACAGAAAGCAGCGGCGTAAATGAGGAGGCTGTACAATCATCAAAACCCTCTTGTCAGATGAGACAAGAGGGTTCCTTATTTACTGATGCTTGCGTCCTTTGACCACATATACAACTGTAATCAATAGGTAGATCACCGCCGTAATGCTGGTAATGACAATTGACGTTGTCAGGATGACCCCGATCAGAATGGCGAGTAACGCCAGAATCGCAAACCATGTGGTGTACGGAAACCACTTTACATAATAGGCCGGTGTTTCTGTTTGGTGTTTTCTTGATTTCAAATGGGCGAATCCGATGATCAGCCAAATGAATAATACGGTATACCCCAGTGATCCCATTAAGTAATCAAACGTTTGGCTTCCTGCGAATAAAGAAATCAAGACGCCAATATAAAGGGAGGAAGTGCACATCAGAATCGCAAACATTGGCACGTTTTTCGATGAAAGCTTCGAAAAGACCTTCGGAAGCCTTCCGTCACTTGCCTGAGTATACAAAATGCGTGATGATCCATATAAACCTGAATTCATGGAAGAAATGATCGCCAGCAGGATGACTGCGTTCATGATATGATCTGCGCTGGGAATGCCTACCATGTGAAAGACCATGACAAAGGGGCTTTCCGGGACGGAATTGACTTTGTTCCATGGAATCAGGCTGACGATGATGAAAAACGGCAGCAGGTAGAACGCGACAATCCGTGTCAGTGTGCTGCGGACAGCTTTCGGGACAACTTTTTCCGGATTCTTTGTTTCGGCAAGCGTGACACCGATAATTTCTGTACCGCCGTAAGAGTAGATCACGACAAGCATCGCCGTAATGAGCCCTGTGCCGCCGTGCGGGAAAAATCCGCCGTGCTCTGTCAGGTTTGAGAACCCGGCAGCTGTATGATCACCGAATGATACAAATAACAGCAACAATCCTAATATAATAAAGAGAATAATAACGGTAATTTTGATCATTGCCAGCCAATATTCGGTTTCGGCGAAGATTTTAACAGAAAGCAAGTTCACAACCGTGACGACTAGAGATATCCCTAATGCCAGAACCCAGATCGGGCAGCCCGGCAGCCAATATTGAATAAAAATCGCAGCGACGACAGCTTCAGCCGCAATGTTGAGCACCCACATTTTCCAATATATCCAGTCCAAAAAATAAGCAGCGTAATTTCCTAACACCTGCTGGACAAGATCCCGGAAGGTTCTTGCATTTCGGTTGCGCACAGCCATTTCCGCTAGCCCTTGCATAATAAACAGCAAAATAATGCCGCCGAGCAGGTAAGCGATAATGACAGAAGGCCCCGCCACATCGATCGCCGAGCTGCTTCCTTTAAATAAACCTGCACCGATTGCTCCGCCCAGCGCCATCATCATAATATGGCGGGACGTCATCGTGCGTTTTAACGTCTGATTGTCCTTTTTCATCCTCTACTACCTCTCCTTATCGTTTTCAAAAACAAAAAAGCCCACCGTCTCCTATCTAATCTAATAGACAAAGAGACGACGAGCCTTAGGCTGACCGCGGTACCACTCTTGTTGATTCTTCATGAAGAATCCAGCTTTCGACCTGTAACGAAGGTTAGCCGTTAAAACATGGGGAATATTCTATCTATTCCGTTTCGCCTTACCACTCCCGGGCGAGTTCAAAGAAGTATCAGGCTGCGTCACACCACCCCGCAGCTCTCTTTTCTGATCGCTTTCTTTTACTGCTCCCAATCTATGTGTTTTCGTTTTCTGAAAAACTGAAATGTTATGTTCTGAATATATTAACATAATATACGTGCTTCTTTTTACACTGTCAATAACCCCATAGAAAAAAGAAATTGTTATTTTGTCCCTTTTTGAATGGCTTTCCAAAAGGATTCTGACTCGTTTCCTAATGCATAAACTGAGACACCTGCTATTTTGTACCGCTTTGCCAGATGGCTTTTCGTTTGGACAGTTTTTTCATTTTCATACCACACGACATGTTTATGCTTCTTTTCGTCAACGTAAGAAAACGTCATTGAACCTGATGTTTTGTTGAATATCGGTTTGGCTTTCTGCTTGTTGAGGAGGGTCTTGAGTTCATTCCATTCTCTCATTGCGCTGCCGCTTTCATCTTCTTTATCCCAGTCATAGCCGTACGCCGGAATTCCCATGATGACTTTATTGGCTTTGATTTTTTCGGCTGAAAATTGGAGAGAGCTTTTGATCCAGCCTGTGCTCGCCACCGATCCTGGTTCGCCCCAAATGCCGTGTTCGTCATAAGTCATGATTTGCACATAATCGGCATATTGACCGATTTTCGCATAATCATACGGCCAGCTCCAGTCGTCGCTTTGATCATCGGCGCTTTTGGCCGGAACGGAAACCATTGTTTTGATCTGTTTCTTTTTCAGAGCCTGTGAGACATCTTGAATGAAGCGTGAGTATGTGGATCGGTCAGCTGGGTTCACTGCTTCAAAGTCGATATTGATACCATAGTATGAGTGCTTTTTAGCCAGTGCGATTAGCTGATCTGTGAATCGTTTTTTTGCTGTGTGATTCCTCATGACTCGACTCGCTAAGTCTCCGTCAAAATCGTAAATCGTGTCATTATAGTTTGAAATGACCGCCCATGTCTTGATGTTTTTCTTTTTCGCATATGTCAGCTGCTTGCTTGGGGCATCGCCAATGATTTGTCCGTTTTTTTCAAACGCAAACGTATCTGTGGCGATCGAATTCATGTATGTATGATATTTCACAAGAGAATTGTATGAGGCCGTATCCCCAGTCGTGTAGCCTAATGTCATGCCAGCCGCTTTCGCTTCTGCGTTTGAATACATAAACAGAATGATCGCAATCGCCAGTGAAACAGCTGCGATCAGCCATTTTTTCATTATATTTCCTCCTTTTGCAAGTCATACTCTTCTCATCGGCCAAACAATTGGAAGTTGAAGTTTTTCAAGCAGAAAGCCCGGCAACAAGCTGCCGGGCTTTAGCGTTAGCGGTCAGAGACGAGAAGATATGCGGCTTTTACAGGTCCGTGCACGCCGACAACCAAGTCCATTTCGATATCGGCCGAGTTGCTCGGTCCGGTAATGTAGTTGACGCAGGAGGGGACAGTGGTGCCGTCCGCAATGTTTTGGCGAATGATATCACTGGCTTGCGTCATTCTCGGCACAATGCTTGATTTTGGCACAATCGCAATGTAGGTCGTCGGCAGAAGGCTGACAGACCGGCCGATATCTTTTGAGGAGAAGAGGACAACCGTCCCCGACTCGGCCAGTGTGATTTCACTGAATGTAATTCCAACATTGGCTTGCTCCGCTTTTTTGATATTTTCTTCGCCTTTGTCAGCATCCCACTCCCAGACCGGCGTTCCATCGCTCGGCCAGTCTTTGGTGAGCAGGCTTTTTAGCCCGTATGCTTCAAAGCGCGGATCCTTCGGAATGATGACAGGGCCTCCGGAAAAGCGGCTGACTTGCTCGCGCAGGGCATCATATAAGCCGGTTGAATCCGTTTCAATCAGCTCTGTATGGATTTTGACACAATGGTTTTTGAGCACTGTGACCAAGTCATCCGCTGAATATCCTTCAAGTGTGCGATATTGCGGCTGATGCGCCCACTCAGGGACTGCCACGCCCCCTGTTCTTCTGTCACGTCCCAGGCGTGATGCGACCCGGTTTAAAAAGCTCTCTTGATTCTGAACGGTCCCCTTCGTCATGACTCCTCCTCCTTCGCGCGTTCACTCGTTTCTCTATCTGTAAACCAGTCTCTGAATCTCGATTTATGCGGTGCCGGGAAATCGCGGATCTGTGTCCAGCTTTTGAGCGGGCCGGGCCCTTTCGACATTTTTTCTCCCTCTGTAAAAGGCGTCATCGCGGCCGGCGCCCATTTTGATCCCATTTTATAAAGCGGCAAAGAGGACGCGCCAAGTCCGAACGCTTTCATCGCGAGCTTTTCGCTGATCGGCGCCCTGCCTTCTTTTTCAACGATGTTCTGGCGATGCTTGAGAAGCAGCTCATGTAGCGGAATTTTGACCGGGCAGGCTTCTGAACAAGCCGCGCACAGCGTAGATGCGTACGGCAGCTCCTTATAATCGTCATAACCGCCGAGCAGCGGTGATAAAACCGCCCCGATCGGCCCCGAATAAATTGAGCCGTAAGAGTGTCCGCCGACATGGCGGTACACAGGGCAGACGTTGATACAGGCGGCACAGCGGATACATTGCAGGACAGACTGGAATTCCGTTCCGAGAATGTTGGACCGGCCATTATCAACAATGACTAGATGGAATTCCTCCGGCCCGTCTACTTCCCCTTCCAGCTTCGGGCCTGTCAGAGCCGTAATATAACTTGTCAGCCGCTGTCCGACAGCGCTTCTTGTCAGCATGCTGACAAGCACTTCGAATTCAGAAAATGTCGGGACAATCCGCTCCATTCCCATGACGGTGATTTGCGTTTTTGGCAATGTGCTCACAAGCCGTCCATTGCCTTCATTGGTCACAAGGCTGACAGAACCCGTATCAGCGATGGCGAAGTTACAGCCGGTAATGCCGATATCCGCTTCGAGAAACTTTTCCCGGAGGATGGCGCGCGCATGCATCACAAGCTCTTCCGGTTTTTCTGTATGTTGATAGTCCAGCCTTTCTTTAAACACATCGCGTATCTGCTCTTTATTTTTATGAAGGGCGGGCGCTACGATATGTGACGGCGGATCGTGATCGTCAATCTGCAAAATATACTCGCCGAGATCGGTTTCAACGACCTCACAGCCTTCCTTCTCCAGCACCTCATTCAGATTGATTTCCTCCGTGACCATTGATTTTGATTTTACGATCTTCTTTCCATTCTTCTTTTGAATAACGTCGCGAATATAAGAAGACGCCTCTTCCGATGTTTCCGCGAAATAAACATGCCCGCCTCGTTTCGCCACATTTTCGGCAAGCTGGCCGAGATAGAAATCGAGATTTTCAAGGACATGCTGCCTGATTTCCTCTGATAAGGAGCGCCATTCTTCCCAGTTTCCCAGCTCTTCGGCCGCTTCAAGGCGCCGTGTCCGCAGACGTTCCTGCGCACCAGAAACAGCACCTCTCATAAATTCATTATCAATCCCCTGTGATACCCGCTCTTTAAAAGCGTCAGTACCGATTTTCATCGCCATGATCCTTCCCCCTCTGAATCCAGTTTTATCTGCTGTTGAGCACTTCGGCGATGTGCATCACTTTGACATTTTTGTCTTTTCGGTCAAGCCGGCCCCCGATATTCATCAAACAGCCGCAGTCAGCTCCGATCAGCACCTCCGCACCCGTATCCTCCACGCATGCGACTTTTTCGTCGACCATCTGTTCAGAAATCTGCGCCATTTTGACGGAGAATGTTCCTCCGAATCCGCAGCAGTTATGTTTGCCCGGAAGCGCTGTGAACTCTAGGCCCTTCACATGGCTCAAGAGCTTCATCGGCTCCTCCCGAACTCCGAGCAGCCGCGACATATGGCACGACGTATGTAAGGTCGCTTTTGTATGAAGGCTCGCTCCGACATCCTCAACGCCAAGGACGTTCACGATAAAATCGGTCAGTTCATACGTTTTATCCGCCAGCTTTTTCGCTTTATCGGCCCATTGCGGGTCATCCTGAAACAGGTGCGGATATTCTCGGAACATCGTTGTGCAGGAACCGGAAGGACTGACGACATATTCGGAATCCTGGAACGTTTCGATCATCCGTTTCATTGCTTTTTTGGCGTCACTCACATAGCCGCTGTTATAAGCCGGCTGCCCGCAGCAGATCTGCCCCTCCGGAAAATCAACCTCACATCCAAGCCGCTCCAACAGCTCAACCGTCGCTTTTCCGACATTTGTTTGAAACATATCAACAAGACAAGTGACAAAAAGTGAGACTTTCATGATGAACCCCTCTCTCATCCCCATATATGATCTGGTCATCCGATGACCTGAGTTAAAATAACTATATGAATATCGTACACTATTCTGACAATGGAAGGAAAGGATTTTCTAAACATCTCGGCAATAAAAAACGCCTGCTCCACTGGACAGACGTTCATGGCACTATTACTTTTTAATGGCCATACAGGCACTTTCTGTATTTTTTATATGTTTTCACAAATAAATAAAAGAAGCTAAGAGCGCTAAGGAGAACAATCCAGCCCGCTCCCCCTCTCATTAGTGCAAAAGGTGTTTCAAACAAAAAGGCGCTGATAAAAGCTGCTCCCGTCTTATCCCACAGGCCCGGCGTATAATACAAACTCTGGGGACGGATAAATAAATCAACAGTCAAAGCATTGGTAGTAAAGAGGACCATGATGAAGGATAAGAATAGAAAAGAAAATGCAAAGTACGTTTGCAATAGGCGTTTATATCTATCGGCTTTTGATTCTGTATCAGAAAAAATATCGTCTGATGCACTGGCGTTCTCTCTTCTAAAATAATGCAGGCCTTGTGAACTGAAAAGATGCTTCCATCCACTGTCTTCAAATAGGGTTCGATAATCAGTAAAATCTCCCGGATGTTTAAAGGCCCGATAGTCTATTTTGATGGTAGAGTTGTCAGAGGATGCTTCATCTGAAAAACAATAGAATAAAAAACATTTCCCTTTTAATTCACACCCCTTAGCTGCCATCTTATTTAGCCATTGTTCCTCACTGTCTATGTCTATAAAATATCTGTATTTGTTCATATGGTCTCCGCCTTTTTATTCAATTCCTGCCTCGTTATGTCAACCAGCTGCTCCATTCTCTCCATGTCCTTCCACAACACATTTCTTCCAAGTTCAGTGATGATATATGTTTTTCTGCGGCGATCTTCACTTGGATAAGGCTCGATCAATTGATGCTTCAATAAGTTTTCAATTGCTCCATAAAGAGTACCAGGCGCCATTTTCACTTTTCCACCGCTAAGCTTTTCAATACTTTTCATAATGATGTAGCCGTGAGCAGGACGTAACAAAGATAAAAGAACATAGTAAACAGTCTCAGTCAGCGGTAGATATTTATTTTCCTTCATATAGCAGCCTCCAGTATTCAGTATAACTGTACAAACTCATCATATACAGTTACACTGAATATCGCAACCATAAATAACCAGGTAAACACAAAAAAACCTGGCTATAATTAGCCAGGCTTTCATTAAATCCAGCCTTTTTCCTCAGCAATGCTGGCGGCTTCTGTCCGGTTTTTCGCATCGAGCTTTTGGATGATTTCTGAAATATAGTTTCGGACTGTGCCTTGAGATAAATAGAGTTCAAGCGTAATATCTTTTGTTGTCTTGCCTAAAGCCGCCAGCCGCAGAATTTCTTGTTCTCTTACGGTGAGCGGATTTTCGTCTCGCATCATATTAAACGTCAATTCCGGGCTGAAGACTCGTTTACCCTTTACACTCTTTCGGATGGCGTCGGCCAAATCGTCAATTTCGCCGTCTTTCAGGAGATAGCCATGTACGCCGGCTTTAACGGCGCGTTCAAAATAGCCGGGACGGGCAAAGGTTGTTAAAATAATAATCTTGCTGCCGCTGCCTTTTTGCATCAATTCCTCTGCGACATCCAACCCGCTCCGGGCCGGCATTTCAATGTCCATGATGCATACATCCGGCTCCAGCTCCAAGATGGCTTTGAACGCTTCTTCCCCGTTTCGTGCTTGTCCGATGACTTCCATATCCTCTTCTAAATCAAGCAGAGATCCCAAAGCGCCTAAAAGCATTCGCTGGTCCTCAGCAATCAACAGACGAATCATTCTTTTCGTCCTCCTATCAATCTGCTTTTTTAATTAGCGGAATCGTTAGTGTCAACACCGTTCCGTTATGAGCTGAAAACGTTAATCCGCCCTCAATGAGCATAAGCCGCTCTTCCATTCCCCGCAGGCCATTCCCAAATGTGTTCTCCTTCGCCGCACCCTTTCCGTCATCCCGTATCACAACTTTCATTTTGTCAGCAAACTGAGAAATGGCAATGGCGCAGTGGGTGGCTTTGCTGTGCTTGATGATATTGGTCACAGCTTCCCGCATACACATACTGATCATATTTTGTGTGACGGGAGAGATCGCTGAAAAGTCTTCGTCTCCTTCGTATTGAAACGTAATGTTCCCCGATCTTAAGATATGCTGAATGTTGGCGAGCTCCTCTGTCATCGTGACCGTTCTCATATCAGAAACCAGCTCCCGAACTTGCTTGAGTGCGGCTCTTGAACTGGTTTCCATTTCTTTTGCTTCAAGCCGGGTCCGTTCCGGATCAGATGTTGCCAGCCGCTGAATCAGCTGGCTTTTCAACGTAAGAAGCGAAAGGGTATGGCCGAGCGTATCGTGGAGATCACGGGCGATTCGAACACGCTCCTCCCTTTTGGAGAGTTCCTTTATCTGTTCGTTGGCTTGGGCAAGTTTGGTCTCGAGTTCAATTCTCCGAAACATAGAACGGATGCCGAAGGGAGAAATGAGCATGATGACGAGAAACGGAAGAACAGGAAAAAGCTCCTGAAGTGAAACCGAATTCACAAGAAATTGATAAAAACACGGAAAAAGCAGCATAAAGAGTAAACCGCAGAACGCACGGTTAAACTTTGTTTTCTCTTTGTAATAACCAACAAAGTTTGCCGGAAAAAACCCTAAATAGATATAGGAGATATTGTAAAACACACTATAGATGAAAATAACCGCCAGTTGCACGATAAGCCAATACGTAAACGAAGCTCTGCCCACATTGCAAAACAACTGGCGATAGGCTATGACAAAAAAGAGCAGCATGCCATATCCGAGCACCAGTTTGACGCCTGTTTCTCTCAATAAAGAAAGAAACGGCATGATGGTGTACACCAGAAAGATATAAGGAAAAAAACCGAATTGCTTAGGGAATATGGATGGTAAAAATTTCATAGATCACACCGCTTCTTGTTTTCTGCTTATATACTTAGATAGTAGCATGAAGAGCATCAAATAAGTGATTAGCATCAAAATATTTTCCCATGATGGGCCCCCGCCTCGAACAAGTTCCCATGCTCCGTTACCGAAATGATAAGACGGAAGCCACCGGCCAATGTTCTGCATCACCTCAGGCATGACCTCAAACGGCATCCACATGCCTCCGCCTAAAGCGAGCAGCATGTAAAGCACATTACTGATTCCGGCTGCCGTTTCTACTTTTCTCATGCGGCCGATGAGTGTGCCTAACGCTAAAAACGGCAATGCGCCAAACAAAATCCACAGTCCGCTCATGATCCATTCAAACGGCGACAGGGCAATGTCATTCATGAGCGCGCCGAACAGAAAGATGACGGTAATGGATAAAACGTGAATCACACTTTGGCCGATCATCTGAGCAGATAAATAGATATGATCCGGAAGAGGCGTGATGCGGATAAAGGCGGTCCAGCCTTGTGACCGTTCTTGAACCATACGGATTCCAAGCGTCATAATAGAGGACCCCATCACACTGAAGACTGTCATCGACATTAAGTAGTGGGCGTCCCATGCACGTTGATCAGGTACGCCCGTATTCACTACATTGGTAAAGAGATAATAAAAGGCAATCGGCATCAGCAGCGACCAAAGCACAAAGTACTTATTCCGAAGCACCCTTTTCATTTCAGCTATGCTTTGCTTCTGCAGCATGTTCACTTATATCTCCTCCCTGTTTCCGTCAGCCAGCTGGCGAAATGCCTCATCAAGCGTTCCTTGCTCAATCCGGATATCGCACGCACGTATGTTTTCTTGAAAAATGAGCGCTAACACTTTGTCTGTATTTGATGTTTGGATGATGGTCCTTTGGTGCTTCTGAATCACCCGCTCTACTTCCGGGTGACGGGACAGCCTTTCCAATGATTCATCTGAATGCATCTCAAAAGAAACAGCCTGTTTTTGCATCCTTGAGCGGAGCTGCATAGGCGATCCGTCTGCCACAAGCCGCCCGTCTGCAAAAAATAAGATTCGCTGTGCGGCATCATCCGCTTCCTGCAAATAATGCGTTGAAAAAATAATTGTTTTTCCTTGATCGGCCAGTCCATGGATGGTCTGCCAGAATCGATGTCTTGATGATGTGTCCATTCCCACTGTCGGCTCATCGAAGATCAGCAGCTCCGGATTCCCGGCAAGAGCCAAAGCAAAGTTCAAACGGCGTTTTTGTCCGCCGGATAACTTTTCTGCCCTCGTTTTCAAATCTTCTTTTGTGAGTGCTGTTAACGAAATAAGTTCTTTCATGGACAATGGATTGGGATAATAGCTTCGGAAGAGCTCGAGGATTTCATTCACCTTCAGTCCCGGCATGACACTCACTTCCTGCAGTATCACGCCTATTTTTTCCCTCACCTGTTTGTCATCAGGAACCCGGTTAAATCGTTTGATTTCTCCCTCGCTTGGTTTTAGCAATCCTAATATCATGGAGATCACGGTCGTCTTCCCTGCCCCATTGGGCCCGAGGATAGCTGCAATTTCTCCTTTTTTAATGCTGAAGCTGATGTTGTTTACAGCTGTTTTTTTCTGAAAATGTTTTGACACATTGCTTACTGTTACTGCCTCATTCATCACATGAGCACCTCCTGGTCTCTTACATTGATTGTAAAATGACGCAGAAACTGATGGAAGTATAGGGTGTCATGATAACGGGTGACAAATGTCATATTCATTCTCACGGCTGGTTTCTAGGCCATCCATCCTCTAGATTTTCCAATTCATCCAGCCCGCTTGAGCCGTATGTCCCCATTCTATGAAACTGCTATTTACTTTCATAGAAAGACACACTCTTCAAACTGTGAGTGTTATGATATACATATTGAACTTTAACTATCGGCTGAAAGGAGCCAATCATGAACGAAGCGATTTTGTCTCGAAATGATGTAAAGGTGAAGGGAAACGGCAAAACATCTATCATTTTCGCACCCGGTTTTGGATGTGACCAAAGCGTGTGGAATGCCGTGGCGCCAGCCTTCGAAGAAGAGCATCGGGTCATTTTATTTGATTACGTCGGTTCAGGCCAATCAGATTTGCGCGCCTATGACCTGAATCGTTACCGGACACTTGACGGCTATGTCCAAGATGTTCTTGATGTTTGCGAAGCTTTAAATTTGGAAGAGACCGTGTTTGTGGGGCACTCTGTCGGGGCTGTGATTGGGATGCTTGCTTCCATTCGCCGCCCGGCGCTTTTTTCCCATTTGGTGATGGTGGGGCCTTCTCCATGCTATTTGAATGATCCGCCCGGGTATTACGGAGGATTTGAGAAAGAGCAGCTCCATGGTTTGCTGGAGATGATGGAGAAAAATTACATAGGCTGGGCAACTGTATTTGCGGGAACGGTTCTGAATCAGCCGGATCGGCCTGACATCAAGGAAGAGCTTGAAAGCCGTTTTTGTTCTACTGATCCTGTGATTGCCCGCCAATTCGCGAAAGCCGCGTTTTTTTCTGATCACCGGGACGATCTTTCGAAGGTAACGGTTCCCTCACTGATTCTCCAATGTGCTGATGATATCATCGCACCTGCTTCAGTAGGCGAATATATGTATAAGCATCTTCCATATAGTACACTGAGACAAATGGAGGCTCGCGGGCATTGTCCCCACATGAGCCACCCTGAAGAGACGATCCAGCTGATCAGCGACTATTTGAAAGCGCTCGTGATCTAGGAACGAAAGGGATAGAGGTGACCCTCTTAATGGACAAACAATTGAATGATGCACCATGCGGTTTTCTCACTTTGTCAGAAGAGGGTTCGATAATCGCGGTCAACAGCACCCTGCTCAGGATTGTGAATTATGAGCAGGAAGAGATTATCGGCCAGCATATGAATACAATCCTGACAGTTCCCGCACAGCTTTTCTGCCAGCTTTATTTTGTCCCGCTTTTGAAACTGGAGCAGCACATCGAAGAAATATACATTTCCCTAAAAACAAGAGATGGCGAAGAAGTTCCCGTCCTTGTCAATGCTGTTGCAAAAGCTGATCGCGGAGCAACTGTCACCGAGTGTGTCCTGATTCCGATGCGGAAACGCAATGAATATGAAAATGAGCTGCTGATGGCCAGAAACGCGGCTCAGGAAGCTTTGCTTGCCAAACAGAAAGCCAATGCGGAGTTAGAAATCGCCTTGGAAGCGCTGAAGGCAAAACAAGAAGAACTTCTTGAGATCAACAAACAAAATCAGCAGTTTAAACTAAACACCAAAAGAGAGCTCGAGCTCGCCAGGAAGATTCAAGAATACTCACTGACTGAACCGATTGTAAACGATCAGATTCAAATTGACGCTTATTACAAAGCATCCAGTGAGTTATCCGGTGATCTTTACGGATTTTATCAAATTGATGAACATCGTTACGGCATTATTATTCTTGATGTGATGGGCCATGGGATATCATCCGCTTTGATTACAATGTCTCTGCATCCTTTGTTCCAGCGCCAGATCTCGCAAGGTCTCAGTCCCGTCAAAGTCATGAAGGAATTAGACCGGCACCTGCACAGCTTGTTTCAAAATGATGAGGAAGCGAGACATTATTGCACGGCTATTTATCTTGAGGTTGATACAGCCCGGCAAAGAATTGATTATGTCAACGCCGGACATCCGCCGGCATTATGGCAGGGCGCCGGCGGAACCCAACATCCGCTGCCCGCTACCGCGCCTCCGATCGGGATGTTTGAAGACGCGGTGTTTCAGTCAAAAAGCCTTTCATATACTGAAGGCGGCGGAAGGCTCCTGCTGTATACAGATGGTGTGATGGACCCCACAGCTTCATGTTATTTATTTGATTTATTAAAGGATCACCCCGATTTGCCTATTGCTGGCCTGAAAGAGAACATCCTTACATCACTGCATCACCATAAGGAAGCCCATCATAAAAGTGATGACGAATGTTTTATAGTAGTTGATGTAAAATAAAAACATCCATGAGATGGGTACATCTCATGGATGTTTTCTGTTTCAGCGTTTCTTCGGTGTATGGCTCGACTCCGCATATTGAAACACCTGCAAGGAAGGCAGCGGGTGTCCGTTAACATCAAACAAAGCTTGGTTATCTACAGCACTTCCCCCATACCACTTCCCGGCATCTTCACGGTCATACTCGGCAGCATAGCTGGAGGCCCAGCCTGACCCATATGTTTCCCACAATACTTTGTTTTTCTCTGCCTGTGTTTTCGGCCCGACCGAAAATCTACGCAGGCTCCCAATAGAACACACCAAGTCCTGCCGTGCCCGTATTCGCTACGGCCTGCGACACATCTCTTATCGCATTCGCCTGGCCTTGAACGGAAATCCGGCTTGCTTTAAGGTTGTAAAGATGTCCTGGCGTTTTCCGCTTGTATTGTAAAAGGTGACCCCGCTGTTTTCTAAAGCAATAATACTGGACACATCTGCTTTCAAAAGTAAATAAAAAAAGAATCCGCCCATATCGAGCGGAGGCATCAGCCTAATGTTTGTTTACGACGATTCTCACTTCATATTTCTCCATCGTCAGGTCGCCGGATAATATTTCTCCTGTCATCATATCTTTCACACTCTGATCAAACGTGACAAGCTGTTTTTCTTCCGTGAAATTCATGACAAAAATGTAATCATTGCCCTGATCCTGCCTCGCTTGTACGGAGACACCTTTTCCGTGCCGAACCGGAAAAACAGGAGAAAGAGACAGGTCTGTGATCAGCCCTTCATAGAAATCCCGATGAAATTGATCCTCCAAACGGGCGCCGATAAAATACGCCTTGCCCCGCTGATACTGATAGCTTGTGACCGCTGGCGTACGCGCATAAAAATCTTCTTGATACACGGCTTCTACAGATGCGGTCTTTACATCGATCACCGTTGCATAATCCTTCATTTCATATGATTGGCTGCGATAGCTCACAGCATTTCGATCCTTTGGGTACAGCGTATCGGTTTCCAGAGGCTCAATTCCGAAAATCGCTTGCAGATCTGGATGCCATCCGCCTGTGTACGTTAAATCATGCTCATTTACAATCCCGCTGATATATGTCATGACTAAGGTGCCGCCACGAGACGCAAACGCTTTCAAACGGGAAATGGTGTTTTCACTGATTAAATAAAGCATGGGGACGATCAGCAGTTTATATGATGAAAAATCTTGTTCTTTCGTGATGACATCGACAGGGATATCGTGTTCCCAGAACGTGCGGTAATGCTGCTGAAGGGTTTGCACGTAACGTTTTGTCGCCTTCGCATACCCCTGAGCGTCCTCGAGTGCCCAATGGTTTTCCCAGTCATATAAAATAGCGGTTTCAGCCGGTCTCTTCGTTCCGACAACCTCGGACAGCCGTTCTAATATTTCACCGGTTTTGGCCACTTCCTGAAAGACCCGGTTCTTCGGGCTATTGTCATGATCTACTATTGCTCCGTGCAATTTTTCTGATGATCCGCGCGATTTGCGGTATTGGAAATAGAGAACGCTGTCCGAGCCGTGGGCAATCATCTGCATAGACGACAGCACATTCATGCCCGGGCGCTTCGCCTTGTTGACGTTATGCCAATTGACCGCGCTTGGCGTACACTCCATTAATAAGAAAGGCTGCTGCTTCAGGCCTCGGTATAGGTCATTGATGAAGCCGACCTTCATCGCCAAATCAGCTGTGCTTTCCCAGTCATTGTGCCATACCGGGTAAGCGTCCCAGCTGATGACATCGACATGCTTTGCAAACTTGCTGTAGTCGAGGCCCTGATACGGGATCAAATCCGGTGTGTCAGCCATAAAGTTCGTTGTGATCGGAATATCAGGTGTCAGTTCTCTCAGCGGGATGATTTCATTTTCATAAAACGAAATCGTTTGCTCAGTGACGAATCGGCGCCAGTCTAAGTTCAGGCCGTGCAAGCCATTTTCACCGATCGGCGATGGACTTTCAATTTGTAACCAGTCATTGAATGTATGGCTCCAAAAAGGAGTCCACCACGCATGGTTCAATGTCTTGAGGCTGTTGTCATATTTTGCTTTCAGCCATTCCCTGAAAGCATGCTGGCATAGATCGCAATGGCACTCTCCACCGTATTCGTTTGAAATATGCCACATTAACAACACCGGGTGATTGCCGTATCGTTCTGCTAATAGCCGGTTGATGTGACGTGTTTTTTCACGGTAGACTTTAGATGTGAGGCAGTGGTTGTGCCTTCCGCCGTGCAGCTGCTTGACGCGGGAAGCATTGACGCGCAAAACTTCAGGATAGGCTTGCGACAGCCAAGCAGGACGCGCTCCGCTTGGGGTTGCTAATATGACCCGGCCGCCGATGCTGTGAATCCGTTCAAAAATATCATCAAGCCATTCAAATTGATACACGCCCTCCTCCGGCTCAAGCGCGCTCCATGCAAAAATGCCGACAGAAAAGGTATTCGTATGAGAAAGCTTCATCAGCTTAATATCATCGGCTAGAATATCAGGCCGATCCAGCCACTGATCAGGATTGTAGTCTCCTCCGTGGAGCATAAATGTTGCATCTGTTACATGCTTTTTTTCAAGCTTTGACATCATATTCTCCTCCTTCATCTCTTAACCTTCTGTTCCCCCGCGGTTCATCCGGACACAAAATGCTTTTGCAGCTAGTTTTGAAAGCGCTTTAAAAATAATATAGCACGACTGGAAAAATGAGCAAACCAACTATTTACCTCTATCAATAAAATTTTTCACCTGAAAAACGGCTTAGTCTCCTAAGCCATTCTTAATTCATACTCTTTCTGACGATGAATGCGCACCTACATATCATGTTTTTACCGGTCTTCTCTTTTCCGGCACTTGTTCAAGCAGTTTGCCTCCATTATTCAGCTCACATTCATTCCAGTGAAATATTTTACTTTATTTGCCACAAATGTTAAGTGCTGCTGCAAGTAAAAAGACTGAACCATTGCGGCTCAGTCTCGGTTGTTCATTTGGCAACGGCAGAATTGCCCGGGAAATGAGTTGGTTATTGCACATTTTCCTCGAAATATCCCGAAAGCACATCTTCCACATTCGTTAAATGCGCCAGCATGGCAGCCTCCGCCTGCGCACCATCCTGCGCAGCCACGGCATTGTAAATTCGTTCATGCTCCTCATAAAGCCGCTGAACTGAGGTTTTCTTGGAAAACAGCCAGATTTTCCGTGTTTCTCTCATCGTTTCCAGCAGCAATGATGAAACGTGGTTCATCAGATGTTTAAGAAGATCGTTTTGGGAAGCGTCAGCCAGCGCCAGATGAAATGCGAAGTCAGCTTTCTCTCCAAGCTCCCCGTCGGCTTCAATGCTGCCCATTTCCTTTAACGCAGCATGGATTCTTTCGAGATCGTCTTCTGTTCGTTTTTCAGCAGCTAATGTTGCCACCCCGATTTCAAGCAGTTTTCTGACCTCGAGCAGCTGCTTGACGTCCTCTTTTTTCATGAGAAGGGCAGCTGAGAGTGGCTGAGAAATTTGATTGAGCTCAAATTCCTTCAGGTATGTGCCTTCTCCCTGTTTCATTTCGACAAGCCCCATCGCTTTTAGCGCGGAAAGGGCTTCACGAACCGCTGAGCGGCTGACTTGAAAGCTTTCGGAAAGCGCCTGAACGGAGTCTAATTTATCTCCTGGCTTCAATTCGCCATTTTTGATCATATCTAATAGTGCATCCGCCACTTCTTCATATATTTTCTTTGTTTTAATCTGTTTGTATTTCAATGCAATTCACCCCGTAACTTGTAGGTCTGGCTGTTTACGATCTATTATACTCTGTTTTTGGGGGGCGCCAAAAGATTTTGACAATTTTGTCAAAAAGTCTTGTACTTTGATATTTTTCAAAATATAATGCTAGGTAACTGGTCTTATTACCCAATCATCAGATGATCATACTATCATCTTTAGAAACCGCTTACACATACGCCAGTTTATGTTTCAAGGAGGGGTTTGGGATGCAATGGACACAGGCATATACGCCTATAGGGGGAAATTTGCTTTTATCAGCGCTTGCCGCACTTGTACCGATTATTTTCTTTTTTTGGGCGCTCGCGATTAAACGGATGAAGGGGTATACAGCGGGCTTGTCCACCTTGGGGATCGCACTTGTGATTGCTGTATTGTTTTATCGGATGCCGGCGGAAAAAGCGCTGATGTCCGCCACACAAGGAGCCGTATACGGACTATTGCCGATCGGCTGGATCATTGTAACGTCTGTTTTTTTGTATAAAATTACTGTGAAAACGGGACAGTTTGATATCATTCGCAGTTCTGTTCTCTCGATTACGGATGACCGCCGGCTTCAGGCGCTCCTGATCGCTTTCTCATTCGGGGCTTTTCTAGAAGGAGCGGCCGGCTTCGGAGCGCCGGTCGCCATTTCTGCCGCGCTGCTGGTGGGCCTCGGCTTTAATCCTCTTTATGCGGCGGGAATCTGTTTGATTGCCAATACGGCGCCGGTTGCCTTTGGCGCGATTGGGATTCCGATTACAGCCGTAGAAGGTCCGACAGGGATTCCAGCGATGGACATTTCGCAAATGGTTGGGCGGCAGCTGCCGTTTTTATCCGTTTTTATTCCTCTTTATTTACTGATCATCATGAGCGGGTTCAGGAAAGCCTTTGAGGTCTGGCCTGCAATTCTCGTTTCCGGTGTTTCCTTTGCTGTCGTTCAATATCTTAGCTCCAATTTTTTGGGGCCTGAGCTGCCGGATGTTTTGTCGGCGCTTGTTTCGATGGCCGCGCTTGCTGTGTTTTTGAAATGGTGGAAGCCGAAAACAACATTCCGTTTTGCCGGTGAACAGGAATCTGCCGCCGCGATTGAAACAGCGAAAACGAATCCGACAGCGACTGCGTATAGCGGCGGACAGATATTTAAAGCCTGGTCGCCATTTCTGCTGCTGACAGTCATGATTTCTGTATGGGGCATTCCTTCTGTCAAATCCGCGCTGACCGGGCATTATGAAGGCACCGCTGTTTTCTTGAAGTGGCTGAATACAGTTGGCGAAAAACTGACTTTTGCCCCTGGTGTGCCTCTGTTGAACAATCAAATTGTCAATGCTGACGGTACGCCGATTGAAGCACTTTACAAGCTTGAGGTGCTTGGGTCGGCCGGCACTGCGATATTGATTGCCGCTGTGCTGTCAAAATTTATCACGGCGATTTCGTGGAGAGACTGGGGAGCTGTTTTAAAAGAAACGATCCAAGAGTTGAAGTTTCCGATTTTGACCATCGCTTCTGTCGTTGGTTTTGCCTATGTCACCAACTCCTCTGGAATGAGTACGACACTCGGGATGACACTCGCGCTGACAGGCTCGATGTTTACCTTCTTTTCGCCTGTTCTCGGCTGGCTCGGCGTCTTTATTACCGGCTCTGATACGTCTGCCAACCTGCTGTTCGGCAACCTGCAGAAAGTCACCGCGTTATCAGTCGGCATGGACCCTGTTCTGTCTGTGGCCGCTAATTCATCAGGCGGTGTCACCGGAAAAATGATTTCGCCGCAGTCGATCGCGGTGGCGTGCGCCGCGGTAGGGCTCGCCGGGAAGGAGTCGGATCTATTCCGCTTTACGATTAAGCACAGCTTGTTTTTGCTGCTGCTCGTTTGCATCATCACCTTTTTGCAGCATCACGTGTTCAGCTGGATGATTCCAGGAGGATGATGCTGTCTGATCAGTCAAGTTCATCGAGAAAGAATAATAAGAACTGGCAGAATATCAATCCGCCAGTTCTTATTTACTAGTATTTTTTTGATAATATCACCCACGAAGAGAAGGTCGTAATGATGGTTAAGGATACTAAAATCCTCATGATTTCAATCGCCGATAACGCCACTGTGCTGAACTGCATACTGAACATGATCATTACGCAGCATATCAATACAAAGTAAAGCGTGTACTGCATTCCTTTTTGCTTAATCAAGTTTGCTCTTTCATCTTTTTCTTTGAAATGCGGATAAATATAGCCCGCAGCAAAACTTAAATAAGACAGAGCTCCCCACATTAATAATTCAGTAAAGGAAACAGAATGTGTCGCGATTTGAAAAAAGGTTTTTGTAAGTAAAATCATTGTGAATAAAACGCCAATTATGAAGTAAACCTTTTGTAACTTCATGAATTTCACCTCTCATTCTCTTCTTCATAAAACATGTTCTCGACAATGGTATGAAATGTTTTCGCGATTGCTAATGCTAACGGCAAAGAAGGATTATATTTTTCTTTCTCAATTGATATGATCGTTTGTCTGCTGACATTTAGCAGCTCAGCTAATTGATCTTGAGAATATCCATATTTCTTTCTGTATTCTATTAACCTATTTTTCAAAGGAATGACCTCTTTTTCCAAAAATTATAAAACAAATCCATTTTGACGTAAAGCTTGCTTTACATTTTATGAAGGCTTCTCCACCCTAATTACACAATGAAATCCTCCCTTTCCGGGAGGATTTCATTTATACCGTTTTCTGGCCGCCGATGACGGAATGTTCAATTGATCGCGGTATTTTGCCACAGTGCGTCTGGAGATTTGAATGCCGTGCTGTTCATTTAGCAAATCGGCAAGCTTTTGGTCTGAGAGCGGTTTTGTTTTATCCTCTTGGTTGATCAGGTCTTCAAGATGGGTTTTGACTGCATAGTTAGACGCATCTCCATCTCCTGAGGCCTCGGCTTTTGCTGAGAAAAAGAGTTTCATCTCAAACAGTCCGTACGGCGTTTGTAGCGTTTTTCCTTTGATTGCCCGGCTTACAGTTGATTCATGAAGGCTTAGACAGTCAGCTACTTCTCTGAGAGTCAGCGGCTTCATTGCGCTTCTCCCCTTCAGAAAGAACTCTCTTTGCCGTGTGATCAGCTCACTGACAATTCTCGTGATCGTCTGTTTTCGCTGTCGCAGCGCGCGGTCCAGCCAGCGCCATTCCTGATATTTCGCAGATAAATAAGAAGCGGTATCTTGACAGGAACCCGACGATAAAAGCGGTCTGTACTGCGATTGCAGTTCTATTTCCGGAAACGAGCGGGTATTCAGTTCCGCTGCGATGTGCCCGTTTTTCACAATGATAAAAATGTCAGGCTCGATATACATATCTTGCTCTGGCCGTGCAAACAGAAGGCCTGGTCTTGGATGAAGAGCTGCGATGTCATCAGAGATATCTTGAATCGTATGAAGCGGAATTCCAGTCATTTTTGAAAGCGCTTTCCAGTTCTTTTGCGCAAAAGCTTCAAAATGTGCGGAAACAAGCATTTCCGCTTGTTCATTTCTGTTCGGCAGCCGCTGTAATTGGAGAAGAATGCATTCCCGCAGAGATCTTGCGCCAATTCCAGCCGGCTCTAACGATTGAAGCTTTGCCAAAACCGCTTCCGCTTCCTTGGCTGAAACAGATAGCCGCCGTGCTGCCTCCTCCATATCTTCTTCCAAGTACCCGTTTGAATCAAGTGAATGAATCAGATAATGAAAAATCTTTTTTTCAGTGTTTGTCAGATTCATATCGAGTGCCTGCTGTTTTAACACATCCTGCAATGTTTTTTGCGGATCACTTAATTGGAGGCCTGCTTCCTGCGCATTCATCCTGTTTTTATTTGTTTTATGGTAAGATAGTGGCGGTGTGTCTGTTTCCTTTCGTTCAATAAGAGGGTTTTCCAGTGAGAGCTCATCAATGTATTCGGCCAGTTCTGCCGAATGATAGCCAAGCAGCGTGATGGCCTGCCTGAGCTCCTGTGTCAGTTGAGGCTTTAATACTTGTACTTGCTGAAGTTTCATATCCATCTTGCTCACTCCCCTTTCTTCATTGTACATGATTGAGGTCACACCGTATATATTTATGAAAAAGGAGCTGCCAAAGAAATGTCTGAACTTTTTTCCGTCCCTTATTTTATTGAGAATTTCAAACAGCATATTGAAATGAATCAGTCTGAGGATAAAATCCATGCGATGAATAGCTACTACCGTTCCGTCGTCTCAACGCTTGTGCAGGATCAGCTGACGAAAAACGCAGTTGTTCTGAAACGGATTCAGCATTTAGATGAGGCGTACAACAAAGTCAAACGGGGAGAATCAAAATAAACCTTCCGCTCACATGTGAGCAGGAAGGTTTTCCTTTTTTGAGGCGTTCTGGATGAGTCGGGTGTTCTGCACGTCTTCCATCCAGGTGTGATAGTAATTGGCGTTTTTCCCGTAGGAATTATCAATGACCGTGTTTTCTTTTTGAAGCAGAGAGGACAGGATGTGGCCGTGCAGCCTTGACGTTTCCACCGATTCGTAGCGGCTGAAAAACCGAATCGCTTTTTTGACGATATAATCAGAGTATTTTTCCCATATATACGCGATGGGCAGAGGGTTGCCCGCTTTTTTATTCAGGACGTTCAGCGTTTGCAGAAAAGCGATCGTCCGGCGGTCTGAAGCTGACAGCACCGTGCGCCAGTCGTAGCTTTCCGCGTTTGCGTGTTCCTGAAGCTCCTTGTTCGCTTCGTGATCTGTCCTGATGAATCTCAGCTTTTGATTGAACGGCTGCTGCGTGGAAGCGACAGGAAACAGCTGATGGGCCATATCAGGCAGAAGCTTAATCTGATTGCTTGCAAAATAAGCCTGCGCCGTTGCATAAGAAGCTCTTTCCCTTGTGATGATATGGAGATTCGCATGCTTAGAAAAAATCTCCGCCGTCCGTTTGAGATTGTCTTTATTTTGGAAATAAATCGATTGCGGCAGAATCACGATTTTGTGATTGGGATAGGCTTGGACGATTTTTTCTCTAAAGCCTTGGTAATACGGATACAAATCCCCAAAGTTGCCGCCTCCCTGGCAGACGATGATGAGATTCGGATCCAGCTTTCGCCCAAGTGGAAAATTGTCGGGATTCCAGCGTTTTCTGACACGGATCCCATGTTCTTTGAAGAAGGCCTCTGTTCCCTTCATAATAAATAAATCCCCTACATTTCCGTATAGAGGATAGTCGGCATAGATGATCTCGGATTGTTTCGGAATGACGTCGAGCAGCCCGGACAGTTTTTGTTTCAGGCTGATCATCGAATGCTTGCTGTCCATTTCTTCACCTCGGCAGTTTGGAATAAATGCAGTAAAACATCAATGACCCTGTCTTGTTCTTCTTCCGTCAGACTTGATCCTGATGGGAGACAGATTCCTCGCTTGAAAAGGTCCTCGCATATGCTTAAGGTACCTTCATGAGCATAAAATAAAGACGGATCAAACAGCGGCTGGGTATGGAGGGGCTTCCACAGCGGGCGCGCTTCAATGTTTTCTTCCGCAAGGTGTTGAACCGCGTCATATGGGCTCAGCCCGTTATCAAGCGTGAGCGTGGTGAGCCAGCGATTGGACACACCTGCTGCATACTCCGGCATAAAACGGACGCCGTTTATATGACCGAGCGCGTTTTTGTATCTTGTGAAAATGGCCCTTCTTTTCTCCACCCGCTCATCCAGCACCTCAAGCTGGGCAATGCCGACACCGGCCAGAATATTGCTTAGCCTGTAATTATGTCCGGTTTCGCTGTGCTGATAATGAACAGCCGGCTCACGTGCCTGCGAAGCGAGAAATCGCGCTTTTTCAATGGCGGCTTCATCGTTTGAAACGAGCATCCCGCCGCCTGATGTGGTGATGATTTTGTTCCCGTTAAACGAAAAAATGCCGAAGCGCCCGAATGTTCCGCTTTGCTTCCCTTTATACACTGTGCCGAGCGATTCGGCTGCGTCCTCAATGACGGGTACTCCATATGTATCACACAGGCTGACGATGTCATCCATTTTCGCGCTTTGCCCATATAGATTGACGGCAATAACCGCTTTAGGCAGCTTTCCGCTTCTTTTCGCATCCTCCAGCGCTCTTTCCAGGGCTTTCGGAGACATATTCCATGTATCAGGCTCTGAATCAATAAAAACGGGCACCGCTTTTTCATACAAGATTGGGTTGGCGGTTGCTACAAATGTGAAGGACTGGCAAAATACGCTGTCCCCTTCTTTTACCTCTAGCAAACGCAGCGCCAGATGAATCGCCGCCGTTCCAGAGCTGACCGCTGCCGCTCCTTTTACGCCGACGCGCTCGGCCAGCTGTTCTTCAAATGAATTCACAAGCGGCCCAAGGGGCGCAATCCAGTTTGAGCAAAAGGCTTCTGAAATATAGTGCTGCTCTCTGCCGCTCATGTGAGGGGGAGATAAGTAGATTCTTTTATTCATGTCATCATCCTTTGTTTTAGGTTTGAATGGGAGAAATAATGCGCGCCGGGGCACCGGCCGCCGTTACCCCGTCCGGTATGGAACGGATTACCGCGGAGCCGGCGCCGACAATGCTCCAAGACCCGATTGTGAGCTGCGGTATGACGGCCGCGCCGGTTCCGACGTGAGCGCCTTCTTGAACGGCGACCGCTCCTGACAGTGTGACACGCGGAGAAAGATGAACAAAATCGCTGATGTGATTGTCGTGTTCTGCCACCGCGCCTGTATTGATGATGCAATGGGCGCCGATCCGCGCATCCGCCTGAATGATCGCGCCCGCCATAATCACGGTCCCTTCCCCGATGACAGCGGACTTGCTGACGATGGCTGACGGGTGAATCAATGTAATGAAATCTTCTTTTTTCAGTCCCAGCCGCTCCGCCTGCTGTTTTCTGATACTGTTGTTTCCAATGGCGATCAGAAACAACACATCAGGAATAAGCCTGCGCACTTCAGAAGCGGCTTCCGGCGGGCCTGTATACCATTCTTTTCCGGCTTCAAACGTTCGGAATTTATCATCCAGCACCGCGGCTAAGCGCGTGTCTGACCGGGCGTTTATCAGCTCTCTGATCACCTTTCCGTGCCCGCCGTCACCCACAATGGCAACGTTTCTCATGAGGACACATCTCCGCTTCCTGTAAACCGTTCCGCGGTCACATGATTGGTTTGCTGAATCCCTTCTGACACAAGCACTTTTCGCACGGTCAAACATAAAATTTTCATATCGAGAAAAAATGATCGGTTGTCAACGTACCAAACATCTAATTCAAATTTCTTTTCCCAGGAAATCGCGTTTCTGCCGTTGATTTGCGCCCAGCCTGTAATACCCGGCTTCACCTCATGGCGCCTTGCCTGCTTTTCTGTATAAAGAGGCAGATAGTCCATCAAAAGCGGCCGCGGGCCGACAAGGCTGAGATCGCCTTTTAGGACATTCAGCAGCTGCGGAAGCTCATCGATGCTCAGCTTTCTGATCAGCCTGCCCGTTTTCGTCAGCCGAACTTCATCAGGCAGCAGATGTCCCTCACTGTCCCGTTCATCCGTCATCGTTCGGAATTTATAAAGGGTGAACGGCTTGCCGTTCAGGCCCGGCCTTACTTGCTTAAAGAAGACGGGTGATCCTATTTTCAGCCTGACAACGGCGATGGCGAGCAGTATGATAGCACTCGAACAGCACAATAAAACAATGGCGGCCGTCAGATCAAAAAGTCGTTTCAGGATCAAAGATTCACAGCTCCTTTCGTTTTTCGAATCCGTTTTAGCACCAGCTGTCTTTCCTCTTTTGTACAAACGAACATAAAAGCGAAAATGGCGTAGCAGCAGCTGACTGTCATTCCCGCCGCTATCAGTGAAGTCCAGCCATCAATTTTCACCATGAACTGGATTGCCACACAAACCGCCCAGGCAAACACAGCCGCTGAAAGAGGCCCGATAAGCCCTTTAAAGAGCACGTGCTTTTTATAGCCGGTCATGCGTGATACATAAAGCGGCGTAAAGATGGCATTTTTTAAAATAAGGGAAATCGCCCCGGCCAATGTTATGCCGTACAAACCAAGATGTGCAGGCCCGCTCAGCGTGACGGCCAGCACCACATTCACCGCGCCTAACAGCAGGGTAACGATCGCCGGCGTTTTTTGCTTATTAAAGGCGGTCCAGATATAAAACAGCGGCATAAAGGCGAGGCTTACGACCAAATATCCGGCATGAATATATAGAATCGGCGCGATAGACGAAAAGGACGGTCCGAGCCAGATCGTCAGAAAAGGCCCCGCCAGCCCGCCCAATAAGGCAGCTGGAAGCGCAAGCAGAAGGCCGTTCAGCCTCACCGCCTTATTGGCGTAACTCACCAATCCGTCCATATCGCCTTCTGAATAAAACGAAGTGATAAGAGGCGCAAACAGGGATGCGACCGTTCCAGCCAAGCTGCGCAGCAGCAGCGGAAACTGGATAATCGCAGCGTATTTTCCGGCTTCTGATGCTCCCAGCACCAAATTGGCGGTTAATAGATCAATCTGCAAAAAAAGCAGGACGCCGATTTGATTGACAGAGCTCCATGCGCCCGCCTGAAATAGCTCCTTGCTTATGCGGAATGAAAGATCCTTCATACGAAACGTAAACCACGGAATCAATTTTTTGAAGAAATAGAAAGACAGCACAGACGCGATGACAGCACCAGCTAAAGCGGCAAGCTGGATCTGCCAAATTTTCGGCGCAAAGCATGCGAACAGAAGCAGCACAGACAGCACCCGTACAAGCATTTGCACCGCCTGAATGGAGCTCGTGATGTATAGGCGGTTGGCATAAAATGGCGCAGCGCCGAAACCCGCCATCAGAAATGTCAAAATGAACAGCAGACTGCCAATCAAAATCGACAAACGCACATCAGCCAAAAGCGCCTGCGGCACGTTCATGACCCGGTCAATAAAGAAAGCCGATCCCGCAAGAGGCAGCAATAGAAGCAACGAAATCAAAACAGACGCCGCCAAATAATTGCTGATATACGCATTTGCTTTATCCCGCTCTCCCCTGTGTGCGGCGACAGAAAAAAACCGCACGACAACCGAGCTTAGCGCAACGGTGATGATCGAAAAGTAATTGATCACATTTTGCGTCAAATGAACAAAACCGAACGCTTCCACACCAAGCGTTTTGACAATAAAAGGCGTCATCCAGACCGAGAGGAAAACGGACAAGAGAAAAGCCGTGAGATTCGCACTGAAGTTGATCGTGAATTTCATGCCTGCTTCGCACTGCCTTTCATCGCTCCCCGCTGCTCGAAAAACAGCTTGATGAGAAATGCGAGCCGCAATTTGGACAAGCCTAATACCAAACGCTCGCCTCGTAATAATTTCTCATGCTGAACCGGCGTATGTCTGACGGCCTGCCGCACCATGTCATAGGATAAAATGTGTTTGATCTGCTTTTTGATCACTTTCGACGGGTTTGGTGATGCACAAGCGTTTGCCAGAAGCATCGGAAGCTGGTGCTTGCAAATGTACACATTCAAATCTTCTATGCATGCGCCTGCTAAACCGTAACGATTGTAGAATGCAATTTTCGCCTGATATTGCTTTTGAATATGTTCATCCATCGCCGGCTTATAAGGGACTTCTGTCAGGCTGTTCGGGTTTTCGCGATAGACGTACAAGCCTTCATCCAGCATTTTCACCCGCTCCGCTTCGCAAAAAGCGGACAAATTGAAGGGAGAGTCTTCAGCGAAACGGATGTCTTCATCAAACATCAGATTGGCTCTCTCCAATAGCTCACGGCGATAAACATAACGCCATACATACCAGATAAACCTTGTTTCGTGAGCATATGTAAGCTGTTCAGCGATTTCCGGTTTTGTCAGTACGCGGTTTGTGTCAAGCTGCGGAGGCACGTATGTCCGACTGTCCGCTGACTGCTTGTAAAAACCGCAGCCAACGATGTCGAGCCGGTTCTCCATCGCTTCTTCTATCAGTTTTTGGAACATGGCGGAAGATACATAATCGTCTCCGTCCACAAAGCCGATGAACGTCCCCCGTGCGGCCTTTATTCCCGTATTTCGTGCCGAACTCAACCCGCCGTTATTCTGATGAATGACACGGATTCTCGCATCCCGTTTTGCATAATCCTCTGCAATCTCGCCAGAACGATCCGGCGATCCGTCATTCACAAGGATGACTTCCATATCAGAAAGCGTTTGGCGAAGCAGTGAGTCAATGCACGCTTCTATAAATGGCTCAACGTTATACATCGGGACAATAATGCTGATGAGCGGGGTCATTGCGCTTCACCGCTGATTTTGTCACGCAGCCCTTTGAAATATAAATCTCTTGGAAAGCCGCCGCGGGTTGTTTCTTTTGTTAACAGCTCTTTTACTGCGGCTGTCACGCGTTTAGGGTCCGGCTGTTCAATCAGCGTCATGTAAGGGATGTCTTTGAGCCATTGGTAGCCTTCCATCACCTTGTGGTCAAAGGAGCGGATGACGACACACGGCGTTCCTGTCAGCGCGCAAAAAATCATGCCATGAAGCCTGTCAGTGACAACGGCTTCTGCGCTTTGCAGCTTAGACCACAACGCTTCAAGCTCCTTCTCCCGGGAATCGCGGCCGACCCGGCGTCCAATCGTTGTCGTAAAAGCTTTAATGTCACCGAATTCTTCAACAAGCGCTGCCTTCACCTTGCTTCTCTCATCTTCTTTAAACACGCTTTCCTGATCCTCGCGCAAACACATATAAACCCCGTTGCGCTCTGCGGGGGTCTTGCTTTTATCTAAATACAGCACCATGTCCGGCTGCTTCAAAATCGTTTTTTCTTGAAAATGCTGTTTCATGAATTGATACGTTGTTTCATCACGCGCCATCAGCAACAGGCCGGGGTGCGCGTTATAAATTTTCTGTGCCCGTTTCAGCTCTTTGCGCCCCTTTTTCGTGTCAGAAAAATGAGCCGTTGCCGGCAGCTGGACAACTCGGTAGTCGTGAAATGTTTTAATGATAAAGCGGCGCGTCCACTCCTCATAGCGGTATAAATCACCCATGTTTCCGCCGCCGATGATAAAGACCATATCCTCCGGATGGCGCGATCGGAGCAGCGCTTTTGCTGATTTGTACATGTCCTTCATATCGACCTCAACGATGTCAAAATCAGGGTATTCTCGTTCAAGAAATGCCTTGCTGGCATAAGCAATCGCGTGATCCCCCAAATTGTCATGGGACGGCAGCAGGGTCAGTATGATTTTTTTCTGATTCGATGGGGCCTTTACCGGCTGATCAGCCGTACCCAGCCAATATTGGGACGGGTATTTGACCTTTAGCAGCAGCCATTCTGCAAGATTGATTTTCAACGATTGTAACGACATGTCCTCACCCTCTGTTTCTCATTTTGTACTCGATCACCCGCTGATACACGGCTGACGCCATAGCGACGAACGGTATCATTCTGTATTTTGCCATCAGAAGCAGGCATGACCGTTTTGCGTCAAAAGGCGCGGTGCCCGTTTTTGAGAGGCTCTCCCGGAACACTGGATCTGCGCAAATCACGCCAACATTTCTAAGTTTTTCAAACAGCCGGCGGCTGCCGCTGGTTTTCCATTCATTCAGCATACAGATGCTGCTGTGAAGCACGATAAAGGTATCAAGCTCCTTTTGGTACTCCTCAGATTTGTTGTTTTCCTGTAAAAACGCCGCATTCGCCTCGTACAGCGCAAGTCCTGATTCAAACAGTTTTTTCTGATAGCGCTGTACGATGGAAGATAGGTGAATTCGGTAATGATAGAGCGGCGCTTTCACATAGGAGACCGAACGGGCGAAGAAATGAGCCCTGAAGCTGAAAAACTGATCCTCGACATGCTCCAGCTCGCCACGGAGCGGAAACGACAGCCGATGTGCTTTAATCATGCTTCTCCTGTACAGTTTGTTCCATGAAAACCCTCTGACCTTCCCTTCGAATAGCGCCTTGATATAGTGCCCCTTCGGCTGGTCCTGATAGGTTTCCGCAATGTCAGAGATCATCGTTTTTCCAGTGTCCTCAAACTCCGCGGCGTAATTACAAATGACAAGATCAGTTTCATTGCCCGCTGCTTGGAGCATCCGCTCGCAATAATCAGGCTCGATCCAATCGTCCGAATCGATAAATGCGAGAAACTCGCCGCGTGCCGCCTCGATGCCTTTATTCCGAACCGCGCCGAGGCCTTGGTTTTCCTGATGAATCACTTTGAACCTGAGATCCTTTTTGGCGTATTCCTCCGCGATGTCCGGGCTGGCGTCTGCCGAACCGTCATTGACGATGATGATTTCAATGTTGTCCACAGTCTGGTTCCGCAGTGATTCAAGACACGTTCTGATATATGTTTCTGTGTTATAAACAGCGACTAACAGACTTACCGCAGGTGTTTCCATAATGACCGGCTCCTCTTGCATAAATTACCGGGAAAAAATCGTTCTGTAAGGCAGAACGGACGAATCAACCGGCATAAGCAAATAACTGTAAAGAAAATAACAAACAACGATCGCGATATAGATAAGGGCATTCGATTTTTCATCAAATATCCTGACGAAATAAGGGACTAAGATGATTTGATACAAACCGAAATAAATATTGAATCTGGCAAAGATCACATCCTTTGTGGCCAAAAGCCCGAACAAAAAGCCGAGCAGGCACAAATTGACGACGATGTCGATTTGCGGCCACAGCTTCCGCAGACGCGCCCTGTAGCAAAAAGCGAGAAACAGGGGCAGAATCAGGACAGCGATTTTGATCACATTCATTCCATTTGTATTCGTCATCAGCCATTTCTCATAATGGCTGTATGAGCTGTTTTCTAGCACAACGACAAACACGGAAATGAATTTTTGATATAAAAACGTCATGCCAAGAAATAAAACGGATAGGCCGAATATGGCAGGCGACCAGGCTTTTCTCCTGACAATAAAATACACTGGAATCATAATCAGCGCCGAGGAATGAAAGAGCGAGCTGATCAGCACGATCAGAAAATACCGCTTCCAGTTCCCGCTGATGATATAACGGATCGCCCAAAATAATACGGCTGCCACCATGTATTGCCTGATGCCGTTAAAAGACGCGTAATAATGGAAGGTTCCTAAAAATAAAAAGACACTCAGCTCAAACGGCCTTCCGTAGTCGGCGAGTGTCTTCATAACCAAGCTATAGGTCACGGCCGCAACCGTGATATACATGATTTGCGGATCTTCCGTGATGAAATTCATCAGCCAAAGGAGTGTGGTAAAGCCTGGATCAGTCGCCGTTTTCGCTGTGCCGAAACCGAATATCTGCCACACATTTTGATAATCGCCCGCCAATTCGTACAGCAATGTGTAGGTCTGAAAATCCGTGCCGACTCTGTAACGGAGACCCGACACGAGCACAAGTGAGGCAAGCGGAATCCAGATCAAAAGCTTATTCGGCCGATACCCCGTGGCGAGCGAATCATCACGGCTGCCGCACATTTTGGCAAACCAAGACCAAATATATACAATTCCCATATTGACGGCATACACAATCATCGTTTACTGTCCTTTTTCGCTGGTCAAGTTGTATACATGCAGCAGCGCTCCTACATTTTGCTGTGCATCGTAGCCAAGTTTAGCGAGTGTTCCTTTGATGAGCTCCCGCTTCGGCCTGCCTGCGGCGGCCGCCCTGGCAATGGTTTCAGCCCAAATGCCGACCGGCTCAGAAAGATTCAATCTTGTCACAAGTCCCAGACCGGCATCGACTTTTTCTGTAATGGTATCTGAAATGATGCATGGAAGCCCCGATGCCTGCGCTTCCACCAGCACTACCGGCAAGCCTTCATACAGAGACGGCATGACAAACACATCAAATGTGCGCATCAGCTCATGAATGCGTTCTTCAGTGCCTAAAAAGAGGACATCTGAAAGCAAGTTCTGCCGCCGCGCCTCCTCTTCCATTTTGTCGCGCAGCGGCCCGTCTCCTGCGAGCACGAGCTGAAAGCGAACCCCCCGTTCTTTGAGATGTGCGGCAAGCTTCAGCAGAAACGCATGGTTTTTCACTTCATGAAACCGGGCCACATGGCCAATAATGAGACGGTCAACTGCAATGCCGCGTGCTGTTTTTTCTTCATCAGCCCTTTGCCCATTTGGAGCGAACAAATCAAGATCAATCCCATTCGGAAGAAGATGAACACGCTCCCGCTCCATGTTGGACGGTCCGAATAAAAACCTGCCCGCATCCTCTCCGCAGGCACACAGTGCTGTCGCGTTCGCCAAAATCAGCCGCCTGAATACCATCAGCTGCAGGCGATCCTTCCAATTGAAGCCGGTCTTCCACGACGTATTATGGGAATGGCAGACCCTGACCGGCACTCCGGCTAGCCTTGCCGCAAGGGCGATAAATCCCGTCTGAAAATCCGTGTGCGCATGCACGGCGTTGAACGGACCGTTTTCTGTTATCACATGTCTTACATTCCTCACAAATGTAAGGGGATTGCTTTGCCCGATGCTCGGGACATAAAAAAGCCGCCCGCCTAAAGATAAAATTTCTTCATCATAAGCGCACGGATCATTTCGATATGTTAAAAAATCAAATTGTACTTTGCTTCTGTCCATTTTTCGATATAAATTCATCACCATGGTCTCCGCGCCGCCCCTGTTCATGCCGCTGAGAACATGAAGCACGCGTTTTGGAATGCTATTCATGTTTCACAAGCCCTTCTTTTTGGTTCATCACTCTTTTTTTGTGGTAGCGATTCATTACAGCAGGCGGCATAAACGCGCGGATTATCGGTTTTGCGATATATAGGTAATCAGATAAAGGAAGCTTCAAGCGCCTGCATGCCTGATAGACAAGGACGGCATTGTCTATCGAATAGGCAAATGACCGCCGTTTGAATGCCTCTCTGTCTTCCCTTACTTTATACAAGGCTTCCTGAAGGTTGTAGCCTCTGAAGCCCTCTTCAAAAAAGCGAAGCCATAAATCAATATCCTCCATCCGTCTCGTCCGCCTCACCGACCGGTAGCCTTTCAGCGTACGGTAAGCGCTCGCTCTCATCATAATCGTTCCGTGGCAAAACGGGGTCCCTTTTGCCATGATGCCCGGTTCCGGAACAGAAGGCAGGATGCGTGTGCCCCTTGTCCCACTTTCATCAAATACAAGCATGCCGGTGCCAACCACCTGATAGTGGCGGTGCTTCTCTAAGAATGCGACCTGCTTTTCCAGACGGCGCGGGAATGAAAGGTCGTCTCCGTCCTGGCGGGCGATATAATCGCCTGTGGCATGTGAAAGGCAATGATTTAATGACGCGGCAAGCCGCTTGTTTGTTTTGTTTTGAATCACCTTGATGCGGTCGCTGTAATGAGCGGCATACTGCTTCGCGATGCGGAGCGTGCCGTCTGTTGACGCATCATCGCACATAATCAGCTCCCAATGTTTGTAGGATTGGCTGAGAACGGATTCGATGCTTTCCGCCAAAGTGCGTTCACAATTATAAATGCCCATAATGACAGAAACTTTTGGTCCTGAGTTCATACGCTTTTCTCCTTTGTATCCATATCCATGTAGGCGGAATAAATATCTGCCATTTCTTCCACCGTCCGCGCCTCCGAAAAGCGCAAGGCTGTTTTCCGGCCTTCCTGCCCCAGCTTTCTGCAGAGTTCCGGTGTACGGTAAAGCTGTTCAATCCGGCTGGCAAAACCGGCACTGTCGCCGATTTTGATCAGAAAACCATTTTCTCCGTCCCTGATGATTTCCCGGTGCCCGCGATTATCCGTGGCAATCGCCGGCTTTTCCGCGGCCATCCCCTCAAGCACATTCATGCCGAGGCCTTCTCTCATGCTGGATGCGACTGATAGATCTGCAAGCTGAATCAGTTCGTGAATGTCGCGGCAAAAGCCGTAAAAGCGGACATTGCCGGAAGCGCCAAGCTTTTCAGCCAACGTTCGATAGGTTTGTTCCATCGCCCCTTCTCCGGCAAAAACAAGACGAAGCGACGGTATTTTATCTTTCAGCAAGGCTGCGGCTTCAATTAACAGCTTCTGATTTTTATTGAGATTAAGCTCAGCTGGATAAACCAATATAAAATCGTCTTCACTGAATCCATGTTTTTCTCTGAGTCTTTGCTTCTCTTGCAGGCTGACAGGCCGAAACCGGTCTGTATTGACGCCGATGCCATGAATTTTCCGCGTCATGCCGCCCGGCCTTTGAAGTCCTTTCGCCCTTATGTAATCCTCTTCATTGATCGTAATTAGGCAGTCCGTATAGGCCGAGAGCCATTTCTCAACCGGATAGTAAAGAAGCCAATTTTTGATCGGTGCTCCGCTGCAGAAGTGAAATCCGTGCGCGGTGTACAGCACTTTTGTTCCGTGCCGCCTCGCTTGCCTCGCCGCTAGTCTGGCAAGAACGCCGCCGACCGGCGTATGGCAATGGACAATGTCGTATTGATTGGTATCGATCACTTCCTTCAGTTGCCTGTAAACGGCCAAATTTTGTGGATGAAAGGGTGACCTGCGAATCGGAATGGAAAATTTCTCGTCCACATACGGCAGTTTCGTTTGTCCGCTCGCCGCGACATGAACCTCCCAGCCCATTCGTTTAAACCATGTAAAGTAAGGGAGGTGAAAGGCTTTAAAATGATAATCAACCGTCGCGCAAAACAATATCTTTTTCGTCATTCTCACTCCCCCTAATGAACACTGGCAGCCGTCATTGTGTCTGATGTATGGATTGCCGCAAACAGCCTCGCTCTCAGATCGTCTTCCGGCAGCTCATGAAAATCCTCGATAAAACGCATCAGGACTGGCCAATCGCCATCCACCGCTTTGCCGATATGAATTTTCGGAAAGATTTGTTCAGTGTGTACTTCATTTTGGTTCAGCAATTCCTCATACATTTTTTCACCAGGGCGAATGCCTGTGAATTCGATTGGAATCTGCTCAGTCGTATAGCCGGACAGATGAATGAGGTTTTTGGCAAGGTCCACAATCTTTACAGGCTCTCCCATATCGAGAACAAAAATCTGGCGCCCTTTCGCCAGTGCCCCGGCCTGAATCACAAGCCTTGAAGCCTCGGGGATCGTCATGAAATAGCGGGTCATCGCCGGATGTGTCACAGTTACCGGACCGCCTTTTTCAATCTGCTTTTTAAAAATCGGAATAACGCTGCCGCGGCTCCCGAGCACATTGCCGAAGCGGACAGCGACAAACTTGGTTCTGCTCACTTTTCCAAGATTCATAATAATCATCTCGGCGAATCGTTTTGTCGCCCCCATTATATTGGCCGGGTTCACCGCTTTGTCTGATGAAATCAGCACAAATGTCTCTGTCCCCGACATATCGGCTGCTTCCGCGACATTTTTTGTTCCAATGATGTTGTTTTTGACAGCCTCCTCAGGGTTGTGCTCCATTAACGGCACATGCTTATGGGCAGCTGCATGGTAGACCACGTGCGGCTCGTACTTTTTCATCAAGGTAAACATTTTATCGCGGTCCTGCACATCCGCAATTTCTGTATGAAACACAATGTGTTTGCCGAATCGACCGTTCAGCTCTGTATAAATCGAATGAATGCTGTTTTCTCCATGGCCGAGCAGAATGATTTCCTTAGGCTGAAACGCGCTGATTTGCCGGCAGATTTCTGAGCCGATTGATCCGCCCGCTCCCGTAACGAGAACTGTTTTTCCTTTAATGCGGTTCGAAATTTCGCTTGTGTCGAGGGTTACCGGCTTTCTGCCGAGCAAATCCTCTGCTTTTACATCTCTGATTTGCCCGGCAGTTCTTGAGCCGAGCAGCATTTCATCAAAGTGAGGCATAATTTTGATGGTGGCCCCAGTTCGTACACATTCCTTATATAACACCTGAAGCTCATGGGTGTGGAGTGAAGGAATCGCAATAATAATATAGTTAATTTTGAGCCTTTGCACCGCAGGCATGATACTTTCTTTTCCGCCGATCACTGGCAGCCCCATGATTTCTAATTTATGCTTCGTTTGATCGTCATCAATAAAAGCGACAGGTATGATGTCGGGATCATCTTTTGAAAGCAGCTGCCTGACCATAAGAGTCCCTCCTGAGCCCGCCCCGATAATCAGCGCGCGGGAAGAGGCGCTGCGGTTCTTTCTGATGCTTTCTTTCAACACTCTCGACAAAACACGGGTTCCTCCGATGGACAAAAGCTGCAGCACCCAGCACGCGATTAACAGACGGAAGAACATCGTATGATACACAGCATACTGAATGACGCCGGTCACAGCGGCCGATAGCGTAATGCCCTTCAACAGGACCATCAGCTCGCCGATTCCGGTGTATGTCCATACCTGTTTATACTGATGGAACAGGAAGGCACAGACATGATAGCTGAGGAGCAAGCTGACAGCGGTAAGCAATAATGCTCCGGAGTCATAAAATTGATAAGAATCTTTTAAAAATTGATATCCTGCAATAACTGAATGTAAAACGAGATAAGTATCCAGCGCAATAATCATTGAAAGTCTTCTCCGGTAACTCAACCTTTTCCCCCCTAATTCTTTTATCGGTTTAGCTGCGGCGGTTTTCGTCCTCTAAAACATCGGCGGCAGCTAAACCGACAACCACCACACATTCTATGTATATATTAAATAAGCGGGCATTTAACCCATCCTCACGCCCCGCCAGCGACGACCAGCATCTAAGGCAGCAAATTTCATCTGCCCACAGCGGAGCCGAGTGCCTCCATTGATACAGGTCAGGAGACATCACCTTTATCATCTATTTAGTAGGAATAGTGTTCCGACTTTTTCATTTTCTTTTTGTTTAAAAGTGCACCTAACAGCTTCGCGTTGGATTGTTCCAGTGCATCCTTCGCTTTCAGGACAGTATCCGTTTTCGTTTTTCCGCTTAAAACGACGAGCACGCTGCCGTCTGTCTGGTTTGCTAAAATCTGAGCATCCGCAACCGCCAAGAGCGGAGGGGAATCAAAAATGACAAGGCTGTATTGTTCATAAATGTCAGATATTAAGTCACCCATCGCTTTTGAAGACAGCAATTCTGCCGGATTCGGCGGGGTTGGTCCGCTTGTCAGCACATATAAGTTATCAATCGGCGTCTTTTGCACCGTCTCACTGAGTGAAGCATTACCAACCAGCACATTTGTCAGCCCCGTAATATTCTCAACCTGGAATGTCTGATTGATGGTCGGCTTTCTTAAATCGGCATCCACCAGCAACACTTTCTTTTCCTGCTGCTGCGCAAAGACTGCCGCAAGATTCGCCGCACTGAACGATTTACCTTCACCAGGCACAGAGGAGGTGACGAGGATAGACCGCAAGTTGGTCTGGACGGATGAAAACTCAATGTTTGTCCGAATGGTGCGGTATTGTTCCGCAACAATTGATTTATTGTGTAAAACGGATATTTGAGCCAAACCTCGTCTTGCTTTCTTTTTTCTAAAGACCACTCGCTTCACTCCCCGAAATGTTTTAGCCCGCGATTCCGCCCTTTTTGGACATCAGGGACGGAGCCTAAGCATGGCAATCCGGTTCTCTCGCTGAGCTGGCGTGCGCTTTTGCACGTATCATCGAGAAAATGCAGAAAAAATGCCAGTGTAATGCCGCCCATGACAGCAGCGCCAAAAGCCATGACCATGTTTCGCAGCCGGGCCGGCTTGATCATCGGGCTTTCAGAAGCCTTCGCCTCTGATAAAATATGTATGCCTTGTATATTCATCCTTTCATCTACTTCTTTTTCAAATTTGTTCACTAGCGTGTTCGCAATCTCAGCCGCTTTCGCCGGATCGTGATCCTGGACGGACACGGTGATAATTTCTGATTCATTCTCACTGCCTGTCATCACTTTTCCTTTCAGTGATGAAGCTGATTCAGAAAGGTGCAACTCCGCCTTGACCTTTTCCATCAAGGCCGTGCTTTTCATAATTGACTGGAACGTGCTGCTGTACTGAAGATTTCGCTGGATGTCACTGAGATTCGAGTTTTCTTCACCGTCTGATTCATGAATCAGCACTTGTGTCGATGCTTGGTAGGTCGGTGAAATGACCTTAAATTGCACAAAACCCGCCATAACGGTAACGCCGATTGTGATGAGCAGAATCAGCACGAATCTGTGTCTGACAATCGCATATAATTCTTTAAAACTCATATTCTCATTCATGTATTCATAGCCTTCAGCCTTCCCGCGGCTGGCTTCCCGCGCCCCTTTCTGTTAATGATTGGATTATAAAAGAAAACGATATTATTTAAAAATTGCAAAATAAGCCAATAAGTTCTCTTTAGAGAACAAAATCATGATTTTCCTCTTATTTACTGCACTTCCCTTATTATTTTAAATTTTATAAAGAACGGATAATTCCTTATAATGAACGAAATAACGACAGGAATAGAGGCGAATTTCATATCATGATTGGAAGAATTATCCGTTTATACCGTAAAAGAAAAGGCTATTCTATTAATCAGCTGGCTGTTGAGTCAGGTGTATCTAAATCCTATTTAAGCAAGATTGAAAGAGGCGTTCATTCAAATCCGTCCGTTCAATTTTTAAAGAAAATTTCCGTCACGCTGGAAGTGGAATTAACAGAATTATTCGACGCAGAAACAATGATGTACGAAAAAATCAGCGGCGGTGAAGAAGAATGGCGCGTGCATCTTGTGCAAGCCGTACAAGCCGGGATGGAAAAGGAAGAGCTGTTCACTTTTACGAACATTCTCAAGAAAGAACAGCCTGAAACCGCTTCCAACCGAAACCGTAAACTGACGGAATCCAATATAGAGGAATGGAAGGCGCTGATGGCGGAAGCAAGAGAAATCGGCTTGACTGTGCAGGAAGTCAAATCCTTTTTCAAGACGATGGGAAGATGAATATCGGCTAAGGGCTGACGTTCGCATTCTCAGGGCAAATTTGTTTATAATGGGGGAAAAAGGGAGAGAGTGCGATGTCTAAAACAGTAACAACTCGATACGGGAAAGTAAAAGGCACAACAGAAAACGGCGTACATATATGGAAAGGCGTCCCCTATGCCAAGCCGCCTGTCGGACAGTTGCGTTTTAAAGCACCGGAGCCGCCTGAAGCGTGGGAGGACGAACTGGACGCAACAGCTTATGGCCCGATTTGCCCGCAGCCGTCTGATCTGCTGTCCCTTTCATATGCTGAGCCACCTCGCCAGTCTGAGGATTGTCTGTATGTCAATGTTTTCGCGCCTGACACCCAGAGCCAAAACCTGCCTGTCATGGTGTGGATTCACGGGGGCGCTTTTTATCTCGGAGCGGGCAGTGAGCCGTTATATGATGGATCAAGCATTGCCGCGCGGGGAGACGTCATTGTCGTGACACTGAACTATCGGCTTGGGCCGTTTGGATTTTTACATTTGTCTTCGTTTGATGAGGCGTATTCTGATAACCTTGGGCTGTTGGACCAAACCGCCGCACTGAAATGGGTGCGGGACAATATCTCAGCGTTTGGCGGTGATCCAGATAACGTAACAGTTTTTGGAGAATCGGCTGGCAGCATGAGCATTGCCGCGCTGCTCGCTATGCCTGCGGCAAAAGGCCTTTTCCAGAAAGCAATCATGGAAAGCGGCGCTTCCCGAACAATGACGAAAGAGAAAGCGGCAAGCACCGCGGCCGCCTTTTTACAAGTCCTTGGGATTGACGAGAGCCAATTGGGCACATTGCATACTCTATCAGCGGAAGATTTGCTTAAAGCGGCCGATCAGCTTCGGAAAGCAGAAAATGAAAATATCTTTCAACTGTTTTTCCAGCCCGCCCTTGATCCGAAAACGCTGCCTGCTGAACCAGAAAAAGCGATCGAAGAGGGTGCTGCGGCCGGCATTCCGCTATTAATCGGAACAAATCGCGATGAAGGTTATTTATTTTTCACCCCGGATTCAGACGTACATTCTCAGGAAACGCTTGATGCCGCGCTCGAGTATTTATTAGGGCAGCCGCTGGCCAAGAAAGTCGCCGATCTGTATCCGCGTTCGCTTGAAAGTCAAATTCATATGATGACTGATTTACTATTTTGGCGTCCGGCCGTCGCCTATGCCTCCGCCCAGTCCCATTACGCGCCTGTTTGGATGTACCGATTCGACTGGCACTCGGATAAGCCGCCGTACAATAAAGCGTTTCACGCATTAGAGCTTCCTTTCGTTTTCGGAAATCTCGGCGGGTTAGAACAGATGACAAAAGCGGAGATAACGGAAGAGGTGAAACAGCTTTCTCATACCATACAATCAGCATGGATCGCGTTCGCCAAAACAGGAAACCCAAGCACTGAAAATGTAAAATGGCCTGCGTACGACGCAGAAGCAAGAAAGACGCTGATTTTAGATTCAGAGATTACGATTGAAAACGATCCTGAATCTGCAAAAAGGCAAAAACTATTCCCTTCACAAGGAGAATAAACATGGGGAAAATAGGATACACGGGCACTTTCATCGTTGTGGCAGCATGTATCATCATTTTTTCGGCAGTCGAATTATGGCGGGACACAGCCTATTATCAGCCCATCCGCTGGACTGGAATCGTACTGTTTTTCACGGGAATTGCTATGGTTCCCGCATATTCAGCAAAAAGAAAACCCGGAAAAGAGAAATAACTCTCTTTTCCGGGTTTTTCTGTTTTTATCATTTACCCGCGCGAATATCGTCTGTCATTCCTTCATAAGGAGCTTTCGAAATCACTTCTTCATTGTCGGCTCCCTCATTTTTCAGAAATGTAATCTCCGCAAATTCAGGCACAACGTATTTTGGATACGTTTCATATTTCTCGCGGGATTCTTTCATCAAGTCAATGTGGTCATTTTGGTAGCAGACCGTAATCTCAGGATGTTCATGCACCCATTTCGGGAAGAAAATAATGCCGTGCATGCGTTTTTCATTTGGCATAAAGTTGAGTGAAACATCTGTGCCTGTCGGCTCTGTCCAAGACACTTTATATACGCCTTCTGTCAGTTTGACAATATTGACTTCCTGATCCCGAACCCAACGTCCGGCAACCATTCCGCTATGAATTCTATAATCGATTGTATGGTCGTTTTTAATATAAATCTCGTATTCCCATCCATTTTCATACGTGTAAATCATGTGGCTTCCGATAAAGTTTTCCATCTTTCACACTCTCCTTAGTCTTTACTGTACTTCATAAATGTCTAGTCGAACGCAATCAGGGGTTCTTTCTGCGGAACCGATAAACAAGCGGTCATGCAGCCATTGGTAAGCTTCGCTGCCTGTTTCAAATGTCGGCACCGTACGAAAATAAACATGCTCCGGATCAATGATTTCTCCGGCTGCGGCTTGTTTTCGAAACGGCTCGCTGACTTGCCGTATTCCATTGTTTTGAATATAAATCAGTTCATGATCGGCTGTTTCGATTACATATCTGGCAGACAAATCTGTTCTGCCGTCAGCGCGAATGATTTGTGAATCGGCACCGCCCGGCAAAACACGCCCTTTTACTTTCCCGGTTATGGTTCCCGAACGAATCGGAATCCACCGTCTCAGTCCCAGGCCTGTCTCACCAATGGTGATAGGCGGATCAACCTTAATTTCTAAAGAGGCAAATTGTTTTAAAACCGGCTTATTCATCAGCATACCTCGCATCCCGAAAAAATCATGTAACTATTTACATGTTTAATTTAACACTATTGCGTGTAGCTGTCAAACAATAGGAGCATAAAAAAACAAGGGCTGTTCGTAGACAGTCCTTGTTACCTTTGATAGGAAAGATATGTGCTGACAGTGCTTTTTGCAAGACAGTCGGAGGAATCGATAATCGGAATCTCACTTTGAATATGATCTAGCACCGCATTTAAATCCGTGCAGGCTGAAATGATAATGTCTGCATGCTGACTGATTTCAGCGTATAGCTTCTGCCACAACGCGTGTGTCTGCTCCGTATGATTCGGCTGTTTGATTGCGGCGATGAGCTGATTTACAGCCTGCTGCCAATGATCCTTGTGAACAACTTCTTGTCCGTTTGCCTTCAGCCCTTTTTGATAGATACCTGATTGGATGGTTGACTCTGTTCCTAAAACAGCCGCTTTTTTTGCAGTGTGCGGCATTTCTTTTACCGTTTCCTTGGTGATATGTAACAAAGGAACCGCCAACGCCTGCTGAACCTCTTCATAATACACATGTGCCGTGTTACAAGGAAGAGCGATAAAATCAACGCCTGTTTTCTCAAGCTTTACCGCACCATCGATAATTGCTCTTTTCATCTCCTCATGGTCGATGGGACGATCTGTATAGAATGGGGTCGGGCATGAATAAATCATCATGTGCGGAAAGTCGATATCATGTGAAGCCCCATACAGCTTTTGGCAGTAATCAATCACCTTATCAATAAATGGCGAGGTCGATTTCGGCCCCATTCCGGCTAATATACCGATCATCACGTTCATTCCTTTCTCTTTCTTTTTAATTCGTACGGACCGCTTCTTCTTCTGTTCCATCTTCATAGAGAATAAAGCTTTTCGCAGCATCATCACCTAACAAAAATTCGATTTCAACAGACAATGACCTCAAAAAGAAACGGGTTTCCGAGGAAGGAAACAATTCAACCCTCACCTGTCCGGGGATCTGCAAATAAAGCTTTTCATTCTCGGCTGTCACCCGCGCGGCCGTGCCATCCTGAAACAAGTAGCTGCCAACATAGCGGCTGTATATCGCCGGATCAACTTCTTTTTTCTTTTTATCAGCAGGACGTTCCGGGATCTCATATGGCTGGCCAAATAAAATATGTTCAGCCGCCTTCAAAATCGCTTGTTCATATTCCGCCTCCTCTTCCTTGTTACTCAAATAGATCAACGTTTTATGCCGATCTATATACCGGATCATCATCGTCGAGTAGCCAGGCCATCCTCCGCTGTGGCTGACAATACGCCCTTTTTCAGGACTGTGTTGCAGCACCCAGCCAAAGCCGTAATCAACCGTTTCACCATTGTTCAGGCGCACCGGCGAAAATGCGGCTTCCTTAGAATCGTTACTGATGAAATTGTCCTGATATAAAGCCTGATCAAACCGAAACAAATCGCTTGTGACAGCGTTCACCGTCCCATCTCCCTGAATGCCATCGAGGTACACAACATAGTTTGTTTCTTCCAGATCATCAGGCAGGACGTACGTTTCGGAATGGACATCATACACGTATCCATATGCATAATGATCTATCTGCTCAGGCCAAAACCTCCTATTATACACTCTCGTTTCATTCATGCCGAGCGGTGAGAAAATATGTGTTTTCATAAAATCCGAATAGCTCATGCCGGAGGCTTTTTCCATGATTACCGCCAGCAGCACATACCCCGTGTTGCTGTACAGCCAGCCCTCGTTCGGCTCAAAATCACTAGGCAGCCCCTCATTCATCAGCATATCGACAACATCTTGATTCACCGCAATCTTGTGCTTGTTCCAATTGTCAAGAAACCATTGAAAATAATCAGGCAGCCCTGACGTATGGTTCAATAAATGCCGAATCGTGACGCCCTGATATGGAAAACCCGGCAGCCAACGCTCAACTTTGTCTTCATATCCAACAATTCCTTTCTCCTCAAGCAATATAATCCCCAAAGCTGTAAAAGGCTTTGACAGAGACGCTAACTCAAACAAAGAGCTGGTTTGCAAAGGGCGTTTTTCCGCCAGTTCCGCATAACCGAAAGAGTGATGATATAAAATATCGCCGTCCTCCGCGGCCAGAACCGTCCCGTTGAACTGCTGTTTTTCCGCCAACACAGAGAATAATGTGCCAAGATGTTTCCTTTTTTCTTGCTTCATTTTTACACCTCCCATAATGTCTACGATATTTCCCCTTCTATGTTTCAAAAATTTGAAAAATATGAGAAAATTAATTCCGAAAGAGTGATAGTGGCCTGCATCCTGAACCCGTTTCACAATCGCTGAAGCTGAAGCCGAAGCCCCCTAATTCAACCCATGCAACCAGTCTCTAAAACAGCCGATCTTCCTGAAAAGAAAAGAGCTTTCCCCAACACCTATTAGTCTATCCGACTCATATCCGTGAAGGTCTTTTCTCATTTTTCTATCAAACAAAAGAGGAAAATAGGCCTGTTGTAATCTAAACGAGAGTCTAATAGAATGATGTCGAAAAGTAAATTACGCAGGTTTGTTACTGATAAAGCAGGCAAGACCTAAAATGTGTAAAGGGCAAAGTGTATTCTTTGGCGTCACCCTTACATATTTTAGGTCTTTTTTTATTGAGGTAACTGACTTGCCATCTTCAACAGGAGGGCCGGAAGAAGCAAACCGCTAACACAGTACATCAAAAAGGAGACATGAACGATGAACATCAAAAAGTTTGCAAAACAAGCGACAGCATTAACCTTTACAACTGCACTGCTGGCAGGAGGCGCGACTCAAGCGTTTGCGAAAGAAACGAACCAAAAACCGTATAAGGAAACGTACGGCATTACCCATATTACACGCCATGACATGCTGAAAATTCCTGAACAGCAAAAAAATGAAAAATATCAAGTGCCTGAATTTGATCCATCCACAATTAAAAATATCTCTTCTGCAAAAGGCCTGGACGTTTGGGACAGCTGGCCATTGCAAAACGCTGACGGCACAGTCGCAAACTATCACGGCTACCACATTGTCTTTGCGTTAGCGGGAGACCCTAAAGATGCGGATGACACATCGATTTACATGTTCTATCAAAAAGTCGGCGAAACGTCTATTGACAGCTGGAAAAACGCGGGCCGCGTCTTCAAAGACAGCGACAAATTCGATGCAAATGATTCAATCCTGAAAGACCAAACACAAGAATGGTCTGGTTCAGCGACATTCACATCTGACGGTCACATTCGTTTGTTCTACACTGACTTTTCTGGTAAACATTACGGCAAACAAACACTGACAACTGCACAGGTTAACGTATCAACGTCAGACAGCTCTCTGAATATCGACGGTGTAGAAGATTATAAATCAATCTTTGACGGTGACGGCAAAACGTATCAAAATGTACAGCAGTTCATCGATGAAGGCAACTACAGCTCCGGTGATAACCATACGCTGAGAGATCCGCACTACGTGGAAGATAAAGGCCGCAAATACTTAGTATTTGAAGCGAACACTGGAACTGACAACGGTTACCAAGGCGAAGAATCTTTATTTAACAAAGCGTACTACGGCAAAAGCACATCATTCTTCCGTCAAGAAAGTAAAAAGCTTCTGCAAAGCGATAAAAAACGCACAGCTGAATTAGCTAACGGCGCACTCGGCATGATTGAGCTAAACGATGACTATACACTGAAAAAAGTGATGAAACCGCTGATTGCATCTAACACAGTTACAGATGAGATTGAACGCGCGAACGTCTTTAAAATGAATGGCAAATGGTACCTGTTCACTGACTCCCGCGGATCAAAAATGACAATCGACGGCATTACATCTAATGACATTTATATGCTTGGTTATGTTTCTAATTCCTTAACAGGCCCATACAAGCCGCTAAACAAAACAGGCCTTGTGTTAAAAATGGATCTTGATCCTAACGATGTGACCTTTACTTACTCACACTTCGCTGTGCCTCAAGCTAAAGGAAACAATGTCGTCATTACAAGCTACATGACAAACAGAGGTTTCTTTGCTGACAAACAAGCAACGTTTGCGCCAAGCTTCCTCTTGAACATCAAAGGCAAGAAAACATCTGTTGTAAAAGACAGCATCCTTGAACAAGGACAATTAACCGTTAACAAATAAAAACGCGAAAGAAAATGCCGATATCCTATTGGCATTTTCTTTTATTTCTTATTTCCATCATAAAGGTGAATCCCATATGAACTATAAAAAAGCAGGCAAATGGCTAACCGTCTTCCTCATCTTTGCAGGAATATTGCTGTTTATCGACTTATTGCCAAACGAAGAACCTGTCAAAAAAACAAAATCAACACAGAAACCGGACTACCGGGCGGCATATCATTTTACAACGCCGGACAAGTGGAAAAATGATCCTCAAAAACCAATCTATTTTGATGGACAATACCATTATTTCTATCTTTATAATCAGGATTACCCAAACGGAAACGGCACAGAATGGCGCCATGCCGTTTCAGAGGATTTGCTGCACTGGACCGATGAAGGCGTGGCGATTCCGAAATATACAAACCCGGACGGCGATATTTGGTCCGGTTCTGTTGTGATCGATAAAAATAACACAGCAGGATTCGGGAAAAATGCGCTGGTCGCGATTGTGACACAGCCTTCTGCCAAAGACAAAAAACAGGAGCAACATTTGTGGTACAGCACAGACAAAGGAAAATCATTCAAGTCCTATCGTGATAACCCCGTTATGCCTAATCCCGGCACAGACGACTTCAGAGACCCGAAAGTCATATGGGATGACCAGCATAACAAATGGGTCATGGCCATGGCTGAAGGGACAAAAATCGGCTTTTATGAATCCGATAACCTAAAAAACTGGCATTACACAAGCGGATTTTTTCCAGAGCAAGCGGGCATTGTGGAATGTCCTGACCTCTACATGATGCGGGCAAGTGACGGCACCAATAAGTGGGTTCTCGGTGCCAGCGCGAACGGTAAACCATGGGGCAAACCAAATACGTACGCTTACTGGACTGGAAGCTTTGACGGAAAAGAATTTACAGCGGATCAGACTGAACCGCAATGGCTTGACTACGGCTTTGACTGGTACGGCGGCGTGACGTTCGAAGACGGCAAAAGCACAGATCCATTAGAAAAGCGGTATGCGCTTGCCTGGATGAACAATTGGGATTACGCCAACAACACACCGACAATGAAGAATGGGTTTAATGGCACAGATTCTGTTATACGTGAACTCCGGCTGCATGAGCAGGACGGCACATACAGTCTCGTCTCACAGCCGATCGAAGCTTTAGAGCAGCTGACTGTTTCAACTGACCACATAGAGGATCAGGATGTGAGCGGATCAAAAACACTGTCGATCACTGCTGATACGTACCAGCTTGATATGGATCTTTCTTGGTCAGAGCTAAAGAACGCAGGCGTCAGGCTGAGAGAGTCGGAAGACCAAAAACGCCATATTGATGTCGGCATTTTCGCCGAAGACGGCTATGCATATGTCAACAGAGCAGCGGCTGCAAATCAGCCTGACAAAAGCAATACCTATGTCGAAAGCAAGGCACCTTTCGATGTAAGCAAACAGAAGACCCATTTAAAAATTCTCGTCGATAAAACAACGATAGAAGTATTTGTCGGCGATGGAAAAACCGTTTTTTCAAATCAAGTGTTCCCGAGACCTGAAGATAAAGGCATTACCCTTTATTCTGAAGGCGGCACAGCTTCATTTAAAGAGATAACGGTGAAACATTTGGATACGATTCATAAATAAAAAACAGATGCAGCCCGTGCTGCATCTGTTTTTTGATGAGAGCGGTATTCTCTCCTGCATATTGGGCATTGTAAGGAATATAAGGCTGGTTGCAAAGGAGGAAGCGGATGTCTAAACAAGGAAATTTTCAAAAATCAATGTCACTGTTTGATCTGATTTTGATTGGGATGGGGGCAATCTTTGGGTCAGCGTGGCTGTTCGCTGTCAGCAATGTCGCCTCAAAAGCGGGGCCCTCCGGCGCTTTTTCCTGGATCATCGGCGGAGCCATCATTCTGTTAATCGGGCTCGTGTACGCTGAACTCGGAGCCGCTCTGCCCCGTACCGGAGGCATCATTCGATACCCCGTTTATTCACATGGCCACCTTGTCGGTTATTTAATTTCATTTGTCACAATTGTCGCTTATACAAGCCTGATTTCGATTGAAGTCACGGCAGTCCGGCAATACGTGGCCTATTGGTTTCCCGGCCTGACCAAAGAAGGCTCTGATTCACCGACCATTGCAGGCTGGCTTTTGCAATTTGCCTTGCTATGCTTGTTTTTTCTCCTGAATTATTGGAGTGTCAAAACTTTCGCTAAGGCAAATTTCATCATATCGATTTTTAAATATATTGTCCCGATTACGATCATTATCGTGCTGATCTTTCATTTTAACGCACAAAATTTATCTGTTGAAGGATTTGCGCCGTTTGGTTTTACAGGTATTCAGGCTGCGATATCGACAGGGGGCGTGATGTTTGCGTACCTGGGCCTGCACCCGATTGTGGCTGTTGCAGGCGAAGTGCGAAATCCAAAACGCAACATCCCGATCGCTTTAATCGTTTGCATCATCGTTTCCACCATCATTTATACTGTTTTGCAAGTCACTTTTATTGGCGCAATCCCGACAGAAACGCTTAAAAACGGCTGGCCTGCAATCGGACGGGAGTTTTCATTGCCGTTTAAAGATATTGCGGTCATGCTCGGTTTGGGCTGGCTTGCAACGCTTGTCATTTTAGACGCTATTTTGTCACCGGGTGGAAACGGGAATATTTTTATGAATACGACGTCTCGCCTTGTTTACGCCTGGGCGCGGAACGGCACATTATTTCGCATATTTTCAAAGGTCAATAAAGAAACGGGAACACCACGCGCTTCACTCTGGCTATCGTTTGCCATGTCGATTTTCTGGACGCTCCCCTTCCCTTCGTGGAACGCGCTCGTCAATGTCTGTTCTGTCGCACTCATCCTTTCCTATGCGATCGCACCCATTTGCTCAGCAGCGCTCAGGGTGAATGCGAAGGACTTGAACAGGCCGTTTTATTTAAGAGGAATGAGCATTATCGGGCCGCTTTCCTTTATCTTCACGGCCTTTATCGTGTACTGGTCAGGATGGACGACCGTTTCTTGGCTGATCGGTTCACAGCTCATCATGTTTTTGGTTTATCTCTTTTTCAGCAAATATGCGCCTCAAGAAGATGTCAGTCTTGCCCAGCAGCTGAAATCTGCCTGGTGGCTGATCGGGTTTTATATCATGATGCTGGCCTTTTCCTACATCGGTTCTTTCGGACACGGTTTAGGCATCATCAGCAATCCCGTCGACCTTATTTTGGTCGCCATCGGCTCAATTGCGATTTACTACTGGGCAAAGTATACCGGGCTCCCGAAAGCCGCCATTGATTATGATCAATAAAGAAGCAAGAGGTTTTCTTGCTTCTTTATTCTTTACAAACAATTAAACCGGCGATAAAATGAATGAAAGTCAGTCAGTAATGGAGGGATTCCTTATGCCAAAACATACATCGGGCAAATATGAAAAAATTCTGCAGGCTGCCATTGACGTGATTTCTGAAAAAGGTCTCGACAAGGCCTCTATATCAGATATTGTCAAAAAGGCCGGCACTGCCCAAGGAACGTTCTATTTGTATTTCTCATCTAAAAATGCCCTCATCCCGGCAATCGCAGAAAATCTTCTCACCCATACGCTGGACCAAATCAAAGGAAGGCTGCATGGAGACGAGGATTTTTGGACCGTTTTAGATATATTAATTGATGAGACATTTCTCATTACCGAACGCCATAAGGATATTATCGTTCTCTGTTACTCCGGGCTTGCGATCGACCACTCCATGGAAAAATGGGAGACGATCTATCAGCCTTATTATTCCTGGCTCGAAAAAGTCATCCATAAGGCAATGGAAAGCCGCGAGGTAACGGAAGGAATCAATGCAAAATGGACGGCCAGAACGATTATCAACTTGGTCGAGAATACAGCCGAACGGTTCTATATCGGATTTGAACAAGATGAGAATATTGAAGTGACTAAAAAAGAAATCTTTACTTTCTTAAAACGGAGCTTAGCCACAGTGTAAAAAATGACTGGTAATACCGCTCATTTTTTACTGACATAAAAATGACTGACGTTCATTCATAAAATGAGAGGTGTTTATTTTGAACTGGGTGCTTGTTTTGATTGCAGGACTTTTAGAAGTGGTTTGGGCCTCTTCCCTCAAACATGCCGATTCGCTTTTGGATTGGATCATGATTTTGATTTTGATCGCGATCAGCTTTATGCTGTTGATCCGCTCTTATCGAAAAATCCCCATGGCCGCGGCGTACACTGTATTTGTCGGAATCGGAACCGTCGGAACATATATCACCGGCTTTGTTTTGGGCGAATCCTTCTCAGCAGCGCAAATGTTCTTTTTAGCTTTATTGCTGGCCGGCATTTTAGGAATGAAGCTCTTCACGAAAGAAAGCAAAACACAGTCGGGAGGTGACTCGTAATGGCATGGTTTTTATTAGTCGTTGCCGGCATAGAAGAAATTATAGCTGCCGTCGCCATGAAATATATAGATGGAACAAGAAAAAAGTGGCCGATCATAGTAATGACTGTTGGATTTGGCTTATCCTTTTACTGCCTTTCACAAGCGATGCAGATCCTGCCTGCTGGAGTCGCTTATGCCGTCTGGACCGGCATTGGCAGCATTGGCGTATCTGCAGTCGGCTTTATCTGGTTTAAGGAACGTTTTCAGCTTTCACAGCTGATTTGTCTTGGCCTTATCCTTGCCGGTGTCATCGGCCTGCGTCTTACGTCTTCATCATAAAATAAAGGCATATACAACTGTATATGCCCCAGATTGTTGTTTCGTTTTAGGATTTTGTCATCTTTTCAGCGTGATTGAAAACCCTTGAAGTCTAGGAAGGACGAGCATCGGAGCAGACTTTCACAGGATATGATGACGGCGGCGTTTAGGCAGGACGCTTAAGCATTTAGCCGCCGTTCCTTTCGTCATTCGTGAGCACCGACGCGCCAGGCCTGACAACGAATGCGAGGGTTTGTCGACACGCTGAGGCATATACAACTGTATATGCCCTTGCCATTAAGCCTCGTCTTGATGGTTGTGAAGATGAAGCGGCGGCGGGATGAGCCAGCCTTTATTTTTTAGCAGCCTTAAGTATTTTGCACCGGTTGCCGCTTTAGAGATATGGAACTGCCCAAACATCATGGCAATATCCTCGCGAATTGACTCTCCCATGATTTTGCTGCATGTCACTAGCCCTGCGGCATTTTGCGCTGCTGATGAGACTGCCACATCCGGATCGAGAAACCGCGCACCCGGCGGAATATCATTCAGATCCGCAGCCGGCGGTTCAGGAGAAGCCGGCGGGAGCGCCACCCCGTTTTCCTTCAGGATGCTGCTGACTTGTTTCACTTCATCTTGGCACTTTTCAATGGACTCACGAAGCAGTTTTTTCAAATCGTCATCACCGACATGATGCAATAACATCTGGTAATTGCCGATCATTTTGTTGCCTGCCATCACATAACTCCACAAGCTGAAAACCTCACCATAATGCATCGGTTCCTCTTGCGGATTTCCGCTTAAAATACCCATATTTCATCCTCCTTGCAAATGTCAATATCGCACATCTCTAACGTGCCCAGCAGGAGGAAAATATATGTATCGAAGAGAAAAATTTTAACATCAAACAAAAAAGACAAGAGCGGCAAAATGCCAAACCCTTGTCTTTCTGCTGTTCTATTGGACGCGCTCGGAGGGATTCGAACCCCCGACAGACGTGGTACCGGAAACCACCGCTCTATCCAACTGAGCTACGAGCGCATATGGACTGCGTAATGAGAACGTCAGCACAACCCATTATACGATAAGTTCATCCAAATAACAACCCTCTATTTCAGCAGACCGTTTTTTCATCTATCACATCATCTTATTTGGCAATCTGGCATACGATGGTTTGAACCCTTGTATTTTTGGGGAAAATGGGAAAAAGAGAAGACTTTGCGTGTCAAGCCAGCTTTTTGTTTGACCTTTATTGACCAAAAATGTATCATGTAACTACATACTTACCTAAAAGGTGAAGGAGGAGCATTATGAATTTAATACCTACAGTCATTGAACAAACGAACCGCGGGGAAAGAGCGTATGACATTTATTCTCGTCTATTGAAGGATCGTATCATCATGCTTGGATCTGCGATTGATGACAACGTTGCGAACTCCATCGTGTCACAGCTTTTATTCTTAGAAGCGGAAGACCCTGAAAAAGATATTTCTATTTACATCAACAGCCCGGGCGGCTCAATTACAGCCGGTATGGCGATCTATGATACCATGCAGTTTATTAAGCCGAAGGTATCTACCATTTGTATCGGTATGGCTGCATCAATGGGCGCGTTCCTGCTTGCTGCCGGAGAAAAAGGCAAACGCTATGCGCTACCAAACAGTGAAGTCATGATTCACCAGCCGCTTGGCGGTGCGCAAGGTCAGGCGACAGAAATTGAAATTGCCGCGAAACGCATTCTCTTGCTTCGCGACAAATTAAACAAAGTTCTTGCTGAGCGTACTGGCCAGCCGCTTGAAGTGATCGAACGCGACACAGACCGCGATAACTTCAAGTCTGCTGAAGAAGCGCTCGAATACGGCTTGATTGATAAAATTCTGACTCGCAACACAGAAGAGCAAAAGTAATACTGTAACCTGCAAGAGCTATGTCTCTTGCAGGTTTTTTCATTACTTTTAGATTTCCGTCCACTTTTTCTCTAAAATCGGATACGAGTAGTTCTGCATTTGCTCAATTAACTCATCCGGCCGTGAAGAGCTGTGGATCAGCTTAAGGTGCGAGTCGTTAGAAAACCCTTCTTGAATGCTGTATTTGATCATTTTCATCATCGGTTCAAAATATCCGTTGACATTGTACAGTCCGATCGGCTTTTTGTGGATGCCGATCTGTGCCCAGCAAAGCACTTCAAACAATTCTTCATATGTACCGAAACCGCCCGGCATGGCGATAAAACCGTCAGCCAGCTCGCTCATTTTGGCTTTCCGTTCATGCATCCCGTTTACTTCAATCAGCTCAGTCAGGTTTTGATGGACAACCTCCCCGCTGAACAAACCGCTCGGCATGACCCCGATCGCAGTCCCGCCGTTTTCCATTATTGCGTCAGCAATCGCGCCCATCAAGCCTACGCGGGAGCCCCCATAGACAAGGCCGATTCCCTGCTCAGCCATGTAGGCGCCAAGCTCTTCCGCTTTTCGTTTATACGCTTCATTTCCCCCCGGGTTTGACCCCGCAAATACACAAATGGTTTTCATTTTTTCATCTCCGTATCTATATATCGTGCCAGACATTCAAAAATACACTATATATTGTCCCATCTTCATGTGATAATATCAATATGAAATACATAAAGAATGCGGAGTGATGATGGTGCAGCTGGCTGATGCGGAGAAATGGATGAAGGAATTTTACGAAAAAAGAGGCTGGACAGAGTACGGACCGTTTATTCGAGTCGGCTTTTTAATGGAGGAAGCCGGTGAACTGGCCCGTGCTGTCAGAGCATATGAAATCGGGAGAGACCGGCCTGATGAGAAAGAGTCGACACGTGCTGAGCAAAAACAAGAATTGATTGAGGAAATGGGAGATGTCATTGGAAATATTGCCATCCTTGCTGATATGTACGATGTCTCCTTAGAAGAGATCATCAAAACCCACCAAGAAAAACTGACCAAACGTTTTGAGCATGCATGAAAAAGCGGCCGCAATGGCCGCTTTTTTTAACCTGTGATTTCATCATGATGATCAAAGAAATGCTGTTTTCCTATTTTGTGAAACAGGCCTGTTTTATGCAGCAGCTCCTTCGGCTGCGACTGCAATCCTACAATCATCAGCTTTCCGTTGTGGCGTTTAATTCGGTTCATAATGTTCCCAAGCACTGCTTCAGCCGACGTATCCATGTAGTGCACCTTATTCATGTGCAGAATAAGGGTCTTCGGCTTTTTCTGCACATGCTCCAGCAGTGAAGATTCAAGCGAATCAATGGACCCAAAAAACAGCGGCCCTTCTATAGTATACATGCTGACAGACGGGTCTTCTCTCTTTGCCGCATTCGCCAAAACAGGATGCGATTCCTGATTGTGGATGCGGGTCGCTTCGCTCATTCTTCTGATGAAGAACACAAATGCGAGGAGCAAGCCGGTTGCCACACCGACGATTAAATCAAACAGAACCGTTAGCGCAAAGGTCGCCGCCAAAATAAAGGAATCAGCGGTCTTCAGTCTCAGCATATTCGCGACCTCCTTGCGCTCACTCATATTCCATGCGACGACCATGAGGATCGGCGCCATACTGGCAAGCGGCACATGCGATGCATAAGGCGCGAATACGAGCAGGACAAGAAGAACGACTACACCGTGAACGACGCCGGAAACAGGCGAAACCGCTCCGTTTTTAATATTGGTCGCCGTTCTGGCGATCGCTCCCGTAGCCGGGATTCCACCGAACAGCGGCGCAGCCATATTCGCAATCCCCTGGCCGACAAGCTCCTTATTGCTGTCATGCTTTGAGCCCTTCATGTTATCAGCGACCATCGCGGACAAAATCGACTCAAGGCCGCCAAGAAGCGCGATGACAAGCGCCGCCGGAAACAGCATCACCATTTTATCCAATGTCAGCTCAGGAAACTGAAATTCCGGCAAATGACGGGGAATTTCTCCATACGTTGATCCGATCGTTGCCATGCGGTCAGGGAAAAAGACAACCGCGACCAATGTCGAAATAAGAAGCGCCAATAAAGCGCCGGGCACTTTCGGCATCACTTTCGCGGATACAAGCAAAATGACGAGCCCAATCACCGCTGTCAAAATGGCATACACGTTAAAGGTGCCAAGGTTCTGTGCAATTTCAAACATATTGTGATGAAAATTTTCATGTTTCTCAACATGACTCAAACCAAGAAAGTTAGCGATTTGCTCTGTAAAGATCAGCACGGCAATCCCGGCTGTAAAACCGACGATAACAGGTTTCGGCACGAATTTCATTATTTTTCCGAGCTTAAACAGCCCGAACAGCACCAGCATCACTCCCGCCATAAACCCTGCGATCAACAGGTTCTCAAAGCCATACTGCATCACAATGCCAAATAGAATCGGGACAAAGGCGCCTGTAGGACCGCCAATTTGATATTTGGAGCCCCCAAACAAAGAAATACAAATCCCCGCCACAACAACAGTGTACAGCCCGTATTCAGGCTGAACTCCCGAGGCAATGGCAAACGCCATCCCTAAAGGAATTGCCACGACACCTACTACGATACCTGCAATCAAGTCTTTCTGAAATTTCTGCAAATTATAGTCCTTGAATCTCCCTGAGAATCGCATATTTTGCTATAACCCCCTTATGATTGAGTGTTTATGAGCTCAGTTTCATAACCGTTAATGACCACATCAAGTTTTCCTGTTTCAGGGTGAATGACAAGACCGTGAACCGGCACCTGTTTCGGCAGCAGCGGATGGTTCTTGATCAAATTCACACTGTGGGAAACGCTTTCTTCTACGCTGTGAAAACCGGTCAGCCATGTTTTCAAATCAAGTCCGGCGCTCGCCAGCAAATTCAGGCAGCTCTCTTCCACTCCGCGTTCCTTTGCTTTCTCGAGAATCGAGGACGCATTCAGTCCAGACATCCCGCATTCATGGTGGCCGACAATGCACACCTCTTGAGCCTGCAGTTCATAAATTGCCACCAGTATGCTGCGCATCACGCTTCCAAATGGGTGAGAAACGATGGCTCCCGCGTTTTTTACAATTTTAGCATCGCCGTTTTTCAGTCCCATTGCTTGCGGAAGAAGTTCGGTGAGCCGTGTATCCATACAGGTGACAATGACGAGCTTTTTTGAAGGAAATTTTGTCGTTTTGTACGGTTCATACTTCCTCTCTCTGACAAACCGCTGATTGTGTTCCAAAATTGATGTTAAAGAAACCATTTTGATTCATCTCCCATCCATATGATATTGCAAGCCTTCTTACCCAGCTTACAGTAAGGAATTATAGCATAGGAACACGAAGTGAAACGGCTTTCAAAAAAAGACACTATAAATGGACGGTAGAAACAAAACATACACATTTATATCTTTCAAAGATAATAAAATTTATATTTATTGAATCCTATAGTCTGGATTCAGCTCGCATAATCGTGGTTTGTCTGACAAAAAATATAGGTGAATTCAGATAATTAAAAAACTTTTTTAAGCAATTTTAACTGTTTACCCAGTTTTCAGATTCATTTTAAGTTCAAAAGAACCAGAAATTAAATTGAACACAGCTATCATTTTAACAAATATTTATTTCCGATATAATAAAATAGACAACAGCCATAAAGGGGGAGCCTTGTTGAAACCATTTGTATTCATCACTAAACCGATTCCTGAAGAGATTGAATCATTCATCGGTGAACATTGCCGTTATGAAATATGGAGGGAGGATACGCTTCCAAATGACGTGCTATTTGAGAAATTAAAAGAAGCAGAAGGGCTTTTAACGTCAGGAACGTCCGGGCCGTCAATCAATCGTGAATTGCTTGAACATGCGCCAAACCTCAAGGTGGTCAGCAACCAATCCGTAGGCTATGATAACTTCGATATAGAAGCCATGAAAGAAAGAGGTGTCGCCGGCACTCATACACCTTATACACTGGATGACACAGTTGCGGACTTGGCCTTTTCTCTGATTCTATCTTCCGCCAGACGTGTTGCTGAACTGGACCGATTCGTCAGATCCGGAAAATGGGGAACAGTTGATGAGGAAGCGCTTTTCGGCATTGATGTTCATCATCAGACATTAGGCATTATCGGGATGGGCAGAATCGGTGAACAAGCCGCAAAACGCGCCAAATTCGGCTTCGATATGGAAGTGCTTTATCATAACCGCCATCGCAAACAAGAAACGGAAGACAGCATCGGCGTCAAGTACGCTGAGCTTGATACATTGCTCGAACAGTCTGATTTTATTCTGCTCATTACGCCGCTGACTGATGAAACGTATCACATGATAGGAGAACGCGAATTTAAGATGATGAAGAACTCAGCAATTTTCGTCAATATTTCCCGGGGAAAGACAGTTGATGAAAAAGCATTGATTCGCGCCCTTCAGGAAGGCTGGATTAGGGGAGCCGGCCTAGATGTATACGATAAAGAGCCTGTCACACAAGATAATCCGCTCTTACAGCTAGATAACGTCACGCTGCTTCCTCATATCGGTTCCGCAACAGCAAAAGTGCGCTTCAACATGTGCAAACAGGCTGCCGAAAACATGATCGCAGCCCTCCAAGGGCAAACACCGAAACATCTCACAAAAGAATTTCAATAATAAAAAAACATCCGGTCTGATACAGACCGGGTGTTAAAATGGGATATGCTGCAGAACGGCACGCTTATAGATGTGGCGGGTGACAAGATAATATACCGCCTGAAACACAAAATAAACGAAGATGACCAGTACGGCCTCCAGAAATAAGTTTGAAGACAGCATATTGCTTAACGCCGCATACGCAAATCCTGCATGAATGGTACCCGCAATAAATGGGATGAAGAACAAAAACCCCATTTGTTTTCCTAGAATGGCATGAATCTCTTTGTCCGTAATTCCTATCCTCTTTAATGCCAACACCTGTACCCTCGTATCCTCTATTTCCGTAAACATCCGCAAATACAGCATGCTTCCTTGCACGACAAAAAACAGCACACTGACAAACATTCCTATAAACAGCGTTAATGCCACGGCCTGCTTTACAATCTGATAACTGGGGGCACGTGTTTGAAAATCAGATACATGTTCTTTCGGCACCATGTTTTCAAGTTTTTTAGAGACATCCACCGTCTCCTGCCAATGCTCAAGCTCGTAACCGACTACTCGCATCTGCTGCTTCAGCGGCACATCCTGTGACAGGCTGGCAAAGCTCTTTTCGCTGACGACCAATAAACGGCTGACTCCACCAACTGACATCAATATCCCTTTGTTTTGCTGCTTTTTCATGACATAGGAAAGTGTTTTTCCTGACTTCATCTGAAATGCTGCTGTTTCCCCTTCTCCAAATGTATCTTTCACCATCATCTGAAACGGAACATTGATAAACGCTTCATTTTCTTGCAAATGAATAACAGGTAAACCTTTTTCCTTTGCGACTTGATTATAGATTTTCTCTGAAATCAGCAAGGCTTTCGCTTCCGTTTTCTTGTTTTTATACGGCAGGTCTGATTGAAAAGTGACAGGAATCCCTGTCGCATTTACTTTATACTTGATTTTAGCACCCGCTTTTCTCAGTGTGCTCTCCGCTCTTGCAGGCTCCATCACCTGAAAATGGGAAGCGTCTTTTTCCACCCATGCAACAGCCTGAGGAATGCTTTGCTCCTCCTGCCTTTGCAAATCTGCATAAAACATATAGATGACACCTGTAGCTGTAAGTATGACCGCTGTTATGACAGACGTTAAAAACAACATGCGGGCGTGATCCTTCAGCCGAAAGATCATATTGGAACGGACAATGATATTCGTGCCTTTATAGAAACTGTGTTTTTTTCTGTACAGCATGCGGAAAAATGCAACACCGCTTTGTGTAAAAAAGAAATACGTCCCGATTAACACGAGAATCAAAATCGGAAAAACACGAAATACCATATCAATCGCATTAGCAGTGGCAGACAGATAATAACCGCCAGCGAGACATAACAAGGACAGCACAGTGAGCCATTTCGAATAGGCCGGCAAGCTTTTCGGCTTTTGGGCCGATTTCATCAACTCAATGATTTCAAGCTTTCGAATCCGTGCCAGCGAAAAAATGAGCAATGCCTGAAACAGGATGAGAAAGCCCGCAGCCGTCATCACAAACGCTTTCGGCACAATGACAAACGATATCGGAACCTTCACGCTGAGCATCCATGTCATGATCATGAAAAACAGCTTTGAACATAACAGCCCCGCTCCAATGCCAGCAGCAATCGCCGCAAGAGAGATCAGAGACTGCTCATAATAAATCATCTTGCGGAGCTGCTGTCTTGATGTTCCGAACAGTGTCAGCAGCCCAAACTCTTTCTTTCTCGCCTGCAAAAACGCCGAATTCGAATAGGAGATAAAAAATATACAAAACACAATGATGACGACAAGAGCCGCGCTCAAGCACGTTTTGACAAGGCTTCCGCCATATATATTGTCTTCATTGACATCCGGATGAAAAATGAAAGATGTGAAGATAAAAAACACCGAAACGGCAAACACACAGCTTAAAAAATAGGCGACATATCGCTGCAGGTTCCCAAGTATGTTTTTACGGGCGATGGTTCTCAAATTCATGAAAATCGCCTCCCAACACGCTCAAGGTATCCAATATACTTTGATAAAACACCTGCTGATTTGTTCCTCTGTGAATCTCTGAAAAGAAACGGCCATCCTTAATAAAGACAATCCGTTTACAGAAGCTCGCCGCTGTTGCATCATGTGTGACCAGTAGAATCGTCGCTTCCTTTTCTTCATTCAGCTGAGCCAGTGTGTTCATCACTTGCTTTGCCGATTTTGAATCAAGGTTGCCAGTCGGCTCATCGGCTAGAATGAGCGCCGGATTGTGTATAATGGCTCTGGCACATGCTGCGCGCTGCTGCTGCCCGCCCGACACCTCATAAGTCCGATGGTCGAGAATATGCTTGATTTGCAATGCATCAGCCAATTCATCCAAACGGGCTTCCATTTCTCTCAGCTTTACCTTATCCAGTGCGAGCGGCAGCAGGATATTTTCCCGAACGGTCAGCGTATCAAGCAGATTAAAGTCCTGAAAGACAAAGCCGAGTTCTCTTCTGCGAAACAGAGCCAGCTCCTGATCCTTTAACGTTTTCGGCTGAATGCCGTTAATCATCATCTCACCCTGGGTCGGCTTATCAATGGTAGCCAGCACATTCAGAAGCGTGGTTTTTCCGCTTCCCGACGGCCCCATAATTCCGACAAATTCTCCTTTCGCCACGCTAAGATCAAAGTCGCTGAGCGCTTGATACGATATTGTTCCTTTATTTGAATAGTACGTTTTCGACAGGTTCGTTGTTTGTAGCACATTCATGTTCTGCTCCTCCTTTTTCTTTATTATAAAAAGGAAGTCGGCAGCCTCCCATCGAACTTTCTTGCAATTCCGCTCTCCAATCTTACAAAGCTGTCACATTCACTAGGGTGTCACTTGAAAACACGATGGTCATCACAGTGCCCGTCCCTTGTTCTGATTCTGCATACAGCTGATGGCCAAGCCGGCTGCACACTTGTTTTGCTAAATAAAGACCCATTCCCGTTGCCTCTTTCATGCTTCTTCCGTTTTCCCCGGTAAAAAACGCGTCAAAAATCCGCGGCAGATCCTGCGGCGGTATACCAATGCCTTCATCAGCAACCGACAGGCGCGTTTCATGGCCCACTGTTTCTATCCGGATTGTAATATGGTCTCCCACCCCTTGCCTTGAATATTTCAAGGCATTATAAAGGATCTGCCCGACAACAAAAGAAAGCCATTTTTGGTCGCTCGAAATCTGAACGGGGTTTGGCGGCACATGTAATGTTGGGAAAAGGCGCCGTTTGATAAACTGCCGTTTTTCCTGGTTAATAAGTGAACGGACAAGCTCATTTAAATCGAAAGTTTGCGGCCTTACATCAAACGCAAATTCCTCCAGCCGGGCCGTCTGCAGCATCATATCAAGCCCATGGCGAAATCTCTCATTTTCATCTTCCAGCTCCTCTAAAAACGTTGGAAAAGAAGAAGCGGTCCCGTTTTTTCCTTCTTGAATCATTAAGGAAATGACAGAAACCGGTGTTTTCATATGGTGAACCCATTGATTGGTGAAGGTATAATGCTGTTTTTGCTGATTCGTATAGTGTGAGAGCCTGCCTTCGTATTGCCGACCGAGTGCGTTGATCATGTTCGTCCAAAGCGCCTGCTCTCGAGTTCTTGGCTTTCGGGCTTTCAAAGACTGGCCGATGTCATTCGAAGAAGGCGCTTGTTCCGCAAGCTTTTTGACATAAGTGAGAAAGGAAAACTGCCGAACATAATCAGCGGCAAAACCGGCGGCTAAAAGAACACCGGGCAAAATCCATATGTACATCATATTTTCTGCGGGAGGCTCTGCGCCGCTCTCTATGATGCTTAAATACGCAATCAGCATGGCGGTCCCTATCCCTAATAATGAAAATAAAATAATAGCTAAGCGGTCAATGAGATAAGTCTTTAACACTCCGGTTCACCCTTCCGATTGACTTGAAATTGATAGCCTTGTCCCCTGATCGTTGTAATGCAATTTTTCAGTCCGGCATTTTCCAGTTTTCTCCGCAGCCGATTGACATTGACCGTTAACGTATTATCATCGACAAAATCAACATCATCCCATAACGCCTCCAATAATTCATCACGGGAGACGATTTTTTTATGTTTTTTCAAGAAAATGGATAAGAGCTGGAATTCTTTTTGTGAAAACAAAATGCGGGTGCTGTTCCACTCCGCCTCATTCTGATCAGGATAAATCGTGAGCCCGCCAACCTCCACTATTCTTGATTCCTGTGACAAAGAAGGCGAGTATTCACCATACGTGCGGCGGAGGACGCTTTTGATCTTGGCCAACACTACCTCTAGATGGAATGGTTTCGTGATATAATCATCCCCCCCATTTTCTATCGCCATGACCTGGTTCATCTCATCGGTTCGTGCCGATATAAAGATAATCGGCGCATTGGAAATGGTACGGATTTGCCTGCACCAATAAAACCCGTCAAAAAAAGGAAGATTGATATCAAGCAGGACAAGATCCGGTTTCATTTCTATAAATTCATATTTTATATCATTCAGCTGTTCAGCTATTTTCACTTCATATCCGTATTTTTGAAGATGTCCGCCCAGCAAAGAAGCAATCCGGTCATCATCTTCCACAAGCAAAATCCGATACACGTTTATCCCCCTTACATGTATGTCGCGATGACTTTTCTAGAAGATTCCAAAATTCATTATAGCATGTGGCAGAATCGCAAATGGTCTTTTTCCATACGTTATGATAGAATGAAAAGGAAAAAATTTGCTGTTAAGCAGGTGTCGTCATGAAGAAAATTATGCTGCTTCTGACAATAACGTCAATTCTTTCAGCATGTCAGCCCAACTATACCGGAAAATACATAGAAATTGGGGATACACTAACTGAATACGAAAAAGAGTGCTTTAAAGAGCATCAAATTCCTTATCAATATGAAAAGGGAAAACTGTATGTTCCAGATGATGCATTTGATGTAGTAATCAATACATGTTCATAAGAAAAAGCTTGCAGACATGCTGCAAGCTTTTCACGTTACAAAAAATAAGTATTTAATTTCTCTTCAAACGCTGAAGGGCCGATGTCACGTTTTTGGCCTTCACCGCCGTTTTCATGAATCGTGAAATGGCGGTCTGTCATGACCATCCGTCCGTTTGGTGTCAGCTTTGAAGCGAGCGGTGATTTGTTAAAAGGAGATTTTTCATGAGAGTGAATCATGTCCTTCATGTCATCTAAATCACCGGCATCGCTCTCATCAAGGGTAAAAGCGTAACCGATTTGCCAGCCGTCTCCCTTGTCCATCAATAGAACATGGCTGCCCTTTTCTGTTTCTTCTTCTTTGATTCGAAATGACCCGACAGGTGATTGTACCGTTTCTCCAGAAAGCGGTATCGGCTGGAGCGCCAGGTTGATGCCGAAGCCGATATCAACGATGTACTCGCCTTTTTCCGCAGACAGCCATACAGCAGCATGCGTTCCGTCTAATGCCCACTCTTCTTGTTTTCCTGCATAAACCGTTCCCCGAATGAGCTTCACATGAAACCCGGCCTCACGCAGGACAAAATAAAGCAAACCATTTAAATCGTAGCACAGGCCGCCCCGTTGTTCTTTGACCAGACGGCGCAACAGCTCTTCTTTTGTTACCTTATAATTCTCTTTTGCGAGTACGGCACGGTTTTCAAATGGAAAACGGTATGCCATTGCTTCGAGAAAAAGGGGGAGATCGCCGAAGCTGACATGGTCTTTCTCCCAGCCGATTTTCTGAAAACAGTCTTTTAAAAAATCACTCATTTTTATCACCTAAACTTCTTCTTGAACATAAGCAGCCAGCTTTTCCAGCGCCTCTTGTTCGTCTTCTCCCTGGGCAATCAAGGTAACCTCAGTGCCTGTGCTTACCGCAAGGCTCATCAGCCCCATGATGCTTTTTGCATTTACTTTTTTCCCATCCTTCTCAAGAAACACATCTGACGTAAACCGGTTTGCCTCTTGTACAAACAAAGCAGCAGGACGCGCCTGCAGTCCTGTCTTTAATCGAACTTCCACTTTCTGTTGAACCATAAGATCTCCCCTTTTCTTTACGGTTATTTTAAAGTGACGGTTTGCCCTGTCCGCAGCTGTTCTGCGATTTCGTCAAGTTTTCTCAGCCTGTGATTGATCCCTGATTTGCTGATTTTCCCGCTTGTTACCATTTCCCCTAGTTCTTTCAGCGTCACTTCTTGATAATCAATCCGCAGCTGCGCGATTTCCCGAAGCTTTTCAGGAAGCGCATCCAAGCCGATTCTTTCATCGATGTATTTGATATTTTCCACCTGCCTGAGCGAAGCGCCGATCGTTTTGTTTAAGTTGGCTGTTTCACAATTCACGAGGCGATTGACCGAATTTCTCATATCCCTGACGATTCTGACATCCTCAAATCGCAGCAGCGAATTGTGGGCGCCGATGACGTTCAGAAATTCGGTAATCTTTTCAGCCTCTTTTAAATAAGTGATATAGCCTTTTTTCCGTTCGAGCGTTTTGCTGTTTAACTGAAACTCATTTAACAGGTCGCATAATGAATCGTTATGCTCTTTATAAAGAGAGAAAATTTCTAAATGATACGAGGAGGTTTCCGGATTATTGACCGAACCTCCCGCCAAAAATGCTCCTCTCATATAAGAACGTTTGCAGCATCTCTTTTTGACCAGCTCTTCCGAAATACTTCGTTCAAACACAAAATTCTCCCCGAGTATTTTTAAATCCTCTAAGATTGTTTTGGCATTTTCCGAAAAACGCACAATATAGACGTTATTCTTCTTCAGCCGCATTTTCTTTCTGACCAGCAGCTCGACCGACACATCATATTGTTTTTTCAGCAATGTATAGATGCGGCGGGCAATCGCCGCATTTTCAGTTTGAACATCAAGTACGAGATGGCGGTTTGTAAACGATAATGCTCCGTTCATCCGGATAAGCGCAGACAGCTCTGCGTTAATGCAGCAGTCTTTCACTTCCAAATTCGTTAACTCTTTTTTTGTTTCTGATGCAAATGACATATAGCCACCTCATTTCAAGGCTTCATTCTTTTAGTAAATCGACAAGAAGAGAGGCCACTTTATGTGTATCGTGACGAATTACGTCATTTTTATGCGTTACGATTTGATCTCTGATGACTTCCAGCCCCAGCGCTTTTAGCTCTTCGATATCAAAATCAACAGGACGCGCCGATTCCATTTCGTACTTACGTTTGATTTCGTCAGGAATGTCTTCGCTGTTCACTAATATCGTATCAATGAAATCGCAACCCATATGCTGATTGAGCGCTTTTACATGATCAGCAGCGGTGTAATGGAGCGTTTCGCCGGGCTGAGTCATCACGTTGCAAATGTATACTTTTTTCGCCGGCGCCTTTATGACTTCTTCCCCGATTTTTGGAACGAGCAAATTGGGAAGAATGCTTGTATAGAGGCTTCCCGGGCCGATAATAATCAAATCCGCTTCCCTGATTACCTCTATCGTTTCCGGCAGCGGATCAATACGTTCAGGCGTAAGAAACACACGCTTAATGCGCTGTCCGTACGCCGGGATCGTGGACTCGCCTGAGACCACGCGGCCGTCTTCCATCTCTGCATGCAGAACGACACTGGCATTAGCAGCTGGCAAAACCTTTCCTCTTACATTCAGCACCTTGCTCATTTCTGTGACAGCGTGAAAAAAATCACCGGTTATATTCGTCATCGCTGCCAAAATCAAATTCCCGAGAGAATGGCCTGTTAAGTCATTCCCCTTATTGAAGCGGTGCTGAAAGAGATCTTCAACAAGCGGCTCCACATCGGATAAAGCGGCAAGCACGTTTCTGATGTCTCCGGGTGGCGGAATTTTCAGTTCATTGCGCAGACGCCCGGAGCTTCCTCCATCATCGGCAACTGTCACAATGGCCGTAATGTCAACTGGTTTATGCTTCAAGCCCCGGAGCAATACAGAAAGACCCGTACCGCCGCCAAAGATTGCGATTTTCGGTTTTTGTTCCATCTTATTTCCGGCTTCTCTTTTCAATGTCCCGGTGAGTAACATGAGAATAGTAATCCTTCTTGAAATAATCAGCTAAATGTTCGGCAAGTGTCACAGAGCGGTGCTGGCCCCCTGTGCAGCCGATCGCAATGACAACCTGGCTTTTTCCTTCTCTTTTATATGAAGGCAGCATAAAGCTCAGCAGATCGATCAATTTTTCATTGAACTTCTGCGTTTCATTCCACTTCATGACGTAAGAGGAAACCTCTTTATCCTTGCCAGTCAGCGGACGCATGCTTTCAATATAGTAAGGATTCGGCAAAAATCTGACATCAAAGACGAGGTCTGCGTCAATCGGGATACCGTATTTAAAACCAAATGACATGACATTCACGGTAAATGTTTCTCCTTGGTTTGACGCAAAGTGCTGTACGATTTTTTCACGTAAATCACGCGGCTTCATGTCTGACGTATCATAAATGATTTGAGAGCGGCCTTTTAATTCCTCAAGCAGCTCCCGTTCCAGCCCAATGCCCTCAAGCGGCAGGCCAGTCGATGCCAGCGGATGCGAACGTCTCGTTTCTTTATATCTCGTGACGAGAATGGAATCCTTTGCATCTAAAAATAAAATACGAGGAGTAATCCACGGATTTTCCGCCATCTCATCCAGCGCCTCAATCAGCCGGTCAAAAAATTCACGGCCGCGCAAATCCATCACGAGCGCAACCTTGCTCATTTTCGAATTTGATTCCTTCATCAGCTCTAAAAATTTCGGAAGCAATGAAGGCGGAAGATTATCGACGCAGAAATAGCCGAGGTCTTCAAAGCTTTGAATGGCGACCGTTTTTCCCGCTCCCGACATTCCGGTTATAATGACTAGCTGAATATCATGTGATTCACTAACGCTCATCTTTCTCCCCCCTGACTGTACTATTTACTTGATATGCTGCGGATCTAAACGATAACTGAGCAGCTTGAAGTCCGGTGTATACGTAAAGGTGCCGTGCAGCAGCCCTTGGCCCTTCATCATAAAATCAAGAATATGGCCGTCTCCCGGGGCCATAGGCAAGTGTTGAATCTCCTCAATATTGTGCCACTGCAATTTACCTTCCTCTGATTCGGATACATTTTGCCCGGTATATGAATCAGCGACAAACGTAAACATCATCCACTCAGAGACAATCTGGTCGCCTTCTTTAATGATAAAGGTAAAAACACCTTTTAACTGAGGGTTTATGATATAGATACCAGTCTCTTCTCTGTACTCTCTGATGACGGAGTCTCTGACTGATTCCCCGCTCTCCATCTTGCCTCCCGGCGCGACCCACCAGCCGCGTCTCGGCTTTTGCAGTAGAAGGACCTTGTCATCCGTCTGAAGCACACAATTTGTCACTCTTTGCAAGTACGTTCACCTAACCTTCTCGTCCTGTCATCGTCTCTTTATTATACCGCTTCAAGATGCCTCCCACAATGAAGAGACATTGACAATCTTTTCTTCTATTTTACAGCATATTCATTCATGAATTCAGGTGATTTTTAATGGAATAGGCAACCGCCTTTTATTTTTGGACAAAAAAAGGACACGGATAACTGGAGAATCCGTGCCAAAAAAGTGTATTCATTATAAAAAGGGGGTCAATTACGTTATTAATCATAACCGAAAAGCATTACACAACTGTTACAGCGGAATTAAAACCCAGTAACGTAATGTGAAACTCGTATGACAGCCTTTTTATTTTAAAGTTTTCAGCGTTTCTTGGAGCTCTTCGACATAATGCTGTACGCTTTGTGCCGCAATACTTCCGTCTCCTGTAGCCGTTACGATTTGGCGCAGTGATTTTTCGCGAATGTCTCCGGCAGCGAAAATCCCTTCAACCTTTGTTTCCATGCGGTCGTTTGTTTCGATGTAGCCCTCTTCATTCGTAATGCCCAGATTTTCAAACGGTTTAGACAGAGGAAGCATGCCGATGTAAATGAATACGCCGTCTGTTTTGAATTCACTTTCTTCACCGTTTACTGTATCAACAAGCGTTACGCTGCCGACTTTGCCGTTTTCCTCATGAATTTCCTTCACGGTTTTATTCCAAAGGAAGTCAACTTTTTCATTATCAAATGCTCTCGCTTGAAGAATGCTTTGCGCACGGAGTTTGTCACGTCTGTGAACAATCGTTACTTTTGAAGCGAAACGTGTCAGATACACGCCTTCTTCCACAGCGGAATCTCCGCCGCCGACAACGACAAGCTCTTTGCCTTTAAAGAAAGCGCCGTCACATACCGCACAATAAGACACGCCGCGGCCGCCCAATTCTTTTTCGCCAGGCACGCCAATTTTCTTATATTCCGCACCTGCGGCAATGATCACTGCACGCGCTTTATATTCTTTAGAACCGGCTTTTACCACTTTGTACTCTTTTCCGTCAACCACTTCTTTAATATCGCCATAAGCGTATTCAGCGCCGAATTTTTTCGCGTGTTCGAACATTTTGTTAGAAAGCTCAGGTCCGAGAATGCTTTCGAATCCAGGATAGTTTTCTACATCTTCCGTATTGGCCATTTGCCCGCCTGGAATTCCTCTTTCAATCATTAATGTCGATAAATTTGCTCTTGATGTGTATACAGCGGCCGTCATCCCAGCAGGACCCGCGCCGATAATAATCACGTCATATACTTTTTCTTCTGACACACTATCCACTCCTTAACACGTCTTTTTCAAGTTGGGGCGCTTCTTTATATGATAAGAGTCCCCATCTAACGTATACCTTACCCATATCCTATAAAATCTCAGGGTGATACGCTATTTTTTTGCTCATTTTTTTCTGATCATGATTAAATGTTTTTTAAAAGGGTATATGTATTAATAAAGAAAGAGCCTTCTGTTCAAGAAGGCCCTTGTCTTATTTATTATTGAACAACACGTCTTACAACGCCTTTAAATGCCTTTTTCCAGTAAACGTTGCTCATTGAGTCAATAGATACACCGTGAGATGAATTATCGTTTAGGAAAGTACCGTTTCCTAAGTAAATTCCAACGTGACCGTTTGTTTTGTATGTGTCAAAGAAAACTAAGTCTCCGCGCTTCATTTCAGACGCGCTGACAGCTTGTCCTCTAGCAACTAACGTATCAGTTGTTGTTCCGCCGACAGGTCCAAGGTTGACACCTGCAGAAGCGTATGCCCAGCGTACGAATGATGAGCAGTCAAAAATACGGTTGTTGATATCAGACTGAGAGCGTCCGCCGCCAAATTTGTACGGAGATCTTCCGACAATGCTTGAACCAACGCTGATCGCGCCTTCAATTCCGCCTGAGTTACTGATGACAGTGCCGCCTGAATTGCTGTTTGAGCTGCTTCTCTTCTTAGAAGATGAGCTGTTAGACGAACTGTTTGATGAACTCTTAGAAGAATTGTTGTTTGAAGAATCATCATGAGATGAGCTTGCTGTTTCAGTTGTAGCTGTTTGTGTCTCATCAGATGCTTTTTGCGCTTCTTCCTGCTTTTTGATCAAAGCAGCCGCAGCTTCTTGTTCTTTTTTGATGCGTGCTTGTTCTGCTTCGGTATCTGCTTTTTGGTTCGCAAGCTCAGACGCTTCTGATTTTAATTCAGAAATCGCGTCAGCTGTTTTCTTCTGGCTTGCTTTTGCTTCTTCGAATAGCTTGTCTTTTTCATCAAGCTGTTTATCAAGCTCTTTTTGCATGGTTTCTAATTTAGCCAATGCAGCTTGAACTTCTTTCAGCTTATTATTCAAATCCGCTTCAGAATCTTCAAGTTTCGCTTTATCCTGCTCTTGCTGCTTGATTAAATCTTTGTCTGCATCAACAATTGATGAAACCGCAGTCGCGCGAGAGATAAAGTCACCAAAGCTTGTTGACCCTAAAAGGACATCTATGTATCCTTGAGATCCGCCGCTTTCCTGTAAAGAACGAACGCGTTTTTTCAGGATTTCGTTACGCTTTTCAATACGGGCTTCTGTTTCTTTAATCTCTTTTTTCAGCTTTTTGATTTCTTCTTTTGTTTTAGCGTTTTCTTCTTTTTTATCTTCGATCTCGTTGCTTGTATTAAGCGCCTTATCGTTAATGTCTTTTAGTTCTTTTTCAATCTTTGATTGATTTTCCTGAAGCGCAGTTAATTCTTTTTCCTTCGCTTCTATGCTGGAAGCAACCTCAGATTGCTTGCTTTCGATATTTTGTTTCTTTTCATCTAATGTTTCCGCCGATGCAGTTTTACTTGTAAATGGGATCAAAAAACTGCTTGTCCCGATGACGGAAGCCAAACCAAGTGTCAATAAACTCTTTCTCACTTTTAATATCCTCCCTTTACTGTGAACCTGTTCTCATGTGGAATCGTATTTTAAACATCAAGTTTCGTTCCTCATACTCTACGAGGAATGATGGTTGTTTATGGTTAATGTTTCTGTGTATCTCTTATTCTGGCTGTATAGCGTTTATTTCACATCATATGTAAAAAACACTAATTCCTTATGTACGAGAATCATTATACCATCAAGTTTCGACAAATTAGCGATAAATTTTATTACATTTGTGTTTCAAACAGATGTCAAGTCATTCATCGTTTGTCATTTTTCTTAAACACCTAAAAAAACTGTCGATATTATTCTATTACTATAATCTATCAAATAAAAAAAGAGTCGATTATACAAATCGACTCTTCAAAATATTCTATTCTAGAATATCATCAATATATTTCATATATTTCGTCAGCGTTGCCGGAGAGATGCCAAATCGGGCCGCTGTGTCTTTTTTCGTATCATGTTTTCCGTGAGCTTCTTTCCAAATATAACAAATCGCAGCTGCCCAGCCCTTCTCATTTTTCAATGGAACGGCAGCCCGGATTTGCTGAATGACATGGAACACCCAGCAGCTCATGACCTCTGTTTTCATTTCTTCTTTTTCAGCTCGCTCCAATAATTTGACGGTTTGATAAGCGAAAAGCGCATCCTCTGATACATCAGCAGCCGCCGATTCTCCATTCAAGAGCAGCCTTACAAAATGATTTTCGAAAGGAGCGGTGATTCTCTTCGAGTGTATCACCGCTTCAAGATGCTCCGTTTCTCCCTTTGTGCTGCTGATATAATAGGCTGCGAGACGCTGCTCTACCGATGAAGGGAGTGCTTCCCTCCGTTCAACCCAGGGAGCCGGGCGGTCTTCTCCGGGATATTGCGACTCGACTTTTCTCCAGATCGTCTCGGCGAATTCAGTATGCCCTGTAAAATAAGCGGAGCACGAGAGCCAGTAAAAGAATGTGTCATCGCCTTCAAAACCGCTTTTATATAATGACTTGAGCCATTTATATCCGAGCTCATAGCGGCCGACAAGCGCCAAAGTAGCTCCAAGTTTGTATCGCTGTTCCAATAGCATCGGATACACATTAGAAAGCCGGTCACTCAATTCCGCCACTTTTTCGTCTTCTCTTTCATAATAGTAGAAAACGAGAAGATTGCATAAGGCATGAAGATTTCCTTCATTATGACTGAGCACTTGATAAGCCGTTTCCTTTGCTTTGACGATGTTGCCTGAATAGAAATAGGCGAGCGCCAAATTGTTGTATGCTGACCAAAGCTCCGGATATTCAGCTGTGATTTCCTCAAGCGCCGCCACCGCTTCAACAAGCTGGCCGCTTTCTAAGAGGGACTTTGCCCGATCCTGTTTCACCAGCAATTCATCCTGATCATACAGAGAATCCTCAGGCCCGCCGTCTCCTAAATCTAGCAATTCAAGCAGACTATCGTTTTCTTCAGCGAATTCCCCGTCCGGATCCGCATCTGAATAAGCGGCCGCTTCTTTATAAGCTTCTTGAAAGAGTCCCAGATGGGCAAAATTATTCGCTTTAAAGTAATGGCACTCCGGCATTTCGGTCTCAAGATTTGCCATAATATAATCAAGAAGATCGTTCGACTCTTGATATTGGCCCATTTCTGAATAAATGACCGCAAGCTGCGAAAGCATCTCTGAATCCTCCGGCTCCAAATGAACCGCGCGTTGAATCAGTTTGCTTGCCCGTTTCAGATTGCGCTCTTTATACGCTTTCAAGCCTTTATGAAAAAAATATTGTCCATCTTGAAGCAGCTGGACAATTTGTGCGTGATTTTTATGTTCAGAAGTGTGTTTTCCCACAACTACCCTCCGTTTTTATACAATATTACCGTCAGTAGTATACCATAAATCGTCAGCCCCTCAATAGTTCAAAAGGAAGGATTGGGAAAATCCCCCCGTTTTTTTGCTGGCTGATTCGACCAAAATTTACCCGGCTTTGTTTTCTAAATCCGCGTTCATTTTGAGCTGCTGTTCAGCAAAATCTTTATATAGATCATGCGAAGCCATTAATTCATGATGGGTTCCCCGTCCGGTAATTTCTCCTTTTTCAACAAACAGTAGCTGGTCCGCGTCTACAACAGTAGAGAGGCGGTGAGCGATGACAATCGTTGTGCGGCCCTCCATCAGCACCTCAAGCGCCTGCTGGACTGATTTTTCAGATTGGCTGTCAAGGCTTGAGGTCGCTTCATCAAGCATGAGAATGCTCGGATCTCGGAGAAGCGCTCTGGCAATCGCGATTCTTTGCCTTTGTCCGCCTGACAGCATAATGCCGCGTTCGCCTACCTCCGTATCAAGCTGATTCGGAAGCTCCTTTATGAAATTGAGCGCGTATGCCATCTCCGCGGCCTTTTCGATCTCAGCGTCCGTTACATCACGTTCTAACCCGTAGCAAATATTTTCTCTAATCGTTCCTGACATTAACGGGCTTTCCTGTGATACATACCCGATATGCTCGCGCCACGATTCAAGCGAGTAAGTGTCAACCGGCTCTTCCCCCAGCCGAATGATCCCTGCAGTCGGTGAATAAAAACGTTCAAGCAGCTTAAACAATGTTGTTTTCCCTCCGCCGCTCGGACCGACAATCGCTGTTACTTTCCCTGCCTCAATGACGGCGCTGATCTCTTTCAAAATCAGCTGATCAGGCTTATATCCAAAAGACACACGATCAAGCTGGATAGGCAAATGCGCGTTTTCAATTTGTTTTCCTGTGACAGTATCTTCCTCTTCTTCTGACAAAATCTCAATCATTCTTTCTGTTGCGCCGATTGATTTTTGCAGCTGTGTAAAAAACGTTGTGATCTGGCCCATCGGCATAATAATTTGAAACAAATATAAAATAAAGGCCACGAGTGCTCCGGCAGTGAGCTCGCCTGATGAAACCTGCATGCCCCCGTATCCGATGACTGCCACAAGTGCTGCCATTAATACAAGTGAGATAAGCGGACTGACAAGCGACTGAACCTTGGCTTCACGAACTCCCAGTTTAAATAATGAAGAAATCCCCAGTTTCCCGCGCCCATATTCGACAACCTCCGCATTTGAAGCCTTGACGAGTCTGATTTCCGGAAGGATTTGATTCAGCAGGCCGGTAAAACGGGCTGTTTCATCTTGCGTTTCCCGAGAAATGGTGAACATCTTCCGGCCAATCGGGATTAGGATTAGAGCGGCAAGCGGAACGACAACTAATACAAGCAGTGTCAGCTTCCAATTCATAATAAACAAGATTGTCAGAGATCCAATGACTGAAATGATGCCTGTAATAAACCCGCTGATATGGGTTGTGATCAATTCTTTGACCACCATCGTATCATTCGTCACACGGCTGACGGTTTCTCCGGAAGCGTTTGTATCGAAATAAGGGACAGGGAGCTTAATTAATTTCTTCCATAATAAATCCCGCAGCCCGGAAATGATTTTTTGTCCATTATAGTTAAGCGCGTAGGTGGCATAGGCGCTTAACCCGGCCTGAACGAAAAAAACAAGCGCGATCAGCCCGATTTGTGTCCCTGAAAGAGCTGACATGGAAAAACCGTCGACTAATTGTTTCGTTAATAATGGAATGAGAAGGCTGACCAGTGTGGTCACAATACTTAGAACCAGCGCAAAAGCAAGCTTTCCGTAAGAAGGGTTGGTCTGCTTCACTAATGCAAAAAAAGGTTTCAATTTACTTTTCGATTTTTGTTGCTGGGTTGGCATATACTTTTTCCTCCTGTTTCAGCGTTCAGAAAGGTGAAATGTCGTATCAAAAGGATGATTTTTACTCTTTCTCAATCATATCAATGGAGAGAGACTTTTTCAGTATATTTTTGCCATGATGAAAATAAAAATCTCCCACTCGTGTTTTGAAGTAGGAGAGGTATGATCTTATACATCCTTAACAGGCTTCTTTTTCCTGTAAGTCAATGTCACATCCTGCTTTCGCAGGTCTTCAATCATCATTTTGTACCGATCCACTTTGGCGGTATGTTCTTCTTTTATCATTTGAAGTGCGGCTTTTTGTTTTTCACTTTTTGATTCAAGTTCTTCTTTTATTTTTTTGACAATCGACCCTTTTTGTCCTTTGATTTCTTCTTTTAGTGAAGACTCAAATTTCTTTGTCAGACTGAGAATGTCGTTGATCGGTTTATTGAGGCTGCCTGCTTTCCCCTTCATTTCGTCCTGGGCAAGAAACATATAAGTAGTTGATACAATTTCTGTTTCACTTTCTGAAAATAAGGAAGTCACTCTTCATATTCCTCCTAAAGCTGAAAATCAAATAACTGAGAAATCATTTCTTCTTTTTCAAACAGTTTTTCAATACTCTCGCGGATGTTTTTGATGAAATCTCTTTTTTCTGTTGCCTGTTTTTTTAATTCAGCAACAATTCCGTCATTAGCAGGGAGCGCACCTGTGTGGAAAGATTCATGAACTGAGATTTTTTCCAATTTATCAAATGTGTGGCTGAAACCAGCTGCAAGCCGGAATTGAAGATCAAAGGCATAATGCGAAGGATTTTCTTCCATATGATGAATAGCGGTGATGATCGCTTGTTTTTTGTCACTGAAGTCTTCGTCGATTTCCTGACTGTAAACCTTCTGGTACTTAGAAATTGCATCTTCCATATCTTCAACGATCTTCATGCCGTTTTGATAGATTCTGACAGCGGAAGAAATATTGACTTTAATCGATTCTCCTGAGCCGCTCTTTCCTGTAAAGTAAATATCGGAGCCTTTATAGCTGAAGCTTTTTTCTTTCGATAGTGCATTCAGCATTTGAACAATGCTATGACCATCGACAATAAGTTTTAATGCGTCTTTTGTTTCTTCGTCAAGTGTATCTATAGAGGACAAAATTGATTTTACGTAATCTACTATTTCACCAACATCTTTTAGTGCTTGTGTAAACTGACCATGCTTTAGATGGTCAATAAAAAGTTCATACCGAGATTCTATGCCTCGCATACTCGCATTCATATTCGTTAATTCTTTTTTGATCACTTTCTTTTGCGTTTCATCGATATACCCATTTTCAGCTAGTTGATCTACGACCGGTCCGCTGTTTCCCAATAATGTATGGAGAAAACCTAAAAACGACGGCAAATTCTCTTTAATTCGGCCATACATTTGCTTAACGTCATCAAAGTTTTCATAAATGACACTCGCTTTCGCTAAAGCACCATCTGTGTACTTCACTTTATCTATCAGCTCTATGTCAATCCCGCTTGCAGCCTTTACAAAACCGTTCAAGCCGTCTTTATCATAGTCATCCTTATATTTTTGAAGGAATGTTTGAATCGCTCTCACGTCTTCATCAGGAATCCCATCCATAATGTTTCGAATGCCTTCTACACTTGTATTTGTATCCGCCATTTTCACATCGCCGAATGTAATGAAGTCTGCCTTGCCGCTCGCACCGTACAGAGGGTCATCCTTTGAGATGCGCTGGGTGATGTTTGCTGTTACGCCTTTGTCTTCATAATATTTTTGGATTTCTTTTTTTAGCTTTTCTGGTGGGATAGAATCAATGTCTTCGTACTTATAATTCAATTTACTAATAACATATCTATTTAAATTTTCATCAGTTTCAAGTAACTGATTGATATTAACCTGAGCTCCATTTACCCCATAAACTTCATCAAATTCACCGTCAATCAGTTGCACCATTACTTGATTATTATTTGCTAGTGAATGTCCCAATGCAAACGTTTTTAATTCCTCAGAGTTACCAGCAGCTTTTTTTGCTTTTTTTGTAAACTCTTTTGTAGCCTCATACTGACTATGATCGATTCCTAAAAAAAGACCAAAAAAGTTATACGACCAATCCTTATTATCAGCACTGCCTTCTGAAATAATATGAAGCTGATCGATATGTTTTTTCTTATCTATTATATGGATTGCCGTCCCATCGTAACCTGATTCTCTGGTCGAGCTTTCTATACTTGCATTCTGGTTAACAAGTTCATTGGACGTATAGATTTCAATTTCAATATTTTCAGGAAGATCATGGCGGGTTTCTTCTTTATAAATTCTGCGTACATCTGCTTCGAAATCCGCTTTGGCTTCCTTAACTTCACTTGTTTTAATTGAAGCGAACTTTTGTTTATAATCATATTCTAAATCAATCAGACGCAACTTTACGTTCTCATTCTCAAATACATTTTTATTTTCCATCTTATTTCTCCTTTTTATCTATTAAAAAGGTGATAGAATTAATTAATTTCTCCACTTTATTTTTAGCCTTTTCTTCATCTAAAGAGCATGGTTGATTTTCATTTTTGCATCCGAAAGTAAAGGCATATTCAACTCCTAGGTTATCTTCTTCTGTAGATTTCACATAACCAAAGTAACTGTATAAATAATTATATTTTCTTTCAATATCCTCAAAGATGTCTTTTTTCTTAGCAAAGTAAATATCATTGTTCTTTTTACTGCTTTTTTTGTATTCACCTTTATAGCTATTTTTCCCACTTACAATATCTAGCATAGTTTCAGGTTCATTCACAAAGCTTTCTTCTTTGTAATATGTTACATGTCCATCAAACATTACATTGGTGTCTTTATCATAACTATTAAATCCAATACTTTCCTTATTCATCCCGGCTAATGATGATCTTCGTGCTAGATATTTCGCATTCTCCGGAAACAACATCCTAAACCCTTTCAGCTTAGACTCAAGCAAATAATACCCCGGCTCCGCTTCCTTTGTTGACACCATATACTCTCTCATTTTCTCGTCCTGAAACGCTGGAACTTGCGGAAGGTCTTTTGGATCCATGTCTATTGGTTTTACGGCTTCTGTTTTATTGTCATTTGTGGTGTTTTTATCATTGTCGTTCATACTGCATCCTCCTGTCAGGGCTAGTAATAAGCTGAAGCAAATAAAGATGATCTTTTTCATGAAGAACCTCCATGGGTTTTATTAGAATGAAATTTATTTTTATCCCAAAAATAATCCCATTGACCTGGTTAACAAGTGATTATTTTATCCTTTTCCATGTTACATCATGGCGGAATTTGGATAAATAGGAAATTAGACTTGGTTTCGGCCTCCTTTTATTAACTAATCAAGCAAAACATCTCACAAACTCCCAAATACCCATTACTTTTTTCACAAAATAAAAAGAGCCGTTTATCATGCGGCTCTTACCTTAGTTTTCAGAATGGCTTCTATATAATTGTACTTTTATTTATTTTAACGCTTTTCAAATATATTCTGATTTTCCACTCTCTATTTCTCCTATTTAACCGTTAAAAAGGTTATAGAGTCTATTATTTTTTGAACTTTTTTTCTTGCTTCATCTTTCTTTAATGGACAAGCCTCTTCATCACTATAGCAGGCAAATCGAAAAGAATACTCTATCCCCAGATCATCCTCTTTTGTTGATTTAACATAACCAAAAATCTATAAGAAAAATTATTCTTTCCCTCTACATCATCAAAAACACTTTTCTTTTGAGCAGAATATACAATTTTATCAGATAGCTCTCTTTCTTCGAATTTGCCTTTATAGCTATTTCTACCGCTTACAATGTCCAGCATTGTATCCTTGTCATTCGCAAAACTTTTTTCTCGATGATAATCCAATTGCCCATCATATTGAATGTTAGTTTTTTTATTAAAACTATCAAATATTATTGTTTCTTCATTTTTGCCAACACTTGAAAATTTAGTTACGTACTTCGCATCCTCCGGAAACAACATCCTAAAACCTTTCAGCTTAGACTCCAGCAAATAATACCCCGGCTTTTCTTCTTGCGTTGACACCATGTACTCTCTCGTTTTCCCGTCCTGAAACGACGGAACTTGCGGCAGTTCTTTTGGGTCCATGTCTTTTGGTTTTATGGCTTCTGTTTTATTGTTATTTGTGGTGTTTTTATCATTGTCGTTCATACTGCACCCTCCTGTCAGGGCTAGTAATAAGCTGAAGCAAATCAAGATGATCTTTTTCATGAAGAACCTCCATGGATTTTCAGCAAAAATTTTAATCTTTGTATTCCGTTTATTTCTCCTGTTTATGATCTAAAAAGGTGATGGATTTCATCTGCTTTTTCACCTGATCTCCTAAATGATCTTGATCTAACGTACAAGGCTTCTCATCATTTGGACATCTAAACATAAATGAAAATACGATACCGGCTTGTTTTTTCTCGGGTGACTTGATATAACCGAAATATCTGTATGAAAAGCTGTATTTATTTTTATCGTTTTGAAAATGATTTTTCTTATGAGCGATATAAATATCTTTATCTTCGTTCTCTAGCTTTTCAAAACTGCCATTATACCCATTTTCACTCCTAACTTGCTCTAACATTGTCTCAGGATTATTTATAAAGGATGTTCTTTGGTAATACTCTATTTGTGCATTTAGCATTTTATTTTTTGTTTTTTCATAACTATCAAATGCTATGATTTCTTCATTTTCATCACGACTAGACAAATAGCTTGAATATTCCCCGTCCGCCGGGAACAACATCCTAAATCCTTTTAGCTTAGACTCCAGCACATAATACCCCGGCTCCTCTTCCTTCGTTGACACCATATACTCTCTCGTTTTCTCATCCTGAAACGCCGGAACTTGCGGCAGGTCTTTTGGGTCCATGTCTTTTGGTTTTATGGCTTCTGTCTTACTGTCATTGGTGGTGTTTTTATTATTGTCGTTCATACCGCATCCGCTTGTCAGGACAAGTAGTAAGCTGATGCAAATCAAGATGGTTTTTTTCATGACAAACCTCCATATCGTTAACTGATAGAATCAAACGAACAAAAGACCGCCGAGTTCTCTCGGCAGTCGTGGCCAGGCATTATAGCTTCTCTTTTTTCGAATAAAATATTCTGGATATAAACAGCCCGATGACCCCTAACAAGATGAATAAGACCGCTCTCCAAACAATATCTATCGAAGCAGAATCTATTAAAATCATTTTGGCCAGTGTAATAAATAAAAATACAAGCCCGATTCGGTTCCATGTCTTGTCTTTGGTTGCGTAATAAACAGCATACATCACGATGACAAATATAAACCAAGACAGGGATACTCCTACATGATTGGATACGCCGTCAATCTTATCCGTCATCCATATGGATAATTTGCTGAAGAATACAAGCATCAGGAATGAAACAGCGTACGAAACAACAATCGTGATTTGTTTATTTTGTATGTTTTTCGAATACAGATAGGCAGCAAATAGTGAGCTGATCAGCAGCAGCCAAGAGACCACGCTGAGAAAGTGTAATGAGCGTGCCGGGTATTGCATGAGGCCGCACGATGCCTGTAAAACGACAATCACTCCGGCAATGCCGATCAGCCAGCTTTTTTTGCGGTATGACACGTAACACATCATGATTCCTTGCAACGTAAACATGATGTACAGCCAAATTTCATTTTCATCTAATGCATCCGCTGCTAATACATTAAAATAAATCATAGAAATGAGAAAAAACGTATGTTTGATTTCGACTAAATCTTTTCTTTTCCATAAACTTAACAATAGGTAAATGACAAAAGCAACAGTATAAAAGGCGTATAACGCTGTATCGTTTTTTAGATACAGGACAAACCCTGTAATGAAAACGACAAAAGCTCCGATTGAAACAGCTGTGAGGTAGACAGCTTTTTGAAATGGGATGTGCGATCGTAAGGCCAAGAAGATCATGATCGCCTGCTGCATCGTAAAGACAGTAAGTGTCCAAACCGATACCTGTGCATCGGTAAATGATAAGAAAGCAAAAATCGCTAATATAAATGCATAGTTTGCTATATTCCACGCCACGCTGTACTTTTGTTTGACTGTCTCATACATTAAGCCTGCGAAAACCAATGACTCATATACATAAAAAATGTATTCGTTTCCTTGTTCCCCGCCAAATAAAAACGGATACAAGTAAACACCTGCGCCGATAATCGCAATGAGTGCTTGTGACCGATATTTTCTTGATATGTACACACCGCCCGTAACGCCTGCAGCAAGAAGGATCACTGTAAGCGGGGTCGGGATCATCTGGTACAGCATGTTCCCCGCAAATAAAGAAACGATGTAGACAATGTTACTGCCCGCCAATAATGAGACGCCCAGCACACTGGCATTTTTCTTATATTGCCTGCTGCCGAGAACATATAGCACAATGGAGACCATGAGCCCTGCCGCCACCCTCATATATGTGTTGACCCAGCCTTTTTCAGCAGCTGCCGCAAACGCCCAAATCATGCCAAGAAGAAAAACAAAAATAAAGATTTTCGGAAGCCAATTTCCTGCTATGTTTTCTAAAGTGCGGCGCTCTTTTGACGGAGCCGTTGTTTGTTTTGGCACTTCGGTTTCTTTGTTGATTTTTGGATGTTCTACCGTTTTGGCTATAACTTGTTCTTGCTTGCCTGCCGTGAGATATGCGATCTCTTTTTTGACATTGGCCAGTTCTTGTTCCAAACGTCCAACTCTTTTGTTCAGTTCATCAATTTTTTCGTTCACCATTCTCTCCCCATTTTCGAATGTACTTCCTTTTTCATGATATGCCTTTTTTTTCTCTCCTTACCGGTTTCCACAAAATCATGCTAAAGACCTGCTATCCAACAGGGATTTTCATCCTTAGTTATGTTACATCATGGAAAATTTTCGATGAATAGGGAATTCGATTGGTTTTTTGATGTCTATTTTTTGTGAGCAGTGCTTTTTTACATTTTATTTACCGAAACACGACAAATGGATCAGGCGTAAAGATGCATAAAAAGGGAGCTGCTAATGAACAGCTCCACTCCTCTTACTTTTCAGTATGGCGTTTCTTCAACACATCAAGCACATCATCCAGCGGCAGAGCTTGTTCTCTGAGCAAGACAAGCAGGTGATACAGCAAGTCTGCCGCTTCCCATTTGAGTTCCTCGCGGTCTCGATTTTTCGCGGCAATGATCACCTCGGATGCTTCTTCACCGACTTTTTTCAGAATTTTATCGACACCTTCACGGAAAAGATAAGTGGTGTATGCTCCCTCAGGCATTTCCGCTTGCCGCTCCGCGATCACGCGTTCCAGTTCGTTCATGATGTCAAATCGTCCCGCAGCCTGTTCTTCTGATTGTTCCTTTGTAAAACAGCTGTAGCTGCCTGTGTGGCATGCCGGGCCGGATGGCTCTACGAGTACGATCAATGCGTCTTGGTCGCAGTCATATCGGATGCCCTTAACGGCTTGCGTGTTGCCTGAGGTTTCTCCTTTATGCCATAACTCTTGGCGCGAACGGCTGTAAAACCATGTTTCTTTCGTTTCCAGCGTTTTTTCGTACGATTCCTTGTTCATATAGGCAAGGGTCAGCACTTCTTTACTTGCCGCATCTTGCACGATGGCGGGAATTAATCCATCCTCGTTAAAACGCAGTTCATCTGCCTGTTTCATCTCACATTCACCCCGTGCTCTTTTAAGTATGATTTCACTTCTTTAATCGATGTTTCTTTATAATGAAAAATAGAAGCGGCCAGCGCGGCGTCGGCTTCTCCTTTTGTAAAAGCCTCAAGCATATGCTGCGCGTTCCCCGCTCCGCCCGAGGCGATAACAGGTACGGGGACAGCTTCAGAAACAAGCCTTGTCAGCCTGTGGTCAAAGCCTTTTTTTTCACCGTCAGAGTCCATGCTTGTCAGCAATATTTCTCCTGCTCCGCGTTTGACGCCTTCTGTTGCCCATGCGGTGACTTCCCAGTCTGTTTTCTTTCTGCCGCCGTGCGTGTAGACCTTATATGTGCCGGATTCTTGGTCATACTTGGCATCGATGGCAAGAACGATGCATTGTGAACCGAAAAACTCGGCTCCTTCTGTAATCAGCTCAGGGCGGAGAACAGCTGCTGTGTTCACAGAAACTTTATCCGCGCCGGCACGCAGAATCGTTTTCATATCGCTGAGCTGGTTGATGCCGCCGCCGACTGTAAACGGGATCGCAAGCTTCGCGGCAACCTGCTCCACAACGTCAACCATCGTTTTGCGCCCTTCATGCGAGGCGGAGATATCAAGAAAAACGAGTTCATCCGCCCCTTCCTGGCCGTACACTTCCGCCAGCTCAACTGGGTCACCGGCATCCTTTAATTCGAGAAATTGAATTCCTTTGACAACGCGTCCTTCTTTGACATCAAGACATGGAATAATCCGTTTTGTGATCATTTGCGCTTCACCCTTTCAAGCGCCTCGCTGAGCGTAAACTGATTGGTATACAGCGCTTTTCCGATGATCGCTCCAGAGACGCCGTCCGCCTGGTAGCGGGCGAGGGCTTCGAGGTCCTCAACGGAGCTGACGCCGCCGGAAGCAATCACCGATTTCCCCGTTTCCTTTGCAAGCTCGACCGTGCTTTCAATATTGGGGCCTGACAGCATCCCGTCTGTCGCGATGTCAGTAAAAATAAAGACCTCCGCTCCTTCATTGGCAAGCTCTTTGCCGAGTTCAGCTGCTTTAAGGGTTGATGTTTCCAGCCATCCTTCAGTAGAAACAAAACCGTTTCTCGCATCCAGGCCGATTGCGATGTTTCCGCCATATTGTTTCAGCATTTTTTTGACAAACGGAGGGTTAGAAACAGCTGAGCTTCCCAGGATCACTCGGTCGACTCCTGCCGATAAATATTCATAGACATCATTTTCAGAACGGATACCGCCGCCGATTTCGACTTTCAGGTTCAGCTTTTGCGCAATCTCAATCACATGGCGGTCATTCACTCTTTTCCCTTCTTTGGCCCCGTCGAGATCAACGAGGTGGATCCATTCGGCACCCTCACTCGCAAATAACGCGGCCATATCGTACGGTGAATCGCCGTAAATTGTTTCCTTATTATAGTCTCCTTGGACGAGACGGACACATTTGCCGTTTCTCATATCAATTGCCGGATATAATGTAAAAGTACTCATTTTTTCACCTTCATTTCTGCTGCCATTTTCGTGAATTGGGTTAGGATGGACATTCCGACTGTGCTGCTTTTTTCCGGATGAAATTGGGCGCCGAAGACATTTCCTTTTCCGACGACAGCGGGCACTCGCACACCATAATCAGCGCTTGCCAGAAGCGCGTCCCCCTCCATCCCGTCGATGTAATACGAATGCACGAAATAAGCATAGCCTTCTTCTGTTTCGGCCAGCAGCGGAGATTCGTTATGAAAAGAAAGGCGGTTCCAGCCCATATGCGGAACCTTCAGTTTGTTTCCTTCCTTATCTTCTGCTTTCAGCCTGACTGCTTTTCCTTTTAATAGCCCAAGGCCTGACGCGCTCCCGTTTTCTTCGCTTTGGTCAAATAAAAGCTGCATGCCGAGGCAGATCCCGAGAAGCAGTCTCCCTTCTGACACCATATCTTGAATCAATTGATCAAGCTTCGCGCTGCGCAAATTGACCATCGCGTCTCCGAATGAACCGACTCCGGGCAAAATGAAGGCATCGGCTTCACTCAGCTCCTTCGGCTTTTCAGAAACAAAGTACGGCACGCCGACACGCTCAAGCGCCTTTGAGACACTGTATAAATTGCCCATTCCGTAATCTATCACGCCGATCATTTACAGCATCCCTTTCGTTGATGGTATCCCTTTAACACGCGGATCGATCGTAGTCGCTTCATCAAGCGCACGCCCCAGCGCTTTAAAAACAGCTTCAATTATGTGGTGGGTGTTTGTGCCGTAATGAACGATGACGTGCAGGTTCATCCGCGCTTCAAGCGCCAGCTTCCACAAAAATTCATGTACAAGCTCCGTATCAAAGGTCCCGACTTTAGCCGCAGGGAAGTTCGCGCGCATTTCCAAGTGCGGTCGATTGCTTAGATCTATGACGACTTGGGCAAGCGCCTCATCCATTGGCACAAACGCTGATCCATAGCGCTTGATTCCTTTTTTATCGCCCAAGGCTTCGAGCAGCGCCTGCCCTAAACAGATGCCGATATCTTCAGTCGTGTGGTGATCATCTATATCAACATCGCCTTTTGCGTGAATGGAGAGATCGAATTGTCCGTGTTTCGTGAATAAATCCAGCATATGCGTCATAAACGGCACGTCTGTTTTGATATCCGCTTGCCCCTCGCCGTCTAATGCAAATGCCAGCTCAATATCTGTTTCGTTTGTTTTTCTGGCGCGTTGTGCTTTTCTCATTTTGAATTCCTCCGTTCTCTCGCTTCAATTGATCTGGCATGGGCTTCTAACCCTTCAAGTCTGGCAAAAGCCGCAATGCTTTCGGCATGTTCTTCAAAAGCCGTTTGGCTGTAAGAAATGATGCTCGATTTCTTTTGAAAATCCGTTACGCTTAATGGACTTGAAAATCTGGCTGTTCCGTTTGTCGGAAGCACATGATTCGGTCCGGCAAAATAATCGCCGACAGGCTCAGGGCTGTATCTGCCTAAGAAGATCGCTCCCGCATGTTTGATTCTGCCGAGCAACGCTTCGGGAGACTGGGTGAGGATTTCTAAATGCTCCGGTGCGAGCGTATTGACCGTGTCAATCGCTTCACCCATTGTTTCCGCTACATAGATACAACCGTAATCACTTATTGAGGCTTCCGCGATTTCCCTTCGCGGCAACGTTTTCAGCTGCTCGCTTACCTCGGCTGAAACCGCCTCGGCCAACGCTAGGGAATCTGTGACACACACACATGAGCTAAGCTTGTCGTGTTCTGCCTGTGACAGCAGGTCGGCCGCGATTTCGCCCGGAATCGCAGTATCATCAGCCAGCACGACGATTTCACTCGGTCCGGCAATCATATCAATATCGACATCACCGAACACCTCTCGTTTGGCAAGCGCGACATAAATATTTCCCGGACCTGTGATTTTATCCACCGGCGCAATGGTTTCGGTTCCGTACGCCAGCGCCGCAATCGCCTGAGCGCCGCCCATTTTGTAAATGTCTTTTATGCCTAGCTCGGAAGCGGCAACTAAAACCCCGGGAGACAGCTTCCCGTCTTTTCCCGGAGGCGTTACAAGGACGATTCTTTCCACACCTGCTGTCAGCGCCGGGATGACATTCATCAAAACAGATGATGGATATGCCGCCGTCCCCCCCGGCACATATACGCCGGCGGAATCAAGCGCCGTTACTTTCTGCCCCAGCATTGAGCCGTCTTTTCTGTGATAAAACCATGAGGATTGCAGCTGTCTTTCGTGATAGTCCCTTATATTTTCAATTGCCTGCCTCATCACCTGAAGCAGCTGTGAATCCAGCAAGGTATACGCTTCTTCAATTTCTTCTTTCGTGACTAGCGGGCTGTCTAGTTCGATGCCGTCAAATCTCGCCGTATATGTGCGGACCGCCTGATCACCGTTTGCTTTGACAGCTTCAATAATGGTTCGGACCGCTTTTCTTTGCTCTTCCGTTCCGGCATCTATGGACCGTTTGAGAGAAAGCCGGTCTGCGCCGCTGATGGTTTTGATCTTCATTTTGCCGTTTCTCCTTCCACAACGAGAGATAAGCGGGAGGCCATTTCGTCAATCACATCGTCTTTCATCCGGTAGCTTACCGGGTTGACGATAAAGCGGGACGTAATATCACAAATGTGCTCCGTTTCAACAAGCCCGTTTTCCTTTAGCGTCTGTCCGGTGGAAACGATGTCCACAATGCGGTCTGCAAGCCCGATGAGCGGGGCCAGCTCAATTGAACCGTTGAGCTTGATGATTTCGACTTGTTCTCCCTGCTCTCTAAAATAACCGGAAGCTACATTCGGATACTTTGTCGCGATTCTTGGGGCTACGCCGCTCCAGTCTGTATTCGGAAGTCCGGCGACTGCCAAGTGGCATTTGCTGATCTTCAAATCGAGCACCTCATACACATCGCGCTCCTCCTCCAGCATGACATCCTTGCCCGCAATTCCGACGTCAGCCACACCATGCTCCACATATGTGGTTACGTCCATCGGCTTAGCCAATATAAAACGGAGATTTTCCTCCGGCACATTGATGATCAGTTTTCTCGAGTCTTCAAACTCCTCTGGGAGCTTATAGCCCGCCTGCCGAAGCAGCACTGCTGCTTCTTCAAATATCCGGCCCTTTGGCATCGCCATTGTGAGTAACTTACCCATTTTGCTCTTCCTTTCTGGCACCGATAAAGTAGGTGACGTTCGCAAAAGATTTTGTCATCTGATCGATATTTTCGATTCCTGATAAATCCTGAAGCACCACTTTATTCCCTTTCATGCGTTCTTCATTCGCATAAGCGATGGCTTGCACCCGCTGCTCTTTGCTGAAAATAACAGCGTTGATTTCACAAGCTTCTTCTTTCATATGAAGCGCTTCTATCAGCCGGTCGATCCGAAGTCCGAAGCCTGTCGCCGGCGCGGGTGAATCAAAATAGCCTAAGAGCTTGTTATAACGGCCGCCGCTTCCAATGACAAAGCCGACATTTTCCGCGTACACTTCAAATAGAATTCCCGTGTAATAGCTCATATGGCTGACCATATTCAGATCCAGACGGACATTTTCCGTACATCCATAATCCTCAAGTATGTCCCACAGCGCTTTGAGTTCATCAATCACGCTTGTTCCTTGCGCAGAATCAACGAGGTTCTCAGCACGTCCGCATACTTCTATGCCGCCCCGCAATTCAAGCAGCTCAAGCAGCCTGCTTTTATCAATGGAGGAAAGCGGGAGAGATTTGACATGTTCTCTGTAGCCAACGTAGTTCTTCTCATATAAAAACCTCCGCAGCACATCAGCGCGTTCAACGTTTCCGAGCACCTCAACAAACAAGGCATCCGCTATACCGGCGTGGCCGATAGCAATTTTAAAGGAAGACAGCCCGGCGCTTTTTAATGCACCGACGGCTAAGGCAATGACCTCCGCATCCGCGCTTGTCGTCCCGTCACCGATTAATTCCACTCCCACCTGCTCGAACTCGGCGGGACGTCCGCCTTCCCGTTCCTGAGCCCTGAATACATTTGCCGCATAACCGACTCTGAGCGGATGATCGTGTTTTAGAAGCTTAGATCCCGCCACCCTAGCAATCGGCCCTGTCATATCAGGGCGAAGCACCAATGTCTTGCCGTCCTGGTCAAGAAGCTTAAACAGCTGCTGTTCTTCAATCGCTGACTGCACGCCAACGGTATCGTAAAATTCCAATGTCGGTGTTTCCATAAACCGGTATCCCCATTTATCAATCAAATCGGTTAACGATTGTCTCACCTTTTTTTTCGTTTCGTATAAACCCGGCAGTGTATCTCTCATACCGTGCGGTTTTTCAAACATAAACATCAACCCAAGCACCTCCGTTGTCATCATTTGAAGGAAAATTCCGAATCCTTTAGTTCGCTAATATGATAATATGTTAGCAGATGAAAGAATGAAAATCAATGCTTAACTTTTTTGCTCAGATGTCCTCCTCCTCATTATGAAAAAAACATGAACAAATCATTAAAGGTGTGTCATATCTTAAATTCTTTATGTTTGGCATGCTATAATACAAATCAAATAGAGAACAAGGAGATACAGATGAAAACACTGCGAACTCTATGTGTCCTGATCATTCTATCAGGTGTTATTTTTTTCGGACTCAAAATATATGCAAAAGATATAGATATCCCTTTTTTCAATAGCATTAAAAGAGAAGCTGAAGAAGGCTCGGAAACAGCTGCAAATAGCGAAAACGAGCTGCAAGGAAGCGCGGAACCGCTGAATGTCGTGCTTTACAATCAAATGGACGCCCCTCGGCTCTATAATGGCTGTGAAGTAACAAGCCTTGCGATGGTGCTGAATTACGCGGGATATGACGTGACAAAAAACACATTGGCAAACCAGATTGCCACAGTGCCTTTGACATATAGCAGCGGATTAAAAGGGGATCCGAATGACGGATTTGTCGGGGATATGGCGAATGGCCCCGGTCTCGGTGTCTACCACGGACCGATCTATCAATTAGCAAAAACCTATGCCGGAGACAAAGTGTCTGACCTGACTGGAAAAAGCATTTCTGCAGTCTATCAACAACTGGAGAAGGGCAATCCTGTTTGGGTCATTACGACCGCCAGCTTGGCGCCAGTTGACAACATGCAGACATGGAAAACACCAAATGGAACAATTGATATCACGTTCAGTGTCCACAGTGTCGCCGTTACGGGCTATGATGAAAAATATGTCTATCTCAATGATCCGTATGGCTATAAAAACAGAAAAACGGACAGAACCAGTTTTGAAAACGCGTGGGAACAAATGGGCAGCCAGGCCATCGTTATCCAAAAGTAAACAGCTGAACACCCCACTATGCTCTACCCTGAGCAAACACGACAATATTCATGCTTTTTGTTTCAATCGGTAATATCGATTCATTTTCCATTTAATATCCAAAAATATCTTTACTTTCAGGCTGTCTGTTTTTATGATTAAAGCAGATTCAGCCTTGCCCCGATCTATGTGAGAGAAGCCGGTGCAAGACGCTGAGGCTTCTCTTACAAAATTTATCGATATCCGGGGAGGATTTTATCATTGAAAAAAATCGTGTCTATCCTATTTATGTTCAGTTTGGTTATCGGTTTCAGCCAGTTTCAGTCATCAACTGCTTTTGCAGCTGACAAAGTGGTTCATGAAACAATTATTGTGCCAAAAAATACAACATATGACGGGAAGGGACAGCGGTTTGTAGCAGGGAAAGAATTAGGTGACGGAAGCCAGTCCGAAAACCAAAAACCTGTTTTTCGTGTGGAGGATGGAGCAACTCTGAAAAATGTGGTGCTCGGCGCACCTGCTGCTGATGGCGTGCACACTTATGGAAACGTTAAAATTCAGAATGTAAAGTGGGAAGATGTGGGTGAGGATGCGTTAACGGTGAAGAAAGAAGGAAAAGTGACCATCGATGGCGGCTCCGCCCAAAAAGCGTCGGATAAGATTTTCCAACTCAATAAAGCCAGCACATTTACAGTGAAAAACTTCACGGCGGACAATGGCGGTAAATTCATTAGACAGCTTGGCGGTTCAACCTTCCACGTTGATGTGATCATTGACAAGTGCACCATCACGAATATGAAAGAAGCGATCTTCCGGACAGACAGCAAAACAAGCACGGTCAGAATGACAAATACACGCTACTCCAATGTCGGCCAGAAATGGATTGGCGTTCAGCATATTTATGAAAATAACAATACTCCATTTTAATATAAAAAAAGGCCCGCTAATGTTTATTCAGCGGGCCTTTTCATTCTTTCTTTCATTTCTTCCTTCGTATAGATGATCCGCATCGGGTTTCCTCCGACAAACGCGCCGGCAGGCACATCTTTATGGACAAGCGTTCCGGCGGAAACCACTGCGCCATCGCCTATTTCCACCCCGGGCAAAATGGTCGTGTTGGCGCCGATCATCACTTCGTCTCCGATCAGGACTTTGCCGATCCGGTATTCTTGAATCAAATACTCATGGGCCAAAATGGTCGTATTGTACCCGATGATTGAATTTGTTCCGACTATGATCTTTTCCGGAAACATAATATCCGGCATCACCATCAAGGCAAACGATGTCTGCTTCCCAATCTCCATCCGCAGAAACGTACGGTACAGCCAGTTTTTCATCCCTATAAACGGTGTATATCTCGCCATTTGAATGACAATGAAATTTTTGACAACCTTTAAAAAAGGGACCGTTTGATAGACATGCCATAGTGAGTTAGCTCCTGAGACCGGATGACGATCTGTTTTTCTCACAGATTACTTCACTCCAACGATTTGTAATAAATCACTCATTTTGTCAAGCATATAATCAGGCTCATGCTTCGCAAGCATTTCCGGCCCTTTAATCGTCCATGTCACTCCAGCCGTTTTTGTTCCGGCGTTTTTTCCTGCCAGCACATCATGGTAATTATCACCGACCATCATGGCTTCCGCCGGCTCGCTTCCAAGCTGTTTGAGCGCTAACAGAACCGGCTCGGGATCAGGCTTTGCATGTGTCACATCATCGAGGGTGACGACCGTTTCAAAGAACTCGCCGATGCCCGTCAGCTTGAGGCCCATATTGACAGTATCCCTTAATTTTGTTGTTACAATCCCTAAGTTAAACCCGGCTTTTTTCAATGCATCTAAGGTTTCATACACGGTTTCATATTCAGTCACAAGTGAATCGTGCATGTCGTGATTGTATGCTCTGTACATGGCGATCATATCATCGCATTGATCAGCGTCCATCGAGGAGAATGTGTCATAAAGAGACGGCCCGATAAACGCGAGTACGTCTTCTCGTTTATACTTGCTCGGATAATAATGCTCCAGTGTATGCAAAAAGGACGCGATAATTAATTCGTTCGTATTAATAAGGGTTCCGTCTAAATCAAACAGAATCGTCGTTACTTGTTTGTCACTCATATTGCTTCCTTTCCAACCGCTGAGGGTTTCCACTTTTTCCATGTGTGCGCAATAGCCATTGTCAAGAGCACCGCGGTGGTGACACGTATCAGAAGAAGAGGCCAGACCGGTATGCCGAGCGGAATAAAGACGAGTGTATCTTCCACGACCGCGTGGCAAGCAACGAGAAAAATAAATGCCAATGTCATATCCCGCCTGCTCACGCCGTCATCCTCAACAGCTTTGATCATGACACCCGCTCCGTAGGCCAAACCGATCGTCAGTCCTGCCACCATCGTCATGGACGTATTTTTATTCATGCCAAGCAGCTGCGTAAACGGAGACAGCCATCTGGAAAAACGGTGCAGCCAGCCTAAATCTCTTAAAAACTGAATGATGATCATCAGCGGGATCACAATGGCCGCCAGCTGCAAAACACCGAGCCCGGCTTTCATTAAAGCCTCGGCAAGCATTGCCAGCCAGCCGTCAGGAGCCGCGCTCTTCGCGGCGATAAAACCGTACTGCGCGGTTTCCTGTCCGCCATGCCAAATCAGGTTAATGACGATCGCTGAGACAGCGGCCAAACCGATGCGCACCGCCAATATGACGCCAATTCTGATGCCAACCTTTGCGGCCACTGTCGATTCGATAATCAAGTTATGGCAGAATGACAGCATCACAGCCAAAATAAAAACTTCCTTCACAGATAAATCCAATGTCAAAATCCCGGCAATGCCGGCATACAGATTCAGCATATTCCCCAGCACAAGCGGAATGGCTGCTTCTCCAGAAAGCCCGAACAGACCCATAACCGGTGTGATCAGCCGTATCAGCCAATCCATGACAGGCGTATGCTGAAGCAATGTAACCAATAGTGTTACCGGGAAAATGACTTTGCCAAGTGTCCATGTTGTTTGAAGACCTGCCGCCAGACCGGCCAGAAAGATCTTCTTCATCCCTCATCCCCCTTTGTTGACGTCTACTCCGTGTACCGCTCCTTCGAATAACCCTTGGCGCGTCTGAAGATGATGGCCGCCACAGCCAAAACAATCAATACGATTGAAATCACCTGAGCGATGCGGAGTGCCTCAGTCAGCATTAAGCTGTCAGTCCGCATTCCTTCAATAAAGTATCTTCCGATTGAATACCAGATGATATAGATCAAGAACATCTCGCCTCTGCGCAAATTTGCTTTGCGCAGGAGCAGCAAAACAACGACGCCGACAAAGCTCCATAGTGATTCATATAAGAAAGTAGGGTGATAGTATTGTCCGTTAATATACATCTGATTGATGATAAAGTCAGGCAGGTGCAGGCTTTCTAAAAAGGCTCGGCTGACTGCCTCGCCGTGTGCCTCCTGATTCATGAAGTTTCCCCAGCGGCCGATCGCCTGGCCGAGTAAAATGCTCGGTGCGGCAATGTCCGCAAGCTTCCAGAACGAAAGGTTTTTCACCCTCGAAAACACATAACCTGTTAAAATCGCCCCGATTAATCCGCCATGAATGGCAATGCCACCCTTCCAAATCTTAATGATTTCTCCCGGATGTGCCGCATAATAATCCCATTCAAATGCAACGTAATAAATTCTGGCGCAAATAATCGCAATCGGAATGGCAAACAGGACAAGATCAATAAACGTATCTTTTTGCAGCCCCAGTTTCTCACTTTCTCTCATCGCGATCCAAAGTCCAAGCAAAGCACCGAGACCGATAATAATTCCGTACCAATGGACGGCTAACGGCCCCAGCTGAAAAGCTATCGGATTGAGCGGTTCTATCGCTTCATTCATTTAACGCCAACTCCTATTCGTCTTGTTCACCGTCTTCTATGACGTCCGCCAGCTTAGTCGTAAATTGCTCGGCGGCATTCAGGCCCATCCGCTTCAATCTGAAGTTCATCGCTGCCACTTCGATAATGACTGCGAGATTTCGGCCCGGACGGACGGGAATCGTCAGTTTTGTCACTTCCGTATCAATGATTTTCATCGTTTCTTCCTCTAGTCCGAGACGGTCGTATTGCTTGCCCTGCTCCCAGAGTTCAAGATTCATGACAATCGTGATTCGTTTATTGCTTCTGACTGCGCCGGCACCAAACAGCGTCATCACGTTGATAATGCCTAGCCCCCTGATTTCCAGAAGATGTTCAATTAATTCCGGAGCGTTTCCGACAAGGGTATCCTGGTCCTCCTGTCGGATTTCAACGCAATCATCCGCAACGAGGCGGTGTCCTCTTTTCACAAGCTCCAGCGCGGTCTCACTTTTCCCGACACCGCTTTTCCCTGTGATCAGCACGCCGACGCCGTATATGTCAACAAGAACGCCATGAATCGCCGTGGTAGGCGCGAGACGGCTCTCAAGAAAGTTGGTTAACCGGCTTGACAGCCTTGTTGTTTTCAGCGGCGATCTGAGGACAGGCACACCGTTTTTCTCAGAAGCGTCAATCAGCTCCTGCGGAATGGGCATATCTCTAGAAAGAATAATAGCTGGTGTTACATCCGTGCACAGAGATTCCATTCGCTGCTTTTTATCCTCTTCCGGCAGCTGCTCAAAGAAAGAAAGCTCTGTTTTTCCGAGAAGCTGCACGCGTTCTCTCGGGTAATATGTAAAATATCCGGCAATTTCAATGCCTGGTCTTGATAAATCACTCATGGTAATCGGGCGGTTAACCCCTTCTTCTCCGCTGATTAATTCCAAATTGAACTGTTCCATTACGTCTTTTGTGCGAACTTTTGCCACGATATGTTCCTCCTGTTCCGGGCTGACCCGAGCTTGCTCACAATACTTTCATTTTATCACTTTCGGGCTTGAACCTAAAACAGATTTTATAAAAGACGGGAAAACACCTCAGCTGGTCTAGATCACTAGTCTGAAAAGGAGTAAAATAAATGTATTCATATACCAGAAAGGCGGATCACCTATGGCAGAAAGTCTTCTTATCAAAGACATCGCGATCGTGACAGAAAACAAAGGAATCAAAAAAGGCTATGTCGGAATCACTGACGGAAAGATCAGCACAGTCACTAGTGAACGGCCTAAAGAGACCTATGCAAAAGAGATTCAAGCACCGGCAGATTCCGTTTTGCTTCCCGGGATGATTGACATCCATATTCACGGCGGCTATGGCGCAGATACAATGGATGCAAGCTTTTCTGCCCTCGACACCCTGTCGTCAAGGCTGCCCGAAGAAGGCACGACGAGCTTTTTAGCAACAACCATTACCCAGGAACATGGGCATATTTCTCAAGCTTTGGTGAATGCAAGAGAGTGGAAAGCGGCTGAAGAGGCCTCTTTATTAGGTGCGGAACTGCTCGGCATTCATTTGGAGGGCCCTTTTGTTTCACCTAAAAGAGCCGGAGCGCAGCCAAAGGAATGGATTAGGCCTTCAGATGTTGCACTTTTCAAAAAGTGGCAGCAGGAGGCAGGCGGGCTGATTCACATTGTCACACTTGCACCTGAGGAAGATCGGCATTTTGAACTGATCCGCTATTTGAAAGACGAATCGATTATCGCGTCGATGGGGCACACAGATGCCGACTCCGCATTATTGTCGGAGGCCGCGAAAGCAGGCGCGAGCCATATGACCCACCTCTACAACGCGATGAGCCCCTTTCATCACCGAGAGCCCGGCGTAATCGGAACGGCGCTAGCCCATGATGGGTTTGTGACAGAGCTTATTGCCGACGGCATCCATTCCCATCCTTTAGCGGCAAAGCTTGCTTTTTTGGCAAAAGGCAGCAGCAAGCTCATTTTAATTACTGATTCTATGAGGGCAAAAGGCCTGAAAGATGGTGTGTACGAGTTCGGCGGCCAAAGTGTGACGGTGAGAGGAAAAACAGCTCTTCTTTCAGACGGAACACTTGCCGGTTCAATTCTCAAAATGAACGAAGGCGCACGGCATATGCGTGAGTTTACAAATTGTTCTTGGACGGATATAGCTAATATAACTTCTGCAAACGCGGCCAAACAGCTGGGCATCTTTGACCGTAAAGGCAGTGTGACAGAGGGAAAAGATGCGGATCTTGTCATTGTCAACAGTGATTGCGAGGTGATTCTCACCATTTGCCGCGGAAACATTGCATTTATATCCAAGGAGGCTGACCAGATATGAAAGTAATGGAATGTCAAACATATGAAGAGCTAAGCCAAACCGCAGCAAGAATAGTCGGTGACACGATCAAGAAAAATTCTGGCGCCGTTCTCGGCTTAGCAACAGGCGGCACACCTGAAGGCACGTATCGCGAGCTGATCCGCTTGCACCAAACTGAGAACCTCTCATTTCAAAACGTCACCACGGTTAATTTGGATGAATATGCCGGACTTTCAAGCGATGATCCGAACAGCTATCACTACTATATGAATCATCGTTTTTTTCAGCATATTGACAGCCAGCCAAGCCAGCATTTTATTCCGAATGGACATGCAGACGATCTGGAATCCGAATGCAGACGGTACGAACAATTAGTAAAATCCCTCGGCGGCACTGACATTCAGCTTCTCGGCATCGGCCGAAACGGACATATCGGCTTTAACGAACCGGGAACGCCTTTCGAGTCACGCACACACATTGTGACATTAAATGAACAAACCCGGCAGGCGAATGCCAGATATTTTTCTTCAATAGACAGTGTGCCGACAAAAGCGCTCACAATGGGCATCCAGACGATTCTCTCAAGCAAACGCATCCTGCTGCTTGTTTCCGGCAAAAGCAAGGCAGAAGCTGCGAAAAAGCTGTTAGAAGGAGACATAAGTGAAGATTTCCCCGCATCTGCTTTGCACCTGCATTCCGATGTAACGGTTTTGATTGATCGTGAAGCAGCAGCATTAAGACCTTGAAAGGAACATGCTGATTTATGAATATCGATAAACAATCCCCTATTCCGATTTATTATCAGATTATGGAGCAATTAAAAGCCCAAATAAAGAGTGGAGAGCTTCAGCCGGATATGTCTCTTCCCTCCGAGCGTGAATATGCCGAACAATTCGGAATCAGCCGGATGACGGTTCGCCAAGCGCTTTCTAATTTAGTCAATGAAGGCTTTCTCTACCGCCTAAAAGGCCGAGGCACCTTTGTCAGCAAGCCAAAAATGGAACAAACACTCCAAGGGCTGACAAGCTTTACCGAGGATATGAAAAGCCGCGGGATGAAACCTGGCAGCAGGCTCATTGACTATCGGCTTATTGAATCAACGGAGGAGCTCGCCGCTGTATTAGGCTGCGGGCACCCCTCCTCCATCCATAAAATCACTCGGGTGCGGCTGGCAAATGATATTCCGATGGCGATCGAAGCCTCGCATATTCCGTTTAAGCTTGCGGGTGAGTTAAATGAATCGCATTTTCATTCGTCGATTTACGAGCATATTGAAAGGTACAACAGCATACCGATTTCCCGCGCAAAACAGGAGCTTGAGCCAAGTGCCGCAACGTCGGAAGAAGCAAGCATTCTCGGCATTCAAACGGGAGCGCCTGTCCTGTTAATCAAACGAACAACGTATTTACAGAACGGAATTGCTTTTGAACATGCCAAATCTGTATACAGAGGCGACCGTTATACATTTGTCCACTACATGGATCGGCTTTCATGAAAAAAATCTCCAACCCTTTTTAAGGATTGGAGACATGGCGAAAATCAAACTGGTCTGGCGCGGGATGATACGTCTCTTTTTTCGTCTTGAACTTCCAGATCGGTGATTTCGTTTTGCCGTTAAAACTGTCTTCCACAATGGTGTACCAATAATAAACAGAGTCCGGCTCAAGGTGATCCCAGCGGAACTCAGCGATATCCCCGCTTTTCACCTGCTTCCGTTTTCCAAGCTCTTCATTGGTATACACATTACATTCAAAATAATCGGTTTCCACCTTTTTGATCCTCGGCTTCAAATCAAGCGAAAGGGAAAACTCGTCCTTGCTGCCATAGGTATCCGTATCATAGTAGTTTTTATCATGTAAATACGGAGAGTACGTCGATACATGCACCATATCATTCGCCTGGTCAAATTGCAGCAAACGCAAATATCCTTGTCCGCCTTCAGGCCCGCCCTGATAATCAGCCAGCATTTGATGCACGAGGCGATCCGGTTTTCCATCACCATCATCATCCAACTCATCAGTTTTTTTCATCGCACTATGATAATGTCCGCTTAACACCATCACCACATTCGGATTCGGTTTAACCACTTTCTTGAATATTTCCTCTCCAATCGGGCTTCTGTTTCCGCTGACCAGCAAATACTCATGAAAAGCTAAAACAGCCATCCGGTCAGGGTGCTTCCTCAACACCTGATTCATCCATGCGATGTCTTCATCGGTAATGCCCCACCCCATATACAGCATGATATAATCATTGCCGTTGCTTGAAACCAGGTCGTAATGGCCGCGGTTATTTTTATAAGAACCTCCATAATGCCATTTTTTATCAAAACGATCACTGCCAAAGTATTGGCCAAACGCCCTGTAGGAGCCGTCCTTATGCCCGACATCGTGGTTTCCTGCCAGCACGCCGTATGGAATCCCGTTCTTATCGAGAACGGACATTGACCGATCAGCGTTTTTCCACTGTCTGATATCGGCGGAATCATCTACAATGTCACCCGTGTGAAACACATATTTGACATTGAGCCGCTTTTGATTGTTTTTGATCCATGCGGTTTGTTTATCAAAAATATGCGGATAGCTTTCGGCGTAATACTGTGTATCGGACATCCAGACAAATGTGTACATATCCTTCGCTGGAGGAATTTCATCCTGTACAATCACATTCATCTTCGACTGCCGTACAAAATCGGAGGCGATCACAGACGCCTTCAGCATAAACGGTTTGTCATCCTTGGCAACGAAGCTGTCAATCGGCTGCCACTCGTTTGTCCGATAATTCCAAGCATACATCGTCACCTTTCTTCCCGACAAAGAACTCCCCTTCCAAACCGCTTCCGCCAAGTCATTCTCATCAACTGACGAATCAACCGTCACTTCAAAGCGATGATAAGGGAACAGCTCCTTCTTTTCTGTCGAAACTGTTTTTCCGTCAGCAGCAGATACCCGCTCCAATTCTTGATTCGTAAACGGGGTCTCACTTTTCGGCACAAAACGTTTCGGCGGTTCAGTCACTGACGCGTGCTTGAATATGTTCACATTGTTTCGTGCTGTATATTGAAACCCTCTATAAAAAGCGACATTCATGTCGTCATTCGTCGGGTCCTTCACCCGCACAGAAAGCTTTGCCCCATGCGTGCCGGCTTCGCTGTCTATGACCTCCGGCTGGTCCGGATGCTCACGTTCTGTTTTAAACGTCCGCTCAATGACCGTTTGATTGCCCGCGAGGTCCATCGCTGTCACTTTTAGCGAATGTTTTCCCGGCGATAGTTCAGAAGATGACGTATGGTATGGGAGTGTAATGCTTTCACCATCTAAAAACGCCTCCGCCTCCTCAATTTTGCTCCATTTATCATACATATCAGCCTGCAGAATGAGATTTCCTTTGTACGTTTGTCCTTCGTTGATATTCGGCTCAATGTGCGGCCCTGAATTGTCCACCCGCACAACCAAGCTGACATTTTCCTTCCCGTCGCTTGCTTGAATATGGTGAACGCCTTCAGAAAGCTTTGATGTATCCCACTCCAGCAGCTGTGACGTAAACAGTCCGTCAGGCAGATTGAATTGAAATTGCCAGCTTTTATTCGAGCGCTGATTATCTCCAATAAAGAGTTCCTTCTCGGGAGAAACCCTCTGATCCCTGATCACCGTTCCATCCGATAACACCAATCTGGCGTTTTTGACTAAGAAATCATCACGGTTTTCAGCCGTATCAAACGGCGATACCTTAGAACCTGATCGAATCGTAATATGCTGGAGCTGCTTCCCCTTACGAAGCAGCGTTTCTGGCAACGGAACAGAATAGGTCCGGTATTTATTTGTCGTATCATCAAACACCTTTAACACTTTGCCTTCCATCGTTACCGCATTTTTAAAATAAAGATTCGTTTTTCTTGTATCAAACGCAAAATACACTTCTTTTTCCATAGCGGGCTCTGTCACTTGTTTTTTTCCGTCAATCCACAGCTTGATGCTGTCAGTGCCCCCGTCTGTCGTCACTTTAAGAAATTGGGTTCCCGACAGCGTGTCTCTGTTTTCAATGTTCATCCGCAAACCGTGCGATTTGCTTGTTTGTTTAATATCAATCATTTTGACCGGCGTTTTCGCTTCATTGACCCCGTCCCCTGCCGCAACGTAATACTCGAGCTGATCTTTCCCGATCAGTTCAGGCGAATACACGATATAATGGTAAAGATTGTCGTTGCGGTCTTTTTCAGCAAAAATGCGCTTAAACGGTTTGTTTTCGTCTGTCCGATAGTAAAAGGCCGCGGTTTTCACAAGACTGCGGTCCCGAATGTCTGCCCGCAGCTCAATGCTTTCAGCAGGACGGACAGGCTTGCGGTCAGTCAAATCCTCTATCACCGGCTTTTCTTTATCAAGCTTGATTTTTCGTTTCTGCTCAGGCACCTGCGCCTGTAATACGGTTCCTGGAGACGGATTCTTTTCCCCGGTAGAAATATTGAGAAGTTCTGCGGTTCCGTTCAGCGGATATTTGTACAGCACAGACGAGAGCCGGCGAAACGCATGTTTTCGATAATGCGCAACCGAAATATCTTTTCCTGTATTCGTTGATATCACAACTGCCCGCGGCCTCGTATTGGCCATGCCCTCTGTCTCCTCTATCACCGCCAAATTTTTCCCTTCTGTTAATTGTGTCTCGTAATATCGATTGAAATCTTCCGCCGTCAATTCCGGATGCCCGGCAGGCTTCAGCCAAACCACAAACGTGTCGCCGGGTGGAATCGTGATCCTTTCTTCCGGCCTCCAAATCAGATCGGATTCTGGCCCTTCTTTCGGATAGCGGTAACGGATATGATAGTCTTTAAAATCAATCGTTCTGTCAGTCGTATTATACAACTCAATAAATTCATAACCGTCTGCGCGTCCTATGTTCTCCGTATCAACAGCAAGCTCTGTGATCAGAAGCTCCGGAATATGGGAAAGAGCCGCTTGATATCCTTCCAGCTTCAGTTTTTTCGTCTCCGACTCGGCCCGCTGCTTCCCATTTGAAACCACAATGTAATACTCAAGCTCGCTGTTCCAAATCAATCGTTTCGGAATTTGTGCCATAAACTTTCGGATCGCTCCGGGTGTCGGGTCCATCGGCACCATTTTGTAGCCCAGCTCATTACTTTGTTTATAAAACAGAAAGGCAGAAAATGCTTGATACTCATTGTCACGTACTTGAGCCTCAATCATCAGATTGCTTTTCATTTCAGCTTTTACATCAATGTGAGGAGGATTTTCAAGCAAGGGGATGTAATGAGGCGTTTGGAATGGTTCCTGTTTTGTAATAGGGACAGCTTTCGGTTCATAGTGGCCGCCGTACAAAACTGAAAGAAAAGACAAGAATAAAGAAGCGATAACAGTGTATTTCCTCATCGAAGCACCTCCCTTTTCACGTATTTTGCGTCTGAACAGGGCAGCTTATGAGTTCATTTTTGTACAAAAAGAAGAAAAAAGCGTCTGCCTCTTGAAAATCCCACTATTCCCCAGTAAAATAAGAATAGTTAACCAGTTAACAATTAAATCGGAGAGGCACAATAATGACCAACAGCATTCATGAGGAATTATTTCAAGCGATACAACAATTCGCATTAAAAAGGGATAAACGCGTCTTGCAAAAGGTGCAGATTCCGTCCCGGGATATGTCCTCAGAACATCTCGAACATCTCAAAAAAGACTGGACATTGACCCAACTGCACATTGTTTCCTGCATACATACCAGCCAAAATGTGAATAACAGCTTTCTGGCATCACGCTTACACATCTCAAAAGCAGCGGTTTCAAAAGCGGTGCAAGCTTTGTTGAAACACAAGATCATCACAGTGGCAAAAAAGCCCGGCAATAAAAAAGAAATTTTTTATACGTTAACTGAAAGCGGCAGAGAGCTGGCAGCATTACATGAACAGCTGCACAAAAAAGCTATGGAGAAATACGAGCAGCTCTTCAATGAATTTTCAATTGATGATTTAAAAACAGTGACTGCGTTTTTTAACTTATGGGTAAAACATATGTAAAAAAAGCCTCGCCCGCATGGGAGAGACCTTTGATTTTTATTAACACCTGTCAAACGTAATATGAAGTGAAACGGGTCCGCGTGTATACAGGCCGGATTCAGCATATTGAAAACCTTCTTCTAACCTAATATTCCGCATCTTATCCAGCACAATATTGGCTACAATCTCGATTTCGGTTTTGGCAAAAGCTGCTCCTACACAGTTATGGATGCCGGATCCGAAAGCGAGATGCCGGGCGGCGCCGCTAAAAGCGCTCTTGATGCCGAGATCTTCCCGATGAATGTTAAACACGTCGGGACATTCAAACGCTTCAGGGTCTCGGTTAGCCGCTCCGATCATACAAAACACAATCGTATCTTTTTTGATTTCCATACCGCCGACCACCGTATCTTGGGACAGCTGCCGCGGAATCAGCTGAACCGGCGGTTTATAACGCAGCGTCTCGGCAATAGCTCTTGGCACTAACGTACGGTCAGCCAAAACATCATTCATCTGCTCGGGATTGTTGAGCAAATGATAGATCATCAGCGCCAGCGTCTTATCCGCCGGTTCCGTTGCGGCTAACAGCACATTGAGAATCAGCGCCAGTATATCCTTGTCCGACATCGCCATGCCTTCATATTCAGAGGTACAGAGGATCGAAATTAAATCTGACCCCGGATTGACGCGGCGATCCTCGATGACAGGCATCAAGTATTGTGAAAGCTGTTCGCTGCACCATAAAGAATGCGCCCGAGCTTCAGGATCCTGAGAGATACTCGTAATAAAATCGGCAACTCCGCTGTGCCACTCAGCGATTTTTTCATGATCTCTTTTATCCAGCCCGAGCATGTCCATCGTGACACACACCGCAAACGTTTTCCCAAAATCATTGACGAGATCGATTCTGCCTTTTTCAAGATAAGGAGCTAACAAGTTTTCTGCATTTTGTTTAATCAATGGAGACAGATGGTCCAAAGCGTCCCCGATAAAGCTTCTCACTACAATTCTTCTTTTGGCGGAGTGTTCTTTCCCGTGCATTTGGGCGAGCACAGGGCCGCGCATAACCGGTTCAGCACGCTTAACAAGAGATTTTGTCGTAAAGATATCCGGATGCTGAAGGATATAGCGGACATCGTGATAGCGGCTGATAAAATAGCTGTCTATCGACTCTTCATAATGAACAGGATCTTCCTCCCGCAGCTGTGAAAAATAGGCATATGGATTTTCTTGAAATTGGTCAGAAAGCACACTAAACAATTTAATCGATTGACTCATCTTTACTCCCCCTATCATCCTTCAGATGTGATCGGTGATTCAGAAAGCATCTGCTCCATTTCCTGCACAATGAGATATCCTTGATTCGGCCGCATACGAATAGAAAATGCATGATCACTGATCTTCTCACCCAGTTTCCACGGACGATGATAAGCAAGGAGCGTCTCTTCCACCTCTAAAATATCCGGAGCCCCGATAAAAAACGGCAGCTCAGCTATGACATATTCAACAGCCAGATTCAGCATATCCTCACTGACTTCTTCCATCATCAAACTAATGCCGCGCGCGCGTCCAACCATCGCTTCACGAGACATATCCAAACAAGCCTGGCGAAAATGAGGCTGTTCAAAAAACGCATGTTCAACTTCTTGTCTCATCAGCTGATAGGCTTTGTTTTCCGTAAAATCAGAAAATGTATGGATCGCCTCCGGGTCTCCGCCATGAGCCGCAAGAGCCCTTTCAGCAAATCTTCGGTTTCGCGATACCTCTTTTCTGACTTTTCGTTCCGCCTTGCCTCTGGGAGTTCCGAGGGCTTCAAGAAGATTAGCCGCCTCATGCCCTGCAAGCAAAACAGAAACACTCTTAAATTCAGCGGTTGCCCATCCAATCAATCTGTAAATATAGTCCTCAGAAAACCTGCTGTTAAACGGGCTGATCCCCAACAAAACATGCCGGCGCCGTTCAAATATTTCTCTGCAATTTTGTGTCAGAGACTCAGCAGTAAAATGCACAGGCTTTTTTTCCTTCACCATTTCGGTCATCTCATTCACCCCTAAAAACTTATCCCGCTTTAAGTCAGCACCCTCAAAGATGAGATAGAACAACTGGCACAACTGAACAAGACGAATGGCAGGCAGCACTTAAAGTTTCCAAGTGAATTATAGTAAGATTCCAACTTCTTTTTCATTATTACAATGCACATCATAATTAATGTTTACTAGTAAACATTAGTCATTTTATCCCTTATTCTTCCTTTCGTCAATACGATCAGCACCCAAACACTTGAAAATAAATGTTAATGTCACATTTTTCACACACTTTTTACACTGATGCTCCACATGACTAACAGCAAATAAAGTTTAAACACCAGCAATTGACAACGAAAACAAGAAAAGATAAAATTAAATCGTTCACCAGTAAACAATATTGTTTATTGTTTTATTGTAAACGATTATTTCTCAGAAAGAGGGTAGCCTATGTCTGATTTGACAAAGCAGATGATATACGACATATACGTGAGACTTCTGCACCTTAATGAACAAAAAGCGAACACTTCGCTTCAGCAGTTTTTCAAGGTGGCCGCAGAAAAGGATGTGATGGATGTTCCTAAAAACATGACAAGCATTCATGTTATTGACTGTATCGGCCAGCATGAACCCATTAACAATGCGGGAATCGCCAGAAAAATGAACTTATCGAAGGCGAATGTCACGAAAATCAGCACAAAACTGATTAAGGAAGAATTCATTAACAGCTATCAGCTGACAGATAACAAGAAAGAAGTGTATTTCAAATTAACCCGCAAAGGCAGACGGATTTTCGACTTGCATGAGAAATTGCATAAAAAAAAGGAGCTGGCGTTTTACCAATTCCTCGACTCATTCTCACAAGATGAGCAAAATGCTGTACTGAAATTTTTAGAGCAGCTGACGTCTTCACTTGAAGCAGAACAAACCAACGAGACTCCGGACAAATAACACAAAAGGCGGTGTACACAATGGCTCAAACGAAATCAAAGGCGGTATTGATCTTATATATTGTTTGCTTCAGCGCTTTTTTTGCGTCTTTAAGCCAAAACATTTATTCACCTATCATCCCGATTATTAAAGAATCGTTCCATGTTTCCGCAGCAATGGTCAATCTGTCAGTCTCAGTCTTTATGATTGTGACAGCGATTATGCAAATTATTTTAGGGACCATCATCGATTTTAAAGGCGCACGGTTTGTTTTGATCGCTGGAATTCTGGCAACGGCAGCTGCCAGCGTCGGCTGCGCGGTGACCACCGATTTTACTTTGTTTCTGATATTCAGAATGATACAGGCGGCCGGGTCCGCAGCACTGCCTCTTATTGCTGCCACAACGATCGGAAAGCTGTTTACAGGCAGTGAACGCGGAAGTGCCATGGGAACGTATCAAATGCTCCTTTCCGCCGCCCCGGCTATCGCACCTGTCCTCGGGGGATTGATTGGCGGAGCAGCCGGGTACGAAGGGATCTTTTGGATGCTTACGGCCATCTCTGTCATTATGCTGGCGGCAAACGCCATGATCTTTCCCAAGGACGCTCCCGCTGAATCTAAGCAGAAAGCTAAGGGCAATGTTTTTGCGCATTACAAATCAATATTTACAAATCGAACAGGAAACGTCATTTTAACCTTAAGCTTTGTCCTCTTTTTCATTTATTTTGCGGTAATCGTCTACCTCCCGATATTGCTGACGGAGCATTATCATATTGATGTGAGCATAGCAGGGCTGTTGTATTTGCCGCTGGCCCTTAGTACAATCGCAGGTACGTTTCTGTTTAAACGGATACAGGCAAAAGTCGCGCTGAACACTTTGTTTATCGGCAGCAATGTGATGGCGGCCTGCAGCATCATTTTATTCGCCGTTACACATTCCGTTTCTCTTATTCTCATGGCTCTCACACTGGCATTGTTTGGCATCTCAATGGGGATCATTCCTCCCTTGTACTCCACAATGATCACCAACGAATTTGAACACAACAGGGGGAGTGCAATCGGAATGTTTAACTTTATCAGATACACAGGCATGGCGGCAGGCCCGATGATATCTGCCTATCTGCTCACCATGATGCCGTCTGTCATGTCGTTTGGCCTCTTAGGCCTTATATTTGCCGCATTGAGCTTTTGCCTTCTGCCGCAATTGTATCCTCCGCAAAAGCGCATGAAACAAAAAAAGCACCACATGTAAAAAAGCTGCCCTTTGATGGCAGCTTTTTATCTCTTTTGCAGAGGTTCTAAAATTCCTTTTTGGATCAGCAAATGGAACACCGATAGAATAACAGATGCCCAAATCGCTGTGCCGAAGCCGCCAATTTGAAAACTGTCTCCCATAATGGACGCGGTCATCATAAGCGTAATGGCGTTAATCACAAACAAGAAGAGACCGAACGTCACCATGGTGACTGGCAGTGTGAAGATAATCAACAGCGGTTTGATCAGCACGTTTAAGATCGATAAAATGAGGCTGGCGATAATCGCTGCCCCGAAGCTGCTGATATGGATGGAGTCAATGTATCCATCAATGACGATTAATAACAATGCATTGACTAAAATGCTGACTGCCCATTTTACCATGTCATTTCATATCCCTTTCTGACGGGACGATAAAAATCCAAATGATATAAATCAGCAAAACAGGGAAAACACTTGTCATAACAGCTAAGATGACAGTTATGACCCTGAGGAGTGATGCGTCCCAATTGAAATATTCCGCGAGACCGCCAATGACACCGGCCATTTTTTTGTTTTTTTCTGAACGGTAAAGCCTATTCATTCGATCACCTCTGTGAGTACTTTAGTTTGATAGCGCCTGTTAATGATTCTGAAAAGACGGTGATGTTTTGATCATGTGCCTGATTTGAAGTGAACATCAATTCTTTTTGAATGGTATCATTTTTTTCTTTCAGCATCTCGACATCCATTAATTCATGGGACAGCGAACCAAGGTTGCTTTTCAGCTCTGCCTTTACGGCAAGGTCTTCCGGAATCGCAAGTTCCACATTTCCAGTCGTTGTTTTTGCATAAATGGAGCGGCAGTCTGATTCAGTTACGTTCATCGCAATATTTCCGTTAAAGCTCTGAACGTCAATGGATTCGCTTCTCCCGCGGAGATCAATCAATCCGTTAATGGTTTCCGCTTCTATCGAGCCGCAGTTGTGGCTGGCAAGCTTAATTTGCCCGTTGGCCGTTTCTGCTGTGGCTTTTTCAGCTGTTAAGTGCGTGAACGACAGCACGCCGTTTGTCGTTTTCGCCGAGAACTCTTTTACATGTAAATGTTCCCCTCTGACTGGACCATTAAACAGCTTCACCCGAATCTTATCATACTCCTTCTGCGGAATATATAAAGCCACATTCGTTTTCATCGTTTTCTTCTCAGTGCGGATAAAAAACTTATTTCCTTTCATTTCACATTCAATATGCTGAAGAAATGCATGTCTCGCCGCATCCTGGCTGTCAGCGCGATATACCTTCGCCTGGCATTCCGCCCTGATCTCCTCATCTTCCCAAGGGACGATATTTACGCTGCCGTTGGCGATTTGCAGGTCAATGCTGGAAAGGTCAGTATCTTTAAATTGAAAAATGTGTTGAACATCATACGCATGGCCAAAGTTCAAATCAAGGTCAACTTCCTTGACCTTTTTCACCGCAGAATCAATCCAGTCAAACAGCTTAGCTCCTAAAGACGGTTTGCCGCTTTCTTTTTTTGTTGCTGTAAACGGCTCTTCCTCGTCATGTACATGAACTGAAAGCGCTGTGATTTTTTCTTCTTTTTCCTTGTAGTCACTTTCAAGCTTTTCAATCAATGTCAATGCCTCTTGTGCTGTAAGTTTTCCTTCTTCCACAAGCTTAAGGATGCGTTCCTTTTCTTGCTTCATTACGATCTCCTCCCCATTGTCTACTTATGCTGCGCGCAGCACCTTAATACCCTGAATCACATTCCAAACCATAATGCCAATGACAACTAAGAAGTAAATAACCGCTCCCCCAATCATCACAAATACAGGCAGCAGGCTGTCTCCATCAATTGCAATGGATCCGCCCAGAAAAGCGATAAAAAGGACCAGCCAGCCGGCAAAAGGAACAATATGAGAAATAAGAGAACGTATCGCGTGGCGTTTTGTTTCTTTCTCATCTACAACAAAGTAAGCGACAATCGGCACAATGATCGGCGCAATGAACACACTAAAATAACAAAGTGATGCGATAATGGCTTGATTACGGTTCAATTCATTTCACACTCCCATAACAGTGAATTGCCCATGACAAAAGGTCAGGGACGTTTTACTTATTCATACGTTTAAAACCTCATAAGGTTTCATATTCATGCTAAAGACATGCTTCGATTTACGGAATTTGGATTTTAAAAAGTTTTAGAAGTAGAATCTTCCGGCTGTACCGATTACAATATGTAAAAAGCTTACGGCAATCAAGGAGGCTGGACAAGCAATGGAGAAAGATCCCGGTGACTATACAGTAACACAAGAATCATTGTTAAAGCTGATTCATGAACAAAAACGAATGAATCGTGAAATGATCGCTGAGCTTGAACAGATTCACGGACCTCTTCCGATCTCTCACGATATTCAATATATAAAAGTGCTGCTCGACAGCAGCACTACACACATTGTCCAAAATTTAATAAATGTAAGCAGGCAGCTGTATAAGAAGACGGAGACATTGTAATGGCAGAAAAAGCTGCAAATCATTATAACCGAAACAAATGCTAAAGGTTAGATGACAATATCTTGCCTTTTTTGTTTTGAAGGTAACAAGTGATTCTCTGGGCGCCACACCATCATTGTAACAAAAAAAGCCTGCCGGCATATCCAACGAATGGACTGTCGGCAAGCTGTGACGGCCAGAAAAAACGATAGCCGTTTAGAAATTAACGTAATAATTGAAGTACGTTTTGCGGCTGTTGGTTCGCTTGGGCAAGCATTGCTTGAGAAGCTTGAGAAAGAATGTTGTTCTTTGTGAACTCGCTCATTTCTTTCGCCATGTCAACGTCACGGATACGAGACTCAGCAGCTGTCAGGTTTTCACCAGAAGCGCCTAAGTTGTTGATTGTGTGCTCTAGACGGTTTTGTACCGCACCTAATTCAGAACGTTGTTTTGAAACTGTGTTGATTGCTCCATCAACGATAGCCAATTGGTCATTAAAACCGCCATCTTCACCAGCTTTAATAGTCTCAAAATTTTTCACATTAATATCTTGCACAGATTTCCCAGTAACAAGAGCACCACTTGTTTCATCAACTTTTCCGATAGCCTTAGCACTCATATCTTCAATGTGTACAGATAGCTGCTGACCGCCATTTGCACCAATTTGGAATGTGAGCTCTTTTCCATCAGTAGAATTGAAATCTCCATTAAGAAGTTTCTTACCGTTAAACTCGGTACGGTCAGAGATACCGTTAGCGTTAGTTCCGCCACCAAGTTCCTCAACTAAGGAATCAATTTCGTCTTGAATAGCGCCAAGATCTGTAGTATCTTGAGTACCTGTGTTTCCTGCTTGAACAACTAGTTCACGAACACGCTGAAGGATTGAGTGAGTTTCGGTCAATGCACCCTCAGCTGTTTGGATAAGAGAGATCCCGTCTTGAGAGTTTTTAGAAGCCATTTCTAGACCTCTGATTTGTCCTCTCATTTTTTCAGAAATCGCAAGACCTGCTGCGTCATCACCCGCACGGTTGATCCGTAGGCCTGAAGAAAGCTTCTCCATGTTTTTAGAACTTGCATTGTTGTTTGAAGACAAACGGTTCAGTGTGTTAAGCGCTGCGATATTGTGGTTAATTCTCATGTAAAATACCTCCATGTGTATATGTTTTTGAAATCAAAGACTTCCTTTTCTTCGATTTCTGGCACTGTGATTCCAGTAAAGCTTCTGGCTGTTATGTAGATCCTTCATAAAGGATACCTTCAAATCCCTTCATATAAAGGGCTTTTTTGCTTAATATGGAACACATTGTCCGCCCTTCAATCCATATATCGGCAGTATTTTGTAAATGTTTAGGCGTTTTTCCAAAGAAATTTTCCCCATTTAAAAAAATGCCTCTAAATATCGCAAATTATTTTTCTTTTCTCGTTAAACTATAAAGGAAGCTTGCCTGCTAAGCCCAATCATGGACTCGCTGACAAGCTCCCTCTGAAAAGCTTATTATTAAGAAGTAGCCGCTTCTTTTGTGTCCAAGAGCGATTTCATTCGTTTTTTGTCCCGCTCCATAACAGGCTCCAAATATCGTCCTGTATACGACTCTTCGACTTCAGTAATGTCTTCAGGCGTTCCCGATGCGACAATGGTTCCGCCTCCGTCTCCGCCTTCTGGGCCCAGATCGACAATGTAATCCGCCGTCTTAATGATATCAAGATTGTGCTCAATGACGAGTACTGTATCTCCATTGTCAACCAAACGCTGAAGCACGACAAGAAGTCTGGCGATATCATCGACGTGCAGACCTGTTGTCGGTTCATCTAAAATGTAAAGCGTTCGCCCTGTTGACCGTTTGTGCAGCTCAGATGCAAGCTTTACGCGCTGCGCTTCTCCACCCGACAAAGTTGTTGCCGGCTGTCCGAGCGTAATGTAACCTAAACCAACATCATAAAGGGTTTGGAGCTTACGCTTGATTTTCGGGATATTTTCAAAGAAAGCAAGAGCATCTTCCACCGTCATATCAAGCACATCAGAGATGCTCTTTCCTTTGTATGTCACTTCAAGCGTTTCCCGGTTATAGCGTTTGCCGTGGCACACCTCGCACGGAACATACACGTCAGGAAGGAAGTGCATTTCAATTTTAATAATCCCGTCTCCGCGGCAGGCTTCACATCGCCCGCCCTTCACGTTAAAGCTGAAACGGCCTTTTTTATAGCCGCGGACTTTCGCTTCATTTGTCTGTGCGAATACATCGCGAATGTCGTCAAACACACCGGTGTATGTCGCTGGATTGGATCTCGGCGTTCTGCCGATTGGCGCTTGGTCAATATCTATGACTTTGTCCAGGTGATCCAAACCTTTAATCTCTTTATGGCTGCCAGGCTTCGCTTTCGCTTTATGAAGCTTTTGCGCCAGCGCCTTATGCAAAATTTCATTGACGAGTGTGCTCTTCCCTGAGCCGGAAACTCCTGTAACCGCTGTGAACGTTCCTAGCGGAAACTTGGCATTCGCCTTTTTCAGGTTATTTTCTGAAGCGCCTTTAATCTCAATAAAACGGCCATCCGGCTTTCTTCTTTCAGGAGGCAGCGGGATGAATTTTTTCCCTGATAAATAGCTGCCCGTTAATGAGTTGGCATCTTCCATCACTTCTTCCGGCTTACCCGCGGATATCACCTGTCCGCCGTGAATGCCGGCGCCGGGCCCAATATCAATTAAATAATCGGCTGCCATCATCGTGTCCTCATCGTGTTCGACAACAATCAGCGTGTTCCCAAGGTCTCTCATATTTTTCAAAGCGCTGATCAAGCGGTCGTTATCACGCTGATGCAGGCCGATAGACGGCTCGTCTAAAATATAAAGCACACCTGATAAGCGCGAACCAATTTGAGTGGCCAGCCTGATACGCTGCGCCTCTCCCCCGGACAATGTTCCCGCTGCCCTGCTCAGTGTCAGGTAATCAAGGCCGACTTTGTCCAGAAAGCTTAAACGCTCTACAATTTCACGCAAGATCAAATTGGCAATCTGCATATCTTTCTCAGAAAGGGTAAGGCCTTTGAAGAAATCAAGCGCGTCTCTGACAGACAACTCGGTTATTTTGCCGATGTGGCGTCCGTCAATCAGTACGGCAAGCGCCTCTTTCTTTAACCGATAGCCTTTACATGTCGGACAAGACTTCTGGGACATATACTGCTCCATTTGTTCACGGATGTAATCGGAGCTTGTCTCCTTATAGCGTCTTTCAATATTGCGCAATACGCCTTCAAATTGTATTTCGCCTTCACGTATTTGCCCAAAATCATTTTCATAACGGAAATAAATCAAGTCGTCTCCGCTGCCGTACAGCACTTTATCGAGCTGATGCATCGGCAAATCTTTTACCGGCACGTCCATATCAATGCCGTAGTGGGTGCAGACCGCCTCAAGCAGCTGCGGATAATATTGGGAGCTGATCGGTGTCCAAGGAGCGACCGCATTCTCCTTCAATGACAAATCTTGATTGGGGATGACGAGATCCGCATCCACTTCGAGCTTCATTCCGAGGCCGTCACATGTCGGACACGCGCCAAACGGACTGTTGAATGAAAAAAGCCGCGGCTCAAGCTCGCCGATTGAAAATCCGCAGTGCGGGCAGGCATGATGCTCACTAAACATCAGCTCTTCCTCACCAATGACATCAATCATAACCCGTCCTTCACCTAAACGGAGCGCCGTTTCCAATGAATCTGACAGGCGGGCCGCCACGCCTTCTTTCACCACAATCCGGTCAATGACAACCTCAATCGAATGCTTTTTATTCTTTTCTAATTCAATATCATCAGAAAGCTCAGCCATTTCGCCGTCAATTCGAACTCTGACATAGCCTTGTTTTCTGATCTGTTCAAGCACTTTCACATGAGCGCCTTTTCGGCCAGAGACAATCGGGGCCAGTACTTGAAGCTTCGTACGTTCCGGGTATTCCAGAATTCTGTCGACCATTTGCTCGATGGTTTGCGATGTAATCTCAATTCCGTGCTCCGGACAATGAGGCTTCCCTACTCTCGCATATAAAAGACGCAGATAATCATAGATCTCAGTTACCGTGCCGACAGTTGACCTCGGGTTGCGGCTCGTTGTTTTCTGATCGATGCTGATAGCCGGAGACAACCCCTCAATTGCATCAACATCAGGCTTATCCATCTGCCCTAAAAATTGTCGGGCATAGGCAGACAGCGACTCGACATACCGTCTCTGCCCTTCCGCATATATGGTGTCAAAGGCAAGGGAGGATTTTCCTGATCCGGACAAACCCGTGACAACGACAAGCTGATCTCTTGGAATCGTTACATCTATATTTTTCAGGTTATGCGCCCTTGCTCCCTTCACCTCTATCCGATCCATAGCCATATGTTCATCATCCTTCCGCTTTTAGCTCTAAAAGTAAATCGCGAAGCTCCGCGGCTCTTTCAAAGTCAAGCGCCTTGGCGGCTTCTTTCATTTCGTGCTCCATCTGTTCAACGACTTTCTCGCGTTCTTTCTTCGTCATTTTCGACAGCTTCGGCGCGGCTTTTGTTTTGTATTCGGCTTTATCCTCAGCTGCTGCTGTGGCACGAATGACATCGCGAATTTCTTTATTTATCGTTTTCGGCGTAATGCCGTGCTCTTCGTTAAAACGCTCCTGCTGCTCGCGGCGGCGTTTTGTTTCATTCATCGCAATGTCCATCGACTTCGTTACTTTATCTGCATACATAATGACGCGGCCTTCAGCGTTCCTCGCTGCCCGTCCGATCGTCTGGATCAGCGACCGCTCCGAACGGAGGAAGCCTTCCTTATCCGCATCCAAAATGGCAACGAGAGATACTTCGGGAATATCGAGGCCTTCCCTCAGCAGGTTGATGCCGATGAGAACATCATGCTTCCCAAGGCGCAGATCACGGATAATTTCAATCCGTTCAAGCGTCTTAATCTCTGAATGCAGATAGTTTACTTTAATGCCAATTTCCTTCAGATAATCCGTCAGGTCCTCTGACATTTTCTTCGTCAAGGTTGTCACGAGAACCCGCTCATCCCGTTCCACTCTTGCTTGAATTTCGCCGATCAAGTCATCAATCTGGCCTTCAATCGGACGTACATCAATCAGCGGGTCAAGAAGCCCCGTCGGACGGATGATCTGCTCAATCATTTCATCCGTATGCTCAATCTCATACGGCCCTGGCGTTGCTGATACATACACGATATTGTGCATATGCTTTTCAAACTCTTCAAAACGGAGCGGACGGTTATCAAGCGCTGACGGAAGACGGAACCCATGATCCACAAGCACCTGTTTCCGCGCCTGGTCTCCGTTAAACATGCCGCGCACCTGAGGAATCGTCACATGCGACTCATCTACCACGATCATAAAATCGTCAGGGAAATAATCAAGAAGCGTATACGGCGTTGAACCTGGAGGCCGAAGCGTCAAATGTCTTGAATAGTTCTCAATGCCGGAGCAGAAACCCATTTCCCGCATCATCTCAAGATCGTACCTTGTCCGCTGCTCTAAACGCTGCGCTTCAAGCAGCTTGCCGTTTTCGTGCATGACCTTCAGCTGCTCCTCAAGCTCCTTCTCGATATTTTGAATCGCTTTCTCCATTTTCTCGGCCCGCGTTACGAAGTGGGATGCCGGGAAAATCGCAACATGGTCACGGTCACCGAGAATTTCTCCTGTCAGGGCGTCCACTTCCCTGATCCGTTCGATTTCATCACCGAAAAATTCAACCCTGATACAATGTTCATCACGAGAGGCAGGGAAGATTTCCACTACATCTCCGCGCACACGAAATGTCCCGCGCTGGAAGTCGATATCATTGCGGGCATATTGGATGTCTACAAGTTTCCTAAGCAGCTCGTTGCGCTCAATTTCCATTTCAGGCCGCAGTGACACGACCATTTCCCGGTATTCTTCAGGCGAACCGAGGCCGTATATACAAGATACACTCGCGATGATAATGACATCTCTCCGCTCAAACAGAGACGATGTGGCGGAGTGTCTCAGTTTATCAATTTCATCATTAATACTGGCGTCTTTTTCTATAAACGTATCCGTTTGAGGCACATACGCCTCCGGCTGATAATAATCATAGTAACTGACAAAATACTCGACAGCGTTGTTCGGAAAAAACTCCTTGAACTCGCTGTAAAGCTGTCCGGCAAGGGTTTTGTTATGGGCAATGACGAGGGTCGGCTTATTGACTTCTTTAATCAAATTGGACACCGTAAATGTTTTGCCCGTTCCTGTCGCACCCAGCAGAGTCTGATGCTTCTTGCCCTCCTGAATTCCTTTTACAAGTTTTTCAATGGCTTTCGGCTGATCTCCCTGGGGCTGGTATTTCGAGACTAACTCAAAGCGATCTTTCACAAAATAAGCCTCCGTTTCTTTAACGAAATCTTCCTATAGATATAGTAACACAATGGAATGGAAAATCACCAAAAATACGAACTAAAGTTCGGTGGTTTTTTATTTCCAGCTGTTTTCGTGTATAAAAAACCTGCTTTTAAAACGTAAAAGCAGGAATTCAGTCGTTATATTCATTATGTCCGATTTACTCTTCTTTTTTCTCAGCAGTTTTTTTGGCCATGTACAGTCCGCCAGCCACAAGAGACACAACGTCCAATCCTACAATAAAATACGTTTCTGTATAGCCTTTTAAATAAGAGGCAAACAGCAATGCAGCTGTTAGAGCGATCGCCACATAATGATTAAAGGTGACTCTTGTAAATAAGACAACCAGCATAAAAGGGAAAAATAATGCAAAAACGGCTTTTGTAATCAACAAAAACCCTCCTCAATGATTCTTCATCTGATTTGATTATAGTAAAAAATGAAGAATCGGACAATCTGCAATCGTTCCCCTTTCTACACCATACCCTTTTTCTGCTTAAATCAATCATCATCTTTGCACTTTGGCTCCAGGCACAAGAAGCATTTGCGGCACTTTTGCATGAGGGCATTATGTCTTAGCTTGATATCGAAGCCCGCCTCCATAGCAAACGCCCGCGAGAATAAATAGGCGGACAGCACTAGTTTGACTACATTTTTCATGATCATTCAACTAACTTAACGATTCATTTTATTTAGGACTTTCTGCTTTTGACATCATTTTCCTGAAAACTTACAATTGAGCGATAGTGCTCACTATCATTTTTGAACACAGGCTCCGTCATAAAAGACTAAAGAGAAAAACAAAATGAAGGAAAGAGGGGTTTCAAATATGTATTCTGTTTTATTTCGACAGGCAGAAGCGTCCAGCCAGCTGGCAGGCGCAAAAGGCATGAATTTAATTAAACTGACCAAACACAGGCTTCCTGTTCCGGACGGGTTTGTTATCCAGACGAATGCGCTCACCCGTTTTATGGAGGATAACCACCTTCATCAAACTAGCGAAAGCATCGAAAAGGAGATCATCGCCGGAACATTTTCAGATGAACTGAAACACGAGCTGACAAATTCCTTTTACAAATTAAGAGACTCATACCGCTCCGTTGCCGTGCGCTCTTCGTCTGCCTCGGAAGATTTAGAAGGCGCTTCATTCGCGGGTCAATACGAAACCTACTTAAATATTAAAACAGAAGAAGAGTTTCTAGCTAAAGTGAAAGAATGCTGGGCCTCATTTTTCTCAGGCCGAGTCAGCAGCTATAAGAAAAAAATGAACAACCAAATCGCAGAGCCGTTAATGGGCGTTGTCGTTCAGGGCCTGATCGATTCAGACGTATCAGGTGTTATTTTCAGCCGCAATCCCGTTACCCATGATGATAGAGAGCTATTAATCAGCGCCAGCTATGGTTTGGGAGAAGCTATCGTTTCAGGGAGTGTCACCCCAGATACTTTTATAGTCAATAAATCTTCGTTTGAGATTCAGAAAGAAATAGGTGCAAAAGAAATCTACATGGAGTCCGCGGCAGAAGGAATTGCTGAAAGAGCAACGAGCAAAGACATGCGGAGCCGTTTTTGCCTTACAGATGAACAAGTGAGTGAACTGGCTGAAATCACGAAAAAAACCGAAGAGCTGTACGGATATCCAGTCGATATCGAATTCGGAATCGCTGACCATCACGTATACCTTTTGCAGGCCCGCCCGATTACAACCATTGAACAGGACAAAAAAGCGTCAGAAGAAGAACGCAGCTTCATGATAACAGACGCTGACATGAATGATTTCTGGATCAACATGGAATCAAATATTGAAGGTCCGATAAGTCCGTTATTTTCTTCGATCATTGTACCGGCCATGGAATATGGCTTAAAGAAAAACATGCGAAAGTTTCCGATTGGTGTAGTCGTTGACGAAGTAAAACTTTATCGCGGACATGTTTATTCCAAAAGCCAAGACGGACAGCAGCCTCAGACTGAAGACTGCGGAGAAGAGCTTTTTCCGATATTATCGGAGCGTATGTATGACATCATCAAACACACGTACCTTCCATTTTACGAGACGCTGGATCAGCTCGCACAAACTGACCATACTGCTGAAAGCGCGCTTGATGCTTTTCGGAAACTAAAAGCCTTTTATCTCATGGCTTATGATGAGCATTTCAATATTGTTTTCCCGCAAATGCTTCTGACAAACAAATTGCAAGCAATGTACCAGCACATTCAAGGCGAATCCGAAAACGCTCATTTTTACGAAATGCTGACAGGTAAAATGAACAAATCGTTGGAAACAGACCGCCTCCTATGGCTATTTTCCGTTGAAGTGCAGGAAAACCCGTATCTGCTGTCTATTTTTAAAAACACCAAGCCGGAACAGCTGCAGGAAAAATTGAAACAAACTGATGAGGGCAAACAATTTCTGAGGAACATTCATGAATTTTTACAGGAATACGGGTGGAGATCTGTAAAGAGCCATGATCTGATTGAACAGACCTGGGCTGAAAATCCTTATTATGCCCTGGCCAATATTCAAAATTACGTCCGCAATGGCTATCATTTTGACAATGAATTTCAGAAAACGAAAGAAAAACGAGAGGCATTATACAATGAATTCTTGGAAAACATAGAAGACCCCAATTTACGTAAAGAATTTGACCGTTATTATCAGTGGACGCTGAACGCTGCAAATATAATGGATGACCACCACTTTTATATTGACGCCATGCTGGACGCCAAGGCGAGAGCCTTTCTGCTCAAGGTAGGTGAATTGCTGGCGGAAAACGGGGTCATTCAAGATCGGGAAGATCTTTGGTTCTTGTATGATGATGACGTGGAAAACGCGCTGCTTCACCCTGTATCCCTGCAAGATAAGGCTGAAAAACGCAGACAGGCCTTTCACGAGTATGAGCTTGCCAAAGCCCCTGCCTATCTCGGAAATCCGACAAAAGAACAGCTCAAAATCGCTGAAGAAATTGTCGGCGCTGTGATTGAGGATGAAAAAAATACAGAAAACCATATTTTCGGCATTGCGGCATCAAGCGGCATTGCAACAGGCCCGGTCAAAGTGATTCGAGACGCCAGTGAATTTTCTCGATTCGCGTCTGGGAATATCCTCGTTTGCAAAATGACCACACCGCTATGGACCAGCCTGTTTCAAGATGCCAAAGCGATTATTACAGATACAGGCGGCATTTTATCCCACGCTGCGATTATTGCCCGCGAATACGGCATTCCCGCTGTTCTCGGCACTCGTACAGCAACAGAAAGACTTCGGGACGGAGACATCATTACTGTTGACGGAAGCACCGGCAAAATCACGGTTGTCAGCCGGGCCTGACGCGTTCTCCCCTCTTTCTTATACAAGCGGGGCAGGTGTATACTTGACCTGCCAGTATATTCGTGAGGTGAAACGTATTGAGACCGACAAACAGGAGAATCCTTGACGCTGCCATGCAGCTGCTCGTCAAAAAAGGATATCGCGCAACGACTACAAAAGAAATCGCAGAAAAAGCAAATGTAAGTGAAGCAACGATTTTCAGGAATTTTAAAAACAAACAGGGACTAGTCGAGGCTTTGCTTTCTCAGCATTCTCCTAACAGAAGCCGCATTTTGGAGCAAACAGAAGGCGATTTGCACAAAGACCTGCTTCATATCGGAACCTGTCTCTTGGAAGAGCTCGAACGCAGAAAAGATTTGATTAAAATCAGCTTTCGTGAACCGGCCATGTTCCAAGATGTCATCAACCACGTAACTGAATATCCCCAATCTATGAAACAGCTATTGATTGATTATCTCAAAGGAATGAGTGAAAAAGGGGTTATTCAGACAGGAGATGAAGCGGAGCATGCAGACGTGTTCATGTCAATCGTTTTCGGTTATTTTATTCACCGCCTCCATTTAGGAGACCGGGTGATTTCAATGTCCCAGAAAAAAATGCTGGAGCACAGCACTGCTTTATTTGTCAAAGGAATCTCTCGATGAACTCCTTGGCATAACAAAAAGGAGGATCTCCATGAGTTCAAGAAAAGAATGGGCGCTGATCGTCTCGCTATTATTGGGGGCTATCCTGGTTCCCATTAACTCAACGATGATTGCGGTCGCGCTCTCATCTATATCCCATACGTATAACGAGTCCATCTCGAGCATCACTTGGGTGGTTACCGTTTATTTAATCGTCATGGCAGTCACACAGCCGATCGCTGGAAAACTCGGTGACATGTACGGCAACAAAACAATGTATTTATGGGGTGTCGGTCTCTTTCTTATCGCGTCCTTAGGCTGCGCCCTCTCACCGAGCCTGCTGCTGCTGATTGTCTTTCGCGCATTGCAGGCTGTCGGCGGCGCGCTGCTTACGCCAAACAGCATTGCTATTATCCGTCACGTTGTTTCAGAAAAACGCCTTCCGAAAGTATTTGGATTTTTCGGGCTCGGGGCGGGACTTGGGGCAGCACTCGGGCCTTTCATCGGCTCTATGCTGATTGACAGCTTCAGCTGGCACTCGATTTTTTGGGTCAACATTCCGTTTCTCGCCATTGCCTTATTTACGGCATTTACCATGTTCCCTCCATATCAAGAAATTAAATCTGACGCGCCGCTGGATATTATCGGCTCTCTCTTGCTTGCGGGCGGCATCGTTTCAATTATCCTGCTAACGAAAAATGAGGCTTCATGGGGTTATGCGGCATACAGTGTGTTAATCCTTCTATTTGTCCCGCTTTTTTTCAGAAGAGAAAAACGTACAGAGCATCCCATCATCGATTTTACACTGTTTAAAAGCTCAACGTTTACAAATGCCAATCTATCAGTCCTATTGAGCAATCTGATGATGTATGCCGTCTTATTGATCATGCCGTTATTCATGAAGAGCCAATTTGGGCTTAATACGTCTAACAGCGGGATGGCGCTTTCTGTATTTTCGATCTTTATGTCGGCGAGCAACTGGGCGGGCGCACAGCTCCACCACAAATGGGGGGCAAAGAAAATCATTTTCCTTTCATTTGCCATGATGGCTGGAGCGAATCTATTATTTATGCTGTTAAGCAGCTCGCATTCCGTCTTGTTCCTCATGATCTCTCTTATCTTGGGCGGGCTCGCGTCCGGAGTCGGACTGACCAGCATGCAGGTGTCATCCCTTGCCACAGTAGATCCCGGCATGTCAGGAGTGGCGTCAGGCATTTTCTCGACCTTCCGTTATTTCGGAAGCATCATTTCCTCAGCCTTAATCGGCCTGATATCGGGATATCACAACCTATTTATCATTCTCTTTGCCGTCTCCATCATTGGCGTTTTTGTTTCATTAGGCATCAAACCTGATGAAATGGCACGGCTGGAAAAAAACTCAGCGTAACTCAAAACAGCCCGGCACCGCAAGAAACTGCGGCGCCGGGCTGTTTTTTATGATCCGGACAAAGCGGCTGCTTCGCCTTCACGTTCATCCTTTACGAACAGGATACCTAATTCATGATGTTCTCCCTCGTAAGAAGCTCGCTGATCAAAACGAATTTCTCCATTCAAACCGATAATTTCAAGCTTCACATACGCGCGGTTATGCTGGAGCGCTTCATAAAAATCGGATACGTTCTTAACGGGTATGCCATTCACTTTCGTAATAATTTCCCCAATTTTCAATTCCAGATCCTCAGCCGGCGTATTTGGTATAATCCCAAGCACCATTAAGCCTTGATCACGTTTTGAGAAATAAAACGGAGCCGCGTTATCGTTCACTCTTTGTTTAATGGACAGAAAAACACGTCCTAACAAAGCGGTAATGACGGCGGCACCCGCAAGCGGCGTCCACAGTAAACTCGCTGCACCGAGAGCCGTGACGGCAAGACCGAGAATACAAATGCGTTTCGCTGTGATCCTGATGCTCGTTTCAGGCAGCGACCCCTGCACGCGTTGCCCGAATCCGACAAAGTAAGGAATCCACAGAAAATGGAATGACCCGCCGGGAACAGTAAACACTGGCCACCAGCTAAGGTGCGATTCTAATCCGTTTCCCGGAACGAGAAGGAACAGCGGCAAAAGCCATATCCGGTTTGCCAGTTGCTGGCCGATCGGCAAACCGCGGCTGCTCACCACAAGTGCCGGTGATGTTCTCACATGTGCAGAGCGATAAGCTACTACTCCTTCAATGATAACCAACAAGCCCAAAAACACAGCCATAGCCGGCCAAACGACCGCAAAGCCTTGCGGAAATCTCTCTAGAAAAGGTTCCGCTTGATTGATTTGCAGTCCAAAACCTATCAGCATACTCACACCGACGATATATGCAGCAGACATCCAGTTTGCGCGAAGAGTGAGCGCTGCCGCCGCAGTGATAACGGCAATAATTGCAAGTACACCGAGAGGAATCGAGATGCCTAGTACGCCTAAAACAACTGACAAAAGGAGTCCTGGAATCAATCCCTTTGTATAAGTGAATGTCAGGTCGTCATAAATATCGGCTATTTTTGTATGAAAGGTTCTTCGTTCCCGTTTGATTCTCACATAGCCGAAAGCAAGGCTTATCATGATAAAAAACCAGAAAAGCGGGTGTAAGAAGAACAGGCCCGCACTTTTTAACAGTTCAAATCCCCATTGAACAGACACTATCTTTTTCACCGCCTCAAGCCAAACATGTTACTCATATTCTATCAAATATTAAATGGCTTGGATATCCTCAGGATGGTTTATCCCTCCTGCGTCATCCACAGCGTGACATTCGATAGTGAAAAATCCTTTAAATAATGGTTCACATCCACATCCAATAAACCGCTGATCAGGTGCATCGACCTTTTGATATCTGTCAGATTGATTCCTAATCGCTTATGATTTTTCATTAAATAATTAAAATAATGCTTGGCACACTCTTCATCGATTTCATTTACTGTTTCGACATTGGTGTAATTGACCAAATACCTGCTGAACAGCATAAGAAGACTTAGTGCTTTTGTAGCCGAAAATGTTACATCTTGTGTTCTGTCTTTTAATTGTTCCACTAATTCATAATATTTTTTTTCACGCACAATACTTGCCCTCTTCAATTGTGAACCCCCATTTTCTTTATACAGATAAGCACGGGCCAGTATAAGCAGCAGTACTGGAGTGCTAAACAAGCATTCTCGCTAACGTTATTTTTTAAATACCTGTCGTTCAGCTGCCATAAACCTGATTACTGTTCTTTTTAGAACCTTCTTATATTGTATGAAGTAAACAAAGACTAGGCAACTTGCAAAAGTTTCATTTTAAATGCATATTAACTCGTTAGAAAGTCTCTCTCATATATTGATATCGGGTAATTCAAGTCCTTTATAAATGTTTATTTGTGAAAATTTTTTTAATTTCTTGTTAAAACTTCATTTTTTCTGTGACTTTTTGTTCAGTCTCTCATTAAGTATAAAGAAACAGGAGATGGAACACCATCTCCTTTAATTGGCAAATAGTGATTTCAGCGCTGTTTGGAGCTGCAAATCATTTTTTTCATCTAATTTTTTCTTTTCTATCTGCTGATTTAATGACTCCGCGGTGTGAGTGTCGATGACACCCGTTTTATCCAGCTTGTTTTGTTCCTGAAAAGCCATAACCGCTTTTTTCATATCCTTGCTGAAATAGCCATCCTCACGTCCCGGATCAAAGCTGAGACCTTTTAATAAAACCTGAGCATGCTTGACATCCTCATTGTTCATATCCGTTTTAAGCGGCTCCTTCAGCTGCAAGGGGCCAGCGGAAAAATAATCCGGCTGCTTAATGGCAATGGTCGGCTCAATGCCTTTTTTATGAATCCAATTCCCCTTTGGCGTCAGCCACTTATAAAGGGTTAATTTAATGTTGCTGCCGTCTCCCATCGGAACAGCCTGCTGAACCGTTCCCTTACCAAAAGACGTATCGCCTACAACATCATAATGCGCCGCTTCTTTTAATGCGCCGGCAAGAATTTCTGATGCGGAGGCACTTCCTTTATCCGTGATGACATTGACAGGATACGCTTTTTTACGAGTCAATGTTGAAAAATACCGTTTTTTATCACCATTCCGTTCAGCAATCTGAATATACGGATGATCCTTTGTGATGAAGTGTTTGAGAATTTCTTCCACACTTTGCAGGTATCCGCCCGGGTTTCCGCGTACATCAATGACAAGGCCTTCAATTCCTTTTTTCTCAAGGTCCCCCAGCGCTTTTGCAAAGTCTTCCGCGGTATGCTCAGAAAAAGTAGAAATGGCGATATATCCAACAGAATGCCCTTGCACTTTTTTCTCTGAAGCAAAAACCGTTTCGAGCGGGATTTCAGCTCTCTTGATCCGGAATGACAGCTGCTTCTTCGTCCCCGGACGTTGCACCTTTATAGAGACGCTGGAGCCTTTCTTTCCTCTTATTTTGAGCACAGCTTGGTTTAAATCCTTGCCCGCCATTGATTCACCATTGATGCTGATAATTTCATCATTGGGCTTGAGTCCGGCTTTCTCCGCCGGTGATTGCTTAAATGGAGAAACAATAATAATTTTGCCGTCTTCCATACCAACCTCAGCGCCGATGCCTTCAAACGAGGAATCAAGAGAATCAGAAAATTGCTTAGCCGTCTGCTTGTCCATATAGACAGAATAAGGATCATTTAGCGTAGACAGCATTCCTTGAATGGCTCCCTCGAGCAGCTTTTCTCTATCAACTTTTTCTACGTACTCATTCGAAATTAACTCATACGCTTTTTCGATTTTGTCCATGGCCTTATCCCGCTCAGAGTCAGCTTGTGCGGTCGCAGGAACAGATGCAGTCTGGGGCTTATCCACCTCAAGCAGGTTCATTCCGGCATATACACCGGCGCCTCCGAAGAGCATGCTTCCTGCTGCTATCACAGCCATTATTTTTTGATTCATCCTATACTCCTCCTGTATGCCAGACTGTTTCTTTCAAAACCTAGAGATAGTATATGTAAAGGATGGAGATTTCATGTAATCATAGAAGAAAAAGAAGGCAAAAGAAAAGCCGCCCCGGAAGCGGGACAGCTTTTTCTTATACTCGCAAAAACTTGCGGATGGAAGTGAGACTTCCCCATACGCCAATAACTGCGCCGATTGCAACCAGCACTAGCGATACTTGGAATACAAATGGGTTATAAGGAAGAAGAGAGACAAATGATCCTTGAACCTTCGGAACGACCCATCCGATGACGTATTGATAAGTGCTCAGCACCAGTGCGATCGGAATCACTGAGCCGAATACGCCAAGCAGCAATCCTTCAAGGAAAAACGGCCAGCGGATAAACCAATTCGTCGCGCCGACAAGCTTCATAATTTCAATTTCTTTTCTTCTAGCAAAAATGGTAATTTTAATGGTGTTGGAAATTAAGAACATCGCCGTAAATATCAAGCCGATAATTAACGCGATTCCGATATTGCGGGAAACGCCGACCACTTTAAACAAACGGCTAACCTCTTCTTTTCCGTAAGTGACTTTATAGACATGATTCATTTTTTCAATCTTTTTGGCTACGTTCGGCGTATCATGCGGATCTGTCGTTTTGACGACAAACGCATCATTAAGCGGGTTTTCCTGATCCTGCATGGTCAGGGATTCTCCGCTGTCGCCAAAGCTGTCAACCAGCTGGTCAAGCTCTTTTTCTTTTGATGAAAAAGTGACACTCTGAATGCCCTTTAGATCCTTAATATCGTTCTGCAGCTTGTCCTGTGCCTTTTGATCCGCAGTCAAATCAACCAAAACTTTGATTTCGACTTGTTTTTCAGCATTTGAAGCCATGTTATTCAAATTCAGCATAATCACTAAAAACACGCCGACTAAAATCAGCGTAACGGTTACAGCACTAATGGATGCAAACGTCATCCACGTGTTTCTCCCGAGAGATTTAAAACTCTCACGCAAGTGGCGCCCGAGAATTTTAATCATATGAACCATACTCCCCTCTTGACTCATCACGCACAATGATACCATCTTCGATTGCGATGACACGTTTCTTAATGGTGTTTACGATTTCTTTATTATGTGTCGCCATCACGACTGTCGTCCCGCGGTTGTTGATTTCTTCCAGCGTCTTCATAACTTCCCAGGACGTATCCGGATCAAGGTTTCCTGTAGGTTCATCAGCAATAACAACATCGGGATTGTTCACAATTGATCTGGCAATAGAAACACGCTGCTGCTCCCCGCCTGAAAGCGTGTCAGGAAATTGTCTTGCTTTATGCTTCAGCTGAACAAGATCAAGCACTTCGAGGACACGTTTCTTAATAACAGACGGCTGTTCTCCAATCACTTCAAGGGCAAATGCCACATTCTCAAAAACAGTAAGTTTCGACAGAAGCTTGAAATCCTGGAAGACAACGCCTATTTTACGGCGCACGAAAGGAATCTCTTTTTCTTTAATTGCAGCGAGGTCTTTATGATTGATTAAAATTTGTCCTTTTGTCGGTTTTTCTTCTCTGTATATCATTTTAATAAAAGTAGATTTACCCGCTCCGCTCGGACCGACAACATAAACAAATTCGCCGGGATGAATGGCTACTGAAATCCCATTGAGCGCTTTTACGCCGTTCGGATAGGCTTTGTATACTTCCTTCATCTCTATCATGAAATCACCTAATCTTTTATATCATTTTATCTATCACACGGTCATACTCTTCGAATGCATTCGACAATTTATGACTTATTCATTTGCAAAAAGACGAAAAATCTGAAAGTTTCATTTTTCACAACACACTTCATTATACGTCAAATTTAGACATAATACTATTACAGTTTCTTTTCATTCATATTGTCATGGCATAAAAAAATCCTTGCCTGTACTGAGGCAAAGATTTTCTCATCTTACTTTTTTTCTGACAGCCATTTGGCGATAACGGCGGCTTCCTTATCGTCTACAAGCCCCTTCGGCATATTGCCGCGCCCGTTTTTAATAATGTTTTCAATTTTGTCTTCGTCGTATTTGCCTCCGACCTCTTGGAGATTAGGCCCTGACATACCTTCTAAATCCTTGCCATGGCAGCCTACACAGCTTTGCTGATATAATTCTTCCCCTTCAGATGCAGAGGCTTCAGTCTTGCTGCCGGTGTCTGGCTTCTCTTCTTCTTTTGCATCGTTTGAACCGCAGGCAGCCAACAGAACAGAAAGCGCAAATCCAAGCATTAATATCGATAACTTTGATTTCATATTGAGAAGCACAACTCCTTTACGATCTCTCCCATATTATAACCCCGTTTAAGCGCGTTTGAAACCCTCGCCCAGCACCTCGCTCGCGTCTGCTACGATCACAAAAGCAGACTCATCAATCTGTTTGACGATTTGTTTCAATTTGGTGAATTCCGCTTGCCCAACCACGCACATTAAAATCGGGCGGTCATCGTCAGTATACCCCCCGACCGCGGAAATTTTCGTCACGCCTCTGTCAATCTTCTGTAAAACGGCTTCCTTGACTGCCTGCTCCTGCTTTGTAATAATGAGCGCCATTTTTGATCGATTAAAGCCGACTTGAACGACATCAATCGTTTTGCTGGACACAAAGACGCCAAGCATAGCATATAAGCCTTGTTCAATATTAAATACGATCATAGCCGTAACGACAATCAGTCCGTCAATGATTGCGAGACACGTCCCCAATGACAGCCCGGAGTACTTATGAATGATCTGTGCAGCCAAGGCCGTTCCTCCCGTTGAGCCTTTGCCTAAGTATACAATGCCAATTCCGACACCGATGCCGACACCGCCAAAGATCGCCGCTAGGAGCTCATGATGGGTGGCGGGCTGAATATCTCTTGTCAAAAACACAACAAGCGGCAAAAAAACAGAACCCGCAAGCGTTTTAAGCCCAAACTTTCCGCCTAACAAAATGACACCCGCAATAAATAAAGGGATATTAATCACCCATTGTACATATGCTGCTTCAAAACCATATGACTGCAAAATCGTGCTGATTCCACTGACACCGCCGGCGGCAATTTTGTTTGGAAGCAAAAATACATTAAAGGACACGGCTGTAATCGCTGCTCCTATCAGTATATATACATAATCCCGCAAAACCCGAAGTGTTTGATTCCGTAAATCCATTGCATATCCTCCGTTTCTTCCAATGCTCTCCGATAGCATTTTAATCCTTCCCTGATCAGATGTAAATAACACCCAAACGCAGTGGTAATATGCTAAAGCAGCAGTGAAATCAAGGATATGAAGCAATAAAAAAAACACACCTGCATACATCAGGCGTGTTTTCTGCTTTATGAAAGCTTAGAACGCAGGTAGGCATCGATAAATGTATCAATGTCTCCGTCCATTACCGCTTGAACGTTCCCCATTTCTGTATTGGTGCGATGGTCTTTCACCATGGAATACGGATGGAATACGTAAGAGCGGATTTGGCTGCCCCAGCCGATTTCTTTTTGTTCACCGCGAATTTCATCCAGCTCAGCCTGCTGTTCTTCAATTCTGCGCTGATACAATTTGGCTTTCAGCATTTTCATGGCTCTTTCACGGTTTTTAATTTGTGAGCGCTCTGTTTGGCACGTCACAACCACATTCGTCGGCAAGTGCGTAATCCGAACGGCTGAATCCGTCGTATTGACGTGCTGTCCGCCCGCTCCGCTTGCGCGATACGTATCAACTTTAATATCCTCCGTACGGATATCAATATCAATCTCATCGTTAAATTCAGGCATCACTTCACACGAAACGAAAGACGTGTGCCGGCGGCCTGATGAATCAAACGGCGAAATCCGCACGAGACGATGGACACCTTTTTCCGCTTTGAGATAACCGTAAGCGTTGTGTCCTTTAATCAGTAATGTTACTGATTTAATTCCCGCCTCATCACCTGGGAGGTAATCGAGTGTTTCCACCTTAAAGCCGCGGCGTTCTCCCCATCTGGTATACATTCTAAGAAGCATAGAGCCCCAGTCCTGTGACTCTGTACCGCCAGCACCAGGGTGCAGTTCTAAAATCGCGTTATTTTTATCATACGGCTCACTGAGAAGAAGCTGAAGCTCAAACTCATTGAACTCTTTTGTTAGCGATTTTAGTTCTTTTTCAAGTTCAAGCTGGAGGTCAGTGTCAGGCTCTTCTTTTAAAAGATCGTGGGTCATTTGCAATTCTTCATGGGATTCACTCAGTTTTTTATACGAATTGACATAATCCTTTATACCGTTTGCTTCATTTATGACCGTTTGAGCTTTCTGCTGATCATTCCAAAATTCCGGATCAGACATTTGTTCATCTAGCTCAGCAATGCGGGCCTCCTTTGATTCGAGGTCAAAGAGACCCCCTAAAGTCCGCTAAACGAGAAGCCATATTTTCGAGCTCTGCTCTGATTTCTGATAATTCCATTCCATTCACCTCATTAAAAGATCCGCGGGCGCCTGCAGGCGCCGCGGTCAATAACCTTGCCCGATCGAACTACTCAGCCCGGCCGCAGCAATTTTTATATTTTTTTCCGCTTCCGCAGTGGCATGGGGCATTTCGGCCGATATCAACCACTTTGCGAACCGGTGCTTTTTTTGCTTTTTTGCTGTCGTCGCCTTCTTGCTGCTGATGAGCCGTTGTCTGGCCCTGTACAACCTCTTCACGCTCCAGATTGTTTTCAATCTCAGCTTTCATCACAAATTTTGCGACCTCGTCCTCGATCGATTCAATCATATTCTCAAACATCGCAAAGCCTTCCATTTGATACTCACGAAGCGGATTTGTCTGCGCGTAAGCTCGAAGGTGAATCCCTTGGCGAAGCTGATCCATTGCGTCGATGTGATCCATCCATTTTGAATCAACGGCGCGAAGGACGATGACTTTTTCGAATTCACGCATTTGCTCTTCGCCGAAGTCCTCTTCTTTTTCATTATATTTGGTCATGATGCGATCCATAATGAGCTCATGCATTTCATCCGGCTCTTTGCCGAAGATGTCGCTTTTCTCAAGCTTGCCTTCATCAAGATAAGTCGTGTTGACAAGCTCAACAAGACCGTCAAGCTTCCACTCCTCAGGAAGCTCTTCTCTTGGCGTATAAGCTGCAATAGCACGTTCAAGAGAAGACTTGATCATATTCTCAACGATTTCACGCAAGTTTTCAGAATCAATGACTTCAAAGCGCTGCTTATAAATGACCTCACGCTGCTGGCGGAGAACGTCATCATATTGCAGGAGCTGTTTACGTGAATCGAAGTTATTGCCTTCGACGCGTTTTTGAGACGATTCAACTGCGCGGGATACCATTTTGCTTTGAATTGGAGTAGAGTCGTCCATACCGAAGCGGTCAAGCATCGCCATTGTCCGCTCAGCTCCGAATCTGCGCATCAATTCATCTTCCATAGAAAGATAAAATTGGGTAATCCCCGGGTCTCCCTGACGTCCAGAACGCCCCCGCAGCTGATTGTCGATCCGGCGTGATTCATGTCGTTCCGTTCCGACAACAGCAAGACCGCCAAGTTCTTTTACGCCTTCGCCAAGCTTAATGTCCGTACCGCGTCCCGCCATGTTTGTCGCAATCGTAATTGCTCCTTTTTGGCCGGCCTCTTCAATAATCTGCGCTTCACGTTCATGGTTTTTGGCGTTTAACACTTGATGCGGAATCCCTTTGTTTTTGAGCAGCTTAGAAATCAGTTCAGATGTTTCAACCGCAACCGTACCGACAAGAACAGGCTGTCCCGTCATGTAACGCTGTGCGACATCCTCCGCAACGGCCTTAAACTTCCCTTCCATCGAACGGTAAATTAAATCCGGACGGTCGTCACGGATAACAGGCTTGTTAGTAGGGATCGTGACAACCTGCATGTTATAGATGTTGCGGAATTCCTCTTCCTCTGTCTTAGCCGTACCTGTCATACCGGCAAGTTTTTCATACATGCGGAAGTAGTTTTGGAACGTAATTGTCGCCAAGGTCATGCTTTCGTTCTGAATCTCAAGCCCTTCCTTCGCTTCAATCGCTTGGTGAAGGCCTTCGCTGTAGCGGCGGCCTTTCATCAGGCGTCCCGTAAACGAATCAACAATAACAACCTGTCCGTCTTCTACAACGTAGTCAACGTCCTTCTGCATCGCAGCGTGTGCTTTTAGGGACTGGTTGATATGGTGGTTGAGCGCGACATGCTTCACATCAAACAGGTTATCAATGCCGAACGCTTTTTCCGCTTTCGTCATTCCTTCCTCAGTCAGCTGTACACCCTTTGTTTTGATATCAAACGTATAATCCTTCTCTGCTTTTAATGTGCGAACAAAAGCATTTGCCTGTACGTACAGCTTAGTGGATTTTGCAGCTTGTCCAGAAATGATAAGCGGCGTTCTCGCTTCATCAATTAAAATAGAGTCAACTTCATCTATTACCGCAAAATGAAGCGGGCGCTGAACCATCTGCTCTTTATAAAGAACCATATTGTCACGCAAATAGTCGAAGCCAAGCTCGTTGTTTGTGGAGTAAGTAATGTCCGCGGCATAAGCTTCCCGCTTTTCGTCTTTTGACAATGAGTTTAAATTCAAGCCGACAGTCAAACCGAGAAACTCGAAAATTTTCCCCATTTGCTCAGCATCACGGCTCGCCAAGTATTCGTTGACAGTCACGATGTGAACGCCTTTTCCTGTTAACGCGTTTAAATAAACAGGCAGAGTAGACGTTAACGTTTTCCCTTCCCCTGTTTTCATTTCCGCGATATTTCCGTCATGAAGCGCTACGCCCCCCATGAGCTGGACTTTGAACGGAAACATGCCGGTTACGCGGCGTGAAGCTTCCCGAACAACGGCGAATGCTTCAACAAGAAGATCATCGGTTGTCTCCCCTTTTTCAAGGCGCTCTTTAAATTCAATCGTTTTATGTTTCAGTGCATCGTCAGAGAGATTTTCATAGTCTCCGCGAATCGCATCAATATCGTTAGCTACTTTTTCGTATCTGTTCAGCGTACGTTTTGTTGGATCAAACATTTTATTTAAAATTCCAAGCATTTATAACGCTCCTCTATCTTCACATGCCTGATGTGCAGGCATGTATAAATAATTTACTAGCCCATGTATACCTCTCATTATCATATCATACCTTGGGTTATTTCCAAAGAATTTGCAAATAAGAAAAAACAAAAACCTTCCGTGTCGATCACGGAAGGTTGCTCTTCATTATTCAGTCGGTTCAATCAAGCCATATTTCCCATCATTTCTGCGGTATACAACATTTGTAAGGTTTGTTTCCGCATTGGTGAAAACAAAGAAATTGTGGCCAAGCATATTCATTTGCAAGATTGCTTCTTCACTGTCCATCGGTTTTAAATTAAATCGTTTCTGACGGACAATGTCCAAGCTATCCTCGTCTTCTATTTCATCCTGAACCGCGATATCTGTATCAGAGCCGAGACCATTCGCTAATAGATATTTTGGAGAGCCCTGCTCACGGAATTTGCGGTTTACTTTCGTTTTATGCTTACGAATTTGACGTTCCAGTTTGTTTGTTGCGAGATCAATTGCGTTGTACATATCCTCGTTATGCACCTCAGACCGAAGCGCCAGATCTGTCATCGGAATCGTAACCTCAACTTTAGACTCCTTGTCATTGTAAAACTTCAAGTTGACGTTCACATCGGCATTCACGCTATGGTCAAAATAACGCTCCAGCTTGCCGATTTTCTTCTCGACATGATCCTTTAACGCGGGTGTCACTTCAATATTTTCTCCTCTGATGTTATAGTTCATCAAAGAACGCCTCCCTTTTATTAAGGATATGTATCTATTTCTCCTTTACCCTTCACAATCCCTGCCCAAACGTAATTTTTTTGTGAAAATTCAGTGAACTTTGTCGAATGATGTTTTATATGCTGCTGTTATGGGCGGTTTTGAGGTATATGTATATGCTGATTATAAGAAACAAATACCTCACCCTCGCCTAAATTAATTGATGACAAAGGGCTCCATACATTGATGAATGGACAGCATCCATTGTCTATAGTGAATCAGAAAATGTTCTTTTAAATACTCGAAAAACTCATGAGAGGGAAAAGAGAAAGAAACCAATTGGTCAAACTCCGCAAAAATTTCGTCAAATGCTTTAATACTACATTCAGCACATCCCGTATTCATAATAAAAAGAAGGGTTGAATGTGATGAATCCAAATAAAAAAAGGCTTGGATCAGATCTTGGTAGATCCGATCCCCTTCTGTTTTTGATAAATTCTGTTCAGCCTCTATCAAATAACACAGCCCTTCTTCAATGGTAAAAAGAAGATGATAATAAGCTGATAAAAGCGTATAATCTTCAATGCTCTTCACGGCACTCACCTATTTACGCTTGTCATAATATCTGCCGTCTATCGTGATGTTGTTATAAGGATTTAAATACGTCGTATGCATCGTCCGTTTTCTTTTCACTTGCTGGAGCTCGTCTGCGATCGACTGCTTAAGTCTTCCCATTTCATTCACAATAAGCTGATCCCATGTCAGAATCAGTTTCATCTGCTTCCGTTCTTCTTCTGAAAGCGGCGGAGAGATCTCCTGAATAAGTTCTGCCCGTTTAGCCACAAAGTCTTCGATTTCCGTTAAAAGTTCATCGCTTTCCGGTGTATCTTGTATGTGTGACAGCATACTCTTCGTCTCAGTGTATAGTCGATCTATGTTGTTCATGCCATTCCGCCTGATCCGTGCCGGTCCTTCCGTTCACTTTGAATGGCTTGTTTCCATGCATCGCGAAAATCTGTTACATAGCCTTCAACCTCAGCCAGCATGCTCATATCACTATTGATATTTGCCTGCACCAATCTTCGATACATATAGTCGTACATCGCGCCCATGGAATTGGAAAGCTCGATGTTACGGTTCAGTGTGAAATTTAATTCCTGTATGATATTTTGCGCTTTAATCAGATTCTCATTTTTACGTTCCATATCATCATTCTCGATAGCCTGGGATGCAAGTCTTATAAATTTCAAACAGCCATTATACAGCATTAGCGTCAGTTCACCGGGTGTAGCGGTATTCACTGAATTTTGCTGATAAGCTGTATAAGGATTTTGGATCGCCATGTGTCATCCTCCAAATTACTTTTATTGTACAAGAAGCTGTGATAAATAGGACGCTTGTTCATTCATTTTTTGAATCGCAGAATCCATTGCACTAAATTTTTTATAGTAGCGAGTTTCAATGGTATTCAATCGGTCCTGCATTTTAATAATATTCGTGCTGATTGTATTTAAATTTTTACCGATTGAGTAGTCAGTGGTGCCCATTGTCGAGTTACCGGCTTTTGCTTCAATGCTTTTCACTGTGCTTTTCAGTGTGTCACCGATACGTTTCATAATTCCTTTTTCACTATAAGGGCTGCTGTTCGTCCCGTTTGTAAATAAAGCGGCAACACTTTGCGGATCTTCTTGTATTTTTGCCTTTAGTTTTTTTTCATCAATCTCTAAATGTCCCCGCAATTGATAAGTGCTTGAAGTGGTGATGCCAAACTCAGTCAATTGATGCGTTTTTCCATCAGCCGTTACTTGAGAATAAAAATCGGTTCTCATTTGGTTCGTACCCGTGCTTATACTGGTATCATTTCTCAGTAAACCGCTTTTTGCCTTCTCTTCCCAGAGTTCGACCTCTTTATCGGACATTGCTTCTTTTTGTTCACTCGTCAACGGAGTATAGTCTCTGTATTTTTCTTCGTGCAGCTTTTCATTCAAGCTGTCAACCAATTCATTGTATTTATCTACAAACTCTTTAATTTGGTTATAAATCCCGTCCACATCAGTAGAAACAGATGTAGTAACAGGGCCTGTGGTTGCTGTTGTATTTTTGAGCGAGTAGGTAACTCCGTTAACCGTAAAGTTGTTTGACAGCTTCTCCATTTCAAAGCCATCGATTGTGACTTTTGCATTTGTTCCTTCTTTGTATGCAATGAGCTTATTATCAGCGTCTAAAGAAAAACCAAGCTGGCCGGACATAAAGTCGGCTGTAGCTGAGTCTGCTGCCTGTATGCTGCCTCCTGCGCCTGTTGCTTTAGAAGAAAACGCAATCGTTTCTACATACTCGGTACCATTCCAAATTTTATCTTTAAAGGCTGATACTCCAAGATCAGATTTGTTAATTTTAGATATCACATTATCAATCGTATCAGCACTCGTCACACTGATGTTGACGGTTTTTGCCGTTGTTTCGCCAGGCGCAACAACATTAAATGCCAAATTATAGTCACCTTGAGTGTATCCCGCATAATTATCGGCCTTATACGTTGCTGAAGTTGCCAAGCTCGCTACTTCAACAGTAGAAGACGCATTTGGCGCAGTTGAACTTCCTGTAGCAGTTAACACAGACTCGTTTGAGCTAGTCACAGTTTTGCTCTGATACGTACTCGGATATGTCAGCGTATTTTTAGACATATAATCTTGCAATTCTTTTATTTTAGTATTTACTTCCCGATAGCTGTCACGCTGCCATTCAAGCGTCTGCTTTTTTTGCGTCAGCCTGTCAAGCGGCGCTCTTTCTGTCTGCATCAGCTTTGAGACGATATCATCTATATCCATTCCTGACGCCAAACCTGTTATTCTCATGACCATTTCAAACACTCCTCATCTACTTTTTTTCATCTACAAACAACCCAAGAAATTCAGTCATAGCCGCATAAAAATCAAGCCACTGTTTTGGCGGAATTTCGCGGATGACTTCATTTGTAGAGTCCTCTATTACCTTTACATAGTATTCATTTAACTCTTCGTGAAGCTCAAACTTCAGGTGAACTTGCGAAGGTTCCAAAAGCTTGTTCATTTCCCCTACCATTTCAGAGAGATTGGTATATGAAACTTGCTGAACAGGAACCTCACTCTCATGATCTTTTTGATTATGTATTTGAGTATCATAACGATCCCAAACAGGTTGTAACGTAGTGAGCCTTTCAATGTTCAATTGATCATCCCCTATGTCCCAATCTACCGTTTATATCGACTGAGTAGAGAGAAGATTACACATATTTTTGGAAAAAAACTCATCCGTTTTAGATTTCTTATTTAGATATACTTTTATCAAGCTAGCGGGCAATCCGATTATTATATCATGAGTTAGGGATATATAGCAGGGGAATCATTCGGAGTTAAACATATAAAAAAAGGACCCGGCAATGCCAAGGTCCTTTTAAAATTAACGTAATAATTGAAGTACGTTTTGCGGCTGTTGGTTCGCTTGAGCAAGCATTGCTTGAGAAGCTTGAGAAAGAATGTTGTTCTTTGTGAACTCGCTCATTTCTTTCGCCATGTCAACGTCACGGATACGAGACTCAGCAGCTGTCAAGTTTTCACCAGAAGCGCTCAAGTTGTTGATTGTGTGCTCAAGACGGTTTTGTACCGCACCTAATTCAGAGCGTTGTTTTGAAACTGTATTGATCGCATCATCAACAATTTTTAACTGAGCATTGAATCCTACAGTTGCAACAGTAGCATCGTTAGTAGCAAATTGAGTTACATCAATGTCAGAAACTGCTTCTCCTGCTACAAGAGCACCTGTACCATCTACAGCACCGATAGCTGTAGCAGCCATGCTTTCGATATTAACAGAAAGCTGTTGTCCTCCGTTAGCACCAATTTGGAAAGTTAATTTATTTCCGCTTGCAGAGCTGAAATCTCCGTTAAGAAGACTTTTTCCGTTAAACTCGGTACGGTCAGAGATACCGTTAGCGTTAGTTCCTCCACCAATTTCCTCAACTAGAGAGTCAATTTCGTCTTGGATCGCTTGAAGATCAGTACCATCTTGAGTACCCGTGTTTCCTGCTTGAACAACTAGTTCACGAACACGTTGAAGGATTGAGTGAGTTTCGGTTAATGCACCCTCAGCTGTTTGGATAAGAGAGATTCCGTCTTGAGAGTTTTTAGAAGCCATTTCTAAACCTCTGATTTGTCCTCTCATTTTTTCAGAGATCGCAAGACCTGCTGCGTCATCTCCAGCACGGTTAATACGAAGACCTGAAGAAAGTTTCTCCATGTTCTTTTGGCTCGCACCGTTGTTTGAAGACAAACGGTTCAGTGTGTTAAGCGCTGCGATATTGTGGTTAATTCTCATTGTTTTGTTCCTCCCTGAATATGTTTTTGGCACGTCCTTGTGCCTCATTTTTTATAACTGGCGGAGTCTTTTGCGTCTCCTCCCGGCTACATCATTAATATCGGATTACCTCTGATTTTGTTAATAGAAAAATAAAAAAATCCTCACTTTTTTTGTGAGGATAATGCGGAGATGACATCGCTGGATAACGCTGCCGCGCGGTTGTTTTCTTCCTGAATGGTTAAGTATATTTCTTTTCGGTGAATATCAATATGCTTTGGGGCTTCAATTCCCAGCTTCACTTGATCACCTTCAATCGAAATGACTTTCACTTCAATATCAGCACCTATTTGAATCGCTTCGTTTATTTTCCGCGATAAAACTAGCATGATTCTCCTCCAATCGGATGCTTTGTCGTATATGAGGAGTCGTGTAAAACGACTTGCTTAGCCTTCATGTTCTTGCGGTTCACAATAATGGGAGCCAATAAATTGGCAGTCGATTTTTCGAACGGCTCAGCCATGGTCAATATGGCCATGACTTCCACGTCTTCAATGTTATCAATAGCCAAAAGTTCGGCGGTTGATGCATCAAGGTCAAATTCATAGTTCTTAAAAAAGATGAACGGACTGACAACGATGAACGCAAGATTTTCTGAAGTGACGGACTGCAGCGCCACAAATGGAGAGTCTTCTGACAGCGGAAGAATAACGAACTGTTTTTCTTCTAAAAAGCCTGGAATCCCGCTTTCAAAAAGAATAATTTGTTCTTCTTTTACGTTCATTTGGCCATGGTACTTCGTTTGAATGATCATTGTTCACGATCCTTTTCTGTTTACTTTTCGAATGATTCTTTCGGGTATTCTACATCTATTTTTAAATCAGGGTATTGCAGCATGTCAACCTTAACGTTCCCCGGCGTATAATCCACAATTGGCTTATTCGGTTCAGCCTGAATGACAGGCTTTTGAGGCGTAATCTGAATATCAAGCTGTGACGGGGTATATTGGATTTTCACTCTTGAAAGAGACGGGACATAATGTTCGCCTAATTGAATTTGTTGCATTTCAGAGTTCCTCTTTGCTTGTGAAGCAATTGGATTCCCTTTGTTTTCAATTCTCATAAGCTCCTCTCCTTCTTCTACAGTTCGAGCTATTCCCGCCATTACATCCTCCTGCCCTTGTTGTGCGGCTTCTTCAATTCTTTTGAAAACATGCTTTCTGTCTAATTCTTCCCATGCTTGCGTTTGGTCAATCGTGAGTTTTCCAGGCGTAACCGATATTTCCATTTCCGCGCTTGGCTGTTCAATTTCGAGATCGGCTTGCGGCTGCTCCATTTTTAAGGTGGCGGGCGTCGTCGTTAAACCAATTTTCCCTTGAACACTGTGCATAATCAATCTGGGAATTTGCATCATTCTACCTCCTAAACTATAAAAAAAGCGAACTCCTGAGAGCCGCTTACTTTAAAAAGTCAATCAATGTAGGCTGAACAATTTGCGCATTTACAGCAAGGGTAGCCCTATGCACGCTTTGCTGCGCAATAAATTCTGTTATTACTTTTTCCAGTTCTACATCTTCATTATCAGACAACACTTTTGTTGCTGTTTCTTCTTGAGCTGAAAGCCTAGTATTAATCAGTTCAAGACGATTATATCGAGCTCCGAGATCAGAGCGTTCAGCACTCATGCCGTTAGAAAATTGATCAATATCCTCTAAAACATTGTCCATGCCATCGATTGAACCCGTACTAAGTGCTTGCTCAAATGAGTCAAGTATTTCAAATACATTCTGTCCGCTTTCAGACGTGCCCCCAAAAGCTGACTTTGGATCTGAATTCACTTTTAAATTCATATTATTTGATATATTGACCACAACATCAGCAGTATCGGAAATGGTATAAGTTCCGTCTCCGTTATCAGTAACCGGAGGCGTGTCTGAATTCGTTCCGTTAAAGATATATCTGCCGTTTACTTGTGTATTCGCAATTTTTAAAAGCTGTTCCTTTAACTGCTTTACTTCTACGCCAATCGCTTGCCGCTCATCTTCACCATTTGTGTCATTTTTAGCCTGAATAGCCAAGTCTTTGACTTTCGTTAAAATGTCAATTCCTTCAGTAATATTCGTTTCTGTGTTTTCAAGCCAGGTAAAAGCTTGAGAAGCATTACTTTGGTATTGCTGAACCTGGGATAATTGCGTATGGTATTTTAGGCCTTTCATAGCTACGACAGGGTCATCGGATGCTTTTGAGATTTTTTTCCCTGAAGAAATCTGTGATTGAAGTTTATCCAGCTTCGAGTAGCTTGAACCGATATATCTCAATGAGTTTTGCTGAATCATGCCCTGTGTTACTCTCATTTGATCTACCTACCTTCCTCCGACACCCATGCCGTTAATCACTTTATCAAGGATTTCGTCTTGTAAAGTCACCATCCTCGCAGCAGCATTGTATGCGTGTTGGAATTGAATCATATTCGTCATTTCTTCGTCTAAAGAAACTGCGCTCATTTGCTGACGGTTGATGTCGGCGTCGTTAAGCTGTGTTTCAGTATTAGACGCGAGCCGATTCGCTTCTTGCGCTTTAATTCCAAGCTCGCCAATCAGTCCCGCATAGTAATCCAGCACACTTGTTTTTGTGCCATTAATGGTAATATCACCAGTTAAAACATTCGCTAGCTTTGTTGCATTTGCATTGTCATTGGCTGCGCCAGTTAGTGAGAAAGCAATGTTCGCGCCTTTTGAATCTAATATGCTATCAGCAATTTTAATCTTGCCCGCTGCTCCTTTTGCCGGCTCAGATTCGCCTCCGGTAAAATCAAAAAAGTCTCCGCCTTGCTCACCGCTTTTGGTCAAACCATTTTTGTGAACCTCATTGAAAGCTTTAGCGAATTCAAGCGCCATATTATCAAGGTCAGAAAGCATATCCGGATATGAGCCCTTTACTTCGCCGCCTGCTGTTACATATCCGTAAGATTCTATAAATCCTAAAAGAGACCCTTTACTGCTGAATGACCCAGCCTGTACAGCAGCGCCTCCGATTGAAACACTTGATACTAAACCAGTTTCATTATCATAATTGGCTGCAAGTTCTGAAACCTCGTAATTTTTACCGTCCAAAACAGTTCCCAGCGACTGTTTATTTTTATCAATTATTTCAATTGATACAGTTCCTTCAGCAGAAGCAAGTGCATTCCCGCCTGATTTGTTATAGCTGAGTTTGATATCAACCATTGAGGATAATTTATCGATCAGCACATCTCGCTGGTCATATAAACCATTCGGAAGAAGCCCGACTGGCTCTACTTGCGCAATTTGCTTATTTAAGCTGTTTAATTGAGAAAGCAGAGAATTGACATCTAATACAGTAGTATCTAGCTCCGCTTTTAAGTTCGATTGAACATTTGTAAGTGATTCAGAAAGGTAATTAAACGTTTCTGCTAAAGCTTTTCCTTTTTCAGCAACAACAGAACGCGCGCTGTCTTCGTTTGTATTGTTTGATAACTCCTGAAGGGAATTCCAAAATGAATTGAGCACACTGTTTAAGCCGCTTTCATCCATCTCATTTAAGATGCCTTCCATCTGGGACAAAGCTTTGGCCTTAGTGTCGTAGTAACCGGCACTGTTGTTTTGAAGGCGGTATTGGTAGTCAAGAAAGATATCTCTTATTCTCTCAACTGACTTGCCTTGAACGCCCGTTCCCATTTGTCCCGCGGTTTTTTCTGCGTTTTTTGATACAGCAGGAAAATAGTCAGTTGCTTCCAATGAGACCCGCTGTCTTGTATAACCGTCTGTATTGGCATTTGCCACGTTATTTGCAGTAGTGCTTAACGCTGCTTGCTGAGCGCTTAACGCCCGCCTTGCAGTTTCAAGCCCCATAAAGGTAGATGTCATGTTCTGAATTCCTTTCTGCTAAGCTTTTGAATCAAATAGCTTCATTCGGCTGCTCTTCGGAAGCTCAGCTTTAATTGATTTGCTGTAATTGAAGTTATTTTCCTTAGGAACCAGCATATCGTACGAAATTGAAATGAATTGCAGCGCATCTCTTGTGAGCTGCCTATTCATCTCATTCACTTCCTTCAGACGTCCGATAGCGTTAGAAAGAGACTCATATAGTTGTTCCAGCTCTTCCTTTTCACTGCCTGAAGTTTTGGCGATACATGCGGAAATGGTGTTGTTTTCACTGTATCCGAGAAAAGCGGAAGTTGCTTTGATCCGGTCATCTTCTGTCTGTCCGATTGCTTGTATATATTTTTGCTCTTTTGTCAAAATGTTAGAAAGCTCTTTCGTTTTGCCGGCCTTGAGCGCTTCCGTCTTTTCCTGAGACAGCGTGAGCAGGTGCTCATGAAGAACGCAAAGTCGCTTCAATTGGTCAATAATTGGCTTTGCTGACATGGGCTTTCTCCTTTTTATTGCTTTTTATAAAAGTTAACAATATTTTTCGCTATATGATTAGCGTCTACTTTGTATGACCCGTTTTCAATTTGCGCTTTAAGCTGCGCAATTTTTTCCTGGCGCGAACCAGTGACTGCATCAGATGCATGTTGCATTTCTTTAGCCTGTGATGAAATCTCAATTTTATCTTGGGGCTGTGCAGCATTTTTTTGCACCGCTTGCTTTTCATATTTTTTTTGGTATGGATTAACGGATTGTGTTCCAAATTGATTGATTTTCATAGGATTCCTCTCGCTTTCCGTTGCAGTCTTTAAACAATCTAACCCTTTTATCGACTGCGGTTTCAGTTAGTTTAGGGAATCAGCTGTTTTTGGTATTATAGGCATAGTACGTGTCTTTTTTACTATTTTCCCTCTCGGTTTTCAGTGCATCTTCATGGTCCAAATGATCCATTTGAGCCTTTATATCTGACTGGCAAGCCTTACAGAACTTGCCTTCTCGAATCGATGTCCCGCACCTCTCACATGGGTATGCCAAATTAGGAAGATGAGTGATTTGAATCCGTTTCTGCCTGATGAATTTCAATATCAGCTCTTCTTCTACACCTGTTTCCTCTGTTATGCGGTCCAAAGTTGATTTCCGATTTTCCTGTTTTCTTAAAAACTTATATACAGTCTCAAATGATTTTTCTTCTTCCTTAATACACGCCTGACATACAGTTTGCAGCTTTGTTTTAAAAAATAAAGCATTGCATTTTGGGCAATTCGCCAGTTCTCCCATCTTTTTTTCTCCTTATTCGATAATATACCTGTTAATTTCTAGTGATTATATCGGCAGAAAAACAGAATCATTTAGCTTCTGATCAAGGTAAAAGATGCCACAGAACCGGCTTTCCCCTTCTCTAATAAACAGCGGGCTGCAAAATGCAAAGTAGCGCCTGTTGTATAAAGATCGTCTATTAAAATGATATTCATACCTTCGACTGAATTGTTTTTTGTATCAAAAATATGCTCTGAAAGCAGGCGTTCTGCTTTCGTTTTCTTAGACTGTTTCTCATTATTCAAGCGGAAGAGGGCATGGCGGATAGGACGGTCTAAGCATTCTGCGAGGAGCTGTGCCTGATTAAACCCACGCTCCTTTTCCCGTTCCTTGCTCAGCGGAATAGGAACGAGAACAACATGCTTATCGGGGTAAACCTTTGAGAAGGTTGAAGAGAAATCACTTTTAAATGCATTTATGATTTCTGCATCTCCTCTAAATTTAAAACGGGAGAGTGTTTCTTTCATCATATCATTATATGTGTAAACTGAACGGTTTTGGCGCAGCAGCAAGCTGTCATTCATCCTTAATTTCCACGTCTCGCAATCCTTGCATAGCTCATGAATGGATTGAGGCTTGCCGCATAGCGGGCAGATATGCCCTGTGATTTTTTTAAATTTGCTTCTGCAGGAATGACAGACCTTTTCTTCAAGCTTTAATAAAAAAAGAGCTCTCCATGTAACAGGTTGAGAAAATGGCGTATCACATAATAGACAGATCAGTTTATGAATTCCCCCTCCTGCTTCTTTTGGCATAAATCGTTTGGACTATCTGAAACCGCTGCAGCAGATTCAGCCAAAATCACAAGCATAGCCGTATTTTTTTGTTTATCTACCAGCTCAGCTTTCGTATATGCGATCTTTTTAAGATCAGTAACATAAGATGGTCTTACTTGATTTAAAGAAAGTGCCAATACATCGTTTTTGCATACTTGGCAAGTGCAAGTCATATGAAGCTGGTCCATATATCGGTCGAGCAGTTCTTTCATTATGATTTCTTTGGAATTGACAAGCATTTTTACAGCCCCTCATCATCAGTTATATGAGTATACTGTACCATGTTTTCAAATAATGGCTAGTCTGTTCTTTCATTTTTTTCCGCCAAAGCATTCATTTCTTTTATATGCTTTCTTGCATCCAGCATGCTCTTTGTTTTTCCGTAATGAAAGAAAATAACATCGCCGTCCGCGTATTCTTTATGCCGGCCGGTTCTTCCTGCGATTTGCACAAGTGCGCTTTCCGTAAAGATAGGTGATTCCGCCCCTAATATCCCTGTTTGCACCTTATGAACCGTAACGCCTCTTTCTAATATTGTTGTTGTGATTAAAAGATCAAGCTGACCATCTCTGAATTGCTGTACTTTTTCTTTTCTGTCCTTATCTTCCGCATGAACAGACGCCGTTCGGCAATGAATATCTTTAAAGCAGGCCGCTGCCTTTTCTAAAACAGAAACGGAGGGAACAAATAAAAACACAGGCCTCCCTTCTTTCACATGAAACTCTATCCATCTTTTTACCGCTGGCGGGATTTTATTTCGGGTTAATTTCTTTTTCCAGTTTCCGCACCATAGAAAACGCGGTTCTGGAAGAGGTTTCTGGTGGTGTCTTGCTGGAATGCGAATTGAATGCAGCTGTCCGTTCATTGTTTTTCTTTTTAGTTCTTTAGAAGGTGTTGCACTTAAATAAACCAGGGTGCTGATTTTCTTTTTGGCTTTTTGAACAGCGAATTGAAGAGTTTGATCAGCGGAATACGGAAAAGCATCAACTTCATCAACGATGATAACATCGAATGCGTCTTTATATCGCAAAAGCTGATGTGTAGTGGAAATCACAAGAGGAGATAAACGCCCTTTGTCCTCGCTGCTCCCGTATAGTGCCGCAATGTCAGCGCCCTGAAAAGCGGCCTTGAGCCTCGGAGCTAGCTCTAATACAACATCGGTGCGGGGTGTCGCAATACATACACGCAGTCCTTGATTTAATGCTGACTCTATACCGGGGAATAATATCTCTGTTTTGCCAGCGCCGCAAACTGCCCAGATGAGGAGTTCTTTTTTTCTGGATATTGCCTCAATTAAGACATTGGCGGCTTTTTGCTGTCCCCTTGAGAGCTCGCCATTCCAAGTCAGCTTGATAGGCTTCCAATGGAGTTCATCCTCCTCTTTCCATGAATATAAAGGCACTTCCTCACTTACTCTTCCCATCATGACACAGGAACGGCAATACAGCTGCTTCTTTCCAGATGAGTGATAATTAGAAAAATAACATTGATCATTTTGGCCGCACCTATTACACCTATACTCCCGTTTATTTTTGGATATTGAGTTTTGAGCGCCAATATAACCGTTCTTGATATGCCATTCAATCAGCTCATCGGAAAATGGGACTTCAGTTCTGAGCAAATGACGGCCTTGAAGCGTCTGCTGTAATTCTTTTGAGAAAGTCATGTTCATAGCACCGCCTCCTTTCGAGAAAGTATGGCTGATTGAATATTTTCTGTCCAGTGGTCAAAATATAAATATAAAAAAATCTCCGCTGCTAAAACGGAGATTTCATGTTATTGAAAACACCAGCAAATTCCAAGCGCGCCCTCACCCAAATGAGTGCCGATTACCGCTCCAAAATAACTGTTATAAAATTCAACATGAGGATATTTTGCAGAAAGCTCCTCAATGATTTTCGCTGCTTCTTCTTCTCGATTAGCGTGAATAACAGCAGCACGCATAGGCAATCCTTTACTCGCATCCTCGTCTAAAAGCTCATAAATTCGTGAAATTGCTTTTTTACGTGTGCGAATCTTCTCAAAAGGCACAATTACCTTATTGTCAAAGTGAAGAATAGGCTTTACCTTTAGAAGACTCCCAATAAAGGCCTGGGCACTGCTTAATCGTCCGCCCCGCTGAAGGTGCGCTAAATCATCTACCATAAAATACGCCCGAACTGTTTTTTTCATTTCTTCCAGTTCTTTTATGATATCTTCCGGTGATGACGCTCCATTTTTGATTAATTCAGCAGCTTTAAGAGCATAAAAACCTTGAGCCAAACAGCTGATCTCTGAGTCAAATGGATACACTTTAATATTTTCCACCATTGCGTCAGCCGCTGCTGCACTGCTGAACGTGCCGCTGATTCCGCTGGAAAGATGGATACTGATAACCGCATCATAAGACTTGCCAAGCTCTTCATACAAAGCGATCAGTTCGCCGATTGGCGGCTGTGAAGTCGTGGGAAGCTCAGTATGGTTCTTTACTTCCTCGTAGAAGCTTCTCCAGTCCAATTCGATTTCTTCCCGATACGTTTCTTCACCAAACACAACCTGGAGTGGGATCATATGTATTTGATGTTGTTCACGCATTTCTTTCGGGATATATGCCGTGCTGTCTGTTACGACTGCAATATTCATAGATTCGATACCTGCCTTATTGCTTAATAAATCTATTGTAAGCGAAACGGCAGCCTAAAAAAAGACCTGCCTAATAAAAGGCAAGTCTCGTATTATACTATCTCATTTCTACCCAGCCATTTTTAATGGCGACCACAACGGCTTGCGTCCGGTCGTTTACATTCATTTTCTGCAAGATATTGCTCACATGGTTTTTGACGGTTTTCTCACTGATAAACAATGATTCACCGATACCGCGGTTGCTTTTTCCGTCTGCAAGCATCTGCAGCACTTCACATTCCCGTCTAGTTAAGATATGTAATGGTCTGCGGATTTCAGGGTAGACCTCATGCTGAGGGTGTGCAGAAACTCCGCTTGTTGCAAGACGGCGAAATTCGTTAACGAGGTTGTGAGTAACCTTCGGATGAAGGTAAGAACCTCCCTCGGCAACTACTTTAACCGCTTCAATTAATGTATCAGCATCCATCTCTTTCAGCAGATAACCTCTCGCGCCGGTTTTCAGGGCATGTGTTACATAATTTTCGTCATCGTGAATTGATAGAATAATTACTTTAGATTCAGGATACAGCTCTACAAGCTGTTTTGTAGCTTCCACACCATTTACGTTTGGCATATTGATATCCATGATCACAACATCAGGATGATAGTGCTCGACAATACGAGCCGCTTCATCTCCGTCGTCCCCTTCGGCTACCACTTCAAAGGTAGGTTCAAAATCCAATATCCGTTTAACACCTTCACGAAATAACTGATGGTCGTCGATAATAACAATGTTTACTTTAGTCACAAGCCACGCCTCCTTGTATTATTGTTCTATATACGCTAGCATTCGGTCAATAAGCCATTTGGCTCTATTTTACAAATCATAGTCAAAGAGATAACGGAACCTTGATCATAATAAATGTCCCAAGACCTATTTTCGAATCTATTGTCATGGTTCCTTCCAATAAATCTACTCTTTCTTTCATGCCAAGCAAGCCGAATGATTTGTTTTTCTTCTCTTTCGCTTCCTTCAGGTCAAACCCTTTGCCGTTATCTTTTATCATTAAAATCACAAAATCCTTTGTGATCTCAACTTTGACAGTAATTTCTTCAGATTCGGAATGCTTTAGTGCATTAGACACAGCTTCCTGTGCGAGCCTGAATAGCGCCACTTCAAACTGGGGCGCAAGCCGCCTATCCTCTGTTTCACCGATGCACTGAAAATGTATTTTAACATTACCGTTATATTCCTCTGTTGTATATAGATATTTTCTCAAAGTTGGAATCAGGCCCAGATCATCAAGGGCCATCGGTCTTAAATCATATATAATCCTTCTCACTTCGTAAAGGGCATTTCGCACATTTTGACGGAGATTTTTTATTTCTTGGAAACCGTCCTCAGTGCCGCGGTCACGGAAAATCCGCTCGATTAATTCCGATCTCATCATCACATTTGCCAGCATTTGAGCGGGTCCGTCATGAATTTCTCTTGAGACCCTTTTTCGTTCTTCTTCCTGCGCTTCAATAATTCTTAAGCCAAAATCCTGTTTTGCCTGGGCATCAGCAAGAAGCAGTCCGACTTCGCGCAAATCCTGATTCAAGTAGTTAAGGACAACTGTAATTTGGCTTACTAATGATTCCGACCGTTCAATGATTTCCTGAAGGCCTAACAATCTGCGCTCTAAATCATCCCGGCGTTCGCGCAGCTGCTTCTCACGCTGCTGGATCATCGTCAATTCCACCTGCAGCTTATGGGCTTTTTCGTAAGCAGTGCGAATTTCCTCCTCGCTGAATCTATGAAAATTGCGGCTGACCTCGGATAAACGGTTTCTCGCATGGCGGGTTTGCACTTCTAGTTTATCGCCTAGCTCGATCACTTCATAAACCTGCTGTTTAATCTGTTTCAGTTCTTCAACCAGCTGTTCATACTGCTGGCGTGACTGTTCCCCGATCTGAAAAACCTCGTCCTTGCTCCCGTCAACGGTTTTCAGCATCTTCATCAAAATAGAATCCAAAACTTTGGAATCCATCTTTGTTTTATTCATAATTTCCCTCCGTCACGGCGTTGTTATATATTTTTATTATAAATGTAATTGATCTGCAATTTATGTCGAATTATAATGAAAGAATGCGTATATTCTAGAAAAAAACAATTTTATATACCTTCTATTCTTTATGATACCAAAATACGCACAAAAATTCTAAAGACTGTACGAATTTGTATAGGCAGTCTTTTATGCTTAGCAGGGGGTCAGCAAGCATGCTGCACAGCTATTTTACTGTGAAAGAAGCAGGAGAACACGAGATTGTTATAGAAAAATCGCGTTTTATCTGTCATTTAAGCCGTGTTTCTACTGAACAAGAGGCACAGGAGTTTATACAGAAAATAAAAAAACAGCACTGGAATGCGACTCATAATTGCTCGGCTTACGTCATTGGCGAAAACGACCATATCCAAAAAGCCAATGATGATGGAGAACCAAGCGGCACAGCGGGAGTGCCGATGCTTGAAGTATTAAAAAAACGCGGCCTTAAAGATACTTGCGCCGTTGTTACACGATACTTCGGAGGCATTAAACTTGGGGCCGGCGGATTAATTCGCGCTTATGGGAAATCAGTGTCTGAAGGATTAAATCATATAGGTGTTGTAGAACGTAAGCTCATGCGGGTCATGCATACTTCCGCGGATTACACGTGGCTCGGCAAGATTGAAAATGAACTAAGAGAATCACAATTTCTGCTAAAGGACATCCATTATGCCGAAAATGTTGAATTCGAAGTATATGTGGAAGAAAAAGAAACAAACGCATTTTCTGAGTGGATGACAGAACTGACAAATGGAAAGAGTGATATTAAAGAGGGAGAGTTGACGTACCTTGAAAAAGCCGTCAATCACATAAAGGAGACTGAATAATGGCTGAACGCGTTAGAGTGCGTGTGCGAAAGAAGAAAAAGAGCAAACGCAGGAAAATTTTAAAAAGAATGATGTTATTATTCACCCTTGCCTTATTGGTGGTCGTAGGGCTTGGAGGATATAAACTTTATAAAACCATTAGCGCTGCGGATGATTCATATGATGCTCTTTCCCGCGGAAATAAATCAAATCTTCGCAGCGAAGTTGTTGATATGAAGAAAAAGCCGTTTTCTATTTTATTTATGGGGATAGAGGATTACGCAACCAAAGGACAAAAAGGGAGATCAGACTCTCTTATTGTCGTTACCCTGGATCCCAAAAATAAAACCATGAAAATGCTGAGTATTCCGCGTGATACACGAGTGCAATTAGCCAGTAACACAACCGGAAGCAAAGCAAAGATTAATGCCGCTTACAGCAAAGGCGGAAAAGATGAGACAGTTGAAACTGTTGAAAAATTCTTGCAAATCCCGATCGATAAATATGTCACAGTTGATTTTGACGGATTTAAAGATGTGATTAATGAAGTTGGCGGTATTGATGTAGATGTGCCTTTCGATTTTGATGAAAAAAGTGACGTAGACGAAAGCAAACGGATTTACTTCAAAAAAGGCGAGATGCATTTAAACGGCGAAGAAGCCTTGGCGTATGCCCGTATGAGGAAACAGGATAAACGCGGAGACTTTGGCCGTAATGACAGACAGAAACAAATCTTAAATGCGCTGATTGACCAAATGTCAAGTGCAAGCAACATTGCTAAGATCGATAAAATCGCAGAAAAAGCAAGCGAAAACGTTGAAACCAATATTCGCATTACGGAAGGTTTAGCGCTGCAGCAGATTTACAGCGGCTTTACCAGCAAGAAAATCGACACGTTGAGCATTACAGGATCTGATTTATATTTAGGGCCGAACAACATATATTATTTTGAACCAGACGCAACAAATCTGGAGATTGTCAGAAAAACGCTCCAAGATCATTTACATTATAGTCCAGATACAAACAGCACCGGCACAGATGAAAGCACAACAACTGACGGTACGACGTATTCGAATGACGGCAGCACAAACTCAAGCAGTACAACGAATTCAACAACGGATTCATCCTATTAAAAAAATGCCCGATCTTCTTTAGAGATCGGGCATTTTTGCGCAGAAAAAACTCCGGCATCTTCGCCGGAGTTTTTAGTTTCGTTTCACCAGCCGTTTATAAAATTTCGTAAACGGCTTAAATTTTTCATTCACGAGTCCTGTCACTTCTGCTACGATTTGCATAAAAATAATTAAAATGAAGATAATAAACAAAGAGAGCCAAATTGTGGCACTTTTAAGCACAATTGCACTGATGCTGAAAATAAATCCAATGAGATATATCACAATGACCGACATTCGGTGTGAAAGGCCAAAGGCCATCAGTCTATGGTGGATATGGGACTTATCGGGTGCCGAAATCGGCTGTTTGTTTAAAATTCTTCTGATGATAGCAAATGTTGTGTCAAATATCGGCACGCCTAATATAATAATCGGGATAACGATACTGAACAATGTTACACTTTTATACAGCCCTAATAATGAAAGAATCGAAATACAATACCCTAGAAAAAGCGATCCTGTATCACCCATAAAGATTTTTGCGGGATGAAAGTTATGGAACAAAAATCCAAGTGTACTGGCGATAACCACCAATGAGAGTGACAGAATAAGTACTTTTCCTCCAGATAGCGCCATAACGGCGATCGTTGACAGGCCGATAACAGAAAGACCGGCTGCAAGGCCATCCAATCCATCAATCAGGTTAATTGCATTTGTGATGCCGACAATCCATAATACTGTCAGCGGATAAGCCAGCCATCCTAGCTCAAACCGTTCTGCTAAAAAAGGCACTGAGAAAAAGTCCATTTTTAAACCGGTGCTTACAATCATAATGGCTACGCCTAATTGAATCAAAAACTTAACTTTTGCACTTAATTGATATTTATCGTCAAGAATACCTAACACAACAATGATGAATGCCCCGACTGTAATAGCCGTCATTTTTGTTTCTGTGTAAATACCGGCTGCAAGCACACCTGCAACCACTCCGATAAAAATGGCCAGCCCGCCCATCCGGGGCATGATTTTGTCATGTACTTTTCGATTGCTGGGCTGGTCAACTGCACCTATTTTAATCGCAATCCTTTTTACGATTGGGGTTATGATTAAAACTGTCAGCAGCGAGACAATAAACGCAACAACAATGCGAATCATGCGTTCGTCAAGCATAAAGAAGTCTCCTTTGGGATCAAATAAAGTCTTTATTTATATAGAGAACCGTTCCTTCCATTATACCTTCTCCCTAGTTATTATAACAAGCTTCATCAAAAAGAAACACGCATAATCAAAAAACGCGCATCCCAATTTATAGGACTACGCATGTTTTTGAATCCCTGTATATTTCATGATTTTTTTAAATAAGCAATTCCAATCTTGTGCGCGGGCGATGTTTCGGCGCATTTCTATATACGTTTCATCCCCGTGTTGGCCGAGCACCTTTTCACATGCGGCGATAAAATCGAGCGGGTGACCGCCTTCTACATATTCGTATACATACGGCTTTTTCATTTTTGAGGTTGACGGAAGATTAGAGCCGACGACAGGCTTTCCCGCCGCTAAAAATTCAAATAGTTTCAGTGGAAACACAGCTTGATTATACGATGATTTTTTATATGGCATGATGCCGATGTCGATAAGCTCCATATAATGCGGAACTTCTTTTGGATCTGCCGGACCTGTCCATATCACATTGGGAAGCCTCAGCAGCTCTTGAAACGAGACATCGCCATTAGTGGCATCTGGCCCAACCCATAAAAATGTCCAATCAGGTTTTTGAAGCGCTGCTTCTTCAATCATTTTAAAATCGAGCTTAGGCTTAATTCCGCCGATAAAACCTAATACAAATCCTTCTCTTCCTTGCAAGATGCTGCGATCGGAAGCCGCTTGATTTGCAGAAAACAGCTCATATTCCACACCATTTTCGACAGTATGCACCTTTTCTCGACCCGCTGTCAGTTTCTTATCTACTTCTTTGTGGAGATAATCCGATGAACAAGTAATGGAATCGGCTCGATGGATAATTCTCAGCTCTGCCGACTTAATGACTTTTCGCCGGAATTCAGACAGCAAATTTGACCGGCCGCTGATCGGCGCCGCCCATAAATCACTGCAATCATAAATCACTTGATCCCAAGAATACAGCGAAGACAGCAACGGGAAGCCGGGGAACGTGTACCATAAACAGCAGCGTTCACCGTTTGCAGAAGCAGATGCCAGCTCATCAAGTAATGGTGATAATTTATGCCTGTAAAAAACATCTGTATAACGTCCAAAACGAAACATTTTTTTCTGCAGCAAGTCTTTGACAGCGAATTGCCTGATGCCTGAATGAACTTGCTGAAACTCATTCTCTTGGGCGCGCGGAGCCGGACACACCCAAATGACTTCCTTTGTTTCCTCCTGTGCAGCTAAAAACTCCGCCAGCCTATGCCGCCTGTATCTTAATTGGTCTTTTCCCCATTCAGCAGTGGCAACGATGACATGAATGATTGCTTTATTTGTTTCCACCTTCATCACCTTTTCTCTCTGTTTGCGGCTATAATCTTTTTTTCACCGCATTTTTTGCATATTGGACAAAACACCATGTTGCTTTGATGAAATGAAGCCGTTCAATCTCCCTGTAGACAAACCACGTTTTTTTCGCAGCCTTCCATTTGTTGCTGGATATCGAATTATTCACAAGCCGGTATTCAGCCAGGCATTCATTCATCCCATAAGCGGTAAACCCTTTTTTTAAAAGAGACAGCCAAGTGGCCAAGTCCTGCCTCGTTCTGATATTCGGCATTTGGATCTGTCCCGTTTGCTCTCTGTCAATCATGACCGTCAAGCAGCCGATAATCGTATTTTTCAGGGCATCGTCGTACGTCAGGCTTTCCGGGGCATGAATAAACTTATCGAGCGGAGTCCCGTCCTGCGCCATTAAGCTATAGCCTGTGAAAGAAAATGCACAGGAGCGCTCCATCATAAAATCAAGCTGCTTTTCCAGTTTGTCTTTTTTCCATTTGTCATCACTGTCCAAAAAAGCTACAAATTGTCCTTGAGCGCGCTCTAACGCTTTGTTGCGAGCAACCGCAGCTCCGCCGTTCTCTTCCATATACACCACATGAATTCTTTCATCTCTTTCTTCATACTGCTTTAAAATGCCGCGTGTCCCATCCGTTGAGCAATCATCCACGATAATCATTTCCCAGTGAGGGTGGCTCTGATCCAACACTGACTGAATCGTGTCTTCAATATAGTCACGCGCATTATAAGAAGGTGTAATGACAGATACGAGAGGTTTCCAATTGGTCATGATCACATCTCCATCGGTATGATTTTAAAAGGATTCTCTGAAAAATTCAGGAATGACAACGAACATAAAGGCAATCGTGAGGCCGATCATAACGCCAAGAACCGCTTTCTTTTTCGGGGACATTCCGCCGCCCGCTGCCTCACTTACGGTTTCAGAATCAGTGACACTGGCAGCTTTCAGATTAAGCTGGGTGTTTTTCAGTTCATATAAAAATCTCTCTTTATCCACCTTGGAGTCCTCACTGACCGTCTCGCCTTCGAGTGCGTCTATGCTGCTGCGGATAACCGCTTCTCTTTCCGCATACAGTTTTTGATCGTTTTTGAGAAAGGCGGAGGAAATGGCGTTTAAGACGGATTCCGTTTTATCCTTGTCCTTATCGCTATAGCTCAATGTCAGCAAAGATTTGGATTCCGTTTTAATGGTGAGTTTTTCCTTGATCTCAGCCAAATCTTCATCCTTTTCGTCAGGAAGAGCCTCCTTCAAAAAAGAGTCACTCTTAAGCAAAAGAGGAATTTCCTCTATGCTGTTGTAAACCGGATGATCATATCTCCCCACAGCTAAAGTGTCTTCAGCTGTATAGCGCTTTTGGTCAGCGATCTGGGACGGCAGGATATACCCAGCCGCACCTAATATAATGGGCACTGCTATCATCCAAATGATATTTTTTTTCATGCGACGGGCTATTCTTGTCAATATATCGTTCATATAAGTCTCCCTGCTTTTTGTAGTCTGTTTTATTTGTACACCGGTTCAGGCATCTTTCTAGACCGCCTTAACACATTTACAGCGGCGATGACGAGCGCCAGAAACACCCAATGAAAAAATAAATTTGAAACAGAACTTGGGCTGATACTGGATGCCAAGAAACTGACCAGAGCGGTAATAAGCCCTTCTGTGATCAGTTTTGACTGCTTTTCTAGTTTTCTTTCATAGAACTTGTAAAGCACCCATATGAGATAGGCATAAACGGCCAGATATCCAAGCATGATAAACAAGCCAAAGTTAGCAAGGATTTCAACGAGCCAGTTGTGCACCTCTGTCACATTGTCAGTATCATATAAAGCATAGTGCTCAAGATAATAGGATACATTCCCTGCTCCGACTCCGAATCCGTATGAATCAAGGAAAAAGTGCCATGCGTTTTTCAGCAGATTGGCACGGCCCACATTTGATGGAAGCCTATCATGAAATGAGTGCAGCGTCTGCGGAGCGAGAAAAAGCTCCCAAAACTTTGAATAAATTCGGCTGGCGAATAGAACTGCAAACATGGCAACCCCTGCCGCTGACACCCATATGGCCACTTTCTTAAGAACGGGCGGCAATACAATGAAAATGTAGACAGCAATGCCAGCAAAAATCCCCAGAAGGCTGGCCCTTGAACCGGTAGCAAAAATTAAATACAGCGCACAGAGCGAGAGCACAAAGCCAATCGCCTTGATGTATCCATTTTTAATATTTTTCACCATTGTGATGTAAAAAAAGAAGCTGATTGATAAAAAGGTCGCAAAGTCGTTTTGGTTAAAAAAGACCGATGTCGGATAATGCTGCTTATATTCCGGCCCGCTGTATAGCGTTGAACTCGGGAGATGATGATGAGTCAAATGATTGTAAAAACCAATGATCATCAGAACCACTGTCATGACAAGCCAAATGGCATAAACCATCATCAGCCGCTCCATTTTTTGCACATACATAACAATGAGGTAAATGAAGAAGATTCCCATAGCCAATAAAGACAAATATTTGATTCCGTCTGTCACCGACTTGGCCCACAGCAGAGAAACAAGGCCGTATATAAACCAAAAGGCGAAAAAGAGCAATATCCCTTTCACTTGCAGTCCGTTCCATCTTTCAATATGTGTTCGATTACGGGCCATACCAATCACATGCAGGCATCCCGCCGCAATGAGCAAAAGCCTGTAAAGGAACAAACTGAAAAAACCTAGATCAATCGAGTAAAAGGCATTGTTTAAAAAAGTGCAGGCGATCAAAATATAGATGACAGCCATAAAGAGCCGTTCTTTTGTTGTAAATGCGGTTGCAAGCGCTAGGGCAAACAGCCCGATCACCAACACCGCGAGCACGGCAGCCATCTGCATGAAACCTGTATCGGTGCGGATGGCTCCCAGCAATAGGATGATTCCAAATATGGCAGCGGCCAGTAACGCAAGCGTTTGGACCGCTGAACGTTTAATACTCACATGTTTAACCCCTTTCCTGATGTTTCAGGAGCCGGCGGCCGAGCCAAGCAGCCGGCAATTTCAGCCAAGTCACAATTTTTCTTTTTATAAATTGACACTCCCCAAGTCTTTAGCTACTTCCTCAAGCGGCAAGCCCGGAAAATACCTGGCAGAAGGTTCCGTTCCCCGAACAGCGGGACGGCCGATAGAGTGGTAAATGTATCCGGCTGCTTGCATCTCCTCAAGTGAAAATAAATTTCTTCCATCAATGATGATTGGCTGTTTTAAAAGAGTTTTCACTTTTACAAGCTCCATTTCTTTTACTTCCGGCCAATCCGTTAAAACGAGACAAGCATCCGTGTCCTCAATCGCCTCATATACATCTGTGTAATACTCAGCCTGATCGCCAAGGATCGCTGAGGCTTCAGGAATCGCAATCGGATCGTATGCCTTTACATGTGCGCCAAGCTGCTGAAGCATCGGGATAATGTCTAAAGCAGGAGCGGATCTCACATCGTTTGTATTCGGTTTGAAAGCCAATCCAAGAACGGAAATGGTTCTTCCTTTGATGCTTCCCATAACAGTTAGAAGTTTATCTACAATATGGACGCGCTGCTTTTCGTTCGTTTCAATAACAGCTTCTATAAGCTTAAAAGGATAGCCAGCCGTTTTTGCTATTTGAAGCAACGCGGTTGTATCCTTTGGAAAACAGGAGCCGCCAAACCCAATGCCTGCTTTTAGGAACTTCTTGCCGATACGGCTGTCAAGCCCTACGCCGTCAGCAACTTTTGATACGTCTGCGCCGACTCGCTCACAAATATTTGCGATATCGTTGATAAAAGAAATCTTTGTCGCCAGAAAAGCATTCGCTGCGTATTTAATCATTTCTGCACTTTCTAAGTTTGTTTTAATGACAGGAGTGCGGAAAGGCTGGTGCAGCTCCTCAATGATAGCGGCCGCTTTATGGCTTGTTGAACCAATCACGGCACGCTCCATATTCATCGTGTCATGAATCGCTGAGCCCTCACGAAGGAATTCAGGATTAGATACAACGTCGAATGAGTATCTTCCTTTTGAAGCTTTTTGAACGATAGATTGAACCAGTTTTCCTGTTCCAACCGGGACTGTGCTTTTATTTACGATCACTTTATAGCCATTGAGGTGCTCACCGATTGTTTTCGCTGCCGCTTTCACGTACGTTAAATCAGCTTCACCTGTTTTGGACATTGGCGTTCCGACTGCAATATAAATAATGTCAGAGGCCCGTATGGCGGACGGGATATCGTTAGTAAAAGACAGACGCCGATCCAGCACATTTTTTTCGACTAAATCTACAAGCCCTGGCTCATAGATCGGGATTACTCCATTTTTCAGACTTCTGATTTTTGATTCATCGATATCACAGCAAACAACTTTATTCCCGATCTCCGCAAAACAAGTGCCTGATACGAGTCCTACATAACCAGTTCCAATGACAGCTATTTTTTTCACAGCGCTCATCCCTCTCCTGTAAAATAACTTCCTATTTCTATTGGTCGCAGTTTTCTACAATGAAACCAACGTTTTTATGACCGTCTGATACTGATGATGCAAGGCCTTGGCATTTTTTCCAGCATCAAATTGAGCCTGCACGATTTCATACAAATCATCTGCTATTTCCGGTTTCCATATTTGCTCCTGTTCGTACAGATCGATTGCTTCCGCCAAGGCTTGAGCAGATTTCGGTTTAATCAGCAGATGCCGATGCTTTCCGAATAACGATGCCGCTCCGCCAACATCCGTACAGATGACAGGAACCCTTAACGCAAGCGCCTCAATCACGACTGTCGGCATCCCCTCACTGTAAGAAGGAAGCACGAACATGTCTGCCGCAAGCAAATAGTCTCTTACCTTGTAGTTTGGCACTTGGCCTGTGACGATATGCCCTTTCTGGATCAGCATTGATTTTGCAGGACCATCCCCGACAAAAACTGCCTTAGGAGGCTCCTTCAGCGATTCAATGGCGTCTGACAGTTCAAAAATGCCTTTCTCCCTGACGAGCCTGCCGACGTACACGGCCAGACGCTGATCGAGCGGGAGCCCGAGTTTTTTTCTGACTTCTTCTTTTGTCTGCTCATTTTCCTGAAAGCGGCTGAGCTGTATGCCGATCGGCAAAACCGAGCTGTCAACGCCAGTAAGCTTTTTGGTCTCTTCCTGAAGCTTATGGCTGACAGCTAAAACAGCTGACGCGGAGCCTACAGCACGATGGAAGGCTTTAAACGCCCCTTTGCTGTAATGCGGGTAGACATTCACATCGCTGCCGTGCAAGGTCAGGACATACGGAATTCGCTCTGACTCCGACACCATTGCCGCAGCCCCGCCCGATGGCATGGCAAAATGCGCATGAATCAGATCCGGATGTAAGTCGAACTGTTGCATCGTTTTTAGAACGGATGATGCGATTCTCCCGTGAGGCTGCGCCCACTTCAGCTGGCCGGGAACCGCTCGATAGAAAGGCCGGTAAACCGGTATCCCCTTCCTAATCTCATACTCCGGTCTGGCATCCTTTTTTCGATATGCTTTTTTTAGCATGCGGACAGGCACCGAATGAAAAGGCCTTGGGCATACCACCGTGATATCAAGCCCAAGTTTTTGCAGCTCTTGCACCTGTGTTTCGTGAAACACACCCTCACCGGGTTTCAGACTGCTCGGATATACGCTTGTGATCCACAAAATCTTCATGACAAACGTCCTTTTCTTAGTAGTTTGCTTTTCGTTTGAGGGTACGCTTTTACCAAAAGAAAGAGATAGCACAGCGCCCCGGCCGCCACTGAAATCGCCAGCCGCATTTCTGCCTGCAGACTGAAATGTTCCGCGCTTAGGCTTACACCAAATGCGATGATGGCCATTACGGCTGTGATGAAAAACGGCTTCAAAATCGACTGGAAATAAGCCGAAAGATTAAGCTTGATGACATACGACAGCAGCCAGCGACCGATCAGGAAATTGAATACGCTGATGATGGCGTATACCCATGCGACTGTCAGCAGATTTCCCGTCTGAACGGCTGCAAACAATGACAATCCGTACAGCATCAACACTCCGGAATCCCAATAAAACGCTAAATCTGCTCTTCCTTTAGCTAGAAGCACAGATCCATTTGGATTCATGAGCACTCTAAGTATCCCGACAATGGCCAGCACATTGAGAACCGGAACCGCAGCAAGCCATTTTTCTCCAAAAACGGTAGCAACAAAAGCGTCTGACACAGACACGAGCCCGATTAACAACGGAAACGAAATAAGCGCCAGCATCTTTGTCATATTCAAAAAGCCTTCTCTGATTACGCTGTTTTCATATTTGTTTTTTGCGAAAACAGGGAATGCCACCCGTGTCACAATCGGATTGATCTTCAAAACCGGAATCGTGACAATCTGGTAAGCAAGGTTATAAATCCCCAGCGCTTCTGCACCGATAAACCGGCCGATCAAAATCATATCGAGATTCGCTCCCAGCCTGTTCACAAGTCGGGATGAAAGCTGAAAGGCTCCAAAGGAAAAGAACGCCTTCATTCCCCTCAAGTCAAAAACAAAAGCGGGGCGCCAATTTTTCCGGTAGACGGCCCAATATAAAATCCCTTTACTGGACTGCAGCAGCACTTGAGAAATGACATACGCCAAAATCGCGTCCATCATAAACACCGCAATCGCTAAATATCCAAAGGACAAGACATTTGAAAAAATCTCAATTTTGCTTAACGTATTAAAGTGCAGCTGCTTTTGCAGCATATACTGATACTGCTGCCCGATTGGCGCGATCAAAAACATAATCGCTAAAATCCGAATCAGAAACACCAGCTCTTCCCTTTGATAAAATCCCGCAATAACGGGACTGCTCACATATAAAAGAACAAACAGCAAAGCGCCGGTCATCATATTAAGCCAATATAAAGTTGACAGCTGGCGCTCCGTCGCGTCATCTCTTTGAATTAACGCCGCGCCAAACCCCATATCAAGCACAATCTGAGCGAACACAGTAACCGTTGTGATCATGCCGACGAGTCCAAATTCCGTTAAGGTCATCATATTTCCTAGCAGGGCAAACTGAACAATTTGTATGGCTGTAATGAACATTGTTGAAATACTTGTCCACTTTGCGCCGCTCATGATTTGTTTTGTAATACTTGGCATCATATTCCCTACTTCTTTTTAAGCTCAGATTGATGGTGAATGCAGGCTTTCCATTTTATCTTGCACCATCACCTGTCCACACTACTTTACAAGTTTTTAACATAATTTTTAATTCTAAAGTGAAAGTCAGATTCCGAATATAATATAAATCAAATATCAGTTTTTCCTTCGGCGTCATATCGTAACCGCCGTTCACCTGAGCCCAGCCGCTCAATCCCGGTTTAACAGCCAAACGCTGTGTAAAACCTGGAATCTCATTCTGGAATTTTTCCGTAAACACAGGACGTTCCGGACGAGGGCCTATCATACTCATATCACCTTTCAGCACATTAAATAACTGAGGAAGCTCGTCAATTCTCGTTCTTCTGATAAAAGCTCCGATCCTTGTCACCCGCGGATCTTGCTTCTGCGCCCAAACAGCCCCAGACTTCTCGGCATCTATTTTCATGGAACGAAGCTTATAAAGCTTAAATCGTTTCCCGCCTTTCCCTACACGTTCCTGCGTATAAATGGCAGGCCCCGGCGTCTCCAAACAAATCAGTATTGAAAATACCGCAATCATTGGCAGCGCAATCGCCAATCCAATGAGCGCAAACCAAATATCCATTACGCGCTTAACCGCCAAGTAACGAGCCGTCTTTTCCGATAATGTAAAAGAATGTATTTGCTGAACTGAGAATTCACGGCTCACATTCATGCTTTTCTCTGCACTCACTGACACACACCTCACGATTTGTTTGGGATGTTATGATGACCTATGCCAGTCAGTTTAGCAGACAGATGTTAATTGGATGTAAATGGTATGTTAAGAAGTGTGAATTTGTTATTTTTTCTGACATTTAATCGTAAACTTTTTATTGTTTTAGACACTTTTTTTAAAAATTAAGCATATTGTATAAAAAAAGAGACAAACCATTTTCCAGATTTGTCTCTTTACTCTGCGAAGCATTTAATATTGAAAGTAAAATTTTGATTTAGAGGTTAACAGCTTGTATTGAACCTCCACTGTTTTACGAAAGACTAACATTGATTTCCGTTCCACGCTCTTCGTATCGAGGATAATGACTTGATTATCCTCTTTTGCACTGATTTTATTTTGAGAAGTATTTATTGCAAATTCAATTAATCGATGTTCTTTCTGGACATGAGCCAGCTGCTCCAGCAAACTCTGCACGTTTACCGTCAATTTCGTACAATCAGGCTCTAAATCAATATGTTTTACAGGCAATGAAATTTCAGCCTGGGCGGTATTGACAATAATTTTCGAATGATTTGGCAAACAGATTTGCTTATCTTTAAAAAGGAATGATAAATCTTTTGATTCTGTTTCGTAAGAAAGTTCAGCTTCTGTATAAGCATGTTTCTTGATATCAACCGAAAGATTATCATAGTTCATTGTGAAGTATGGTCTGGCGCTGTATACAAATAAAGAATTATGTCCTAAATACATTGTTTTGGTTGAATATTTGTACGGCACCCGTTTGTTTCCGATTCTTCCTCTTAGTTTGTAGCCGTCTATAGCTGATTCAATAAAGAAATCCCAAACGCCTAAGTCTTCTTCAGCAGATGCTAATTCATCAAACGTACACTCAAATGTAAACGTTGAGTTTTCAAATGAAACTGGAGAAAAATATTTTTCTGCTTTTGTACTGCGATGAACAAACACTCCTGTAAGCGTTTGGTTATTATTTGTTTCTTCATCTGCCAATGTGTGTCTCATCGTTCCCTCAATGCTGAGGCTGTGATCGTTGAATTCAATATTTTTCAGATGATGTTCAAGCTTGTTTTTATCATTTACATTTAACAGTTCTTCAGAAATGGAATAACCCTCTAAGCTCGGATAACGCGCAATGATATTCCCGTTATGCACAGTACAGTACTTTTTAATATCCTGTTCCTCTCGTTCGTACTGGGTTAACCCTTGCAAATCGTTATTCCGAATAAACAGCAGCCTTAATTTGATATGCGAAAGCACGAATTGATCCACTTCTTCAGGCACTGTTCGTATAAATGATGCGAGATAGTGAAACCATTCTGCTCTTTCTTCGTCTTTTTTCAATTTAATCGTGACATTTCTGGTCCGTGAAAAATCAAAATGCCTATTTAGAAATACGGCCATCAGTTTCATTTTTCTGTCTTCTTCAAGGTCGCTGGCTTTGATTGCGTGAATAATATCTTCCATCGCTTCATAAAAATTATCTGGAGAGACATAAGCGCCGCTCATATGATCTCCGTCTCGTTTGACCGCATAGTAATAATCGTAGTCAGCTAAAACAGATATCTTCTTTGCTTTCAAATATGCCTTCATAGTAAAGACCTGATCCTCTGCCGCCTTTATATGAGTAGGAAACGTTAACTGATTCTCTTTTAAAAGTGAATTCCTATACAATTTTGTAGGTCCCAGACTAAAGATAATTCTGGAGTTTACAAGATCCACATCAGCGTTTGTTTCGTTAAACATTGATTTTGGAACGCCTCTGCCGTTAACCCCTTTTAATTTTCCTAAAGTAATATCTGATTGATTCTCTTTTGAGAAATTATACCACCTCAATAATGCTTCATTTCCCAGATAATCATCGGAATCCACAAATAGAATGTATTCACCCTTGGCGATTTTTATCCCATCATTGCGGGGTGCACCTGGACCGCCTGAATTTTCCGTTCTTTCAATAACAATAATATTTTCATACTTCTTTTTATATTGCTTCAAAATGTCTAAAGATGAATCCGCAGATTTATCATCGACACATATAATCTCATAATCGTCTGTTGGCATCGTTTGATTAACTAAGCTGTCAAGACATTCGGAAATAAGATCTTCTGAATTATATACAGGGATAACAATGCTTATCTTCATCGATTACCTCACTACCATAATGGTTCGGTTATATTTTTTGCCTGATCATTATACCAAAAAACATCTGTCAATAAAAATAGGGCTTAGCTTAAATTTTGTTAAACTTTTACATAGCATCTATACTTTAAAATTTTTATCATTTTATCGTATAAAAAACTTGCCGGCAACTCCTGATGGGTTCTGCCGGCAAGCTGTATGAATGTATAAAACTGTGAATCACTTTTCCTAATAATAACCGATAATTCCTTCATATATCGCTTGAGCTGCTTTTTCCTGGTACAAAGCACTTTTCAACTTACTTGCATCGTTCACATTTGAAATAAATGCCAATTCCACTAAACTGCTCGGCATCGTTGATTCCCTAATCACATGGAAATTACCGATTTTCACGCCGCGATTTTGAGTATTGAGGGCTTTGTAGAGCCTGTTTTGGATCTCGGTCGCGAGACGTTTGCTGTTTGCTGACTCATACTTTGTATAATAGAATGTTTCGGTACCGGTTGCAGAAGAGACTGCTGAGTTGGCATGAATACTTACAAACAGATTTGCACGATTGCTTTTTGCTTTAGCAACCCGCTCAGAAAGCTCTAAGAAGAAATCTGTAGATCTAGCCATAACCGGAACAGCCCCGCCTTTAGACAGTTTGCTGTTTACAAGCTTTGCTACGGCAAGGTTCACGTCTTTCTCCTTTAAACCATTACCGACCGCTCCGCTATCGTATCCCCCGTGTCCGGCGTCCACAAATATCTTTTTGCCTACAATGACATTTTTCAGCTGGTTCGTGACATTTCCTGTAACTGAAATGGTTCCTCCCAGTACAGTGAATGTGTTCTTGCTATTTGATCCGATGACTGTTCTTGTGGCAGTCGGCAGTGAACCGGCATCTGTAAACAGCATTGGACGATTTTGCTTAGCCGCCAGCACAGAACCCGCTAAAGCATCGGCATATTTATAGCCATTGCTGACAAATGCAGCCTTTGATGATGAATAGTACTTCTTCGCTATGTTCGCAGCCACTTCAAAACGGCTGTTTCCGCCAATTCTTGTTGGTGAAGGCAGCTGGCTGTAAACACTATTAGACACACTGATTGCTCCTCCGACCACGATTGTCGAAGTTGTTCCTTTTCCACTCATCGCATTTTTTGTCGGTGTTGGAATTGAGCTTGCCGTTGTTAACAGAATCGGGATACCATTGCGAGCGGCATAAGAGCCGATCGCCAGACTGTCGGCATATGCCGTTCCATTTGCGATGACCGCTCTTGAATTTGAAGACAATTTTTTTGAAATATTTTGGGCAACTTCATAGCGGCTTCTTCCGCCGATCCGTTCCACAGTGGAAACACCCAATTTTTTAATGTCACTTACAACGTTGTTGGAAACACTGATCGTTCCGCCAATGACGATGACCTTGCTCGGTTTGAGCTGGCTGATTCTGTCTTTGGTCGGTGTTGTCAGCTTGGATGATTCCGTCAATAGAATTGGAGCATTGTATTTATAAGCCAGAGGAGCGGCAGTTAATACGTCGGCATATGCTGTTCCGTTCGCCACAATAACTGTGCTCGCACTGCTCCAGCCCTGTTTTGACACATTCACAGCAACCTCATATCTGCTTGCTCCATCCAGCCTTGTGACAGAGTTGGCTGCAAAAGCATTTGGTACAAACAACACGACTCCCAATATCAAGATTGGTAAGCTTTTAAGAAAGATCCGCAAAGATAGTCCCTCCAAAGATTGATAATGATTCATAAATCAAATAACGAACGAAGGAGGCATATCGCCCCCTTGAACTTCTACCAATCTTTTAATAGGTTGATAGAGTCGTTCCCGGATAGTAAAAACTTAAAATTGTTGTATACGATTGTCCTGCAGCCGCTCTGGCATTCGCTCCATATTGGCTCATGCCTATGCCGTGTCCATATCCCTTACCGCTAATGAGAAAGGCATTCGTATTGCTTGAGACAGAAGCGTATGTACTCTTCATATTTGAAGCGCCAAGCATCGTTCTCAGCTGTGTCGCAGGTACAGAAATTGTTGCTGTTTTTTCACTCAGGCTTCCATTTGAAAGAATGTAGCCATTTGATTTTTCTTTCACGAAATAAGAGAATGTCACACTTGCTGTTTCCGGCCGCTGACCGGCAGTTTTTGCCGTACTGAATGTCACACTGGATATTTTCGTGATTTTAATAGACTCGGCATTGCTGTATTTGTTTTTGATAAACCAGCTTTTCAAACCGCTCAAATACGCGGAGTTGATTTCATTTTTAGTGCCCCACCAAGATCCCGGACTTTTAAGATTCAAGCTGCTTTTATCAAGCTGGGTTTTATTTAATGACAGAGACCAGCTTCTCTGCGGGTCATAGGAGTCTTTTTTGGCGATTAAATAAGGAAGCTGGCTGCTCCACACCTCGCCGCTTGCTTCTGTGTACCCGCCGTTACTTGATGAATACGTAGCTGAAATCAAATTGCCGTTGTATTTCAACACTTTTCCTTTTGTGGCTTCTACAACCTCTGACGTTCTCGAATTCCAGTCATATCCGCCATATACCTGAAAAGCGGTGGTGTCTTGCACTTCTTTTCCGGCCGATCTGATGGAATAGGTACGGGCAGCGACAGCTTGAGCTTTAAGTGCTTCTTTTTGCCAGCTAGCCGGCATCTCATGAGGTACAACACCCTTTAAGTAATCTTCGAAAGGAATATTCACATTGATCGGACGAACATATTTGCCTGACTCGATCGTGAATTTCATATTTCCAAGATACGGCTTTCCATTCAGACTGATGGAATTAGTCGTTGCATATTTTTTAGGATTTGCTGTGAAAGAAGTTCCAAGCGTCTTGATAGCAGTGCTGTTTTTATAAAGTACCAGGTTTCCGCCTGATAGCTTAACTGAATATCCAGATCCTGAGAAAGTATCTGCCAGTTTATTTTTTAGCGTATCACTCACGGAGATGTTTCCCCCAAGGAGTGCAAATGACTGCGTTCCTTTTGACGCCACCACATCAGCGACTGGTGACGGGAGGCTGCCGGATTCAACTAACAGTAAAGGGCTGCCCTGCTTCGCTGCAAGTACTGATCCCGTTAAAGCATCCGCAAAGGTTTTACCGTTTGACATGAAGACCTTTGTCGCTTTCATATTTAATTCTTTTACGATATTGGCAGATACTTGATAGCGGGAAACCCCGCCAATCCGTTTCACAGCCGCCTGTTTTTTTAATGTGCTTTCCACGCCAGTGCTGACACTCAACGGACCGCCGACAATTGTTACTTTACTTGGAATTTTGTAATCACTGCGGATGTTATTGTCTCCCGCAAGTAAAATCGGATAACCGTTCATTGCAGCATATGGCGCGATTGACAAGGCATCTGTAAAGACCATGCCTGTAGCCACTACTGCCTGGCTGTAATTCCCCATTCGATCGGCTATGTTTTTGGAAACCTCGTAACGGGTTGCTCCGCCAATCCGATCGATAGAACCATATTTTCTCAATGTATTTTCTACATTTTTAGAAACACTGATTGTCCCGCCAATGATGAGAATGTTGTCAGGATTTAGTTTTGCTATTTCACTTTCTGTTTTGGGTGTTAGCGAACCTGCGTCTGTTAATAAAATCGGCGCGTCGTATTTTTTGGCAAGCGGTGTTGCTGAGAGCGCATCGGCAAAAGCGTCTCGATTCACAATGACCACAGTCGTTGGATTTGTCCAGCCGGCTGACGCTACATGATTGGCAACGTCAAAACGGGTAGCCCCCCCGTATCGCTCTGTATCCGCAATTCTTGAGCCGGGAATTTCATAGCCGCCAGTGATATCGACATTCAAGCTTGATTTGTTGCCTACATAATTACTCAGCTTCACCGAAATAGTCTTATCAGCGGCTTTCGCAGACTGCATAAACGCCGGGCATGCAAAAGCCGCCGCAGTGACTGACGCAAGAAGCAAGAGCTTCACTTTTTTCAAAACATAGAACCCCCTAAGAAGTTTTTATTACTTCGTCTCAAGACTCTTTAGCGTTAAGACGCCATTTGAATCTTTTGTGTATTCGACATCCACTTTTTGTCCTTCTGACATGCTGTTCATTTTGTCCTGAAGGTCTGAACCAACCTGAATCATTGTTTCTTTACCATCAATATCGACTGCAATCGTATGGCTGTCCGCCAAACCGGCAAACGTGCCTTCCTTCGTTACAGTTTCTTCAGCAGCCGCATCCTGGCTATCTGAATTTGTTTCTGAACCTGATGAGTTCTCAGCTGTGCCGCAAGCAGATAATAGAAGCAGCATTGAGAACATTAAAATAGCAAGTTTTTTCATTCCTATATCACCTCTCCTGTTTTTATCGACAATTTTAAGCTTATTTTAAGATATCTTTCGAAACAACGAAAAGTTTTTGCGGATTTTCTTAAAATACCGAAACATTTGTTACAAGCAGCCGTCTATTGTAAAGAACTAGACAAATTTTAGTTGTTTTCAAATATTAAGAAACTTATAATCATACTAGATGACAAAAAAGCGAGGACTTTATATGAGAGCTGAAAAAAGAAAGAAAAAAAGAAAGGCATTACTTGTCATTTTAGCCATTGTGGCTGTTTTGGTGCTCGGAACAGGCAGCTATGCCTACTACTTATGGCATAAAGCTGCTTCAACTGTGGCAAGTATTCATGAGAGTATTGATAAATCTAAAAAAAGGGATAAAGAGGTCAACATCAATAAAAAAGATCCGTTTTCCGTCTTAATTATGGGTGTAGATGAACGCGACGGAGATGTAGGCCGTGCCGATACGCTCATTTATATGACTGTTAACCCAAAAACGAATACAACTGACATGGTCAGCATTCCGCGTGACACATATACAAAAATAATCGGAAAAGGCACAATGGATAAAATCAACCATTCATACGCATACGGCGGTACGCAGATGACAGTGGATACGGTTGAAAACTTCCTCGATGTTCCGGTAGATTATTTCGTGAAAGTGAACATGGAAAGCTTTAGAGACGTTGTTGATACACTTGGAGGCATTACAGTTAACAGCACATTCGCGTTCAGCTATGACGGTTATTCATTCGGAAAAGGCGAAATCACGCTAAACGGCAAAGAGGCGCTCGCCTATAGCCGGATGAGAAAAGAAGATCCAAGAGGCGATTTTGGCCGTCAGGACCGCCAGCGCCAAGTCATCCAAGGAATCATTAATAAAGGCGCGAATATCTCTTCCATTACGAAATTTGGAGATATGTTCAAAGTGGTTGAAGATAATGTGAAAACGAACTTGACCTTTGATGACATGTGGGATATCCAGTCCGACTACAAGGGCGCGCGCAAAAATATTGAGCAGCACGAACTGAAAGGTGACGGCACAAAAATCAACGGCATCTACTACTACCAAGCTGATGAAACCGCCCTTTCCAATATCACAAAAGAGCTGAAGGAAAATCTGGATAGCTAAAACAAAAAGAAGCTTTGCACAGTGTGCAAAGCTTCTTTTTTATTTGCCTGCAAATGAATCCGGCTGCTCTTTCCGGTATCCGTAATAAAATAGCAATTCCTCCACAATCCGGCGGGAAGCCTCTCCATCTCCGTATGGATTAGAAGCGTAGGACATTTTCTTGTATTCGTCAGCATCAGTTAACAGCTGTTTTGCCAGCTTATAAATGGTTTCCTCATCCGTTCCCGCTAGTTTCAGCGTACCTGCTTCTACTCCTTCTGGCCGTTCCGTCGTATCGCGCAGCACAAGCACTGGTTTCCCCAGAGATGGCGCTTCCTCCTGCACGCCGCCCGAATCTGTCAAAATAAAATTCGATTTTGCCGCAAAGTTATGGAAATCAATGACTTCCAAAGGTTCAATCAGGTGCACCCTGTCAGAATCTCCAAAATGCTTCTGGGCGGCTTCCCGGACAACAGGATTCAGATGCACAGGGTAAACGACCTGTACATCGTTACATTCCTCAACAATTCTGCGGATGGCCTTGAACATGTTTTCCATTGGCTCACCCAAATTTTCCCGGCGGTGCGCGGTCAGCAGAATCATCTTATCCTCGCCCACCTGATCGAGAACAGGATGCGAATAGCCGTCCCTCACCGTTGTACGAAGTGCGTCAATCGCTGTATTTCCTGTCACAAAAATAGAATCAGCCTTTTTATTTTCTTTTAATAAATTTTCTTTTGCCTGGCCTGTCGGCGCAAAATGCAAATCAGCAATCGCTCCTGTCATCTGGCGGTTGAGCTCTTCCGGAAACGGTGAATACTTATTGCCCGTACGGAGCCCGGCCTCCACATGGCCGACAGCGATTTGATGATAAAAGGCGGCAAGGCTTCCGGCAAAGGTCGTCGTCGTATCACCATGGACAAGCACAATATCAGGCTTGATGTCTTTGAACAGTTCATCCAATTTCACAAGCGCGTTGGACGTAATCTCTGCCAGCGTCTGCCGCTCCTTCATGATATTCAAATCGAAATCAGGCTTGATGTGAAACGCATCTAACACCTGATCGAGCATCTGTCTATGCTGGGCAGTGACCGTCACATAGGAATCTATTTCAGGATATTTTTTCAATTCAAGCACAAGCGGTGCCATCTTGATCGCCTCAGGCCTGGTCCCGAAGACGGTCATGACTTTTAGTTTTTTCATATTTGTCACCTGGTTTCTTTGTTTAACGGGCTGTCAGATAAAATGTTGATTCGTCTGACTGTATATATAGGTCTACTTTCTTCTTTATTTTAAAGCACCATAGCTTTTTTTCAATATTTTTACTGCAAAAGTATACGCTGACATCCTTTTTTGGAACCAATGCCGTCTTATATGAATTGATAGATAAGGCGATATTGGTGTTTTGCAAATGAGCAGGGGCAAATTTTTGTTCCACAAGATTCCGGTCAATCTGGATCACTGTCTCTTTAGCGGAACTGATTTGTTTATTGATTGGGATTAAAAACTCTTGGTTTTTAAATTCCAGCAGCAATAAAGAACGCTTCGGGAAAAACAATTGGCTTCCAGGAAATACAAACATTAAATCCTCATCAGACTCACTCGTTCTGATTTCGACTTTCAAATCTTCCTGTTCTCTGATATCGACTGACAGATTATCATATGGTTTTGTAAAATAAGGTCTTGCGCTAAAAGCATATTTTCCGTTATTCCCAATATATTTAGCATGCTTTGGATAGGGATACTTTTCTCTGCTGTTGCCAATTCGGGCGCGCTTTGTGTATCCGTCAATCTCTGATTCAATAAAGAAGTCCCAAACACCAATATCTCCTTCATGAACAGCCAAATCAGTAAACTTCGTGAGAAACTCAAATTCTCCGCCATTGGCATACACCGGGGAAATGACTTTTTCAGTTTTTCTCTCACGGTGCACCCAGATGCCAGATAACATTTGCAGCTCTTGATGCTCTGGTTGTAATGCCGAGTGTGTAACCGTTCCTTTTAATAAAAAGGTGTTATTCTTCATTTGAAAATCGCTCACGTAATGACTGAGTTTGTTTCTGTCATCAACGATTCGTTCGTTCTCTGTTAAATGATACGGCATAAGGCTTGGATAGTTTGCTATGATATGACCATTTTGAACAGACGTAAATTGCGTCATATTTTCTTTATCAGCTTCAAACTGCTTCAAGCCATTTAAGTCATTATGACGTACAAAGTATAATTTTAACCGTGTATGAGAATGAACAAGCTTATCAATTTCCCGCGGGATAGTTTGGTCAACAAAATCGTGCAGCTCTTTCATCCATGTTTGCTGCTCCTGCTCATCCTCGATTGTGACGGTAAAGTCCGTTGTTCTAGAAAAGTCAAAATGGCGATTTAAAAACTTTGCCAAAAACTTCTTTTTCCTTGTAGGCGATAGACGGCTCTCACTGATCATATCTATAATAACCTTCATTGCGCCATAATAGCTTTGAGGCGCCACATATGCAAATGTCATATGCACGCCGTCATGCTGTACAGCGTAGTAATAATCATAATCGGCCAAGACAGAAATTTTGTTCGCTTCTAAATAAGCTTTCATGACAAACACCTGATCCTCAGTCGCTTGTATGTTAGAGGGAAAATAGATGTCATGATTTCTAAGCAATGAAACTTTAAAAAGCTTTGTCGGGCCAATGGAGTAGACAAGCGGTGATGTAACAAGATCCGCCTCAGCTTTTGTTTCCTTAAAAATAGCTTGCGGGACTGATCTGCCGTTCACACCGACCATTTTTCCTAGCACAATGTCAGAATCATGCTGTTTGGCAAATTGATACATTCTCTCAAATGATTCAATACCAAGATAATCATCGGAATCAATGAAAAAGATGTATTCTCCGTTGGCTGCGCGTATCGCTTGGTTTCTTGGTTCGCCCGGCCCTCCCGAGTTTTCCTTTCGTTCTATAACCGTTATATGAGAATACTGTTCACTGTATTTTTTCAAAATTGAAACCGTGCCATCCTGAGAACAATCATCTACACAAATAATTTCGTACTCATTATTCGGCATCGTTTGTTGAACCAGACTATCCAGGCAGCGGGAGATAAATTGTTCTGAGTTGTATGTGGGTACTGCTGCAGTAATTTTCAACATGACACCTCTATCCTTATCCGCTTCTATTTCTTCACAAAAGCTCATATAATGAACAAACATGGTATAAAATGCACTATTTCGTCATTTCAAATACTTTTTCCCATCTTTCAAACAACCGGTCTTCACTATATTCTGTATCCATTAAGTTCTTTGCGTTTTTTCCATATTGAATGGCTTTATCAGGGTTGTCGTACATATAAATGATGCTTTCAGCAAGCATTTCAATATGATCAGGTTCTACAAGCATGCCCGTTTCGTGTTCTTTTATGAGCTCTCTTGGACTGTATTTCACATCAAAACTGATCACCGGGGTTGCGCAAGAAAACGATTCACAAATGGCAAGACTGAAACCCTCAAATTTTGATGTCAATAAAGTGGCAAGCGCCTGCTGATAAAATGGGGCAGGATTTGCGATATAACCTTTTAAATGCACATTATCCAGCTTAAGATCATTGATCAATTGCTGATATTCCTCGTGGCCCGGACCGCTGCCATAAATATGAAGGACAATTTCAGGACGCGATTTTTTTACAATTCCCATTGCTTTTATCACCTTATCGATCCCTTTTTCCTCATGATATCTGGCCACCATGACAAATTCGTTTTTCTTCTTTTCATACGTTTTTAGCTTCTCTAGCCTTCTTGGAGCATGGGGAATAACAAAAATATTATGGTCCGACTCAAAATCCTTCATAATATCTTCTTTTTGTTCATTCGTTAAGACGATCAGACCGTCATAATCTTTAATATGCTCCATCACATATTGATGATTTTTCCGAACTTTGCTGCCTAGTGTGTGTGGATAATCTAAATGATTTGAATGAACACAGTAATATCGTTTTGCCAATCCTTGACGCATTTCATTTACTTTTGAAGCACTTCCGACACCATCACAGATGATAATCGGGTCTTTTTCTTTTTCACATAGCTTCTCAAGCCAATGTGTATGAAACTTGTGCCTGCTTTTGAAAAAGACAGCTTCTTTTTTTTCTCGCTCAAACACCATAACTCCTTGGCTGGCTCCCGTATGAAAATGATGCCATTCCGTTAAATAACAAAAACCGTCTGGTGCTGTGTAGTGAATTTGATTGTTTTTTCCGCTTCTTGTATCAAATAACACCGTTTTATTTACATAAGCGCCATGAAAGAATTCACGCTTTGTTATTTGCATATTTTCATTGAAATGATCTACATATATAAGGTTATTCGATTCATCCCACTTTTTCTTTTTGATATATAAACCATTCTTGAAGTATTCCGTCTCTAACTTTTCCTCATTGTGATAAACAGCATAGGGTTCTTCAAAGCGAATACGATTTTGTTCATAATAGCTTTGTTGTTCATCCCCGACTTTTATATGTTTATGCTGATTTTTATAGTCGTCATAAATATTAAGGATATTAACATCAGCATGGAGTCTTCCAGCGTTCTTCAGCACTTTCTCAATTTGATCGTAATTCTCTTTATAATCAAGCGTGACCAAATCGATTTTATGGCCGCGCTCCGCAAATGTAAAAGATCTTGACATCATAGAACTTGTAATGCCGCCTTTTTCAATGTCTATTTCATATATTAGTGAAAAGATCCTTCTCATTTTTAAGCTCCTTCTTCTGGTAAAGCTTACTCTGCTATTTTTTGGCGAACAGCCGCTTCATTAATTTTCTCCGAAAACCCTCGGCTGTATGAACACACAAATGATTTTTTTCTTCTTCCAATTTCAATCGCCAGCCTGAAATGCTTTGTTCTGCGGCTGGAAGTTTCTTCGGATCGGTTACTTCTACACTCGATGCAAAGAAGCTATTATCCCACTCGCAACAGAGATACAACTCTAAAGCGGATAGCTGATCTACTACAGAAAGAACATGGAGCGTACCGCTTACAGTAAATATCAGCTCTTCCTCGCTGTTTACATTTGCGTTAAACGTATTTTCAGTGCCGCTTTTCTTATTTTTTAATTTCCAATACATGTGATAACGGCCAACAGAATGGGCCGGAACGCCGCCTTTAAAGTCGACCTCGGCTGATAAATATAAATCGGATTTTGATTGCCACTCTGCAGCTGAGAGCTTAACATGCATATCTTTCAGTTGGTTATGAAAAGGCACCTGATCAATGAGTTTGTCCACAAAGCCTTTCCAGGTAAATGAGCCTTCAGAAACATTATAAATAGTTGTGCGAGGCCCCGTTTTTTCAATTGTGTCATGATATCTCTTCAAAGAAGGAGCCACGAAAGCATGAAGGCAGCTTATTTCCTTTTCAGGATTTTCCAATATCTCATCCGTCTCCATAAAACCTAAATATATGGAAGAATATTCAGCAGAAAGAGACTTCAATGTTTTATATACGCCCACTTCTGAGGTTAAGAACAAATATTCCTTCTCTTTTATCAGGCGGCTCAGAAATTCATAATAGAGTTCATTTTCTGAGGACAATACTTTGACTATATTGTCTTTTTCGTCAAAAATAATAATTTTTTCAGTTGTTCCGTTATTCTTATACCATTTGGTCATATAACAGGTGCCGTCTTTTCTTAAATAAAGATGCTGTTTCGGTTTGTTCGTCTCCAGGTCCATGTATATTAAGCTGTGTACATAGCCGGATAAATCATATTCTTCTCTTTTAAACCTTTGCCTGTTTTCATTAAAGTAATCAATGACAACAAGTTCTCCTGTTTCTGTAAACCTTTGATATTTGATATAACGACCATTGTCATAATAGCGGTAAATGGGCTTGTTCGGTTCTTGAATATATGTTAAACCTTCTTGTTCTATCGGATGCTTTATTTTAACTTTCTGAGGTTCAGGTCCTTTAAAGTAGCTGTACATATTCATAACAGCAGCATCTTTAAAAGAAGAAGGCCCATTAGGCTCATGATGCAAAGTGACAATTTCCATTTGATAATTCCAATCAATTATATTAATATTGAACTTTTTTGCAGTATGAAGTCCTGAACAAACATATGCTAATTGTGGGGTAGAAACCTTCATCGTCATCTTTTTTATTACCTTTCGAAAAAATTCGTACAGTCACAATTTCAGAACTACATTATATCATTTTTGCTGAGCTGTCTCTATACATGAAGGAGTTGTTACACCTCTGGAATATTTTTGATTAACACAAGCTGCTTTTCCTATCTATTGGATTATTTTCTGTCATTCCTTGATCTCAAAGTTACTGTATTGACTCTTGTTTAAAATTGGTTTTTCTTATATGATTAAATGTGTTTAACCTAATGAAAATAGGGTATTGATGAGAAAAGAAACTTAAACATTTTAAATAATCAGCATTTCACAAAGCTGAACCCTAAATCTGTTTTTAAGGAAGGTGCTTTGACATTGAAAAAAGTACGTAAAGCCATAATCCCTGCCGCTGGTCTCGGAACGAGATTCTTGCCGGCTACGAAAGCAATGCCGAAAGAAATGCTCCCTATCGTTGATAAGCCTACCATTCAATACATAATTGAAGAAGCTGTTGAAGCTGGTATTGAGGATATTATTATCGTCACAGGTAAAAGCAAGCGTGCGATTGAGGATCATTTTGATTACTCTCCTGAGCTTGAAAGAAACCTAGAAGAAAAAGGTAAAGTTGAGCTCCTTGAAAAAGTGAAAAAAGCTACGAATCTGGCTGATATCCACTATATCCGCCAAAAAGAACCTAAGGGACTCGGGCACGCTGTCTGGTGCGCGCGCAACTTTATCGGTGATGAGCCGTTTGCGGTTCTGCTTGGAGACGATATTGTTCAAGCTGAAAAGCCTGGATTGCGCCAGTTAATGGATGAGTACGAAAGAACGCTTTCCTCTATTATTGGTGTTCAGCAAGTGCCTGAAGAAGAAACACACCGCTACGGCATTATCGATCCGCTGACAAGCGAAGGCCGCCGTTATCAGGTGAAAAACTTCGTTGAGAAGCCGCCTAAGGGCACAGCTCCTTCTAACCTTGCCATCTTAGGCCGTTACGTATTCACGCCTGAAATCTTCATGTACTTAGAGGAGCAGCGGGTTGGTGCCGGCGGAGAAATCCAGCTGACAGACGCCATTCAAAAGCTGAATGAAATTCAAAGAGTGTTTGCGTACGACTTTGAAGGCAAGCGTTATGATGTTGGTGAAAAGCTTGGCTTTATCACAACAACTCTTGAGTTTGCGATGCAGGATAAAGAGCTTCGGGAGCAACTCGTTCCATTTATGGAAAACTTATTAAACAAAGAAGAAGTGTAAACAAAAAGGCTATTGGACATTCATCCAATAGCCTTTTCTTATTTCGATATCAAGGTCAGCGTATGCTCTTCATTATCAACCGCAAAGACCTCATCATCTGTATTGACAAGGAAACGATCCTTCTTGCCATCATATAACACATCGCTGTCACTTAATGATAATGACGCAGGAGTAACGGGAGAAATATGATGAAAGATAAGCTCAGATGCTTTATCATTCTCCAGCACATAGCTGATTTTTTCATAATCAAAATCCAGGGTTTTTCTGCCGTCAGCCGTATCTCCTACAGTATATCCATTCAATTTCGATTGGATGTTGGTGCTGCTGTCTCCCAAGAATTTCAGGAAGTATTCATAGGAAGAAGCCGCGTTTTGCGGAACATAAGGCGTAAAGGCCGCCGCCTGCAACTCAGCATGTTTTACGTTTGTTGCAACAGCGCTCTGCTTTACAAAATAAGGCTGCCCGTTAAACTTTATTTTTACTGCTTGCTTTCCTTTTGCAGCTACCGTCACCTCGGTACCGAATGGCAGTGTCATGTCAGCCTTCTGTTTCAAAGCTTGATCCTTATAAACAGACGCTTTTTCATCAGCAATAAACCCTTGTTTATTGACTGCGGTTAAACGTTCCTCTGTCTTTCCCTTTGCATCGCCATGATGGTTCTTCACTTCGTTTTGGGGAATAGCGCCAAACGAAGCAATGGTTCGAAGCGGCGTGTTAAAGAACATGGTTCCTGCAGTAAAGACCGTCAAGATAGACAAAATAGCAATTTGAACTGCATTAGCCAGTGATTTCGGCTTTTTCTTCTTTTGACGGAAACGGGCAAACGCTTCAGGATCTTCTTTCTTCCGCTCTTCCGTTTGCTCCTTTTTATAGGTTTCTTTTTCTTTTTTCGACAGCTTATTAAACCAGTCAATAAACGCTTTATACTCTTTAACAACCGTTTTTGTATCATCAAACATACGCAGCTCGCCGTAGTGCATCCAAGCGACGCGGTCACACATTTTTTCAATCTGGCCGATGGAATGGCTGACAAAGAAAATCGTTTTTCCCTGTTTCTTAAACTCATTTATTCTGTCTACACACTTCTGGTAAAACGTTTGGTCCCCTACGGAGAGCGCTTCGTCAATAATTAAAATGTCAGGGTCGATATGCACGGAGATCGCGAAACCAAGACGCGATTTCATGCCGCTGGAATAGTTTTTAACCGGCTGATTAATAAAATCGCCAATCTCGGCAAATTCCACAATACTGTCATACATATCATCAATTTCTTTATTGGTTAATCCCATCATCAAACACTTGAGCCGGACATTGTCCCGGCCCGTTAATTGATTATTTAAACCGGCTGCAATCGCAATCAGCGACGGCTGGCCGTTCATTTCGATTTCACCGCTGGTCGGCGGAATAATTTTAGCCAGCAGGTTAGACATGGTCGATTTCCCCGACCCGTTTATTCCTACAAAGCCGATTGTTTCTCCCTCATACACGTCAAAGGAGACATTCCGCACAGCAAAAAAACCATTATCCTTAGCTGGAAAAAACAACCCTTTAATCTTGTCCGATTGTTTTTTATACAAATGATACTGCTTTGAAACATTTCGAAACGAAACTTTTAGTTTCATCGTACAATCTCCTTACGTATTAAAGAAAGTCAACAAACTTGTCTCTAAATTTCATATGCAGGATAGAACCTACCAACAATAAAAGGAATGTGAACAGCCAGAAATACAGCGTGTATTTCATGTCTTGGAAAAACCATTGCCCGTCTAAAAACGTATTCCGGAACCCTTCTATCAGATAATAAATCGGGTTCAGCTTAAGCACTGGCAGAAGGTTCGGATGATTTTTTCCAAGCTGTTCTGAAATATTCCAAAAAACCGGAAGTAAAAAGAACAATAATCTTGTTACAGATTGCAGCAAAAATTGATAGTCGCGTACCAGGACGCTTATCGTCGAGTTAAACAAACTGAATGAAAACATAAAAATGATCATACAGGCTAAGTAGTAAATATATTGTATCCAATGTAAGCTTGGATAAATTCCGTTAGTCAAAAGTACGATCAAAAAGATGCCCATCATTACGAAATAACTAAATAAATTTGAAGCAATCACAACAGAAGGCAGTGAACTAATCGGAAAATTCATCTTCGCGACCATATTAATCCGTTTAAACACACTGTTTGATCCATCAAGTATAGTTGGGCTAATAAAAAACCATGGAATCAAACCAGCAAGCATCCAAACAATAAAAGGCACTTCTCCGACACCCGTTAAAATTGGCTTACTGTTGCGAATTCCCATACCAAATACAAACCAGTACGCCAGCATTTGAATGAGAGGGTTTAAAAACTGCCATAATACGCCAAGATAATTCATCTGATACTGAGACTTTGTCTCATACGAAGCCAAGCGCAAAATTAAAGGAAACGATGTCACTTGCTCTTTTACGATTCTTACTAATGCATTCATTATTTATCTTCCTTAGACTTAAATGATTTTTTGGATCTTTCGGTTAAAGAAATTTGAAAGCACCGGTGAATATTGTAACAGATAATAGAGTTTTTTTCACACCATAGCAGGTTTAAGATCAGTGAAAATGCTCTCGATTTATTTAATGATAGCCACAGTAAACAAAAAAGTATTTCGAGATATTGTCTCGAAATACTAATTACAACACTATTGAACCTCAATTTGTGAATAAATCTTTTTTAAGGGAGTTTTGTTTTTTTTGAATTCTTGCTCATGTAAAAGATTTTCCCATTTTGATCCTACAACTTCAAATGAGTATCTTTTGACATTTTCCTTTGCATTTCTCCCCATTGTTTTCCTCAAACTATCTTCTCTTATTAAAGTGGTTAAAGATTCGGCTAGCTTGTCTACATCGTTTCTTTCGACTAATACCCCATCTTCACCATCTTTGATAATTTCAGCAGGACCAATACAAGAATAACTAACACAAGGAACCCCTACGGACATAGCTTCAATGATAACCATTCCAAATGATTCATTTCTTGAACTCAATGCATATATTGAGGAATTGGCCATCTCCTTGATAATATTATCTGTTTTCGGCATTAAAAAAACATTATTATACAACTTCTTATCGAATATCATTTGACGTAATGAATCCTTCTCCACACCATCACCAAAAATTTTTAATCTCCATTCTGGATATTCTTGGGACACTTTTTCAAATGCATCAATTAATTGGTCAAAACCTTTTTCATGAACAAATCTTCCAGCAGCTATTACTGTTTTTTCTACAAGGTTTGAGCTCTCTTTTGGCATGTGTGTTGCGTTCTCTATTTTATATAAATCTGTGGTGTTGTTATTTAAAAGACGCTTATAATCATTAATCTCAGCATCAGTTAAACATGTTAGAGCATCCAGTTTTTTGTAATACTTTCTGATTTTCGTTTGAATTGACCTTTCATACCCGCCAAAAAATTTGTGCTCTTGGCCAATTTTGATGACATTACGATTAACAAATTTAGCTGATAAGAAATTAAAAGATGGAATAGTTGTTATAAGTACACCCTGATTAATTTCTGAAAGTTTTTTTAGAATTTTAAGATCTACAAACAAATTAAACATATGATATAGATCTTCATTTTTATCAATAAACACACTTGGCATCTTCATTAAAATTCTTTTAATGATTTTCTTGTATAAAGGTGTGTTTTTGCCAAAGAGCTTTCCTCTTCTTGCATCAAATATGGGTGTTAATTTAATCCTCTTGTCAAGGTCAAACATGGGTTTACCCCTTGTTCTTCTAACACTTATAATTTCAACATCATAGTTTTGGGCAGCTAAATAATTGGCTGTGTTGGCAACAGTTCTCACTGTACCACCCATGCCATAAATATTGTAAACCAAAAAAGTGATTTTCACTCCATTGTCCTCCTTTCCTATTTTAGCAATTTTATTTGGTTATAAATACGTTCTGAATTTTGTTTATCCTGATACTTATAAAATTTCTTTGACTTCACCTTATATTTTTTTTCATACTTAAAATCATTTTCAATTTGCTTTTGAACGATTTCCAATAAACTTCCATCTGTATAAGCTGTTTGTCCGAATAGATCTGTTTTTAAATTGATATAAGACCCTCTGTAATGTAAATAATCAGGTAGATCAAATTGATAAAAGATTACAGGCTTTTCTAGGTAATTAAAGTCAAAAGCTACGCTTGAGTAATCCGTTATCATTAGAGAGCTTTCACTTACAAGACTTTTAACGCTCTCTTCTCCTACTTGTACTAATTTTATATTTTTGTGTAGATCTTCAAAATAATTACTATATTTTTTCTGTAGTTCTATGTGCATGAAGAATTTCAATATAATATTGTTGTCTTCTAAAAGTTTATGCAGTTTTTTATTATTTAAAAATCCACTGTAATTGAGATAAAAACTAGAATTTTCAAAGTCATCAATCCACTCTCTCCAAGTCGGAATAAGAAGTATTTGTTTAGACTTCATCTTTTTACTGTCGTCAATCAACGTGTCAAATCTCGATAGTCCTGTTACCATTATTTGATCTTTTTTAAAATTCATGTCCTTCACTAAAATCTGCTTTTCGTGATCAGATGAAACGACAAACTTTTTAATTTTACTGTTATATGATTTTCTATTAAAGCTCAATTTTTTCATTGCAATGATACCATGCTGCAAATAAATAATATCTTTTGGATTTTCACTCATTTTATTATGAATGACACTAGGAATTACATCTCTAATACCATGGCTTACAATTAAATATTTACTTAAATGATAAAAGACGAGATGTTTAAAACTATCATAAGTTATAATATTTTTCGGATACTTCGAAATGTTGCCAGGGTTTTTATTATCTTTCTTACTTACATAGTAGTATTTTTCCTGATTTTTATTTTGAACACAGTATTCAAAAAATGCAAACCCATTATCCTGTGCGACTTCTCCTAAATTCTCTCCAACAAACCACACTGGTTTTTTAGCAAAAGGTTTTAAAACTTTTGCTATTACTCCTGCAAATAGGAATCTTATTTTTTCCAATTTCTTTTCAGTAGCCTTTATATCTCTCATCTCTAGCTTTAAAAGAGCGTTTCTTTTATCAATAAAAGCAGATAAAAAGAGAGACTTATTAATTTTAATTGCACCAGATTTAAATGTTGACTTACTATTTATTAGTTTTAAATTTTTTATGTTTATTGATGAATCAACATACTTATTACTAATTAATAAGCATAGACCGACATCGTATTGCATTTGGTTTTCCAAGCCGTAACACCCAGCTTCGCCTTCATTCAATATAAATACAAATTTTTTATAGTCTTGTTGCTCCTGTTCGAACGCAGGTTCAACCAGAACCGAACGGCTATTCTTATCTTTTAACTTTAAATACATTTTATCGTATATCAAATGATTTTTTTCAATCGATAAATGAATTTCTATCTCTTTATTTTTACTGATTATATCTGTGCATTCAGCATTGATATATGAAGAAAAAACAAAAGATAATTCATTTAATTGATTAAATTTGGGCTGTATTGAGAACGGTTTTATATCTTTAATTACAAACTCCGGATAAACATGAGATTGTGATTTGTCTAAAATATCATCTAAGTTCGACTTCAGCTTCACAGCATATTCTTGATTCTTAACAAGAATTGAAATATAAAAATCAAAAATAAAATGATTCATTGCCTCTATATCTGTTTTTTTTATGTTAAGCCTGCTCTCAAAATGCCAACAAGAAGAAGTTTTTTCTAGGTTATTAATAAAATAAATTTTCTGCTCACTTTCATTAGCTAAAAAAACGTTTTTAATTTCAATTTCCTTATCTAAAACCTCTATAGAACCTTTAACTATTAAATCAACACCATCATGATGTATATAAGATATTTCTCCATTAATTGCTGAATCTTTTATTAAAACCGCCAAGTTGTTATCTAAAGTAGCATACATACGTGCTCTTTTTATGAATCCTTTAGAATTGTAAATGGTTTTTGGCAGACTGATAAATTTACCCGTAGATTTATCATTTTCTGAATCAAATGATAATCTTTGACTTACTGTTAATCCATTTGTATCGAACTCTAGATAAACGTCCCATATTCCATCAGTTTCAAAAAACCGTTGTGTTAATAAAGGGATGCTTACTTGTAAAAAGCCGTTATTATAATCTTTTTCCTGCAGACGAATAATGTGCTTATCTACAGTTTTTCTATTGATAAACACTAACTGTTTAATAAAAATCTGTTCGTCCCTAGTTGGAGTAATTTTACAATTCAAATGAAGGTCATTATTATCAATGCTTAATTGATGAATTTTCGTTTGAACTAACTTTGCATTAAACCTAGAAATGTTAATTAGCAATTCTTTATTTTGAGTCTGGGAAACATTATGAACAAATAGTTCGCCATTTTCAGTATAGATCTCTTTGGTTTGTAAAGCAGTATCTATATCAGTTTTCACTTTAATTGTAAACTGATATTCACCTATCTTCACTTCGGTATAAAAATACCAGTTTCCTTGATATAAAGGATACCCATTCAGTGTTAAGGATATTTCAAAACTTGAGTCTTCTGAAATTAACAAAGAGTTCTTTGGTATTATTAATTGTTCTTTTGTTGCCTCGTTTTCTAAATAACATTTTATGAATTTGACAGAGCTATTTAAAAACAAAAATGTATGAGATCCAATAAAAGTCGTGGAATTTGCTGACATTTGGACATTTTCAATTACAAAAGCCGATTCGGAAAGGCTTGTTTTATTTGCCATTAAAATTCCATCCACTCCAGGAGCAAACTCTAACACAGATCCATCAATAACTAGTTTAAAAGTATCATTTAACTGATTTAGAATATCAATAAAAACTTCATCTTTATCTAAAATAAGCTTTAGTTTAAAAACTGATTTATCCGAACAAGACTTAAGCTCATCTAATGGGATAACAACTTTCATAATGCCTTCATCGCTAATTAAAGAGATATTCGATAAGAGATCAATATGCCTGTTAGAAGTCGCAAGCGCAACATTCTCTATCCTGCTGAAAAAGTGTTCATAAAAATCTTTTTTTTCACACATCAGATCAAATACGATATTTTCATTTTCAACTTTCATGTTTATTAAATATATGCCGTAGTCCATTAAGTCTCGCCTTTCTTTGCTTGCTGAATTATCGTTTATCCAAAAAGCTTTTTTACAACTCTCTTTGTTGACTCGCCTGCTTCTAAATAACAAAACTTACTGTGAAATTTCTGATATTTATCGTTAGCATCGTAATCAAAACTTTCTACATTATCAACAGATTTAATTACTTCCTCTGTAGTCATCAATAACGGTCCAGGAGCTTCATTTTCAAAATTATAATAAAACCCTCTTAATTTATCTCTATATACATCAATATCAGGAACAAAAAAAATGATCGGTTTCTTAAGTGACCCAAAATCAAAAAATACAGAAGAGTAATCAGTAATTAAGATATCTGAAACATAATATAGTTCACGGATATCATTATATCTAGACAGGTCATATGCAAAGTCTTCTAAACCCTCTAAATCAATAACATCAGCCACTAAATAATGCATTCGAAGTACAACAACATATTCATCACCTAGATGTTCTTTTAGTTGTTTTAAATTCAAATGTATATCAAACTTATAAGCGCCTTTTTTATGATATAAATTATCCCGCCACGTAGGCGCATATAAAATCACTTTTTTATTTATATCTATACCAAGCTTCTGTTTTATCTTATTTTTCTCGAAATTAGTTTTTGGTGAAAATAAATAATCATTTCTCGGATAACCAGTCTCTAAGATTTGTTTTTCAAATTGAAAAGCTCGTTTAAAAATTTCGGTCGAATAGGCATTAGGCGAAATCAAATAATCCCATTTGCTTGCTTCCCGCAAAAAATTCTGTTTATACTTCTCCGTTGTTGTTCCGGGCATGTGTACTTCGTCCATGTCATTGGCAAGTTTTTTTAACGGAGTTCCGTGCCATGTTTGTATATACAGTGTATTTTTGGGTTTTGGAATCCATAAAGGAAGACGGCTGTTTGTAATCCAATATTTCGCTGTTGCCATGTACCAAATCCATTTAAAAGAAAACCTTTTTATATATGCCGCGTCAACACCTTCTAATGCTGACAAATACCGTTTATCAATGCTCCATATCAATTTATAACGATATTGATCTTTATTTTCCTGCAGATATTCGTAGATTGCTCGGGGGTTGCAGCTAAACTGCTTTCCAGAATAGCTTTCAAACAAAATCAATTTGTTGTTTCTTGGCAGAAGAGAGAAAATCTTAAAAAGAAATGAATAGCCTCTGATTAATAAACTTCTGCATTTTATAAAAATAAAAGATTTCATCATGAACTCCTTAAAGAGTGAAAAATTTATACTTGCGCAAACAAGAAAAAAAGAAGCAACTGAATTTACTTCAAGCCTCTTTTAGTTAGTGCTTCTATAAACTAGCCATGTCTTTTTTGATCTGGGTAGTTGAAATGCCTTCTGTTCTTGGAAGGTAAACGACCTCACAATATTCCTTTAAGAAATCAAACTTCCCTTCCCAGTCATCGCCGATGACAAATGTGTCGATTCCGTACTTTTGAATATCTGAGATTTTTTGTTCCCAGTTTTTTTCGGGAATGACTTCATTAACAAAATCGATCGTTTCTAAAATGAATTTTCGATGTTCATATGAATGATGCGATTTTTTTTGTTTTTGAAGATTAAATTCATCTGTAGATAATCCTACAATTAAATAGTCACCCAGATCTCTTGCTCTTTCCAGCAGCTTCATATGTCCGTAGTGAAATAAATCAAATGTTCCGTACGTTATCACTTTCTTCATTAGATAACATCACCTTCCAAGCGTTTTCAACTGAGAGTAACAGAAAAAAACCAAAACCTTTAACAGATTGTTTATAATTTCGACATAATTTTCACGTACCTTTAATATTGAACAATAATAGCATAAGTTCCTATAAAAGTTAAGGCACTTTAAAAATGTCAATCGCAAGCATTTTTTGGTATTACCGTTGTATTGTTTTATAAATTCGCAGGACTAATGTCTCAACCATCTCCATTATAACAAGTTTTCTTTTGTGGAAAAATTGATTCTTTTGTCACTCTTTTAAGTGAAACGATTTTCTTTCTGCTGCGTCATTTATTCTGTACGCCCTTGTCATATTAATTCATCGTCAAAACGTGAAGGAATTGTAATGTGAATGTTAAAAGTTCCTAAAGATTTTTGTGGTAAGATAGAGTAAGATGTTTTCAGGCAAAGAGGCTTTAATGAAACTATACGAATGACACGTGATTTTTATAGACATGTAGATGAAAAGGAGGGTTGGTTACGATGCAAACAAAACCCATTAATCAATTAGATTTTGTAGACGGTGAACTAACTTCATTTGTATCACATTTAGAAACGTCATACTTGGACCAGAATAGAGGTGCGTTCATCGTAACAGCGAATCCTGAAATCGGATTTGAAGCGATGCAGAATCCGCGTTATGAAGCGGTTCTTTCGTCTGCTGATTTTATTTTGCCGGATGGCATTGGTGTTGTAATGGTTTCGAAGTTAATCGGGAAGCCGCTTCAATCCAGAATTGCCGGTTATGATTTGTTTACGTCGCTGTTGGATAAAGCTAATCAGAAGAAAAAGCGGGTTTTCTTTTACGGTGCTGCTAAGCATGTCATTGAACAGACAATAGAGCGCGTCGAACGTGATTATCCTGGGATTGAAATTGCCGGATACTCTGACGGCTATGTGAAAGATCAACGTGAGGTGGCGGACCAGATTGCGGCCGCAAATCCAGATATGGTATTTGTCGCGTTAGGTTATCCTAATCAGGAGTTCTTTATCCATCAATACCGCCATTTATTCCCTCAGGCTGTTGCTGCAGGGCTGGGCGGAAGCTTTGATGTGTTCAGCGGCAATGTCAAAAGAGCGCCGTCATTTTTTATCCGTTTTCATCTTGAATGGATGTACAGGCTGATCACCAATCCTGCGCGCTGGAGAAGAATGCTGAGCATTCCTAAGTATGTTACAGCCACGCTGAAGCATGAACGAGCTGCAGCAAAGCCGCAATATACGGGGCAGGTCAAAGATCAATCACGCCATCTGTAATCGGCCTTAAAGGAGTTATGGTATGTAATGAAATGCATGAATCTTTCGCTGGGCCTGAGGACAATCTGTGACAGCCCTTTGGAGCTGATGACAGATTGAAATCCTGGATTGCATTATTTTATTATTTGTTCATCAAAACCATTGGCACATTGCTGTTTTGGGTCAAACCGGGCAAAGAAGTGACGCTTCTGGTTTCCTTTCCTGATAATGCCCGTGCAATCTTAAAGGAATACCAGAAGGGACACTATTCATTTCCCATTCATGTGCTGCTTACCCAGCATGCCAAGTCACTGGAAAAAGAATTTCCTTCTCTTACTGCTTCCGTTATTAACGAAAAACACCCGCTTCATATTTGTAAAGCGGTCTTTTCTATGCTGAGCAGTAAGGCTGTGATCGTTGACAACTATTTTGTTTTGACAACTGTTTTGGCCAGCAGGCCTGAGATTGAGTGTATCCAAGTTTGGCATGCAAACGGGGCGTTTAAGCGATTTGGGTTAAAGGATGTCAACACACAGAACCGTTCGCGGGCTGATGTAAGCCGTTTTCGCAAAGTGTATGCTTCATTTGACCGAATTGTTGTCGGTTCTGAACATATGGCTGGCATATTCAAGGAGTTTTTCGACATAAAAGGTGACCCATTTCTTCGGTTCGGTGTGCCTTTAACCGATGCTTACTATGAGGCACGGGAAAACAGGATTGATCTTAAGAACAAATATCATCTGCCGGCAGACCAAAAAATCATGCTGTATGCGCCGACTTTTAGGGACCATCAGTTCGAAAGCTTTTCCCTGCCGTTTTCAGAAAAGCAGCTGGAGCATGACTTAAAAGGAGAATATGTACTTGCGGTAAAACTCCATCCTGTGATGAAGCATTCTGCTGAATTACCTGAAGATAGCGCGTGGATAAAAGATGTGTCAGATCTCCCTCTTGCAGACCTTTTGAAAATGGGTGATCTGTTAATATCAGATTATTCTTCAGTCCCATTTGAATTCGCGCTCTTGGACAAACCCATTTTGTTTTATGCGTATGATATGGAGGCTTATAACAGAACCCGCGGTTTAATACGGAATTATAAAGAAGTGATTCCCGGGGTTCCTTGCCGTGATTCAAAAATGCTCTTGGACCAGCTGAAAGATATGGACAAGCTCCAATCAGAAGTGGAGCGCTTTTCACGTGAATGGAATCGGTACTCGATAGGGAATGCCAGTAAGCAGCTTTTAAGCTATATAAATGAGAAATTAAGCTGATCTTTATATATAATAGAGATCACTATTGCAAATAATAGGAAAACCTTTTATCAAACATTATGAGTTGTAGCAAGGAAGGAGTCATTTTTATGATTTATGCTGAGATTTTAGCCGGTGGAAAAGGTTCCCGCATGGGGAACGTCAATATGCCAAAACAGTTTTTGCCGTTAAATAAGCGCCCTATTATCATTCACACGGTGGAAAAATTCTTATTAAATGACCGGTTCGATAAGATTTTAATCGTTTCACCTAAAGAGTGGATTAACCATACAAAAGACATTTTAAAGAAATTCATCGGCCATAATGATCGCCTGGTTGTCGTTGAAGGGGGCAGTGACCGTAATGAATCTATTATGAGCGGCATCCGCTATATCGAAAAAGAATTCGGCATTCAGGATGATGACGTGATCATCACTCATGATTCTGTGCGCCCATTTCTGACTCATCGCATTATTGACGAAAACATTGATGCGGTTCTTCAATACGGCGCGGTCGATACTGTGATCTCAGCCATTGATACGATTATTGCTTCAGAAGACCAGGAATTCATTTCTGATATACCTGTCCGCGATAACATGTATCAGGGGCAAACACCGCAAAGCTTTCGGATTAGCACATTGGTTGAGCTTTATAACAAGCTGTCCGATGAACAAAAAGCTGTCTTAACCGATGCTTGCAAGATCTGTTCGTTAGCAGGTGAAAAAGTGAAGCTGGTCCGCGGTGAAGTCTTTAATATTAAAGTAACGACACCATATGACTTAAAGGTGGCTAATGCCATTTTACAGGAGCGAATTTCACAATGATTAATCAAACATATCGTTTAGTTTCTGCCCGACAGTTTGAAGTGACATATAAAGATAAAGTTGTCCATTCTGATAAGGTCGTTATCCGGCCTACCCATTTATCCATCTGCGCTGCCGACCAGCGCTATTATACCGGCTCACGCGGCAAAGAAGCGATGGATAAAAAATTGCCGATGGCTCTGATCCATGAAGGAATCGGGAAAGTCATGTTTGATCCGACAGGCACATTTAAAGTCGGAACCCGGGTTGTTATGGTGCCGAATACACCGGTTGAAGAGCATGAAGTCATCGCGGAGAATTACCTGCGTTCCAGCAGATTCCGTTCAAGCGGCTATGATGGATTTATGCAGGATTATATGTTCATGGCTCCGGATCGGCTCGTTGAACTTCCGGACAGCATTAATCCGCATGTCGCAGCTTTTACTGAGCTTATTACGATTGCCGTTCACGCGCTTTCCCGCTTTGAGCGTATGGCGCACAAGAAGCGTGACACATTCGGTGTCTGGGGAGACGGAAATCTCGGGTTTATCATGACGCTTCTATTGAAGAAGAAATATCCGGACAGCAAAGTGTTTATCTTCGGAAAAACACCTTATAAGCTTGATCATTTTTCTTTTGTTGACGCAGCTTATCAAATTAACGACATTCCTGAGGATGTCAAAATCGACCATGCCTTTGAATGTGTAGGCGGACGAGGCAGTGAAAGCGCAATTGATCAGATCATTGCCCAAGTTCATCCTGAAGCTTGTGTAGCGCTCTTAGGCGTATCTGAATATCCTGTTGAAATCGAAACCAGAATGGTGCTTGAAAAAGGGATTACGCTGATCGGCAGCAGCCGCAGCGGACGCGAGGATTTTGCCCGTACTGTGGACTTTTTAGCTCAATACCCTGAAGTCGTTGATTATTTAGAAACCTTAGTAGGCGGACGTTTCCCGGTACGCAGTATTGAGGAAATTACGAACGCGTTTGAAGCAGATTTGACTTCATCTTGGGGAAAAACTGTTATCGAATGGGACATTTAAACAGTGAAGACATTCCTTACACGAATTGTAAAAGGAGTATTCGGCACTGCTTATAAACTATTGAGCGCCTTATTACCAGTACAGCACAATAAAGTTGTCATCGCTTCCTATCGTGAGGATCATTTAGGTGATAATTTTAAAGATGTGTATGAAAAGCTGAAGCAAGATCCGTCTCTTCGCATCGTCCTGCTTTTCCGCAAGATGGATAAGGGGCTGATTGGACGAGCTGCATATTTGCTTCACCTTTTCAGCTCTTTATATCACCTTGCCACATGCCGTGTGCTTTTGTTAGATGATTATTATTTTCCTTTGTATGTTGTGCCAAAACGAAAGGAAACGGTCGCCATCCAGCTTTGGCATGCTTGCGGCGCGTTTAAAAAATTCGGCTACAGCATTGTGGACAAGCCGTTCGGCCCTTCTTCTGATTATCTGAAGATTGTTCCCGTGCATTCTAACTATGATTATGCCGTTGTCAGTGCACCAGCTGCCGTGCCGCACTTTGCCGAAGCCTTTCAAATGGAGCAAAAGCAGATTTTGCCGCTGGGCATTCCAAGGACGGATTATTTTTATCATCAGGAACATATTCGCCATGTACTGGATGAGTTTCATCAGGTTTATCCAGAACTTAAACATAAGAAAAAGCTTTTGTATGCTCCTACTTTTAGAGGCAGCGGACATCATCAAGAGGGTGACGCTACCCCGCTTGATCTGCTACAATTAAAATCGGCGCTAAACCATAAAGATTATGTCGTGATGCTCCATCTTCATCCGTATATGCGCAATCAAGCGCGCACGGAAGAGGATGATTTTGTGCTGGATTTAACCGATTCGTACTCTTTGTACGATTTGATGGCAATCTCCGATGGGCTGATAACCGATTATTCTTCAGTCATTTTCGAATACAGCCTGCTGAAACGTCCAATGTATTTTTACTGTCCGGATTTAGAAGACTACTTGAAAGAACGTGATTTTTACTATCCGTTTGAATCGTTTGTTCCCGGGCCAATTTCGAAAGATGTTCCATCGCTTGTTCACGATATCGAGAGTGATCATGAGGCTGATACGAAGCGGATTGAGGCTTTTTCACAAACATTTATTACCCATCAGGACGGCAAATCTTCAGAACGGGTAGCCGATTTTATTTCATCATTTTTAACATCTGGTGCCGATTAGGAGAAAGTGAGGTACAAAGTGAAGCTGGCCAGAAAGATTAAGAACAGACTTTTCAGATCAAAAAAGAGAACGAAAACAGAAGATACAGCTTTCAGTGTCCATCCGACAGATAACAGGGTTTTTTCTCTTTTCGATAAAACCAAGCGAATTGAAGAAAACCAGCAAGTCCCTGTCAGAAAAATTTCTGAGTTTTCTTGGAATGGATCAATTCTTAAAATTGCAGGTTATATGTATATCAAGGGCCTGCCTCTTCAAAAAGAAGATCAGGTACGAAAACGTTTATTATTGGTGCACAACGGTGTTTTATTTACAGCTGTTTCGCTGCGGGACATTCGGGTAGATCAGCTGTCAATCGATACTTCTAATGTGCCTGGAGCTTATAAGTGGGCAGGATTTTCACAGCAGATTAACTTTTCTAAGCTGATGAATGACAAACCGCTTCCGCAGGGCGAATATAAGCTGTTTCTAGAAATTGAAGCTGTAGATGACCAGAATGTCAAACACCAGGAAGTGCATACGGTCGGAAACGTCAGCAATTTCCTCTCTAATGATGTCTATGCCACAAAAATGGAGTTTCATTCTGCTAAAAAGCTGATGAAGTTCAATTTAATTGTGAACTATGATGAGGGCGAAAAGACGATTAACCTGTCTTGCAACAAACTGCAGGAAATTGATCCAAGCCTTTTGGAACTGGACACCGGAAGAGAAGCGAACCGCTTTTTGCGCAAGCTGAATACGAGCTTATTTCATTTTGCTTATGATGTGTTCCGCCTGCTGCCGATTAAGTCCAATAAGATCGTCTTTGCTTCTGACAGCCGGCTTGATTTGACAGGCAACTTCGAATTTGTTTATGAAGAACTGCTAAAGCGCGAAGAAAACTTTGATTTCAAATTTTTCTTAAAGAGCAGCATTCGAGACAGAAAAAGCCTGTCTGAACTGATGTCCATGGCTTATCATTTTGCGACAAGCAAAATTATTTTTATAGATGATTTTTATCCGATTATTTATCCGCTAAAAATCCGTAAAAATGCGGACCTTGTCCAATTATGGCATGCTGTCGGCGCCTTTAAAACATTCGGCTACAGCCGAATCGGGCTGCCGGGAGGACCGTCGCCGCATTCGAAAAACCATAGAAACTACACCAAGGTGATTGTAAGCTCTGAGAATATACGAAAACATTATGCAGAGGGCTTTGGCGTAGATATTGAGAACGTCATCGCTACCGGCGTGCCGCGAACAGACTTTTTCTTTGATGAAGCGAAGAAGGCATTTGTAAAAGAACGTCTTTATACGGAATATCCGTTTCTGAAGGACAAGAAGGTCATTCTTTTTGCACCAACCTTCCGCGGAAACGGTCAGCAATCCGCTCATTATCCTTTTGAAGTGCTTGATTTTGACCGTCTGTATCATGAGTTAAAGGATGAGTATATCTTCTTATTTAAGATTCATCCATTCGTTCGAAACGATGCCAATATTCCTTATCAGTACAGCGATTTCTTTTATGATTTTTCTTCGTTTAGGGAAATCAATGAGCTATTGCTCGTAACAGATGTTCTGATTACGGATTACTCTTCTGTGTGCTTTGAGTATGCTTTATTAAATAAACCGATGATTTTCTTCAGCTATGATGTAGATGACTATATTCGCAAACGTGATTTCTATTACGATTACTTTGACTTTATTCCTGGTCCGCTTGCGAAAACGTCTGATCAAATGATTTCGATCATTAAGGAAGAGAAGTATAACTTTGAGCAAATTGATTCATTTGTTCATTATTTCTTCGACGATCTTGACGGAAAAGCAAGTGAACGTGTGATCGATCAAATTGTCTTTCCTCAGGAAGAGGAGCCATTAGAAGATAAAGTCCTTAAAAGATAAAGCAAAACCACCTTTTGCAAACGCAAAAGGTGGTTTTTTTATTGATACTCCGGAACATCATAGTAAAGCGTATAACCGTCCAGCAATGAATACAGGCTGTACATGCGGTTTACTTGTTTGTACGCCCAGCCGATGTCTGTTGCGTATTGGTGAGTCGCAGTGGCTGACCATCTCATTTTGTATAGTGTGTCCTGATTGTAAGCTGTGTTGTGTATATACGATGAGCCTATAAATTTGGCCCCGCCGATAATGGCTGCTTCTGGTGTGAACCAGCCTTGCTCGTACGCATATTTGGCGCCATAGTAATTCGGGTTTCTATCGTATGCGCCTATTCCGTACATGTTATATACGGTTTTTCCGTTATAGGTTAATCCATTGGCTAATTCGGATGTTCCGTTTCCTGTTTCGAGGAGAGCGTGTGAGATTAAATATAGCTCGTTGATGCCGTATTGTTTGGCGGCATCGATAAATGCCTTTGCTTTCCCTGTCAGAATGCCTTTACCCGCAAGCACTTTCTGATTGACTTCAGTGATGCTGAGTCCGGCTGTCTGTGACAGCTTGAGAAATTGGAAGTAGTATTTACTGTCTCTGGAAAAGTTATTCGGATCTACATATTGAACCACTTCATCACTGCTTGCGTTTCGCCAGCCCAAATTGATTTTGGCCCAGCCATTGATCTGGCCGATGATTTTTACCTTATCGCCTTTTTTAAATTGGCCGATCACGTTCGTCGGGATGACTTCCGGCGTTGACCTGATATTCAGAACATCAGCTGTGACCGTTGATGTTGCTGCATGAATATAAGTGAGTGATACGTAAGCGGCTCCATCTGTTTGCGGGCTGACTGTCATTTGTTTTTGGACCATCTCACGAAGCGAGAGATTGTAATTTGTTTTCATAATTTGCGGCCCGTTTTTAATTTTTACGATAGATGATGCCCATCCGTATAATTGTTTTAGCTTCGTTGCTGCCGCAGCAGCTTCATTATTGCCTGTGAACTGTTTGTTTAAGCTGATGTTATAAATCGTATTGCTTTTGGTTGTGTAACTTGGGTTTAAGCTTTGGGCTTTCAGATAGGTTATCCCATTAGTCAATGCTGTTTTGCTGCTGATCTGGGCTGTTACGATTTTGTATTGTGTATATGCCGTCTCGCCTGTTTTTGCTGTTGTGCCGGCGGCATTGTTTTGGTTGAATAGCGCTAAAACGCGGTCAATGTCTTCTTGGCTGATGATGGCTTCAGTTATAATTTGATAGCTGCTCGCTGTGGTCTGACCGGTTTTTTGGCTAGATGCTGATATGTGATTAGATTGAAAAAATGTGAGTGCCTGATTGACTTTCTTGGCATCAAGCAGAGCTTCAGTTGTAATTGTAAACGTGTTTGCGATTTGTTTTTTGACTGACTTTGCGGAAGCGCTCAGCTGATTTTTCTTTAACATGTTCAAGCCCTTTGTCACTTTTGCTTGATCTGATGTTTCTTCCGAGATGAGCTGATATTGGTTCTCCGCAGTTATTCCAGTTGCTTTTTTCGCTGCCTTTACTTTTTTCTGAGTAAAGAAGGCTGCGGCTTTGTTTGCTTGCTGCTCGCCTAAAATTTTTGCCGTCGTTATTTGATAGGCTGTAGATGTTGTCGTTTTTTTGATGCTGGATGACGTGTAGCTCCATTTTTTCTTTTTAAAGAAAGTGTTCACTTTTTGCAGCTGCTGTTTCGTTAAACCCTTCATATTCACAACATATGATGTGCTTTTGCCAACCTTTTGATAGCTGCCGGATACGCCGGTGTTTTTCTTGATTTGGCTAATGGCGTCCTTGACTGTATTCAGCCCTTTGAAATAAGCTGATTGGACGTTGTATGTCTCAGCAGTTGTTTTTTGATTGATTGGCTTGTAGCTTCCTGTAATACCCGTGGTTTGTTTCAATTGAGTTAATAGATTCTTGGCATTCGCTTCACCTGATATGGCGGCTGTAGTGAATGTATAATAAGCTTGTCCTTTCACCGTTTCTTTTAATGAAGCCTTAAGCCCCGATTCCTTTTGGAAGGCATTTTTGATCTGCTCTGCTTTGCTGTCTCCTACGATTGCGCCTGATTGAATGGTTGTCATAGACACCGTATGTGAGACGGGCTGATACGAGCTTTTAATTCCCGTTTGCTTAGCCAGACTCTGGACAAGCGCCTTCACTTTTGTCTCTTCAGGGATTTCTGATGTGATAACGTTCACATAGGACTGGGCTGTTCCGGACGCTTTTACAGCGCCAGCCACTCCCGTTTCTTGTTTAAGCTTGGCCAGCAATGTGTTTGCCTGCTTTTCATCCGAAATGGTGCCTGAGGTGATGGTGACATACGGCTGCTTGCTTCCGACAGGGCTAGTCGTGCCTGTAATCGCTGTCTGTTTGGTGAGCCCGCTTAGGATAGCTTTCGCCTCTGCTTCGCTATGTATGCCAGGAGCGGAAATTTGGTACGTCGTTGTTGTGCCTGAAGCCTGATAAGAAGCATCCCAGCCAGTGTCTTTTTCCAGCTTGGCGACAGCCTGGGAGGCTTGGCTTTCTGTACTGAACGTTTTACTCGGCTCTATCTCATATATCGAGTAGTCGGTATAGGCTGCAGCCTGTGCGGCAGAACCGGATATGGCAAAAAAGGCAAGGGACGCGGCGGACAGAAGCATCGGTGCGATTAATCTCTTTTTCATTCCTTCTCCTCTTTCTTATTCAATGAGTATATAAAACTAGTTTATTTATCGGCACGCGTATGCTTCATTTATAGGTGAATCCCTTCCATTTTTTAATAAAAAAACTTAATCTCGAAGTGAGATTAAGTTTACATATGAGACACGATCAGTGTACAAGTTCCTTTAATCGTAAAATCGGGCATTTGAGCGGGCAGGATCAAGTGATCTCCTTTTTTGAGCGGACATGTTTTATCTTCATACGTCAGTGAACCGCTGCCTTCTATTACGCTGCAAAGCAGGAAGGCTTCATCCTGAGAGAGCTCAGCCTCGCCATCTATGTCCCATTTATATACCGAAAAATATTCCCCTTGGACAAATGTTTTAATGGTTATTCCTTTTCTTGACTCGGTTGATTCGTCTATATATCCGTCCACATGGGGAACCGTTGCCGCGTTGATCGCTTTGGCAAAGTGAAGCTCTCTCGGACTCCCATTGTGATCAAGGCGGTCATAGTCGTACACCCGGTATGTGGCATCTGAATTTTGCTGTATTTCTAACACAAGCGCCCCCTTGCACAATGCGTGCAGCGTTCCGCTCGGCACATAATAGAAATCACCAGGTTTCATTTTGATTCTTCGCAGCAGGCCTTCCCAGTCACCGCTGTTGATCATTGTGACTAATTCTGTTTTTGAGCGGGCCGTATGCCCATAAATCATCTCCGCGTTTTCTTTACAGTCGATGATGTACCAGCATTCTGTCTTGCCAAGCTCCCCCTCTTCATTTTCTCCGGCATAATAATCATCAGGGTGAACTTTTATCGACATATCTTCCTTCACGTCCAGAAGTTTTGTCAGAAGCGGAAATCGATCCCCCTCCACGCCGCCAAATAGTTCACGGTGGTCTTCCCAAAGCTCGATCAATGTCTTTCCTTTATACAGGCCATTCGCTACAGTGCTCGATCCTTTTGGATGGCCGGAAATGGCCCAGCATTCTCCCGTTGTTTCGGAAGGAATGCCGTATCCGAATTGATCTCGTAAAGCGGTGCCGCCCCAGATTTTCTCTTTAAAAACAGGCGTTAGAAAAATCGGTGATTGTGTCATGATCCGTACCCCTCCCCTGTAAATAACTTGTCATTATTTTCCCGGTGCGCCCCCCTTGCAAACGCCCGTATAAGCTGCCGGTTTTCCTATGACAACATATGTACAAAGCATCATCTTTTTAGCAACCCCGTTAAAGAAAACGCTTCCTTTTTATTATATCATGCCAAAAAGCAGCTTTGTTTCAAGCTTTTCCTTAATAAGAATAATTGTCCTTTTTTGATACAAATTAATAAAAACCGTCAATTTTGATAAGGAGTGAACCTATGCAAATCGATCCTGATCTCCAGAACAATTTAGAGACCCTCAAAAAAACGTTGGGGCAAAACGACGATATGATGTTTTATACATTTGCTTTCGGAGACAGAAGACAGAAGGCGTGTTTACTGTATATTGACGGTCTGACAGAGAATAAAATGCTGGCGCAATACGTTATTTCTCCTCTACAACGTGAAGCGTTATCCCATCGAGAAAGCTCGATTGAAGATTTATCCGCCTTTTTTTTCGGTTTTCACCACATTGTTGTCAGCACAATGAAAGAAATAGAGCAGCTCGTTTTTACAGGGAAAGCTATTTTGCTGGCTGACGGCTATTGCGGAGGATTAGCTTTTGACACGAAAACATTAAAAACACGCAGTCTTGAAGAACCTTCATCCGAAATCGTTGAACGCGGTGCGAAAATAGGATTTATTGAAAAGCTGCGGACAAACACAGCGCTTTTGCGTGAACGGACAAGTGACCCTAACCTTGTCATAAAGGAAATGATCCTCGGAAAAAGGACGAAAAAGAAAATCGCTGTCGCTTATATTTATGATATTTCTCCTGACTACGTTGTAAAAGAGGTGTTTGAAAGGCTGGAACAGGTCAAGATAGATGATGTGCCGGAATCAGGCACGCTTGAACAGCTGATTGAGGATGAACCACTTTCGATCTTTCCCACGATATTAAGCACAGAACGGCCTGATCGTGTAGTTGCTTCTCTGTTAGAAGGGCGAGTAGCCATATTGGTAGATGGCACGCCGTTCGCTTTGATTGTGCCCGCTACGGTTGATGAATTTATTCATTCACCGGACGATTACAGCCAGCGCTGGGTTCCAATGTCACTTATACGCCTTCTTCGTTATTCCAGCATCCTGATCACCATTTATTTGCCCGGCCTGTATATTTCTCTCGTTTCTTTCCACACCGGTCTTTTGCCGACAAGAATGGCGATATCCATTGCAGGCAGCCGGCTTAATGTGCCGTTTCCGCCTTTCTTAGAAGCCTTTTTTATGATCTTTACAATCGAGCTGATCAGAGAAGCCGGATTGAGACTGCCAAAACCGATCGGACAGACGATTGGCCTCATCGGCGGAGTTGTCATAGGACAAGCCGCTGTCCAGGCGCAAATCGTCAGCGCGTTGATGGTCATTGTCGTTTCTGTCACTGCACTGGCATCCTTTACCGTTCCTTCATACGCCTATAACTTTCCGCTGCGGATTATTCGGATTGGGGCCATGCTCAGTGCGGCAGCGCTTGGCATGTATGGAGTGATTATGGTTTATCTGTTTGTGATCGGCCATTTAATGCGCCTGAAAAGTTTTGGCCAGGATTACATTATTCCGATTATGGCACAGCCCGGACAGGATTTGAAAGACACAGTGATCCGCATTCCAACTCTATTTTTAAAAAGAAGGCCGACACGAAACGATCCAGAAGATAACATCAGACAAAGGTGATGGCTATGAAGAAATCAGAGCATAAACTGACATTTATGCAGACGCTTATTATGGTAAGCAGCACGCTGATCGGCGCCGGTGTCTTAACCCTTCCCCGATCAGCAGCTGAAACCGACAGTCCTAGCGGATGGATTATGATCCTGCTCCAAGGCGTAATATTTATTATCATCGCTCTGCTCTTTTTGCCTTTCCTTCAAAAAAACAGCGGAAAAACACTATTTAGGCTCAACCGCACCGTGGCCGGTAAATGGGTAGGGACTTTATTGAATTTGCTTATCTGTCTATATTTCATTGGAATCGTTTGCTACCAAGCACGGATTTTAGGAGAGGTCGTCGGATTCTTTCTATTGAAAAATACGCCAATGTCAGTTGTCGTGTTTCTATTTCTTGCAGTTGCCATCTATCACGTGGGCGGAGGCGTTTATCCAATTGCAAAGGTATACGCTTATATATTTCCTATCACCCTTATCATTTTTATGATGCTCCTAATGTTCAGCTTTCGCTTGTTCCAGCTTGATTTTATCCGGCCAGTATTTGAAGGGGGATATCAAAGTTTTTTCTCTTTATTTCCCAAAACGCTTTTATATTTCTCGGGATTTGAAATCATTTTTTATCTTGTCCCGTTTATGAGAGATCCGAAGCAAGCGAAAAAGGCTGTCGCTTTAGGCATCGCGACTTCCACCGTGTTCTACAGCATTACATTGTTTATTGTAATTGGCTGTATGACTGTAGCTGAGGCAAAAACAGTGACATGGCCGACCATTTCTCTTATTCACGCACTAGAGGTTCCTGGCATTTTTATTGAACGTTTTGACCTGTTCCTGCAGCTGACCTGGACAGCACAGCAGTTTGCCTGTATGCTCGGGTCCTTCAAAGGGGCCCATATCGGTTTAACAGAAATCTTTCATCTGAAAAATAAAAACAATCCATGGCTCTTGGCGGCAATGCTGGCTGCTACATATTTCATTACGATGTATCCCAAGGACCTGAATGACGTATTTTATTACGGGACACTTCTCGGATATGTTTTTTTATTTGTAATTTTAATCCCATTCTTCACCTGGTTTGTAAGCTGGGTACAGAAAAAACTTGGGAGGGGGCGGCTTGGATGAAGATCATAATAAAACTTGCGGTCATGTTTCTCATGCTGCAGATGCTCTGCGGGTGCTGGGATGTCAAAAATATAGAGAAACTATCCTTCGCCAGAGGACTGGCAATTGATGAGACAGAGGATGATCAGTATAAATTAATGTACCAAAACCTTCTGCCCCAAAGTGAAGACAGCCAAGCATCCGGTAAACCTGAATTTGTTCATGTGACATCCAACGGGAAAACCATTCTGGAAGCAGTCAGTGATGTATCTATCAAGGACCCTCCTATTTATAGCGATCATTTAAAAGTGATTCTTTTGGGAGAAAAACTGATGAAGAATCAAAGCATAGATCAAGTCCTTAACCATTTTATTCGAGATGACGAGCTGCGGCGAAGCAGCTATTTGATGGCAGCCAAAGGGAAAGCGGCTGATATCTTCACAAAAGGAAGCCCCAACCAGCAGCAGCCGATGCCCACCGAAAAACTGATTGATCTGACAACTCACAGAGGATATAACGGTAAGATTATGATGCCGCTTCGCATCGGCAGAGCCTCCGTATATTGCCAAAATGGCTACAGCTTCCTCATTCAAGCCGTGAAAAACCAAAAGGGAAAAGCAAAGTATGATGGGGCGGGCATTATTAAAAGCGGCAGCAATAAACTCGTTGGATTTCTGTCAGCAGATGAAACACAAGCGCTGACATGGGTCATGGGGACGATTCAAGGCGGCGTCATGCCAACGACAGATAAAGGACATCCAATTACGTTTGAGATCAAAAAATCAAAAACGAAAATCAAGCCGACCATTAAAAACGGAAAGCCTGTTTTTCAGATTTCTGTCCAAACAAAGGGCATCCTGACAGAAGACCAAACCCCAAAAGAAAACTCCTTTAGCAAGAGCTATTTGAACAGGCTGGAAAATATTTTCGAGAAAAAACTTGAGCGCGATGTAAAGAAGGTCATGAATAAACTGCAGCACGAGTATAAAACCGATCCGGTTTTTTTATCCGACCATATTCGGGTTCAATACCCAGAATACTGGCATAAGGTAAAAGGACATTGGGATGACGTATTTTCTGAGGCAGATCTCACTTACGATATTTCTTTCAAAATCATTAACTTCGGCACAGTAGGAAAGTGAGCCATAGCAAAAGGGTGCGCAGGATCGCGCACCCTTTTTTATGTTTGGGCCGTCTGCTGTTTTCCAGACGAACCTCCCTGTCCGTTTTTGTCCCGTAGATCCTGCTCAATTTCTTCAAGGCTTTTTCCCTTCGTCTCTGTCACTTTAAACCGGACAAACAAGAACGCCATGATACCAATCGCGGCATAAATCAGGAATAAATAACTGATGCCGATTGCCTCCATTAAGATTGGATAGGTTAGTGAAACAATCAATGTCCCAAAGTGAAGCACCAAGGTTGATACACCGGTTCCGATTCCTCTGACATGGAGCGGGAACAATTCAGGAAGCATCACCCAGACAACCGGCCCCCAGCTTACCGCAAAGACTACGATAAACACACCTAAGCAAATGACTGTCGTCCATGAAGCAGCCGCAGTGTTATTGAAAAAGAGATTCACCAGGGCGAGAACGATCAAGCTGATCACCATGCCGGCATTCCCAAATAACAATAGGGGCTTTCTTCCGATCTTGTCGATGATTTTAATCGCTACTAATGTCATGAGAACATTAACTGTGCCGATTCCGACCGTTCCTAAAATCGAAGCGGAGTCTCCGAATCCGACGTTTGTAAAGGTCTTTGGCGCATAATAGATGATCGTGTTCGTTCCGATAAACTGCTGCAAAAACGCCAGTCCCAAGCCGGCAATCAGCGCGGGACGCACCCATGGATCGAACAGTTCCTTCAGGCCGCCTTCATCCTGTTTTTCGGCCTCTTGAATATCATGTATCTCCTCGTCAATATCGTTTGTGCCACGCAATTTTTCAAGAACCTTTTTCGCTTTGCCTTCTTCGCCATTCGTGAACAGCCAGCGCGGGCTCTCCGGCATGAACAAAATGCCAATGAGAAGCAGCAGCGACGGCACAACAGCCAATCCAAGCATCCAGCGCCACGCTTCGGCGTCGGCAAATATGTAATTGACAATGTAGGAAAGAAGGATACCGACCGTGATCATCAGCTGATTCAGCGATGACAGCGCCCCGCGCTTATGCTTCGGCGCCAGTTCAGATAAATAGAGCGGCACGATCGTCGTCGAAGTTCCGACTGCAAGTCCTAATATCATGCGAAACAGCACCATAACTCCCGTATTCGGGGCGAGTGCCACACCCAGACCGCCTATACAAAACAGCAGCGCGGCCGCCATAATTGCTTTTTTTCTCCCGAAACGGTCAGTCAGCTTGCCTGCCGTGCCTGAACCTAATATGGCCCCTACCAATAAAGAGCTGACAACAAGCCCTTCTGTAAACGCATTTAATCCTAAATCCTTTTTCATAAATAAAATAGCGCCGGAAATGACTCCGGTATCATACCCGTATAACGCGCCTCCAAGAGCGCCGAAAAAATAAAGCCATATATTCGACTGTTTTTTCATAACAATGACTCCCTTTCTCCATCAGCTTAATGACATCGTTGCGAAGTTTATTAGAAATCTTTTAGCCTCTTTTTCTGGCCATTAAACCTTTTCGCTCTCGCAGACTACAACATTTCCAATCATTCTCTCACATTTTTTTCTTCGTCATCGAAACATTTTATTTGCTACAGCGTCCAATATAAGGTGATTCAGTGCATTAAAAATATTTATTCTCAAGAATAGGATCATATAAATATAGGAATATTTATCGAAAAATGTCTTTCAAGGAGTTGCCCCATGGCAAAATAAATGGTACTCTTCAAATATTAAAGAAACGAGAGGTTATTGATATGGAAGAACGAACACACCGCAGAAAGAAAAAGAGAAGACTTAGAAAATGGGTGAAAATCGTTGCCGGTTTGATGGCTTTTCTAGTCATTGCGGCAGGATCTGTCGGCGCCTATGCTTATGTCAAGCTGAGCAATGCGTCTAAAGAAGCCCATGTCAGCCTTGCACGCGGAGAACAATCAGTAAAACGGATTAAAGAATTTGATCCCGGAAAAGATTCTTTCTCTGTATTGCTCTTAGGAATTGACGCCAGAGAAGAAAACGGCGAGACTGTCGATCAGGCAAGAAGTGACGCGAATGTTCTGGTTACATTTAACCGGAAAGAAAAAACAGCTAAAATGCTTAGCATTCCGCGTGACGCCTATGTAAATATCCCAGGCCATGGCTATGATAAGTTTACACATGCTCATGCCTATGGCGGCGTTGACCTCACTGTGAAAACAGTTGAGGAGATGCTGGATATTCCCGTCGATTATGTCGTCGAAAGCAATTTTACAGCTTTTGAGGACGTCGTGAACCAGCTGAATGGCGTCAAAGTAACAGTAAAAAGCGATAAAGTCATTCAGCAAATCAAAAAAGATACAAAGGGAAAAGTCGTTCTTCAAGAGGGAACCCATACGCTTGATGGAGAAGAAGCACTCGCTTACGTAAGAACACGTAAAGCGGACAGTGACCTTTTGCGGGGACAAAGACAAATGGAAGTGTTGAGCGCCATTTTGGAGAAGTCAAAATCACTGAGCTCAATCCCGGCTTATGATGACATTGTGGATACGATGGGGAAAAATCTGAAAATGAACTTATCACTTAAAGATGCCATCGGCTTGTTCCCGTTCCTCACTTCATTGAAATCGGTTGATTCTATTCAGCTGACGGGTTATGATTATGAACCTGCTGGAGTGTATTATTTAAAATTGAATCAGCAAAAACTGCAGGAAGTCAAAGAAGAGCTGCAAAACGATTTAGGTGTATAATGAACGGGATGGCGTAATTGCCATCCTGTTTTTACATATTTCCTTGTTGAAAATTTTCAAAGTAACGTTTAGCCTGATATATATGGTAAATGTTTCGCAGGAAAGCTGAACATACTACACGAAGCAGCTTCATTTTTAAGGAGGTTCCCCTACATATGAAATGTATTGCGATTGATTTAGACGGAACATTACTGAATAAGGAAAGCGTCATTTCTGCTGAAAACAGAGCGGCGATCAAGCGGGCCATTGATGCCGGCATCCTCGTCACCATTTGCACGGGAAGAGCTACGTTTGATGTAAAAGCGCTGCTGGACGACCTTGACATCCCTATCATTGCGGCAAATGGCGGAACGGTTCACGACAAAGGCTACCGCCTGATCAGCCGGACGTTAATGGATCAGGAGGCCGGTAAGGCGATCGCTGATTACTTACTGTCAAAAAACATTTACTTTGAGGTCTATACAGATGATCATCTGCTTTCTCCTTTTGACGGCGAGGATAAGCTGCATGCGGAGCTTGATATTTTAAAGAGCGCTAATCCAAACGAAAAGACGGATGAATTATGGCAAGGGGCCATGACTCAGTTCAAGCAGTTTGGCATTAAACCGATCCCTCAAATTGAATCGGTTTTTGACGGCAGCGAAAACATTTATAAGCTTCTATGCTTCTCCTTTGATATGGACAAGCTGAAACAAGCGAAAGAAGAGCTAAAGCATCATAAAAAACTGGCGCAAACTTCTTCCGGAAAGCATATTATCGAAATCCTGCCGGCCTCTTCGGGAAAAGGACGCGCGCTGACAGAGCTGGCTGACATATACGGGATTGACACAAAGGATATCTATGCGATCGGCGATAGTCCGAACGATTTGTCGATGTTCGAGATCGCCGGACACCGTATCGCCATGGAAAATGCGATCGATGAATTAAAAGAAAAAAGCACCTTTGTCACAAAAAGCAATGATGAAAATGGTGTGGCTTACTTTATTGACCAGCTTCTTTCCGGGCAATATGCATAAACAAAAAGACTCCAGAGATTCTGGAGTCTTTTTATTATTGCAACCGTATGCTGCCAGCGTATTTATCTTTCCAATACGTGCTCGTGTTCATATTGGTAATGGTCACACCATTTGATAATGTGACATGAACAACTTGTCCGTTTCCGATATAGATCGCGGGATTTAAGCTTGTTGATTGGAAGAACACAATGTCTCCCGGTTTCAGATCCGCCTTCTGAACCTTAGTTCCGGCTTTGTATTGGCTTGTTGCGTATCGAGGCAGAGAAATACCGGCTGCTTTCTGATATACATACTGGACAAAACCAGCTGTATCGAACCCAGTCTCTGGCGAAACCCCGCCTTTTTTGTAAGGAACCTCTCCGACATAAAGCGTTGCTTCAGACACGATTGGATTTTCTTTCGGAATGGCCAGGTTGTTAAATCGGCGAATGCCTGTCATCTTTGACTTCCAGTAATCCTCAGACAAGTAGGAAATGGTTACTTTTTCTGACCGGCTTGCCTGAATAAATCTTCCTCCGCCTGCATAAATGCCCGCATGTGAAATGCCGGTTTTGTACGTATTGCTGAAATACACGACATCACCTGGCTTGATGTTCTGTGGCGCTACCTTCTCTCCGACTGTCCACTGCTGTTCGGCTGATCGCGGCAGATAAATGCCGAGTGCCTTTTGAAACACATATTGCACAAGCCCTGAGCAATCAAAGCCCTCTGACGGTGTGCTTCCGCCAAACACATATGGAATGCCGATATATTTTTCGGCCTCCTGAACGACTGGAACATTAGCAGTTGCCGGATCGGCTAAGATGCGTCTCGCGCCGATATAAGAGCCGCTCCAATAGCTGCTTTTTGTGTAATTGGTGATGATAACCCCTTTTGACTGTGTGCTGTGGATCATTTGGCCGTCTCCGATGTAAAAAGCGACATGTGTCGGAGAAGTCCCGCTGCTTCCCTTTTTCTTAAAAAACAAAATGTCTCCCGGCTTCAGGTCTACCGGCTTTACGGCCGTTCCGACTTTGTACTGATCTTTCACAGATCTCGGCAGATGAATCTCAGCTCTGCTTAACACGTATTGAATCAATCCCGACGGATCGAATCCCTCTTTCGGCGTTTCGCCGCCGTATTTATACTGATACCCAAGCAGTTTTTTCGCTTGGCTGATCATCAGTTCAGATGACGTATCAGCCTCCGCAATTTCCGCTTTTGTGATAATTGAACCCATAAAAACAATGATAACCGCCACAAGCAAAAACCTCTTCCAGTTTGCCAGTGTGTTCACTTTTATTATCTCCTCCTCTTTTTGCAGTTTTATCATCGGTAATTTTTTCAATATGTTAAGGGACTTTTTGATATTTTTACAAACTGAGTATGCTGGGCAAATAAAAAGAGAATGCCTCCACAGGCACTCTCTTTTTTGAATTATTTATTGATACTTGCCGTTTCTTCCTGCTGCTGGATTTTGTGCATTTCCGTATCAATTTTCTGCTTTTCCTGATCTGTCAGATGATCATTGAATTTAAAAGCTGACATAAACATGAATACGATCGCTACTGCAACAAACGGCCAGATCGCTTTAACAAATTTCATCTTTATCACTCCGATTATTTAGATTTTAGTTTGTCGCTATGATCAACTTCAAACGTCAATTTTCCGTCTTCGGCTTTCCATTCGAAATTAGAACCTTTCGTGAGTTCGCGAATAATCGTTTTTTGTTTAAGGCTTCCTTTTTTCACCGGCGCAGGCGTCGCTTCATGGATATCAATCGGTGTCACTTCAAAGCGGCCTGTTCCGTTTTTCTTCAGGTGATACTGAACCAGTGCGCTGTCTCTCGTTCTCGTCCAGCCCTGATCAAAGACAAAGTTGCCGAGGCTGTAGAAAATCACGGTTCCGTTATACACTTCAATCGGTTCTAAAACATGCGGGTGATGGCCAACAATAATATCAGCTCCCGCATCAGACATGGCTCTTGCAAGCTGGCGCTGGCGGTCGTTTGGATCATTGTCATACTCTTGTCCCCAGTGTGACTGCACAACGACAATGTCTGCATGTTGTTTCGCTTCTGAAATCATCGGAATAAAGATTTCAGGATCTGCGGGCAGCACGCCCGGTGTTTTCTTTTTAGCTGCGAAGCCTTTTCCGGACACATCCGTAAAGCCAAGTGTCGCAATCGTTACCCCATTGACTTTCTGGTACGAGATATTCTTTTTCGCATCGCTTAAGCTGTATCCCGCTCCAACGATATCAAGGTTTTGCTTCGCGAATTCTTCTAATGTATCCCTCATGCCCTGAGCGCCGTAATCCATTGCGTGGTTGTTTGCGCTGTTGAGAACCGTGAAGTTCATATCCTTCAAGACTTTCACTGATTCCTTATTCGTCTGGAGATGAATTTCTTTTTCTGCTTGTTTATAATTCTTTTTATAGGTCACCGGGTTTTCAAAGTTTCCGGCTACATAATCAGAGGCTTTAAAGATCGGTTCAACATACTGAAAAATACTGTCTGCCCCTTTTTGCTTCGTTACTTTTTCAACATAGCGGCCCATCATAATATCGCCGACAAATGAGGCGGAGAGAACGTCGTCAGCATACGTTTTGACCTTCGGCGTTTCTGCTTTTCCCGCCCACATAAAAGCGAACATGAGGACAAAAACGATTGGAATGGCAATAAATACGTGCTTATTGGTTTTCTTTTTTTGCTGTTTTGTCAGCTTTAGCAGCTTTTCATGAAAGCTCAGTTCTTTTTTCATCGTTTGACACACCTTACATTAAATTAAGTAGTAAACAAACATGATAGCAAAGGTCGCTCCGCTCAATAACAGCGTGCTTCCGAACGTAATGGTTAAACCTTGTTTCTGAATGGTATTGGCAATTAAACCTGGCACGATGATGCCGATTCCTCGAAATTCTGCGATTTCAAATGGTACAATTGGGTATAGAAAATCAAACGCGATTTTCAGGACAATCCCTGTGATCAGCATGGCAGCGAATTTTCTGCGTCCGTACAAAATCATAAATTTCGATAAACCGTATTTCACAATCACATAAGTGAGCAGGCTCACTAGCAAAACAAGTAAAATAAAGACCGGCTGATTAAACACAAGTCCTAAATATCCCGGTACAACAAGCCCTGCCGGCACGATTCCTGTTTTTTCTGCAAAAATCAAACTGAGTAGTACACCTAAAATAAGTGCGATGTATAAATCTGATCCGAACATGTCTGCATTTCCTCCTAGCTTACGAGCTGCTTAACCTTGTATTCGTGGATTTTTTCAATTAAAGGCTCTGCGGCGCCATGAATATTGCCGACGCCATATATGACACGGTTGTGCATTCTTTTCTTTAACAATTCCATAATTTCTTCTGTTGACTTGTACTCTAGATCATGCAGTTTGTCTGCAGGAATTTTGCCTTCTTCATAGGCTTTTACGATCGGCTCAGTTGTTTCGCCGATTAAGATCAGTTCACTTGCTTCAATATAAGGCAATACGTCATTTGCGAATTGCTGTGTCCGATCTACACGGTCTGCGCGGCAGTTCATAATGATGATCGGATCATCGGTCGGATAACCGATTTCTTTTACACGTTTCCATATATTCAAAGTAGAAGAAGCGTCGTTTGCGGCAAACCCATTTACAAAATGCCCAGGCTCGCTCGGACTGATCAGCGGAAGTATTCTCATGGCTCCCGGATCTGGCGGCGCATTCAGCATTCCTTTAAACGCTGTTTCCTCGTCAATGCCGAGTGCTTGAGCCACACCCAGTGCCAGGGAAGCGTTATCAGGGAATACCATGTATTCAAATTTACGCAAATATTCATCTGTAATTTTTGAGTTATCAGCAATGATGACTTTTGTGTTTCGTTCTTTTGCTTTTTGTTTAAAGAACTCGGTATATTCACTATCTGTAATGACAAGATGGCCATTATAAGGAATAGTAGCCGTAAACGCTTCCGCAATTTCATCGAGCGTCGGCCCCATGACATCCATATGATCTTCTAAAACGTTGACAATCACGCCGATATTGGCTTGCAGAAGTTCATCCTGAAAGATAATTTGATAATCCGGATTAACAGCCATACATTCACTGACAATAGCGTTAGCCCCTCTTTCTACTGTTTCTTTCATGACTTCTTTTTGTTCGCCGATATTCGGCCCCTGAGGTTTCCGTTTGATCGGCTTTTCCTCCGGAGTATCCCAATAAATCATTCTTGCGTCCGTTCCTGTCGTTTTCCCGACAGTTTTGTAACCGGCTTCCATTAATATTCCGGTTGTCAGCCTTGTCACAGTGGACTTTCCTCTGATGCCGTTAATATTCACGCGAACAGGGAGGGCATCAATGTTTTTCTGATGTCGTCGTTTTTCTAATATTCCGATGACCAGTATGACAGCACAGGCTATAATGAGTAACCACATTGCTTTTCGACATCTCCTTCTATATTGTTGTAAATTCATTCATCAGTATATAGAATCACTATGAATTCTCAATCGGCATTATGTAACATAATCTTCCCTCATCCACTAAGCCAAACTTCTCTTTTGAAAGAGATTTTGTACCTACAAACTGTTTTCTAATTTTGGAAAACAGCAGGACTCACACCTTATCTCTTTTTTTAAAAAGCAAAAGGAATGCGCTTTCATTTATTCCGTGTTAGTCTTCTGGACGTATAGTCACCCATTGGTGTGTGCATATAATATGTATTTCAAATCAATCTTTTTTTCAACCCGTGATCTCAACTTTTTCCCGCTACCATGCGTGTTTTCGGTTCTTATGAACACAAAATCGTTTATCCTGTTTCTTAAGGGTAAGGTCATCATGTCATCCTTTCAGCATGGAAAAGGCAATCTGGGGCCTATTCCAAAAAGACTAATGGGCTCATATAAGAAAACGCCAATCATACCGGTCCGAATTCTCTAACATAATTAAACATTTTGTGGGCGTATAGTCTTTTCTATTTCTACACATTTACAGGTCTAAATGCATGACTTTGAAACAATTTTAATAAAACTTAATATTCGTTCAAGAAATCTTCATCCAGAATTGTGAAGTCATTGTCAAAAAAAGAGTGAAAACCTTACATTTCACAAATATATCTATCATTTACAATAGAGGTCTTTCGATATTTTGATTGCCAACTTCGGATTACTCATGATAATCTATCTATGTAAACGGTTACATAAATAAGGAGGAGCTGTTTTGGCTACTATTAAAGATGTCGCCGGAGCGGCGGGCGTTTCTGTTGCGACGGTTTCCCGCGTCCTGAATGACAACGGCTATGTCCACGAAGAAACGAGAACGCGTGTCATAGCGGCAATGGAGAGGCTGAACTATTTTCCGAACGAAGTCGCCCGCTCTCTTTACAAAAGAGAATCCCGGCTGATAGGGCTTTTGCTCCCGGATATCACAAACCCTTTCTTCCCCCAGCTTGCCCGCGGTGCTGAGGATGAATTGAACCGGGAAGGCTATCGCCTTATTTTCGGAAACAGTGACGAGGAATTGAAAAAAGAACTTGAGTACCTTCAAACCTTTAAGCAAAATCATGTCGCGGGCATTATTGCCGCAACGAATTATCCGGACCTTGAGGAATACAGCGGCATGAATCACCCAGTCGTTTTTCTGGATCGAACACCTGAAGGCGCTCCATCTGTATCCAGTGACGGCCGTACCGGAGGAAAATTAGCGGCCGAAGCCATCATTCACGGAAAAAGCCAGCGCATTACACTCTTGAGGGGCCCCGCACACCTGCCAACCGCTCAAGACCGCTTTCACGGCGCTTTGGAAGCCTTACAGCAGGCTGACATTGATTTTCAGATCATCGAGACGCCTTCATTTTCTTTCAAGGATGCGCAATCGATGGCGAAGGAGCTGTTTGCCGCTTATCCTGAGACAGACGGTGTGATTGCGAGTAATGATATTCAAGCCGCTGCGGTTTTACATGAAGCTTTGCGCCGCGGAAAAAACGTGCCAGAGGATATTCAACTGATCGGCTATGATGACATACCGCAAAGCGAGCTGCTGTTCCCTCCCCTATCTACAATTAAACAGCCCGCATATGATATGGGAAAAGAAGCCGCCAAACTGCTTGTGCGTATCATCAAAAAACAGCCGCTGTCAGAAACGGCCATTCAAATGCCCGTCACCTATATAAGAAGAAAGACGACAAGAAAGGAAGATCATGATGCGTAATATTTGTGTAATTGGAAGCTGTTCAATGGATTTAGTGGTTACCTCGGACATACGGCCCAAAGCCGGTGAAACAGTACTTGGCACGTCTTTTCAGACTGTTCCTGGCGGCAAAGGAGCAAATCAGGCCGTTGCTGCTGCCAGACTTGGCGCACACGTGTTTATGGTCGGCAAGGTTGGAGACGATCATTATGGAACAGCCATTTTGGATAATTTAAAAGCAAACGGTGTTCGCACTGACTATATGGAACCGGTTACATATAAAGAAAGCGGAACAGCCCATATCGTGCTTGCCGAGGGTGATAACAGCATTGTTGTCGTCAAAGGTGCGAACGATGATATCACTCCATCCTATGCGATAGACGCGCTTAACCAGATCGAAAAGGTCGATATGGTCCTGATCCAGCAGGAAATACCGGCTGAAACGGTTGATGAGGTGTGCAGGTACTGCTATTCTCGCGATATTCCGATCATGCTCAACCCGGCACCGGCCCGGCCGCTGAAACAGGAAACAATTGATCACGCCACCTATCTCACGCCGAATGAACACGAGGCGTCAATCTTATTCCCAGGGCTTACCGTTTCTGAAGCCTTGGCGCTTTACCCGGCGAAGCTCTTTATTACCGAAGGGAAACAAGGCGTCCGCTATTCAGCCGGAAGCAATGAGCGGCTTATCCCCTCCTTCCCTGTTGAGCCTGTTGATACAACAGGAGCCGGTGATACGTTCAACGCAGCTTTCGCCGTGGCTCTGGCAGAGGGAAAAGACATTGAAGCCGCATTGCGGTTTGCCAATCGTGCCGCATCCCTTTCCGTCTGTTCCTTCGGCGCTCAAGGCGGAATGCCGACAAGAAAAGAAGTAGAGGAGCTGTTGTCATGAAAAAACACGGTATACTGAACAGCCATCTTGCCAAGCTATTGGCCGACCTTGGCCACACGGACCAAATTGTTATCGCAGACGCGGGGCTGCCTGTTCCTGACGGCGTTTTGAAAATTGATCTCTCACTAAAGCCGGGTCTTCCGGCTTTCCAGGATACCGCGGCAGTGCTAGCGGACGAAATGGCTGTCGAGAAAGTCATTGCGGCGTCTGAAATGAAAACGGCTAATCAGGAGAATGCGAGATTTCTAGAGACCCTTTTTTCTGAACAGGAGATTGAATACCTTTCTCACGAGAAGTTTAAGCTGCTGACAAAAGAAGCAAAAGCCATCATACGAACAGGTGAATTTACACCATATGCCAACTGCATCCTGCAGGCGGGTGTGCTTTTCTAGAAAGGAGGATGGAACATGCAGATTGAAATGAAAGACATTCATAAAGCATTCGGAAAAAACCAAGTGCTGTCAGGTGTTTCCTTTCAGCTCGCGCCTGGTGAGGTTCACGCATTAATGGGAGAAAACGGCGCCGGCAAGTCCACGCTTATGAATATACTAACAGGCCTGCATAAATCGGATAAAGGGCAAATCCGTATAAACGGGAACGAAACGTACTTTTCCAATCCGAAAGAAGCGGAACAGCATGGAATCGCCTTTATCCATCAGGAATTGAATATCTGGCCGGAAATGACCGTTCTTGAGAATCTATTTATCGGGAAAGAGATATCCTCTAAGCTAGGCGTTTTACAAACAAGAAAAATGAAAGCGCTAGCAAAAGAGCAATTTGATAAATTGTCCGTCTCTCTTTCTCTTGATCAGGAAGCGGGCGATTGTTCCGTCGGACAGCAGCAAATGATCGAAATCGCAAAAGCGCTTATGACAAATGCCGAGGTCATCATTATGGATGAACCGACAGCAGCGTTGACGGAACGGGAAATCAGCACACTCTTTGAGGTCATTACAGCGTTAAAAAAGAACGGTGTATCCATCGTATATATTTCGCATCGCATGGAAGAAATTTTTGCGATTTGCGACAGAATCACTATCATGCGAGACGGAAAAACGGTAGATACAACAAACATCTCGGAAACCGATTTTGATGAAGTCGTCAAAAAAATGGTCGGACGCGAGCTGACTGAACGATATCCGAACCGGACTCCCTCTCTCGGCGACAACATATTCGAGGTAAAAAACGCCTCCGTCAAAGGACGTTTTGAAGATGTCAGCTTTTCTGTTCGTTCCGGTGAGATCGTCGGTATTTCCGGATTGATGGGAGCCGGCCGGACAGAAATCATGAGAGCGCTGTTCGGTGTTGACAGGCTGGACTCGGGTGAGATATGGATCGCAGGAAAAAAGACGGTCATTAAGAACCCGCAGGATGCGGTGAAAAAAGGGCTCGGCTTTATTACAGAGAACCGCAAAGATGAAGGGCTGCTGCTCGACACTTCGATTCGCGAGAATATTGCGCTGCCCAATCTAGCCAGTTTTTCTCCAAAAGGTCTCATTGATCACAAGCGGGAAACTGAATTTGTCGATCTTTTAATCAAACGCCTGACTATCAAAACAGCATCACCGGAAACACACGCACGCCATCTATCAGGAGGCAACCAGCAAAAAGTGGTGATTGCCAAATGGATTGGCATCGGCCCGAAAGTGCTCATCTTGGATGAACCGACCAGAGGTGTGGATGTTGGCGCAAAACGGGAGATTTATTCGCTGATGAATGAGCTGACTGAGCGCGGGGTCGCCATCATTATGGTGTCATCAGAGCTGCCGGAAATTCTCGGAATGAGCGATCGCATTATCGTTGTCCATGAAGGCAGAATCAGCGGAGAAATCAATGCGCAGGAAGCAACTCAAGAACGAATTATGACACTTGCCACAGGAGGGCGGTAGTATGAAAACGGAACAGCTGCAAACAGAACAAAAACGGATTCACTTCGACGGAGTCATGCAAAAACTCGGCCCGTTTCTCGGTTTATTTATTCTCGTTATCATTGTATCTATTTTAAATCCCAGCTTTCTTGAACCGCTGAATATTTTGAACCTGCTTCGCCAGGTCGCCATTAACGGATTAATCGCGTTCGGCATGACCTTTGTGATTTTAACAGGCGGCATTGATCTTTCTGTCGGCGCTATTCTGGCTCTGTCCAGCGCTTTAGTCGCGGGGATGATTGTATCCGGTGTCGATCCGGTTCTCGCGATCATCCTCGGCTGTATCATTGGTGCTGTACTTGGGATGATCAACGGATTATTGATCACAAAAGGAAAAATGGCGCCCTTTATCGCCACGCTTGCGACCATGACTGTGTTTCGCGGGCTGACGCTTGTGTATACAGACGGAAATCCGATAACCGGACTTGGCACAAACTACGCTTTTCAGCTGTTCGGACGCGGTTACTTTCTAGGCATTCCTGTACCGGCGATTACGATGGTTCTCGCCTTTGCCATCCTTTGGGTGATTCTTCATAAAACACCGTTCGGACGCCGAACATACGCAATTGGAGGCAATGAAAAAGCCGCGCTCATCTCGGGCATTAAAGTGACGCGCGTGAAAGTGATGATCTATTCGTTAGCCGGGCTTTTATCCGCCCTTGCCGGCGCCATATTGACCTCCCGTCTGCATTCAGCACAGCCGACTGCCGGAGAATCGTACGAACTGGATGCTATCGCGGCGGTCGTCTTAGGAGGGACCAGCCTCTCGGGCGGACGCGGACGCATTATCGGCACGTTCATCGGGGTGCTGATTATCGGCACACTAAATAACGGGCTCAACCTGCTTGGCGTCTCATCGTTTTATCAGCTGGTTGTCAAAGGGATTGTCATCTTAATTGCGGTATTATTAGACCGCAAGAAGTCAGCATAGGAGGTTTTTTTCATGAAAAAGGCTATATCCGTCATTTTAACATTATCATTGTTTTTATTAACTGCCTGTTCGCTTGAGCCTCCCCAATGGGCAAAGCCGTCAAACTCGGGGAACAAAAAGGAATTCACCATCGGCTTGTCCGTCTCAACGCTTAACAATCCCTTTTTTGTCTCATTAAAAAAGGGCATCGAAAAAGAAGCTGAAAAACGGGGAATGAAAGTCATCATTGTCGACGCTCAAAATGATTCATCGAAACAGACGAGTGATGTGGAAGATTTAATTCAACAAGGTGTCGATGCGTTGCTAATCAACCCGACTGATTCTTCGGCGATTTCAACGGCAGTAGAATATGCAAATTCAGTCGATGTGCCCGTCGTCACCATCGATCGTTCCGCCGAAAAAGGAAAAGTGGAAACCCTCGTTGCTTCCGATAATGTAAAAGGCGGTGAAATGGCCGCGGAATACATTGCCGACAAACTTGGAAAAGGTGCAAAGGTGGCAGAGCTTGAGGGCGTACCCGGCGCTTCTGCCACGCGGGAACGCGGTTCAGGATTCCATCATATCGCAGATCAAAAGCTCGACATTGTCACAAAACAATCAGCTGACTTTGACCGCACCAAAGGCCTGACTGTCATGGAAAACCTGCTGCAGGGGCATCCGGAAATCCAAGCTGTTTTTGCCCACAATGATGAAATGGCGCTCGGTGCTCTCGAGGCAATTAACAGTTCGGGAAAAGACATTGCAGTAATCGGTTTTGACGGCAATACAGATGCTCTCGCTTCCATTAAAGATGGAAAGCTCTCGGCCACTGTCGCCCAGCAGCCTGACTTGATCGGCAAACTGGCTACAGAAGCCGCAGATGATATTTTACACGGAAAAAAGGTGAAAAAAATGATATCCGCGCCTCTCAAACTTGAAACACAAAAGTGATTTCCATGGATCAGATTTTTATCTGGTCCTTTTTCATGTTTAACAATCTATGAAAACGTGAATAGAGATAGAGATGAATGATTTCTCTTACGTGAGGAGAGGAACGACATGAAAAAAACGACAAAAGCATTATCAGCTCTAGCACTTGCAGCTGGAATGACTGCGGCTTCTGCCGGGGGCGTGGCGAGCACGATCCATGCACAACAACCAGAAACAACTGTAAGCATTGATGATTTATACAGCTATCCGATTGATTCTTATTTGGTGTCAGCAGAGGCACTAAACGTCAGATCGAAGGCTTCCGCCTCAAGCCCTAAAGCAGGCATATTGCACTTAGGCGACAGTTTAAAACTGATTTCCTTCTCAAACGCAGACTGGGCAAAGGTTCATTATAAAAACGGAAAAACAGGCTTTGTCTCCACTCATTACATTGTAAAAGCAGCTACAACGGTAAAAACAAAAGCAAAAACGAATGTGTATACATCCGTTGAAGGAAAAAGCATTACAACTCTTCCAGCAGGCACAAGCGTTTCTTTTCTAGGCTGGAGTAAGACGAAAAAAGGCGGTTTTGATTTTGATTGGGTGTTCGTTGATTATGGCGGCGCGACAGGATATATGAAAACAAAGGACTTACACATGTCAAAATAAATTGAAAGGGATCCCGTTTCTCATGCGGAATCCCTTTTTTCTTCGCAAATCATGGGTTGATTTGTCAAAATTCATAGATATTTCTCAGGAAATATTGTCGAATGCATACATGATCGTCAGTATTTTAGTTCACCTTAAAAAAGGAGGTGTACGTATGGATCAATTTGAAGCAGCCTATGAAGCGTATAAAGACCGGGAAACAACGGCGGAGCAGCAGCAATCTGTTCCACCACCTGGAAAAGAAGAAATAGTTGCCGTCAGAAGAAATGAGGAAGACAATATTATCGCAGTAAAAACGAACACAGGTAGAGAGCTCGACTATCCGTCTGCACTGTCAGAAGCAAAAGAGGGAAAACTCGCTCATGTTGATGTCTTCCATAAATATGGTCGAGATATTTTGCGAAGTGAACCGGACGGTTTGAAGGAAAATAACCTGTCCGAGCTGCCGGATTTTTAATTTTAAAAGAGCCCTGTCGCATGCTGGACAGGGCTTATTTTAAGCAAAAGGCTGTTGGATGTATTCGGTTAACCGTTTGGCACTAAGGGCAATCTCCTCTTGGGTTGCATATTTCACGCCATAGAACACATATGGAGGCAGATATTTCATCCCGATTAGATTGCTCGTGGCCTGAAACGGTTTCAAAAGCTCACTGATTGAGTAGTGATTCGCTCCGCCCGCTTGATATTTTTCCGCTTCACTCCCCGTTGATACAGCCAGCATCAACTCCTTGCCATGCAGGGCTTTTCCTTCTGCACCAAAAGCCCAGCCAAAAGTCAGCACAAGATCCTGCCATTTTTTTAAGAGCGGCGGGGAACTGTACCAATAAAACGGAAACTGGAAGACAATCCGGTCATATTGCTCGCAAAGCTGCTGCTCCTTCGCAACATCTATCGCTTCATCCGGGTATTCCTTATAGAGCTCCCGTACTGTGATATTCTCATGTTGACTCAATTCCTCTGTCCATGCCTTATTCACAATTGAAGTCTCCATATGCGGATGAACTGCCAGCACCAATATTTTCATCAGACCACTCCTTGCCCTTTTGACGTTATTTTATCTAAATTCAGGAAAAGAGCCAAATAAAAAGAAAGCCCTGTACAAAAAGGCTTTCTTTTTTCTGTTATTCAGGGCTTCCTTCCGTTGTTTCGATATCTTTAGCAAAATCAGGGTTATCCAGATTGGCATTAAAGAAATCCGCTGTATTCGGAAGTCTGAGATTCATGTTCATTTTTTGAGAAATCGTAACCGTGCAATCTTCAAGCACATAGTCAAAAACGTGTCCGCCTGAATTTCGGCCTTCGTCAATGAAATGCAGGTGATATCCAGAAACGGCGATTCCGTTTGCATAAGCCGGTGTCAGGAAACCTACGATCGTTCCTCTCACGTTGTCGAAGTTGAAAATCGGCTGCGTTTTGACCGCTTCCACCATCGGCACGTAAGGTTTTTCTTGCAGTTCTACCGTTCTTGTCTGCACTTTTTTAAACAATCCGTCAATGCGGATCGCATAAAATAAGTTTTTGCTTGGCAGAATGCTGTTGATCTCTTTTTCAAATTCTTCACGTGCCATTTTCGCATCAATTTTGTGCGTCATATCCGGTGTAAAGAACGTAAATGAACAGAATGGAGAACGGTCCCCGTTTTGGACCGGTGTGGCAGTACCGTCAGAACGGAGACGGTAAAATTCACCATCAAATCCAATTAGCTCTCCGTCAAGTTTGTTAAAGGTTCCGATACCGAAGTCTCCGTATTTTGGAATCTCTGACAGTTCAAAATCCCCGTCATACACCCCGTCCAATAGAGAAGTCATTGTTGATACTTGATAAATCTGGCTCACAGGCTTCTCTTTTTGGCCGCGGCTTAGCATTTGAATGTTGCTTTCACGTTTCATAATTCCCTTCACTCCTTTTGTTTAGTGCTGTTCATCAAACAGTGTCGTGATGTGCAGAGTGCTAGAGAGCTTTCGTTTTCATGAGTTCCCCGAATTCTTTCGGAAGCTTGTCACTTGCTAAATTAATGTTATCACTGTAGTCAACCGGTACATCAATGATGACAGGACCCTCGGCGTCCATACCTTGACGCAGCACATCCGCCAGCTGGTCTGGTGATTCTACGCGTAAGCCGGTTGCTCCGAAGCTTTCCGCATATTTTACAATATCGATATTTCCGAAATCGACCGCAGATGTACGGTTATATTTTTTCAGTTGCTGGAATGCAACCATGTCATATGTGCTGTCGTTCCATACAATGTGGACAATTGGCGCTTTTAAACGAACTGCCGTCTCTAATTCCATCGCCGAGAATAAGAAACCGCCATCACCTGAGACAGATACGACTTTTTCTCCCGGTTTCACTAATGAGGCGCCGATTGCCCAAGGAAGTGCAACCCCGAGTGTTTGCATACCGTTACTGATCATTAATGTTAATGGCTCATAGCTGCGGAAATAACGTGACATCCAAATCGCGTGTGAACCGATATCGCAAGTCACTGTCACATGATCATCGACTGCGTTTCGCAATTCTTTTACAATTTCAAGAGGATGCACTCTGTCTGATTTCCAATCGGCAGGAACCTGCTCACCCTCATGCATATATTGTTTTAAATCTGCAAGGATTTTCTGCTCACGTTCAGCAAACTCCACTTTCACAGCATCGTGTTCAATGTGATTGAGTGTGGATGGAATATCACCGATCAATTCAAGCTCCGGCTGGTAAGCATGATCAATGTCAGCCAGTATTTCATCCAAATGGATAATCGTCCGGTCACCATTGACATTCCAGAATTTCGGATCGTATTCAATTGGGTCATAGCCGATTGTCAGAACAACATCCGCCTGCTCAATCAATAAATCGCCAGGCTGGTTGTGGAACAAACCGATACGGCCAAAATATTGATCCTCCAAGTCTCTTGTAAGAGTCCCGGCTGCTTGATAGGTTTCGACGAATGGAAGCTGCACTTTTTTCAAAAGCTTGCGGATCGCTTTAATCGCTTCCGGTCTTCCGCCCTTCATGCCGACTAATACGACGGGCAGTTTCGCTGTTTGGATTTTTGCAATGGCCGCACTGATTGCATCATCTGCTGCAGGACCATGTTTTGGCGCTGCGATAGCACGCACGCTTTTTGTATTTGTGACTTCATTCACAACATCTTGCGGAAAGCTCACAAAAGCGGCCCCAGCCTGACCTGCTGACGCAATCCTAAATGCATTTGTAACAGCCTCCGGTATATTTTTTACATCTTGAACTTCTACACTGTATTTTGTAATCGGCTGAAATAGCGCCGCATTATCCAAAGATTGATGTGTCCGTTTTAAACGATCTGCACGGATCACGTTCCCAGCAAGCGCAACGACAGGGTCACCTTCAGTGTTTGCTGTCAGCAGTCCTGTTGCCAAGTTAGAAGCACCTGGTCCTGATGTGACTAACACAACTCCAGGTTTTCCAGTTAAACGGCCGACTGCTTGCGCCATAAATGCTGCATTTTGTTCATGCCGGGCAACGATAATGTCTGGCCCTTTATCTTGTAAAGCGTCAAATACCGCATCAATTTTTGCACCTGGAATGCCAAATACATGTGTGACACCTTGCTCCACTAAGCAATCAACAACAAGCTCCGCCCCTCTGCTTTTCTCAAGGGATTTTTGTTCTTTTGTTGCTTTTGTCAACACCCTCACTCCTTATTATGCATTTTAAACATAAAATTTTAAATATTTCTTGTGATATGTTTCACTATACACTCTTTGGAAATTGACCTCCAATATCGATTCGCCTTATGATTAATATGTATTACGAATTATTAACCTAAGAAAGGAATGCATATTGAATGGAGCTTCGCCATCTTCAATACTTTATCGCAGTAGCCGAAGAGCTTCATTTCGGAAAGGCTGCGCTTCGGCTGAACATGACACAGCCTCCTCTCAGCCAGCAGATCAAACAGCTGGAAAAAGAAGTCGGGGTGACGCTTCTCAAGAGGACAAAACGATTTGTAGAGCTTACCGCGGCAGGGGAAATATTTTTACATCATTGCCGCACCGCATTGATGCAAATTGATCAAGCAATTGAACTGGCCCAGCGAACTGCTCGCGGCGAGCACGGCCATCTCGTCATTGGTTTTGTCGGATCAGCTACATATGAATTTCTGCCGCCGATCATCCGGGAATACCGTAAAAAATTTCCCTCTGTGAAAATTGAACTGAAAGAAATCGCTTCATACCGGCAGCAGGAGGAATTGCTCAAGGGAAATATCGACATCGGCATTCTCCATCCGCCGTTAGAACATCCCGAGCTGCAAATTGAGACAACCCAAAGCAGTCCATGCATCCTTGCATTGCCAAAGCAGCATCCGCTTGCATTAAAAACATCAATCGACATTACAGATTTGGAAAACGAACCGATCATCACCCTTTCCAAAGAAGCGTGGCCTACGTTATATACCGATTTTATTCAACTCTGTGAAAACGCGGGTTTTGTGCCGAATATCGTTCAGGAAGCGACAGAATATCAAATGGTGATCGGATTGGTGACAGCGGGTATCGGCATTACCATTGTCCCATCCTCGGCCAGACGGCTGTTTAATCTTGATGTTACGTATCGAAGCGTTGACCATTTTCAGCTCAAAGCAGAATGGATCATCGCCTATCGAAAAGACAGCCAAAACCCTGTACTGGGACAATTTGTTGATATATGCAAATCGGTAAATGACCGGAAATAAAAAAAGGCGCCCCGTTCTCCGGATCGCCCGTTTATCGTCAGGATAACACATCAAGCTCACTTTTGAGATAGTCAGCTCTTTTCAATATATATTCACATATCACATTTGGCTCACGGTCAAAACGCTCAATGTCATTCTTTTTATATGGGTCCATCAGGACAAACGGCCTAATCCGTTCATACATCGCCATTATTTTCGGTTTCATATATTCTATTGTAAAAAGAGAGTGGAGCGTTGTTTCTAACAGGTGCTTGTAGGACCTCCGAAAATCGGGTTCATCCAAAATCCGGGCGGTTAGTGTATTAAATCCTTGAATTCTTACGTAATCGGCAGCCATCCGCTCGCCATGGATATCCCTGCCCCAGGTGGCATCATAATCCCAAGGAATCACCTCAAATAATCCGGTTTCGCTGTTTCTATACAACGCGTAGTTGTGGACAAACCCGTCATAGTTTGAGGTGAATACAATGCCGGCGAGCCAGCGCAAATACTTATCGATATCCACATGTTTTGTCACTTCTGATTTAAATTGGGCTTTAGGGACAGTATTTATGTTAAAGATCATATTCTGTAAATAAAAATCATCTTCCTCAGTCCCTGTCTTCTTTTCATATCCAAGCTCAAGCGATGTCTTCGTTTCCCTTTCCAAATCGCTCATTAGAGAGAAATTAGCATCATCATCAACCGCGTAAAAAATTGCCCCTTCCGCCAGCCTCCTTTTCGTTAAATAAAACTCGTCAACGGATTCAAGTTCAAGATAAACCCCTTCATTTTTCCCATTCACCTTTACAAACACAAACTCTGCCTTCGGTGCCAGCGTCCCAAGCTCTGAGAAAAAATCCAAAGACAACTTGTTTCTCATCATGGAAGGATCTTTATACTCCGCATTCAAGTGAATCTCCCGTGCGCCGCGGAATGTTTTCGGCTGATAAAAAGAAACATGGTATGACTTCTTTTTGAAGTCCCTGATATGTGATCCCCGATAAGCAATATCAATATCCAGCCTTTTTTGATTGATTTTCATGACAGCCGGCACCGGCTCATCGTCCCATATATCCTTTTTTAATTCACGCAAATCTTTTGGATGAACAAACAGCTGATAAAGCGGTAAATGAGATTGATTCTTCATCCATACGCCCCCCTTATCTATTTAGGCTTTTTATTTTTGTGTGATCTCAGCGGAACACTTATACACTTTTTAAACACTTGCGTACTATGTGGGTAATAAGGATCTTAAATCCTTAACATCATTTTCAACAAAGGAGGATTTCAAATTGGGCCACTATTCCCATTCTGACATCAAAGAAGCGGTGAAATCCGCAAAAAAAGAAGGTTTAAAAGACTATTTATATCAGGAGCCTCAAGGAAAAAAACGCAGCCATAAAAAGTCGTGCGGATCTCACAAAAAATCTCGCAGCCATAAAAAATCATACTGCTCCCACAAAAAATCTCGCAGCCATAAAAAATCGTATTGCTCCCACAAGAGATCCCGCAGCTATAAAAAATCGTACTGTTCTCACAAGAGATCCCGCAGCCATAAAAAATCGTACTGTTCTCACAAGAGATCCCGCAGCCATAAAAAATCGTACTGCTCTCACAAGAGATCTCGCAGCCATAAAAAATCGTACTGTTCTCACAAGAGATCTCGCAGCCATAAAAAATCGTACTGTTCTCACAAGAGATCTCGCAGCCATAAAAAATCGTACTGTTCTCACAAGAGAAGATCCCGCAGCTGCAAAAAGTCATACCGGTCACACAACAAACCATATTATCCAGATAAAAAATCTCACAAAAAGCACTACAAAAAACCGCACCACCACTATCGCCACAAAAAAGACGATGATTTTCACAGCAAAAAAGAGTTCTGGAAAGACGGCAATTGCTGGGTAGTCAAAAAGAAATACAAATAAATATGTTTATCAATCCATAGGCTGCCGGCAGACGTACGGAGCCTATTTTTCATTTCCCTATATTAGATATATGTCATGACATAACATATGCAACCACCCAGCATTTGGTTTCCTTGAGACCATTCCGTTATAATCAAGGTATTCTAACGATAAAGGCGGTTGTTGCTATGTACATATTTCAAGCTGATCAGCTAAGTGCCAAAGACACATACAAGCTATTGTCAGGTGCCGTCATCCCCCGCCCTATTGCCTTTGTAACCACACTTTCTTCAAGCGGAGCGGTAAATGCCGCGCCTTTTAGTTTTTATAACGTTGTCAGCTCAGATCCTCCGCTTCTCAGCATTTCTGTTAACCGGGCGGGAGGACACCAAAAAGATACAGCTCGAAACGCGGTGGAGAACGGAGAATTTGTCGTTCATGTCAGTGATGAAGCCATCATTGAAGACATCAATGAAACGGCGGCAAGCTTAGGGCCGGACGAAAGCGAACTCACATGCACCTCGCTTCACTCCGTCGAAAGCAAAGCTGTTTCGGTTCCCGGCATTAAGGAAGCCCGCATTCGCTTTGAATGCACACTAGAGCGGCATATGACGTTCGACAATGACCAAGGCGTCACCACAGCGGATCTGCTCATCGGCAGAGTCGTCTGTTTCCACCTCGATGAAAAGGTGTATGATGCAGAAAAAGGATATGTTTTGACTGACGAATTAAAACCTGCCTCAAGATTAGCGGGCAACCACTATGCGAAGCTCGGCGAAGAATTTACACTCATTCGCCCCAGCTGAACAAAAGGACTATTTAAATAGAAGAAACTAGTCAAAAAGACCTTGAGATCATAAAGTGTTGCCTATAAAAAGAACACCCGGTGAACATCGGGTGTTCTTTTATGAAACGTTTTTCCTCTTTACGCCGTATATACAGATAGATTAGGAGGGATTTATATGTCAGGCACTCATTTTTTGATTGTGATACTGGTCGCGGTTTTTATCAATACTGTTTTTTATGTCTATGCCCGAAAAAAACTAGGCATCTCTAAACCGTCTTGGTGGTATAAACCTGTGAATAGCACACAAGGACTGCTGGAAGTCATTTTGCTCATTTTATTAGGTTTTTCTTTATTACGCTTTCCGCCAGAGATGATGCTTGTTTTCTTTCTATTCGTGATAAATGGTTTCCGTACATTTATGGAATGGAAATATGAGCGTGAAGAAAAACAATACGTACGCTACTTATTTAGTACTTTCCTATTTCTCATCATTTTTATTTACATTTGTATTTTCATCTAGCACCTCAAACCCCCACTGCCGCTCCGTCTCCCCGCGGGTCGGCTCCGCCTTGGAGGAAGCCTTCCTCATCCACTATGATCGCCGCAGCGTGTCCCATCAATGGATCATAGTCACCGACAACCTCCACGAGATGTCCCCTGTCTTTCAGCCTTTCAATGGTATCCTTTGTGAACCTGCTCTCGACTCTAAGACCTTCATATTCCTCTCCCCACGTTCTGCCCCATACCCAGCGCGGTTCACTGATTGCCTGCTGCGGATGCATTCCGTAGTCCAGCATTCTTGTAATGATGGCTGTCTGGGTTTGCGGCTGGCCCTCGCCGCCTTGTGTGCCGTACAGGATTTTCGGTTTTCCGTCTTTGCAGGCCATAGCCGGCATCAGTGTATGGAAGCTGCGCTTTCTCGGTTCAAGCGTATTGGCATGATTTGGATCCAATGAGAAAAATGACCCTCGGTTTTGCAGTAATATGCCTGTATCGCCAGCAGTGACTGCCGAGCCAAATTCAAAGTACAAGCTTTGAATGAATGACACTGCGTTGCCATCCGCATCGATGACGGCCGCATATGCCGTGTCGCTTCCAACCGGCCTGCTTTTCGCCGGTTCCGCCAGATAACCGATTTCTTCCGCCAATTGTTTCGCATATGTTTTGTCCAAAAGCCTTTCAAGCTGGATGTCAGCAAACGCCGGATCAGTCAGGACGGCATTCCGATCTATAAAGCTCTTTTTCAACGCCTCCACAAGCACATGATAATACTCAAAAGAGCCGTGCTCAATGTGACGGAAATCATAGTTTTCCAAAATGTTCAGCGTCAGTAAACCGGTGAATCCCTGCGAGTTCGGCGGTGCCTGATACACCCTGTACCCTCTGTAATCACTTGATACAGGCTCAGCCCACTCGCCTTGGTGCGCTTTAAAATCATCGAGTGACATGCAGCTGCCATTATGCTGTAAATACGAGACCATTCGCTGAGCGATGTCTCCTTCATAAAACGCGCTTCTTCCTTTTTCAGCAATCATGTTCAAACTGTCTGCAAGTTCTTTTTGCACAAACCGCTCTCCCGGGACAGGCGCTCTGCCGCTTCTTGTGAAGAGGTCGGCCGTATAAGGCGTGGAGGCCAGCAGTTCAAGATTTGTTTCTGTGTGACGGCACTGATCAGCTGATACTGGAAAACCATGTTGGGCATAACCGTGTGCAGGCTTCAGCACCTCCGCAAGCGACATACGTCCGTACTCCTTCAGTATCGCATCCCAGCTATCAACCATCCCCGGCACTGTAATGGCACTGTCAATTCCCCGCGGCGGGATTACCTTTTTCCCTTTGTATACAGCTCTCGTTACCTTTTTTCCCGAACGGCCGCTTCCATTGTAAACTCTCACCTTCTTTGTTCTCTGATGAAAGGCCAGCCAAAAGGAATCCCCGCCAAGCCCTGTCATATGCGGGTACACAACTGCCAGACAAGCACTCACAGCAACAGCGGCATCAAACGCATTTCCTCCCTTATCCAAAATGCGGTTTCCAGCTTGAGAAGCAAGATAATGCGGGCTGACGACCATTTGCTTTGTTCCGATGACAGATTTGTTCATCACAAGTCCCCTTTTTGAAGAAATTTTCTTCAGTATAGAGAGCCTGATATTCCACATCTACAAATCCGGCAGAAAAACTGACGAACTTTCTCCTTTTCGAAAACAAAAAGGCAACTTTTTATTCATATTGAAAACAAATGAAAAAAATTTCATTCGAAACGTAATTTTTGTGATAAAATGAAGGCTAAAAGGCAACGAAAGCAGGTGGAGCAATTGAGTCATGAATATCAAATCCCCAACCTTGTTCTTGATGAGATCGACAAACAAATTCTCACCATTTTGCACGAGGAAGGCAGGATATCTTATACGGATCTTGGCAAAAGAGTTGATTTATCACGAGTCGCCGTACAGTCTCGCATCAACCAGTTAATCGAAGCCGGTGTTATTGAAAAATTCACCGCTGTCATTAACCCTGCTAAAATCGGCAACCATGTATCCGTGTTTTTCAATGTCGAGGTCGAGCCGCAGTTTTTAGAAGAGGTCGCTCTCAAGCTTGAGGAAGAGCCCGCGGTCACCAGCCTTTATCACATGACAGGACCGAGCAAGCTGCATATGCACGGGATCTTTGCCAACGATCAAGAAATGGAAGAGTTTTTAACAAAACGGCTGTATCCGCTGCGAGGCGTCGTCAGCGTTGATTGCCAGATGCTGATCAAACGATACAAAAGCCGCATGGGAATGAAGCTGTAAAAGGAGAGAAACGAATGAAAAATCACCCTTATCGGGATATGACGGCCGCAATGGTACGCACAGGAATTTTAGGGTTCGGCGGCGGACCTTCTGTGATTCCGCTGATCCGCCATGAAGCAGTCAATAAATATAAATGGATTGATGATGACGAATTCGGAGAAATATTAGCGATTGCGAATGCGCTTCCCGGACCGATTGCCACAAAAATGGCTGCGTATCTTGGCTTCAAGCTGAAAGGCACGTTAGGTGCAATCGTGGCGACACTCGCCCACATTCTGCCTACATGTCTTGCGATGGTGGGCCTGTTTGCAGCTGTAAATGTTTTAAGCCATTCAGCCGTTGTTGCCGGCATGATAGGTGCCGTAACACCAGTGATTGCAGTAATGCTTGGCATTATGGCGTACGAGTTTGGCCAAAAAGCGCTTAAAGGTTTCGGCTGGGTCACCGGTATCCTATTTTTCATTATCGCTTTTATCGGCCTGCAAACGCTACAGATCAATCCCGGCCTTGTCATTATCATTTTCTTAGCGTACGGAGCGTTTCATTTTAAATTGAAAGACAAAATGACAAATAAACATTCAAAAGATAAAGGAATGTCAGCCTCATGACCATGATTTATTTATTTATGGCGTTTTTAATCGCAAACCTGCTCGGATACGGAGGCGGACCCGCGTCTATCCCGCTGATGTTTGAAGAAGTTGTCAACAGATACAGCTGGCTTTCAAACGAGCAATTCTCTAATATGCTCGCGCTTGCGAACGCATTGCCGGGCCCGATCGCAACCAAAATCGCCGCCTATGTCGGGTACAGCGCCGGCGGATGGCCCGGCTTTCTGGTTGCCCTGATCGCAACCGTCGTACCGTCGGCGCTCGCATTGATCGTCCTGCTGCGCATCATTCAACGCTTCCGCCAATCGCCCGTCATCAAGGGCATGACGCTATCCGTCCAGCCTGTCATCGCGGTCATGATGCTCATTCTTACTTGGCAACTCGGCGCTGATGGCATTCAAGCTATCGGCTGGATCCAATCGGGAGTGATTGCAGGGATTTCCCTCCTTGCCATGACCAAATTCAAGATGCATCCCGCATTTCTGATTATCGCGGCATTTTTGTATGGCGGCCTTGTGATCCCTCATTTGTAAAGAAAAGCACCCGAAACAGGTGCTTTTTTATTTTGGTCCCGAAATGCTGTACGATATGATAACTGTTTCTTCGCCTGCATCATTCTTCTTGATGTGCTTGATTTGCAGCGTAGCCCCTGCCATCCTCACAGATTTCTTAGTCTGATGCGAATTAGTTGTTTCAATTTGAACCCAATCAGCAGGCGGCGCTATCCAAATGAAAAAGAATGCCAGCATCAGCATGCCAGCAATGATTGATAACAGAAACTTCATATCGTATCATTTCTTTTCAATAATCGGCTCGCAGCGGACAGCGCCTGATGATCATGAAGAAGATCGCCGGGACGATTGCCTTCTCCCAATATATAGCCTTTAAAAGACATCCCCATGAATGCAAAAATATGCGCAAATTGCTGAATCAACGGTAGCCCCTTTATTTTAGGGCTGTCTCCGCCCACTGCCGCCACATATGCCTGCTTCATCGACATTTGTTGTTGAAAATCAGGAAATCGGGGATCTCTCAATGTCTGAGACCAGCGATCAATAAATAGCTTTAACGTTCCTGACATACCGAACCAATAAATGGGGGTAGCGAATATAAGAATATCGCATGGCAATGCCCGCTCAATGATTGAATCGTAGTCATCTTGAACCGGGCAGAAGCCGCCTTCAGCATGCCGCAAATCTTCCATTGGAAGAATATGATATTGACGCAAATAAATGTGTTCCGCGTCGAATCCTTGAACAATTTTCTCCACAAGAATATCCGTATTCCCGCCAGGCCGAGTTCCGCCGTTAATAACCGCAATTTTCATGATGCATCTGCTCCTTTGTTTACGAATGATTTTCTTCATCATATAATGGATTCATCAATCAATACAGATGATTATTTCGATGAATTCAATCGATAAAACCGATTTAGAAAGGAAGAGAACAGGTGGAATTGAAGCAGTTGATCACCTTTATTACAGCGGCAGAACAGGTAAACTTCACCCTTACCGCCAAGATGCTTAATTATGCGCAATCAAGCGTTACCTCCCAGATCAAATCACTTGAAGAAGAAATCGGGACTCCTTTATTCGAGCGGCTCGGCAAGCGGCTCGTCCTGACAGAAGCCGGTAAAACATTCAAGTCCTATGCGGAGAAGATCATTACATTAACAGAAGAAGCAAAAATGGCCGCAAATCAAGTAAAAGAAACAACAGGCACTTTAAAAATCGGGGCGACGGAAAGCCAGTGCACATACCGCCTTCCGCCTATCATAAAAGAATTTAAGCTAGCTTTTCCACAAGTAAAGCTCATATTCAAACCATATATCTCCAATGAACAAGCGAAAGAACAGCTCATACAGGGCCAGCTTGATATTACCTTCATCTTGGATATAAACAGGCCGGACGACACATTGCACGTGGAATCTTTGATTCAGGATGAGATCAAAATGGTGGCTGCTAACGACCATCTTTTTCCTGTGGATTCACCAGTAACATTGAAGGATCTTCAAAACGAAACTCTTCTGCTGACAGAGGACGGCTGCTCGTACCGCACGCTCTTTGAGAACACTTTACATAACTCCGGTGTCTACCCTAACAAACTGGAATTCGTCAGCATAGAAGCCATCAAACAATGCGTCATGGCCGGACTTGGAATCGGAATCTTGCCTGAAATGACAGTAAAAGATGATATTGCAGCAGGCCGGATGAAAGAACTCAATTGGCAGAGCGATTGCCCCGTTTTCACTCAATTAGCATGGCATAAGGACAAGTGGATGTCTGCGCCATTAAAGGCTTTTATCGATTTGACGCGGAAAACATTTAAATAAAAAAACTTGCGGCCTATGGGTCGCAAGTTTTTGAGTGAACAAGCAATTGATAGTGATATTATTTATTGAAAACCATTTTTTCATTTATCATCCTTACCCCAAACACTCCGCCAGCTGCTGTTCCCTCTCTGGATTTAAACGTGACGGTTACTCTTTCTTTTCCTTTCGTATAAGCAACTGGAATGTCATAACATACATCAAAAAGCTTTCCCGGGTGATTTGCCTTCAGCTGCTGCCTGGCCAGTAATTGATCATCGATCATGATCTCAAAATGTCTTTCGTATGTTTGTTCTTCCGCTTGAAAGGTATCATCACTTCCAAAATACGTGACTAGCAAATACATGGGTTGACTCGGCTCTGTTTTCAACTCATAACTGAAAAAGCCGTCTCCTCTGCTGTCTCGCCAGCCTCTGTGAACTATATCCGCGTAACCGGAGTAAGAGTTTTGTTTTTTCAGGTGGTGTTCTATCTCCTGCTGCTGTTCATTAGGCTGAACGGCATCTACTGTTATGCGCCTGATGATTTCCTGCTTTTCTTTTTCTTCATCTGTAAAATCAAGATATTCCTTTTCGCTCATCACGTACCAGTACACGGAATATCGCTGATGATGCACATTGTAGAACGGCATTAAAGTCATTTCTTTATTCCCCGGCTGGCCAACCGGTTTCGTTTGAAAAACGAGTGATGATTCATCTACCCGCGTCACCCATTGATCCAACTGACCCTGATCCGCTACCAATACAGGGACATCAATTAACGGATGGTTATTAAGAGCGAGATGATCAGCAAGTATATCTGTTTCAGGAAAGCGTTCGGTCCCAAGTGCTCCAGCCAATACGACCGGTCCATACATCAGGACGTTTTTTTTAGGATCGTCCTTCGCTTGATACAGATGGAGTTTCATCGGCAGGTCAATCTCAATACAATCACCTGTGTTCCAATGTTTATGAATCACAAGATACCCATTTTTCTCAACCGGTTGAATTCGTTTCCCATTGACCGCAGCTTTAAGGCCGCCATGTGCCCAATAAGGTATGCGAATATGAAGCGCCATAGGCACGCCGTCGGCTTTTTCCACCATCAGCCTGGTTTGTTCCGCTGCTGGGAAAGAGGTTTCCTGGGCTACCAGCATGTGTTTTTCCCGTACATGTATTTGTGAAGGAATAAATAAATTCACATACAGATCGTCTCGGTCTATATGATAGATATGCTTCGTATAGCGCGCGGGGTTTTCCATTCCTGTGCCGGTACAGCACCAAAAAGAATCTTCCGGTGAACAATACACCTTAAAATGCCCCGGCTGTGTAGAAACAAAATAGGTTTTCATGCCCGAATCGGGATCTTGGGAAGCAAGTATGTGATTATAAAGCGCATTTTCATAGTAATCCATAAATTTGGATTCTTGATACCACCGGAATAAATGCGCTGTCAATTTCAGCATGTTATACGTATTGCACGTTTCCGCGGTCGTCACCCCTAACTCCTCGCTGCCTTCTGCTCCGAAATGCTCTCCGATACTGTTGCCGCCAATTGCGTAGGAACGCTGATAGACAACCTGTTCCCAAAAGAAGAGCGTTGCATTCCTATACGCTTCATTGCCAGTAATGTCGTACAGCTTGGCGGCGCCGATCACCTTTGGAATTTGGGTATTGGCATGCTTTCCTTCAAGCTCATCCTTCCCCTCCGCCAGAGGCTGAAGAATGGCGCGATGGCAGAAACGTTCCGCAAGTTCAAGATATGCTTTGTTTTTCGTCAGCAGGTAAAGATCAGCCATCGCCTCATTCATACCGCCATGCTCACAAATCAGCATTCGCTGAAATTGCTCATCGTTCAGGCGATCCAGCCCCTTTTTTGCCCAGTCAGCCAGCTTGACGACAACACGTAAAGCCGTCTGATTGCCGGTCAGCCGATACGTATCTATTAATCCCGCAAACAGTTTATGGAGGCTGTACCACGGCACCCAAGAACCTCCCAGACTAAAGTGGTCCACCCGAAAATCACCGCTGAACACCTCATCAAAACACGCCCTAGGGAAACCGCTTACATATCCCTCTTGATCAAATTGCTGGATATGACTCAGTTCATTCACTGCGTACGCTGTTTTCCGTTTCAGCTCTTCGTCCCCGGATGCCCGGTACATAGCTGATGCGGCGGACAGCCAATGGCCGACCGAATGCCCAGCAATCTCCTTTGCCTCCCACCCGCCGTAGCGCGGTTTTTTAGGCGTCTGTGATACAGCCTCATAACAAGGAGCCAAAAGACGGTCTACATCCAAAAAAAGCAAATATTCCTTCCCTTTCATCTGAGAATCATAAAACATGCCTTTTAACAATGTTACATCTTCCATCTTGATCTCCCCCTATCACGTTTCATCATTCATGATGATGCTTTCATTATCCAAATGATGATAAGGAATGTGAATTCACTATTTATCAAAAACATATCCTTTTTTTAGATGAAACCCGTTACACTGGAGATAAGTATAGCGAAAGATGGTGAAGCCATGTATGAAGTCAAACTCCAAGCCAATCATCTCCCTAAAATCCGTGAGGCCGGACATATGAAGGATATAGAAGGGACGTTACGGCATCCTGACAGGACGATGGAAAGCATCAATGTCTTTTTTTACGTAAAACACGGCGCAATCCATGTATTTGAGAAAGAAAATGAGTACCGCATTCAAGCGGGAGGATATCTTTTTCTTAAAAATAATACACCGCATTGGGGAGGCGATTTTTACACACCCGGCACCGAATGGTACTACATTCATTTTTATGCCGATCCTTCTCTGGATCAGAAGGACGAGTTTTCTCCATTTCACAATTCACCAATCCTTCTCGATCGCACCTATTCATCGCAATTAACCTTTCCAAAAAGTGGATCTGTCTCTCATCGTGAGTACACAGAAAAACAACTGAGCAGCATGATTCATGCCTTAGACTCGCCAAGTGCTTTCAGCACGCTCCAAGCGTGTTCACTCACCTATCAATTGTTTATTGACCTGTATAGCAATGCGATAAATGGCCAGGCCGGCACCCGCTCTTCAAGGATCATCAGCCGAATGATTGAATTTCTGCATCGTAACAAGCATGCAAAACTGGTCAGCAAAGATTTTGAGAACGAGTTAGAAATGAATTATGCCTACCTTTCCTCCCTTTTCAAAAAGCAAACTGGGAAAAGCATCACAGCCTATAAAAATGAACTGCTGATCGCACAGGCAATTGATCTATTCAAAACAAGCAACTTAAACGTAACTGAAGTCAGCAGCACATTAGGCTTTTCTAACCCTTATTACTTCAGCAGAGTGTTCAAACGGGTCACAGGAGAAGCCCCGTCTGTATATATAAACGAGCTATACAGGAGGAACCAGTAAAAAACACTTGCAGTTCTCGGTCTGCAAGTGTTACACGTGGTTTTTCTGATAGAACGTTCGCAAGACATGTGTCTCTAGATCAGCTAGACGGACAGGGATTGGCAGCCTGCTTTGTTGATTGATCAGGGTCATCGTGATCTGATAGCTGCTTTCTAAATCAATATGATTTCCGCAAGACAAAAAGATAGGCTTCACGTCACGACGCGTCCGCAGGGCACGGCCATATACCTCGCCGTCAATGATAATATCGGTATAGGCGCCAACTTCATTTTCAGGCATCTCGAAATCACAGCCTTTGATTTTGAGATAAGTTTTCGCAATCCCAATCGTCGGCTTCCCCAGAAAAAAAGCCGCATGGGTGGCAACGCCCATATGGTTGTAATGCAGATACCCGTTGCCATCAAACAAAAACACATCCGGCTCCGTTTCCAGTTTTTTCGCCGCCTCGATGATCAGCGGCAGTTCCCGAAACGCAAGAAAACCGGCAACATACGGCACGCTGATTTTCCCCATGCTGTGCACTTTTTCTATGACTTCTTTCGTCTCAGCATCCATCACCATAATGCTGCACACCCCGTATGGTTCGCCGTCCTGCTCCCAATAAGCGAGGTCGACACCCGCGCATGTGTTGATGGAGTCTGGGGTGATGGTGGGTGATAGATTGATTTGAGGTTGAAGGGATTGTTGTGTTTGAACAAAATCGGATTCATTTTTTAGATGAAAATCGTGAACTTGATGTATTTGCATTTCAATGGTTTTCCTCTCTTTACTTCTTACATTAGACTTCTCTGCTCAGGTGCTTTCAAGGCGATAAGAAATTCCATGAGGATAATTCCCACCCATTAAACATTAATACTTAAACCTACTTCCACCAAGTAGTTGTTACTTGTTTTAAATGATGTTCAATGAATAAAATCACTTTTTTATAATCATCTGATGAAAATTCTTTAATAGGATTTTCCCAATCATTATATTTAACTATTAAAACCAGATAACTACCTTCAGGCGACATATCAGGATTCCATCCTAAGTCAAGCGTTATTGAGGATTGTTCATGATAAAGCTGCAACAAACTGTCTGTGAACAAAAACCAAGCTTCGTCATTCGGTTCTAAAGTTCTTGGATCTATTTCAACAAAATGATTATAATTCACCTTCCAACCTTGTGTTATTCTTATGGGATGTAAATTTGCTTTTGGGACATCTAATTTAACATGTTTTCTCACAATCATAACCTCTATAGTTAGCTAGTTTACTTCTATCTGATGATATTCTAATCTCTGACTTGCGAAAGCTCCTGTCAATAGTCTAATTAGACAAATGATGCCTAATTGGAAAAATCCTGCTTTTTTATTAGTATTCATTTTTAATTTCTTTCATAAAAATATGATCTAAGTGTTTAATTAATTCTTTAAGTTCAGTGCATATAATATCCTCAACAGGATTTTCCCAATCTCCGTTTTTTATCAATTCAATGCCATAGCTACCAGTAGGATCCCCTTCTGGGTACCACCCTACATCAAGCAACAAATTTTTTGTTTTATGAGAAATTTGCAGGAGATCTTGATTAAAGTCAAATAACCAAGCATCATCATTTGCCTCTAGAGTCTTAGGTTCAGTATCTTTTAATGTAATATAATCAACAGTCCAACCAGCTGGTATCTTAAGCCTTAAAAAATTAGGAACCTGTTGGCTTAGTGGCTGCAAACCCTCTAAAACTCCACTTCCTACACTCCAGATTCGATATTCTAACTCTTCTAATAATTGTTCTATTTCGTCAAAAGATACTTCTTCATAAATCTCATCTGTTTTTAAGCCGACCACTTTGATATAGTACTGATCATCTTTATATATTACCTTAATAATGACATTGCGTTTTTCATTTTGTAGTTTTAGTAGTTTATATTTTTCTTCCGTGCTTTTTTCTGAGTTTAAATTGTTCAGTACTACAGACCAGTCATTACACACTTTTAATGGCTGCAATTGTGAAATTTGATCTCTATCCATCCCGCTTCTCCTTGCACTCAACATTGTTATCCTATCTGTAAAAAAACTTGCCGATGATAACACGGCAAGTTTTTAACTATAGCAATTCTAATACATCAGTAAACAAGGCATCTCCTAATGTTAATCTTCTGTTGAAAGGCTGAATATGTGGCAATTCACTCCACTCATACACAGTATCGTAGTAATCATACAAATAACTGAGTTCGATAAACCCTTTCTCTTGCATTATTTTATTGATATAGTTCGTTCCTTGAATGAATTCTAAAGATTCAGCGGTCCCTACAATATCATAAACGCCATCGATTAAATCGTGTCTTAGGGAATAACTATAATCTAATACATAAACAGGAGCTAATTTAGATACTTTCATATTGATTTGTTGCTCTAAATGAAATCCGTTTTGCCCAGAAAGATCTTGCAAGTGGAAATTAATTTCTCCTGAAGGATTTTTCAAATCTCTAACTTCAATTTTTTTCAAACCTTTTATTTGATTAAATTCATCAGGCACTTTTACTTTCTCTGCACATTTGTTCTTGTACCATTCGTCTAATTCCCTATTCACAAATAGCCGATGAAGCAAGTCACCGATTTCAGGATATTCAACAATAAATCTGATTCCATGTTTCATAGTATTTAACCATCCCATCTTCTTGAAGGCTCGCCTTTTTTCGTCTGCTTACCAGTTACAGGATCAAACTCTCCTAAATGCTCTGTTCTTCTGCGGTTCCACTTTTCTAATTTGCCATGTTGGGAATCCCATTGCCAATTAAATCCATCCTTATCTGTCCAAGACTTTCTTTTTAACCTTTCTTTTATTTGTACCATGCCGCTGTCTTCCATCCATTTAGTTGGTTCCTTTAAACGATATCCATTTGAATTGTCTCCAACAATCTTCTCTCTGTCAGCTATCGCAGCGTTGTATTCTTCAGTCCGTTTCTTTTTACTGTAGTTAGTACCATTATGAGCAACGTAATCATTTTGAGTCATCCCCTCAGGTTTTTCCACCCATTTAGGTTTTTTCGACTGGCTACTCGCCATCTTCACAATCCCAAGATCCTTCACAGCCGTCTTTTCCACATCTACACGGACTGTCGGGATTCCGAATGTGGAGCCATCCGGGGTTACAGGGCGTTCTGCATAGACGCGGACGTTTGTTGGGACTTTGAATTGTTTTACTTTTTCTAGTGTCTTGTTAGCTTGTTTGACTTTTGAATGAGTTGCAAACGGTATGCCTTTATCTACATGTTTCGCCAGTGCCCCTGCACCAACCAAACTCAAAGCCGCTTCCAGCGCACCTTGCTTCCGCTTCTCCTCTGACACTTCGTTACCAAACATATCCCGTCCTGTGACCGCTTCTGAGAATCCGTTAGAAGCAACAAGGCCGTATGCGCCCATTTCTGACATTTTGAGAATGTCTAAGGATTTGCTTGTTTTGTAGGCGTCTAAAGCGTGTTCTGCGGCAATAGCCGCTTTTCCGGTTTTGTAGATGGCTTTTCCGCCTTTGAAGGCGCGGCCTGCCCAGCCGACGACCGGGATGTACCCTGCGGCTGCCATGGCGCCGGCTGTGACGCGTTCGGCTGTGGAAAGTTTTTCTCCTGTGACAGGGTCGTAGCCTTCGGTTGCTCTTATCGTATCATAATAGCCGGTGACTTCGCCTGTGAAGGTGCAGACGCCATCCCATGTTTTTTCGTACCATGGTTTATTCGCTTCTTCTTCCGCTTTTTCTTGAAGGCGCCTTGCTTCTGCTTGCTGTTCTTTCGCCTCAATATAAGAAGTCGCTTGTTTTTCCGCTTCTATCGCACCTTTATACACTTCGCTTGAGGTGAATGCTTTTTTGTTGTAGTGAATGGGAGAGGCGCTTTTTCCTTTGCTTGTCGCTTGCATTAAAGCGGTGTACTTTGCAAGCACGGCATTATCGAGCGACTGCAGGTTTTGATATTCTGTGGTCAATGACTCGTCCAGTTCATCAATCGCTGTAATCGTATCGAGCCGGATTTTCTGTGCACCGTACATCTTGTCGGCGTAATCGTCAAGAGAATAAGAGGATAAATCCAAAATGCCGAAAAGATCGGCGAGAATGTTATCAATCTCCAATTTGTGCGCGGAGACGATTTCAGACGCTTTCAAACTCCCGTTTGGCAGCTCGTTTTCCAGATATGACGTTTCCACATAATGATCTTTCAATTCTTTTTCTTTGATATCCCCTGAAATCCCTTTTAAAAAAGCAATTTGTGCCGAGACAAGCTTCAGCCACGTGTCTACAATATCCGCCTGTCCTTGAAAAAAATCTTTGATGTTGTCTGCGCCTTTCCCTGTAAAATCTTGGCCTAGATCGGCTACAGCCTGAAATGCTTTTTTTAGGGTTTCTAACTGCTCTTCAAGCGTTTCATATTGCTTTTTTCTGCTCTTCGCTTCTTCGATTAAAGTCTTTGATTCGAATACTTTACCCATTGCACAGCCCTTTCTATGCTATTTTGCGCCAATTGCCTCGTCCTGCTCCTTCAGTGAATCAACATTGTCTTTCGTGTCTTCTATGTTTTTTTGGACGGCTTTTTTATAATCGCCCAGCATGGTTTTAATGCTTGCCTCGCGCTCATGGTACTTTTTCGTATATTCCAGATTGTTTTTCCCATTGGATCCCGCGGCTCCGATTGATACATCAGCCAGCGCATCTTTGACAGAATCCAATGTTTTGATAACAGTGTCGTATTTCAGCTTAATTTCTGACATAAAAAAAGATCACCACCATTTTAGTTGTCTAATTGTATTTCCGACTTCTTCCGCGAATTCTTCTCCCTTTTTAAGAAGATCTGCTGCACCATTTGCTATGATCAATTCCGACGCATATTTGACTTTTTCCACTTCAAGATCTAAAATTTTTCCGTTAATAGAACCCATATACTCGTTATACTTATCATTCACAATCTTGGAAGCTTCCGATTTCGCCTCTTCTCTGCCCTTGTCAAAATCATCCGCTTTTGTTCCCGTCCAGTGCTTGCCCAAATCCGGTTTCACAATGTCTTTGATTTCTGTAATGGCCTCTTCTTGCAGTGTGTCTATGTCCTTTTTTGCTTTTTTCAGCTTTTCGATCTTGTCTTCGATATCGGAAATTTTTCCGTTGAGCGAACTTTTGATATCCGCCAGCTTACTTTCATAACCCATCTGAATCACCTCTTAATACTCAAAAAGTCGTATGGAGGGGCTAATGAAGATAGACTTTTCCATACTTTATTTCCATATATTATATTTTAAAATAGCCAGAAGGCGGCATAAATAGGGTAAACGGCTTAAATTAGGCTTATAACACTCACAATTCGTAGGTCTATCATCTTGTTTTTGTTCGTCTTGCAGCTAATGAGAGCGATTTCAAAGATACAAACACCTAAAGTCGTAGTGATAAAGGCACTTGAAAGAAACAGATATTCATGATGTGTCTCTTGTCGAAAGAGCACATTCTGATTTTGTTATTTTTTTCGCTTTAGATCTTAGTAAAATAGAAAAAACTGGCTCCCAGCCAGTTTTCTCTTTTCCAACTATTGAATTGCACCTGCCGGAACAACAGCCTTCCGTCCAACAGAATAATACTCCACCCCTGCAGCAGCTGCTTCATCTAATGTGTAGCAATTTCTGCCGTCAAAGATGAGCGGCGTTTCCATCAAGTTCTGATAGGCCGCTAACGGGAATTGTTTAATGTCGGCCCAGTCGGTTAAAATCATGACAGCGTCAGCGCCTTTGACGGCTTCCTCGATTGTCTCTTTATATTCAACGGCTTCTGGCAGAACACGCTTCGCATGGTCCGTGGCAATGGGATCGTAGGCTCTCATATGGGCGTCGAGCGCAGCGAGACGGTTTGCGATGACAATCGACGGCGCTTCCCTCATATCATCCGTATTTGGTTTAAATGACAGTCCCAAAAGGGCAATCGTTTTTCCCGTCACCCCGCCGAGCCTGTTCAGCGCTTTATCTACCAGCATCGCCTGCTGATTATTGTTGACTTTGATGACCGATTTCAGCAGTTCAAAATCATGCTCGACATTGCCGGCAATTTGTACGAGGGCGTTTGTGTCCTTCGGAAAACAAGAGCCGCCGTAGCCTATGCCGGCTTTTAAAAACTGGCCTCCGATTCGCTGATCCTGTCCCATGCCGTACGCGACCGCTTCAATATCGGCGCCGACTTTTTCACATATATTCGAAATCTCATTGATAAAACTGATCTTAGTGGCTAGAAAAGCATTTGAGGCATATTTGATCATCTCGGCGCTTCGGATATCCGTCTGATAAATCGGGATTTGGAACGGGCGGAAAAGCTCCGCAAGCGTCTTGGCTGTTGCCTGGTCCGCTGTTCCGATGACGATCCTGTCGCCGTGGAACGTGTCATAGATTGCCGACCCTTCACGCAAAAACTCAGGATTGGATGCGACCGAGATGCTGACAGGCTCCGCAAGATGTTGATGGATCAGCCCCTCAATCAAATCGTTTGTCCCGACGGGCACTGTGCTTTTCGTTACGATGATAGTATCCCGTTTCACATGCCGGGCGATGCGTTTGGCCGCATCTGTAATATGCTCCAGATTGGCGTGCCCGTCGCTTTTCTGCGGTGTTCCGACCGCTATAAAAATAATGTCTGCCAGCGCCAAGCCTTTCTCATAACTCGTTTCAAAATTCAGCCGTCCACCAGCTGTATTTTTGCTCATCAGCTCTTCAAGACCCGGTTCAAATATGGGGGAAATGCCCTTTCTCATTTCATCAATCTTGTGAGCGTCAATATCAATGCAGGTTACATGATGTCCAATCTCAGAAAGAGAAACACCTGTCACAAGACCGACATAACCTGTTCCGATGACTGTTATATTCATTGTTTCCCTCCAACAGTTAAATTGCTGCTTTGCAGCTTCGTATTATCGTATGAGAACATCCTATCATGAATGCGGATGATCTCCCGCTTAGCCTGTCGGGTGCAGCCTGTACAGATTTCTGAAATGTGATTCAATCATACAATATACTATTATATCGCGCTCAGAAAGAAAGTGGTGATAGGAGAATCGGCTGTTTACAAGAGCCCAAATAATTTTCTTCTTTTGACCGGCTGCGGAGGCTGTCTGAAGATTGTCTGATTTTGCAGCAGGAGCTCGGCGTTTTCCTTCAGCATATAGGGTAAATCCGTTCCGAATTTTTTCTCAAGAACAGCAAAAGCTTCCTGGTAACGAAAGTCTCTTGTTTTCAGATTATGGGCATCTGAGGCTACGAAATGAATCATATTGGCTTCAGCCAGCCGAAGAGAAAAGGCTTTCAGCTGTTTTCCGAAAATCCCCGCAAGACTACCTGACGTAATCTGAGCTGCCGCTCCTTTTTCCACAAGATGATACAGAAGCGACGGGTTTTCGCGTATTTCCATGTTCCGTTCCGGATGGGCGATAACCGGGATATAGCCTTTCAGCTGCAAATCATAAAAGAGCCGCTCCGCATAGCGGGGAACCTGATCAAACGGAAACTCAATCAGGATGTATTTTGTATCATTCAGCGGGAGCAGCTGCCGTTCAGCAAGGTCCCGCTCCAAATCGCCGTATATTCTGATTTCCTGACCCGGAACCACGGTTAACGGGATGTCTTCTTTGATTAAACGTTTGTTTAACTGAGCTGCCGCTTCTTTAACTGCCGCCGGCTCGTTTTCATACACACCGTTCTTATGATGCGGTGTCGCTACAATGGTTCGGATTCCCTGGTGAACAGCGGCTCTTGCCATTTCTATGCTTTCGGCCGAAGCGCTTGCCCCGTCATCCATTGCCGGAAGAATGTGACAGTGAATATCTATCATGTCTTAGCCCCCTTTTTTTCGCAAAAATAAATAACGGGCAAAATGCACGTTATTTATTTTGTATGAAGTTATCCTTGTTTCCATAGTATCCGTATGCTGCATTCCTCGAACGCTTTTTCCCATTCATAATCGCTCCAAGGAGCTTGCTATTGCACGATTCAAGTGCCTCTTTCGCTTTTGCGGCTCGTTCTTTTTCTGTTTTCCCGCTTGAAATAACCAAAATAGAACCGTCAGCCACGCTCCCTAAAATCTGTGCGTCCGCTACAGCGAGAATAGGCGGCGTATCAAAGATAACCATGTCATATGCCGCACACGCTTCGTCGGCAAGTTCTTTCATCCCCTTTGAGGAGAGAAGCTCGGCCGGGTTTGGCGGGATCGGGCCGCTCGTCAGCACGTCAAGCTGTTTTTCATTTGAGGCTTGCACAGCCTGTTTCAATGAGCTTTTCCTTAATAAAACAGAAGTTAAACCGATTATATTTTCAAGATGAAAGGCTGTATGCACTGTTGGCCTTCGCAAATCAGCGTCAACCAGAAGCACTTTTTTTCCCTGCTGGGCAAATACGACAGCAAGATTAGCGGCCGTCGTTGATTTTCCTTCGCCGGGACTGGCCGATGTAATCATCACGGATTTCATTTGGCGGTCCACTGAAGCAAATTCTATATTTGTACGAATCGTCCGATATTGCTCGGAGTTCAAGGACTTTGGCTCTGACATCGCAATGACAGTCCTGCGCATCCAAGACCCTCTGCTTTTTCTAAGCGCCAAAATGTCCACTCCCCGCTTTTTCAGATTGGATGCCGTGTAAGCTTGCCGTTGTTTTCTGCTCATTCGCAATGGTGGAAACCGTCCCTAAAACAGGTATGTCCAGCAAGGATTCGAGCTGCTCTTCCGATTTGATCGTATTGTCCAAATACTCAAGCAGGAAGGCCAGTCCAACGCTTCCCGCCAATCCCGCCACGAACGCGATCGCAATATTTAGGAGCGGCTTTGGCGAAACAGGTGATGAATGTCCTGAAACCTCGGCTTTTGACAGAATACTGACATTGTCAACATTCATAATGGTTGTGATTTTGTCTTGAAAGACAGATGCGATGGTGTTGGCAATATGAGCCGCTGTTTCCGCGTTTCCATCCTTGACTGATATGTTGACCACTTGGGAATCCTGCTCGCTGGATACGGTAATTTTGTCATTCAGCTCTTGAGACGTCATCGACAAACCCATTTCTTTAATGACTTCATCTAAGATGGCAGGGCTCTTAATGATGACGTTATACGTATTGATTAACTGAAGATTGGTTTGGACATCGTTAAATTGGACTTCTTTTCGATCGTTTTTCGATTGATTGACCAGAATCTGAGTTGAATTTTCATAGATGGGTGTAAGTGCGAAGAAACTGATAAGTCCGCCGGCAGCAGTGGCAGCCGCTGTTACAATCATAATCAAAAGCATGCGTTTTCTTAACGTTGATAATATTTCTTTTAAACTAGTAGATTCTCCCATGATACCTCCAAATCTCTTATAGCATCCTTTTCCATCTACGATTATACAACGTAGAAACCGCATTTCTCCAGATTTTCACATGACATTATTCGACATTTTTTTACAAAACCTTATGTTGCGAACATTTTCGAAAGCACTATCTTCACTATTTGCAAAACTTCCTTTTTTATCCTATTCAGGAAGCCACGTCATCTCGCATAAAAAAACCCCGCATGAAGCGTGCGGGATTCTTATGTCGCATATCCATTTTTAATATGAGAAATCAAATTTTCAAGCATTTCCTTTGTCGTCATCTCAGATGACCGTTCACCAATCTCATGTGCATGCATCAAAATTTTCAGAAATTCCTCTTGATTCAATTTCTTTTCACTCATCTTCTTGTTTCCTTTCAGCTTCCATTAAGTTGAAAACACGATTATTATATGATGCCGATTCTCAATTTGCAATCTCTAATACATCATTCGACACATCCCATTTTTTATGTCCTTTTTTAGGAAAAACTTTTTCAGGCCGGTGTGTTGCGATATAATAGAGAAATTGGATCTTTTTATTACGTGACTCGGTTAGGAGCGATAATCATGCTTCAAAATATGATTTCCAAAGACGATGTGCTGGCATCCGCTGAGCAGTTGAAAGAACTGCTTCCTTACAATGAGGAACATGTTCAGCTGATTAAAAAAGCACTTATTTTATATCGGCAGGATTCAGTCTATCGTTTACAAGCAGTGAGTCCGACGGAAGTTACGGCTTACGTGCAGGATGTTGTGCCTGTGCGGGTCACATTGAACTTGTTTGTCATAGCCAAAAGCGGCTGTTCATGTCCGTCCGGAAGAATCTGCCGCCATATGCTGGCTGTTTTTTTATATGTATATGCAATGTTCGAGCGAGTGGGTACCTTTACAGAGCATTGGCTGGAGAGGGAAAAGCTCGAGGAAAGCAAAGAGCTCGTCCGCCGGCAATTCCAGGAAAAAGTGCTTCCCAATGAAGAATCGCTTTCCAGCTGGCTTGCTTTTTTTGATTCAGAGTTCTCCCTCTGGCAGGCGCGAACGCCGGAAGGCAGCCAAAACATGCAAGGCCTCTATTACGGCTACCTGTCCGCTTTAAAAAAGCACACGCCAAACAAGCCGGAGCTGAAAAGCCTGTACCAGATTCATTCCGCGATCGCGGTGTGGCTTCGCATGTTTACATTGATTGAAGCGGGCAAACTGAACCCCGAGCAAGACTTTTATTCCCTCAATCCTTATGTTGAACAGCTGATCGATACGATCTACAGCTCTATTGATAAATTAAAAACATACGCGCTTTCATTTGCGCTTGATCCATTTTTGGAGAAAACACCGGATGTGATCCGGCATTTGCTTTTGAAAGAAGACATTTTTCAATATGAACGCATCCGCATTTTCGGTGAAATTTGGAGCGCGCTGCTGTCGCGGCCAAAGTGGGTGGCGCGTGAAAGGGACATATTGAATAAAGAAGTCGGACGGCGTTTTTCTCCTGAATTGCAATTCGGGCGTTTGCATTTGGAATTCCTGCAAAAGAATGATGATGTGATTTTTGCGGAAGCTGGCCAATTCCCGCCGGAAGCGCTGCCGTATACGTTTCAGTGGCTGAGTGAAATGACTGCCAAGAAGGATTGGAAACGGCTGAAAACTTGGTATCAGCGAATTGAACCGATTGCGATAGGTTATACGAAACTCGATAAGCCGTTTAAAGAGATTCGAGATGTGATCGGCGAGCTGTTTCTTCTGCTGAATGCCTATGTGAAGCAAACCAATGGCCAAGCGCTGTTTGAACGCTATGCTGCGGGCTGTCTGCCGTATACGTTCACAGAATACAGCCATCATTTATATGAGAAAAAAAGGTACGCCGAGTGGATCGAAATTCACAGTCTTGTCGGCTTTTCCATCTATGAAATGGATAAAATGATGCTGAAGGAAATTGCTGCGAGCGATCCTGAAGCGCTTATTCCGGCTTACCACAGAGAAGTGGCCTTTTTTATCGATCAGAAGAACCGCAGCTCGTACAAGGAAGCCGCCCGGTATTTGAAAAAACTGCGCACCCTGTACAGAAAAGCGAAAAAACTGAAGGTGTGGGAGCGGTATATTCAGCAGCTGAGCTCGCATTACAAGCGCCTGCGCGCGCTTCAAGAAGAACTGCAGAAAGGAAAGTTGATTGATGGCGAGTCTTAAAGAAATTCTCATCCACGTAGAACAAATGGAAGATGGGTCATTTACGCTCTCAGCCTTTGATGAGAATGAACAGCCCCTTCCCTACAGCCATATGAAAAGACATTTGTTCCAATGGCACGAATCCTCATTTTACGGTACCTTTCTTGAGGATGTCAGCTTCATCGGGACAACCGCTGTTCTGCTTTCTCCATGGATGACTGTTGAGCTTCTCGGCAAAAACTCGTTCAACTCATTCAGTTCCGTGCAGCTCACAGAAGAAACGGAGCCGCTGATCGAGGCGGCATCGACCATCTATGAATTTATTGCGGATGGCGATTTTCTGCCTGACTATGAAGCATGGACAAACGGTGTTTTTCGCTGGAAGGACAGCGACGATATACTGGAAGGCTTTACGGCGGATTGGTTTTCCGCCGCTGTGCAGGATTACATCCAATACGACGATGACCTGCGGGAGAGATGGGAGCATATCACGGAGAAGTCGCCTGCGGTCACGTCATTTCGCGGACATTTCCTCGATGAAGAGGATTTTCTTGAAGGTATTGGCTGGATTGACGATCAATCTCCATTTACCGTCGGCCTGCGCTTAAATGAACCGGACTTTGACGGAGACGATTGGAAAATCGAGATGTTTTTACGCGATAAAAAGAGCGGCGCCGTTGAATTCTTTGACGGGCTGAAGAGCCTTAAAAAATCGTGGCAGACGTACAGCGATAAAATCGCGCGGGAGCAGGATCGCTTTCATAGAACGGTTCCGTGGCTGTCATTTGATTCCGGGACAACGCTGATTTCAGAGGAAGAAGCCTGGATCTTCCTGTCAGAAGCAAGTGAGACGCTGGTCGATATGGGCGTTGAAATTCTTCTGCCGTCCTGGTGGCAGATTGTCAGAGACAGCAACATGATGCTAAAGGCAAAGGTGTCGTCCGCCCCGCGCGGCGAGTCATTTGTCGGCATGAACGCGTTGCTTGATTTCAACTGGCGGTTTGCGACAAATGGAATTGAGCTGACCGAGGCTGAATTTAACGAGCTTGTCGCCAGCAACAGGCGCCTCGTAAATATCCGCGGACAATGGGTCAAAATCGATCCGCAGTTTATCAAACAAATGAAACGCCTGATGGAAAAAGCGGAATCAGAAGGACTTCACATGTCTGATATTCTGGCGCGCGAACTAATGGATCAGGGAGAAGGCGGGCTTGAGGATTCAGATCTGATTGATTCATCCGCTTTTGCCGGCATACAATTTGATCTGTCCAAACAGCTCAGGTCACTGATTCGTAAGCTCACGGCCGCGGAAAATCTGCCGGAGCACGAAGTCAGTCCTTCTTTCCAAGGAACGCTACGCCCTTATCAGAAATACGGCATGAACTGGCTGCTGTTTCTGCGGGACAGCGGTTTTGGCGCCTGTCTGGCTGATGATATGGGTCTTGGGAAAACCATTCAAATGATCGCCTATTTTCTTCATGTGAAGGAAAGCGGACGGCAAAAAACGCCCAATTTGATTATTGCGCCGACATCCGTACTCGGTAACTGGCAGCGAGAGCTTCAAACCTTTGCACCTGACCTGTCCGTCGCACTCCATTACGGGCCGCGCCGTCCAAAAGGTGATGATTTCGAGGCGCATTACGAAAACGCAGACGTGGTACTCACTTCTTACGGACTGTCTCATGCCGATTCGGAAGAGCTGTCTTCTGTGACATGGAACGCGATCTGCCTTGATGAAGCGCAAAATATTAAAAACGCGCATACGAAGCAATCACGCGCAATCAGAAAGCTGAAAGGGCTTCACCATATCGCGCTGAGCGGCACGCCAATGGAAAACCGTTTGACCGAGCTGTGGTCCATTTTTGACTTTATGAATAAAGGCTACCTCGGCAGTCTGACGGGCTTCCATAAACGCTATGTTCTGCCGATCGAAAAAGACCGTGACGAAAAAAGAATCGGACAGCTTCAGCAATTAATCCGGCCATTCCTTCTCCGGCGGACGAAACGGGATGAAGAGGTCGCGCTTAATCTTCCTGAAAAGCTGGAAGAAAAAGAATTTATCCCGCTGTCAGCCGAACAGGCGTCACTTTATGAGCAGCTCGTCAAAGACACATTTGACCATATGTCATCACTGACCGGCATGCAACGAAAAGCGCTGATCCTCAGCATGCTTGGACGCCTTAAGCAAATATGTGATCACCCCGCGCTCTATTTAAAAGAAGATCAAACTGAGCTGCTGGCCGGCAGATCAGTCAAGCTCGAAAAATTGCTGGACCTGATGACGGCGATCCGCGCCCAAAATGAAAGCTGCCTCATTTTTACGCAATACATTCAGATGGGGAACATGATGAAGCGGCTGCTTGAAAAAACGTTCGGCGAACCCGTGCAATTTTTAAACGGGAGCCTCTCTAAGCAGGAGCGGGATTCACTCGTTGAGAGATTCCAGAAGAAAGAATACCCGACACTCATTCTTTCACTCAAAGCTGGAGGCACCGGGCTCAATTTGACCGCCGCCAATCACGTCATCCATTATGACAGATGGTGGAATCCGGCGGTCGAAAATCAAGCGACTGACCGGGCTTATCGCATTGGCCAAGAGCGCTTTGTTCACGTTCATAAAATGATTACAACGGGAACAATCGAAGAAAAAATTGATGTCATGCTTGAATCGAAGCAAACCCTGAACGACCAAATTATCCAAAGTGAAAACTGGATTACCGAGCTTTCCACACAGGAACTCGAAGAATTGTTTACATTAAGCGCCTCAGCCCGATAGTCATGAGTGTAAAAAAAGCTGGCTCTTTGAAAAAGAGCCAGCTTTTTTCCGTTCATAGCCGTCACGCCGGAATGTCCAAAGAATCCGTTACGCCGGTTATCTACAGAATGTGCTTTTGGTGCAGCAAATATACTTACAGCAAATGATGAATCATATGTGCGACGCCGTCTTCGTCATTGCTCAAGGTGACTGCGTCGGCCATCGCTTTGATATCTTCCCGCGCATTGCCCATCGCTACACCGATTCCCGCCGCCTCCAGCATCGATTTGTCATTTAAGCTGTCACCGACAGCGGCGGTTTCTTCGATTGGGATATTCAGCCGTTCCGCAAGCCTCATCAGCGCCTGTCCCTTGGATGCTTTGCGGGCAGAGAGCTCAAAGTTATGCTCAGCCGAACTGACAAGCGTCAAATCTTCAGCATGCTCATATCTTTTCCATCCTGCCTCAAGCTTCTCCTTGAAGAAAGAAAATCCGAGAATATTATAAAAGTTGATCTGCTGATCAGTTCTAAACAGCTCTTGAAACGAGTCAATGTAAGCGAAGCCCGATTGGCTGTATTGCACCTCGGCCGCCTGCATAAGGACAGAAAGATCCGTTTCCGGATTCGCGCTTCTGAATCGGTCCAGCTCAACATCAAGAAGCTCCTTTCCGTTTTGCGGCGTATATATGGCTGAATCTGTGAATACCTCGTAATAATAATTTTCCGACTCAAGCCATGTGAGAATGTCATACGCCCGCTGTTTATCAATGGTTTCCTGATGATAAATCCTGCCGTCGGGATCGTGAATGACAGCACCGTTCGCGCTGATGACCCACGTTTTAATTCCGAGCGGCTCAAAGATCGACTCAACGTCAAAATGAGCGCGCCCGGTCGACACCACCACTTCAATGCCGTCTCGCTGCGCCTGCCGCAGCGCATTTTCATTTTCCACGCTTACCTGATGCTTGCTGTTGAGTAAGGTTCCGTCTAAGTCAATCGCAATTAATTTCACGTTTGTCAGCCCTTTCCTTCATCCTGCTCTGTCACGAGCAGTTCCACCCCGTTTCGGTCAAGCAAATCACAAAACGCCTGACTCGGCAGCCTGTCTGTGATCAAGAGATCGATTTCGCTCAGCTCCGCATACTGATAAAAACTGGTACTTCCCAGTTTTGAATGATCTGCAAGCGCGATCACCTGCTTTGCCTGCTGAATCATTTTTCGCTTCACCATGCCATCTTCTTCATGCGCAATTGTAATGCCATGTTCGGAAATGCCGACCACACCGATCAGCGCTTTATCGACGTGGTAGCTTGAGAGCTTTTCAATCACAGAGGCGCCGTACAGAAAGCGGTGCTCCTTTTCCAGCTTGCCCCCGAGCAGATAGATTTCAATTCCTTCCTTATCTGACAGCACTTCAGCGAGGTTAATTGAGTTGGTAATCACCGTGCAATCATCCGCATTCAAATGCTCCGCACATGCCTGAACGGTTGTAGAAGCATCTAAAATCACCCGCTCACCATTATGAATGAGTGATGCGGCAAGCCTGCCGATCTCGGTTTTTTCCTCCGACACTGTTTTCAGGCGCCCGGAATAACTTTGAATTTTCTGGTGCACAGTCGGCAAAATGGCGCCGCCCCTTGTGCGGATGATGGCTTTCTGTTCCTCCAGCTTCACAAGGTCCCGTCTGGCTGTATCTCTTGACACTTGAAGAAGCGTACTGATCTGCTCCGTTGTAATTCGGTTATGCTGTTTTAAAAAATCCAAAATGGCTACTAATCTTTCTTCTTGGTACACGCCCTCATTCCTTTTCTGATCTATCATCTTTAAGTAATTATAAGTTTTAACAAAATTACAATCAATATTTTTAAGTGTTTTTAAGCAAAAATGCATCTTATGAACCAATTTTTCCTAAATCCATTCAAAAAAAACAGACCAGTCTGGTCGACTGGTCAATTGCGAGGGGATGTTGCGAAGAGTCGAATCATCATGAATGGATAGAAAACGGAGGATCAGGGGTTGTCAATCGGCAGCTTTTTCCCGGGGTTTAGAGTCCATAAAACGAACAGTGTCAGCCAACACTTCCGTTACATACACGTTAACGCCGTCTGCGTTTTCATAGCTCCTTGTCTGAATCCGTCCGCTAACGCCAACGAGAGAACCTTTTTGGCAATATAGCGCCGTGTTTTCAGCGGTTTTTCTCCAAAGCGTGCAGTTGACGTAATCGGCTTCGATTTCACCTGAAGCATTCTTGAAACTGCGGTTTACCGCGAGCGTAACGTGTGCAACTGCCGCTCCGGCAGAAGTGTAGCGAAGCTCAGGATCTTTTGTAAGACGGCCGACAAGCATGACCTGATTGAACATGCGATTCCTCCTCTCCTTGCGGTTACATGTATTGTAGATGATGCAATAAGAAAAGAAAAACGCTTAAAAATGGCTTTCAGCCTATGTTTTTATCTTTTGTTCTCATTTTTCCTTCAGCTAAAAACATCTTTTGTTTTTTCCCTTTGAAGAAATATGTACTTTTTAAAAACCTGAAAAATATTTGCCTTGTCAGCCAATTTTGCGTATTCATGCACACATAGGAAGAGCCATCCCATGCAAACCACTGAAAGCTCAGTTTTTTTTCCGGCATCGACAGCTCAATTTTATACTGTTCCATGCCATCATGCGTCTCGTATAAAAAGCTTACCCTTCTTTTTTTGTTCAGATGAACCTCAAATACTTCTTTACGGCTTAACATATAGGTTACTTCCTTTTGAATCATGCGATTTTCAGAAGGAGTGCCGTCAATATAAATTTCTTTTAAACGAAACTGATTCATATACATCTCTCCGTAATCCTTAGTCAGTTACAGTATAATGAAAAAATAGAAATTATTAAATGTTTCACCAATACAAAGTTCTTAAGTCCCTGCATTACACGTTTTTTCCGCAAAAACGTTTATGTTATAATGGAATGCAAGAAAACTTTGGAAGTAATCGGGGTGAGAATAGAAATGAAAACCTTTAAACTGGTTGACCTGAATGTGGAACGAGTGGACAAGGAAGAGAAATCAATTGAACAGTTTCCCCTTATTGACGGACTGATTATAAATAAAGAAGACGGTGAAAATCACTGGCTGATTGAGGCGCTTGTAGCGAAAGAACATCTGTCTTTTTTTGAACAGCTTCAAAACAGCCAAACGGAAGCCACAGTATTTGTAACGATCACCAAACAAAGCAATCGCCCCGCCCAGCTGACAGCGTCAGTCAAAAATATCGTCAAGTTGGAAGAAAGCATACAGGTTTTAATCTACGGACAAATGGTCACAAGAAAACAGCATGGCACAGAAACCCTTCTGGAGTCCCTTGTCAAAGAGGGCTATACAGGAAATAAACTGATTGAGGCGTTTAAGCAAAAAATATAGAAATGAGAGAGATGCCGGGTTGAAGAGCGAAAGATGCAAGGAGTCTTTTTTCTCTTATCGGTGCGGACTGAAATATTAAATGACAAAATCCTAAAACGAAAACCGTTTTAGGACTTTGTCAACAATCTGAAACCGCCGTTCAAAACGGCAGTCTTCTTATTCCGGCGACCTTGTTTGCTGCTTCAGCAGATCTCTGATTTCCTTCAGCAGCTCCTCTTGCGCATCTGGCGCTTCCTCGGCCGCCTCTTCTTCTGCTTCTTTTTTGCGTCTTAACCCATTCAAAATCCGAATCACAATAAATATAGAGAACGATATGATTAAGAAATTCACGATCGTCTGTATAAAGCTGCCGTACTTCACTACAGCATCGCCAAAGCTAAACGACAACCCTGAAAAATCAAGCCCTCCCAGCAGCAAGCCCACCAATGGCATGATGATATCATTGACTAGAGATGTGACGATCTTTCCAAACGCGCCGCCTATTACAACACCAATCGCGAGATCCATGATGTTCCCGCGCATGGCAAAAGCCTTAAATTCATTCCACATACAATCACCTGCTTTTTCTCATGTTTTGAAAGAAAAAAGACAAATGTGCCGCCGCCCATCTGCCTTTAAACATTTATTCTCCGAGAGCAAAAGTCAATTCAACTTCGCAAACGACTTCGCCATCGACTGTAGCCACGCCTTTTCCGCGCCCGATTGTGCCGCGCGCACGAATGATGTCCACTTCAAGATGAAGCTGATCACCAGGCTTAACTTGTTTTTTAAATCGGCAATTATCAATGCCTGCAAAGAATGCCAGTCTGCCGCGGTTTTCTTCTTTAATCAGCATCGCAACAGCTCCGACTTGGGCAAGCGCTTCTACGATTAATACGCCGGGCATGACCGGATACTGGGGAAAATGTCCGTTAAAGAACTCTTCATTTGCGGTTACATTTTTATAGCCTTTTGCCCGTTTGCCTTCTTCAACTTCCGTAATCCGGTCTACAAGCAAAAACGGATAACGGTGAGGAATAATTTCTTTAATTTGCTGAGTATCAAGCATTCTCTTGACATCTCCTTCATCTGCATTTGTATGTATAGCAATCATCAAAGATCCAATCTGTACATCTGAAAAGTATATTATGAATTAATCTCTTTTTCAACCGGCGCTAAGATGTAACCAACTGTCAATGAGAGCCGTCAATAGTTATGATATGATAATTATAGATTTTACCAATAGCAAAGAGGTAGGAAAATGATTTCGAAGTTTATTGAAAAAAGGATGCAAACCATGTTAGACGAGTGGCACTCTGCAATGAGCAAACGCAAAATGAATCATGTGCGCTCAGTAAAAGAGAAAATTGACCAGCACCTTCCGAAGCTCAAAAAGAACACAAAACTTTGGATGCGTTATCAATTGTTTCAGGCGCGCCATCAGCTTCTTTTTGAAAACCAGAACGGACTTGACGAATTGTTCGAAGATCTATACGGCCTGGAAGACAAAATGAATGATGAATTGAAATATTATCTGTATTTTTTTTCAGGATTATACGAAATGGTAAAAACAGCTCCGAAACATGCAGTGAATCATTTTAAAAAAGCTGAACAGTACCTGTCAGCCATTCAAAACAGGTTTGAAGCCGCTGAATTATATTATCAAACCGCTGGCGCCTATTACTTGATGAAATCACCGCCGCTTTCCATCCAATACGTCAAAAAAGCATTAGATATCTATTTACAGCAATTCGGCTATATTAAAAAGGTGATCACCTGCAAGCTTTTGCTCGCCGTTAATTATATTGATCAAGAACGCTATGAAAAAGCTGAGAAGCTTTTCGAAGAAATCATTAGGAAAACCCGGCAATTACATGATGAAAACCTGCTGTGCCACGCTTATTATAATCTTGGCTTTTTAAAGGCGACCGAAAAAAAAGACCAGGAAGCGCTTCTTTACTTTAAAAAAGTACTGAAGAATCAGGAGTTTGAAACGAATTCTCCAGTCTCGTATTTGCACTGTGTGTACGAATCTGTCAGAGCGCTCTTTAAAACAGGTCAGATCACAGAAGCGAAAGCCATCCTGCAAAAAGGGAAAGAATTATCTGAAAAGGTAGACATTCAAACCATTTATTTAAAATTAAAAACGCTTGAGGCGCTCTATACATCAGTTGAAGACCCCTATGACCAGCTGCTCGAATATGTGCTTGAGTTAGAAAAAATTGAAGCTTGGGTGGATTTAGAAGTGCTTGTAGAAGATATCACGGAATACTACAAAAAAAAGGACGATTTCGAAAAAGCCGCTTTTTTTATCATGCGCGGCTGATTGAAAACGCCCATTTCTTATTATCTCACTGAATTGATTAAACCGAGCATTTGATCTCCCATTGTAATTGTTCTGCTGTTCAGCTGATAAGAACGCTGGGACGTGATCAAATCTGTCATTTGTTCTGAAATATCAACATTGGACATCTCAAGCGAGCCTTGCTGCATGCCGATATCTTGTCTATTCGCGCCATTCAGCTCTTTAAAAGCTGCCTCATTATCAATCGAGAAAAGGTTATTCCCTTCCGATTTCAGCTCTTGAGGGTTATTCACTTGGACAACTCCGAGATTAAACCGCTGGACCGCGTTTCCGTCTGATGCGGTTAAGGTGCCGTTTTCATTGATGGTGATATTCTTCATTGTGCTGTCGATGTTCACTGTATTGCCGTTTTCATCAAGCACCGGATACCCATCTCCAGTAACGAGCTGAAGCTGGTTGGCATTTGCAGCTGAAGGCGTTACATACAGCGCTCCGTCCCTCGTGTACTGGCGGCTGCCATTTACGTTCACCTGAAGATATTGGTATGGAGACGTAAAGGCGATATCCAGGTCGCGATCCGTCTTCTGAATGCTTCCCTGATCAGACACAAGGCGTGAATGCATCATCGCTCCGACGCCAAGGCGCAAGCCGGGCGGCGTTTTTCGGGCCTCTGCCACTTCCTCGTTTTTTTCATCAACTTGAGCGAATTGCTGTCTGACTAGCTCGGAAAAATTCGTATCTTTTGCCTTATAGCCGGTTGTGTTGCTGTTTGAAAGGTTGCTGCTGATTGTGTCAATTTGCTGCTGCAGCTGGTTTAAGGTTGTTGATGCCGTTAGCATTGACCTGAGCATGGTTGATGTCCCCCGTTTTTTCTTCCATTATCTTAGATTTTACCGATTTCATTGGCTGCTTTATCCATACTTTTATCGTAAGCCTGAATCACCTTCTGATTGGCCTCAAACGATCTGTACGCTTCAGTCATTTCTGTATAAGCGCTTGTCACATCCACGTTTGAAAGCTCAGAAACGCCTTGCTTTAATGAATAGGATACCTGGTTATTTCCGGCTGCGCTTGGCAGATCGTTGCCGTCCGCCGTGCTGTATAAATCATTTCCGTCTCGTTTCAAATCGCGGACATCCTCCGCCATTCTGACGTCAATTTGGCCTGCTGTCCGCCCGTTCGTTGTGACAGTACCATTTTCAGACACAGAGAAATTCTCATTATCAACTGTGATTGGCTGGCCATCCGTAGATAAAATCGGATTTCCATTGATCGTCAGCTGATTATCCCCATTTAGCGAAAATGTGCTGCTTTTAGAATACCGGATTCCGTCCGCTGTCTGAACCGGGTAAAAAAGAGCCGCGTTTTCATTGGTTTCCGCATGAACCGGGACTTGATTTTCGACCAATGTGATGTCTGTAGGCTGATCTGTGGACTTTAAGCTTCCTTGTGTGAAAAGAGGCTTAAGTTCCTGCATATACACACCTGTATTCACAGAACCGATTTCTGTCTTCGATGTTCCGGACGGAGATTTTGATTCTATTCTGTTTAGCAGCATCTCAGGAAAGGCGCGCATAGAGCCTTGTTCTGCTTTATATCCTGATGTATTGGCATTTGCAATGTTATTTGAAAGCATTTCCGTTCTGCGTTGCTGGGCAATCATTCCGGATGTTGCTGTATATAATCCTTTTAACAAATTTTCCACCTCTAAAATGGCATTTTTTCCAGTTGTCATGTAGGAACGTTCGTTCTATAAAAAAATCAGTATTTTATCCTATTATCGTCATTAATCATCCATTCGTGAAGGCTTTTTCATAAAAAAACCTCATTCTTTTTCAGAATGAGGTTTGTGAAATCAGCTTAGTTTGCGTTTAGGAAGCTTGTCCATATTATCAAGCATGACACCTGTGCCGATGGCTACGCAATCCATAGGATTTTCAGCAACGAGAACCGGCACTTTCAGCTCTTCAGCCAGCAGCTGGTCAAGGCCGTTTAAGAGCGCGCCTCCGCCGGTAATGATAACGCCGCGGTCAATAATATCAGCGGAAAGTTCAGGCGGTGTTCTTTCAAGCACTTGTTTCGCAGCCTGCACAATAACAGCGACAGATTCACGAAGGGCTTCTTCAACTTCTTTACTGTTTACTGTAATGGTTCTTGGAAGACCGGAAACCATGTCCCGTCCGCGAATGGAAATTTCCTCGTGACGTGCGTCTGGGAAAACCGTTGCGACTTTAACCTTAATATCTTCCGCAGTACGTTCTCCGATCAGCAGTTTGTACTCGCGTTTGATGTAATTTAAGATTTCCATGTCAAACTTGTCCCCAGCCATTTTAATAGAAGAGGAGGTGACAATATCGCCCATTGAAATCACCGCGATATCCGTCGTCCCGCCTCCGATGTCTACAACCATGTTACCGCTTGGCTGGAATATTTCCATACCCGCGCCGATAGCGGCAACTTTAGGTTCTTCTTCAAGGTACACATGTTTACCGCCGCTTTTTTCTGCAGCTTCTTTAATTGCTTTTTGCTCAACGGATGTAATATTCGTCGGGCAGCAAATGAGCATGCGCGGTTTTGAGAACAGGCCTTTTACATTCAGCTTGTTAATGAAATGCTTCAGCATTGCTTCTGTTACTTCAAAGTCAGCGATAACTCCGTCTTTCAGCGGGCGAATCGCAACAATATTCCCAGGTGTACGTCCAACCATTCGTCTTGCCTCTTCGCCAACCGCCAGCACTTTGCCGCTATTTTTATCAAGTGCAACTACGGAAGGTTCATTCAGAACAATTCCTTTACCTTTAACATGGATCAGTACATTTGCAGTACCGAGGTCAATACCAATATCCCTTGCAAACATCTATTTATATCCTCCTTGAAAATCTGTTTCACAGTAAATATCCACATTGTGCCCTAATTATATATATTATCATAAAATATAGAAAAAAAGTTGGAAGCACATTAAGTTCTTTACAAATTTTTGCGGATGTTTTATGAACGATTTCAGGGAAGACACCGCCAGCTTGATGAAAGCAGGTCATTATGGTTGCTGAACAGGTTCACCTTCAAGAATATCATCTTTTTTATATTTCAATTTTGTCGCTTCTCCTCCTCTTAAATGCCTGATGGATTTATGATAATCGAGTATTTCCTTCACTTCGTTTGCCAAGTCAGGATTAATTTCAGGCAGACGCTCTGTCAAATCCTTGTGTACTGTACTTTTGGAAACACCAAATTCCTTCGCAATGACACGAACGGTTTTCTTTGTCTCCACGATGTACTTTCCTATCTTGATTGTTCGCTCTTTGATGTAATCGTGCACACCACTCGACCTCCCTAAAATGGATGTGAGAAGTGTGAAATGAGATCCGTATTCTGTAAAGAGTCGTACAGTATGCCGCTTCTTCGTTGTATGGTTTTAAAAGTAAGTTTGTGAAATATGCCCACGATCCCTCACCTCAAACACTCTCTTTGTTAGGTTTGTAACAGTGTATTAGCATTCTTTTGGGAATATGCTAAAAACTCAATAAGGACAAGGGGTGAAACAAACTTTTTCAGCTCAGCAAACTATTTCGTGTCACTACATTTTTATCTTTACATTCATCCACCCCTCCTGTAGAATGAAAAAGCAATTAGTTACTTAGGTAAGTTTTTTAGAAGGAGACCGACATGACCTACGTCAACAGAAACCTCATTCATCAAATCAACCAAAGCGCCCGCCTGATTGCCAAGAAAGCCAATGAACAGCTGGAGCCATTTGGCCTTTATTCCTCTCAATGGTCAGTTTTATATTGTTTGCGCACGATCGGACCAATGACTCAAAAAGAGATTTGGTCCTATTTAAATGTGGAGGCGCCGACTGTGACACGGACGATCAAACGCCTTGAAGAAAACGGCTGGGTACAGAGACAGCAAGGTGAAGACAAACGGGAGAAACTTGTTGTCCTCACAAAAGAAGCTGAGAAAAAATACGAAGACATCAATGTGAAAATGCTGAAATTCGAGGAAGAGCTGCTTGCGGATTTCCGGGATGAAGATAAGGAAGCTTTTTCTCATTTATTTCACAAGTTTTTACAACAATGAAAATAGGGAAGTGACATACATTTGAAAAAAGCGGATGCGATATGGACCAAGGATTTTATAATGGTCCTGCTTGTCAATTTATTTGTGTTTGTGTTCTTTTATACGTTTTTAACCGTACTGCCGATTTATACCCTTCAAGAACTTGGCGGCACAGAATCACAAGGCGGGCTTTTAATCAGCCTGTTCCTTCTGTCAGCAATCATTACACGGCCTTTCTCCGGAGCCATTGTTGAGCGCTTCGGGAAGAAAAGAATGGCGATTGTATCAATGGCGTTATTCGCCCTATCGTCTTTTCTGTATATGCCGATTCATAACTTTTCCTTGCTGCTCGGATTGCGATTCTTCCAAGGGATTTGGTTCAGCATTTTAACGACTGTTACAGGCGCGATTGCCGCGGACATCATTCCCGCCAAACGGCGCGGAGAAGGGCTTGGATACTTTGCCATGTCCATGAACCTCGCTATGGCGATCGGGCCTTTCCTTGGCCTGAATTTGATGAGAGTGGTAAGCTTCCCTGTATTCTTTACAGCCTTTGCGCTGTTTATGGTTGCGGGCTTGCTTGTTTCATTTTTGATAAAAGTGCCGCAAAGCAAAGACAGCGGTACAACTGTATTCCGTTTTTCGTTCTCGGATATGTTTGAAAAAGGCGCACTAAAGATCGCGACGGTCGGTTTGTTCATTTCTTTCTGTTATTCAACTGTTACATCATATCTGTCTGTATTCGCCAAATCAGTTGATCTTTCGGATGTCAGCGGATATTTCTTTGTTTGCTTCGCGGTGACAATGATGATCGCACGCCCGTTCACAGGGAAATTGTTCGACAAAGTCGGACCGGGCATTGTCATTTACCCATCAATCTTGATTTTCTCAGTGGGGCTCTGCATGCTGTCCTTCACAAATAGCGGCTTGATGCTTCTGCTTTCAGGAGCCGTTATCGGTCTCGGATACGGATCAATCGTTCCCTGCATGCAAACATTGGCGATCCAGAAATCTCCGGCTCACCGCTCAGGGTTTGCGACGGCAACGTTCTTTACCTTCTTTGACAGCGGAATTGCTGTAGGATCGTATGTGTTCGGATTATTTGTAGCGTCTGCCGGCTTCTCTGCCATTTATTTATCAGCGGGGCTGTTTGTTCTGATTGCGCTGCTTCTCTATACGTGGAGCCAGAAACAACCTGCTAAAGCTGAAGGAAAAGTGTCTATTGCAGACTAATGCTCAGACTGCCGGAAAATCCGGCAGTCTTTTTTCATATCAAAAAACGGCGTCCTGCTCCGTTGAATGGGAGAGAACGCCGATGATTGCATGTTATTCAATGACCGGCCGCACAGGTGAATCAGGGTCTAACGTAAAGTCATAGGACTCTTCATCACGATACATCGGATCGGCATAAATGGATTGCTGATCGTTATTTGTCGCTTTTTGATACGCCGCAAACGAATCGTATTCATCCTTTTTCCACATCCATATACCGTCTTGATCCGTTTCCTTATGGTACACGTTATGATTGACCGTATTGCCTTCATTTGCCGTAAAGTCGTTTCCGATAAATAATCTTGAATCGCTGGCCGTCAATATATTCTTTTCGATTGTGTTGTTTTTTGTATCGTACTGCAGCAGCAGCTGTCCGCCATACAGCCCCTTTGTGTCATTCCGGTACATCATGTTGCGGGCAATCAGAGAATTGCTGGTGCCGCCCCGCTTTTTGTCATACCCCCCGACTGAAATACCGGTGTACGCATTGTTGTACACTTTGTTGTCTGTTATCTGAATAGCGGTTGCGTATTTCCCTTTGTGTTCAGACGTTGCTTCAATCCCAATATCATTATTGTAAACTGTGTTTTTCTTAATTTCGATACTACGCCCTCCATCGACATATATCCCGCCCGCTGAGTAATCATCTCCATAAGCAGGATTTCCGTAAGTTGAATTTTGATAAACCGTATTGTTTTGTACGACTCCGTTTCGCACGTAATCGTTTTTGGCCGCGGTTCCCTCATAACCGATAAGGTCGATCCCGATGTTGTTATTGTTGCGGACCACATTGCCCGCAACAGTGAAGCCGTCAATATTTCCGTTCAGCACTACCGCTTCACTCGCTCCAAGCGTCAGATTCTCTACAATATTGTCCTCGATTTGAATGTCTTTCATGCTGCCAGTCCCATAGACTGCGATTCCGTGGGCATTTCCTTCATCCGCTGTTGTCTTAATGTCCCGGACATGATTGTTCTGAATCGCAATATGACTGCTGGAGCCCGATAGATAAATCCCAATAGCAGTTGCTTCCTCAGATGAAACAGAAAGATCTTGTATCGTTAAACCGCTGATGGCAATGTCGTGTTTATCGTGAATATGAATGAGCGGTGTTTCATATTCTGCGTCCGCAACGGTTTCTCCGCTAATCACGACTTTTTCATTTTCGTAGTTTCGGAATGTGATAGGCGTTCCGTCCGCACCGCTGTGCTTTACAACAAGTGGTTCATGATACGTGCCTCCCCGAATCATCACGGTTGTGCCGGCGACAGCCTCCTCGGAAGCATGTGCCAGTGTACGAAACGGCTTTTCTTTTGTCCCTTCACTTTGATCACTGCCATGTGGCGAAACATATAGGTAATCTCCAGACCCTTCCCCATTCGCTTTTGTCTTATCATAAACAAAAGCGAGGATCACGGACGTTAACACACCTGCCAAAAGAATAAAATACCATTTTCTCATATTCGATTCCCATTTCGTTTTAGAATAGATTTCCAAAACAATTATAAATGTTCTATTTATGGAAAACCATTTCGAAAATATGAAAATATACCGTGAGATAGATCTTATTCAGCCCGGCGAACGTGCCCAGCTTCAAACGTCTCAATCGTCGAAGAAGCCGGCGGGTGAACACGCATTAGAACAATATAGAAAAGAAATGAAATGAGCACACCGACAAACCAGGAAATATCGTATAAGCTCTTCAAAGCAGGAATATACATACCAATCAGTGAGATCAGCGCACCCAAAATCGTGGCTGCAAACGCACGGTAATTGTAGCCCTTACAATACACATACCGCCCTGTTTCAGAATACAGGTCATCTATCGAGAGCTCCCGTTTGCGAATGATAAAATAATCAGCCATCATCACGCCTGCCACCGGACCAAGCATGCCGCCAATTAAGCCGAGAAACGCGTATACGCTTGTCGCGCTTTCCATCAGCTTCCACGGGACCGTAAATAAAGCGAGCAGTGCAGTGATGTAACTGCCGCGTTTGAAATTAATATATGTCGGCAGGGCATTTGCTATATCATAAGCGGGCGATACGATATTCGCCGCGACGTTTACAGAGATCGTGGCGATGCAGAGTGTGATCACGGACAATGCGATGACGTATGGGTTATCAAACCTCGCTAAAATATCCACAACATCCCAAATCGGTTCGCCGAAAGCAACCTGAGAACCGGAGGTCACTGTAATACTGGCAAACGCAAACAGTGCAAAGGTTCCCGGCAAGCCGTAAAATTGCCCTTTGACTTGCTCTTTTTGCGTTTTAGCAAACCGTGTAAAATCGGGGATATTTAAGATTAATGTCGCCCAGATGCCGATGATGCCGGTAACCCCGGCGGCAAACGGCCAGAATGTTTCTGAAAACGTATGGAACTTTCCCGGCTGGGAATAGATCGGCCCCAATCCTCCGGCAATATCGACAGCCCACCATACCATGCCGCCAAATACCAGATACACTAAAGGACCCGCCCATACTTCAAAACGCTTAATCGATTCCATGCCGTGATGCAATACAAGCAAATGAATGGCCCAAAAGAATATAAAAGAAAGCAAACCAGACAAGTGAATGCCGAGAATGTTCCACTCGCCGCCAATTCCTCCCCAGCCCGGCCATATATTCAAAAGCAAAATATTCAGCGCCGTGCTTCCGGCAAAGGTTTGAATGCCGAGCCACATAATCGCTGTAAACGCCCTGAGAAGCGCTGGGATATTCGCCCCATATATTCCGTAAGAAGCCCGAATGATTACCGGGAACGGCAGCCCGTATTTTGTCCCCGCATGGCCATTTAAAGCCAAAGCGCCAAACAAGATAAGCGAAGCTGTAATAATGATCGCCAGCACCTGCCAAGGCGAGAGGCCGATCGCAATTAATCCGCCCACCGTCGCATAGGTCGGTATATTATGAATACATCCCATCCAAATGGAGGCAAAGTTTATTGCTTTCCACGTCCGTTTTTCCTGTCCCAAAGGCAACAGATCTTCATTGCTCAGTTTGTTGGATTGATGCTGGCTCGTTTTTAATGTCATAGCCGGCTCCCCTTTCGATATTGTCTGTTTTCGTCACATGTTCAGTTTTCTGACATTCGATGTCACCTAATATAACTGAAAAGTCAGACAATAACATTGGCTATGATATACAATTTTCCTATTTCTATTTGAACAGCTTAAACAAGAAAAAAGACAGACCTAGCTCCGGTCTCTTTTCTCACGATGCAGTTTTCCCGCAAAGCACATCGCCATTCATATCGCACTAAGATCCTGCGTGCCAATGTCAAACAATCGTTAACCAAATCACCGTTCACAATAATCATATACATATAACTGCCCCCTCATACAGCTGTTTCGCGGGATCACAATAAGACCGCCGTAATGATTTCACCGAAATCTATGAACGGTTCGTAAACATGGGAATCCCTGAAAAATGTCTACGCAATGCCAACCTCCTCCCCAGCAGCTGCCTCGATTTCAGGCGTTGAGCCAGACCGTACACGAAAAAATGAAAGGCTAAAAATAATCGGACCGTCGCTGGCTGCTACTCTCCTGAACCTGCCGCCTTTACGATCCTCTCCTTAGTGTCATATAAAACCTTCTTCTTATTGTAAATTCCCAGTCTCCGCTCTTATGGATAGCAACTTTTATAGATATAAAGTCTTATAATCTTTCAATTGTCCATTTGCTGTTATTCCATCCCTCGATAACATCCCTAAAAAACCACGTAAGGAAATCTTACATGAAAATGTTTTATCATTCTTTTTTCTCTATAATGAGGAAATATAATAATTCTTTTATTCTGAAAAATACGGAGGAATGAGACATGCAAATGGGCGATACAGTTTTTATGTTCTTTTGCGCTTTACTCGTGTGGCTGATGACCCCGGGATTAGCGTTATTTTACGGAGGAATGGTAAAAAGCAAAAATGTGCTGAGCACCGCTATGCACAGTTTCTCTTCCATTGCCATTGTTTCTATCATTTGGGTGCTGTTCGGATATACGCTCGCCTTCGCACCAGGCAATTCACTCATTGGCGGGCTGGAGTGGGCCGGTCTGAAAGGGGTCGGATTTGATCCGGGAGATTACAGTGATACCATTCCCCATTCATTATTTATGATGTTCCAAATGACGTTCGCTGTTCTGACAACAGCCATTATTTCCGGCGCTTTCGCAGAGCGGATGCGATTCGCCGCTTTTCTTTTATTCTCTGTTTTATGGGTTTCCTTCGTTTACACACCGGTTGCGCACTGGGTATGGGGCGGCGGCTGGATCGGCCAGCTTGGCGCGCTCGATTTCGCCGGCGGCAACGTTGTTCATATTTCCTCCGGTGTGGCAGGCCTTGTTCTCGCTATTGTGCTCGGAAAACGGAAAGAAGGCACAGCGCCTTCCCCGCACAATCTCATTTACACCTTCTTAGGCGGGGCTTTGATTTGGTTCGGCTGGTTCGGTTTTAACGTCGGCAGCGCCCTGACCTTAGATGATGTCGCCATGTACGCCTTCATCAACACAAACACTGCCGCAGCAGCCGGGATTGCCGGCTGGATCTTAGTAGAATGGATCATTAACAAGAAACCGACGATGCTCGGAGCGGTATCCGGCGCAATTGCCGGGCTTGTGGCGATTACACCGGCAGCTGGATTTGTCACCCCGTTCGCTTCTATTATTATCGGCATCATAGGCGGTGCAGTTTGTTTCTGGGGCGTTTTCTCGCTGAAAAAGAAATTCGGATACGATGACGCACTCGACGCCTTTGGCTTGCATGGCATCGGCGGCACATGGGGCGGCATCGCAACAGGATTATTCGCGACAACCTCTGTTAATTCAGCGGGAGCAGATGGATTATTTTATGGTGATGCAAGCTTAATCTGGAAACAAATCGTAGCGATCGTTGCCACTTACGTTTTTGTATTTATAGTCACATTCGTTATCATTAAAATTGTAGGCCTCTTCCTTCCCCTTCGCGCAACCGAAGAAGAAGAATCACTTGGGCTTGATTTAACGATGCACGGGGAAAAAGCATATCAAGATACTATGTGAGGAGTGACGTTATGAGCGGTCAAATGTTCAAGGTGGAAATTGTAACGCGTCCGGCAAATTTCGAAAAGCTGAAGGAGGAACTTGGAAAAATCGGAGTGACCTCTCTGACCTTCTCCAATGTTCACGGCTGCGGCCTTCAAAAAGCGCATACGGAGCTCTATCGAGGGGTAAAAATAGAAAGCAATGTATACGAGCGTTTAAAAATTGAAATGGTGGTCAGCAAGGTCCCTGTTGATCAAGTGACTGAGACCGCTAAAAGAGTCCTGAAAACGGGTTCACCCGGCGACGGAAAAATATTTGTCTACGAAATCAGCAATACAATCAACATCCGCACCGGCGAGGAAGGACCTGACGCACTGTAATCGTTTTTGAAGAGATTCGGAATTCCGGATCTCTTTTTTTGCATAGAATCCCCCAGAAAGACTGTTTCCCCTTCGAATTCTCTTCAAGCATCACAATTTCCGGCAAATTCTTTATTGATTTGAAACTTTTTATGAGTATAATGGGTCTATTATAAAAAATGCAAAAGGTGATTATTTGAATTACGAACTATTTAAAGCCATCCATGGACTATCTCATCACAATTCGGTTCTCGATTCCATTATGGTCTTCATAACGGAATATGCCATTCTCGCTTATGCTCTCATCCTGCTGGCTATCTGGGTGTTCGGGAACACGCAAAGCAGAAAAAATGTGCTTTACGCGGGCCTTACAGGAATTGCGGGTCTTGTCATCAACTTTTTGATTTCACAGGTTTATTTCGAACCGCGCCCGTTCGTCGCGCACACTGTGCATACACTGATTCCGCACGATGCGGATGCTTCATTTCCGAGTGACCACACGACAGGCGCGTTAGCGATTTCGATTGCGATGCTTTTCAGAAACCGCAAGATCGGCTGGCCGCTTGTCATTTTCGGGCTATTGACAGGGTTTTCAAGAATTTGGGTAGGGCATCACTATCCCGTAGATGTATTGGGCAGCCTCGTTGTCTCTATCATTATCGGGTTCTTGTTCTTTAGATTTTCAGATCTGCTTCGCCCATTGGTCGATTGGATTGTGAGAATCTATGAAGCCATCATCAATAAACTGACGAAAAAACCAACCGATCAAAATTTCTAGAAAAGACAAAAGCCGGCGTCTGAATTAAGACAGCCGGCTTTCATATTTTTCATGCATCTTATGTTTTCTCCGCTTCGCCAACACATATAAACCACAAAACAATCCAATTCCAACAGCATCGATGAGTACATCCCGCATACATCCGTTCCTGCTGAAGAAGAGCTGAAGAACTTCTGTGAAAAACGCAAATACAAATGAGCCGGCCGCAGCCAATTTTATGCCGCACCGCTGTTTCCACAGCAAATAGGTCAGGACAAAGAAGGAAAACGCGTGCCCGATTTTTTGAATAAACGCTTCAGGTACAGCAAGCTCAGCAACATCCATCACCAAAAATTGAGACAGGTCGGGGCGCGGCTGAAAATGAAAAGCTACCGTTTGCGTTAAGACCATGCCGCTGAAACTTTCCGTACAGACAGAAAGCAGCATAAAAAGGGTCCAGCCTCCAAGCAACAGACGGTTCATGATATAACCTCCTTTATAGCGTATGTGCCGATATATAGCGACATAAGCAAAGGTACAGAAAAAAACGCCTATCACACGGATAGACGTTTTCTACATTAAGATTGTTCAGTGTCTTCTGTTGTGCTGCTTTCTTTAGAACCAGATTTGTCAGTTGAATCATCCGTTTTCTCATCGGATTTTTCTTCTGTTCCTTTTTCAGTTGCTCCATCCTTTTTCTCGGAAGATTGCTGAATGGATTCTTCTGTTTCTTCAGCGGCAGCTTTTTCTTCTGCTGCTGCAGCTTTTTCAATAGAAGAAACCGGCTTGTCCATAAAGTTTAGCGGGTTCATGGCGACTCCGTCTTTACGGATTTCAAAATGCACGTGGTTTCCGCTGTCTTCACTGTACAAGTTCTTGCCAGACTTTCCGATCACTTGGTTTTGCTTTACCTTGTCACCTTGCTCAACACTTACTTCAGAAAGAGATTGATACACAGTTGATAAGCCGTTGGCATGTTCAACTTCAATCACGTATCCCAGCACCGGATCTTTTTCAGCCTTGACAACCGTACCGCTCAAAGAAGCAGAAACATCGAAATCTTTTCCGTCTTTCTCAGCTAAGTCAATTCCTTTGCTTAGGCTGTACGTGTTATTATAGGTAACGAGTGCTGCTTCTTTCTCTTCTTTTGCGGCATCGGTTTCATAGAACTTTTTCACAACAGATACGTTTTCAGAATCAACAACCGGCATAGCGACATTTTCCATTGACTTTCCTACTTCAACTGCATCGTCGTTGTTGTCATATGCGGAGTTTCCGCCGTTATCAGCCAACTGATCCTTTACATCATCATTTGATACAGATTGGTACCAAAGGACAGCTGTTAAAATGACGGCCGCACTGACTAAGTAAATTGCAGGGAACACCCAGCGTTTACGAAAAAACTGCTGAAGTTTTTTGACTTGAGAAGTTTTCTTTTCTTCCTCTCTCATTGTTTCATCACCTCAGCAACATTCTGAACACTTTTCTGAAAATATATACACCTATACAAAAAAACTTTTTTTACATGTAGTTTGCGCAGGCTGATACGAAAATATGTGACTTTTTTGAGAGGAGTGCAAAAATGTATGAACATGACATTGCGTCTTGCTGAACATAAAGATCTGGAGGCTGTTGTTGCGATTTATAATTCAACGATTGCTTCGAGAATGGTAACAGCCGATACAGAACCGGTAACACCCGAAGACAGGATGGAGTGGTTTTTGGGGCATACAGAGTCGCGGCCGCTCTATGTTGCCGAAGACGGAAGCGGGAACGTTTCTGCCTGGATCAGCTTTGAAACATTTTACGGAAGGCCCGCTTATAATAAAACAGCGGAGGTCAGCATATACATTGACGAAGCATGCCGCGGCAAAGGCGTCGGATCGTATTTGCTCAAGGAAGCGCTTCGCATTGCGCCCGAACTTGGAATCCGTTCACTTATGGCCTTCATTTTCGGACATAATAAACCAAGCTTGAAGCTGTTTGAAAAGCACGGGTTTGCGGAATGGGGACTATTCCCCGGCATCGCCGAAATGGACGGCAAAAGATACGATTTAAAAATTTTAGGGAGAGAGCTATCATGATTAGTCTGGATAAAGATGAAAACGAGATTGAACATCAGAACGAAGGAAATGATGCCGTCGAACAGGAGATTGCGGCTGAGGAAAGTGAGAGCCGCCAGCTGAGTGCCTCTGCTGTCAAGTCGCTATCAGACATCGCCAAGTGGGGCAAAGTGTCAGGCATTTTGCTGATCGTTATGGGATCGCTTGCCACACTGTCTACCTTGATGACAGTGATCGGCGCCATTCCGGGCGTACTGCTCATTATTTCAGGCGTCTTTCTGATGCGTTCAGCAAAAGCAGCCGCGGAAGCCGAAGGAAATCTTGCCGGCAGTGCTGGCGAAAACATGCTTGAGAATTACGGAAAGTTTATAAAGATGCAGTTGTTTTACGCTGCATCCAGTATTATTTCGGCCCTGATTGGGATCGCTCTGCTCATTTTCATATTCGTGATTATCGGTATTGCCGCTTTTGAAAGCACCGACACATATGAAGATCCGGATTCTTATTACTATGAGGATGATCCGGTATTTGAATAGTGATTTAATAAGATAGACACAAATTGCATAGGCGTGAGTTTGGTATTGAATGAACCAGACTCATGCCTTTTTATTATGTTTCACTGCGTTATCTCCATTTCTCCATAACGCGCTCCTCCGTCAGACATCCTTCATATAACACAACCTTTTAACCCATCATGATCGTTTCTCCCTTCCAATCTCTCCATTTCATTCTTAGAAGACAGGTGTTTCTCTCTATGTTTTATCAGCTGCCCTCCCCGCCCCTGTTACAGCCGCTCTACTAGCAAAATAATAGGTGAAACCAAATAGGCTAGAGCAAACACAGAGTTTCCTAACAAGCATATACTCCAATAACCGACATTGTTTTACCATTCGGAAAAAGGAAGTGAGCAGACTAGTGTTTTTCAAAGATAAAAAAATACTCATCATTGGCGGAACAGGCACGATTGGAAAAAGCCTTCTACAACATATTTTGAAGGATCAGCCAAAGGTTGTGCGAATCTTCAGCAGGGATGAATATAAACAATTTATGCTAGAAAACGAAATCGGGCCAAGAAAGGATATTAGATTTTTAATAGGAGATGTGCGAGATTATGACCGGGTCTTACATGCAATGGACGGCATTGACTACGTCTTCCATACTGCTGCCATGAAGCATGTTCCCGCTTGCGAATACAATCCCTATGAAGCGGTCCTGACAAATATTATAGGAACCAATCATGTCATCAAAGCAGCCGTTGCCCAAAACGTGAAAAAAGTCGTTTTTACAAGTTCCGATAAAGCAATCTCACCAACGAATGCATATGGCGCAACAAAACTCACAGCTGAAAGATTAATTTCCGCTGCACAATACAGCAAGGGAAGAGCCGAGACGGTTTTTTCTTGTGTTCGATTTGGAAATGTCATGGGTTCAAGGGGTTCCGTAGTTCCCTTGTTTACAGAACAAATCTTAAAGCAAAAAAAAGTGACTGTGACGGATTTAAACATGAACCGCTTTATGATGACACTGGATCAGGCGACGTCATTATTAATTAGTGCGCTTAAAGAATCTCAAGGCGGAGAAATTTTCATATTAAAAATGCCTGTGATCTCACTGCGTGACTTAGTGTCAGTCGTTGTTGAAGAAACATGCAAAAATCACAATCTGAATGTTGATGAAATTGAAATACAAGAGATCGGGCTGCGCCCCGGAGAAAAAATGTATGAAGAACTGATGACGCATGATGAATCAACTATGGCTTTTGAGCTGCCTGAAATGTTTGTGATTCCTTCATCATTCGGGAAAAAAAATCATTATACTCAAGCAAAAAAAGCAACTGAAGGAACTTATAGTTCAAATGACCAGGAGCAAATGTCAAAAGGAGAAGTCCTGACATTATTAAAATCGCAAAAACTCATTTAATCTGGAAAGGAAGATGGTCATGAATATTCTCGTTACCGGAGGAGCAGGTTTTATTGGCAGATGGGTTGTGAAAAAGTTATTAGAAGACGGTCATCAAGTATGGGTGCTGGATGATTTGTCGAACGGGCGTTTAGAAAATATTGAAGAGCTGAAGAACGCTCCGGGATTTATCGAGTTTATTAATGGAGATATAAAGGATCTAAAAACACTAGAAGATCTTTTCTTGAACCAATTTGATATTTGCTATCATTTGGGTGCAAGCATAAACGTACAAGACAGCATCGACGATCCGAAAACCACATTTGAAAATGACACAATCGGTACTTTTAACATTTTAGAATTATGTAAAAAGCATAATGTGAAAGTTGTTTTTATGAGTACCTGTATGGTGTATGACCGAGCTGCATTTGCTGAAGGCATTAAAGAAACAGACCCTATTAAACCCGCTTCTCCTTACGCAGGTGCAAAAATCGCCGCTGAAAACATGGTGCTCTCCTATTATCATGCGTATGGTCTTCCAGCAGTGGTGATACGTCCGTTTAACACGTATGGGCCTTTCCAGAAAACAGGTGGCGAAGGCGGAGTCGTCGCGATTTTTATAAAAAATAAATTGGACGGGAAAAAGCTGCATATATATGGGGATGGCACTCAAACACGAGATCTTTTATATGTTGAGGATTGTGCTCATTTCGTCGTGCAGGCCGGTTATTCCCAAAAAGCAAACGGTGAAATTATAAACGCAGGCCTTGGAAGAGATATCTCTATTAATGATTTAGCAGCATTAATTGCAGGCGATAGACAAAACATTCACCATGTAGAGCATATCCATCCTCAAAGTGAAATTCCAAAATTGTTATGCAACTACGAAAAAGCAAAGAAAATCCTTAATTGGAGCCCTCAGGTCAGTTTGGAGGAAGGAATAAGAAAAACAGAAGAATGGATTAAAGGCACGAATCTTATTTAATAGGAGAATGGAATATGAATAGTGAAAATAAATTGGCGATTGCAGGCGGTAAGCCCGTCAGAGATTCTTACCTTCCATACGGCAGACAATGGCTGGATGAGGAAGATATCCAATCGGTAGTTGATATTTTACGTGGAGACTATTTGACGACGGGCCCAACCATTGACTTATTCGAACAGAAAGTCGCTGAATATGCTGGCAGCAGCTATGCTGTTGCATTTTCCAGCGGCACAGCTGCTTTGCATGCAGCTTGCTTTGCTGCGGGAATTTCACAGGGAGATGAAGTGATTACTACACCCATCACCTTCGCGGCAAGCGCCAATTGTATTTTGTATATGGGCGCCAAACCGGTTTTTGCAGATATTGACCCGCTCACATACAATATCGACCCTGATTCTATTGAAAAGCTGATTACCCCAAAAACAAAGGCTATTATCCCCGTAGACTTCACGGGACAGCCGGTGAACCACGACCAAATTCAAAAAATCGCAAAAGCCAATAACGTAATCGTCATTGAAGATGCTGCACATGCATTAGGCGCTTCATATAAAGGAAAAAAAATCGGTTCTATCAGTGATATGACGATGTTTAGCTTCCACCCCGTCAAACATATCACAACCGGCGAAGGCGGAATGATAACGACTAATAATAGAACATATTATGAAAAGCTGCTCCAATTTCGCAGTCACGGTATAACCCGTGATCCGAAAAAATTAACCCAAGACCATGGATCGTGGTACTATGAAATGCACTTCCTTGGTTTCAATTATCGGATGACAGATATCCAAGCTTCATTAGGGGTCAGCCAACTGAAAAAAATAGATGATTTTATTAACACACGAAATCATCTTGCCAGAATCTACAATGAAAAATTAAAAACCATCTCCCACATTCATCTCCCAAGCCAAGATGCAGCCTCAACTTCAAGCTGGCACCTTTATATTATCAACTTACATCTCGATCAGCTAAAGGGAACTCGCGATGACATTTTTAACGCTATGCAAAAAGAAAATATCGGAGTTAACGTTCACTATATACCTGTGTATCTACATCCTTACTATCAACGTTTAGGTTATCAAGCCGGCCTATGTCCACATGCAGAAGCCCTTTATAAAGGAATCATCACCTTGCCTCTGTTTCAATCAATGAACGAAAAAGATGCAGATGACGTGATCAAAGCACTAAAAAAAGTAGTGGATTTTTATTCGTAGGAGGTGATGAGTTGACAGTAACGGCTATTATCCAAGCACGGATGGGCTCCAGCAGATTGCCAGGCAAAGTATTAAAAAAAGTTTTGAATAAACCTCTGCTGGAATATCAGATTGAAAGAATAATGAGGTCAGCCCGTATTGATGAGATTGTGATCGCCACAACGACAAATGCTATAGATAAACCAATTGTTGAGCTAAGTAAGAGGTTATCTCTTGCTTATTATTGCGGGTCGGAAAATGATGTTCTATCAAGGTATTACGAAGCTGCAAAAATGAGCAAAGCGGAAACGATCGTCCGCTTAACCTCTGACTGCCCTATTATTGATCATCGTGTCATTGACAAAGTCATTACGTATTATCTAGATGCAAACGGTCACTATGATTATGTGTCTAACACGTTAAATAGAACGTACCCCCGCGGAATGGATATAGAAGTTTTTTCAGCTTCGTCGTTAGAAAAAGCTCATGCCGAGTCCAGTCTTGAATATGAACGAGAGCACGTAACACCCTTTATTTTCATGAATCCCGCCCGCTTCAAATTGGCTAATATCACCAATGCCGAAAATCAAAAACAGCATAGATGGACTGTGGACACACCTGAGGACTTTTTATTAATCAAAAAGATCATTGAAAATCTGTATCCAACTAAACCTGACTTTAGCTTAGAGGATACATTAGCATTATTGAACACGTTTCCGGAGTGGTCTTTACTCAACGCCCGAATAGAACAAAAAGAACTCTTTAATGAAAACAATGACAAAGATAAGTGATGATGGGGTGCTGTTATGAATATTCTTTTCAGAGCAGATGCTTCAATTGAAATAGGCACAGGCCATGTCATGAGGTGCCTCACGCTTGCTCATGCTTTGCGTAAAAAGGGAGCTCATATTATATTTGTTTGCCGAGACTTACAGGGACATCTAGCTGATGTGGTTCGCGAGCAGCAGTTTGATCTCATTATGCTTCCAGAACCTAAAAAGAATGTTTTCATTCCTAAAGCAACTCCCCATTCTGATTGGCTTGGTGTCCCTTGGCATGTTGACTCAGACGAAACCATTCATGCGATGAAAAACCTGAACAAGGAAATCTCTCTCCTTATCGTTGATCACTACTCAATTGATATCAATTGGGAGAAGAAAGTGAAAAAACATGTCAAAAAAATGATGGTAATTGATGATCTGGCTGACCGTTTCCATGATTGTGATATGTTATTAGACCAGAATTTTTATCCTCATTATAAAGACCGTTATGTCCATTTGGTCCCCAAAAGCTGCAAACAATTTTTAGGGCCAGAGTATGTCTTATTGCGAGACGAATTTTATTCATTTTGTCCCAGTAACAAAAACTGCAATGGAAGCATAAGAAAGATTCTTGTCTTTTTTGGAGGCACTGATCCCACTAATGAAACGAAAAAGGCCATGAAAGCCTTTCAGCAGCTTTCCTCCCGTGATATTGAGCTGGACATCGTGATTGGAAGCACCAATGTTCATAAGAATGAAATTGAATCCATTTGTAATAAACATGTTTTTTTCAACTTTCACTGCCAAGTCAATCATATTGCAGAATTAATGTACAATGCCGACCTTGCGATAGGTGCGGGCGGAACTGCTGCATGGGAGCGCTGCTTTCTCGGCCTTCCAGCCATCGTGATCACAGTCGCTGAAAATCAAGAACTGATCGCTCAAACACTCGATCAAATAGGCGCTATTCAATATCTGGGGCCTAAAGAATCAGTCAAAGAATCACATATCGTCTCCGCCCTTCACGACATGATCAATAACCCCTTGTCATTCATACAAATGGCCAAAAAAGCCCGCATGCTGCTAGAAGGAAATATTGATAGTCGCCAAAATCTCTTATTGGAAATTTTAAAGTAAGGAAGGGATAAATCTGTGTTCACATACTCCCTTAGGACATTAAAAGAAAAAGACTTAGACACAGTTCTCCGTTGGCGGAACGATGAAAGAATCAGGCAATCGATGTATAACGACCAAATCATAACTGAAAAACAGCATCATCAATGGTTCAAGAATGTGAATTCCTCAAAAACAGAACATTATTTTATCTTTACCATTGATCAAACAGACACCGGCTTTGTCAGTTTTAAAGATGTGGATCATCATAATCACCACTGCTACTGGGGGTTTTATATCGGAGAGGCCCAGAGTCCAAAAGGCTCCGGTTCTGTCATGGGGTTTTTAGCATTAGAATGGGCGTTTCAACAGTTAGAGGTTGAGAAAGTTTACGGAGAAGTCCTGTCGAATAACGAAAAAAGCTTGTCATACCACCAATCACTCGGTTTTCGCAAAGAAGGCCATTTCCGAAACCACATCGTAAGGAAGAACAAATATCTTGATGTCATCAGATACGGCCTTTTAAAGGAAGAATGGATAGCGGAAAAACCGAAAGTGCTGAAGAAATTAGCTGAAAGAGGAATAGATCACAAAGACCTTGATACAAATTTTAATGTACTGAAGAGCTGAGCCCAATCTTTAGGAGGTTTGACTATAAATAAAAGGAGGTGCAAAAATGAACGAAATCATGTTGGAAGGAAGAAAAATCGGGCCGAATCATCCCCCGTTTATTATTGCTGAAATGTCCGGGAACCATAATCAATCATTAGAACGTGCTTTTCACATTATAGAGGAAGCTTCTAAAGCAGGTGCACACGCACTGAAAATACAAACATATACCGCTGACACGATGACATTAAATATGAATACGAAAGATTTTAAAATCGAGGATGAAAATAGCCTCTGGTCCGGCAGAACGCTCTATACATTATATGAGCAAGCGTACACCCCCTGGGAATGGCATAAACCAATCTTCGATAAATGCCGGGAACTTGGAATGATCCCTTTGAGTACGCCATTCGATGAATCGTCTGTCGACTTTCTGGAGGACTTGGGGGTTCCTATTTATAAAATAGCTTCATTTGAAAATACCGATATCCCTCTTATCAAAAAGGTCGCTGCTACTGGTAAACCTATGATCATTTCTACCGGAATGGCTACAGTAGCGGAAATTGATGAATCCTTGAGGGCCGCCAAAGAAGCCGGCTGTAAAGAACTCATACTGCTGAAATGCACGAGCACCTACCCGGCATCACCGGAAAATACCAATATCTCCACGATTCCTCATATGAAACAATTATTCAACTGCCAAGTTGGCTTATCAGATCACACAATGGGAACAGGAGTTGCTGTGGCTAGTGTCGCCTTGGGCGCAACTGTGATTGAGAAACATTTTACTTTATCAAGAGCCGATGGCGGCGTAGATTCTGCCTTTTCGCTGGAACCCCTCGAATTGAAGGAGCTTGTCGTTGAAACGAAAAGAGCGTGGCAAGCATTAGGACGGATCACGTACGGACCCACTTCCGAGGAAAAAGCTTCGCTTAAATTCCGCCGTTCTATTTATGTAAAAAAAGATATAAAAGCCGGAGACATGTTCACCAAAGACAATATTCAAGTTGTGCGACCCGGTTATGGCTTGGAGCCAAAATACTATGAGGTCGTGATTGGCAGAACAGCCAAGAAACATATTGCAGCAGGGACACCGCTGAGATGGGATTCTCTATAGTTTAAATACCGCCTCTTAATAAACCATGCTCCCCCGCTCCGCTTTACAGAAATAGAGAATATATCGCCATTAAAAAACTGCACCCTGATGTCCGGCAAATCGGGGTGCAGTTCTGGTTTGCAGCTTTTAATTTAATACATTTTTTTACGTCTGTCTTCTTCTGTCAGAAATTCCACAAAACTGCGCATCGCAAACGGTTCTTCCTTAATCTGTCGGGTATAGGAGTTTTTTCGCTCTTCTGAAAGGATGTCGCTCTTTTTGATCCTGTTCAGCATGTAGATGTGTACCGTTTTTTGGACTTGTTTGCGCTGGTAGCCTGCTTCTTTGAAAAATGCCAATCCAAGCGCCGCCAGAAGGGCGAATATTCCTATGCTGATCAAGGACTCCCTGTCAGCTGAAGCGTGAAATAAATAAGCGGCCAAATGAAAGAGAGAGAATGCAGCAAGCGGAATCGCAAGAAAACGGTAAATGACGGTTTTCTTCATGAAAGGCTGTACAGCCTTTTGAATTTTTTGCATTTCTGTTTTAATGAACCCCGGCATTTGTTCGACTCTGTAAAAGTTCATGTAATCCTCCCCCTTTATTTGATGTTGCAAGGCTTTACGAACGTTATCATATGTGCTTATTTTACCGCAGGTGCAAACTGGTTTTAAAGAAATCTGCCCGGTTTTTTCACGAAGAATCTGGATCGCCGCTCTTTATTCTTTTAAAATGTGAGTGTTATAATTTGTAATGGGAATCAGATCGCTGTTAATCATGGAATACTAATGGCAATCTTCTTGATAAATATGAATGAGCGGGGTTACAAAGTGAGTATTTCTTCCATCCTTTTATCACTTTTTTTCATTTTGAATATTCTTTTGGCCATCATTGTCATTTTCAAAGAACGGCGCGATGCCAGCGCATCTTGGGCGTGGCTGCTTGTTCTTTTCTTTATTCCCGTTTTAGGCTTTATTTTATACTTATTATTCGGCCATAACCTCAGACGCAAACAATTGTTTCAATGGGAGGACCGGAAAAAGATCGGTATCGAAAAGCTGCTGAAGCATCAGCTAGAAGATTTAGAAACCAGGCAATTTCAGTTCAACAACCGGGCAACCTTTGATAACAAAGATTTAATTTATATGCTTATTATGAATAATCACGCTGTGTTCACCGAGGATAATTCAGTTGACGTGATCACAGACGGACGGGATAAGTTTCAGCGGCTGCTGCATGACATTTCAAAGGCTAAGGATCATATCCACTTACAATATTATATTTATAAAGGTGATGAATTAGGCAAAAAATTACGGGATGCTCTCATCCAAAAAGCGAAAGAAGGCGTTCAAGTCCGGGTGCTTTATGATGAGCTCGGATCCAGAACACTGAGAAAAAAGTTTTTTAAAGAGCTACGTGAGGCCGGCGGGCATGTGGAGGTCTTTTTCCCTTCAAAGCTCAGGCCGATTAACTTGCGGCTGAATTATCGGAACCACCGAAAGCTTGTCATCATAGACGGGATGACCGGTTATGTCGGAGGATTTAATGTCGGAGATGAGTACCTCGGTCTTAATCCGAAATTCGGTTATTGGCGGGATACGCATATCCGGCTGCAGGGGACGGCCGTACATGCCATCCAGACACGTTTCATCCTAGACTGGAACCAAGCTTCCCACCGCCATACCCTGACATATATTCCGAATCACTTTCCTGATTACGGCCCAAAAGGCAATGTCGGGATGCAGATTGTCACGAGCGGTCCGGATTCCGAATGGGAACAAATTAAAAATGGCTACATTAAAATGATTTCGAATGCCAAGCGTTCCATTTTGATTCAGACGCCTTATTTTATTCCTGACGCAAGCCTGCTGGATGCCTTAAGGATCGCATGCCTGTCTGGTGTTGACGTCAATATTATGATCCCGAACAAACCTGATCATGCCTTTGTATACTGGGCGACACTTTCGAACATCGGCGATCTGCTGAAAGCCGGAGCCACTGTCTATATTTACGATAATGGCTTTATTCACGCCAAAACCATCGTGGTGGATGACGAAATCGCATCAGTTGGCACAGCGAACATCGATGTCCGAAGCTTCAGGCTGAATTTTGAAGTGAATGCGTTTATTTACGATATCACCATTGCGAAAAAACTGGTTTCTACATTTAAAGAGGATTTGCTCGTATCCAGAAAATACACCTATGAGGAATACCTGCAGCGCCCCTTATGGATTCGAATAAAGGAGTCCATCTCGCGGCTGTTGTCACCGATTTTATAAGATGCGCCACCCCCGGCTTTTATGGCCGGGGGTTTTCCTGATAGTCACAGTAGATCATCATCGCTTCCCGCAAAAAAGCGGCAAGGCCTTCTCCATATTGATTGATTGAATCGGTAAATCGTTCGTCAGTGATATACAGGTCCCCAAGCCCTCTGAAAATGTCGAGTGTGCAGTCATAATGATAGTGACAAATATGGTCGCGAAACGCCCCCACAGCAACCTGAACCTCTGCATCACCGGGTCCGTGCTCCATTCGCGCCGCGATCCGTCTGTAAATTGAATCAAATTCTGCCATGATCATCCGCCAATCGTCCGCCGAATATGCAGATGTCCTTTTCTCTGTTTCTTCTGCCATTTCCCTTCCATACAGCTTTCTGACTTCACCGGCATATGTCTGCTGGTGCTCTTCAATGTCTTTCATGCTTAATCCGGCGAATAAATCCCGCTTACTCATTTGTTCTCCCTCCTTCATGGACTGAAGCGTTCTGTCAATCGTTTGAATCATCTCTTCCATTCTTTGTTTTTTCTTTATTAAAATATCCTTTTGCGACTGAAGCGCCTCTTTCCGGTCAAAATTCGGATGATCCAGCAGCTCTTTAATATCATCTAAACGAAACCCAATTTCCTTGAAAAATAAAATCTGCTGCAGTCTTTCCAAATCTGCATCACTGTACAAACGATACCCCGCGTCAGTAATCGCTGAAGGATTCAAAAGCTGAATATCGTCATAGTGATGAAGGGTCCGAATGCTGACGCCCGCTATGTCCGCCACTTGTTTGACTTGGTATTTCATAAATGCCGCCTCCTCTTTTTCATCGTAAACAATCACGCAACGTCAGGGTCAACCCCAAAAATGTTATTTTCGATATATAAAACTTCTCACAAATAGTGTATAAATGAAAAGTGAGTATTTTTTTGTAAAGGGGGAGCCAGTGTATATGAATCCTGAAACAATGAACAAAACCCTCGTCAGCATTTCAAAATGGGGGAAAGCAACAGGCATCTTATTTATTATTATGGGCGCTCTTACCGCGCTTTCAGGCGCGTTTTTCTTTCTAATTGGTGCTGTGCCGGGCGTCTTGCAAATCATCGCCGGAATCTTTTTGATGCGATCAGCGAAAGAAGCAGGCCAAATGGCTGAGCACAACAGCGAACAGTCTAAAGACTTCATGCTGGAGAATTACGCGAAGTTTGTGAAGATGCAAGGGATTTATTTAATCGTGAGCATTGCTGTATCGGTTCTTGCGATTATCGCCTTTTTCATCTTTTTAATGCTTGGAATTGCTGACGGCATTTTCAGCGATTATGATACGTACAACACTTATTAATGAGAAAAACCCGGAGGAAACTCCGGGTTTCAGATTGTTGACAAAATCCTAAAACGGTTTATCGTTTTAGGATTTTGTCATCTTTTCAGCGTGCTGGAACCCCCTTAAAGTCTAAGCATCAAATCAGACTTTTACAGGATGTGATAATGGCGCCATTTAGGCAGGACGCCTGAGGCGATTAACCGCCGTTCCTGTCATAAGACACGGATTTGCCGTCACGTCGGAACCGAAGGAGGCTCCGATTTTTTTATTATTCCGCTTCGCTTACCACTGTGAAGCGCTCATTTAAGTGTGCAGGTTGTTCAAGCTCATCCAATACGGCAATGGCGTAATCTGCATAACTGATATAGCTGTCGCCTTTTTCGTTTACGATGACATTGTCTTTTCCTTTTTGGTAAGTACCCGTCCGTTTTCCTGCTGGATCAAAAAATGCCGCTGGACTGAGGAACGTCCAGGAAATGGAGTCTGTCCGCAGCAAATCTTTCAGGTTCTCCCCTTGATTTGATGCAGTCGGCACATATTCTTTCGGGAATTCCGATGTATCCATTAAACGGGTTGTTTTGGCTTCATCAACAAACAGGCTTCCTGCTCCGCCGACGACAAGCAATCTTGTGTTTTTCGCATCTTTTAAGATGCTGATTAGCGCTCTGCCTGCCTCCACATGAAGATGCTCCTCACCAGGCGCTGCTCCAAAAGCGTTGACGACCGCATCGAAAGGCTTGATATCTTCTGCAGTCAGTTCAAACACATCTTTCTCCAAAATCGCTATGCCCTGTTCCTGCACTTTTGAAGCGTTTCGGACGATGGCAGTCACTTCATGGCCTCTTGTTTTCGCTTCTTTCAAAATCTCGTTCCCTGCTTTTCCGCTTGCACCGATAATTCCAATTTTCATGTTTCATGTCCTCCTTGTTGTAACAATTTTAGTTACATGTTGGCGGTGAGAAGTCATCCCTTTTGATTAAAAGAGATGATTCATAACGTCTTTTAATGACTTGCTTGCCAGTTCATTTTCCATCGCTTTTTGCACACTTTCAAATGTTTCATCCAGTGCGTTCTGAATTTTTCTCCCTACCGGACAGTTCGGATTCGGGTTTTCATGAACCGCAAAGAGTTCATCTTGCTTTTGGACAGCTCGATATACTTCTAAAAGAGAAATATCAGCCGGATCTTTTTTGAGGCTTGCACCCGGAACCCCGGCGCGGGATGTGAGAATATCCGCTTTTTTCAGCATGCTGATCATTCTTCGCACGACAACCGGATTGGTGTTGACGCTGCCAGCGATGGTTTCTGAAGACTCTTTTTCATCCATCGAAATGAGGGATAAAATATGAATGGCAACAGCAAGACGGCTGTTAATCATGTTTTTCACCACCGTTGTAACTATAATAGTTACACTTGATTCGTTTGTCAACATTTAATATACACTAAAGAGGGGATCTTGTGCACCGTTTTGAGTCAATAGTACGGCCGGATTCACTCCGGCCGCATCTTGTCAGAATAAGAAATATCGTTGTCCGAGCGGAACGTAATCGACAGGCTGGCAAGACAATTCCTCTCCGTCCGCGAAGACCTGATAGGTTTTTGGGTCAACTTCGATCTTCGGCAAAGCTGAGTTCAATTTCATATCCAGCTTGCTGAGCTTTCTGATATGTTTGACTGGTGAAATTCTTTTTTCCAGCCCTAAGCTTTCCGCCACCCCCCGCTCAATGCTTGCCTGAGACATAAATGTAATTGAGGTTGAGCGATTGGCTTTTCCGTACGATGCATACATTTGGCGCATAAATACCGGTTCAGGCGTCGGAATGGACGCGTTCGGATCTCCCATTTGCGCACGGGCAATCATGCCGCCCTTTAAGACTAGTTCCGGTTTTACACCGAAGAATACCGGGTCCCACAGAACCAGATCTGCGAGCTTCCCTTTTTCCACCGAGCCGACTTCATGGCTGAGGCCATGTGTAATCGCCGGATTAATTGTGTATTTGGCAATATAGCGTTTTGCCCGCACATTGTCGTTTCCGTTTTCACCGGCAAGAGCGCCGCGCTGCTTCTTCATTTTGTCGGCTACTTGCCACGTTCGGATGATCACTTCACCGACCCGTCCCATCGCTTGGGAATCCGATGATGTCATGCTGATCGCGCCGATATCATGGAGAATGTCCTCTGCCGCAATGGTCGCAGCCCTGATTCTGGAATGGCTGAACGCCACATCTTCAGGCACTTTCACATCTAAATGGTGGCAGACCATCATCATATCAAGATGCTCATCCATCGTATTAACGGTGTAAGGAATGGTTGGCGTTGTGGATGACGGCAGAATGTTTGCGTAAGAGGCGAGCTTCATTATATCCGGGGCGTGGCCGCCGCCTGCTCCCTCAATGTGATAAGTATGAATGACCCGGTCCCCGATTGCATCGAGCGTGTTTTCCAAGAAGCCTGCTTCATTAATTGTATCAGTATGGATGGCGACTTGAATATCAGCCTCATCCACGACTTCCATACACGTTTTGATGGCCCTTGGCGTCGTGCCCCAGTCCTCGTGAAGCTTAAGACCTATGGCGCCTGCTTCCACCTGCTCGATCAGTGGCGCTTTATCGGACGCGTTCCCTTTTCCTAAGAAGCCGACATTGATTGGAAACTCCTCGGCTGCTTCCAGCATTCTTGCCATATACCACGCGCCGGATGTGCATGTTGTCGCTTTGCTTCCTGTGGCGGGTCCTGTTCCGCCTCCCAAAAGGGTTGTCACACCTGAAGAAAGCGCAACTTCCATCTGCTGAGGGCAAATAAAATGAATGTGCGTATCCACTCCTCCGGCTGTTAAGACTTTGCCTTCACCGGAAATTACCTCTGTACCCGCGCCAATGACCATATGCGGATCGACTCCGTCCATGATATCAGGGTTTCCGCTTTTTCCGACGCCGACAATCCGTCCGTCCTTAACACCGACATCCGCTTTAACAATGCCTGAGTAATCCAAGAGCACGACGTTGGTAATGACCAAATCCAAAGCGCCATCTTTCCCTGTGATTCTGCCGTTTTGACCCATGCCGTCACGGATCGTTTTTCCGCCGCCAAAGACCATTTCTTCACCGTATACTGTGAAATCCTGTTCAACCTCGATCCATAAATCCGTATCGCCCAATCTGATTTTATCGCCCGTTGTCGGGCCAAACAGCTCCGCATATTGCTCCCGTGACATCTTCATCGGATTACACCCTCCATCCAGCCGGATTGCTTTAAGTTGGCTAACGTCTTTTCTTTGCCGCGTCCATCGATATATGTATCGGCCATTCCGTTCAGTCCCCGTACTGTTTTTCGTCCGCTGAATTCAACAAGCGTGACGGTTTTCTCCTCACCTGGCTCAAAACGGACTGATGTGCCTGACGGAATGTCGATACGCATGCCGATGGTTTGTTCACGATCAAACGATAATGCACGATTGGCTTCCGCAAAATGAAAATGCGAGCCGACTTGAATGGAGCGTGATCCGGTGTTTTTCACCGTTACCTCCCGTGTCTGACGGCCTTCATTAATCGTAATCGTTCCCTCAGCAATTTGAAATGCTCCCGGCTTCATGACGTCACCTCCGCAGAAATCGGCTGATGTACGGTGACAAGCTTTACTCCGTCAGGGAATGTGGCTTCCACCTGAATGCTGTCGAGCATCTCAGGCACACCCTCCATCACGTCTTTTTCCGTTAACACATGGCGGCCGGTTTCCATCAGCTCCGCCACTCTCTTTCCGTCACGTGCGCCTTCCATGATAAAGCAGGTGATATAAGCGGCGGCCTCGGGATAATTCAGCAGAACGCCGCGCTCCTTTCGCTGTTTGGCTAGTTCTCCCGCTGCAAAAATGAGCAATTTCTCTTGTTCAACCGGTGTCAGTTTCATCTGTAGTCCTCCTTCTTTTTTCATATAAAGCAGATGTGGTTACTGCGAATTTAGGGAACATGCAGGCGGGACATCACCTCCCTTACTTCAGCATAAAAATCATACAGTAAGATGCCTTTCAAAGCGGCGTGCCGTTTCTTCATCGGCCTTCCCATCATCAATAACCGTTCCCCTGTCGATCACATAAAGGTGGTCAGCACATGTTAACGCATTTTCCAGACTGTGCTCGACTAACATAACCGAAATGTCATTTTTTCTGGAAATTTCTATGATAACTTGTCTGATTAGTTCGACAATTGAAGGTTGAACTCCTTCCATTGGTTCATCAAGTAAAATAATTTTTGGATTTCCCATCAGCGCTCTGGTAATTGCAAGCTGCTGCTGCTGCCCTCCGCTTAAATCGCCGCCTTTGCGGTCAAGCATTTCCTTTAAAACAGGAAACCACTGAAAAATCTCTTCCTTTACCTGCCCCGTCCGCTTCTTCTTCGGAAGCGGCTCCTCCCCGAGCAGCAGGTTTTCACGAACGGTTAAGGAGGCAAAGATATCTCTTCCCTGCGGAACGTACGCAATCCCCATTCTGGCCCGTTTTTCCGCCTTTTCGTTTTGAATAAACGTTTGTTTAAAACAAATATCCCCCTGTTTAGCTGGAAGCAGGCCTATGACCCCTTTTAATAAATTGTGTCATAATGAACCTCCTCCGCCGCAAACGGCTTTGATTTATTTAGTTAACCCTTTTGCCCAACATACGGATCAGGTTTTACCAGATCACCGGAGTTCCAATACTTCTTTAAACTGTCCATCCCCCATGATTTCCCCGATTCTGACCGTTTTGTAAAGATGCTGTGTATCTCCATCGATTTTCACTGTGCCGCCCGGGGCAATAAATGAATCCCGTCAGCCGCTTTCTTCACTTTATTGACATCAAAGGACTTGGCTTTTCAACAGCCGCCCAGAGATAAACCGTATTATAACCCGCTTCAATCGGGTCGTTCGTCACCCTGTTACCGCCATTCATCTTTTTATAGTTCTTCACGAACGTTTGATTTTCGCTCGTATTGGTTGTCTGGAAGTAATTCCATACCGCATCATGAACGGACACTTCGCTGATCGCCATTGTCCCGCTTAACGAGTGAAGAATCCCAACCTTCACTGCATCCCCGCTTGTGTCGATATCAACCGTTTTTTTCGCATCTCCGCTGGCTTCCGACACTTTCTTCGGCGCAGCGCATCCCGTTATCAGAATCATAAGCAGAAACAACAGAAAAACAGATTGTATGCCAACCCTTTAGTTTTTCATTCAGAGCCTCCCTTTGTCTAAATTTCACCATTAAATGTAATAAAAGTTAACAACTCATGTCATTATTATATAGAAGAGGGATATTAATTCAAAGAATATTTAAAAAATTTGGATACTTTAACCAAATCAATGGACTTTTTTGTTACATTTGGTTACATCAAAAAAAGACAAGAAACATATCGTTTCCTGCCTTTTCCGTATGATTAATCTTTATTTGAGAATCGATCCTTCGCTTCCCCGATATCCTTTTGGATCTCGCCTTTCGCTTTATCTTTTTTGCCTTCAGCCTGCATGTCCGCTTTATCGGTCATATCTCCGGCTTTGTCCTTCACTTCTCCTTTGGCTTTATTAAAGCCGCCTTTCATTTTATCTTTTACACTATCGTTACCCATGTTGATTCTCTCCCTTCAAGATCTGTGTACTTGTTATCTTCCCGATCTGAGAGACGGTAAACAATTGAATGTTATTTATCGATTTCATAGCGCTCTCCGTAGCGAAGCACCTTGTAAATCGCCAGCCCGTCTGATGACTTTTTTTCTGAATATCGAACCGGCAGCAGGGCGAAAAACACATAATACGTAGAAAAATAGACGAACTGATAGAAAAATACATTCGGTTTTAATACACTGTGTATAATCAGCAAATTGACAGCGAAAATCGTTATCAGATTAAACAGGCTGCCCCCGGCATACACAAGTGCATGCGAGAACCGATTGTCGGTTTTCAGCTCACCAAACCTGCAAAAAGAATCGATGAAATAGATCGCTCTGATCCGTATCGGCCCAATCTTGAACAGCGTTTTGCCCATCCCAATATCCAATGATCCTTTTCCCCCAAAAATAAAAGCCATAAAGCTGTGCCCTGAAACATGTATGATCTGTACAAGCGGCAGAACAATGAGGAAAGACCATAGAAACTTCACCATATCATTGAAACCAAACATTCAATTCCCCCTCATGCTTGTCATTGACCCTAACACTGAATGAATCCAGCCAATTGTTTAAAAGCATATGTAGCGATTTTTCCTGTTTTGTCCGGAAATAAACGTTCCAATGCTCCCCTTTTTTTGTATAAAAAAAACCATCTGCCAGCAGATGGTTTCGTCTTACACTTGATATAAACAGTCGTTCCTTTGGATCATGTCTCTTACGCCAACCGCTTTTTCATAATAATACACCGCTTCTTTGTAATGTTCGCGATGACTGAAATAGGCGGCAGCCTCTAAGGCGAATTCTTCAATATATACGTACAGTGCTTTTTCTTCCATATAGTCAAATACTTCTTGAATCATATCGACATTGACAGATTCCACATATAAGGCCTGCAGAAATTTATATTTTGCCAGACTGAAGAAATCGTTTCGTTTTTGAGCGATGAAAACCCCTTTTTCATAGTATCGCATCGCAGCTTGGACATCTTCTTTTTTGAAAAGAACGCGAGTCAGGCTGAAGAGCGCTTTCGGGAGCTGTTCCAGCTGATGCTCCTCAAAGACAGGCAGCGCTTTTTCAAAGTAAGCCGCAGCTTGATCCAGCTCGCCTTTATCGTCATAGCAATTCCCTATATTGTAGAGGGCAGATCCAATCAAACGGGGCTGGCCTTCCAATAAAGCAAGGCGATACGCGTCATCCAAATGCTCAAGCGCTTTTTCATAATTTCTGTAGTCAATATAGTTGCCCGATATGACGAAATGGCATTGAATTCTTCTGACTCTGTAAAAATCATAATCCTTATATGTCTCAAGCGCCTGTATGGAATGGTTCATGGAAAAGTGCGTCTGCTTCATAATATAAAAGACTTCCGCCACTTTAAAATGAAATTCCGCTCTTTCAATTTCATCTTCTACAAACGTAAGCATCTTCTCAGCTTTCCGGTAAAAGGATATAGCCGAGATGTAATTGTTCTGTTCAAACTCGTACATTCCTCTAAACAAGTGAAAATAATACTCAGATAATCCGGAGATGCTGTCTTGATTGCTTTCCAGCGTTTTGATCAATTCACGATATTGAAGCTGAGATTCCTCGTGCAGGTCGGGCTTTACATAATCCAGCATCATTTGGTGCCTGTAGCTGATCAGCTGATAATACAAGAGAAGCAGCTGATCCTCTTCCATCTGTTCTATGTCTTGATCAATTTCTTCCTTCAGCTTTACGGCATCAGCCACTTGAAATGCTAAAATGCGTTTATACCACTTATTGATTTTCACTCCTACTTGAGATGACGGGATCTCGTACGCGGCCATGCCCCTCCAACCCTTTCTATTATCTAATTGGTTATATTTTATCATAATGTATGGCACTGGAATTAAAAATTCTTACAATGATTCCTTCTTTATGCCTATCCTTATATAATACGGTGTTTGCAAATACTTTTTGCCCTTATATAAAAAAAGCTTATCGGACAGTGCCGATAAGCTCTTTACATGAATTTAGCCGCCAATATAAGACATTTCCACTTTCTTTTTATCTGATGCTTTTGATAGCGTACGGTCGACCGAATATTGATCAATCCGATTTTTCCATACCGTGCCGATCATCTCTGCCAGTTCGTCATCGCTTAACTCCTGCCGCACCGGCGCTCTGAGGTCAAACCCGCTTGCAGCGAATAAGCAGGTAAACAGCTCCCCTCTTGCAGAAAGACGGGCCCTGTTGCATGATCCGCAAAACGCATCAGATACAGACGATATGACGCCGATTTCCCCCGATCCATCCAAGTAGCGGAACCTGGAAGCCACTTCACCTTTATAATTAGGGGCTATCGATTCAACCGGCATGTGTCCATTGATCAAATCAATGATTTCCGCCTTTGTCATAACGTCCTTCTTTTCCCATTGGTTGGTGTTGCCCACGTCCATAAATTCGATGAACCTCAGGATGTGCCCTTTTTCCTTAAAATAACGGGCCATAGGCAGGATATCTTTTTCATTAACGCCCTTTTGGACAACCATGTTGATTTTCACACCGAGACCCGCTTCCTTCGCCGCTTCAATGCCTTCCAGCACCTTGCTGACAGAAACCCCGCGCCCGTTTATCTTTTTGAAACGCTCGTCCTCTAAAGAATCAAGGCTGATCGTGACCCTTTTCAGCCCGGCTTCCTTGAGCCTCTCCGCATAAACAGGCAGCAAAGATCCGTTTGTCGTCATCGCAATATCACGGACACCCGGAATGCGGGCCAGTTTTCTAATTAATTCAGGCATATCCTTTCTCATGAGAGGCTCTCCGCCGGTTAGGCGGATTTTTTCAACGCCGAACCTTGTGACAAACAGCGCCGCAAGCCGTTCCAGTTCCTCAAATGAAAGCAGCTCCTCTTTCTTTAAAAAAGGATAATCCGGACCGAATAATTCGGCGGGCATACAGTACGTGCATCGGAAGTTGCAGCGGTCTGTAACAGATATGCGAAGGTCTCTCAGCGGCCTGTTTCTTTTATCCAACATCTGGCGCGATTCTGTAATCATAGCTACAGCCCCTTCCTATCCCCCGACTCTCTCGGGGTGTGTATATACATTAAACGATCCGTTTCTGACAAAACCGATCGCTGTGATATTTAATTCTTCTGCCATTTGAATCGCAAGCTCCGTCGGTGCCGATTTGGAAATCACAATCGACACGCCGATTTTTGCCGCTTTTAACAGGACTTCTGATGAGATTCTGCCGCTGAACACAATCAGTTTGTCGCGGACAGATATCCCGTTCAGCAGGCAGTGCCCGTATAATTTATCTAGCGCGTTGTGCCGGCCGATATCCGTGCGCATCAACAGCAGTTTTTCTGTGTCGCAAAGCGCCGCATTGTGGACGCCTCCCGTATCCTGAAACGTTCCGCTCCCATTTTGCAAATCTTTCATCAGCGCCAGACATGCTTCAGGCGATATCTTCATTTGGCTGACAGCCGTTTTGGCGGTTTTGACATCTTGCTGAAAGTAAAAATGGCGGCCCTTCCCGCAGCATGAGCCGATCACCCGTTTTGTATAATCCTTTTGATCCAACGTCTCAGGATGAATGAGATCGACATAAACAAAACCGAGACTTTCATCTATTGTAAACCTTTTAATCTCTTTTTGAAATCGTATAACACCCTCTGATGCGAGAAATCCAATGACAAGCTCTTTCATATGCTCCGGCGTACAAACGAGTGTCACAAATTCATTCCCGTTTAGTATCACTGTCAATGGATGCTCCGTCACCATCCGGTCTTCTATTTTACTGATTTCCCCTTGTTCATAACGCCATACATCCCTGACCGCAGTTACTTTATCGTTCAATTTCTTTCCCCTCCGCAATGTTCCTGCCATTATATTTTTTCACACTCCCCGGAATTTGTCGAATTCTGAGACACAAAAAGAGCCCTCTGTATAAAGGGCTTTTACAGGATGTGATGATGGCGGTGTGTAGGCAGGACGCCTAAGCATTTAGCCGCCGTTCGTTTCATAACACCTGAGCACCGAGGTGCCTTGACAATAAATGCGGGGTTTGCCGACACGCTGAGAGCCTTCTGTATAAAGGGCTCTACGTGTGATGATGCTGGTTTTTTTTCAGGATCACAAACAGCACAATCGCTGCGATCAAGGTGAGAATGCTGACAAAAAAGAAGGCTGCCAGTTTTAGAAAAACACCGAGCAAAACAAACGCCACGGCGGCTATAAGAAAAATCATGCCTAATAATCTCATATATTCAACCCCTTTTAAGGGTATCTTTCCCGCACAGATCGTTTTTAAACCAATAGAAAAAGGCGCCTGGGGGAGCGCCTTCATACAAACAATTACTCAGTAAATTTTTGTGCTTCTTTTTCCCAGGTCTGTTCGAATTCATCTGCGCTGGCCGCTGAGATATATTCTCCTCCGCCAGCAACAGCCGCCTGTTTCATCTCTTCGTTCCCTTTTACATCAAAGTTAAACCCAATAATGTTTACAATCGTATCCACATTTGCTTCGCGAAGCTTTTCAATTTCCGCCGCTGGATCTCCGCCGCACGTTTCTTCACCATCAGTGATGACATACACCACATTTTTTCCGTTTGCGTCAAATGCTTCAAGTTCTTTTCTTGTATCTGAAAGTGCTTTGGCAATCGGTGTCCAGCCTGTTGGCTTGATCTCGCTCAATGAATTGTCAAACAGTGATCCTTCATATGGATGAAGGCCGTAAATGGTTTCTGTCGTGCCGCATGAAAGAGCTTTACCTGACAGTTTATTGTTTCCAGCATGCCCGAAAACGCGAAGCATCAAATTTGTATCCTTCGGAAGCAGCTCGGCAAACGACTTTACGGATTTTTTGGCAATATCTATTTTGCGCTCTCCTCCTGTTTTTTGAACCATGCTTCCGCTTCCATCAAACAAAACAGCCACATTTGTATCAGCCTGTTTCTCAGCGGCAAAGGACGGGGATGCAAAAGAGACAGTCAGCAATCCAATGATACTGGCAGCCAGCAATTTTTTCATACTACAACTTCCTTTCTTTCTCATATTTTCCAACTTTATGTTGGATTCTTCTTTATGCTAGAATATCAAAATGCAAAAAGATATAGGGCAAGCTGCCTTTTGTGCCGCTTTCACTTTCTGTACAAAATCGCTTGATATGCCGATGATTTTTAGCTATTTTCGCCCATAAAGCAGATACAGACTGTGACATCATTCATTCTTTTTTCTCCTTGAATACGACAGAGAAACGGAAATCTAATACTATGATACAAGCAGACAGCTAATCACTATTGAACATTTTGTTACATACAAAAAAGAGGCTGACATCAGTCAGCCTCAGGCTGTCGAGAAAATCTCGACAGCCTTTATTTTTCCTTAAAATCTCCATTCACGTGTAATAAAATAAAAGAAAGACTAAAAAGGATGGTGTCTTTCTTATGTTCCACACAAGAAATTCTTCTCAAAACGCAGCCGAATTTGTTCTGCTTGACCAACTCGTCGAAGAGGATCATTTGCTTCGAAAAATCGATAAACACATAGACTTCTCTTTTATCATTGAAAAGGTTAAGCCTTACTACAGCGAAAACAAAGGCCGCCCCTCACTCGATCCGCTGATTTTATTCAAAATGATGTTTATCGGCTACCTCTACGGTATCCGTTCAGAAAGACAGCTTGAAAAAGAAATTTACTACAATATGGCGTACAGATGGTTTTTGGGCCTGAATATCAATGACCCAGTTCCGCACCACTCCACCATCAGCTGGAACAGACGCACACGCTTTAAAGATACAACGATTTTCCAAGACATTTTTGATGAGATCGTTCTTCAGGCCATCAATCATGATATGGTGGGCGGACGTGTCCTTTTCACTGATTCAACTCATCTGAAAGCCAATGCCAACAAGCACAAATACACAAGAAAAACGATTGAACAGGATACACAAAACTATATCAAAGATTTAAATGAAGCCATTCAAGAAGATCGGGAGGAGCACGGAAAAAAGCCATTACCAGCCAAAGAGGAGGTGAAAGCTGAAAAAGAGATCCGCCACAGTACAACTGACCCTGAAAGTGGATATATGTATCGTGAAAACAAACCGGAGGGTTTCTTTTACTTAGATCACCGAACAACGGATATGAAACATAACATTATCACCGACGCCTATGTTACGCCTGGAAATGTCCATGATTCTGTGCCCTATCTTGACCGATTAGATCACCAAATTGCACGATTTGATTTTGAAGTAGAAGCCGTCGCTCTTGATTCTGGTTATTTGACGACTCCGATCTGTAAAGGATTAGCTGACCGCCATATTTTTGGCGTTATTGCGCATAGACGATATCACCCTACTAGAGGCTTGTTTCCAAAATGGAAGTTTCATTATGACAGTGAACAAGACAGATACATTTGCCCGAACCAGCAAACACTTACATACTCAACAACTGACCGAAAAGGCTACCGGTCATATAAATCAAATCCTGAAACCTGTTTCGCGTGCCCATTGCTTGAACAATGCACAAGATCAAAGAACCGCCAAAAGGTCATCACCCGGCATGTATGGGAGGACCACAAAGAAAAGATCAGACAAAATCGCTTATCTGTTTCAGGAAAAAACCTCTATAAAAAAAGAAAAGAAAAAATAGAGCGAAGCTTTGCAGATTCAAAACAGCTGCATGGGCTTCGCTATTGCAGGTTGAGGGGAAAACGGAATGTGAGTGAACAAGTTCTCCTCACAGCCGCATGCCAGAACATGAAGAAGATTGCCACATACCTAGCCAAGCAGGGCTAGGTATGTGGGAGCTCTTTTTCAGTTTTTGAAATCCGCTGAACAACTAAAGAAACAGTAGAAAACAAAAAAGCTTGTAGAAAAAACGTCGTTTTCTCTACAAGCTGAGGCTGACATCAGTCAGCCTCTTTTTCCTTATTTAGATAACATCAATGACTGCTGAGTGAAGATTTTCTCAACATCTTTTTGAGTATACGCAGGGAAGTATTCACCGCCGCCTACTTTCGCAATCGCGTTCAGCTGGCCTTTGTATCCCTCTTTATAATCAAAACCGATCACATTCACAGTGATATTGTCTTTATGCAGTTCTTTTGCTGTTTTAATCGGATTTCCACCGCACGTTTCCTCACCGTCTGTCAGCAGATACACTACTTTTTCCCCTTTTGTATCAAGCTGATCAAACGAAGATTTCGCCTCGTTCAGCGCTTTGGCAATTGGCGTCCAGCCAGTCGGCCCGATTGCATTGAGAGAATTGAGGAAGCTTTGCTCATTAAAACTTTGGAAGCCGTAAACATTGCGGATAGATTCACATGATTGAACTTTTCCTGAATTTTTATTGTTTCCTTCTGAACCAAACACGCTCATTTTCACTTGAGTTCCTTCCGGCAGTGAGCTTGCAAACTTAGAAATTTCTTTTTTAGCTGAATTAAATTTAGATACACCGTCTATTCTTTTCGCCATACTTCCGCTGGCATCAAGCAAGACTGCCACGTTTGCCGGAGCTTCAGCCTTCGGTTCTTCCTTTTCAGCCGCAAAAGCAGGTGACGTTAATCCAAATAACAAGCCTGTCATCATGATCAGTGAAAATCTTTTCTTCATGTTCGTACCCCTTTACAAGTTGGTTTCTGCGTGCAGATGTTCAACGCTGAACATAACTAATCGTAATCGACAAAAACAGAGAAATAAATAGGGCGGGCTTCCTCAATCGTGTTATTTACTTTTGCATAGAAACCTTTGTTTTTATTAGTGATTTCAACCTAATGATAAGATAAAAAAACAACATTGCCGGCCTTTTGGCTTTCGTTATATGAGTCTGTCGAAGTCTGTCGATACATGTGGATTACTTTACCACATCTCGAAGTCCGCTATTAGGATAAAAGAACTGATTTCCTTTTCATTCTAAAGACTGCCAGGAGCTCCTCTAAACCGTTTCAACAGCTCTTGGATAAAAGACACTCAGGAACAGAAAAAGACGCTCATTGAGCGTCCTTTCTACTTCTTGGCCATATATTTATTCAAAAACGAATCTGCTTCAGAAATTTGTGTGCCTTTGTAATAGTACTTCACAATGTCATTAACCGTTTTGCCTTCTTTCGCCATAAAATTGGCGCCATATTGGCTCATCCCGACACCGTGTCCAAATCCTCTCGTCGTGACAGTAATCGTGTCTCCGCTTCGCTTCCATTCAAAATCGGCTGAATTGAGGCCAAGCTTCTCTCGTATGTCTCTTCCTTTCAGCGTCTTGCCGTTAATAACGGCAGTTGCGACTTGGCGGCCCGGTGTTTCTCCGGTAATCTGTCCGACTGTGCCAGACCCATCCAGCTTGACGCCAAGCTTTTGCTCAAACTCTGAGGCTGTGAAGGTTTTCGTCGCCTTATATTTTGGAGACTTTTTATCCCATGAGCTTTTGACGCTTTTTAAATAAGGGATGGCACTTGTCCAATAGGCTTCTGCATTTTCTGTGTAGCCGTTGCTTGTAGAGAAAAAAGAGGCTTCAATCGGCTGGTTGTTGTACGTTAAGATTTTGCCTTGCGTGCTGGCAACCGCATCTGTGATTTTTTTCAAATCCCGCTCGTAGCTTGCCCCCCACTGTTTTTTCAGCTCCGCTTTGCTTTTATACACCTGGAACATCTGTGTATCATCGACCAGCGAGCCTTTAGGAGCCTCAACCGCTGAATTTGACACCATCAGTCTGACAATAAACGTTCTGGCGGCGAGAGCCTGAGCTTTCAGCGCCTCAGTTTCAAAGGTTGCGGGCATTTCGGAGGCGACGACTCCAATTACATACTCTTCAAGCGGAATGTTTTCTACGGATTGATTTGCGGTTCGATAGACGGGAATAGAAACAGGCGATGCTTTCAACGTTTCCGCTCCTTTTGATGCCGGTTTCGTGCTGACTGCTGTCTTTCCTGATTCTGCACTGGCTTCCGCTTCTTTGTTATGCTGAAACGGTATGACCAAGAGTGTGGGGATCAAGAGAATCAATGCACATAGTACGGATAGTGTAATTACGAATTGTTTCATATTCAGCTGCCTCCTGCTCGGGATTCGACTCTAGTCTAGTCTATGGGCAGGGACAAGCTAATATGACTCTCGTTTTGGACAGAAACTTTATTTGTCATTTACGTATTCTTTTTTGCTATTTTGCGCATAATGATGATAATACACGAAAAATAAAAAACCAGTATGCCAGAGTGACATACTGATTTTCATGTGGTTTATGCGTTTAAGTCAGATACGACTTCTTTGTTCTCTTGCTCAGAAGCAGACTCATCATTTACACGTTCGATGTCTGCGCCAATAGCCTCAAGCTTCTTATGGAAATCAACGTAACCGCGGTCTAAGTGCTTCAGTTCAGTAACACGCGTATGACCTTCAGCCACTAACCCCGCAAGAATCAGCGCTGCACCTGCACGCAAATCAGTCGCTGCAACTTCAGCTCCCTGAAGCTGTACAGGACCATTAATGATGACAGAACGTCCTTCAATCTTGATATCTCCATTCATACGGCGGAATTCTTCCGCATGCATAAAACGGTTTTCAAAAACAGTTTCTGTAATCATGCTTGTGCCGCTTGCACGAAGCAGAAGCGCCATCATTTGTGACTGCATATCAGTCGGGAAGCCTGGGTGAGGCATTGTTTTAATGTCAATCGGTTTGAGTTCTTTCGGGCCGATGACACGCAAGCCTTCACCTTCATCCTTAATCGTTACACCCATCTCTTCCATTTTCGCAATTAAAGAGGTGAGGTGTTCAGGAACCGCTCCTTTCACCAATACGTTTCCTTCTGTGATAGCAGCAGCAACCATAAATGTGCCCGCTTCAATGCGGTCAGGAATAATATGGTGTTTTACGCCGTGAAGCTTTTCGACCCCTTCAATTTTGATGGTGCCGGTGCCAGCTCCGCGGATTTTACCGCCCATGCCGTTGATATAGTTTGCTAAATCAACGATTTCAGGTTCTTTCGCCACGTTCTCCAGCGTTGTTGTTCCTTCAGCCAGAGCGGCTGCCATAATCAGGTTCTCTGTAGCTCCTACACTTGGGAAGTCCAGGTAGATTTTTGCGCCTTGCAGACGGCCGTTTACTTCAGCTTCGATGAAGCCATTGCCGACTTTGATTTCTGCGCCCATTGCTTCAAAACCTTTTAAATGCTGATCGATCGGTCTGGAACCAATTGCGCATCCGCCCGGAAGCGCAACTCTTGCATGACCTGTACGCGCAAGAAGCGGCCCCATGACAAGCACAGACGCACGCATTTTACGAACATATTCAAAAGGTGCTTCAGTTTGTAAAGCGTATGAAGCATTTACAGTCACTTCATTATTCTCAAAATGCACATCTGCTCCTAAATGACGCAACACTTCGTTAATTGTATATACATCGGAGAGCGTAGGTACATCACAAATTACGCTTTTTTCTTCACTTGCTAACAAAGATGCAGCGATAACAGGTAAAACAGCATTTTTAGCGCCTTCAACTTTGACTGTGCCGTTTAACTTTTGACCGCCGCGGACGATGATTTTTTCCAAGGTATTCCCCTCCGCGTCCCTAAATTCTCTATATTAATATTCAGTCGTAACGATTGGTGTGCCAACCGTAACGGTATGTTTTCCGCCCATTCCTGCACTTCTAAGTGCAATTTGCAAATTCATTTTATGTTTCGAGGTCATGATGTACTCTTCCCACTCATCTGTAAACGCAGAAATAGAAACGAAATTTGGCTCAACTACATGTTCTACAGATCTTGCTTGAAATTCATTTAATAACTGATTTGCTTTTTTTTGCAAAACAATATTCATATTATCATTTAAATGACCATTTAGACAAGTAAAAATAACTACTTTTTCTTGGAATATCCCGAGTGTCTCACGTTCAAACTGTTCATATGTATCATTCCAGCTATTCGGTGTCTCAAGACTCATTTGCTCATATAATAAATACGAAGTTGGGTTGTGTTTTTTGAGGGTTGTGACAAGCTGCAGCCTAAAAGAAGTGCGATTTTTTTTGTCAGTATATGTGCCAATGGCCTTTACGACCTTATCTTCCTGTGCAAGCTCCCAATCATATTGACGATACTCTGATTGTAAACGTTGCACTTTTTGATAAAATTCTTTTTCGGTCAGCGACATGTTTTGTTTGGCATGCAAAGTCCACTTATCTATTGACACATCTTGGCGATTCAGCCCCTCTGCCAGTTGTGCTAACGGCGTTAACTCACTCGCATGAATGGTATGGAAAACAGCTATGACGAAGCTTAGCATCACGGAAATGATAATAGCGCGGCTTACTTGTTTTTTGTTCATGTTCATCTCTCCCCTTATCCCCAGTTTTACCGGAGGCAAGAGGCGCCATACGTAAAAATCTTCGTCAAAACTCGAGCTATTCGCTTCAACCCCTTCCCCAACCATTCCCTAGATGATGAGGTTCCAAACCTATTAAAATAAATAGGGAAGCTGCTGTGAATAATTGAGGTAATCTAAAAAGAAATTTGCAACGGCCGTTCCAATGGCGATTGTCAGCAACATCATCAGGAGCCTAGCCTGCACAACTTTGCCTTTTTTAATTAACAGATCGATATTGACGGCCTGCAGTGCCCACCAAGTCACCGCTATAAAAATCAGGTGCACGACAATGCCGATAGCAGCCTGCTGTCCCAATACACTCATCTATTCCACTCCTTTCATCCTTTCTCCGCGTTTATACCCTTTCTTATTATATAAGAAGCACAGATAAAGATGATACATTTTATACAGAATGGAACAATCACCCATATATAGGGCTAATCCCCGCTTAAAGTGCGATTCTTTTACATGGTATACTGAATTGGAAAGGAGCTGGCAAATGTGAATCATTCTTTTTTTCAGCCTGAAAAGCAATACGGTGAGGACTTGCCAATTTTTGAACAGGAATGGGAAGCAATTGCATTCTATTATGATTATAGACAGTCACAGATTGAAGAACTGAATGAATTGTGTCAGTTTTATAACATTTCTCTTACCTATACGAGAGAAAGCCTTGAAGAGCTTGAAAACCTTTATTTTCAAAGTATACAAGAGCTATTGCTTACTGATTGGAATCTTCCTATTGAAGAATTTGAGAAAATGATCAGTGTGTATCTTATAGATTGCGTGATTGCCCATCATGAGGATGCGGAATGGATCGTAAAACCTTATCCGTACACAGACGGCGCTTATACAATGGGCTTCAGAAGACATCGGAAATCATGGCATACCGTGAATTGCTGCGATCGTTTATACTTGCAGCAAAAAGAGGGCCAGCCGCTGCTATCGCTGTTTGATTCTCTTGTGCGGTCATAAAAAAATCCTTCTCATAAAGAGAAGGATTTTTTCTATTTCCCTGCTACATCCAATCTGTTCAAAGCCCGCTGTAACGCAAGCTCAGCCCGACGAATGTCAGTATCATATGATTGAGAATTCAAACGCTCCTGCGCCCGCTGGCGTGCAGCTTCAGCGCGCTCTTTATCAATGCCTTCCGCTTTTTCCGCGGTTTGGGCAAGGATGGTTACATGATCAGGGCGGACTTCTACAAATCCGCCGCTGACGGCAACCAATTCAGTCTGCCCGTCTTTTTTCAGACGGACAGCGCCGATTTTAAGAGGAGCCACGGTTGGAATATGGCCTGGCAAAATACCGAGATCGCCACTTTCGGCTCTCACGCTCACCATTTCGATATCCGCATCGTATACTGGGCCGTCGGGAGTAACGATATTGACTTTAACGGTCTTCATGCTTTTACCCTCCTAGGACCAGATTAAACTTCTACACCCATTTCTTTTGCTTTCTCAACAACTTCTTCGATACGGCCTACAAGACGGAACGCATCTTCAGGAAGATGGTCGTATTTGCCGGCTAAGATTTCTTTGAAACCTTGAACCGTTTCTTTTACAGGCACGTAAGAACCTTTTTGTCCAGTGAACTGTTCAGCCACGTGGAAGTTTTGAGAAAGGAAGAACTGAATGCGGCGTGCGCGTTGAACGACAAGCTTGTCTTCATCACTTAATTCATCCATACCGAGAATCGCAATGATATCTTGAAGCTCTTTGTAACGCTGAAGCGTTGACTGTACTTCACGGGCAACTGCATAATGCTCTTCTCCGACAATTTCAGGAGCAAGGGCGCGTGATGTAGAAGCCAACGGATCAACCGCAGGGTAAATACCCATTTCAGTTAACTTACGCTCAAGGTTTGTTGTCGCATCCAAGTGAGCGAACGTTGTTGCCGGCGCTGGGTCAGTGTAGTCATCGGCAGGCACGTAGATCGCTTGGATAGATGTAACTGATCCAACGTTTGTAGACGTGATACGCTCTTGAAGCTGACCCATTTCAGTCGCAAGCGTCGGCTGATAACCAACCGCTGAAGGCATACGGCCAAGAAGGGCAGAAACTTCGGAACCCGCTTGCGTGAAACGGAAAATGTTGTCGATGAAGAACAGTACGTCCTGTCCTTGTTCATCACGGAAGTGCTCAGCCATTGTAAGGCCTGTCAAAGCAACACGCATACGTGCGCCCGGCGGCTCGTTCATTTGTCCGAATACCATGGCTGTTTTGTTGATTACGCCAGAATCGCTCATTTCGTAGAAAAGGTCATTTCCTTCACGAGTACGCTCTCCTACACCGGCGAATACAGAGATACCGCCGTGCTCTTGCGCGATGTTGTTGATTAATTCCTGGATTAATACGGTTTTACCTACACCGGCACCGCCGAACAATCCGATCTTACCGCCCTTGATGTATGGAGCAAGCAAGTCAACAACTTTAATGCCTGTTTCAAGAATTTCAACTTCTGTTGAAAGCTGGTCAAATGAAGGCGCCTGTCTGTGAATCGGATCCTTTTTCGCATCCGCAGAAAGCGGCTCATTCAAATCAATATTTTCTCCGAGTACGTTAAATACACGGCCGAGTGTTACATCACCAACTGGCACTGAGATTGGCGCTCCTGTATCAATAGCTTCCATTCCGCGCTGAACACCGTCCGTAGACGCCATTGCGATTGTACGGACTGTATCATCGCCTAAATGAAGAGCGACCTCAAGCGTTAAATCAATACCTACTTCGTTTTCACTTGCTGGCTGTGAAACCTTAATCGCATTATAAATTTCAGGCAAGTGACCGTCTTCAAAACGTACGTCGACGACCGGCCCTAATACCTGGCTAACGCGTCCTTTCTTCATCGCTATCCCTCCTGACAAAATCTTTCTATTCTAAAGCGGCTGCTCCGCCGACAATTTCCGTAATTTCTTGTGTGATGGCTGCTTGGCGAGCGCGGTTGTAAGAAAGCGAAAGTGAATCGATAAGATCTTTCGCGTTGTCTGTCGCGTTTTTCATCGCCGTCATTCTTGCAGCGTGCTCACTTGCTTTACTGTCAAGAAGCGCACCGAAAATTAAGCTTTCTGCATATTGAGGAAGCAAAACCTCCAGAACCTCTTCTTCAGACGGTTCAAATTCATATGACGCCGTTCTCTTTCCGCCGCCGCTGCCCAAATCAGTTAACGGCAGAAGTTTTTTCTCCGTGACTTCTTGAGATATGGCGCTGACAAAATGGTTATAAACAAGGTGCAATTCATCATACGCACCATCTGTAAACATTTGGATCGTTTGCCGGGCAAGATCCTTAATCTGTGCAAACGTTACTTCATCTCCAAGTCCTGTTAACTCGGAAATGATCGGAATCTCACGTTTCTTAAAGAAATCACGGCCCACTCTTCCGATGACGATCACCGCGTACTCATCCTTAGACTGATGACGTTCTTGCATGGCCTGATAAGCACTTCGTAAGACCGAACTGTTAAAAGCGCCGGCAAGACCGCGGTCAGACGTAATGACTAGGTATGCTGTCTTTTTCACTTCTCTGCTGAGAAGCATCGGATGCTTCACGTTCCTGGAAACTCTTCCGACGTTTGACACAACCTCTTGGATCTTATCCATATATGGCACAAATGATTTTGCGTTGTTTTCAGCACGATTCAGTTTAGCCGCAGATACCATCTGCATGGCCTTTGTAATCTGGCTTGTTTTTTTCGTTGACGTGATCCTTGACTTAATATCGCGTAATGAGGCCAAAGATTTCACCACCTTTTCTCTTCATCTGCGTAAAAAGAGAGAAAAAGAGAACCTTTTTCTCTCATCAGCAATCGAGTTAGTTGCTTGGTGCAAATGTGCGTTTGAAGCCTTCGATTGCCGCTTTGAAGTCTTCATCAGCAGGAAGGTTTCCTGTTTTCGCAATTCCATCAAGCAGTTCTTTATGGTTTTGGTCAAGGTACATGTAGTACTCTTCTTCAAAACGTCTGATGTCCGCAACAGGAATATCATCAAGATGTCCTTTTGTCAGCGCATAAAGAATGGCTACTTGCTTTTCAACCGGAAGCGGCTTGTTCAGATCCTGCTTCAGCACTTCAACTGTACGCGCACCGCGGTTCAGTTTCGCCTGAGTCGCTTGGTCGAGGTCAGATCCGAATTGAGCGAAGGCTTCCAGCTCACGGTATGACGCAAGGTCAAGACGCAGTGTTCCTGATACTTTTTTCATCGCTTTGATTTGCGCTGAACCACCGACACGGGATACAGACAATCCGGCGTTGATCGCTGGACGTACGCCTGAGAAGAACAAATCAGATTGCAGGAAGATTTGTCCGTCGGTGATAGAGATAACGTTCGTTGGAATATAAGCGGAGATATCTCCGGCTTGTGTTTCTACGAACGGCAGAGCTGTAATTGATCCCGCGCCTTTCGCGTCGCTAAGCTTTGCTGCACGCTCTAGCAGGCGGGAATGAAGGTAGAATACATCCCCAGGGAACGCTTCACGGCCTGGCGGACGACGAAGAAGCAAGGACAGCTCACGGTAAGCAGCCGCTTGTTTAGAAAGATCATCGTATACAACAAGAACGTGCTTGCCGTTGTACATAAATTCTTCTGCCATTGTAACCCCTGCATACGGAGCCAGGTACAGAAGCGGTGCCGGCTGTGACGCAGACGCCGTTACAACGATTGTGTAATCAAGCGCGCCGTGCTTACGCAATGTTTCTACTACGCCGCGGACTGTTGATTCTTTTTGACCGATCGCTACGTACACGCAGATCATGTCTTGGTCTTTTTGGTTCAGGATGGAATCGATCGCAACAGAAGTTTTACCTGTTTGACGGTCACCGATGATCAGCTCACGCTGGCCGCGGCCAATTGGAATCAGTGCGTCGATCGCTTTAATTCCCGTTTGGAGCGGTTCATGAACGGATTTACGGTCCATAACGCCTGGTGCAGGGCTTTCGATCGGACGCGTTTTGCTAGTAAGAATCGGGCCAAGTCCGTCTACCGGCTGGCCTAATGGGTTCACAATACGGCCGATTAGTTCCTCACCGACAGGAACCTCCATGATGCGTCCTGTTCTTTTTACTTCGTCTCCCTCACGGATCTCACTGAAAGGTCCTAAGATAACGATACCTACGTTTGATTCCTCAAGGTTTTGGGCCATGCCCAGAACGCCGTTTGAAAACTCGACAAGTTCCCCGGCCATACAGTTGTCAAGGCCGTGCACACGCGCAATACCGTCACCGACTTGGATGACTGTACCTACGTCTTGAACTTCAATATCAGATTGATAATTTTGTATTTGCTGTTTTATCAGCGTGCTAATCTCTTCAGCTTTGATGCTCACTTAGGTTTCACCCCTTCTATCGATTTTCCCCGGCTAGTTGACGTTCAATGCGCTGAAGCTTTCCGCTTACACTGCCGTCAAAAATCCGGTTTCCAATGCGGACTTTAATGCCGCCTATTAAATCCGTCTGCACTTCATTTTTGATTCTCAGTGAAGCGACTCCGGCTTTTTTTGCAAACACTTGTGATAATGATGAAATTTCCGCCTCCGTCAGCGGTTTCACTGAATATACGATTGCGTCTTCTGTTTGACGGGCCTCATTTGCGAGTTTGATAAACTCATCTGTGAGATCAGGCACGATCGCCGCCCGATGGCGGTCAATCAAAAGAAAAATCGTATTGAGCACGGAATGCGACAAAGAGCCAAATGCATTTTGAACCAGCTCTTTTTTCTTCGCAGACGGCACCTTCGGATGGTTTAACACATCATTAAGCGCTTTTTCATTTTGGAATACTTGTTTTACAACAGTTAGCTCTTCTTCTACTTGATTCAGCTGAGCGGACTCATTGGCAATATCAAAAAGAGCTGACGCATATCGTTTAGAGACAGCTGATCCACTCATCGGCTTTCTCCTACCTCTTTAAGATAGTCCTGAATCAATTTCTCTTGAGCTTGTTCATCCAGTTCTTTTTCGATCACTTTCGACGCAATCATGACAGATAGAGACGCTACTTGCTCACGGAGAGCAGAAACCGCCTGTTCTTTTTCCTTCACGATTTCAGTTCTCGCTGCTTCTTTCAGACGTTCAGATTCTGCACGTGCAGCCTGGATAATTTCTTCTTTTTGCTTATCTCCCAGTTTCTTTGCGTTTTCGATAAGGGTTTGGGATTCCTGTCTTGCTTCTTTTAAAAGAACGCGCTGCTCTTCAATCAGCTGCTGCGCTTCTTTATTTTTTTCTTCAGCAGACGTAATTTCTCCAGCGATGTGGTCTTCACGCTGTTTCATTATGTTTAATAGCGGCCCTAAAGCGTATTTCTTCAGAAGCGCTAATAAGATTAACATAGCTAACAGTTGGAACAGGATATCTCCGCCGTTAAACGATAATCCTAGTTCAAGTGGTAATTGAGACATCTACTACGGCAACTCCCTTCTGCAGGTTTTTCTTTGCTGATCCAGCAGCCGCACTTGTCTCTTTTCAGCCGGCAAGGCGGGTTGCTTATCAGACATAAAGCAATGGCGAAGGTTCTCTTGGAATGATCTTCGCCATTTTTAGTTCATATAAGGCTTTTATGCTTAGCCAAAGAACGCTAAGAATGCGATAACGACAGCGATAATAGGAAGGGCTTCAACCAATGCGATACCCATGAACATAAGCGTTCTAAGTTCTTTACCTGCTTCCGGCTGACGGGCAATCCCCTCTACCGTACGTGAAACAATCAAACCGTTACCAATACCTGCACCAAGTGCGCCTAAACCAATTGCAATCGCAGCTGCTATTAAATTCATGAAAAAGTTCCTCCTTTAAAATGTTATCCGTTTGGATATAATGTTTTAGTGATCATGACTGATTTTATGAGACATGTACACCATCGTGAGCATTGTAAAGATAAACGCTTGGATGGCGCCTATAAATAAACTGAATGCTTGCCATGCCAGCATCGGCAGAATGGCGCCGATTGTACCGACAAGACCGAGAGCCACGCTTTGCGAATAATGGCTTGTCGCTAAACCCGCAAGCAGGCCGAGAAGAATCTCACCGGCGAAGATGTTACCATAAAGCCTCAACCCGAGAGTCAGCGTATTGGCAAACTCTTCGATGATTTTCATCGGGAGCATGAATGGAACAGGCCTTAAATAGTCTTTAGAATACTCCTTGAGCCCTTTCATCTTCACACCATAGTAGTGGGTTAAAGCGACAACCATCACGGCTAGCGTTAATGTAATGGCAGGGTCGGCTGTCGGAGATTTCCACCAGAGCTCATGTCCGATTGTAATAGAGAACGGCAGCCCCAGCATATTCGACACAAATATGTACATCAGCAATGTGACACCAAGTGCCAAGAAGTTCGCCCCTGTTTTCAAATCCATTGTACTGCCGATAATATTGCGGACGAAATCAACAACCCATTCCATAAAATTCTGGGCTTTTCCGGGACGGATCGAAAGCGTTCTTGTCGTTAATATCGCAATCAATAAAACAATCACACTCGCCACAGTAATCATCAGAATGTTTGTCAGATTAAAAGTAAGACCTAGAAATTCAATAGTTCTGTATTCATGATTCAAAGGGTTTTCACCTCTCTTCCATTGATGAACGTTTAAGCTGGATAATAGAATCTATCATAATGACAGGGTATATTGTCATTAATCCAATTATTGTGCTTGCCATATGAACATGCTCAGGGTTTTTGTAGGCGACAGCTGCTGCAAGAATCGCATTGCACCACCGCGCTGCGCTCCCCAAAGATCGTATGGACTTTCCTTTCTCAACAGCTCTGTCAAAAGCGTTCATTCTTCTGATGAGCAGTAAAAAATTAAACAAACTGAAAACAGTTCCCAGAATAAGGCCTAAAAAAACGGTTTTATACGCTGTTAAACCATAACCCAGTACATACACTGCCAAAATGCATAATAGATATTTTCGTTGTCTCCTAAATGTAAGCTTGGGATCGTCCATCAACTATCTGTCTCCTGATGAAAAATAATGTATTTCTTAGATACGGCAAAATCAGCGGTTAACCCTAGTAGAAGACCTTTTTTGACCGGCAAAACGGGCCTGTTCGAAAAAATCATTCATCCGCAAGCCTTGCAAGGATGCTGTTTCATTCGCTTAATAAATCCTCATAATACGGGTTTTCTGAGAGGATTTACATTGAGGATGGGGACTATAATGAAAGCTATGAAAACCTTCTCATAATACCCTCGTTTAGCATACAATAGCCCCTAACAAGTGTCAATCTGTTTAAAGTTAAAAAACTTTTTATACTGTAAGCATCCACAGAATGTTCACATTTTCACCTATAATTGTATACAGATTGGCCGAACAGCAAATAACTGGATAAAAAAAGAAAACCCTTTTTCGGGGTTTTCTTTTTTATTTTGTTCCAAACATACGGTCTCCCGCATCTCCGAGACCTGGAACGATATAACCTTTTTCATTTAATTTATCATCAAGAGCCGCAATGTAAATATCCACGTCCGAATGATGCTTCTGCAATTCTTCCACACCCTCCGGCGCTGCTACCAGACACATGAAACGAATGTTTTTCGCGCCGCGTTTTTTGAGGCTGTGAATGGCTTCAACCGCGGAGCCGCCTGTGGCCAGCATCGGGTCAACCACGATGAATTCACGCTCTTCCACGTCAGAAGGAAGCTTGACATAGTATTCCACTGGTTTTAAGGTTTCAGGATCACGGTAGAGGCCGACATGCCCCACTTTTGCCGCTGGAATAAGCTTTAAGATGCCGTCAACCATTCCCAATCCGGCTCTGAGGATAGGAACCACTCCGAGTTTTTTCCCAGAGATGACTTTCGACTTCGCAGCCTGAACCGGTGTGTTGATATCCACTTCTTCCAGAGGGAGATCACGGGTAATTTCAAACGCCATAAGCGTTGCCACTTCGTCTACAAGCTCTCTAAAATCCTTCGTACCTGTCTCTTCATTCCGTATATATGTCAGCTTGTGCTGAATTAAAGGATGATCAAATACATAAACCTTACCCATACTGTGTTTCAGCTCCTTTTTTATTGTCCCATCAACAATTACACACTTCTATTGATTCTACAAAAAAAGACATGGAGTTTCAAGAACATCGTCAAAAAACCCGCCGGGGATAAGCCTGAGCGGGTTTTTAGGATCTTAGTAATCTAATTCATTATATAGAGGGAATTTATCTGTCAGAGCAGCTACACGCTGGCTTGCTTCTTTAAGTTTCCCTTCATCTTCGTGGTTTTTCAATGCAAGCGCAATGATGGCCCCAACTTCGTCCAATGCGTCTCCGTCAAAACCGCGGCTTGTCACAGCAGCTGTACCAAGACGGATGCCGCTTGTTACGAAAGGTTTTTCCGGATCATATGGAATCGCGTTTTTGTTAGACGTAATACCAATTTCATCAAGCACATGCTCCGCAACCTTACCTGTCAGTCCGAGAGAACGAAGGTCAACAAGGATAAGATGGTTGTCTGTTCCGCCTGAGACAAGCTGGACGCCCTCTTTCGTTAACGCTTCAGCCAAGCGTTTTGCATTTGAGATGACGTTTTGTGCATATGTTTTGAAATCGTCTTGCAATACTTCGCCAAATGAAACAGCTTTTGCAGCAATTACGTGCATCAGCGGGCCGCCTTGAATGCCAGGGAAGATCGATTTATCAATTTTCTTGCCAAACTCTTCGCGGCAAAGAATCATACCTCCGCGAGGTCCGCGAAGTGTTTTATGTGTTGTTGTTGTCACGAAATCAGCGTAAGGAACCGGGTTTGGATGAAGGCCCGCCGCAACAAGTCCCGCGATATGCGCCATATCCACCATGAAGTAAGCGCCGACTTCATCGGCAATTTCACGGAATTTCTTAAAGTCGATTGTACGAGGATACGCACTTGCTCCTGCCACGATAAGCTTCGGTTTATGAGCGAGGGCTTTTTCACGCACGTCATCGTAATCAATATATTGAGTTTCTTTATCTACGCCGTACTCAACAAAGTTATATTGAACACCGCTGAAGTTGACTGGACTTCCGTGTGTTAAATGGCCGCCGTGGGAGAGGTTCATCCCAAGTACAGTATCGCCTTGCTCCAAAATCGTGAAGTATACTGCCATGTTTGCTTGTGCGCCTGAATGCGGCTGAACGTTTACATACTCCGCTCCAAAGATCTCCTTCGCGCGGTCACGAGCGATATCTTCAACGACATCAACGTGCTCACATCCGCCATAGTAGCGTTTGCCCGGATATCCTTCAGCGTACTTGTTTGTCAAAACAGATCCTTGTGCTTCCATAACCGCTTCACTTACAAAGTTCTCAGAAGCAATCAATTCGATCTTAGTCTGTTGGCGTTCACGCTCATTTTTAATGGCGTTAAACACTTGTGCGTCTTGCGCAGGTAAATGTTTCATCAGCGAGATCCTCTCCTATCCGTATCCTGTTCTTTGTTTTTACCATCACTATTGTACATGGTTTTTTAGGCCGATGTAAAAGATTATTTTCAAAAAATCAAAAATTTTGTTGGTAAAAACGAATATTAATAACTTAAATTTAAATTAAAGTTCGGAATTTATTTTTCCGCCTCAAAATAAAGAAAAGACTGGCCTCGCAGTCCTTTCATTCGCACTCATAAACCGCCCGTACTCCGCCAATCAGCTTCGGCCGCGTACGCGCTAATGTCACATGGGCTTCACCCAGACTGTTTTGAGAAACACGCACAGGGACAGCTACCGGCTTCAGATGCATGCCGATAAACGTATCGCCTACGTCTATTCCGGCGTCAGCCTGTATGTTTTCAACAAGAACAGGAGACCTCATCTGCTTAAATGCATAAGCACCCATCGCCCCGCCCGCTTTTGAAACAGGTACGGCCGAAACGGCCGGCAGCCTGAACAGCTGAGCCGTTTCCTCCTCTACTACAAGCGCTCTGTTCAAATGCTCGCAGCACTGAAATGCGAGATGGATGCCTGTTTTTCTCTTGAGCTCGGCAAGTCCGCTGTAGATGCTTTCCGCGATGTCTTCGCTTCCCGATGTGCCGATCCGGCTGCCGGCCACTTCGCTCGTGCTGCATCCAAGGACAAAGAGCTGATCCTGTTTCAATCCCGCTTGTTCCTGAAACTCAGACAGCATCGTACTCCATTTTAGCTTGATCTCATTCATTGAACAGCACCCCTATAGGTTCTTCTCTTCATAGTCCGAGATTTTTCCAATCCGGGTTTGATGTCTTCCGCCGGTAAATTCAGTAGTCAGCCAGATTTTCGCCACTTCCCGCGCCAAACCGGGGCCGATCACCCGTTCACCCATCGCGAGGATGTTTGTGTCATTATGCTCTCTCGTCGCTTTTGCGCTGAATGTATCGTGCGCCAGCGCGCAACGAATGCCTTTGACCTTATTAGCGGAAATGCTCATGCCGATCCCTGTCCCGCAAATTAAAATGCCTCTGTCAACTTCGCCGCTAACCACTTTTTCGGCCACCGGAAAAGCATAATCCGGATAATCGACAGATCCGCTGCCGCAGTCACAGCCCATATCCATATATTCAATTTGCAATTCGTCCATTAACTCTTTGATTTCATTTCGAATGTGAACACCGCCATGATCCGATGCAATGGCTACTTTCATCAGCTTTTCCTCCCAGCGTGTGTGATGCGGCCCGCCCGCTATGTTGACCGCGCAGCCTGTCCGCTCTTAAGATTCACACCATATGATGTGCTTTTCACTATATTCTACTCCTTCACGCAGGATTTGCAAATGACCTGTTTGCAGATTTTCTGCCATCTACCTGCCGTCTTTTTTCAGCTGTTTTGCCAGCTGACGAAGAAGCTCTTCAAGCTCATCTCTCGTTTGTTTATAGATATCAATTGAGCCGCCGAACGGATCGATGACATCCTCATGGCTGTCTTTGACATATTCTTTTAGCGTGAACACTTTATCACGATAACGTCCGAATTGATTGGCAATGATCTGTTTGTGCTGCTGGGTCATAGCCAGAACCAAATCAGCCGATTCCATATGTTCTTCAGTTAATGGAGAAGACACATGGTTAAGGGCAATGTGTTTTTCAAACAACGCTTCGACTGCATGAGGCGTCGCTCTTCCATTAGGCGAAGCAAACACGCCAGCCGAGCGGACACTGACATTCAGCCCTTCCGTTTCTGCAATTGACTTAAAAAGCGCCTCAGCCATGGGGCTGCGGCACGTATTTCCAGTACAGACAAAAATAATGTTCATGTCAGTCACCCCTTATTTTCTCTATTATATATGAAGAAAAAAGAAACGGCGACTTCGTTTCTTTTATTGATATATTAAATTGGCAGAAGCAGCTTTAGGCCGAATGCGATTAAGATGATGCCCCCAAGCGCTTCGCTGTATGCGCCAAGCCATGACTGTACTTGTTTTCCGATCAGCAGGCCCAGCCATGTCAATATCATGCTAAACAGCCCGAACAGGGTAATGGTGAGAAGCGGATGTGAGCCGTATATCCCCAAGCTCAAGCCGACGGAGAAGCTGTCAAGGCTGACGCCGACGGCAAACAGCAATAAGCCCGGCCCTGCCGGAGACATGAATCGTTCTTCCGACTGTTTAAATGAAGCCATCAGCATCTGAACACCAAGAACAAAAAGCAGCGAACCCCCGATATAAACCGCCAACACGCCGAGGAGCCCTGACAGCATGTTACCAGCCGCCATCCCTCCGAGAGGCATGATGACATGAAAGAGGCCGATGATCAAACCAATATAGAATATCTGCTTTTTTCTGAGTTTGACCATGCCCATTCCGAGGCCGACAGAAAAAGCATCCATCCCTAACGCAAACGCCATGATGCTTAATGTAACCAGTTCGCCTATAAACATATCCGACATACATGAATAACCCCCTTGGACACGCCCCGCTTTTTTAGCCTATGCGTGTCCAAAAAGGGTTAGAACATCTGACTTCTTCAGCGAATCACTCTTCCGCCCGCGGCTTTCATCAGCCTGTTCATAATAGCGTGCCCGACACCCGTGTCCGGAAAGGATTCCGCTATAATAAAATCCACCTTTGCCTCATCAAAGCTGCGTAAAGCATCATACAGCGCCGCCGCAACAGTCTCAAGCTGCGCCCGTCTGCCGCAGCTCTTCACGTAATCTGCCGAATACACGTCAGCGTTTTCTTCTGTTGTCAGGACACCGACCCGTCTGCCGCCCTGTTGGTGCTCCTGAATGAGATGCTGAATGCGCTCTGGGCTGCCTTCGCAAATGGCAAGCGGTGCAGTCGGGGCATAATGTGTATATTTCATCCCTGGAGATATCGGCTTTTGATTTTGATCACTGAGCCCTTTATCCACAAGGATCGGTCCGATCTCCGCTTCAATTTGCTCTTTCGTAATGCCCCCCGGACGAAGAAGCACAGGAATGTCGCCCGCACATGAAAGGACGGTCGATTCGACCCCAATCCCGGTAGAACCTCCGTCCATGATGCCAGCTATGCGGCCATCTAAGTCGTGAGCCACATGTTCCGCCTTTGTCGGGCTTGGCTTTCCTGATAGATTGGCGCTCGGTGCCGCAATCGGCAATTCCGACGCGCGAATCAACGCAAGAGCAAGCGGATGATCCGGCATCCTAATGGCAACCGTTTCAAGCCCTGCCGTTACACGAGGTGAGAGCGCATCAGGTTTGCAGGGCAGGATGAGAGTAAGTGCCCCTGGCCAAAACCGGTTCATTAATGTTTTCGCCTTATCTGGCGCCGGTCCCGTTAAGTCGTCAAGCTGGGTCATGTCCGCAATGTGGACAATCAGGGGATTATCACTCGGACGCCCTTTCGCTTCATATATTTTTTTGACAGCATCTGTGTCTTTCGCATTTGCGCCAAGGCCGTATACCGTTTCTGTCGGGAACGCAACGACCTCATTTTGCCGGAGCAAAGCGGCTGCTTGTGCAATTTGTGGATCATTTGTGGATAACTCGCCAGTTACATCCACAAACCATCTTTTCGTTTTCATTTTCTGACCAAACTCCTTATTCACAACAATAAAACGATTGTTTTACGCGTGTAATCCTTTTGAAAGTATAAAAGATGTCCTGTAATAAAACAAGCGTTATCCACAAATTGTGGACAACGCTAATGAAGAAGTGGATAAGTCTGTGTATAAATCACACTTATCCAGACGCTTTTTTCATCAAGACGGCCCCTTCTGTTTTTCGCGACTCACAGAAATGCCCAGAAGAAAACAGCTCTTCAGGTACACTCTCAGCTTGTTCAAACCCCATGGCCGTAAGGAAATCAGCAGAGGAATGCTGATTCGCAATTAAATATACTGTTTTGATCTGGTGCTTTTCGCACAGAAGCTCCATGCTCTGAAAGAGGGTCACAATATGGCCTTGGTGAAGCTTGTCCGATATCACAAGTGATCGCAGCAGCCCTTGATCACAGCTTATTTTTTCAATTCCGAGACAGCCAGCAATGTTCTTCTCGCTATCCTCAAGCATCAGAAACTGGGTGAAGCCTTCTTTCACGCCTTCATGGTTGGCTTTCGCCTGTTTTAAAAATTCCTCGAGCACGCCCCCGTCTTTTTCCCTTGCCACCCGCAGTTGATAAAACATCCGTTCACCCCGTTTTTGCATTCTTTCTTCCAATCTATGAGGCAAATCTATTTTTAGACCAGGTGATTAGGAAAAAAGGTCGGAAATCCATTCGACTAAGAAGAATTTCACTTCTGTGCCGCCGTCTCCCTTCTCTTCTTGCTCTTCTCTCTCTTCTATTTTGGCTTTTTCCGCTTTGGCGGTTACGTCCTCAAGCACTTTTTCAGTCTGTTTTTTCGAGGCTTCTTGATCTTCTTGTTCTTTCACAGCTTCCCCATTCGAAAAATCAAGAAAGCAGAGCGGCGGGAACAGCACACACCACCAGTTGGCGCCGTCGCCGTTTCCAAGCGTAATCAGGATCGCTTCATACTCACCAGCGGGATATACCATGTTGCCGTAAAGCTTTGTCGGAAAAGAGATTTTGTCAAAATCAACAGATATGGACTGGTTCGCCCCTTCGTTCTCCATTGTTTCCTTTGCAATTGCTTTGATTTCAGGAAGCTTTGAGCGAATCACACGCCGCGCCTCTTCTATAGAAGCAATATCCTCTACCCAGGTTGTGATTTCTTTATTGACCGCGTCTCTGATATGCCGTTTTAATTGCTGGTCTTGATCCCTATCGCTGTTTGCCAATATTCTCAAACGAATCGCCTCATCCGGTATGACCACCGGCTGATTTTCTGATTGCTGTGCCGTCTCTTCTTTTGCCAGCCCTACAAGTGCTCCAGATAATAAAAGAAAGATATATATGCAAATGATAACTGTTTTTTTCATTGGTCCCCACCGTTCCTCTCCGTGCTTTGTTTCTAGCCCTATTATGGACAAGGGAAGCCCGGGGTAAACGTGCAGGGTGAAAAAAATCTAGCAAGCTGGTAATCTTATTTATGGTACGATAGTGTTTTAGGAGGTTTAAGATGAAATATAATTATACAGTGCTGTTATCGGCATTTACGATGTCGGTTCTTTATTCGGTGATTTATATTCATTCATTTATCATTGCCGCTCTGATCACGATGGCATTTTATTTTCTATTTCCCTATCTGATATTCGCGCTTCCTCTTCAATTCATGATGAATAAAAAGCCGAAGCGGTTCAACCCTTTGTATTTGCTGTATTACTTTGCTGCGGCTTTTGTGGCCAACGCGATTATTTTCGGCCTGCTGCAGCCTTCAGGACAATCTCTGTTTCAAAATACAGCCTTTTACATCTTCGCTGTATTAACAGCTGTTGTTTATTGGATATGGGATTCTGTTTTACTGCAAAAAAAGGAAGCCTAGGGGGCTTCCTTTTTCATGAAAACAAAACCGTCAGCAGATAACATAGAATAGAAGGTATCGCCGCAACAAAGAAAGCAGCCGCCATTTTCATGCGGGCTGTACGGCCTTCTTTCGTTTCTGAATGGTAGTTCGCCCGCTGATCGCTTCCGCTTACAGCCAAGCCTGATGTGATGATTGCAAGCCCAATCAAAACAAGAGACGCGATGCCAAATATGGATTCATATGAAAGTACCTGCGGAAAAATGGTGCCCACCATGCTCTCGATTGCAATGAGCAAGATTCCTGCTGCAAGGGCTTTTTTCATTTTTCACATCCCCTTTGCCGGTGATCAAACAGCTCGATTCATCAACTCGACAGCAAGCTGCTTACTTATTTTTATGAATCACAGCGCATATGGTTCTGTCTTTTCCATTAATATCTTTCAGCACTTCCACTTCCGCATCCTTAAACGTCTTGAGAAACAGCTCTTTGACCGCCGTCCCCTGTTGCCATCCGATTTCAAAAACGACAAACACTTTATCCTTCATGACAAGCGGGATGTCTTCCATAAACCGCTTATAAAATTTGAGCCCGTCTCCGCCATCGGTGAGAGCGTGCAGCGGCTCATGAAAACGGACAATCTCTGATAGATCAGCCATTTCTTCTTCTGAAATATAAGGAGGATTCGAGACGATCATATCCGCTTTTTTTCCTGCCGTAATCAAAGGCTCAAGCAGATCGCCCTGGTAAAAGCGCACATCAGCTCCGAGCTTTTCCGCATTGGCAGAAGCGACCTGAAGCGCCTCTTTTGAAATATCGACCGCCGACACAGAAAAGTTTTCGTTTTCAAGCGCAAGCGTGACGGCTATCGCGCCGCTCCCTGTACCGACGTCAACAACATCAAGCCCGCCGTCTTCCGAAAAGACATGCCGATACTTTTGCAGCAGATGATAGACAACCTCTTCTGTTTCCGGCCGCGGGATCAGCACATCATCATTCACCATAAACTCCCGTCCGTAAAAAAACTCTTTTCCGATAATGTACTGAACCGGCACGCCCTCTTTATGCATCTCAACGTGACGCCGAAAGCGATACAGCTCATCTTCGCCAATCGGTTCCTGTAAGCTGGCGAGCAGCTTGCTTCTGTCCATTCCGGTATCATAAAGCAAAAGAAGCTCAGCAGCGTTTTCTTCTCTTCCCGCTTCGGTTAAATAAGAAGAAGCCCATTTCAGGGCTTCAAATATCGTCTTCATCTTAACCTTCCGCTTGCTGAAGCTTGCTTGCCTGATCTTCAACGATCAGCGTTTCAACCACTTCATCAAGTTTTCCTTCGAGAATCTGATCAAGCTTTTGAATCGTCAGGCCGATTCTGTGATCCGTCACACGGTTTTGCGGGAAGTTGTATGTGCGGATACGTTCAGAACGGTCACCTGATCCGACTGCTGATTTTCGCGTTTGATCATATTCAGCTTGCGCTTCCTGCTGAAATTTATCGTAGATTCTGGCACGAAGAACTTTCATTGCTTTTTCTTTGTTTTTGATTTGAGATTTTTCATCTTGGCATGATACAACAACACCTGTCGGCAAGTGTGTCAGACGAACGGCAGACATTGTGGTGTTTACGCTTTGTCCGCCCGGTCCGCTTGAAGCAAACGTATCAACTCGGATATCCTTCTCATGAATGTCCACCTCTACCTCTTCGGCCTCAGGAAGGCACGCTACGGTCGCGGTCGATGTATGGATACGGCCGCCTGATTCTGTTTCCGGAACACGCTGTACGCGGTGGGCGCCGTTTTCATATTTGAGTTTAGAATACGCGCCGCTTCCCGTAATCATAAAGATGATCTCTTTGTAGCCGCCCGTTCCGGTTACACTCGCTTCCATGACCTCTGTTTTCCAGCCTTGAAGCTCGGCATAACGGGAATACATTCTGTACAGGTTACCCGCGAATAAAGCGGCTTCCTCGCCTCCCGCTGCTCCGCGGATCTCCATAATAACGTTTTTGTCATCATTAGGATCTTTCGGGATCAGGAGCACTTTTAGGCGCTCTGACAGTGTATCCGTTTCCTTCTGGAGTTCAGAAATCTCTTCCTTCACCATCTCGCGCATCTCAGCGTCCAGCTTCTCTTCCAGCATCGCTTTTGCATCAGTCAGCTGTTCTGACGCATCTCTGTATTGTCTATAGACGTCAACTGTTTCTTGTATATCAGATTGCTCTTTTGAATATTCTCTTAGCTTTTTCGGATCATTGACTACTTCTGGATCGCTTAAAAGCTCATTTAATTTTTCGTATCGTTCTTCGATTGATTGTAAACGGTCTAACACGGTCTTCACCTCTGTTTTCCTGTGCGTAACATTCTCATTATAGTATAGTGATGAACCCCAGTCAAAAGCATTTCAATCCCATTTGGAAAAGCCTCCTCTGCTATACTGGGAATCGAGGAGTGATGATCATGCTGAAATCCATACATCATATTGCAATCATATGTTCAGATTATGAAAAGTCGAAAGCTTTCTACGTACATAAGCTTGGTTTTCAAGTGATTCAAGAAACGTATCGAGAAGAACGGAACTCCTTTAAGCTTGATTTGTCGCTTAACGGGGCGTATGCCATTGAGCTGTTCTCGTTTCCCGATCCGCCCGCACGCCAAACCCGGCCTGAAGCGGCAGGCCTGCGCCACCTCGCTTTTACAGTCAGCAGCTTGGAGGAGGCGGTTCAGAAGCTTCACAAAAAAGGAATCGAAACAGAGCCCATCAGAACAGATCCGCTGACCGGCAAGCGGTTCACCTTCTTTTTTGATCCTGACCAGCTTCCTTTAGAACTGTATGAACAATAACGGTTTTTGAAGAAAAAAAGGAGATACCCACTTTCTTTGCCGAATCTTTTCTTGTTTTGTCTAACAAGAAGGGAACCGCATGCGATGGTCGAATACCTAGCTAAAAAGGAGGTATGGGATCATGAATACAAATATGGTAGCAAGTGAACTCGGCGTCTCCGCAAAAACGGTGCAGCGGTGGGTGAAGCAGCTGAAGCTCCCGGCCGAACGCAATGAGCTCGGACATTATTCGTTCACGGCAGAAGACGTGAAGATTCTAAAATCTGTTCAAAAACAAATTTCTGAAGGCACGGCGATTCAGGATATCCATGTGCCGCAAAGCACGAAAAAGCGGACAGGCTTCATTGTCCAAAAAACAACTGGCGACACAGAACGAAGAATCGAGCTGCTCGAACAGAAGCTCAACACCCTATTGCAGCAAAAGCAGGATGAAAACGAACTTCTGTCAAGGATCGAGGAAATGGAACGCCAGCTGAAGCAAAAAGCCGATGAGGGTGTATCTTACCAACTGCTTCAGCATCGCAGGGAGTTGGATGACATCCTTGCAGACCTGCAATTATTGACCTCACAAATGCAAGAATTCACCGCTCAGCCGATCCCCGAGACCGCTGCCGCTGCCGAAAAAACCAAATCAAGAAAAAAACCGCTGCTGTCACTGTTCAAATTTCAAACCTAATATAAAAAGCTCCCCGTAAAAAGGGAGCTTTTTTCGATTTACGCTGTAAGCGCAATAATAATCGGTAGTGAAATCAAGGACAGAATCGCACTGATGACAAATGCAGAAGCCGTTTCTTCCTCTTGTTTCTCGAATCGAGTTGCAATCATGGCTGCTACGGCAGAACCAGGGAATGCCACAAGAAGGATCGCTTTTGTCATTTGGTCAGCTGGCAGTCCGACTGCAAGAGCAATCAAGAACATTAACGCAGGCTGAACCGCGACTTTGAGCAACGCAATGCCAAATGCCGGTACGCTGAGTTTGATACTGCGGATACCAACAGTAACACCGACAGCAAAGAGAGCCACACCAGATGTTGTGCTTCCAAGCTGATCGAGCATTTTAACACCCAGCTCAGGCAAAGTCACACCGCAAAGCACTAAGATCATACTGATTAGCGGAGCAGCTGCAAGCGGCTCAGAAAGACCGTGCAGGATTGATTTTCCTGTCATCTTCCAGAAGCTGTCGCCGCCCTCTTCGTTTTTCTTAGAAGACACACCGACAGTAGCAACAATAATCGCAAGCGGATCAAGAATCGCATTAACAACGATACCTGTAACCGCGATCGGAATCGCAACCTCTTGCGCACCGAACAAGCTTCCCAGTACAGGAATACCCATAAATGCGAATGTCGGCTGTGCTGAGTTCAAAGAAAATATGGATGAGTTCGTTAAATCATATTTAAACACAAATCTGCAAAGCAGTAAAATAACGATATAGAAACCAACAATCCCAATGATTAAAGAAACCATTAATGGAATTTGAGATAAAAATTCACTTCTGGAAGTAGTCAAAATACCAGCAATAAAGTGAGCTGGAAGTGCGTATTTCGTTACTAACGTACTTACCCCTTTTGCCGACTTGGCATCATAACTTCCAAAATGTCCTGCAAACCATCCCAGCACGATCACAAAGAAGATCGGTGCCAGGAGGATTAAGATATCTAAGATGCTCAAAATATTCTCCTCCAAATCCTACGTCCGTATACTTTAGCTTTCCGAAAAAGCTTTCCCTCGGACGATATATATTTATAGTTAATTATTTTGCGATGACTTTTTTGTATTCCGGTGTCCACATCGCATCAAGAACTGCTTGTTTCACATCTTCAGGCTGGCGATTTGCTACGCCGTCTTTAATAGCTGCTTCTGCAACAGCAATCGCAACTTGAATAGAAACTTCTTGAAGCTTATCAATGCTTGGAAGCAATCCTGCTCCAGGCGTTTCAAAATCAACCATTTCAGCAATCGCATCAGCAGTTGCAGCAAACATAGCAGGCGTAATCACACGTGCTTCCGCTACAATTGACCCAAGTCCAAGACCAGGGAACGCGAATGCGTTGTTAGATTGTCCGATTTCATAAGAAACACCGTTGTATTCCACATTTTCAAACGGGCTTCCTGTTGCTACAAGCACTTTTCCGTCAGTCCATTTGAATAGATCTTCAGGAGTCGCTTCCGCAAGGTGAGTCGGGTTTGACATCGGCATGATTACCGGACGGTCTGTGTGAGAAGCCATTTCTTTTACAATTTCCTCTGTAAACGCGCCTGATACGCCTGAAGTACCGATTAAGATTGTTGGTTTCGCTTGGCGAACCACTTCATCGAATGGAATTTGGCCTTTTTCATCGCGTTTCCAATCTTTCACTTCGTCCGCAGTGCGGAGGTAAGGTTTTTGGAAATCAAGGATGCCTTCGATTTCTTCAGTCAGCAAGCCTCTGTAATCAATTGTGTAGAAGCGGTTGTTCGCTTCTTCTTCAGATAATCCCGCAAGCACCATTGTGTCACGGATCTGGTCAGCGATTCCGATACCCGCTGAACCCGCACCGAAGACAACAACACGCTGATCTTTAATAGATGCGCCTGTTTTCTTCATAGCAGCAAGCACACCGGCAAGTGTAATCGCGCCTGTACCTTGAATATCATCGTTGAATGTCAGAATGTCGTTGTTGTATTTCTTCATGATATTGCGCGCATTTTTATTACCGAAGTCTTCCCAGTGAAGAAGCGCTTTAGGGAAGAATTTCAGCGCTGCTTTTACATACGCATCAACAAATTCTTCATATCGTTCATCTGAAATACGTTCATGATGGTTACCGATATATAAAGGATCATTTAAAAGTTTTTCGTTGTTCGTACCGACATCAAGCACAACCGGGATCACACGGCTTGGGTCAATACCAGCTGCTGCAGTATAAACAGCCAATTTACCGATCGCGATGTTAATACCGCCTACACCCCAGTCACCGATTCCGAGGATGCTTTCAGAGTCAGTTGCAACGATCAAATCAATGTCGCCCGCTGTCGCATGAAGGTTTTCAAACGCTTTTTCAATACCCTCAATGTTGTCGATTGACAAGTAGATACCTTGAGGTCTTCTGTATTCATGGCTGTATTCCTGAATCGCTTCGCCAACTGTCGGTGTGTAAACAACAGGAAGCATTTCGCGAAGATGGTTTTTCAGCAATTTATAGAAAAGAACTTCGTTGCGGTTTGCCAGATCATTTAAGTAAACATTTTGACGAAGGCGGTCTGGCTGAGCTTTAAACTGCTCATATGCGCGTTTTGCTTGTTGATCTAGAGAAAGTACTGTTGGCGGAAGAAGTCCTTCTAAGCCAAGTTCTTGTCTTTCTTCTAATGAGAAAGCAACACCTTTATTCAATGTAGGAATAGATAAAACTTCTTTTCCTCTAAGAGTGGTTTCTAAATGACCTTCCTTAGTTTTTTTTATGTTATTCAAGCAAATCTCCTTCTTTCTTGAAATAGTTAACCAGGTTAAGTAATAATCCATCTAAAAAATACGATCATGATCTTTATACGACTTTATGACAATTATTCGAACAATGTCTAAAAACTATTTACATTACGTAAGCTATTGTATGCCTGTCAAAATCAAAATTCAAGGGAAGAAAATTACTTAATTTTTTAATACACTTAATTAAATTTTTTAATTAAGTGTTGTCAGAAAATAAAAAAAACACCGGTGTTTTTAGCCGGTGCTTTCTAGCTTTATACCCATGTTTCGGGCTATTTTTTAGGTTTTCCTGGAACTTCATGATGATGTCTGCATCTTGCTTCATAGGATTCGGATGCCCCCACCAAAATGACCGGATCATCGTAAGAAGCAGGTTTGCCGTCAATCAGGCGCTGCGTTCTGCTCGCAGGCGATCCGCAGACGGAACAGACGGCTTGCAGCTTCGTCACACTTTCCGCGATCGCCATTATATCCGGGACGACGCCGAACGGCTCTCCCCTAAAATCCATATCAAGACCAGCTGCAATCACACGGTAGCCTTTATCGGCAAGGGATGATAAAACCTCTACAATTCCCTCGTCAAAAAACTGAACTTCATCAACCGCAATCACATCCGTACTTTCGCTAATGTGTTCCCAAATATCCGCAGCAGCAGAAATGGCATAGCTCTTCATGGATGTTCCATTATGGGAGACAACAGCATCTTCGCTGTATCGATTATCAATCACAGGCTTAAAAACCCTGACTTCCTGCTTGGCATAAGTCGCTCTCTTCACTCTTCTGATCAGCTCTTCAGATTTCCCCGAGAACATGCTGCCGCAAATCAGCTCAAGCCAACCGCTTTGTTTCATTATGTACATAGGCTCTGTTCCCCTCTTTCTGCCAGCTGTTTTAGACAATATAAAAAACAGGCAAGACTGCTTCTTGCCTGTTGAAAAATCTATTATTACTTAAGACCGTATTTTTTGTTAAAGCGATCAACACGACCATCAGCAGAAGCGAATTTTTGACGGCCAGTATAGAATGGGTGGCACTCAGAGCAAATCTCAACGCGTACCTCTTCTTTTACTGAGCCTGTTTCAAATTCATTTCCACAAGCGCATTTCACTGTTGCTTTTTTGAAATTAGGATGAATTCCTGCTTTCATTGTATCCATCTCCTTCCGCCCTGAATCCCGTGTGGAAACAGAGTTATTATTTCGGAGCGTTGTCCGAAACGCATATGAGAAAATTATATCAGTGATTTACTTCTTTTGCAAATACAATTTACCGTCTTGCCGATGATAGATTTGCCTGTTTCCATTCTTGATTGAGGATATCGAAAAATTCCTGATTTGTTTTGGTTTTTTTCATTTTTCTCATGAACTTTTCCGCAAAATCAGGTGAATCAGACATCGTTTTGCGGATCGACCATAAGCGATCAAGATGCTCTTTAGGCACAAGCAGCTCTTCCTTGCGCGTTCCTGAACGGCGGATATCGATGGCCGGGAAGATGCGGCGCTCTGCCAGAGAGCGGTCGAGGTGAAGCTCCATGTTGCCCGTTCCCTTGAATTCTTCATAAATCACATCGTCCATACGTGATCCTGTATCGACCAGAGCTGTAGCTAGGATGGTTAAGCTGCCACCCTCTTCGATATTTCTCGCAGCCCCGAAGAAACGCTTCGGACGATGGAACGCCGCTGGGTCAATCCCTCCGGAAAGCGTTCTTCCGCTCGGCGGAATTACTAAGTTGTAGGCGCGGGCAAGGCGTGTAATGCTGTCCATCAGGATGATGACGTCTTTTTTGTGTTCCACTAGACGCATCGCGCGCTCAAGCACAAGCTCGGCAACTTTGATATGGTTTTCCGGCACTTCGTCAAACGTTGAGCTGACGACATCCCCAGCCACAGAGCGTTCGATATCAGTCACTTCTTCCGGTCTTTCGTCGATCAAAAGCACGATCAGCTCTGCTTCAGGCTGGTTCGCTGTAATGCTGTTGGCAATTTCCTTCAGCAGCATCGTTTTTCCGGCTTTTGGCGGCGCGACAATCAAACCGCGCTGTCCAAATCCGACCGGCGCCATCATGTCCATAATTCTGGTAGACAAGAAGTTTGGCTTTGTCTCCAACACCATTTGACGGTCTGGATAAAGAGGTGTAAGCGCCGGGAAATGCACACGCTCTTTTGCTGATTCGGGATCATCTCCATTTACCGCTTCAACGTGCAAAAGTCCGTAATAACGCTCATTTTCTTTTGGCGGGCGAACCTTGCCTGATACTTTGTCTCCGTTTCGCAAATCGAAGCGGCGAATTTGTGAAGCTGAGATGTAAATGTCTTCTGAGCTTGGAGAGTAGTTGATCGGTCTTAGGAAGCCGAAACCTTCAGACTGGATGATCTCAAGAACGCCTTCCATAAACAGCAGGTCTTCCTGTTCTGCGTTTGCTTTCAGAATGGCGAAAATGAGTTCTTTTTTTGTCAGTTTGCTGTAATAGGAGATTTTATAATGTCTTGCAAGTTCATAAAGCTCTTTCAATTTCATATTTTCCAAAGAGGAAATAGATACATTTTTCATAAAAACACCACGCTTTTCATAGTCAATATCTTACTCTGCACATATCATCTGCTGCTTTTGCACAACATCCGCCAAAGCACATTCTTTTTTCAACATAAAGGAACTTCTATCGGTAACACTTCCACCCATGATCGGCGCTTTTGTTAAAAGGATTGTCTTAATGAGTTTTGAAGGAAGCGAGGACAAAAACATGAGAAGATCAATACTTATATCGTCTGTATGCGGTAGAAATTGAAACATTCCTAGTGCTTAAAAGAAGGAATTACGCAGTAAAATTCGCAGCACTCTTTATTTTTACCTTATTTCAGAAAATTATTCAACTGAAATAAGGTTTTGACACTGAATTGATAGAGTTGACTCTTTTTTGCAAAAGAAAAGCGGGCTCATCCCCGCTTTCTCTGTTTGTTATGGACGGATTACAAGATTTGGTTTCTTTTTCAAGCTGTGTCTGCCGTCAACGAAGCGGACAGTTCCGGATTTCGCACGAATCACTAAGCTTTCAGTTGTGCCGACAGAGCCTTTGAATTGAACGCCTTTTAACAGCTCACCGTCAGTTACCCCGGTAGCTGCAAAAATCGCGTCATCGCCTTTCACAAGATCTTCCATGCGAAGGACTTTGCTTACATCAAGGCCCATGTTGTTGCAGCGCTTGATTTCTTCTTGATTTTGCGGAAGGAGTCTACCAATGATTTCTCCGCCCAGCGCTTTTAACGCAACAGCAGAAAGCACCCCCTCAGGAGCTCCGCCTGATCCGAACAGAATGTCGACGCCCGTGTGGTCGAAAGCCGTATTGATGGCGCCTGCGACATCGCCATCATTGATCAATTTGATCCTGGCTCCCGCCTCACGAAGTTGAGAAATAATGTTTGCGTGTCTATCACGGTTTAAAATGGTGGCAACGACGTCCTCAACGTCCTTGTTTTTCGCTTTTGCCACCGCTTTAAGGTTATCAATGACAGGGGCTTCAATGTCAATGCAGCCCACCGCTTCCGGGCCGACTGCGATTTTATCCATATACATGTCAGGGGCGTTCAGAAGCGTGCCGTGGTCTGCGACTGCAATAACGGTCAGCGCGTTCCAGCCGCCGCTTGCCACGATGTTTGTGCCTTCAAGAGGGTCAACTGCGACATCCACGCGCGGACCGTATCCGTTTCCGAGCTTTTCCCCAATATACAGCATCGGTGCTTCGTCCATTTCGCCTTCACCGATCACAACGGTTCCTTTCATCGGAACGGTATCAAAAACGTCTCTCACTGCACTTGTTGCCGCTTCATCAGCCTCGTCTTTTTTTCCCCGGCCCATCCATCTTGCAGATGCCAATGCAGCAGCTTCTGTCACACGTACCAATTCCATTGATAAACTTCTTTCCATTCAACACGAGCTCCTCTCCACAAATAACCATTTATGAATTTTGCAGCTGCTCTATTTCTTCGTCAGTCATTCTTTCACGCCAGATTGTCGCTCCAAGCCCTTCGAGTTTCTTTTCAAGACTGCTGTATCCGCGGTCAATATGCTCCAAACCCGTAATTTCCGTCACGCCGTCAGCCATCAGGCCGGCTACCACCAGACAGGCTCCGGCACGCAGATCGCTCGCCTTCACTTTTGCGCCTTGAAGCTCGACAGGACCTGTGATGATGGCAGATCTGCCTTCTACTTTCATATTCGCACCCATCCGTCTCAGCTCGTCAATGTGCTTGAATCTTGCCGAGTAAATGGTGTCCGTTACGACGCTTGTCCCTTTCGCTCTTGTCAGGAGCGCCGTCATCGGCTGCTGCAAATCTGTCGGGAAGCCCGGATATACGAGGGTTTTGACATCAACCGGCTTTAAGTGCTTCTGCCCGCCGACAATGAGAAGCTGGTCATCGCTTGTTTCGATATGGTATCCCATTTCCCTCAGCTTTGCCGTTAACGACTCTAGATGAGTGGGAATCACATTATCGATCATGACTTCCTTGCCCATTGCAGCAGCCGCAATCATAAATGTCCCGGCCTCAATTCTGTCCGGAATAATCGTATGTTTGCAGCCGTGCAGCTCCTCCACGCCGTCGATTCGGATCACATTGGTTCCCGCACCTTTGATTTTGGCGCCCATGCTCGTAAGCAGTGTCGCAACATCAATGATCTCAGGCTCCTTCGCAGCGTTTTCGATGAGCGTTTTCCCTTCTGCCAAAACAGCGGCAAGCATAATGTTAATGGTTGCCCCTACGCTCACGACATCTAAATAGATACGTGCGCCTCTCAGCCTTTCAGCACGCAAATAAATGGCGCCCTGTTCGTTGGTCACTTCAGCTCCGAGCGCTTCAAAGCCTTTAATATGCTGATCAATCGGCCGGGGCCCCAAATGGCAGCCGCCGGGCAATCCGATGACGGCCTGCTTGAAGCGGCCTAGCATCGCTCCCATTAAATAATAGGACGCGCGAAGCTTTTTTACTTTTCCGTTAGGAAGCGGCATACTGATCATCGACGTCGGGTCAACGACCATTTCCCCATTATCAAAATGTACGTTTCCGCCGATTTCCTTTAACAGGTCACGCAGCGTTTCAATATCTGAAATCTCTGGAAGCCCTTCAATAGTCACCTCGGAATTTGCCAAAATGGTTGCTGGTATTAAAGCAACAGCGCTGTTTTTAGCGCCGCTGATATGTACTGTACCGTTTAACGAGTCACCGCCGGCAATATTCAACTTTTCCATGATAGTCTCCTTCCATAAGAAGATAGCTGCGGAGCTAAATAAAATGTCATTTTATTCTGTCTCTGCAAATAAAGCTCATGTCCAAAATCTAGCCAATTCGAAGAGAAAGAATACAACACATTGTAAAATATCAGGAAGAAAATAGCGAAGCTTTTTGCGGGGCACAGGTTTCGAAAATTGCACAGAGACCCGCCGGCTCGAGAAACATATCGTCATCCGGCAAAAGCAGTACGCAAACACTTCATTCCGATATCAGCTTCTGCAGCCCAATGATTCCTTCTCTGTAAAGCGGCGTCAGTGTCTGTAGGTCCGCTGTATCAGGACGGTGAAAAACAAAGGCCGCGGCAAACAGGCATAAACTGTTTGCCGCCCTTTGCATTATTTATTCCAGTCTGCCAGGAATTGTTCAATACCTTTGTCTGTTAACGGATGCTTAGTGAGTGAATGAATGACTTTCAGCGGCATAGTGCCGATATGGGCCCCTCTTAGAGCGGCTTCTGTCACGTGTTGCGGATGGCGGATTGACGCCGCAATGATTTGCGTGTCAAGACCGTGAATGTCAAAAATGGCTTTGACGTCTGAAATCAGGTCAAGTCCGTTGTGGCCGATGTCATCTAAGCGTCCAAGGAAAGGTGATACATACGTCGCCCCTGCTCTGGCGGCAAGAAGCGCCTGGTTTGCATTGAAGATCAATGTGACGTTTGTTTTGATGCCTAATTCAGTAAGCGCTCTTACCGCTTTAAGGCCGTCAGACGTCATCGGGATTTTCACCGTAATGTTCGGAGCGATTTTCGCCAGTTCTTTACCTTCCTCGATCATTTCCTCAGCTTTTAAAGAAATAACCTCTGCGCTTACAGAGCCTTTTACGACTTCTGTGATCTCGCGAAGACGGTCGTGGAATGATACATTAGCTTCTTTCGCTACTAAACTAGGGTTCGTCGTTACACCAGCAAGAATTCCTAATTCATTCGCTTCTTTAATTTCATCAATATTGGCTGTATCAATAAAAAATAACATGTTCAAAAAGCCTCCTTGAGTAAGAAATTTTCTGAATTGCGAATATGATTGCGCTTTCTAAAGATAGACGGAAAACCGCCTGTCAAGCTGTCAGGCGGTTATAAACGTTCCAATTGAATTAAGCTTGGTTTGAAGAACCAAATTCACGCATTTTACCGATAACTGTTTCTTTAATCGCTTCACGAGCAGGTCCAAGATATTTACGAGGATCGTATTCGTTAGGCTTAGCTGCCAAAGTATCGCGAACAGCTTTTGCAGAAGAAATTTGGTTTTCAGTATTTACGTTGATTTTAGCTGTACCAAGTGAAATTGATTTTTTGATGTCAGCAGTCGGAATTCCAGTACCGCCGTGGAGAACTAATGGAAGGCCAGTTGTTTTACCGATATCTTCCATTTCCTTGAAACCAAGGTTTGGTTCGCCTTTGTAAGGGCCGTGAACAGAACCTAATGCTGGTGCAAGGCAGTCGATGCCAGTGCGCTCAACAAGCTCTTGGCACTCTTTAGGGTCAGCGTAGATTACGCCTTCAGCGATAACATCATCTTCTTGTCCGCCGACTGTTCCAAGCTCAGCTTCTACAGATACTCCGTGGAAATGAGCAAGCTCAACAACTTTAGAAGTTGTTGCGATGTTTTCTTCAAATGGATGGTGAGAAGCGTCGATCATGACAGATGTGAAACCTGCATGAATCGCTTTCGCACAAGATTCAAAGCTTGAACCATGGTCTAAGTGAATCGCAACAGGAACTGTCACGTTGTAATCTTCCATAAGTGCTTTCACCATAGCAACGACTGTTTTGAAGCCGCCCATGTAGCGTCCCGCACCTTCAGAAACACCAAGGATCACTGGAGATTTTTCTTCTTCAGCTGCTTGTAAAATCGCTTGAGTAAACTCAAGGTTGTTTAAGTTGAATTGTCCTACTGCATAACCTTTTTCTTTAGCTGTATTCAACATTTCTGTCATAGAAACTAAAGGCATGTCGAATGTCCTCCTTATGTAGCCTGATTGTCTTCTAGCGAAAAAAGCTTTCCACCCTAGCATGACCCATAAATTGCTGTCATATGTAAATACTCAGATCGCTTTTTCTCCATAACTAGAATACCAACTTTTCGACAAATGGGCAACACAATGACATCATACATTTGTATCTTCTTTGTTAATTAGACTTCAGGGGCAGATATTTTTTCACGGCTTCTCTGATTTCATCGATATCAAAAGGCTTCGCAAAGTGCGTCAGAGCGCCCAGTTCTTTTGATTCCTGGATCATGTCGAGCTCTCCGTATGCCGTCATAATGATCACCCGGATATCTTCGTCAATGACCTTCATCCGTTTTAAGATTTCAATTCCGTCCATGCCGGGAATTTTCATGTCCAGAAGCACAAGGTCGGGCCGTTCTTTTGTCACGATGTCAAGCGCCTGCAATCCGTTTGCAGCCTGGAATGTCTGGTAGCCTTCTTTATTGAACACTTCGTTAAGCAAAATACGTATGCCGTATTGATCATCAACGATTAAAATTTTTTCATTCATCATTTTACACCCCAATATTATGATTTTCGTCAAAAGTAAGCAGTAGTGTATGTATTCTGTTTGATTTTCCTATTTCCTTTAATTATAATAGTCTACTTTACGACATTTTCTGAGCATTTTCTCTTTTGTTGTATACTGATATTGTACGTTATAAAGGAGGATTCACTTATGTTGAAAATATTCACGACACAGTTAACAGGTATTTTTTCCCGCATTCAGGATAAGGAATCTGACGCGATTGAAGATGGGGCGCGGCTGCTTGCCCAAGCGGTGGTCAGCGGGCATTCCATATATATATACGGAGCAAATGAGCTTCAGGGCGTCTTATACGAGGCTGCCGAAAGCACAGAACCGCTGCCTTCCGTCAAACCTTTTCCAAAAAGTGCTGATGAAGTGACAGAAAGTGACAGAGTGCTGATGTTTTGCTCAGGGACGGGCACAGCCGAAGAGCAGGCGCTCGCAAAAGAGCTTTATGAAAAGGGTGCGGGAGTCGTATGCGTATCGCCGGCAGCCAAAGACAGTGCGGGAATGGAACCATATTGCGATGTACATATTGATTCCAAATTAAAAATGCCGCTTGTTCCCGATGAAGACGGCACCCGTTACGGATTTCCCTCTTTAATGACAGCACTGTATGTCTACCATGTTCTATCGTTTACATTAAAAGAAATTCTGCAAGAGTATGCATAATATCTTATTGTACATGCTGTATGTTGCCGGAAACAAATAAAAAAGACTTGCCCGCTTTTGATAAAAACGGCAAGTCTTTTTTATTACTTCTGATTTGCAGCTTCGACAGACGCTCCGATAAAGCCTTTGAATAGAGGCTGAGGTCTTGTCGGTCTTGACTTGAATTCCGGGTGGAACTGAGAAGCCACGAACCAAGGGTGGTCTTTCAGCTCGATGATTTCAACAAGGCGTCCGTCAGGGCTTGTGCCTGAGAATACGAAGCCTTGGTCTTCCATTTGCTGTCTGAATTCGTTGTTGAATTCATAACGGTGGCGGTGGCGCTCGTACACCACTTCATCCTGATACACTTCAAAGGCTTTTGTGCCTTCTTCAAGCTTACAAGGGTAAAGGCCGAGGCGAAGCGTTCCGCCGAGGTCCTCAACATCCTTCTGTTCAGGAAGAAGGTCGATGATCGGGTATTGAGTTGACGGATCAATTTCGGCTGAGTGGGCGCCTTTTAAGCCCAATACATGCCGTGCGTATTCAATAGATGCAACCTGCATGCCAAGGCAGATGCCCAAGAACGGAATGTTGTTTTCGCGCGCGTATTTTGTTGCGACGATTTTGCCTTCAACACCGCGATCGCCGAATCCGCCCGGTACGATGATACCGTCCGTTCCGTTCGTAAGCTCTTTAATGTTGCCTTCTGTTACTTCTTCCGCGTTGATCCATTTCACTTTTACATCTGTGTCGAACGCATAACCCGCATGGCGGAGTGATTCAACGACAGAGATGTACGCGTCAGGAAGCTCAACGTATTTCCCGACAAGGCCGATCGTGATCGTTTGAGACAGATTGCTGACCTTGTTAACAAGCGCTTTCCACTCGGACATTTCCGCCTCTTTGCAATCTAATTGCATGTGATCGCAAACAAGCTTATCCAGCCCTTGTTTTTGAAGCTCAAGCGGAATGGAGTAGAGGTTGTCCGCATCTTCACATTCAATAACCGCTTTTGTATCTATATCGCAGAATAGCGCGATTTTATCTTTCATATCTTGAGAAATCGGCATTTCTGTACGAACAACGATGATATTTGGCTGAATGCCCAAGCTGCGCAGTTCTTTTACACTGTGCTGTGTCGGTTTTGTTTTCAATTCGCCCGCAGCCTTAATGTAAGGCACAAGCGTACAGTGGATGTACATGACATTTTCACGGCCGATGTCACTCTTCATTTGGCGAATGGCTTCAAGGAATGGCAGTGATTCGATATCCCCGACAGTACCGCCGATTTCCGTAATCACGACATCTGCGTTTGTTTCTTTCCCCGCGCGGTACACACGGTCCTTCAGTTCGTTTGTGATGTGCGGGATGACCTGTACCGTTCCGCCAAGATAGTCACCGCGTCGTTCTTTTTTAAGAACTGTTGAATAAATTTTACCTGTAGTCACGTTGCTGAATTTATTCAGGTTGATATCGATAAAACGCTCATAGTGACCAAGGTCCAAATCTGTTTCAGCGCCGTCATCCGTTACGAATACTTCACCGTGCTGGTACGGGCTCATGGTTCCCGGGTCGACGTTGATGTATGGATCGAATTTTTGAATTGTCACGTTCATTCCGCGGTTTTTCAGCAAACGTCCTAATGAAGCAGCTACAATACCCTTTCCAAGTGAGGATACAACTCCCCCGGTTACAAAAATATATTTCGTCATTTCGTTTGCTCCTCTCTTCGCTCTTAGCTACATGTTTAAAATGTACTGTTTTATAGAAAATCATTTAGCCTTTTAAATGATTTATTAAGAAAAATGAGGGGTGAAAATAAGAAAGCTCCCTTTCAATTTCTTGAAAGGGAGCAAAACGCACTATGTTCTCTCTTCGTTTTTGAAGAGCCCAAAATACATACTACATAGTTCGACTTTGAAAGTCAAGATTGTTTTAAAGATGATCTTTTACGATTTGATTTCCTCTTCATCTTCATCATAGTCGTCATCTTCATCTTCATCTTCATCAATCAGATCTTCTTCGATCTCAAGTTCATCGTCGTCTTCGTCAATATCTTCATCATCAAAATCGCCGGTATCAAGATCAAGTTGTTCCTCGACTTCATCCAAATCAATGTCGTCTTCATCGATCTCTTCAAACTCGTCAAGATCAAGATCTTCTTCGACTGCTTTCTTCGCTTTTTTCTTTTTCGCTTTAACTGTCGGCTGAGTTTCTTCATCAAGCTGGTCATACGGATACCAGCTGCGAAGCCCCCAAGTCTGGTCAGAAAGCGCCAGGAAGCGGCCGTCAATATTTAAATCTGTATAAAATTGAGCGATGCGGTCTCCAAGCTCTTCTTTTGTCACACCGAGCAAAGATGCAATTTCATTTAAAAGCTCCTGAAAAGGAACTGGTTTTTTATGATCTTCAAATAATTCGTGAGCGATTTCCACTAAAGCCATTTCCTTTAGCTCTTCCTGTGAATATTGTTTGATACCCAAGGTCGGACACTCCCTTTCTATTACTTATATGTATCTGTTTTATCAATAATGAAAGCGATTTTGTATCGTTCTTATACAAACCATACCTCTCATTATAAACAAAATAAAACAGAATATGCTACCCTTAACAGCGTTAATTTAAATAATTTTACAAGAGTGGTCCGACTGATAGATATTTTGCGTCAATCCGCGAGCATTCTGGAGATGACAAGTCTTTGAATTTCTTGAGTGCCTTCATAGATTTGCGTGATTTTCGCATCACGCATATAGCGTTCAACCGAATAATCCTTTGTATAGCCGTAGCCGCCAAAAATCTGCACGGCTTCGGTCGTCACCTTCATCGCCGTATCCCCCGCCAACAGTTTGGACATGGCGGAAGCTTTTCCATATGGAAGGCCTGATGATTCCAGCCATGCCGCCTGATAGGTCAATAGCCTTGAAGCTTCTATCATTGTAGCCATATCTGCGAGTTTAAATGCGATGCCCTGCTGATCGGCGATCGATTTTCCGAATTGTTTTCTTTCTTTTGCGTACTGAAGGGCGGCATCAAGCGCCCCCTGAGCGATGCCCACGGCTTGGGCGGCAATGCCGTTTCTGCCTCCATCAAGCGTCTCCATCGCGATTTTGAAGCCTTCGCCTTCCTCTCCGAGACGGTTCGCCGCGGGAACAACACAATCTTCGAACGTGATTTCTGTTGTAGGAGACGAGCGGATGCCCATCTTCTTTTCTTTCTTGCCTGCAGAAAATCCTTCGAAATCCTTTTCTACAATAAAAGCGGAAATGCCTTTTTTCTTTTTCTCGGGATCCGTGACTGCAAAAACAAGGTACATATCCGCAATACCGCCGTTTGTGATAAACACTTTGGCGCCATTTAACACATAGTCATCACCGATTCGTTCAGCAGACGTTTTCATGGCGCCGGCGTCAGAGCCGGACCCCGCTTCCGTCAAAGCGAAAGCACCGATTTTCTCCCCGAGGGCCAGCTGTGTTAAGTGCTCTGCCTTCTGTTCTTCCGTCCCATAGGCAAACAGCGGCCAGCTGCATAGAGAGATATGGGCGGAAAGCGTCACACCGGTGGAGGCGCACACTTTCGAAAGCTCCTCCACCGCAATCACATAGGCCAGATAGTCACTTCCGATTCCTCCGTATTCTTCTGGCCACGGAATTCCCGTCAGCCCTAAATGCGCCATCTCCCGAAACAGTTCGCGGTCGAATCGTTCTTGTTCGTCGCGTTCTGCAGCTGACGGGGCCACCTCATGCTTTGCAAAGTCGCGCACCAATTTCCGTATCATCTCGTGTTCTTCTGACAATGAAAAATTCATGGCTTCTCCCCCATTTTCATACAGCCCCTAAGACAGATTGAGCCAGAAGCTCGGCAACATCATACGTTTTGACCCGGTCCTCGGCTTCTTTTGCCTTTGTGCCATCCCCAAGCATTGTGAGACAGTAAGGACAGCCCGAGCTGATCACCGATGGGTTGACCGCAAGCGCTTGCTCTGTCCGCGCGACGTTAATCCTGTTGCCCGTTTCTTCCTCCATCCACATTAACCCTCCGCCGGCGCCGCAGCACATGCCGGTTTCCCTGTTTCTCTCCATTTCAATCAGCTGCACGCCCGGAATGGCTTTCAAAATCTCTCTCGGCGGATCATAGACTTCGTTGTACCGGCCCAAGTAGCATGAATCGTGGAAGGTAATCGCCTCTTGAAGCGGGTGTTGCGGCTTTAATTTTCCGTTCTTTACAAGATCAGCCAGCACTTCTGTATGGTGATAAACCTCTGCTTCAAAGCCGAAATCAGGATACTCGTTTTTAAATAAATTGTATGCGTGCGGGTCGATCGTCACGATTTTTTTGATATGATTTTTTTCAAATTCAGCAATATTCTTTTCAGCCAGCTCTTGGAATAAAAACTCATTTCCTAAGCGGCGCGGCGTGTCCCCTGAATTTTTTTCTTTATTGCCAAGGATCGCGAAGGACACACCCGCGTGATTGAGCAGCTTGGCAAAGGAGATTGCGATTTTCTGGCTTCTGTTGTCGTAAGACCCCATCGAACCGACCCAGAAAAGGTACTCAAATTCTTTTCCCTCTTTTTTCAATTCTTTTACGGTCGGAATTTCTGTATTCGGCGCCGCGTCACGCCAATTCTCACGTTCCTTGCGATTGAGGCCCCACGGATTTCCCTGCCGCTCGATACTTGTCATGGCGCGCTGTGCGTCACTGTCCATTTTTCCTTCTGTCAGTACGAGGTAGCGGCGGAGATCGATGATTTTATCCACGTGCTCGTTCATGACCGGGCATTGATCCTCACAGTTTCGGCAAGTGGTGCACGCCCAAATTTCTTCCTCGGTGATGACATCGCCAATCAAGCTCAGCTCGTCATCCAGCGCGGCAGCGGCTTCCTGCGATCCGCTTCCTGATGAGGCCGCCGCCAGCTGATTTCCTCTCGTATGACGGAACGCTGCCGCGGGCACCCAAGGCGAGCGTGAAGTGACGGCGGCTCCTTTTTCTGTGAGATGATCTCTGAGACGCAAAATCAAGTCCATCGGCGACAGCATTTTTCCGGTGCCTGTTGCCGGACACATATTGGTGCAGCGGCCGCACTCAACACACGCGTACAGATCAAGCAGCTGAGACTGCTTGAAATCTTCAATTTTCCCCGCACCGTAGCTTTCTTTCGTTTCATCGGTAAAATCGATTTTTTCAAGCTTTCCGGCCGCTTCCATTCTATTGAAAAAGACATTGGCAGGGCCTGCGATGAGATGGGCATGCTTTGACTGCGGCACGTATACCAAAAAGCTCAGCAAAAATAGAAGATGCACCCACCATGCGATATAGAAAATCACCGCCGCGCCCGTTTTTCCGACTCCGCCAAGCAAAAACGCGATACCTGAGGCAATCGGCTCGCTCCAAGAAAGCCCATGCTCATGCCAGATGAGATTCATTCCGTTTCCCAGCAGTACCGTCAGCATTAATCCTCCGATAAAAATGAGAACAAGCCCTGCTTTGAAGCCGCGTTTCAGCCTGACGAGCTTTTCAATATAACGTCTGTAGAATGCCCAAGCCACAGCGATTAAAATGAGAAACGTAACAATTTCCTGAAAAAAGGTGAAGGCGGGATAAACAGGGCCAAGCGGCAAATTCCGGCCAGGAGCCAGTCCCTTGATGATAAAGTCGATTGCTCCGAACTGAACCAATATAAACCCGTAGAAAAACATGACATGAATGATTCCGCTCTTCTTGTCCTTCAGCAGTTTTTTCTGTCCGAATACATTCACCCATATGGCGCGAAGCCGTTCCTTGATCCTTTGATCAAATTGTTCTTTTTGGCCGAGTCTGATATAGGCCAGTCTCGTTTTGATCAAATAGACAAACAAATAGACAGCGTAAGCGGTTACAATCAGAAATAACAATGCGTTTGCGATGAGAAAGCCGCTCATTCCAATTCCCCCTTTTTACTGATAAAGACCGCGATCCCCTACCCTCGAATCTGTATAAGATTACCTTTATGATAAATAATGAATGAGTGTTCAGTCAATAATTAAATTCCTGCTGTTAGGGCACACTACCTTTACAACAGAAAGGAGTGCCGGGATGAAGATATTTTTCGCGATTCTTATCATCGTCATTATACTATTGGCTTTCATACTGCTTGATATCTTCATGGGGCGTGCCGTTTACAAAAAAAACGCGTACGAACCTGTTTTTTCAAAAAAGAAAAGTAATATCGAATTGATCCACTGCGGCGCTGATCTTGTGGAACGGATGATGAAAGATATCAGCCAGGCAGCTTCCTCTGTTCACGTGATGTTTTTCATTATGAAAAACGATGAGGTCAGCCACAATATGTTTACGCTGCTGAAAACAAAAGCACAAGCCGGTGTTTCTGTTTATTTGCTGCTGGATTGGTCGGGATGCCAAAAAATTAAACAACCGGCACTGGAAACGATGAAAAATGCCGGGGTTCATGTGCATTTTCTGAATAAGCCCCGTTTTCCTTTTTTCTTTTTTCATATGCAAAAACGGAATCACCGGAAAATCGCTGTGATAGACGGAGAAATCGGTTATATCGGCGGATTTAACATCGGTGAGGAATACCTTGGAAAGAAGGCGAAGTTCGGCAATTGGGAGGATTATCATCTGCGCATGAAGGGAGAAGGCGTGCATGATCTTCAAACGCTTTTTGCATCCGATCTTAAACGAAATACCGGTATTGAACTTGGCACGGATGTTTGGCCAGAGCTTCCGCAAGGGAATATCTCTCATAAGATTTATGCGACTGACGGTTATTCTCTTGAAAAAACGTATTTGGCAAATATCGCGCAGGCAAAAGAACGCATTACGATTTGCACGCCTTATTATATTCCGACAAAACCGCTTCAACAGGCCTTGGTCAAAGCAAGAAAAAACGGTGTAGCCGTTACGATCATCGTGCCGATGAAATCAGATCATCCGCTGGTCCGGGAAGCAGCTTATACCTATTATTCGGAACTCTTAGATGCCGGCTGTCTGATCTATCGTTTTTACCAGGGGTTTTATCATGTGAAAGCCCTGATCATAGACGATCATTTCAGCATCATCGGGACCGCCAATTTTGATCAGCGCAGCTTTTTTTTAAATGAAGAAGTGAATATCGAAATTGATAATGAAGCATTTACAAAAGAAGTCTATGCCACGATTGAAGAGGATATGAAAAGGTCAGAGCTGCTGACAAAGGACAACTTCAAAAAGCGCACGTTCAGGCAGCGCCCGGCGGAATGGCTTGGCCGAGCATTATCTTATTTTTTATAAAGGAGAATTCCTATGATTTTCAGATTCGGGTTCGTTTCAAACGCGATGAGCCTTTGGGAGGCGTCTCCCGCTAAAACACTGACATTCGCGCGTTATTCAAAGCTATCAAAGGATGAAAGAAAAGAAGCGCTGTTAACTGTGACAAAAGCCAATTTGCACAATACACTCAGAACCCTTCACTATATCATCGGCCACGGCATTCCTTTGTACCGTTTTTCCAGCTCAATTGTGCCGCTGGCCACGCATCCCGAAGTCATGTGGGATTTTGTGACGCCTTTTCAAAAGGAGTTTCGGGAGATCGGGGAGCTTGTCAAAACACATCATCTGAGAACAAGCTTCCATCCAAACCAATTCACTCTGTTCACGAGCCCGAAGGAAAACGTCACAAAAAATGCGGTAACCGATATGGCTTACCACTACCGCATGCTTGACGCCATGGGCATTGCCGGGCGCTCTGTCATTAACATTCATATAGGCGGCGCTTACGGAGATAAAGACACCGCCATTGCCCAGTTTCACCAAAATGTAAAGCAGCTTCCGGAGGAGATCAAACAGCGGATGACGCTTGAAAATGATGATAAAACATATACGACGGAAGAAACGCTTCAGGTTTGCGAACGAGAACATGTTCCGTTCGTCTTTGATTTTCATCATTTTTACGCAAATCCAGATGATCACGCAGACCTGAATGAAGCACTGCCCCGGATGATCAAAACGTGGGAGCGGATTGGGCTGCAGCCGAAGGTTCATCTGTCTTCCCCAAAATCGGAGCAGGCCATACGCAGCCATGCCGATTATGTTGACGCCAACTTTTTGCTGCCGCTGTTGGAACGCTTCAGGCAATGGGGGACCAATATTGATTTCATGATTGAAGCAAAGCAGAAAGACAAAGCGCTTCTCCGCCTGATGGATGAATTAAGCTCCATCCGCGGCGTCAAACGCATCGGCGGCGGCACACTGCAATGGAAATCATAAATGTGCATCACCAGGTTTAAAGCTCGTCCGCTCTGGGAACATACGCTATATAAGACAACAACCGATGGAGGAGAAAGATTATGAAAAACATCAAGTCTCTAAAAGTAGCCGCACAGGCATTTACTTTAAGAAATTTGATTCATCTTTATAAAATGTGCCATTCCGGCAGCCACGAGGTCTATATTTATTCGAAGAAAACGATGTGCAAAATCAAAAACTTAATTGAGCTCGAGACGTTCCGCATGGCTCATGATGAGAAAGAATATCTCATTGTAGTGGAGGGCACAAAAGCGTCCCAGCTGGTAGAAAAGTTTCAAAATATCATCGAGCCTGCTGAAAAAGAAGCGCTCTGACTTACATATAAAAAGGATAGACAAGATGTCTATCCAGGCTGTCGAGAAAATCTCGACAGCCTTTATTTTTCCTTAAAATCTCCATTCACGTGTAATAAAATAAAAGAAAGACTAAAAAGGATGGTGTCTTTCTTATGTTCCACACAAGAAATTCTTCTCAAAACGCAGCCGAATTTGTTCTGCTTGACCAACTCGTCGAAGAGGATCATTTGCTTCGAAAAATCGATAAACACATAGACTTCTCTTTTATCATTGAAAAGGTTAAGCCTTACTACAGCGAAAACAAAGGCCGCCCCTCACTCGATCCGCTGATTTTATTCAAAATGATGTTTATCGGCTACCTCTACGGTATCCGTTCAGAAAGACAGCTTGAAAAAGAAATTTACTACAATATGGCGTACAGATGGTTTTTGGGCCTGAATATCAATGACCCAGTTCCGCACCACTCCACCATCAGCTGGAACAGACGCACACGCTTTAAAGATACAACGATTTTCCAAGACATTTTTGATGAGATCGTTCTTCAGGCCATCAATCATGATATGGTGGGCGGACGTGTCCTTTTCACTGATTCAACTCATCTGAAAGCCAATGCCAACAAGCACAAATACACAAGAAAAACGATTGAACAGGATACACAAAACTATATCAAAGATTTAAATGAAGCCATTCAAGAAGATCGGGAGGAGCACGGAAAAAAGCCATTACCAGCCAAAGAGGAGGTGAAAGCTGAAAAAGAGATCCGCCACAGTACAACTGACCCTGAAAGTGGATATATGTATCGTGAAAACAAACCGGAGGGTTTCTTTTACTTAGATCACCGAACAACGGATATGAAACATAACATTATCACCGACGCCTATGTTACGCCTGGAAATGTCCATGATTCTGTGCCCTATCTTGACCGATTAGATCACCAAATTGCACGATTTGATTTTGAAGTAGAAGCCGTCGCTCTTGATTCTGGTTATTTGACGACTCCGATCTGTAAAGGATTAGCTGACCGCCATATTTTTGGCGTTATTGCGCATAGACGATATCACCCTACTAGAGGCTTGTTTCCAAAATGGAAGTTTCATTATGACAGTGAACAAGACAGATACATTTGCCCGAACCAGCAAACACTTACATACTCAACAACTGACCGAAAAGGCTACCGGTCATATAAATCAAATCCTGAAACCTGTTTCGCGTGCCCATTGCTTGAACAATGCACAAGATCAAAGAACCGCCAAAAGGTCATCACCCGGCATGTATGGGAGGACCACAAAGAAAAGATCAGACAAAATCGCTTATCTGTTTCAGGAAAAAACCTCTATAAAAAAAGAAAAGAAAAAATAGAGCGAAGCTTTGCAGATTCAAAACAGCTGCATGGGCTTCGCTATTGCAGGTTGAGGGGAAAACGGAATGTGAGTGAACAAGTTCTCCTCACAGCCGCATGCCAGAACATGAAGAAGATTGCCACATACCTAGCCAAGCAGGGCTAGGTATGTGGGAGCTCTTTTTCAGTTTTTGAAATCCGCTGAACAACTAAAGAAACAGTAGAAAACAAAAAAGCTTGTAGAAAAAACGTCGTTTTCTCTACAAGCTGGATAGACAAGATGTCTATCCTTTTTCTTATGGTTTAACAAAATGTAAAATATGTTTGACATTACAAAAAGATTCATCTACGATAGAAGTGTAAAACATCTTTTACATAGAGGAGCGCTTATGGAAAACAAGATTAAACAGGCAAGAAAGGAAAAAGGATTTTCTCAAGAGCATTTGGCTAAGGCATGCAGTGTTTCCCGGCAAACCATTAATGCTATTGAGAATAATAAATATGATCCAAGTTTATCTCTTGCTTTTCAATTGGCTTATTGTTTAGGGATAACAGTTGATCAATTGTTTCAATTCGAACAGGAGGAGAGTAAGAAATGAAAAGAATAGAAGTACTTAGTTTGTTTTCTCTTATTGCGATCACCTTATACTTCGGTGGTACTTTACTTAGCTATTTTAAAATTGAAGGAGCATCTTTTAGTGCGACGGATTGGTTACTATTGATTAGTTTAGTAGTGGCTTGGAGCCAAATCTTTACGTGGAAGTCAAAAAAAGAAGTAAAGAAGGATGAAATGGGTAAACAAATCATAAAAAACAGTGCCCATACGAGTTATCATATTGTCATCGTTACATTATTTATTCTTTGGATCATCGACTTCTTTTTTATCAATAACGGAACAAACTATACATTATTTATCGCTTTATGTGTTGCATATATCACTCATCCAGTCATTCAATTTATTCAAGTGAAAAAACATATATAAACGATAAGAGCATGTTTTGTTCCAAAACATGCTCTTTCTATTTTTTACACTTACATTGACATTTCTCCGAATTGCGCCTGATGCAGCCTGCTGTAAAGACCGCCGGCTTCAATCAGGTCATGATGGCGCCCTTGCTCTTCTATTCCATTCTTTGTGACAACCACAATTCTGTCCGCGTCTTTGATCGTCGCCAGCCTGTGGGCGATGACGAGCGTTGTGCGCCCTTCGGATAATTCTTGAAGCGCCTTTTGGATCGCCGCTTCTGTTTCTGTATCAAGAGCTGAGGTCGCTTCGTCGAGAATCAGGATCGACGGATTTTTCAAGAACATCCGCGCAATGGACAAGCGCTGCTTTTGTCCGCCGGAAAGCTTCACGCCGCGTTCACCGATGATGGTATCCAGCCCATCCGGCAAGTGATGGACGAGCTCTTCCAGATGCGCTTGCTTCACTGCCTGCCTAATGTCTTCTTCTGATGCGTCTAATCGGCCGTAGGCGATATTTTCTCTAAGCGTGCCCGAGAACAAGAAAACGTCCTGCTGTACGACGCCAATCTGCCCCCGCAGCGAAGACAGCGTCATATCTATAATATTGACGCCGTCGATCGTAATGTCGCCCCCTGATGCTTCATAAAAGCGCGGTAGCAAACTGCAAAGCGTTGATTTCCCCGCGCCTGACGGACCGACGAACGCAACCGTTTCCCCCGCTTGAATGGATAAGTTGATGTCATTGAGGACATTGTGTTGGTCATCATAGCCAAACGAAACATGTTCATAGCGGATGTTGCCCTTCAGGCCGGAAACGTCTTTCGCATCAGGGGAATCCTGAATATCCGGCTCTGTCTCCATCAGTTCCATATAGCTTTTGAAACCGGCGATTCCCCTTGGATACATTTCGATAATGGCGTTAATTTTGTCAATAGGCCTGAACAGCACGTTCGTCAGGAGCACAAAGGCCACGAATTCCCCGTACGATAAGGAGCCGCGAATGACAAACCACGTTCCGCACAAAAGCACAAACAGCGTGACAAACCGAGTCAGCATGTAGCTGATTGAGCCGTTTTTCGCCATGATTTTGTATGAGGAAAGCTTTGTGATACGGAAACGCTGATTGTTGACGTCAAAGCGTTCTTTTTCAAACGCTTCATTGCCGAACGCCTGCACGAGCCGGATGCCGCCGATATTATTTTCTACACGAGCGCTGAAGTCTCCGATATCTTTGTTCAGCATGGTAAATGCTTTGGTCATTTTTTTGTTGAAATAAAGCGCTAGCCAAATGACAATCGGCATGATGATAAACGTGAGTAATGCCAGCTGCCAATTAATAAACAGCATCACCCCGAATGCCCCCAGAATGGTCATGATGGCAATGAATAAATCCTCCGGGCCGTGATGGGCAACTTCGCCGATATACATTAAATCGTTCGTCAGCTTCGACATGAGCGTTCCCGTCTTGTTGTTGTCGTAAAATTTGAACGAGAGCTTTTGTAAATGGTCAAAAAGCGACTTTCTCATATCGGTTTCAATATTGATCCCGAGCATATGCCCCCAGTATGTCACGATATACTGGAGAGCCGAGCTGAGCGCGTACACCGCAAATAAACCGATTGAGGTCGCGATAATCAGCCCCCAGTCCCTGCCCGGAAGCAAGGTATCAATAAAATAATTGACGATCAAAGGAAAGCTCAACTCCATTAAGCCTCCCGCGATCGCCGAGAAAAAATCAAGAAAGAACAACGTTTTATATGGTTTATAATACGAAAAAAATTGCCGCAGCACCCTATTTTCCCCCAATGCATAAATAACTGATCACTTTTCTCAAAATTATACTATACACTGGCTGTTTTGAAAGGGCGGATTTCTGTTTTCTTACAGAACACCTGAAAATAGACGGGCAAAGGATTCTTTTGTCCGGTCGGCCACTCCCCTTTTATAAAAGCCGACAGGGCTGAGCTTTTCACTGTCCAGCATATCCTCTTCGAAATGGCCTTCAAGGGTGCGGATCGCTTCGGCATCCGTAAAAAACACGTTCACTTCAAAGTTGAGCTGGAAGCTGCGCATGTCCATATTCGCTGTACCGACCGTGGCGAGATCCCCATCAACGATCATGACTTTTTGATGCATGAAGCCTTTTTGGTAAGAGTACACTTCAATGCCCTCAAGGAGCAGCTCCGGGAAATAGGATCTTGACGCGTATTGCGTCAAAAAGCTGTCGTTCTTTTCCGGCACCATGACCCTTACCTCTACGCCTTTTGTCGCCGCTGCTTTCAACGCCGTGCGAATGGACTCATTCGGGACAAAATAGGGCGTGGCGATCCATATTGATTTCTGCGCTGAGGTAATCATTTCATAATATAAGTCGCTCATGCTTTCTTTCGCATCAGGGCCAGTCGCGACAATTTGATATATGCCCCCTCCCTCCACGGGAACCGGCGTATTGTACTCCTTTTGATCTATCAACACTTCATTGGAGACGTATTCCCAATCCAGCATAAAAATGGCGTGAAGCGTTTGGACAATTTCTCCTTCCAGCCGCAAGTGAGTGTCTCTCCAAAACCCGATATACGGATCTCTGCTGATATATTCCTTCCCGACATTTAATCCTCCCACAAAACCGATTTTCCCGTCGATGACCACGATTTTCCGATGATTTCTGAAATTCAGTTTCTGGTTGAAAAATCCGTATTTCAGCGGAGAAAACGGCACGATGTCCACTCCTGCTTGTTTCATTTTCATGATATCTCTTCTTGCCAGCTTGATGCTTCCTGCAGCGTCATATAAAAACCGCACCTCGACGCCTTGACGCGCTTTTTCCATCATAATGTCCATCATGCCGCGGCCGAGCATGTCCGACTTGAACATGTAGTATTCAATATGTATATAAGATTCCGCTTGCCTCATCGCTTTGAAAATATCAGGAAACGTTTCTTCGCCGTTTTTCAGCACTTTCATATCGCTTTTCGTATTGATATTCATATGGGCGGCCCTGATGGAATACGTAAAAAACCTCTCCTGATTGTCCTTCAGGCCTGTCACTTCCGGCGTTTCCTCCATGTGAAACAGCTTCCTGAGCTTTTCCCTGTTGTACATTCGTTTTGTTTTAAACAGCTTTCCCTTCACATAAAGCTGTCCGGAAAACAGATAAAACATGTAGCCGATGATTGGAAAAAAGATGAGAATGTGGATCCATAACAGCGTGTGCTGAGAGGTGCGATTTTCAACAATTAACGAATAGATGCTGAAAAAAATAATGGTGACATAGCAAAGCAATCCTCCGTAAAATTCAAGCCTGGAAACCGGAAAAAACCATATGACATATGCCCCGATAAGCATCATATATAAAAAGAAAAATTCCAGTCTCCTTTTTAGCATTCTCACTCTCTCCAATCTGATTCGATTACCTCCTTATACCTCTTTTCTCTCGTCTGTAAACCTTGCAAAAAAAGCCCCGCCGCACGAGGCGGAAAGGCTTAAGATGAGGCTTCCTGTGATTGGCCGGGTGTGATGTTCCGGAGTAACCCGGGTTTGAGTGAGTAGCTGCTTTTGATTTTATTTTTGAAGAAGCTGACGATCAAACCCGTCACCGCAATCGACACTATGGAGAAGAGGCCTTTCATCAATCCAACGGAGTAAATGCCAGCCAGCACTACGCCAAAATCGAAGATGAAATTGACCGTACCCGGGTTCCATCCGTAGCGCTTTTGCAGAAATAAAGCGAGGATATTGGCTCCCCCGAGCGATGCCTGATGATAAAACATGAGCGACAGGCCGAATCCAATCAGCGTTCCGCCGCAAATCGCCCCGCCAAGCGGTGAAAAAGAGACAGACGGCAGCCAGTGATCCGCGCTTGTAAACAGAGTCAGCGCTGTGACTGCAAATACAGTGGATAAGGTGAATGTGATGCCCATTCTGATGAGTGAAAAAACATAAAACGGGATATTGACCAGAAAGAAGATCATAGCAAACGAGGAATGAAACAAGTAAGACAGGCTTAGTGACAATCCTGCTGTGCCGCCGGTTAATACGTGAGAATGCCTGAGTGTCAGGACTCCGGCGCTTGTGATAAGACAAGCAGTTAAAATGAGTAAAATCCGCTTCATTCTTCACTCTCCTTGTTAGATGATGTGTTTTCCACATACAAACATAACAGGATACCCGGCAGCCCAGCCATTGCCTTGGCAGATCATATCTCCATCATATTAATTTGATAAAAAATCCCCCTCTTGCCAAGGGGGATTTTCACGAGCGTTTCCGATACACGACATAGCTTCGTGTCAGATATTTGAGCGGCAGACTGAACACGTGTACCAATCTTGTAAACGGCCAGAGGATAAAAACGACGTAACCTATGATGATATGAAGCTTAAACCATAGCGGGACATTCTCCATCAAAGAGGCGTCAGGCCTGAACAAAAAGATCTCCCTGAACCACGGCCCTACTGTTGTCCGGTAATCAAATCCTTTTGAATCAATGTTGAGAAATGTGGCGGCAAGGCCCGACAGCATCATAAACAGCAGCAGAATCAGCGTAAGAATATCCGATGGCGTGCTGGTTTTGCGGATTCTTTTGTCAAACAGCCTTCTGTACGTCAGGATGAAAAGTCCGATACAAGCCGCGATCCCCGCCGGCAGGCCCGCGCCAATCGCCATTTTGTGATACATATGCTCTGAAATGCCAAGGGAAGAATACACGGCTTCCGGGATCAGAATGCCCATGACATGGCCGCCGATCACGCACAGCATGCCCCAGTGAAAAAGGGTGCTGCCCGCCGCAAGTTTTTTCTTTTCTAATAGCTCGCTTGATTTCGCGTTCCAGCCAAATTGGTCATGCTGATAGCGGTAAATATGGCCGCCGATGAAGATCGTCATGACAATGTATGGCATCACGCCCCACAGGATCTGCCCACTCATGGCTGAACAGCCCCTTCAACGCTTTCACGCAAGCCGATATTTTCCAGCACGGCCAGCAGCACGTGCAGCAACTCCGCATAGATACTGTCATTTTTTTCGAGGCGGGATGCCAGCTCCCTCACATTGGACAAATAGGTTTCAAATACGCTATTCACAGCTTCGATCTCCGCAACCGCGGCAAATTCCAGCATAAGCGGAAGATAATCAGGCAGCTCTTTGTCTGTCGGCATGAAACCGGATTGCTGGTAGGTGTTTTTTAAATGCAGCAATTCAATCCCGCGTTCCCTTTGCTCGCCTGAGTTGAAATAAGTGACGTACATATTCGTTTTTTTCCCGAAGTCGAATGTATAGACATAGTGTTCAATCAGCGCTTCTTGAGTAAAGTTCGCAGACGCCTTGAAAAAGCGCAGCAGCTTCTCCCGGATGTGCCGGTTGCTGATTTCATGGATAAGAGCCTTCCAATCGGGAAGCTCGGCTCTCCACTCTTCATCCGGATAGGAAAGAAGAGCGGAAAGAGCGGAGAACGTGATTTGCCTGTCTGTGGTGTTCATCTTGTTACACCTCGTTTATCAGAAATTAGAAACAAGAACCGGGACCGCCTGAAAATGATAAGCCGCAGCTCCCCTGTTCAGCATATAAATCGGACACTTCTTCCCGGTGGCTGCTCGGAATCACAAAACGGTCGTCATATTTGGCGATGGCAAGCAGCCGATACATGTCTTCGATTTGCTGTTCTGTTAAGCCGACACTGGAGATCAGTGCCGGGTCGACGGTTTTATTCGTCTGGACCGCTCTCATATACTGGCGCATGACAGACATTTTCTTTAATGTTGACCGAATATGATCCGTATCACCGGCCGTTAATAGCTGTGCCAAATAGTCAATCGGAATTCTCATTTGGTCGATAGCCGGAAAAATATCTTCCGCCGTTTGCTGGCTGCCTTTTCCTTCAAAGAGATTCATAATCGGGCTCAGCGGCGGAATGTACCAAACCATCGGCAGCGTCCGGTACTCAGGGTGAAGCGGCAGCGCAATCTTCCAGTCGATGATCATTTTATAGATCGGCGATTGCTGCGCGGCCTCTATCCATTCAGCCGGGATGCCTTGTTCTTTTGCCAGTTTGGCAACTTCAGGGTCATTCGGATCAAGAAAAACATCCAATTGGGAATGGTAGAGATCCTTTTCATTTTCAACAGATGCCGCTTCCTCCACTTTGTCTGCGTCGTACAGCATGACGCCGAGGTAGCGGATTCTGCCTACACACGTCTCGGAGCAGATGGTCGGCAGCCCCGCCTCCAAGCGCGGAAAGCAGAGGGTGCATTTTTCCGCTTTGTTCGTTTGCCAGTTAAAATAAACCTTTTTATAAGGGCAGGATGAAACGCAATATCTCCATGAACGGCATGCGTTTTGATCCACAAGCACAATGCCGTCTTCCTCGCGTTTGTACATGGCGCCGGACGGGCAGGATGAAACGCACGCCGGGTTGATGCAGTGCTCGCAAATACGCGGCAGATACATCATAAAGACCTCATCGAATTCTGTTTTGATCGATTCCTCCATCTTTTGCACGTTTGGGTCTTCAAGCCCTGTAATGTGGCCGCCTGCAAGGTCATCCTCCCAGTTCGGCCCCCATTCGATATTCATGAAATCCCCTGTCAAGGACGATTTCGGGCGCGCCACTGGCTGGTGTTTCTTCTGCGGGCTGTTTGTTAATGTTTCATAATCATAGTTCCAAGGTTCATAGTAATCATCAATTGACGGCTGATTCGGGTTATAGAAAAGGCCTGCGAGCCGATTTGTTTTCGGCCCGGATTTCAGCTCGAGCTTTCCTTTTTTCAATGTCCAGCCGCCCTTATATTTGTCCTGGTCCTCCCATTGCTTCGGGTAGCCGATGCCCGGCTTTGTTTCTACATTATTGAAGTACATATATTCCGCACCGGCACGGTTTGTCCACGTGTTTTTGCAGGTGACGCTGCACGTGTGGCAGCCGATGCATTTATCCAAGTTCATGACCATTCCGATTTGCGCTTTAATCTTCAAGCCAATCGACCTCCTTCAGCTTACGGATGACGACGTTCAGGTCGCGCTGATTCCCCGTTGGACCGTAGTAGTTAAAACCGTAGCTGAGCTGGGCATAACCCCCGATCATCTGTGTCGGCTTGACATGTATCCTTGTCGGACTGTTATGGGTGCCTCCGCGGTTATTCGTCAACTTCGTGCCGGGCACGTTGATATGGCGGTCCTGGGCATGGTGCATAAACGCCATTCCTTTAGGAATCCGGTGAGACAAAACCGCTCTCGCGACGACAACACCATTTCGGTTAAAACATTCAATCCAATCGTTGTCTTTGATATCCGTGTCCTCTGCATCATCTTTATTCATCCACACGGTCGGCCCGCCGCGGAACAGGGTAAGCATCGGCAAAGAATCAAAATACATGCTGTGGACGGACCATTTATTATGCGGCGTCAAATAATTGAGGACGATTTCTTTGCCCTCTTGATCAGGCCGCTTGCTCAGAAACGGACGGTGCTGGAGGATCGGTTTAAATGTCGCCATTGTTTCACCGAATTCCATCATCAGTTCATGATCGACATAATAAGATTGCCTTCCGGTCAGGGTTCGCCACGGGATTAATTTTTCTACGTTCGTCGTAAACGGCGAGTACCTGCGTCCGCCTTTTTCCGAGCCGGTAAATGCCGGAGAGGTGATGACCGTTTTCGGCTGGGCTGTAATTTGTTCGAACGTAAAGCATTCTTCCTCTCGTTCTTCCGCCAGGTCTTTTAGCTTCAGGTTTGTGATCTTTTCAAGCGATTCCCATGCTTTCACGGCGACTTTTCCATTTGAAGTGGACGATAGGGTTAAAATCGCTTCTGCCGCCTGCTTCGCTTCACTTATATTTGGACATCCCTTGGCGACACTGTCCGTTGAGATGTCTCCCAGTCTCTTTTTGAGTGATTCATATTCATCAGCTATCGACCAGCTCATCCCTTTTGTTCCGCTCGGTTTTAATCCGGCGTGAGGCCCGAGCGCGGTCATTTTATGAAAAATGTGCTTGTAATCCCGTTCAACGACATGGATGTTTGGCATCGTTTTTCCCGGAATGGCTTCACATTCGCCCTTGCTCCAGTCATTGATTTTGCCGAACGGCTGAGCCAATTCCTGCGAGGTGTCATGAAGGAGCGGCGTCGCGACTACTTCTTTCACAGGCTCCATATCGACTTCTTCTGCCAGATCGGAAACGGCTTTCGACAGGGCTTTGAAAATATCCCAGTCTGACTTCGATTCCCACGGAGCCGAGATTGCCGGGGCGAAAGGATGAATAAACGGATGCATATCTGTGCTGCTGAGATCGTGTTTTTCATACCATGTCGCCGCCGGCAGCACGATATCAGAATAGAGTGCCGTACCAGCCATTCGAAAATCAAGATTGATTAACAAGTCGAGCTTTCCTTCCGGCGCTTGCTCCCGCCATTTGATTTCTTCAGGGCGGATGCTGTCGCTGTCGTCATTCATTAATCCATTTGTCGTCCCCAGCAGATGCTTGAGAAAATATTCATGCCCTTTTCCTGAACTCGAAATCAGATTTGCCCGCCATACGAAGAGATTTCTTGGGAAATTCACTTCATTGTCGGGATCTTCAATCGCGAATTTCAGCTTTTTCTCTTGAAGCTGTGAGGCCACGTATGCCCCAACTTCTTCAGGTGTTGCTGCCCCCGCTTGTTCAGCTTCCTTGTAAAGGTCAATACCGTTTTGATTGAATGTCGGGTAAGACGGAAGCCACCCTAAACGCGCTGCCAGCACATTGTAATCGGCGTGATGCTTATAGCGGGATGACGCAGCGATCGGTGAAGCCAAGTCACTGATCGGCTGGTCCTCATATCGCCACTGATCTGTCGCAAAGTAGAAAAACGAGGTGCCGTTTTGCAGCTTGGGCACGCCCTCCCAGTCTTTTGCGTTGGCAATCGTCTGCCACCCTTCAGCGGGACGGAGCTTTTCCTGCCCTACATAATGGGCCCACCCGCCTCCGTTTACACCTTGGGCGCCTACCAGCAAAACAAGATTTAACACCGCCCGGTAAATCGTGTCGGAGTTGAACCAGTGGTTGATCCCCGCCCCTACGATAATCATGGAGCGGCCGTCTGTATCGATCGCATTTTGGGCAAACTCTCTGGCTATCTTGATGACGCCTTCTTTTTTGATTCCTGTCATCTGTTCCTGCCATCCAGGTGTAAACGGCTCAGGATCATCATAAGAGGCAGCTGATTGATCGCCGATGCCCCGGTTTACGCCGTAGTTGGCCAATATTAAGTCAAATACGGTCGTGACACAAACCTCTTCGCCGTCAAGGTCAAGTTTTTTAATCGGCAAATCCCGCTCAAGCACTTTGTTGCCGTCATTTGAAAAATAAGGGATGCGCACTGTGCCGATTTCGTCCTCTATTCCGAGCACAGAGAGACGGGGTTCTATCGGTTCCCCAGTTTCTTCATCAATCATGTGCAGGTTCCATTTCTGCTGCCCGTCCCAGCGGGAGCCCATTGTCCCTTGCGGTATGGCAAATGCGTTTGTCTGCTCATTCCAGACCGCAGGCTTCCACTGATCATGCTTTGTCTTCCGGCCAATGTCCTTCGCATGCAGAAACCGCCCCGCTGTGTATACGCCATTTTCTTTCGACAAGGTGACGAAGAACGGAAAATCTGTGTATTGCTTCGCATAGTCAATGAAACGTTCCGTCTCTTGGTTCACGTAAAATTCCTGCAAAATGACGTGGCCCATAGCCATCGCAAGCGCTCCGTCAGTCCCTTGGCGGATACTCAGCCAGTCATCCGCGAACTTTGAGGATTCCGCAAAATCCGGACTGATCGAAATAACCTTAGCGCCTTTATAACGGGCCTCAGCCAAAAAATGCGCGTCAGGCGTTCTTGTTAACGGAACGTTGGAGCCCCATGTCATGATATAGCCTGAGTTGTACCAATCACTGCTTTCCGGAACGTCCGTCTGGTCACCCCAGATTTGCGGGGACGCCGGAGGAAGATCCGCATACCAGTCATAAAAACTGAGCATAGGGCCGCCGATTAAAGACATAAACCGGGAGCCTGAGGCATGACTGATCATGGACATGGCAGGGATCGGAGAAAAACCGACATTCCGGTCAGGCCCGTATTTCATGACGGTATAGAGCAGAGAGGCTGAAATCAGCTTCAGCACCTCCGGCCATTCAGCGCGCACAAAACCGCCCTTCCCTCTTGCTTGTTTATAGGACTTCGCTTTTTCAGGATTTTCAACGATCGATTTCCAAGCATCCAATGGATTTTGATGGGCCTGCAGTGCTTCCCGCCACAAATTGATCAGCACACCGCGCACGTATGGATATTTCACACGGAGCGGGCTGTAAATATACCAAGAAAAACTGGCCCCCCGCGGACAGCCTCTCGGTTCGAAATCAGGCATATTAGGTCCTGTTGATGGGTAATTCAAGTTTTGTCCTTCCCACGTGACAATTCCGTTTTTCACATAAATATTCCAGCTGCAGGACCCCGTGCAGTTGACGCCGTGGGTGGAGCGGACGACTTTGTCGTACTGCCATCTGTTTCTGTATACATTCTCCCAATCGCGATCTTCGCGGGTGGTTTGGCTATGTTTATTTGAATGGTGTTCGATAGGAGAGAAATAGTTTAATCTCCTAAACAACGGACTCATTTTCTTTTTCTTCATGAGCGTTCACTCCTTCCGAGTCAGGTGATGCTAAGTTCACTATAAACAGAGAAAGCGCGATTCCTTGTGAACTATGTCACACACTTTGTTTTTTTTACAAAATGTTCACATTGAGAAGAAGGAACAGACTTTCACAGGACGTGATGACGGCGGCGTTTAGGCAGGACCTGAGTCATGAACCGCCTTTCATTCAAAGATCAAAAAACCGGTTCTTTTTAAGAACCGGGCAGATTGTTGACAAAGTCATAAAACGGTTTTTGTTTTATGACTTTGTCATCTTTTCAGCGTGATTGAAAACCCTTGAAGTCTAGGAAGGGCGAGCATCGGAGCACAGCGAATGTAGATATTCGTGAGCACCGACGCGCAGGCCTGACAACGAATGCGAGGGTTTGTCGACACGCTGCCCGGTTCTTTTTAAGAACCGGGTTTGGCGTTTTCATCCTGTGATGTGTGCAGATAACGCAAAAATAATTGATAGGAACAAAAAACATTTTGCTGCAGCATGGCCAAAAAGTTCATTTGCAGCTGCGGATGGTAAGACATCATTTTTTTAAATATGTAATAAGGGATATTGAGAATAAGAACGTCTGAAGAAGCATTGACTGAGATAAAAGGCGATAAGTACAGCCCGCCTTTTTCATCAACCGGAAACACATCGCCTTTTTCCCACAGCGCAACGGTTTTCGATCCTTCCGGGAGCCTGCTGTCCATCAAACGGACACTGCCTTTTAATACGACATAAACGGATTGACAATGAAGAAAGGATGAAGACTGATCAGATGAGCCGCTAATAAACGTCCCGTTTTTCAGCAAGGTTTCAACAATGGACACAGGCACTTCATTAAACATAGGAAGTTGTTTCAGAAATAATAAATAGTCACACTGATTCATAGGAAAGCCTCCTGTGCTAAGGATAGTTTTAGTGTAGCCCGATTAAGCCTGTACAGCAGTGATATATTTCACAGCCTGTATGATGAATGTCACTTATCGAAAGACTGTCTCTATTTATAATGAAATAAAAAAGGAGGATTTCGATGAAGGCGATGATTCCAAAACAGCACGGCGCGTGGGCGATGCTGTTGATTCCATTTTTACTCGGGATGGTCAAGGGCGGTCCCGTTTTCTGGCATATTCCGCTCTTCCTGGGGTGGCTTTTCCTTTATTTGACGGTCTATCCCGCCACCCTCGCCTTGAAGAAGAAGCAGATCAAACCTTACCAAAAGTGGATATGTTACTACGGTGTTTCGGCCTGCTGCTTTTTGATGATCCCCATTTTTTTTAAACCGGCACTCATCTGGATTGGCATTTCGTTATTGCCGCTTTTTCTCATCCATGTGTGCTATGCCCGCCGTAAAAACGAACGAGCATTAGTGAATGATATTGCGGGTGTCTTGTTCTTTTGCTCAGGGGGGCTTGCGAGCTGCTGGCTTGGGACGGGAATCCTTGACGGCAGGGCTTGGTTTATATTCTTGCAATCTGCTATATTTTTTATCGGGAGTTCCTTTTATGTGAAGTCGGTGATCCGGGAGAGAAAAAACAGCACTTTTGCATACTGGTCATGGGGATACCACTTGCTGCTCCCCTTTTTATCCGCTCTTCTCGGAGCCGGATGGGCATTTCTTGCTTTTATCCCAAGCAGTTTGCGGGCTTGGTTTTTTTACGGAAGAGATTGGCCCGTGAAAACGATTGGCATTCTGGAAATGGTGAATGCCTGCTTCTTTTTTGCCGCCATGTGCCTAGCAATCACAAGATAAAAAACCAAGGACCGCCGGCGGCCCTTGGTTTTTTAATCAATATTGCAAATCTCCAGCGGACAATTTTCACACTCAATTTCACATCGTAAATAGTCCCGCTTGTGCAAAATAATTTTTCCAGATTCGTCTATCGAAATCACCCCTTGTTTGCGGAGGTCTCCCAGCATACGGTTGACGCTTTCCCTTGCCGCCGCGCAAAACTTTGCCAAATCCTGATTTGTCAGCGCGATGTTAATCAGAATGCCGTCGCTTCGTTCCACCCCGTAGCTGTTTGATAAGCGGATAAGGGTGGAGTAGAGCGCCCCCTTTTTGCCGTGAAGAAGCAGATCCCTGATCTTAGACTGAATTTTCCGGAGATGGGTGCTCATCCATTTCATAAATTCAAATGTCAGAGCACCGTTTTGAATGAGTTCCTTTTCCAGCTTGTTTTTATTAATGACGAGCACCTCGCCATCCTCTAGCACCTTTGCACTGAGCATATATCTCGGTTCTTCAGTGAAAAGTGTTAATTCCCCGACAATATCATTTCTTTGGCAAATTCTAAGGGTCAGATCTTTTCCGTCAGATGTCAGTTTGCCGATTTCAATGAGTCCTGATTGAAGCAGATACAGTTCTTCTGCATCCATTCCTTCTCGAAACAAATACGTGTGTTTTTCCATTTTTCTTTTCGTACTGATCGATTCCAGCAATTCAAAGAGATCGCTGGACAGAAGATCACTATCAGATGGTCGAACAGAGAGAATATTCATGAGCTCACCTCGAAGAAAGTCACGTTGCGTATGTTTATTGTAACGTGAATTGTTTTGCACCCATCAAGAAAAAACTAACAATCTTGTGAATGCCCAGTGTTAGCTGATGCTCTGGCTGTTTCTCTCCGTGTGTGCTTTCATTCTTTCCTGCCAATACATCCATATGACAAGGACAAAGCTGGCTAACGCCACTTCCGATAGCGCCATAAAGCCGATCGCGTATTGGCCTGTGGCCTGAAAAACACTCGCCAATATCAGCGGAGGGAAAAAACCGCCTAATCCGCCCATGGCAGACACAATACCATTGGCAATCCCCGCTTGCTTCGAAAAATAAAAAGGCACCAGTTTAAAAACGGTTCCGTTTCCTATACCTGAGCAAACTGCCACCGTTAATGACCCAAACGTATAAAGGCCGATCGTCGGCGAGAACGATAAGATAATGCCCGATAACGTAAGTCCCGCAAAAACAACCATCAGGATGCGGAGCGGGCTCATCTTATCAGCCAAAAATCCGCCCGCAGGCCTGAGCAGCGTAGAGACGGCAATAAACCCAGCCGTCCGCAAACCGGCGTCCGCAGGGTTCAGCCCAAAGTGCTCTACCAGAAAGTTCGGGAGATAAATGGTGAAGGCGACAAAGGCGCCAAACGTAATAAAATAAAACAGACTCAAAAACCACAGAACATGATTTCGGTAAACGGTTTTGATTTGGGCCTTTATGGAAACATTCACTTTCTTCTCATGCCGATCGCCGAACAAAACATGCAGCAATGCGAAAACAGCCAGCAGAACCATATACATTTGCACGGTTGCTTTCCATCCCGCCGCTTGGGCGATAACCGGCGCCGCAAATGTTGTAATCGCGGTTCCGATGTTTCCGGCCCCGTAAATCCCATTGACGAAACCGTGCTTTTCTTTCGGATAATATTTCGGAAGGGATGTTACCCCAATGGAGAAAACCGCTCCTCCGATCCCTAAGAAAAAACCGCCCGCGATTAAATCAAACAGGGAATCCGCGATACTGATCCAAAACACCGGAAACAAAAGCAGGATGAAGCTGATCATAAACATCAGCCGCGCGCCAAACCTGTTCGTTAAATACCCTAAAGGAATGCGGAGAAGCGATCCGAGGATGACGGGAATCGCCGTCACCAAAGAAATCTCGCCTTTGCTTAAATGAATATCTAATGTGATTTGGCTAATGAGTGATGAAATCAGCACCCAAACCATAAACCCTGCCACCAAGCTTAATGACTGTAACGATAATTGGATATGTTGACGGTTGAACATTCGGCTTGCCCCTTTCAATGATTCAATAATCAGTCCTATCATACAAAAACTCGGCAAACGGGTTTGTGAATTACATCACACGTTTTACGCATAAAAAAAGGACACAGCCCGAAGACTTTGTCCTTTTTTTATGATTACATTTTTTCCGGAGCCGATACGCCGATCAGCTGAAGCGCATTGTTCAGCGTAATTTGCGTTGCCTTCATTAATGCAAGGCGCTCGCGGCTTTTCTCTTCATTTTCAGGATCGATGACTTTCTCTGCGTTATAGAAGCTGTGCAAAGCAGAAGCCAGATCATAAATATAATTTGTGACGCGGTGCGGAATTCGCTTTTCCGCCGCTTCCGCCACCGCTTCCGGGAAGCCGCCGATTGTTTTCAGCAGATCATATTCTTTTTCTGATTGAACATGGCTGAAATCAAGATCCGCCGCCGGCTTAAGTCCCTGTTCTTCCCCTTGGCGAAGCATGCTGCAAATACGGGCATGAGCGTATTGTGCGTAATACACAGGGTTTTCGTTAGATGTTGATACAGCAAGATCTAAGTCAAAGTCCATATGCGTATCGGCACTGCGCATCGCAAAGAAGTAACGCACGGCATCCAAGCCGACTTCTTCAATCAGGTCGCGCATCGTTACCGCTTTACCCGTCCGTTTGCTCATTTTCATTTTCTCGCCGTTTTTGTAAAGGTGAACGAGCTGAATGATTTCGACTTCAAGCGTTCCTTTTTCATAGCCCAGCGCTTCGATTGCCGCTTTCATACGCGGGATGTAGCCGTGGTGATCGGCGCCCCAAACATTAATCAGCTTATCAAAGCCGCGGTCAAGCTTGTCTTTATGGTATGCGATATCAGGCAGCAGGTACGTGTACGTGCCGTCCTTCTTAATCAATACGCGGTCCTTATCATCGCCGAACGTCGTGGAACGGAACCAAGTCGCGCCTTCTTCTTCATAGACATGGCCTTTTTCGCGGATCGCTTCAAGCGCCTTGTCGATTTTTCCGTTTTGGTACAGCGATGTTTCGGAATACCACACATCAAACGGCACACGGAAGTTTTCCAAGTCCTTGCGAAGCTTTTCCAGCTCGTATTTTAGGCCGTATTCACGGAAAAACGCGAGGCGTTCGCTTTCGTCTTCGTTGACGAAACGGTCGCCGTATTCCTCTGCGAGACGCTTTCCGATCGCAATGATATCCTCGCCGCGGTAGCCGTCCTCCGGCATCGGTTTTTCCAAGCCGAGCGCTTCAAAGTAACGGACTTCCACAGAAAGCGCCAGGTTGTTGATTTGGTTTCCGGCATCGTTAATGTAGTATTCGCGGCTCACATCGTAGCCCGCTTTTGAGAGCACATTGCACAAAGAATCTCCGACAGCCGCACCGCGCGCATGGCCAAGGTGAAGGTCTCCCGTCGGATTCGCTGATACAAATTCTACTTGAACACGCTCACCGTTTCCGATATTCGTTTCCCCGTACGCTTCCCCCGCTTTTAACACAGACGGAATCAGCTTCGTTAAATAGTGATTGTTCATATAGAAATTAATAAAACCCGGGCCGGCGATATCCAATTTTTCAATCGAAGCCTTTCCTTTATCAAAATGAGCGACAATCTCTTCAGCGATTTGGCGCGGCGCTTTTTTTGCGACTCTCGCCAGCTGCATCGCCATATTTGTTGAATAATCGCCGTGTGTTTTATCTTTCGGTGTTTCTAAAACGACATTCGGAATCTGGCTTTCTTCAGCCAACCCCGCTTTCAGAACGGCCGCTTTGATTTCTTCTTTCAGCACGTCCTTCATTTGTTCCGCAATGTTCATGCGTGAGTTCCTCCCTCATACGTGATCGTCATATGATGTAAATGCTGCTGCTCGTCTCCGACATGCATGTCATATGCGATGCTGATACGGCCTTTTTCTTCACCGAGATCAGATTGAATCGATTTTGTGCTAGTTTTCAGCTCAAGCTCACCAAATGACATTTTATATTTGGCAATTGTGGAAGCTCCCGTTACGAAACGCTGATTCATTTTGACTGCGCCTGACCTCATGACCAGCACTTCGCCTTCGCTTACTTTCACAATTGTTTTTACTTTGCCTAAGTCGTGTTCTTCATAATAAGATAGATACACTTTATTTTGTTTAACATAGTAAAATCCGGTGGTGCGGAATTGGATGACTTCCTGGTTTCCGTCATCTCCGATCACAGATTTCACATGGAGTGTTATCGGTGTCTCTTGCTTCATTTTGACACGTCCTTTTCATCATTCCACTTTGACTTGAATAGTATAATCATTCGGTTTGTAAACTTCAACTACTTCTATCTTACCATCATTGCTCATCAGATTTGAAGATAAACCTCATAAAAAGCATTTCCTTAATAGAAGAGAAAAGCATATCATTAGTTATCTTCAAAAAAAGTTATACTTTTCCGAAATCTATTGTTTCCATTTCACATTTTCTTCAAAATATATGTATTGAATTGGTAATTTGTTAGTTTTATGATAAAAGCACAACATAGATCTGTTAGAATAACAAAAAAAGGGAATACCCAATGGTTGAAAAAAGCTGTCATTGCAGAAAACAAAGGTTGTGCGACATGCTCGATCGGAGCCGTTTGTCTAGTGGACGGCTTTATCCCTGATTTTGAAATTGGCGGTGTTACAGGTCTATTCGGTCTATGGGGAATAAGTTCTCCAAAAGGGCATAGTCTTTCTGCTATGTCCTTTTTAAGTAATTACAGTTTTTAACTACATGCTACCTCTTAGTTATACATACACAATCGTTTTTCATTTGAATCATATGTATAGGGGATGGTATTTTGTTTACAGAACGGATATTTCCATTTATTAATGAAAATGTAAGAGTACACCAGTTTCCTCAGGGAGGCGTGTTAGAAATCGACTACTTGCGCGATAAAGTTTCCATTTCTGACTTCGAGTATTTGGATCTTAACAAAACGGCTTACGAGCTTTGTATGCGAATGGATGGGCAAACAACAGCTGATCAGATTTTGGCGGAGCAATGCGCCGTCTACGATGAATCACCGGAAGACCACAAAGACTGGTTTTACGACATGCTCAACATGCTTTTGAACAAGCAGGTCATTCAGTTTGGAAACAAGCCCGGCAGCCAAGCAATCAACACGAGCGGAAGCGATGAATTTCCGATGCCGCTGCACGCCACCTTTGAGCTGACGCATCGCTGTAATTTGAAATGCGCCCACTGTTATTTGGCAAGCTCGCCGGAAGCGCTCGGCACCGTGTCGATTGAGCAACTCAAGAAAACGGCTGATACGCTGTTTGACAACGGTGTATTGACATGCGAAATCACAGGCGGAGAAATCTTTGTCCATCCAAACGCCAATGAGATTCTTGACTATGTGTGTAAAAAGTTCAAAAAAGTCGCTATCTTAACGAACGGAACACTTATGCGAAAAGAGAGCCTCGAGCTTCTAAAAGACTACAAGAATAAAATCATTGTCGGCATTTCTCTCGATAGTGTCCATTCCGAGATCCATGACTCCTTTAGAGGGAGAAAAGGCTCTTTTGCCCAAACTTGCAAAACGATAAAATTGTTGAGTGACCATGGGATATTTGTCAAAGTCGCCATGTCCGTTTTCGAAAAAAACATGTGGGAAATCCATGATATGGCCCAAAAGGTCCGGGATCTCGGGGCAAAAGCCTTCTCTTACAATTGGGTTGATGATTTCGGAAGAGGCAGAGATATGGTTCACTCCACAAAAAATGCCGAGCAGCACCGCAAATTTATGGAATACGAGCAACATGTCATTGATGAATTTAAAGATCTGATCCCGATTATTCCTTATGAGAGAAAACGTACGGCAAACTGCGGCGCTGGCTGGAAGTCCATCGTGATCAGCCCGCTCGGAGAAGTGCGTCCGGGCGCGCTCTTTCCGAAGGAAGTTTCACTGGGGAATATTTTTCTTGACTCATATGAAAGCATCTTTAACTCCCCCCTCGTCCATAAATTGTGGGAAGCGCAGGCGTCTAGATTCAGCGAGCATTGCATGAAAGACAAATGCCATTCAGCGGCTATCGCGGAGGCTGTTATTTAAAAGGGCTGAACGCTAACAAACTATCACCGGAAAAACATGTGCTCCTAGGCGAAAAATGAACGAGTAGAAGACGTGGTCCAGCTTATGTAGGAGGGAAACGATTTGTCATCAGCACAAAGAAGACTTTTACTGTATCTCCTTTCATTTATCTTTGTCATCGGCGCAGTCGTCTATTTTGTCAAAAGCGATTATCTATTTACAGTGATTTTCATTGCCATTGCCATTCTTTTCGGAATGCGCGCGGAAGGCTGACTCGCGATGAGCAGTTTGGATATACACGATGTATCCGTTTGGTATGAACGGGACAACGTCATCTTAGAAAACGTAGAATTACATTTAGAAAAAGGCGCTGTTTACGGATTGCTTGGGGTAAACGGCGCCGGAAAACAACATGAAGTGAACTGCTGTTCCTAATCATCCTAGCGGCGATTCAGCAAATCGGACTATCCATCTATAAGCACATCTCTGACCGCCGCCCCGCTTCTTTTGAGCTGTAACAGCTTCTACATCGCAATCGCGGACGGACCTGCGCCAACCGGGATCACCGTCACGGCTGTATAATCACTTGTGCGGTATACGGTCACAGTATTGTCATCGGGCTGTGCCGCGTAAATGTACTGATTGTCCGGCGTTACGGCGAGGTCAATGGCGCCAGGGAGAGAAACACTCGTAATAATTTCGTTTGTGGCTGTATTGACGACAGTGAGATTATGAATGAGAGATGGATCGAAATATGGTTCTAGAAGATAAGCTCGTGTACTGTCAAACGAAAATACAGTCGTCCTCAGAACCTCGAAAAACCGATTCAAATTACCTTCCACACTTAAGGGTGACAAACTGATCTCAGCTACACCCTTCGGCCATAATTCACCAGTCATCACATACGCGAAGTCTCCGGCATATGGCGTTTCAATTAAACTTGGATATTCAAACTCATTCACGAGGCTGTCAACAAGCTGGCCTGTATTCACATCATATTGATCAATTGACCAGAAAATTGTATTAGCAGTAAAGACAAATTGCCCGTTTGGATCAAGTGCAAAGTCTGCGGCGTTGGGTACTGAGAAAACATCACTTACTGCCTGAAGGCCAAGATCAATGATATAAATAGAGCCAGAAGCCATCACGTACGCAAACTCTCCCGCAGGATCAAATTGAATCTTTCTCGGATTGATGCCGACAGTTATCGTATTTGTCAAGATTAAGGTTTGATTATCAACAACAGAAACCAGATTGGTATTGCCATGAAGGACATACGTATAGGCTTTATCTAGCGTGACACCCAAATCTGTTGGCACAGACGTAAAAGGAATAGTTGCAACTACAAGGTTTGCTGCCGCATCAATAACTGAAACTGTGCTGTCCCCTGAATTGGCTGTAAAGACAAACGATTGAGGCTCTGGCGATGACGGGAAAACGATTGTTCCGGTCACCGTAAGCGGACTGCCGTAGAAAGGCGGGACGACAACAAGGTTCTCGATCATGATCTCACTAAAATCCGGGCAATCATCCGGGTTATCAGAATAATAGACAACTTGATCGATCTCCGCATTGTGAATGACGGAAACAGCCCCGTCCCCTTGTCCATATTGATTTCGCACAGGTGAGACGCTGACGAGAAGCGTTACGGTTCCCTGCAGGCGTACTGCAAATTGAACACCAATTTCATCAGGCTCAGGCCCCGTCTCAATTAAGCAACGTTCACTAACACAAGAAAGGCTATCTGCATTCCACGTGACGTTTGCAACAGCCTCAGCCGGATCAACGACAAACCCCTCAGGCAATTCAATCGGCGCTTGAAACATTGCTTCACGGCTTGCATCTTCCCCACAAAAACATAAACACTCTTCTTGTGTGGCTTGAGTTTTTTCTCTAAAGGAAAGCTTGTTATTTCTCAATCCCTTCACTTCCTTTTCAAACATACACTGCTCACGCAGATACAACAGGATATGGAAGGTAAAAGTGTTTGCTTGTACAAATTACCGAGGGTATAAGCGGTTTTTGAAAATATTTCCTCTAATATGCGGGGTAACGAAAGAAAAGATTGCGGTTTTTTTGCGCTTCTCATAGGAATGATGATGATAAAATATGACATATATAGAATAATGAAGGGAGGGATTTGCAAACGTGACAGGTGTCATATCTTCTTCTTCCGTCGGAGAAAAGATTAACGAATGGTATATGTACATACGCCGATTCAGCATACCCGATGCAGAGTATTTACGTAGAGAAATCAAACAAGAGCTGGATCAAATGGAAGAAGATCAAGATCTTCATTTGTACTATTCACTGATGGAATTCCGGCACAACCTGATGCTTGAGTACCTTGAACCACTAGAAAAAATGCGGATCGAGGAACAGCCGCGGCTGTCTGATTTGCTGGTTGAGATTGATAAAAAACAGGCTCGTTTAACCGGAGTCCTTGATTATTACTTTAATTTCTTCAGGGGCATGTACGAACTGGATCAGCGGGAATATCTATCGGCTATTAAATTTTTTAAAAAAGCCGAAAGTAAGTTAATATTCGTTAAGGATCGGATCGAGAAGGCAGAGTTTTTCTTTAAGATGTCTGAGTCTTATTACTATATGAAACAAACGTATTTTTCAATGGACTATGCACGGCAGGCATATGAAATATACAAAGAACATGAAGCTTATAATATAAGATTGCTTCAGTGTCATTCTTTATTTGCTACCAATTTCTTAGATCTGAAACAATATGAGGACGCCATATCACATTTTAAAAAAGCTTACTCTATGGCGGAAGCTGAGAATCAGCCCCAATTAATGGGGAGAACATTGTACAACATCGGGCTTTGTAAAAACAGCCAAAGCCAATATGAGGACGCCGTAACCTATTTCAAAAGAGCAATAACTGTTTTTGAAGAATCTAACATTCTTCCGTCCCTGCCCCAAGCCTATTTTTTGATTACACAAATACATTATAAATTGGGAAAAATGGATAAAGCTCACGCATATCATAGTAAGGGAACAGCATATTCTCAAGAGGCCGGAGATTCAATCTATTTATCAGAGTTTGAATTTTTGAAATCTTTATACTTATCAGGCCCTGATGAAGAAGCAATTCAAAGATTCTTTGATTTCCTCGAAAGTAAAATGTTGTATGCTGATCTTGAAGATTTCGCTCTTGATGTGGCAAAATATTATCATGAACGTGAAAACTTTCAAAAAGCCTCTGCTTATTTCCTAAAGGTGGAACAAGTAAGGCAACTTATTCAAGGAGGAGTGAGATTGTATGAAATTGAAGTCTAAACTATTACTCTCTTGTCTGGCCCTAAGCACTGTTTTCATCGCAACGAATATTGCAAATGCACCTACACACCAAATTGAAGTTGCACAGCGAGGAATGATTTAACCACATAAAATATAGTATAAAAAGGGAAATGTTATTTCGTTAACATTTCCCTTTTTATATTTTTCATTTATTCACTTGGAAATTTATCAGTCATTTTGCTTCCTTTAAATTAGATACTAAGAAACATAAATACATTAACTTTTTCCTTAAATTTCATTTACTTTTCCTGTATTATACTTTATTATATATAGGACTTAAGTTATTTTAATCTTCAATTGAAGAATACTCGGAGGAATAATAACAAATGAAATTTAAAGTTAAAAAAAATATAAGTAAACTGTTTATAATATTTGGACTTGCTATTTCATCATTTGGAGTGACAAGTGCTGTACATGCCGCTGCTAATACTTCTGATTCAACTGTTCATTTTACTTTTAGAGTATGGTCTCCTTATGATTATACAAATGCACGCAGAAAACAGAACAAAAGCTCTATGTATATGAAAGTGATAAGCTCAGACAAGAACAGCAGTTTTAATGTTTGGACTGAAGCAGATGCTAATGTTCACTCTAAAGGACGAAACTGGAAAAACGTATCAGGCAAACATGATGGATCCGTAAAGCCAGGAAACACTTATTTATTCTGGAACTCAGCAGTTGAAAATTACGGTAAAAATGTCCCTGTTCGATTTGGCGGTTACAGCTGGGAAAATAATGCGTACAAAACAAATTGGAGCCCTGACAGTGTTAGACCTAAAGGCAAATACATAGTGTATTAATGGAATTTTGCTTCTCATAAGGTTTGAGCGGTTTTACGATATGTAAAACCGCTTTTTAAAGTTTATTTTTCCCTTAAATTCATCATGATGATTTATAAATGTGGTAATATATGAAATTGATTACCATAATTCATTTTATTAACAGGAGGTAGAAATATGGCCTATTTTTTTACTTACAGGCTTCTAAAAAGCAAGACACTATATTTTTCACTTATATCTAGTACTCTCATAGTACTATACCAGTACTTGAATATTGCAGTGTTTGATAATCATTCAAATCTGCCTTACGAAGTTCACAAATCACCTTTTTTATCAAATATATTACAGGGTAATTCTGTTATTCCTTCAACAGTATGGTTGATGATACTTCCTATTTTGGCTACCTTACCAATTGTAAGTCTATATAGATTTGATGTGAATTCTGGATATTTTATGAACACTATAATGAAAACAACCAAAGGAAAGTACTTTAATACACTTATCGTGTTTAATTTCTTATGTTCTTTTTTCGTTATTATAATTCCTTTAAGTATTAATTTATATTTATTTATGATGACTTATCCATCCATCAAACCTGATGGAATCATAAATTATATGCAAAATGTGGTTTCTAATGGTAGTGACCTTGCTAATATTTATTATGAACATCCACTGCTCTATACGTTAATCCTAATACTTATAAATGGATTATACGGTGCTGTCTTATCAACAATCGGGCTATCTTTTTCTTTTTTCATTAAGAAAACTTATTTTGTATATATTATACCGTTTGTTGTGAACTTAATTGGCATTACTATCTTGAATCCTGATTATAATCCTCAAAGATATATTATTAGTAACAATGGTTTTTTCAATTTGAAAATATTTTCTTTATTAAACTTAGGAATAATCATATTAGGTCTTTTAATATTTTTATGGGGTAAAAAGCGCCGTGTTTTATTATAATCTTTTAAAACAAAAAATCATTAGTAAATATTTAGGTTTTTTTATACTTTTTTCTATAAATATAATAATTATATTTACATTTTTTAAGCGTTCAATAAATACGCAAAATGACCATATTATTGATCAAATCTTTACATATCAGCACCTTGTATTATTGATAGCACCATTAATTGTAGTATTTACTCTATTAGTATCTTCCGATTATTTCATGGATCATGCTGTGATTCGGCTGAATAGTTCTTTTAAGATAGTGGGGTACTACTTCCTTAAAAGCATTTCTTTTTCAGCTATACTAGGCATTATTGTTATGTCAGAGTTATACATATTGTGCTTTATACATAATATTGATAAAAATTTGTTAACTGTTAGTAACTTTTTAACTCATGTATTCGCATATATATTCATTGCTTATTTGACATCGTTTTTAATTCTTTTAACAAATCAAATATTAGTTGTAATAATTGAATTAATTTTATTTTTATTTGATTATCTAGAATGTAACGGCATTCTCTTCTTAAACGGATTTTTATTAGATTTTGATGTTTTAAAGGATCTATTGGTATTCAGAGTAGGGCTGATGTTTATTTTGTTCGGAGTATGTATTCAGATAGTTAAAAAACATGACTATTTGAAGCCTAACGACCAGAAAGGAACGTACTGATGAATTCTAGATTTCATTTGTTGAAAAGGGATATTATGATGAGGCTGCATGATTGTAAAGCAACTTTTCTTTTTATAAGTTTAGCAGCTTTGCTAATCTATTTTGTTTCTTTTTGGAACAGTTATAAATCTGGCCAACTAGACCAGCACAATATTTTAAATAATTATATGAATGTCTTTCATTCACTAAACTTTTTTGAATTACATGAGCTTTATTCACAACATAAATTTTCAATTCCTTTTACGTGGATTTGCCTTCAGATATTCCCTTTGCTTATTATTGGCCATTTTTCATATAATGACTTTCAAAAATCAGGAACTTTATTAATACCTAAATTAAACAATAAATTAGCTTTTTGGTTAAGCAAACTGTTTTCCTTATGGATTTTTTGCTTGATAATCTGGGCTGTCTGGTTTTCATTCTATTTCATTTTTTTTCTAATATTCAAAGGCACAATTACAATTGGAGAAATCAAACCTGTTCTTTCTTTAATGTTAATTCAATATTTAGTGACAACTGTTTATACTTTATTTTTTGAAACATTAACGTATTTCTTTTCGTATATTATTTCATTAGTTATTTCAATTGTGTATCTCATCATATCCATATTTGTTCATTCAAAACTTTTTTTTACTTCGTTAGCCATACCAGGCAGATGGTATTTCGCCGATCATTCATCAATAAATATGATGTATTCTTATGGCTCTGCTATTCATTTCCCAATATTTATTGGTATAATTACTTTATTTTGCATATTATGCTGTTTTGTAGGAATGACTCGCATAAAAAAATTAGACATTTTAGGAGATTAATTATGACTACATTTATAGAATGTACAAATGTATATAAGAAGTTAAAAGGAAATTTCGTACTTAATGATATTAATTTAACTATCAAAAAAAATGAGTTTATAGTATTAAAAGGACATAACGGCTCTGGAAAAACAATGATTTTAAGAGCAATCGCAGGGCTTTTAAAATTAACCAAAGGGCAAATTACTGTCAACAATCTCGTTATAGGAAAAGATACAGATTTTTCTAGAAATACAGGGATATTAATTGAATACCCCAGTTTTATACCTGTCTACACCGGTTATCAAAACTTGAAATTCTTAGCTTCAATTAATAAGAAAGTTTCAGACCAAGAGATACGAAAAATGATTGAGCAAGTAGGATTAGATCCTGAAGACAAACGTAAGGTAAAACGTTATTCCTTAGGAATGAAGCAACGTTTAGGCCTAGCACAAGCCCTAATGGAGTCTCCGTCACTGCTGCTTTTAGATGAACCGACTAACGCACTGGACAAAAAAGGAATTCAGCTAATCACTGATTTATTGAAAAAAGAAAAAGAAAAGGGAACTACAATAGTCGTTGCGAGTCATGATGAAACTCTGACTGAAAACAATATTGTAGACAGAGTTATACACATAAGCAACGGTAGACTGGGTGAGGATAATGAATAAACGAGTAATATTGTTAATAACCATTTTTTTAATTATAGTAGCTGGTAGTAGTTTTCGTTATTATAAACTGAATAACCATAATGATAATTACTCTCCTCATATCACAAACCTTCCGAAAAATCGTATGATCGATACAGGTGCCGGGATTACTTATCATGTTCTCCAACCATTAAAACCAATTGAATTTATGGATGAGGACCTTAATATGAAAAGATTATTATACATTTTGCCGCTGGATATAACAAACACGTCCAAGCACGAAATAACGCTGGAACAGCTCTCACCTGATGGAATGAAATATCTTTTTTTTGGTGGCTTTGATCACTATTATAATTTAATGGCGTATAATTTAGATCTTCCAGAAAAGTATCAATTCAATACTTCAATTCCTGCTGGAAAAACTGTAAGAGGCTATGTCGGATTGAAGATGACAAAAGGCAAAGACGTAAACTTTAATTATAAAAATTTTGATCCCACAACCTCTAAATTATGTGTTTATTATTCCTTGATAAATAAATCAAATAAAAGAATAACATATAAATTCCCACTTAATTAATATTTTATTACAATTCAGGAAATCAAGTCATATTTCCTGAATTGTATTTTTATATTCTCTTCCTTCTCCTCTGAACAGTCAAATTATATAGAATTCAATATCTTTCAATTTAATTTTCATGATTGCCAACACCACTTCAATAATTTACATTGGAATCATATTAATGCAAAATCACTTCTTTCTCTAGTTCATTCTAATTTAAGCAATTATTAAGATTAGAAAAAATAAAACAAGCCCGTACTGAAAGGCTTATACCATTCAACACGGGCCTACTTCCTTATTTCACAAACCCAAGCAGCATCTCACGGATGATTTTGCTGGCTGTGTTTGCCGTTTGCTCTGAGTGGTCATAAACCGGTGCGACTTCCACTAAGTCAGCGCCCTTCACGTTTACCTCTGAACGCGCGATTTCATGGACGGATGCAAGCAGTTCTTTAGACGTGATGCCGCCGGCGTCAACCGTTCCTGTTCCCGGTGCGTGTGCAGGGTCTAATACGTCAATGTCGATTGTGACGTACACCGGACGGCCCGCTAGCTTCGGAAGCACTTTCTTCAACGGTTCTAGCACTTCAAATTTTGAGATGTGCATGCCGTTTTCTTTCGCCCATTCAAACTCTTCTTTCATGCCGGAACGGATTCCGAATGAATATACATTTTTCGGTCCGATCAATTCTGCCGCTTTGCGGATCGGCGTGGAGTGAGAAAGCGGTTCTCCCTCATAATCAACGCGAAGATCCGTATGTGCGTCAAAATGGATAATCGCAAGGTCTGGATATTTCTTGTGCATTGCTTTTATGACAGGCCATGACACGAGGTGCTCCCCGCCCATGCCCATTGGGAATTTCCCTTTTTCTAAAATGCTGTCCACATATTCCTCGATCATATCAAGGCTTCGCTGCGGATTTCCGAACGGCAGCGGAATGTCGCCGGCGTCAAAGAAATTGAGATCGGCCAGATCACGATCTAAATACGGGCTGTATTCTTCAAGGCCGATTGACACCTCGCGGATTCTGCTCGGGCCAAAGCGTGAGCCCGGGCGATAGCTGACCGTCCAGTCCATCGGCATGCCGTAAAGGATGGCGTCCGCCCCTTCCCACTCTGGACGGCTCGCAATAAATACTTTTCCTGAATAAGCTTCATCAAATCTCATCTATAATACCCTCGCTTTCCTGTAAAAAAGCGCAAGATTCGCTCCTGCGCCATTGCCAACATTATTTAATCAGGTCACTCACAAATTTCGGCAGAACAAACGCCGCTTTATGAATATCTTTTGTGTAATATTTTGTTTCAATATCGAAGAAACGGCTGTCTTCCACTGCAAGCGGATCATATTTTTTCGAGCCGATTGTAAATGTCCACAAACCGCTTGGGTATGTCGGAATGTTCGCTGTATACAGCTTCGTGATCGGGAAGATTTCCTTCACGTCGCGCTGTACATTTGTGATTAATTCCGGCGTAAACCATGGGTTGTCCGTCTGCGCGACGAAAATCCCGTCTTCTTTCAGCGCCTTCGCGATTCCCGCGTAGAATCCTTTTGTAAACAGGTTTACAGCCGGTCCGACAGGTTCAGTTGAATCTACCATAATCACGTCATATTGATTTTCAGATTTTGCAATGTGCATAAATCCGTCATCCACCTGCACGTCAACGCGCGGATCATCCAGTTTTCCTGCAATAGATGGAAGGAATTTTTTAGAGTATTCGATGACCTTGCCGTCAATATCAACGAGTGTCGCTTTTTTCACACTCGGATGCTTGAGGATTTCTCTAATGACGCCGCCGTCACCGCCGCCGACAACAAGAACGTGCTCCGGATTTGGGTGCGTAAATAATGGGACATGCGCCACCATTTCATGATAAACGAATTCGTCTTTTTCAGATGTCATCACCATTCCGTCCAAAAACAGCATGTTGCCGAACTCTTCTGTTTCCACCATTTCTAGATGCTGAAATTCCGTTTGTTCTGTATGTAATGTTTTGTTGACCTTCATCGTAATGCCAAAGTTTTTCGTCTGCTTCTCTGTGTACCAAAGTTCGCTCAATTGTCATCTCCCTTTCAAGGCTGTATTCATTTATTGTAAGCGTCTTATCAGCTTTTATTCTCGGTTGAAATCTCTTTTTCACCTAAGGAAAAAGTATAGAGGATGGCGGGGAAAAAGTAAAGATGCGTCCTCTTCTGCGATGTTTAAAAACGGTCTTTTTTCCTCATAATAGTAGAAACATAAAAAAAGGGGGAACCCGTTGTGGATGCAATGACAAATAAACGGCTGAAACTGACGCTGAAAACCGTTCGCGCCTGTATCTTTTTAGGGGCTCTTGCGGTCTTAGCGGCAGCTGCTGTATTTATGACTGTCATTCTGATAGCCAAATACCAAGGCGCTCCCTCCGTGCAAGTGCCGCAATCCACGATTTTGTATGCGAGTGACGGCTCAAAGCTCGGGGAAACGAATTACGGTGAAAAGCGCTATTGGGTCCCCTTAAAGGACATGAATCCGACAATTGTAAAAGCGACAGTGGCGGTTGAAGACCAGAATTTCTACGATCATCACGGTTTTGACTATAAACGCATGGCCGGTGCGGCGCTTGCTGATCTGAAAGCATTTGCCAAGGTTCAGGGCGCAAGCACCATCACCCAGCAATATGCGAGAAACTTATACCTTGAACACGATAAAACGTGGAAACGGAAATGGAATGAGGCGTTTTATACGATCCGTCTGGAACAAAACTATTCTAAGGACGAGATAGTAGAAGGCTATTTAAATACGATTTACTACGGCCACGGCGCCTACGGCATTGAAGCAGCTTCCCGCCTGTATTTCGGCAAGCATGCGAAAAACCTGACCGATGCGGAGGCGGCGCTTTTGGCGGGAATCCCGAAAGGCCCTTCCGGCTATTCGCCGTATGTCAATGAAACGAAGGCCAAGGATCGCCAGAAAACGATTGTGCGGATGATGGAAAAGCAACGGATGATCAGCCAGAAAAAAGCGGATGAACTGATACGGGAACCTCTTTCCTATCAGCCTTTGAATAAACAAGTTTCCAAGAGAAAAGCCCCTTATTTCTATGACAATGCGATGAGAGAGCTGGAGAAGAAGCTCGGCATGACGCGGGCCCAAATTGAAACGAGCGGGTTAAATGTCTATACAACGGTAGATAAACGGATGCAGCGCATCGCCGAGGAGACCATTACCGAAACGGTTAACGCCGGCTCAGATATTCAAGTCGGATTTTCAGCCATTGATCCCCGCACCGGAAACGTTCTCGCTCTAGTCGGCGGCAGAGATTATCAAAAAAGCCCATTTGACCGGGCGACACAGGCGAAACGCCAGCCTGCTTCGACAATCAAGCCGTTGCTATACTACAAAGCGATTCAGAGCGGATTTACGCCTGTCACCTTGATGAAAAGCGAAGAAACCGAGTTTCAAATTGACGCGAAGGGAGAAACGTATTCTCCAAGCAACTATAACGGATACTACGCCAACAAGCCCATTACGCTTCTGCAGGCGCTGGCGCTTTCCGACAACATTTACGCTGTGAAAACACATCTATTTCTCGGCATGAACAAGCTCGTACAGGCGGCAAAAGAGTTCGGCATCACTGCCCATTTTCAAAAACTGCCGTCTCTGGCACTCGGCACCGAACCCGTTCGCCCGATTGAGATGGTCAATGCCTACGCCATGCTCGCCAATGGCGGGAAGAAAATCGAACCGGCTTTTATTTCTAGGGTCACAGACGCGGCGGGGCATGTGCTGTATGAAAATCCGAATCAGCATAAACAGGTGCTTGATGAAAAAGCCGCCTTTGTTACGGCGAATATGATGACAGGCATGTTTGATACAGATTTAAACGGCTATACATCGGTAACCGGACGGACGATCGCCAACCGCCTGACAAGAACGTATGCGGGAAAATCAGGCACCACCAGCGCAGACAGCTGGATGATCGGCTTCAATCCGAATCTGGCCGCAGGCGTGTGGACGGGCTATGACAAAAATAGCACCATCGACTCGGTCGAAGAGAAAAGCTATGCCAAAACGATTTGGGCGGACTTTATGGAGGATGCGCTCAAAGGAGAACCAGAAACAGCATTCAAACCGCCAAAAGGCGTAACCGGCGTATACATTGATCCGGCAACGGGCTACACATCCGGCCCCGGCTGCGCAGCCAAGCACTACACGTATTTTGTGAAAGGCACTGAACCGTCGAACGTGTGCTATGGCGCTGAACCCGCAAAACCAACAAAAGACCGGCTTCCAGTCAAAGAAAGCCCCGTTTCCCCGAAAAAATGGTGGGACAAATGGCTGGGGCGGAATCATTGAAAATAACCCGGCTTCTCGGAGGCCGGGTTATTCGTATGGTTCCTTCATAATCCTTGGATGCAATCGAGCTGAACAATCGGTATCGGGAATCCTTCGGGGATAAAGTGTTGTTTTCTCGTTTCTTCCATATCGGCTTTAATACCCAATCACCGATTCGAATGGTTTCGTACATCCTATCCCCCTAAAAAATGAAAAACCCCGAGTCTTGGTTCGGCTCGGGATTTTCCATGTCCTATTTCTGTATCACCAGTTTACTCAATGTTTACGAAAAATAGTACAAATTTTCTAAAAGTTCACAGAACGTTCACAAACTAATTATCTTCCGGAAAAAGGCCTTTTTTTAATTCATCTGGTGACCGATCCCATAGTCCCTGATCATGATTTTTCAGAAACTCGCCGAGCACACGCTTCGAGCTGTCGTCCATTTTATCAATGATAATGTTCCGTTTCATGGATTTATCCATCAGATTCACATGCTCAGGCAGCGATTTGTAGCCTCTTCTGATGCTTCTGTCAACCGTCAGTTCACAGGCTGTCACACCAGCGTAATAAGGCCCCTCTTCTCTTCTGTCAATCGTCACCCAGACAAGCCAGTATGGTTTGCCGTTCGGAACTTCTTCTTTGTTCGGCAGAAATTTAATTCCTTTTTCAACGGTGCTGCGGGCGTGCATGGCGCCGATATCAACGAACGCTTCTTTTTCCTCTACATCGACGAATACGGGGGAAATGTTATCGAGGCTGAGCGCTCCTACGCCGAAACCGCCGTGTCCGTCTGTCGGATCACTTTTGATAATATTAAACCCGATTGATTTTTTCTTTTTTTCTTCCATGAGTTCTACCTCCTACAAAAGCGGTTGAAATATCGCTGAAAACAGCTGTAAAATCTGATCTCTTCCGGCATTTAGCATCGGCCAAAGCACGTAAGACCCGAGCGGTGTCACAAACAGAACCAAAAAGACAATAAAGCCGTAGCTCTCCGCCTGCGTCATCTTGGCACGCACCCCCGGCGGAACGAGATCTTCAATGATTCGATAGCCATCGAGCGGCGGCAGCGGCAGCAGATTGAATAAAAACAAAACAAGATTCAGCTGAATCCAAATCGAAAAGAACTGATCAAGTCCAGTGCTGAATGCCGCAAGCTGCTCCATTCCGTATGCATGCATCAACACTAACAAAAAGAAACCGATAAACGCAAGAATCAGGTTACTGACGGGTCCGGCGATTGATACGAGCACGCCGGCAAGCCGAGGTTTCTTAAAGAAGCGGCGATTGACGGGAATAGGGCGCGCCCATCCGAAGCCGGCCACCAGAATCAAAATGGTTCCGAACGGATCAAGGTGTTTAATAGGATTCAGCGTCAGCCTTCCTTGTCTTTTCGCCGTATCATCACCGAATTTGTATGCGACATAAGCATGGGCAAGCTCGTGTATCGTAAACGACACAATTAACGTAATGACGAGGTATGGCATTAAAGATAACGGATAATAAAAAAAACGGTCCAAGTGAGATATCCCTCTTTCTAAAAATGCAAGAATTTACTTTATTCAGTATACTATAAGAAGCCTCTTTTTCTAAAGAGAGGAAACGAGATAAAGGAGGATTCAGCACCCATGCCATACGTAACCGTCAAAATGCTCGAAGGCCGTACAGACGAGCAAAAACGCAACCTTGTCGAGAAAGTAACAGAAGCCGTAAAGGAAACAACCGGTGCTTCTGAAGAAAAAATTGTTGTATTTATAGAAGAAATGAGAAAAGACCATTATGCCGTCGCAGGCAAACGCCTGAGCGATATGGAATAGTCTCTATAAAGCCGGCGTTTCGTACACCGGCTTTTTCTATCCCTATTGGGTCAGCTTCTCAATAATTGATAATAACGACTGTTTCTCTTCGGCTGTTAAACGTTCAAACATCCCGTCAATCAGCTGCTGGCGGTTTTCGATCATTTGCTGAGCCGCTCCCCGGCCCAAATCAGAAAGCGTAATCCATACAGTGCGGCGGTCATTGTTATTTCTCGATCGCTCAATAAACCCCTCCTGCTCTAAATGATTGAGAGCGGTGGTTGTGGCAGAAGGAGACAATGTGACTTCCTTTAGTATATCCTTTATGGTGCAGCTCCCATGTCTGTATATGATCCGCAGAATAAATCCTCTTACATTATTTACGTGTTTCGGAACGGTCGCTTCATCTAATTGCTTGGTGGTTTTCAAGTATTTTGTAAGTGCGTGATCCAGCAAATTTGCTTCCAGTTTGTCATGGTCCATGTCAATTTCCCCATTTCGAGATGCATTCAAAACATACGAACGATTTGATTTACTTATTATTTTACTGATTCCGAATAGGGAAAGTCAAAAAAGCAAAATGAGAATCCGCAGCTTTTCTCCTACATGCCTCGATTTTTCACCTGTTTGACAAGCTTATCTTTAAATGTCTGAAAAGGGGCGTGTTCACTCTCCTGATGCCCGAATTGGCGGACGTTTACCGCATCTTGCTGCTCTTCATGATCTCCAAGCACAAGCACGTACGGGATTTTCTGCATCTGGGACTCTCTGATTTTGTATCCAAGTTTCTCATTGCGCTCATCAATGCCGGCTCGTATTCCCAGCTGCTTCAGCTCTGCCTGCACCTTTCTGCAATAGTCCAAGTGAACGTGCGAAACCGGTATGATCTGTGCCTGGACCGGTGCGAGCCAGACTGGGAAAGCCCCGCCGAAATGCTCGATCAAAATGCCGAAGAAACGGTCGATCGAGCCGAATACCGCTCTGTGTATGACGACGGGCCGAACCTTTTCATTGTGTTCATTGATATATGTTAAATCAAATTTTTCCGGCATTTGAAAATCAAGCTGAATGGTCGCGCATTGGTGGCTTCGTTTCAGGGCATCTTTGATGTGAAAATCGATTTTCGGCCCGTAAAACGCCCCGTCACCTTCGTTGATTTCATAAGGGAGGCCAAGCTCCTCAAGGACGTGTGCTAAGGCGCGTTCCGATGATTCCCAAAGGCTGTCATCGCCTAAAGAATCCTCCGGGCGAGTCGAAAGCTCAACCGAATACTCAAAACCAAAAGTGCGATATACCTCGTCAATCAGCCCAATCGCTTCTTTGATCTCGCTCTCAATTTGATCCTCACGAACGAAGATATGCGCGTCATCCTGGCAGAATGTCCGAACGCGAAGCATTCCATTTAAAGCACCGCTGTATTCATGGCGATGCACCTGGCCGAATTCCGCCATGCGAATCGGCAGATCCCGATAAGAATAAAGGCTGTTTTTAAAGATGAGCATATGGCCGGGACAATTCATCGGCTTCATGGCGAATTTTGTCTCATCCACTTCTGAAAAATACATATTGTCGCGATAATGATCCCAGTGGCCAGACTGCTCCCATAACCGCTGATTCATCATAAACGGCGTACGCACCTCATCATAGCCGGCCTTTGTTTGCAGCTCACGCGAGAAGCGTTCCAGCTCATTTCGGACAACCTGCCCTTTCGGCAAATAAAACGGCATGCCCGGCGCTTCTTCAGAAAACATAAACAGCCCTAGTTGTTTGCCTAGCTTGCGGTGGTCTCGTTTTGCCGCTTCTTCCAGCATACGCAGATGCGCATCGAGCTCTTTTTTCTTGGGAAACGCAACCCCGTACACCCGTTGCAGGACTTCATTTTCGCTGTCTCCGCGCCAATAAGCGCCGGATACTCTTGTCAGTTTGAACGCCTTGATCATTCCTGTAGAAGGAAGGTGCGGCCCGCGGCACAGGTCAACAAATTCTCCCTGCTGGTACAGCGTGATATCCGCTCCTCGCGGAATATCCTTCAAAATCTCCAGTTTAAACGGCTCGCCTTTTTTGGCAAACAGCTCTTCTGCCTCTTCGTAACAAACCTCAATTCGTTTGATCTCATGGTTCTCATTTATAATGTTCTTCATTTCTTTTTCGATGGCTTCTAAGTCTCCTGATGTCAAACTGTGCTCCAGCTTCATGTCATAGTAGAAGCCGTCTTCAATCACTGGACCTATTCCCAATGACACTTCTCCATACAGGCGTTTCACAGCTTGAGCCAATATGTGCGCTGATGTGTGGCGGAATACCTGCAAGCCTTCTTGTGAATCAAGGGTGATAATCGAAAGCTTGGCATCCTCCTCCAGCTTAAAACTGAGATCAACGAGCTTGCCGTTGACCTGCCCCGCAGCCGCCTTCTTTTGCAGGCTGGAGCTGATAAAACCCGCTACATCTTTGACTGCAATGCCTTTCGGGTATTCCTTGACCTGTCCGTCGGGAAGCTCAATGTGTACATGTTTATTCATTTTTTAAACACTCCTTCATTATTGTTGTATATAAAAAAACACACCCGTCCCGCTGAAAGGGACGAGTGTGTGATTCACCCGTGGTTCCACCCAAATTCCCGACAAACGCTATGTTGTCGGCTTGGTGCTGTAACGCAGCATAGACGGCATTGGATACTTCAGTTCCCCAATGCTGCTCCAAGGCGGTAAATGATCATCCTAAGCTGGGAAGCTCTCACCTTTCCTTCCCTCTCTGAAAACCGTAACGACCATTCGTGTCCTTTTCTTCGCATGTATTCAATTCATAAAAAAACACATCCATCCCTATACAAGGGACGAATGTGTTTATGATCCGTGGTTCCACCCAAATTCCCGACAAACGTTATATTTATCGGCTCGGTGCTGTAACGCAGCATAGACGGCATTGGATACTTCAGTTCCCCAATGCTGCTCCAAGGCGGTAAACGATATTCCTAAGCTGGGAAGCTCTCACCTTTCCTTCCCTCTCTGAAAACCGTAAATATCATTCGTATCCTTTTCTTCGCATGTATTCAACTCATAAAAAAACACATCCATCCCTCTACAAGGGACGAATGTGTTTATGATCCGTGGTTCCACCCAAATTCCCGATCACACACATGGTGTATCGGCTTTAAGGTGCTGTAACGCAGCATGACGGTATCGGATACTTTAGTTCCCCGATACGGCTCAAAGGCGGTAAGCTGCTTTCCCTGCGTTAGGAAGATCTCAGCTGTTCTTCCCTCTCTGGAAACCGTAAAAAGCATCTCATGTCCTTATCAGTGCCTGTATACATTACTGATTGTTAAATGATTTCATATATTTTACAATAGATTTTTTAAAACAGCAATCTTTTTTGTTAAAAAAAGCAAAAGATGCTCTGTATGGTTAACAAATCTGCTTCAATTCCTCTATGTATTGAAGCGCTTCGTCATATTCTTCATTCGTATATTTTTGCTTGCTTTTGATTGTAAAGACTTTTTCTTTCTTTTCCTCGGCCTCAAGCCCGTCAAAGTAAAGGATCGTGGAAACCAGCTCTAAAAACCGCGATGAACGGCTGTTCACACTGTCGATATAGCCCTTAATGTCTGGCATATCCAGATCTGCATGGTCTAAAAATGCGGAGCCTGTCTCAGTCAGTGAATAACGGTATTGAAAGTAGCCGCCCTTTTTTTCCTTCACCTCATCCAGAAATCCAAGGTTGCACAGCTCTTCAATCTGGAGCGTCAGTTCTTCTGAATACGGTCCATAAAAGTGAAAATCATATTTCTCATAGAAAGGAAACTGCATTTTCTTGGCGATATAAATCATTTTCTGCAGCTTCTTCCGCCCGATGATTTCTCCAGAATCCGAGAACACCTTCATCAGTTTTGCATGTTCTTTCAACAAATTCCCGACATCTCCTTTTTCCTTCTTTCCAATTTCTATGTCAGTCCCAGCAGCTGCCGGATTTTCATTTTCGCTTCCGGGTATTCAGAGCCGTCACAAATCAAGTCCTTCGGATAGTACAGCTTGTGGTCCGTCCGCCGTTTCCCGGAGATGGATTCCACAATAGCCGACTGTCTGGACAGTTCTTTAATTTGGCCGTTTTGCGTCAAGAGATGGATCGGCAGACGCTCCTCTTCCTCTCCCGGACGGTAAAAATCGTATGGCAGATCAGAAGAAGAATCAACGACCAAATAATAGCTCGGATCGATTCCCGCCTCTTTGAACAATGAAGTCAGCTCAAAATAAGCCGACATTTCTTCATTCGGATTGAATTCAACGTATTGGAACAGCTGGCGGTTAATGAATCTGCGGCACAAATCGGATAAAATCGCGTCCTCTTCATCCTCCCAGGCCTGGAAGTAATACAAAATAATAGATTCATCCAGCTTCACATAATCCTCCAGTATCAATTTCCCTTCAAAAATAGAATAGAAATGAACCGGAGCGTGAGTGAAGACATAGCCTTCATCATGAAGCTGCTTCGCTCTGTGAAGAATCTTCGTTAGTATAACCTCCGCGCTTCTTGTCACTGGATGGAAATATACCTGCCAGTACATTTGGTAGCGGCTCATGATATAGTCTTCGACAGCGTGCATCCCGCTTTCTTTAATGACGATCTGATCCTCGCGCGGGCGCATCACGCGAAGAATCCGCTCCATATCAAAATGGCCGTAACTGACGCCTGTATAATAAGCGTCGCGCTGCAGGTAATCCATGCGGTCCGCGTCAATTTGACTCGAAATCAGGCTGACCACTTGCTTGTTTTTATATGTTTTGGCTATGACTTCAGCAACATCCTGCGGGAAACGCGGGCTCACCTTTCTGAGCACCTGATTGACCTCTGTGTCCCCCAAAATGATTTCCCTTGTAAAATCTTCGTGGTCAAGGTGAAAAACTTTTTCAAATGAATGTGAGAACGGTCCGTGCCCGAGATCATGAAGCAGCGCCGCGGCCAAACAGAGTTCGCGCTCACTGTCATCCCATTCAGGACGGCCTTTAAAGACATCATCAACCATTCTCCTGACAATTTCATAGACACCGAGAGAATGGTTAAACCGGCTGTGCTCAGCGCCGTGGAACGTCAAATACGTCGTGCCGAGCTGCTTAATTCTGCGGAGACGCTGAAATTCACGGGTACCGATCAAATCCCATATCAGCTTGTCCCGAACATGAACATAGCGGTGCACCGGATCTTTAAACACTTTTTCTTCTGATAATTTTCCATTTGGATACGCCATCGTCATTCCCTCTTTTTTTTAGCCGTGTTTCTATTATATCGACTCTATTCTTTGAAAACATCCTTGAATTTACCCGGCGATTTGTTCCACCTTCACAAAACACACATTCTGCGAAGCAAAAAAGCCTGACCTGAGGCCGAGGCTATGAAAAAATATGTTTTTACTTTTTTATTTTCTTTTTTACTTTATCAATCAGCTCATCCTCTGTCGGAGCTGACAGCGGGCGATTGTTCACAAAAGCAAATGATTTTTTCCGTCCGGGCCCGCAATAAGATTGGCACCCTACCTCAACCTTTGCATCCGGGTCCACTTCTTTTAAACGCGGCAGCAATGTTTTGATATTAGTGGCTTGGCAATCATCACACACTCGAAATTCATTAGCCATGACGTACGCTTCCCTTCATTTCTATGTTCATCTATGTGAATAAACTTAAAATCGCTTTTCAAAAAAATCACATCGCTCTTCATTTTACAAGGATTCGACTGTTCCTGCAAGCCGCTCCATCCTTCGTATCTCCTATTCTTTCAGCCAACTTGTATAAATATTTTCCAAATTGGACACTCTAATACCATGAAACGAAAAATGGGAGTTGAGATAAATGACAAAACAGCGACAAGACGCTTGGTCAGAAGAAAATGATCTGCTTTTAGCCGAAACAGTGCTCCGGCATGTGAGGGAGGGCAGCACTCAGCTGAACGCCTTTGAAGAAGTCGGAGATCAATTAAACCGGACATCCGCAGCCTGCGGATTCAGATGGAACGCGGTCGTCCGCCATCAATATGAAAAAGCGCTTCAGCTTGCGAAAAAACAGCGAAAACAGCGAATGAGAGCGCTCGGAAACGGGCAGCCCGCAAAGAAAAGACTATTATATCAGCCACCTGCGGTTGATCCTGAAACAATTCAAGAAACTGCAGTGCTGGAGGAACAAGCGAAAGCTGAAACTCCGACAGCCGAAAATGAGCAGCAGCCTTTACTGTCAGGCGAACACATGCCTTTTGTAGACGAAAGCTTTAAGGAAGAGTTAGCTAGTCTATCACACTTATTGTCTCCTCAAACGCCTTCAGCCGCGCCTGAGATGACGATGGATGATGTGATCCGCTTCCTGCAGAATTATGAAGGAAATAACGAGCAATCATCGGCATTAAGGATGGAAAACGAACGTTTAAAGAAAGAAAATCAAGAATTGCAAAGCAAAACGGAACAGCTTGAGGCAGAAGTTCAAAAGCTGGAAAAAGACCAAAAAACAATCCAAGAAGATTACGAAACCTTAGTGAAAATTATGAATAGAGCCAGAAAGCTAGTTTTATTTGAAGAAGATGAACATGCCTCTCCGTCCTTCAAAATGGACCGAAACGGCAATTTAGAAAAAATGGCAGAATAAGTTAGAGAAATCCCAAAACCAGCAGCTGTTTTGGGATTTTCGGCATGCGCAAAATCCCCTTTTCCATTGAGAAAAGAGGTTTTTATCATTTTGCAGCAGTTTACTCTATTCTTGTAAAATGAGGCCAAGCTTATGTGAATCTATTAAGACAAGTGAGCTGCCTCGGCCGTTTTTTGTTTACGCGGCGCAGCGGAAATGACCAGAAGCCCCAGCATCATCAGCGCAATGCCGAACCACGAGGAAAGTGAAAGCATTTCCCCTATGAAAAATACGCCCAGCAATGAGGCCGTCAGCGGTTCAGCTAAAGAAAGCGTGACCGCCGCCGAGGCCGGAACCCCGGTAAGCCCTTTCGCAAACAAAAAGTATGCGGCGCATGTTGCGATTAGGCCGATATAAAGGCTCGTTCCGAATCCTCTCGGTGTCAATATCCACGAGATATCTGATTGCCATAAAAGCGGCGTCAGCAGGATGGCGCTGATCATAAAGACAACGGCGGAGGTTGCTCGTGGAGGCTGGGTTTTCATCATCGCTTTACTGATGAGCGTATAACCAGCAAAAGAAGCACCAGCTCCAAGCGCCATAAGCACGCCAGCCACATCAATCCGGACATTCGAACCGTCGGAAAACAGGAGCCAGCAACCGGCTAAAGCCAATACAGTCGCGATCCACCACGAGTTTTGCGGGCGTTTTTTCAAGACAGCCCACTCCATGCTCCCGGCAATAATAGGCGCACTTCCGATCGCAATCACAGTCCCTACCGCAATTCCGGTTTCTTTAACAGCTGTGAAAAACAGCGGCTGGTAACACGCCATACAAACTGCTGCCGATAACACGAGCGGCCATGACCAATTTTTCACGTCAAGCTCACGGCTCATCCAAACCGCTAGCAGCATGGCGCTTCCTCCTATTAATAATCTGAACGCTCCAAATGCCAGCGGTGTGGAGTTTTCTGGAGCCATTGCCTGAACGGTTCCCGTGGTTCCCCAGAAAAAAGCCGCGATCAGCACAAACAGGCTGTAAACATTCCCTTTCATCTGCCTCTCCCCTTTGTATATGGATGCTGATTTCATTTTACCGTTTTTCTTTTTGTCATGGTTATCCGCATGTAAGAAGGATTTATCTGAAAACAAGATGATTGGAGATAACATGCCGCTTGAAATAAAAAATGCATGCCCGCCGGATACGGCTGGCATGCGAAGAACGTTCACCCAAATACCTTTGCATTCCGTTCAGCCATTCGGACGAGGTTTTTCTCAAATGCCATTTCCTCATCGATGGACAGCCCGGCTGAGTATAGATGGGTGCTTAACGCTTTTAATTCTATCAGTAAAGCGAACATTAAGTCTTGTACGGAGATGTCTGTTTGCAATAGCTCGCTTAGGGACGCCATCGTTTCCGGACGGATCTCGGGATAGACGCCTTTTTTATCGTTTTGTCTGTCCTTTAGCGCCGCTTCGTAGAACCGTCTGATCAAATCGGCTCTTTCACTGCCGCTTTTGTCCGCGCATAGATAAATTTGAACTGCGACTCCGCCGCGAACGCGTCTTTGAGAGATGCCGGCGAACTTTTTGCCATTGATGCTGAGGTCATAGCTGCCCGGACAATACGAGCCTTCAATTTCATAGGCTTCGATCTTTGCGTTGTATGGGCTTAGCATCCGTCTCATCAGCTCAACCATCGCTTCGTATCCTTTGTCTATATCGATGCCTTTCTTTTCATCCTCGAATATGAGCGAGATATTTAAAACGCCTTCATCCAAAACGACGGCAAGGCCGCCGGAATTGCGTACAATCACACGGTATCCTTCGTTCTCCAAGAAAGAGATACCGTCCTGCAAAAACGGGAGGCGCGTATCCTGTATTCCAAGGACAATTGTATTGTGGTGCACCCAGGAGCGCGCTGTCGCCGGCGACACGCCTTTTCCGACGGACATGCACAGCGTATCGTCCATTGCGAAGGATTGCTTCGCGTCAAATAAAGGGCCGAGACTGGATTGGTCAATGACTCTCCATGTCGGCTGCATCAGTAAATCAATCGGTTGGTTTGCCATCTATGTAAAACCCTTTCATGTTAGGCTTATGAACGAAAACTATTATATCATTTCAGCCGCTGTGATTGATAATTGCTTTTCAGCATTGTAATGAAAATTTCTTTGTTTTTTGTATTCTCCATAAGAGGTGAATGAATGTAAGACAGCTTGCGCTTCAACGAGAAATCTTTTATCTGGAGAATGGAAATTTCTCGATGGATCAAATCCTTGTGCAGCACGCTTCTGGATAAAACCGACAGTCCCATGCCACTGATCACCGCTTCTTTTACCCCTTGATTGCTGCTGATGGTGAACATCGACTTTGGCCGCAGTCCGTTTGAGCTGAGGACATGGTCGAGAAATTCTCTCGTTCCGGAGCCTTTCTCTCTTGTCACCCACGCTTCGTTTTGCAAATCGCTGATTGATATATCACTCCGTCCCGCCAGCGGGTGCTGATTCGGCGCGGCAATGCACATTTCATCCTCCATGAACGGCTCAATTTCAAGTTCATTCTCATTTGTATGTCCTTCTATCAGCCCGATATCGGCCTGAAGCATCCGCACACGTTCACTAACCTCCTCTGTATTGCCAATCATGACATCGAGGTTCAGCTCTGGATACAGCTTTTGCAGCTGGGCCAATAGCGGCGGAAGAATATACTCTCCGATCGTAAAGCTGGCAGCTATTTTCAATTCGCCTTTCACATAGTGATGATGCGCATAGATTTCAGCCTTTGCTTGCTCGTAGAGAAATACCATTTGCTTTGCTCTTTGATACAAAATGTCCCCTGTCGGCGTTGTCGTAAAGTGTTTTGGCGATCGGTTCAGGAGGGCTGTTTGAAATTCTTTCTCAAGATTTTTGATATGCAGGCTGACGCTGGGCTGGGAGATCATCAGCTTTTCCGCCGCTTTTGTGAAGTTTTTTTCTTCTACTACCGCTATAAATGTTTTCAGCACGTCGTAATACAAAAACCCCACCCCTGTCATTAATGAAATACATCGTTATGATTCGTTTTCTTTATTGTACTCATATCATCAGTCTTGGTAAAGAAGGCTATACGAAGGCGCAAAAAAAGCAGCCCTCCGGAAGAGAGCTGCCATCGTCTTCATTTTATTACAGTGCTTGAACAGCTGTAATTAATGCGAGGTTGTAAACATCCTCAGCGTTACATCCTCTTGAAAGGTCGTTTACAGGCATATTTAAGCCTTGAAGGATTGGTCCCACCGCTTCAAAGTTGCCTAAACGCTGAGCGATTTTATAGCCGATGTTGCCTGCTTCAAGGCTTGGGAATACGAATACGTTAGCATCCCCTTTGATATCGGAATCCGGCGCTTTTTTCTCAGCTACAGATGGAACAAATGCAGCATCGAATTGGAATTCGCCGTCAAGTGTCAGTTCAGGCGCTTTTTCTTTGGCGATTTTCACAGCATCAGCTACTTTTTCTGTTTCATCAGATTTTGCTGAGCCTTTTGTCGAGAAGCTGAGCATTGCCACGCGAGGCTCAATGTCGAACATTTTTGCTGTATTGGCACTTTCGATCGCAATCTCGGCAAGATCTTGGCTGTCAGGCGCAATGTTGATCGCGCAATCGGCGAATACATATTGCTCTTCTCCGCGAGCCATGATGAAAACGCCGGAAGTCTTTTTCACGCCTTCTTTTGTTTTAATGATTTGAAGAGCAGGGCGGACAGTATCGGCTGTTGAATGAGCCGCTCCGCTCACAAGGCCGTGTGCAAGGCCTTTGTACACCAGCATAGTACCGAAGTAGTTCTCATCTAATAACGCTTTACGAGCCTGTTCTTCTGTCGCTTTGCCTTTACGGCGTTCTACGAATGCTTGTACAAGGTCTTCCATGCCTTCATATGTATGAGGATCATAAATCTCAACGCCATCCAGCGCCAGATTCAGCTCTTTTGCTTTTGCTTGGATCTCATTTTCATTGCCGATCACAATCGGATTCAGCACTTTGTTTCCTGCAAGCTTGCTGACCGCTTCTAAAATACGCTCGTCTAAGCCTTCAGGGAATACAATCTTAACATCTTTTCCAGCTACTTTTTCTTGCACTGTTGAAAATAAATCTGCCACGATAAAACCTCCTCAAAAAGTTACAAAAACGCTTTCTTTTACTAGCATACTCTTCTTCCAATCAAATTCAAACAGCCAACTTTCATTATAGCGCTTTCATGAAAAAATCTTATTTTTCTAATTAATTTAAGTGGCTCATTCTTTCCTTATAGCATCTCTTATTTTTATGGAGTTATGCGAATGGGATGTTCAAGGTTTCTCCACAGTAGAATCGGATAAACTATGATATAGTGAAGGCAATCATGAAAAGTAATAGGAGTGAAGATAAATGAGTGAACAGCAAATGACCAATGAAGCGGCGAAAACGCTTGACGGCTGGTATGCGCTTCATGATTTCCGCACAATGGACTGGACTTCCTGGAAGATGCTGTCCAGTGATGAGCGCCAATCTATCATACATGAATTCACAGGATTGCTTGAAAAATGGGGCGTAGCCCAAAAAGAAGGAAAAGGGTCACAGACTCTTTACAGCATCGTCGGCCAAAAAGCAGATTTTATGCTGATGATTCTTCGTCCTACAATGGAAGAATTGAATGAAATTGAGCTCGAATTCAACAAATCAAGACTTGCCGAGTTCACCATTCCGGCTTACTCCTACGTATCAGTGGTAGAGCTGAGCAACTACTTGGCAAGCGGCGACGGCGACCCTTACGAAAATCCGCATGTGCGTGCGCGCCTTTACCCTGAACTGCCTGAATCAAAATATGTATGTTTCTATCCAATGGATAAAAGAAGATCCGGTAACGACAACTGGTACATGCTTTCAATGGAAGAACGCAGAAATTTGATGAGGAGCCACGGCTTAATCGGCCGCAGCTATGCGGGCAAAGTCAAACAAATCATCACCGGCTCAGTCGGCTTTGACGATTACGAATGGGGCGTTACACTATTCAGTGATGATGTGCTTCAATTCAAAAAGCTTGTGTATGAAATGCGTTTTGACGAAGTCAGCGCCCGCTACGGCGAATTCGGTTCATTCTTTGTCGGCAACCGCCTTTCGCTTGAGACACTTCCACAATTCCTATATGTATAATACCTGCTCCCGCCCTGGCCGGCGGGAGTTTTTCGATTCCCCTTTATCAGAATTTAAATAAAATTTGCTATTTTCTCTGTTTTTTCTTACGATGGAGATAATCATAATCCATTTTTTTCAAAGGGGTGCAGTAATTTGTCAAAACGAACCACGTTTATTATGGGAGCCAGTCAAGGGATCGGAAAAGCAATCGCTCTGAAGCTAGCAGACCAGCATTTTTCTCTCGTCATTAATTCACGAAACTTGGACAATATTGAGCCTGTCAAAAAAGACATTTTGGCCAAGCATCCTGATGCGAGTGTCATGGTCCTTGCGGGCGATATGTCTGACCAAGATACGAGAGCCCGCATTTTTCATCAAATCGAATCTCAGTGCGGACGGCTTGATGTTCTGATTAATAATATCCCGGGCGGCGCGCCTGACACATTCGAAAACTGCAATACAGAGGATATGACGGCCACGTTTACACAGAAAACCGTCGCCTATATTGACGCTATCAAGCGTGCCGCCTCACTGATGAAACAAAATGAGTTTGGCAGAATCATCAACATCGTCGGGAATCTATGGAAAGAACCGGGCGCCAATATGTTTACAAACAGTATGATGAATGCCGCTTTAGTTAACGCGAGTAAAAATATTTCCATCCAGCTTGCCCCTCACAACATTACTGTCAACTGCCTGAATCCTGGTTTTATCGCTACAGACCGTTACCATCAATTTGTGGAAAATGTGATGAAAAAGAACAGCATATCCAAACAAGAAGCAGAAGAACAGATTGCTTCCGGGATTCCGATGAAACGTGTCGGATCAGCCGAAGAAACCGCAGCTCTCGCCGCGTTTCTCGCCTCTGAGGAAGCCTCCTATATCACCGGACAGCAAATTTCCGCTGATGGCGGCAGCATGAAAAGCATATAAAAAAATCCCGCTTTTTAGCGGGATGCTTCTTGTAATGATGCAAACTTTAGGTTCAGCTTTTGAATCCGCATGACAAATTCCCGCAGATCCTCCTGCTTCGACACCATTGATATTCTGACATGCCTTTTTCCGTTGCTTCCGAATATGTCGCCCGGCGTGACCACAACATGGGCATGTTCCAGCAAGTAATCGGAGAATTGATGAGATGTTTCAAACACTTTCGGAATCTCAGCCCATACGTAAAACGTCCCTTTTGGCTTTTCTATCTTCCAGCCCAGTTCTTTTTCACACAGCTCCGTAAAAAAGTCAATTCGTTCCTCGTAGATTCGTTTCAACGATTCCGTTTGCTCCGGATCTCCCGAAAGTGCTGCACTCGCCGCCTGCTGCAGTCCGCCGAACATGCCGACAAATACATGATCCTGAAATTCATTGACGGCCTGAATGATCTTTTCATTCCCGACGGCAAACGCCATTCTCCATCCGGCCATGTTAAATGTTTTTGAAAATGAATACAGCTCTGCCCCGACAGCTTTGGCATCCTCTGCCTCAAGAAAGCTGGCCGGTTTTTTATCAAATTCAAACGCGCCATATGCAAAATCATGAATCAAGTGGATCTTGTGCTCTTTCGCAAAAGCTGCCGCTTTTGCATAAAAAGCCGTATCCGCCACAGCTCCCGTCGGGTTATTCGGATAGTTTAAAAACATGAGCTTCGCTTTTTTCAGCACGGCGGGGTTGATCTTTTCAAAATCGGGAAGATAGCCATTCCCCTCATACAGCGGCATGTCGTGAAGCTCAGCTCGCGCCATCGCAATCCCTGACATGTATTCAGGATAGCCGGGATTCGGAACCAAAGCGATGTCTCCCGGATTGAGCAGGCATTGTGTCAGCACATACAAGCCGGCTTTCCCGCCCCCGAAGAGCGCAACTTCCGTTTCAGGATTGATCGAAACTCCGTATTCTCTTTTATAGAAAGCAGCGATGGCTTCCTTCAAAAAAGGGTAACCCCTGAATGGGCCGTATCCGTGAAATGAAGGATTCAGAGACGCCTCACGCAAAGCTTCCACAATATGTGGGGGAGTCGGAAGGTCAGGATTTCCTTGCCCGAGATTAATGATATCGGCCCCCGTTTTTTCCATTTCCTTCACCTTTTGAAAAACGAGAGAAAACTCTTGCTTTGGAAGTGTCTTGATGACGTCGGACGGTGTTATTTCCATCTAAAAGACTCCTTTTTGCTCCGTTTTGTTATCCCGTTCCAAAAACGATTTATTGACGAGCTTCGTATGCAAAAACAATCCGCTTACGATCACAATTATCAGTCCCATAATGACCGGGGCATTGAAGACATTGATTAACATCGAACCAACAGAAATACAAAATCCAATTGACGCTTCCGCCACCGAAAAAATGCGCCCCTGAATCTGATTCGCCGCGTTCTCCTGAACCTTCACCTTTGCAAGCACTTCCCCATATTCCATCGCGATGAAAAAGAGGACAGCAGCGATGACAGCGACAGCGAAAATCGGCGTAAATAAAAACAGACCCAGAGAAACAATGGATAGTACGGTAAAGTACGTCAGTCCTCTATTGTTGTTAAAACCCCATTTGCTGACAAGCGCCGCTCCAATGAAGCCGCCAAAGCCGATGCAAAACGTGAGAATAAAGTTGCCGATTTCCCCGTCACCCAAAAAGCGGCTGACAATTGGAAAATAACTGTAAACAATCCCCCACAGCAAAGCCATCGTAATCATTGTAAACATAGCGTTTAATACGTAAGCATTTGTTTTGATTTCCTTTAGCCCTTCTTTAAAAGAATGAAAGGCCTCTTTTATGTTTTCAGATTGAATCGGCACGAATTGGAGCTTGATGCGGCTGATAAAAAAGGCCGAAACGAGGTATGTCACACCGTTGAAGGCAACAGCAAGCTCTACAGATCCGCCTAACAGAAAAAGCCCTCCGCCAGCCGCCCCGACGATAATGGAGATGGTCGTCGCTTTTGCGAATAACGTGTTGATGCTTTTAATATCAGACTCCAATGATGACATGACAGCGAGACGGGCCGGATTAAAAAACACGCCGCTTCCATAAGAAATAAACAGAAGGGCTAAAAATACAAGCGGGTACTCTCCTTTTGGAAGAAATGTGAGCCCCAAAAAGATCAAACCCCTGATGATATCCGTCCACAGCATGATCTTCATTCTGTCTAACCTGTCGACCAGAACCCCCAAAAACGGCTGGAACACCATCGGAATGCTTCTGACCACGATAACCCCAGACGTCACCCAATAGTCATGATAATATGTAGACAAAATGAGCAGGGCTGGGAGAACACAATAGTCTCCCATAAACGATAGCGCCTGCCCGTAAAGCAAGTATTTAGAGTTGGGCTTTAACTGTTTCATACTGGCAGCACATACTTTGCCGTCAGCTTCGCATGCTGCTGAATGTGTCTAATTGAATCGGCCACATCCTGCGAATTGCTGCCTTTCAGTTCAAAGGCAGCAATGGAATTGAAGGCTTCAAATAGTGTCAAATCCACTGATGTGCCTGGTGCCGCAGCCTCAAATGAAACGATTTCAGTATCACCCTTCAAAAGCCCGTCTGGAATATCGATCGCTTCGATCACCAAATCCTCCGCCGTTTCAGGAATCTGGCCATTTTGCTTGAAATGCTGAGGGTATAAATGGCAGTCAGCGAGATAGCAAGGTTCTTGATCCAGTAATCCGTTCGGGAGATCAGCGTCTTTCCCGAAACAAAGAACATCTAATAATAGTTGCGCCATATCAACGCCGAAGACTTTTTTAATATTAGGAATCATATTCCAGCCGGCGAATCTGGCTGCCGACTCTATTAAACCCGGTTCTCTGTTTTTCATTAGCTTGATTTCTGTATGTGTTGCGCAATTTTCCAGTCCAAGCCCTTCATTTGCCTTTTTGGCGGCTTCGACAATTTTCTTTTTCGCCTCTTCATCCAATATGGACGGCGTAATATGTGAGGTCTCTGTAAATCCGATTTGCGGCGTTTTGTCATGAATGGCAATCGGAAAATACTCCCCGTCCGCCATGATACCTTCTATACTGATATAGTCGGAGTAGCCTCCGGTTTGATACCAGTCTCCGTATTCACCCTGTAAAAATTCTTCAGCAATAAACGGCGCTTCAAACGTGACCGCCTTCGGCACGTTAATCGATTTTAGGTAGTCATTGACTCTGTTAAATTCAGATTCTGCCGTCTCAATGTCCGTAATCAGCGTGACGCCTATTGAACTCGCTAAGTATGTAGGCTTTAAGATTAGAGGTGTGCCGATTTCTTCAAGTGCGGCACGGAAATCTTCGAGAGTTGTGACCCGTTTGTTTTTGATCGATTTCACTCCCGCTTTATTAAAAGCGTCTCTCATTTTATTTTTATCTCTTGCATTTTCGGCAGCTTGCACTCCGGCACCCCTCAGGCCAAGGCGTTCACAGGCTTTCGCCATCGGGGCAATGAATAATTCATTGTTTGTGGTGATGGCGTCTGCTCCAAACATTTCGGCAACCTTAACAATTTGCTCGACGACCTCTTCTTCAGGCTTGTCATGATCCTCATGAGCCCAATAAATGGAATCAGGGTGCTCAAAATCAGCTAAGCTTTGAAAATAGTCCTTATCCTTTATGACCGCTACCGAGTATTTTTCAATCAGTGCTGCATGGGAGGCTGTAATTGCGAAAGGTCTTGGAATAAAGCTGACCAGGTTATATTTTTCAGCAGCGCTTTTATAAAACATATGCGGCGGGCAGCCTCCAAGATCAGCGATGACCAATACTGTTTTTCTCTCCATATGTAAAACACTCCTTCTCTATTGTGCGGTGTATCCTCCGTCTGCGGTGATGGCGCTTCCGGTCATATAGCTTGATAAATCTGAGGCTAAAAACAGCATTACGTTTGCGATTTCTTCCGGTTTCCCGAGCCTCAGCAGCGGATTTACCTTTGCCTTTTCTTTTTTGATCTCTTCAAGTGTGCCTTCGTTATTTTCAAGGAATGATTTTTCATTTAGCGGTGTGTCGATAATCCCCGGACATACGCAGTTGACGCGTATTTGATGTTTCGCATAATCAACGGCCATTGACCGCGTCAGCTGCAAAACGCCGCCTTTGCTGGCGTTATAGGCAGGAATGTCAGGCCATGCCACGACTCCGCCGACTGAGCACGTATTAATGATGTTGCCCTTGCCGGCAGCCAGCATATGTTTAAGTGCGTACTTGCTCATTAAAAACGTGCCGGTCAAATTGACTTGCAGCACCTTGTTCCAATCGCTGAGCTCCATCTCGTGAATGGGAGCCACGATTTCAATGCCCGCGTTATTAATCAATACATCCAATCCTCCAAATGTATCGACCGCCGATTGAACAGCTTGCTGACAGGCAGCTTCGTCTGTGATGTCCGTTTGCACAAAGTGCAGCCCGTCATGATTTTCTTTCCTGACCATTTCTTCTCCCTGCGCCTCGTCAATATCCGCCACAACCACGTTGGCCTTCTGTTTCAAAAAAGCCTGAACCGCCGCATAACCAATGCCAGATGCGCCTCCTGTTATGAGGACGGTTTTACCGATGAGGTTCATGATGACTCATCCGCCTTTATTTTTTTTGCTTTTACTCTGTTGTAGCGCGGCGGGAAGAAGATGTTAATGGATTTTGATTCTTTTTCTGAACGGTTGATGGCGCCGTGATCTTCTCGAGGCTCACAGAAATAGGCTGTACCGAATTTCATGTCTACCGTGCAGCCTTCGACCGTCATGTCGTAACCGCCGCCGATGCAGATGCCGATTTGTTCATTCCGATGTTTATGGAAGGGCATTTCACCGCCGTTTCCAGGGATTTTGGCCAGCATGATTTCCACCCAGTCCTCAACAAAGAACGTGACTTCCATGCCAGGCAATAGGTCTCTTGTTTTAAAAATAGTCAAAAAATAGTCCTCAGGACTTGTATAGGTTTCATCAGCTTTCAACCTCTTGATGTCAATCGCAATGACTTCTTGGTCTGTATCGTTTCTTGCCCCGTGAGGCACATGCGGCGGCGCGATATAGGCAGATTCCAAGGCCGTCATTTTTCTCGTCACATCTCCGACAGTCATCATCAGCTCGCCTGAAACGACCATACCGATTTGGACTTCCTTATGCTGATGGGGTTCTACATTGGTATGCGGGGGAACGTAAGACATTAATACCTCAGTGTCACCGCGTACGGTTGAATACTGTCTCACTCCGTTTTCCCATTCGATTACTTTCGGTGTCGGGAAATAAAGCTCCTGCATATCTTCTTTAGTTTTCATTATCAACGTCTCCTTTTCCGAATAATGACCAGCTCATAGGAATTGTTTTAAATGTTTTCACAAATGCAAGCCCGTACTTTTGCCGCGCAAGCTCATTGGTTAAGGCAATGTCATACAAGCCTTCTTTTACTTTTCTTGCAGCTTGGCTGGTCGAATTGACGAGTTTGAAACGTACATCTTTGCGGGTAAAATATTTGATTAAATTAATGGGTGAAGGATGTGAAACGATAACAGATGAATCAAGCATATCGTCGCTAAATTCAAAATTAGGACGAACAGCCAGGCCGTACATTGGTGTATCGCACCTGAAGATCTGCAAAAGCTGCAAATCCGGCCTCATGTAGAAATGCTTAATGCCGTCATAAGCATGTGGGACGATGGTATATTCCAGAGGGCTTTGAAGCGTCCTTTCGATGCACGATTCAAATGTATCATGCAAGGACAATTTACTGTTTAGCCCCTGTAGAAGAGTAAAATTGGAGATGAAATGTTTTGCTGCGTACTCACTGCTTGTCCCCTCAGGGCCGAGCGTGTTGACTGTAATGAGTTTGGATATCGAATCAGTTCTTTTTTTTGTCTGAATGCTATTATCCAATATGATCATGAGCACCAACCAATCTTTTAAATTTTAAGTAAATTTTATCCAGCGTTAATCAAACTGTCAACATTTTTTTGAAAATATTGATAATTATTCCCATACAAACAACAAAACCCCTTAAGAAAGGGTTTTGTTGTTTGTAGACAAAGTCCTAAAACGGTTTTTGTTTTAGGACTTTGTCATCTATTCAGCGTGATTGAAAACCCTTGAAGTCTAGGAAGGACGAGCATTGGAGCAGACTTTCACAGGATGTGATGACGGCTGTGTTTAGGCAGGACGCCTAAGCATTTAGCCGCCGTTCCTTTCGTAAGCCGTGAGCACAACGCGCAAAGCTGACAACGAATGCGAGAGTTTGTCGACACGCTGAAAAACCCTTAAGAAAGGGTTTTTGTTATAGGCATTTAGACTTTTATTTATTGAAATAAGGAATGATCTGCTTTCTGCTCATGCTTGCCGTACTTTTTATACGCGAATACACTGAGCACAAATCCGAGCACTGTGATGGCGGCGCAAATCAATCCTACGGCTGCATACCCGTATCCCACATATACAGGTCCCATTAAAGCAGATCCTAATGTCACAGCCAAATTCGAGGCGAGGCTGTAAAACACCATGATTTTCCCGCGATGATGCTCTGAACAGTCACTCAAAATGGTGCTAAGCAGCGTCACCGTCAAGCTTTGCATTAATCCCCAAATAAACAGGCTGGCCATTAATAGAAACATTGAAGCCGGCGCATATGCTAAACATGCCAGCAGCACGCTGATGACCCCCAGTGCAATAAATAGGGAACGCATTTTTCCGATGCGGTCGGCTATCTTTCCTGTAATGACACTCATGGAAAACCCAATGCCGTAAATCATGATAAATAAACCCGCAGCTGTATTTCCTCCGGTAAAAACGTCCTGAAGATAGGAGCCTAAAAATGAATACATACCGTAAAAACCAATCATATTACAAAAGGTGATCGTGATATAAACGGGTACGCGCGGAACTTTCAGCGCGTCCCGGAATGTTCCGGCCGGCTCTTCTTTTTCTTCCTTGCCGCTGTTCTTCTGTTTGGCGTGGCGGCGCATTTCAAGCAGGATCAGCAGAACAACCAGAACGCCCATCAAGGCGAAAATCCAAAATGTCCATCTCCAATGCAGGACGCCGCCGATAAATGATCCGAGCGGCACACCGAAGATCAGTGCCAGCGACCAGCTAGAAACGATCAGTCCCATCACCTTGCCCCGGTATGTATAAGGAACACGATCCCCGACAACTGCATAAGCGGTCGGCACAAATGCTCCCGCAGCCAATCCCGACAGCGCCCGGCCTAAAAAGAAGAAAAAGATATTTTGAGCTAAAGCGCAAATTACTGTTCCTATGATAAAGATCATAAGCCCCGCCATTACACTTAGTTCTCTGGAGTATTTATCGCCTAAAGGAACCAAGAGCGGCGCACCGATAAAAATCATCACGCCGTAAATACTGATAGATAACGCAAGGACACTGACATCTGAGTTGAAGGCTTTTGCTAAATCCGGCAGCAGCGGCGAGATGACAAGTTCTTCAGAGCCAGCCGCAAACACCCCCATTGTTAAAGCCAGTGCCAACAATAGCGGAAAATGATGTTTTGTTTTGATGTCATTGTTTTGTTTGCCATTCATTCTCCTACAAACACCTCTTCCATATTCTTCATAAAGTTGAATTCATTTTAGCATTGTTTTTACAACATTTACAATCCGAACGAAACCTTTATTATTTTTATTATTTTCATTTAAACATTAATATAAATTTAAATATTTCATTTAAAAATGCGGAAAAACTTTAATGCTACTAGGGGAAAGCAGAAGGCACTTAAGCGTATTCGGATGATCAGACGAATACGCAAAAAGCTCTCCGGTTCTCCGGAGAGCTTCAGATTGTTGACAAAGTCATAAAACGGTTTTTGTTTTATGACTTTGTCATCTTTTCAGCGTGATTGAAAACCCTTGAAGTCTAGGAAGGGGCCGAGCATCGGAGCACAGCGAATGTAGATATTCGTGAGCACCGACGTGCGGGCCGCTACAGAATCGCACGGTTTTGTTTCTTATATCAAAAAGCTTCGGACGTTGTTTTGGCTTGCATATGAAGAATTAAATAATCCGGGCCGCCTGCTTTAGAATCAGTTCCTGACATATTAAAACCGCCGAACGGCTGATAGCCGACAATCGCTCCGGTACAGCCTCTGTTGAAGTATAGGTTTCCGACATGAAAATCCTCTCGCGCCCGTTCAATATGCGCGCGGTTTTTCGTCAGCAGAGCGCCTGTTAATCCATATTCCGTGTTATTTGCAATCTCCAGCATATGATCGAAATCACGCGCTTTGCAGACCGCAACAACCGGGCCGAAAATTTCTTCTTGCATCAGGCGCGCGTTTTCATCAACATCTGCAAAGATCGTCGGCTGGATAAAGTAGCCTTTTGAATCATCACCTTCCCCGCCGGTCAACAGTTTGCCTTCTGAATTGCCGATTTCAATATATGACATGACTTTGTTATAGGACGCTTCATGAATGACTGGGCCCATATACGTATCAGGATCTTCCGGATTGCCGACAGTCAGGTTTTTGGTCAGCGCCACAGCTTTTTCCACCACTTCATCATAAACATCCTGATGGATGACCGCTCGGGAGCCTGCTGAACACTTCTGTCCTGAGAATCCAAACGCTGAATACACGATAGAGGATGCAGCAAGGTCGAGATCAGCGTCCTTGTCGACGAGCACCGTATCTTTGCCGCCCATCTCTGCAATGACCCGTTTCAGCCATTTTTGGCCCGGCTGCACTTTGGCGGCACGCTCATAAATCCGGCAGCCGACCGCTCGGGAACCTGTAAATGAGACAAAGCGCGTTTTCGGATGCTCTACTAAGAAATCACCGATTTCCGCCCCATCTCCGGGAATGTAATTCAGAACGCCGTTCGGCAAGCCCGCTTCCTCCATGACCTCGACAAACTTCGCAGCGACTACCGGGGCCGCGTCAGCCGGTTTTAAGAGAATCGTATTCCCTGTCACAATGGCAGCAGCCGCTGTACCTGCCATAATCGCAAGCGGGAAATTAAATGGAGAAATGACGATGCCGACGCCAAGCGCTTCATAATGGTATTGATTAAACTCGCCTGACCGGCTCTTCACCGGAGCCCCTTCCTTAAGGTGTAACATTTGGCGCGCGTAGAACTCCAAAAAATCTATCGCCTCAGCCGTGTCCGCATCTGCTTCCTTCCACGGTTTTCCCGCTTCCTTTACAAGATAGCTTGAAAATTCATGCTTTCTTCTGCGCAAAATAGCCGCTGCTTTAAAGAGGATATTCGCGCGGTGCTCCGGTCTTTGTTTTTTCCAAGATTGAAATGCCTGCAATGCGGCTTGCATCGCTTTTTCGGCAAGCGCTTGATCAGCTGCAGACGCATACCCAATGATCTCTTCTTTATTTGCCGGGTTAACGGAAACGATTTTGCGGTCCGTTTCTATTTTTTCTCCATTGATGACAAGCGGATAATGCTTGCTAAGCTGCGTGTTTACAAAGGCCAATGACTCTTGAAATGCTGTTTTATTCTTTGCTTCCGTAAAATCAGTAAATGGTTCGTGTGCGTATGAAACTGTCATATGTAATCCCCCTCATGTCATGAAAAATGTCTTCAATTGAATGAAAATGCAAGAACCATACCAATATCCTGTCTTTTGCTGAAAAAACTTGTTGAATCCTACAGAAATTTGTCAAGCAGGAGAGCACTTTTCTCTTTTTTCGATCACGAAACGCAAATTTCTTTTGCAGGTTTCGTTTTTACGAAAAGGTTAAACGCAAAATTTTTTTGCACCGAAAAGGGATATCTCTCCTTCCGTAATCATACCCATCCGCGGAACCGCGACGCTTCCGCCGATTTTCTGATGCCTGTCATGTAAGCCGCCAAGCGCATATCGACTTTATGTGTCGCTGCTGTCTGATAAATGGTTTCGAACGAATGGACCATGACGTTTCTCAGTTTTTCTGCGACCTCTTCCTCTGACCAATAATATCCTTGGTTGTTCTGCACCCATTCAAAATAAGAAACCGTGACGCCGCCGGCACTCGCCAGGATATCAGGCACGAGGAGCACGCCTCTTTCATTCAGGATTTTCGTGGCATCAATGGTTGTCGGGCCATTCGCTGCTTCGACGACGATTGACGCCTGAATGTTGTGTGCGTTTTTGGCTGTGATTTGATTGGCAATCGCCGCCGGCACTAAAATATCGCAATCCTTTTCAAGCAGCTCCTCATTCGTGATGACGTCTGTAAATAAGTTGGTAACCATGCCGAAGCTGTCACGCTTATCGAGCAAGTAAGGGATATCAAGACCGTCCGGATTGTAGAGCCCGCCATGGGCATCCGAGATCCCGATCACCTTCGCGCCCGCATCGTGCATAAATTTGGCCAGAAAGCTTCCCGCGTTTCCAAATCCCTGTATGATGATCCGTGCGTTTTGCAGCTTGATCCCTTTTTTCTTCACGGCCTCTTCAATACAAATCGTGACGCCCTGTGCCGTTGCCGTTTCCCGGCCTTGCGATCCGCCTAAAACGAGCGGTTTTCCTGTGATAAAGCCCGGAGAATCGAATTCACGCAGCCGGCTGTACTCATCCATCATCCACGCCATAATTTGCGAGTTGGTGTACACATCAGGAGCCGGAATATCCTTTGTCGGGCCGACGATCTGGCTGATGGCACGAACATATCCCCTGCTCAGCCTTTCCAGCTCTCCAAATGACATGGTCCGCGGATCACAAATAATACCGCCCTTTCCGCCGCCGTAAGGAAGATTGGCAATCCCGCATTTGAGCGTCATCCAAATGGATAATGCCTTGACTTCTTCTTCGTTGACTTCAGGATGGAAACGCACGCCTCCCTTAGTCGGACCGACCGCATCATTGTGCTGGGACCTGTAGCCTGTAAACACGTTGACACTCCCGTTATCCATTTTTACTGGAATGCGGACAGCAAGCATTCTCTGCGGCTCTTTCATGAGTTCATACATATCTTCCGGATAGCCAAGCTTCCGAATTGCTTCCTTAATGATCGTTTGGGTAGACAGAAATAAGTTAAGAGCTTCTTTTTCCTCGTCTTTCGTAACCTTTGCTGACATCATTTTTCACCTCATTGTTTGACCGTTTGAATTGTAAGCGCTTTAAAAAATGCGGACGGCCAATTTTTATCTGTTGGATTCCACCCTTATCATCATGCAAGATCCGTACCAGTTTTTTAAAACGACAAAAAAGAGACTGAAAACATCTCAGTCTCTGGTCATATCTATTGATTAACGAGGGTCAATCACCAGCTGCGTTTCAGCGTAAAAACTGCCGATTCCCAAACCGTTTACCACATCGCCTTTAATCGTGTAAGTGCCTGCGCGCGGAAGGGTTTTGCGCACCATGACGAGGTCAAATTCAGTTGCGCCTAATAAATCAAGCGTAAGCGGGAGTCTGACTGTTTTTCCATCGTTTAAAATCTGTGTTTCTTTCAGTGTTCTTCCATTCACTGAATCTCTTGTCGTGGCATGGAACCCGTCAGGAAATCGGAATTCTACCGCTCCTAGAGAAAGCACCGCGTTTGGTTTATACGTCACTTCAATATCGGAAGTGGTCCACTCTTTTGTGCTATTGATCGTTTTAGCTTCAATTGATGCAGACTGCGCATGAGCTTGGCCTGAAGGAAGCAAGATTGATAGTAAAACAGCTGAACTGATGAATAGTGAAGATACGAATGAAGTTCTTTTTAACATGACATTTCCCCCTCAAATCACAGTTAATATTTGGCCAGAGCGTCCTCTGCAGAAAAAGTGTTTTGCCCTAATTCGCGAATTATCTAACTTTTTCTTAGGAATTAATCTATCATCATTTTCCATGGAAGTAAATGCTTTTTTAGGAATATTAACACTCAAAATACTTTGAGAATTTCATCCTGCTTATACAAGGTTCTAATAGCCGATTTTTCTCTTTTTTTCTAGTCACACCCGCCTGTTGATCTCTATCTTTTATCCTATTTTGAAAAAGGCCAAAAAAAAGCGAAGATGCCTCCGCTCTTCGATTGATCATGTTCCTATCTTTATCTGAATTCGGTATTCCAGTCAAAACCGATCGTCTCATCATTCCACGGAATTCTTTTTTCATCCGGCTGATCCGGATTATACGACATGGTCGTGAAATAGATAATCGTCAGCGGTGTTTCTCCCAGCACTCTGTATCCGTGGGCAACCCCTTTAGGGATCAATAACAGCATCGGGTTGTCTTCGCCCATGTAATACACGTCGGTTTCTCCTTTTGTCTTTGAGCCCTCGCGCAGATCGTAAAGGACAACCTGAGCATGGCCTGTTGGGAAGAACCAAAGATCATCCTGTTTCTCATGATAATGAAATGCCTTAATCACACCCGGATAGCTTTTTGACCAAGAGGCCTGCCCAAAATGCTCAAGAAGGTTCTCATCATCCCGAACCAGCTCAGCAAAAAAGCCTCTGTCATCACTATGTTTCGTCAATTTTTTCACCTTGACTCCATCAAACACGTGCACTGCTCCTTTCCCCCAAATACTCCCGTAACGCTTCCCGCCAGTGGCGGGGGCGGATGCCGGCTTCTTCAATGGCCTGATGGCTCAGCACAGAATAAGCCGGACGGGGCGTTTTGTTCCCGTATGCTTCTGTTGTGACAGGCAAAATGACTGTGGCCAGCCCGCTTTCTTCCATAATGGCCTTCGCAAATTCATACCAGCTGCATATGCCTGAATTGCTGACATGATAGACGCCCGGCGAATGGCTGAACAGCGTGATGACCGCTTCTGCTAAATCCTTTGTGAATGTCGGCGATCCAATTTGATCACTTACAACCCGCAGCTCCTGTTTCGTTTCAGCAAGCTTTAACATCGTTTCAACGAAGTTGCTGCCGCCGTGTCCGTACACCCACGACGTTCTGATGATCGTGCTGTCTTTTGTCGCTAATCGAATCAGTTCTTCTCCGAGCTTTTTGCTTTTGCCGTAGATGGTGTTCGGATCGAGAGGATCGTCTTCCCTGTAAGGCTGGGTCCCTTTCCCGTCAAAAACGTAATCCGTACTGATATGAACATATTGAGCGCCGATGCGGGTTGCCTCCAGCGCCGTATAGTAAGCGCCGATTCCGTTAATCAAGTACGCTTTATCAAGTTCTGTCTCGCATTTATCAACCGATGTAAACGCGGCCGTATTGACTACGATATCCGGCTGATAATGGTCAAACGAATGCCGGACTGAGCGCTGATCAGCAATGTTCATCATCTTCTTTGTTAACGCAATGACCTCATATCCGGTTTGTTTCAGCTGGCGGCACAGTTCCCGGCCAAGCTGTCCTCCAGCACCAGTCACCAATACCTTTGTCATCGGATCACCTTCTCATCGGTCATTATCTATATACCAGCGAATCGTATGCGCAATGCCTTCTTCAAACGGCACTTCCTGCCGCCAGCCCAGTTCGTTTTTCAGCTTTGATGCATTGATCGCATAGCGCCGGTCATGCCCTTTTCTGTCTTCCACGTGAGCGAACAATTCCTCACAGCCCAGATGCTTCATGATGGTGCTCGCCAGCTCTTTGTTCGTGCGTTCATTTCCGCCGCCGATGTTATATACCTCACCGTCGGTTCCTTTTTCTAAAATCAGCTTGATGGCGCGGCAGTGGTCCTCCGCAAACAGCCAGTCTCGGATTTGAAGCCCATCGCCGTACAGCGGAACCGGAAGCCCTTGCTTCGCATGGCGGATAATCGTCGGAATCATTTTTTCGCTGTGCTGGTAAGGGCCGTAATTGTTGCTGCATCGTGTAATAATGGCCGGAAGCTTGTGGGTTTTGATATACGACAACACGAGCAAATCAGAGCTTGCCTTGCTGGCTGAATAAGGGTTATTAGGAGAAAGCGGCGTCGCTTCAGTAAACGCGGGATCATCCGCTTCTAAATCTCCGTACACCTCATCTGTTGAAATGTGAATCAGCTTCTTGGCTTTTCCCTGTAATACCGCTTCCGCCAAACGATATGTCCCCATGACATTTGTGGTGATAAACGGCTCCGCTTGGGAAATGCTTCTATCTACATGCGATTCCGCAGCGAAGTGAATCACGCAGTCATACATCTCATCAAACGCGCGGTCGATATCCTCCTGAACGCTGATATCCCCTTTCACAAAGCGAAATCGGCTGTTTTCCTTTAGTTTTTCTATTTCCTGCGGGTGGCTGGCGTACGTCAGTTTATCTAAAACGGTTATGCGCGCATCCGTTTCCTGTAGCATGAGCTTTGTAAATGTGAGCCCGATGAAGCCGGCCCCGCCCGTAATTAAATATGATTTTGCCATCACTTTTCGTCCTGTCCTTTCTGTAAAGCCTGGTGTACAAGCTGAGAGGCGAGATGAAGCGATTCGTGAGTTCCGGCATCGACCCACCAGCCTGATAACACATCATACGTAAGCTGGCTGTTTTCGATGTATAGATTATTCACATCGGTGATTTCCAGCTCGCCGCGCTTTGACGGTGAGATTTGTTCAATATACGAAAATACCTCCGCATCATACATATAAATACCGGTTACACAAAGGTTGGTCGGCGGATGTGCGGGCTTCTCGATGATAGAACGAATCCGCTTGTTTTTCTCATCAATCTCAGCAATCCCGAAGCGCTCCGGATCATCAACTTCTTTCAGCAGCACCTTTGCTCCTTTTCCCTGCTGTTCAAAGCGTTCCGTATAAGGCTTTAATGAATCTTCGAATATATTATCACCTAATAATAAAATGAAAGGCTCTTTTTTCGTAAAGCGTTTTGCATAGGACAGCCCATCCGAAATGCCCGATGCGGCCGGCTGGACCTGATAAGTGATTGTGACGCCTAGCTCTTCCCCGTTCCCAAGCAGTTTAAAAAATAGTGGCATATGCTCTTTTTGGCTGATGAGCAAAACGTCTTTTATACCGGCTTCCTCCAGCTTCATCATCGACCAGTAAATCATCGGATACGGTCCTACAGGAAGCAAATGCTTGTTGACGGCTTTCGTTAAGGGCATAAGGCGTGAGCCGTTTCCTCCGGCTAAAATAACACCTTTCACAGTAACACTTCCTTCACTGCATTTTTATAGCTTTTGATCATATAATGCTAGAAGAATAGCTGATACCCGCTTGAGGAATTCCACGGGCGCCAGCACTTACATTTGCATTGAATCGTTTCCCCCCTGCGAACTCAGGGAGTATTGCCGTTTATCATCCTCCTGCAGCCTCGAAAGCAGGGTGAGTTTAAGTGATTCTGCCTTTCATCGATAAGGATGTTTTCTGATCATGCCCCCTGCTTCGGGTATCCTGTAATTTCCGTTCACTATGTCTCTTCAAAAAGTCCGATTCTTGCATCTGTTTCCGCTTTTATTTTCCTTCATAGATCATCGGGCACACCGAGAACTCAAACAACAACAGATCAGGATTCTAGCTTTATTTCCCAGAAAATAAATACATGCTGCTGCATTCATCAGCGCAAAGCCCTGGCCATTCACTTTTGCCAAGGTTTTATTCGCAATCTAAAACACTCATTATTTCGCTTCCTTGTTCGGCCAAATATGATAATCGTAATAAGATTGCTCAGCTGTAAAGCCCATTCTCTCGAAAAGGCGAATCGCCCTTACATTGTGAAGCTGCGTCCCCACTGTTACCGTTTTATGCTTCTGGGTTTCAAGGTGTTCTATGACATTCGCCAATAAATGAAACCCGATTCGCCTACCTTCAAACCCTGGCTTCACCGCCATCAGATCGAGAATACATTCATCACCTTTTGACAAGCCTTGAATATAGCCGATGATCTCTCCATTGTACTTAGCGGCAACATTGACAGCCGCCCTTCCATTGAGATTGTTTCTTGTCCACTCCTGATAGATCTTGTTTGCTGCTTCGCGGCTGAGAAGAGGATCTTGAAAATATTTGCTTTTTGCAAACGAGTCTCTGGCCAGCTCACATATCGCTTCTGTGTCTTCAGGCTCAGGCGGGCCAAGTTCAAAAAATGGCGGTGTTTTGTCATAAAAAGACGGGGGTTTCTCCATCTTAAGAAAACTGCCGACAAAGTAAGAGGATGGTTGCTGCTGTATCACATGCACGGCACCGATATCTTCAGCTGGAACACGAACAGAGATCAAATCGGTTTCATCCATTTGGCGTACAGAATAAAAGGATCGAAAAAGCTTCTTCAATTGCCCGGTGCTGTTTGCCGCAAGAAGTTTGACATTCATCACTTTCTTCTGAAGCATCTGGCTTTCCCACAGAGAATCTTCGTAAAGCAAGACGCCTTGGAGCCTGCTGTTTTCAAAAAGGCCGAGCGAAAATTGATATGGAACGTCCAGAGTCAGCTTCCTGCTTTGAAGAAATTCGCCAATCACTTCTTGGGAGATATTCTCTTTTATCGTATACACTTAACCAGCCCCTTTTACGATATCCCGCGCAGTTTCAAGGACATCCTGTGCACCTTCGCCTGAGAGCGGGAGTGACAGAAACTTGAATGGCTTGCCTATGAAGAGCCATCCCGATTCAAGCATTTCTGTAATCTCCTGATTTTCTTCCTTGCCGATAAACGTCAATGAGTAAGGAAGAAAAAGATGTCTCTTTTTCATAATTCTTTGTGCTCCTATCATTTTATTCAGTATCTTCCCGCCTGTAATCAACTCCCGTTTTGGCTTTCAATTGCGCAAATAAAGCGTTTGTTGATTCTGCCACCGGGTAATTAGCCGCTATGAATGCCTGACGCGCCTCTTCTGCTTTTTGATGCACGGTGGGACTTTGCAGAACCGCCACCAAGGTCCGCACCAGTTTATCCGGCTGATCTAAGATAAAATTTCCAAGAGACTCATAATACGGGTATGTGCGGTTTCCGGATGATTTCCCGATCAGCGCAGGCTTTTGAAACAGCATGGCTTCAAGTCCGACCGTTGAGGTTTGCGTCACCGCGGCGTCAGCATACGGCAGCAAATCATACAGGTCCAGCTCCTTTTTTATAACTCTGCATGCTTTATGTTTTTTCGCCGCAGCATGATACAGATCGAGTTTGTTTTTTCCGATTTCCCAAGGATGTGGTTTGATGATGATTTGCAGCTGCTTCTGATCGGCAAGCCCTTCTAACACACCGGAATAAAAATCTTCCGAAAAAGGCTGAGTCGCAATGAGCACGATTTTTTTAGTCGGATGAAAAGCAAGTTTTCGATAAAATGTGGACATGTCGATAGGGGTTCTGTTAAAAATCTGATCGAAGCGGGGGTGTCCCGTGACGAGAATCTGCTCAGGTTTGCAGCCTTTTCGTTTGAACCACTCCGCTTCATAAGCGCCAAAAACAGCCTGATAGGTTGTAAAAACAGGAATGAAGGCTTCATCTCCCATCAATGCGCCATGCTGAAGACAAATGCTGACGGCTCCTCTCCTGTGACACATAAGAGCGAGCACCCTGCTGTAAATATCTTCTGCCGTTCCAACGACAACGGCTGAAATCTCCTCCTGCTCAAACAGCGCATCAACCGTATCAATGGCTTCCATAAATAAAGGTATATCTTTGAAAAGCCGGTCGCGAAACGCTTGATCACCGAATGCCGGGTGGTCATCAAAAGGTGCGAGAATCGAACAGGCTGTTTCGAGATATTGCTTCGGATCGCCTTTTTTGCATGATTCCGCAATCTCACGCTTGCTTATCACAGGCAGATCACAATAATCAGGCAAACTCCACCGGGCCAAAATAGCTGTTTTTTCAGGATCAAACTGATAGTAATTTTCGTTTGTAAAACGCAGATAATCATAGTGCAAAATGACTTTTCCCTTACCTGGTTTGTTATTTGTTTTGGCTATACTGCGTATTTTTTCTTCAAAAAACGGCTGAATCTGCCCTTCGTCGATATGCTGATCCACCGGCCCGAATAACTCTGGTTCTTCTTCCATCATCACTCGCAGCTCAGGGCTGATGTATTGATAAAAGTTACTGATAAGCCCTAGTGGAATCCCCTTATAGCACAGTCTGTCAAAAAGCTCCACATACTTCCGGTACAGCACCCAATAATTGCTTAAATAGGCCGACAAGCTCTCACCCCATTCCAAGCTTTTTTAATGATTCACGCAGCTCGCGGCAATTGCGCTGCGGAGGAAGATTCCGTACAAATTCATTTTTTTCTGATTCAAACAGCTGAAAGTGAATTGATTGGTCGGTAATATAGTTCAGATCCAGCTCCTCAGCCAGCGGGTAAAACGGATAAAAATGGTTGACTCTCCAAAAGAACCGGGCATCCCCGATCCGGTAAAACGCCGGGCTTTCATCCCAATAGGAGCCAAATTTCTCCTTTACCTTTTCAAGCACAGAATACCTGTGCATCACCGAGCAATGGTCGATGGCGCACGGCGCATTCCACGTCACGTGAACGGCCGGCCTGACAGTTTCTTTTACAATGTCCCGATCCTCGTTTAAGTGATAGGTTTTAGAGGCTGAGTAAATCACAGCCTTTTCAGGATGAGCATTGAGCTCGCGAACCATTTTGAGGAGCCGGTCCGGCATATAAATGTTGTCATCCGTCGCATAGGTGATATATTCACCTTCCGCCATCTCAATGGCCTGATTGATCAGCGCCGCGTATCTCGTTTTTTCCGTTCTTTCTTTTACTTCAGATACATCGCTTTGATAAAAACGCACTCGGTTATCATTCAAAAAAGGACGGATTGCATTTAGCGTCTCTTCATTGGAGTTGTCATCCATAATAAACAGTTCAAAATCTGTAAACGTTTGTGAGAGTATGCTGGAAATGGACTTTGCCACATAATCGCTTTTGTTATAACTCGTCATAATGACAGATACTTTCGGCAAATCCTACACCTCCTTGTTGAAACTTCACACCTGAAACTAACGTTATCTTATGTTGCTTATACGCAAGTTGCGCTAGGGATACAAACCAATATGCGAAAAGTTTGTGTATTTCTATGAAAAACAGCGGCCGCCCAGACTGAAATCCGGCCCGTCTGCTGTTCTTTTTCAGCATATTCCAAGCATCAGCCTCATAAGGTGAAAGAGATAAAAATCGCACCAGCGACTAAGATCGTTTTCCATCGGAGGTGAGTCATCGCGGAGCGTTCATCTATACATCCCGAACTTGTTTTGAGTGGTTTTCATAAAAAGGAGGAACGATATGAAACCGAAAAAAAATCAATATCAGCAAATGCAGGGATTTGATAACATGCAGGGGTATCAGCCTCAGTACGGCGCAAATCCGTACCCGCAGCAAGGCCAAGGCGGACAAATGCAGACGATGGGAATGCAGCCCATGATGCCAATGCAGCAAGGACAGCAAGGACAGCAGGGCTTCGGATTCCCGGGCCAGCAGGGCGGCGGGTTCCAAATCCCATCGGGCCCGACACCATCGGCGCCGGGCCAAAGCATTCCCGGCATGCTGCCTGTTGAGGAATCATACATTGAAAACATTTTGCGGCTAAACCGGGGAAAAACGGCCACCATTTATATGACATTTGAAAACAGCAAGGAATGGGGCTCAAAGATCTTTCGCGGCGTTATCGAGGCAGCGGGCCGGGATCACATTATCCTTAGCGACCCGAAATCAGGAACACGCTACCTGCTTCTGACCATCTATCTCGATTACATCACATTTGACGAAGAAATTGCGTATACGTATCCGTATTCCATGGCATCCTATTCTCCTAGATAAAGTAAAAGCCAATCACTCATATGATGAGGATTGGCTTTTTTATTATAGATATTTAACGGCTGTGACAACGATCATAATCCAAGAAATAATAAACGCCACACCGCCGAGCGGGGTAATCGCCCCTAGAATGGAGACTTGCGTTAAACAGAGAATATATAAGCTTCCGGAAAACAGCACAATTCCCGCGAACATCAGCCAGCCGGCTGCCGTGACACTGCCGATGCCGGATAATTTATCAGCCAGGAAGGCAACAACGAAAAGCCCAAGGGCGTGATACATATGATACTGCACGCCTGTGTGCCAAACCTGAAGATATTTATCAGGAATTTTCCCTTCTAAACCGTGAGCGCCAAATGCCCCGAGCCCCACGGCAAGCAGGGCATTAATGGCACCTAATATGATAAACAATTTCATCTATCTCTCCCGCCTTTTCGTTAATCTCATATCCTTAATCTTATCGCACCTATACTAAAATTCAATGCTTGTTCTCCGATGACACGAGATTGTCGGATTTTCTCCTGCGCCGCCAAAGCTGGAACTGGTCTGCCGCTATTGCTGCAAGCGTTCCTAATACAAGCCCGTTGCTTAACAGCGAAATAAATACCGGGTGCAAACCTTTTAAGGCCGTTTCAGGAACAAACATGATACCGACCCCTGTCAGCAGTGAGGTGCCGATCACAGACCGCACCCTTTTCAGTTCCGCTTTCTCATACGAATCAAATTCTGCAAGGGCCAGACCGCCCATCGCGGAAAACACGACAAAGTTTACCGCAAAGCCAACGGGTGACGGCAGGCTCGCAAACGCATTCATAAAAAACGGGATCACGCTGATGAAGACAACAAGAATACTGCCGAGCATAAACGGTTTTTTAGACGGCATTTTCGTCGTCTCAATAAAACCTGCTGCTCCCGAAATCGGGACTGGGGCAATAGCTCCCGTCAAACCGCTCAGCAGATGGCTGAATGAGGCGGCAAAACCGGCATGGCGTTCATGATGGTGTCCATTCGGCTGTTTGCCGAATTTCCTCACAGCAATGTCCACAACCTTCATGCTCGCCAGCATATTTACGATCAGCAGGATGGTAATAAAAATGGAGGTGATAATCAGACCGCTATTAAATAATGGTTTGCCAAAAGGAAACAAGGAAGGTAGCTGAAACAGCCGATCCGGCATTTCCATCGGCTTTGCCGCTCCGGCAGCCGCAAAAAGCAGCCACCCGCCGAACAGGGCCAATAAAATCGAATATTGCTTAAAAAACGAAATGGTTGAATTGGTCATCATAAAGGCGGCGGCAACGACTACAAGGGCCAGACCAAATACTAAGCCGTCCACACCGTCCTTTCGGTAGCCGATTCCGAGAATTCCTTTTATAATGGGCTGGCTCAGCTGCATGACTAGCAGCAATAAATAGACACCTGTTACAACCGGGGTAAATAATGCTGCAAGCCGGTCAATGACCTTGAAGATGCTTAACAAAAAGAAACATACAGCGCTTACAAGAAGAGCTCCCTGCAAACCGCGCAGTGTATCCCCATATGTTGCAAAAACAGTTCCCGTCAGCCCGCCGTAGATCGTATACACTCCCCACCACAAGCCGGCGGGGCTCTCATTGATCGGCAGTCTGTGGCCTTTCACACACTGAATGACGGCGGCAATTCCCAATACAAAAAAGGTGCTTTGGATCAACCTCGCAGAAGCTGAGTGATCCAGATGAAACGACTGGGCAACCGCCACCGGAACAACAATCGCCGCAGCAATGATAAACGCTGTCCATTGCAGCGCGCCAAGAATCAACTTCACATGAGCTCAACCTTTCTCAATTAAAAATCAAATAAAGACTCTCCGTTTCCGTCCTCTTCCTGCTTCTCTTTTTCCTGCTTTCGATATTTGTTTAATCCCGCGCTTCCCATCATTTTTTCCATCATCAGCTGATCTGTCGATGGCGGTGCGGCAGGGCTCGGCGTGCTGCTCGGCTGGATGCGGGGCGCACTCGCTGTCTCCGGCTGATCCAGCACGACATCACACAAAGAACGGACAACCGCTACCGAGCGCTTCAGCTCCTCATCTAGCTCAGCCGTCTTCGCTTTTTTGAGCTCCTCTTCCATTTTTTGAATCAAAGCAGATATATGAATGTTCATCAAGAACCCTCCAAGAAATATTTATCGTCTTCCTGCATTTTATCAAATTCCCGCCATAAACGCAGATATGAGTTTGTGATTTTTTCTGACAACATTACGTATTTGACAAGCAAAAGAGATTTTTCACATAATAAGTCACCATACCTAATAAAAAAAGGAGAAACGGAATGAACAGCATCCCCTCTATCGTCAGCAAGCAGAAAGCCTACTTTGCGGCAGGGCATACGAGACCTCTCGAATCGAGACTGGACATGTTGCAGAAGCTGAAACAAGCCATCAAAACACATGAAGCCGATCTCATAGCCGCTCTCTATCAGGATCTCCACAAAAACGAACAAGAAGCATACACAACAGAAATCGGAATCGTGTTGAAGGAAATCAGCTTTGTGATGAAACGGCTCAGAAAATGGGCCAAGCCGAAACGAGTCAAAACGCCGCTGACTCATCTAGGCTCGAAAAGCATCATCATCCCTGAATCGTACGGTACCGTGTTGGTGATTGCGCCTTGGAACTATCCGCTGCAGCTCGCGCTTTCACCCTTGATTGGAGCTATTGCCGCCGGGAACACGGCTGTTCTCAAACCGTCGGAGTATACGCCGGCTGTTTCCGCTGTTCTTTCCAACCTCATCAGCAGCGTTTTTCCGTGTGATTATGTCGCGATGGCAGAAGGCGGGCCCGACGTCAGCACAGCGTTATTACAGCAGCCCTTTGACTATATTTTCTTTACCGGCAGTGTTGCCGTTGGAAAAATCGTCATGGAAGCCGCCTCCAAACAATTAATTCCGGTTACCTTGGAGCTCGGCGGCAAAAGCCCCTGCATTGTCCATAAGGATGCTGATATACAGCTTGCCGCCAAACGCATTGTCTTCGGGAAATTCACAAATGCGGGACAAACCTGTATCGCACCGGATTATGTAGTTGTCCATGAAGACATCAAAACAAAGCTCACAGAAGAAATGAAGCGTGTGATCAGTGAATTTTTTGGCACTCAGCCTGAACAAAATCCGCAGTACGGCAAAATCGTCAGTGAACGCCACTATCAGCGGCTGCTCGATTTTCTGAATGATGGCGTCCCGCTCACAGGCGGACAGTCTGATCCTGTCCATCACAAAATAGCGCCGACGATTCTTGATCAAGTGAAGGATGACTCTCCAGTGATGCAGGAGGAAATTTTCGGGCCGATTCTTCCGCTGTTTACTTATGGCGATATCGATGAAGCCATTGAGAAAGTCCAATCACGCCCAAAGCCGCTCGCTCTGTATGTTTTCACCACAAACAAAGAAATCGAGCGGGCTGTTTTAGAAAACCTGTCGTTTGGCGGCGGCTGTGTCAATGATACATTAATGCACGTCGCGACACCGTATTTGCCTTTCGGAGGCGTCGGGGAAAGCGGCATCGGCAGCTATCACGGCTTTGACAGCTTCAACACATTTACGCACAAAAAAAGCGTCGTCAAACAAACGAACCGCTTTGACTTCGCTTTCCGTTATCCTTCTTCCAAAAACGGGCTGCGGATGATTCGGAAAATACTCAAGTAAAAAAGCGCAGATGATCTGCGCTTTTTTATAAGTCCTTTATACACCAATCAATCGGAGCCTCTCCCATTTTCTCCAAGCACGCATTCGCCCGAGAAAACGGCCTGCTTCCGAAAAATCCGTTTCTTGCCGAAAACGGGCTCGGATGCGTCGATTCAATGATAACATGCTTGGACGTGTCGATCCGTTCTTTTTTCATTTGGGCATGCCGGCCCCACAACATAAAGACAACCGGGCGCTCTCTTTCATTCAGTACATCAATCACCCGGTCAGTCAGACGCTCCCAGCCTTTTCCTTTATGGGAATTCGCCTGTCCGCGCCTGACGGTCAGCACAGTATTCAGCAAGAGAACCCCTTGCTTTGCCCAGCTGACGAGCGACCCGTGATTTGGAATGCTGCATCCGATGTCCTCCTGCAGCTCAAGAAAGATATTTCTTAATGAAGGCGGCTGCTTCACACCCGGCTTTACGGAGAAGCTTAAACCTTGAGCCTGTCCTGGCCCGTGATACGGATCTTGGCCGAGAATGACCACCTTGACATCATCATATGGCGTATAATGCAACGCATTAAAAATATCCCCGCTGTCCGGATAAACTGTTTGCTCCGCGTATTCCCGCTTCAGCATGTCTCTAAGCTCTTGATAATACGGTTTCTCAAACTCTTCCTTCAGCTGATCCCACCAGCTGTCTTCTAACATCTGTTTCAAGATTCAGGCCTCCCTTACGAACGATGAAGTCTGGAATAGACAGGCTTGCCATCCCACACAATTTCACTTTGTGCTTCCCGTCTTTTCATCTCAGGCTCTTCAAGCAAGACGGCAAAGTTTTTCGTCGGCAGTTCCCCGAGTCCGTGCTTTTCACTTAAACGATCCAAATATTGTTTCCGCTTGGCGCCAAGGTCCGCGGACTGATTGTCTCCCGCGTCACTGAAGGCATAAATCACACTGGCGCAAGGGACACGCTTCACCCGGTATTCCTTGGCCGCGCGCAAATAAAAATCCCAGTCCCAATAATTGTGCACATCAGCATCGAAATACCCGATTTCATCATGGAGAAAACGTCTGTACATGCTGCCCGACGGCACGTATGTAGAAAACACTCTCATATCCTCAAAGTCCGCGGTATAAGCAAACAGCTTCCGCGACACTGGATATCTTGTTCCGTTTTTCTCTTCAAACGAGACAATTTCCGCATCGGAATGAACGAAATCTGCCGTTTCTATTTCCTTCGCCATTCTCTCCACATGCCCCGGCGTAAAGAAATCATCGTCATCACAAAGCATAATGCAATCGCCAGACACCTCTTTTACCCCGGCATTTCTCGCAGCCACATGCCCCGAGTTCTTTTCTAAATTGATGACAGCAATCGGCAGCTCCGGATACAGTGCTTTGACCGGCACGACCGATTCCCCGGCATCATTCACAATAATCACTTCATACGGCTTCAAGGTCTGCTGCGAAATCGACTCCAGAAGCTCACACAAAGCCGGAATCCGATTATAGGTCACAATTACGATAGAAATCTTCATGATGCTCTCCTTCTCATTTTCATAGTCATGTACTATTAAAACATATATTGGACGGGAGATCAGTGGGAATATCCTACTGAAACAGCAAATTAGAATGAGAGAAACAGTAATGTGGCACCGATCAAAAGCATCAAGATCAGTACCAAATCTCCTAATACATGAAAGAGATCTTTTAGGCGGACACCATTCGGAAGGATCAGATGCCATAGCTTAGATTGATAGACCGGCAGCAGCATAAGCGCATAAGAAAGACACAAAAATGTAAAAGCCGGCGGAACAAAAGCACAGCCTGTATCGTCCCAATTCAACACAATGTCTTTCATACTGGATCCATCCAAGAAAAACAAAGATATCATGAAGGCCAGCAACACAAAGGAGCCCAATTGAACCTCAAACAGGCGCATTTTCTGGTTATATGCAAAACGGATTGCCAAAAACCAAATATAAGCATATGAACATAACAGCATAAGAATGGCACCGGCTGTAAAGACGACATCAGGCAGCCAATCAAGCAAAAAAACAAAAGGCAAGCTGGCTAACATAGCCAAGAGCATGCAGCAGCCAGTAAACAAAAATACTGCCCCATGAATGACAAAACCATATAAACAAGAACTAATCCTCACGACATAACCTCCTACTACATAGAAATTCTATGTATACACCTAAAAAATCAGGCAAGCTGACGCCTGCCAATATAACAGCCCATTCGTCCAAATAACGGAAATAACAGCGTTGCACAAGCACAAGTTCCGACAAACCAAGGTGTCAGTAAGGATTGAAACAGCGCAGCAGGGATCACATGAAATAGAAAAACAAGCATAAAAATGACGTTTGGCACCATGCAGATCAAAATCGTATGTAAAACAAGCTGTTCTCCGCGTTTTCCAAACTCCCTCACCCCTTGATACCCAATCAGCACCCAGTAGATCATATACCCAGCTAAGATTAGCCACATAGAAACAGAAATGCCTTTCCATATAGCATGAACAATAGGCGATTCAAAACAGACATACATCATTGTAATGGCGATACCGACAGCGAATAGTGCGCTGTTACAGAAAAGATGGAACATCAAAAATGCACGGAACGTTACCGGCTGTTCTTTTTTAAACGAAGAAACAATGTCAGATGGTGTACCAAACGACTGCATTAAAGTCTGCATCGCCTCCTCCTCACTCTTCCCTTGCTGAAAAGAGTGGAACATATGATATTCAATATGGCTCTCCATTTCTTCTATGATCGTCTCGCCTTCAGGAAGCCCTTTAAGCCCATTTTTCATTTCAGATAAATATGTTTCTTTATCCATTCTGCCCGCCCCGCTTCAGCATTCGGTTCATCATAGCGGAAAATATACTCCATTCCTTCGTGCGTTCCGCAAGCACCTCTTTGCCTTCATCTGTAATCCGGTAATATTTACGGTCCGGCCCTTTCTCCTGCTTCTCCCAATAGGAAGAAATAAACCCTTGACGTTCAAGCTTGTGAAGAGAAGGATACAAGGTCCCTTCTTTCATCTGCAGTTCATTTCCGCTGCGGCTTCCCATTTCTTTTACAAGCTCATAGCCGTACATCGGCCGATCGTTCAGAAGCGTCAATATCAAAATCACAGTACTGCCCTTCACCAGCTCACGATTTAACATCACAAAACCCCTACCTAGTTTTCTTATGTAGCATTTTACGAAAGCTCATTGGTATTGTCAAATGATTCCTATAGGTCTTCTATATTGTGATACAGAGAAAATCTAACTATAATGAAAGATAAAACATGATGGAGGTTCAAGACATGTCTATGCATAAAGCACTCACCATTGCCGGCTCAGATTCCAGCGGCGGTGCTGGGATTCAAGCTGATTTAAAAACATTTCAAGAGAAAAACGTATACGGGATGACTGCCTTAACGGTGATCGTTGCGATGGACCCGAACAACAGCTGGGACCATCAGGTATTCCCGATCGATATTGATACAATCCGCGCCCAGCTTGCAACGATTACGGACGGCATCGGAGTGGACGCCATGAAAACAGGAATGCTGCCAACCGTTGATATTATCGAGCTTGCGGCAAAAACGATCAAAGAAAAACAATTAAAAAATGTGGTCATTGACCCCGTTATGGTTTGCAAAGGAGCAAATGAAGTCCTTTATCCGGAGCACGCCCAAGCCCTGCGCGAGCAATTAGCGCCGCTAGCCACTGTCATTACACCGAATTTGTTTGAAGCCAGCCAGCTCAGCGGCATGGATGAATTAAAAACAGTTGACGATATGATCGAAGCCGCGAAAAAAATTCACGCACTCGGCGCTCAATATGTCGTGATTACAGGCGGAGGCAAACTCAAACACGAAAAAGCCGTTGATGTTCTCTATGACGGAGAAAAAGCGGAGGTTCTTGAAAGCGATATGATCGATACACCTTATACACATGGCGCAGGCTGTACCTTCTCAGCTGCCGTGACAGCGGAGCTCGCCAAAGGTGCGGAAGTCAAAGAAGCCATTTACGCAGCGAAAGAATTCATTACCGCTGCCATTAAAGAATCCTTCCCGCTCAACCAGTATGTTGGACCTACGAAGCATTCCGCACATCGTATGGATCAATCATCATAAACAACATCGGCTGCCTTCCAGAGAGGCAGCCTTTTTTATATGATCGATCACTTTTCACAGAAAAAACTGCCGATACCATCGGCAGCCTGTTTATTTGATTTTTAAGTTGTTCGCTGATTTCCTCAAAAACGTTTCTATCGACTGAACAAAAAGTGCATATTCCTTCATTTGCTCATATGCCCGTGAAAGAACTTCCGCCGTTTCACTGTGCGGTGAGGTCCCGCCAAGCATTTTTTTCAGCTGCAGCAGCACATCCTTATATTCTTCCCGCTTATCTTCAACTTGGTCCGCAGCCTTTTCCAAACATTCCGGTGTTATCTTCTGTTCATGTATATTCAAGAAAACAACTCCTTTTACAGAAAAAAATAGTAGGTTATCGTTGAAGAATAGCACAGATGGCTCAGATTTCACATAAGAAAATAGAAGGATTTTCTACATAAGTGTCCAGATTCCGACGTTCATAGCAGATTTTCCCGCCGAGCTGGCTTTCACTTCATGATTTCCCGGGAAAGGAAAATATCTCGCACTGAAGACCTCTTCTCCCTCATTGATAAAGATTTCTATAGAAGACGCATCGATAAACATGTGCACGGCATGCACATCCTTGATGCGGCAATGTCTCTCTTCTGTTCGTGTTCCGTCGAAGCTCGTCCGCTCCAGCGTAACAACTCCCTTCTCCTTATCAAAGGAGAACGCAGCCGCTCCGCGGATACGGATTGAAAAACCGGACTCCGTATCAATGTCTTTCATGAGGATCTCAGCTCTTGCAGGGTTTTCAACCGGAATCGTACCAGATGACCCGTGCATGTTGATTTGTATATTTTTCTCATTCCTGCGCATGGCTTTCAGCTCAGGCAGCGGCTGCTGAATCAGCTTCTCTCCTGATAGCGTCAGCTGTCTCGGCAGCGTCATACAGTGAATCCAGTGATAGTCAATCGTCGGATGAGACCCTTCATCCTGGTCAGGCACAGCCATCCACGCAAACAAAATCCGCCTTCCCTGATCGTCTTCAAGTGTTTGCGGAGCGTAAAAATCAAAACCTTGATCAAGTTCTAAAAAATGGCCGTGCTTTAGTTCAGGCTTGTTATAATCAAGACGCCCGACAAAATAACCTGATTGATACACGTTCTGATAACGAAAACCATCAGCCTCAAGACCCTGAGGAGAGACAATCAGCACGTCGGACTCCTGAAGAGAAAACAAGTCAGGGCATTCCCACATGTACCCGAAATCGTCCAGCCCGTTGAAACCCGCACCGGTTATCGGGCCGAGAAATCTCCACTCCGTCAGGTTATCCGAAGCAAACAACACAGCGTGTCCTTTCAAATTCTCCGTTTGCGCGCCGATCACCATATACCATGTGCCTTCATGCTCCCATACCTTCGGGTCGCGAAAATGTGCGGTGTATCCTTCCGGGAGGCGGGCGACGACACCCTTTTTCTCAAAAGTCAGCCCGTCGTCAGATACAGCAAGGCATTGATATGTTTCTCGATTGCCATCCTGATCCTTGACATTTCCAGTGTACAACAGATAAAGACGACCGTCTTTGGTGACAGCGCTGCCCGAGTAGCAGCCGTTTTTATCGAACCAATCACTCGGTGCCAGCGCAATCTCTTCCCGCTTCCAATTCACAGCATCCGGACTCGTATAATGGCCCCAGAATTTCGCGCCATGCCCTGTCTGAAACGGCTGCCACTGAAAAAACACATGATAGCTGCCCTTCCAATATATCACGCCATTCGGATCATTCAGCAGCCCAACCGGCGGCATGATATGAAAATGCTGGCGATGCGGATCGCTGTTAGCGATCCGCTCTTTTTTCTCCACTTCTTCATATGCCCGGCGACGAAGCTCCTGATCATGTGATGTCATTTTTTTCTCCCCTCATCTTCATTAATCTTCATGATAAACGCTGCGATGAATGCTGACACTCCCGCAATGGCCATTCCAATCAGATAGTTGATCAAGTTGCCAACACCAAACGGCGCAGCAATGGCGATCATCGGAATACCCGTTAACCCGTAAGCGTTTGCAGCAACCTGAGTAAATACGACATATGCACCGCCTAATGCGCCACCGATCATCGCGGCGATAAATGGCTTACGGTAGCGAAGATTGACTCCGAATATGACTGGTTCAGTAATGCCCAGAAAAGCAGAGAATGCAGCCGGAAGCGCGATTTCTTTTGTCTTTGCCTTTTTTGCCATAAAGAAGACGGCAAGGCCGGCCCCGCCCTGTGCGACATTCGCCATTGACCAAATCGGCAGCAAGTAGTTTTTGCCGATGTCCGCAATAAGTCCTGCCTCAATCGCATGGAAACTGTGATGGACGCCTGTCAAAACAATAAGTGAATACGTGCCCCCGAAAATCAGACCCGCGACAAAACCGGCATGATCATATACATACGTTAAAGCAACCGTAATGCCGGAGCCAAGCGCTCTGCCTAAAGGACCAATCGCGATAAAAGCGACAAACCCGGTGACAATCACTGTGATAAAAGGTGTAACAAGCAAATCTACGGAATGAGGAACCACTTTTCTTGTCCATTTCTCAATCTTGCTCATCACATAAACCGCTAGCAGGACAGGGATGACAGTTCCCTGATAGCCAAGAAGCGCGATATCAACTCCAAAAAGATGCATAAAATCCGGTGTTGCTTCCGCCAATCCCCAAGGATTCAAAAGCGTCGGATGAATCATGATTCCCCCGATAACCGCTCCCAAGTAAGGGTTGCTGCCAAACTCTTTTGAAGCACTGACCCCGATTAAAATCGGCAAGAAAATAAAGGCCGCGCTTGAAAACATATCAAGCAGCTGCAGCAAAGCAGAATCCTTGCTCATCCATTGAAACGCATTGATCATTCCCAACAATCCCATTAATAGACCGCTGGCGACAATAGCCGGAATGATTGGAACAAAAATATTTGAAAGCGTTTTCGCAAATCTCGCAGCTGGATTCAGTTTGTCTTTTGCCGCATCCTGGTGATTTACAGGTTCGTCACGTTCGACATCAACTTCCTTCGAAAAAGCATCGTACACCTTATTGACAAGGCCTGTTCCGAAAATGATCTGGTACTGGCCCGAGCTGCTGAAAGCGCCTTTGACGCCATCAAGCTCTTCTACTTGTGTTTGATCTATCTTTGATTCATCTTTCATCACTAAACGCAGTCTTGTTGCACAATGAGCCGCGCTGATAATGTTTTCTTTGCCCCCGAGAAGCTCGATGAGTCGTTTTGCAGTCTCTTTGTAATCCATTTTGTCTTTCCTCCTTTTATTTAAACAAAAAAGACCTAAAATTCGGCAATGAATAAAGGACACAGCGATCCTTTTTCATTTACGCAAATTTTAGGTCTTGCCTGCTTTACCAGTCACAATCCCGCTTATTCAGATTAAGAATACGCTTTCATCATAAAACATGATAGCGTTTTCGTCAACTGTTTTTTAGTTAAAAAGTTTGATAAAACATTTAGACATAAATTCGTAAAATTTAATTGTGAAATATTTCACAATATCATGCTATACTATGCTCAACCATCAAAGAAAGCAGGAAAAGAACATGGAAACTCAAGCATTGCAAAAGGTTGAACAGTACGCTTTACAAAAACAAAATATATTTGTTTCCAGCAAAATGCGTTATGTGCTCAGATCTATTTTGGCCAGCATGTTTATCGGTTTCGGCATTACAGCCGCAAGCAAAACAGGCAGCTATTTCTTCATCGCTGATTCTCCGTTTGCCTTTCCGGCAGCCGCTGTCACATTCGGGGCAGCTATTCTGCTGATTGCTTACGGCGGCGGGGATTTATTTACCGGCAATACCTTTTATTTCACCTATACCGCGCTTCGAAAAAAACTTCGCTGGCGGGACACCCTGTACTTGTGGATGACAAGCTATGCCGGCAATTTAATTGGCGCCATCCTATTTGCCATTCTGATTAGCGCGACAGGACTTTTTAAGGAGGCTTCTGTTCACTCCTTTTTGATTCATCTGGCAGCGCACAAAATGGAGCCGTCCGCTTCCGAACTGTTTTTCAGAGGAATGCTGTGCAATTGGCTTGTGTGCCTCGCCTTTTTCATCCCGATGTCTCTCAAAGGAGAAGGAGCCAAGCTGTTTACCATGATGCTTTTTGTTTTCTGCTTCTTTATTTCCGGTTTTGAGCACAGCATTGCCAATATGTGCACATTCGCCATCTCACTTTTGATCGAGCACCCTGATACAGTGACACTGACGGGAGCGATCAGAAACTTAATTCCTGTTACACTCGGAAATCTGGCCGCTGGAATGGTCATGATGGGATGGATGTACTACAAGCTCAATCCCGATAAATAAAAAAACTTCCAGAGATCACTCTCTGCAAGTCAAAGCGGTTATTCCGAGAGATCTTGAAGACGCTGGACATGCAGCGTGATATAGCCGGCCTCGGACTCCGGCAAATGCAATTGATATTCATTTTTCAAAAACTCCGCCAGCTCCAGCGCACATTGATAGGCAAATGAATACTTTTTTTGGATGAAATAAAGCATCTCCTCGTCCATATGATGGAGTGCTTCATTTGATTCCAACCGGCTGACCGCGTATCGCAAATGCGTGACAAGGCGTTGATAGGAAATGCTGTTTTCATCCACCTTTCGATTAAAGTAGTTTTCTATTTTTTCTATCATTTCTTTAATCATGGTCGTATGCTTCAGCGCTGAATACATGCTCTCCGCATCCATCTTCGCCGTATGGATGTGGAGGGCAATATAACCCGCTTCATCTTCAGGCAGGGACACGCCCAATGTCTCTTTTACATGTCTGATCGCCCACAGGCCGATCCCATATTCTTTTTTATAGAGCGCCTTTATCTCATGCAGCAATTTATTCTGCACAAGCAGCCCATTTTGAACCCTTTCGATCGCAAAGGACAAATGGTCAGAAAGCGCGATATGAATGTGGTCGCTCAGCGGCGCCGCTAGCTCCCCTTCTGCATGGCTGATGATATCCTCAGCGATTTCAATATGCTCCTCCGGCAGCGTTTGCAGGATTTGCTTAAACTTTTCATTCTCGTCGTGCACGACAAAGATCTTTTCCACTTTATTCATAGGAATGAGATCATTTTTCTTTTTTTGAAATGCGATTCCCGGTCCCATGACGATTTTTTCCTGATCATCCTCTTTTATTAAAGCCGCATTGTTGTTTAACACCTTATAGATTTTCAAGAGGCTATCTCTCCCGCCAATTTGCTTTTGACTGGGATTTTACCTCCTTTTGACCGCCATGTAAAGATGCGGGCCAGCTCTCTCCTGCTTTGGCGATTCCTTGAAGGCTTGCAAACACCTTCTTTTATAAAGTGCGGAGGCTTTCGCTTTCTGCTTTTCTTCTTCATTCACAGCCATCCGCCACTCATAAAACGAAACAAGTCCTGCGGCCTGCACCGCCGCTTTTCTTTGGTATGTACGCTGAGCCGAATAGACCGCGGCAGCCGCAGTTTTTCTGTCCGGCGTCACCCAATTCATCAAAAAGACCATCCACACCCGTAAAGATACAAGCAAACGTTTCATAGAAAAACATCCCTCCGCTTCTTTTTGGCAGGCAGCCTTTTAGCAGCCCGTTTTCTCAGCAGCAGCCCGCGGGAAAAGACGGCCGATTTCTTTTCTCGCAAACTAGCGGCTCTAGCAAAACTCATGACTCTATGATAGACCGTTGAAAGAGAATTCTTTGTCACAATATGAGTGAAAAAACCAACTAGTTTTTAGAAGTTTTGTTGAAAGCTGAAAGAAATGAAATGAAAATTGGAGAACCGTTTCAAAAACTTTATACACAAGTTATCCCAAAGTTAAGAACAACTTAATCACAAGAGATATCCACATGTCCACAATCACCATCAATATTTTGTATAGGAACATATATTCCCACCAACATATATACACAGGTTTATTCACTTATACACAAGGTTCTGTGTATAACTCCTTCCTTATACACAAAAGAAATTCAATAAATGGTTCAAATGACACAAGGATTTTTTTGAATTTTCAAGAAATATATACTAGATCTTCATATTTTTTTTAAAACACAAAGGGGGAAACACATTGAAGAATGGGATCATTCGCTTTCTGCTACTAAGTTTCATTTTATTTTTTACGTTATCCACAGGCTTGACAGGCGTACAGGCAGCTCCAGCTGCTTCAAAAACGTCGGCTGACCTGGAAAAAGCCGAGATATTCGGTGATATTGACATGACAACAAGCAAAAAAACAACCGTAATCGTGGAGTTAAAAGAAAAATCCTTGGCAGAGGCGAAGGAAGCGGGCGAAAGCCAAACGAAAAGCAAGCTGAAAACCGCTCGCAGCAAAGCAAAAAACAAAGCCGTTAAAGCGGTGAAAAACGGGAAAGTAAACCGGGAATATGAGCAGGTATTCTCAGGCTTTTCTATGAAGCTCCCAGCTAATGAAATTCCAAAACTTCTCGCGGTAAAAGACGTAAAGGCCGTATATCCGAACGTCACATATCAAACAGACAATCTAAAAGATAAAGACGTCACAATCTCCGAGGATGCCGTATCTCCGCAAATGGATGACAGCGCGCCGTATATCGGAGCAAACGAGGCATGGGATTTAGGCTACACAGGAAAAGGCGTCAAGGTAGCCATTATTGATACCGGGGTTGAATACAATCACCCTGATCTGAAGAAAAACTTCGGACAATATAAAGGATACGATTTTGTAGACAATGATTACGATCCAAGGGAAACACCAACTGGCGATCCAAGGGGCGGTGCCACGGAACACGGAACACATGTAGCCGGTACTGTGGCCGCAAACGGAACGATTAAAGGGGTTGCCCCTGATGCCACACTTCTCGCTTACCGCGTGTTAGGCCCTGGCGGAAGCGGCACAACGGAAAACGTCATTGCCGGCGTGGAACGTGCAGTCCAAGACGGTGCGGATGTGATGAACCTGTCTCTCGGAAACTCTATAAACAATCCGGACTGGGCGACAAGCACAGCGCTTGACTGGGCCATGTCAGAAGGCGTTGTCGCGGTTACATCGAACGGCAACAGCGGACCGAACAGCTGGACAGTCGGATCGCCGGGCACATCAAGAGAAGCGATTTCTGTCGGTGCGACTCAACTCCCGATCAATGAATACGCCGTCACATTCGGCTCCTACTCTTCAGCAAAAGTGATGGGCTATGACAAAGAGAATGACGTTAAAGCGCTCAATAACAAAGAAGTTGAGCTTGTCGAAGCGGGAATCGGCGAAGCAAAGGACTTTGAAGGAAAAGATCTGACAGGCAAAGTCGCCGTTGTCAAACGGGGCAGCATTGCGTTTGTGGAAAAAGCGGACAATGCGAAAAAAGCCGGCGCCATCGGCATGGTTGTGTATAACAACCTCTCTGGAGAAATTGAAGCCGACGTGCCAGGCATGTCTGTGCCAACGATTAAACTGTCATTAGAAGACGGTGAAAAACTCGTCAGTGCCATGAAAGCTGGTGAAACAAAAGCAACATTCAGGTTAAGTGTTTCAAAAGCGCTCGGTGAGCAAATCGCTGATTTCTCATCACGCGGCCCTGTTATGGATACGTGGATGATCAAGCCTGATATTTCCGCACCAGGCGTCAATATCGTCAGCACCATCCCGACACACGATCCTAACAACCCATACGGGTACGGATCAAAACAAGGAACAAGCATGGCTTCACCTCATATTGCCGGAGCGGTTGCCGTTATCAAACAAGCCAAACCAAAGTGGAGCGTTGAACAGATCAAAGCCGCGATCATGAATACCGCTGTCACCTTAAAGGACGGCGATGGAGAAGTGTATCCGCATAACGCACAAGGTGCAGGGAGCGCGAGAATCATGAGCGCGATCAAAGCCGACTCACTCGTCTCACCTGGAAGCTATTCATACGGCACATTCTTGAAGGAAAACGGAAAAGAAACGAAAAAAGAAACGTTTACGATTGAAAACCAATCTTCCATTAGAAAGTCATACACACTTGAATACTCATTTAACGGCAGCGGCATCTCCACATCCGGCACAAGCCGGGTTGTGATTCCGGCACATAAAACTGGAAAAGCCACTGCAAAAGTAAAGGTCAATACAAAGAAAACAAAAGCTGGCACCTATGAAGGAACCGTTATTGTCAGAGAAGGCGGAAAAACCGTCGCTAAAGTGCCTACATTGCTGGTCGTCAAAGAGCCGGATTATCCGAGAGTCACCTCTGTCTCCGTCAGCGAAGGAACAGCACAAGGCACCTATCAAATTGAAACCTACCTTCCAGCGGGAGCAGAAGAGTTGGCGTTCCTCGTTTATGACAGCAACCTTAATTTTGCAGGCCAAGCCGGCATCTATAAAAACCAAGGGAAGGGCTATCAGTACTTTGACTGGGACGGCACGATCAATGACGGAACAAAGCTTCCAGCCGGAGAATACTATTTGCTCGCCTATGCCGCAAACAAAGGGAAATCAAGCCAGGTTCTGACCGAAGAGCCTTTTACCGTGGAATAAGAAGAAGCCCTGCCGATTGGCGGGGCTTTTCAGATTAATTCGCAAATGCTTCCTGTAATAGCCGATAAGAATGGAGCTTATCTTCAAAATGATGCGTAATGGTCACCGCCATGATTTCCTCTGTTCCATACGTCTTACTCAAAGCTAACAACTGCTCCTTCACCTGTTCTTTCGTGCCGACAATCATTCGATTTCGATTATCAGCAATTCGCCTCTGTTCATACGGTGAGTACGTATTTTCCCGAACAGCTTCATACGAAGGAACTCCTTCTAAAGGGATGCCCTGCTCCCCCGCCAAAATCGTGAAATCTAGCACTGCCGCAAGCTTCTCTGCCTTCTCCTCAGTGTCAGCACAAAGAACAAATACAGCAACTGCAGCTCGAGGCATGTCTCCTAACACAGACGGCTTGAATCGTCTCTTATACTGTCTGACCGTCTCTTCTCCGCCCTCTCCATTGATAAAGTGGGCAAACATATAGCCAGCGCCTGACTCAGCGGCGAGCAGCGCGCTTTCTCCAGATGAGCCGAGCAGCCACACATCCGGCGCGGTCGAAACATGCGGCGCCGCCGTCAGATTCGGAAAACGGTGTTTATCATCCGCCAAATCATGCAAATACATCGTCAGCTCCTTGATTTGCTGCGGATATTGATTAGCATTGCGCTTCCCGCCGTCATTCAACGCCCATGAGGCAATCGGCATGCCCCCCGGTGCTCTTCCAAGCCCAAGATCAATTCTTCCCGGTGTCAGCCCCTCCAGCACACGGAAATTCTCAGCTACTTTGTATGCGCTGTAATGGGGCAACATGACACCGCCTGACCCCACACGGATTCGTTTCGTCTTCGCCGCTATATGACTGATCAGCACCTCTGGGCTTGACCCAGCCAGCCGCTTTGAAAAATGATGCTCAGAAACCCAGAATCTCTTATATCCAAAATCCTCAGCAGCCTGTGCAAGCGCAACAGTTTGCTGTAATGCTGTTTCTGCAGAGCTGCCCTCTGATACTGGAGATTGATCTAATATACTTAATGAAATCATCCCTACCACCTCATCCTCATCGTATCACTGATCCCTTATTTTTTCTCAAAAACCGCTCACACCGCCTATCAGTGTCTCCCGATCATTCGCCATTTATTTGTGACAGCGTGTCTGTATTTGTCGGAATATGTTACACGTGAAACATAAAAACCCCTCCGAACGGAGAGGTTTGCTTTAGTTTTTATTAAAGCCTTTTTCTTTCACATAGTCATTTAAATACGTGCGCGGCTTCTGCTTCATAAAGTTCAAAATTTGATCAGACCATGTTTCTTCCCGCTGACCGTTGGTTCTTTCTCTATAATAATCAGAAATCGTTTTGTCATACGCGTTCATGGATTCGCGGAAATCGTCTGCGTTTACATTGTACGTATTCTCATGGTAGACAGCTTGTTTCGGCAGTCTCGGTTTTTTGCCGGAAAGGTTCGCAGGATGGCCTACTGCCAAACCAAAAAGCGGAAGCACATGGTCAGGCGTTTGCAGCACCTCTGCCACTTTGTCCAGATCATTTCGAATGCCGCCGATATAACAAATGCCAAGCCCCATTGATTCTGCGGCAATGCTCATATTTTGCGCTGCCAGCGCCGCGTCAATCAAACTGACCATAAACATTTCCGTATTTTCAAGCAGCTCAGAAATATGTTCGCCCTTTTCCTCAGCAAGTTGTTGATGGCGATACAAGTCCGCGCAAAATACAAAAAAGTGCCCGTTCTTCTCTACGTAAGGCTGAGGCCCTGCAAGCACAGACAGCTCACGTTTCTTCTCAGGATCGGAAACACCGATAATGGAATACGCCTGCACGTAGCTGGACGTAGACGCAGCCTGCGCACTTTTCACTAATATATCAATTTCTTCAGCTGTCAAAAGCTGATCAGTAAAAGACCGGATCGACCGATGATTCAAAATGGTTTCAATTGTGTTATTCATCACAAGAACCTCCTTATCTCTTTTTATCATATCCGAAAAAAAGTGAACTCAAAAGCAAAATGCTCTACAACAAAAAAGACAGCCTCTGCCAAGGCTGTCTACATATTAAGAATTAAAGAGATAACTTCTGTATTTCGTCAGCTGTACACTTGCGTTATACACAATCCCAAAGCCAATTAAGGTGGATAGCGTGGAGCTTCCCCCGTAGCTGACAAACAGCAGCGGAATCCCGGTAACAGGCATAATGCCGATGTTCATACCGATATTCTGGAACGTGTGAATCACGATTAACGCCGTATAACCCACGCAAAAGAAAGAAGCAAAACGGTTAAACGGATGTATCTTGTCAATCAGAACGACAAGCCTGTAGATTAAGAAGAAGAACATGATGACGACAAAGGCGCAGCCTATAAATCCAAAGGATTCACCTATTATAGAAAAGATGAAGTCAGTCGTACTTTCTGGAACATAAACCTTTAAATCAGAAATACCATTACCTAAAATGCCACCAGATCCTATAGCCATGATAGCTTGATCAACTTGCCACCCGCTATCGTCATTCTGGGTTTCATTTGAATTAGAAACCCAAGAAGTAACCCTCTTAATTTGATATTCTTGTATTCCCACTGATTTAGCAGCGTCAGGAAAGTTTATCATTACTAATAAAATTAATGATATGAGTAAGATACCTGAGCCAGCAATGATTGTTATCAGTTTCCAATTGATCCCCGACATAAAAACCATGACAAGAACGATAAACATACATATTCCTGCTGTTCCCGCATCTTGCATCAGGATAAGGATAACAGGGATAAATGCGACACCCGCAATCTTTAACAAGAGGTGAATATCATCCCTAAACGTCCGAACTCCTTTAGGATTAGCTTTTCCGATGACTGAAGCAAGCATCATAATCAAACCGACCTTCATGAATTCTGAGGGTTGTATTGTTATTCTCCCAATCCTAAACCAGCTTTTTGCTCCTTTAATGACCGGTGCAATGGACTCAGGACTGATCTTAAGAATAATCAAAGATAAAATACCTATGATAAAAATATATAAGCTTAACTTTTCAAGTTGCTCTAAATCAAAGTACAACAGAACTGTTATCGCAATAGCTCCCAAAAGATAAAAGACAATTTGCTGTATCCAATCCGTGTTCCCATACTGCCCAAATTGGCCGGCAGCATAAATCGCCACAACGCTAATGATAAAAAACACACCAAATATAAAAATCAAATCCCCCTGGTAAAAGGGGTTTTGCTGTTTCTTATATCGACTCATTCTATCCCGCCTTACATTTTCATCGGAAAATCACTAATGTTTATTATACATGAACCACGTTCAAGATGACACGTGAAGCTCGTTTCCATTTATGTTTTTTGTGCGCACAACGGCGCTTTTTCAGCTACACGAGATAAGACGTATCATAAACCGAAATGTTTCGATTGGTATCAAACTTTCCAAATAAAAAAACCATTTCAATGGGTTAGGTTAACGTACTAATATAAAAGTGCGTGCTTTAATCTCAAATCGTTTGATCAACTCGGTGTTCCTAAAATAGAATCTGAGTTACGTGTCCATACATTCTCCTAGCGAATGAATCTAAAAAATAAGACGATGGGTCCAGACCATTTCCGCAAAAACATGTATCAATTTCTGGAAAACATGGTATAATAATTGTAACAGAATGTTCACAAAACAACCATAAAACAGACACAACTCAGTTCCTCTATTTCATTTTTGTAAACGTTATCACAAAATGAAAGGAGATGGGTATGATGGACATGTTTTTTGCTTATTTATTGGTTGCCAGCGCAACGCCTCTCTTTATTTGGCTTGATAACAAAAAAGTCGCACTCTCAGCAATTCCGCCAATTATCTTAATGTGGGTATTCTTCTTCTTTTACGCAACTGAAAGCCTTTCTCCACTAGGACACACTCTCATGATTATCTTGTTTGCCGTCAATGTCATTGTCGCTCATATCGCCGCATTTATCATTTACGGTCTTCCGTATCTTCGAAGAAAGCGAAGCAGCAGCTAAAGACAGCAAAAAACCCTCTTCTAACGAAGAGGGTTTCAGCGTGTCGACAAACCCTCGCATTCGTTGTCAGTCCTGCGCGTTGGTGCTCACGGCTTACGAAAGGAACGGCGGCTAAATACTTAGGCGTCCTGCCTAAACGCCGCCGTCATCACGTCCTATGAAAGTCTGCTCCAATGCTCGTCCTTCCTAGACTTCAAGGGTTTTCAATCACGCTGAAAAGATGACAAAATCCTAAAACGAAAACCGTTTTAGGATTTTGTCAACAATCTGAAACCCTCTTCTAACGAAGAGGGTTTTTGTATTATTCGTGGTGGCCTGAATGCTCTGAGTGTTCAGCGCCTCCAGGAGGATTTCCATCCATATGGTCACCATGATTATAGTGAGCCGCGAAAATCCAGATGGATCCAAGAACGATAACGATCGCGCCAAAGAATCCGAACAGCGTGTTTCCGACTTGGATACCGCCGTTTTCGCTCTCTGTCATGTGCATGAACATGAGAAGCTGCAGCGCCGCCTGAATGAAGGCGAAACCGAAAATGATCCAAAGTTTAGCAGATGGACTCAATTCAGTATACACCGCAACCCATAGAGCCAGCAGGGTCAAAACGATAGACAGGGCAAATCCTACAATGTGCTTCCATGGAAAGTGACTGTGTTCAGCAGATTTGTTTGCCATTTTACAGACCCCCCAATCCCATGAGATAGACACCCGTAAAGATGAAAATCCATACAACATCTAAGAAGTGCCAGTATAAGCTTGAGATAAAGATTTTAGATGAAGTTTGCGGAGTTAAGCCGCGTTTCTTCAACTGAATCAGAATCCCTATAATCCAGAAAATACCGATTGTTACGTGAGTTCCGTGAGTTCCAAGTAAAACAAAGAATCCAGACCAGAACGCACTTGTACCGAGAGATGCTCCTTCATGTACATAGTGGACAAACTCGGTAATCTCAAAACCGACGAAGCCGGCACCGAGAAGAAGAGTGATAATTGTCCAAATGACGACGCCTTTTAAACTTCCACGGCGCATTTCATGAACAGCGATCCCGCAGGTAAAGCTGCTGATAAGCAGCAAGAACGTCATAATCATTACCAGATTCACTTCAAACAGTTCGTCCGGTAAGACACCTCCTGCTGTTCTGTTTTGAAGAACGAAGAAGGTTGCAAATAGTGTTGAGAACAACACAATTTCTGCCCCTAAAAAGATCCAAAACCCGAGAATATTAAGTCTGCCGGTTTCAGATTGATATTCCATAGGCGCGTTAGAATTGCCGTGTTCTGCATGTTCCATAACTCACGCCTCCTTATTCGGAAATCTTTCTTTCCGTCTCTTTTATTTCATCAACACTAACGTAGTAGCCGTTGTCGTATTCGAATGAACGCAGAACCATGCAGAGCAAGACTCCGATCAATCCGACTACGCCCATCCAGTACCATTCAAAGACAAGTCCAAAGCCGGCGATACCGAAGGCAACAGACATAAGGAACGGTCTGCCTGAGTTGCTTGGCATATGGATTTTCTTGAATTTGCTTTCAGGGTATAACTCTATTTTTTCTTCTTTCATCTGATGGAACGCATCCTTAGATTTGACTTCAGGAAGCACCGCAAAGTTGTAATGCGGCGGAATCGCAGAAGAAGTCGCCCAATCAAGCGTACGTCCCACACCCCATGAATCCCCGCTGATTTCACGAGTGGAGTAGCGGAAGCTGTAGTAGATGTTATAGCAAAGGATTAAGAATCCTACACCCATCATGAAAGCTCCGACAGTTGAGATAAAGTTCAATGCAGTCCAGCCGTCATTCGGTCCGTATGTGTAAATACGGCGAGGCATGCCTTGAAGCCCCAAGAAATATTGCGGGAAGAAACATACATTGAAACCGATCATAAAGATCCAGAAGAACCATTTTCCGATTCTTTCGTTCAGCTTGTGGCCGAACATTTTTGGATACCAGAAAATAAATCCGGCGAAACAAGCAAATACAGTACCCGCGATCAGCACATAGTGGAAGTGAGATACAAGGAAGTACGTATTGTGATATTGATAATCCGCTGCTGCCATCGCAAGCATAACCCCTGTCACCCCGCCGATGACGAAGTTAGGAATGAACGCAAGCGCCCACAGCATAGGCGTTGTAAAGCTGATTCGGCCTTTATACATCGTAAAGAGCCAGTTAAAGATTTTGACCCCGGTCGGGATTGAGATGGCCATTGTCGTAATTGAGAAGAATGAGTTAACGGACGCACTGTTCCCCATTGTGAAGAAGTGGTGAGTCCAAACTAGGAAACTCAATACGGAGATGGCGATAATAGATCCGACCATCGCTGTGTAACCAAACAATTGTTTTCTCGCAAAGCTTGCGATAATCTCAGAGAAAATACCGAACGCCGGAAGAATAACGATATATACTTCAGGATGTCCCCAAATCCAGAACAAGTTAGCCCAAAGCATCGGCATACCGCCTGCTTCCAGTGTGAAAAAGTGAGCGCCGAACAAACGATCAAATGATAAAAGTGCTAAAGCTACTGTAAGCACAGGGAACGCAAACACGATAATAACCATTGTGATCAGTGTTGTCCATGTGAACATTGGCATACGCATTAATGTCATGCCTTTTGTTCTCATTTTTAAGATTGTGACCATAAAGTTGATCCCTGTCATCAGGGTACCGATACCGGCAATCTGAAGTCCGAGGAGGTAGTAGTTCTCACCCGGCCCAGGGCTCATCTCGTTACTTGCAAGCGGCATGTAACTCGTCCAGCCTGCATTCGGAGAACCTCCGATAACGAAAGAAATATTGAAAAGCATCGCCCCTACGAAGAACGTCCAGAAGCTCAGGTTGTTCAAGTAAGGGAACGCAACGTCGCGCGCACCGATTTGAAGAGGCACAACAACGTTGATAAGACCGATTAAGAACGGCATCGCCATGAAAATGATCATGATCGTACCGTGCGTTGTAAAAATCTCATTATAGTGGTTTGAGTCTAAAAAACTGTTATTCGGAAGCGCTAGCTGGGCACGCATCATCAGACCGTCGACACCGCCGCGGAATAACATGATTACAGCAGCTATAATATACATGATTCCGAGTTTTTTATGGTCAACAGTAGTTATCCATTCAGACCAGAGCCATTTCCACTTTTTGAAGTAAGTCAGTACAAAAATGATGGCAATGGTTGAAAGCGCAATGGAAACTTGTGCGCCCAGGATTAATGGGTCACCAGTTACGAAAAATTCGTCCCATTTGAATTTCATGCGGGCTTCCTCCTTTCCTGATCAATATCATTCTTCTGTATCATCAGACTTCTTAAATTCATTTTCTTTTACGTTTTCAAACGGATCTGTTTTAGAGTGCGGTGAAACGGCTTGGTAGCCAAGGCGTTTGCGCGCCTCCATCGCGTATTCTGCGTCTTGTCCGTGATCAACGTATTTTAAGTGAGTAGAAGAGAACGTTAATTCATCTACATTTTCTGGAAGCATCAATTGATCATACTTCTCTTTTGTCAGCTTAGGCGCCTCATCCTGAGTCTTTTTCACCCAGCTGTCAAAGTCTTCTTCTGTGACTGCATTCACATCAAACTCTTGGTCTGCAAAATGTTCACCTGTGAAGTTCGCATTGCGGCCTTCATAAGTTCCCACTTCATCAGCCTGTAAGTATTGGTCCATCAGCATTCCCGCCATCGCGTACTTTTGTCCTCCAAGCTGAGGAATCCATAGCGAAGCCATTGAATCTGCAGATGAAATTTTGAACAAGATCGGGCGGTCTACAGGAATGTTTAAGTAGTTGACCGTCTCAATATCCTGCTCAGGGTAGCTGAATACCCATTTCCAATCTACCGAAGTAGCATGAACAACAAGAGGCTCTTTGTCCTTTGTTGCTTCAGGAGCTTTTTCTAACGAATATATCGTCTGTACGGTTGGCACAGAAAGTGCAATGACGATTAAAATTGGGATCACTGTCCAGACTACTTCTAAGAACGTGTTACCATGAATTTCTGGGTTATAAGATCCATTATCTTTGCCTTTACGGTCGCGGTATTTTACTAAAATAATGGTAAATAGAACAAAGACGACCCCGACGATAAACAGCATAAATCCGATAGATAACAGGATTAAATCAGTTTGCTGTTGAGCTACAGGCCCTTTCGGATCTAGTACTGAAGCATTGCTGCATCCCCCAAGGACGAAAATCACAGTTAACATCGCTAATACAAGCAACGGTTTTAATGCTCTGAACAAGAAGATCACCATCCTTCCTATTGATGTAATAAATCTGAGTGCATACTTCCTCAAAATCTTTTCTCTACTTTGTTATGCTATCAAAAAGTTCACTTATTAGCTTTATTTTTTTCTAAACTTCATCCCATTTTCGCTTAAATGTCATAAAATCGACAAAAATTGCTCCAACTTTATTCACATCTATCGCTTAAGATGAAAAGTTTCTAGTTATTTCCGCATATAAGTAAGAAAAGATGATGATAAACTGATTCTGACAAATAAAGGTTTACCACAATAAAAAACTTAGGTCAATCAAAAACTTCATTTTGTTAAACTTTCTAGTTAGGAATTAATTTTTCCTTGTCTAGCAGCTTTTCACACGATTACCATTTTAACGCACGGATTTTTGAAAGGAAAGGCTTAATCATGCGGCGATATGCTCTAAACTGTTCCCATTTATTAAGAGAGCATCCAATGGTTTAGCTTACACCAAACAGAGGTATGTTATAAGCAAATAAATTCAAAATAGGATGTGTTGCACGATGAGTTTTATCATTTCACTTATTGTCGCTATTATTATCGGATGGCTTGGCAGCCTGTTTGTGAAAGGAGATATGCCAGGAGGAATTATCGGGTCTATGATCGCGGGTCTTATCGGCGCCTGGATCGGACACGGACTGCTTGGCACATGGGGGCCGAACCTAGCCGGATTTGCCATTATCCCAGCGGTGATCGGCGCTGCCATTGTTGTATTCCTAGTAAGCCTGTTAGCGAGAAAAAGAGGATAAGAGTGACAACGCCCAAAGCGTCAGTGCTTTGGGCGTTTGTTCTGCGATAAAATTGAAAAAGCCTCAACCCTAGCGGTTGAGGCTTTTGATTGGTTTCACGCCTAAATGATCAATAAACCTTTTGAAGGCCTGTTTTCCTTCCGGAGCTTGTTTAAATACACCGGCGTGTTCAAGAATCCGAGCGAATACATGTCCAAGCTCTTCTTTTATCACTTGATCGGCATTCTCTCTTGTTATCGTTCTTTTTTCCATCAGCCGAAGCGCCCAGTCCTTATGCTTTGCCGTTAGCGGATTTTGTTTTAAGGCTGTTTCCGGATCAGCAGAGCACAGCGCCGCTGCCGTTTCTTTCATTTCTTCCTGTAAACGGCCCGGCAATATCGCCAATCCCATGACTTCAATCAGGCCGATATTTTCTTTTTTAATATGGTGAACGTCCTGATGAGGATGAAAGATTCCTAACGGATGCTCCTCATCCGTCCGGTTGTTTCTTAGCACGATATCGAGTTCGTACAAGCCACCCCTGCGCCGCGCAATCGGCGTAACCGTATTATGGGGCGTACTGTCTGTATAAGCGGCTATGCCGGCTTTTTCATCTGAATACGTTTGCCATGTGCGGAATATATGATCAGCGGCTCCAACGACATGATCCGGTTTGTCTCCTTGGAGCCTGAGAACCGACATCGGCCACTTCACTAAGCCCAACGACACACCGGGATGATCATGTAATTCATATACATCCTCCGCTTCCGCACGCGCCATCGGAAAATCGTGTGCCCCGCCTTGGAAATGGTCATGGCTCAGGATGCTGCCGCCGACAATCGGCAGATCCGCATTTGATCCGATAAAGTAATGCGGATATTGCCCGAGAAATGACAGCAGCCTTTCAAATGTTTTTCTGCTGATCTCCATCGGTTCATGTTCACCCTTTAAGACGATGCAATGCTCAGGATAATAGACGTATGGCGAAAACTGCAAATACCATTCTTCGCCTTTCAGGATAACCGGAATGATTCTGTGATTTTGGCGGGCTGGATGATTCACGCTGCCCTCAAATCCGACATTTTCTTTACACAGCAAACACATCGGGTAATTCGTCTGCGTTTGCTCTTTTGCAGCGGCAATCGCTTTTGGGTCTTTTTCAGGCTTTGATAGATTAATGGTCATTTCCAGTTCGCCATATTCGGTCGGCACCGTCCAATGCACATTTTTGGCGATCCTGTCAGACCGGATATAGTAGACATCCTCTGAATATTGATAGAATTCCTTTGTCGCCTGTTTTGGGCCGTATAATGCTTTTGTCTCTTCAAACTTGCGAATGACCTCGGATGGAGCAGGTACGAAACATCCCATCAGCTTGGCGCTGAGCAAGTCGCGGTACGTGTCTGTATCCGCTTCCATTCGGCCGGTTTCCTCCGCCCATTTGTTAATGGGAGCAAGCAAGTCCGGCAGGCTTTCGGCCTCCTTGATGCATGTGCGGGAGACCTGCTCGGGTTGTTTGATGTCCAACGCTTCATATAGACGGTTTCTCGTATATTCCCGATCCCAGATCGAAATCAGTTTTCGTTCCAGGCCATACTCTAGCAGCCGTTCCAGATGTTCAATGATACTCATGTGTCACTCCCCCTTTAGTTCTCTCGCTCCCTCTCCGATATCAGCGACATAAAATTCCGCTTTGAGACCTGTTTTTTCTTGATATCTGTCTCCAACCTTTTGGATAAAATCATCAACAAACGCATCCTTTACAATGCTGATGGTGCAGCCTCCGAAGCCCGCTCCCGTCATTCTTGATCCGATGACTCCTTCGTGGTCCCACGCCGCAAACACAAGCTCATCAAGTTCAGGGCAAGTTACTTCATAATTATCCTTCAATGAAAGGTGGGATTCCTTCATTAACCGCCCGATTTCATCTACATTGTTTTCTTTGAACATCTCGGCCGTCTTGATGGCCCGGTGGTTTTCATATACGGCGTGCTTTGCCCGGCGTCTGTTCGTTTCATTTCGAATCAGGCTGGAATGCGCGTCGAATTCAGCGGGCTTGATGTCGCCCAGCGAGGCAATATCAAGCACTTTTTGCAGATCAATCAACGCGTCATTGCACTCTTGGCGTCTCGTATTATAGCTTGAGTCTGCCAATGTCCTTTTTTTGTTCGTGTTCGCAATGACAAGCGCGAGGCCTGAGACATCGAGTTTGCTATATTCATAATCCAGCGTGTCGCAGTTCAGCAGCATCGCATGATGTTTTTTGCCCATTCCGATCGCGAATTGGTCCATAATCCCGCAATTGACACCGATAAATGTGTTTTCCGCATGCTGCGCCATTTTTACAAGCTCAAGCGCCTCCACTTCAGGGTGAAAATAGCTTTGAAGCACGACTCCCATCAGCAGCTCAATCGAAGCGGAGGACGAGAGCCCCGCCCCGTTTGGGATATTCCCTGAAAACACGATGTCAAAGCCATGGGGAATTGAATAGCCCCTTTGCTGAAATTCATAAATGACGCCTTTCGGGTAGTTGGCCCAGTCGTCTTCTTTTTGATAGCGAATGTCGTCAAGGCTGCATTCCTTGATGCCTGCCTCTTTAAAGTTGTCAGAATACATCCGGACAAGACCGTCTTTTCTTTCTGCTACAGCAGCATATGTACCCATTGTCAGCGCGCATGGAAACACATGCCCGCCGTTATAGTCTGTATGTTCTCCAATCAGATTCACTCTTCCAGGTGCGAAAAAAAACCGTATCCCCTCTTTTTCTCCGAATACACTTGCATATATCCCCTTTAGCTCTTCCCGCATGTGCAATCACCTTTCATGGTTTTATTTTTTTATTTCCCCTTATCTTTTAAGTGAAACGATGTCCCTGTCACACGCCTTCTTCTTTTGCCTTTTTAAAGACGAGCCATTTGCTTGCAGCATAGTTGACGACAACAATGACCGCGTTATCGAGTATTTTGGCCAAGGTTTCATTTGTATTGAACTGGCCGACAAGAATGATCATCATGCCTAAATCAATGCCGAGAGACAGAACCCGAACGCTGAAAAAAGCTGTGAGCTCCTTCAGCAAGCTCTGCAGGTCATGTGTTTTTTGCTGAAACACATATAATTTATTCGTGATGTAAGCAAACAGCACGGACAAAATCCAAGCGGCGACAGTGGCGGCTTTATAATCGATATTCATGATCTCTACCAATATATAAAAGCTGGCGATGTTCACAATGGTGGTGAAAATCCCCATAATGATATACATAATCATTTCTCTATACTTCATTGATGTTCCTCGCTTTCTGAAAAACTTTTTAACATTTTTGGCCTCACATGTTCTCTGTCCAGAGTAAAAAAAACAGAGAGTGCGTCTAAAAAGCTGCGGAATGTGGCGGGCTGTCCCAATACATATGCTTGTTTAATGATTCCGTCGAGCACTGCACATATTATTTTAGCCGTATATCCCGGATCAATACAGGCGTCAATCAGCTTTCTCTCTTTCAGCCACTTAATATATAACGCATTTTCCTCGACCCACAATTCGTACAGCCGGACATAGGCCTTGCATCTCTGAACGACTTTATACGTCGGCATATTCATGGCAAATGAGGTAATATCCCACGACGGCTTATTTATGTAATAGGAATAAAGCAGTTCTGCGGCATGTTTTGCAGCCTCGTCCAATGTCAGCGGTTTCACTGAAACCCGCTCCATTTGATCAAGATACCCGATGATGATCTTTTTTTTCATCTGGCGTTTTTCGAGAAGATGCTGCAGAAAATCCTCCTTGCTGACAAAGTGGACATAAAACGCTCCTTTGCTGTACCCGGCTGCTCTGCTGATATCCTCTACAGAAACCGGATCATACGCTCGGTCAATCAACAAGTTCAAGCCAGCGTCTATAAAACTTTCAAATGTTGCTTCTCTTTTCATTTTAAATTTGTTTTTTTTCATATTTTTCTCCAGGCGGCATGATTACCCTTATCTTACAACGGATCAATCTTTAGCGGTATTTATTTCTTTGAACGCCTATGCTATTCGGTTTCTCTGGGGTCATTTTTAATAGGCTAAATGATTTATTTTCATTTACATACTATCCAGTCAGTATTTAATTGTTTATTATTATAAATAAGATTCATTGGTTATATTAGTAATTTTTTTAGGGAATAGGTAGGTGGTTTTTCCTTCAGTTTGTGAACACCGAGCAACTATGTGTGAAATTTGTTGTACTCGCCTCATCATTGCGCCGGCTGGTGTTATTGCCCGCATGTTGCAGGAAAACATTTTATACAATTGGAGGTTACTATGAAAACTCATGTTAAAAAAGATTTGGACAAAGATTGGCATATGTTAATGCAAGAAGCTAGATCCATAGGGTTAGGCATTCATGATGTGAGGCAGTTTTTAGAATCTGAGACAGCATTGAGAAAGAACAATCACAAAAAAACCGTCCGCCAAGACTAATCCGAACAGGCGGATCTATTACCTCTGGCTTTTCTATCATCTGACCTGAGTTTTCACCATATCCTCTATTCGAAAGCGATTGCTGCGCCGAGCTTGAGGACAAACGGTGTGTCAGCTACCATACGACAGACAGCCGGTGATGCAATCACCTCTTGGCACATGCATTGCTATTAAGAGGTGATGCGAACCTCCATAACCAGGCTCTGGTAAACAGCAGCTTCGCCGAGAACAAGCGTTATTCGGTGAGGTTTTGAAAGCAAATTCGTATATACGCGGCCGAGCTGGAAAACTTTCGCTTGTCTTTCTGCCATTGCGTATACCTTCACGGCTTCCTTCTTTTTTCATCCTCCAGATATTCTTCAACGCATAAACCAGACTTTCAGTACATACCTATTGGTGTACCTTTTTGCTTACGTTTAACCACTAAAAGGAGGATAGCCATGTACAAAGCTGATTACAAACAGATTGCTGCAACGCCGTCTTTCCAAGCCTTTTTAAAGCAGAAACGCGCCTTTATTGTTCCTTCTGCGATTTTCTTTTTCGTCTTTTATTTTTCACTTCCTGTTTTGACGTCTTACTTCACTTTTTTGAATGCGCCAGCCATTGGAGCTGTTTCATGGGCTTGGCTGTTTGCCATCGCCCAATTCGCCATGACCTGGATCCTGAGTACGATGTATTCCCGTAGGGCAGCCCATTTCGATCGATATGTAAGCGCTTTAAAGGTGGACCTGAGGGGTGAACAGACATGAACATGACTGCTTTTCTATTATTTTTAGCCATCGTCGGCCTGACGCTTGTCATCACATATTTTGCCGCGAGGAAGACGAAAACGACGAGTGAGTTTTATACGGCTGGCGGCGGGCTCACCGGTGTTCAGAATGGACTGGCAATTGCCGGCGACTACATGTCTGCAGCTTCGTTTCTGGGGATTGCCGGAATGATTGCGTTATATGGATTTGACGGATTCTTTTACAGCATCGGTTTTCTGGTCGCTTATCTCGTAGTCTTGTACATCGTGGCGGAACCGCTACGGAATCTTGGGAAGTATACGATGGCGGACATGATTGCGGCCCGTTTTAAAGAAAAGAAGATCCGCGGCGTCGCGGCGCTGAATACCATCGCCATCTCTACTTTTTATATGATCGCCCAGCTCGTGGGGGCGGGTGCGCTGATCAAACTGCTGCTTGGGCTGGATTATACCGTAGCGGTTCTCATCGTCGGGGTGCTGATGACCATTTATGTCGTGTTTGGCGGCATGATCGCGACAAGCTGGGTGCAAATTATTAAAGCCGTTTTGCTGATGGCCGGCACACTCGTGATTTCTATCATCGTGTTTTCGAAATTCGGCTTCAACCTCAATACCATGTTTGAGCAGATGAAAACGGCCACTCCGCTTGGCGCTGATTTTTTAAACCCAGGAAATAAATACAAGGTGCCGCTTGAGACTCTGTCGTTAAATTTGGCACTCGTGCTGGGAACCGCCGGCCTTCCGCATATTTTGATCCGGTTTTATACCGTTAAAGATGCTAAGACGGCCCGGACATCTGTTGTGTCAGCGACATGGATTATCGGTGTCTTTTACATTATGACGGTGTTTCTCGGTTTTGGCGCCGCTGCGTTTGTCGGTTTTGACGCGATTACGGCGGCCGATTCAGCGGGAAATATGGCGGCTCCGCTTCTAGCGAAAGCGCTCGGGGGAGATTTTCTGTTTGCATTTGTGTCAGCCATCGCCTTCGCTACCATTTTAGCTGTCGTGACAGGGTTGGTGCTGTCTGCCGCCTCGGCGTTTGCCCATGATATTTACAGCCAGATCATCAGAAAGGGAGAAGCAACTGAAAAAGAACAGATGAAAGCGGCCAGATGGGCTTCTATCGCCGTGTCAGTGCTCTCCATTCTCCTCGCGATTTTTGCACAGTCCTTAAATGTGGCGTTCCTTGTCGCACTTGCATTTGCGGTGGCGGCAAGCGCAAACCTCCCGCTGATTGTGTTTACGGTCTTCTGGAAGAGATTCAATGCCTCAGGCGCATTATGGGGCAGCCTGACAGGCCTGATTAGCGCGCTAGTGCTCGTGTCGATGAGCCCTAGTGTGTGGGACCCGTCCGGAGGTGCTATATTGACCGGCGATCCGCTCATTCCGCTTTCTAATCCGGGCATTATTTCCATCCCGCTCGGCTTCCTTGGCGCGTGGCTTGGAACGCTGCTGTCGTCGGATAAAACAGTCGATGATGATACGTTTGCGGAAATTCAGGTGAAGGCGCATACCGGCATTCATATGGAACGGGAGTAAATGAAAAACCGCTTGTGTGGTTGACATTCAAAAAAGGCTGTCGAGGTACTCTCGACAGCCTCAGCTCTCTTGTATAGGGAGCTTCCCTTACTTTTTCTGCTGTTCCTCAGAAATCACTTTTTCAAATACGTCCTTGCCGGCAGCACCCGGGATCACAGTGTCGCCAATGATAAAGGTTGGGACGGCTGTGATGTCAGCTTCTTCGTAGGCGTGCTTTAAGGCTTGGCTCTGCACGTCTTGATATGTTCTGACTTCCAGCGCGGATTTGAATGAGTCTCCGTCCAGCCCAACTTCCTCGGCAAGCTTCGTCAAGATATCAATGTCTCCGATATTTTGGCCCTCTTGAAAAAACGCCTGAAAGACACGGGTGTTATATTCATGTCCTTTTTCGTATTCCTTTGCAAAGTGAAAACCTTCAAACGCCAGATGTGTATATGGATGAGGCGAGATATTTGGAAAATTGATCTCGACTCCTAATTTGTCCGCCATTGGCTGGATGGATGTCCGCCACATGTACTGTTTGGAAGGATCATTGACCGGGTCAAGCTGGGGAGATGGGCTTGGGCGCAGTTCAAATGGCATCCACTCAACGTCAACATCCTTGCCTTTTATCGCTTCTTCAAAAGCGGCTTTTCCAATGAAACAAAATGGGCAGACGTAATCTGAATAAACTTTAATGTGTACTGTCATAATACGCTCCTCTCGTAATAGGTTGATTGTAACCTGTAACAATAAAAGTTACAAATATTTTTTTGAAAAAAGAAGCCGATAAAGGCTACTTTTATGATTCCAGCAAACGCTGGGCAATATATTCTCCTTTTTTGCAGCCGCCTGGGCATGCATATAATGCAGAACCGATTGTTTGCGTATATTCATTTAATGCATCCTTTGCCGATAGAACCTTCAGCATGGGGATAAACTGATTGTCGGGATTTTTTTGAAAACAGATAAACAGGAGACCCGCATCCATATTGCCGGTTTTCGGATCAAGTCCTTCTGTGTAAGAGAAAGCTCTGCGCAATATTTGTTTTCCCGTAGACTTCGAAAGGCTGACGTGTGAATGTGGCGGGATTTGATTCAGCTTCACGGGATCTGTTTCCTTTTTCTGGCCGAAAGGCGCCCCCGAGCTTTTTATGCGCCCGAAGGTATCCTCTTGTTCCTTGAGGGAAGAGCGGTCCCATTTCTCAAGGAACATTTTGATTTTCCGAAAGGCCATATAGGTGCCGCCCGTCATCCAGTCAGGCTCACCGGACTGAATCCACACGATCGAGTTCATCAAGGTGTCATCTTTCGTGCTCTGGTTGCCTGTTCCATCTTTAAACCCAAAGAGATTTCGCGGCGTTTCTCCATTTTTTCCTCCGCTTAAAAAGCCTTTATTCACAAAGCGGACCTCACAGGTGCCGGTCGCTTGATTCAACAGATTTCTCAGCGCGTGAAACGCCACTTGTTCATCGTCCGCGCATACTTGGATGCAGATGTCCCCGCCTCCCTGCTTTTGATCAAGATTGTCATTCGGCATCGCGGGAAGAGCGGCAAGGTGATTCGGCTTTATGCTTTTCAGCCCGAAGCGGTCCTTTCCGTCTTTTTCAAAAAAGCCAGGCCCGAATCCGAATGTAACCGTTAAGTTGGAAGGGGATAAATCAGCAGATTCACCTGTATCCTGCGGCGGCAGAGATTGATTTTTCTGCTCAGCCGACATTTTATTTCCAGACATTAGCATTTGTGTCAGACTTGTCCAATTTTTGAATAATGTAATGATGTCGCTCTTCTTTTTTGCTGTTACATCCAGCGCGGCAAAATAGACATACGTCTGATGGGCAGTTGTGATACCGGCCTGATGGTTTCCGTAAAACGGGACAACCTGCTCCTCCTCTTGTTCATCCTTTTTTGATGACTTAGCAGCAGTTTGAACTAGCGGAGCAAAACCGCCGAGTCCGCTGGCGCCGATTGCAACTGCCGCGCCTGCCATCGCTCCCCATTTTAAAAAGTCCCTTCTCTGAATTTGTTCTGGCTTTTTTTGTTCATCGCTCATGCTGTGACAAAACTCCTTTTATAGCACATTCGCAATCTCCGACATCGTTTCAGGAAGAGTCGTCAGCTTTGTGCTCAGCTCTCTGATTGGATCTTCACTTAATGTATCATAAGACGTATAGAACTGATCATTTGTTTTGTATTTTGCCATTAAAACTTCAAATTCGCTGAATTCCGTATCCAGTTTTCCCGTCAGGTCAGAGTGATCTTTCACAAGCGCGCTTGTTACTGTTTGATATACAGCTTGGGAGCCTTCAAGATTCGCCATCGCCATCAGCTCAACTCATATCATTCCTGAGTTGCGCTCCTTTTCTCTAGTGATATTCGAAATGCCGGCTCCGTTCGCGCCTGCTCCATGTTGTTCTGGTACTGCCATTGATTCAATGAAACGGTCAGTTCTTTTTCAGCTGTTCCCTTTTCGATCCTCCCGAAATGGCTATCTGCATCGACTTCACGGTCGTATTTACGGACCAAAACCACCGCGGCGGAAAATTTGAAACAACAGCAAAAAGCTGCCCTTTATCGGACAGCCTTCAGATGGGATCATGCTTATTTGCCCTTTTTATACGTTTGAATGTCCTCATAAAACTGGCGCGCGGCACCCTCTGGATCCTCCGCCTGACTGATGGCGCTGATCATACTGACACCGTCAGCCCCCGCTTGGATAACAGATGCGGCATTTTCGATTGTGATGCCGCCGATGCCGACAATCGGAATGCCGATGCCTTGGCGGCGAACCGCTTCGATGAGAGATACGCCTTGCACAGCTCTCGTATCCTTTTTCGTTTCTGTCGGATAAACGGGCCCGAGTCCGACATAGTCCGCCCCATCTTCTTCAGCCTGCTTCACCTCAGGCATTGTATGGGTGGAAACGCCAAGAATCATATCGCCTATGGCGTCTCTCACCTCTTTTGCGTTAGCGTCTTCCTGGCCGATGTGGATTCCGTCAGCCTTCAGTTTCAGAGCCAGCTCTACGTCATCATTGACAATGAAAGGAACACCGGCTTCACGACAAGCTTCCTGCACGCTTTTAGCGAATGTAAGCCGCGCCTCCCCTGTCAGCGCGTCCCCTCCCTTTTCACGAAACTGGAACAGCGTGGCGCCGCCTTTTAACGCTTTTTGTACAACAGTGACAGGATCGGCATTCGTATTGTTTGATCCCATAATGAAGTAAACAGACAATAACTCTTTCATCATTTCCCGAGAAATACGTGTCATCAGAGAATCACCCTTTCTATTGTCGCCAATTCTTGGACGTCTTGTTCAGTAACAGATGAAAGCTTGTTTAGCAATTCAATCTGAAAGCTCCCCGGACCTTTGTCAGCTGTCTCTTGTGCGGCAAGCTGGGCTGCGACCCCGTATGAAGAAATGGCAGCGATAGCGGCAAACAATGGATTTTCTTCCACAGCGCAAAACGCTCCGACAACAGAAGTCAGCAGACACCCGGCGCCTGTCACTTTCGTCAGCAGCTTATGGCCGTTATGGAGGGTATATACGGTTGATGAGTCGGCTATGACATCGACTGCACCAGTAATCGCAATGACCGTGTTGAGCTTTTGCGCCACCTGCTGGGCCAGCCGGATGGCATCGCCTCCCCCGTCTCCCGCATCAACACCTTTGATCAGCCAATCGGTCACGCCAACGGTATGGGCAATTTCCGCCGCGTTTCCTCTGATCGCTGAGAGGCGTACCTCACGAATGATGTCACGCGCTGATTCCGTGCGGAATGGTGTTGCTCCAGCGCCGACAGGATCAAGAATGACAGGGACGCCATGTTCATTGGCTGATTTTCCCGCAATGATCATCGCTTCGACTGATTCCTTGCTCAGCGTTCCGATATTTAAAACAAGCGCACCCGCCATCTTCGCCATGTCGGCCACCTCTTCTTTCGCGTACGCCATCACAGGTGATGCGCCGAGGGCGAGCAGGCCGTTTGCTGTAAAATTCGTTACGACATTATTGGTTATGCTATGCACCAGAGGGCTCTGCTGGCGGACAGCGGTTAGACATTTTGCTGCTGATTGTGCATCCATGTTTGCATCATCCTTTACTCTCTTTTTTCGGGTCCCATAAATACGATTTCGTATGTTCAAGCCAGGCTCTGGCCGCAAAGGACAAGTAGCGGTCCTTTCTCCAAATAATAGCGAGGTGCCAGGGGATGACCGGATCGACAAGCGGAATGACCTTCACTTTTTCCGGGTCAAGCCCGCGGCAGATTCGTTCCGGCAAAAGCCCGATCCCAAGGTTAGCTGACACCATCTCACTGATAAAATCCCATTGTGAGGTTTCATAAATGATATGAGGCCGAAATCCGGCCCGGATACATTCCGTCATAATTCGATTATGCAGGACAAAATCCTCCCTGAAGAAAATAAAAGGCTCGTCCTTCAGTTCAAGCAGCCCGCACTCTTTTTCATCTGCCAGCCGATGGGAAGGGTGAACGACAAGCATTAAGGTTTCTTTTACGATTGTAAACGAATGAAAGATGTCTTCATTTGCGGGAAGAACCACAACGCCGATATCAAGTGAACCGTCCCCTACACCTTCTTGGACTTTTATAGAACCGTCTTCCACCAGCTGAAAGGTGACATTCGGATAGTTTTCACGGAAATCGCCGAGCACTCTCGGGAAAAATCCCGATCCAATCATCGGGGGCAGTCCAATTCGTACGTGCCCTTTCTTGACCTCCATAATATCATTTAATTCTGACGTCAGATTTTGAAATGATTTAATAATTTCCTGCGCCTGCACATACATGCTATGGCCGGCGTCAGTCAGTTCCACCTGCCTGCCGTTACGGTAAAACAGTTCAATCCCGAGCTCCTCTTCTAAATTTTTGATCATTTTTGATATCGTCGGCTGCGACACATAGAGAGATTGAGAAGCCTTCGTAAAGCTTTTTAAACGGGCGACTTCCAGAAAATATGTTAAATGGCGGATGTCCATGTGCTTCCTCCTTTCTATAGACAAAAGGAATACTTATTATTCTTTATATATATTTTACCTATAGCGAGACCTTATGTACAATATGAATATAAGGGAGGCATCAATATGAAAAAACTGTTGCTAACCGTTATTCAAATCGCTCTGTTATTTATATTTGCTCGGCTGATTAATTGGGTGACAGCCCTTCTTCATATAAATATTCCCGGCAGTATAATTGGGATTGTGATTCTTTTCACATTATTACACTTTAACATTATCAAGCTTGAATGGATAGAGCTTGGCGCGGCGTGGCTTCTCGGGGAGCTGCTTTTATTTTTTATCCCATCTGCCGTCGGAGTGATTGAATACGGAGACATTATGTCGAAATTTGGTGTCAGCATTCTGCTTGTTGTCATCATCAGCACGTTTGTCGTGATGGTGTCTACAGGAACGCTTACACAAATCATTGCAAAAAGAAAGGAGAAAAAGCATACGTGTTCATCGGAATTGTAAGTTTGTTTTTAACGGTCTTGGTGTATATAGGAGCAAAAAAGGTATATCAACGCTTTCCGCGTGTCTATACGTCGCCGCTATTGGTAACGCCCGCTGTGTTAGTCGGTCTGCTGCTGCTCGTGAATGTCCCGTACGAGTCCTATAATCTCGGCGGCGAATTGCTGACCGATATGCTACAGCCGGCCACCGTAGCTTTTGCGATCCCGCTATATAAATATTTCCCTGTTTTGAAGAAATACGCAGTGGAAATTATTTTGAACGTAGCCGTCGGCTCATGCATTGCTATTATTTCAACTGCTCTTATTGCGAAATGGCTTCACCTCGGCACCGGCTTAATCGACAGCCTTGTTCCAAGATCAGTGACCACGCCGATCGCTATGAACGTATCTGAAATGATCGGCGGAATGCCTGCCGTCACAGCCGTGTTTGTGATTTTGACCGCGCTGTTAGGCACAGTGATCGGCCCGATGGTCATCCGCTATTTCCGCATTGATAACGAAATTGCGCGGGGCGTGCTGCTCGGCACAAGCGCGCACGGAGCGGGAACATCAAAAGCATTTGAGCTCAGCTCTGTGTCCGGCACGATTTCCAGCGTGTCGATGATCTTAGCTGCGATTATGACGCTTTGCGCGGCGCCGTTTTTACTATCATTTATGTAAGAAAACTGTCCTCTCAGGGCAGTTTTTTTATGTGCTGCTCCTTATTGAAAAGCTGGCAGATTACAATATAATGTAATTTGTGGATACTAAAGGAGGCACCCCATGCACAACTTGCAGGTGAGACGGCATTATGCCGCGTTAAAAGGATACTATTTGTTTGCTTTTCTCGGCACAGGCAGCATCATTCCCTTACTCAGCATGTATTTAACAAAAGAACAGCAGTTAAGCGGCTCACAGGTCGGCTTGATCATGTCACTCGGCCCGATTGTGATGATTTTCTTTCAGCCGTTTTGGGGCATGCTGAGCGACTATACGCAAAAAACAAAGGGTCTGCTGGCGATCTGCACAGCAATCACGGGCATCATTGGATTAGGCTATCTTGCATTTGACGGCTTTTCCCTGTTTATTTTGGTTGCGGCTTGTTTTGCAGCCTTTCAAAGCACGATTATTCCATTATCGGACAGCATTTCACTACGGTACACACTAAAAACAAACGGCAACTACGGCGGAATCCGCCTGTTTGGTTCTCTCGGCTTCGGCGTCGCGGTGTTTGTCATGGGCCAGGTGACGAATCAACTGTACCCCATTCACGTCATTTTTATTTTTGGATGTGCCTTTCTGTGCATTGCCGCCATATTGGCCTCACAAATGCCCGGCCAGCAGAAAACAAAAACAAAGGTCAATATCCGCAAAGGATGCCGGGAGCTTATCAGCAACAAAACGTTCCTCATCTTTATGATCATCACCTTTACGACATTTGCTCCAAATTTAGCGAACAATACGTATTTCAGTCTATTTCTGGACAAAAGCGGCGCGTCACTTTCCGCTATCGGCCTTTTATTTTTTATCGGCGTGATCTCGGAAATTCCATTTATGCGATTCGCCCAAACATTTATAGATAAAATGGGGCTGCTCAACGTCATTATGCTGTCAGGCGGGGTCTCTTTATTCAGGTGGGCGCTCTATTTCACAGCGCCTTCATTATGGATCATTTATGCGACGGTCTTTCTTCAGGGAGTGGCTATCGGTTTATTTATCCCGGCTGCGCTTCAATACGTGAAAAAAATCACCCCAAGCCACGTTGAAGCGACGGCGCTGACCATGTATGCGGCCATCGGCAACGGATTCGGCAACTGGTTTTGCACCTTTGCGGGCGGGTATATTTTTGATTACGTGTCGATCTTCGCAGTCTACTTGCTTTTTGGTATTCTGGGCATAGCAGGCTTTGGGCTGACATTCTATTTAATGAAGGCTGAAAAAAACAAACACACACTTCATCAGCCGGCTGTTACTTTTAAAACATAATGACGATAATGAATAAAAAGAAAGGATGAGCGTGATGAACGGACAACAACGAAGCAGCATTTCAAAAGGATTACAGGTAGATATTGTATTGAAAGCAGATCAAAAAACAGGAAAACTGACGAGAGGGACAGTGAAGGATATTTTGACGAAGTCGAGCTTTCATCCACACGGCATTAAGGTACGTCTTGAAGATGGCCGCATCGGCCGCGTCCAGCAGATCATTTCTACATAAAAAAGCTGCCCCCTGAACAGGGCAGCTTTTCGCTTTATTTTTTCTGCAGAAAGACCACTTTTAGGTAGTTGCCTTCCGGAAACGCCGAAATCGTTTTAAAATCCTCCGGCAGCGTAAATTCCTCAATGATTGTGTAGCGTTCATTGGTTTCTTTAAAGGCTGCGTCGATGAAGCTTTTGAATTTCTTCATGCCGAAGGCGCTGCTGTTTGTGGAAGCAACGATGACGCCCTTGTCAGCTGTAATGGCGATCGTTTCCTTCAGAAGATTTTTATAATCTTTGGCCGCGCTGAAGGTGCGTTTTTTTGTGCGCGCAAAGGAAGGCGGGTCTAGAATAATCAGATCAAAACGCAGATTCTTTTTCGCCGCATACGAAAAATAGTTAAATACGTCCATCACTTTTATGTCGTGTGCCTCGTAATCGAGCTTGTTCACGCTGAATTGCTCGATCGTTTTGGCCAGGCTCCGGTTTGCCACGTCCACGCTCGTTGTTTTCTCCGCTCCGCCAAGCGCCGCTGCCACGGAGAATGCACCCGTATAAGAAAACGTGTTTAAGACGGTTTTTCCGTTTGCGTATCGGTCTCTGATCGCCTTGCGCACATGTCTCTGATCCAAAAAGATTCCCGTCATGGCGCCTTCATTCAAATCGACCGCGTATTGGATGCCGTTTTCCTGAATGATGATCGGAAATTCGCCTCTTTTTCCTTTCACGAAGTCATCATCTTCGACGTATTGTCCAGCCGTGTCGAAGCGTTTTTTCTCGTAAATCGCTTGATAATCAAGATCAAGCTCATCCAAAGCGGAAATCAGCATGTCTTTAAAGGCGTAAATGCCTTTGCTGTACCATTGAACCAGCAGGTAGCCGCCATAATAGTCGATCGTGACACCGCCGATACCGTCGCCCTCCCCATTGAACATGCGAAAAGCCGTTGTATCTTGGGCCACGAATAGATTGGCGCGTGCTTGGACCGCTTTGGATAATTTGCTGAGAAAAAATGCTTGGTCAATCTGTTCTTGTTTATTGCGGGTAAGCGTCCAGCCGACCCCTTTGTTTTGCAGGCCGTAATAACCACGCGCGAGAAACTCCCCGCTCTCAGATACGATATCAACGAGGTCTCCTTCTTTCACGTGCCCCGCACTCCCTGCGAGCGCTTCCTTTTCGATGAGGGGGTAGCCTTTTTTGATTTTTGCAGTGTGTGCTTTTTTTAGGGTGAGTAGCTTCATGTGTGTTCGTCCTCTTTCTGTTTGCTTTCTCTTATCGTACCACAAAACGCCAAGATGTCTGCATTGACAGAAAGGAAAGGTTTTTCTACGATAGACAAATAAGAGTTACGAGGAGGAGCAGCATGGCAAAACGAATTGACCATACAGGCATTATGGTAAGAGATATCAACGCGTCCATCACATTTTATGAAGAGGTCCTCGGCATGAAATTAAAGGATCGCATCACACACACGAACGGTGTAATCGAGCTTGCTTTTCTCGGCTTTGAAGACGGCCCGGAAACAGAGATCGAACTGATTCAAGGCTACAGCAGCGAGCTTCCGGCCGAAGGAAAAGTGCACCACATAGCCCTGCTGACGGATGACATCGCGGCTGAATATACAAAAGCGGAAAGAATGAACGCGACATTCATCGACGAAGAGATCACAACACTCCCAAACGGGTATCGTTATTTCTATATCGAAGGTCCTGATGGTGAGTGGATTGAGTTCTTTCAGCGGTAAAAATAAAGAACGTACATTTTGTGGTGTACGTTCTTTTTTCATCTATACCAACTGATATGTGTGCCCTCATCGCAAATCATGGCTTCCCAGCCCATACGCTGAACCAACTCATTGATGTTTCCACCTTTCGCTAAAAAGACAGTAATGAAGGAGTCATATACACTCATCAACACAAAATCCATTTTTTTATCAGTCAACATGAGCTCTGCGGCGGCATCATCAAGAACTGTCTGTAAGTTAGTCTCAGTTATCTCCAGAAAGCCACTGTTTTCTATAATTGGTTCTGAGTAATAAAACTGATTGGCCCCGTTCGAACGAAACACTTCTACCAAACTGGAAATATGAAAATTTGAAATATGGTCCTCACTGGGATAAAAGAGGCCTTCATTTATATTCCCATGTAAAACTTCAGCCAAATCCTCTCTCCCGCACTCATCCCTTAAGGCGCCTATCGACGTCATTAAAGCCAACGCCAGCTCGGCATTTGTTTGAAAGCCGCAAGAGGACTTGACCTTCTTCCATGACACGGCTTTGCCTTTTTCCCTTACTTCCTCATCATTTGGATAGATATGTTCATACTCATTTTTTCTCTTTTCTTTCTCCCATCCTTCAGGCATTTGAATAAAAGGAGAAAATAAAATAGCTGCTGATGTATATTCTGCTGGTATTTGTTTTAAGATTGGTGATTCGTCATCGAACCATATGTATTCTAGCATTACGCACCCCCTTTACATATTCTAACATCCGCTTTTAATTGAAAGAAGCTAATCATCCCAACGGCCCAGGCTGATTAGCTTTAACAACACACATTATCTCAAGATTCACCCGCACTCTCTTCCCGCCATTTTTGATGGTCCCATATTCTGAAAAACGGATAGTAGATAGCACAGGTGATCACAAGATTCACCAGCTGCATAACGGCTCCGGACACTTTTCCGCCTGTCGCCAGGTAGCCTGATATGAGCGGCGGCATCGTCCATGGTACGGCGATTCCCGCCGGCCTTGCCACCAGCCCTGTGCTCATGCCGATATAGGTTGCGGTAATCGTGAGGAGCGGCGCAATGATGAATGGAACGATGAGGAGCGGGTTCATGACAATCGGCATGCCGAAAATGATTGGCTCGTTGATATTAAATAGCGCAGGGCCAATCCCTAGTCGGCCAAGCTGCTTCATTTGTTTGCTACGGGAGCGCACAAGCATCGTCAGGACAAGCGCCAGCGTCGCCCCGCTTCCGCCGACATTGATCCAAATTTGAAAAAACTGAGTCGTAAAAATACTCGGCAGCGCCTCGCCCGCCTGAAACGCGAGACGGTTGGCATCCATCGCGCCATACCAAATCGGCGCCATAATTCCGCCAATGATGGAAGCTCCGTGAATCCCGCACGACCAAAGCAGCATCTGCACAAATTCAGCGATCAAGCTTCCGCCGAGACTGCCTCCAAGGATGGAAAGCGGTGTGCCAAGCAAGTCTCCTACGACATTGTGCAGGCTCTGAAAAGGCGTCATTTCAATCAGTAGACGCGCCAGCCACACGAGAAATACAATGATAAAGCCGGGAATCAGCGCGACAAATGATTTGCTTACCGCCGGCGGCACGCCGTCTGGCATTTTGAAGACGATATTCTTTTGAATAATGTACCGATAGATTTCAGTCGAAAACAAAGCAATCAGCATGGCGACAAATAAACCCTTGCTGCCAAGCAGTGTGATCGGGATTCCGCCCCCGACCATGATGGATTCCGTTGAGCCATTCGGCGTAAACGGCACCTCAAACGGCGTTGCCAACAGAAATGCGGCGATTGATATCGCGCCGGCCGACAGCGCATCGACACCATAGCTCTCCGCCAGCCGATAGGCGATTCCAAATGCGGCGATCATCGCCATAATATCAAACGAAGCATTAACGGGATAACCGAGTTTATCGGCCCACTGATCTCCAAACACACTCGCCATGAAATCAGCATAACCGGGAATCGGCAGGCTCGTTAAAATTAGAAAGACAGACCCGATAATAATCAGCGGCATGGTCAGGATTATGCCGTCACGCAAAGCGCTGAGATGCCGCTGCCCGGCAATTTTCCCGGCGACAGGCATGATTTTTTCTTCCATCACCCGAGTGAATGCGCTCATCTGAAAAGCCCCCTTTTTTCATTGCTTTGTAAACAACCTTCGCAATGTTTTCTTTATCTTATTTTGAAAACGCTTACAAATTCATTTGGAAAATTTCCTTTTCCTGCGGAAAAAAACTGCATTCTGCTGAACAGTCTTGTCAATGAAAAAATTTTTCCTCCTAACTATTAAACTCTCTTTTTTCTCCGATATATATATCAAACATCATAGAAAGAAGGAGAAGAATCATGAAAAACGTGTCGTGCAAGCTTGCCATATCAGTCACTCTGTTTTTCAGTTTTCTCGCCATAAGCCCTTTCGCGCATGCGCAAAACAGCAGCGGGAAAGAAGTTATTGTGGTTTATAAAAACAAAGCCGGCAAGGAAACCGTCCTTGACAGCGATGCTGAGGTTGAACAGCAGTATAAGCATCTTCCGGCTGTAGCCGTCACAGCAGATCAGGAGACAGTGAAAGAATTAAAACAAGATCCTGATATTTTGTATGTGGAAAACAATGTCTCATTCACCGCAGCAGGCAGCACGGATTTCAAAGTGCTGACAGACGGCACTGAGGATACTGAAAACTTTGAACAATGGAACCTTGAACCCATACAAGTGAAGCAGGCTTGGAAGGAAGGACTAACCGGCAAAGGTGTCAAAATCGCAGTCATTGACAGCGGGATTTCCCCCCACGAAGACCTGTCGATTGCCGGCGGGTATTCAGCTGCCAGTTACACCTCTTCTTACAAAGATGATAACGGCCACGGAACACATGTCGCTGGGATTATCGGCGCCAAGCATAATGGCTACGGAATTGACGGCATCGCACCGGAAGCCCAAATATACGCGGTTAAAGCGCTTGATCAGAACGGTTCGGGCGATCTACAAAGCCTTCTCCAAGGAATCGACTGGTCGATCTCACACGGGATGGACATCGTCAATATGAGCCTTGGCACGACATCAGACAGCCAAATCCTTCATGATGCCATGGACAAAGCATATGAACAAGGCATTCTGCTTGTCGCGGCCAGCGGTAACGACGGGAATGGCAAGCCAGTGAACTATCCGGCGGCATACAGCAGTGTCGTGGCTGTTTCAGCAACAAACGAAAAGAATCAGCTTGCCGGATTCTCTACAACTGGAGATGAAGTTGAATTTTCAGCGCCGGGAACCAACATCACGAGCACGTACTTAAACCAATTTTATGCGACAGGAAGCGGAACTTCCCAAGCGACACCGCACGCCGCTGCCATGTTTGCCTTGTTACAGCAGCGTCATCCTGCCGAGACAAACGTGCAGCTTCGCGCAGCTATGCAAAAACATGTCGTTGATCTTGGAACCGCAGGCCGCGATCAACAATTTGGCTATGGGTTCATCCAGTTTAAATCGCAGGAAGCAGATTCTGCGTATGCTGCCGCACAGCAAGCGGTGAAGAAAGCGGAACAAACAAAAACGCAAGCCGATATCAACAAAGCGAGAGAACTCGTCAGCCAGCTGCCGGATTCTGACGCCAAAACAGCCCTGCAAAAAAGACTGGATAAAGTACAGTCATTCAGAAATGTAAAAGACGCGAAAGATAAAGTCGTAAAAGCTGAAAAATATAAAACACAGCAAACCGTTGATACAGCACAAGCTGCCATTAACAAGCTGCCGAATGGAACTGACAAAAAGAACCTGCAAAAACGCTTAGACCAAGTAAAACGCTATATCGCATCAAAACAGGCGAAAGAAAAAGTGGCGAAGGCGGAAAAAAGCAAAAAGAAAACAGATGTTAACAGCGCACAATCAGCCGTCAGCAAGCTGCCGGCAGGTTCAGAAAAAACGTCCCTGCAGAAACGCCTTGCCAAAGTAAAAAACAACAATTTGAAAACGGCGAAGCAATCCGTATCTGCAGCAGAAAAGAAATCAACTCACACCAATGCGGCAAAAGCGCAATCAGCCGTCAATCAGCTTCAATCAGGCAAGGACAAAACGTCATTGCAAAAACGGTTAGACAAAGTGAAGAAAAAAGTGGCAACAGCCGAAACAAAAAAGGTTAAAACCGCTAAAGACAAAGTGAAGAAAGCGGAAAAAGACAAAACGAAAAAAGCAAAGACATCCGCTCAGTCTGCAGTGAATCAATTACAAAAATCCAATGAAAAAACAAAACTGCAAAAACGGCTGAATGCCGTTAAACCGAAAAGGTAGCCAAAAAAGCCTGTCAGCCTCTCATTCTAGGCCTGACAGGCTTTTTCCATTCTAAAGAACATCACACACAACCTTTTTCCCATTCGCCGCACAGGCTTTTCCTACTATTGATATCCAGTCATGAACAGCATAAAATGAACGTTATTACAGTTATCACCACATATGGAGGGATTGTGACTGGTCAGCAGGCAAGACCCAATGATGCAAAGGGAGTATTAGTGCCTAATAAACAGGGCATTTTAACCCTTCTTTTCGTGTTGGGCTTATAACGGCGCCATGGACAACCCCTATCCTTTTTTCATGCTCCGTCACCGACGCGGGCATTTTTTGTTGTCCCTGCTCGTTTTGTCATTTTGAGCCGGTATTTCTCACTTTTTTCATTTTGATTGTCAACTTTTCATTTGATAGGATGAACAAGCCGACTTTTTTCAGCAAAGGAGGTTTTGATTGATTGCAAAAAGAGATTGCAAACGAATTGTTGGTCCTCATAGGAGGAAAAAGCAATATTATCAGCATCAGTCATTGTACGACCCGTCTTCGTTTTGAGGTAAAAGACGAGACGAAAATCGATATACATGCCATTAAACAGCTGCAAGGTGTGCAGGGCACCTTTTTCCGATATGGGTTATTCCAGATTATCTTTGGAGCAGGCGTCGTCAACAAAATATATAAAGAACTCATTCACGTGTGGGAGAACGCGCCATCTGAAGAGCCTGGCCAACAGAAAAGCTCCAGCCGGAAGCTGAACCCTGTCGCAGCTTTTGCAAAAACGCTGTCCGATATTTTTGTGCCGATCATTCCGGCCATAACCGCAAGCGGCCTGCTCATGGGATTGATTGGCATGATTAAAGTGTTTCACTGGTTCGCAGCCGGAAGCCCTTGGATCAAAATGCTCGACCTCGTGTCCAGCACAGCCTTTATTTTGCTGCCGATTTTGGTCGGCTTCAGTGCCGCACGGCAATTTGGCAGCAATCCCTATTTAGGGGCAGTGATAGCGGGGCTTCTGACGCATCCCGATCTTCTGGACCCGTCTATGCTCGGCAGCAAAACCCCCGCTTCTTTAGACATATGGGGGCTACATATTCCAATGATGGGCTATCAAGGCTCCATTATACCGATTCTTTTTTCCGTTTATGTCATGAGACGAATCGAGAAGCTATTAAAGTCGATCGTGCCGAAGTCGCTTGATGTCGTTATCATTCCCTTTACTACGATCTTGATGACTGGGTTCCTCGCGCTGATTGTCATGAATCCCGCCGCGTCCATCATCGGCCAGATCATGACACAGTCGATTGTTTATATTTATGATCACGCTGGCATTGCCGCAGGCGCCCTATTCGGAGGCATCTACTCTACTATCGTTCTATCTGGCTTGCATCATAGCTTTTATGCGATCGAAGCAACATTGCTTGCTGACCCGCATGTCGGTGTGAACTTTTTAGTGCCGATATGGTCGATGGCGAATGTGGCCCAAGGCGGAGCGGGACTTGCGGTCTTCTTCAAAACGAAACAATCAAGCCTGAAAAAAATTGCGCTCCCCGCTTCCCTGACCGCGTTTTTAGGCATTGTGGAGCCGATTGTATTCGGAGTAAATGTCAAATTGATCCGGCCTTTTATCGGAGCTGCCATCGGCGGCGCGATTGGCGGAGCATACGTGGTTGCGGTACATGTGGTGTCGAATTCCTACGGGCTGACAGGCATTCCGATGATTTCAATCGTGCTGCCGTTCGGTGCCGCCAATTTCGTTCATTATATGATCGGTTTTTTGGCCGCGGCCGTCTCTGCTTTTATAGCTACACTGTTTCTCGGGTTTAAAGAAGAGACAGAATAACTGGATTTATTCGTTTTCATTCATAAAACGGGGGATGAAAGGACAAAAAAGCTATGAAAATTAAAAGAATCTTAAATCATAATGCTATCGTCGTAAAGGATCAAAATGAAGAGAAGATTCTCTTAGGTGCAGGAATTGCGTTCGACAAAAAGAAAAATGATATTGTCGATCCGTCAAAAATAGAAAAAACGTTTGTCAGAAAAGATACTCCTGATTATAAGCAATTCGAAGAGATTTTAGAAACATTGCCGGAAGACCATATTCAGATTTCTGAGCAAATTATCTCCCATGCCGAAAAAGAGCTAAACATCAAAATCAACGAGCGCATTCACGTCGCTTTTTCAGACCATCTGTCCTTTGCGATCGAACGCCTGAGCAATGGAATGGTGATCAAAAACCCGCTGCTGAATGAAATCAAAGTCCTTTATCCGAAGGAATTTCAGATTGGCTTATGGGCTCGAGCGCTGATTAAAAATACACTGGGGATTCACATTCCTGATGATGAAATCGGCAATATCGCCATGCATATCCACACAGCAAGAAACAATGCCGGGGATATGACACAGACGTTAGATATTACAACAATGATCCGTGATATCATCGAGATTATTGAAATTCAGCTGTCCATCAATATTGTGGAAGATACCATTTCTTATGAACGGCTTGTGACCCATCTCCGCTTTGCGATTCAGCATATCAAAGCGGGCGAATCCATTTACGAGCTGGATGCAGAAATGATCGAGATTATTAAAGAGAGATTTAAGGATGCATTTCTTTGTGCCCAAAGCATCGGCACATTTGTGAAAAAGGAATACGGCTTTGTGTTCCCTGAAAAAGAATTATGCTATATCGCCATGCATATTCAGCGCTTTTACCAACGCTCTGTCGCGCGCTGAGGCAAACAAAAAAAACGCTTTTGAGATGATCAAAAGCGTTTTTTAAAAATTTATTGGTTCATCGCCGGATTGCTGATTGTATTCCACTTCGTATACGACATGTAATGGAAATACTCATCGCGATAAGGATGTTTGGTATTGGAGTTCCAAGGTTTTTCTCCGCCGCAGAAGTGGACAATGGCCGGGTTCTCTCTCGTTTCTCTATAAAGCTTTTGGCCTGACAGCGTCGCAGGCGATTTTAGTTTTAATATGATATAGGTTTGAGCGTTCCAGCGTGGATGAAGTTCATACCACTTATCGTATAAGATCGCATTCAGCGCGTCTTGGTCGTGCAGCACAAGAAAATCTTCGTCTGGGTGTTCATTGATAAAGTTGATGACTTTTTCTGTGATGTTCTGCTTTCTCCAAGATTCAAAATCAATCACCATGATACCTGAGTTAAAATACTTCCCTGTATCAGTGACATTCATTTCTTTCAGGCGTTCATGCTGCCCCGCATCTTCAACAGCAGCGACCGTATATGGCGCAATATCCAGATCCCACAATTTCGAAATATCTTCAAGAATAATCGCGTCACAATCGATATAAATCATTCGTTTGATGCTCTCATCCTTAATTAAGTCAGGAATTGAGATGCGGTAATACGCCGCTTTTGTAATATGGCTGCTTTCTACCGCATGTTCATACATGTTAGTATCCACTTCTAAAAATTCAATCGGCACACCGAATTTCAATGTGGTTTCTTCCAGTCTTTTTTTGTTATCAGGCTCAATTCCGCCATCAATGACGTATAATTTGACCTCTCTCTCCTGGTCCATGTTTGTCAATAAAGAAACGAACATTCCACCTAAATGACGAGCATAATTATCATCTGCGCATGACACGATATGCATAATTTCATCTTTCTTCAATGGTATTCATCTCCCTTTGTGTTGTACAAGTTACATTCCCGATTTCAGAAAATTAAACACTATTCAACAATATTTTTTTAAATAGAATGTGCTATACAACAAAAAAGGAATCACTTTTTGAACATGCGGTAAAGCCAATAAAGGATGTAAAAGCTTGCGATCGTAATGGCTTCAGCTGAGGCAATATACCATGGCCACGGCCCGAGAACATCCAAGAGAGAAGAGCCGCCCGGTTTTTTCGTCAAATACATATAATTCGCGCCAAGCCAACGATCAATCAAGTAAATGCAGACGCCGTACACATTGACAATCAGGACAGTCATCCATAAAGAGCGCTGGCCCATTCTGTAAGTGCCGATCACCGCCATCAGCAGACAGGACAGAAACACGGACCCGTGCGACATAAAAAAGAGGATATATCGGACATGCGGAAATGAAAACATACCGAGGTCAGGTGTCAAAAGTGCCTGCATCGAGCTTGCAATGCCGACAAAATATAAAAATACAAACAGTCTCCAGCTTTTAGTCACCAGCATAATGGCTGACAAATACACCGATAGATCACTGAGCTGGAGAGGCAATGAAGTGCGCACCGACCACCTGCCCGTAGCGATCATCCATATTTGATAACCGATTTGCGAAGCAAGCAGCAGAAACACAAACAAATAGCGCAGAAACAAGCTTAGTTGAGGCCGCTTGGCTGCCTCGCGGAATAGAAACAACAAAATGGCCAAGAGAGCGATTATCGCTAATGTCACCACATGCTCTGCTGAAAAGAGATGAAACGGATCATGTTTATAGACGGCTTGAACATACTTTTGCAAGATGGCACCCCCGTTTGCGGGTTTTTGTTTATTGTGGTGTTGTTTAGGTCTTTTTTATACAACCGATATATGGGCTTGAAGTTCAGAACAAACTCTGTTACAATTCATTTCATAGCTAATGATTCTGATAATTTAAGGAAGGCATAAAAAATGGAACGTTCCTATCAACATCAACAGCTTCGGAAAGAAGAACACGACACACTTTCTAAGCTTAAACAAATGCCCATCGAGTCACTCAACCTGGAAGCCATATCGATTGCGACGAATCTGTATCGATCTGCGCAAAAGCTCCGTATCAAAATGGAGACTAGGGTTCTTTCTTCCTATGGCCTTTCTTGGACAGCTTTCTCCATCCTTTATGATTTATGGGTATGGGGAGCACTCGAAACGAGAAAAGCTGCTGAGCTGTCAGGCATTTCAACAGCTACAGCAAGCAACGTGATCAAAACGCTCGAAAAAAAGAATTTTTGCCGCAAAAGCATCGACACAAGAGATCGGCGACTTGTTTTTGTCTCCATCACCGATTCCGGCAAACAAGCAATCGAAGAACTCTACCCGGAGTTTCACAAAGGGGAAACTGAGCTTATTGCGGGCATGACGAAAGACGAACAAAAAACATTGACAGAGCTGCTTAGAAAGGTAGCTGACAATCTTCATACAACATAAGCTTTGATGGGAATCCAGTAGCGGTTTGTCTCCCTGTTTCAGAGAGCCGGCGGAAGGTGCGAGCCGGCACACAGGCAAACGTGAATTACCTTCCCTAGCTTTCTTTGCGAACCTTAGTAGCAAAGAACGGGATACCGTTATTCGAATGAGCGGAAGACGATGTCTTCAACCAGGGTGGTACCGCGTGCATTGAGCCACGTCCCTTTTCGGGATGGGCTCTTTTTGTGTTTTTATAAAAGGAGGAAGAAGGATGAAAACTTTTGAGCAACTCACAGCAGCACAGCAAAAAGAAGTCGAAAGACAGCTTCAGATATACATGACAGGCGCCCACGAAGTCATACCGCCGGAGGAACTAAAGGCCAAGCTTGTGAAATCTATTTCTACAGGCGCACCATTAAAAATTAAGCTTGGATTAGATCCCTCTGCACCGGATGTGCATTTGGGCCATACGGTTGTGTTAAACAAGCTTCGCCAATTTCAAGAAAACGGCCACATTGTCCAGCTGTTAATTGGGGATTTCACAGGAAAAATCGGTGATCCAACCGGAAAATCAGCAGCCAGAAAGCAGCTGACTGATGAAGAAGTGCAGCATAACGCCAAAACATATTTTCAACAATTTGGAAAAGTTCTGGATCCTGAAAAAGTCGAGCTTCACTACAATTCGAAATGGCTGAAAACATTGAGTCTGGAGGATGTCATTGAATTGGCAGGAAAAATAACCGTAGCCCGCCTGATGGAGCGCGACGACTTTGAAGAACGCATCGCCATGCAAAAGCCGATCTCGCTTCATGAATTCTTTTACCCGTTGATGCAAGGTTATGATTCCGTCGTTCTTGAAAGTGATATTGAATTAGGCGGGACAGATCAGCATTTCAATGTCCTCATGGGCCGGCATTTCCAAGAACGATACAACAAAGAAAAACAGGTCGTCATCCTCATGCCGCTTTTGGAAGGCTTGGACGGCGTTGAGAAAATGTCGAAGTCAAAAAATAACTACATCGGCATTGATGAACACCCAAACGACATGTATGGGAAAACGATGTCACTGCCCGACAGCCTGATGAAAAAATACATTCATTTGGCAACTGACTTAGAGCTTGAAGAGAAAAAACAGCTCGTGAAAGACTTAGAAACCGGCGCCATTCATCCAAGGGATGCCAAAATGCTCTTAGCCAAAACGATCGTCCGAATGTATCACGGAGCGGAAGCAGCTGAATCTGCCGAGCAATCGTTTAAAACCGTCTTTCAGGAAAACAGCCTGCCAGACGATATTCCGGTAGTGCAATGGGAAGGCGAGAAAACAATCGCGATTGTCGATCTGCTCGTTACATTGAAACTCCTTTCTTCAAAGAGCGAGGCACGCCGCATGATTCAAAACGGAGGTATCCGCATCGACGGAGAGAAAATAACAGATGTTCATGCCGATGCAGAGATAAAAGAAAATATGATCATCCAAGTCGGCAAACGCAAGTTTTTAAAACTCCAATAGCCCAATATCCCAAAACGCTTATGACTCTCCATTCATAAGCGTTTTTTTGCAGGTATAAAGCACTGTCTTTTCAAAAATGCTCTCCATTTTGCAGGAAATTCCCTTAGCTTCCCGAAATATTCCCCATCCATACATTAGGGAGGGTTATTTCCGATGAAAAAGCTTTTGACTGTAGTGACGTTGGCTGTTTTAACTGCCGGAACAGTTCTTTTGCCGCCACAAAGTATCACCCCTGCCGCGCGTGCTGTACAAATATCAGATAGCGAGCGAGAGCTTCCTTTCAAAGCAAAGCGTGCGTACTCAACCATTTCCCAGCTAAGTGAAGCCATCGGCCCCAGAATAGCCGGAACGGCCGCTGAAAAAAAGAGCGCCCTGTTCATTGCTTCATCCATGAGAAAAGTAAAGCTTGATGTGAAGGTACAACGATTCGATATTCCTGACCGGCTCGAGGGAACGCTGTCTTCAGAAGGAAGCGATATTCTTCTACGGGCGGCATCCGGCTCAGCCCCGACTGACAAACAAGGGCTGACGGCTCCGCTTTTCAATGCCGGCTTGGGCTACCCAAAGGACTTCACCGCTGACGCCAAGGGCAAAATCGCCTTGATTTCCAGAGGAGACCTTACGTTTTACGAGAAAGCCAAACATGCTGAAGCCGCCGGAGCCAAGGCTGTCATCATTTATAACAACAAAGAAAGCCTCGTGCCTGTGACGCCAAATCTGTCAGGCAATGAAGTCGGCATCCCTGTCGTCGGCATTAAGAAAGAAGACGGAGAAGCCCTTGCCCAGCAAAAAGAAGCAACCTTACACCTAAAAGCATTCACAAACCAGACCTCCCAGAACATCATTGGGATCAAAAAACCGAAGAACATCAAACATCCAGACATTGTGTACGTGACGGCCCATTACGACAGTGTTCCTTTTTCGCCCGGAGCAAATGACAACGGCTCAGGCACCTCTGTCATGCTGGAAATGGCGCGCGTCTTAAAAAGCGTTCCTTCTGATAAAGAAATCCGCTTTATCGCTTTCGGCGCAGAAGAGCTGGGCCTGCTCGGCTCATCTTATTATGTAGATCATCTGTCGGAAAAAGAGTTGAAACGCAGCGAAGTGAACTTCAACTTTGACATGGTGGGCACAAGCTGGGAAAATGCGTCTGAGCTGTATGTCAACACATTGGACGGCCAATCGAACGATGTTTGGGAATCCAGTCGGACGGCCGCTGAAAACATCGGGTTTGACAGCCTGTCTCTGACACAGGGAGGGTCATCCGATCACGTGCCATTCCACGAAGCCGGTATTGATTCCGCCAACTTTATTTGGGGAGACCCGGAAACCGAAGAAGTCGAGCCGTGGTATCACACCCCCGAAGACTCGATCGAGCATATCAGCAAAGATCGCCTCCAGCAGGCCGGCGATCTTGTGACAGCCGCTGTCTATCAGGCTGTGAAAAAAGAGAAGAAACCGAAAACCAATAAGAAACAAATGAAGGCCAAAGCCTCTGACATTTATGAAGATATCAAATAAAAAAGACGGCACTTAGCTGCCGTCTTTTCTAATCCACCTCTTTCTTTATCCCCAGCATTTTCTCATCAAGATAATGGGCGATCTCCGCTGCTTCCTTCAGTTCGTCTGTTAATTGCTTCGGAACGTCATTATTCAATTTATAGTAAATTTTATGTTCAAGGCTCGCCCAGAAATCCATCGCGATCGTCCGGATTTGAATTTCCGCTTTGACATATTCCACACGGTTTGTTAAATTCACAGGCATCTCAATGATCAAATGCAGGCTTCGGTAGCCGTTCGGTTTTGGCGTCTGAATATAATCCTTCACCTTTACGATTCGCAAGTCATCATGCTGCTTTAAGACATTCACGACATTATAAATATCAGAAATAAAGGAACAAATGATGCGCACACCGGCAATGTCGTGAATGTGCTCTTTCATTTCCTTCGTCGTAATCTCGCAGCCCTTTCTCATTAACTTATTCACGATGCTTTCAAAGCTTTTGACACGGGATTTCGTATGTTCAATCGGGTTGTGTCCGTGAATAAGGTTATACTCCTGGCTGATAATGGAGAACTTTGTATCCAGTGCATCCAGCGCAAATTTATAAACTAATAATTCATTTTTCCAATCTTCCATTACTGTTTTCAAATCGTCCATATGCGTTACAGATAAATCCATTTCCATCATCTCCTTTAACGGACCTTTATCCGCTGTCCATGTACTAGACGTCCTTGCTTCCAGTATGGTTTTGTGAATTTTTTTACAAAATGCGGTCTAATGTAACAAAAAAAGACCGCACGAAACATACGGTCTTTCTTTTTACCGGAAGTAACTGATCAATAACCCGATCGAGAGCAGGAATCCGAAAAATGTGTTGGTTTGGGCTGTGGATTTCATCGCCACAATCATGTTCATCGGCAATTCTTTTCGGACGAAACCCTTCACTGCCTGAACCGGCTTAGGCACGCTCAAAAAGACGACAAACAGCCACGGGCTAGCGGCACCGGTGATGACCAAGCCGACAACCCAAATATAAGCGACAGCAAACGACGCGGCTAAGAGCGTGACAGCTCCCTTATGCCCCATCAAAATCGCCAATGTTTTGCGTCCGCCTTTTTTGTCCTCTTCAATATCGCGAATGTTGTTCGATAGGTTAATTGCGCCGACAAGAATTGCAATCGGGATCGAAATCAAGATGCTTTGCAAATTGATTTTATCTGTCTGAATGAAAAACGAAATCAGCACAAACACCGAACCCATGCAAATGCCCGAGAATAACTCACCGAACGGCGTGTACGCAATCGGCAGCGGCCCGCCTGTATACAGGTATCCGATCGCCATGCCGACGAGGCCGATCAGAGCCAGCCACCAGCTGCTGCTTGCGCAAATATAGACGCCGAGCAATATAGCAATCCCATATGATGCAAGGGCTAATTGCAAAATCGTAATTGGCTTCATTCCGTGGCGTACGATCGCCCCTCCGATTCCGACAGATTCTGCTGTATCTAACCCGCGTTTAAAATCGTAGTATTCATTAAATAAGTTCGTCGCGATCTGGATCCATAAGCAAGAAAACAGCATAGCCAGAAACAGCAGCAGATCAACCTTGACATAAAACATCGCCAATACTGTTCCGAGCAGCACAGGCACAAATGATGCCGTTAACGTATGAGGACGGGTTAACTGCCAAAGGATCTGCCCCATGCTTTCTTTTTCCGGCGCAGTCTGACCCTCACCCTTATTTGTTTGGTTCATCTTCCTCTTCCTTTCTATTAAAAGGCTTACTTTTTTTCAGCCGGCGCTTTGATAAAAACTCCTTTTGCTTCCTTATCTATCATAATGACTTCTCCCCCATTTCACAAGATACCGAAAGAAGGCGTTTTCTTTCTTATTATACGCTTTCCGCCCCGATTTCATCAGGTTTCTGCTTTCACTAGAACGAACAGATACAGAAAAATTTTTTTAAGTGCTTTACGCTTTTTAAAAGTTAAAAAGATCGTTTTAACCCCTTGTGTCTTATCCTTTTATTATAAATGATCACCAGGCAATTCATTTTTTTCCCTATCAGGCATAAAGATTCATTTTCAATAGAAAAACGCCGATATATTTATTTGAGGGAGTTTAGGGAAAAGATGAAACTTTTTGCGCACCTAATCGTCAATACTCATGTGATTGTCGAAAAAACGGGAAAGGAACTTTTGATATGCTGCAATTGATGAAACAGCTGTATGAAAAGCCCGCTGTCAAGTGGACATGTCATACAGGTTTTTATTTGATTATACTTCTTGTTTTGTTTTTCATGTATGGTTTTCACACCGCGAATACCGGTTCATATATTTATAACGATTTCTAATTGGAGAGAGAATAACGATGAAACTTTTACATGCTATTCAAACACATGCGGAATCTTATCCGCAAACCGATGCCTTCCGCTCTCAAGGCCAGTCGCTCACATATCAGGAATTATGGGAGCAGTCTGACCGTGCGGGTGCCGCGATCCAAAAACGCATTTCTGGGGAAAAGAAATCGCCTATCCTTGTGTACGGCCATATGGAGCCGCACATGATCGTTTCCTTCTTAGGAAGCGTCAAAGCGGGACACCCTTATATTCCCGTTGACCTGTCGATTCCGTCCGAGCGGATTGCGAAAATTATCGAAAGCTCTGGAGCAGAATTGCTGATCCACGCAGCCGGGCTTCCAGTTGACGAACTCGGCCAGCAGATTCAGGCGGTTTCAGCAGAAGAACTGCTGGAAAACGCGGACGGCACTGTCAGCCAAGATCAATGGGTCAAGGATCACGAGACGTTTTACATCATTTACACTTCCGGAAGCACGGGAAATCCTAAAGGCGTGCAGATTTCCGCCGCGAATCTTCAAAGCTTCACAAACTGGATTTGCGCAGACTTTCCAGTTAACGGAGGAAAAACATTTTTAAACCAAGCGCCGTTTTCATTTGATTTATCAGTCATGGACCTTTATCCGTGCCTTCAATCAGGCGGAACGTTACACTGCGTGACAAAAGATGCTGTGAATAAGCCGAAAATATTATTCGAAGAGCTGAAAACATCTGGTCTGAATGTGTGGACATCAACACCTTCCTTTGTGCAAATGTGCCTGATGGACCCGGGTTTCTCACAAGACTTGCTGCCTGATGCGGACACCTTTATGTTTTGCGGGGAAGTTCTTCCGGTTTCTGTTGCAAAAGCGCTGCTTGAGCGTTTTCCGAAAGCAAACATCTTTAATACGTACGGCCCGACCGAAGCCACAGTGGCTGTCACATCGGTTGAAATTACGGATGATGTCATCAGCCGCAACGAATCGCTGCCAGTCGGCTTCGCCAAACCTGATATGAACATGTTTATTATGGATGAACAGGGACAGCCGCTTCCTGATGGAGAAAAAGGAGAAATCGTCATTGCGGGGCCAAGCGTAAGCCGAGGCTACCTTGGTGAGCCTGAGCTGACGGAAAAGGCGTTTTTCTCTTATGAAGGCCAGTGGGCATACCGGACTGGTGATGCTGGCTATATCCAAGAGGGTCAGATTTTCTGCCAAGGACGTTTGGATTTCCAAATCAAACTTCACGGCTATCGAATGGAGCTCGAGGAAATCGAAGTCCATGTGAGACAGTCTCAGTACGTTCGCTCTGCTGTCGTGATTCCGTATCAGCCAAACGGAACAGTTGAATACCTGATCGCGGCTATTGTGCCTGAGGAGCATGAGTTCCAGAAGGAATTCCAGCTGACAAGCGCCATTAAAAAAGAGCTTGCCGCTTCCCTTCCAGCGTATATGATCCCGAGAAAATTCATTTACCAAGATCACATTCAAATGACGGCTAACGGAAAGATTGACCGGAAACGCATCGGCGAAGAGGTTCTTGTATGACGCCTTACAGTTCGTTTTTATTCTTTATACTGCTTGGCATTCTCCTTCTGCCGACGATCATTCTCGGCCTGAACGGAAAAAGATTTCAAGCATACAACATGTTCATATCTATCATTATATTGGCATTAATTTTTTCGCACGACGTACACGGGGTCATCGCACTGTGTCTGTTTACGATATGGCAGGTGCTTTTGATCAGCGGCTACTTGGCGTACAGGCAGAAAGCGAATAGCGGCTTTGTCTTTTGCGGAGCTGTGATCGCGGCGATTCTGCCTTTATTTTTGTCGAAAATATGGCCGTTTCTTTCACACCCGCAGCCGCATCACCCGGCACATAACCTGATCAGCTTTTTAGGGATTTCATATTTAACCTTTAAAGGCGTTCAGCTGATTATGGAAGCAAGAGACGGTCTGCTGAAGGAACAGCTGCCGCTCCACCGCCTGCTGTATTTCATCCTGTTTTTCCCGACGATTTCCTCCGGCCCGATCGACAGATACCGCCGGTTCGTCAAGGATGAACAGAAGGCTTGGACGAAAGACGAATACGCCGATCTATTATATACAGGGATTCATAAAATCTTTATCGGTTTCCTGTACAAGTTTATTATCGGCTACGCAATCAACACGTACTTCATCATGAACCTTCCCGCGATCACGCATCATAAGATTCTCGGGAACCTGCTTTACATGTATGGCTACAGCATGTATTTATTCTTTGATTTTGCCGGCTATACGATGTTTGCCGTCGGGGTCAGCTATATTATGGGCATTAAATCACCTGAAAACTTTAATAAACCGTTTATCAGTAAGAATATTAAAGATTTCTGGAATCGCTGGCATATGTCTCTGTCCTTTTGGTTCAGGGATTATGTGTTTATGAGATTCGTATTTTGGATGACAAAGAAAAAGTGGATTAAAAACCGCATGGCCGTCTCAAACATCGGGTATTTCCTGCTGTTTATGCTGATGGGGGTTTGGCACGGGCTTGCGCCGCAATATATCATCTACGGCCTCTATCACGCCGTGCTGATGACATGTTACAACTTTTTCGAGAAGTGGAATAAGAAATACAAATGGCTACCGTCCAACCGCTGGACAACCGCTCTTGCAATTGTGATCACTTTCCATTTCGTTTGCTTCGGATTTTATATTTTCTCAGGAAAACTATTTCATCACCACCATTAAAGGAGAATAGAAAGCTATGGAATTTAAACAAGAGGTATTAGACGTTTTAGCAGAGGTTTGCCAGGATGACATCGTAAAGGAAAATCCTGATATTGACATTTTTGAAGAAGGTTTGCTTGATTCTTTTGGAACAGTAGAATTGCTGCTTGCGATTGAAAACCGTTTTGATATTTTAGTGCCGATCACTGAATTTGACCGGGATGTTTGGAATACGCCTAACAACATTGTAAATCAGCTGTCTGAGTTGAAATAATGAAAAAGCGTTTTTTCGGTCCAATTATTTTGGCGTTTATTCTATTCGCAGGCGCCATCGCAGTTCCATCTTCATGGCTGTCAGGCTTCATTACCGATAAGCGGGTGAAAGAGTCGGCAACAGCCTTGAACCCGAGTATGTTTCAAGGGCTTTATTTACAAGATCAAATGCTCAAAGATCCGGAATACCTTCCGATTTACGGATCTTCTGAGCTTTCCCGGCTGGACGAGTTCCACCCATCTAATTATTTTCAGGTGAACAATGAGGGGTTCACGCCGTACCTTGTCGGCAAAGGCGGATCACAGTCATTGATTCACTCTTTAAACTTCGCTGCCCATATGGATCAGCTGAAGGGCAAAAAAATCGTATTCATCGTGTCTCCGCAATGGTTTATTAAGCGCGGGTCTGATGAACAGCATTTCGCGCCGAACTATTCTGCGCTGCAAGGGCTTGATTTGGCATTTAACGAGCAGATCGACTCCGATGTGAAAAAGAAAATGATGAAACGCATGCTGCGCTTTAAGGCCGTGCAAAATGACGCGATTCTATGCGAGCTGTACAAAGCAATCGTAAACGGCCAAACGTGGAAAGTGAACGCGCTGAAGCCGGCGGCAAAAGTCTATTACAGCATGCTGGAAAAGAAGGACATGTATTATTCAGCGACGGAGTCATCCGGTCCAAAGCGTTATATCTCGCAGTCAGTAAAGGACCAGTCATGGTCTGAATTAAATAAACTCGCAGATCAGTCAGGAAAACGCCACTCAGGGTCTAACGATTTTTACATTGACAATCCTGTTTATAAAAAGCTGAAGCCGAAAGTGCCTAAGCTGAAAGGGAAAAACAAAGGAAAATCGTATGCAGTGTCACCGGAATACGGTGATTTTGAGATGATGCTTGATATCCTGAAGGATGCGGGGGCAGAGCCTATGTTTGTCACCATCCCTGTTAACGGAAAGTGGTACGACTACACTGGCTTCCCGAAAAAAGGACGTACTGATTATTACCAAAAGGTGAATAAACAGATCAAAGCCAAGGGCTTCCAGGTTGCTGATTTCTCAAAGCATGAATACGATCCGTATTTCATGAAAGACACCATTCACATCGGCTGGAAAGGCTGGGTGTATGTCGATAAAGCAATTGACGAATTTTATAAAACTGGAAAAGTCACATCATCCTGAGCATCTCATAGGACGCGGCTGCATATTTCCTGCTAAGATTTGAAATAGTAAAGGAATCACAGCCAACTGAATAAGAGGTGTTACATCAATGAAGATGACAGGCAATACCGTGTTAATCACAGGCGGATCTGCGGGCATCGGGCTTGAGCTGGCCAAGCGGCTGCTGGAACTCGGCAATGAAGTCATTATTTGCGGGCGCAGCGAAGCGCGTCTGACAGAAGCGAAGCACAAGCTCCCAACCATCCATACAAAGCAATGTGATGTTGCAGACCGTTCGCAGCGGGAAGCATTGTATGAATGGGCGGTAAAGAAATTCCCAAATCTGAATGTTCTCGTCAACAACGCCGGCATTCAAAAGGAAATCGACTTTACAAAAGGGACGGAAGAGCTTTTTGTGGACGGAGATGAAATTGAACTTAATGTCCAAGCGCCTGTCCATTTATCAGCCCTTTTCACGCCTCATTTGATGAAGCAGCCCGAGGCGGCAATCGTTCAGGTCACATCCGGGCTTGCGTTTAACCCGTTAGCTGTTTATCCGGTGTACTGCGCAACGAAAGCGGCCCTTCACTCGTTCTCGCTTACGCTGAGACACCAGCTCCGTGACACAAGCGTGGAAGTGATTGAAATGGCGCCGCCTATGGTTGACACGGGTTTAAACCAAAAATCACGCGATAAACAAGGCCTGACGTACCGCGGCATATCAGCCGAAGAATATGTTCAGTATTTCTTGGACGGGTTGAAGGAAGGCAAACAAGAGATTACAAATGAACGTGTCGAAGGTCTTCGGAACGCCACTCGAGCCGATTACGACAGGGTGTTTGAGCAAATGAACACGCAGGAGAATTAATGTCTCCTGCTTTTTTCTTATGAATTTCTTACAAATTTGAGCAAACCTATTGCGAATATTTGTTGAAGGTATACAATAGAATATAAATTATTTTCAAATAAGTTTGATAATACAAACAATTTAACAACAGGGAGATTGACCATGACTAAACAAGAGATTCGCGTTGAATTGACAACGGCAAAAAAACCGAAACCAGATGCAAATCAGCTTTCGTTCGGAAGAGTGTTTACAGACCACATGTTTGTAATGGACTATGCGGCGGATAAAGGATGGTACGACCCAAGAATCATTCCTTATCAATCCTTTTCAATGGATCCGGCTGCAATGGTATATCACTACGGCCAAACCGTGTTTGAAGGGTTAAAGGCTTACGTCACAGAGGATGACCATGTCCTGCTTTTCAGACCGGAAAAAAATATGGAGCGCCTCAATCAATCAAACGACCGCCTTTGCATTCCGCAAATCGATGAAGAACAGGTACTCGAGGGCTTGAAACAGCTTGTCGCGATTGATAAAGACTGGATTCCGAATGCGGAGGGCACATCCCTTTATATCCGCCCGTTCATCATCGCCACCGAGCCTTTCCTTGGTGTTGCGGCATCTCATACGTATAAGCTCTTTATCATTCTCTCCCCGGTCGGCTCTTATTATAAAGAAGGCATCAAACCAGTCAAAATCGCTGTTGAAAGTGAATTTGTCCGTGCGGTAAAAGGCGGAACGGGAAATGCCAAAACCGCTGGAAATTACGCTTCAAGCTTAAAAGCGCAACAGGTAGCCGAAGAGAAAGGATTTTCTCAAGTGCTCTGGCTGGACGGGATTGAGAAGAAATACATTGAAGAAGTCGGGAGCATGAACATCTTCTTCAAAATCAACGGTGAAATCATAACGCCGGTGCTGAACGGAAGCATCCTGGAAGGCATCACGCGAAATTCTGTCATCGCCTTGCTGAAGCATTGGGGACTTCCTGTTTCAGAACGGAAAATTGCGATCGATGAGGTCATCCAAGCCCATAAAGACGGCATCCTTGAAGAAGCCTTCGGAACTGGTACAGCAGCAGTTATTTCTCCAGTCGGCGAGCTGATCTGGCAGGATGAAACACTTGCGATCAACAACGGCGAAACAGGAGAAATCGCAAAAAAACTGTATGACACGATTACTGGCATTCAAAAAGGCGCTGTCACAGACGAATTCGGATGGACGACCGAAGTCGCAGCGCTTACTGAAAGCAAGTAAAAAAACCGGCCCACTGAAGGCCGGCTTTTTTTACGCTTCAATTTTGTTAAAGAACTGCGGCAGGTACGCTTTGTGCGCCTCCAGCATGTCGTCTAAAATCTCTTTTGCCACTGTGTCGGACGGAACGAGCGGGTTAATCGTCATGGCGAGGAGCGCTGTTTGATAGTCGCCTGTAACCGCCGCTTCTGCCGCGACACGCTCAAAGGATTTGATTTGCTGGACGAGGCCCCTGACAGATACCGGCAAGTCGCCGACAGCAATTGGCTGAGGGCCGTTTTTCGTCATTACACAGTTCACTTCCACCGCGGAATCGTCTGGGATACTCGCGATTGCCCCGTTATTCATCGTGTTCACCGGCTGAATGTCGTGTTTATCATTGTAAATGGAGCTGATTAAATTACACGCGGCATCGCTGTAATAAGCACCGCCCCGTTTTTCCAGCTGCGGCGGTTTGATCGCGAGATTCGGGTCTTTATAAAGGTCAAACAGTTCTTTTTCAACCTTCTGCACAACTTCAGCGCGGGTGCCTTCCGTTTGTGATGCTTCCAGTTCGTGCTCCAGCATTTCTTTTGTTTTGAAGTAGTAACGATGGTAGCCGCAAGGGATGATATTGAGCGCTTTTAAAAATTCCGGCTCCCATTCTGCGCCTGCGATGTTTTTCATTGTCATCGCGTTTTTCGGGTCCCCCATCGCTTCGATGACTTGATCCTTCACACTGACGCCGTCCAGAAAAACATCAAGCCCGAACACCATATGATTCAGTCCGGCGAATTGGACGTCTACGCGGTTCACATCCACATCAAGCGCTTTGGCCACGCCCATTTTGATGCCAATTGGAACGTTACAGAGACCGACGACTTTCTTCAAGTTGGAGTAGCGAAGCAGTGCTTCTGTCACCATGCCGGCCGGGTTTGTGAAGTTAACGAGCCATGCGTTCGGGCAAAGCTCTTCCATGTCCTTTGCGATTTCAAGGATGACCGGAATCGTGCGCAACCCTTTAAACAAGCCTCCCGGGCCGTTCGTTTCCTGGCCGATGACGCCGTATTTTAATGGGATGCGCTCATCCTTGGCTCTTGCCTGCAGAAGTCCGACGCGGAATTGAGTCGTGACAAAGTCTGCGTCTTTCAGCGCTTGTCTCCGGTCGAGCGTAAGATGAATGTCGATCGGGACACCGGCTTTTTCAACCATCCGTTTGGCGAGCGTGCCGACAATATTGAGCTTTTCTTCGCCCTCCGGGATATCGACGAGCCATAATTCACGAACAGGCAGCTCATCATACCGTTTAATCAACCCTTCCACGAGCTCGGGCGTGTAGCTTGAACCTCCGCCAATCGTTACAATCTTCAATCCTTTTGTCATATGCTTGCTCCCCTTTGCTCGGTAATCTTTTCATATAACGCTATGATTTCCGCCGCCATATCCTTCACTGTCATCGCATTCATTAAATGATCCTGTGCATGAACCATCAGAAGCGTCATTTCCGTTTTTTCTCCGCCCGCTTCACTTTGGATCAGCTCTGTCTGATAGTGGTGGGCTTTTGACAATTCCTCTGCGGCTTCTTGAAGCTTGTTCCGCGCTTCTTCTGCGTCACCGCTTTTCGCAGCGGCAATGGCCTCCATTGCGGAGCTTCTTCCGTTTCCTCCGTGAAGGATGATTTGAAAAATAATGTGCTCCATTTTCTCATTCACGCGATTCACTTCCTTTCTCTAGAGAGCCGCTTCTTTGTCATCTAATATGGCCGGCTTTTGAGTTAGCTCCAGATCGGTTTCTTCTTTCAGCTTCTGCTTATCCCACATTCTAAAAAACGGATAGTAGACAACAAAGGATACAACGATATTAATGGCTTGCATGACCGCGCCTGAGACTTTCCCCCCTGTCGCCAAGTACCCTGAAAAGATCGGCGGCATGGTCCACGGCACTGCGATTCCCGCCGGTTTGGCGACAAGGCCGGTGCTCATTCCGATGTAGGTGAGTGTCAGTGTGACAAGCGGCGTGATGATAAACGGAAGCAAGAGCATCGGGTTCATGACGATCGGCATTCCGAAAATAATCGGTTCGTTGATATTAAAGATGGCCGGCCCGATCGCAAGCTTGCCGAGCTGTTTCATTTGTTTGCTTCGGGCGCGCAGGAACATCGTGACAACCAGTGCCAAAGTGGCGCCGCTTCCGCCGATATTGACCCATATATCGAAAAACTGCTGGGTGAAAATCTTAGGCAGCTCCTCACCGGCTTGGAAGGCAATCCTGTTGGCATCCATGGCGCCATACCATATTGGTGCCATGACGCCGCCGACAATGTTAGCTCCGTGAAGTCCGCAGGCCCATAGAAGCATTTTGACAGCTTCTGCCACAAGGCTCCCCCCGAGGCTTCCTCCAAGAATAGAAAGCGGCGTTCCAAGTAAAACGCTTACAATATTATGAAGGCTTTCAAACGGTGTCGCTTCAACAATCAGCCGGGCCGCCCAAATCAGGAAGATGACGGCAAAGCCGGGAATTAACGCGACAAATGACTTGCTGACTGCCGGCGGAACGCCATCCGGCATTTTGAAGACCAAATTGCGCTGGATAATGAGGCGGTATATCTCTGTCGAGACCATCGCGATAATCATGGCGACAAACAGGCCTTTACTCCCCATCAGCGAGAGCGGGATTCCGCCGCCGACCATGATTTCTTTCGTCGTACCGTCCGGTATAAACGGCACTTGATAAGGTGTTGCCAATAGAAATGCCGCTAGTGAAATGGCTCCGGCTGACAGAGCGTCAACGCCGTATTTCTCGGCGAGCCGATAGGCGATGCCGAACGCGGCGACAAGCCCCATAATTTCAAAGGTCGCGTCGACTGGATAGGCCAGTTTTTCAGACCAGGAGCTGCCAAACGTTTTTGCCATAAACTCAGCGTATCCCGGGATCGGGAGGTTGCCGATGATGAGAAAAAAGGAACCGATGATAATCAGCGGCATCGTGAGGATGATACCGTCACGCAGCGCCTGCAAATGACGCTGTCCCGCAATTCTTCCCGCTATAGGCATGACCTTTTCTTCTAAGATCTGATTGACTTTATTCACATAGCCCGCCCCTCTCTATGACACATGTCCAAGCTGCTCAGCTGATTTCAGCACTTCCGCCCCGTTGCACGTGCCATAATGGACGGTATTAATGACGTCTACCGGAACCCCCTTTGACTCTCCTAATTTTTTCAGCTGCGGAAGCATGTAACGGACTTGCGGGCCGAGAAGCAGTACATCCGCTTTATCGATATGATTCTGTACAGAATCGCCTGAAACTGCCCAAATGGTATAGTCTTTTCCTTGTTCCTGCGCACTTTTTTCCATCTTGCTTACCAGTAAGCTGGTAGACATTCCTGCTGCACAAACGAGTAATATATTCATATAAAAGACCCCCTAGAGTTTGATCAATTTTGTTATGTCCTGCTGTTGCTATCATCATATTATGAAATCGCTTTCATAAACACTCAAGGTTTTTCCGCAGGAAACGGAAAAAAGGTATATACAGGCTGTCAGCTCGGCATTTTTTTGTCAAACACATCTGACAGCTCTTGATACGAACGGCATTTGATCAGCTGGTTCACCGCTGCCGGGTCATCCAAGATGCTGCCGAGCAATCTATACATGCTTTGCAAATCCGCTTTGTTCTCCTTTTCAACACAAAGCAGACAGACAAATTGAACACGCTGGTCCTCCCAATCTATCGGCTTTTCGAGCGTGCAAACGGCCCAAAACGTCGTTTTTGTCTGCGGAACGAGCGGGTGCGGGATGGCGACAAGATTGCCAAAACACGTTGGCGACATGTCTTCTCTTTCAAAAATGGAATCTATGATTTCTTCATCGGCGTAGCCACAATCAACCGCTTTCTGCCCTAAAAATTGAATCACTTCTTGTTTTGAGCGCAGATCCTTCTGTAAAAAAACGAGTTCTTTTTTTAGGTAGCGGACCGCTTTTTCTTTTTCATCGCTTAGAATGGATTCGATTTTTGTAAAGTCGGTTCCGCCCAAGAGTGTGTTGACCTTTAGCACTGGTACAGGGAGCTCTTTTTTGATCGGAATGGTGCTGATGACTACATCAATAGAGTCATAGGACATTTGGTCAAGACTGTAATACTCAGCGGTTCCAAGAATATCGAGCCGCCTTCCGAAATGGGAGCGGAGTTTTTCTCGCAGCAGCTGGGCGCTTCCCGCGCCAGATGCGCACACAATAATACAGCGTTTCGGCGGGACCTCTGTTTTTTTCCGTTCAATCGCGGCGCCAAAATGGAGAGCCAGATATCCAATTTCGTTTTCATGAATGTCGATGCCCGTCTGTTCCTTTATGACCATCCCTGCAATGATTCCGGCTTCAAAAGCGAGCGGATAATGTTCCTTGATCGCTGCCAGCATCGGATTCCGAAGATTCATGCCGTATCGGTTGCGGCTGATCGCCGGCTTCACATGCAGCGCCAAGCCGATTTTCAGCTCTTTGTCATGCAGAATGCCAAGCTTCAGTTCTCGATCAACGGCTTTGATCATAGCAAAAGTCAGCTGATCGGTTTCTTCGTCTATTGACGTTGTCTCCTCCCCGCATTGTGGCAGCGTCATTCGTTTTGTGCCGAGGAGGTGCATGGCGATATAAGCCGCCTCGTCTTGCGGAAATGTAACGGCGAGAGCTGATTCCAGCTCTTTTATAATGGCTTCGGCAGCCTGATATTCTTTTTGATGCAAGATATGATCCATATCATCCTGAAAAAAAGAAACATAGTTTTCCGTCCTGATCCGTTTACAGGCGATGGCGATATGGATGATGAGGTTATTCAGTCCCAAGTTAGAGAGAGGAATACGGTCGCTTTTCATTTTTTTCAGGATGGCGGACCGGATGATCTCAATTTCTTCTTTTGGCAAAATATCAGCCTTTTCATTCAGAACATCAATCTCCGTTTCTCTTTCATCAACAATGTACTCGGCCATACAGTACCGCATTTGCACCTCGTCCCCGCGCAGTTTGAAGCCGTAATTCGGACGGGTTTCCATGACGATGCGGTAAGGCAGAAGCCGTTTCTTTACTTCTTTTAAATCCGTTTGGAGTGTAGATTTTGAGATAAATAGTTCTTCAGCCAGTTCATCTAGCTTGAGATAATGCTCCGCCAGCAGCAGCCGTTTCATAAGATAGGCCATTCTCTCCTCCGGCAACACCGGCAGGCCCTTTTTTTGCTGAAGCACATCTTGCAGCAGGGTTCTGAATATCTGCTCGTCATGAATGCGGAGCTTGTAGCCGGAGCCTCTGGCCGAGTGGATTAAGGCGCCATGGCCGCTCAGCACGCTTTGCAATTCCTTTATATCATTGCGGACCGTCCGCGCCGTTACGTTTAGTTGCGCGGCAAAAAACGAGCTCGTCACCGGGGCTTCAGCCGCCATCAGCAAGCGCAGAATTTCACGAAGTCGCCCATGAAGCATGAGAAAAACCTCCTATCAAGTAGATGCGGGAATAAAGTGAATAGGCAGAAAGGATGGTGAAGGAATGAAATGTACATAAATTCTATAATGGAGAGAATGGCAAGTCAATGAACATCCGGAGGGCAATAGGGAAAACGGGCCCATAAAAAACAGCCGGGTTCAGCCGGCTATCAGATTGCTGGCAAAAGCCTAACACGTTTACGTGTTAGGCTTTTCCGCAGAATTGAAAACCCTTGAAGTCTAGGGCGGGCAAACATTGGGAGCGGACTTTCAAACGAAGTGATGACGGCGGCGTATAGGCAGGACGCCCTGAGAATGTAGCAGCCGTTCCCCACTTGGAGTTTTATCACGAATGCAGGTTTGTCGATTTGCTGAAAAGCCGGGTTCAGCCGGCTTTTCGGGATGAGGACGTGTTCTTTTGTTTAGACGCCTTGCGTTCCTTCATGATTTTCCGAACAATCGGGTAAACGACCGGCGCCCATTTGATAACGGTTTTGATCATCTTTTTCAACGCTCCGATTCCCCCTTCTTTTTTCTCAACCATTCCCCTGATTGCTTTTTGCATAAACATGCTAACGCGACACGTACCTGTTTCCCGTCACCCAGAAACGCCACGGATAATCCCGCGCCTCTCCACTGTTGTCAATGCCGATGCGCGGGCCCGTTGAAATGTCCTCCGGTGTATACCCGCTTTCGATGTAAAGCGGCTGTTCCGTGATCCAGCGTCCATAGTCATTCATCGTAACGCCAAGCGCCTTGGTCAGCTTTCCGGGTCCGTTTGTCCATTCCCTCGGACGACGGCCCGGCCTCCTTTCTTCCATTAACAGCTGGCCTTCATGGGGCTCAATCGCCCTGATTAATACCGCTTGCGGGATATCTGCTTCTGCGGCGACGACATTCAGCAACGTATGGGTATGCATGACGTATGTATACACGCGCCCAGCATCCGCAAACATAATTTCAGTCCGCTTCGTCCGGCGATTGTTAAAGCTGTGGGCCGCTCTGTCTTCAGCCCCCATATAAGCTTCTGTTTCCACGATATAGCCTGACGCTGTGCCTTGGTCTGTTTCTTTGACCAGAAGGCAGCCGAGAAGCGCCGGGGCAAGCTCAAGGGCGTTTTTTTGGTAAAACGTGATGGGCAGCGGATGTCTTTCTCTCGTCACAAAGCGACCTCTCCTTTTACCGATTTTTGTACATTGTACCATTCCCGAACCCGCTGAAAAAAAACAGCTGTTTTAAAATCTTTCCATTCAGGGAATATTGTTACCGTTCAAAAAAGGAGGGTCAACCAATGAAAGATGATCATCAAAACAAGTATCACGGAACAAATGCCCAAAGCAGCGAGGATGCGCTTTCTCATAAGACATCCGGGAAAAACGAGTCAGAGGATACTTTGACGAACAGGCAGGGGCACCCTGTCACTGACAACCAAAATGTGAGGACGGTCGGGAACAGAGGGCCTACGACGCTTGAGAACTACGATTTTCTTGAAAAAATCAGCCACTTTGACAGGGAACGCATTCCGGAGCGGGTTGTCCACGCCAGAGGAGCGGGTGCACACGGGTATTTTGAAGCTTATGGAACCTTTGGAGACGAGCCGATCTCAAAGTACACCAGGGCCCGGCTCTTTCAGGAAAAAGGCAAGCAAACGCCGGCATTTGTCCGTTTTTCTACGGTGAATCACGGCAAACACTCACCTGAAACATTGAGAGACCCGCGCGGTTTTGCCGTTAAGCTTTATACCGAAGACGGAAACTGGGATTTGGTCGGGAACAACCTGAAAATCTTTTTTATCCGTGACCCGCTGAAATTCCCGGATCTTGTACACGCATTTCAGCCTGATCCAGTGACCAACATCCAAGATGGTGAACGTATTTTCGATTTCATTTCTCAGTCTCCTGAAGCGACACATATGATCACTTTCTTATTTTCGCCTTGGGGCATTCCGGCCAACTACCGGCAAATGCAGGGTTCGGGCGTACACGCCTATAAATGGGTGAATGAGGAGGGCAAGGCCGTTCTCGTGAAATATCATTTCGAGCCGAAGCAGGGCATCCGCAACCTGACACAAAAGGAAGCGGAAGACATTCAAGGGAAGAATTTTAACCATGCAACACAGGATTTGTATGAAGCGATTGAAAATGGCGATTATCCAGAATGGGAAGTCTATGCCCAAATCATGAGCGACGATGAGCATCCTGAACTGGACTTTGATCCGCTTGATCCGACAAAGCTGTGGTATAAAGACGATTTCCCATGGAAGCCGATCGGCAAACTCGTTCTGAACAAAAACCCTGAAAACTACCATGCGGAAGTGGAACAAGCATCATTCGGAACGGGAGTGCTTGTTGACGGGCTTGATTTCTCAGATGATAAATTACTTCAGGGGCGGACGTTTTCCTACTCTGATACGCAGCGCTACCGTGTAGGCGCAAATTACCTGCAGCTTCCGATTAACTCGCCGAAAAAGCATGTCGCCACCAACCAGGAAGGCGGACAAATGCTATACCGGACCGATAGAGCAGAAGGCCAAAACCCGCACGTCAACTATGAGCCATCCATTATGGGCGGGCTGACGGAAGCGAAGCAGGATGGCAAAGATCATACGCCGCATGTCGAAGGTGATGTGAAGCGTGAAGCGATCGACAGAACGAACAACTTCGGGCAGGCTGGAGAGACCTACCGGAGATTTTCTGAATTTGAACGGAACGAATTGATCACGAATCTGGTCAATACCCTTTCCACATGCCGAAAAGAAATTCAGGATCAGATGATTGAAAATTTTACAAAAGCTGATCCCGACTATGGAAAACGTGTAGCGGAAGGGCTGAAAAAAGTCTCAGAAAACAATAGCAACGGACCGATCGGCACAACAGAGACTGAGCAGGCTGCCATGCAGGCTGAACAGGAGAGCCATCCGTCTGATCCGTATTAATATACAAAAAGGCTGCCGACCAGGCAGCTCTTTTTGTATAATTTTTGTATACTTTTTGAATATAATGTTGAATTTTAACAAAAATGCGATTAATATGTTCATGTAAATATTCTCAAAAAAGGAGTGCAGACGTGGATTATCTTCATTACCGTTTCTCAAAAGAAATCACAACTGAATTAAGGCCCTTGTACAAATCAAATAATTATCGCGGGCTGGCAGGTATTGTTTATGATTTTCTAGTTATTGCTGTTGCCATCTATTTATGCCAGCTTAATTATTTATTCTACCCTTTATCAGTTTTGTTAATTGGGTCGAGGCAAAGAGCACTAGCCACAATTCTTCATGATGCATCACATCTATGCTTAGCAAAAAACAAAAAACTTAATTATTTCTTAGGTACATATCTCTCCGGTTATTTAATTGGACAAGAATTCAATATTTATAAAGATTCACACGTCAAGGGCCATCACACCCATTTAGGCAATCCCGATAAGGACCCCGACTATCAATACCATCTCGATATAGGTTTATACAAGTTAAATAGCCATAAGCATTTTTTATACAAATATATACTTAAGCCCCTATTTTTATTAAATATTATAAGTTATTCTTATTATGTATTTAAAAATAGAATGCTTCAATTTAAAAAACACCCTAGACAATATTTTTATATGTCTGTTTACTGGCTTATCATTTTAGCAGTTATCATTTATTTTGGCGTGTTTCATTATTTTCTATTATTCTGGGTGGTTCCCTTCTTTACTTCATTTATGGCAATTGGTTGGTTTATTGAATTGGCCGAGCATTATCCATTAGTTTATCGAAATAATGAAAGCTTAAAAATGACCCGCAATCGTTATAGCCATTGGCTGGAAGCCTTCTTTTTAAGCATTCATGGAGAAGCCTATCATTTAACCCATCACCTTCAAGCCAGCATTCCCTATTGGAACATAAAAAAAGCCCATCTCATCATGATGAAAGATGAAAATTATAAAACATTAAACAGCTATATGGGCGGAGTGTTTTTCTCTTCCAATTCAAATCCGCCGTTAATAAAAGATCTTATTAAGAATCAAAAACTACCGATTTCAGGAAAGGTGGCAGGATGAAAAATCATTATGTAATAGGAGCAATTTTGGCTCTTTTAGCAGCTTTACTGAACGGCAGTGTTGGAATCATCAGCAAAAATCTATTCATGTCAAATCTAACTTCCGCCGCCATCTCATTTTATAAATGTTTATTTGCTTTTCTATTCATTTCAATTGCAGCTTTGTTTCATAAAGGAATACAAAAAGAAATAAGAGAACTCAGGGGTAGGAGTAAACAATTAATTATTTGCTCTTTCTTAGGCATATTTATTCTCTATTATTTTGAAACAGCTGCTTATCAATATGATCAAGTTTCGATCGTCGTCTTTATATTATTGGGAACCTCAGCGCTTACTACATTTCTTTGCGGGGCAGTCTTCCTGCGTGAGAAAAAAAATATGTTCCAAATGGTTGGATTAATTTTACTAATTGCCGGGTTGCTTTTCATGCATATGGGCGAAGGAACAATGAATTTTCATTTTTCAATCGGTACCTTGTTGGCAATCATTGCTGGTATGGGCTATGGCTTGTTTTTAGTAGCCACTAAAAAGTTCGATTTAAAGAGTGGGCTTGCTTTAGTATGGTATTTTACACTTTTCGGAAGCATCTATCTTTTTTTCCCGTTTGTTGCAGAAGGATTTGTGTTGCCTCAGGCTCATGCGTATCCATCGCTCATAGCACTTGCGCTTTTGCCGACAATTGGAGGTTTCTACTGCACAACAAAAGCATTAAATTACCTTAAAGCGAATCAAGTTCAATTTTATGAATTAACAGAACCTATTTTTGCCACTCTATTCGCGTTTATGTTATTAAACGAAATGATAAAGGGTTTTGAATGGCTTGGTGCAATATTAATCCTTCTTGCCATTTATACGTCAGAGTATCAGCCTAAACAAGCAGCAGTTCCACAAGATAGCATAAATAGCGGGAAGAAGTTATGAACAGGACTTATTTGCAGTCCTGTTTTTTATTTTTGTATTGAAACGCCTTCAGCATTTGTGTTGTACTGGAAGAAAAGGGTGGAGAGGAAAGATGGAATTACAGCAGGACATGATGTCTCAGAAAAAAACAATCGGCGCTTTAGACCACGCCGTTTTTTTATGCATGGTATTTTGTTTTTGGTTTTCAGGCTATATTTACGTGCCTGTTTTCAGCCTGTATTTGGAGGACCTGCACTTTTCATACGGCGCCATCGGCATCATTCTCGGCAGCTACGGAGTGACGCAAATCCTTCTTCGATTTCCGCTCGGCTTGCTGTCAGACATCCTGTTTTCTATACGCAAGCAATTGTTAATCTGCGGGTTTGGTTTTTCCGTCCTCAGCAGCCTGCTTTTTCTGCTGTTTGATTCTTTCTTCTTCGTACTGGCCGCACGGTTGTTTGCGGGAATCACCGCCTCTATGTGGGTCATGGCGACCATTTTATACGCGCAGTATTTCAACAGCGAAAACGCCTCAAAAGCAATGGGCATGATGCAGTTTTTCACTGTCATGCCTCAGTTCGCCAGCATTGTGTTCTGCGGGCTTGCGGCAGCCCGCTTAGGCAGGCAGGTTCCGTTTTGGATGGCGCTGGCGGCCTCGGCCATCGGCTTGGTGATCTGCTGCTTTATTAAAGACCCTTCGGCTGCTCCAGCGAATCGCGACACAATCCGTGTGCCGCAATCCATCAAAGACACATTGCGGCTGCCGAAGCTCAAGCTTTTCACCATCCTGTCTATGACCGCCCACGCGGTGTTATTTATGACCGTGTTTGGTTTTACACCGCTTTACATTCATCAGCTCGGAATGGGTGACGCGGAGCTGCTTTGGGTGATGAGCGCCTTTTTCCTCCCTCATGCAGCCGCCACATTAAGCGTTGTATTTCTGCGCATGACAAGCCGAACCGCTTACTCCGTGCTGCTCTCAAGTTTTGCTGTGACCGGAGCCTGTTTGCTATTCGTTCCGTTTTCAGCTACATTGTTCACGATTTGCATCACGCACGCCTGCATCGGGCTGGCGCTCGGTTTCGTGTTTCCTCTGCTGCTCAGCCGAGTCGTCGATATCAGTTCGGCCCGTTTAAAAATGTCGGCCATGGGATTTTATCAATCATTTTATGCGCTAGGCATCTTCCTCGGGCCCCTTCTTGCCGGAAAAATCGCACAGCTTTTCGGGCTTGCGGGAGTTTTTTATGGAGCCGGGGCGCTGGCATTTGCCGCCTTTCTTGTGATGTTTGCGCAAAAGCGTGGCATGAGCAATTAATAGCTTTCATACCGCCGGAAGCGCCACACTGAAAACATGGCCAGAAGCACGATGCACAAAGAGGAACATGTAAGCGACCATCCGAAGAAATCCGCCCGCTCTCCATGAAGAAGGATATGCTCCGCCTGCTTGCAAAGCGCAGCCGGAAGCCACTTCGCATCTTCGGGAAATAGCGAAGCCGCAAAGGAAACGGCAGCTGTAAGCCCGATTCCGGAAGCCGCGGCTGCTCCGAGAGACCGAAACATCGTGCTTCCGGCAAGGCCGGCAGTCACCATAAACATGATCCAAAGAGCATAAAGGCCAAGGCTTCCGGCAAAGCGGCTGAAGGATGTGTCCTCAAACAGCAGCCGGACGTAATAATAGGCAAGCCCGTATCCAGCGGCAAACGACGCGATGCCGATCACGCTTTGGATAAGCCATTTGCTCATGATATACTGTACTGTCGAAACAGGCCGCGACATGATCAGCGACGTAACGCCTTGGCTTCTTTCATTCGCCACGCTGCCCATGACGCTGAAGATGACCAGAGCCATGCCAAGCGTGTTGAATTGAGAAAGCGTGCTGACCATTACTTCAGGTCCGGAAGGCATTGAAAAACTGATTTTCATGCCGTCGGGAAGGTTTCCCCCGTGTGCGATGATTTCCGGCATATAATATATGGTCAGCGGCTGTGTCAGCCCCACGATCATCATCGCGATCGGCAGCCAAATCAGCTTGCCGCTTTTCCATCCCTCGAGCCATTCTTTTTGAAATAGCGTCATCAACACCTTCATGCGTGCACCACCTGTAGATAGACGTCTTCAAGAGACTCCGTTTTCTGCTCGAAATGGGTGACGGTCAATCCCGCCCGGATACAATCACTCAACAATGCCCGCCCAGCGTGTATACCAGGCAGCTCGAAAACAGCTTGGGACGGATTGATATAGATAATAGCTGATACGTAAGGCTTATCTTCAAGCCAGCCCTTCAAATTCTCTTTCACTGAAAGGGTGAAAACGTTCGTTTGATGCAGTTTTTTCAACTGTTGTAACTCGCCTTTCCAAGAAACCTCCCCGCTTTTCATGATGACCACCTGATCACACACCTGCTCCGCATCGTGCAAAACGTGTGTGGAAAACAGGACAGCCATGTGCTTCTTCAACTCCCGCATCATATCCAGCACTTCAAACCGTCCTGCCGGATCTAGAGCGGACACCGGTTCATCCAGTATCAAAAGCTTCGGTTGATGGAGCAGCGCCTGTGCCAGCCCGAGTCTTTGCTTCATGCCGCCTGAATAGCCGCCGATTCTTTTGTGTGCCGATTCCTGCAAGCCGACAAATTCAAGCATCCCGCCGACTTCCTCTCGGCATTTTTTCTTCGTGAGGCCGGACAGTCTCCCGGCAAAGGTTAAACATTCGTTTGCGGTCATCCACGAATAAAAGGCTGGGTACTGCGGAAGGTATCCGATCAAACGCCGATCCGGCTTTTTCTCCCCTAACAGTTTTATGGTGCCGGAGGTTGGTGAAAGCAGCCCGGCCAGCATATGGAGCGTTGTGGTTTTACCTGCACCATTAGGGCCTAACAGTGCGACACATTCGTTTTTATTCACATGAAAACTGACATTCTTTACAGCTGGATGGTGCCGATACGATTTGCATAATGACTCGATAGACAGCATGCCCGCTCACCTTTGCTTTCTGCCGACGGTAAAAAATAAAATCGGCCCGATGATATTGATACACACAATGACCGCTGCCCATATCCACTTTGGCCCGTTTGTCCGCTCCTCCTTTATACAGCAAATAAGAGCGAATACAGCCAGTACAACCTGCAATCCAATCAGCGGCAAAATCATTTCCCAAGAAATATTCATTTCTTTATCCCCCTTTTCTTCCGGTCTGGCCTAATCACAAAAAAGTAATAGCAAATCAGAGGCGTCGGCGCTTGAATTAACCCGACAATTCCCCAGACCCATGCCAGACGATCCCGTTTTTTCGCATCAATGAATAAAAAGATTCCCTGTGCCAAAAGGATGAGACAAGCAGCCACCGCTACGATCATTTCTGTTTGGGACATCAGCGCTTCACCTCACGTTCGCCGAGGTATCGTTTTTTCTCGGCCGCAATCAAAACCGGCAGGACAGCCAGCGCACAGACCTGAAGCACGACAAAAACAACGGGAACTTGATGAAATGCCAGCATCGCCGCGCTTACCATCGCCAGCGCACAGAACATAAATAGCATCACTTCTTTCAGCAGGCTTTTTCTTCGTTCGGCTTTCATTTGTGCCAATTGATCAAGCAACTCTTTTTGACTCGGTATATTCGGGTTGGCGCATTGGTCGATTTTCTGTAATTCCGATTTTAAATGAACAGATCGCTTTTCTTTATTCATCAGTCCACTCCTTTCTGATTTGCTGGAGCCCTTTATGAACCCTAGACTTAACCGTGCCTTCCTTGATTTGCAGCATCAGCCCGATTTCGGCGTAGGTATAGCTGTAATAGTGCCTTAATAAAACGGGCGTGCGCAGCTTCGGGTCAAGCCGGGAAAAGAGATCAAGCGTCTCCCTCCACTCAGATCCTTTCATTGACATGTCCCACTTTATTTTGCGTATTGTTTCCTCTGTAACCGCCTGATTCCGTTTCCATTCTCTCTTTCTCTTTTTCTGGTGATCGAGGTAGAGCCTCGACGCAATAGAGATCAGCCACGTGGAGAATTTGGAACGGCCTTGGAAGCTCTTTAAATGAATGTACCCTTTTAGAAAGGTTTCCTGAACAAGTTCCTCGCTGAGATCAGGGTGAAGGGAAAGCTTCAACAAGTATTTATATAAAAAAGAATAATGATAGTGGAATAGGGCTGTAAACGCCTCGTCGTTCCCCTCTTTCGCCTGCTGAATCAGCTTCTGTTCTTCATGTGTATCCAATGGCCGCGATCCCCCCTTTTTTGTTTTTCTGCCTTATGAGACGACACCGGATTCAAAGCCGTTCATTTTTTTTACAACTCTATTCAGCTATGGACAGATAGGCTTCCCGGCCGATTGGCCGCATATCCTCATTTGTAAACCCCCTCATAGTCTGTTAAGCTATGTCTTTATGTCGATTTTAAAATAACATCCAATATGGAGGACGATGCATTGAAAGTAGAAAGGCGAACGATTGAACATATTCCAAATGAAGAAAGACATGGTAAAGCGAAAGATTTATTCCCCGTGTGGTTTGGGGCTAATATGCATATCACTACGTTAGTGACCGGTACTCTTCCCGTGGCAATGGGACTTAATCTGTTTTGGAGTGTTGCCGCTATTATTTGCGGAACCTTACTCGGTGCCATATTTATGGCGTCTCATTCCGCGCAAGGCCCTCAGCTTGGCATCCCGCAAATGATTCAAAGCCGTGCCCAATTCGGCGTAATCGGAGCGATTCTTCCCCTCTTCTTAGTCATGTTTATCTACCTTGGTTTCTTCGCAAGCAGCACGATTCTGGCGGCCGGAACCTTAAGCAGCTTTGTTCCCATCCCGGGATCATGGAGCATTATAGGCTTAAGCGCCGTATGTTTTTTACTCACCATTTTCGGCCATGATTTGATTCACAAAATGCAAAAAATCCTGTCTTGGACCTCTTTTGCTGTATTTTTTGCTGCAACGATTCTTATTTTTCAATTGCCGATCCCGGCAGGCAGCTGGATTCCCGGGGCGGTTGATCTGCCTGTTTTCTTGGTTGCGGTCAGCGCAGTCGCGACGTGGCAGCTGGCATACGCGCCGTATGTTGCCGATTATTCACGATATCTGCCAGTTCAAACACCGGCTTCTCAAACATTTTGGTACAGCTACGCAGGCACATCTGTCAGCTCCATCTGGATGATGCTGCTCGGCGCTTTACTGACGACGGCACTGCCTGACTTTACAACAAACTCAGGCAGCCAGATTGTCCAACTGTTCGGCCCTTTCTCGTTCATTATGCTGATCATTGTGTTATTCGGGCAAATGGCGATCAATGTCTTTAACCTGTATGGGGCTTTCATGTCCACAACCACAACGCTTGAGCCATTTCTGAAGTTAAAAGTCACGCCCAACGTCAGAATCATCATGATCCTCGGTGTCACGCTTGTCGGTACAGTCTTAAGCCTGCTCGGACAAAGTAATTTTATGGAGCTGTTTTTGAATTTTATCTTTTTCATCAGTTATTTCTTAATTCCATGGACGGCAATCAATTTAGTCGATTACTACTTCGTCCGCCATGGAAACTATCAAGTCAAAGCCATGTTCGATGTAAACGGGCCGTATGGAAAGGTCAATTGGATCACGACGATGGCGTTTGTTCTTTCCATCTTGCTAGAGATCCCGTTTATCAATACATCCTTTTACATCGGGCCGCTGGCCAAAATGTTTGGCGGCGGAGACATCGCATGGATTGTCGGCTTGGTCGTGCCTTCTGTTCTATATTATGTATTGATGAAACCGCGTCTGAAAAAACAAGCCGGTTATCAAGAAAAGCTGTCTTCCTTGTGAAGACAGCTTTTTATGTTACTGCTATTCTTATTCAAACCGTTTCCACATGCGAGGCAATACATCCGAAAGCTCGTGAGCGAGCAGGGTATGGGCGGAGTGCTCGTCGGTCCAGAGCTCGGCGCACGCACCGTGCAAATAGACCGCGTTTAATATCGCATGTTTCGGGTTTTCATGACAGCAGAGCATGCCCAATATCATGCCTGTCAGCGTGTCACCGGTGCCGCCCTTGGCGAGCGCCCCGTTTCCAGTTTGGTTGCACCAGCAGGCGCCATCGGGAAACGCGATCATGGTTTGATTTCCTTTTAACACAATGACAGCCTGCAGCTGAGCCGCCCATTCCTTTGCATATTCGGCTCTTTTGTTTTGCAGCTCTTTTACAGGCACCCCTGTCATACGGGAAAACTCGCCCGGGTGCGGCGTGAGGATGGTGGGCGCCTTCCGTTTCGGATACGTGCGCTTGGCCAGCGCTCCGGCATCCAAAATAACAGGGCAATCCGCCGCAAGCACATGATCAACTGCCTGCTGCACGCTTTCGGTTTGCGGAAGACCCGGACCGATGGCAATGGCCCGGTACGTCTCTTCAAGCTGAGCGTCCGCCGCTTTTTCCCAGCCATTACGCCAATAGGTCGCCTCGGGCAGAACAGGAACGACCAACGGGATCACGCTTTCCGACGTGCCGATGACAAGCTTTCCGAGACCGCTCCGCATAGCCCCAAGCCCCGCCAGAAGCGTTGCGCCCGGCATATCGTCGCTTCCCGCCAAAAGCAATGCGGTACCGTACGTGCCTTTATGGCTCTCCGCCTCTCTTTCAGGAAGCGAGGCCCTCACATGCTCCTCCGTCCAAATTGGAATCTCCATCTCTATCCCTCCTCTGCATTCTCTTCCTATTTTTCCTGCACCTTTTCTATTTCAAACAAAAAAGACAGCCTTAAAGCTGCCTTCTATTTTACAGGAACATCAAGATGGTACAGGCGGCGATACCGTTCGTTTGCCGTCAGCAGTTCTTCGTGTGTTCCTTCCATTTCTGTTTTTTCGTTTTCAAGAAACACGATTTTATCGGCCGCTTCCACTCCGGCGAGGTGGTGCGTAATCCATAAGATTGTTTTTCCTTTCAGCACGTCAAACACCGTATCCATTAGTTCACGCTCTGTAATAGGATCAAGGCCGACTGTCGGCTCATCGAGAATAATGATCGGCGTATCCTGAAGCAAAATGCGGGCGAGCGCAATCCGCTGGCGCTCCCCTCCGGAAAAGCGGATGCCGGTTTCCTGAACAGAGGTATGATATCCGTCAGGGAGTGACTCAATATAATCATGGAGCTTTACCTGCTTTGCGGCGCGGCGCACATCCTCGTCGCTTGCGTCTCCATTTCCAAGCCTGATGTTGTTTAGAATGCTTGTATCAAAGAGGTGCGGTTTTTGGTTTAACACAGCTACCGCATCGGCAATTTGATCCTTTACCAGCACAGTCTCCACTCCGTTTAACGTTACAGATCCTGAATCCGGCTTTAAGGCGCCCTCGATTAATGCGAGCGACGTTGATTTCCCAGACCCGCTTCGGCCGAGCAGCGCCATTTTTTCTCCTTGGCGCAGTGTAAAAGAAAAGTCGTGCAGCACGTGGCTGGTGTTGTCATACGAAAACGCCACATCACGAAAGGACAGTGTGACATCTTGGAGATCGAGTGTTTCAGCTGCAGTTTCTGTTTGTGACGCCTCCGGCTGAGAGGCCACCTTGTTCATGCGTCTGATGGAATCCTGATAGCCGGGCACTTCTCCCAAGGCATCGGACAGCGGAAGAAAGGCTTCTGTCAGCGGGAACACCACAAGCACAAAAGCTGCGATCATCGTGTTGGCGAGTTCGCCGTCCGCATGCTGCCCAGCCGTCCAAAACAGCATCAGCAAAATAAGGCCGGCGACAAGGCATTGTGCGGCAAAGTCCCGCCATCTTATAAAGCGGTGTTTGTTCCGTTCAAGCTCAAACCAAGCAAGTTCTTCTTTTTCATAGGAGTCTACAAACTCATGCCGGCGGCCGCTGAACATCCAGTCGCTGACACCCATCACGGCATCTGTCAGTCGGCTGTACAGCACGTTCCTCCCGCTTTTCAGCTTTGCATTCTTCGCTCTTGTCACGAGCAAAGACACAACTGGAAACAGCACAACGAGAACAAACAAGTAAAGCCCAAGCAATACGGCAAACGGCCAAGAAAAGAACCCGAGTGCAATCACTGAAACAGCGTACAGGAGCAAGGCTGAGATCGCAGGAAAAATCGTTTTTAAGAAGGCATCCTGCAAATGTTCAATGTCCTCAGACAAAATGCCGAGCATATCCCCCGTGCGAAAACGGGAACGCAGCATCAAAGCACCCGGTTCAAGCATGTTGTACAGGCGGACACGCATGTCGGACACGATTTTCAAAATGATATGATGCCCGACGAGGCGTTCCACATATCGTGACACAGACCGTGCAATCCCAAAGGTGCGGACAGCGACAATCGGCACATAAATGAGCAGGATGTTTTCCGGTCTTGTCGCCGCCTTTGAGATCAAAAACCCTGAGGTGAACATGAGAAAAGCAGCAGAAAAAATTGTCACCGCGCCCAAAAGGATAACCAGAACGAACAGACGGGCATTTTGCTTGATATATGGCAGAATCCATTCTTCTTTCTTCATGCTCTTTCCCCCAGTTGTGCCTCCACGAGTTTGGCGTACACACCGTTTTTCTTCAGCAATTCATCGTGAGTCCCGATTTCCGCAATCCTGCCTCCGTCCAGCACGATTATTTCATCCATATCGAGCATCCAGTGAAGGCGGTGAGTCGCGAGAAAGACGAGCTTATCCTCAAATAGATCCAGCATCGTTTCTTTGATTTCATATTCTGTTTCGATATCAAGATGGGCGGTTGGCTCATCCAGCAGCAGGATCGGACGGTTTCCCAAAAAGGCGCGGGCGAGGGCGACACGCTGAGCCTGGCCGCCACTGAGCGCCCGGCCGCCTTCCCCGATCCGTCCCTCTAGTCCGTCCGGAAGTTTGTCCACCAGCTCTGCCAGTCCCGCCGCGGCAGCTGCGCTGGCCGCATCCTCATCTGAAGCGCTTGGATGATAGAAGCGAATGTTGTTCGCCAGTGTATCATCAAAAATGTACGGATGCTGCGGAATATAAAGAAGGTTTTTCTGCCAGCTGCCGTCCTGCAAATGGGACCGTTCTGAACCGTTGACCTCTATCGTACCGCCATTTGGCTCCAAAAACCCGCCGAGGATATCAATTAAAGTTGATTTTCCCGCACCGCTTGCGCCAATGATGCCAATTTTTTTCTTGCCTTTGAATGACAGATCAATATCGGACACCGACCGGCCGACTGACACGCCTGACAGCTTCAGCTCATCCTGTTCGGACCAAGCCTCAAGCTGAAGCGGCGCCTCTTCTTTAAAACCAGGCTGCGACAAAATCTCTTGAATGGTTTTGCCTGCTTCCTGTCCGTTCAGCGTCGCATGATAATCATTTCCCACTTCCCGCACCGGCAGAAAATACTCAGGTGCGAGAATAAGCGCCGTTAAAGCCGGACCAAGCAAAATATCGCCGTCAATCAGGCGCAGGCCCAGAAACACGGCAACTGTTGCCACCGACAGCATGGCGAAAAAATCGAGCGCGAATGAAGATAAAAATGCCACCCGAAGCGTGCTCATCGTTGCTTTGCGATACCGCTCACTCACGTAGAAAATGTTTTTGCTGTGCGAGGTGCTCAAACCCAAAAAACGCAATGTCTCCAGCCCGCGAAGAGAATCAACGAAATGATTGGAAAGCCTCTGATAGGATTTCCACTGGCGATCCGCTTTTCTCTGCGCGACAAGACCGAGGAGAATCATGAAAACAATGAGAATCGGCATCGCCGCAACCAAAATGAGGGCTGATGTGCGATCCTGAAAAAACACATAAATGACAACAGCCGCAGGCACAATCGCCATGCTGACCATTTTCGGCAGAAACAGCTCAAGGTAACGGCGGAACTGGCTGATGCCTTCCATCGCCAGCGTCACCATTTGCCCCGTCCCCTCTTTCTTTGCAAAACGGGGACCTAACCGGAACAGCTGATCAAGAAAACTCTTTCTCACATCTGCTCCTGTCCGGGCAGCATATTGATAGACGATTTTCTGGCGCGCCACCGCGACCCCGTGCCGGGCGACAAAAGCGATGAGGAAAAAGCCGATCACCGGAAACAGGGAGGCCATACTCTTCCCGTTGAACAGACCGGTTACGGCTTCACTCAGCCACTCTGCCTGCATAATAATGGCGGCTGTCTGAAATAACGTTAAACAAGTAATCACGGTGAGAATTCGCTTCATTCCTTTATATCGAAACAGGTCTTTTCCCATTAATAAGTCATAGGCTCCTTATGGCTGACGCGCTTCCGGAAGACATAATAACTCCAGATCTGGCTGCCAATAACAAACGGCAATAGCGTTAACGCCGTAATTGACATGACTTTAAGCGAATAATCACCGGAAGAAGCGTTAGCTACTGTTAAATCGTACGCGCTTTGAAGCGAGCTGACCATGACCCGAGGGAATAATGAAATAAAGATCATCCCTACCGTCAGCCCCAGCCCCGCGCCAGTCATCCCAAATGTCCAGCCGTCTTTTTTCTTACGGATAAAGACAGCCGCCAGCATAAAGCAGATGACAATCAAAACAACGAGCGGAATGGTAATCTCGCCGCGGCGTGTAAACATGTCTGTCTGATAGGCAGAAAGGGCCGCGAAGGCAAGAACCGCTACAAAAACAACACCCATTATCTTCTGCGCCATGTTCCGGGCGCGTTTTTGCAAATCACCGATCGTACGCAGTGTGATAAACATTAATCCATGCAAAAAGCAAAGAAGTGTTACAGTCACACCGCCAAGTACAGAGTACACATTGATATAATCGGATACATGCGCGTGAATGTTCATATCGGCATCAATCGGCATCCCGCGGAATAATGTCGCGAACAATACACCGAGCACAAACGGAGGAATCAGACTGCCGAAGAAAACGACCCAGTCCCAAATCTTCACCCATTTTCCATGCTCCACCTTGCCGCGGAACTCAAACGCGACCCCGCGGCCCATTAACGCTAGAAGCACAATGACAAACGGAATGTAATAACCGCTCAGCATCGTTGCATACCAGTTCGGAAACGCCGCGAAAATGGCGCCTGCACCAGTCAATAGCCATACTTCATTTGCGTCCCAAAACGGCCCGATCGTGTTGATCAGCACTCTGCGTTCTAATTCATTATGGCCAAGAAAACGGGTCGCCATGCCGACTCCGAAATCAAAGCCTTCCAAAAAGAAGAAACCTACAAACAATACAGCAACGAGTATAAACCAAAGATCATGAAGAGACATGGTATACCTCCTGACTAAATGGGTCTGTTGATACAGGAACATCATGATGATCACCATGCTCCGCACCTTTTTTAATTTCACGGACGAATAAGAAGACAAGCAGTGCGCCCAGAATCAAGTACATCACACCGAATGCGATGATTGAGAATAACAGGGAGCCCGCTGTTACGTTAGGCGACACGGATTGAGCGGTTGTCATCAAGCCCATGACCGTCCACGGCTGACGCCCTATTTCTGTCATAATCCAGCCCGCGGAGTTGGCGATAAACGGGAAGGAAATCAAGGCGATCATCAATCGCAAGTACCACTTGCTGGTTTCAAGTGTTTTGCGGCGGTTTAGCCAAAGGCCGCCTAACGTGGCAAGAATCATGACAACACCTGCGCCAACCATGATGCGGAAACTCCAGAATGTCGTTTTAACAGGCGGAATATAGTCGCCTTTTCCGTATATTTTTTCGTACTCAGCCTGAAGTGTTTTCATCCCTTTGACACTTCCGCTGAATTTTTGATACGCCAGGTAGCTTAATGCATAAGGAACTTTGATTTCATTTGAGCTTTTTTCATTTTTTGTATCGATCATGGCAAAAGCTGTCCAAGCAGCAGGGTCACCGCTGTCTTCCCAAAGGCCTTCACTGGCAGCCATTTTCATCGGCTGAGATTCCATCAAGTGCTCAGCCTGCGCGTGGCCGCTAAGTGCGACGCCAAGACCTGCGCAAAGGCCAACGATCATTGCGAGTTTAAAAGAATGCTTGAAAAACGGCACTTCTTTTTTCTTCAATAGTTTAAAAGCACTCACACCGGCGATAAAGAAAGCCCCGGTGGCAAGCGCACCGAATATGACGTGCGGAAACTCAACCCAAAGCTGAGGGTTTGTGATCAGTGCGGCAAAGTCGTTCATTTCCGCGCGGCCGTTTTTGATCGTAAAGCCGACCGGCTCCTGCATAAAGGAATTGGCGGTTAAAATCCAGAAAGACGACATAATCGTTCCAAATGAAACGAGCCAAATACAGAGAACGTGAATTTTTTTCGGCAGGCGGTCCCAGCCGAAAATCCATAATCCGATAAAGATAGATTCCATGAAAAACGCCAATAATGCTTCAATTGCAAGCGGAGCGCCAAATACGTCGCCGACAAAACGGGAATAATCAGACCAGTTCATGCCAAACTGGAATTCTTGCAAAATCCCCGTTACAACACCGACTGCGAAATTTATTAAGAATAAGTGTCCCCAAAACTTTGCCATTTTGAGGTACAGCTCATTTTTTTTCACAAGATAAAGAGTCTCCATCAACGCAACCATAAATACAAGCCCGATAGACAACGGCACAAACAAGAAGTGAAACAACGTTGTTGATGCAAATTGAATGCGGGCTAAAACCAATTCACTCATGCTTTCTCCTCCATTTCCGGTTAAAAACTGATGTTATTTGCTCACTACTTCACAAATTAAACCAAGACTTTGATCATCAATTCACAAAGTAGACGAAAAAAATATTTGTTCAATATTTCACAAACATGTCAAAAGATGAACCAATCTAATGCCAGATTGCCAGATTGATCTAATGACACATTCTCTTACTGGTTCATATTAAGTACTTTACAACGATTTATTTCAAAAATAAAGCCTAAAATACCTAAAAAGTCCCACATTATGTGACGGATTGTTGTCTATTTTGTTGATGTTTTTTGACGGCTGCTAGGATAAATGACCCTTTATCATCGTACATCAACACTCCGCTGCTTGCGAGTAAAATGCTTATCCGGCACCCGCACTCGTTTCTCAGCACTCCGTCATGGACCATTTTTAGTCAGAATGCCTCTTTTCCTTTGGAGCGGGAGAACCCGAAAGGTATAATAGTAAAATTTTAATATATTAATAATTTCAATTTTTTAGTATATTTATTGTAGTGAACTATTTCACTGCATCAAGAATAGGGGAGGTTTTTCAATGGGAGAGCTTCAAACACAACTGCAATTGCAAACGGATACAATTCAAGAAGGGGTTCGAAAAGAGAATTGGTTTGCGAGAGCCATGAATATAAAAGTAGGCATCATACCGCTTCCTGTGTATGCCTTGCTGTTTATATTAATCACTGTTTTTGTGATGCATCACGATGTAAAAAGTGACATCTTGACATCCATTGCCGTCATGGCATTTTTCGGGTTTACTTTTGCCCAAATCGGCAAATCGATACCGATTGTTCGTTCTATCGGCGGTCCGGCCATCCTAGCTACGTTTATTCCGTCCGCTGTCGTCTACTATCACCTGCTGCCAAATGATATCGTCAAATCCACCACAGAATTTACAGAAAACTCAAACTTCCTTTACTTATTTATCGCCGGGATTGTCGTCGGAAGCATCCTCGGCATGAAAAGAGAAACACTCGTAAAAGCATTTATGAAAATCTTTATTCCGCTTATTGTTGGTTCTGTCGCGGCCGCTATTGTCGGACTGGCTGTCGGCACATTACTCGGGCTCGGATTTCAGCACACATTGCTGTACATCGTCATTCCGATCATGGCCGGGGGTGTCGGTGAAGGCGCTATCCCGCTGTCCATCGGGTATTCCGACATCATGCCCATGTCTCAAGGGGAAGCGTTTGCACTTGTTCTGCCGTCCATTATGCTGGGCAGCTTGTGCGCGATCATTCTTTCGGGGCTGCTGAACAGAATCGGGAAAAAAAGACCGGAATGGACAGGCAACGGCAAAGTGGACCAATCCGAGGAAGAGCCCCCTGCGCTGGAGGAATCGCAAAGCGGACAGCAAATGTTCAACCTCTCCTTATTTGCGTCAGGCGGTATTCTTGCTGTTTCTTTATACTTAGTCGGCATGCTCGCTCACGACTTTTTTGGATTTCCGGCACCGGTTGCCATGCTGTTACTGGCTGTTCTGATTAAACTGTTCAGGTTGGCGCCAGCCTCAATTGAAAATGGCGCGTTTGGGGTGTCCCGCTTCTTTTCAACAGCTGTGACCTACCCGCTGCTCTTTGCGATCGGGGTGTCCATGACGCCGTGGGACAAGCTTGTCGCCGCTTTTAACCTCAGCAATATCATAACCATTCTGTCTGTCGTTGTGACCATGATGGGCGTCGGCTTTTTCACTGGAAAATGGCTGAACATGTATCCGATTGAGACCGCCATTATCAATGCGTGCCACTCAGGACAAGGCGGCACCGGGGACGTCGCCATTTTAAGCGCCGCCGAAAGGCTTGAACTCATGCCATTCGCCCAGGTATCTACCCGAATCGGGGGAGCGATTACAGTGTCCTTAACCTTATTGCTGCTTCACCAGTTTTATTGATGCACCGCAAGCAAGTTCCGTCAAACGAAAGAGCTTGCTTTTTTTGCATATTCCTGTTTTTGCAAGTTCCCGTGCCATGCTATAGTAATAGTTGGAAATACTAGATAGAAAGGACTCTGGCATGCCTATGGGAACACATCTATTTCTCTATATGATTCTCGGGCTGGGACTTTATTTGATATCAGCCCTGGCAGCAAAACTCATTCCGGTCATAGACTTCTGGATCGATATCGTTCTTTGGGTTTGTGTTGCTGTGTATACCTTCTCTCATCAATCATTCATGGACGGCATTGTCTCGATCGCGACCATGTTTTACTGTTACTGGACCGCCATGGATCTCACTGTCTCAAAGCGCGCGGAAACACCAACGGGAGACTGGCAGGAAATCGAGCTTGCCAGAAACAAAACACGCCTCCTATCAGACGTCACCCTGACCGCCGCAGTGTTTGCGGGCGCCATTATTTTTTTCATCTATGGGCCCGACTCAAGCCCCCTCAAATATGTGATCCTTTTGGGCGTGATTTCCGGCGGAGGGGCACTGGTGAAACGAATATGGAATGTCTTCAGTGTAAACGTTTTGTATTCGGCGTCCTTAGAAAAGTTGCACATTAGCTCTCGTTATGAAACCCGTACATACCCGCTTACTGATTTGAAAGACATTCAGCTTGAATCAACGGCTGACCTCTTAAAGCTTCACCCGCTTCTGACGATGTATTCATCCCGTTTGGATCTGACCACAAGCTTTCAGCAGGTCATGAAGCTGTCTCTTCCCGGTGAAACGGTGTTTTTGACGGTGAAGGAACCACAAAGGTGGAAAGCGATTCTCCGGGAATACACAGATTCAGAAAACAACGAGGACACTGTGATTTCTGTTTTGCCGTTTTATCATAGAAAAAATGTGAAGCGGCTGCTTGGGAAGCTTTATTTTGCCGCCAGCGTAAAAGGCGTATCAGCTTACGCCCTATTGGTGCTCGCGTTATACGCATTACATGCCTCCCCTTGGATCATGGGCGGTGCTGTGATGCTGTACTGGGTATTCAACATGTATCTGTCAGACCGTGTTTTGCGGGCGGCAATGGACGCCAGGCCTTGTCATCATCCGCATGTACAGGCAGCGGCCGACAAGATTTACCGCAAGGCAGGCATTCCTCATGTCCGCATATACGAAACGGAGAGTGATGATTACAACGGAATGGCAGTCGGCATGAATGTCGGAAGGTCAATGGTCATTCTGACAAGCGCCACACTAACACTTCCGCAGCGTGTCATCGAAGGCGTTCTGGCCCATGAAGCGATTCATATTAAAAAACGTGATGTTCTGTCGTCACAGCTTTTGCGTTTTCTATATCTAGGAGCCGTCGTTGGCATCATCCTCTTATTTCAGCGGCATGTCGCCCACCCCGAGGCTTACAAAATCGCGCTTTGGGCTTTCATTATGGCAATCATCCTTTTGTTTCAGCTGTATCAATCCTTTTGTTCACAATGGATGGAGGTGCGCGCCGACAACCTTGGCGCATCACTGCTGGAAGGCGGGTACAGCCAAATGGCCGAAGCCTTGAGGATCTTGGCGATTCGGCAGGATGAGGATATACAGAAACAAAGCGCCTACAGCGCTGAGGCAGATGAAGACGAGCTTCAGATCGACTCTCTCACCCGCGATAAAAGCTGGCTTTTCAGGTTCATTGATTTTCAGTTCGCACCACATCCCCCTATGTATTGGCGTGTCAGCACATTATTGTCAAATAAAGGGCACGGGGTGCTGAAGCGCTGGCTCAGAGACCGGCTGAAAGAATCAATCTCTTTGAAGTGAAACCGATCTCCACTTCATCCGTATAACAGATATGGTGAAAAAAGGGAGTGATGAGAAGTGATTGTGATCATCTTATTGATTATAACTATTATCGTTTTTCTTTCAGTCATACAGCCGCAGCCCTCGGAAAACAAAAGCCGCCAGCAGGCGGACAGTGGTTTTTTCGGTTATTCAGATCATGGCTCGCACCATAATGGATGCGGCAATGACGGAGGCTTCAGCGATTCCGGATGTGGCGGAGGAGGAGACGGCGGCGTTTAAGCGCCGCCTTTTTTCATTTCATCGATTCGATGTACGCGCCAAATGACGCGCCTGACATGCCCGGAGATACGCGCACTCGGTGGAGGGCGTACATTCCCTGGTCTCTCGATGCCGCGCCCGGTTCTGTCGTCACACCCATTTGATAGCCCGTTTCTTCGGCTGCCTTCAGCGTCTCCTCATTGTAGCGCCCTACCGGATAGCTGATCATGGAGGTTTCCTGATGAAACATGTTGTCAAACAGCTTTTTCGAATCAGCCATCTCACTGTACTGCTGTTCAGGCGATAACCCGTTCAGTTCAAGGTGGTCAATTGTATGGCTTTCAATTGATACGCCGTTCTGCGCCATTTCTTTCATTTGGTCCTCTGTCAGATGATGCTTACGTCCGATCGATTTGCCGATCATAAAAATCGTCGCCTTCATCCCGTACTTTTTCAGCACCGGATACGCGTCCTCGTAATTGTCGGTGTATCCGTCATCAAACGTGATCAATACGCATTTCTCACTCGGTTTTTTATCCTGCGTCAGCATAAGATATGCCTCTTTTGGCGTTACTGTCTGATAGCCGTTATCGTGCAGCCACTTCATATGCGCTTCGAATTCTCCCTTTGGGACACGGAGGCTGTTTCCAGAGGAAATGCTGTGGTACATCAAAATCGGCAGCTTTGCCGGTTTCTCTGTTTTGATCCATGTGGATGTATCTTCTTCTTTTTTCTGAACATGTACTGTTTTTTCTTCCGGTTTCTGTTGTTCCGCTTTCGGCATCTCCTGCTCCGCGTTCGCCTCTTGATCAGCGCAAGCTGCAAGAGCCAAGCAGCTTCCCAAAAGAAAAATGCTTACCATCAATCGTTTCATCGTTCTCCTGCTTTCTGTCTATTTCTTCCTCCTTTTTCATCGGTTTTTTTCTGGGATTTTCAAGCTTAAAAAACCGGACATGGAAGCATGGCCGGCTCACATTTAAGAAAACTGATTCAAAACCAGCGAGGTTAACAGCCCAAGAGCTGCAATTAACCCTGTCATCGGGCCGCTGTCTTCGTACGCCTCAGGCATCATCGTCGACGCAATCATCGCAATGATCCCCCCGCCTGCAAACGCCGCGATTGCTGACATTACTTCTTCAGAAGCACCGTCGAGAAAGAAATACCCTGACCATGAAGCGAGAATTGAAATCATGAGCACCGCGCCCCAAAGCAGCAAAATTTTCTTTCTCGTATACTCGCTGCTTTTCATGCCTGCTGTACTGGACAGCCCTTCAGGTATATTGCTGATAAATATAGCGATCACCAAAAGGAGGCTGACCGATTGTTCCTCAAGAAGACTAGCGCCAATCATAATCGATTCGGGTACAGCGTCCATGACGGTTCCGATAAAAATGGCGATTCCTCCGCCGCTGGCAGCTGCTTGTCCCGATCGTTTTCTATGTGACGCGCCTCTTTTAGAAACCGCGTAATCAAAAATCGTAAAAACGACCGCTCCCGCAATAAATCCGGCGCCTGTCGATACAATTCCGCCTTCAGCCACTGCATCCCCGAGAAGTTCGTAAGCCGCCGCGCCAATTAATACGCCTGTGCCAAAAGCCATAATATAACCGATGATCTGTTTGCGAATCGAAAAAAACATGGACGCCAGCGCGCCCAGCAAAACAGCAGAGCCTGAGATCCCGCCCCACATTGCCGCATGCCACATTTCTATCTCCCCTTTCTTACCAACCACTACCCGCTGCGGTTTTTTCTGTAAACCTTAGAGAAAGAAAAAGCCGGACATGTCTCCATGTCCGGTTTTCTGAACCTATCGAATTCTCACTTCTGTCTCACTGTCAAAGAAGTGGCCTTTATTCATATCAAACGCAACCGTCAGCTCATCCCCAGATTGAATATCTAGACGGGCGTCGATCCGCGCAATAAAATCTTGATGATCAATCTGCGAATAAATCATGATTTCAGAACCAAGCAGCTCTGCGACATTGATTTTCGCTTTAATTGAGGAATTCTTATATGACTCCACGACAACCAATTCATCATGAATATCCTCTGGACGGATGCCGAAGATAACCTCTTTCCCGATGTAGCCCTTTTCACGCAGCACCTTCATTTTTCCTTCCGGGACGGTTAATGCAGCAGAACCGATTTTGATGACGCCCTCCGTCAGCTTTCCTTTGAAAAAGTTCATTGCCGGTGATCCGATAAAACCGCCGACAAACACATTTTCAGGGAATTCGTATACATCCTTCGGCGTCCCGATCTGCTGGATTTTTCCGTCTTTCATGACCACGATCCGTGTCGCCATCGTCAGCGCTTCTGTCTGGTCATGCGTCACGTAAATCGTTGTGGTTTGCAGTCTCTGGTGGAGCTTGATGATTTCCGCCCGCATTTGCACCCTCAGCTTCGCGTCAAGGTTTGACAAAGGCTCATCCATCAGGAACACCTTTGCATCCCGCACGATCGCACGGCCTAGCGCGACCCGCTGTCTCTGTCCGCCTGAGAGCGCTTTCGGTTTACGGTGCAAATATTCCTCCAGCCCGAGAATTTTAGCTGCTTCCTCTACCCTTTTTTTGATTTCAGGCTTTGGCATTTTCCGAAGCTTCAGCCCGAATGCGATGTTATCATAGACCGTCATATGCGGATAGAGCGCGTAGTTTTGAAAAACCATCGCGATATCCCTGTCCTTTGGCGCTACATCATTTACCCGTTTTCCTTCAATATAAAAATCGCCTTTTGTAATTTCCTCAAGTCCTGCCACCATCCGCAGCGTCGTTGATTTTCCGCAGCCGGACGGGCCGACGAATACGATAAATTCCTTATCGGCAATGTGAAGGTTAAAGTCATCAACAGCCGCTTCCTTCTGATCATAATATTTAAAAATGTGCTCCATCCGCAATTCAGCCATCTTATATCCCCCTTGTTTTTGTAAACGCTTTCTTAATTCGAGTGTAACAGCATTTCCATATCGTTGAAATGGGCAGGGTTCATAAAATCAGCAGCCATTTTTCGTGCAGATTTCCAATTTATTCTGAACCTTCGCTCTGCAGGCAGATAAAATAAGCGACTAGCGCGCCTTTATATGTTTTAATGTCTATCCCCGACCGCTCAATAAATCTATCAATTCTATATTGCAGGCTGTTGCGGTGCAGATGCAGCTGTTTCGCCGTTAACGTCACATTTGAGTTGTTTTCAATATAGAGCTTGATGGTCTTTCTCAGCTCAGGCTCATTTTCAAATAAAAGCTCAGCTTCTTCTGAGAGCTGCGTTTTCAGCTTTTCTTTTTCTGTTCCCAATAATAAAATGGGGAAAATGACCTCAAAGGTCATACTCTGCATCTGAGGCAGCCGTTTTTCAGCAAAGAGAAAATACGTCTGTTCGCGGGTGTAATGTGTACGAAGGCTTTCATCCGTTTCATAAAATCTCCCAGCGTAAAAACGGACACTGAAGTAGAAATCACTCTCAAGAACCTTAGCAAGCGATTCTAGTTCATCCTTCCCCGCCGCCGCTTCGCTTTCCTGCTCGACAATCACGCCTCTGTCCTCATGCATCCACACAATCACAAAAGGCACCGGCCAAAAATGGCGAACCGCTTCCGCAAATGACGTCCGCTCTATTTTGCCGATCAAATGAAAATGAACAAATCTCGTCCGCTTCTTGATATTCGCCGGCACTTCCCCTCTCGAAAAAAGAAACTGGAACCACTTGTTTTCTTCCGGCGACTTCAAAGACATTTGATTGATCTCATCCGCAGGCGTCAAAAATGACTGAAGCAGCAATATCTCTTTTTCGCTGATTTCTGTTTTCGGAATGGAAATATATCTCTGGCTGTTCTCATCAAAAAAACATAAATAGCCTTCCTGTACGCAAAGCTCCTCAGACACAATTGAACCGGGATAAATAGCCAGCAGCGATTTCATATGGTCTCCTCTCTTATGTAAGGATCTGTATATCCAGTATAAGGCGAAACACACAGGTTCTCCAATAAAAAAGCGTATATCCGGCACAGGAAGGAGAAACTGAAAGGGAAAGCCGATTCGTTTACATATCGGTCTCAACGGAAATAGAAGAGTAATGCAGGACCAAAGGAGGATGATCATCAATGGACTTAGAAGCGTTAAACAAAAGTTTTATCAATGGAAAATGGACAGAAGGAGAAAGCGGACGTACGGAGGATATCTTGAATCCATACGACCAGTCTGTGATTACAACAGCATCTCTGGCAACAAGCAAGCAGCTGGAGGATGCGTTTGACATTGCACAGCGGGCGCAAAAAGAGTGGGCCAAGAGCACAACGGAAGACCGAAAAGCAGTCCTGCAAAAAGCACGCGGCTATTTACAGGAAAATCGTGATGACATCATCATGATGATCTCCCGCGAAACGGGCGGAACCATTATTAAAGCCACAATCGAGCTTGAACAAACCATTGCAATTATAGATGAAGCCATCACGTATACCGGTGAATTAGGCGGCATCAAAGAGGTTCCATCTGATATTGAAGGAAAAATCAATAAGATTTACCGCCTTCCGCTCGGCGTGATTTCATCGATTTCTCCATTTAATTTTCCGATGAATTTATCAATGAGAACAATTGCTCCCGCAATCGCGCTAGGAAACAGCATTGTTCACAAGCCTGATATTCAAACCGCTCTTTCCGGCGGAACGATCATTGCGAAAGCGTTCGAACACGCCGGTCTTCCTGCGGGTATCCTTAATGTCATGTTGACGGACTTAAAAGAAATCGGTGACGGCATGCTGACAAATCCAATCCCTAGATTAATCAGTTTTACGGGATCAACCGCGGTCGGACGCCACATCGGTGAAATCGCCGGGCGCGACTTCAAGCGAATGGCTCTTGAGCTCGGCGGCAACAACCCATTTGCCGTCCTTTCAGACGCGGATGTCGATCGTGCTGTAGACGCAGCGATTTTCGGGAAGTTTATTCACCAAGGACAAATCTGTATGATTATCAACAGGATCATCGTTCACCAAGATGTGTATGATGAGTTTGTTGAAAAATTCACCGCCCGTGTCAAACAGCTCCCGTACGGCGATCAAACCGATCCGAAAACCGTAGTCGGCCCGCTGATCAACGAGGGCCAAATCGAGAAAGCGCTGGAAATCATTGAGCAGGCAAAAGCAGACGGCATCGAGCTTGCGGTTGAAGGCAAACGCGTCGGAAACGTACTCACACCGTATGTTTTCGTCGGCGCTGACAACAACAGCAAAATCGCCCAAACCGAGCTGTTCGCCCCGATCGCCACCATTATCAAAGCCTCCAGCGATCAGGAAGCGATTGATATGGCAAATGATACTGAATACGGGCTCAGCTCGGCGGTCTTCACTTCTGATTTAGAAAAAGGTGAAACATTCGCCCTGCAAATTGACAGCGGCATGACCCATGTCAACGATCAGTCTGTCAATGATTCGCCGAACATCGCCTTTGGCGGAAACAAAGCAAGCGGTGTCGGCCGCTTCGGAAACCCTTGGGTGGTCGAGGAGTTTACCGTGACAAAATGGATTTCGATACAGAAGCAATACCGCAAGTATCCATTCTAAACGAACAAATCCCTCTGCTTCCGCGCAGAGGGATTTTCTTTATTTCGATATATCAACAAACCCTTCGCCAAACACATCACGTACGTCATGAACGATCACAAACGCTTTTTTGTCGCAGCTTCTGATGATTTTCTTCAGCATGGACAGCTCCTGTTTGTTAATGACGATATACAAAATCTCTTTTGACTGGCCCGTATAGCTCCCCTTCCCTGATAAAATCGTCACGCCCCGATCCATCAAGGTATTTACTTGCTCTGAAATCTCACTCTTATGTTCCGAAATGACCGTAATCGCTTTTTTCGTATTCAAGCCTTCAATAATGAAGTCCATCACTTTCGTACCGATGTACAGCATCACGATCGTAAACATCATTTTTTCCGCACCAATAATAAAATAAGAGCTGAATACCACAATTAAATCAAAGAACAAGAGCGCATAGCTGATATTCCAGTCTAAATATTTATTTGCGATTCTCGCCAGAATCGCAGAACCGGCTGTCGTCCCGCCGACACGAATGATCATGCCAATACCGATTCCCGCAAATACACCCGCGAAAATCGTATTGATGATCAATTCATCAGACGGCGTGCTCCACCCGTGTGTCAGATGGAGGAATAGCGAATTCGCCGCTACGGCAATGATGGTATAGACAGTGGTTTTACCGTCCAGAAACTTGTAGCCGATTAAAAGCAGAAACGCATTTAAGATAAAGTTCGTTATCCCAGGAGACCATTCAAATACATAATACAAGATCAGCGTAATCCCTGTGACCCCGCCTTCCCCAAGGTCATTGGGAATCGCAAACAAATTCACCGCAAGCGCGAAGAAAAAAGCGCCAATCACAAGCATAAGCACATCCAGTATTCTTTTTTTCATCACGAAAACACTCCTTCTCCAGATAGTATCAACAAAAAAACCCAGGAGTACGCTCTCGCAAAAAGAGCAGAAACTCCTGGGCTTTTATCCCACCGTGTCACAACAGCAAGGCTGTTATGTGTTTTCTCTCGGTCACAGTCCAATATGCATTGCGGAACCCTAGAAAACCATTGTTTTTATCATATCTTCTTTACTTTCCAATATTAGCATTATAAGGGACGGTGTGAATTGGTTCAAGGGGTATTTGCGGAGATTTTCTTTGATGAAGGTGTGAAAAAGCATTTTCTATTAATAAATAATAGATATGTCCGATAAGAAAAAAAGCATATATTTTACAAGTAAAAATAGCTATAAAATGAGAATTTATATAATAAATTCATAATTTTATATTGACTTAGTGAAATATTATAGGCATTATAGTACATATATTTTGTACATTTAATACATAGGAGGAAATATAATGGCAGGAAAACTAGTTCCCTGTAAAGCTTGCGGACAAGAAATTGCAAAGGGTGTAAAAAAATGTCCTAACTGCGGTAAGGATCAACGTAACTTTTTTATGCGACATAAAATCATTACGTTTATTCTCGCAGTTGTAGTCATCATTATTATTGGTAATGTTGTTGGCGGCGGAGGCGATTCAGAAGCCACTTCCAAAACATCTAGCAGCAGCAAAGCCAAAACTGAAAAAACATACAATATCGGCGATGCTGTAAAAACTGAAAAAACTGAAGTGACAGTTACGAAAGTAGAGGACAGAGATACTGTCGGAACTCAATACATTGAAAAGAAAGCATCTGATGGAGGTACGATTGTAGCTGTTCAATATACGATCAAAAACGTATCTAAAAAGCCGATAAGCTCTTTTTCAATTCCAACTGTTAAATTAGTAGATGCCGATGGCACTTCTTATGATTCTGATATTGATGCTTCTTCGACCTATGCAACAGAGACAAAAGTTAATAACTCTAAAATTTTGAGTGATTTAAACCCTAATATTAAAGTAACAGGTGTGAAAGCATTTGAAGTTGACAAGGAAGCTTACGCAAAAGGAACTTGGAAACTCAAATTCAGCAATGATGTCATTGTGAAAATCAAATAATAGCTGACAAGGGCGCCTTAGCTGGCGCCCTTTTTCTCTAAAAAGGCCTTCTCAAAAGAGAAGGCCTTCCATTCTTATTCCGCACTCTTATACCCATTCACATTAGAAGACTGCCATCTCCAGGAATCGGCGCACATTTCCTCAAGGCCGCGTTTTGCTTCCCAGCCCAGTTCCCGCTTGGCTTTTGCAGGATCTGCGAAGCAGGTCGCAATGTCTCCAGGGCGGCGGTCCGCAAAACGGTACGGAACCTCTTTTCCTGACACTTTTTCAAAGGCTTTGACCATTTCTAGCACGCTGTAGCCTGTGCCTGTTCCGAGGTTGTACGCTTCGGCTCCTGTGGTGTTCAATACTTTTTCCAGCGCTTTGACATGGCCTTCTGCGAGGTCAACGACATGAATATAATCGCGTACGCCTGTCCCGTCTTTTGTCGGATAGTCATTTCCGAATACGCTTAATTGCTCCAGCTTGCCTACCGCTACCTGCGCCACATATGGCATGAGGTTATTCGGAATGCCGTTCGGGTCTTCACCGATCCGTCCGCTTGGATGCGCGCCGAACGGATTAAAGTAACGAAGAAGCGCAACGCTCCACTCATTGTCGGCTTTATATAGATCACGCAAAATTTGTTCCAGCATCAGCTTTGTCTGTCCATAAGGATTGGTCGCGCCTAATGGAAAGTCCTCCGTAATCGGCGATGTTTCCGGAATGCCGTAGACTGTCGCGGACGAACTGAACACGATTTTTTTAACACCGTATTTCTCCATGACCTCACATAACATAAACGTTCCTGTGAGATTATTATGATAATATTTGAGCGGAATCGCAACAGACTCACCGACCGCTTTTAACCCCGCAAAGTGAATCACAGCTTCAATCTCGTTTTCCGCAAAGACTGTTTCTACCGCTTCCCGGTCCAATAGATCCGCTTCATAGAACGTTACATCTTTTCCTGTAATCTCCTTGACGCGGTTCAGCGCCTCAGCCGAACTATTCGACAGATTATCTAGAACGACAATCTCATAGCCGCTATTTAATAATTCAACACATGTGTGGCTTCCGATGTAGCCAGCGCCGCCTGTAACAAGTATTGCCATGATGTATAACCTCCTAAAGAGAATGTATTGTTTACTATTATAAAGTTTTCAGAAGCTTTCCACATCCATTTTCAAGAAGTTTAATCGTTTATTAATCATTTGTTCATATTCTTCTTACACCCTTGCCAGTATTTCAATAGAGGTCTCAGCGAGAATGTGCCCCTTCATTTCCTGATAGAGATGATTCATATAAAAGCCCTGCTGAAGATTCAGCTCTGTGTCTAAAGCATAGACCGTCAGCGTGTAAGCATGATCCTTGTCAGGCGGTGTCGGCCCGCAATACTGATGAATCACCTTTGGATTGCAGCTTCCCGCAAGCGGTGAAGCAAAGCTGTTTTGCCCTTGTATCATCAAGTCCTGTCTTTCCTCGCTCGCATGCTCAGGAAGCTCTGCGATGCGCGCCGGAATGTTTGCCGCTGTCCAGTGAATCCAGCTGAATCCGCATACGGGAATGGCGTCATGATCAATGAAAGTAAGCGCGAGCGTCTTTGCGCCGGGCGGGACGTCCTCAAAACGAATCGGAAAGGATACAAATGGATTCCCTTCTCTTTTATATTTTTCATCAGTGTATTTTGAAAACTTGTCATGTAAATACGGATTTGCTTCTACGTATATGTTCATATATGAATCCCTCTCTCTATTTTCTCATTCTATAGGTATACTAAACGAATGGATGTATAATCAGTGAAAAGCAAATGCGTATGTTCACTTAACAATTTGTTATTGATTACTTGCAGTGAAGGAGATAAGTTATGGATTTAAAATGGCTGCAAACCTTTATCGTCGCAGCGGAATCAGAGAACTTCAGAGAAACGGCTGAGCGTCTTTACCTCACCCAGCCGGCTGTTTCTCAACATATACGAAAATTAGAAAATGAACTGGACATGCGGCTGTTTTTGCATCCCGGGAGACGCGTCGTCCTGACTGACGAAGGCAGGCTGTTTCTGCCTTATGCCAAAGAAATGATCCATGTATACCAAGCGGGAAAGCAAAAAGTCAGCCAATGGAAGCAAGGATACAGCCGTTCACTTACACTGGCCGTCCATCCCTACATTGCGTCCTATATCTTGCCTCGTTTTCTCCCGGCTTATATCCAAAAACACCCGCATGTTGAACTTTCAACTCATGTGGCTGGATCTGATGAGATCAAAAAAGCGGTGGAACAAAATGAAGCTGATATTGGTTTGTCGCGGAAAGATCCGAACGCAAACACGCTCTATTATCAGCACATATGCGAAGGCACGCTGTGTTTGGCGGCTCCTTTCCAGGAAAACACGACTGCTGATGCTGCTTCTGTCTTCAGCCATTTTCGGCTTCTCACGCATGATCACCCTGCATATGAGGATGCTTTTTTATACAACATCCGTTCACATTACCCTCACCTTCAAACGATGGCTGCCGGGCAGATTGATACGGCTGTCCATATGATAAAAGCGGGAATGGGGGCATCATTCCTCCCCACCTACATCATCAAGCGGGAAGAGGCAGAAAAAAAGCTGATGGCTGTCAGCACGCCCCCGCAACTTAAATTGCCGGCGTCCCAGACGTTTATGATGTGGAAAAGAAACAACGAGGACATTCAGCACTTTCACGCCATGTTACATGACTTTATGCAGCGCGAACAAGTATAGCATCTGAAAAATCAATCTGCCGGTTGACGTTTTCTTGTCCGATATTCGCTATGCTTCATGCAGAAAGGATTTGATGACATGGCGATGAGCCCCTATATTCCAAGACCGGACACAGGCAGTCGTGTTTGCCATTCGTAACGGTATTGTGCAATAGAAATGTCTCGTCCCGCCATGATAAGATAAGACAAAGGAGATGATTGGAAATGAAAGAAGAAATCATGAAACGGTTTACTACATACGTAAAAGTCGATACGCAGTCTGATGAATCGGTCGACACCTGCCCTTCCACACCCGGCCAATTGACGTTAGGAAATATGCTTGTTGATGAATTGAAATCAATCGGCATGCAAGACGTAACCATTGATGAAAACGGCTATGTCATGGCGACTCTTCCCTCCAATACAAATAAAGACGTGCCGACAATCGGCTTTCTCGCCCACGTTGACACCGCCACAGACTTTACTGGCAAAAATGTCAATCCGCAAATCGTTGAAAGCTATGATGGAAAAGACATCGTTCTGAACGAAAAGCTGCAGGTCATCCTGTCACCTAATCAATACCCAGAGCTAACTGGCTATAAAGGCCACACACTCATCACCACAGACGGCACAACCCTGCTCGGCGCGGACAATAAAGCCGGGGTTGCCGAAATCATGACAGCCATGGATTACCTCATCAAACACCCTGAAATCAAACACGGCACCATCAGAGTCGCCTTTACGCCGGATGAAGAAATCGGAAGAGGGCCGCACAAATTTGATGTGAAACGATTCAATGCGTCCTTCGCCTATACAGTTGACGGCGGCCCGCTTGGCGAGCTTGAATACGAAAGCTTCAATGCCGCTGCCGCAAAAATCACAGTCAAAGGCAACAACGTACATCCCGGCACCGCAAAAGGAAAAATGGTCAACTCCGCGAAAATTGCGATGAAGCTCAACAGCCTGCTGCCGGCAGACGAAGCGCCTGAGTATACAGACGGCTATGAAGGATTCTACCACCTGCTCTCCATTCAAGGAGATGTAGAGGAAACAAAGCTGCACTACATTATCAGAGACTTTGACAAAGAGAACTTCCAAAGCAGAAAACAAACGATGAAGCGTGTCGCTGAGGAACTGCAAAGCGAATACGGGCAAGACCGAATTCAGCTTGATATGAATGATCAATACTACAACATGAGAGAGAAAATCGAACCTGTCATCGAAATCGTCAACGTTGCAAAGCAAGCGATGGAAAACCTCGGCATCGAACCAAAAATTTCTCCTATCCGCGGCGGAACGGACGGTTCCCAGCTGTCCTATATGGGACTCCCGACACCAAACATCTTTACTGGCGGAGAAAACTTCCACGGCAAATTCGAATACATTTCAGCCGATAACATGGTCAAAGCCGTCAACGTCATCATTGAGATTGCAAAGCTGTTTGAAGAACAGGCATAATGCCTAATGCCAAAGCCAGTCCAAAAAAGGACTGGTTTTTTACGTGAAAATGAAACATTTCTCATGCGTCCTCCGTAAAACAAGTATCAACGGTTGAGGAGGAGAAACAATGACAAAACATGCAATCGCTGCAAAAAGTCTATTAAAAAAATGGTTCATGACCCGTCCGCCTATCATACAAAAGAAATCAAGCGCATTTCAAAAAATCAGAAAAATGTTCAAACGCTTCTTCTAATCAGTCATCCCATTCCCCAAAACCACTATCTGCGTTTCCTCGTCCCACCCAAATGCTCCGTGATTTGGGTTTTTTGTGTTCAATTGCGCAAAATAGGGTATACATCAAACAAGCACGAAAAGACCATCCAAAAACAGGTAATTGGAATCACATAAATTTAGGTTAAAAGTAATATAAAGGAATTTATTTTTCTGTCGATAGTAACGATAGAACCAATCATCAACAAGAGAAATCACCATGATATAAGACTATTTTCAGGCTATCAGGTTAGACTGTTTTAGAGGGGCAGCTATGTAACATTGGATTTATTTTGAATTTTTTGAATACTTTTTGGCCATTTATCCGTACAATAGAGAATACCAAAACTTTTTTGGGAGGTATGTAACATGATCCTAGTTGTTATCATCGCATTATGCGGCTATCTTCTTTTTTCTTTCAGCAAAGACAATCGCCGCAAACCGCAAAAGACAAGCCCTCAGCCAGCAGCCGCACCTCATCAAAACAACCTAATCGACCTTGACGCCATCCGCCATAAACGCCGAATGCATCTTTCCTAAAACGATATTCAAACAAAAAGGCTGCTGAATCACGCAGCTTTTTTCTTTTCCATTTTCACTATAAGAACAACCAGCAGTATTTCTGATCGCCTCCTATTCGCAATCACTTAGCAATGATCCATTTATCTATGAGTCAACATGTAGAGGTATGATTCTCAGCTGAAGGATAGGATTCCTATCATTTGCAGATTGCAAACGGGGTGGATGTGCTGAATTACACGCCCATTGCTAACTGCTAATATCGTATGATGTAGCGACAAATCCGAAAGTATTTTCTGATAAAGTGTTGACAATTAATCCAAAAGTATTAATATTAAGATAATTGAAATGTAAATATGACGTTTTACCTTATCAAGAGAGGTGGAGGGACTGGCCCTATGATACCCGGCAACCGCTGTTTTAAACAGAATGGTGCTAAATCCTTAAGAACATTGCGTTCTTGCAGATGAGGCGGAGATTTGATTATTCAAGCTCTTCCTTACTCAAAGGAAGAGCTTTTTTCATGCTTACCATATATCAGAAAAGAGGCGAATCACATGGCTCAACAAACAAATGTTGCAGGACAAAAAACAGAAAAACAACGCAAAGCTCCTTTCCGCGCCGATCATGTCGGCAGTTTACTGCGCTCCGCTCCGGTGAAAGAAGCCCGGTTAAAAAAAGCGGCCGGCGAGATCACGGCGGAACAGCTTCGTGAGATCGAAAACAAGGAAATCAGCCGCATTGTGGAAAAACAAAAAGAAATCGGGCTCGATGTGGTAACAGACGGTGAATTCCGCCGTTCCTGGTGGCATTATGATTTTCTCGAAGGGCTTGACGGTGTGGAGCCGTTCATCCCGGCTGAAGGGATTCAATTCCATAATGTAAAAACAAAAGCACGCAGCATCAAAGTGACGGGAAAACTCGATTTTACGAACCATCCAGCGCTTGCCGATTATCAATTTTTACATAAGATTGCCGGCGATGCGACACCAAAGCTGACGATTCCGAGCCCGAATATGCTGTTTTTCGGTGAAAAGGCCGATAAAGGAATTTATGACGACCAAGAGGAATACTTTCATGATCTGGCCCAAGCGTACAAAAAAGCAATCAACGCCTTCTATGACGCTGGATGCCGCTACCTTCAGCTAGATGACACGTCATGGTCTCTCTTCTTTGAGGAAAAAGGCAGAGAGGTCGTTCGTGCCCTCGGCGGCGATCCTGAGACATTGCCTGCCTTGTTCGCCAAAACGATTAACGATGCAGTGGCAGACCGGCCTGATGATTTAACAATCACAATGCACATTTGCCGCGGCAACTTCAAGTCGACTTGGGCGGCATCAGGAGGCTATGACGCTGTAGCGGAAACGATTTTGGACGGCTTACACTTAGACGGCCTGTTCTTGGAATATGATGATGACCGCTCAGGAAATTTTGATCCGCTCCGTTTCGTGAAACGCAAGGATCTGCAAATTGTGCTCGGCTTGATTACATCAAAATACGGCGAGTTGGAAAATCCCGAGGATGTGAAGCGCCGAATCAATGAAGCGGCGCGCTTTGTCAGCTTGGACCAGCTGTGCCTCAGCCCGCAGTGCGGTTTCGCCTCTACGGAAGAAGGCAATCTGTTGACAGAAGAGCAGCAATGGGCAAAGCTGCGCCACGTCATCGACATCGCCAACGATGTGTGGAGATAATCTATCATTGACAGAAACAGAAAATGTGTGAATAATAGATATCATCAGAAAATTTCATAAAAAGGTTTTCCTTATCAAGAGAGGTGGAGGGACTGGCCCTGCGATACCCGGCAACCGCTGTTTAACAGAATGGTGCTAAATCCTTTAGAGCAATGATTGCTCTTAAAGATAAGGTTGAGATTGTCACACAAGCTCTTCCTTATCCCAAGGAAGAGCTTTTTTATATTCGAATGGAAAGAAGGAATGGACAACATGCCACAACAAACAACACACACAGAACAAAATTCACTCCAAAGAAAAAAGCCGCCGTTTCGCGCGGATCAAGTTGGAAGCCTGCTGAGGTCTGAGCCCGTTAAAAAAGCGCGTCTGCAAAAAGCGGCTGGCGAGATTACAGCTGAGCAGCTCCGCCAAATTGAAAACGATGAAATCATCCGCATTGTGGAAAAACAGAAGGAAACCGGCCTGAACATCGTGACAGACGGTGAATTCCGCAGGGCGTGGTGGCATTTCGATTTCTTGGAAAATCTGGATGGGGTTGAGCCGTTTATTCCTGAGCAAGGCATTCAATTCCATAACGTACAGACAAAAGCACGCGGCATTAAAGTCACAGGTGATATCGACTTTTCAACTCACCCAATGCTTGAAGATTACTCTTTCCTCCATAGCATTGCCGGTGATGCGACACCAAAAATGACGATCCCAAGCCCAAATATGCTGTTTTTCCGCGGAAAGCTTGAAAAGGACGCATACAAAAACGACTATCAGCTTTTCCAGCACGATGTATCCAAAGCATATAAAAAAGCCATTCAAGCGTTTTATGACAGAGGCTGCCGCTACCTGCAGCTTGATGATACAGCATGGGCTGTTTTCTTATCTGAAAAAGGCTTAAAACAAATTGAAGCCTTCGGAACAACGCCTGACGAGCTTCGCCAGCTGTTTGCAAAATCCATTAACGACGCGATTGCGGACCGCCCGGATGACCTGACGGTGACAATGCACATTTGCCGCGGCAACTTCCAGTCCACTTGGACAGCTGAAGGCGGTTATGACGCAGCAGCTGAAACCATTTTTGACGGTTTGAATCTTGACGGCCTGTTCTTGGAATACGATGATTCACGTTCAGGAGGCTTTGAACCGCTCCGTTATGTGAAGCGCTCCGATCTTCAGCTTGTCCTTGGCTTAGTCACCTCTAAATTCGGTGAGCTTGAACATCCGGACGATGTGAAACGCCGTATCGAAGAAGCGTCCCGCTATGTGAACTTAGACCAGCTGTGTCTCAGCCCTCAATGCGGATTCGCTTCCACTGAAGAAGGCAACAAGCTGACTGAAGAACAGCAATGGGCGAAGCTGCGCCATGTGGTTGAAATCGCGAACGATGTTTGGAAATAAGCAAAGAAAAACACACTTGATTCCCTGGCGGAGCAAGTGTGTTTTTTCATATCAAGCGTTTGATTTGAGCACAGACTGACTGACAGCAAAATCGGCTTCTGTTTTTTCATAAACCTCATCCATTGTGACGCCTTCCTGAAGTTCAGTCAGTGTCATGCGGCCGTGATCAAAATCAAACACAGCCAAATCCGTAATCAGCCTGTGAACAACTTTCTGCCCCGTCAGCGGAAGAGAGCATGTCTTTTTCACCTTTGGCTCGCCATGCTTATTGACATGCTCCATGATGACAACGATCCGTTTCGCGCCGTTGACGAGATCCATGGCGCCTCCCATCCCTTTGACCATTTTGCCGGGGATCACCCAATTGGCCAAATCCCCCTGCTCAGAAACCTCCATGCCGCCAAGGATAGCCAAATCGATATGCCCGCCTCTTATCATCGCGAATGACTCAGCGCTGTCAAAATAGGAAGCGCCCGTGACTTCAGTGATTGTTTCCTTTCCTGCATTGATCAAATCCGCGTCTTCCATTCCTTCCACAGGATACGGGCCGATCCCGAGCAAGCCGTTTTCTGACTGAAGCATGACGTGAACGCCATCGGGTATCTCATTTGCGACAAGCGTCGGCATTCCAATCCCAAGGTTGACGTTCATGCCATCCTTAATTTCTTGTACAGCCCGTTTGACCATTCGTTTTCTCGCCTCTTTCATCTCGCCTCACCCTTTCCCGCCGCTTGCCGGACTGTCCGCTTTTCAATCCGTTTTTCATGGCTCGCGCCAAGCACCACATGCTGTACGTAAATGCCCGGCGTATGGATGTGATCTGGATCGAGCTCTCCCGCTTCCACGATGATTTCCGCCTCGGCAATCGTGATCTTGCCTGCCATGGCGGCAACGGGATTGAAATTTCTCGCCGTTTTCCGAAAAACCAAATTTCCCATGGTGTCCGCTTTCCACGCTTTGACAATCGCCACGTCGCCGGTAATGCCTTGCTCCAGCACATACGGCCGCCCGCCGAATGTTTTATGTTCTTTTCCCTCTGCTATTGAAGTGCCGACCCCTGTCGCCGTGTAAAATCCCGGTATGCCCGCACCGCCTGCGCGAATCCTCTCGGCGAGCGTGCCTTGGGGAACGAGCTCGACCTCAAGCTCTCCGCTTAAAAACTGCCGCTCAAAAATTTTATTTTCGCCGACATAAGATGAAATCATTTTCTTGATTTGCCTGTTAGCCAAAAGCAAACCGAGCCCCCAGTCATCGACTCCGCAATTGTTGCTGACTACGGTTAAATCCTTGACTCCCTGATCTCTGATCGCCAAAATGAGCTGTTCAGGAATGCCGCACAGCCCGAATCCCCCTGCGATCAGCATATCTCCATCACGAATCAGCTCCGCGGCTTCCTTGCTTGATGACAGTACTTTCCCCATATTGATGCTCCTTTCGTTTTCTCCATCAACTTTAAGGACGAAAGCGTTTACAATCTTCTCGGTTGTTTTCTTCCCCTTTCCATATGTACGGGGAGCAGAGGCCGACTATTCCGATTAAAATATGCATTTTCCCGCTTCCCATCAAAGAAAGCAGTTACAGAAAAAAAACGCGCGGATCAAATGGTTTTACCCATCAACATCATTTCAACATAACAATCCAACATGTCCTGCCTTTATTTTCTCATTTCAAAATATAAATTTTATTATTGTGAAAATAGTTAAAAAGGTTGATTTTCAAAAAGTGAAAGGATAAAATACTGCTATCAACTTAGAAAATAGACATTCTTGTATATGATCAGTAATATGGTCTGATTGTTTCTACCTAGTAACCGTAAAAAACTAGACTACAAGAAAGTTTGAATAAATTTGAACGAGTTGAAAAGGACATGTTCTTTTCTGTTTGCTCTTATTTTTCACACTTTCTGCTTTTCCAGAATTTGTGAAGGATAAGAGCTTTTTTTGTTTCCAAAATAAACCTCATAGGAGTTGCTATCATGTACTTTTTATTAAACCTTGTCGGTCTCATTGTGATTATGGCAGTTGTATTCCTATGTTCTCCGCAGAAAAAGAAAATCAAGTGGCGACCGATCATTACGTTAATTGTTCTGGAATTGCTGATTACTTGGTTTATGCTGGGAACAAAAGTCGGGGGCTGGACCATCGGTAAAATTGGTGATTTCTTCACTTGGTTGATTGCTTGTGCGAGTGACGGTATCGCGTTTGTCTTTCCGTCAGTGATGGCGAATGAAACAGTAGACTTTTTCTTTAGCGCACTTCTTCCAATTATCTTTATCGTCACATTCTTTGATATTTTAACCTATTTCGGCATTTTGCCTTGGCTGATTGATAAAATCGGCTGGTTGATTTCAAAGGCTTCCCGCTTGCCGAAATTAGAGAGCTTTTTCTCTATTCAAATGATGTTTTTGGGAAATACAGAAGCACTTGCGGTCATCCGCCAGCAGCTTACGGTATTAAACAACAACCGCCTGCTCACATTCGGCTTAATGAGCATGAGCAGCATCAGCGGCTCCATTATTGGATCTTACTTGTCAATGGTGCCGGCGACATACGTGTTTACAGCGATTCCATTGAACTGCTTAAACGCGCTGATTATCGCAAACCTGCTGAATCCTGTTCACGTGCCGGAGGATGAAGATATCATCTATACGCCGCCTAAAGAAGAGAAGAAAGACTTTTTCTCTACGATTTCTAACAGTATGCTTGTCGGCATGAACATGGTGATCGTCATTTTGGCAATGGTAATCGGATATGTCGCGTTAACGTCAGCGGTCAATGGCATTCTTGGCGTTTTCGTTCACGGCCTGACCATTCAGACGATTTTCGCTTATCTCTTCAGCCCGTTTGCATTCCTGCTTGGGCTGCCGGTACACGATGCGATGTATGTCGCTCAGCTGATGGGAATGAAATTGGCAACGAACGAGTTTGTTGCGATGCTTGACTTGAAAGAAAATCTCACATCCCTTCCGCCTCATACTGTTGCGGTGGCGACGACATTCCTGACGTCATTTGCCAACTTCAGTACGGTCGGCATGATTTACGGCACGTACAACTCGATCCTTGACGGCGAAAAGTCAACGGTCATCGGGAAAAACGTGTGGAAGCTGCTCGTCAGCGGAATTGCGGTATCTTTACTAAGTGCCGCGATTGTCGGCCTGTTTGTGTGGTAGAAATATGGAGCCATATCCCTTTGCGGATATGGCTCTTTGATTATTGAAAAATAGAGGATGGCGGCGGTATATGGCCCTAAGCCATATTGGCCGAATGGCGATTCCGTTTTTCGTAAAGGTAAACATTGTATCCTGTTAAGGACAATATCCTCTTTCTTTACATCAGGGCAAAACAGCGTGTCCTGTTTTTGATATAGCTATATAGGTCAGCTTTTGTTTTGGTATTCAGTATTTGATCCAGCGTCACACGCGTTTTGGTTCTCAAGCCATAGTTGAAGGACTGAACAGACGTTAAACCATGGATCCTTTTGTACGTATGGCTGCTGACAGTTGGTGTTTTGGCCTGAACCGCTTTTAAAGATGCGATCTGGACATACAGAAAAAAGCAAAACCGCAACCCCAGCGGCTTTCAGCAGGTGATACGACCTCCTCCTTCGATGTCTTCGTTTATCCGTCCCTTTTAGGGCTGATCAACTCAAAAGAAGTGTCTAAATAAAAAAAGAGACAAGATGCCTCTTTTTTTACTGTTTACGCTCCAAAATCGCTTCATGAACCGCTTGTGCCAAATCTATATTTCCGAACATCTCTAACACCGCAATGACGGTTTGGTCCGGAATATGTTCTGACTCGTGTTTCGGCACGGTCAGTTCGTCCATGGTTTTGTTTAAGCTTTTATTTCGTTTTTGCTGCGGATACGCTTTGGCGTAGAGCTCCAGCGGATCTATGTCATGGTTGACGCACCATTGGGCAAATACCAAAATCATCATATTTTCATCGCGTTCGTAAGCTTCAGCGAGCTGTTTTTCGTTCATTTGTCATGCTCCTTATGAAAAGTATCTTCCTTTAAGATACAGGAGCGGGTCACATTCGTCTATCCCAATGGCGATGAGCGGCGACCGCCTCGATAAACGCCTTGCTGAAGGCGGTATAGTCAGCTTCGCCCTGAGCAGTTACGATGCCTGGCCCCTCGGTTGTGCCGACAGCTGCTTGGAGAAGATCAATTCCTTCATTTGCCGCACCGACCGCTTTATAGTGATTGTAAGCTTCTTTCATAAACGCCATCGCTTGTTTGTTCTCTTTTAACGCTGGCCCTCCCGCGGCATAGACGGTATCATACAGAACAGAGTCAGCCGTTAAGAACGTGCCGCCAGCCTCAAGCTGCTGCCCATTTCCGCCTGTTATGTATCCAAGCGTTTCGCTGATGATATCCGCTGTGATTCCTTCTTGCTTTAAAACGTCCAGCACAGTTTGCAGCTCTTTTTCATGAAATCCGTTTCCGGCGAGAACAGCGACTTTTCTTGAGGATGCTGTTTTCACTGTATTGATCTGGCTTAACGCAGGCGAGGTCAAAATTTCTTTAGACGCCTTACGTTTCACTGGCGGCGCCACACCTACTCCTTTGGCGATTTCCTCTGCCAAGCCTGCATCCACATTGCTGAAGACGTCAACGACTTGCCGCTGCACGTCTTTGCTTGTCACCTTCCCGACCTCGAAGCAAAAAGCGGAAATCATGTGCTTCTTCTCAACCGGGGACATGCTGTTCCAGAACAGCTTCGCCTGTGAGTAATAATCGTTAAAGCTGTCACTCCGCTGGCGGATTTTTTTGCCCTCGACTTTTTCTTGGTAGTGAACGTAGCCGCCTTCTTCGGCTGTCGCAGGCGACGGGTCGTTGTTTTGCAGTGAGTTTTTATGATAAGCGACCGGCCCTTTATTGATCGTCATCCGGTGATAGCCGTCGTATTGGTTGTTATGGAACGGACATACCGGGCGGTTAATCGGCAGCTCGTGGAAGTTCGGGCCGCCAAGTCGGATGAGCTGCGTGTCTGTGTAGGAGAAAAGCCGCCCCTGCAGAAGCGGGTCATTTGTAAAATCGATGCCCGGCACGACATTTCCCGGGTGGAATGCGACTTGTTCTGTTTCCGCAAACACATTGTCCTGGTTGCGGTTCAGTGTCATTTTCCCAATGATTTTCACAGGCACGAGCTCTTCCGGCCATAGCTTGGTTGGGTCAAGAATATCAAAATCAAATTTGAATTCATCTTCTTCGTCAATCATCTGTACGCCGAGCTCATATTCTACCGTGCCGCCGTTTTCAATTGTTTCCCACAGGTCGCGGCGGTGGAAATCAGGATCTTTCCCGGCAATTTTCTGCGCTTCATCCCATACGAGAGAATGCACGCCGAGCACTGGCTTCCAGTGGAATTTCACGAAACGCGCCTTTCCTTGTTCATTGACAAAACGGAATGTGTGAACGCCGAAGCCCTCCATCATTCTGTAGCTGCGAGGGATGCCCCTGTCAGACATCGTCCACATCACCATATGCGCTGACTCAGGGTTATTGGCGACAAAATCCCAAAACGTATCATGAGCGGTCGCGGCCTGAGGCATTTCATTGTGAGGTTCAGGCTTAAACGCGTGAACCAAATCTGGAAATTTGATCGCGTCCTGAATGAAAAACACCGGGATGTTATTTCCTACGAGATCATAGTTTCCTTCTTCCGTATAAAATTTCGTCGCAAACCCTCTGGCATCCCGCACCGTGTCTGCGGAGCCTTTAGAACCCGCGACTGTAGAAAATCGGACAAATACCGGTGTTTTCACTGAAGGGTCCTGAAGAAATTTGGCCCGTGTGAATTCTGTCATCGGCTCGTAAACCTGAAAAAAGCCATGCACGCCAAATCCGCGCGCATGCACAACACGCTCCGGAATCCTCTCATGGTCAAAGTGTGTCATTTTTTCCCGGAAGTGAAAATCCTCCATCAGCGTCGGGCCGCGAACCCCGGCTTTTAACGAGTGCTCATCCTCTGACACCCGCAAGCCTTGGTTGGTCGTCATTTTCTTCCCGCTGTTATCAACCCTGTACTGCTCAAGCTGCTCGTCCTTTGCATGTTCATTTACACGTTTGTTTTGATCATCACTCATGTCCGTTCCCCCTTTTATTGATTTCCCAAAGTGAAACATTCTACAGCACATTTACCCGCTGCATTCTCCAGATAAACTGCTGATCCGCTCAATAGGATTTTTGGTCTGCCTATCATGATAGGGACATACATATAGGAAATGAGCCTTCTGCGCGGATGAGTGGGAGCGCTTACTTATAATTGATAGAGGGAGGTCATATTTTGCTTGCCCTACTCGGTTTTGTGATGATCATTGTCTTTATGTACTTGATTATGTCTAACCGGCTTTCCGCACTTATTGCGTTGATTGTTGTCCCTGTTGCGTTTGCCCTGATCAGCGGATTTGGAAAAGACCTTGGCGAGATGATGATTCAAGGGGTAACAGACCTCGCTCCGACCGGCATCATGCTGTTATTCGCCATTCTCTATTTCGGGATTATGATTGACTCAGGTTTGTTTGATCCTCTCATTGCAAAAATATTATCAATTGTCAAAGGAGACCCGTTAAAAATCACCATCGGCACAGCGGTTTTAACGATGACCATTTCGCTGGACGGGGATGGAACAACCACCTACATGATGACCATTGCGGCGATGCTGCCTCTGTACAAACGGCTTGGCATGAACCGTTTGGTATTAGCGGGCATTGCGATGCTTGGTTCGGGGGTGATGAACATTATTCCGTGGGGCGGGCCGACGGCGAGGGTTTTGTCTTCTTTAAAATTGGACACATCGGAGGTTTTCACTCCGCTGATTCCCGCTATGATCGCCGGCATTCTTTGGGTGATCGCCGTTGCTTATATCCTTGGAAGAAAAGAGCGAAAGCGTCTCGGCGTCATGTCAATTGAGCACGCACCGTCCTCCGATTCAGATACAGCACCGCTCAAGCGTCCCGCTCTTCAATGGTTTAATCTTCTGCTGACTGTCGCTCTCATGGCTGCACTGATCACCAGCCTGCTTCCGCTCCCTGTTCTTTTTATGACGGCGTTCGCCATCGCCTTGATGATCAACTATCCAAATGTGAAAGAGCAGCAAAAACGGATCTCTGCTCATGCGGGAAATGCGCTAAACGTTGTCTCAATGGTGTTTGCGGCAGGTATATTCACAGGCATTCTTTCAGGCACGAAAATGGTGGATGCGATGGCCCATTCTCTCGTATCACTCATCCCCGATGCTATGGGCCCGCACCTGCCATTGATCACAGCTATCGCCAGCATGCCATTCACCTTTTTCATGTCGAATGACGCCTTTTACTTCGGTGTCCTTCCCATCATTGCAGAAGCCGCCTCCGCTTACGGAATAGACGCAGCCGAGATCGGCAGGGCCTCATTGCTGGGCCAGCCAGTGCATCTGCTCAGCCCGCTTGTGCCTTCCACCTATCTATTAGTCGGTATGGCAGGCGTCAGCTTTGGCGACCATCAAAAATTTACCATCAAATGGGCAGTGGGGACAACGATTGTGATGACGATTGCGGCGCTTTTGATTGGGATTATTTCGTTTTAATGAGAAAAGGATTCCGCTGGCTGAATCTCTTTTCTCCTGTATAATCCGAAACCCTAAGATCATACTATGAAAAAATCAAAACAAAAAGGTGATCGCATGAATTTTGCTTGGCAAGCACTCATTTTAATTGTATCCGGCATCATATTACTCAGAATTTCAGGGAGAAAGTCAATCTCTCAAATGACGTTGGCACAAACTGTGGTGATGATTTCCATTGGTACGATTATTGTCCAGCCAATAATAGAGACAAGTTTATGGAAAACCCTTGTGGCAGCCAGTATTTTTACTGTTGCTCTCATCCTCATGGAATGGTTCCAAGTGAAGGCCAATTGGATGGAAAAGTTCTTAACCGGCAAAGCGAAATTAGTGATTGAAGATGGCAAACTCCATGTAGAAAACATGAAAAAACTCCGGCTGACAGCTGACCAGCTTGAAATGCGAATCAGGATTCATGGAGTTTCCAGCATAAAGGACATTAAGCATGCAACGATTGAAGCAAACGGCCAAATCGGATATGAATTACAAGATGACAAGAAACCGCTCACGATGGGCGATTTTAAGAAACTGATGAACATACCGGCCGAAACCACAGTTCAACAGCCTGAGCCAGAACAACAAGAAAACATTTTTCAAGAAATTAAAAACGGACATTCCACTCCATCTGGCAAACTAAAATAAGGCTGTTCCTTGTGCAGAAACAGCCCGAGTGATTGAACTTATTGGATATATGAAATGACCGGCAAGCTTTCTACACCCGATGCATAGTAGTAATTTAAAACACTGAAAAAATCGATTGCTTTGCCGGTTTTTGTATCTACGATTAAAATATGGTCTCCGTAAGTTTGATCATCCGCATCTAGCCTTCTAGGGGTTTTTTTGCCCAATGTATCAAGAAAAGAGTCTTCGTAGCCTCCCCCTGACTGATACGCTGATACATGGTGCATAAACAAAGTGCCCGTATCTAAGTAAACCATTACTGCCGAATTTGAGCTGGCATAACTTGAATGATAGGTAACAGGAGCCGAAACACTTTTCACTTTGACATCCGAAATAGAGTGGGTACGCTGATTATATCCGCCGCCATGCGAAAAATAATATTCTCTTTCCCAGCTTAATGAAGATGTTTTTGTGCCGGTGTTGTATAACAATGTCCCGTTTGCATAAACAGAACCGTCTGCGTACTCAGCTACAAAGGTTTGAAGATTAGAGGTGATCGACTGCACGCTCGTGTAATTTGCAGGGTTTTTTGCATTTAACTGAATGTGATATGAATCGCCCAGCGTTCCTTCAGAATACACCCGAATCATATAATCGCCGGCCGGAAGCTCTTTTAAAAGCACTAGGTTCCCCGCATCCATTTCGATAGTAGTCGGCTGTGCTTCCCCCGTATCCCAATTGACCACATACAATGTTAAATGATACTGGCTGTTGGCAGACAAAATTCGTGTAATCAGCGTTCGGTCTGACGACGTACTGAAAAAGTACATATCGTCCGGGTTACTTTCGTTAAGTACAGAGGAAGTATCAAATACCTGGTCTTCGGAGTTGTACATGGAAGCTGTCTTAAACACATTCTCATTAGCCGGTTTCTTTACTTTCATGGTTTCTTCATGTTGATCCATTTTAAGGCTTCCTTCATCTGCTTGCTTTAAAGAAACATCCTTCATTTCCTTATGGTTTTTCAATGTTTCCTGCTGCTTCATGATCGCCTTCTCTTTTGGAACGCTTTGTGCAGCAGCATGTGAAGTCAGGCAAAAGCTAAAGGCCACAATCAAGACCGTACACAAAAAGGGCAATGACAATCTTTTTTTGTTCTTCATATACAAACTCCTTCCAGATTTTATACAGTACATATCGGCAGGGAATGTTAACTCATTTACATTTATAACTCAATATTCATAATTTGTATACAATTAACTATTTTTCAATGCCTCGCCATGTGAAGCAATCAGTTCTTTATACCAATAAAAGCTTTTCTTTCGGATGCGGCGCAGGTCCTTCAGGTCAAATTCGTCCCGGTTGACGTAAATGAAGCCGTAGCGTTTCGAACAGCCTTGGTGTGTAGAGATCAAGTCAATAGCTGACCATGGGGAGTAGCCAAATACATCGACGCCGTCTGTGATCGCCCATTGAATTTGTTCGATGTGCTGTTTTAAGTAGTCAATGCGGTACTCGTCATTGACCGTATCATTTTCTTCCAATTGATCAAAAGCGCCAAGCCCATTTTCTGTGATGATCAATGGCAGCTGGTAACGGTCATAGATTTCTCGAAGTGTGGATCGGAAACCGACCGGATCAATCTCCCAGCCGAAGTCATTTTTCTTCAAATGCGGGTTGCTGCTGCCGCGGTAAACGCCGTCTTCTCCCGTTTTCAAATGCTGGTCTCCTCCGCGTGTCGATTCATCCGATCCGTCGCCTTTGCTTGCTTCCGCTGTTTGGGAGGTGTAGTAGTTAAAAGCGATAAAATCAGGCTTCGCGGATTGCAGAATCTCCATGTCACCATCTTCAATAACTGGCGTATAGCCTTTTTCTTTCATATAAGCCCACGCCGTCGTATTGTAGCGCCCATGAACGGCCATATCTAAATAGAGCCAGTTTCGAATCGCGTTATAGTTGAAAGCCGCCATAATATCCTTCGGTTTCGAAGACGCCGGGTAGATGAGCGCGATATTTGGGGCAGGGCCGATTTTCGCGCCCGGCAGCATGTCGTGGCAGAGATTCATGGCCTTTGCTTGCGCCACCAGCATATGATGATTTTGCTGATACAGCTCTTTTTTCGGGTTTTTGAGATTCGGGTCAAGTGTGCCTAAAGCGCTGCCGTGCAGGATCATCATGTTTTGTTCGTTGATGGTCAGCCAGTACTTCACACGGTCGCCGAAGTGCTCAAACAATACCTTGGCATACCGTTCAAACGCGTCAATTGTCGCCCTTTGCGACCAGCCTCCTTTTTTCTGCAGGGCATTCGGCAGATCAAAGTGATACATCGTGACGATCGGCTCAATCTTATATTTGAGCAGCTCATCAATCAGATTGCTGTAAAACTCAATTCCCTTTTGATTGATGTCACCGTCGCCGTCAGGAATAATTCGCGTCCACGCGATGGAAAAACGGTACGCTTTAAAGCCCATTTCAGCAAACAAGGCAACGTCTTCTTTATAGCGATGGTAATGGTCGCTGGCGACTTTAAAGTCAGTCGTTCCCTCAGGATAGCTGTCGCGCGCGTCAATCACTGACGGGCCTTTCCCATCTTCGTTCCACGCCCCTTCCACTTGATAGGCTGAAGTCGATGCCCCCCACAAAAAATGCTCTGGAAATGCTGCAAGTGTTTGATAATTCATCGTCTATTCCTCCAATGGTTTTAGATTAAAGAAAAAATTCGTTGTTCTATTTTGACATGCTTTTGATCTGTTTGAATGACGTCAGTATCATGCGCTGCGTTTGTGATGACGATCGGCGTGTTCATATCAAATCCCGCCTTTAGCAAGTCATCAAGGTCAAACTCAGCAAGCAAATCACCTTGTTTGACGGCTTGCCCCTGCACGACTTTAGGATAAAAATGTTTTCCTTCCAGCTTTACCGTATCAAATCCGAGGTGAATAAGGATTTCTGTACCCTGATCAGTCACCATGCCAAATGCGTGGCCAGTCGGGAAAACGGTTGATATTGCGCCATCCGCTGGCGCGACAAGTCTCCCTTTTACCGGCAATATCGCGATTCCCTTTCCGAGTGTCTCAGATGAAAACACTTTATCCTTCACTTCTGTTAACGGAACCACTTTTCCTTCTAACGGGCTGCTGATCTCTTCACGGCGAATGGAGGGTGCAGATGGTTCTGCTCTGGTTTCTGTTTGCTCCGCGGGATCGTCAAACCCGACAATGTACGTGAGGATGATTGATAGAATAAAAGATACCGAGATTCCCAAGATAAACCCTGCAAAGCCCTGTCCGTAGAAAATCGGAATGGTCAACAGACCCGGTGCGCCAGAAGCAATGGCGACGCTGTGGGCCTGCCCGATAATCGCTCCGCCAACGGCTGCGCTAATGAAACCGCATACAAAAGGTTTTTTCAGTCTGAGCGTCACGCCGTACACGGCCGGTTCTGTAATGCCAAAAATCCCTGTGACAGCGGCGGAACCGGCAAGCGCCTTTAATTTTTTGTTTTTCGTTTTCAGCATGACACCGAGAGCCGCTCCTGTTTGTGCAAATACGGCCGCGGCAGTAGCCGGTTTGATCGAATCCTGCCCATTGACCGCAATGTTATTTAAAATAACCGGCACAATCCCCCAGTGGATGCCGAAGATGACAAGAATCTGCCAGAGTGCCGCGATCACAGCGCCGGCCAGCATCGGGTTAAAGCTGAAGATGGCCAGAATCGCAGACGCGATGGCATTTCCCGCGTTTACACCAACCGGGCCAAAGACGATTAGTGTAAGCGGCACAATGGTTACCAGACAAATCAGCGGGGTGATGAAGGTTTTCACACTGTCATGAATCACCCGGTTCAAATACTTCTCAACATAACTCATCACAAAAATCGCCAGAATGATCGGTATCACAGTTGAAGTGTAGTTCATTAACACGACTGGAATCCCGAAAAAGTCCGTTGCCGCATTGCCGTTCTTCAGCTCAATGATCGTTGGATAAATAAGCGCTCCGGCAACTGTGACAGAAACAAAGAGATTCGCGCCAAACTTTCGGGCTGCGGTGACGGCCAGCAAGAGCGGAAGAAAGTAAAACAGGCTGTCCGCAGCGGCATACAGGATGGTATACGTCGTTTCCTCTGTTTTGAGCCAGCCGGCATTTGTGCATATCATCAGCAGGCCCTTTAAAATTCCCGCTCCCGCCATCACGCCAAGCAAAGGAGTGAAAATGCTTGATACGATGTCCACAAGCCGCCCGAACAGATTCCCTTTCTGGGCAGAACGTTCATCTCGGTCATCATTCAGCAGGTTAGATATTCTTCCAATCTCTTGATATACCTCTGAAACACGATTGCCGATCACGACCTGAAACTGCCCGCCGCTTTCCACGACCGTGACGACATCGTCCAAAGCTTCAATTTTATCTTTGTCTGCTTTCGACCGATCGTTTAATGTAAAACGCAAGCGTGTCGCACAATGTACAAGAGAACGCACATTTTCTTCCCCGCCGACCAGCTGTAAAATGTCTTTTGCTGCTGCTTGAACCCCCATTTCCCTCTCATCCCTTCTGTTAAAAAATAAAAAACCTAAACTACCCCTACCGCAATAGGAACAAGTAGTTTAGGTTTTGCCTGCCTGACCAGTAACAATCCTATGATACGCTCTTATTCGTTTTTTTCTGTAAAACGCTATGATCACCACCCCTCCGAAAAAAATAAAAACCTAAATTACATCAGCACAGACAGAGATCATCCGCACTTATTGTAATTTAGGTTTTGCCTGCTTATCAGTAACAATCCTAACAACATCATATATGAATGTAAGAAAAAATTAACATAAGGGGATAAAAATGTCAACGCTTTCATTATGCTTGTTTGACGACCCTTTCTATGTGAATCGTTACATACAGCAGCTCGTCACTGGTGAGTTTGTGTTTGTACTCCCGCTCAATATAAGTTTGAATTTTCTTCGTGCATTCATACGCGCGATGATACTTTTCTTTTACTGTCTCCAGCAAAAAATCGTCCTGGCTTTCGATGTGTGTGCCGTTAAAAAGACGCTGCGCGAAAAACTTTAAGTGGGTGACAAACCGATAATAGTGAAGCGATTCTTCGTTGAATTCAATCTTAAAATGGTATTTTACAATACTCAAAATCTCTTGCATGACTTTTGTAATGTTGATGATATTAGGCATCTCTTCATTGAGCTCGGCGTTTACGATATGCAGCGCGATAAAGCCTGCTTCATCCTCCGGCAGAGACACGCCAGTCTTGTTTTTCACCATCTGCAGCGCTTCTTTGCCGATCGCAAATTCGTCTTTGTACAGCCGCTTTGTTTCCCACAGCAAGGCGTTTTTGATATCAAGCCCTTTCTGATTGCGCTGGATCGCGAAGTTAATATGGTCGGTCAGCGACACATAGATGCTGTCATTGAGCTTTTTGCCAAGCTTTAATTTCGCATAGCTAATAATCTCTTCGGATACTTCCATACACTCGATCGGTATATCATACAAAAGGGTTTTGAATTTTTCTGATACATCTTTGTTATCGAGCGTGAACACCTTTTCAATGCGGGCTTCATCGACATCATCACCGGTCTTTTTCTGGAATGCGAGCCCCCTGCCCATAATGACCAATTCTTTTCCCTGTTCATTGACCACGCTGATGACATTATTGTTGATCACCTTCGCAATTTTCATGATATGTTCCTCCAATCAACTAAGAACAGACTACACCTTGATTGTACATTCTTTTTGTACTAGGTCAATATCATCAGGGAAAGAGTCGGGCAGGTCAATACAATCCACTCAGCACCGGCTGTCCGGGGTGTTTCTGAAGCAGCTCCTCCAGATGGCGCTCAAATGACGCCTTGTCTGCTCCCTGCTTTTCGACAATGCTGTTCATGATTTTCACGCTTTCAGCGCTGTATTGCGTATATTGTGTTTTCAGCTGATCCAGCTGCTGTCTTGTCTTCTTCGCGTTTTTCGGTGTGACTTGGCTGATGAGTGTGATCATACTGTCTGTGACCTCAAAAAAAGCGGCTCGGTTTTCCTTCAGCTGCTGCACTTCGTTGCGGCTCATTTCTTGATTGCGGCTTTTTTGAATCAAAGCGATTGACTCGCTATTTTGTTGTTTGAGCGATTTATTTTCGAGTTGAATCGATTCGAGATTCTGCCTCGCAATGTTTGCTTCTTCCTCCGTCATGCCGCTCCGGACGAAGTATTCAGGATTACCGATTCCATAATCAAATGCTTCGCTTACACGTATCATGGAACTGAATACAATGGCCAGCTGCATATCGCTTGGGAGGGTCTGGAAATCCCGCTTATTCTTATTGCTCATCGGTTTGGTTGTGGTTTGCTTTACTGTCTCTTGATTACAATCTGCAAACGTCTGAGCCTCATCTTCACTTTCGCATGCGCTCATCACAAGAACTGTGATCAGCAGGCTTATGCATAAGCCTATTCGCCTCATGCTCTGTCTCCTCTCTGCTGAATCCCTTCTGGAAAATACGGCAAAATATAGATAAATGGTACCAGATACACCTACACCCAGCAATAAACCAAAAGTATGATTTAAAGCACAAAAACATAAATATTTTGTAAAAATTGACGTTCATTCCATTCTTTTCTGTCCCATTTCTCGTACAATAGAAATATCGTTACCGGAGAGGGGCTCTGATGATGAAACGTTTTACGAAACAAGAAAACAGCTGGATGTTATATGACTGGGCAAATTCCGCTTACTCGATTGTCGTGACCACCGCGGTGTTTCCGTTATTTTATAAAGCGGCGGTTGCACAAAGCGGCGTCGGAGCCGCTCAATCGACTGCCTATTTAGGATACACCATTGCGATTTCAACATTTATTCTTGCCATGCTCAGTCCGATTTTAGGCACGATCGCCGATTATGAAGGGTGCAAAAAAAAGTTCTTTGGTTTCTTTGTGTCAGCCGGTGTCGCCAGCACCGCGACGCTTGCCTTTATTCCGAGTGAACATTGGCTGCTTTTATTGCTGTTTTATACGATATCGGCGATCGGTTTTTCCGGCGCCAACGTGTTTTATGATGCCTTTCTCGTTGACGTCACGTCGGAAAAACGGATGAATGTCGTCTCTGCGCGGGGATTTGGTTTGGGTTACATAGGAAGCACGATTCCATTTATCATCAGCATTGCTGTTATCCTGCTTGCACAATCAGAGAAGATACCGATGTCTGTATCTGCCGCAAGCCAGCTATCCTTTTTCATAACGGCTGCCTGGTGGGGGCTGTTTACCATTCCGATGCTGAAACATGTCCATCAGCGCTATTCCATCAAAAGAGAGCCGCATATCGTCCTCAACAGCTTTAAGCGGCTCGGCCAAACGATGATGCGGATTAGGCAGTATCGGGCGTTATTCCTTTTTTTGCTTGCTTATTTCTTTTATATCGACGGAGTCGGCACGATTATTACGATGTCGACCTCCTATGGGTCTGATTTAGGGATCAGTCCCACCAGCCTCCTGATCATCCTGTTTGTCACCCAGGTGGTCGCCGCGCCGTTTTCTATTGTATACGGAAGGCTTGCGGAACGCTTTACGGGGAAAACAATGCTGTACGTTGGGATCGTCATTTATATGATCGTCTGTGTATATGCTTACTTTATGGAAACAACGCTTGATTTCTGGATACTGGCTATGCTTGTCGCTACCTCACAGGGCGGCATTCAAGCCCTGAGCCGATCCTATTTCGCCAAGCTCGTGCCAAAGCGCCACGCTAATGAATTCTTCGGCTTCTACAACATTTTCGGTAAATTCGCTTCCATTATGGGACCGCTGCTCATCGCCGTTACCGCTCAGCTGACTGGAAAATCGTCAACCGCAGTGTTCAGTCTGATTGTTTTATTTGTGATCGGTATTGTGATCCTTGCTTTCGTTCCGGAGGAGACTGGCGCCGATGTCAGCCAGCAAAAAAACGACCTGCCCCTTTAACTGGGAGCAGGTCATTCATCATTTATTCGCTTTATTCACCTTGAGCTTTTTCCCTTTGACGGTTGTATCCTTCATCACTTTGAGAACATGAAGGCCTTTTCCGTTTAAAATCTCCACGTAGGAGGCGTTATCCATGATCGTGATAATGCCGATGTCATCAGCTGACACACCATCAATTTTGGCAATCGTTCCTACAAAATCAACGGCTCTGATTTTCTTTTTCTTTCCGCCGTTAAAATACAGCTTCATAATGTCTTTATTCAGCTCTTCGCTTTTTTCCTTTTTGAATGCCGGACGGTCATTTAGTTTAGCTAGGAAATCAGGTTTCTTCTTGGCCACTTCTTCTTGAGAAGGGGCTTTTATTTTTTGAATCTCAAACCCGATATACCCTTCAATGTCAGCTAAAAACCGTTTTTCAAAGGCTGTGACAAACGAAATGGCCTTTCCTTTGTTTCCTGCGCGCCCCGTCCGGCCCGTGCGGTGGACGTAGCTTTCCTTTTCAAGCGGCAGATCATAGTTGATGACAAGGGAGATATTTTCAATATCAATCCCGCGCGCGGCGACATCTGTCGCGACGAGGTACCGATATTCGCCCCGTTTGAATTCATTCATAACGTCAAAACGGTCTTCCTGAATCATTCCGCCGTGAATTTTATCGCATGGATACCCTAAGTCATCCAATTCATCGGTCAGCTGATTGACATGCTCTTTCGTCCGGCAGAAGATGATGCAGCTGTCGGGGTTCTCCGTTATCAGCACATCCTTCAGCAAAGAAAACTTATTCTCTTCTCTTGCTTGAATTACCGCATGTTCAATATTCCTTGTCGTTAGCCCGGCCGCTTTGATTTCGATATGCTCGGGGTTTTGCATGTATTGACGGCTTAATTTCTCAATATCCTCCGGCAGCGTCGCCGAAAACAGCATTGTCGTGCGCTCAGTCGGCAGATGCTTGATGATCGCCTCTACTTGCTCGATGAAGCCCATATTCAGCATCTCATCTGCTTCATCAATGACCAAATAGGAGAGACGGTCTAACGGCAGCGTGCCCTTTTCAATATGATCCAGAACACGCCCCGGCGTGCCGACAACGATGTGGCTTTTTTGCTTCAATTCAGCTTTTTGTTTGTCAAAGGATGACTTTCCAAACACCGCGGTCGCTTTGATCCGTTTAAAGCGTCCGATGTTTGTGATATCCTCTTGTACTTGCACCGCAAGCTCCCGGGTCGGTGTTAAAATAAGCGCCTGCGGCTTGTTTTCATCCCAATCCGCCAGCTCACAAAGAGGAATCCCGAATGAAGCCGTTTTTCCGCTTCCCGTCTGTGATTTGACGACAAGATCTTTTCGTTCAAGGGCTGCGGGGATCACGCTCTGCTGCACCTTGGTCGGTTCTGTATATCCCAGTCCATCTAATGCTCGTAAAATGTCATGGCTGATTTGATAGTTTGTAAAATGACTCATGTATAAACTCCTGTCTCTTGCAGATGTTCTCATTATACTCTAATTGGCGAAGGCATATGTGTTTTGTCGAAAAATGACGTATTAAAAGCCATCGATTTCCTGGCGTTTTAATTCCTGAACGGCTAGTCGCGCCAGTGCATCGGCTCCCGCGCGGTTTGGATGTAGCGTATCTCCGTCCATGTATAATGCGAGTGTTTTTTCCGGGCCGATTGATGTAAAGTAAGCCGAGCTGAGGACATTTAAGTCAATGAGGTGTGTGTTTTCCTCTTCGGCTAAAGCCAAAATAGAAGCCCTGTACCATCGGTTGACAGACGAATGGATGCCTTCAGGCGTAAAATCTGTCGCCCGTCCCTGTGGTGTGGAAAGGATGACTTCCGCCCCCTTTGCTTTCACCTGGCGGATCATATCACGCATCAACTCCTTAAATTCCGCTTCAGATTCATTATGCTTCGGATTTGTATCATTAATGCCAAGCTGCAACACAAAATAATCCCCCGGCTTGATATACTTCAAGATCGCCTCCAGCTGTCCGTCATTTCGAAACCCTCTCGCGATCTGCCCGCCAGACGCCATGTTTCTCACTTGAAAGGTATGTTTATCGATATAGTGAGGCAGCATCTGCCCCCAGCCCGCCTGCTTGCTGCTGTTGAGCGGATAATAATTGCACACCGTCGAATCACCGCCGACATAAATGGTTCGATTCGTTACAGGCTGATCAGACAATTTCTTGATTTTCAAGGCGCTGAGCGTAAAAGCGGTGCCTGCTTTCCCCTCTGTCACCAGCAGATTCAACTGCCCGTCAGTGACAGGGATTTGGAACGTATCCTCCGCGCCGTCCCCCGTCATATTGATGACCTGAAACACACCCTCCGCCGCCACACTGGCCCTTGCTGTATTGCCAAGCGTCACCTTCACCTCATAAAGGCCGTTCGGGAGATCCACATGAAACGTATTGTCGCTTTTCGTCCCATACGCCAAAAACTGAACCGCATCGCTCTTCACACCAGTCCCGGATGCCGCCACATCTTTCATATTCTCCGGTGTTTGAAAACCGTAGCCCTTTAACCGGTCATACCGATCAGACGCCCTGACACCAATGTAACCAGGCTCCACCGAACCGCTCCCAAAGTCAAACTGATACACCTTCGGCTCCGCCGCCTTCATACTCTTAACCCCGCCCAAACCAAGCATCAATATCATCACAAAAACCGCAGCCATCCATTTTTTCATTAAGATTCCCCCTCTATGAAAACGCATACATTAATGCATACTCGGTGATTGTTTCTTTATGATGATTGTAGGGAGAAAAAAATTGCGTTGACAAATAAAATTGATGTGCCATTTTTCAAAAAGGTGGGTCTCAAGCAAAAAAGGCGAAAATCAGTGTGACTTCTTGTCACACTTGATCACATCCCATCCTCCACAATAGAAACTCATTTGGTTTTCTTGATCATACACATAATAGCGGAGCCTTTCCCATTGATCATCAGTCGGTTCAATCTCCAACTCAACCCCATCGATGGATTCAAGATCATCCAGCTTCGATGCACTGATGTCTTCAAACCGCAGATGAATGTCACAGGTTTGAGCTGATAGTTTTAATTCAAACACAGGAATTGAATAACATTCATCTTCTTTCATATAGTAAGAAAACTCTTTTAATGTATATGGTATCCGTATCAGAAAGGTGCTGTTTTATTTTCTCGTATTGTGTGATATTCATATGGATTCCTCCTATTTTTATGATTCATCACCAACCATATAGATGTTCACAGCATCGTATTCAAACCACATGATCCGTTCGCCTGAGTCCGTGAGGCGTTGGAGCTTCCCTTCTGAAAAATAGCTTTTATCCGGTTGAGGATCAGTGATCAGAAAAACATCGTAATTGATAGAAGCTAACAGAAAGAGAAAACCTGCAATGTCTCGGTCTGCATCATGTAATACGCATTGGAAATGGAATTCTCGTTTCGCCAGCTTCGTCACCTTGTAAGCATAACCTTCAAAGTACTCGGACAGGTCTTCTATAAATGAACCAGTCGTTATCACCTGTATCATGATTCGCTCATAGACAAGCCCTTGCCAAAAACGATAAAAAGACTCAGCATCTTCAAGTTCGCATGACATAACGGTTTGGCCAGGCTTAAGCTCGATCATGTCCAAATTGCCAATACTGCTTATAGAGGTTTTTTCCATATAATCCTCCTATCAGTTGGATAGTGCAGCACAAATCTCTTGTCTAACTTGCTCATAGAAGCAAATGTGATGATACAGTTCGGTATCGTTTTTGGTCAAGTCCGGCGATATTTCAGGATACAGCTCAAAAAAGCTTTTCCCCAGCAAACGCCGCTGATGCAGGGGCATCCTTTTATTCGCCAGCACATAATCCAAACTGCCCGCAACAAGCATAAAAAACTCATATATTTCCGCTTCAAAGCCATACAATTCATCAGGATATGGCTTTTCTTCAAGCTCCTGCTGTCTCTTTCTCAGTTTTTCAAACACGCTGATCCTCTCCCTTCCGCAACAATCTCATTTATTTGGAAACAAGATAGGCGGATCATTATCTATCGCCTCCAACAGCTCTTCACCAAACACAGTGATTGTACATTTCCACGGGTCTCCCAAAAGTCCCCAAGAGAAGGCCTGATGAAAAAAGAAATAATAGTCTCCATTTGGAAATACGGGAACAGACCATTCGCCAAATTCATCCTGAGGCATTGCCTGATGAGGACTAAAAGTATATCCGTCATGCTGCCAATCTAATGCGTACATCACATCGTTCTTTCCAGTACATAATTGAAATGCTTTTAAAATAGAAGTCTCTAAATCACTCAGCACTCCGCTCACATCATTATGACTCGCGCTTGAGATATCAAACACTCGATATGGATCAGACGGGATGATATGATGAAATCTGCTTCCGGGCTTCCATTTTATGAGCTTGTTCACTTTTGACCAGATGCGGTCTTGTTTTGTATGACTTATAGCGCGCCAATTCACCATCATCCCACCCCTACACATTATTGGATATCCTGCTTATAAACACCAGAAGAGGTCACTGCGTAAACAGCGTTACTTGTCAGTTTCAGCTGTTGAACGTCTAGGGCTTCATCGTTCGAATCACAGCATGTGATCTCTTCCATCTCTTGACTCACATCGGCAGAAATCAAATAAAGAGATGACTTAAGGTCTGCACTGTAACAGTTGACCGTCCCGATCCAAAAACCTTCTTTTGATACTATAAGCTGATCAAATGCTTCTAATTCAGGTGCTTCATCCGACTCAGCATGGAAAAAATAATCTTGGGTGTCCATGTTGATGATTTTATTCATTTTTAATTTTTTCATTTGTTACGCTCCCAGGTTAGAAATGAAGTGATAAGAATAAGCCATTTATTAGCTAGTAGTAACGGACAGCCTAGTTTATTAATCGTTTTGATATAAAGCTACTTTCCAATTCAGTCTTAAATCCCGATGACGTTGTGTTTTACTTTTCGTCTGGCTGCTGTTATGTTCTATAGGAAAAGAGAGGCTGACAACCTCTCTTTTCTTATTTAGTGTTTAATTGGTATGCATAAAACGATTGATCATCAAAGCGAACTGTTTCAGCTTCTATAGCAATCAGCATTCTGTTCATGTCAATGAGAAAGTTAGCATTTGATTGATACTCTGGAATTTCAGGATTTGATAGATTCCCGATTCCTTCTGGATGATAACTCATCTCAAATACTTGCCAATTGTATTCTTCCGGATCTATTTTTTCCAATCTCATGTCAACAACATCTGCACTATAATAAGTAGATGCCACATTTTGAAATAATATCTTATGCGTATATTCACCTTCACCTTCAAAAACCTTGATATTAAGTGAGAGCTCTTTTTTAAACACATTAAAATCTAAATGAAGGACACTGCGCCCTTCATCTATATAATCAACCCAATCATTAATTGTTTTGTACATTGTCATCTCCTACCTCGTTTTAATCAATAACGCATTGCAACAAGCAGAAAAATTAATTACTCCGTATATGGTTTGATCCAATCATTTAAATCATCTGTTGAATGCAAATAAGCATCAGGAGAATCTTTCAAATCAATCCCGCTTAGGAGGATTAACATATCCCAGACTCTATCGTCTTCTACCTCGGGATCATCAGCATAAACATAAGTGCCCGCCCAACCTGACACTTCTTCTCTTGTTGTTTGTCCATTTAAGACACTTTTGATTTTATTTATGCATTCTATTAGCTTTGGCTCGCTCAATTTGATCACCACATTTTCAAAGACTGTATGACATTTGTTAACATACGATTCGGTCACCGTACATAGGTTTTGTGACTTTGTTATCTGTGTGTTGTTTCATAAAATATAATCATCAAACCAGTCTCTAAACTATAAGCTAAGTACTACCCTAAATACTCCTCAACGGTTTTTATATTTGGTAATAGCCTTTTTAGAGTACCTATGAAATCGGGGCAGCCAGTGAATACAATATCTGACGAGTCAAAAAATCCGATTTCGATTACAGCTCCTTCAACTGGTGAGCAATAGTTCTTATTCCAGTAAGCCGCATTCTCATTTATGAGAGGTATCGAGGATAAAGACAGCTTCTCTAATGATTGTGGGACAGCTGTAAATACTCCAAAAGCGGGAATGATGTCATAAATACTGAGTATTTCCTTTAGATTTTGACCTTTTATGTACATGAATTCTATTTGTCTCGTGAATAATTCATGCTCAATGTAATCTTTGTTTTTGAAAACTGCTACATCAGAAAGATCACTGATCAGCCAGTTATACTCCTCAACCTTCAACTCAATCCTGTCAAACAAGAGTTTCACATTAAAGAATTGATCATTATGTTCTAAAACAAGTCTCATTTTCCTCACCTCCTTATACAGTCATAAGCCGTAAACCAGCATTATTCGCTAGCCATACCCATACCGATATGCTTTCAAAAGCGTACCCCTTCTGACAACATGGATATGACAAAGCAACCGGGCTGATACCAACATGAAATTACATCGCACTGCCCTTCAGATATTTTTGTAACTCGCCCAAATATTGACCTTATACAATGTCATCGTATTTTCTAACTGAATAGCAGGGAAAGCCGGGAGCGGCTGCATTCGCCAGATGGACGTCTGAGCCAGCACTTTTCAAGAAAATCCAATTTGAAATCCCTTCTTCTTTAAAATGGTCAGGCAAATCGATCGGCAAAGCTTCCCCCTCAAAAGCCCGGCTGTTTTGCATGAGCATTTGAACAAGTGCTTCTGTATCAATAAGAGGATGATTCTTAAATCGCAGCACATATGCCTGATGCAGGTAAATGTTCAAATCGTATTCGTGTTCGAGGGAGTCCATTTCAATGTACATTGTCTCCTTCAAGGTGTTCAGCGGGGCAAGGTCGATTCCGTTTTCATTACCTTGCAGTACGCTTAGGAAACTGTCAATTGCTTCAAAATGTTTTTCGCTAGCTATCAATTGAAACTGATCGTTTTCCCCAATCACCCGCAGCGCTTTCAGCAAGTCAGAACGGCGGATTTTCATAAGGCTAGAAAAATGATGGAGCTCACCCGTTTTATAAACATGTTCAGCCCCTTTTTCTGCATCTGCAAAATCAATGCCTTGTAGCGCATTCCACAGCTTGCGATGCAATTGAACACGGGTCGGGGATTCATAGGTCATCTGGGCAAACAGATAGATACCGGCCTCTCCGGGCAGGATCTTATAGATAAATTGGCAAGCATGTCTAAGGTATGCCTCATATTCACAGTCCATAAAAATTCTCGAACCGCGCAAACACACTTTAGGATGAGTGCCGTCAAGCACAAGATCAGACCAAACGTCCATTTTTCACCCTCCTCACAAAACACGTTTAAATGCTTTGAGCTTCAACTTTAAGAATATGACATGCCCCGCAGAGGGAAAAATAAAGGATCATCTCTCCAAAAAACAAGTCGCCATATTTTCCATCGAAGTCATTCTCACCGGTTATCAAAGCGACAAATGTCATGTCCTGTCCGCATTCACAGCAAGTCAAATCAAGCTTATCTTCCGCGACCAAAGGTTTGCCAAAAACACGGCCAAAATATGTGGTTCCGAGTGCTGTAAAAATCTCATCGTACCTTTCTTCAGACGTAGGATAATCTTCAGCTTCCATCTCGACAAGCGAAACCGGGACATGCCGCAACGGAACCGGAATTTGATCTTCGGCATCAGCCTTTTCAAACTCTTCCTGTTCTTGTTTGATGACAGCCGCAGAGCGGTTTCGAAAGTCGATCTTAAAGAATTGCTCCTCCCAGAGCATTGAGCAATTTAAGCATGAAAACAAAACCAGTTCTTCACAGTGCTCCCCTCTCAACACGCTCAGCCGGTCATCCTTTACATCAAGACAAACAAGCTGATGCATTGGAGTCCCGCAAAGCCTGCAATTCGGCAGAATCCACTCATCCCCTCCGACATGATGATGATCCTCTCCCGGTGACTCTTCAAACATGATTTTATAGTCGATCGGTTGATTGAAGCTTTTTCCGTAAAAAATATGTTCCAAAAGGTTTCCTCCTCAGAAAGCAATCTACCAATAAACAAGCTCGCACCCGTATTCCGTGTGGAATATACATAAACCAAACTGACACTCAGGCTCAATCAAAATAAAACTATGATGGAGAAGCCCTTCGTCGAACTCAATACACTCCAATAAGCCATCAAGGTGCTCGAGACATTTTCCTAAGGTACAAACTAACGCACCAATTTCGCTGCTGTATTGATGAAACAGCAGAACGTCCCTGTCATCATAGGCAACATAGGACTGAGATGTTTTCAAGATCAGCTGTTTTGCTTCCGTTTTTCCGAGAGCATCAACCTCACGGGTATTGGCTGGTTTTGAATTTGATAAAACCAGCTCAAGCAACTGCTTACTTCTCGGCAGATCAGCAAAGCGATAACTGAAGCCTCTTTCTGCACAAGGGACTAGTTTTTCTTTGATTTCACTCTTCAACAAACGTCTTTTATTCTCGGCGAGTTTTTCGATTAATCTTTTTTGCATGAGCCGCATTCCCTTCGCCGTTAATTTCTCAAGTTCTATTAAATTGTTTCACTATTCTCTTGTCTTCTTTGTCATGTATCCTTCCAGATTTGTTCTAAAAAAAGCTTGTATCGCTTATTGATACAAGCTTCATATTCTATACTACTTAAAACTCACCCAGCGGATTTTCCCCAAAACGCTCCCACAGTTTTGGAAACCTTTGAGGCAAATCTTCCTCTTCCCAATCCAATTCAATACCGTCCGATTCGGCAACTCCCTTTTGTTCAAGCGCATCTAAAAGCTCGTCGTGTACTTCATCATCCCATTCATCGTCGCCAGTCTTCATATATGTCAACGCCTCAATTGCCACTGACAGCAAGTCTTCATTTTGCGGATAGCCTTCCTCGTCAAGCGTTTCCTCCGTGATGTATGCTGCCAAATACTCGTGATCATCCAGCACTTTTTCAAATGTATCTTTGCCTTGGGCAATCAGCCATCCTCGGAAATAATCAAATGTATCGTCCGAACAACCGTCGATTAAGATGTATGCTGCCGCCCATAGTGAGGACAGATAGCTTTTGTGCATGAATGTCTGAAGCATAAATTCAAAATCAACGATCTCATTGATTTCTTTTTTCAATAATGCATCACGCAGCCACTCATTAGGTTCTTCCTGGCTGCCAGCTTGGTCAATAAGCTGCCAAAACGATGTTTCATTCATTTGCTTTTCCCCCTCTGATATCCCTCTTATAGATCCCCGAGTCTGATATTGCATAAATAGCATTACTTGTTAGTTTTAGCTGTTGTATCGAGAGCTCCCGCCCGCCTGGATCACAGCACTTCACCTCTTGAACCGGCATCTGACATCAGCCGGAAGGAGGGACAGTGAATGTTCATCTTTGCATATCCAAAACCCGTCATCTGAAATCGCAAGCTGGTCATATACCCCCGAACATTCTTTATCAGAAACAATCCACACTCGTCTCACGTCCGTCTCATCAAAGGCAGCAATGACTGTATAAGAGTAATACAGCATGTATATCAGTCCGTCTTTTTCTGCAAGTGCATAGCAGTCATCTACCACGGGCGCATATATTTCTGAAAGCTGTTGATCAAAGTGAGTTTCCTTTAGTTGTCCGTCTAAAGTGAAGCACAGCACACTTTGTCCATTCGAGTTTTCATCATCATAAATGCCTTCATCACTTAAACCGACCCATAGGTTTTATTTCCCATCCAAAAGACAGCAGGAAACCCCGGAAGGCAAGTGAAAAACACTTTTCTCCCTTCCCTCTTCTGAAAAAACCTTTACTTTCGGCTCATACGATTCGTAATAAACCAAAACATAGCAATTTACACTTTGTTGAAAGAGCTGAATATCGCTGTATGCAATCTGCTCTTTTACTTTAAAATCCTTAACAATCACCAGAAGGATCATAGATTGAAACAGTGATATCACCTTTCACACCTTTTCCAATGTAGACACGTCCCTGTGCATTGGCATGAAAAAAACAATCGTGGGTTTTCGTGTTGATGATTTTATTCATTTTTAAGTTTTTCATTGATCATGCTCCCGAGTTAGGAGTTAGAAATGGCTGAAATTTGTTCTCTTACTCGTTAACCTTATACGCATAAAATTGTTTTGAATCAAAAGAAACAGTCTCAGCCTCTACAGCTATCAATCTTCTGTTTATGTCAATGAGAAAATTAGCATTTGAATGATACTCTGGAATTACAGGATTTGATAGGTTTCCGATTCCTTCCGGGTGATAACTAATCTCGTAAATTTGCCAATTGAACTCCTCCGGTACAACCTTTTCCAATCTGATATCACCATCACCTCCATTAAAATAAACAGAAGCTACATTTTGAAATATAATATTATGCGTATATTCAGCTTTATTTTGAACAACCTGAATCCCAAGTAAGAGTTCTTGTTTAAAGAACTGATAATCGACCTTTAAAACATTGCAACCCCCGTCAATATAATCTATCCATTGTTCAATTGTTTTGTACATTCTTCCTCTCCTGACTAATCTCTGTTTATATACCAACAAATCCGTATATAAAAGGGGCTTGATGATAATCATAATTTCTCATCAAGCCGAAAAAGTATATACCTTTTATCCAATCATTAAATCATCTGTTGAAAACAAATAAGTACATGAGAGTCCTTAAAATCAATCTCGCTTTTGATTTTAATTATGCATTCTATTAGCTTTACCGCGGTTAAATTGATCACCACGTATTCAAAGTTACTAAGAGGATGGTTCTTGCAAAATAAAGCTAATAGAAAGTAATTGACCTTCAAATTCAATAAAATTAATAAACAGTCTAGATGCGCAATTTCTTTCAGGGTACTCTTGATAGCTCCCACTTCATCACTATGTGGATTAAATAGATAGACAATATCATTTATGCTCTAAAACCCAAGATAAAAACGGTTTCTTTTAATAACTGTTCAGCCTCCTTTTTGCTATTCACCTTGAATTTTCGCGCAACATACATTCAATAGAATTTGATAAGACTACTTCCAACAAATCGCGGCTTTGCCCTACATCAGCGAATTGGTAGGCAAAACCTCTTGCCGTATTTTTTTTAATAGACTTTCTATGATTTCCATTTAGTTTTTCAGATATTTTTTCATAAAACACTACCTTTTTTAGTTATTGATAGAAAAACTCCTTTCACAGTTAATTAAATTAAGAGAGAGCGAAGATTGTCTGTCTTAAAAAGTGTTTAATTAATAGTTTTCTAATTCATCCTCGATATCAGAGTGAACTTGAGGAATTGGTATTGAAATTGAATCATTATTATTGAAAAAAATAGAAATGCCGACTTTATCTTCAAGCATACCAGGAAGCCAGTTCTCTACAAAATCCTCTAAACTTATTGATTCCGGGTTTGTATCTTTCCACTTCTCAATTGCACAATATTTTGCATGCTCTTTTGTTGGCCAAAAATGAAGTTGTATTTTTCCATTATCGTCTTCAGATGTAACCCATCCTTTCTCATTACTTAATGACCAGACTTCTTCATAATCAACAACTTTCTTAATAAAATAACGATATCTTTTATTAGGATCTAACCTTAACGTCATTTCAAGTTCTTTTTCATTCATTTTTTATTCTCCTTATTATCTTCTATATTTCCACCGAGTACTTTTATTTTTTCTACCTTTACCGTAACCATCGTGAAAATGCTGCAACCTATGATTTCTTATTACTTGTAAATTAGAATGCTTATAGCTCGAACCTTTTCTTGCCTCATATCCTCTTTTGTGAGCTAGTTCATATCCTTTTGGGACACGTATAGATTTCCTATTTTTGTATTTTTTATGCCTGATTTCATTTTTTATCCACCCTCTAACATGCCTAGGTTGTTTAGGATCCTTTAATAAAGATTTTAACTTAGCTTGTTTTCCTTGTCTGCCTGCAATTTTTGCAAAACTATAAACCCTCTTAGCACCCTTAAATATCTTCCCAGGACCAAAGTTAGAAGCAGCTGCCCAAGCAACACCTTTCCATCCTTTACCTGATTTATATGCCTTATACCCATCATAGGCTGCAAATCCGGCATTTACCACAAGCCATACCCAATGCCCGTCCGGATCAACATTCATCACCGGGTTATTGTTTCCATAAGCATACCCATTCTGATCCAATGAATCTCCGTCGCTGCCCGGGTCTGGGTCGAGCGATAGGAACACGCCGTTTCTTGGCTCGTAGTAGCGGGCCATGAGGTAGTACAGGCCGGTTTCTTCGTCGTATTGGTAGCCTGCGTAGCGGTAGCGGTTGTCTTTTACTTCGTCGCTTGCTTCGGTTTTTGTTGGATTTCCCCATGCGTCATATTGATACTTGGCAACGGTTTTTCCCGTGCTATCTGAGATTGCAATGACGTCACCTTGTGCGTTGTAGTGATAGAAATATTTCTTGCCATTTTGCGTGAATGCTAGCAGTTGTCCACTATCACCGTATGTGTATGCTTTTGTGAAAGTATACACATTCAGACTGTCGCTGTAAAAATAAATTGTGTCTTTCCCGAATTAATTAAAACAGCTGTCAAATATACTTGACAGCTGTTTTTGTTTATTATTTTAGTTTAAAGATTCATACTCCTGTTATAAGCTTATTAATCAAAATCCTAATTTTTTCATGAAATTCTAAGCATTCACTTAATTCTTGATATTTTAAAATATCACTTTTATAATTCCTAAAATGAGGATAATGTTCATAGAACGTTTTTTTTAACATTTCTCTTTGATATCTAGGAATTTTTTTATCTTCAATTATATAATTTAAACTTCCAGTTATTAAGGCAAAAAATTCATAAAATTCATCTAAAGAAGTATTTGTTTCTTCTTCAAAATCATACATATCATTTGGAAACGGACCATGTAATAATACATAATATTTTTTGAACTCATCTAATGTTTTTTGATCAATATTATATCTTTTAAAAAATTTCATCCATATTCAGGCCCTTCTATATTGTAGAAATTAAAATTAACGTTTTTTCTTTTTCTTCCATTTATTATTCACAAATGTAACTACCTTTCCACTTCTTGTGTAATAACCAGTTCTTTTTCCATTCTTAATCCTGTAACCTTTTTTTCCAGTAGCTAGTATTACTTTTTCGCGTAAATGCTTATTAGATCTATAAAATGCTCTAGCAACTTTTGTATATCTCTTTTTACTGTAAGATTTACCATTTCTCACAATATGTTTATTATGATGATAGTCCAATGACTTTCTTTTAGTTTTAAATGTTCCTTTATACCAATGTCTTGAGGTGGCCCATTTTCCGATTTTTTTTGTTAATTTTAACTTTCCACCACCTACAAATCCTGATGCGGCTGCAACCGCTACGCCTTTCCAACCCTTGCCTGATTTATAAGCTTTGTATCCATCATATACCGCAAATCCTGCATTGACAACAAACCATACCCAATGGCCGTCTGGATCGACATTCATGACCGGGTTGTTGTTTCCATAGGTATATCCGTTTTGATCTAGTGAATCTCCATCGCTTCCTGGGTCTGGGTCGAGCGATAGGAACACGCCGTTTCTTGGCTCGTAGTAGCGGGCCATGAGATAGTACAGGCCGGTTTCTTCGTCGTATTGGTAGCCTGCGTAGCGGTAGCGGTTGTCTTTTACTTCATCACTTGCTTCGGTTTTTGTTGGATTTCCCCATGCGTCATATTGATACTTGGCAACGGTTTTTCCCATGCTGTCTGAGATGGCAATGACATCACCGTGTGCGTTGTAGTGATAAAAATATTTCTTGCCATTTTCTGTGTAGGATAATAGCTGGCCGCTGTCACCGTATGTGTATGATTTTGTGACTTTGTTGTCCGCGTCCGTTTCATACAAGACGTTCAGGCTGTCTCCGTCGTAGAAGTAGTTCGTGACGTTTCCGTTGACGGTTTTTTGGATTCTGTTTCCTTTTTCATCATATTTGTATGTTGCGAACGGCTTGTCTTCGCCTTTTTTTGTAACAGCAGTCAGGTTATCCTCTGCATCCCACGTATATGTGAATTTGCCGTCGGATGTGCGGTTGCCGTTTTTATCGTAAGAGATGCTTTCATCATTGACTTTTGTCAGCTGGTTCATGATGTTGAAGGAAGCATTCACCGTTTTGCTTGAACCGTTTTTTACAGTTGTAACGGTTTCCCGGTTGCCGAATCCATCGTATGTGTATTCAATGACAGTACCGTCTTCATGGGTTTCTTTGACAAGCTGATTCAGCTTTCCATATTCATATTTCACCTTGCCGCTTGCTGAGCTGTTTATCGTGATGCGGTTGCCGTTGGCGTCGTATTCATAGCTTTCCGTCAGGATGTTTCCGCCATTTTTGTCGCCAATATGCAGCGAGCTTACAAGGTTTCTTTCGTCATAAGAAAAACTTGTTCCGCCGCCGTTGCCCGTAATAAAGGTTTGGACGTTGCCATTTTCATCATAATCAAATGAATATGAAGAGATGCTGTCTTTCATCTCAATCATTTGATCCAGTTTGTTATACGTAAATTGATTCGTTCCTTTTTGGTCCCCATGAGTCCATGAGAAGGTTTTGAGCTTATCGGAGTCACTAGGATATGTCCAAGTTTGGCTGCCGCCGCGGTCGGTCAATTCGGTTAAACGGTTTTTGTTGTCAAATGTCCGTTTCTTTGTGGTGTTCTGCTCTTTATTGACGACCGACGTTTCATTTCCATTTTTGTCATACGTGAAATTGTACTTTTCTGTACCGTTATACGATTTTGATTTTACCCGGTCTGTTCCATCATAAGAAAGAGACACTTCGTTGCCATTCGGTGAAATGGTTCTGGTCAGGTTGCTGTTGGCGTCATATTCGCTTGCTAGCACATTGCCCAGAGGGTCAGTTGTTTTGACAAGCTTGCCCATCACATCATATTCGTATTGATAGGTTTGATCTGCTCCTGCCCGAATGGTTTTGCTTACCTCATTGCCTTCCTTATCATAGCTGTGAAGGATAGACGTGCCGTTGGAGAGCATCATGTTTGTCAATTGGTCTGCCTGATCATACGTATAGGTTGTTTTTTCGCCTTTTGCATCCGTTTCAGCCGTCTTCTTACCCGTTTCATCGTAATCAGTTGAAGTGGCGTATCCTAGTTCATCTTCTTCCTTGGTCACATAGTTGCCATTACTGTCATACGTGCTTTTTGTCAGAAGGCTTCCTTCAATCAGACGGATGTCATCAAACCAGACTGTTCCTGTCGCACTCTTTTGAAACAGAATGCTGATATCGACTTTATTGACCGGTTTTGTTTTTGGTATAACGACAGCAGCCCGGTTCCATTCCTGTGTTCCTGATGGGAATTTTGCATTGTATACACCTGTGCTGCCGTCCGCGTAAGTGACATTCGCCTGCAGAGAATAGTCTTTTTCATCTGTAAATTTGACGCTGCTGGCTTTCGACATTCCTGTCAGTGTGAGATAAACCGGTTTGTCGTTTGCGCTTTGCCCTAAGACAACGGTTTGTTTTGTTACTGATCCGGCTTGGGACGCACTGGTTCGGGCAGCTTTTAATGATACATCATCATTAAATCCTTCCTCAGAATCAACGGATGCCCCGCTTACGCTCCAGTTTTCCGTTGCTGCTGTGAAACTGCTGTTTTGAACTGGGTTATAGCTTGACGATACTTCGCCTTTTTCCAGCTGGACTTCATCAAACCATGCTTTTCCTTTGCCATCTTTATCTCTATGATCGACTTCCATGTACACTACAGCTTTTCCTGCATGTGCTGGAGTCGTAAAAGTGATTTGCCGTTTGGTCCAATCATTTTTCCCGGCTAATGCACTGTATTCATTGTGAATCCATTGAATTCGTTTTTGATCTTTGTCTCGCAAATCAATGTTAAAATAGGCTCTTGATTTCGATAGATCTGTTTTGATTTTCCCGCTTAATGTATAGGTTGTATTCGGCTCCAGCTCCACTGTTTGTGTCGCTGACGAATACCCGAGATCTGTTCCGGCAGTCGTTGATTGGCTCAAGACTTCCAATGCCTTTGATCCGGAAAGGACTCCGCTTTTAGCGGCGACGACTGAGATTTTGCCGCTGTCTTTAGATGCAGTCAGATTCCAGGCGGATTTTTGCACTTCAAAGCTTCCGTCTTTTAGAATATTGGTTGAGGCTGATAAATCTTTGCTGGATTGAATCTGATTTCCGTATTGATCATAAACAGCTGCTGAAGATGATTTTCCGCTCTGATCGGTTTCGGATACAGCATCCAGTCCGTCATAGGCAATATCAGTGACATTCCCCTCGGTATCCTTCATCTTTGTGACATCGTTGTTTTTGTTGTATTCGTACGTCTCTGTTCCATATGCGTCTTTAATCGATGTAACGTTGCCATCTTTGTCATATTGATAGCTTTCTGTTGCTTTTCCGGTTCCAACGTCGTTTGGATCTACATCTTCTACGACATTATTGCCTTCATATTTTGTATTCGTTGTAATTTTGAGCCCTTCCGCATCATCAATGACCTGAATTGGATTTCCCGCTTCATTATAGCCGTACTGTACTTTCCGGCCATTCGGCTGTGTCATAAGAAGCGTCTTTTTATCAGCATCATAGCTGTAGACATATGTTTCTTTTTTAGCGTTGATTGCTTTATCGAGACGGTGCCCGCTATACTGATATTCGGTAAAGACAGGCTTTGTTTCGGTACTGTTAGCTGAATACTGTTTGACCAGGCGCCCTTCCGCATCATAGTCATAGCTTGTGACAGTCCCGTCTGTATCCGTAACCTTCTTCAGCAAATCATTCTCATATGAGTAGGTGACTTTTTTATTCTTAGGTCCGGTGATGGAAGTCACATGGCCATTTTCATCATATGTGAATGTGAGCTTGCGGCCTGATGCGTCTGTAATGGCTGTCAGTTGATTTTTGTCATTGTAAGTGTAGACAGTTGCATTGTTATGGCCATCCACTACCTTTTGGAGTTTGCCGCCTTTTTTATTGAAATAAGCGTTGGTTTGATCCTTTGTTTTTAATATGAACTGATCAGCTGTTTCTGTTAATTCAAGATAGACACCGGTCGGCGGCTGATATGTGCCATCGGCTTTTTTGGTAAAGCGATGTGTCGTAGCATCTTCATCAATATACATTGCCCCGCCGTCCATTGAGATGACAGATGTTTCTGCATCAGCATACCAGCCTTGTCCAAATAAGTGATCGGAGCTGTCAAGACTGTTGTAGGTTCTCGATAAGCCAAGTCCCGGCCCTCGTCCGTCAATTGATAAATCTTCTTCATTTACGATGACATTGCCTGTCGCACCATTTAACTGGCCGCTTGGGATATCAATGATAGACCAGTATTCTTCTGTTCCAAGGAATTCTGCGCCTTCATGGAACGTTGGGTTAAAGGGTGCCGTCGGAATCGTTTCACCATTGGCATCATAGGCGGATAGAGTGAAAGAATAATTCTTCCTCCCTTTATCATTCCCATTCGCATTGTTATAGACAGGTGACGGGTCAAGTGCCAATTCACGGCCTTTTCCGTCTGTATGCAGCTTGTAGCTTCCGGCTTTTATTTCCTCAGACGTCGGCCAGATGTTTTTATTTTGGGTTGTCCAATGATCCACGTCCCCAACATCATAGGACTGATATTCTTTTCCGTTATAGATATTAATTTTATAGCCTTTCGCATGTTGAACCTTTTCCCATATCAAATTCACATAGCCGGTTTGGCTTGATTTTGTGTTTGTATACACATAACCGGATAAGTTCTTTGGTTTAGCGATATCAGGAAGTGTCGGGTTGGCAGCCGGTGATGCAATGGCTTCGCCATCTTTGTTATAAGCGATGATTTTAAATGAGTAATTTTTTTTGGCTGCATCCCCTCCGGCGTTTTTATAGGTTGGTCCGGGATTGATCGGCAGCTCTGCTCCGTTTCCGTCCTTTAGATGAAGAGCATACTTTCCCGCTTTGATTTCTGCACTTGTCGGCCAGATTTTTTTCCCCTTGGTGGTCCAAGACGTCTGATTTCCCAGATCAAGTGTCTCAAAGCCTTTTCCATTGAACACCTGAACCTTATAGCCGGTTGCACCAGAGACAGCTTTCCAAGAAAGATCGAAGTACCCTGTGGCATTCCCATTATTAAAGCCCTTTGTTGACGGTGCTTGAGCTTTTCCTACATGAGGGATAACAGGCTTTGCCGGTGCGGACATTGCTCCTTCTCCCTGGTCAAAGATCGCACTGACGCCAATCCAATAGTTTTTGCTTGTGGCATAGCTTCCGCCGGAATTCTTATACACGGGGGATGGATCTAGCGCTAATTCAGTTCCGCCTTTTCCATCAAGGTGAAGCTTGTACTTACCGGATGAAATTTCTGCACTTGTCGGCCAAATGTTTTTCCCTTTTGAGCTCCAGGATGTCGTGTTGCCGACTGAGATCGCTTGATATTCTTTCCCATTATAAATCCACACCTTATAACCTTTTGCACCATCGGCCTTTTTCCAGCTGATATTGAAAAAGCCAGTGCCGTTCCCGTTACTGTATGCTTTAACAGCAGGTGTGTTTCCCTTTGGTATGGTGTACGTCACTTCAATATACGGTTTATTGGCGGAGTTCGCTGATGAAATCAGTTTTTTCCAATATTCTTTGCCGTTTCCGTTTGCATGAAGCTTAAATCCATAGTTGGCCCCGCCGGAATTCCATGACTTTACAGCCGCAGTCACATCGTAACTCGCCCACTGTCCTTTATGGACGTCTGCTTTTCCGATATTTTTAGATGCCGGTTTCGTGTTCCAAGTTACTTTTGCATGATCATAATTGCTGTTGACTGTATCCAGCCAGAGACCGGTTGCCTTTGTTCCATAATAGGAATGGGCAACGTATGTTTTTAATGTCGCTTTGGTGACAGTCATATTTTGAATCGGTTTTAGGTTGTTAAATTTCATGAACGCATAGTTTGTGCCTGTTGTTTTGTCATAGTAGCCCGTTTTCAGCACGTAAGACTTTAAATTGGCATCCCATTTTTGTGAGGATGCCGAGTAATTCGTCGTCGGATAGGCGCTCATGACAAACGTATCTGATGAAACAGATACAGACGTTGACGGGTCGATAGAAACTGGGTATACCCGTTCAGGGTCTTTCAGCCAATTCTCGTCCGCTGTGAGGTGAAGCAAATACCCTTGTTCATTCTTTTCCAGCTTGTAGCTGACTTTGTCCGACCGTTCAACCTCACCGGAAAGTTCATCTAACTTTGAATCCGTCATAAAAGGTCTAGGCACAGAAAAAACAACTTTGCCTTTTTCATCAGAAAAATCAATGGATCCATCCTCTTGTTCTTTAGCCTGTAAATCGGTTTTGACCTGAAATGTAAATGTGTTGTATCCATCATACTGATGAAGGACCAAATCTTCTTTGATGTTTTCGTTGAATGTGAAAGTCTGAAGATCAATATTCGGAAACACATCCGGATACACAATCTCATTACTGTCGGTCTTATAGTCTGCTGAGGTATCTATCGGAGTAAGTGAAGTTTTATTTGGGCCTTTCGCTTCTACAAGTGAATATGTAAGTTTGTGGTCATTGTGCTCAAAAGTCGCATAAAGCCCGTTGTTCATTTGCTTTTGAAAATCTGAATTCAGGATGGCATTTTCTGTCTCGACTTGTTTGCTTGTCGACTCTTTTAACTCAGGAGAAATGTCTTCCCAGTCAGCATTCGGTGTTTCCTTTGTATGAATAGGCTCAGGATATACTTCCTGTTTATAAACACCGTCTCCTTCATAATAAAGCTTTGTATTTTCTGTTCTTTCTGAGGTGATTTCTCCCTCTTTGTTTATATCTTGTTGAGGAAAAGGCACCGCTTGTTCTGTTTGTTCATTCTGAAGCGTTTCTTCTGGATCATCAGCAACGATACGATTTCCAGTCTCTTCTTCTGTGGTTTTTGCCAGTACATCTGCCGGCAATAATGAAATCATTAGAGCCAATACTAAAAAAACTGCAATGAACCTATTAAAGGTCCGCCTCTTTCTTTTTTTCATTTCCTCTCTCCTTTTGTAATAAACGTAATATTTACCCAATAATCTTAACTAGAATGAAATATTATTACAATATTTTTCTAGAAAGTTTATGTTATATTAAGGAATAGCGAGAGTCAATTGACCTAAAACAAAAAAAGGCCCATTAGGCCTTTTCACACTCTTCCTGTCATTATTGAACTTGTTCAACATCCTTATCCTCAGCAACCAACTCCGCCTTCCCCCGCTTCCTGACAAGCGTCAAAGCCATGCCAGCAAAGATCATCACGATGCCTAGTGTTTGGTAGAGGTCCGGGCGAAAGCCTGTGAAGACGGTATCCAGCACGATTGCGACAGCCGGATCGAGGAAGACAATGATGGAAATAAATTTCGTTGATAAAAATCGTAAACTATCAAAAAACAGCAAATAGACAATACCCGTATGGATGATTCCGGTAGACACCACCATGATCCAGTTGCCTTGAGACAGACCGGCAAAAGCGCCGAAGTGAATAAACGGAATCAGGATGATGATCCCTAAACCCGTTTGCAGGAAGGTGGTCGTGTAAGGGCTGAGGTTTTGAATGCCTTTTCCCAATAAAGTGGTAAACGCATAAAACAACGCGGCGAGAATGGCCCAAATGATTCCTGATCCCATCAGCTGTGTTAGTGATGTGCTGCCATTAATCCCGGAAATCAGCGCCGTTCCCAGAAAACAGATGATGATGGAGCTGACGGAGATGACGTTTAATTTTTCTCTGTAGATGATGCTTCCCAGAAGAAGAACAAGCACCGGCGCAAGATGATATACGGATATGGCGATCGTGACAGATGTTTCTTCAAAAGACTTAAATAAAAACACCCAGTTGAATACAAGAAAGAAACCGCACGCCAATGTCTGCAGCACGTCCCTCTTGCTCCACTTTTCAGTTTTATACTGGCCGGACGCCAGCCAGCAGAAGCTTAAAAATAGCGTCGCGCAAAGGCAACGGACAAATACCAATTCAAATGACGGCAGATTGGTATGCTCCGAGAAAAAGCCGATGGAACCGAAAATCACCATGGAGATGACCATTTTCAGCACGGCTGTTGATTTTTGTTTCGACGAAATGGAAAAATCCTGTTGCATCAAGCGTATTCTACCTCCAGTTATGTATAGGGAAAGCACCCCAACTGCAAGTTGCTTCCCCATTATTCAGCCATCGTCTATACAGGGTTTGAGCATTATTCACTATAAATTCTGACATCTCATCCGTTTCATTTTCTACTCCAACGACACACTGACCGCTAGAAGTTGCTTTACGCCTCAAAGTCTGTGCACCTACCTGTATTTATTATATTCTTTTTTTCGCTATTTTACATTATTCTTTGGTAATTTTAAACAATACGGACACTATACTTACATGATGTATCACAAATCATTTTGCATGTTGCAATGTACATTCCTGGTTTCTGCCAGCAAGAAGCCCCCCCAATAAATACCAACCTACTCAATTGGGTTAACGATAGATGAGAAGGGGAATGCTGTTGATATCGCACCTTTTACAGCACACTTTACGTTTTAGAAAGGAAAGATGTTGATGGAGTCTATCTGGTTGGAATATGCTTGGACATTACTCATTTTAATTGGATTAGAAGGACTGCTGTCGGCTGATAATGCCCTTGTACTGGCAGTGATCGCCAAGCATTTACCCGATGATCAGAAAAAAAGAGCGATAAATTATGGAATCCTCATGGCATTTGCCTTTCGGTTTGGGGCGCTTTTTGCCATTTCGTTTATCGCAAATGTCTGGCAGATTCAGGCGATAGGAGCAGCGTATCTTCTTTACCTGGGCTTAAAGCATGTGATAAAAGCCCGTTTCGGGAAAAAAAATGAAAATATTCATGAGGAAGCGAAAGAGGAGGCTGCCGGAAAAGGTTTCTGGCCCACAGTCGGAAAGATTGCTTTAGCGGACCTCGCTTTTGCCATCGATTCGATTCTGGCTGCGGTTGCTTTAGCGCTCGGCCTTCCGGATTCACCGCTTGATGATTTCGGCGGCATGGATGGAGGACAGTTTGCTGTTGTTGTCCTCGGCGGGATTGCCGGCCTGATCCTGATTAAGTTTGCAGCAACCTGGTTTGTTAAGCTCCTTAATCAACGCCCTGCACTGGAAACAACCGCTTATGCCATTGTGGCCTGGGTCGGTGTCAAACTGGTGGTCATTACCCTTGCCCATGAGGATATTGGGATTCTGGATCACCACTTTCCGCACAGCACCACCTGGACGCTGATCTTCTACGGCGTCTTAATAGCCATTGCATTATTCGGTTGGTTTGCGCCGGCCAATAAAGCAGCAAAGAAATAGCATACGGGACTATTATATGAACAAGGCCGCTACACGCATTGAAAACAAAAAGAGGCGTCCATCCCTTAGGTATCAATGGGAGTCGCCTCTTTTGGTAAGCTGAAAATAAGTTTATTTAAAGGTTTAATGAAACGCATTGCCTCTGACGCCGTCCAACCGCTATCTTTTAGAAGAGATATTTACATTTTCATCTATCGAACAATTAATACAGGGCAGGGCGATAATTGAGACACTTTATGGCTGACGCTTCCAAGCATCATTTCTTTCAGTCCGCTGATGCCCCGGCTGCCGACTACGATCAGGCTGGCGCTTTTCTCTTTTGCGGTGTTTAGAATCTCATGCGCAGGCTCGCCTTGCGCGTAAATCGTTTCAGCTTGAATGCCGTTCTCGGCTGCTTGTTCTTTTGCCTTTTCAAGGATGTTCAGGCCTTCTTTTTTAACCTCGCCCCTGATTTCTTCAATAAAATGTTCAGGCACATAGACAATTCCCGTCAGAGAAGAAGTCGTGACGACGGCTTCTCTCCCCACATGAAGAATGCTTAGTTCCGCTTGCTGTTCTTTGGCCAAATGCACTGCGGCTTCAAGCGCTTTTGCACTCATGTCTGATCCGTCAATCGCAACTATCATTTTGTTAAACATGCTCTTCCCGCCTTTCAGACTGTGGGTGGTTCATCTTTCTCTTTTATTGTCCGCCTGCTTCCGGTTATTGTCAATTGAGGCGCATGAGTATTCAAAAAGTTGTCAGAGACTCTCTCCATTTGTGGCGATGACCTGCTGATACCAGTCGAAGCTTTTTTTCTTGATGCGGTTTAATGTTCCGTTGCCTTCATTGTCCCGATCAACATAAATGTAGCCGTAGCGTTTTTTCATTTCCGCAGTGGATGCGCTGACAAGGTCAATCGGCCCCCACGACGTGTATCCGATTAGGTCGACACCGTCAGCAATCGCTTCCCGGGCTTCAATGAGGTGCTCTCGCAGATAGTTGATTCTGTAATCATCCTCAATAGAGCCGTCCTCCTCCACTTTGTCTACCGCACCAAGGCCGTTTTCCACGATAAACAGCGGCTTCTGATAGCGGTCATATAAGGTGTTGAGCGTGGTTCGCAAGCCCTTCGGATCAATCTGCCAGCCCCATTCGGATGATTTCAGGTAAGGGTTTTTGACGCCGCCCAGCAGGTTGCCCCCTGATTTTGCGAGTTCTTTTGGATCAGTGCTTGCCGCCATCGACATATAGTAGCTGAATCCGATGTAATCCACCGTATGTTCTTTTAAAATCTCTTCATCGCCATCAGCCATTTCAATTTCAATATGATTTTCTGCTAAGAAGCGTTTCATATAGCCCGGATACGCGCCTCTAGCCTGCACGTCAGAGAAGAAAAGGGTTTTGCGTTCATTCTCCAGTGCCGCGAAGACATCCTCCGGCTTAGGTGTCATCGGATAGGTTGTCGTTGCCGCTATCATACAGCCGATTTTCGAATCAGGGATGATCTCGTGGCCCGCTTTGACGGCAAGAGCACTGGCCACAAATTGGTGATGCGCGGCCTGGTACATCGCGTTTAATTTGTTTTCTCCTTCTTCAAAAACAAGCCCGCCTCCGGTAAATGGCGCATGGAGCACCACGTTAATTTCATTGAACGTCATCCAGTACTTCACTTTGTGCTGATAACGTTTGAAAACGGTTTTGGCATAACGTTCATAGAACTCGATGACCTTGCGATTCTTCCAGCCGCCATACTGTTTCACTAAACCGAGCGGCATTTCATAATGAGAGATGGTGACAACAGGCTCAATCTCATGCTTTAACAGCTCATCAAACAGATCGTCGTAAAAGTTGAGGCCTTCTTCATTTGGCTCCTCTTCATCGCCATTCGGAAAAATCCTCGTCCACGCAATGGATGTGCGGAATGCCTTAAACCCCATTTCCGCAAACAAAGCGATGTCCTCTTTATACCGATGATAAAAATCAATTCCTTGGTGATACAGATTCAAAGACGTCATCGACTCATCAAATGGAGACATAATGCCGTTCGGTGATACGTCAGCCGTTGAAAGCCCCTTTCCGCCCTCGTTATAAGCACCCTCGACTTGGTTAGCGGCAACCGCGCCGCCCCATAAAAATCCTTCTGGAAATCGTTTTGCATTTGAACTCATATTGATCACCCCATCAGTTTTTTTAAGATAAAGCAAGCAGCGCCTCTTTTGTCTGCACTTTGCCGATTTCTTTCACTGGCGAAATCGAATATTGATCTGTGTTGGTCACGATCACCGGGGTAATGACGTCATATCCCGCCGCTTTGATTTGTTCGAGATCAAAGGAAACGAGCGGATCGCCCGGCGCGACCTTGTCGCCTTCTTTGACGTGAGCGGTGAACCATTGTCCTTCCAGCTTCACCGTGTCCAATCCAATGTGTATAAGAATTTCAGCTCCCTGATCACTCGTAATGCCAATCGCGTGTTTTGTTTTAAAAATAGTGGTAACGCTGCCATTCACAGGTGAAACTACTTCTCCTTCTTCCGGCTCAATCGCGAATCCTTTCCCCATGATCCCGGCAGAAAACACTCCGTCATTGACTTCACTTAATGCCTTTACTTCACCTTTAATCGGGCTGTGAATGATTTCTCCGCTGCCTTCATGGCCATTTGTCACAGACGGCTGCTGATCACTGTCAGACGGCACATCCTCGAATCCAATGAGATAAGCTGCCGCTGTTCCCGCCGCGAACGCAATCACAAGACCGATCATGGCGTAAATAAACGTTGGGCCGATAAAGACAGGGATACTCGGCAGACCCGCATTCCCCCCGACAATATAGGAAGCAACACCCGTCACACCGTAAAATGCTCCGCCGGCCGCGCCACCCAGCAAAGCCGCCGCGAACGGTTTTTTCAATCTCATATTCACGCCGTACATCGCGGGTTCTGTAATCCCCATCAGCGCCGTGACACTCGTTGTGAGCGCAAGTGATTTAAACTTTTTGTTTCTGGAGCGAAGGAAAACGGCAAAGGATGCCCCGGCCTGCCCCATATTCGCCAAAAACATAGCTGGCAGCAAGTAATCGTGACCGTTTTGGGCGATGTTGTTAATCATAATCGGCACAAGTGCATAGTGCATGCCCGTCATAATGATTAAAGAGAATGTTCCCGCAAGCAAAATCATTGCAATAAGCCCTGCATGATCAAATAAAACGTTTACACCGACAGACAAGTATTCTCCTAAAATAGCGCCTAACGGACCGACTGTAATCAGCGTCAGCGGCACAACAATCAGCAATGTCAGGGTCGGAACCACAATCAGCTTCAGAGAAGAGTGGGTGACCCGGTCAATCCACTTCTCAACATACGATGCGATCCAAATCGCCAGCAAAATCGGAATGACTGTTGACGAATACGTGGCAGCGATTACAGGAAGCCCGATAAAGGAAATTGGTTTCCCCGCTCCAAGCAGCGCTGTCAAATCCGGGTGCAGAATCGCCGCCCCAATCGCCGCCGCTACATATGGATTGCTTCCGAACTTTCTCGCCGCGCTCATCGCAAGCAGAAGCGGCAGGAAGTAGAACGCGCCGTCACCGATAGCCGAAAGAATCACATGTGCCTGGCTCGTCTCTGTCATCCAGCCGAATGTAACAGCTAACGCAACAAGCCCTTTAATCATCCCCGCTCCTGCAATCGCCGGAAGAATCGGGGTAAACACACCAGAAATCACATCAAAGACCGCACTCAGCACATTCTTTTTTTGCGAGGATGAACCCGCGCTCTTCTCATCACTGAGATTGCTGTTCCGCAGCATCGCCTGATACACCTTCGGCACATCGTTTCCGATAATAATTTGAAACTGCTCGCCGCTGATATTTGTGCCCATCACACCCGGCAGCCGCTCCAATTGACCGCGATCCGCCTTCGAATTGTCATGAAGGTTAAAACGAAGCCTCGTCATGCAGTGAATCACGCGCTGAACGTTTTCTTCACCACCTACGAGTTGTAATATGTCTTTCGATAATTTATCATAATCCATGTGTATACCTCCTTTTTTTGGGGGGACCCGCTGGATGAAAGGTGGCCGCCTTTCTCCAGCTTTTTTTGTATCAAATGCCGCATCACATCCTACATTGAGAATAAAAAAAACCTAAATGACACAGATTGCGAGAGTCTCCTCCTGCACCTGCACCATTTAGGTTTTGCCTGCTTTCGCAGTAACAATCCTGACGGGTCGTTTTATTTGTTTGTAGGTATACTTTAGCACTAGGTTTATTTCATGTCAACGCTTTCATTTTTGGTATTGACTAAGAGAATTACTTATTAAGGACTGTTTTAGTTATAGCGGTAAGCCATTTTGTATATATTGTTTTTCTTTTACTAAAAAGTCTTGAAACAAATTGCATAATCTATTTATATTTTTCTCATAGGAATGTAAATGCGGATTGCCTGCGTCATTAGAAGGCTGATAATAAATAAAACCCTCCATATCTTCAGGGTAATTCATATCTGCGTAAACTTCTGCAAGCTTGCTCAAGAGCTCAAACATGATCAGTGTACTTTAATTTTATTTCAAGAAGAATAACGTATCTCCATTTTCTTTTTTCAACAGCATAAAAACTATATATTTCAACTCGTATTATATTTAAAATGGTTTCTTCAATATTATCCTTGTCTCCCCAAGCCAGTTCTAGAATTTTTTCTTGTTGTACATTGGGATGGTCCACCAAATATTCAACAGCATAATTCATGACTTCCATTTTGTTTATCCAACCCTGCTTCAATCCAACATAAAGCGTTTTCCAATCGTAATTTACATAATGCGCTCTGAAGGTTTTAAAGGTGATTTTCAATTTCTAACATCCTTAAATTTTTACTCAAACTTGTATATGTCATTACATAAAAATAATTCCAAGTTGCTTTTTAAATACAACCTTTGCTTTTGGTTCGTTATGTATATATATAAATAGATTAGAATTACACCTCTTTAATTGAGTAACATTAATAAACTTAGAACTCTATTTTCATAGGCTTTTTATCTCTACATTCTAATGTTTTTAACATGATTTCAAATTACCTTCTAATAATAGTACAAACCCTATCCCCAGATGCACTTTCTTGAATGGATTTCTTTCAACAATGGCTCTTATACTGTACGTTCACGCTTTAGCAACTCTATTGATATCCGTCTATATCATTTACTTTTTTTATAAGTACTCTTTTCCTGAATATATAAATACCTAAAGGGAATACAAAGAAAAATACACCATATGAAAAACCAGCAATCACATATAGCTCTATATCGTTAACTTGATTGGCATTTGCTAACCAGATTGTCATGATAGTTAGAAATATTCCTGTTAGGGGGAATACAATCTGAATGATTAATAATGATTCATTTATTTTTCTCAATAAAAATTTCTTATCTATCTTTTTCACTTTCTATCATCACCTTAAATAAAAGTCTGGTTTTTTAAGTAATTGTTCAAAATGTAAAAACCTTGATTAGCAATTTCAATCAAGTTCTCCTTCATTTTTTCTAATAATACCCAAAAAATAAAACCTTCTCTAATTTTTATAATCATTTTACTTTTTATATTTAAACGGGCTCCCTTAAGAATTCAATGCTTATTCTGTCAACCTTCATCTCAACATTTTTCCCAATTAAATGAGGATATTCAGAAAAATACTCATCTTCATCAGTAAGTATGATTCCTGCATCAATTGAATCCTTTTGCAAAATTCCCCTAATATAATATTGATAATCCAAACCAATCCGTTCTAATTCTTTTGTTTTTTCTTTATTTTCACGAATAACTAACTCATCCAAAATTGTAAAGCCAACCAATACAGGATAATGTTTTCCCGTTTCAATTTCATAAGGACAGACGGAAGAAAAACCTGTAAATTCTACCCCTTCTATTTCAAGAATCACTTCCTCTTCGATATGTGGATCAAGTTTTTTAACAAGCGCCTTATATTTCATAGGAAAACCTCTTCGATTTTTTTATTATATTGAATGCAGATTAAAACCTCGACAGGCGTTTTGCTAATCAAGGTTTTATCATATGCTAAGACTCAAAAGCTGTTTTTTTGGAAATTCATCCCCCTTCTCTTACTTACACAAACAGCTAATCTTTGTGCAGCTCGATCAAAATAAAATGTTGACGCAAGATCTTTATCAGGAATTTCTTCTAACTTTGAAAACTTCCTAGTTATTTTATTTAATTGAATATTGCTCATAGTATTTTCATTAGGCCCAAATTTGCAAACCACAGTTTCATCATCTTCAAATTCCTTTAGTAATAAAACGTATGTAGCCAATGTTTTTTCCTTATATAATAAAATCTAATTCACTCTACTTTTCTTTTATCCATTTTAGTCTTTCTTCAGCTTTCTCTCTTCCTAAAATACCTCGTTTGTTTTTGTACTTAATATTTTCTTTAGCCCAGATTAAAATGTCCTTGGTATATTCCACTCTCTCTATTGGGAATATACTATTTTTCTCATCATCGTCTGCAAAAATATCTTCAAAGACTGTTTTATGTTTATCAGAACTAATTAAAATTACATTCCCATCACTTTCGAATATTGGTAATTTTCCCGCTATTACATTTGATAGTAGTAGACCTTTCTCTGCAAACTTATCAAGCAATTCTTTTGCTTATTTATTATCGCCATAGAAAAAATTCTTGTTGTTTTACCATTTGCTATCTCTTACTTGTAGTTAAGAACTCTTTTACATTAATCATTATTTATTTTCACGAGCTTGTACGAGCTCGTGAATTTATGGATTTCTCAAAGATATACCTACCCCTGCGATGTAAAATGTCATCTCGCCCCTTTCTCGTTCGTGTTCAGTTCCCCAAAGAGTTAAAACGATACTCCTTGTTTTTACTAATCACGAGCTCTCGATTCTAACACTATTCATTTTCAATTTGTTTCTCAAAAATATCAGCTGACTTAATATAAATTAAATTAAAAAACCTTGAAAGGCAATTTAACCCCTCAAGGTATATATTTAAAGTAACGTTTTTATTTTTGACTACCCCTTTTCCATACACTTTCTCCGTCAGTTAAAAAAACTGCACTTGGCGGATCATCATAAAGTGAAATTTCAACTAATGAACTTTTTTCTTGTTTCAACCAATTGTATACACTGCCTTCGTTAGTAGCTGGATGGGATAAAATATGATTTACTTGAAATGCAGTTGCATAATATTCTACGTACTCGGGATCATCATCATCTAATCCATTGTCTGTCTCAAAAAATGTGTCTGTTTTGCCTACAATTTTTAATCCATTGTTCCACTCTATTATGATCTCTACACCTTCATACTCTATTAAAGTTTTAAATAAAGAATCTGCTTCCATAGTCATCCTCTTTCTTTTTTTTATTCTGATGGTTTTGCTGGTACTATATGAGCACCATCTTTTCCATAGTGTATCATTCCTCTACTAGTCTCTATATATTGTCCAGTCACAGTGTCATAGTATTTACCTATTGGCTCACCAAAGTCCACTCTCTCTTTATTTTTGGTAACAGTGGTTCCTTTCCCTGCATGCTTATCAAGCAATTCCTGCGCTTTTTTATTATCTCCATAAAAAATACTTTTGTTTTTCCCATTCGCTATTTCTTGCTTGTAGTTAGGAGTATTGGGAATATGTTTCTCTTGGGCACCCGGCTTTAATTTAACAGGATATCCATTTACTTCACGATACGGCCCTTTAGGTACTGACTTCTTTCCATAAGAAGGTACACCATTACCCGTATCCTTAGAAACGTTTTTAACTTCCTTAGCCTTCTTCGCCTTTTTCCCATCATCAATTAGTTTATTAATATCTCTTAACTTTTCTAACTTAGCTATTTTGGCAAATGGTACTGAGTTTATGGAGGCAACAATACGGTCTTTTCCTGTGACTTTTTCGCCTGTTACCGGATCTCTGCCCGTGACGGCCTTAAAAAGATCATTCACGCCGGTAAGATCTACAGCTGTCTCTAAGACTTTTACATATCCACTCTCATCCACTTTGATGTCCGAAAGCGAGACGACAGGTTCAAGTTTCATATTATTACCTGATATATACACATTATAAAGTGTATCATTATAAACAACTTGCTTAACTTCTGCATTTGAGAAATCAGTTTTTACATGTTCTACATGTTCACTCGTATGATACACTTTACCATTAATAACAATGATATTTTTATTTACCTTTTTAGAATGATCCGTTTTGACAACTGAATCAACTTTAGACTTTTCTTTCTCGTCTAATTTCTTCAACATCATCTCCATCGGTGAATCAACCGCCTGCTTCATTTGCGGGTTAATCGCGCCGAAGGTTTGGTTGATGTTTTCTTCTTCCTGCGATTTCAGGATGGAGCCGCTTTTGTAGCCTGTGATTCCGATTTCCGGGCCGGTGTACATCGCTTCGAGCTGATCTATGTACTTTTTCATCGTTTGAAAATCTGTTTTTGCTGTTTCTAGCACGTAGGTTTGCTGGCCTTCAAATCGAATGAGCTTATGCAGGGTGTCTGTAATAATCCGTTCAGCCTGTTCTGTTTCCATCTGAAAAAAGGAGTCATTGACTGTTGGCAGGCTGATGATGTGGCCAATGGTCGATGTCTGACGATTGACTGCGTCTGTGAGCTGTTCTGTCACTTCTCTTGCATGTTTGACCCCGTGTCTTGCATCTTGCGAGAGAAAAGCCTCCGCAATTATGCCGTGGGAGTCAGATTCTACAGAGGAAATCGTATGCTGCGTTTGTTTCAGGACTTTTTTGTATTCGTCGATAAACATGCCGAAGAAAAAGAATTAGCTTTATACTTATAAAAAACCTTGAATAGCATTTTTCCAATCAAGGTTAATAATAGTCATATTTTAATTTTTTTCTTAAAGATTCTACTATTTGTTCCCTTACATTTTTCAACCACTCAATTGGTTCTAAATTAAACGAAGGAAAATACACTCCCTCTGCACAAGAGTGCATGTAATCAGTTTTTTTCATTACCTGAATAATCACTTACAATAAAACCCGTGAAAAAGACAGCAGCATACTCCAAATGTTCTTTACTTTTCTCTGTTAATAACTCTAGTAAAGCGTCATCGGGACTTTCAATATCTTGATAGAATGTTCCAGCCAAAAGCTGAAAATAGATTACTCTTACTTATTCCTTTTAGGGATAGGCAAGAGAAGTTGCAATTATCACTACATAAAATTCAATTCACTGCATTTTTCTTTTATCCATTCTAGTCTTTCATCGGTTTCCTCTATTGCTAAAATACCTCGTTTGTTTTTGTACTTAATACTTTCTTTTGCCCAGATTAAAATGATCTTAGTATATTCCACTGTCTCTATTGTGCATACACTATCTCCTTCATCTTCATCTGCGAAAATATTTTCAATCACTGTTTTATGTTTATCAGAACTAATTAAATTTAAATTCCCGCCACTTTCGAATATTGGTAATTCCCCAGACATTACTTTTAATAATTGTTGAATTTCTTCCTTTATGCTATCGAAATCACTAAATATATCAGATCCTAACGAATTACTAATAAGGTAACCATTTTTAGGTATGTTCTCTTTTTCCAAATCCAAAATGACTTCATCATAATCTTCTATATATTCAATTGCATATTTATATTTGAGCAATATACTATCTCCGTTATTTCTTATTCACCGGTAGATGGTGTGAGTAACACAAGCAATATAATGAGTATTTCCCAATCATAATTAATTAGAAATTATTTTCCTCTCAGTTTCCAAAAATTCTTTCAGTAGTTCTTTTACTGTATATTTCAAATCAGAAGGATAATAGAAAACAGGCGATACAATTCTAAAAAAATTGTTCATATGTTCAGTTGTGTTAAACATATAAACAATGTTTTCAATGTCGCTAAACATACTATCATCAGAAGAATTATTATATATTCTTCAAAACAGTGTATAACCACTTATGATACTCTCTATTCAAGACTTCAGAACGGCTATTAGAGACTATGTGGTCTAATAATGCATCTGCTCTTTCTTCAGTTTGTTCCCAAAGATATTCTCATCTTTAATATTAGGATTATTCACTAGATAATTAACCGCATAATTTGTTACTTCTTGTGAAGAAATTAACTTAAACTGCCTACTAATAAACAATGTAATCCAGTTACATTCAAATTCTTTATTCTTGATTATCTCAACTGTATACACCATCTATCTCTTCCTTGTGGTTATTTTACCTGAGTCTTTAAAATTATAAGCTGATCCTGCAATAGGAAAAGCTTATTCCATTTCACATCACTGTGTGAGAATAAGCTTTAAAAAGTTATTATTGACTTTTAAGCATTGTTGTATAAACAATTCTATAACAAATTATTAAGAATGAACCTTCTCAAGGAAGTCTTCAAGTATTTTCTTTACTGGGGCACTTGCTTTTGGCAACTTATCATTTATTCTCTGAAGTATGGATGGATCGTTCAATATCATTTGTTTACTCTCGGGAGTCACAAAGCTTCTTAGAGAATCTATGCATACCTCAAATAGCTCTTCATTATCAATACTAAGTAGTGATAGTAATATTGAAAATTCATGTGAACTTCCGTTATTATCCATACAGTATGCCAGTTTTTTTTGCCATTCCAAAGGTTTAGTAAGTGCTTCGTTTTTTAATTTTCCCCAATCATCTGCTCTAAAGTCTGACAATATATCACTTGCAATTATACAACCATCATCGTACCATGAGTCCTCAGTTGTTTTAGCAGATAAAAGATTATCCAATTCTCTATACATTTTTTATCACCTTTCAATTTACATCTCAGAAACCTGATGGACGAGGCGCATTTACCTTTCCTGTTGGGTAACCACTAGTTACCTCGTCACCATTTTTGATAACATCTATTTCCACTCCATTTTTTGATGCTCTATGCCAAGTTGATCTATCCCTCAACCTTGTAGATATAGGTGGTGTATTTCCAACCTCTATAATACTCTTAAGAATCTGATCATCATTCCACGATTCCGGAAATAATGTACTCTTTTTAATTTTAGAAATATTACCATCTACAAATTGCTTAGTAAACATAACACTTTTCGTCCCATCTGCATTAGTAGATAGTACTTCCACTGCGAAATTATCATTAGCGTTGTTTATACTTGAGGAATGTCCACCTATTAAAATATTTTTTGGAACTTTACGTTGTCCTTCCAATATTTTCGCTTCCATATCTGAGCTAATAACCGTCTTTGAAGACACCAATTTCTTACCTTCACTCGCACCCTTTGAAGCAACCTTATTAACCTCACCCTTACTTTCCTTCTCCGCAACATGTTTAGCCACATCTGTGACAACACGCTTCCCGCCTCGGACTGCCAATTTTTTAACAGCACCCTGAGGACTTACCCACTCAACAAATTCATACTGAGTTCCGGAAAGAAACGAATCAAGCGGCTTAGCTCCACCTACTTTATCCTCTGGAATGTAAGAAACTTCTTCTAGCCGCTTTTTCCCTCCAGCATAGAATTCTCTCACAATTTGCCCGTTTTCATATACAAAATATTTGCCGCCGACGTAGTCAATGCTTGCAGTATCACTTTCTAACTCATCAATCACTTCAATCGTATCTATCTTTTTTAATCCTTTATGATTATACAGTTTATCATTTATAACCCGTATGTCATTATAGACTTTCGGATGGGCTGCTGCTTCTTTCTGTAATACCGTTAAGTTACTGTCATCAGCATGAATCTCACGCTCGATCTTCTGTTGTTTGCCATCTTTCATCACGGTATCAACGTTGGACTGCTTATGTTTCTCCAGCCTTTTCAACATCATCTCCATCGGTGAATCAACCGCCTGTTTCATTTGCGGGTTAATGGCACCGAAGGTTTGGTTGATGTTTTCTTCTTCCTGCGATTTCAGGATGGAGCCGCTTTTGTAGCCTGTGATTTCGATTTTTGGGCCGGTGTACATCGTTTCGAGCTGATCTATGTATTTTTTCATCGTTTGAAAATCTGATTTTGCTGTTTCTAATGCCTGGGTTAGCTGGCCGTCAAAGTGAAAGAGCTTATTCAGGGTATCCGAAATCAGCCGTTCAGCCTGTTCTGTTTCCATCTGAAAAAAAGAGTCATTGACTGTCGGCAGGCTGACGATGTGGCCAATAGCTGATGTCTGGCGATTGACTGCGTGTGTGAGCTGTTCTGTCACTTCTCGTGCATGCTTGACTCCGTGTCTTGCATCTTGTGAGAGAAAAGCCTCCGCAATTATGCCGTGGGAATCAGATTCTACAGAGGAAATCGCATGCTGTGTTTGTTTCAGCACTTTTTTGTATTCGTCGATAAACATGCCGAAGAAAAGGAGAAAGGGCTTGTGGCACTCCTCGTAGAAGGTTCGGATCGCATCTCCGCCTTTTCCTTTTAACGCATCCTTCATGCCTGCCAGATGCTCAACGCTTTTTTCCAGCTTCTCCAGCTGCTGTTTTTGCTTGTCCAGTTTCTCAATTGTATGCTGAATACCCTCGTGAAGAGCGTGGACATCTAATGTTTTCAATCCCTTGTCCTCCCGCGCTTTATTTCATGGAAGATGATACGTTCTCGTCCGTTTCCTTCATGGCGTTTACCGCGCTTTCCGTTTGTGCGATATGCTTGGCCAGAACGGACGCATATGCTTCAGTGAGCTTTTTGATGTCCTTATTTAATTGCTCGATGGACTTCACAACGTTTAAATGGTTTTTGCCTGAGATATGGCCGGGCACGGAGGATTTGAGTTCAGCTGAATTCTTGAGCTGAGAAAGCCCTTGCTTCACTGTGCCATACACCATTTTGATTTCCTGTGCCATTTGTGCTCACCTCACTTTCTATGTTTTTCAATTTTTATTTCATGCTCTATTTTTGTGATTTGACGTCTTATGGAATAGACGTCTTCCTCTAATGAATTGATTTTCCCTTCTATGCTTTTCATGATTCCGCTGACCTGTTGGCTTTTGATTTGATCATACGTTTTGTTCATTCCATCACGAATATCTTCAAACCGCTCAGCATGTTTTCCTCTCCATGCATTCCGGTCAAGGTACGGCTGGTGGATGAAGTGCTGAACCTCGGAAAAATCGTGTTTGATTTGTCTGATTTCATGTAGCACTCGCTTTAACTGATGGATCTGTTCTTGCTTATCATATAAGTCGGCTTTTACCGAATGTAACAACATTTCACTATGCATGCCGCAACACCTCATGTTTCTATCAAACTGTGTTAATTCTTTACAATACAGACCATTTTCATATTACATGATGGGTCATATTGGATAAATAGGTGTAAAGTTTTGTCTTCGAGGAGGAGTGGTTAGTTCAAAAATGCTAAAAACTCACTTTTGATGATTTTACAAGGAGAATAATTAGAATAGAGAGGACTTTTTATTTAGGTCTTTATTCCTTACTGACCCTCTGTTTTTTCTTCCTTTGGACTGTTGCTTATAGTCAATAAAGCGGATAAAAAAACGCCCTCCTACGAAGGCGTTTCTCCATCTTATTTAGTTCCCCAAACAGCTTCACCACTGCCATTCAGCACACTAAACGTCATCACGTTCTTCTCTCTCACCGAATCCCACTGCCGTAAAAACACTCCGCTATATTTCTTGCCGGCTAACGTGATTTCGGCTGTGTTTTTTCCGGTTTTCTTCCATGTTCCGGTCATTTCCCCGGAAATGGTGCGGTTTTTGTTGAGCTGGATGCTAATGGTTTTTTTGATGTCGGCTGAGATGTCTTTTCCGTGCTGGATGAGCTTGTAGGTTCCTGTGATGTCTTTTTGTTTTACATCTTTCAGCGTTTCACCCGCATAGCGATATGGCGCTGTTACCGGCCACCCGTCTTTGTTCATGAACATTTGATGGACTCTGACCTGGTGTTCTTCACCTCTGCCCGGGAAGCGGGTGTGGAAGAGTAAATAGGAACGTCCGGTTTTTTCGTCATAATATGCCGAGTTGTGGCCTGGCGAGACGTATCCTGTTCCTTTTTCATTTTCTGTCTCAAACGAATAGCTGCCCATCAGTTTGACACCGTATGGTTCGATCGAGCGGTCGTCGAAGACTGTGCCTTCTTTGCCGCGGACGTCAATCATTGGGTTGCCTTCTGCGTCATAGTATGGACCGTCCGGTTTTTTGGAGCGGACCACACGGATGTTGTAGCCGCCTGTTGCGTCGAGACCGCCATATGATAGGTATAAGTAGTAGTACTTGGTGTCTGGATTGTAGAGAACATACGGGCCTTCAATTCTACTGTGGTTGCCGCCGAGCAGTTTTTTGCCATATCCCTGACCAGGAAGCGGAAAGCCCGTTTTCGGATTCATTTCTAGAATGAAAATGCCGCCAGAGTAAGATCCATACACCATCCACAGCTTGCCGTCTTTATCAAAGAAGGTATGCGGATCGACAACATTCGGATGTTTGGTCGCGTCATACGGTGTTCCATCGTCACTTGTGCCTTCCATGCCTGATTTCAAAAAGATGCCTTTGTTTTTGTAAGGGCCTTCAATGTGATCAGCGACGGCAACCCCCATGGCGGATCTTGGCGAATCGCCGCGGCAGGCGTTGTAGTACATGTAGTATTTGCCGTCCGCCAGCTGTCTGACGTCAGCCGCCCACAAGGTATCGGATTGCGCCCATTCGAAGGTATCTTTTAATTCTTCGTAGACATTCGGAATCAGAGGATTGGTGTTGCTTACACTAGTGGTCAGCTGCTGCCATTGCATGAGGTTATTTGTTTTTGCTGAAGCAAGATGAGATCCAAAAACATAAAAGGTGCCGTTTGTCTCAATGACGGAAGGGTCATGGACACTGACTTCTGTAAATACGGGTTTTTCTGCCTTTTGTGCATACGCGGAGTTTGGCAGGGTGAAGGCCATGATAAGGGCTGCAAGAAAACATACACGGAATAATCGACTGAACATTTACACAATTCGCCTCACTTTTTTATTAAAATTTAAAGCGCTTACATTTTTCTATGAAGAAACCCCGGCCCGTTTATAAAGACCGGATGTTTTCATATTCAAACGGGTAAGTGATTTCCCACTGTTCTCTTACTATGATGTTCATGATATCCAGGGAGAGATTGATGGTCTCGCTACCTGCTTGGTGCAGGACTGCTGCTTGCATATCCTCTACTTCATAATTCAACCCTTTTGCCATTTTTCCTTCTTTCTTGTTTTCTATTTTTCCATCCACATGTGTCAAACGCTTTGGCCGGTCTTGCCACGTCATAGATTATAATAAAGCGGCTTTCTTCTGGATCAGTTCCCTTTTCGTGACATTTTTTATTATCAAACCTGACTGATCGTTACGGTTTCACTTGACTTGGCCATACCCTAGATTTCATTAAACTCGGTCGCTTAAACAATCGGGGGTCCTTACCTCCCTATATAGATGAGAATGCGAGTACTAACTTTAGAAAGAAAATCTTAAAAAAGAGAGAAAGTAAAGGATCTGTTTTTCGCACACCGCTTTAACCTCTTATGCCTTCTTGCATCGTCCTCACTTTTGATCCCATCTTTTCAAAAAATCAGCCGAGAGGGAATGCCAAGACAATCAAAACAGCACACCCCACTCAGGATGGGATGTGCTTTATGATTATTCCGTAATCAACGTATGAATCAGCTTCGGCGCCTTCGCTTCCGCTGCGATGCGGATGTTATCATAGACTTTTGCCCTGACTTCATCGACGTTCTCATGGTTGGCGTAAAGCGTGACGAACGGTTCACCTTTTTCTACCTTGTCGCCGACCTTTTTGCGGAGCATAATGCCGACGGCTAAATCGATTTCGTCTTCTTTTGTGGCACGTCCAGCACCTAACAGCATGGCTGCGACGCCGATTTCGTCCGCGACGATTTCGGAGACGAAACCGGCTTCTTTGGCAGGCACATCAATTTGATAGGCAGCCTGCGGAAGCTTAGACGGATCGTCAACAATCGAGCTGTCGCCGCCTTGGTTTTTCAGGAAGTCCTTGAATTTCTCCAGCGCTTTGCCGTTTTTCATGACTTCTTCCAGCTTCGCTCTTGCCTCGTCTAATGTATTGGCTTTTTTCGCAAGCACAACCATTTGGCTACCGAGCGTTAAAACTAGCTCATGAAGATCTTCAGGACCCTCGCCTTTGAGCGTGTCAATCGCTTCTTTGACTTCAAGCGCATTGCCGATCGCAAAGCCGAGCGGCTGGGACATGTCAGAAATGACTGCCATGGTTTGGCGGCCGACGTTATTTCCGATACGCACCATCGCTTTGGCGAGTTCAGCGGCGTCTTCTTCCGTTTTCATGAAGGCGCCCGCTCCCGTTTTGACGTCGAGTACGATGGCGTCCGCTCCGGCAGCGATTTTCTTGCTCATAATCGAGCTTGCGATGAGCGGGATGGAATTAACCGTTCCCGTTACATCACGCAGCGAGTACAGTTTTTTATCAGCCGGCGTCAAGTTGCCGCTTTGGCCGATGATGGCAACCTTGTCGCGGTTCACGAGCTTTATAAATTCATCTTTCGACAGTTCCACGTGAAACCCGTCAATGGCCTCTAATTTATCAATCGTTCCGCCCGTATGGCCGAGGCCGCGTCCTGACATTTTGGCTACCGGCACATCAAGAGCCGCAACAAGCGGGGCGAGAACGAGTGTTGTCGTGTCGCCGACGCCGCCGGTAGAGTGTTTATCCACTTTAATCCCTTCAATGGCAGAAAGATCAATCGTTTCACCGGAGTTCACCATAGCCATCGTCAAGTCCGCACGCTCGCGGTCACTCATATCCTGGAAAAAAATCGCCATGGCAAGCGCGCTTGCCTGATAATCAGGAATGCTTCCGTCCGTATAGCCGTTCACGAAAAATTGAATTTCCTCTGTGGTGAGTTCTTTTCCGTTTTGTTTTTTGATGATGATGTCTACCATTCTCATTATGGTCACCGATCCTTTTCGATTATGTTCAGTAAATCAAGCCCACAATTGCCGCTGATAAAAAGCTGACAAGCGTTGCGCCGTATAATAATTTCAAGCCAAAACGAGCAACAACATTTCCTTGTTTTTCATTCAGTCCTTTTACGGCACCAGCGATGATCCCGATTGAGGAGAAGTTCGCAAATGACACAAGGAATACCGATACGATCGCTGTTGTTCGGCCGCTAAATTCGAATCCGTTTTGCGTTAATGTCGTCATGGCGACAAATTCATTAGATACCATTTTTGTTGCCATAATGCTTCCCGCATTAACAGCTTCATTCCATGGGATCCCCACAAGAAAAGCGAATGGAGCAAACACATATCCAAGAATGTCTTGGAAGGAAATACCGAATACTGCATTAAAAATACCGTTAATCAAGGCAATGATCGCAACAAATCCAATCAGCATCGCAGCGACAACAACCGCTACCTTGAAGCCATCAAGGATGTATTCTCCGAGCACTTCGAAGAAGGATTGCTTTTCTTCCTCTTCAACACGCAGCATATCCTCTTCTTCTTCCACATCGTAAGGATTAATAATAGTAGCAATAATGAAACCGCCAAATAAGTTCAAGACCAGCGCCGTTACAACATATTCCGGCTCCAGCATCGTCATATACGCGCCGACGATTGACATGGATACGGTTGACATCGCAGAGGCGCAAAGCGTGTACATGCGCTGCTGATTTAAAAGACCGAGTTCTTTCTTCAAGGAGATAAATACTTCAGATTGCCCTAAAATAGCAGAAGCGACTGCGTTATACGATTCCAGTCTTCCCATACCGTTTATCTTGCTGAGAGCAAGTCCAATATATCTAATAATGAACGGGAGTATTTTCCATTTTTGCAAAATCCCAATCAGAGCGGAAATAAACACAATCGGCAAGAGAACATTCATAAAGAATGTCGTTTGGTCCGCATTCACCAGACCGCCAAACACAAAGTTGATTCCCTCTGCCGCGTATCCAAGCAGGTAATTGAATCCTTTTGCAAATCCTCCTACAAGGAAATTCCCTACACCAGTATTGAGGAGAATGTAGCCGAGTATAAATTGCAAAATGAGCATAACAACAATTGGGCGGATCTTAATTCTCTTTTTCCCGCTGCTTGCGATCCATGCAAGGCCTAAAAACACGATTAAACCGATAATCCCAATCAAATACTTCATATGTGTTCTCCTTTATCTGTATTCGCTTACAATATTATTTCCCCGTGAATAATAGAAGAGTAACGGAAAGCAATCGGCCTTCCGTCAGCTTCTTAATAGTTGTCTCCGCCAGATGCATGTTCCCCTTTTACAATGGAAACGCCTGCGCTAGCGCCGATTCGGCTCGCTCCCGCCTCGACCATTGTGTCAACATCTTCTTTCGTTCTGATGCCGCCGGACGCTTTCACGCCGATATCAGGGCCTACTGTTTTGCGCATTAAGGCGATATCTTCCTTCGTTGCGCCGCCTGTTGAGAAGCCTGTTGATGTTTTCACGAAATTCGCTCCCGCAGAAACCGCTAAACGGCATGCACGCTCTTTTTCTTCATCAGTCAGAAGGCATGTTTCGATAATGACTTTGACAAGCGCTTTTCCGGCTGCAGCTTCCACCACACCGCGGATGTCCGCTTCAACCATATCATCTTCTTTGTCTTTCAAAGCGGCAATGTTAATGACCATGTCCACTTCAGTGGCGCCTTTTGAAATCGCGTCTTTTGTTTCGAACGCTTTTGTTTCAGTTGTGCTGGCACCGAGCGGGAAGCCGATGACCGTACAAACGTCAACTCCAGTTCCCTCAAGCTCTTTTGCAGCAAGCTGCACCCATGTCGGGTTGACACATACAGAAGCAAATTTGTATGTTTTCGCTTCTTCGATTAATGTTAGAATTTCCGCTTTTTGTGTATGCGGTTTCAAAGCTGTATGATCAATTATGTTAGCTAATGACATCCGTCCCACACTTCCTTTTTTGTTAAGATATTTTTTAGCATAACCGACTTTTGAACATATGTAAATTGGTAATTGAAATTTTGTTCAGCGAACAGTTAGCATATGTCACAAATCATGAACAAGCGCCCTTGCGGTATGCTGGTCGATGATTAAAACGTTGGCGTATTTTCCTGTCAACGCACCGTGTATGGAGGACACTTTTCTGCTCCCGCCGGCCACTAAAATGGAGCGTTCCTTCTGCCTGAGGTCTTCAAGCTCGACGCCAATGGTCCGGTCATTGATGGCGCTGCTGCAAATATTCCCTTCTGCATCAAAAAAGCGTGAACAGATATCCCCGACAGCTTGCCTTTTTAAAAGGGCCTTCTCTTCTTCATTGAAATACCCGAGCCGGAATAACAGCGCTTCGTCACGGACCGTTCCCACCGTGAAGAGAGCGATATTCGCCTGCTTGCCCATCTCGATAATCCGTTCGATATGTCGGTCGTTCTCCACCATTTGCTTTACATCCGCATGATCAAATACGACGGGAAGCGGGAGATAGCGCGGCATCGTTTGAAAAGCCTCTGCAAACAGCTGAATCGTTTCAGCAGAATACGTGTTCACCCGGGAGTGGCTGATGCCGCCTTTCAGCTGGACGACCTCAACGCCTTTTACCTCCTTCGGCTGCATGTTTTGCGCGATTTGATACATGGTGGTTCCCCAGCTGACACCGACAATGTCGCCGTCTTTCACCGTTTCATGCATATATTCTGCACCATAGCGGCTTAGGTCATGTGTAATTCCTGCATAATCGGGTGTCGGAGAAAACACAACATGCGCCTCGAGAAGCCCGTACTTTTCTTCAAGCATGGAACCGAGCGCATCCAAATCCTCAAAAGGGTCCATGACGCGAATCTGGACAAACCCTTTTGCCTTTGCATATTGCAGCAGCCGGGAAACGGTCGGCCTTGAAATGTTGAGCTGCTCAGCAATTTGCTGCTGACTGTAATCAGACTGATAGTAGAGCCTTGCCGCTTCTATGCTTAATTGTTGTTTTTCCCGATCCATTCCGCACCTCCCTGTGGATCAGTTCATGATGAAACTGCTTTCGATTTGCTTTTATTATACAGGCTGACGCTGGCTTTCATCCACCTGATTTCAGAGAAATTGAAAAACGCTCTGAACGCGGACCTGTCCAGAGCTCACTTCTTCCATGTCATATACTGATAAATGCCTTTCATAATGGCGTATATTCCATATAAAATCAGCCCGAACGCCAACATAGATAGAATCCATTTGCCATGCGGCTGCTGTGCGAGTTCGGCGAGCGCGCCGTCAAAGCCTCTTGTATCATCAGGGTCAGCGGTCATGGCTGTCTTAATAAGAAAATAGCCGATGGCCGAGAAAATACTGGCTCGGGCGATATGGCCTGCGCGCCCGGTGTTTTTCGCGATGCATATCATCTGTTTGTTCATTTTTGATGTATCGAATTCTTTCATAAATGAAGCCCGGATGCCCTTCACAAATTGAACAATCGCAAATAGGACAAAACCCGCACCCGTAAGCCCTGTGAGCCATCGGCCAAACGGCTGTGCCAATACATAAGCGGACCACGTCTGTTCCGACGTGCTTCCTCCCCCTTGGCCAAATACAAAACGCAAGGCTTTCCAAGCAATGGTTCCGTATACAGCGGCGCTAAAAAGATTTCCCATCCTCCGCGACAGCCCGCGCCTGCTTGTTCCGTGTCCCTCTGTGTCTTTGAACGCGCTCAACACCATCCATATCACATAGCCGGTGAGACCGACGCCAATGAGCAAAAGCAAGATCGGTCCATACGGCATGCGTGATAACATGTGGAGCGCTCCGCTCGAATCTTTCGCGCTTCCCGCTCCAGCTGCCGTCATACACGCTAAGATCCCGAGCAGGATAAAAACGCCGCCAAATGCAAAGTAACCAAGCCTCCCGCACCTCTTGATCCAAGGCTTGGTTTCTTGTTTGATTTTAGACATGCACTCGTCTTTCACGGCCATGTGCCCAACCCTCTTTCACAGAATCATTACTGTAACATTCCCGAATGGACAGAGTTGAAACAGCCTCTGCCTCAGCTATCACCGGCTGAGGAGGAAGCCACTCCGGCAGCCATGAACCCGCAAGCTGGTTTTCCAAGGTTTCTAGCCGCTATTTTTTCATTCTGCATCAAAACGGGGATGGATGTGCTTACCACAACTGCGACACTCATGGCCAGCATTGGAAGATGATGAATCAAAAAAGATGGCCAAGAGCCTTAAACCGATATGTCAAAAGTTTGACATTTTCTCAAAAGAAGAGGGATAGAGTCTAGAGCGCAGAATGTACTATTTTGAATTGTTTTCCAAATAAAAGATGAGGAGATACTTTATGAGAAAAAAATGCTCGATATTGATGGTGATGGTGATGGTTTCCTTGTTCTTTTCACAGACCTCTGCAGCGGCTGCGCCCATTCGAAATTATTTAGGTTCCTGGGATCTAAATGGTGATGGGAAACTGGAGCAAGTATTTTCGTATAACGGAAATGCGATAGAGGTCGTCAACGAGAGAAATATATCAACAACATTTTCGATTTCAAATCCGGTATGGGAGCTTTCAGCTGTGGCTGATACGAACGGCAAGCCGGGTGCTGAATTGATTGTGAAGGCGGGAAATCATGCCCAAGTGATTCATTATACCGGCAAATATGTGAGAGAATACCAGATCACAAACGGCCCTTGGGACGTTGCAGGAACAGCCAATACAAACAGCAATGAGGGAGATGAAGTGATTGTGAAAGCAGGTGACTATGTCAAAATCATTGATGATAGGGCGAGCAACGTCCGTGAGTATCGCATGGTGACTAACGGCGTATGGAGTATAGGCGGGATTGCGGATATCGATAAAAAACCAGGCAGTGAAATCGCCGTAAAAGCAGGAAATGACTTAAAAATCATATACGACAGCGACCGCCGGGTTGCCACTTATCCAGTATCTGTATCGACACAGCCATGGAAAATCGAAGGGGTTGTAGATACAAATGGTGATAACGGTGCCGATGTCGTTGTTTCGAAAGGCAATTACATTCACATTTTTCGCAACGGCGGTGCAAAGAAAGACTACTTCATCCTGCAAAACGGCGTTTGGAATGTGAAAACCATTACTGATATTGATGGTCTTCCCGGAGCAGAGGTCCTCATTGACATTCCCAACTCTCCGCAAAAAATGATTACGGACCGGATTGGCTTGATTGCCGATGTCAAAAAATAAGAAATGGAGCTGAGAGGACATGAAAAAATGCTGGCTATTTGTTCTAGTGTTCTTCCTTTTTTCTTCTCTAAATCTGCATGCCGAAGCGGCCGGGCAGAAAGTATACATCGGCTCTTGGGATCTGAACGGAGATGGGCGATTAGAGGCTGTTTACAATACTGTGGATTCTATATTGGTTGCCAGCTCTGACGGGAAAACGGCCTCATACAAAATCCCAAGTGCTGGCTGGCATGTCGCAGGCGGCGCTGATTTGGACGGAAAAGCCGGTGCAGAATTGGTCGTGGTCAGCAGCGGTGAGGTGAAATGGCCGCCAAAGGCTCCGCAGCCTGTTCCCGACCCTGATCCCGCTGTCCCTGAACAGCCGCAAACGGTGAAGCCGCTGGCCAAAAGCACTGTAGCTCCATTTAATGGTGTATATGTGATCAACCATGTGGATCGCACAGTCAAAACCTATTCAGTACCATACGGAAACTGGGCGATTACAAATGTAATCGATACTGACGGACAGGCTGGAAATGAACTCGTCATCATTGAACGCAATAAAATTATGATCGTGAATGACCGTTTAAAATCTGCCAGAGAGCATACCGTGCCATCGGGCAACTGGGGATTTTGGAATGTTGTCAAAGCGGCGGATACCGATGGAAGGGCAGGCGCTGAGCTTGTGGTCACCGTCGGCAACAAGCTATATGTCTTCAATGATACGAAAAAAAACTTCAAGTCCTATGATGTGCCATACCTCTCTTGGACGTTCTATGATACGGCGGATACAGACGGCAAACCCGGTGAAGAAATCATTCTCAAAACACAAGACTCTGTCTATCTTGTGAAAGACCATCAAGGAACAGGCAAAAATTATGTCTTGGGAGGAGGAGCATGGTCAATCGCTGACGTCCTTAATATTGATGGCATCGCCGGAAAAGAAATCTTAATCTCCATTCCGCAGAAAGGACTGCAGGTCATTACAGACCGGACAGGAACAATAAAGCCCCGATAAAAAAATCCAGCCTCCTAAAAGGCTGGATTCATTATTTCGCCAACACAAGCTCGTGAATCGCATGCGCAACGCCGTGTTCATTATTGGAGCGCGTTTGAAAGTTTGCTGCCTCCAATATTTCCGGAATGGCGTTTGCCATGGCAACGCCGCAGCCCGCCCATTCAATCATTGTCAGGTCGTTCCCGTTGTCGCCAATCGACATGACTTCGGCCTGTTCAATTCCAAGCAGCTCCGCCAGCTGGCGTACAGCATTTCCTTTGCTGGCTTCAGGGTGCAGAATTTCATAAAAGAAAGGCGCGCTTCTAACCATCGTGTATTTTTCTCTCACGTCTGTAGGAATCGATGTAATAACGTGGCTTAAGTTCTCCGGTTTATCAATAAACATCACTTTCGGGATGAGGATGTCTTTTGGCATTTCGTCAACTTTTCGGTAGTGAAGCGGCACTTGTGTCACATAGGATTCGTATACGGTAAATTCGCTGATATCCCGGTTAGGCGTATACAGGTTAGATGAGTCAAAGAAATGCATCGGCGTCTTCAGCTCTATGCTCAGGTCATATAATGAAGTCAAATCATCATATCCGAGAGACAGCTCCGTGACCACTTCATTTGTATGCGTATTTTGAACAAGCGCTCCGTTATACGCGATGACATAGTCACCTTCTTCAATTAGATTCAGTTCATCTAAATATCTCCGCACGCCCCCGATAGGCCGGCCGGTGCAAAGCACAATTTTAACGCCTTCCGCTTTAGCCGCGTGAAGCGCATTGCGGACCTCCTCTGTTACTTCATGATGATCATTTAAAAGTGTTCCGTCCATATCAATTGCAATTAGTTTGTACATCCTGCATCTCCTTCGTGTCGTTTTCAGGCTATAGTCCCATCATATCGTTTTTTCTTTTTGATATTCAACTGGAAGAGATGATTTTCTCCTGATTCTATTGAGACGCCGGCCTTGTCTTCGGATGCGCGTGCGCGGTTTCCGCTTTCTTTCTGTCTCCATTTCGCCGTTTTCTGCTTTTTTCTGTTTCATCAACAGGAAGCCGGCAGCTAAAAAAGGAATGCCGGTTATATTCAAGATGGCGAGCTTCACACCTGCCGCCGCCAAAAAGACTGACCATGATGATGCAGGATTCCGTCTAATCATGATGTAAGCGGCCAACTCCATCACAATCAAGATGGCATGCAACACGACAGAATAAATAAGAAAGGCAAGCGCAAAAAACAAAATATAATTGACGAAAGCCCCTGAGTACATCATAGCGCGCATCATTTGGATAAACGATAAGGATTGCATAGATCCGCTGATGACATGTGGGTTATAGATCGTATAGTCACTAAATAAATGTTTTATCTTGAGAAAAGCCCATAATATCAATATCCACTGTATGATATGTAAGATAAGTCCTGTTAACACCAGGCTTTCAGCTTTTTTATTTCTCATATGTCTCCTCCTTGCCTGTCTTTGATTCCATTCTCGTCATCGTTTTTGTCTGGCCATTTTGCTCCCATATCAACGTCTCGTTTTCTCCCCTCTTCAGCGTGCTTTTGATCGGATAATAGGAGCCGAGATACTGAATCTCAATGGACCCGTCAGTGCTCTGGGACAACACCTTGTACGCCTTAGAAGGCAGCTGCACCTCTCCTCTTCCTTTTATCATTTCCGTCTCCAGCACCTCGTCTTTGGTAAACATAACCGTTGCTGACCTCACGCCATCCATAGGTCCTGGGGTTAGTCCCTCATTCCACGTTCCGTAATAAAACGGTGTTTCCTCCTTTTGCTGCTGGCAGCCCCCTATCATGAAACATAAAGCCGCTAGTAACATGACACAGTTTTTTCTCATGGCGATCACCGTCCTTTCTCTCCTTGTTGGGCGAATGCCGTGGCACTGTGCCAATGACTACATAAGTTATAAGGAATTCACCCATACATTACATTTTGTAAGGAGATTGATCACATGTACCCTTATCCATATTACGGCCCGCAGCCGCCTCAGCAGGAACCTTACTATAGCCACTATGAATACAATCCTCATCCGGGGCAGGATGTATACAACCCACACCCCATAGACAGACAGCCGCCGGCATTAGAAAGAAGAGTTGCAGCTCTTGAACGGCAGAATGAACAACAAACAAGGGAATTAACACGGCTCACAAATGAAGACCGGCGCCAAAATCGGGAAATTGCCCGGATGGCCGAACAGGTCAGTCAGTTAAGCCAAGCCATTGAACGCCATACCCGCCGCTTAAATCGGCTCAATCAGCGCCTCCGTACGGTAGAAAACAGGCTGAATATCCCATTTACCGCGGGTGAAGGTGGTTTTTGAAGCGGGCAAAGAAAAAAGCGGAAGACGAATCCCTCATTTCAGGGCTTCGTTTTCCGCCATTCATGCGGTATAAATAGCGGAGCATTTACATAAAAAGGGTTTGTACAAAGTATACAATTCTTATCGGCTGTGTTCAAAGAAAGAAAAACTGAGGAAAATAATTGTAGTTTCTCGTTTGAGGAATTTCTTTTCATTCAGGTTGCATGATAATACCGACTCACGTCAATCGATCACATGGAGGGATAACTCATGCATAATACACAACACGGCTTGCAGCAGCTGAACCAAGCCCGCCAGACTGCTCAGCAGCTTATTCAGCAAACACAGCAAAGCAGCCAGCAATATCGCCAAATGCTTCATCAGGAACAGCAAAACATCCAAATGCTGCAGCAAATTCTAAACCACGAACAACAAGCTGCACATACCATTCAGCAAGCGCTGCACGGACATGACACGGCCATTCAAAAATGCCAGCAAGTTGTCAATATGTGCAACCAAATGCAGCAGGAACTCACTGGACAATCCAGCGTGATGAATACGAATGTTTCTACACTTCCATTCGGCCAAAACACGTCATTCCAGCAGCATTCCTATCAGCAGTAACCATAGAAAAAGCTCAACACCCTGTTCGTGTTGAGCTTTTTTTTACCGTTCTTTGCGAATATGTATATCCTGAATAGACTGCTTCGGAGCATGAAATCTGCTCTCGGCTTCACTTCTTGCCTCAGCAAAGGCCCGTGCCTCCACATTGTCTTTGTAGACATCTAGCTGAATCAGATACAGCGGACGCACTTTAAAACCATGAATAATCGTCACAGCCCATAATGGGAGAACAACAAAAATTCCTGGTTCATCGGGCAGCACAAAACCAAATGCAAATACGAAAAAATAAATGATTCCATACATGATCCACTTTCTATTTCTGACCTTGATGCCAATAAATAAAAAAGCAAAAAAACTGGTTATGGCAAAAGGCATGAAAATAAACAGCATCCACCAGCTATTCAGCCACTCCCACGCGGCACCTCTTTTTGTGATTCCCATATTTTCCTCCTCCCATTTACCTATAATAATTGATTAAGCATACCGCGTCATCTGTAAACGAAAAAACTTTCTCTCCCTAAAATAGAGATAGACGGGGAACTGGTTTCTTGCTATATTATTAATTGATAATGATAATCATTACTAATAAAATTACCGTACATATTGGGGGGTTCTTGATGAAAAAGAACATATTGCTCGTGGGCATGCTGGTGCTGCTTCTTATGTTTGCCAGCGCTTGCAGCGGCACGGCTTCGAAAGGAAGCTCAAGTGATTCAGATACCGAAAAGACAGAAATGAGAACATACAAATCAACAAAAGGGAACGTCAACATTCCAGCACATCCGAAACGCATTGTCACTGATTTTTATGCTGGGGAATTGCTGTCTGTCGGAGCGAATGTGGTCGGCTCAGGCTCATGGTCATTTGATAATCCGTTTTTAACATCAAAGCTAAAAGATGTGAAGAATATCGGTGATCCTATCAGCGTTGAAAAAGTGATGGAGCTTCAGCCTGACTTAATTGTTGTCATGAATGAAGAGAATGTCGATCAATTAAAGAAAATCGCTCCAACTGTTGTCGTTCCTTATAACACAGCGAAAAATGTACAGGATACGGTCAGCATGTTCGGAGATATCGCCGGAGCGAAAGATGAAGCAGCATCATTTATGGCTGACTTTAACAAAAAAGCGGAAGCAGCCAAAAAGAAAGTGGCCGGCGTCATCGACAAGGATGCAACCTTCGGCATATATGAAAACACGGACAAGGGTGAATTCTGGGTGTTTAATGATAATGGCGGACGCGGCGGCCAAGCTGTATACAACGCGCTTGGGTTCAAAGCGCCTGAAAAAATCGAACAGGATGTCATTAAAAAAGGAGAGATGAAACAGCTCTCTCAAGAGGTTATTCCTGAGTATGCCGCAGATTATATGTTCATTACGGACTACAATCCGAAAGGCGAAAGCAACACACTCGATAAGCTAAAGGAATCCGCTATCTGGAAAAACCTAGACGCTGTCAAACATAACCGTGTGTTCATCAACGATTTTGACACATTCTACCCGTACGACCCGATCTCCGTCAGCAAACAGGTTGATTTGATTGCTGATATGCTGGTGAAGCGCGAGAAAGAAAACCAAAAATAAAAAATGGCATGACAAAAGCACTCACGCTGACGTGAGTGCTTTTTCTTCAGCTGACTTGCTGTCTAGCGGCTTTTCCCGCTGAGCCGAATTCTCTCATTTTGCTTTTCACTGTTTCTTTTACCGCGTCGATTCCCGGGGTCATATAAGCGCGGGGTTCATATAAGTCAGGATTGTTCTCGAACATGACGCGCGTTTTTTCTGCCCATGCCACCATACATTCTGTATTGATGTTGATCTTCGCGTGGCCAAGCTGGATTGTTCGTGCGATTTGATCAGCCGGAATTCCCGAGGCGCCGTGAAGAACAAGCGGAATGTTCGTGATCTTAGCGATTTCCTCCATCTCTTTGAAGCCGAGTTTGGGCTCACCTTGATACTTACCATGTACTGATCCGAGCGCAGCCGCCAGGGCGTCAATATTGGTTTCTTCCACGAGACGCTGGCATTCATGAAGATCAGCGTATTTGACACCGCCCACAAGGCCGTCCTCCATGCCGCCTACTGTGCCGACTTCAGCCTCCACTGACACACCGTGAAGCTTCGCATAGTCCGCTACCTCTTTCGTCATGGTGATGTTCTGATCAATCGGCGAATGTGACCCGTCAATCATCACCGAGCTAAACCCTGCGTCAATGGCTTGTTTGCAGCGCTCCACACTGCTCCCATGATCAAGGTGAAGGACAACGGGAACGGTAATTGACAATTCTTCCATCAGCGTATTGACCATCGCGGCTACGGTTTTGAATCCGCCCAAATAGTCGATCAGCCGGTCCGACGCCGCTGCAATGACAGGCGACTGTTCATCCTCCGCAGCCTGTAAAATCGCCTTCGTCCACTGCAGGCCGTTGATATTAAACTGGCCGATTGCGTAATGCTCCCGCTTTGCATCTTCAAGAAGCTCTTTCATCGATACAAAAGCCATGTTCACCCCTCCTTTATCCATTACATCTTGAAGTATTTTGAAACAACATCAACTGTTGTTTTTTTCGCTGTTTGAATAGCTTCCTCGGCACTCAGCTTATAGTATTCGGGACGGAAGAGCTCAACCGATACAACATCAGAGAACCCGATTTCTTTGAGGGCTGATAAGTGGGCATCTAAGTCAATCGCCCCTTGGCCAGGCCACACACGATCCTCATCCGTTAAAAAGCCGATTGGGAAATCTTCGGTATCGTCGATGTGGTAGATGAAAATTTTCTTTCCGTCCGCCTGCTTTAAGCTCTCGATATTTGACCCCATCGCATGGAAGTGGAAACTGTCAAGGACAAGCCCGACATTGTCACGGTCGACTGTGTTTATGATGTCGTATGCCTGTTCAAATGTGTTAACTGTACACTGTGGGTGGCCGACAAATTCGAACGCGATTTTTACGCCATACGGCTCCGCAATATCTGAAAGCTCAGTCAGCACCTCAACACAGCTCTTTTTGATCTCTTCTTTTACAATTTTCTGCTCAGTCACCAGCGGGACGGCCACGACATATTTCACACCAAGGGTTTTGCACGTTTCCATCATGTCTTTAAATTCAGCGATGATCTCATTGTGCCCCTTTTCATCACGGTTGTTGAAGAAAACGAGTGCGTTTAAAGCAAGCGGTTTGATGTGATGGGTTTGAAAATACTCCGCCAGATCGTCCAATGAATGGTCTTTTAAGTATTCCGGCAGCTTATCCAATGTACGGATTTCAATATAATCATAGCCGTGCTTTTCGCATAGTTCCACATCCTGTTTAAGATTTGAGTTTTCCAATGTTGTTGCTTCATTAAAACAAAGTTTCATGTCAGACTCCCCCATCTGCGTTTTAGATATGAAGGGAGTTCGGCAGGAAGGCTGCTTTATCCTATCCCGCCGAACTCCATGCTCAGCTTATGCCAGACCTAATTCTTCTTTCATTTTTTGAAGCATAAAACGGCTTGATTCATCCGCTCTTTTGTCAACCCAAGCAAATACGGCGTTGGTCGCAATTCCATCGAACTTCATTTCTCTCATCTTTCTGAAAATCGTATCAAAATCAACTTCGCCTTGGCCAATGTCTAAATGCTGATGGACCGTTACTTTGGCGTCAGGCGGGTTGACGATATAGCGCAGGCCATGAGCCGCTTTGTGATTATAGGTATCTGCAAATAAAACATGTGTAAGGCGGTCGCCGGCTTCGTCAAACATGGTCTCGATGTCGCCTTTGCCGTCATCATAGAAGAACGTATGCGCAGTCGAGTAGACAAGATTGATCCAATCCTTGTCTAGCGCGCGGATCATATCCATTGCGCCTTTGTGGGTTTCGATAAAATCGTATGGATGGGCTTGAAGATTGAGTTTAACGCCTTCTTTTTCAAAGACTGGCAGAAGCTCATCCATCGATTTGATAAATTTTTCTTCACTTGTTAAAGGATCATATTTTGAACCGCTGAATTCACTGTTCATCAAATCCACTTCAAGTTCAACCGCAATTTCGATCGCCCTTTTCCAATTGCGCACCGCAGCCTGGCGACGATCTTCATCAGGACCCGCCCAGTGGTAAAGAGGGAGGAGAGATGAAAGCTTAACACCTGTATCCTTTAAAAGCCGCTTTAATTGTTTGATTTTTGCTGAATCGACCTTCGGATATTTATAGAATGGACAAAAATCCTCGCGAGGCGACAGCTCAATATATTCATAGCCAAGCTCCGCCGTTTTATATACCATTTCCTCCAACGTTAAATCATCACGATACATCGATGGATCCAATGCTAATTTCATATTTTCACTCCTCTATTATTTTAGTTTTCAACTGTTGTATAAGATTGATAGAATTCAGGCTTTTCCTTCAAATCAACTTTTTCTTTTTGTCCGGATTCCTGGGCTTTTACACACGCGTCAGTCGTAACAGCGGCAATATAGCCGTCCCACGCCGTCGGTCCGCTAACCTCGCCTTTCTTTTGAATCGAATCAATGAAGTCTTGAATTTCCACATCGTACGCAGCCACAAAGCGTCTCTGCCAATCCATCAGAATATCCGTGCTGAATTTCCCTTCTTTTCTCAAGCTGATGCTTGATGGTTCAGGGAGCTTGATGATACCGTCTTCTCCGACGATTTCACATTGAATGTCATAGCCGTATTTACAGTTCACATAGATTTCTGCATTGATGACGATGCCGCCTTTTGTTTCAATGACTACGATTTGCGGATCTTTTAAATGCGGAAGCGCATTTTTCGATTTTTTCGGATAGATGACTTGAACGGACTCGTAGTCATCATTGACGAGCCAGTGCAGCACATCAATTTCATGAACAAGCGTATCAACAACGGCCATATCCGTTGTGTAATTTTCGGCAACACTTGGGTTGCGGTGCGCGCAGTGAATCATAAGCGGCTCACCGATAACGTGGTTATCGAGCGCTTCCTTCAGCTGTACGTAACCGCTGTCATAACGGCGCATGAAACCGACTTGAACAAGGCGTTTGCCCACTTTGATTTCCTCTTCGACGATACGCATGCATCCTTCAGCCGTTGTCGCGAGCGGTTTTTCACAGAACACGTATTTTTGGGCTTTGATCGCTTTCAATACGCTCGATTCATGCGCAGGGCCCCAGCTTGTCACTAAGACAGCGTCTACATTTTCGTCTGCAAGCAGGCTGTCATCGTTCGGATAAACCGACGCGTTTAATTGGTATTGCTCAACGACCTTTTGTGCAGCCTCTTGATTCACATCCGTTACAGCAACGATTTCCGCGCCGGACAGCTTGTTCGTGATCCGGTTAATATGTTCTCTTCCGATTGCTCCAGTTCCAATTACGCCAATACGTAAACTCATTGACAGCCACTCCTTCTGTTGGTTACATGATTTTGCTTTCTGTTCCTTGCTTTACCTGGCTCCGATGAGAGCCGTAGAGTTCCTCTTGAATTTCTTCAAGCGACTTGCCAGACGTATTCGGCGCGTAGAGAAGCCCGATGATCATACTGGCCGTCACACATCCGAGAAGAATTGCAGCCATTGTTCCAATGCCGAAATTGGTCATAACCATTGGGACAAACAAGCTCCAAATCCCTATTGAAATACGGACGAGGAAAAACATCAGCCCTTGTGCAGATGCACGATACTGCGTGGGAAAGATTTCACTGGCCCATAACTGATAGTTTGCTTGCTGCCCGGCTCCGTTATTGATGCCGATCACAACAATAAACAGGAGCAGAATCGGCAGGCCCTCAACCGGCAGCAGAAACAGTGTCCATCCAATCACCGCCATAAAGGCCGCGATTCCAAATACAGTTTTTCTATACTTGTCAGCAAAGGGCATGAAGATCAAGGCGACCCCTAACCCTGTGAAGATAAACAGCCCCATTTGCAAAAGATTTGCCGTAGTGGGCGATACACCGCCGACCTGCTGATAAATGTATGGCATAAAGAAGCCCATCACGCCGGCTGCTAGATTCCAAACCAGAAACACACCCATTAAAAACAGTATGTTTTTCAGATACATCGGCTTGAGCAAATCAAAATACGATGTTTTGTTCAGTACGACAGGCTTCCCTGCCTGCGAATGTCCCGGCTGTGTTTTTGGCTGCCAGGCATCTGACTCCGGAAGCCTGATTCTCAGCACGTACGTGATCAGCGCGATGACAAGCAGATGGGCAAATACAATTTTATTGCCCAGAAGGCCTAAATCACCGACCAGTACGGAGAGAAGCAGCACAACCACAGCCCCCGCGGCCCAGGCGACTTGTGCGACGCCGCAATGCCGGGCCCGATTTTTCTTTGGCGCATTTTCTGCGATAATTGTCCATGATGCGGTAATGTCGGCTCCTACTGATAAACCGATAATCATGTAACCGCTTAACAACATGGGGAAATTAGCCCCGAACAGAACCAAACAAATCCCTAGCGCATAAACAAGCATGCTATTGGTATAAACAGCCTTCCGTCCGATTTTATCTGCCAGAAACCCGCCTAACAAAGCGCCGACAGCGGCTGAAATTGCATTTGCGCTTAGCGCGCCGAGGAGCCCGATCTGTGTATCAGATAACTTGAGGTAACTGACCCATAACGATAAACCAGCAGATCCAGCTACTATGGAACCCGCGTCAATATAGTTGGCCAATGCCGCTGCGATTGTCCGTTTATTGAAGGCTGAATCCGCTTTGGTATGTCCCATATATTCAGTCCCCATTAAGCCAGATCCAACAACTGCTTATCAATATAGTTTCTTGCGATTAATGCATACTCAAGCGGGTTTGCGACATCGGGGTCCTGTTCAGCTTCAACGACAATCCATCCGGAATAATTGTTCTTTAACAGCAGCTGATATACGTCTCTAAAATCAATGCACCCATCGCCGGGGACCGTAAACATGCCTTTTAAAAATGATTGCCGAAACGATTCCCCTCCGAGTCTGCATTGTTCCATGACATTCAGGCGGGCATCTTTAAAATGCACATGCTTAATGCGTCCGATATGCTTCTCAAGCATTCCCATGTAGTCACCGTCAGAAATATACGCATGCCCTGTATCATAAAGGAGGTGTACATGCGCGGGGTTTGTTCCTTCCATCAGCCGGTCGACTTCTTCTGCCGTTTGGACACCAGTGCCAAGGTGATGGTGATAGACGAGCTTTAAGCCATGCTTGTCGGCAATTTTGCCAAGGTGATTCAGCCCTTCGCAAAGCCGTTCCCATTCATTATCCGTAAAGTGCGGCTTCTCTTTGAAGACGTTTTTCTCTAAGCCTTGTACGCTGTGAGTTTGTTCAGAAACGACAGCGACGTCCGCGTTTACTTTCTGTAAATACTCACAATGCAGGGTAAATGCTTTTGCCGCTTCACCAAGTCCATCACGCAAGATAAAACTGCTGAACCATTTTCCTGCGATTCTTAAGTTTCGAAGTTTCAGCTCTTTGTTCAGGATGGCAGGTTCGGGGAAAAAGCCCCCGACTTCCGTGCCTTGAAAACGTGCGACAACAATATCACTTAACAAATGCTGCAGTGTATTTCCCGCTCCGATTTCAGGAATATCATCATTCCGCCACCCTATTGGAGCAATGCCCCACAGAATCTTATCTTTGCCCATCGATGAGCCTCCCCCCTAATACTGCTTCGCAGAATTCAGCATTTTCTCTTTTGCTTCGTATGCCTTCTGAACACTTTCTTGTTCAGACACTTCTGCCACGCCGACATGCCACCAGCTGTCATAGCCGTCCGTCATTGTTTTTGGCAGAACCTTCATTTCAATTAACGTTGATACGTCCTGTTTCTTCGCATCCTCTAACGCCGCTTTTAACTCCTCTACTGTGTTTGCACGGTAGGTTTTCGCGCCGTATCCCTCCGCAACTTTTGCGTAATCAACATTCAAAATTTGGTTGTCATCTGTGCGGAACTCGCAATAGTAGCTGCCGCTGCCATGATCCATTTGCAAGTTGTTGATACATCCAAAACCAGAGTTATCAAAGAGCAGCACATTGATTTTCTTGTTGTACTGAATCGCCGTAATCAGCTCGGAGTGAAGCATTAGAAAGCTGCCGTCTCCGACAATGGAATACACCTCTCTGTCAGGGTGGGCCAGTTTCAGGCCCAGTGTCCCGGACACTTCATAGCCCATGCAGGAATACCCGTATTCCAGATGATACGTATTCGGAACATTAGAATGCCACAGGCGCTGCAAATCTCCTGGAAGGGAGCCTGCTGAACAGATGATCACGCTGTCTTCTGGAATCGTCTCGTTGATGGTCAGCAATGCCGTTGTTTGCGGAAGCTCTGTATTCAACGCGTCAGCGTATTCATTTAGAACCTCTTGAGAAAAATGATGTTTGATTTCCGGATCAAACGCTTTCCGTTTAAACGTCACTTTGCTGAGGCGTTCGCGTTCAGCGAGCCATTCGTCCTTCAGCTCCTTGATCGTTGAGCCGAATTCACTCTTATAGCCTTCAAGCAGACCGTGCAGTTTGCCAAGCGTCACTTTCGCATCCGCTACCACTTGGAACGCATCGAGTTTATACGCCTGCATTCGGCTGACATTGATGTTCAGGAACTTCGCTTTATCAAAATCAAAAGCGGTCTTAGAGGATGTCGCAAAATCCGTGTATCTTGTGCCGATACCGATAATCAAATCAGCTTGGCGGGCCGCTTTATTTGCCGCAAGTGTACCTGTGATGCCCATTCCGCCGAGGTTGTTCGCAAAATCAGCTTCAACGGTCGACTTTCCTGCCTGCGTTTCAACTAACGGAATGTGATACGCTTCAGAAATGGCGACCAATTCATCGCGCGCACCGGAGTATTTTGCGCCTCCGCCGACGAGGATCACAGGATGCTTGCTGGCTTTGATCAGCTCCGCCGCACCTTGAAGCTCGCGCTCGCTCGGCTGCATGCGATCAATATAGTGAACCCGTTTGACGAAGAAACTTTCATCAAAGTCGTACGCTTCCCCTTCAACATCCTGAGAAATACAAATCGTTGCCGGACCTGCTTTTGCTGGATCAGTCATGACTTCAAACGCGCGCAGCAAACTGCTCATCAGCTGCTCAGGGCGCGTAATGCGGTCCCAGTATCTCGATACAGGTTTCAATGCATCGTTTGTTGTAATCGCCGCACTGTATTCTTGCTCCATTTGCTGCAGTACAGGGTCTGGCTGTCTTGTCGCAAATGTATCTGCCGGAATTAAGAGAACCGGGATATTGTTTGCCAATGCGGTGCCGGCCGCCGCCACTAAGTTGGCCGCTCCCGGTCCGACGGATGTAGAGACCGCATATATTTTTCTTCTCAGCATTTGCTTGCTGTACGCCATTGCGGCATGCGCCATTCCTTGTTCATTTTTCCCTTGATAAACTTTCAAATGGCCTGCATCCTGCTCAAGCGCCTGCCCGATCCCCAGTACGTTTCCATGACCGAAAATCGTGAAAATCCCTTCAACGAAAGGCTCTTCCCTTCCATCTACATGGATGTACTGCTGGTTTAAGAATTTAATCAGCGCTTGTGCTGTTGTTAAGCGAATTTTCTGACCCACAAACGATCCCACCTTTACTCGATCTTTTTCAATTATGACTGTGCTTCAATAAGCTGTACGATTTCTTCCGCAGTCGGCATCGCTTCTGACGAACTGTGCTTGCTCACCACAATGGAGGCTGAAGCGCTGCCGTATTTCAATGCCGTTTCGATATCTTTTCCGCTGACAAGGCCATAGATGAAGGCTGATGCATAAGAATCACCGGCTCCAAAGGTTTTCAGCACTTTTGTCTTGTACGCTTGGGCGCGGAATACCTCGCCGGATTTGTTGTATGCGTAAGAGCCTTCGACGCCGTGTTTGATGACAACGAGGTCGGCTGAATGCTCAAATAAATGGTTGACGGATTCCTCATTGCTTCCGCCTGTGCGGTTTTCCATTACATCAAATTCATCGCGTGTGCCGATGACGACATCAGACTGCTCGGCGACCAAAGAATAGTAAACGGCTGTTTCATCAGCTGACTGCCACGTATACGGGCGGTAATCCAGCTCGAACACCACTTTGACCTGATGCTTTTTCGCGTATTGAACAGCTTTTAACACCGCTTCCCGTGACGGGCTTTTGGCGAGCGCTGTACCGGAAACAAGCAGCATTTTCGCATTTGCGATATAGTCCTCGCTTACCTCTGAAGGCTCAAGATAAAGATCCGCCACATCATCGCGATACATTAAGATGCTGCATTCTTCTGGGCTGAGGATTTCTGTAAATGCAAGGCCCGCTTTATGGCCATCTTGATCCACAATCATTTGTGTTGTATCAACACCGGTATTTCTCATATAGGACTCTATGAATCTTCCATGCTGGTCATCTGGAATTTTGCCGATGAAGCCCGCTTTTAAGCCAAGCTTCGCGCTGCCGATCGCGATATTCGCAGGTGAACCGCCGACGTATTTCGAAAACGTCATCGTTTCTTCCATTGGGCGGTTGTATTCCACTGCGTTCAAATCAATACATGCCCGGCCGATGGCAACAATATCAAAAGCCTTCTCTTCATTGAATATATACTTCATCGTAAACAGCCACTCCTCACTTGTTAGCGTTCTAAAATCCACTCATGCGCCGGGTCGTTATGAAACTTCCATTTCCGCGTCGGCCCTGCCATGACATTTAAATAGTAGGATGTATATCCGTCCGGAACGCCTACCGGGTGGTATCCCGCAGGAACAATGACAACGTTTTCATTTTCCGCGGTCATTGTCTCGTCAATGGAGCGGTCATCTGTGTATACACGCTGAAACACAAAGCCCTGTCCCGGATCTACCTCATGATAGTACGTTTCTTCTAAGAAAGATTCTTCCGGCAAGTTGTCTTGGTCATGTTTATGTGGCGGATAGCTGGACCAGTTGCCGCTGTCCGTATAGACTTCAACTACTAAAAGGCTGTTAGCTGAAGGATTGGAGTCCGGAAGAATGTTGTGAACAGTACGTTTGTTTGAAAACTTCCCGCGATGCTCAATTCCGGTGTCTTCCGCTTTGATCAGCTTGGTCGGAAGCTGGTTTTCCGACGGTGAATAGCACAGCGCCACTCTTGCGTCGCTGACCGCTGTGATCTCAAATGAACGGTCATTAGAAATATAGACGCTGTCTGTCGGTTTCCGTTCGAATACGCTTTCACGTGTGCCGATATTCTCAAAGGTCGACTCATGATCGCTCACAGTGATTTTCCCCGTAACCGCTACAATACAGACTTCCTGTTTTTCCAACTCTTCTGCATAACTGGAACCGGAATCGAGATCTACCACTTTAAACTCTACATAGGTGAGATCAGAATTGGATTTCGTTACTTCGTGCACCAGCTTGACCCCATTCGAGCCTTCATTCGACTGCGGCTTACGCAATAAATAACTCATAGTGAAGCCCTCCTCTTTCTATTGTAAGAATGAGCCCGAACAGCGCACATGGACGCCGTTCGGCTGTTCGTCATTTAGTTGAAATCAGGTGCTGGATATCTTGCCGTTACCACTTTTTTACGCGTATAGAAGTCGACGCTGTCTTTTCCGTTCGCATGCAGCGTTCCAAAGAATGAAGACTTCCAGCCTGAGAATGGGAAGAACGCCATTGGAGCCGGCACACCCAGGTTGATCCCGAGCATTCCCGCATCGATGTTTTCACGGAAGTAGCGGATTGCGTTTGAGTTGGAAGTGAACAGGCAGGCACCGTTCGCAAACTCAGACTTATTGGCAATTTCGATCGCTTCTTTCAGGTTTTTCACGCGGATAACCGATAAGACCGGAGCAAAAATTTCATCTTTCCAAATCGTCATCTCTGTCGTGACATTGTCAAAGATCGTCGGGCCGACAAAGTAGCCTTCGTCAGACACATTTTCACGTCCGTCACATACGAGTCTCGCGCCTTCTTCCAAACCTTTTTCGATATAGCTGAGTGTGCGTTTCTTGTTGTCTTCGCGAATAACCGGTCCTAAGAATACGCCGTCATCAAGGCCGTTTCCGATGTTAATGTCAGCCACTTTTTCCTGAAGCTTCGCCATAAATTCATCAGCGATCCCTTCTTCAACCGTTACAACCGCACAAGCCATGCAGCGTTCACCGGCAGAACCAAAGGCTGCTCCGATGATGTTTGTGATCGTATCATCGAGATTCGCATCGTTCAGGACAATCGTATGGTTCTTCGCTCCTGTCAAAGATTGAACGCGTTTTAAGTTTTCGCTTCCTTTTTTGTAGACGTATTCGCCGACCGGCTTGGAGCCTACGAATGAAATCGCTTTAATTTCAGGATGCTCGAGGATGCCGTTCACCACGTCATGCGCACCGTATACGACGTTGAATACCCCTTTCGGAAGGCCCGCTTTTTCAAACAGCTCAACCAATTTCTCTGTTAACAGCGGCGTCCGCTCAGATGGTTTTAAAATAAATGTGTTTCCGAGTGCGATTGCCATTGGGAACATCCAGCAAGGAACCATCATCGGGAAGTTGAATGGCGCGATTCCGCCGACTACTCCGATTGGGTAGCGGTAGTTTGCCGCTTCAACGTCCGTTGCGATGGAAGCAAGCGAGTCGCCCATCATCAGGGAAGGCGCTCCAGCCGCGAACTCAACGTTTTCAATTCCGCGTCCCACTTCTCCCAGCGCTTCTTTTGTGTTCTTGCCATTTTCAATGGTAATCAAATGAGCAAGTTCTTCTCTATGCTGAGAAAGCAACTGCTGGAAGTTAAATAGAATTCTGGCACGGCGCGGAACCGCCACTTTTGACCATGTTTGGAATGCCTCAGCCGCTTTTTGCGCAGCGTACTCAATATCCTCTTTTGTAGAGATCGGCACTTGGCAAAGCACTTCTTTCGTTGCCGGATTCACAACGTCTTCGTATTGATCTGTTTTGCTTTCAACCCATTCACCGTTGATATAGTTTTTTAATTTTCTGATTTCTGCCATTCTTATTGCCTCCTTCATTAGTAAACACATACACTTGTATGGATGGTTCAGGATAGATTCATATCAATATCCACTGTTTCAGCAAGCCAAGAATTAAACGCTTTCATAAAAACCAAAAAAATAAATGGCGATGCAATGTTAGATACAAGCAACCATTTCATGCAAATCAGGTTACTTTTTGGTCATTTCTTGGTTATATTCTAATCGCATAATACCCATAAGTCAATCATAAACACTAAATTTTTTCATTATTTTTATGATACTAATCTTTTAACTACTAAATAGAGTAACGAGAAGCCCGTCGAATCTTGCAAAAGATATACACCAATGTTATCATTTTTTAACCAACTATTGATCAACTCTTGGGTTTTATTATATATTTATGTTACGTAAAGATTCAAGAAGGAGTTTATTTATATGAAACTGATGCGGATTCAGGAAATGGAGGAGTACATTTTATCGCATGGCACTGTTTCCTTAGATGAGCTGTGCCAAGTGTTTAATGTCTCTAAAAACACAGTCAGACGTGATATCAACAAGCTAACGGAAAAGGGTGCGATTGAAAAAGTATACGGCGGCGTAACATCTATTGAAAAAACCGCATTGGTTCCTTTTGAAAATCGCACCATTCAGCATCAAGATGAAAAAACAAAAATCGCCCATTATGCTTCACGTTTTATTGAAGATCATGATTTAATCTTCATTGATTCAGGAACAACAACAAAGTCTATTCTCGATACGCTTGATCCTTCCAAAAATGTCACCATTCTAACCAACAGTTTGGACATTATCAATGCGGCATCAGCTTTAAAGAATATCAACTTAATCATTATCGGAAACAACTATAAGAGAAAAACGCGCTCCTTTGTCGGCATGGACGACCCGGCTATGCTTGATAAGTACAATATCAACAAAGCGTTTATGTCCGCAACCGGAACAACGCTGACACACGGTTTGACGAATTCGGATCTGCTGGAGTACGAAATTAAAAAAAGGATTTCGGAAAAAGCAAAAGAAGTGTATTTATTGGCTGACCATTCTAAATTCGGAACATCAACGCTTTTGACGTATGCGCCGTTTGACAGGCTACATTGCATTGTGACATCCCAGCCATTAGATGACGAGTACACACAGTACTGCAATGAGCACCAAATCGGCATTCATCTGGCCTAAAACGTTACAATGATGTTGAGAGTCTTTGATCCATTTTATTCTAGGAGGCAGATCATGAAAAAAGCTACGCTCGGAAAATCAGACTTGCAGGTATTCCCTATCGGATTAGGAACAAATGCTGTCGGAGGACATAACCTCTACCCGAACCTGAATGAAGAAACCGGAAAAGAATTGGTGCGCGAGGCGATCCGTAATGGCGTGACCATGTTAGACACCGCTTACATTTATGGGATTGGCCGTTCCGAAGAATTAATTGGTGAAGTGCTAAGCGAATTCAAACGTGAAGATGTGGTCATCGCGACGAAAGCGGCACACAGAAAACAAGGAAATGACTTTGTCTTTGATAATTCACCAGAATTCCTTAAGAAATCAGTTGATGAAAGCCTGAAGCGTTTGAATACGGATTATATCGATTTGTTCTACATTCACTTCCCGGACGAACATACGCCGAAAGATGAAGCGGTCAACGCGCTGAATGAGATGAAGCAGGCCGGAAAAATCCGCTCCATCGGTGTATCCAACTTCTCTTTAGAGCAGCTGAAAGAAGCTAACAGAGACGGCTTGGTAGATGTCTTGCAAGGCGAATACAACCTGTTAAACCGTGAAGCGGAAAAGACATTCTTCCCGTATACGAAGGAGCATAATATTTCATTTATCCCTTACTTCCCGCTCGTATCAGGATTACTGGCAGGAAAGTATACAGAAGATACAGCGTTCCCTGAAGGAGACCTGCGAAACGAACAGGAACAATTCAAGGGCGAGCGTTTCAAAGAAAATATCAGAAAGGTCAACAAGCTTGCGCCAATTGCCAAAAAGCACAACGTTGACATCCCGCACATCGTATTGGCTTGGTATTTGGCAAGACCGGAAATTGATATTTTAATCCCAGGAGCAAAACGCGCCGATCAGCTGGTTGATAACATCAAAACAGCCGACGTCACGCTTTCTCAAGAAGATATTTCATTTATTGATAAGCTGTTCTCATAATAAATAAACCCGCCTTCACGTTTAAAGGCGGGTTTATTTTATTATTAATTTCCATATTTAAACTGAAATGGATTTACACAATCGTTTTTTTCATTTTTTAAAAATTGAAGTTACTTTTTCCCTAAAGTCATAGTATGATAGGAATTGTTGAGCAGAAAATGCACATTGCAATCTTTCTATTGTCTTATTTTTTTGATTCTGCTTACAACTATCATCTTAGAGAAGAGGTTGAATACGATGAAGGTTTTGCTGAAAAATGAAGGCGGACTGACAAAGGAAGTAAAAGTCGGATTTAGCTGGACGACTTTCTTCTTCGGGTTTTTCCCTGCGTTATTCCGCGGTGATTTAAAATGGGCTGCCATCATGTTTATTATTTCTGTCGTTCTTGGCTCATTTACGTTAGGAATCGGCGGCTGGGTCAGCGGCATTGTTTTCTCATTTATTTATAACAAGCTCTACATAAAAGAACTCATTGAAAAGGGATACCGCCCGGCAAACGAAGAATCCCAAGCGATTTTAGAAAGAAATCAAATCGTTACACCTGCAGCATAAGAATGAAAACCTTACTCCATGAGGAGTAAGGTTTTTTCATGCCGGTTCCTCATCGAAGAACAAGCCAAAACGATTTCACATATGACAATCACAAGAACATCTCTCTATGCTGTTGTAAACCACGTATATAAATAAGCTGTCGTCCCTTCATATCCAAACACTAAAAACAAATTCCATTCATCATAGATGACGACATGTCTGCTTTCATCTGTAAACAGCCGCTCATCAAGTTGAATGCCTTTATGGCCAAAAGCAAGGATTCGCTGTAAAACAGAAACTCCATCGATTTCCGAAAAGGCCCCATGCTCTATCACCGGTTCCAGTATTTTGGTGATTACAGCATCTCTGTTTTTCTCTACCGCCGCTCTGTTCCATTCCCAGCCTTCTTCTGCATACGCTTCCCTCTCCATCAATAAACGAAAGACGTCTTCCACCGATCTCTTCTCTGATCGTTCAGCTGTTAAGTAAAAAACAAATGATAATGTTCAAAACAAATGTTTCAAATCAGATAGGAAAAGGGTACTCATTTATTAACTTTGTTAAACATATATGAGGTGCTTATTGGCTCAACAACTGAGGGGGAACATTTGTGAAGAAAGACATAAGGAAATATATGATCTACTTTTTCGGCGCTTTAGGAGGGCTGCTTTACGGTTACGATACGGGCGTCATCTCTGGAGCGCTGCTGTTTATCAACAACGACATTCCCCTAACGACATTGACCGAGGGACTGGTCGTCAGTATGCTGCTTCTTGGCGCGATTTTCGGATCTGCTTTAAGCGGCACATGCTCAGATCGCTGGGGCAGGAGAAAAGTTGTATTTGTCCTTTCCATCATTTTCATTATTGGCGCGCTCGCTTGCGCGTTATCTCAAACGATCGGCATGCTGATTGCGTCTCGGGTGGTTCTCGGGTTGGCCGTCGGCGGTTCAACGGCGCTTGTACCCGTGTACCTGTCAGAAATGGCACCAACGAAAATTCGCGGGACACTCGGTACAATGAACAACTTAATGGTTGTTACCGGTATTTTATTAGCGTATATCGTAAACTATCTGTTCACGCCATTTGAAGCGTGGCGCTGGATGGTAGGGCTGGCAGCCGTTCCTGCCGTACTTTTATTAATCGGGATCGCATTTATGCCTGAATCACCAAGATGGCTCGTGAAACGCGGGCGTGAAGATGAAGCGAGACGGATCATGAACATCACTCATGATCCCAAGAATATTGAAATGGAATTGGCGGAGATGAAGCAAGGGGAAGCAGAGAAAAAAGAAACGACACTCGGCTTACTGAAAGCAAAATGGATTCGCCCCATGCTTTTGATTGGCGTCGGTCTTGCCATTTTCCAGCAGGCCGTCGGCATTAACACGGTCATCTACTACGCGCCGACTATCTTTACGAAGGCCGGTCTCGGCACATCGGCATCAGTACTCGGCACAATGGGGATCGGCGTCCTCAACGTCATCATGTGTATCGCCGCCATGATCTTAATTGACCGTGTCGGGCGCAAGAAGCTCCTGATCTGGGGAAGCGTCGGCATTACACTGAGCTTGGCCGCACTAGCAGCTGTGCTCCTGACACTGGGTCTCTCTACATCAACAGCGTGGCTGACTGTCGTGTTTCTCGGCGTCTATATCGTGTTTTACCAGGCAACATGGGGACCGGTTGTATGGGTTCTGATGCCTGAGCTCTTCCCATCCAAAGTGCGCGGGGCCGCAACAGGCTTTACAACATTGGTCTTATCAGCAACCAACCTGATCGTGTCGCTCGTCTTCCCGCTGATGCTCAGCGCCATGGGCATCGCATGGGTCTTTACCATTTTTTCAGTGATCTGCCTGCTATCGTTTTTCTTCGCCTTCTACATGGTTCCTGAAACCAAAGGGAAAAGCTTGGAGGAAATTGAAGCCAGCCTGAAACAACGGTTTAAAAAGAAGAACAGCACGCAAAGCCAAGTGCTGAATGAGCGTACATTATAAAAAAAGGAATCGTCCCAGAGGGCGATTCCTTTCTTAGTTACACCATAACCTTGCAAATGTTGTTCGTAAATTCCACTGGATCCTGAATCGGCAGGCCTTCGATGAGAAGCGCCTGATTATACAGAAGGTTTGTGTACAGGCTCAGCTTCTCTTTATCTTGTTCAAACGCGTCTTGCAGCGTATTGAACACCTCGTGATTCGGGTTGATTTCCAGCACTTTTTCCGCCTGTACATTTTGGCTGTCCGGCATCGCGTTTAACACCTTTTCCATCTCGATTGTCACTTCGCCGTCCGCAGCAAGGCAGACCGGATGTGATTTGAGGCGTTTTGAGATTTTGACGTTTTTCACTTTGTCTGACAATATACTTTTCATTTCCTCAAACAGATCCTTGTACTTGCTTTCCTCTTCCTCGGACTGCTTTTGATCCTCCTCCGTGTCGATGCCAAGGTCTCCGCTCGATACGGATTTGAATTCTTTTTCCTGATAAGATGCCAGCATTTTAATCGCAAACTCATCGATGTCCTCAGTGAAGTAGAGGATTTCATAGCCTTTGTCCGCTACCATTTCCGTTTGCGGCAATTTCTCAATGCGATCGTAGGAATCACCGGTCGCGTAATAAATGTATGTCTGTTCCTCAGGCATTCTCGATACGTACTCATCTAGGCTGACCAGTTTTTTCTCTTTCGAAGAGTAGAATAATAAGAGGTCTTTCAATTGATCTTTATTCGCTCCAAAATCATTATACACGCCGAATTTCAGCTGTCTGCCGAATGATTTGTAGAATGTCTCGTATTTCTCACGGTCTTTTTTGAGCAGGCTTTGCAGCTCGCTTTTGATTTTTTTGCTGATGTTTTTCGCGATCAGCTTCAGCTGGCGATCATGCTGCAGCATTTCCCTGGAAATGTTCAGTGACAGATCCTCAGAATCGACCATCCCCTTCACGAAGCTGAAGTGGTCTGGAAGCAGGTCCGCGCATTTGTTCATGATCAGCACGCCATTGGAATACAGCTCCAAGCCTTTCTCATATTCCTTGGAATAATAGTCAAACGGCATGTTTTCAGGGATAAATAGAATCGCGTTGTAGCGAACGGCGCCGTCCACACTGATATGAACGTGTGAGAGCGGTTTATCAAATCCGTAATGCTTTTCAGCATAGAATTTTTCATAGTCCTCATCTGTCAGCTCGCTTTTGTTTTTTCTCCAGATCGGCACCATGCTGTTGACGGTCTGTTCTTCCTGCACCTCTTCAAATTCATTCTCGCTGTCTTCCTTCGGCTTATTAATGGTTGTATCCATTTTGATCGGATAGCGAATGAAATCGGAGTACTTTTTGATGATTGCTTTTAAACGGTATTCCTCCAAAAACTCGTCATAGCTGTCATCTTCTGTGTTCTCTTTGATTTTCAGGATGATGTCTGTACCGATACAATCCTTTTCACACGGTTCAATCGTGTAGCCGTCTGCACCCGCTGACTCCCATTTATACGCCTCTTCGCTGCCGAGCGCCTTACTGATGACCGTCACGACATCGGCAACCATAAACGCCGCGTAAAAACCGACACCGAATTGGCCGATAATGTCATGGCCGTCTTTCAGCTCGTTTTCCTTTTTAAACGCAAGGGAACCGCTTTTCGCAATTGTGCCGAGATGCTGCTCAAGCTCGTCCTTCGTCATCCCGATTCCTGTATCGGATATCGTTAATGTTCTCGCATCTTTGTCAGCCGCGACCTTTATGTAGTAACTGTCTTTATCAAACGTAAGCGCATCGTCTGTCAGCGCTTTGTAATAGATTTTGTCAATCGCATCACTCGAATTGGAGATTAACTCACGCAGGAAAATTTCTTTTTGAGTATAAATGGAGTTAATCATCATATCCAGCAGTCGTTTGGACTCTGCTTTAAACTCTTTTTTTGCCACTCTAGATCGCTCCTTTTTGATATGTAGTTGTGTTAGGTAAACTCTTTTCAGCATCTATTTATCATATACGATGACAATTGTCAATTAGATTGCCAGATGCATATATATGTAAATTTAACATGATTTAGCAGCACTTTCACTATTTATTGTCAAAAAAAGAGAGGTCATAACCCTCTCTTTTTTGCTGCGCCATTCCAGCGGCCAAACTCCCGCTTCATCCATATATGCACCGGATAGAAAAACAAACCGAACGGTATCAGAAACAATAGATTATGCCATGAAGCATTCAGAAATGCGCTTGCTGTAACTGGAAACGTAATCTCTTTGAATAGAAAAGAGATGACAGTCAGCACAACAAACGCAGACGGAATTGTGATGAAGCAATAAAACTTGAGCTCCTTCTTATGCTGTACTTTCAAAACATATAAACCTCCCAACAATTTCTAACCCATTCTAACATATGTTGGCAGTTGTTTTCCCGCATGTTTATCACTGCACAGAGCGGGAAGACAAATAAAAAAAGGAGGACTCGTATCATGGGAAGACTGGAAAACAAAACCGCAGTCATCACAGGCGCCGCGACAGGCATTGGGCAAGCGACGGCAAAGGTTTTTGCCAATGAAGGCGCGCGTGTGATAATCGGAGACATCAATGCAGATCAAATGGAAGAAACAGTTGAAGCGATCAGACAAGAGGGAGGACAGGCGGACGCCTTTCTCCTTGATGTGTCAGATGAAAACAGCGTGAAAGCATTTGCTGATCAAATCAAAGACACCTGCGGTACAATTGATATTCTGTTTAATAACGCCGGGGTTGACCAGGAAGGCGGAAAAGTGCACGAATATCCCGTTGACCTGTTTGACCGCATTATCGCCGTCGATCTGCGCGGCACGTTCCTTTGCAGCAAATACCTGATTCCGCTCATGCTCGAAAAAGGAGGCTCCATCATCAATACATCCTCCATGTCAGGCCGGGCCGCTGACCTCGACCGCTCTGGCTACAACGCGGCAAAAGGCGGCATCACCAACCTGACAAGAGCGATGGCAATTGATTACGCAAGAGACGGCATCCGCGTCAATTCCATCTCACCGGGAACGATCGAAACCCCGTTGATTGACAAATTAGCAGGCACCAAGGAACAGGAAATGGGCGAAACATTCCGCGAAGCCAACAAATGGATCACGCCGCTCGGCCGTCTCGGCCAGCCGAAGGAAATGGCAACGGTGGCGCTGTTCCTCGCTTCTGACGACAGCTCATACGTCACAGGCGAAGACATCACCGCAGACGGCGGCATCATGGCGTACACATGGCCTGGGAAGATGCTGATTGATGAGAAGTGGAAGGAAGAAACGAAATAAACATAGTCTGCGCATTATCAATGATCAAATATCAATCATAAAAGGGAGCTTTCCTTAATCACTAGGATAAGCTCCCTCTTCATCATTCCTCAATCTTTTTTCGCTCTCCTGCAGAAAAAAACAGACTGCCTTACTCTATATATTTTACATATTGTCGATCCTATCCTACAATGGATTTAGAATTTATTGGGAGTTGTTAGAATGAAATTGCTATTTATCTATATCATTTTAGGAGGCTTCACTAGCATTTCTCTTTCTTGCCTTTTTGATTTAGGTATTTTTAATCTTGCTTTATATCTTATCTATTTTAACTTTGCACTTTTTTTATATAGGCGAGCTAAAAGCCCCGAAACTTCAAATTAATACTAAAATAAAATCTTGCAGGATAAAATGTGGAGGCAGCTATTGAATGTTTAAAACATCACATTTTCCATATAAAAAGGTACGTCATTTATGTCTGAAAACAAACTATTATTTCTCATTTTGTCATTTTCTTCTATCCTTCACTCGCTCAATTCAATTTTAGACCCTACTGCAAGCTGGACATCTTGGTTGGTGAACATTGCTCTATTTCTTTTGGCCCTTCTCTTTTTAAAGTACACCTTGAAGGAAAAGAAAGAAATGCAAAAGACCAAGCCAAGTGACACAACGACACAGAGCCCGGACTGAGTATCCGGGCGAATGTATATCCAGTTCGATTCGTTTACAGCAATACAACCTTATACTTCTTCACATCCAAAAACTGCAAAAATTCCCTCGCCAGCACTTCCGGCGCATGCGCCCTTCCTTCATCAAGCCGATACAAAATCAGCCCGATAATCATCGCGGATACATAATAGGCGTGAAGTTTTTTCTCTGCATGAATGTCAGTCTGCTGATGCAGGTAAAACGATTCCAGCGCTTTGAACATATCGCTTATCACATGGGGTACGCCCCTGTCCCGATTGAGAAAATGGACAATAGGCATGTTTGATAAAGCAGAAAACAAGCTGGCAAGCGCCTCCTCCGCTTCCTCTAAGGAAAGCCCGCTCGGACTGGAGGCAATCGTCAGGTGGTCTATGATCTCCGCGCATGATTGCTGAATCATAGTTTGCAGCAATTCCTCTTTACTGGCATAGTGATCATAAAAGGTTGCGCGGCGGAGGTTGCTTTTACGGGCAATATCCGAAATCGTGATGGCTGCGTAATCTTTTTTCTCCGCCAATACGTCCAGCAAAGCCTTCTGCAGCGCCTCTCTCGTTCGCACCACCCGCCTGTCGATTTGCTTGTTCTCCTGCCGCTCCCCTGCCACAGCCTGTCCAAACAGCCAATAAAACCGCTTCTGAGAAACGAACTCCCATACCTTTTGGCTGATCGCTTCTGGAGTCGCGCCCGCATCTTCATTCAGCCAATACCGAATAATCGCGTAAGTGTACAAAGCCCGGTAATGTCCGTAAATGTCCCGTTCGATCGGCGTGAAGTTCACATGGATCGGAGCGAGCAGGATATCCTGCTGAAACACATCCTTAAAAAAACGATGAACATGTTCTCTGTTCATCATCGTACGAAAAAAGGATCGATGCTCGTGAACAAAGGACAGGGTCGGATGCACCGTTTGCCGTTTTTTGTTCAAATGGAGGGTATCCATATGCTTGAAAGCCTCATAAAGCGCTTGACCCAGCCCCTCCTTCATGTCTTCAATCACGTCCTCAATGATTGAAAACTTATCTTCATAATAAAGGTAGAGCGTCCCGCGGCTCACTTTGGCCTTCTCGGCAATTTCTTTCATTGTAATCTGTTGAATATCTTTTACTTCCAGTAGAGACAGCAGCGCCTTTTTGATTTGAGCCTCAGCAGATTCCGGCAAAGAGACACCTCCGATCATTAGACAGATGATTTATATATGTACGGTAACGTATAGATGGTTCACCGTTGTCTTTCTTACAGAAAAGGTACCACTTTATAATAGGTCCGAGAATAGAAGAAAGCAAATGAGGGGGATTTTACAATGGAACAGCAAGTTAAAGACGACATTCAGCGTGTCTTTCAGCTTCAGAAAAAACAGCAAAAAGCATTGCGCGCTTCAACAGCGGAACAGCGCAGAGAAAAGCTTCAGCGCTTTTTAGATTCTGTCATCGCCCATGAGGAAGACATCATCGAAGCGATCCGCAAAGACGTCCGCAAACCATATCACGAGGTCAAAAAAGCGGAAATCGAAGGAACAAAAAAAGCGATTAGAGATAATATGAACAATCTGGAGAAATGGATGGCACCTAAAGAAGTCGGTTCATCGTTAAGCCCCGAGGCGAATGGGATTCTCCTGTACGAGCCAAAAGGCGTCACACTCATCCTCGGACCGTGGAACTATCCGTTTATGCTGACGATGGCGCCGCTGGCTGCTTCGATTGCAGCCGGAAACAGCGCGATAGTGAAGCTGTCTGATTTTACGATGAACACAAGCAACATAGCCGCAAAAGTCATTCGAGACGCTTTTGACGAAAAAGAAGTCGCGATTTTTGAAGGAGAGGTTGAGGTGGCAACCGAGCTACTGGAGCAGCCGTTCGACCATATTTTCTTCACTGGGAGCACAAATGTCGGAAAAATCGTCATGACAGCGGCTGCCAAACACTTGGCATCTGTCACACTTGAGCTTGGCGGCAAGAGCCCGACAATCATTGACAGTGAATACGATCTCATGGACGCAGCGAAAAAGATCGCCGTCGGAAAATTTGTAAACGCCGGCCAAACCTGCATCGCACCTGATTATTTGTTCATTAAAAAAGACGTGCAAGACAAGTTCGCAGGGATTTTACAAACAATCGTCAACGCGGGATTTATGGAGGATGATCGTAACCCAGACCGCAGCAAATTCACGCAGATCGTCAATGACCGCAACTTCAACCGCGTCAAAGACCTGTTCGACGACGCCATTGAAAAAGGGGCGGAAGTCGTCTTCGGCGGCGTCTTTGATGCCAGCGACCGCACGATCTCGCCGTCCGTTTTGAAAAACGTCACGCCTGACATGAAAATCATGCAGGAGGAAATCTTCGCACCAATCCTGCCGATGATGAACTATGAAGACATCGACGAGGTGATCGATTACGTAAATGACCGCGATAAACCGCTTGCGCTTTATGTATTCAGCCACAACCAAGACCTGATCGACAACGTCCTTCAGCACACGACTTCAGGCAACGCAGCCATCAACGATGTTGTCGTTCACTTCAGCGACGTCAACCTGCCATTCGGCGGCATCAACACCAGCGGTATCGGCTCCTATCATGGGGTATACGGATTCAAAGCATTTTCTCATGAGAAAGGTGTATTGATTCAAGCTGTTAAATAATGATGTGAAGAGAATCTGCATGATCTTGCAGATTCTTTTTTATCACCCTATTAACCTAAATAAAAAAAGGAAAATAGAAGAAACGAATAGTCATAAAATACCGTTTTTGCTACAAGACCAAATTCCTCTAGTATATCTCATTGAAACCGCACAGCCCCTCACGTATAATATCCCAGAAAACTTCAAAGGAGAGAATTTTATACATGGAAAAACCAGCTGGATTTTGGATACGGGCAGCCGCCGCTATTATTGATGGACTGATACTATCGATATTCATTTTTATTATGTCTCTGATTAACGTCCTTATTGTAATGCCTCTCATTGATGCGGCAGGGACACATATGACAGAAGCTCAATATCAATTCTATATGTTGATATTTGGTACAATACCCCTTTTTGCGATCATATTGCTCACCTGTATTCTTTACTATAGTGTGCTGACTTCATCACACATGCAAGCAACACTGGGAAAAAAACTCATGGGCATCATCGTTGTCAATCAATATGGTGAACGTATTTCTTTTTGGCACAGCTTCGGTCGTTTCTTTGCCTACACATTGTCAAGGATCCTGTATATTGGTTTCATCATGGCGGCCTTCCCCGCTAAACTGGCATTGCACGATTATATTTGCGGGACAAAGGTTATTTATCAAAATAAATATAGGATTGATTAACCCAACACAGGCTGCCGAGTTGTCCTCGCCAGCCTGAATTTCTAATTTTTTGCGACCGCTATGACATGTTCACTCTACTCGTTTAGAAAATGGCAGCTTTTTTAGAATCTGAACGAAATGCAGCCACAAACCAAATAACATTGACAGCTGCCGCAGCGAGACAAACTCCAATCACAAAGATCACCTCAGAAAGGAGATCTTCACTGAATAGGCCAAACAGCAAGATAAAACCGGCCGTAGACAAGTGAATCAGCAGCCCAAAGGCGCAAAGCACCGCCATGACATACCTCATCGCATCTACTCCAAGCATATAAATGAGAAAAGGAATGAAGTACAACACAAGGACCATACCAATAGCTGACCACATGCCGACTGAGTTGAACTGATTGGCCGCCCCGCCCGTTTTGGACAGCGGCGAAAGTGAAGCCGCAGCAATCATAGCGCAGAAAAGAAAAGCAGAAATGACTGTCATGATCGCCACGCTGTTTTTTCTAGACATCAAACTCCTCCCCCGAATAGAAATATTATCCTTTTTTATTATGGGTTATCCAGCAGGTGAATTCAATATACAATCAATTTAGATTTTACCGGGATATTCATATAGTAAAAAACAGAGGATAAAAGACTCATTTTTCAGGCATATCAGGATTTTATCACCATATCATATTGCATATGTTATTTTTTCAAAGTATACTATTCCAGATTAATTCAAAGGAGAGAGAAAAATACATGGAAAAACCAGCAGGATTTTGGATTCGTTTTTTAGCTTATTTTATCGATGGCATTATTGTATCTGTTCCTAGTTATATTATTCTATTTATTATCAATAGCGTGTTTATAGCTGGATCTGTGGCAACAGACCCATACATGACAGAAGAGGAGTATCTCGTGAAATACATGACGTTCGCATTTTTGCCTACCATGCTGATCATGCTCGTCATCTGTGTGTTATATTACGGTCTGCTCACAGCTTCTAAAATGCAGGGCACACTCGGCAAAAAAATTCTTGGCTTGAAAGTGGTCAATGAACAAGGCGAACGGGTTTCTGTCGGACAGGCAATCGGCCGTTACTTCGCCTATATCTTATCTGGAATCATCTTTTATATTGGTTTTATCATGATCGGCTTTGGAGAGAAAAAAGGCCTGCATGACATCATTTGCAAAACACGTGTCGTGTATAAATAATAGAAAAAAAGTCTAGACGCCAATAGGAGTCTAGACTTTTGCTTTTTTTACCATAGGCTGCCACGCCAAATACGCAGCGCTTCTCCACAGCCACTCAAACGGCCCCATCTTAAACAAACGAAGCCACAGATGGCTGAAGACCATTTGAACGGCACAAACCACAATCGTCATAAACACGCCTGCAGCAGGATACACTTTCCCGTACAGCCCCAAGCCGTAATGATAGAATATCCATGTACACACGATAGACTGCATCAGATAATTGGTAAATGCCATCCGTCCAACAGCGGAGAAAGATTGCAGCACAGCTTTCACTCTTGTTTTATGATAAAGATAGACAACCGTTGTGACATAGAAAAACATGAGGAAAGGCGCGCCAATCAGCAAAAACACTTCCCTATCCGTTACACTGTACACAACATGGGCGCTGATGCCGATGACTAGCCCAGCCATCCACACTCTTTTTAATTCTTTGCGATACTTTCCGGGATCGTGCAAATAGCGTGACTTCGCCGCCGCAGCTCCCAGCAAAAACATGCTGAAATAAGGAACGGATGCAAAGAAAAAGCTGATCGGGTTATACGTAAGCATGCCATTCGAAGACATGTAAACGAGACGATCACGAATCCGCTGTTCCGCAATCTCCTTCAAGCTGCCGCTTCCGTAAACATGGAGCGCTTGCTGAGCCTGGTGAACTGCAGCTTCTGCCCCTTCCTGTCCATTAGATTGATAAAAGCTTGCCAAAATGAACGGGACCGTAAACAAAAGATACAAAGAGACCGCCCATATCATCAGTGTTTTCGGCGTTGCTTTCCGAAATAAGAGCAGGACAAAGCCGAGCAGGGCGTATTCCATCAAAATGTCACCGTCCCATATCAAAAAGGCATGAATCGTCCCAAAAAAGAGAAGCGCCGTTAACCTTCTCGCATATAACGGAACAAATCGTTTCCCTTTGCTTTCTGTCCTCTCCCTCATAACTACCATGCCAAATCCAAATAAAAAGGAAAACAATAAAATGCACTTTGTTTGGATGAAGAATGTCAGTATGTCTGCTACTGCAAAATCGGCTTTTGACCACTTTTCCGTAAAAAAGTTCTCTTTCCCAAGCATCGACAAATACATATCCGGATAACTGAAATGTGCCAGATTGACAAATAAGATGCCGAAAATCGCTATTCCCCTTAGCACATCAAGCACGCCAATCCGTTCATTTGCCGAAATCGGATGTAATGAAGACATAGCCATCACGCTCCTTTTTTCTGTACCTTAAGGGTATAAAAAAGAGGAGCGCGGAAACATCGATTTAGATGTCAGGCAGGTATGGAAATCTTACAATCTTGTCATCTTTATGGTTTCATTACCTTTAAATCTAGTGCTTCGATATTCTGCAACACACGATCAAAGCGCAGAGCCCGAGGCTTACTTGGGAAGATGTGGCCTTCGTACGGCTCACCTAGCGTCCGGAAAAACGGTTCAAATAAGCCAGGAACCAATACGCCCACCATCTTTGTGTAATGGGAATCCAAACGATAGGAGTGAACCGTATTCGCAGGAACATGCAGAAAATCTCCAGGACTCAGCTGGATTTCTTGGCCATTTGCCCACATCGTCATCTGCCCTTCTAGGCAATAAAATGTTTCTGTATGATGTTCATGGTAGTGATCAACAATTCGGTCGCCTTTAGGGCCGTCTGATACGACGACGATAAACTGGCCTTCTGTATTTTTTTGTGCAGCCACTATGCGGTGAAGCTGATCTCCCGTCAATAGGCGGTCGCCTTCTCCAGACTCAAGCACGTATGGAACAGCTCCATCCGGAAGCTCTGTACGTTCCGCTAATTTCGCCGCACCGGCAGGCTTTTCTTCATCCAGAAATGCAATGTCCGCCTCAACGGCTGCTTCTGCAAATCGCTCGTTTGACACCTCTTGGCTTACGTGCGGCGGATGTTCAACGTGAGCATATGGATTTCCAATCACGGAATACATGTGCGCCACATTTCCTTTCATCGTGTAAGACACCAGTCGCGTTCTGTGGCTCTGCATCCGGTAGCTGTGCGGTGTTCCGGCTGGAATGTTCGCATAATCGCCTGATACTAATAAATAGCGTTCTCCATCAATCGTCAGCTCAAGCTTCCCGTCCAAAACGAGAATCCCTTCATGTGTGTCCTTGTGGACGTGGAGCGGAAAAGCATCTCCTTTTCCCCCGGAAAGCAGCACGATCTCAAATAGATCGCCTGTGCTCTTCCCATTCGCCATCACCGTGGCAACCTGTCTGCCGAACAAATAGCGCTCGCCTTCTCCGCTGCGGAGCAAATATGGCATTTTTTCTTTTGGCAATGAATGTTCACGTAATGTTTTCATCAATCGTTCCTCCAGTTTAAACCAGTCTCCATATATAACTAGACCGTTCTATATAATTGTAGGAGAAAGGATAACAAAATGCTACCCTTTTTTTCTCACAAGCACTGGAATTTGATCGGCGATGAGAAGAAGGGGCGTTTTGTCTTTATTCGTTAACGAAAGCATGATACCGCCCTCAATCATCGAATTGATCAGCATTCCGAGCTGATTTGCTTCTTCTTCTGCAAATCCGTTTTCCATTAGTTTTCTGGCAAAACCAGCTTCCCAGCTTTTAAACACCTTCATGCAAACCGTCCGCAGCGGTTCACTGATTAACGCAGTCTCACTCGCCAGCAAACCAACCGGAAGGCCTTGAATGCTTTGTGTATTGTCAAACTGGCTGGCTGTTTTTTTGATAAATTGCTGAATCGCTTCTATTGGATCAGAGGATTCATCCATGCTTTGCTGTATCAGATGTTCAATCAGTTTTCCTGTATATGAAACCGCTTCAATCGCTAATTCTTCTTTGCCGTTCGGGAAAAAGTGATAAAGCGATCCCTTCGGAGCACCGCTTTCTTTCACAATCTGGTTCAAACCCGTCGCGTGATATCCTTGCAGCTGGAACAGACGTGACGCCGTGTGAAGAATTTTTTCACGTGAATCTCCTCTGCTAGTCATAAAACATTCCCTCCTAGGTATGGTAAAGCGACTTATATAATATAAAAAAGAACCCTGTGATTGTCAAAAAGGGTAAGACCCTCCCGGATGGGGTAAATGTAGAAAAACAGCGTCTAGGAGGGATCTCAATGACAAACGATTATTCAGTCACGAATACAGAAAGACTTGAACAACAAAACACAGGCATGAAAACGAAGCTTAAACTGAAAAAACTCAAGGATCAAGTGATCGTCATTACCGGCGCTACGAGCGGGATCGGCCTTGTCACGGCAAGAATGGCAGCTGAAAAAGGCGCAAAGGTTGTCGCGGCAGCTCGAAATGATGAGGCTTTGAAGGAACTCACTGAAGAATTAGAGGAAAAAGGGCATGAAGCGATATGGGTGAAAGCGGATGTCGGAAAAGAGGAAGACGTGAACCGCATCGCAGAAACCGCGATCAGCACATATGGCCGTTTTGACACATGGGTCAACAATGCCACCGTCTCGATTTTCGGACACGCCATGGATGTCACTGTTGAAGACATGAAGCGCATGTACGACACAAACTTCTGGGGGCCTGTTTACGGTACAAGAGCGGCAGTCAAACACTATACCAATAGAGGCGAACCGGGCGCACTCATCAATGTAGGCAGCCTGTTTGGCGATAGAGGAACTGTCATTCAATCCACATATGCGTCAGCCAAATTTGCGCTTCTCGGTTGGACGGAAAGCATCCGGATGGAGCTTGAAAAAGAACAGGCACCCGTCTCGGTTACGCTCATCCATCCTGGCAGAATTGACACGCCCTACAACGAGCATGCTCACAGCTACCTCGACAAACAGCCGGCTCATTACCGCTCGATGATCTACCCGCCGGAAGCGGTCGCCGAAGCCATCCTGTTTGCAGCTGAACACCCGAAGCGCGACATGTACATCGGATCACAGGCAAAAGCCATCGCCATGCTGGGCGCTCTTTTCCCCCGGCTGACCGACAAACTAATGGAAAAAATCATGTACCACAGCCAGCATGCCGCAAGACCGTCCAAACCGCGTGAAGAAAGCGCGCTTTATGAAGCGGGATACGGCATGCATGACAGGGGCACAAACAAAGGATGGATGCGGTCAAGAAGCTATTACGTGAAAGCCACAAAACGCCCGATTGTATCGGCTGCAGTCGTTGCCGGACTGGTGGCTTGGGGAATATCGAAGAGGAGAAAGTAACCGATCACAAAAATAAACAGGCGTTTTGCCTGTTTATTTTATTCCCCTATGTCTTTTAAATATTGTTCTCGTTCCTTTTTATCAGGGTAAGCGGTTTTGATGTATTTATCTTTTACTTCTTTGCTGTACTCGCTCCAATCGGTAAAACGATTACCTACATCCTCAGAATAACTCATTCCGTCCACTTTATTGGAATCATAAATTAAATCTGCTGAGAAATAAAACTTATTTGGATTGTCATTGATATAACCTTTCACTATCATTCTTCCCATCGGGTTTATCGTGACTTTATCTTCAAAAGTTACAGACTTAATAAAATGATGGATATCCTCTTTTCTTAACTCTTCTTCTATTTTCGGTTTCATTTCTTCGACATATGCTTCAGCTTTTTCTTGATCACTTTTTTCTTTACTAGTTATGTACTTTTTAGGAGTGTCTATCGTTTTTTTTATTTCATAAATGAAACCAACCATTACGATTAACAAGACGCTAACAAAAGCTAGTAGTTTAAATGGCGCTTGTTTTTTCATAGATTATTTTATTTCCCCTATATCTTTTAAATATTGTTCTCGTTCTTCTTTCGATAAACTATTTAAAAAGTCTTCTTTGACCTCTTTATCAAAATCATCCCAGTTTTCAAATCGGTCCGCTGAGTCTTTATCATAACCTATGGAATCTACTTTATCAGTTCCATATCTCAAAGAGACATCGAATGAGAATTTTTCAGGATTGTTGTTTACGTACCCTGATAGTTCGATCATTCCCATTGGACTGATTGAGACATCCTTATCGAATGTTACATCATTAACAAAATGATGGATATCATCTTTTTTCAATTTTTCCTTTATTTTCGGTTTCATGTTTTCAGCGTATTCTTCTGCCTTTTGTTGTTCATTTTTTTCATTTGTGTTCACGATATGATCCCCTCCGGATTTAACTGCTGATTGATTAGAATTTGAAATTTTATGATGAAAGTAAACAATTCCTATTAAAAATACTATAATTACGCCAACAAAAAGTTTTTTTTTTGGAAAACGACATGGTTTTTCACCCTTTTTTATTTTATGATTATACTAGACTTGATACGTTCGTTCCCATATATCGAGTGAGTATAGTCAATTCCATTGGTTTATAGAATAAACAACCCAAAGCTGGCAGTTTGCCTGCTTTTTTGCTTTTCTGCAGACTGGCAAAGGGCTGTTTTACATATGATATGATTACAAATGACAAAATGAGGGTAATGTGTTAGTTCTACAATTCACAAAAGGAGGTTCTAATGGAGCACTTAGATTTGCATCATATTTTCGAACTCGGTTTTTTGCTGGTTATGATTGCAGCAGGGATCACTGCGATTGCCAAGAAGTGCAAGCAGCCTTATCCGATCGCGCTCGTGATTGTCGGAACGATCATTGGACTTGTACATATTCCGCTTTTTGAACCGCTGAAAGATTTTATCACTGAGGGCGAAGTCTTTAACTTCGTCATCATTACGCTGTTCTTGCCGGCTTTATTAGGAGAAGCTGCGCTGAAGCTGCCCTTTTCCCATTTGCGAGAAAATAAGCGTCCCGTTCTGGCGCTGGCCTTCGGCGGCACGCTCATCTCGTTTCTGATCGTCGGCTTTTCTTCCATGTGGCTGATGCATTTAGCCATTCCGGCGGCGTTTGTGTTTGCCGCGCTGATGAGTGCAACAGACCCAGTCAGTGTGCTATCCATTTTCAAAAGCGTCGGCGCGCCGAAAAAGCTGTCGATTGTCGTTGAAGGAGAAAGCCTGTTCAATGACGGGCTGGCGGTTGTGCTGTTCAACATTTCCGCTTTTTACTTAATGACTTATTTGGATCTCGGTATCCAAGGCGCTGGTTTAGGCTTGTGGGAGTTTGTCAAAGTCATTTCTCTCGGCCTCATCATCGGAGGCGCTCTAGGATTTGTCTTTTCCCAGCTCACCAAGTATTTTGATGATTATCCTTTAGAAATTATTTTTAGTATCATTCTGTTTTACAGTTCATTTCTATTGGCGGAAATGGCAGGTGCCTCCGGCGTAATCGCTGTCGTAGTCGCCGCGCTTATTTTCGGCAATTACGGGGCAAAAATCGGCATGAGCCCGACGACCAAGCTGAATATTAATAACTTTTGGGACGTCGCCGCCTTGCTCGCGAACTCCCTTGTCTTTTTAATGGTGGGACTTGAAATCACGAGAATTGACCTGACTGACAAATGGGGTTTGGCGATTATGGCCATTGTCATTGTGCTCATCGCCCGAAGTGCCGCCGTCTATATCAGTCTGGCCTTTATCAAAAAATTTCCGGTGACATGGAAGCATACCATCAATTGGGGCGGGCTGAAGGGGTCTCTGTCTATTGCACTCGTACTGAGCCTGCCGAGAGACTTCCCGGGGCGTGAAGACATTCTGATTTTCGCCTTCAGTGTCGTTTTGTTCTCTCTTGTTGTTCAGGGGCTCACGATCAAGCCGCTTCTGGAACGGTTAGGCGTGAATCAAAAGGAAGAAGGCAATCAGGAATATGAGACATTGCTTGCAAAGGGGCACCGGCTAGAAACCGCTATCCAGGAAGTCCAGCAAGTCAAACACAATTTGCTGATTCACGAAGCTGTCTCCAGGGAACTGACAGACCAGTACAAAGAAGAGGTCAGCCAGCTGCATCAACAAACAAACCAATTATTCGAAGCCTATCCGGAACTCAAAAACAAACAGCAAACCATCTTGAAAAAACATGCGTTATACGCCCAATACCAAGCGATCGAGAACTTATCAAAGGAAGATATCATCTCAAACGAAGTGGCTGAACAAGAGCAAGCGCGTATCATTGATGAAATCGTTCGGTTGGAAGAGGATCACTAACGCAAAAAAAGCAGACTGCCATCAGTCTGCTTTTTCTTTTATGATTTGAAAAAATCAATCAGCGGCTGAAAATCCTTTGATACATCAACGTCATTTGGTTCTGCTTGAAGCAGCCGGTCGATCATGCGCTCCAGTTCCTTTATATCATGTTGATCTGTGTATTCAATGAAATTTAAGCTTTCGAGCCAATCACGGTACGAATGTTTGGCTTTGCCGTAGCTGTTTCCAAAGACGAGGCAAGGTGTCTTGGTGATAATAGAGAAAATCATCGCGTGAAGGCGGTCGGTGACCACCAATTTACTTGACCCGATGCGATCAAGCATCTCCATAAAATGCTTCTCTCGATCGGCGTAATCGATGGTGTCAACCGTATCCAGCACCGTATCAGTACGCTCCGTATAGGTTGTTTTTTCTGCCCATTTTCGCATCTGTGAAATAAAATCTTCGTCAGTCACTTTCTCCTTATCCGCTCTTAAAATAAAGAGAACGCCGTCCCGCTCAAGCTCTCTCGGCACAATATCCAAGGAAAGCACCATGTCCGGGGTAAAGATCACATTGGAGTCGAAGGTCTCTTTCACCACATCCAGTGTTTGCGTCTCACGCGCGGCTATCGTTAAGTTAGGATTTTGATGATACGCATCCTGTGTTTTTTTCTTTTCTTTATTTCCTTCCTCTGTGTCTTCAAAATAAACGGATTGCGGCAGAGAAATCGATTTGTAATCCTTAAACGCCGAGAAGACTTTCCTTCTGTCTTCCTCAATATCGAGATACAGGTTTCCTAAATTGCCTCCGCCGGTAAAGCAGACAATATCGTCTTCACGGATGATCTCCTTCACCAGTTCAATACCCTCATCCGTCGCATAATCCATAATCTCAATGTATTCATAATACGGAAAATGATTTCTGATAAATTTCTCTTCCGCATACGCAATCGCTTGGTCACCAATGTTTGTGTAACTCGGGGAACCAAACAAAAATACTTTCCGTTTATCATGGAACAGGGCTTCTGGCTCTACATTTGGCGCAATGCCTTTTACGAGTTTCTTACCTTTGATTTCTTGTACCGTCATGTCGTCGTCCTCCTTCTGGGATGATTGCCTCATTGTGTAGTTAACTGTCTCTACCCCAAAAGGAGGGTGGCTATGCATCGGCATGTGCGCCGGCTATATCAGAAACATCGTTTTCGCCAATTTGATGGCTGCGGCAATGTCCCGCGCCGTTCTTTCCATGTATTCTGCGGCATGTTCAAACGCGTCTTCAAGAGACACGGCGCCGGGAACGATGCTGAAAAGCGCATCAATTCCGTGCTGATAGACGGCATCACTGTCTCGTGAGACCGATCCCGCTATGCCAATGACGGGCACATCGTATAATTTAGCCGCTTTGGCTACGCCGATCGGTGTCTTCCCGTAAATCGTTTGGCTGTCGATTCGCCCCTCACCGGTAATCACAAGGTCCGCATCCTGAACTTCATCTTCAAAATCAACCGCTTCTAGGACAATATCAATGCCTCTTTTCAAATCAGCATCAAGAAAAGCCAGCAAGCTCCACCCGAGACCGCCTGCTGCGCCGGCGCCCTTTATTTCTCTGGATGTTGTCCCAAGCGCTTTTTCTGCCACATCCGCGAAGTGGGCCAAGTTCTGATCCAGCACATCCACCATATCTTCTGTCGCGCCTTTTTGCGGCCCGAAAACAGCCGCAGCCCCTTTTGGCCCTGTTAATGGATTGTCCACGTCGCAGGCGACCTCCAATTTGACATTCTCCAATCTGGGATCAAGCTCGCTGATATCGAGTGATGCGAGTTGAGATAACGCGCCGCCCCCGGGCCCAATCTCACGGCCTGATTCATCAAGAAGCCTTCCGCCCAACGCTTGAATCATCCCGGCTCCTCCGTCATTCGTTGCGCTTCCGCCGATCCCGATCATCAAATGCTCTGCGCCCGCGTCAAGAGCCGCTGCCATCAATTCTCCCGTCCCCCTTGTTGTCGTGACGAGCGGATTGCGCCTTTCAACAGGCACGAGATGAAGCCCTGAGGCGGCAGCCATTTCAATCACTGCTGTTTTTCCATCTCCCATCATGCCAAAAATCGCTTTCACCGGTTCTCCCAGCGGCCCCGTGACAACCTGTTCTTTGATCCATCCGTCTGTGGCGTCAACCAGAGACTGAACGGTGCCCTCACCGCCGTCCGCCATCGGCAATTTTCTGTAATCAGCACTCGGAAAGACCGATTTGAAACCTCTTTCTATCGCGTCAGCGGCCTCCAGAGCTGATAAGCTTTCCTTAAATGAATCCGGTGCAATGATGATTTTCATTCAAATCGCCTCTTTCAATACATGATTCACTTTCACGTTCTATCTCCAATGTATCATATCGGGTTTGGAAATACATGACATCCATTATGGTAAAAATTTAATAAAAATTAGAAATGAAAGTGTTTGCATAAATGAAAAAACCGCGTTATCATACTTGTATACAAGTATACTTCTTGAGTGAGGAAGGTGAATGTATGCTAGACTCCAAAGACCTGTTGTATCCCGCAAAATGGCTCTCAAAAGCGTCAACCGGTGTTCGTATCGCATACGAGCTGAGAATGCGAATTATTTCAGGTTTGATTGAAAGCGGTACCATTTTATCAGAAAATACGATCGCCACCGAGTTTTCAGTAAGCCGTTCGCCGGTTCGCGAAGCGTTAAAAATACTCGCATCCGAAAAAATCATCCGCTTAGAACGAATGGGAGCGGTCGCAATTGGGTTAACTGAGAAGGAAATCACAGAAATTTATGATGTGCGTTTACTATTAGAAACATTTGTCTTTGAACGGCTTGTCAAAATCGACATTGAGCCCTTAGTCAAGGACCTCAGCAAAATACTTGAAATGATGAAAGTCTCCATCAAATACGAGGACGTAGATGAATTTTCATTTCAAGACGTGCTGTTTCATGAAACGATTATCCGAGCTATCGACCATTCATACATTCAGATGATCTGGAACAATCTAAAACCCGTTATGGAAAGCTTGATTCTGTTGTCCATGCGGGCACGGTTAAAGGAAAAACACGAGGATTTCACAAGGATTTTAGATAACCATGAGCTTTATATTCAGGCCATTAAAGCAAAAGACAGGGCGCTGATGATTCAGTCTCTTCACCAAAACTTTGATGATGTGCAAGAAAAGGTAGAAGACCTGTGGCTCTCACAACAAATGCTGGCAAAAGGAGCTGAACACCATAATGACTAGTTATATGTTAGGAATCGATATCGGCACGACAAGCACAAAAGCTGTGTTGTTCAGTGAAAAAGGAGACGTGGTACAGAAAGAAAGCATCGGCTACCCGCTCCATACACCGGACATCTCAACGGCTGAACAAGATCCGGAAGAGATTTTTCGTGCGGTCATCCAAACAACCGCGAGAATGACAAAGCAGCATCCAGAAAAACAGATCTCATTCATATCATTCAGCAGCGCCATGCACAGTGTCATCGCAATCGATGAAAATGACCAGCCGCTGACGCCATGCATCACATGGGCCGACAACCGGAGCGAAGGCTGGGCGCATAAGATTAAGGAGGAATTGAACGGGCATGAGGTGTACAAACGGACAGGAACACCGATTCATCCGATGGCACCGCTAAGCAAAATCACCTGGATCACGAACGAACAAAAAGAAATCGCTTCCAAAGCAAAAAAATATATCGGCATCAAAGAGTACATTTTCAAACAGCTGTTCAATGAATATGTCATTGATTACTCATTGGCCTCAGCGACAGGCATGATGAATCTGAAAAGCTTGGATTGGGACGAAGAAGCACTGCGCATCGCAGGCATTACGCCGGACCACTTATCAAAACTCGTGCCGACAACCGAGATCTTTCAGCATTGCAACCCAAATGTAGCGATACAGATGGGCATCGATCCGGAAACACCTTTTGTCATCGGCGCGAGTGATGGTGTTTTGTCCAATCTCGGCGTCAACGCCATTCATAAGGGCGAGATCGCCGTCACCATCGGAACAAGTGGCGCTATCCGGACGATTATTGACCAGCCGCAAACCGATGAAAAGGGACGGATTTTCTGCTACGCCTTGACGGACAAGCACTGGGTCATCGGCGGGCCGGTGAACAATGGCGGAATCGTCCTGCGCTGGATCAGAGACGAATTTGCCTCTTCCGAAATCGAGACAGCGACACGGCTGGGAATTGATCCATATGACGTGCTGACGAAGATCGCCCAACGCGTCAGGCCCGGTTCCGACGGTCTGCTGTTTCACCCATACCTCGCCGGAGAACGCGCTCCGCTGTGGAATCCGGATGTACGCGGCTCATTTTTCGGCTTGACCATGTCGCATAAGAAAGAACATATGATACGCGCGGCATTAGAAGGGGTCATTTACAACCTGTACACGGTGTTCCTGGCATTAACCGAATGCATGGACGGCCCGGTAACCCGCATTCAGGCGACAGGGGGATTTGCAAGGTCTGAGGTTTGGCGCCAAATGATGTCGGATATCTTCGAATCAGAGGTCGTCGTTCCGGAAAGCTACGAAAGCTCATGTCTCGGCGCCTGCATTTTAGGCCTGTATGCGTTAGGAAAAATTGATTCATTCGAGGCTGTGTCCGACATGGTCGGCAGCACACACAGGCACACGCCGATTGAAGACTCAGCCAAGGAATACAGAAAATTAATCCCGATCTTTATTAATCTCTCAAGATCATTAGAGAATCAATATACACAAATTGCAGATTATCAGAGAGGCTTAATCACACACAACTAGTACATGACATGAAGGGGAGGGCATTATCATGCCATTAATCATCGTTGCATTTGGGATCTTAGCTTTACTGCTTTTGATAATGGGCTTAAAATTAAACACATTTATTTCCTTGCTGATCGTATCGTTCGGCGTGGCATTGGCACTCGGGATGCCGTTCGATCAAGTTGTCAGCTCTATAGAAGCAGGAATAGGGGGAACTCTTGGCCACATCGCGCTCATCTTCGGGCTTGGTGCGATGCTGGGCAAGCTGATCGCGGATTCAGGAGGCGCACAGCGCATCGCGATGACACTCGTCAATAAATTCGGGGAGAAAAACATTCAATGGGCCGTTGTCATTGCCTCATTCATTATTGGGATTGCATTATTTTTTGAAGTAGGATTGGTTCTATTAATTCCGATTGTATTTGCGATTTCAAGAGAATTGAAGATTTCTATTTTATATCTTGGAATTCCGATGGTCGCAGCGCTCTCCGTCACGCACGGATTCCTGCCGCCGCACCCGGGGCCTACGGCCATTGCCGGTGAGTACGGCGCAAACATTGGGGAAGTGCTGCTGTACGGCTTTATCGTTGCTGTTCCGACAGTGCTCATCGCAGGGCCATTGTTTACAAAGATCGCGAAAAAAATCGTTCCTGCATCATTCGCGAAAAACGGCAACATCGCATCACTCGGCACGCAAAAAACGTTCAAGCTTGAGGAGACACCCGGCTTCGGAATCAGCGTCTTTACTGCAATGCTTCCGATTATCATCATGTCGGTCGCGACCATTATCGACCTGCTTCAAGAAACAATCGGATTTGCGGACAACGGCGTTTTAGCTTTTATTCGATTGATTGGAAACGCATCGACTGCTATGATTATTTCGTTATTGGTCGCAGTCTATACAATGGGCATCGCACGCAACATTCCAGTCAAAACCGTGATGGACTCTTGTTCAGCAGCCATCTCGCAAATCGGCATGATGCTATTGATCATCGGAGGAGGCGGCGCCTTCAAACAAGTGCTGATCAACGGCGGTGTCGGCGATTACGTGGCAGACCTTTTCAAAGGAACGGCATTGTCGCCAATTGTCCTGGCCTGGCTCATCGCGGCGATCCTCCGCATTTCTCTAGGATCAGCCACCGTTGCCGCGTTAAGCACAACAGGGCTCGTCATTCCGTTATTGGGACATTCTGATGTCAACTTGGCATTAGTCGTGCTTGCAACAGGCGCCGGAAGTGTCATTGCTTCGCACGTCAATGACGCCGGCTTCTGGATGTTCAAAGAGTACTTCGGATTAAGCATGAAAGAAACATTTGCCACATGGACATTGCTGGAAACGATTATTTCCGTTGCTGGACTTGGATTCATATTATTGTTAAGTTTAGTTGTATGAAATTAAGAAGGAGCTGTAACACATGTTCAATACGATTGGTGTCATAGGCTTAGGCGTAATGGGAAGCAATATCGCCTTAAACATGGCAAACAAAGGTGAAAACGTCGCCGTCTATAATTACACCAGAGACTTAACGGACCAGCTTGTCCAAAAGCTGGATGGACAAGCTCTCAGCCCGTACTACGAGCTCAAGGATTTTGTTCAATCGTTAGAGAAACCAAGAAAAATCTTTCTGATGGTCACAGCGGGGAAACCCGTAGATTCCGTCATCCAATCATTAATGCCTTTGCTTGAAGAAGGCGACGTCATCATGGACGGGGGCAACTCCCACTATGAAGATACAGAAAGAAGATATGACGAGCTGAAGGAAAAAGGCATCGGCTACCTTGGAATCGGCATTTCCGGCGGCGAAGTCGGGGCATTAACAGGGCCTTCCATCATGCCGGGCGGGGATCGCGACGTCTATGACAAAGCCGCTCCTATCCTGACAAAAATCGCAGCGCAAGTCGGAGAAGATCCGTGCTGTGTCTACATCGGCCCTAAAGGGGCAGGGCACTTTACAAAAATGGTGCACAACGGCATTGAGTATGCCGACATGCAGCTGATTGCAGAAGCGTACACGTTTCTAAGAGAAACACTGCGCCTGCCGCTCGATGAGATTGCATCTATTTTTGAAACATGGAACCAAGGTGAGCTGAAAAGCTATTTAATAGAAATTACAGCTGAGATTTTACGCAAAAAAGACGAAAAAACAGGACAGCCTCTGATTGATGTCATCCTTGATAAAACCGGCCAAAAAGGCACCGGAAAATGGACGAGCATGCAGGCGATTGATAACGGCATTCCGTCCACCATCATCACAGAGTCCTTATTCGCCCGCTACTTGTCATCCTTAAAAGAAGAACGGATGGCAGCTCAAGAAGTGTTAGCAGGCCCGGAAACTGAAGAAAAACACTTCGATAAAGAGACTTGGGTTGAATACGTCAGACAGGCACTTTACATGGGGAAAGTATGCGCCTACGCACAAGGCTTTGCCCAATACAAAATGTCATCTGAGCTTTACGGCTGGAACCTGCCGCTCAAAGACATCGCTTTAATTTTCCGCGGCGGCTGCATCATCCGCGCAGATTTCCTAAACGTGATCAGCGAAGCATTCAGCGACCAGCCAAATCTGTCAAACCTGCTGATCGCGCCTTATTTCTCAGATAAGCTGCAAAGCTATCAAACAGGCCTGCGAAAAGTCGTTTGCGAGGTCATCAGCACAGGAATCTCATTCCCATGCTTAACCACCGCGCTCTCTTATTACGACGGCTACCGCACAGGACGTTCCAATGCGAACCTCTTGCAGGCGCAGCGCGATTACTTCGGCGCCCATACGTACGAACGAACAGATATGGACGGCGTTTTTCATACGAATTGGGCTGAATAACAGCCATCAAAAAACACGGTCAGTTTCAACTGAACCGTGTTTATTTATCTTATTTCTTCTTTCCTCTAAAAAAGAGAAACAGCAATAACAGAATCACCCAAACAACAGGAGACATAAGTAATGTTTTAAATATCATAAACAGTGATACAATAATAGCGAGAAACAGCCCCCAAGAAAATAATGTAAAAGTTGACATGCTTGTTGCTCCGTTCTATTTTTTTACTTTCTATATCGGTTTATTGTATGAGAACTGAAGGTATATGTTCAAATCGTATCTTTCTGCCCCTTGCCCATGGTCTCATAAAATGTTCAAATGCCTAGACGGACTGACATGCTGATTCACATTAGTCCCAGAAAACCCTGTCTAATTGAGAAACAGCCCATATTTACATTTTCATCTGCTTGAAAAGAAATGCCAATACTCTTCCTGTCATACCTTAAATAGGATGAAAAAAAGCAAGTGAATAATGGGTTTTGGCTTGACAAAAAATATATATTAATTAATAATCGGTATATAATTAGAATTATTATCGAAAGCAAGTCTGCTTTCAAATACATTTAGGAGGAAGATATTATGTCTTTAATCGGAAAAGAAGTACTACCATTCGAAGCGAAAGCATTCAAAAACGGTGAATTCATCGATGTAACAAACGAAGATTTGAAAGGTCAATGGAGCGTATTCTGCTTCTACCCAGCAGATTTCTCTTTCGTATGCCCGACTGAGCTTGAAGATCTTCAAGAGCAATACGCTGCACTTAAAGAATTAGGTGTTGAAGTATACTCTATCTCTACAGATACACACTTCGTACACAAAGGCTGGCACGACAGCTCTGAAAAAATCGGCAAAATCACTTACGCAATGATCGGTGACCCTTCTCAAACGATCTCTCGCAACTTTGACGTTCTTGACGAAGAATCTGGTTTAGCTGACCGCGGAACTTTCATCATCGATCCAGATGGCGTCATCCAAACTGTAGAAATCAATGCAGGCGGTATCGGCCGTGACGCAAGCAACCTGATCAGCAAAGTAAAAGCAGCACAATACGTTCGTCAAAACCCAGGTGAAGTTTGCCCGGCTAAATGGGAAGAAGGCGGCGAAACTCTTACACCTAGCCTTGACCTAGTAGGTAAAATCTAAGGAGTGCATTCCATTGGTACTTGATGCAAATATCAAAGCACAATTAAATCAATACATGCAGCTTATTGAGAATGACATTGTTCTCAAAGTGAGCGCAGGTGAAGATGACATTTCTAAGGACATGCTGGCTCTCGTTGATGAGCTGGCTTCCATGTCATCTAAAATTACAGTAGAAAAAGCTGAATTAAACAGAACGCCAAGCTTCAGTGTCAATCGTGTCGGAGAAGACACTGGTGTTACATTCGCCGGTATCCCTCTAGGCCACGAATTTACTTCATTGGTTTTGGCGCTGCTTCAAGTGAGCGGCAGACCGCCTAAGGTAGACCAAAAAGTCATTGACCAGGTGAAGAAGATCAGCGGTGAATTCCACTTTGAATCTTATATCAGCCTGACTTGCCACAACTGTCCTGACGTTGTACAAGCTTTAAACATGATGAGCGTGCTGAACCCGAACATTACGCACACGATGATCGACGGCGCAGCATACAAAGCAGAAGTTGAAAGCAAAAACATCATGGCAGTGCCGACCGTTTACCTCAATGGCGAATCCTTCGGAAGCGGCCGTATGACGCTTGAAGAAATTCTTGCGAAAATGGGCAGCGGCGCAGACGCATCTGAATTTGCGGACAAAGAGCCGTTTGACGTTCTTGTTGTCGGAGGCGGACCTGCTGGCGCAAGCGCAGCGATCTACACGGCCCGTAAAGGCATCCGCACTGGTGTCGTCGCTGAACGCTTCGGCGGACAGGTTCTCGACACAATGAGCATCGAAAACTTCATCAGCGTCAAAGCGACAGAAGGTCCGAAGCTTGCGGCAAGCCTTGAAGAGCACGTGAAGGAATATGATATTGATGTCATGAACCTTCAGCGCGCAAAACGCCTTGAAAAGAAAGACCTTTTCGAACTTGAACTCGAAAACGGCGCTGTTCTGAAGAGTAAAACAGTGATCCTGTCAACAGGTGCCCGCTGGCGCAATGTCAACGTACCTGGTGAACAAGAGTTCAAAAACAAAGGTGTCGCATACTGCCCGCACTGTGATGGGCCATTGTTTGAAGGCAAAGACGTAGCGGTCATTGGCGGAGGAAACTCCGGAATCGAGGCTGCTATTGATCTTGCAGGCATCGTCAAACACGTCACTGTGCTTGAATTCGCGCCAGAACTGAAAGCAGACGAAGTGTTGCAAAAACGCCTCTACAGCCTGCCTAACGTCACTGTCGTGAAAAACGCGCAAACGAAAGAAATCACAGGCGATCAAAGCGTAAACGGCATCACATACGTTGACCGTGAAACAGGCGAAGAAAAACATGTTGAACTCCAAGGTGTATTCGTCCAAATCGGCCTCGTACCAAACACAGATTGGTTAGATGAAACAGTTGAACGTAACCGCATCGGCGAAGTCATCGTCGACAAGCACGGCGCGACAAGCGTCCCAGGCTTATTCGCTGCCGGCGACTGCACAGACAGTGCGTTTAACCAAATCATTATTTCCATGGGATCAGGTGCAACTGCCGCTCTCGGCGCGTTTGATTACCTTATCCGCAACTAATATAAGAAAGCCGCAATATTGCCAGATTGGCAGCATTGCGGCTTTCTTTAAAATTAATTGCTATAGTACAGTCTTTTTACAATATATCATTTAAGGGTTTAAATAAACTCCTAAACGTAGTTTAAAAAAAGACTTTACATATATATTGCTTTAAGTTATTCTTAAAGCAATATATATGTTTCTTTGATAGTCAAAAATATATTTTTAATAAAAGGGGGTAATGGCTTGCTGTCAACAAACCATTACCTGTCCTGCTCTAAACTACTTGAATAGTTTTTCAAGACCATAAATTGTACCGCCAACTGCAGCGCCGCCTCCGATTACTTTCAAAGCTCCTTTTACAATAGCACCCATTTTCTCACCTTCTTTCTAAACACGTTTAAAAATCATCCAAAAATTTTCTTAAGCCCAGCGTATGTAGCGCCTCCGGCTGCTCCACCAACAAATGCTTTCCCTAAAAATTTTGCTACTGCTCCCATTTTCTCACCTCTTTTCCGTAATCAATATCGTTTACTTTCCAACAATTCTACTACCAGCTTCCCAACCTAGCCAGTTAGCAGCTCCGCCACCAATAATTTTTAAGCCACCTCTTATAATAGCACCCATTTTCTCACCTTCTTTCTAAATCATTTGAAATATTAGGATAAATAATGTTAATATTATCCGCATGAAGAGATTAATATAATTTCAGGAAATAGTCAATACTTTTATCCTAAAAATTGAAAGGAGTTATTTAAAATGAAAAAGGAAAAATCTTTTTTTGATTCAACTATTTTCTTTATAATCATTTGTATTTTAGGTGGCTTACTTTTTCTTCTAACAAAATGAGATTTTATTGATGAGTAGTTATTTTAAATCTTTCCTCCCCCGTACAAGTGTATAGGGGAGGATTTTTAGACTAAAATCTAACTCCAAATAACTATTTTTTCTAGAACATATAGTTTGACTCACTGGTAAATATAAGTATAATTAATCATGGTTAATTAATATTATATTCCCAAAAGGAGTCAATTGCGTGGAAAACAAAAGTAGTTTAAGTGCTCTTTGGAAAAAAACATCCCCTCCAAAAACACCTTTAGTTATAGGTATATTATTAAGTCTTATTAATACAGCTTGTTCTTTAATTATTCCGTTAATAATTAAAGAACAGATTGAAGTGTTAACTAGTGGATTTTCTGCTGGTTTATTGACCATAATAATCATTTTATTCTTACTAGAGTTAACTTCAATGTCTATTTCTCTTTATCTTTTAGCTTTTGTAGGACAAAAAATTGTTGCAAAACTTAGAGAAAAAATTTGGAGGAAATTATTAAGACTTGATGTTGAGTTTTACAATAGTAATCAAACAGGGGAAATAATAAGCCGTGTTACTAATGATACTTCTGTGACAATGAATCTTCTATCAACAGATATTGCAGATTTATTTTCTGGGATATTATCAATAATCGGATCATTAGTTATTCTTTTTATATTAGATATTCCTATGACCCTAGCTTTACTTTCTCTAATCCCTTTAATACTTTTTATAGTATTACCGATTGCAAAAAAGATTTATAAAGTTTCATACGAACAACAAGAAAAAACTTCTAAGTTTTCAGGTTTCTTGTCTAATGTTCTTAGTAATATTCGACTAGTAAAAGCTTATAATGCAGAAAAAATTGAAATTGATTATGGAAATAAACATATTGATTCCTTATATAAGAACGGGCTTAAAAGAGCCAAAATTGAAGCAATTCTAATTCCATTGTTAACTAGTATTATTACACTTATGATAGTTGGCGTTGTTGGATTAGGTTCATATCGTGTTAATTCAGGATATTTAACTTCTGGAGAGTTAATGGCCTTTATTTTGTATTTATTTCAAATAGTAGCTCCTGTAGGAACCTTTAGTCGATTTATTACAAATGTACAGTCAGCTTCTGGAGCTACTCAAAGAATATTTGATATTCTAGAAAAAAAGGAAGAGAACCCACAAAGTATATCGACACCTGCACAATCAAAACCGCAAATGGGCAGTTTAATTATTGATAATATTAGCTTTAAATATAATGAAAAGCCGGTATTAAAGAACATATCTATTGAAATAAAACCTAATACTACAACAGCAATTGTAGGAGCCAGTGGGGTTGGAAAATCCACATTATTTTACCTATTAGAGAGGTTTTATGCTCCTGATCAAGGTGATATAATTTTGAATGGAGTTTCTTATACTGATATTGATTTGAATCAATGGAGAGGTATGTTTAGTTATGTATCTCAAGATTCAGATATAGTTTCTGGAACAGTTCGCGAAAATATATTGTACGGGAATTCCAATATTGTATCTGAAAAGGACATCATAAATGCCTGTATTTTAGCTAATTGTCATGATTTTATTATGGAGCTTCCAGATGAATATGATACCCAAGTAGGTGAAAGAGGCGCAAACCTTTCAGGAGGACAAAAACAAAGAATCACAATTGCAAGAGCTTTGCTAAGAAATTCTCCATTCTTGTTATTAGATGAAGCAACAGCAAATTTAGACTCGGAATCGGAAAATGCTATTAGAAACTCATTAAATAACCTTTTAACAGGAAGAACTACAATTATAATTGCTCATCGTATCTCTACAATACAAAATGCAGATCAAATAGTAGTTCTAAATAAAGGCGAAATTTGCGGAATTGGAACTCACAAAGATCTCATGCAACAAAATGAAACATATATAAATTTAGTGAAACATTCTAAATCTAATGAGATTAAAAAGGTAATGAGCTGAGTGAAACTCTAAGTTTTTATTTGTAATTGTTAAATAGAGGTGTAAATTAAGTTGTGTAACACTGATCTCAAAAGAGCAAGATTAGAAAAAGGGTTAACACAAAAAGAATTAGCGGTAATTGTAAACGTCACTCGTCAAACTATAGGTCTTATAGAGTTAGGGAAATATAACCCTACTTTAAAGCTTTGTACTGATATTTGCTTAGCTTTAGGTAAGACCCTAAATGACTTGTTTTGGAAAGTTCAATGAATTAAGCGTAATTCCCTTAGGAAACATAGAGGACACCACTGTCATTTATATAATATCCTCTATACTTTACTCTATAAGATTGCTTTATCTAAAAATTCCTTTAACAATTAAATGCAATGGTCTATACATCTTTTTCATGTTTAGGCTTCAAATAATCCTTCTTCCTATTCAAGCTCAACCAAAAGCTTTAACGGAGACTCCCCTAGATATAGTTAAAAACGCGTTGGCAGGCTTATTCGCTGCCGGCGACTGCACAGACAGTGCGTTTAACCAAATCATTATTTCCATGGGATCAGGTGCAACTGCCGCTCTCGGCGCATTTGATTACCTTATCCGCAACTAATATAAGAAAGCCGCAATATTGCCAGATTGGCAGCATTGCGGCTTTCTTTTTTTATTCTAACTATATTGCATATTTTATCCATTTGTAATATAGTTGTAATGTTAGTGAAACATCACTTCACTCTCAGCATATTCGCTGTTTTTAGAGCGAAACGCACTGATTTTCTATTTAAAGTGCCCTGATACTTTTTGACCTTGTGCTTTAGATCTTTAATGGTTTTTTCCTTCTTGGCATTTTCTAGTGCCATTAGCGCTTCCCAGCGTTTCGCTGTTTCTGTGGAACTGCAGCCGCTAACTGTAGTCACAGGCGATAGAAGCTTCGTGTTAGATAGTTTTTCGTCAAAAGGAACGGTATCAGGAGTCGCTTTCTCTTTATAAAGATGATCCAATTCATTTTGATTCAAGAAGCTGATGAAGTGGTCAAAGTTTTGCGCTTGCCGTTTTTCAGGCTGTTGAAAATCGACTGTTTCAATTAACTCTGACAGTTTTGTTTTCTCCGTTATCTCATTTGCCATGATATGCGTTAACTGATGGTACTCAGCTAATTCCCGCATTCTGGCGTCTTTCGGAAGCAGAAGGCTCGGTGTTCCGGCAATCGTCGCCGCGATATTCCCATGCAGCCTTGCGCCAAAGCTTAAATCAGCTTGTCTCAGGAAATCCAGCCAAGTCGGCACATTTAAAAAGAACCGGACTCTATCATTCTGATAAGCCGGGTCTTCCATGCTTACCGGATAATTATTGGCAGGCTTCGCTATCGCAGGCGCCCCGGCATACGTCAGAATCATCTCTTTTCGCCATTGGGGGATAAAGTAATGGTTCGGGAATTCTTTCATGCTTCTCGTAATGAAGTCCAGCACATGCTTTGGAGACAGCCTTGATGAGTTAACCGTCACCATTGATTCCGGTGTGATATTGGTTTCTCTAATCTTCAGCTCTCTGCCAAATGCATACATAGATGGACAGCCAATAACCGTGTGGTCAATGCCTTCACGGAATCCTAATCTGGAAAGGTATTTCGCAGTAATTTCACCGCGGACACCGATCATATTTGATCTTTCCAGCACGGCACTCACAAACGCCTTCACATCTTCATCAAAAGGAAAACCTTCATTTAGTTTTGGTTCAAACGGAGCCCGCAAACCAACACCAATCACAACAACCGGAATGGTTAACTTTTTAATTAATTGGGTATATTTCCGTAAAGAAGGCACAAAATCCTCGCGGAATGCATCTGCCAGCGGAATAATATACATATCATATTTTTCATTGATTTTCTCCGCATCCGCCGGATGAATCCGATAATAATCAGGAGTTATCGTCGTTCCTTCTGTCATCAGCGTACGAAACACACTATAGGCATATACTAAGTTTCCTACGTTTCCGCCAATGGAGTTGCGAACAATCATTTCAGCTGCATTGAATGTATCGAACGGTGATATGCCAGCTCTGATTAAAATGTTTTTCAATGTCATATTGCCCCTTTCTCACCAAAATTTTTAGTAGGAGATTTGCTTAGGGAACTCTCTCATGTTCTTCATTTTTCATCCCTTTTCTCTCACACATTCTCTCCCTCTCTTCCGTTCTAATAGTCAATTATACAAAAAAGGGTCTTACAGGTGAAATCATAACATAGCGATCGGGACTGGAAGTATACCCCCATCAATAGGTATCTGTTTACATTACATAAAAAAACCCAAATCAGGCACCTCAGTAAAAAGTGCATGATTCGGGCCGCTTCTTATAATTCTTCGCCATTCGTTTGGATCACATTTTTGTACCACTCAAATGAATCTTTCTTATACCGCTTCATGGAACCATTTCCTTCATTATCACGATCAACATAGATCATGCCATAGCGCTTTTTCATCTCGCCTGTTGTGAAAGAGACGATATCAATAATGCCCCACGGCGTGTAGCCTATCAAATCTACACCGTCATAAATGACTGCTTTTTCCAATGCTTCAATATGTGATTTCAAATATTGGATGCGTTCCGGATCATGGATCTTGCCGTCTTCCTCCACCGTATCCACCGCGCCAAAGCCGTTTTCCACGATGAATAGCGGAATTTGATACCGGTCATAAAAACGGTTTAACGTATATCTCAACCCGGTTGGATCAATTGCCCAGCCCCAGTCACTCGATGTGATGTATGGATTTTCGACACCATTTGGCAGTCCGCCGTTAACGATATCGCCTGTATTATCATTTTCCACATCGCTTTTCACAGTGGTTGACATGTAATAGCTGAAGCCTAAGTAATCGACGGTTCCGTTTCGTAAAATCTCATCATCGCCATCTTCGAAAGTGATGTCATAGCCTTCTCGCTCAAATTCTTTCAACGCGTAGCTCGGATAGTACCCGCGAACCTGCACATCCGGGAAGAAATACCGCTGTCTCATTTCTTCTTCAGCCAGCATCACATCTTTAGGATTGGAGGAGAAAGGATAAATCGGCACATGTGACACCATGGCACCAATTTGGAAGTCTGGATTGATGTCTTTTCCTTTTGCCACCGCTAAAGCGCTCGCCACTAATTCATGGTGCGCCGTTTGGTACATGACTTCTTTGGCGTTTTCGTTTTCGCCCACCGTAACACCCGAGTTCGTCCATAGGAACAGCGGATTGCTCACATCCATTTGGTTGTTGATCTCGTTAAAGGTCATCCAGTACTTCACTTTATCTTTATAACGCTTGAAACAAGCCTCTGCGAAATTCACGAAGAAGTCCACGACTTTCCGGTTTCTGAAGCCGCCGTATTCCCTTGCCAGGTGCAGCGGCATCTCAAAGTGAGACAGGGTAATAACCGGCTCGATCCCATGCTTCAGCAATTCATCAAACACATCATCATAGAACTGCAAGCCCGCTTCGTTCGGTTCAGCCTCATCGCCTTTCGGGAAAATCCGGCTCCACCCAATGGACGTCCGCAAGCATGTTAAGCCCATTTCTGCAAACAAAGCGATATCTTCCTTGTATCTGTGATAGAAATCTATGGCTTCATGGTTCGGATAAAACTCGTTCTCTTCAATCGTATCCGTAATTTTTCTCGGCACGCCGTGCGCACCCGCAGTCATCACATCAACGACACTCGGCCCTTTCCCGCCTTGATTCCATCCGCCTTCAAATTGGTGGGCAGCTAATGCGCCGCCCCATAAAAAATCTTTTGGCATATGTCCCATGTTTTATTCCTCCTTAGCTTACAACTGTAAATAATTTTTGGCCTAACGCACTTTCTTCAAGCTCCTCAATGAGAATTTCCTGATACGCATGTGAATTCGTGATGATGACCGGGGTGATCGTTGATAACCCTTTTTCTTCAATGATCGCTTTATCAAATTCAACAAGCACTTCGCCTTTTTTGACTGTATCTCCTTCTTTCACTTTCAAAGCAAAAGGGGTGCCGTCTAATGTCACTGTATCCAGTCCGATATGCACAAGCAATTCGACGCCAGACGCCGAACGAAGGCCGATTGCATGCTTTGTAGGCGCGACCATGACGACGGTTCCGTCAAACGGAGCATAAAGCTTATTATCAGATGGCTCAATCGCCAGCCCTTGTCCCATCGCACCTGAACTGAATACTTCATCAGGCACGTCGGAAAGCGGGATGACCTTGCCGCTAAATGGTGCATATACTGTTTCTTCATTTGCCTGTGCCGTTTGAACATGTTCCTTTTCCGCCTGTGCAGCTGTATCTTCACCATAGCCAAAGATTTGAATCAGCACAACAGGGAGAATAATCGCAATCGCTGCACCGATCAAAATGCCCCAAATAGACGCCGGGAATTGTTCATTGATGCCATTCACGATCGTCAGCGGTCCCGGAAGCCCCGCATACGCAAAGTAATACGGATTGAAAAAGCTTGCCACAACTGCCCCAATCGCACCAGATATACAGCCAAAAATAAATGGTTTCTTAAATCTCAAGGTCACGCCGTAGATCGCCGGCTCTGTAATGCCGAACAAGCCTGTGACCCCAGCTGAAACACTGACTTTTCTCGTTTCCTTGTTTCTCGCTTTCAGGATGACGCCAAGGACCGCCCCAACCTGTGCAATGACCGCAATCGTTTGATACGCCTGGAATGAATCACGTCCGTATAAATCATAATTCGCCAATACCATCGGCGTGATGCCCCAATGTACGCCAAAGATGACGATGACCTGCCAGAAGGCGCCTATGATCGCTCCAGCTAAAGCCGGCACGTTTTCCGCCAAGAAGTTGTAACCGTTCGCAATCCCATTTGCGCCTAATGTTGTCACAGGGCCAATGAGGACGATCGTTAACGGCACCATAACCACCATGCACAGAAACGGAACAAATAACGGCCTGACCACTTCGTTCATTCTCTTATTCAAAAATCGTTCGAGATAAGACAATATCCACACTAAAAATAATGGCGGCAGTACGGAGGATGTGTATGTCGTTTCCGATAAAGCAATCCCTAAGAAAGAAATACTCTTTCCGTCTGCGATTTGAACAGCCATCTCCGCCCATGTCGGACTGACTAACGCGGCACAGCACGCTACAGCGATATACATGTTCGTCTTAAAATGCTTTGATGCCGTAATTGCGATAAAAATAGGCAAAAACGTAAACGGCGCCCAAGATATGAAACTAAAAACCTGATAAGCTCCTGTTTTCTCAAAGCCATCAAACAATAAATTAATGATAATTAATGCCCCTTGCAAAATACCAGCAGCGGCCAGAATGTACACAAACGGCGCAAACACCGCTGACATCGTCGCAATGATCCGGTTCAGAATCGTCCCTTTATTCTCGCTCTGTTCCTCAGACAGATCGATATTGACCAGCTTTGAAAATTCTTCGAAGACTTCTCCTACGTGCTGTCCAATGACAATCTGAAATTGGCCGCTGTTCTCTACAACCGTAATGACGCCGGGCATCGATTTCACGATATCCTTCGCTTTAGGGTTAGACCGCTTCAGCACCAATCGAAGCCTCGTCGCGCAGCGAGAAGCTCCAATGACATTCTCTTCCCCGCCTACGGCCTCCAAAATGTCTTTTGCTAGTCTGCTATAATCTCTCACTTTCCCCGACATTTTCACCCACCCCTTTGTTTTGGTTACGCTTTCATTATAATTGTACCGGTATAATTTATCAATACTCAAACAAAATATTTATTCATCAACTATAATTGTAAGCGGTTTATGCTATAATTTCTTTAAGTGAAACTAACGAATAAATGAGGAATGCGTATGTTAAAGTACCAGCAAATCGCAGCAGAGATTGAAAAGTATATAGAAGAACATGAGCTGAAACAGGGAGACAAACTGCCAGTGCTAGAAACCCTCATGGCCCATTTTGAAGTCAGCAAAAGCACAATCACAAAATCCCTGGATCTATTAGAGCAAAAAGGCGCGATCTTTCAGCTCAGAGGAAGCGGCATCTTCGTCAGAAAGCATAAACGAAAAGGCTACATCAGCCTTCTGTCGAATCAAGGATTTAAAAAAGACCTTGAGGATTTCAATATCACCTCAAAAGTCATTGAACTGGACGTGAGAAAGCCTACACAAGAGGCAGCAGAAAACCTCAACATCGGACTTCATGAGGACGTCTACTTTGTCAAAAGGGTCCGCTACATCAACGGCCAAACCCTTTGCTACGAGGAATCCTATTACAACAAATCCATCATCACATATTTGAACAACGAAATCGTCTCCCACTCCATCTTCCATTACATCCGGGAAGGACTGGGATTGAAGATTGGTTTTTCTGATTTGTTTCTGCACGTGGGACAGCTTAATGAGGAAGAAGCGGAATATTTGGGGCTGAAGGCTGGACTTCCGAAGCTATATATAGAAAGTATTTTTCACCTGACGAATGGCGTCCCGTTTGATTTCTCGAAGATTTCTTATAATTATGAGCAGTCGCAGTTTGTGGTGCAGGCGAATAGTTTTTTATTGTAGGGCTGCTTCACTATGGAAGGTGGTCGACATGTACAAAATCATCATTCTTGCCATACTAGCCATCTTCGTGCTATGGATGTTCTTACAGATTTCACTAGAGATGAGCATCTTTAAGAATCCAATGAACTACTTTATTGTATTCATTATCTTTTTCCTCTTTATAAAGATGGTGAAAGAAAAATAACGATATAGATGCACACAAAAAGCAAAAAGCTACTTCACTAAGAGAAGTAGCTTCCTTTATCATATGCCCATTTTGATCCATCTCGTTTTAGAAAAGCGAAGTATAATCGCATTTATGATCATGATTGAAACTAAATATAAAATAATGTATAACATATCATGATTCCCAAGTGTCATGTTATCAGATTGCAATACTCTTTCGATTCGGGGATACATCGTATTACCTGCCTCAAATGGAGCAATAAAACCAAACACTTTGTTGCTTACAGCAACTAAAATAACAGAAGTCATCCAATAAACGATACTTACACCTATGCTAATTAATATATTCGGACATAGCATGCTGATCGTACCAATGATGAAAATATACTGCAGTATAACTGCTGAAAATAAAAACAGTAATAATGTGAAATGCGAAAAATCCTGGTACATCAACGAAATGATTAGCAGGCCTAGCGCGATAAACGCAAAAGATTCCAAAAATAAAACAGCTATCTTCTTATAAAAGAAGGTATAGATGTTGTCCCCTATTAATTTGTAAAAGAGAATATTTTTGTTTGAATACTCTCTATTAATAAAGAAAGCTATAACAAATGAAAATAACATCAAACCAAACTGGGTCGCAACGGTATAGGAGCTAAAGAAAAACATCTCAGGTGTAACATGGCTGACTTTATCGATTCCAACAAGCAAAAAATACCCCAGTAAAAATAAAAACGCGAACATTGCTCCTAAAATAATGAAAACTTTGTTGCTCATACTTTTTTTAAACTCTAATTTCATCTTAAGCCCCCACTGTTTTATTACTCATTTATATACACTTCAATTAATTGATCCACTGAATGATACTGCTGGATTTCTTGGTGATGAAATATAAAATAATCCCCTTCTATCGCCTTTAAATCAGACAGATCGTGTGTAATATTAATGATCATCTTCTCTGGGTTCTCCTGAATATACTTGTTTAAGAAGCCATGAATCTCTATAACTGTTTTTTTGTCTAGCGAATTCGTTATTTCATCTAGAACAATAATATGTTTATCCTCTAGTAAGAAGCTAAGCAGTTTTAATTTTTGCTTTTGCCCATCACTCAAATTCTTAATAAGAACTTTACCGTCGATATTATCAAGATTAGGTAAATGTGCAATCTTATTTATCTTCTCTGAATCGAACTTTTCGCTTAAAAAGTGTAATAAAAAGTCCTTAGAAACATCATGAGGTATATTCGAGGAGCTAGATATTAAAGATACATTTTGACGAATATCTCTGCCAATTCGTTTGCTATTATTCAACAAAAAGTCTTTAGCAAGCTGTGATTTGCCGACCCCATTTTTTCCGACAACATGATTGATTTTCCCACTCGAAAAATGTAAGTCAGTGTCCTGAAGTAACGTTTTGCCTTTCACTTTTAATGTATAATTCGCTATGTTCATATGCATACTCCCTAAAAATATTGACATCAGCATTAAGCATTTCTGCTCTGAAATTTGGTTATTCATGTCTTTATTTGAGGCAACTCTTCGGATTAGCGATTCAGATCCAGCGTAAGGAGAGCTACGGAATCTTTTTCTCCATTTTACAATATATAGTATTATAAGTTCAACGAAAGACTAATTTCCATTATGATTAATAAGCACTAACCAAATCTGTAAAACCTTCTTTTTTAGCTCTAGCTTCCTTACGTTTATCTTCTGTTTTCCGCTTTTCTTGACCCACGCTCATCTCATGCACCTCTTTCCCTTCATTTTCATTGTCTCTAAAAGGCGTTATGCGGTACTATCATATAAAGGTCCAATGATGAAAAAGAATGTCACACTTTTAAATTCACCTTATCATGCAAAAGCTTATCAATAGGGACAGCTTTATTCTATAAAGGGGATGGACGATTTTGGAAAGCAAATACTTAGATTTACTCGCGCAAAAATACGATTGTGAAGAAAAAGTGGTAACGGAAATCATTAATTTGAAAGCGATTCTGAACCTGCCAAAAGGCACCGAGCATTTTGTCAGTGATTTGCACGGGGAATATCAGGCCTTCCAGCACGTGCTGCGTAATGGTTCAGGACGAGTAAAAGAAAAAATTCGCGATATTTTCAGCGGTGTCATTTACGATAGAGAAATTGATGAATTAGCAGCATTGGTCTATTATCCAGAAGATAAACTAAAGTTAATCAAACACGACTTTGATACGAAAGAAGCATTGAATGATTGGTATAAAGAAACGATAAACAGAATGATTAAGCTCGTTTCTTATTGCTCCTCGAAGTATACCCGCTCCAAACTGCGCAAAGCACTGCCTGCCCAGTTTGCTTATATTACGGAGGAGCTGCTGTATAAAACAGAAGAAGCCGCCAACAAGGAGCGATATTACTCTGAAATCATAGATCAGATTATTGAACTTGGCCAGGCTGATAAGCTGATCACCGGCCTTGCTTACAGCGTTCAGCGACTGGTGGTCGACCATCTGCATGTTGTCGGCGATATTTACGACCGCGGTCCGCAGCCGGATCGGATTATGGAAGAACTAATCAACTACCATTCTGTCGATATTCAGTGGGGCAATCACGATGTGCTTTGGATAGGCGCCTATGCCGGTTCCAAAGTATGTCTGGCCAATATCATCCGTATCTGCGCCCGCTATGACAACTTGGATATTATTGAAGACGTATACGGCATCAACCTGAGACCGCTGCTGAACCTGGCGGAAAAATATTACGACGATAATCCAGCGTTCCGTCCGAAAGCAGACGAAAACAGGCCAGAGGCTGAGATAAAGCAAATTACAAAAATCCATCAAGCGATTGCGATGATTCAATTCAAGCTTGAGAGCCCGATTATTAAGAGACGGCCGAACTTTAATATGGAGGAACGGTTGTTACTAGAGAAAATAGATTATGACAAAAACGAAATCACGCTGCACGGAAAAACATATCAACTGGAAAACACCTGCTTTGCGACGATTAACCCGGAACAGCCTGATGAGCTATTAGAAGAAGAAGCAGAAGTCATGGACAAGCTGCTATTCTCCGTTCAGCATTCTGAAAAGCTGGGCCGCCATATGAAGTTTATGATGAAAAAAGGCAGCCTTTATTTAAAATATAACGGCAACCTGTTAATTCACGGCTGTATTCCTGTCGATGAAAACGGCAATATGGAAACAATGATGATTGAGGACAAAGCCTATGCGGGCCGCGAGCTGCTCGATGTATTTGAGCGATTCTTACGGGAAGCGTTTGCCCATCCGGACAAAACCGATGACCTGGCCACAGATATGGTCTGGTATTTATGGACAGGCGAATCCTCCTCTCTCTTCGGAAAACGTGCCATGACGACATTTGAGCGCTATTTCATTAAAGAGAAGGAAACGCATAAAGAGAAGAAAAACCCGTATTACTATTTACGTGAAGACGAGGCAACCTGCCGAAACATCCTGGCAGAATTCGGCCTCAATCCAGATAACGGCCATATCATCAACGGCCATACACCCGTAAAAGAAATCGAGGGAGAAGACCCAATCAAAGCCAACGGAAAAATGATCGTCATCGACGGCGGCTTCTCCAAAGCCTACCAATCCACAACAGGCATCGCCGGCTACACGCTGCTATACAACTCCTACGGCATGCAGCTCGTCGCCCATAAACACTTCAACTCCAAGGCAGAAGTCCTAAGCACCGGAACCGACGTCTTAACGGTGAAACGATTAGTGGACAAAGAGCTTGAACGGAAGAAAGTGAAGGAAACGAATGTGGGTGAGGAATTGTTGCAGGAAGTGGCTATTTTGGAGAGTTTGCGGGAGTATCGGTATATGAAGTGAGGGATGTGGGGTTCAGGGATGACTTTCTCTGGGCTCTACTCATTTAGCACTGCAAATTGTAACAAGTCTGGTTATCTGCTCGGCATAAGTACCTAAATAGGCTAGTACTAAATATAAGAGGACGTTATATGTTACAAAGACGAATTTTTAAAAAATAAATGATTCAACAACTTATTAAACAAAATTGCAATTGAGCTAACAAAAGGATGTTAAAGAGTGGTTAATAAAATTAAAATAAATTTTGATTTTACAGAAGTCAACATATAAAACCCTTTACCCTTTTACACAACTATATGCGAAACGGATAACGATGATTTTTCGAAGTCATTACCCGTTCCATCCAGTAAGAATACTACCTTTGTTTACAACTTTCTCCTTTTATTTATGATACGATTCTCTGCGTTGTATCTAAATGAGATTTCAATCACTTAACATAATAAAGGAGAAGAGTAGTTTTATTGAATAATTTATCTTCCTTTCAGTAATAAAGATAAATCTTCTCATAATTAATCTTTTAATCAAAGAGTCTCACGTTTTTTATTATCCTGATACATATTCAATTACAGAATTATAAGCACTATTCCATATTTTTCTGGATCTTTTTTTCCCGACATTAGGAACTCTCATTAAATCAGATTCCGATCCAGATAAGACTTGTTCGATTGTATTTATTCCTGCATCAATCAATAAACTTTTTTGATAGTCAGTTAAATCTAATTCATTTACAGATTTCTGTAAAATTATCTTTATAATTTCTTCTCCGCCTTGATAATCTGTTATTCCATTTATTTCACGTAAATCAGGATACTTAGAAGAATTCATCCCATAATCTGTATATAATTTAATGGACAAGTTAGGCATTATTTTAACTAGTAAATCAGATGGATTTGATTCTTGAGAAACCATTATACCTACATTTAATAAATATCTGTCATACACTGCTTTTCTTACTTTCGTTCCTTGAGTATGAAGAATTACTACTCCTGAATATTCTAATAAACGCATTGCTTTTTTTACTGATTCAGGAGCATCCCTATGGATACAAAAGAACGAGGTTTGGCGGCTATCTTCTTCTTTTAATGCCCAATCATTATTTTTGCTTATTGTATCGGGTACTACAACATCTTCTATAAAGTCTCTACCCCAGTTAACTAAAGGCTTAATATTTTTATATAAGTCAGCTATTTTTGTATGCTCAGACCAAATATCATTACGATAGAAATTTTTAATTGTCTCATTGACTAAATTTGTTTTTAAACCTATTTTAAATTCATTTGTAGCAGAAAACACGCTCTTTAGTAAAAGTCGAGGATTCCCAGACGAAGCATATATTAAATGGTTTAGTAATTGACCCGTTCTAAGAAGCTTTGCAAAACTTTCTTCGGGCATTTGTTTTTCTAGTATTTCTCTCATATTGTTTATATACGAGTCATTTAAAATATCTCTGTTAATAGTTTTCAGTTCTGCATCATGAAAGGGTTGGAAAGTTCCAAATGAAGTTAAACCTGGGTAAACAGCTGCTTTACAAGAAATATAAGGACTCCTTAAATCCCTAAATAGAGTGAAAAATTCCCTTTGCTGATAAGGAATAAAGTTATGACACGCTTCATCAAAGTATAATATTATTCTATCTATACCGGTACTTTCACATAATTCTTCAATAATTTCTTGAAAATATTCAATTTCACTAACAGGCTTTATATCATCAATTATTCCCTCTGCTAGTTGCTTTATCTCCTCTTTTTCTAGAGAGGTACGTTTTTTTGAAGCCTTTTCGAGTTTATCGGAAAAGGAAACAAGCTTACTAATAATATCTTCTTCGGATTCAAGTCTTGATGTATAATATTCCTGAAATAAATTAAATTCCCCTATTCCAGTAATTTTTCTCAATTTCCTTTTCAGGGCAATCAAAATTTTTGACATCATCCAATAATTAAAAAAATTACTTTCATCCTCATGTAAAAATCCAGCTTTTTTAAAACTTACAATTACACTTAACGTACGATTATCGTTAAAACTATTATCTAACTCTTGTTCTGCTACCTTCAAAAGCATGGTTTTACCATTTCCACGGCTTCCCATAAGTAGAATAGGTGACTTTGATTTGAGACTCTCAATTATATCTCTATCCATTTTTGATTCAACGAAATAATCTAATATTTCATTATCCTTAATGTCTTCAGTTCTGTATAAAACATTATTCATAAACTAGAATCTCCTTTAAACCTTCGGATTTCAAAATAACTTCTACATCATCAAGATATTCTGAGTTTAAGTTATTTAGGAATTTATTAAAGCGAATAACTTGCAAGATTATCAAACAAGTTACAACTTCTTTATAAGAATCTATAAATTTTTTATAATCGTATTCATCATATTCATACCTTGTTGATAAATTTGTTTTCATATATCCATATTTACCATGAGTATATTCCGAACAAATTCTATAATTAGAATTACATTTACCAATTAAAACTTCATAAGCTTCATCCAAATTCTCTGTTTCATAAAAAAGTTTTAAATAGTCTACTCTTAAAACTCCATATTTTTCATCATTTAATCTACTCCAACTTAAATCAAATTTGTTCTTTGTCCACTTTATGTAATCTAAGTTATTATCTAGAAAATAGAGATAACCAATACCTAATTCTAGACTGCTTCTTAATGAAATAAATGCATTTCTGTACATACCCTTAGTTGATAAGTATATTGAAGAGAATAAATCTGTCTTAACTTCATCCATAATTATATTAGATTCAATATTAGGATATATAGTATTCAAGTTAGTTAGGCACTCTAATAAACTATATAGCTCAATTATTTCCTTATCATGTTCTTCAAAATGTTGCTTCACAAGATCATGCATATATAAGTCAAAGTCTTCCATCTGTTGTAAGAAATTCATATCTTTCACTCCTAAATTCCATATCTATTCTATCAAAAGTTTATAAAAAGATATCAGTAACTGGAAATTCAAATCAAAAACTAAGATATGGATTCTCATTCACTTATGATATAACTCTCCGTGTTCTATCTAAATGAAGTTATCATCCGTAGTTGCTGCTATTTCATTTTCAGTACCCGAAAGAGGAGGTTGGATTACTTTATTCAAGTAAGCCTCCATTCTTCCAGTACTAAAATTAGTTCTATATTCAGATGCATAAAATAAATATATATCACCTTGCAACTCATTGTATTCATTTATAATTACTCTATTGATCGCATTTTCAAACTGCTCAAAAGCTTTTCTACTTTCTTTCGAGAACCAAAAAATTACCAATTTGTTTCTTTTTTGGTTCTTAGCATTGTATTCTTTTAATAAGTGTATTAATCTATAACCTAAATCTATATCATTACTTGATGTAATGTTTCTGTACTTTATTTCAAAAATAATATCTCCTAATTTATTATTCATTGCCAATATATCAAATTGATTAAATGAATTATTTACAACTATATCATTATTACTGTTATATACATTGTAACCAAGTCCTGTTAGATATCTGTTAATAACATAAAAACAATACCCTTCAATTAGTTCAGATATTAAAATCTTAATATAATTGGCATTCTGGACAATGTCATCAACCTCTTTAATGCTTAAAGTTTCTCCATGTCTAATTTTATTACTTAATCTATATAAATATTTGTTTTTATTACTTAACCACCTTTCCCTTACAACACCTATGTTTACTAATTGTTCTATCAACTTCATAAGATTACGTTTACTGTACTCATGGTTATATTCTTCCAAATCCGCCAATATATCTCTACAATATCTCTCAATCTCTATCATGCCTTCTAAAAATTTCATTTTTCCTTGAGATTGATCATTACTGATACCATCTATCTTTATATTCGCCTTTGTTGTCCATCTATAATAGGTTTCTTCATCACCACTGATTTCCTTTTTTTCAAGTAAATCTTTATCTAATAACATATTCATTAAATCATTACACATTTCATTTAGCTGAAACTTTGTCCAAACTGGATATTGTTCTGAGTAATCTTCTTCAAAATTATACACTTCATTATTGGTGAAATATGTATTACCTTTTAATTTCATTTTCTTAGTCCATAAAAATAGTTGATATGTTAAAAAATCTTTAACTCCACTTTCATAATCATAGCTATCTATTTTTATTTCAATTAATTTTGTTATTACTTCTAATATTATTGAATCAGTTTTATAAGAATCTAAATTGGATTCATCTATGTATAAATAAGATTCATTACTATCCCACTCTATGTTTTGTAAAATTAAATTGTTAAATCTTCTCAATGTTCTATAAGAATTTAAAATTAATGAATCCTTATAATGACTTATTAATTCAATACTAATACTACCTGAATCGATTACATACGAATTAAACAATTTCTCTAAAGCTATATTGGTAGTCAATGGAATATGTATATTCTTTGCAAAAATACTTGTCATAATTGAATCATCTAATACGCTTGCATTTATAAATTTATAATATAACTTTTGCCCTGATATAACAATAAAACTCGCTAAATCTGATAACAGCAGTGGTTTCAAATTAGATATTATACTGGTCATATCAGCTTCGTTTTCAATTTTATCTAACTCATCTAGAACAATTATTATTTTTATACTTTCTTTCTTCAGATCCTCTAGCATATTTCTTAGTTGATATTCAGCTATTTCATCGTCATATAATGACTTTCTATTTAATTCTTCTATAGAGGAATTTCTCTTTTGAATTTTTAGTTTTAATTTAAACCCATCTATAATGAACCAGCATATACTTAACAATAGTAAGCTGACATCCAAATGCTTAAAAAGCATAGGAAAGATATCAAAGCTAATATTTAAGCTTGTTAGTATTACTACCATTATTGGCAGTAAATACTTAACTATATCCTTTAAATTAAAACTTCCTTCCAAATTACTATTAACCTCTTTTAAATTCTTGATATTAGAACTACTAAAAATTTCGTAAAATGTGTGATCATACAGTAATTCAATATTATTTATTAATTGTTTATTTTTTATTTGTTCAAATATTTCACTAGAAGATAATGTGAGGTATATTTCTCTTATTAGCTTTCTCAGTATTAATGAATAATCTTCATATTTAGAAAGATTTAAGTGTACAAATATATAATTTTTTTCTTGTATCTCTTCTTCCAATTTTTTAATTAATGTAGTTTTCCCTGTGCCTCTATATCCAGATATTAAGAAACAAGAATTATTTCCAAATAATAATTGTTGCGTTAACTGTTCTTTAATTTCATTTACAGTTACATCATAATTGATGTTATTTTTTATGTTCGATGAGGAACTTATTTTTTTTGAATCTATTCTAACTCTCACAATACAATCTCACCCCTCAAAAAGAGTAACTACTTAATTTTATCCCTCACAAAAATCGGTTTGCTATAGAACAATTGAAGTATACTTCATTCTTTTGTATTGTATCCAATCCTAAAACCTCATTCACTTATGATAAGGCTCCCCACGATTAATCCGAAAAGCCCGATAAATCTGCTCCACCAGAATCAACCGCATCAACTGATGAGGAAACGTCATTTTCGAGAACGACAGCTTCTCATCCGCTCGCTTCATCACTGCGTCACTCAATCCGAGTGAGCCGCCGATGACGAAGGTGACTTTGCTTTTTCCATATGTAGCCAGCTTATCTATTGTATCGGCTAGTTCTTCGGATGTTTTCATTTTTCCTTCAATGGCGAGGGCGATGACGTGGGCGTCGGGGCTGATTTTGGATAGGATGCGGTCGCCTTCTTTGTCTTTTATGATTTTCATGTCCTGGTCGCTTAGGTTTTCCGGCGCTTTTTCGTCCGGGAGTTCGATGATGTCGATTTTTGCGTAGGCCGATAGTCGTTTTGTGTATTCTTCAATGCCTTGCTTGAGGTATTTTTCTTTTAGTTTTCCGATTGTCACAATATTGATATTCACAGGTCATCCCCACTTTAGAAACAAGTTATTCATATATGTTTTCCACAATTGTGGATATCTTTTCTGTATTTTGTGTAAGATCATTCGTTCCCTACTATATATACTGCGGGGTCTCCACATAATTCACAGGCTGTGGATAAACTGTTAGTATGTTCGATTTTTCTGATTTCGGGCGGCAGCTCGTGGTCGTCAATGTACATATCCAGCACGGTTTCGATGTGTTCTTCACAGGAATAATACGTTTGTTTCATGTTCAAATCCTCCGATGGTTTCTTGCGTTTTTGTAAATGTTCTCTTCCCAATATAACCTATTTATTCACATGTTAGTAGTGCTTCGGGCTGAGTTTTATCCACAATTCGACAAACAAGCTGTTGATGACTCTATTTCGCTCGTGTGTTAGTTTGATTGTAACCGATGTTTGGGGAGGTCTGCATTTGCGCTTTAGATGGGTTTGGCTTTTTGTGTTCATGTTGTTGCTTGCTGGGTGTCAGCCGTCTTATTGGGTGTTAGAGAAAGATCGAATCGGTGAAGGGAGTCCAGACTTAGAAATATACACTAATTACCTTCAAATGCATGATGACGTAAAAGGATATCAAGTCTTCACCATTTCAGAAGGCAAAAAAATGGTTGTTGTGTCTCTTGGAAGCAGAGAGAAGGATAAGAAGCTTGAGGTGTCAGGCGTCAAATTCTCGCCTAAAGAAACGATTGTAACTGTGAAGCGAAAACCCGCTCCCAAGGCAAATGAGAGTAACCCTTATATTCTGATTGGACTGGACAAAATCGAAGGGGATTTCATCGTCCAAGACGAATCAGGAGATCGCTTTGAAGAAACAGATGACCAGCAATAAAGCCGGCGTTCTGAGAACGTCCGGCTTTTTCTCTTACTTCAGCATTCCATGCGGGTCGATAACGAATTTTTTGGCTGCGCCTTTATCGAAGTCACTATAGCCGTTTGGCGCGTCGTCCAGCGTTATGACGGTGGCGTTGACGGCTTTTGCGATGTGCGCTCTGCCGCTCAGGATCGCTTTCATCAAATTGCGGTTGTATGTCATGGCAGGTGTTTGTCCGGTGACGAAGGTGTGGGCTTTGGCCCAGCCGAGACCGAAGCGAATTTTTAATGAGCCTGTTTTGGCGTCAGCATCCTTTGCACCGGGATCTTCGGTCACGTATAAGCCCGGAATGCCAAGGCTTCCGCCGACCTGGGTGACGTCCATGATCGAGTTCAGTACGGCGGCTGGCGCTTCTCCTTGGCTGCCGTGTCCAGATGCTTCAAAGCCGACACAGTCCACTGCGGCATCAACGGTCGGTTCACCTAGTATTTGTTCAATTTGCTCGCCAAGGCGGTCGTGTTTTTGCACGTTGACCGTTTCACAGCCGAAGCTTCTCGCCTGTGCCAGTCTGTCTTCGTTCAGGTCACCGACAATCACCGTCGAAGCGCCAAGAAGCTGGGCGGAGTGTGCAGCTGCTAAACCGACAGGACCCGCTCCCGCGATATAAACGGTTGAACCTGTTTGCACGCCCGCTGTATACGCCCCGTGAAAGCCGGTCGGAAAAATATCGGACAGCATCGTCAAATCGAGAATCTTTTCTAACGCCTGTTCTTTATCCGGGAACACCAACAGCTGAAAATCGGCGTACGGCACCATGACGTATTCAGACTGCCCGCCGACCCAGCCGCCCATATCGACGTAGCCGTAAGCCGATCCCGGCCGATCCGGATTGACATTCAGGCACACATGCGTTTTTTGCGTTCTGCACATCACACAGCGCCCGCAGGCAATATTGAAAGGAACGGATACAATGTCGCCTTTTTTGATAAATTCAACATCCCTTCCCGTTTCAATCACTTCTCCGGTGATTTCATGCCCGAGCACCAAGCCTTCAGGCGCCGTCGTACGGCCTCGCACCATGTGCTGGTCGCTTCCGCAAATGTTTGTGGTAAGCACCTTCAAAATCACCCCGTGCTCACATTTTCGGTTCACATTCGCCTTTGGAACGCCGGGCCCGTCCTTCAAGATTAACTCAGGATAACCGATATCCTCCACCGCTACAGATCCTTTGCCTTTGTACACAACCGCTTTGTTTCCAGTCAACGCCATTCCTCCCATTCATGGTTTTGGGCTTTGCGCCCTTGAACATGACTTCGGTTCGTCATGACCCTTTCCCTTTTTCACGACTGTTTTTTCTGCAGCTTAACGACAATAAAAATGCCAAGCCAGCAGCCGACAATGGTTCCGAGGATGTCCAACCAGCCCGCTTTCCCTCCATTCAGCAGGAACACAGTAACCGCCGAAGTCAAACCAATAATCGCTGCTTGCATAATGACACGTTTGGTGCCCATTTGATCCCTCCTTTACAAATCACTGCGAAATTGATTCAACAAAAAAAGAGACTTCACCCAGTCTCTTCATAAACAGCGATCAGTTAAAACATTTCCTGAGAAATAATGTGACAACACTGGTCGCTAACGCAATTGCAGTATAAAGCACAACCCAAAACAAGAATGAACTGTTGCCAGCGGCTAACGTAAACAACAAGATCAAACTCCCAATAAGGACGATAAGCGGAGCCACCCAAAATCTCTTAAATAAAAAATGACCCGCTATACCAAATACACCTGCAATGATTGGAAAACCAAAAACGATAAATAAGACAGCGATGGCTCCCATACTAACCTCCTAGCCCTTAAAACCCCTTCATCACTTCAAAATCATACAGCTTCAAATGACTCTTCGGCGTCACGACATCCTTTACCTTCTTCATCTCTTTTTCTTTCACTTTCTTTCCGGTTTTCAGGCTGTATTGTTCAATATATGCAGGCTGGTTATAAGTGTATGTGAAGAAATAGAGGTTGCCGCCTTTTCGGGTGATTTCTTTGAAATCGGCTTTCATTTTTTCCGGTGAAAGGGTGAAGGCAATGGTTGATTTTCCTGTCTCTGCGTCGATTTTGTATACCTTTCCGAAGCCGTCAATGAAGTACAGGTATCCCTCATGAAAGAAAAAGCTGTTTTTAAAGCTGAAGGGCATGGAGCTGTATATCGTTTGTTCGTCATTTTTGTATTCGGCGATGTCGTGCAGCTCTATTTTTCCGCTTTTCTTGTTGATTTTGACCATTTGATAAAGATTACGAGCCTTTTGGCCGCGAATCATGACATAAACCGCTTGATCGTCCACAGCAAGCTGGGATTCGATTGAGGCTCCTTCCCGATACTGCCATTCCGTTATCGTGTGATAGGCGAGATTCTGTTGATCGGCTTGAATCTGGAGGAGCTGATAGCCTTTTTCGTCAGCTGTCGGGACGAGTGTGTAGATGGTGCCGTCATGAAAACCGGAGGCGCGGATGTAATGGGGGATGACGTCTTTTTTCCACTCTCCGTCCATCTGGCGGTACAGCTCTGAGCGGTACCCGTCTCCCTTTTTGTCGTAGCCGGAGTTGTAGAGCGTGTAAAAACCGTCCGTTTGTTGTAAAAAGCCGGCACTGTCACCGGTGTGCTGATAGGCTCTTTTATAGGAGCGCAGGCCGTTTTTGATCGTGTAAATCGTGTTTTTATCCTCCAGCATCACACTGTCTCCGTGAACCTTGGCTGAGCCCAGCTCAAGACCCTTCATCTTAAAAGAAGACAGCGACCCGTCTTGGCTGATAAACAGGGCGTAGCTTTTCCCGCCGCCGAATGCATCTTGATCCGCAGAGGTTGAGAGATACAGCAGGACTTCCTTGTCATCGAGAAAATCAGGGTCTCGGAGCTCCTGCTGACTCACAGCTTTATGGCTTTTGAGAGGAGAAACGAAGACAAATAGTGCGATCCCTGCGAGAATCAGCATGGCGATAGCGATCATCCACTTCCTCATATCCTTCTCCTTAGTAAATGGTCATGATGGTCGACGTATAGGAAGAGTCGGTGATGTCGCGCGGATATACGCCTAAGCCTCCGTTGCCGTCTATATCAATGCCTGCTTTCAGCAAAAAGGCGGACCATAGGAGCTTTGAACAGTTTTTGGCGCCATCATGGCCGGTATTTCTGTTATTGACGAAGTTAAATGAGTATGGGTCACCGACTCTAGATACCGCCCAGTCGGCAGCGGATGTTTTCTGTGAAGAAGTGACATTGACTGTCTGTACGATGGAGTTGTCTTCCACGTCTCTGGCATTGTAAGCGATCTGCCTGACGCCGTCGCTCGGGACAGATTCTACAATTTTGTCAGCGGCGGAATACATGCCGACGTGGCCGTGATTATAGTAGGCTGTGTAGGAGTTGGTGTAGTAGATATTCCCTTTCGCGCTTGTCGGAAGTTTTTTCGTGCCGGACGAGCCGCCCATGATAGACATGCCGCTTTCCTTGGCGAGCCTGTCGCCTTCTGCCTTATCAGCTGTGATTTCCTCATAGAACTGTTTCAGAATGGCGTCTTGCTTGACGTGCTGCTGTTTGGCAATCTGGCTGGCGGACTTCATGATTTCTTCCGGCGTCGTGCCTGGCTGCAGTGCGGCGATTTCTTCTGCATAGTTTGTGGTTTTTACGGCTTTGGCGGGAGAAACAAACAATCCGCCGCACATTGCAAGCGCTACCATAAACATTGAAATCCTTGCCTTGAACTTCAATTACATCTCCTCTTTTCTTGTGAATGTAAGGAAGGTGATTTCCTTCACCCATATTATATTAGGAACATAAGGAAAGGAACTAGGTTATTTACAGAATGTTTAGAAATCATTTACAGAAGGCTGTCCGCAAAAAAAAGGCCGAATAAAGGCCCTTTTCTTACAGCTTCTTGCTCATCATCACGTCCGTTTCTTGAAATCCGGTCCGTTCATATAGCTTCCGCGCCGCCTGATTGTGGGCAAAGACATGAAGGGACAGCTTCCGGATTCCCAAGCTGCGTGCTGTTTGATCTAACGCCGCCAATGCTTGCTTTGCATAGCCCTTGCCCCGATATGGTTCATATAACCCGAAATCGTAAATAAACGCTTCCTGCTGCGGGTGCTCCGGTTCAGCATGAATCCAGAGCCAGCCAACGATTTCCTTTTCATTCAGCGTGAGGCTCCACAAATGATGGTGGGGGGTTTCCAGCCCTTTCGGAAGCAGATTGGAAAAGGCCTGCCTAGACAAAAGCTGTGCGTCTTCAGGCTGCCATGTTCCCGCCTTAACCTTCTCTTCCGCGTAATGCTTGGTCGTGTACGTGAGATAAGACCGAAATTCTTCTGTCTGCATGGGAGTCAGCATCATTGTCATATCATCTCTCCTTTATTTATTGACTAGAGGATTTTACATAAAATAGAAAGAGGTGTTACTATCAGAATAAGCAACTGAGATTGATAAGTCACGAGAGAAGGGAGTTTCACATGAATAAAATTGCACCTGCAGAAATCGCTAATATGCTCAACGATTGGTACCTTGCAATCAAGAAACATGAAGTGGAAGAGTCCGCCCGTTTGTTTGAAGAAGTGAAGCCTTTATTGGATGACATGGAAGAGGATCAGGAGGTGCTTGCCTACTTCTCCTTATTGGAATTGCGCCACAAGGTATTGCTTCACGAGGCGAGAGGACAGGGCTTCCAGCATGAGGAGCCTTCTCATATGAATGCTACGTCAGACATGCTGAAATATTACTTTTTTCTGTTTGAAGGCATGTACGAAGCCTATAAAAATAATTACGATATCGCCATTGGGCTTTATAAAGAGGCCGAGCAGTATCTTGGCAACATTCCCGATCCGATTGAAAAAGCCGAGTTTCACCTGAAGGTCGGTAAGCTCTATTACAAACTGGGTCAAAATATTGTGTCCCTCAATCATACACGGCAAGCGGTCAAAACATTTAGGGAAGAGACCGATTATAAAAAGAAACTCGCCTCGGCGCTGATCACGATGTCAGGCAATTGCACCGAAATGAACCAGTTTGAAGAAGCTGAAACATACTTGGAAGAAGCGATCCGGATCACGAGAGAATTAGAGGATCATTTTTTTGAAGCCCAGCTTTTGCATAACTTCGGACTTCTTCATGCGCAAAGCGGCAAATCAGAAGAAGCGGTCTCCAAATTAGAAGAGGCCCTGCAACACGAAGAATATGCCCGCTCCGCCTATTACTATCATTCTGTCTATCTACTGATACGAGAACTGTTTAAGAGTCAAAAGAAAGAACAGGCTTTATCTTATTACCAAGATGTGAAGGAAAAACTGGCTGTCGAGCCGAATAGAATATGTGAGGCTAAAATAGATATTTTATATGCCATTTATGCAGAAGGAGGTCATGCGGAAACGTTTCACTTATGCAAACAACATATGGATGAATTGGTGTCCGAGAAAGAGTATGACAGTGTAAGAGAACTTTCCATTTTGGCTGGCGAAAAGTATAAAGAGCATGAGCTTTATAAAGAAGCTGCCCACTTTTTTTATGAGGCATTACAAATTGAAGAACTCATTAAACGAACGGAGGTTATATAAATGAAAAAATGTCTGATTGGTGTAGGCGTCGCAGCGGTGATTTTATCAGGATGGTTTATTGCAGACCACCAAACTCATTCACAGGAGATGAAAGTCGCTGAGAAAATGATTGGATAAATCAAAAACCCCCGCGGGATGCGGGGGTTTTCTCATGTCTACAGCAGCTTCTTCCCTAGCAGAGATTCTACGAGCTCTACCGCTGTTTGGCCAGTCTTGTTTTCATGATCAAGAATCGGGTTGACCTCGACGAATTCAGCTGAGGTGATGATGCCTGCGTCATACAGCATTTCCATCGCCAAATGGCTCTCACGGTAGCTGATGCCGCCGATGACGGGGGTTCCGACACCCGGTGCATCGTTCGGATCAAGCCCGTCCAGATCAAGGCTGAGATGGACGCCGTCACATGCTGATAAATAATCAAGGGTTTCTTCGATCACCTTTGTCATGCCGAGACGGTCGATTTCGTGCATCGTGTACACCTTCATGCCGCTTTCCCTAATATACTTGCGCTCCCCTTCATCAAGTGACCGGGCGCCGATGATGACGACGTTTTCCGGTTTGATTTTAGGCGCGTAGCCTTCAAGGTTCACCAGTGACTCGTGGCCGATGCCGAGGCTGACGGCAAGCGGCATGCCGTGAATATTGCCTGATGGTGATGTTTCAAGCGTATTCAAGTCGCCGTGCGCGTCATACCAGATGACGCCGAGATGATCGTAATGCTTCGCTGTGCCTGCCAGCGTGCCGATCGCAATACTGTGGTCGCCGCCCAGGACAAGCGGGAATTTTTTCTCTTCGATGACTTTGTTGACCTTTTGCGCGAGTTTTTCATTTCCCGCCAAAACGGAATTCAGGTTCTTTAATTCCTCGTCATTTTTGATCTTTTCGCGGTTGATCGGAATGTCACCGAGATCTTCAACCGTATACCCCATGTCTGAAAGCCTCTCAATCAGATGGGCGTACCGGATGGCACTCGGGCCCATGTCCACTCCGCGTCGTGCTTGTCCTAAATCCATTGGCATTCCAATAACCGAAATCGTTTTATCCATCTGTGATTCCACCTCAACATATAAGATAATGTCCTATGCGGGTTATAACAAAGATGACTTGCGGACAATGTGTTTAAAGCTCTAGCTGACGATTTGCCTGCTGCCGTTTTTTAATGACGACATGATAAACGATGTAGCAAATGATCATAAACGGTATGCCGCAATACAGCGCGATACGCTGCTCCGGATCAAACGCAAGGCTGATGAGAACGACCGTATTTAATGTCAGGCCGATCAGCGGAAGCACCGGATAAAGCGGTGTTTTGAATTTCAGATCTTCCTTCTTGCCGCCCTCGCGGATATATTTGCGTCTGAACATGATTTGAGAGAGCGTAATCGTGATCCAGCCGACCTGGGCGCTCATGCCCGCCAAAGATAGAAGCACCATATACACGGTTTCAGCCGCCGCCACTTTCGATAGAAGCGATAGGCAGGCCACAGCCATCGTTACGATTAACGCATTCAGCGGCACACCTCGTTTGTTTGTTTTGCCCAGCGCTTTGAAGGCCTGTCCTTCATTCGCCATCGCGTACAGGATACGTGTCGATGCGTATAAACCTGAATTCGCAACAGATAACAGCGCGATTAAAATAACAAAGTTCATGATATCAGCTGCATACGGAATTCCGATTTGTTCAAATACCGCAACAAACGGACTTTTCACAACACCCGCCTGTTCCCACGGTATCATGCCGGCAATGACAATAATGGAAAGAACAAAGAAGACAAGCGTTCTCCATACTGTCTGTTTGATAGACCGCGGAATCGTTTTTTCAGGGTCTTCACTTTCTCCTGCTGCAACCCCGATCAGCTCAGTTCCCTGGAACGCGAAGTTCACGGTAATCATCGTTATCAATATTGCCTTAATACCGTTCGGGAATAACCCGTCTTCATAAAAATGCGTAAAAAACGGCGCCTGCTCTCCGCCCTTCAAATCGATCAGGCCAAACATGGCGGCTCCGCCGAGAATAATAAATAAAAGGATAATCAAAATTTTAATGCCTGAGAACCAGAATTCCGATTCTGCAAAGGCTTTTGCTGTTATCGCATTTAGGATAAACATCAGTGCCGCGAATACCAGACACCATATCCACACGTCTACGTGCGGAAACCAGCGAAGCATCAGCTGTCCCGCTGATAAAAATTCAATAGCGCATGTAACTGCCCAGCCGAGCCAGTACAGCCAGCCGAACGCAAACCCGAAAGCCGGGCTGATGAATTTCGTCGCGTAGGTCTGGAAGGACCCCGACACAGGAAAGGCGACTGCCAGCTCCCCTAAGCAAAGCATTGTCAAAAACATGATAAAGCCGCCCACTAAATAGGACAGAACCGCGCCGAGCGGTCCCGCCTGGTTAATGGTAAATCCGGTTCCAAGGAAGAAACCGGTTCCGATCACTCCGCCCAATGAAATCATGAACAAGTGGCGTGATTTCATTGTCCGCTGGAGCTGATTTCCGTTATCTTGGTTTGTATTCACATTCTGCACCCCTTCAGCAACTTGTATTGGATCTAAGCTGGAACAACTACACGGTGCATATCCCAGTTTGCTGTCCAAAGAGTTTTTATCTATTTAATATAAAATTCACTTCTTCTCATAAAGATACATTATACTAAAATACTGTAGCTGAGCAAATAGGGAGTGCTAATTTTTCTGTTGTAAATTTATACAAACGAAGTGAATATCCCGCCATGGTGCGGCGTTATGCGTTTTGAAGCACGTGCTTAATTTTCTCTATCGCCCAATCCAAATCCTTTTTCGAAATGATTAATGGCGGTGCAAAACGAATGACAGTATCATGCGTTTCCTTGCATAAAAGCCCTTCTTCCTTCAAACGCTCACAATACGGACGTGCGGCTTCCGTTAATTCCACACCGATAAACAGCCCTCTGCCGCGGACTTCTTTAATGACAGGATTGTCAATGCTCTCAAGCTCTCTTTTAAAGTATTCGCCAAGCTCAAGAGAACGTTCCGCGAGCTTTTCATCCTCCATCACTTCCAATGAGGCGATAGACACCGCACAGGCAAGCGGGTTTCCGCCAAATGTCGATCCGTGTGAACCCGGGTTAAATACGCCCAAAATCTCTCGGTCCGCCGCAATGCATGAAATCGGGAACACACCGCCGCCAAGCGCTTTGCCCAAGATATACATATCCGGAACAATGCCGTCCCAGTCACAGGCGAATATCTTGCCTGTACGCCCAAGACCCGTCTGAATCTCATCGGCAATAAACAGGACATTCTCTTCCTTACAAATCGCCGCTGCTTCCTGCAAAAACCCTTCAGGCGGAATCACGATACCCGCTTCGCCTTGAATCGGTTCAAACAAGAATGCCGCTGTATTCGGCGTAATGGCCTGACGAAGCGCTTCCGCATCGCCGTATGGGATTAATTTGATTCCCGGAAGCATCGGGCCGAATCCTCTTTTGTATTCGTCTTCAGAAGACAGAGAGACCGCCAGCATCGTCCGCCCGTGGAAGTTCCCGACACACGCGATGATTTCCGCTTGATTGTCTGCCACGCCTTTCACTTCGTATGCCCACCGTCTCGCCGCTTTCACCGCGGATTCAACCGCTTCAGCTCCTGTATTCATTGGCAGAATCATTTCTTTGCCCGTCAGCTTAGCTGTTTTCTCGTAAAACGGTCCTAGCTGATCGTTGTGAAACGCGCGTGACGTGAGGGTGATTTTATCAGCCTGATCCTTCAATGCCTGAATGATTTTCGGGTGCCTGTGCCCCTGGTTTACCGCAGAATAGGCACTCAGCATATCCATATATTCATTGCCTTCCGGGTCCTTTACCCAAGCACCCAGCGCTTCAGAGATGACAATTGGGAGCGGATGATAATTATTGGCTCCGTAATGAGACGTCTGATCAATAATGTCTTTGGATTTAGATATAGATGGCATATTTGAATTCCCCCTTATTTTCTGTTTCAACATGATATCCTGCTTTCCCTTTATATAAATGCAAGTTCTGTGCCAAATCAAGATTTCGTGTGTTTTCTACAATTTTCGAGGACAAGGTGCAAAAATATTCAGTTTTTTTAAGTGAAAATCTCAGCAAGTGCAAAATTCTTTTGCATATCCTCTACATTCTTTTATAAAATAGAAGAAATATTAAGAAAATAATTGAGGGAGGTTTATACATTGGTCAAGGACAGCGAATTCCTCACATTGGTTTTTCAGAGCATACTGGATGAAATTGATGTTGGCCTGCACGTGGTGGACGAGCACGGAAACACGATCGTTTATAACAATAAAATGATGCAGATTGAAGATATGGAGAAGCATGACGTCCTGAATAAAAACCTGATGGATGTGTTTATGTTCTCTAAGCAGCAGGACAGCACCCTGGTACAGGCCCTTCAGGAAGGCAAAACGATTAAAAACGGCAAACAAAGCTACTTTAATAATAAAGGCCAGGAAATTACGACAATCAATCATACATATCCCATCGTCAAAGACGGCAAAATCAGGGGCGCAGTCGAAATTGCCAAAGATGTAACAAAGCTTGAACGGCTGATCAGGGAGAATATGAACAAAAAGGGCAGCACAACCTATACATTTGACAGCATTCTCGGCACCAGTCCGGCCATTCAAGACGTCATCGAAAACGCGAAACGGGCTACGCGCACATCTTCATCGGTTCTTCTCGCAGGAGAAACCGGAACGGGAAAAGAGCTGTTCGCACAAAGCATCCACAATGGCAGCGACCGTTCAGGCGGCCCGTTTATTTCACAAAACTGCGCGGCGCTGCCAGACAGTCTTGTGGAAAGCATTTTGTTCGGAACGAAAAAAGGCGCGTTTACCGGCGCTGTGGACCAGCCCGGCCTGTTCGAACAAGCCCATGGCGGCACGCTTCTGTTAGATGAGATCAACTCACTAAATCTCAGCCTTCAGGCAAAGCTGCTGCGCGCCCTTCAAGAACGGAAAATCAGGCGTATCGGTTCCACTAAGGATACGCCGATTGACGTGCGTATTATTGCGACGATGAATGAAGACCCCATTGATGCGATTGCGGGCGAACGAATGCGAAAGGACTTGTATTACAGGCTGAGCGTCGTGACGCTCATTATCCCGCCGCTTCGGGAACGAAAAGAGGATATTTTGCCTCTCGCATCCGAGTTTATTCAGAAAAACAACCACTTGTTCCAAATGAATGTGGAACATATCAGTGAAAACGTGAAGCAATTTTTCTTATCCTACGACTGGCCGGGAAACATTCGTGAGTTAGAACATATGATTGAAGGCGCAATGAACTTCATGACGGACGAGCAAACCATTACAGCTTCCCACCTGCCCTATCAATACCGCATGAAAATCAAGCCAGCTGACAGCCCAGAACCGGAAATACCAAGACATCAGCCGGCCGCGGACTTAAAAGAAAAATTGGAGAGCTTCGAAAAATATGTGATTGAAAATGTGTTAAGAAAACACGGACATAACATCTCGCAGGCCGCTCAGGAGCTTGGCATAAGCAGACAAAGCCTTCAATACCGGCTGAAGAAATTTTCTCACCCGCCTGCCGAGTAACAGCCTGTTCCAGCGCAGGGAAGATGGCGCATATGCGCAAAGTTCACAATGTCAACAGCAATGGAGGATGAGTCGTCAAACATCACGTATGGACACAAACAAGCAGCCTAACACAGCAGCTAAAAGCAGTACGCTGAACAACTGCAAAGGTACAGCCATATCTTCTGCAATGAAGAAAGAAAATGGCACCTATGTATACCTCACACCCAGCAACCACCCGAACAAACTATCACATTCAATCCTGTTGTTTCACGTGTAACACCCATCTAGTATATATTCTTTTCAACTGAACGGGCCTGGCCCTCGTTCAGTTTTTTTGCATAAAAAAGCAGTCTGGCCATTGTGCCAGACTGCTTTGATTACCTTCCTAGCTGATCTGCCGAGGAGAGCTTAATATCAACGGATTGTTCTTTAGCGCCGCGATAAAATGTTACCCTGACGCGGTCACCAACTTTTTTCTGGTAAAGGCGTTTGCGCAGATCAACAACATCATTTACTTTTTGGCCGTCAAATTCCGTGATGACATCCAGTTCCTTAAGCCCTGCTTTTCCAGCTGGTGAAAAGGCATCTACACCCATCACTACCGCGCCATTGGTGACATCCTTAGGAAGCTTTAATGTTTCATCCCAATGATAGCTTGCAATGTCGCTTAGCGATTTCATCTCAATGCCAAGGAACGGACGTTTAACTTCGCCGTATTTCTCCAGATCCTCTATCACCGGGATCACAAGCTTAGACGGAATGGACAGGCCAATTCCTTCAACCGCCGACTCCGCTATTTTCATTGAATTGATGCCAATGACTTTTCCGTCCATATTTAACAATGCGCCGCCGCTGTTTCCAGGGTTAATGGCCGCATCTGTTTGCATGACTTCTGCGTTCCAGTCAGGCTGTCCATCACCGTTTGAATCCACCGGGATGGCCCTCTCCGTACCCGAGATGACACCTTGTGTGACAGAGCCTGCAAATTCAAGGCCTAATGGGTTCCCAATCGCGATAACCGGCTCCCCTGACTTCACTTTGTCTGAATTCCCGAAGTCAGCGACTGCTTTTATTTTATCGCTTTTCACTCGTAACACAGCAAGGTCCATCAGCTGGTCGCTGCCAATCAGTTCAGCCGATACACGCGAACCGTCTTTCAAGCTGATTTCAATTTGGGAAGCGCCCTCGATCACATGATGGTTGGTCACGACATAAGCAGCGTTGTCATTTTTCTTATAGATGACGCCAGAGCCGCTCCCAGCCTCGCCGCTCTCTCCCCAAATATCTGATTTTTGGATGTTCACAACACCGACAACGGCGGGCGACACATTGCTGACAATCTTGGTGACTGCGTTGTTGACACTGACATTCACCGTCCTGATTGATTCCCGGTTATTGTTGTTCTGCTGCTGTTCTAAGGCGCCCGTATCGACCCCTTCATCTGAAAGGTACGGCATGAGAAACGCCATTAATACGGCACCCACAATCACGCCAATCAGACTAGAAAGGAAATATCCTTTTTTGCTTCGCTTTCGCTGTTCAGGAGCAGTATAGTCTTCCTCACGATCGTAATCCACCATATTCCACCCTTTCCAAGAACGTTAATATGGTTATATTGTGGGTTAGAAACTCCTATAATAGTCATGGTTTACATAAAAATTATACAGCGCAAAGCGGAGTAGCCTTCTTCGGATCAGTGTCAAACAAATCAAATGTCTCCCCCGTCACAAATCCTTTAGAAGCCAATGTCTGCTGCACAGACATTCTCGCCAGATCCTTCATGTTGTTGTCCTGGCTCAAATGCGCCAGATAAATGCGAGACGTCTCATCGCCAATGACATCAGTCATTGCCAAGGCAGCATCTTCATTTGACACGTGCCCGACATCACTTAAAATCCGCCGCTTAATGCTCCATGGGTATCTTCCCATTTGCAGCATGCCGACATCGTGATTGCTTTCAAACACAAACACATTCGCTGAGCGGATGATGCCTTTCATCCGGTCGCTGACATATCCCGTATCTGTCATTAATGCAAGCTTTCGGCCGTTATAATGGAACACATAAAACATAGGCTCCGCCGCATCGTGCGAGACGCCAAACGACTCCACGTCAAGTCCGCCGAACGACTTCACCGTCTCCATCGGAAACACAAATTTCTGGTCGGTATCAATTTTGCCGATCTGGTTCTCCATTGCTTTCCACGTCTTCTCATTCGCATAAATCGGAAGCTTGTACTTTCTGGCGACGACGCCGAGGCCCTTAATATGGTCACTATGCTCATGCGTCACAAAAATGCCGTCTACATCATCCAGCTTACGCCCAATTTGCGCCATCAGCCCATCCATGGCTTTCCCGCTCAAACCGGCGTCTACCAAAAATGCGTGATCCTCCGTTTCAAGATAAAACGCATTCCCCGTACTCCCGCTCGCAAGTACGCTAAATTGCAAGCTCATGTTTGTCTCACTCCATTATTTTCATTGATCTGTATCTAAAATCGTGCTCTCCAAAGCATTGACAGTAAAATACTCTTGTACGGTCTTTTTCTCACCGTTCACTTTTTTGTCATACTCAACCGTAATTCTCCATACCGGCGCCAGCACCTGTGTACTTGTCAGCGGATATTGCGCAACGTAGCCGAATTTGACACTCTTTATCGTACTGTACTCTTTTAATTGATTTTGATAATACAATAACTCAACCGCATCCATTTCAGTGATCAGGCTTTCCTTCTGGATTTGCTTAAAGGTGTCAAGCGTCGTCTGGTCGTATGACACAACCTCGTTTTTATCGTTCAAACGCAAAATCACTTGCCCGATCATATTAGAAGACGTGTCGGTCTGCTGATAAATGTAATGGCCCTCATATGTTTGGAAGAAAATAATTTCTTTTTGCGATTTATCAACCTTCCAAAGCTTATATTTTTCACCGTCTTGGATTTTCGAAGAAACAAGCGCCTCGGCATCGTCCTCGATTTTCTTCTTGGACAAGGCGATCGGATTTGTAAATTTCATTTTCAGGGTCGTTACTTTACGATCATCACTAGGCATGTCCATCAAAGGCTTTTGATCCTTAAGCGCCTCAATTTCGTCCTTGGTGAAGGCCTTTTGATTCGCTGTGATTCGGTAGCCTTCTGTCGCTTCCTTATTCAGCCCTTCATACGTAATATGATCGGCCTTCATGTCATGCTCGACATCATTTTTAATGACTTCGTAATCTTTGCTGGTAGACTGCCATTTTTGAAAAAACTGATAGCCTAAGAAAATATCTAAAATGAGGAAGGCAACGATGAAGATTGATTTTGTCTTATTCCACTCCACTGTTTGCCCCCTCCTTCTTCAATAGGTCCTTCGTGATCGGCACAATTTTCCCGTTTATTTTCATCGCCCAAACAGGTTCCAGCTCAACAAGAGGGTCATTATTGGATGATGTTGATACCAATTGATACGCAAGGAAAATCTGATCAATTTTATCCGTATTATAAGCGGTTTGTTTAGAAAGCAGCAGCTTCACTTCACTTCCGCTCATCAGCTCAGTCTCAGTCGTTTTAATCGGATTTGTCCCGAGACTGAAATTCGGCCGTTTATAGCTTAGAATTTCATCATTCGCCCACTGCACCGTAATCGCTGATGTCGCTCCAAATGGTTTGGAGGTGCTGTTAATGACCGGTGTCTGGTCCATAAAGATATAAAAGCTTAGCTGCTGACTGTCATTGATATTGAAGAATTGATAATGATCTGTCCAACTTCCCGTATCCTCAAGGTATTTTTGGCTCTTTTTAATCAATTCTCCGGTTTGATAGGATGTGCTTTGCACCAAATTGCGTTGTTGAAATTGCACCTGGCGCTGGCTTAAATTCACATCTAAACGGCTGATCCCATCTGTCAGCACGTTTCTGTTGTTGTAATTCGAATCTTCCCTTACAATACTTGGATCGCTGAACAACGCTTGCTTAAAGGTGTTTGTTTTAATGGATTCTGTCACAAATTCTTTTTTATCCATCGTAAGCGTTTTGTTCGGCAGCAGAAACTCTTTCTTGGAACCGATAGAGAACAGACTGTATGCCGGCATGTTTGATTGACTGTTTTTCAAGTCATTCATCATGTTTCGGTAGTTTGCCGATTCAACGGTCACTTCCAGAATCAGCTGCTTGCTGAAAGATACCAAATAGATTTTCTTGTTCGCTTTTGTTTCATGAAGCGGAATCAGAATGTGGTCAAACGAACTGTATTCAAATGACTGGTTAGACCATTTAAACAGCGTTTGGAAAATATCAATCGGAATCGTGTCATTGAATTGCAAGTCGAGTTTAGCATCATACCCGCTTATCCCATAAAACCAGCTCTTAAATGCTGTCTTGTCATACTGATCAGAAATATCTTTGATTCCTTTTACATCCCAATGCGGCAAGTCAGACCAGACTTCATGATAAAGGGAATCATCGTCCACTTTATAATGAGCGCCGCTATCATGGATAAACATGTCTCTCGGCCTTACCGTTTCAGACAGCCTTTGGGTGTTTTTTTCGATTTTATGCTTCTCACGCACAGGAGACGCTGTTGAAGATGAGCCTCCGGAAAAATTTGGCTGGAACGTCCATATCCCCCACGTAAACACAAGGCTGATGACGACGAGTACCGTAAGTAATATCGTTTTTATATTTTCACGCTTCATCCCAATCATCCTCTTGTTCCTCTTTATATGGAAGAGTAAATGTAATCGTCGTGCCTTTTCCTTCTATGCTGTCCGCCCAAATATCCCCGCCATGCGCCTGAACCATTTCCCTGGCAATCGCAAGTCCGAGACCGGTCCCGCCGAGCTTTCTCGTTCTTGCTTTATCCACCCTGTAGAAGCGGTCAAAGACTTTTTCGACATCTTTTTTCGGAATACCGATCCCTTCATCCTTGACGCTAATATAGAGAAGCTCTTCCTCTTCATTTACGTCAATTGAGAATGTCACATGTCCGCCTTCCGGTGAGTATTTCAAAGCGTTGGAAATAATATTATCAAGCACCTGCGTAATTTTATCTTGGTCAATCTCAACATACAGATTTCTATCCGGCAGATTACGGATAAATTCCACATGCTGTTCTTTGGTCATTTCAAAACGGTCAATAATAAGGGACATAAACCGGACAATTTGAATCCATTCCCGGTTAAATTGATAATCCTTGCTGTCGAATTTGGAAAGCTGAAGCAAGTCATTGACAAGCCGGATCATACGCTCCGTTTCATTTTGCGTCACCATTAAGAAACGCGGGGCAATGTCTTTATTTTCCCACGCGCCTTCGGCTAACGCTTCTAAATAACTGCGCATTGTCGTAAGCGGCGTCCGCAGCTCGTGTGATACATTTGCCACGAATTCTCTGCGCTCCTGATCCATTTTCTCTTGCTCGGTTACATCGTAAATGACCGCAATTAAGCCATCAATTTTGCCATGTTCCCTTTGAATCACAGAGAAATTCACGCGAAGCACCGTTAATTGATCATCACGCTCAATTTCAAGCAGCATAGAATCCTGCTGCTCCACTAAATCTTCAAACGTATAATTCTCTTGAATCCCCAGCAAACTCGTAATCGGCATTTCTAAAGCTGTTTCACGTGAAACGTTCAACAGCTCAAGCGCCGGGCTGTTTAAGAGAATAATCGCTCCGTTACGGTTCGTGGCGATAACGCCGTCTGTCATATACGCAATAACAGAAGCTAGCTTTCTGCGTTCTCCTTCTGTCATCGCCTGGGCATCTTCAAGCTCTTTCGTTAAGTGGTTAAACGTGGTGGCGAGCTGCCCGATTTCATCATGCCCATACTTTTTAACCTTCCTCGAGAAATTCCCTTTCGCAAGCTCCATCGCCTGCTTTCTCATATCTGAAAGCGGGTGGGTGATGGTTCGCGCCAGAAAAATACCGAGGAGCGCCGTCAAAACGAGCGCCAAACCAGTGCCGGACGCCAGTATCGTGTTGATGGTCTTCATTTGGTTAAAAACTTCTTCCATACTCGCGACAACATAGATCGCACCGACAACTTCTTGGTTTTCAGTCATGACGGGCTTTGCGGAAATGAGCACTCTAATTTTGCTTCTCGGGTCATAGTACTTTCTTAAATACGATTGTTTAGTAGAGAAAATCCTTTTAAATATGAGATCAGTCGTTTGTTTCCCTGCTACTTCCTCACCATACGGTTTTGATGAACCGACCACTTCATAGCTTTTATCTACAAAACTAATTTCCCGAACTTCATCACTTTTCGTGAAATCATTCAAAATACGGCTGACGTCATCCTTGATGACGGTACTGTCGTTATCACTTTTATATTCTTGTTCGATATAATAAGAAAGGTTGTCGATTCGCTGATTCAGCGACTGTTCATAAGAGCTCATCAGCGATTTCTCGACCTGATTGACAAAATACACCCCAATGATTTGCATGGCAATGATGATCAAAAGCACATAGATCAAGGTAATCTTAAATTGGATCGACCGAAAAAAACCAACCTTATTCATAAGGGCATTAGTCCTGTTCTGGGTTTCTCAAGTAATAACCAACTCCGCGGCGTGTGACAATCCAATTTGGATGGCTTGGGTTGTCCTCAATTTTTTCACGAAGCCGGCGGACTGTTACGTCAACCGTTCTGACATCACCGAAGTAATCATAGCCCCAAACGGTTTGAAGCAAATGTTCACGTGTCATCACTTGTCCGATATGCTTTGCTAAATAATGAAGCAATTCGAACTCACGATGAGTCAATTCGATTGTTTCATCCCGTTTTGATACGACGTACGCGTCAGGGAAGATGACAAGAGAACCGATATGAATCTCGTTAGAGGACGGCTCTTCCTCCGCAGGCGCTGTTGTCAGCTGTCGGCGCAAGTTCGCTTTTACACGCGCCAGAAGCTCACGTGTGCTGAATGGCTTTGTCACATAGTCATCCGCACCGATTTCAAGCCCGATGACCTTATCAATTTCTGAATCCTTGGCCGTCAGCATAATGATCGGCATATCGTATTTCTTTCTGACTTCACGGCACACTTCAACGCCGTCTTTATTAGGAAGCATAATATCTAAAAGAATTAAATCAGGCTGAAGCTCTTCTACCATTTCAACGGCTTCATTTCCGTCGTGGGCGCAGTGCACTTCATAGCCTTCTTTTCTCAAGTTAAATTCCAATATATCTGCAATCGGTTTTTCATCATCTACTACAAGGATCTTTTTATCCATCATTTTGATTTTCCTCCTGCCGAATAACTTCATTTCATCTATATCCTATTCATTTCATCACTTATGGCCTGTAAACAATAGGTCCTTGTCTATTATAACGGTTTAAGGTGAAAAGATAAAAAAAATAAAGGTTTAGAAAAAAACACATGTTTCACCTTTATCCGCCAATGGTTTCTCTTTTGTCATACCGGTAAATCTTTTTAAAAAAATGATCATTCAATTGAAACCTCCCCTCATAGGAGTGCGTCTTTATCAATGACGTCTTCTTCTTTGAACCGGCCGCAGGGCCGGTTCTCCCTTTTTCTTCTATTATAACACTTCTCATGTTTGCCTTTTCCTAAAAGAAAAAACGCACCTACAATTGCAGATGCGTTTGGTAAGTGGCTCGGGACGGAATCGAACCGCCGACACACGAATTTTCAGTCCGTTGCTCTACCAACTGAGCTACCGAGCCAAATGTTTTATTTTTCTCTACTATGTAAAGTAAAATGGCGGTCCGGACGGGACTCGAACCCGCGACCTCCTGCGTGACAGGCAGGCATTCTAACCAACTGAACTACCGGACCTTACAGTAATTGCCCGGAGAGCTGTCGTGTCAGCTCTCACAGACAAATAAGGAATTTAGCAATAACGCTAAAGTAAATCAATGACCCGTACGGGATTCGAACCCGTGTTACCGCCGTGAAAGGGCGGTGTCTTAACCGCTTGACCAACGGGCCTTCACGAAATGGTGAGCCATGAAGGACTCGAACCTTCGACCCTCTGATTAAAAGTCAGATGCTCTACCAACTGAGCTAATGGCTCTCAATATGCCGGATATTCCATAGAGCAAACGACTCGGATCAAGTTCTCATCTTGTACTCTATTGAAGCAGTTTCCGTAACAACGAGATTTATAATATCACGAACAAATAGAAGTGGCAATAACTTTTTTGGTTTTTTTTCATATTTTTTTCTCAGACCAACTTAGATTCGGGGTTCACTAAAAAACAAGCCCCAGAATTAGGGGCTTGTAAGGGCATGATCTATTAGTTCGCACGGTACACGCTGCGAAGGACATTTGTCTGTGCACGGTCTGGACCGACAGAGAAAATAGAAAGCGGAATGCCTGTCAGCTGAGACACACGCTCAAGATAGTGGCGCGCGTTTTCCGGAAGCTCGCTCAAGCTCTTCGCACCTGTGATATCCTCAGTCCAACCCGGCATTTCTTCATATACCGGCTCACATTCAGCAAGCGCTTTGAGGCTTGCCGGGAATTCTTCAATGATTTCGCCTTTGTAGCGGTACGCCACACAGATTTTCAGCGTTTCAATTCCTGTTAAAACGTCAATTGAGTTCAGGGAAAGATCTGTAATTCCGCTCACACGGCGGGCGTGACGGACAACGACGCTGTCAAACCAGCCGACACGGCGCGGACGGCCTGTTGTTGTTCCATATTCACGTCCGACTTCACGGATTTGATCACCGATTTCATCTTTCAGCTCAGTCGGGAAAGGACCATCACCGACACGAGTCGTATATGCTTTTGATACACCGACAACGTGCTGAATTTTGGTCGGGCCAACGCCAGAACCAATCGTGACACCGCCGGCAACCGGGTTAGATGATGTCACAAACGGGTATGTTCCTTGGTCGATATCGAGCATAACCCCTTGCGCGCCTTCAAACAATACACGGCGGCCATCATCAAGCGCATCATTTAAGACAACAGATGTATCGCAGACATATTTTTTAATCTGCTGGCCGTACTCATAATATTCGTCTAAGATTTCCTCAATTTTAAACCCTTCTGTCTCGTACATTTTCTCAAGCAGGCGGTTTTTTTCTTCAAGATTGCGTTCAAGCTTTTCCGCAAATGCGTCACGGTCTAACAGGTCCGCGATTCGAATTCCGATGCGGGCTGCTTTATCCATGTAAGCAGGGCCGATTCCTTTTTTCGTTGTGCCGATCTTGTTAGCCCCTTTTCGCTCTTCTTCCACTTCATCCAATTTCAAGTGATACGGCAGAATGACGTGAGCTCTGTTGCTGATTCTCAGGTTATCTGTACTGACGTTGCGCTCGTGAAGATACGCTAGCTCTGTGACTAATGCTTTCGGGTCTACAACCATTCCGTTTCCGATCACACACGTTTTATCCTTATAGAAAATTCCAGACGGGATTAAGTGGAGCTTGTATGTGACTCCGTCAAACTTGATTGTATGCCCTGCGTTATTTCCGCCTTGATAACGGGCGATCACTTCTGCATTTTCTGACAGGAAATCTGTAATTTTACCTTTTCCTTCATCGCCCCATTGCGTACCTACTACAACTACTGAAGACATGTCCGTGCACCTCCGTTAACCTTTCAAAACGATTCTATTCAAACAAATCAAGTTTATCAGTGAAGAAACAGAAAGTCAATTGTAAATCCGAACATTAAATTAATGTAAAACTATATTTGTTCGCTTTCATTCGTTTTAGAAGCGTTTTCTCACCGATTTGCCATCAAAATCTTACGAAACTTTTGTCCTTTACCATAAAAAAGAATCACTTGCCTGATAGCCCTTTTGTACTCATAAAAACGACTCGCCAGCCGTCCGGATCCTCTATCGTCACGCCTCCATGGCTCCAGTAAGGGTTCTCTGATTCCACCTGTTGATAGCCCATGTGCTGAAGCTTTGACGTGATCGCTGCCAGTTCATCAGCATCAGGCACATAAAAAACGAGGAGACTGTCGGGATGGGGAACAGGGGCACTGCTTTCCCCCTCATATTGAGTGAATTCCAAATGATAATCAGCACGCGGGAGGCCGTACATGACACCATCGTATCCGTTATGCTTCGAAAATTCTCCGATTCGTTTCAAGCCCAGCCCCTCTTCGTAAAAACGAATGATTTCATCTAGCTGGCCCGTAGGCCGGGCAATCCGGATTTGCGCAGCGTGAAAATATGAAAAACGCTTTCCCATGTTACCATCTCCTTTTTACACCATTTTATTAAAACGCTTTCAAACCTACATCCGCTGAGCGACCGGAATATCTTCCATCTTTCGAATGAAAAAACCCCAAGATCAGCTCTTGGGGTTTATGCGCCAGGCGGAACACCTGCGTCATCAAAACGCCGTTCCAGGTTGACGAACTTATTGTATTCTTTTACGAACGCAAGAGACACGGTTCCCACCGGGCCGTTACGCTGTTTGGCAATAATAATTTCGATAATGTTTTTATTCTCGCTCTCTTTATCATAGTAGTCATCGCGGTAAAGGAACGCGACAATATCCGCGTCCTGCTCGATACTTCCTGATTCCCGAATATCAGACATCATCGGACGTTTATCCTGACGCTGCTCAACACCACGTGAGAGCTGAGAAAGCGCGATAACAGGGACTTGCAGCTCCCTGGCGATCGACTTCAGCTCACGGGAAATTTCTGATACTTCCTGCTGACGGTTATCCTTTGACCGCCCGCTTCCCTGAATCAATTGCAGGTAATCGATCAAAATCATGCCGAGTCCGCTTTCCTGCTTTAAACGGCGGCACTTGGCGCGGATTTCACTCACGCGGATACCCGGTGTATCATCGATGTAAATCCCGCTGTTTGACAGGCTTCCCATCGCCATCGTCAGCTTGCCCCAATCCTCTTCCGTCAGGTTTCCAGTACGAAGATTTTGGGCATTGATATTTCCTTCGGCACAGAGCATACGCATCACGAGCTGCTCTGCACCCATCTCAAGACTGAAAATCGCTACGCTTTCGTCGGTCTTGGTCGCCACGTTTTGGGCGATGTTCAGGGCAAAGGCCGTTTTCCCCACAGACGGACGGGCAGCCACAATGATCAAGTCGTTGCGCTGGAACCCCGCAGTCATCCGGTCAAGTTCTGTAAACCCTGTCGGAATTCCCGTAATATCGCCTTTTCGATTGTGAAGCTGCTCGATATTGTCATAAGTCTGGACAAGGACGTCCTTAATATTTTGGAAGGCACTCGTGTTTTTGCGCTGTGCCACTTCCATAATCGTTTTTTCCGCTTCACTGAGTAAATCCTCGACCTCATCCTCACGGGTATATCCGTCTTGAGCGATGGTTGTCGCGGTTCTGATTAATCGGCGAAGAATCGATTTTTCCTCAACGATTTTCGCGTAATATTCTATGTTAGCAGCTGTCGGCACCGAGTTTGCGATATCTGTCAGATACGAAATGCCGCCCACTTCTTCCAGCAGTTCCGTGTTCGCAAGCTCAGACGTAACCGTCACTAGATCAACAGGCTCACCCCGGTCACCGAGCACCAGCATCGCATTATAGATTTTTTGGTGGGACATTCTATAGAAATCATCTGGTATCAATACTTCTGAAGCCAGTGTTAAAGCAGACGGCTGTAAAAAAATAGCGCCTAACACGGCTTGTTCGGCTTCTATGTTTTGAGGAGGAAGCCGATCATTTAGAAGGTCTGTCATGCTAAGCACCGTCCTCTCATTAAAAAAATCTCCAAACTCCATTCTACCATTTCTGCAGAAAAAAAATAGAAAATTTGTTGGTTTCCTATTTTTTTCAGCTAGCCGATTGGATCGTTTTGGACAGCAACAGCTCGGGAAATACGAAATAAAACGTGAGGGAGGAATGAAATATGATGAAAGAATATGCCGTTACACCCAATGTCGATGCGGACGGCTGGTTTATCAAAGTGGAGAATGTGGCGCCGACAGCTTTGTATACATCTAAGGACGCCGCAATTGAAAAAGCCAAACAGGTGGCAAAAGAAAACAGTCCGGCAAAGCTTGTGATTTATGACAAGTTTAAAAATGTGGAAGAAGAACACTCATTTTAATGATTAAAACCCTTCGCTGCAGCGGGGGTTTTTTTAGCGATACTCGCTTATTTCATCCATTGGAAGCCTGTGTGCATCATCAGATCAGCGGCTTTTTGATACAGGTCCCACTCCTCGAATAAAGCACATTTCCCCATCAGCTCCTGAAGCTTTCGCTTCACTTCTACATATTCTTCAAAGGTGACAGCTTTCTCAGTGTCTTTTTGGTGTTCAATCAGCATTTGTCTTAATAATGGCAACTGCGCGTGCATAGGAACCCTCCTTTACCTCTTTTATAATGGGCATTTTCGGATTGCTCCACTCCTTTGTGACATCTTCTTACGTTTCCCATCTGATTCTTGTACAATGGACAGAAGAGAGGAGGGATCTTTTGTGAGACCTTTGCAAATTTCTGCTGAAACTGCACAAAAGCTTGCAGCGTCCTTGAATCTGCCGCTTGAACAGATCATGCATATGCCTCAGCATACCCTGCTGGCCAAGTTGGCTGAATTGCAGAAAGAAGAAAAACAATCGTAGCATTTCGTTCGCATACTTGCTTACGTCTTACGGAATCATAATCATTATATGTTAGAAAGAAGAGGTAACTGCTTTGCCACATCCACAAAATAAAAAAATCCAATCGTTTTGGCTGATCGCCGGCATCATTTTTATTGCGTTTAACTTACGGCCCGCGATCACTTCAGTCGGTCCGGTCATCAGCTCAATCCGGGCAGAGCTGCATATGTCCAATGGGGCGGCCGGGTTTTTGACGGCACTCCCGCTGCTATCGTTTGCCGTTTTTTCTCCGCTTGCGCCCAAGCTTGGACAGCGGCTCGGAAATGAACGGACATTATGGCTTGGCCTTTTGGCACTGTTAATCGGCGTCTTGGTTCGCTCTGCCGGCTATACTCCCGCTTTGTTTTTCGGAACGGCACTCATCGGTATCGGAATTGCGCTCGGAAACGTACTTTTGCCAAGCTTAATCAAACATAAATACCCCGAAAAGTCAGGGATCATGATCAGCCTGTATACAACATCAATGAACATATTCGCCGCTTTGGCATCGGGTATCAGCGTTCCTTTAGCGGCCCAGATGGATGGCGGATGGAAGCAGGCCTTTCTCCTATGGGGCGGGCTGGCTTTACTCGCATTGCTGATATGGATACCACAGCTGCGCCACCGCGATACGGCAAACAAAGCGGTAAAGCTTCAAACCAGTTCCATTTGGGCTTCAAAAATGGCATGGTATGTCACCATCTTTATGGGACTGCAATCCTTTTTGTTTTACAGCAGCATCACCTGGTTTCCCGAAATTCTCCGTTCCCACGGGATTGATACGGCAACAGCCGGATGGATGGTGTCACTGATGCAATTTGCGAGTCTGCCTTCCACGTTTCTGACACCTGTTTTCGCAGACCGCTTGAAACACCAGCGCGGCATTGTTGCGGGGCTGATCGCCGTTTACCTCATCGGGCTGTGCGGATTGCTGGCAGGCGGCAGCCACACACTTCTTGCCATCTGGATGGTGATTATCGGTATCGGACAAGGCTCCAGCATTAGCCTGGCACTCACTTTGATTGGCCTCCGCAGTGAAAATGCCCAGCAGGCCGCGGCGCTGTCAGGCATGTCACAGTCTTTCGGCTACCTGCTTGCGGCCATCGGGCCAATCTTTGTCGGCTATCTCTTTGACCAGACGCATTCATGGACAATGCCGCTTATCCTTCTCATTGCTGCCCTGGTTGCAATGGGAGCAGCCGGACTGGGAGCCGGACGGGATCAGTACATTTTTCAGACAGGAAGACAAAGAAATTCAGCTTAAAAAAATGACAAAGCCCTAAAATGAAAACCGTTTTAGGACTTTGTCATCAACTGAGAGGCTTGGATTGCGCCAAGCCTCTTTTCTATTTCTATTAAGCTTCTTCTTTCACATGCACCTTCAATACAGCCTGCACCTCAGGATGCAGCTTCACAGGCACGTTTGTGTAACCTAACGCGCGAATGCCATCCGGCAGGTCAAGTTTCCGCTTATCCACTTTAATCTTATGGTCTTTTTGGAGCTGTTCAGCAATTTGCTTGCTAGTCACAGAACCGAATAAACGGCCGCCTTCACCTGATTTCGCGCTGATCTCAACAGTCAGTTTTTCTAAAGTCTCTTTTAGGCTCTTAGCCTGCTCAAGTTCGGCGATGGCTTCTTTCTTCTCTTTCTGCTTTTGTCCGTTTAGCGCGCTGATGTTTGACGCATTCGCTTCAACCGCGAGGCCTTTTTTAACCAGAAAGTTTTGCGCATATCCGTCTGCTACGTTTTTGACTTCGCCTTTTTTCCCTTTTCCTTTTACATCTTGCAAGAAAATAACCTTCATCTCTGTACGCCTCCCTCAAAATACTCATCTATGGCGTGCTTCAGCCGTTCCAGCGCTTCCGTTACTGAAATGCCGGACAACTGAGTCGCCGCATTTGTTAAATGTCCTCCGCCTTCCAGCGCCTCCATGATGATCTGAACATTGACCTCGCCAAGTGACCGCGCACTGATGCAAACGGTTTGTTCATCTCGTCTCGCGACAGCAAATGAAGCCTCAACCTCACTCATCGACAGCAATGAATCAGCTGCCTGCGCAATCAGCACTTGATCGAAGTATTCCTCCTCATTTTCAGGAAGAGAAGCAATCGCAATGTTCTCTTTATAAAGGATCGTATGCTGGATCAGCTTTGCCCGTTTAATATAGGAATCAACGGTTTCTTTCAGGAACTTCTGCACAAGCACCGTGTCGGCGCCTTTAGCCCTTAAATAAGAAGCCGCATCAAAAGTCCGCGAGCCCGTGCGGAGAGAAAAGCTCTTTGTATCCACTATTATACCAGCTAATAGGGCTGTTGCTTCAATCATATTGATTTTTAAGCGCTTCGGCTGATATTCAAGCAGCTCAGTCACCAATTCCGCTGTCGAAGAAGCGTACGGCTCCATATAAACGAGCAACGGATCTCTGATAAACTCCTCACCCCTGCGGTGATGGTCGATGACCACGACATGTTCAATTTTATTGACCAGCCGTTCCTCCATGACAAGTGACGGCTTATGTGTATCAACGATCACAAGCAGCGTGTCATCATTGGAAATTTCCATCGCTTCTTCAGGCGTAATAAACCTTGACCACAATTCTTCATATTTTTTGATTTCTTCAATCAAGCGCTGCACACTTGATCCGATTTGATTTGGATCAATCACGATAAAACCATCTTTGTTATTTGCCTGTGCGACCTTTAAAATCCCGATCGCCGCGCCGATAGAATCCATGTCGGGGAATTTATGCCCCATGATAATGACATTGCTGCTTTCAGAGACGATTTCTTTTAAGGCGTGTGAAATGACGCGGGCCCGCACCCTTGTTCGTTTCTCCATCGGGTTTGTTTTACCTCCGTAAAACTTCACCTTGCCGTTCGGCAGCTTAATGGCTACTTGGTCTCCGCCGCGCCCCAGCGCCAAGTCCAAGCTGGATTGCGCCAAATCGCCAAGTTCTTTCAGCGAGGAGACTGAAGCCCCGACACCAACGCTCAACGTCAGCGCAACGCCGTCAAATGAGGTTTTTTCCCGCACCTCATCAAGAATCGAAAACTTCGAATTTTCAAGTTTCGTTAAGATATGTTCATTAAGCACAGCGATAAAGCGTTCTGAAGACGTCCTTTTCAGGAAGATCCCATACTCCTGCGCCCAAGCGTTCAGCAAAGATGTCACCTGGCTGTTCATCGTGCTTCTCGTCTGGTCATCCAATCCTTGTGTCACATCATCATAGTTATCAAGGAAAATATACGCCAGCACGGTTCTTTCATTTTCATAAAGCTTTTCAATCTGGATTTGTTCTGTTACATCAAAGAAATACAGCAAGCGCTCATCCCGTTTGATGACAACCTTAAACTTGCGGTCATTCAATGTAACCGTTTCCGATTCCACCTCTTGTTTGATGAGCGGCACAACCGATTCACAAGTGTCGTAAAGTGATCTCCCCACTAATGTGCTTTCATTAAAGCAAGAAGAAAGAAACGGATTTGCCCATTCTATATAATATTGGTCATTAAAAAGCATGATGCCAATCGGCATTTCCATCAATGCCTCTTCACCGACTTTTTTCAACCTGTAGGATAACGTAGAAATATAAGCATCAATCTCTTGTCGAATAAGAGAATCAGCGCGTTTAATAAAAAACAAAATAACTGCAAGCAGCAGCACTTCGACGGTTCCTAATATCCAGTTAAAATAAAAGCTGATGAGGATTGTAATGATTGACAGAGCAATCATTGCATAGATGGGATACCGAAACAGCGGTTTTTCATAAAAGCTTGGCAATTCTATCACTCCCCACCATGTGAGTAAAACTCATGTTCACTTCACCTTTTTCCTTATATGAAAGCCTATATCTATTACGCCTAAAATGCGAATCGCTGCCATAAAAATCGGATGCATCAGCCCAAGAATCACTGCAATCACTGCCGCAGCCTTCGGATATTGTTTTTTATGGCAATAGAAAAAGATAAATGATAAACCTTGGATGAAAATCAGAAACCCGAGTATAAACTCCCCATTTAAAGCGATAGAGTACAGCATTTGGCCCTTTTCTAAAGGCAAAAATGAAAGCAACACAATCATTAAATACAGCACTACAACACTTTGCGGAAACTTCAACTCTCTAAAAGGCTTTAGATTAGGAATATCGGGGGAGAATCGCCTTAAGAGCGGCTTAGCGATAAGGTAACTGAGGAAAGAAAAAATAGCTCCTACCATCACAATAGCTGTTGGAAAAAGATATTGAACGATACCCATTTGTTCTTCCATCAGTTTCAATTGCTTATCAAGCTGTTCAGCATTGCCCGACTGCTTCACTACCGTTCCTACCATATCAAGAGTCTGCCGGTATTGTATCATTGCTTCATCAATGATATTGATACCCAAAAACTGAATGCTTATCACAAAATAGAAGACAATACAAAGCATATAAATAAGAGCGCCCGAAATGATGGCATTCCCGGGTTCTTTCTTCTTGAAAAAGTGCCCCATGGCAATGCCAGCGCAAGCTGACATAAAAGCTAAAATAAGTCCGTTGAAGGACCCGACAATAAAAACGACCGGAAGACTGACAGCGCCCATCCACGTCCCTAATTTCAATCCATGTCTGATCGTATACAGGATCAAGGGCAGAGGCATTGCAAAAAACAGAATTGTTCCGATCACAGGTACATATACGACCAAAAGCGTGATGATCGCAAAAAGACTGATTAAAACAGCACCTTCCATTAATGCTCTCGTTTGTTTCACTTAGTCACCTCGTATCATCCTGAACACACGAATAGAAAAGAGCAGCATAAACGACTGCTCTTTCTTCATCGCTGCAACATGCTTTGCACCGAATGTTTTCATATCTTCTCTGCATTTTCCTTTTCCATTTTAACATAAGTCCAAATCGCAAGTAAAATGACGCTGATGTTTCATGTGAAACATTGCAAATGAAAAGACATTCTTTGAAAAGAATGCCCATCACGATTAATGTTTATCATCCATAAAGCCAGAAGATTCCTTGTTTTTCTTTTTCGTTTTTCTGACATACATAAAGATTAAAATCACTAGTAAAAGGGTTGTTGCTTGCAGAACGCCGCTGCTAAACAAGAAAAAATTCCTTATCATGTCCCACATGTGTTTCACCTCATTTGCATGTTCTCAACCCGTATCCTATATAAGGTGAATTTCCCGTTTTAAAAACTTCAAAACATCATGAACAACATTGAGCATTGGGCATATGCTGGTATGGAATCTCATTGATAAAGGAGAATTGTTAAATGGATGAACGCAGAACATTGGCTTGGCATGAAACATTAGAGTTGCATGAGCTGGTCGCTTTTCAGTCAATCGGACTCATTAAACTGAAGAAAATGATAAAGGAAGTAAGAGATCCCCAGCTTAAACAGCTTTATGCCGTATCCATACAAGCCATAGAGCAAAATCTAAGAGAGCTTCTCCCATTCTTCCCACAAGCACCGATGGCTCGTGATGACGAGGAAGAACGCGCGGATAACCCATTCTACAGCGGCGACCTGCTTGTTCTTGCCAAAACCTCAGTCCGCAACTACGCGATCGCCATCACTGAAACAGCGACACCTCAATTAAGAAATGTGCTTGTCAAACAGCTCAACGCAGCCATTAAGTGGCATGCGCAAGTATTCCAATACATGTATCAGCACGGATACTATCCAGCCTACAACCTTTCTGAACTATTGAAAAATGATGTCAGAAACGCCAACAAAGCTCTTTCAATGAAATAAAACAAGCAGCAAAGGAGTTTCCTTTGCTGCTATTTGTGCTGGTCCTTCAGCATGCCGTTCGAACGATAAGATTCCAGCACGTCTCTGTTAGATTCTCCCCACTCTTTCATTTGCAACACGATTGGTTCAAGCGTTCGCCCGAATTCCGTCAGAGAGTATTCAACCTTTGGCGGCACCTGATGGTAAACCTCACGATGCACGATGCCATCCGCTTCCAGCTCCCGCAGCTGAAGAGTGAGCATTCTTTGGGTGATACTCGGGCAGATCCGGCGAAACTCATTAAACCGCTTCTTGCCATCTATCATGTGATAAAAAAGAATTCCTTTCCACTTTCCGCCAATGACATCTAGCGTAAATTCAACTGGACAGCCTTCTTTGTTCGGGTATTTATTCTTTTTTTCACTCATACTTGACCTCCAATAGTACCTTTTTTGATACTACATTACATTTCGCAACTTAGCTACCCAGTATTTTACACGCCTTTTCTCTTAGGCTCAAAGAAAATGCTTTTTATTCACATCAATTTTTAAGGGTTTGCATGATTACACCCGCATCAAGACGTGTTAAACTATATAAAGATGACAATACTTAAAAAAAGATAAGGAGCTATCATGGAAAAGATACTTATTTTTGGACACCAAAACCCAGACACAGATACGATTTGTTCTGCGATTGCTTATGCTGATTTGAAAAACAAACTTGGCTTCAATGCTGAACCAGTCCGTCTCGGACAAGTCAACGGAGAAACACAATACGCGCTTGACTATTTCAAACAAGAAAGCCCGCGTCTTGTTGAAACAGCTGCTAACGAAGTAAACGGTGTTATCCTGGTTGACCATAACGAACGCCAGCAAAGCATCAAGGACATTGAAGATGTTCAGGTTCTTGAAGTGATCGACCACCACCGCATCGCTAACTTTGAAACAGCTGAGCCGCTTTACTATCGCGCTGAGCCTGTAGGCTGCACGGCTACAATCTTAAACAAAATGTACAAAGAAAATAACGTGAAGATCGAGAAAGAAATTGCCGGCCTGATGCTGTCAGCGATCATTTCCGATTCTCTGTTATTTAAATCTCCTACTTGCACAGACCAAGACGTAGCTGCTGCAAAAGAGCTTGCTGAAATCGCCGGCGTAGATGCAGAAGAATACGGCTTGAACATGCTAAAAGCTGGTGCTGATTTAAGCAAAAAAACAGTCGAAGAACTGATTTCTCTTGATGCCAAAGAATTTACACTCGGCAGCAAAAAAGTCGAAATCGCACAAGTGAATACAGTGGACATTGAAGATGTGAAAAAACGCCAAGCTGAATTAGAAGCTGCGATTTCTGCCGTTGTGGCCGAAAAGAACCTTGACCTATTCCTTCTTGTCATTACAGACATCTTAGAAAATGATTCACTTGCCCTTGCGATCGGTAACGAAGCAGCGAAAGTGGAAAAAGCGTTCAACGTTACATTAGAAAACAACACAGCCCTCTTAAAAGGCGTTGTTTCCCGTAAAAAACAAGTCGTCCCTGTCTTAACTGACGCAATGGCTGACTAATGAAAAATCATCCCGCGCAGGGATGATTTTTCTTATTCGCCAAGCTTTTCAATCTGTCCCATGACATCGGTGATTTGCTTTGCGTTTTTGACAATGTCGGACTGCTCCATTTCCTCAAGCGATACTTTGCCTTCCTCCACTTGTTTCAATACATCTTCAGCACTTTTCTGCAACGTTTCATTATGCTCCTGAATGGTTTGATGAATCTCCGCGGCGGCATCGGGCGGTGTTAATTCATTAAAATCAGCGGCAGCCTGCTGAATCGTTTCAAGCTGCGCTTCAAGTTTTTCTTTCGCCTCCGCGTCATTTACAGCTTGTTCAGCCAATTCAGGCGCCTCCTCTGCAAATGTCTTCACCTTCTCCACATAGCCCGTCGCTTCACTCGTATAATTCAATCCGTCAGTCACCTGATCAAGCATACCACATCCACCTGCACTCAAAAGCCCCACTCCGGCAACAACAGTCAACATGATTTTCATCGTCAGCCTCCTCATCGTTTCTTCTTCATCTTTTCTTTTAAGATCGGGATCAATTTTTCTTTCGCTAATGGCAGCCCTTTCCTCACCAATTCTCGCTTCAGGCACTTTTTCAGCTTAGACATCCTGACGCTCCTCCTTTATGTTAAAAATGAAAAAACTCCACCGATTTTGGTGAAGTTTAGAAACAAAAAGACCTTCACCAAATCAGATTTGGCAAAGGTCTCGCTAACAATGAGATTGCCAGCAAAGCCGAGGACATCTTGTCCCGTAATGACGACTTTACTGTGAAAGCTACTCCCCTTTGGAGTGTTCATTTTTATTACTTTCATTCTAAGGCACCGGGCCTGACCAGTCAAATTTCTGTTGCCCGTTTACGTAAACGCATGCTGTGGTATGTAAAATTTGAATGGTATTTCAATCAGGAGATCATGCTATGACAGAGGAGGTTTTCATCATGAGTCAAGAGCGCGTGAAACGGCCTGGACATACCAGATGGTACATATCTTCGTTACTCAGCGGCATTATTATTCTTAATTACTTTGACCGAGTGGCCATCTCTGTAGCGGCCCCTGCGATACAAGATTCGTTTCACCTTACAGCAACCGAACTCGGCATCGTGTTTTCCATTTACACTTATTCCTATACACTGATGCAACTGCCTGTCGGAAGTTTGCTGGATCGGTTTGGCGTGGCGTGGGTCACGAGGATTGGAATGACCATATGGAGTCTTTTAACCATCCTCCTTGCTTTTTTGCAAGGAAAATTGCTGTTGTATCTATTTCGCTTTCTCATTGGGCTGACGAGCGCCTCCGCGTTCCCTGCCGCTTCTAAGGCAACCGCTCAATGGTTTCCTCCAAGTGAGCGGGGGTTGGCAAACTCACTGTTCGACTCGGCCGCCAAGTTTTCAAACGTGATCGGCGCGCCATTGGTCGCCTTTCTTGTTACCGCGTTTGACTGGCGTGTCGCTTTTTTGACGATTGGATGCATCAATGTGCTGTTTACAATCTTTTTCTGGCAGTATTATGAGCAGCCTGAACGGCACAAACGCATTTCCAAAGGTGAGCTAAACTATATCCAAAAACACAATTCAATCACAACAGAGCAAATCCCTTATAAAACGGGTCCGCTATTAAAAAAACTATTCTCCAACCGGAAAGTATGGGGCTTAATGATCGGATTTACAGGGTACGGCTATACATTCAACCTGCTGCTTACCTGGCTTCCGACTTTCTTTAAACATACATACGGAATGGATATCATGTCGTCCGGTTTATTTACGGCTGTACCATGGCTGATCTCAACCATTTCCGGAATTGTCGTCGGCGGCTGGCTCGTCGATTACTTTATTAAGAAAGGTTATCCCAACACCAAGGTATACCGAACCGTAATCATTGTCGGAATGAGTTTCGGCTTTTTCTTTTTAGGCTCCATTCTGACGAACAATATCACCGTCGCGATTATCTGCATTTCAATCGGACTCGCCGGCATTTCCGCAACCGCTCCAGTCGGCTGGTCCATCTCCGCAGAGCTGGCGCCGATAGGTTCCGTGTCCATGCTAAGCTCTATGGTGAACCTGGCAAACAACCTGTTTGGAGGCATTATCGCTGCTTCGCTGACAGGATATTTGGTTGATGTGACAGGCTCCTTTACGCTCAGCTTTCTGGTAGCCGGGCTGGTATTGCTAATAGGCCTGATTTTTTATGTATTTGTTCTAGGGGATGTGAAAAGGATTAAACTGGAATAGAGAGCCGCCTCGAACGGCTCTCTTTTTGTGTGACAAGATAAGAAAAATCGTTACAATCTCTTCACTCGGTTTCTAATCAAATGTAGAACTTCAAAAAGTGATGTAGTAAAGAATAAAAAAATGATTTCAGCTAACTCTTCAGCATACAGAACCCCATAGATATTATCATCCATTTTTCCTATTTAACTCAGATATACCATGATGTAACATTAAAAATAATCTATAAAACACCCAGTAGCGCCGGGTCATTTGAACCAAAATCAGAAGGAGCGTTGGCAAGATGTTAATGATGGAGAAGGTCTCATTGCTAAAACTAAATGAAAATGTGAAATACAGAGATTTACCTACTGAAATACAGACACATTTAACTTCTCCAAATACAAATCGTGAAAAATTCGGCATGATTTTTGCAATTCTATTTATTCTGGATATTTGTTGTTTAATTCCGTTAATCGTTAATGAGATTCGTCCTTTTACCTTTGCGACTTTACCTCTAATTTTAATTGTTCATATCTGGTCCCTGATTGCACTATTTAAAAGGCTAGATAAATATAAAAATAGCCATAGTTTTTTAATTTATAGCGGGTGCTCTTTTGCAGTAATTTCTTATAGTTTTTTTATTGTCTCTATTAAAAGAGCCTTTTTCGTCTATGGTTTAAATTGGATTTTTATTGCCATCTCACTATTAACCTACTGCATAGTCATGATAGGTTTTATACGATACTATCTAATTGAATTTCCTAATTATAAACGAAAGAAAACAAAATCGTTATCTTGGACAACAAACCTATTAACCATTGCTCCAGCTGCAGGTTATATCATAGCACAATTTCTCTTTCGTTTTTCTGACTCTGTTATTGATACAGTAATGAGTATGGTTGCATTATTCGGAGCATGCTTATTTTGCTACGTAGCTGTTAAGTTCATACATCAATATTTTTTTATAAAAGCAAACCAAAATATTATCAATAAACGTTTAAAAAAAGACTCTAATCGTGAATTAGATCAATCAAATAAAAGAAATAACTCTTAAGTGGCCAAAATAGAAGGGAGATAGAACAGCATAAAACAAAAAAGCTTATGGTGAGCACTCTTTTCCTTTGGCCATAAAAAACAAGCCCTCTCTCATAAGACGATTTGATACTTACGACAGGCCACTCCCAACAATCGATACATTCTGGCGGTCAAGCATAAATCTCCGTCCGTTCCATTTCAACACGGTTTGGACATATCCCAGCGAGTCAGCGTTATACCTCCCGGCGATCCGCTGATACGCCAGCAGTTCGTACGTGCCGTCTCTGTCAAAATCAACCGGGTACAAGCCAGACAAAGGATTCACCCAGCCTTCTATCGGCATTTTCAACACACCCTGAGCGGTATAAATCTCATTCAAATATTCCCCGCCTTTGTAAGTAAGGTCGAGCATATACATTTCATTCTGATGATGGCTGATGACGCTCGCTTTATATTGATTTTGGTACTTCACACTGTACTTCCATTCAGCATTAAACACATCCGAATGAAAAATCTGCTGAAACTGCCAGTTTAGATAGGCAAAAATATAAGCATATATAGCGCCTCCGCTTCCCCCAGTGTCCATCACCACTGCCACATCAACGATCTTATCGCCTGTCAAATCCCCGAGAAAAAGAGACGGATTGTATCCCATATTGTTCTGGAGCTGGAGTCGCTGTTCCTGATGGATTCTGCCGTCATGAATCACCAACATAATATCTCTCCATAAAGGGCTGCCAGGCATTTGGGTGCCAGTCAGAAAGACTTCGTCAATAACGCCGTCTCCCGTTACATCCCCGCGAGCTGATGTAATGATTGCGCGGGAGGAAACAGGCTGCCGAAATAAGTGTGGATTTTGAAGAACCCCTCTATACCTCCCCGCATCAAACCTGTCGTTTCCATTCAATGAAGTCACCTTCCTTATCAGCTGAATGAATCATTATATGCGGGATTGGCACGTGGAAGACATATTAGTCACTACACACCAATTAAATCCGTACCATATGAATGATCGCTGGCACAACGCCACTCGCCTTGCGCGATCATGCCGGGCACCACAACTAAAACGGCATCTTCCTTGCGAAAATTCATCAATGTATCAAAATCAATATTTGGGATCGCCAAATCACACGCAGAGATTTATCTTTTATTTGCTGTTCCAAAAGGTCCCCCAATCATCATGAATCATTTGGCCCGCTGAAATCGTAAAAAACAAAAGTGAAAAGGACCCCTATTTCCTATATAATCAAATAGATATATTTAACAAAGTTCCCAAGTGAAGGGGCAAACGATATTGTCTGCGGAATTGACATTACATGACAATATACATCATGGTTTAAGCGTGGATTGCCAGCACTGTTTTAGCCTGTGCTGTGTCGCCTTGCCCTATGCGAAGTCGGCGGATTTTGCTTTTGACAAAGACGGGGGCACGCCTTGCCGCAACTTGCAAGCAAACCATCAATGTTGTATCCATAAAGACCTCCGAGAAAAGGGATTTCGAGGCTGTTCTGCTTATGAATGCTTTGGCGCCGGCCAGAAGGTATCGCAAGTCACTTATGAGGGAAAGGATTGGCGAAACCAACCTGAAACGGCCAACGAGACGTTTGACGTCTTCCCTATCATGCAGCAGCTGCACGAAATGCTCTGGTGATTACATGAAGCGCTTTCTATAGAAACAGCCTAACCGCTTCATCGCGAGCTCAGAGCCTGTTACGAAAAAATAGACAAGCTCACCAGACTCAGCAAGGAAAATCTGCTGACACTGCAGGTACACGAGCACCGGGCTGAGATCAATGAATGGCTGTTAAAAACGAGTGAGCTGGTGCGCGCCCAAGCACGCAATCCAAAACGCCCCAAAAAATCAGCCGGGGAAGTGTCCTGATCGGCGCGAAACTGAAAGGGCTGGATTTACGCGGAGCAAATCTAAGAGGAGCGCTGCTCATTGCTGCCGATCTGAGAAATGCAGACCTGAGAATGTCAGACTTTATCGGTGCAGATGTAAGAGACGCTGATCTGAGCGGCGCCGACCTGACCGGGAGCATTTTTCTGACACAGGCACAGGTGAATACCGCCAACGGCGATGCAAACACAAAACTGCCGCCGTCACTACAGATCCCTTCCCATTGGGTCACAAACCGATAAAAAAGAGAGGATCGCCTTATGAATGTGAAGAGAATAATGGCAAAACATGATTTACATACAGCGTTTGAAATCAGAAAGGCAGTCTTTGTAGAAGAACAAGGCTGCCCCATTTCCGATGAATTCGATGAGTTCGATACACTCGGCGGAGATTGCCGGCACATCCTCGTTTATCATCAGAATGAACCTGTTGGCACTGCACGTGTCCGAATCGTTGACCACGTAGGCAAGCTGGAAAGAATCTGCATTCTGAAGCCTTATCGCAAATGCGGGCTGGGCAAAGTGATCGTTGAAGCATTAGAACGTATTGTGAAAGAACAAGGCATTTCCTCATTCAAATTGTACGGCCAGACACAAGCGGCAGGCTTTTATAAAAAACTCGGCTATCAGACAGCATCAGAAGAATTCATGCTGGATGGCATTCCTCATGTGCTGATGACAAAACAAGACGGATCCGGCCGATAAATCGTTCACAAATTTGTCACTTATGAGCGTAAGTGGTTCATTGGTATACTAATCACCGATTATGGAGAGAAGGAATGATTGTATGCCAACAAACAAAAAAGAAGGTCTTATATTTGGCGTGATGATGTGCTTTGGAATGGTCTGCGTCATGTCGATTTACAATGCCATCATCAACGGAGCCATTCATCATTTTTCATTGGTGACCGTTTTTGAAATGGTCATCGGTTTTATTGTCGCGCTGCTGTTAGATTTACTGGCAGTGGGACCCCTTGCCAAAAAGATTGCGTTCCGCTTGCCGTTCGACAAGTCTAAGAAATTGTATGTCATCCTTGTCATGTCAACGTGTATGGTGATCGGCATGGTGCTTTGTATGTCTGTGTTCGGTTTAGTGTCAGCAGCTTTATCGAATGGAATTAGCGGTGACAGCCTCTTCAACGCTTATCTTATGATAGTATTGAAGAATTTTATCCTGGCTTATCCCCTGCAATTACTGATTATGGGTCCATTCGTCAGAGGGATTTTTATGAAAGTTGTAAAACCAAAGCTCACAGCTGCTGTTTAAATAGAAAAGGAGTGAGCGTTACACCCACTCCTTTTCAGCACATTCACCTCAGCGCTTGCCGTCAATACTTGTTTCTTTCAGCATTTACTCAATCGATGTTTTTTCTAAACTACAATTAGTCCCTATACCTTAACACGTAGCTTTTATACAATTCTTCGTTATAAACAATTTCTTCTCCATGTGAAGAGCAGATAAGCGTTGGTTTGATTTCATCTATGATTGCGCCGCTGTCGATGTTCTCATTCATATCAACACTGAATCTTCTGATAGGCGGGTGTAAATTTTTCTTACTTGTGATAAAAAGGTCGCCAGATAATAGAGTATGGTCGATTTCATGATGATACACCACATGCCCCGGGGAATGTCCGGGTGTTAAGTAATATTGCAAAGGCAAGTGAGCCAGCGTTTGCTCCGTTAGCGGCTGGACAATATAGGCTACCCCTGTGTTCTCCACTTCATTTTTATTCGGATAAGGCTCTTCTCCATTGATATACACGAGTTCTTTTTGATGCGCATAAATCGGAAGATCAAATCTCTCCAACCACTTTGGTGCCCCCTGAATATGATCGCTATGGCCATGGGTAAGCAAAATGGCTTTTGGATTGCCGATCGCTAATGCTGCCATCATTTGAGCATCAGCAAAACGTTCTATTCCCGTATCAATGATATATACATCCTCACCATCTTTGATGAACCAAGTATGAACTGGGATATGAATAGGCACATCAAGTTCAAACTCACATTGAAAGACATGTTCTGATAACTGTCTCAAGTTCATGCAACCCACACCCTTTGGAATTTTTTTGATATCATTACTGTAATACATCTTCGCTAATTATGTAATAGCGCACATTTTTGTAACTTACATTGTGAGGTGACAAATATGGGAAACCGGTTAAATGGATTTGGTGCTTGCAGTGCAGAAGTAAAAAAGGCTTGTCCCGTGGAAATGACGCTGCATATTATCGGAGGGAAATGGAAAGGAATCATCATCGACATCTTATCTCAGAAACCAGTCCGGTTTAATGAGCTGAAACGATTCATACCAGGCATTACACAAAGAATGCTGACGCTGCAGCTGAGAGAACTGGAAGCAGATGGTGTCGTGAAAAGAAATGTAGAGAACACTGTCCCCAAAAAAGTGGAGTATTCTTTGTCAGAACTAGGTGAAAAGCTTTCTCCTATTATTGCATCCATGAGAATATGGGGAAATGAATATATGAGTAAGAGATGAATAAAGAGAAGTTGTTGCTTAAGGAGAAATGACTTTATGCAGATGTTGATTTTCAATTTTTAAAATTATAAAGTTACTTTATCTTCTTGGAGGTGATGATTGTGTATATAGGAAATGGACATTATTGTTACTCAAATTCAGCTGCTATGTTTCTTTTATCAATAGGTGAACATGTTTCTCCTCAAATGTTCGAAGTCTTAACTGGTGTAGGTTTGGGCGCCATGCTCGAAAACGGAAAAACGCTATTTTTAAGTATGAAAGATCCTGATGATGGTATTAACTGCGCATTCAATATACTTGGCATCGACGCAGATGAACATCAACAGGCTGATTGTTTGGAAGCTCCCTTTTCACTCTTGAAAAAACAAATGACACGTGCACCTGTTTTATTAGGCCCTTTAAATATGGGAGAACTCACATACCTGCCAAACCATAAACATTTAAATGGCGCTGACCATTATGTATTAGGCTATGCCATGGACAATCAATCTATTTATCTGCACGATCCAGCTGGATTCCCTTATGTTCCACTGACGCTCGAACAATTCAAAAAAGCTTGGAAGGCCGATGATATTCCCTATTGTAAAGGACATTTTAAATATTGGAGTTCCCCAAAAAAGACCCATTCGTTACATGATAACGAAATATACGAAAAGACGATCATGTACTTTAAGAAAACTTACCAAGAGTTTGAAAACTCAAATTTAGAGATAATCGGTAAAGATGCAATCCTTCATTATGCACAGCAGCTGCGATATGGGCCCATTACACATGAAATGATCGATCATACCACATATTTTCTTTTTCAATTAAGTGCAAAAAGAGCGAATGATTTTGCGTTTTTTTTCAAAAACAAGGCCACAAACCTATCAAAACTCAAAATCATTCAAGCTGAAACACTCGGTTTATGTCATTACTTATCTGTAAACAAAGAGTGGTCTCAGCTTTCGGAGAAACTGCAGACACTTGCAGATATTGAGGATCGTTTTAGATCGGAACTATTCAAGACTGCCATTTGAGTGGGGGAAGCATATTCATGACTCATTATCTTGAAAATATCCCCATGCACCCGAAGAATCCGTTCTCACCGGCTCGACTTGTTGACCATTAATAATCCCTTTTGTTCCCCTTCTTCACATATTCCCAATCCCGCTCTATATTGTTCCTGACTCTGTGAATGAGTACAGAAATTGTTTCCTTTTCCTCAGGTGTAAAACCAGACAAGGCCACTTCCGTGGAATGCTCTCCTTCTCTTCTTAACAACGGATACACCTTTTCCCCTTTCTCAGTCGGGAACAATTTTTTTATTTTTTTATTTTGCTCATCAGGCATTTTTTGTATAAACCCCTGCATTTCCAGTTTCTTTATAGCCCGTGCGGCTGTTGTTCGGTCGACTTTGATCATTTCCGCCAATTTTTCTTGAATAATCCCCGGATTTTCGTATATACGTACAAGATAGAGATACTGCCCTCTTGTTAAATCCAAATCTTTAAATTCAATATTGCTTATGGAATCCAACGCTCTTGCTATCATGCCGATCTCTCGCAAAATGTCATTCATTCCTAAAACCCCTCACGTATTTTTGTTGCAATTACAACAAAATTGTTTTAACCTTACTATTATAAGACCACAAGCATGCTGTACAGTCCAGACTAATATGAGAAAAGGATTGATCAAATATGAATATAAAAAGAATCACATCTGAAATGGATTTACACGTTGCTTTAGCTATTAGAAGAACGGTATTCATTGAGGAGCAGCATGTATCTGAATTTGATGAGTTCGATGAGTGTGATACGCTCCAAGAACAATGCCAGCATATCTTGGTATTTCATGAGAATCAACCCGTCGGTACAGGCCGTGTGCGCATCGTAGACCATACAGGAAAACTGGAAAGAATCTGTGTCCTAAAACCTTACCGTAAGTACGGATTGGGCAAGGCTATCATAAGCGGGTTAGAAAACATCTTGCAGGAAAAAGGAATGACAAAATGTAAACTGCATGGGCAAACACAAGCAGCAGGCTTTTATAAAAAGCTGGGCTATCAGATTTCCTCACCAGAATTTATGGAAGACGGCATCCCGCACGTCTTGATGACAAAAGAATGAGTGCTAATAAAATCAAATATATGTATTACGGATTAGGTATCCTCATATTAAGTTTAGGCATTTCTTTAACGATACAGTCAGGCCTAGGCACATCGCCCTTCGATGCCCTTTTGGTTGGCCTGTCGGAAGAAGTCGGTCTTACCGTAGGAAGCTGGGAGGTTCTTATTTCTGCGCTCCTCTTAATCTGTAACTCTATATTAACGAGAAAAAAACCTATGTTGTTGGGGTTACTTACAGCATTTATTACTGGGATAGGCATTGACCTATGGTTGTTTATTGTAAAAAGCACGATTGTTCCGAGCATGTGGTTTAGCAAACTGGCTTGTTTCGGAATCGGTTTGGTGCTCATCGGTCTTGGAACAGCCATCTATCTTCAGACGACATTTGCATCAACACCCATCGACCATTTAACACTCATTATCCGCGACCTCTCCAAAAGAACAATCCTATTTTCAAGAACATTGGTCTATGCTCTTTTCTTAGTATTAGCCATTATATGTAAAGGGCCTATCGGCATCGGAACCCTTTTAACTGTTTGTTTAGGTGGAATGATCCTTCACTTTTTTATGCCTTATGTTGAACGGCGCTTTTTAAACATGTAAGTTGATTGTTTGGAATCACTAATAACAGAAAAGAAGAGGTTAACCTTAAATAACCTCTTCTTTTTCACATAAATTAATAGAGAAAGAAGAGAGCTCCAAGCCAAATCACTTCAGCCAGTGGTTACTCAACATGAGGGGGAATCATCGACATAGAAAATCACCCAAAACACTTTCTCAAAAATAAAACTTAAACCTTGTTTTCCGGAAATTAATCAGTTATGCTGATTATATGATAAACTGATTATACTCGGAGGTGAAAGAATTGGAAAAATGGAATCAATCCTATGGGTTTCTACTCGGAAAAGTTCTTCAGCGCATGGAAAGTATATTTGCTGAAGGGCTTAGGCCATATGAAATCAACGCAAGACAATACGGGGTTCTTTTATTTATCAAAGAAAACCCTTACTCATCTCAAAAAGATATTTCTGAAAGCCTGCAAATCGACCGGACTACGATGGTGAGCCATATCGATCATTTGGAAGCTTTAGGATTTGTTGAGAGAACAAAGAATCCTAATGATAGAAGATCTTATAGCCTTAAAATTACGGACAAAGGTAGCGATGTATTGGATTCACGTTGGGAATTTTTAATGAATACGGAATTAGAGGTATTAGCTCCGTTACATCAACAAGAAAGACAATTACTTAAAGAGTTTTTGTTTAAAATTTGGAAATCTTTTTAAAAAACAGGAGGTTTTACAATATGCAAGCTCTCGATTATTTTACTGCACGCCTTGAAGCCACGATAAGCCCTATGGATTATTTGAAAGCAAAGCAAATGAATCCAGAGAAATACTTCTTACTCGATGTTCGAAACGGTCCGACTCATGTAAGGAGTGTAACAATAAAAGATGCTCACATTATTCCCGAACAAGAACTGCAATCTCGATTAAATGAAATACCAAAAGAAAAGGAAATCATTGTTTATTGTTGGGATGTTTGGTGCAATACAGCTGCAAAAGTTGCAACAATTTTATTAGAACACGGATATAAAGTGAAAGAGTTGACCGGAGGGATTGCAGCATGGAAAGAAATGAACTTCCCTGTCACCCATACAAATCAAGACAATAGCACATCTGATGATTGTGGATGCTGACTCTGTGCAACATAAAAGATACTGGGTGGGAGTGGCTTCGCGAGATCACGTCATGAAAGCAATCCAAGGCGGGTTTGCACAACTTTGCCATGGCAAAAAAGCCCCCTTAAAAAGGATGAATAAAGGTGATTGGATCATTTATTATTCTCCAAAGGTCAATCTTAAGGAAAATACGCCATGTCAAACATTTACGGCTTTAGGCAAAGTAGTAGATCATCGTATTTTTCAATTTGATATGGAAAATGATTTTCAGCCTTTTCGAAGACATATACATTTCATTCATTCCACAGAAATACCCATTCGCCCATTACTCCCCTACCTATCTTTTATAAAGGACGAGAAGCGTTGGGGCTGCTCATTTCGATTTGGGCATTTTGAGATCAGTGAAAAGGATTTTCAGCTAATTGCACAAAAAATGGTTGATGGTAAAGGAGATTAGATGATTTTGATCTCCTTTAAGCTTTCTTTAAATCCGCAATATCACCTATCCATTCATTACATTGTGATATCATGAAAATGAAACATTGGTTTTTTTCGAAGATGGAGGTGGCGGTTTATGAATCACGAGGAAATCATCAATTATTGCCTGTCATATCCAGATACCTATAAAGACTATCCTTTTGGTGAAGGGTGGACAGTATTGCGTCACAAAGGGAATAAAAAATGGCTTGCGCTTATCTTTCATCTTGATGGCCATCTATGCGTTAACCTTAAGTGCGAACCTGAGCGTGCCAATTTCCTGCGCAGTATTTTTAAAGAGGTAAAGCCCGGCTATCATATGAATAAAGACCATTGGAATACAGTGATTTTAGATGGCAACCTCTCACAAGAGGCTCTTGAGGATATGGTGCAACATAGTTTCGATTTGACAAAGCCAAAGAAGTCTTAATGTTTTTCACCATATTGATGCAGGAACCTATCATCAGTTCCTGTTTGTATCTTATGTTACCGTTTCATTAATACGGATAACTCACCTTCAAACACTTTTTCCTCTTTTTGATTATAGGTAGATAACAATACAGTAAGTATTCCCGTTTGGCTTTTATTTGGTTTTTTATCAATAACCTTAACGATGGTGTTCAGCGTATCATCGGGATAGACGGGCGCTAGGAATTTTATATGATTCATTCCTGTTCCAGCGATAATATCGTCCTCATGACACCCTTCTTCAATCCAGAGCTTAAACGTCACGGCTAACGTTTGTATGCCAGACGCAATGATTCCATTAAATCTCCCCATTTTCGCTTTCTCTTCATTTACATGCATGTATTGCGGGTCATATTCTTCTGCAAAATTCATGACATTCTCTTTTGTGAATTGAAATGATTTCGTTTGAAAAACCTGTCCAATAGAAAATTCATCTAACTTCATAGGGGCACCTCCTCATCTCTCATCTTTATAAAATAACATGTTAACACATTCAGTAACCTCGACAAAAAGTCTCTGTGCTCACTACCCTCACAACGTGTGTGAACTTCCTTCTTAAAAACGAAATGCGAAAACTAGCCGATTCTCGTCAGCATCGGTTTTCGGCTTGCTTTTGGTGATAAGTTGTATATCTACATATATTATTTGTAAACAAAATAATCTATTATTGTTTCTATCATTTCATTAAAATGGAAGGAGCTTTCAAAGTATTGAAGATTGTACTTTTGGCATTCCTCTTTTATCCGGATACTATCTGTTTTCATCCGCTCTAATTCTGATTTGATCTGAGCATGATCTAGATTTCTCAATCCGTCATTCTCTGTCATGCTGGAATAAAATTTGATTTTATCTATGTTATGTTCTATGTCTATTTCTGCTATTCCTATAAAACAGGCCTTAACACTTCCAGAATAACACTGCTCAAACTTTGCTACGTGACTAGGAATGAATTGCACACCTTCTATTATGTAATCTATTTTATTTTCAACCATGGCTGTCATCAAAGGATGAATGATGTTCCAGAGTCGCTCTCCATTTTCAAAATCGCCATCAGTTGGATGAACCTCCATTTCTGGAACTCCCTTCGCAATTCCCATCATTAAATAGTCTAACGAGAAATAAGGGATTTTTGTTTGTGCTAACATTCTCTTCGCTGTAGTTGTCTTCCCGCTCCTTGAGGAACCGCCAATCAGATATAGCATACTTATCTCTCCTAATTGAATAAATTCATTGAAATATAGACACTATTCAATCCATCGGTTATTCTAGCCGGATGCTATATAAAAAGCCTGGATGAACAGCTAAATCATCACAGGCTTTGAGTGGCTGACGACAAACAGTCAGCGTCATTTCGGTTTTACCTCTACATAATGAATATGCCGGCCGTCTATTTTGTGGACTTTAAACACATATCCTTCAGCTTCTATTTCAGAGCCAAGTTCGGCATCAATATTTTGAGTCATAAACCAGCCGCCTATGGTATCGACATCTGCACTCGCTAACGCGGTTTCTAATAGTTTATTGACATCTTCAATCAACACTTTTGAATCTAAAATATAATGATCATCATTGATTTTTCTAATATCAGGCACTTCATGTTCATCAAATTCATCTCTGATGTCGCCCACTATTTCTTCAAGGATATCTTCAACAGTCACCAATCCTGAAGTACCGCCATATTCATCCACTAGAATAGCGATATGAGTTCGCTCTCTTTGCATTTTCACTAATAAGTCATGGATCGGAACCGATTCAATTACATGGATCACAGGGTTGATATGATGTTCTAATTTGAAATGATCCTTGGTTTTCTGGTCCGTATCAATATAAGCTGACAAAAATTCCTTGGCATTGATAAAACCAATAATCGTATCTTTATCTCCATTTAAAACCGGATATCTTGTATAGCTCTCTGTCTTAACCGTCTTAACAACAGATTCATAAGAATCCTCAATAGAAATCGCGACTATTTCCCTTCTTGGAATCATGATTTCCTTTGCGATTCTTTCATCAAACTCAAATATGTTATTGACATACTTTAACTCGTTCTTATTGATTTCACCGCTCTTATAGCTTTCAGACAGTAAAATGCGCAGTTCCTCTTCAGAGTGGGCAAGCTCATGTTCTGACGCAGGTTTTAACCCAAAGAGTCCGACGATAAACCGGGCTGAACCATTTAAAAACCAGATAAAAGGATACAGGATGCGGTAAAACCAGATGATGGGCTTTGCTGTTAAAAGAGTGATGGCTTCAGCTTTTTGAATCGCGAGTGTTTTGGGAGCAAGCTCACCAACCACTACATGCAAAAAAGTCGCCATGACAAAAGCAATGATCAAAATCAATACATGTGAGACGGGTTCACTTACATGAAAATAAGAAAATAAGGGGTGCAGAATCACTTCAAAAGTCGACTCTCCAACCCAGCCAATTCCTAATGCTGTCACAGTGATTCCCAGCTGGCAAGCCGACAAATATTCGTCCAAATGCGTCACAACTTTCTTTGCTGACACAGCACCTTTTTTGCCCTCTAATATGAGTTGATCGACTTTCGACGTTCTAATTTTCACAATCGCAAATTCAGTTGCAACAAAAAACGCGGTTAATACAATTAAAATGGCAAAGATAATAAGATTAAGGGTTGTCAATCGTTTGCCTTACCAAGTAAGGCGAACACCTCCTGTATAAAGATCTCCCTTACATATTCCTTAGTATTGATAATTTAAACATAAAATAACCAAACAAAAAGGTTTACAAAATTATGCGGGAGTATGAATACCTGATAAGAAAGGTAAATATCGTATGAGAATATATGCCATCTCATGCGAAATAGCCCATGCAGAAGTTTAATTATAACGAACGCGGGCATGGTAAAACTATGAACATCGGTTAAGGGGGGATTTACAACAGGACACAATCACACGCACGGTTCAAATAAAAAAGTATTAGCGATCTCGTTTGCTCTTATTACAGGTTATATGATGTTTGAAGCTATCGGCGGCTTTTTAACAAATAGTTTAGCGCTTTTATCAGATGCAGGCCATATGCTAAGTGATTCAATCTCATTGTTGGTTGCTCTGATTGCTTTTACATTAGTCGAAAAGAATGCAACACATCATAAAACGTTTGGCTATAAACGATTTGAGATTTTAGCTGCCATGATCAACGGCGTTGCCCTCATTCTTATTGCCCTTTATATCATTTATGAAGCAATTGAACGTTTCTCTAACCCGCCAAAGGTAGCAACTACTGGCATGCTGATTATTAGCATCATTGGATTAGTGGTAAATCTATTGGTCGCATGGATTATGCTAAGTGGCGGAGATACAAAGAATAACCTAAACATTAAAGGAGCTTTTTTACATGTAATTAGTGATATGCTCGGCTCTGTAGGCGCCATTTTAGCTGCCATCCTGATCATCTTTTTTGGATGGGGCTGGGCAGATCCACTGGCAAGCGTCATTGTAGCGATTCTTGTTCTAAGAAGCGGCTACAAAGTGTCTAAAGACTCCATTCATGTATTAATGGAAGGCACTCCACAAAATATCGACGTGACCGATATCATTCTTACAATTGAAGAGACAGAAGGAATCCAAGGCATTCAAGATTTGCACATTTGGTCTATTACAAGCGGTTTAAACGCGCTTTCTTGCCACGCTGTTGTTGACGATCAATTGACCATTACAGAAAGTGAAGCTATTTTACGCAGGCTTGAACAAAAACTTGACCAAAAAGGCATTACCCACGTAACCATTCAAATGGAAACAGCAACGCATGATCATGAAAAAACGATCCTTTGCCAGGCCAAAAATAAACACACACATGAACACCATCATCACTAATATTCCCAGTTTATAATGTAATTATTTTATTAGTTATTCGGGCTGTGTGAGTTATATTGGGTGTTTTCATGGCTTCGGTGGTAATATATATTCCTAAGTACTATCCTAAAGAACAGTCAGCTGTATAAAGATAACGAATAAAGTTAGCCCATTAGAACTCGAAGAAACAGAAAATATAACTCTAGAAGATGAAATAAGAGCAAAAGAATTCCTCGTTGAGCGCCTGGATCACTTTATTAAGCATTGGAAACAGCTCGATGATACGAAACTAAATGAAGGATTAACATCATTTATAAGTAAAGTAATATGGCATTATCCTAAAGGTAGCAATAAACCACCATCATTAAATATAGAATGGATAGATTAACGTTGCAAAGATTACTCCTAAATTATATACACAAAAAAAGAGGAGAAAACATATATGTCTAATATGCTTTCTCCTTTATTTTAAGGGTTTTTATAATTTAGGTCTTGATAATTTAAACCTGTTTGCATCCCGTTTTTAAAACAATTAGAAACAATTATCAACAACGTCACCTAAACTAAAGAATTCTAGTACGGCTTTTTGAGTTTCACCTGGTAGTGCCTTAGTAGATACTTTTACGGCTTTTTTTATAGCATTTGTTCTAGAAAGTCCTAGGTTTCTTTGATGTTTATAAGCTGTGATAATGGTTTTTGTCATTGAATTTAGTCCGCCCATTAATTTTGCTGCTTTTTTAACTTTTAAGATCTTTGCCCATGGGATAGCATTTACAGCTATAGCTTTAGCAGCACTAGAAATGCAACTCCATGTACTCAATACTATAAATGGTCCTATACTTTCTTGAACGGTTTTAACAGCAGTCAGGTTTTCTCCATCAGCAACAAATTCATAACCTTCAAATTCATTCCCTTTATGTACGTTTAACCATTCAACACCGGAGTTTATTCCTTGTTCAGCAACATCCTCTGGCATTTGATCAATTAATTCTAATAGAGGTTCGAGAGTTCTTTTCATGTTTTGAGACTCTACATTAACTTGCTCAGAAGAAACATCATTAGCACTTTCTTTTGCGTTAGCTATTGGTATTGTTATAGTGGTAAAAATTAGAGAGAAACAGATTACAATGACCAATTGTTTAATGCTTTTCTTCACAATAAAACTCCTTTACAATATTATTATAGAATTATTTATCAATGAAAATAATAACATATTTTATAAAAAATAGGAGTGTGTTTATGAAAAAAAGTTTATATTTTTTGATACTATTGATCGTTGCAGGCTCATTTATTGTTAATATTTTTGTAGATAATGAATCTATTTTAACAGTAGTTAATATTATTGGACTAATTGCAATTATTATTATGGGTATTGTTTTAAGAATTCCTTTTGGTAACTCTTCTGAAAAATAATTCTTTTTAAGAACAAAAGAAAAAAGCATCCTCAATTTTACAAAGATGAATTACAAAAAGATGCATTGTATCCACTCAGTAGCTGTTATATCAATACTTTGTGATTTGACGCCAACATCACGGCAATTCTTTTATAAACAGAAAAAAGAGGAGTAAACACAGAGTTTACTCCTCTAACTTTGTTTCTTTACCTTTGGCTTCTTTATGTTTATTGAACATGAAGGTGAGTTCTTCAGGGATATCCTTTGGGAGTTATCTAAAGGTATAAGTTTATTTATAAATCCCTAAGGATATTAGTTCAAACCCTTCAGATAATGATTTCTTCCCACCTTTTATGAATTTATATGCACACTTTCATGATTGGTCTGTCGGGAAGATTGAAGAATTCAAAGAACAATTCTATATTCAACATTATAAAATTTTAGCACTTTTCGATTCTAGTGAGAATACAGATGAAGTCCTTTCAACTCTAACTTTTCTAGGTAAAGATCTTACTTGCAGAGTGATTATAGAGAGTATTAAAAAGATTTATATCAATCAAAACGGCAAACCTCAAGTGAAATTGCACTTCCTTGAAGAAATTAAAAATAAACAATACAATCGAAGAGAATACCGAAACTTAAAATTAGAAATGTCAGAGTAGATTCACCATCAGAAGTTAAGATTTCATTACTAATATTTCCTCTATAGTTTGTATAAACTAATTATGAATTAATATAAATCTAATCGAAAGAAGGGGATGGCTTAAGAAATGGGGTAATATCTTACCCGGATATCATATGGATACGGAACATTGGATTTCAGTTGTTTTAGAACGGACAGATCCAGAAGGCGAAATCTATAACTTAATCGAGCAGAACTTGCATTTAACCAAGTGAAGATAAAGAGTGTTCCTGCTAATCGAGCTGCGGAGAGTAGTGGGCACTTTCATTTTAGGATATTGTTCTTCACTTTGTCCACAAATGCAACTTAGTCCATCTGGTGTGTGAGTGGCAGAAGAATTTCTACCAACTTCTTAAGTAAAAGGATGATTAGTTATGACAAATAACTTAAAACAGAGAAGAATAGTGTTAGATTTAGCAGTTACTTTAGATGGTTTTATTGAAGGGAAAAATGGAGAAATTGATTGGTGCATTATGGACCCTGATATGGGGTTTACTGATTTCTTAAATCAAATTGATACTATTTTATATGGTAGAAAAAGCTACGATTTATGGGGAGAATATATTCCAAAAAATGAAGAACCTGATACAGAAAAGGAAATTTGGAAATTGGTTCATAGTAAAAAGAAATATGTTTTTTCCAGAACACAAAATGAGATTGATAATCAAGCCATATTTATAAATGATAATATTCTTGAAGAAGTAAATAAATTGAAGAAAAAGCCTGGCAAAGACATCTGGCTATATGGTGGAGCGAGTCTCATTACAACTTTTGTAAATTTGGGGCTTGTTGATGAATTTAGATTATCTATTCACCCTGTTGTTTTGGGAGAAGGAAAACCGTTGTTTATTGATGTAAAACAGAGGATAAATTTAAAAATGGTGAATACAAGAACATTTTCCTCTGGCGTTGTGCAAATCGTTTATCATTGGAATGGCTAAAAAAATCTTCCCCTCCAAAATATACATTGTGAGGTAACACTCGACAGTTATTTTTCTATTGAACTAAAGGGGAATCTTCCTCAGATGTTTTCATTTGAATCAATGACAAAAGATGGCCGTGCTCTTTGTAGTGGTGAAACTGTGATTCTCCAAAAAGAAATCAATCCATTTAGTAGTGTGCTTCGAGAACATGATCTTATTGTAACGTCACGTCATAATCACTGGTTGTTTGATAAACCAAGACTGATATATATTCATTTCGAATCAATTGATAAACCTATCAACTTCGCATTAAAAGGAAGAGATGCTTTAAAAGTTCTTACTGATAAAGAAGTTAGAGGTTAACATTATTTTGAGCAAAAAAAAGCGATTAAAAAAAATCGCTTTTACATATGCTAATGTAAAGTATTGATTCAAGAAAGAAGGTGATCCCATGCCCACTAACAATAAACCCAATAGATTAATCGCTGAGAAATCTCCATATTTACTTCAACATGCTCATAACCCTGTGGACTGGTTCCCTTGGGGAGAAGAAGCCTTCGAAAAAGCGAAACGCGAAAACAAGCCGGTTCTGGTTAGCATCGGCTATTCAACATGTCATTGGTGCCATGTGATGGCCCACGAGAGCTTCGAGGACGAGGAAATCGCGCGCCTTCTCAATGAACGGTTTGTGGCGATTAAAGTCGATCGGGAAGAGCGGCCGGATGTGGATTCTGTTTATATGAGAATCTGCCAGTTGATGACCGGGCAGGGCGGCTGGCCGCTGAATGTGTTTATCACGCCTGATCAGAAGCCGTTTTATGCGGGTACATACTTTCCAAAGACGAGTAAATTCAATCGTCCGGGTTTTGTAGATGTGCTTGAGCATCTGTCTGAGACGTTTGCGAACGATCGCGAGCATGTCGAGGATATTGCGGAGAACGCTGCTAAACATTTGCAGACCAAAACGGCGGCAAAATCGGGCGAAGGCCTTAGCGAATCAGCGATTCACCGGACATTCCAGCAGCTTGCCAGCGGGTTTGATACGATCTACGGCGGTTTTGGACAGGCACCGAAATTTCCGATGCCTCATATGCTCATGTATTTGCTTCGTTATGACCACAATACGGGGCAGGAGAATGCCTTATATAATGTCACCAAAACACTGGACAGCATGGCGAATGGCGGCATTTACGATCATATCGGCTATGGATTTGCCCGCTATTCGACCGATGACGAGTGGCTCGTTCCCCACTTTGAAAAAATGCTGTACGACAATGCGCTGCTGCTGACTGCTTATACAGAAGCCTATCAGATAACACAAAATAAGCGCTATAAAGAGATTTGCGAGCAAATCATCACCTTCATTCAGCGGGAAATGACCCATGAAGACGGAAGCTTTTTCTCCGCTTTAGACGCGGATACAGAAGGAGAAGAAGGAAAGTACTATGTGTGGTCAAAGGAAGAGATTCTGACTACGCTCGGAGACGAACTCGGAACACTGTATTGCCAAGTGTATGACATCACTGAAGAGGGGAACTTTGAAGGCAAAAATATTCCGAACCTCATTCACTCAAAGCGGGAACAAATCAAAGCGGATGCCGGGTTAAGCGAGGAAGAGCTCATCCTCAAGCTTGAGGATGCAAGACGGCAGCTCTTGAAGACACGAGAAGAAAGAACCTATCCGCATGTCGATGATAAGGTGCTGACCTCATGGAACGCGCTGATGATCGCGGGTCTCGCCAAAGCGGCAAAGGTTTATCAGGAACCGAAGTATCTCAGATTAGCGGAGAACGCCATTACCTTTATTGAAAACAAGTTAATCATCGATGGCCGTGTGATGGTCCGTTATCGAGAGGGAGAAGTGAAAAACAAAGGCTTTATCGACGATTACGCTTTTCTCCTATGGGCTTACCTGGATCTCTATGAAGCCTCGTTTGATCTTTCTTATTTAGAAAAAGCAAAGAAACTGGCTGACGATATGATCGGCTTATTTTGGGATGAGGATCATGGCGGATTCTATTTCACCGGACACGATGCAGAAGCCTTAATTGTCCGGGAAAAAGAAGTATATGACGGCGCCGTGCCTTCCGGAAACAGTGTGGCGGCCGTTCAGCTGCTGCGTCTTGGACAAGTCACAGGCGACTTATCACTGATTGAAAAAGCAGAAACGATGTTTTCCGTGTTCAAGCCGGATATCGACGCGTATCCGAGCGGCCATGCTTTCTTTATGCAAAGCGTGTTAAAGCATGTGATGCCTAAAAAGGAAATCGTTATTTTTGGCAGCGCAGACGATCCAGACAGAAAACAGATCATCACTGCACTTCAAAAAGCCTTTAAGCCCAACGACTCTATTCTGGTGGCAGAACACCCTGACCAATGCAAAGACATCGCGCCATTCGCGGCAGATTATCGCATCATAGATGGTCAAACAACCGTGTATATTTGTGAAAACTTCGCCTGCCAGCAGCCGACAACAAATATCAAAGAAGCCATTCAAACATTAATAAGCAGCAGGGATTAAAACCCTTGCTGCTTACTTTGTGATTTCTTATGGTACCATATCGCAATTCCCGCAAACACAAGGTTGACCGCTATCGTAAATAAAGCCTCCCACATTGGGTCCCCCCGCGTAACGGTAAATAAAGAAGGGATGCCTCCATACACACTGTTTTTTTCTGTGATAAACATACACAAAAACATATTATTCGCGGCATGGGCGCCAAGTGATATTTCAATACTGCCTGTTTTAATCGTGTAATAAGTCCACACAAAACCAAATGTTAAATACTCAATTCCTGCCCAGACAGCGCCATTGTTCATTTCTGGATTCGCAAAATGCAGTACGCCAAACAAACCTCCGACAATCAATATCAAGATAAGAGGATTTTTCGTCACTCTGCCAAAAGCTTGAAGCAAAAAGCCTCTGAAAAATAGTTCCTCAGCTGATGTCTGAATCGGAACCAAAATGAGAGCCGCCGCTAACAACCAGATAAACCGTGAAGCATCAACATCCTGCATGGAATAACTGCCGGGATGAATCATATAATCAATAAATTGTACGGCGATCATCAGCAAGAAATAGGCAATAAAGCCAAAGGAAATTCTCCGCCAATTGATCCTAGCGTTTGGCGTAATGACCGATCGAAATGGCCGTTTCAGAATAAAGCGCACAGCCAGCCATACTCCCGGAATCGCAAATAAATAAATGACATGAGCCAAATAAAGATCGACCAGTGGATCACTCAGCACAGCTTCATCCAAATCAAATGTGATATCAGGATTCACAATAACCGTAAACAGTATAGCGAAAAGGTAAGCAATATTCCCGAATACATATAAACCTACCATCACCAAAAAGGCGAAAAAATATCTCCACAACGTATTGTTTCCTTCTAATGGACGGATAAATGAATTCATTCCTTCTGCGTCTCTTCCTTTCAATGAGAATATTCCTATATATTTGCATAAATTGGTCTTCAAATCTACTGTTTTGGAAATCTTTTAAGCTAAATGTTAATAAAGAGTGCGAATTTAGTTCTTTCATCTAGTGATTTGAACTCTGTCGCCAATGAATCAAGCTACTTATAATGATTCCCAAGAGGCAGTGTTCCATCTTTTCTTATTACTAACAAGGAGGGTTTTAAATGAATCCAATCTTCAAACAGAAGAATACACACCCTTTCTCAAACGCAGCGAATCGTTTAGACCGCCTGCCGATTTCTCGCGTTCACTTTCAAGTATTAACCGCTCTGGGCATTGTTTATTTCTTCGATCTTGCAGATTTATTTACCCTCAGCAATGTGGCGCCGGCACTGATTGAGCATTGGCGCGTCCCGCTTTCAAGCATTGCCAATATAACGGCGGCCTCGTTTTTAGGCATGTTTTTAGGCGCAGCATTGGGGGGAAGGCTGTCCGATCGAATCGGCCGCAAAAAAGCCTTGCATCTATTTGTCTTCGTTTTCTCCATCGCATCGCTATTCAATGCCGCGGCATGGGACATCCCGTCTTTAATGGCATTCCGTTTTCTCACCGGATTTGGTGTCGCAGCGGCCATGGTCATTACCAATAGCTATTTGGCGGAGTTTTTTCCTTCCAGTGTCCGCGGGAAATATATTTCTTTCTGTGCCATGATTGGACTAGTCGGCGTTCCGATCACCAATATTGTGTCTGCCTTTGTCATTCCGCTCGGTTCATGGGGATGGAGGCTTGTATTTGTATGGGGTGCCGTTGGCCTTATTTATTTTTTCTTTATCCGACAACTCGAAGAATCACCTCGCTGGCACGAAAACCGCGGTGAATATGCGAAAGCCGATGCGATCCTCAACAGAATTGAGGCTCAGGTTGAACAAGAGAAGGGCCCGCTTCCGGCACCAGCTCAGCCTAAAGCAAACAGTACCGTCCAGAAGCATGCGGGTTACGCAGGGTTATTGAAAGGAAGAAACCTCAAAATCACCATCGTTTTATCTGCTGTATGGATTTTTGAAACGTTTGGATTTTACGGATTTGCGTCATGGGTGCCAAGCCTCTTAAAAAGCAATGGTGTCACCATGGAAAATACATTGTGGTATAACGTGCTGCACTCCGTCGGCGCTCCGCTTGGCGCACTGCTCGGTTCGATGATTTCTGAAACATTTCAAAGAAAATGGATTTTAGCCGCCAGCGCCTTTTTGACAGCCATCGCCGGCCTCTTATATGGCATGACTTTTATTCCAATCATGATCATTGTGTTTGGTTTTATCGTGAATATAACGGAACGGGTTTTCACCTCGAACTTATACGCCTATACGTCAGAACCTTATCCGACTGAATACCGCTCGTCAGGCAGCGGTTTAGCCTATGGCCTCGGCCGCTTTTCAAACATCTTTGGCTCACTGCTCGTCGGGTTTATCGCCGTTCAGCTCGGCTATGTCAGCGTTTTTTTATTTATCGGCGGCTGCTGGCTCGCATGCTCCGTGCTGTTAATCTGCTTCGGTCCTAATACGAACGCAAAACAGATTTAAAAAAAGTCAGTGCGGGCCTGCCGCACTGATCTCACTACAATTCCTTCAACACCCTTGCAGGATTTCCTCCTACAACCGTATGAGCAGGTACATCCTTAGTGAAAAGAGATCCTGATGCAATCACCGCATTATCGCCGATCGTCACTCCCGGGTTCATCACTGCCCGCTCACCGTCATTCATATCATTGCATCCAGACAGCATATGACGGTCGTCCAACCTTCCGTGGACGGCTTTATAGGCCGCAGCTTATCTCAGCTGTGCTCGGACTCCTGTCGGCTTCTCTGACGCACGTAAAAGCGATATTCTCATGTCCCCGGCTCTTTAGATAGCGAACGCTCTCTGCATACGCATCTTTTCTGTCATTGTACGCACATGGGACATCAATGTCTCCGGTATCCTCACATGCGATGATCGGCCCATACGCCTGATAAGCGCTAATGCTGTCCCAGTCATTGGCGCGGATGTCATGATAATCCGTCTATTTTCTTCGTTCTTCATAGCTCTAAATAGTTGAATGTAATAGCGGAGTTATAATTGGTGGGGAGGAGGGCCGTTGCATCTCATGCTGATAGGCCGACTTGGTGATTCCGTTTACGATTTTACCAAAGCAGGGATAATCGCTATAAGGAAGAATCACACCGATAGTATAGGTTTTCCCGCGAAATCAAATCGATTACGGGTCATTTGGTATGTAATCTAAATCCTTTATGACTTGGTGAACAAGTTTTCTCTTTTCTCAGAAACATATGGGTGTTGATTCAATACAACCAGTCTTGCAATCTCTTTCTTCCTTTTTATATAAAAAAGCAGTAAGTGTAAAATTCCTTACTGCTATCTCGTCATATATTAATCGTAAGTTCAACAGGACAATGGTCGGAACCCATGACGTCCGCTGATATGCTGGCATCCTCAATCTGCTCCCTAAGCCTTTCGGAAACCACAACATAATCGAGACGCCATCCGATATTTCTGTCTCGGGCGCCGGCACGATACGACCACCAGGAATAAGCACCTTCAAGATCAGGATAGACGTGGCGGAATGAGTCTATAAATCCAGCTTCTAAGAAACGGGTGAATGCCTCTCTTTCTTGATCAGAAAACCCAGCGTTATTCCGGTTCGCTTTTGGGTTTTTCAAATCGATCTCCTGATGAGCTACATTCAAATCACCACATAAAATGACAGGTTTTTTCTGATCCAATTCAAGAATATAAGATAATAAAGCCTCTTCCCACTGCATGCGATAATCAATCCGCTCCAAGCCCCTTTTAGAATTGGGCGTGTAAACAGTCACCACAAACATATTTTCAAATTCCAGCGTAATCACTCTGCCTTCTTGATCGTGCTCTTCTATTCCGATCCCGTACATAACCCGCAGCGGCTCTCGTCTTGAAAAAACAGCCGTGCCAGAATACCCTTTTTTCACTGCATAATTCCAATACACATGATAGCCTTCAGGCTGAAGATCGACCTGGCCGTCCTGTATCTTTGTTTCCTGAAGACATATAATATCTGCATCCTCTTCTTTCAGATAAGAGAGGAAATCCATCTTTCTCATCACAGCCCGCAGGCCGTTTACATTCCAAGAAATCAGCTTCATGTTTCATCCCCCTATAAAAAAGAGCAAGAACCCGAAGGTTCTTGCTCTTTACGTATCAGCTTACTCACCGCTTACGTACGGAAGTAAAGCCATTTGACGAGCGCGTTTGATGGCTGCAGTCAATTTACGTTGGTATTTAGCGTTTGTTCCAGTTACACGACGTGGTAAAATTTTACCGCGCTCAGAAACAAACTTTTTAAGAAGATCTACATCTTTGTAGTCGATGTGCGTGATACCGTTAGAAGTGAAATAACACACTTTACGGCGTTTCGCACGACCGCCTCTGCGTCCTCCTGCCATTGTCATTTCCCTCCTTTCTTTGTCAATTTAAGTGATATTCTCATTAGAATGGAAGATCATCATCCGAGATGTCAATCGGTTTGCCGTCGTTGGCGAATGGGTCGTCATTAAAACTGTTCCCCTGATTGCGTCTCTGGTTGTTCTGATTTCCCCCGAATGGATTATCATTTTGGCCTCCGCCAAAGTACTGGCCTCCGCCGCTGTTTCCTTCGTTGTATCCACCTGAACCAGAACCGCCGCCGCTTTTCGGCTCAAGAAACTGAACACTTTCAGCTTGGACCTCGGTCACGAAGACACGCTGTCCTTGCTGGTTTTCATAGTTTCTTGTTTGTAAACGGCCATCTACGCCTGCAAGGCTTCCTTTTTTCAGGAAGTTCGCAACGTTTTCGGCTTGTCTTCTCCAAGTGACACAATTAATGAAATCGGCCTCACGTTCTCCGGACTGGTTCGTAAATGTACGATTCACAGCAAGAGTAAACGTGGCAACAGCCGCACCGTTTGGCGTATAACGAAGCTCTGGGTCTTTTGTCAGTCTTCCGACTAATACAACTCGGTTAAGCATAAGAAAGACCACCTTTTACCATTATATATTTCAAAATTGCTTATTCTTCTTCTTTAACAACAATGTGGCGAATGATATCGTCACTGATCTTAGCTAGACGGTCAAATTCTTGAACTGCCGCAGCATCAGCTTGAACGTTTAAGATTTGGTAGAAACCGTCGCGGAAATCGTTGATTTCGTAAGCAAGACGACGTTTACCCCAATCCTTTGTTCCAGTGATCTCCGCACCATTAGAAGTCAGAACGTTGTTGAAACGCTCGATAACTGCTTTTTTAGACTCATCGTCAATGTTTGGGCGGATAATGTACATAACTTCGTACTTTCTCATCTGTTTGCACCTCCTTTTGGACTAAGCGGCCCATAATGGGCAAGGAGCAATAATTCTATTACTCACAATTTTATATTATACCAAAGCTCTTGTCCCTTTACAACTGCATCCTATACATTAAATCGGAAATGAATAACATCTCCGTCTTGGACCACATATTCTTTTCCTTCGAGACGGACTTTCCCTGCTTCTTTGGCTCCTGCCATACCGCCGCCCGCAAGAAGATCCTCATAGGCAACCGTTTCAGCACGAATGAAGCCGCGCTCAAAGTCACTATGAATAACGCCTGCACACTCAGGGGCTTTCATGCCTCTTTTGAATGTCCAAGCTCTGACTTCCTGTTCACCGGCTGTGAAATATGTTGCAAGGCCTAGAAGGGAATAAGACGCTTTGATCAGCTGATCAAGACCTGATTCTTCAATGCCAAGCTCTTCAAGGAACATTTGCTTTTCTTCGCCTTCGAGCTCGGCGATTTCAGATTCGATTTTCGCACATACGACGATAACTTCCGCGTTTTCGCCGGCAGCGTACTCACGAATCTTCGCTACATTTTCATTGCCAGACGGGTCAGCCACTTCCTCCTCGCTTACGTTCGCCACATACAAAATAGGCTTCGAAGTCAGTAAATGAAGCTGCTTTACAAGCTTTTGCTGCTCTTCAGTAAACTCAACAGAACGAGCAGGCTTTTCATTCTCAAACGCTTCTTTCAGTTTAGACAGAATCTCAAACTCGAATACAGCGTCTTTATCTTTTTGCTTTGCAAGTTTGCTGACGCGTGTTATCCGCTTTTCAACTGTTTCCATATCAGCAAGGATGAGCTCAAGGTTGATTGTTTCAATATCATCGATAGGATCAACTTTTCCGGAAACGTGTGTAATGTTGTCATCAGAAAAGGCACGGACAACGTGGCAAATCGCGTCAACCTGGCGAATATGAGAAAGGAATTTGTTACCGAGTCCTTCTCCTTTAGACGCGCCTTTTACAATCCCTGCAATATCAGTGAATTCAAAAGCAGTCGGCACAGTCTTCTTCGGGTTGACCAGCTCAGTCAGCTTTTGCAGACGATCATCCGGTACTTCTACAATTCCCACGTTCGGATCAATCGTACAGAACGGGTAGTTGGCTGATTCGGCACCGGCCTGTGTAATTGCGTTAAATAATGTTGATTTCCCGACGTTCGGCAAACCGACAATTCCAGCTGTTAAAGCCATTCTTTCATCTCCTCTATATAAAACCGTCATTGAATAAACGTATTTTGAACCTAGAGCAATTATAAGGAGGTTCACTGGAAAAGACAAGCTGACAAAAAAGCATTTTCAGCCTGTTGATCCCATTGATTATGCTTTTTTCAAGCCCACCAAACAGTCAAAAAGCGTACTTCCCATTCCATTATCGGAATTTGTATCGTTTGTCAGGGTATTGACTGAACCTCCAAAAGCCGCCCACATGCCTTCATCTATGTTAATCGTCTTCGGGTGAGCCTGCTTCATCACCTTCACCTTGCCCTTCAAGCGACCGCGGTCATTAAAGATGGCAACCGCATCTCCGTCCTGAAGATTCTGCTCAGCCGCTATATCTGGAGAAATATCGACCTGAATGTGCTGAAGCTTTTCGATAAACGGCACATGCTGAGAGTGATTAGAGCGTTGCGGATGAATGGACAGCAGCGTGTAAGGATACTTTCCAGCTAACTGTTCATTATAGAAAACAGATTCTTCAGGTACGTTTAATTGAAGCAAACCGCTAAATCCTTTTTCCTCAGCTAACGACGAAGTAAATTCAAATTTTCCGCTCGGTGTCAAAAACTGATAATCATCCCACGGAACCTGCTTGACTGGAAGAGGGAGATGCCCTTTTTCTTTCAATCGCTCAAGCGTCACACCCTCTGCTTCCAATGAAGAAAGCCCCATCTCCAAAAATTCTTCAGTGCTGTGGTCAAACAACTCGCTAAATCCAAGACGTTCTGCAAGCTCTGTCCAGATCCAGCTATCCGATTTCGCTTCCCCCTGCGGCTCCACAAGCTTCTTCCCATACTGAACGTAATGATGATACATACTGGAATAATAGATATCCTCTTCTTCAAAAACAGTGGCAGTCGGCAATACATAGTCACATAGCTTTGCCGTATCCGTCATAATCGAATCAATCGCGACCGTCATCGGTACGTTTTCAAAGGCTTGCCTTACTTTATTGGTATTTGGCACCTGAGTCAGCGGATTCCCGCACGTCACAATCATCATCTCAATCGCAGGATCAGCAGCCGTTAGCACCTCTTCAGCCTGCGTCATCATTGAAAACGAACGTGATGCTGTTTTTAATTCCGGCAGCGTCAGCTTCGTTTTCGCAAAGCTTTCACCGATCTGGACATTCCCGAAATTCGCGCCTCCGCCTTTGATTCCGACATTTCCGCTTGCCGCTGCAAGTGCATCAATCCAACGAATCGTTTCGCCGCCGTTTTTATATCGCTGCATGCCGAGCCCCATAAAGGTAGAAACCGGGCCATCTGCATACAAACCAGCCAAATACTCCAGCTCCTCCATAGAAGTTTCTGTTTTCACAATAAACTCCTCTAAAGAAACAGTGTCTAAAAGCTCTTTCACATCATCAAAACCGACAGAGTGCTCAGAAATAAACGTCTCATCGGTTCTTCCCGTCTCTATCAGAACCTTTAAAACAGCTGCCGCAAGCCAGCCATCCATTCCCGGCTTGACAGAGATATAGCGGTCTGCAAGTTTGGCAGTCGGGTTGAAGATCGGATCAATCACCGTAATTGTGGCTCCCTTTTTCTTCACCTGCTGCAAGTGATGGTATAAGTGCATATTTGTTCTGGATACATTTCTTCCCCACACAACAACATGCTTGCTGTTGTAAATATCAAGCGGGCCGTGTCCGTACGACCGGCCGAAATCCCAGCTTTGCGCCTCGATACCGGAGCCCCAGCATATGCTTCCGACGATTTCAGTCACGCCGCCATATCCATTAAAAAAACGCTGATCGAGCGCCTTTAACAAACCGTTATTGGCATAATCATGGCTGTGCAAAACAGCAGTCGTTTCTGACGTTTCTTTGATCTCCCGAAGCTTATCGGCAATTTCATCAAGCGCCTGCTCCCAGGAAATCCGCACAAACTCGCCATTTTGTTTTTTCATCGGATAGCGAAGCCGCTCAGGCAAATTTGTTTTTGTCTCAAGCATTCTGCCGCGTCCGCAGATCTTGCCTTCCGTAATCGGATGGTTCGGATCCCCGTCCACTTTTGTTACTTTTCCCTCATCAACAGTCACCAAAAAGCCGCAGCTGTCCCAGCAATTCAGCGGACAAGCTGACTGATGCACTTTGCCCATCGCCGTCTTCTCCTTACCTTGTATATGAAAAAGCATGAGTGCCGGCCTTTTTATGAAGTAGGCTCCTCATGCTTGACTAGTACTTTTTTAAGTTTTCTTTCAAATTCTCTTCTCGGAATCATCACACTGTGAGAGCATCCCTCACACTTAATTCGGATATCCATCCCCATGCGTATAATTTTCCAGCTGTTCGCTCCGCATGGATGCGGTTTTTTCATTTCTACGATATCATTTAGGCCAAAGTCTTTATCCGCCAAGACCCTTCACCTCTTTTCATAAACTGCTGTATCTATTGTACAAAAAAACTGATCATAAGAGCAATTAAGATACCCGAAAAGAAATACATCCTCTTATTTCCATTTACTTAAAATAGGATATAACAACAGACAAACTAACAAGTACAAATTCAGCATTCCGTATATCGGATACAAGAATGCGATCAATTCAGAAAATCCAAAAGAAGTAAAAGGCACCATCAACGCTAATAGAATGAACACAATCATCCATCTCGGCATATGAACAAACGCCATCAGCCGGCTTGACAGCCCAAGCAAACCCGCTACCGTCGTTGTATAAATCGCTAGGCACAAAACCGCTGTCATACATAAAAAAAGGAGATAAGGAGAATCCTCCAAGACGGCAAACAACGGGATTTCAAACTGAGAAAGGGAGCCCGCCAGCTCCACTAACGTCTCATTATAGACAAATGATATCACGCCAAAAACAAGACCGCTTGCCACACTGGCGATTTTCGCTTCACCGAGACCTTTCATTTCTTTTCCCACGGAGGATAAAATCGCGACAACAGAAAGAATGTTTAAAGAGGTGAACGTAATGCTTGCAGGCCAGTTATACTGCCTAGTCAAATCAATTGTCCATGTATGGTGATGGGTGCTCTGAAAAGAGATCAGCGCATACAGCAAACCCGCAACTAATACAGGAATGATAATGCCATTTACTGATAATATCCCTTTCACATCCCAGAAAAACAAACACACAGTCACGATACAAATCAGCGCGATTCCCCACCAGAAAGGAAGCTTGTACATTTGCAGGGTCACACCGCCTCCGGCAATCATCACCATAGTCGTCGAAAACAAATAAAAAACGATGAGGACATCATAAATTTTCGCCAGCCACGGTCCCATCAAATGCTCCAGAACCGGCAAAAAATGAGTGGATTTTACCTTAAAACTAATTTTCATCACAATATAAGATGAGAACATGAACATGATTGTAAACAGCACAATAGCAAGTCCGCTTTCCACTCCAAAAAACTGCCATATCTCCTGACCGCTCGCATATCCGGCCCCGATCAGGCTCCCTAATATGAGCAGCATCCACTTCATTCCGGCTCTCCACAACATCATCACCTCATAGCACAGAGTTGAGCTTGTTCCCGCTATTGTTACTATATAAGTATCTGAAAGCAAACATGCCATATTTTCATAGGCATTAGGGAATTATCATCCAAAATACACATAAAAAAACTGCCAATGCAGGCAGTCTAAAACAAGATATTTAGAAAGAAACCTCATTCTTCCCTTTCTCTCATGTATGCATCGCCATCCAGAAACCCTTTCCCGCCGATTGAAGGATAATAAATATCACTTCTGATACCGGAACCTTTCACTTCGTCGCCATTTAGATAACTGGTACATAATTCCATATACACTCGAATGTTTTGTAAGCATACCCTAGCTTGATCGTATCGAGACATTTGGGCACAATACTTATCATTAACCCGCTAATGACGCCCTCTATGAATAAAAAATATCCGGCTCTATACACGAAGCATAAAAGATCGTACTGCTGGATATACTGTAAACAACCTTACATATCTAAACACACACCACAGCCATTTTGCTACCTACTATAACAAGGAAGTGAAACCTATGAATCGAAAAGGCGGGCTTTTTTCCTCTCAGGAACGAGTAAAGCAATATGTTTCACACACAGATGCAGCCGCAGTAAAACAGATCCAAACCATCCTTTCTTCATCCTTGCGGAAAGCTGCCGGTAAGCCCATTATCGTGGTTTGTATCGGAACAGACCGTTCAACCGGCGATTCATTAGGCCCGCTCGTAGGAATGAAACTCAAACAAATGCAGCTCACTAGATTTCATGTCTATGGCACTTTATCTGACCCTGTCCACGCTGTGAATATGAAGGATAAAATTCAGGACATTCAAAAAATACATAAAAACCCATTCATTATAGCAGTCGATGCATGCTTAGGACGCGTTAAAAGTGTAGGTTCGTTTCAAATCGGAGAGGGGCCATTAAAGCCGGGAGCCGGTGTGCAAAAGGACCTTCCTGAAGTGGGAGATCTTCATATTAACGGAATTGTAAATGTGAGTGGTTTTATGGAATACTTTGTTTTACAAAATACAAGGCTGCACTTGGTCATGAATATGGCAAATGTTCTTGCTGAAGGATTGAGTGCAACAGATCGGACAGGGTGGAGGCACGAACGCCTTAGCCCGCTCCAAAGGATTACCGGGCGCATATAATTCGAAAAACCATCTTCTTTTGAAAGATGGTTTCTGTATTTACGATTCTCTTTCAGACAAAAGCTCTAAAATCCGATCAAGATCTTCATTTGAGAAAAATTCAATCTCAATTCTTCCTTTTTTCTTTTGTCGTTTAATATTAACCGTTGTTCCAAAATAATTTTGCAGATAGGATTCACGTTCTTTAAGAACCGCATCTTTCACAGGTTCTTTTTTCTTTGTTTCACGTGAAACATTCTGATTCAACTGCTGAATCAGCTGTTCAAGCTGACGGACATTAAGCTGCTCCGCAATCACTTTTTGTACAAGCGGTTCAAGCTTATTTTTGTTTTTCAAGCCAAGAAGCGTGCGTCCATGTCCCATCGAAAGCGTACCTTCAGCAATAAGATGTTGAACGTTTTCTGGAAGTGTCAGCAATCTTAAATGATTCGCAATATGCGGCCTGCTTTTCCCCAGACGTTTTGCAAGCTGTTCTTGCGTGAGATCTAAGTGTTTCAGCAAAGAATCGTAGGCCTGAGCCTCTTCAAGCGGCGATAAATCTTCACGCTGAAGGTTTTCCAATAACGCAATTTCTCTCATTAATGCCTCTGATAATTCACGGACAATGGCCGGAACCGTGTCTAAACCCGCAAGCTTTGCCGCTCGAAAACGCCGTTCACCCGCAACAATATCATAGCCTTTTAAAGATTTTCTGACGATAAGCGGCTGAAGAATGCCATGCTGCAGCACAGATTCTTTTAGTTCAGCTAATGCCTCGTCATCAAAGTGTTTTCTTGGCTGATAAGGATTAGGGCGTAAATCGGCAACTTTAATTTCTTCAACTGTCTCATTCGACAAATCAACCTGATTGAACAACGCATTAATCCCTTTTCCAAGGCCTTTAGCCATTCGCAGCCACTTCCTTTGCTAAATCTAAATATACTTCCGCACCTCTTGACCGCGGATCGTATAATATGATGGGTTTTCCGTGACTCGGCGCCTCGCTCAGACGGACATTACGCGGAATAACCGTCTTATATACTTTATCTCTAAAATACTTCTTAACCTCTTCAATCACTTGGATGCCGAGATTCGTCCGGGCATCAAGCATTGTCAGCAGTACACCTTCAATCATTAAATCCGTATTCAAATGCTTTTGCACAAGACGTACTGTATTTAATAACTGGCTGAGCCCCTCCAACGCGTAATATTCGCACTGTACAGGAATCACTACAGAATCTGAGGCAGTAAGCGCGTTAATCGTCAACAGCCCCAATGAAGGCGGACAGTCAATGATAATGTAATCATAATTCTGCTTTACTGCTTCAAGCGCCCTCTTCAGTCTCACTTCTCTTGAAATCGTCGGAACCAGCTCGATTTCAGCTCCTGCAAGCTGTATTGTCGCAGGAATCACGTCCAGGTTCTCCACTGTCGTTGCTTTAATTATATCTATTACATCTGCATCGTCTACTAAAATATCGTACACACACTGCTCTACATCGGCTTTTTCAATCCCTAATCCGCTTGTCGCATTTCCCTGCGGATCAATATCTACCAGCAGAACCCTTTTCCCTATGTAAGCTAAGCATGCCCCAAGGTTGACAGACGTCGTTGTTTTTCCGACTCCGCCTTTTTGGTTCGTAATTGCTATGATTTTTCCCACGATGTCACCTACTTTCACATGAACATGTACTATCTTGCTTCTATTCTATCAAAAAAAGATTAAAGCGTTTCATTTTTTTCATCATTTTGTTCCGATTAAGAAAGGAAATAATTGAAAATTAAAGCGTATCTAATCCTTTCTCTTATAAATTCTGTTATTTCCATGTTTTTTTGACTCAAAAAAGGAGTTTTTAAGAGAAAAAAGAAGAAGTTTCCGTACAAAAGAGAATCTGGTCTACAAACAAAGATGTACCCGTTACGCTGATGAGCATGTTTCTCATATTACGATATCGTTCCTTTTCTACTGGGGAAAGTGAGAGTTTCTGGCCAGATCGATCCCGGACCAATCAAACTCGAATCCTTGCGAAAAAAAATCGGAAAAGTGTTCAAAAAAAGTCAGTTTTCGTCTGCATGCTCCTCGGCATGCCATTACACTATATTGTTTGGGGTACGCAGTAATTTTTCCACAGGATACGGAAGGATGTATCCACAAACTTAAAAATAGAATTCTAATATAACAATAACAAGTAAAAGTAATTGATTTCCTTTTACTATAAAAATAAAAGCTCCCCTGAGTTTCAGGAGAGCTTTATTTCGGTATGCGGATCGTTAATTGAATATATTCTTCAAATTCTTCTTCTTCTGTATTCAATTTTACACCGCTGTCTTCAACCATTGTTAGTGATTGACGAATCGTGTTCATTGCAATTCTTGTGTCTCTGCTGAACGCTTTGCGTCTGGGCTTTGGTTTTCTCTGGCCTTGCTCCAGCATTTTCACCACGCGGTCTTCCGTCTGTTTTACATTTAAACTTTTCTCAATAATCTCTGTGAGCAGTGTGACTTGGAGCTCAGGCTGTTTCAGCGGAATCAGCGCTCTGGCATGACGCTCAGTGATTTGCTTCTCCATGATCGCGTCTTGGACCGGCTGAGGCAGCTTTAATAACCGCAGCTTATTCGCAATTGTTGACTGTCCTTTTCCTAAACGCTGCGCGAGTGCTTCCTGTGTTAAATCATGAAGCTCAAGAAGCCTAGCATAGGCATGCGCTTCCTCAATAGAAGACAGTTCTTCCCGCTGCAAGTTTTCAATTAACGCCACAGAAGCGGTTTCCGTGTCGGAAAAATCCTTAATAATAGCCGGAATCTTTTCCCACTCGAGCGATTGAACCGCTCTCCAGCGTCTTTCACCTGCAATGAGTTCGTATTGGCCTTCTTCTTCTGTATGCCTGACAACAATCGGCTGAATAATGCCGTGTGTATGAATGGTCATTGCTAACTCTTTGATTTTTTCATCTGAGAAAATGGTGCGTGGCTGAAAACGGTTGGGAACGATAGCATTTACCGGTATTTCCAGAATCTCTTCTTTGTTTGTCTCATGTTCAGCAATCTCCGGTTCCTGTTCCTTCTCACCAAGCCCGAAGAAACGAGAGAATGAATGCTTCATGTACCTACACCACCTTTAAAAACTGCCATTTTTATAATTCTATTTTCTCATGGTTTTTCCTGCTGTACATCCATCAATTTTGAGGAAAATATGATGGTATTGTCACATCAGGCTGTCTAAATTACCCTTCAATTGGCGATTTATTAGGAGTTCCCGGTTTTCTTGGATACTTCTTAGGCGTACTTTTTTTCTTGCGTATCACCATAATGTTACGATCGCTTTCTTCAATAGGCAGCTTAAAGGAATGGGTATGCTCAAGTTCTCCTCCAAGCGTCGTGATCGCTTTTTTGCCGGCATTCAGTTCTTCTTCTGCTGATGCGGCTTTTAAAGCAACAAATAAACCGTTTTTCTTCACCAGAGGCAGGCAAAGTTCGCTTAAAACAGAGAGTCTAGCAACTGCTCGCGCCGTCACAATATCATAGCTTTCCCGGACATCTTTCCGCTGTCCGAATGTTTCAGCTCTGTCATGGCAGAATGTCGTATTCTCCATTTGCAAAGCTTCAGACAACTTTTCTAAAAACGTAATCCGTTTGTTTAGTGAATCCACGATTGTGACATGGAGGTGCGGAAAGCATATTTTAATCGGAAGACTCGGAAAACCCGCTCCCGCTCCAACATCACAAATCGTGTTCACTTGGTTGAAGTCGACATAAAAAGCGGCTGTAATGGAATCATAAAAATGCTTAAGATACACTTCTTTTTTCTCTGTAATGGAAGTCAGATTAATTTTTTCGTTCCATTCAACCAACATGTCGTAATACAGCTCAAATTGTTCCAGCTGGCGGGGAGAAAGGGATATCCCTTTTTCCGCCAAACCAGAAGTGAATTCTTCAATATTCATGCCGTCATCCTTTCTATTCGGCTATCTTCGCAATGCGTCCCTGCTCTAAATACACCAATAGAATTGAAATGTCCGCCGGATTTACACCGGAAATGCGGGAAGCTTGGGCAACAGACAGAGGCCGTACATCTTTCAGCTTTTGACGCGCCTCAGTCGCGATCCCTTTAATTGCGTCATAATCAATTCGATCCGGAATTTTCTTATTTTCCATCTTCTTCAGTTTTTCCACTTGCTGAAGAGATTTTTCAATATATCCTTCATATTTCACTTGGATTTCTACTTGTTCTGCCACGTCTTGCGGAACCGGCACTTCTGGCGGCGCCAGTTTTGTGACTGTTTCATAGTTCATTTCAGGACGTTTCATCAAGTCTGTGCCGCGAACCCCATCTTTCAATTCGCTTCCGCCAAGAGAACGGATATATTCTTGATTTTCCGGAGACGGCTTGATAATCACAGAATACAGACGTTTTTTCTCCGCTTCGATCGCCGCTTTTTTCTGTTCAAAAGCTGCATAGCGCTCATCAGAAATCAATCCAATGCGATGTCCGATTTCTGTCAGGCGCAAATCAGCATTGTCATGGCGAAGAAGCAATCTGTATTCAGCACGTGATGTGAGAAGACGGTATGGTTCGTTTGTTCCCTTCGTGACAAGGTCATCAATCAGAACACCAATGTAGGCGTCAGAACGGCTCAGAATCACTTCTTCTTCTCCAAGCGCTTTTCGCCCTGCATTGATCCCCGCCATAATTCCTTGTCCCGCAGCTTCTTCATAACCGGATGTTCCGTTAATTTGGCCCGCAGTATAAAGGTTTGTGATTTTTTTCGTTTCAAGTGTCGGCCATAGCTGTGTCGGTACGATCGCATCGTACTCAATCGCATAGCCGGCTCTCATCATTTGCACGTTTTCAAGACCCGGAATCGTTGCAAGCATTCTTTGCTGTACATCTTCTGGAAGACTTGTAGATAAACCTTGGACATAGACTTCCTGTGTATTTCTGCCTTCCGGCTCAAGGAAGATTTGGTGACGCGGTTTATCATTAAAACGGACAACTTTATCTTCAATGGACGGGCAATATCTAGGGCCCGTGCCTTTGATCATGCCGGAATACATCGGTGAACGGTGCAGGTTGCCGTCGATAATCTCATGTGTTTCAGGGCTTGTATATGTCAGCCAGCAAGGAAGCTGATCTGTAATATATTCCACTGTTTCATATGAGAAAGCGCGAGGCACATCGTCACCAGGCTGAATTTCCGTTTTGCTGTAATCAATCGTGTCGCTTTTCACGCGAGGCGGCGTACCTGTTTTAAAACGAACAAGTTCAAAGCCCAGTTCCTCCAAATGCTCAGAAAGCTTAATAGAAGGCTGCTGGTTGTTCGGACCGCTTGAGTAAGACAGATCTCCAAGAATGATTCGTCCTCTTAAATATGTCCCTGTCGTCATGACAACCGCTTTCGCACGATAATGCGCGCCTGTTTGTGTAATGACACCGCGGCATTTGCCGTCTTCAACGATCAGCCGCTCCACAATTCCTTGCAGCATTGTTAAGTTTGGTTCTTTTTCAAGTGTATTTTTCATTTCGTGCTGATATTGGAATTTGTCTGCTTGCGCACGCAATGCACGGACGGCAGGACCTTTTCCAGTATTCAGCATTCTCATTTGTATATGCGTTTTATCGATGTTTCTGCCCATTTCTCCGCCGAGCGCGTCAATTTCGCGGACGACAATCCCTTTTGCGGGGCCGCCGACAGACGGATTACATGGCATAAATGCAACCATATCTAGGTTGATGGTCAAGACAAGTGTTTTGGCACCTTGACGTGCTGATGCGAGGGCAGCCTCAACACCGGCATGCCCGGCGCCAATCACAATCACATCGTATTGGCCTGCTTCATACCCCATGATTCTCGTTCCTCCTTTTATTATTTTCCTAAACAGAATTGTGAAAAGAGCTGATCAATTAAGCTTTCATGGACAGCATCTCCGATGATTTCGCCCAAAAGCTCCCAGCATCTTGTCAGGTCGATTTGCACCATGTCGATCGGGACATCCTGTTCGATGCCGCTAAGCGCATCTTCAATGGCACGGTTTGCTTGCTGTAAGATAGAGATATGACGTGTATTGCTGACATAAGTCAGATCTCCGCTTTCAATAGCACCAGTATAGAACAGCGATTGAATCGCTTCTTCCAAATCATTGATGCCTTCCTCTTTTAAAAGAGATGTCGTAACAACAGGACGTCCATTGGCAAGCTCACGGACATGTTCACTGTCAATCTTCGCCTCAAGGTCAGTCTTATTCATAATCACGATAACATCCATGCCCTCAACGGCTTCAAAAAGCTTTACGTCTTCTTCAGAAAGCTCTTCACTATAATTAAGCACAAGTAAAATCAGGTCCGCTTCCTTAAGAACCTGGCGAGAACGTTCAACACCGATTCGTTCAACAATATCCTCTGTTTCACGAATACCCGCTGTATCAACTAGACGAAGCGGAACGCCTCTTACATTAACGTATTCCTCAATCACATCCCGAGTCGTTCCGGGTATATCAGTCACAATGGCTTTCGCCTCATGAACAAGGCTGTTCAGAAGAGATGATTTCCCTACATTTGGCCGGCCGATAATAACAGTAGATAGACCTTCACGCAAGATTTTCCCTTGCTCAGAAGTCCTCAGCAGTGCCTCAATTTCTTTTTTCACGGCGGTTGCCTTTTCAACCAAAAGCTGATGCGTCATTTCCTCTACATCATCGTACTCCGGATAATCTATATTTACCTCAACATGAGCCAGCGTTTCTAAAATCTCACTGCGTAAACGGCGCACCAAAGCAGAAAGACGCCCTTCCATTTGATTCATGGCGACGTTCATTGCCCGGTCCGTTTTTGCTCTGATTAAGTCCATAACCGCTTCTGCCTGTGAAAGATCGATTCGGCCGTTTAAAAACGCGCGTTTTGTAAATTCACCAGGCTCTGCCAATCTCGCTCCCTCTCTTAATGCGAGCTGAAGCACTTGGTTCACAGTCACAATTCCCCCGTGACAGTTAATTTCGATGACATCTTCACGTGTAAAAGTTCTCGGCGCTTTTAACACTGATACCATTACTTCCTCAACGACACGATCCGAAGGTCTGTCTACGATGTGACCATAATGAATCGTATGTGATTCAACCGAGCTGAGTGTTTTCCCCTTCGGCCCTTTATACATTTTATCTGCGATTTGAATTGCTTCTGGTCCGCTCAACCGTACAATCGCAATCGCGCCTTCTCCCATCGGTGTGGAAATTGCCGCAATTGTATCCATGCTGTTCACCTCTCTTTACTTATACTTTCATCTATATAAAAAAATTTTTATTATGCCAAAACTAAAAGATAACATAGTTTGGTTCGAAGTGGAAGATGTGTTATCCACAGAATAAGGGATTCACCCTCTATTACTTTAACTTATCCACATGTGAATAACAATTAATTTTATTTCCTGAACTTCCTTTTTATCAACAGGATACACCTAAAAAGAAAAAACTTAAACGGCAAAAGCTTGATATGACTAGGAAAAATAGATTTTTCTCATACAAAAAAACCGAAATCCGCTTTTTACCGGACTTCGGTTTTATGCTATTTTTTATGGGAAATAACGAGATGGCGATTTTCGCCTTCACCCATTGAATACGTTTTGATCTGGTGATTTGCATACTCAGAAAGAGTATCATGAATGATTTTTCTTTCACTGGACGGCATAGGTTCAAGATGAACTTCTTTTTTCGTTTTCAAAACCTGGTCTGCAAGCCTGATGGCCAACTGACTCAGTGTATCTTTTCTTTTTAAACGATAGTTTTCTGCATCTACCGTGACATTTTTGAATTGCCCTGGATAACGATTAATGACAAGCTGTGTCAAAGTTTCAAGAGCATTTAAGGTTTGTCCTCTTTTTCCAATCAACAATGCCGCTTTTTCGCCTGTTATATGGAAACTCACCGTCTTTTTGTTTTCTTTTACAGTCACTTCAGACTTCCCGGCAATGGCTTCGGCAATCGTATGAAGATAAGACTTCGCTTGCTGAATTGGATCAACCTTTTCAACAAGCTTTACGACCGCCGGCTTTTTACCGAAAATACCGAGAAACCCTTTGTTTCCCTCTTCAATAACGGTAATATCCACCTTATCCATTGTTAATTCCAGCTCTTGTAATCCGGACTGTACTGCTTCATCGACATTTCGCCCTGCAGCAGTTACATTTCTCACTTTTTCTTTCCTCCAGCTTTTTGCGATTCAGGATCTTTTTTAATATCAGGTCCTTTGATAAGGAAAGTTTGCGCAATCATAAACAAGTTACCGACTACCCAATAAAGAGAAAGAGCCGCCGGGAAATTGATCGCAAATACGATAATCATGATCGGCATAATCCAAAGCATCATCGCCATTTGCGGATTTTGCTGCGCATTGCCCGCCATCATCAGCTTTTGCTGAACAAATGTAGCGACCCCGGCAACGATAGGTAGAATATAGTAAGGGTCTTTTTCTCCTAAGTCAAACCATAAGAAGCTATGCTCTGATATCGCCTGTGTTCTCATGATCGCATGATAGAATCCAATTAAAATCGGCATCTGGATTAAAATCGGGAAACATCCCGCCAACGGATTGACACCGTGCTTTTGGAATAAAGCCATTGTTTCCTGCTGAAGCTTTTGCTGCGTTTTTTGATCCTTTGAGCTGTATTTTTCTTTAAGCTTTTGCATTTCCGGCTGTAAAGCCTGCATCGCTTTCGAACTTCTCAGCTGCTTAATCATCAGCGGCAAAATTAATAAACGAATTAAAATGGTAACAAGAATAATTGATAGTCCATAGTTATCTCCCGTGACTTTCGCTACATACGTAATGAGCTCAGACAAAGGATATACTACGTACTTGTCCCAAAAATGCGGACTATCTGCAGTGATCGGCTTTTGCACACTCGAGCATCCTGCCAAAAGCATGAATACGCCAACCATACTTAATAGCAACCCTATTCTCCTTTTCAACAACATTTCCTCCTATAATTAATCTTTACACTCTTTTATTGCAAAGCATACTTGTATGTATTTTAGCATCTTTCAGATTTAAATGGTGCCTTTTTCTGTTCAACCAGAAAGGAAGCGCTTTTAAAAGTGATCAGAAAGCAATGCCCTTGCTTACTTTGACGAAGATTTCTTATATAAAGAAGACTTCCTGAATAGATGCTGCAGACTTTTTTTCGTTTCCTCATATGTCAGCTGGCTCGCCGGTTTTCTGGCAATAATGATGTAATCCTTTTCCTTCAGTCTCTCTTTCTCTTCAAGAAAGGCCTGCCGAATCAAACGTTTGATTCGATTTCGCATCACAGCGTTGCCAATTTTTTTGCTGACGGAAAGCCCGACACGCAGCTCATCGTTTTCAGGCTGATCAAGCGTATATAAGACAAACTGGCGGTTCGCTACTGATGTCCCATGCTTAAACACTTTTTGAAAATCTTCATTTTTCTTTAAACGATTTCGCTTCTTCAAATGACTCACTCCGATACTGGCTGCCAGAAACTTTTAAAATTTATGATGAAAAATGAGATGCATCAGAACCAGGAAGCGCCCCGGTTCATTTCGCATCACATTTATCTTTTCCCATAAAGTGAAAAAAGACCACTGACATTATTCAGTGGCCTAAGCTGATAATACTTTTCTGCCTTTGCGGCGACGGCGTGCTAAAACTAGACGACCGTTTTTTGAACTCATACGGCTTCTGAAGCCATGAACTTTACTGCGTTTACGGTTATTCGGTTGGAATGTTCTTTTCATTTATGACACCTCCCTCGAGGAATAGCTGTTAAAGACAGTCTTACTTATTATATTTGCGTTACCTGTTCATTGTCAACTTCACTAGTGCTTTTATTTCTTGCAACCATAATAGGATACCATACCTTTTCAACTTTCGAAACCTTATTTTTAAGATTCCTTAAATTAACGAAAAAAGATAACCTACTCATTCTCCCTAAATTGCGAGTGTGGATATCTTTTCCGCCTTTTTTTAGTATCCACAGAGGTTATCGACAACATTTTCACATTACCAACCCCTGTGGACAAAAAATTTTCAACAGGTTGTCCGCTTTGTGGATAAGATTGTGACACCCATTGCAAGCTCTCGTTTATTTTGGTATTATATTTGTGTTTTAACTCTTGATTACGAATCTCACCTTCCCTCCTTATCCACAAATTGTGGATAAGTTGTGGATTGATTTCACACAGCTTGTGTAGAACGTTGTCCACAAGTTGTGAAATTTGTCGAAAAGCTATTTATCTACTATATTATATGTTTTCAACATTTAATGTGTACGAATGGCAAGCGCCATTTGCTCTTTTTTTGTGTTCTATAACAGAGAAGGATGCCATTTTCTACGAAAAGGAGGGACGTGCCGGAAGATGGAAAATATATTAGATCTGTGGAATCAAGCTCTAGCTCAAATCGAAAAAAAATTGAGCAAACCGAGTTTTGAAACTTGGATGAAATCAACCAAAGCTCACTCACTGCAGGGAGATACATTGACAATCACCGCTCCTAATGAATTTGCCAGAGACTGGCTGGAGTCCAGATACTTGCATCTTATTGCAGATACAATATATGAATTAACCGGGGAAGAATTGAGCATTAAGTTTGTCATTCCTCAAAATCAAGATGTTGAAGACTTTATGCCGAAACCGCAAGTCAAAAAAGCGGTCAAAGAAGAGACATCTGATTTTCCTCAAAATATGCTCAATCCAAAATACACT